>CAVYVD010000001.1:0-3062407 GCA_963771915.1 uncultured Solirubrobacterales bacterium | reverse complement strand
AGCTGGCTCGGGTTGAGCGCGGGGCTGGCGGCGTTGAAGCTCGTGTAGATCAGTGCACTCGCCAGCACCACGGCGGCGCTGAGGGCCACCACGAGCCGCACCGTGCGCTTGCGAGCGGGGTTCATCGCGGCCAGTATCTCAAATGAGCGCCAGGGAATCGCCGGTGGACAGCGAAACCTTGGGAGATGCCGGGGGTCCTTCTGCAGAGAGCTATGAGACCGAGCCTTCGGCATCAGATCGACGAACGCCGCCGCCCCCGTCGCACCCGGGGTGCACACCGGCCCGACCCCGCACCGGAAACCCACGCCGCCGCACCGCGGCCCGAGATCGACGCGCAGCGGGTGCGCGACGCGGGAGGCCCCACGGACCAAGCCTCCTACGCCTGTGAATGCGTCTATCTGTTCGCGGCCTCGGTGAGCACCACAGTGGAGTGCCCGCACTGCGGGGCCTCGCAGGCATGGTGACTTCGGGCGACTAACCTCCGAGAAGAGCACCCATGCCCTTACTCGGACAGCTCACCGCCTCGAGTTCACAGTTAGCCAACAAACGCGGCATTTACGTTGGGCGACGCGGAGCGAAGCTCCATGTGGCTCTTTACCGGCGGACCGGCGGCAGGATCGGCGGGCATCTCCCCGGCTGGCCAGAGGCCCGGATAGTCCTGGTCGACCACACGGGCGCCAGGAGCGGCGCGAAGCGAACATCTCCGCTGATGTACCACGAGGACGGCGACGCCATCGCCGTGGTGGCATCGAAGGCCGGCCAGCCAACCCATCCCGCGTGGTTCCACAACCTCAAGGCGAACCCGGACACCACGATTCAGATCGGCTCCGAGGTTCGTGAAGTCTGCGCCCGCGTCGCGACCGACGAGGAGCGCAATCGCCTCTGGCCGGAGTTCGTGGCGTTCTACCCCGGATACGAGCTCTACCAGAGCAACGCGAGTGGCCGGAGGATCCCGATCGTGATCCTCGACCCTCGTTAGAAGGCTCGACCCTCATAGGACCGGGAGCAGAAAGGGCAAGAAGAGTAGCGGCGCGCCGGCGCGCGCCATGACGTTCTGCGTGACATCGACGCCGCGAGTTGCCGATCTCGCGGCGTCGCCAGGCCTCGAAGTCTCTGGAACAGGCATAGTGGGAGATGTAGTGGTACAGGCATAGTGGGAGATGTAGTGGTACACTAGTGGGTATGGCGTATGTCGTGGCCCGGCGCAACGGGCGATTCGAGGTTCGGGAGTCGCTGCACACGCCAAAGGGGCCTCGCGCGCATACTCTCGCCAGCTTCGCTGTCCTCACCGATGAGATCCTGGCGACGGCCGCCGCGAGGGCCGAGCGGCCATTCAACGTGCACGCCGTGCTGGCCTCGGGCCGACGGGCCGGGGCTCCGGTGCTCGCGACGATCGGCGCCGAGGGGTCGGCCGAGGCGGGAAAGGCCGCCAGCGCTCGAAGCGGGGGAACCGGCGCAGAGCCGCAGGCCAGCGGCTCTGCGAGCCGGTTCGTGGAGTCCTCGCGCCGGATGGCCCTCACTCTGAGACAGACGCCCGCGACCAGGTGGACGGCCCCCGGGGCGGCGCTCATCGACCTGCTGGGCTTCGCCGACGCCGTCACCCGCGGCCAGCCCGCCAGGCCGTTTGAGCACCTGACCTTCCCGGTGCTGCGCGAGCTCGTCGAGCACCGCCGCGGGGCTGCCGGTATTCACCGCGGATGAGCGGCCCCGGGGGACTGGACGGACTGGCCGCCAGAATCGTGGCGGTGCACGAGATGCTCGACTCCATGAGGGTCACCCACCAGTTCGGCGGGGCGGTGGCGCTGGCGTGGTATCGCAACCCCCGCGCAACGACGGACATCGACCTCAACGTGACCCTCCCGCCCGAGGATGCGGGACCGGTGCTCGGGGCCCTCACCCATCTGGGCGTGAGCGTCTCCGAAGCCGACCGGGCGACGATCGCGCGGGACGGTCAGACGAGGCTTGACTGGGACGGGTCCTACCTCGACCTCTTCTTCGCCACCCTCGATCTCCACCGAGATATGGCGAGGCGCTCGCGCCAGGCCGACTTCGGCCCGGTGCAGATCCCGATCCTCTCCCCCGAGCACCTGAGCGTGTGCAAGGCGATCTTCAACCGCCCCAAGGACTGGGTGGACATCGAAGAAATGATCGCCTGGGGCACACCGATCGACGCCGCCGCGGTCCTTCGCTGGATCGATGCCATCCTCGGAGCGGACTCCGAGCAGCACGCTCGTCTCTCCGATCTGATTCTGCCGGATAGCGATAACTCAGGCGCTACCGAATCTGCATCCCCGAGATAGCCCGCGAGACCACGAGCTGCTGGATCTCGGCGGTGCCCTCGAAGATGTCGTAGATCTTGGCGTCGCGGTGCCAGCGCTCGACGGGGAACTCGCGGGTGTAGCCGTTGCCGCCGAGGATCTGCATGGCGCGCTCGGTGACCCACACGGCCACCTCGCCGGCCTTCCACTTGCTCATCGAGCCCTCGGCGTTCTCGAAGGGGACCATGTTGCGGCCCATCCAGGAGGCGCGCCACACGAGCAGGCGGGCGGCGTCGATCTCGAGCTTCATGCGGGCGAGCGTGAAGGCGATGGCCTGGTTCTCGATGATCTTGCGGCCGAACTGCTCGCGCTCCTTGGCGTAGTCCAGGGCGTACTCGTAGGCGGCGCGGGCGATGCCGAGCGCCTGGGAGCCGACGGTGGGGCGGGATGACTCGAAGGTCTGCATCGCGGCCTGGGATTTGCTCTTCTTGCCCTCGCGCACACGGGCGAGGCGCTCGTCGAGCTTCTCCTTGCCCCCAAGCACGTAGCCGGCGGGGACGCGGCAGTCGTCGAGGAAGACGTCGGCGGTGTGGGAGGCGCGCAGGCCGTGCTTGGAGACCTTGGTGCCCTGGGAGATGCCCTTGGCCTCGCTCATCGGCACGACGAACGCGGCGTGGCCTTTGGAGCCGAGCTCGGGATCGACGGTGGCGATCACGACGTGGATGTCGGAGATCCCGCCGTTGGTGGCCCAGGCCTTCTGGCCGTTGATGACCCACTCGCCCGCGGCCTCGTCGAACTTGGCGCGGGTGCGCACCCCGGAGACGTCCGAGCCGGCGTTGGGCTCGGAGGCGCAGAACGCGGCGACCTTGATGTCGTCCTCGGTGCCGAAGCAGCGGGGGATCCACTCCCCGATCTGCTCGCCGGAGCCCTGGCCGAAGATCGCGGCGACCGCGAGCGCGGTACCCATGATCGCCATGCCGATGCCGGCGTCGCCCCAGAAGAGCTCTTCGTTGACGATCGGCAGCGTGAGGCCGGTGGGGTCGGCGAAGAACTGGGCGAGCCCTTCGAAGCCGTAGAGCCCGATCTTGGCGGCCTCCCGGATGATCGGCCAGGGGGTGGCCTCCTTCTCGTCCCACTCGTGGGCCGCGGGGCGGATGACGTCGGCGGCGAACCCGTGGACCCAGTCGCGCAGATCCTTCTGGTCCTGGCTGAGGGCCATCGAGAAGACGACCTCCTTGTTGGCCGCGCTGGCGATCGCCTCGACGGCGGCCTCGGCGGCCTCGGTATTGTCGGCGACGGAGGTGGCTGACATTGAGGGGGACTCCTTTTTCTTTCCTGAGAAGATGGACGGGTCGGCGGGGGCGGTCTCAGCGGGGGGCGGTCTCAGCGTGCTATTCCACACACGCGATGGGGCGCAGGCACCGTGTAGACATTCGAATCCTACCGGAAGGACGCCGCCGTTGCCAGATCTGGCGTCCGGGCGCAGCCCGGGCTCGTCCTAGCGCGTCTGCCAGGCGTCCTCCTCACGGGTCAGGGCGATCACCTCTTTGGGCAGCTTCCCGGCGGCTACGTCGGCGACGGTGACGCGCTCGAGCACCTTGCGCAGGTTGGTGCGCAGCGCCACCCACACCTGCTGGAGGGACTCCGCGGAGCCGTTGTAGGCCACCTCCTCGGGACGCTGGCCGCGCACTCCCACGAGCGGCCCTTCGACGGCGCGGATCACGTCCGCGAGCGTCACCTCGTGGGCGGGCTGGGCCAGCCAGTAGCCCCCCTCGGGCCCGCGCTGGCTGCGCACGATCCCCGCGCTGCGCAGCTGGGTGAGGATGTTCTCCAGGAACGACAGCGGGATGCCCTGGGCCTGGGCGACCTCGTCGACCTTGCGGGGGGAATCGGAGTCGCTGGCCGCCAGCTCCACGACGGCCCGCACAGCGTAGTCTGCCTTGGCGGTTACGCGCATTCCAAGGATTCTCTACTAAAACGCGGCGGAGCGCCTCGTGGGAACCAGCGGGGGGCACATCGGCGGTCCCACGCTGCCGCCAGGGCTCTCCAGGATGAGAACCGCTCGTGCCGTGGAGGGCGAGTCAATGAGAGACCCTTTGGGCCCCACGCGCCCGCGGGGGCGAACCCTTCCAGCGGAGCCCCGACCGCACGCGCGCCAAGGGGCCACTAGAGGGTCAGGTAGCTCGACCTGATCTGGGTGATGCCCGCGTTTGTCGCCACCTTCCACTTTTTCCCGGGGGGGACGATGAACGTGATGACCACCTTGGTGGTCCCGGTAGCCGCCGGGCTATTCACGTCTTCGGCTATGACTGTGCCGCCAACGGCGACCTGGACGGTGGTTTCCGTCGCCGTTTTACAGGACACGGTTAGCATGACCTGCACCGGTTCGGCCGCAGACGGTTCAAATTCTGTGTTCTGCGCGCGTTCGGTCAACGCACCGTATTCCCCGGCGACAAAGCTCGCGCCTTTTTCGCCTTTGGCCCCGGCTTCGCCTTTTTCGCCTTTGGCGCCCGCCGCGCCCGCTTTACCTTCTTTCCCTTCTTTACCTTCTTTCCCTTCTTTCCCTTCTTTACCTTCTTTACCTTCCGCGCCTTTCGCTCCTTCCGCGCCTTTCGCGCCCGCTTCGCCTTTCGCGCCCGCCGCGCCCGCTTTCCCTTCTTTGCCTTCTTTGCCTTCCGCGCCTTTCGCTCCTTCCGCGCCTTTCGCGCCCGCTTCGCCTTTCGCGCCCGCCGCGCCCGCTTTCCCTTCTTTGCCTTCTTTGCCTTCCGCGCCTTTCGCTCCTTCCGCGCCTTTCGCGCCCGCTTCGCCTTTCGCGCCCGCCGCGCCCGCTTTCCCTTCTTTACCTTCTTTGCCTTCCGCGCCTTTCGCTCCTTCCGCGCCCGCTATCCCTTCTTTGCCTTCTTTACCTTGCGGTCCTTCTTTGCCTTGCGGTCCCGCTTCGCCTTTGACGCCAGGTTCGCCTTGCGGCCCTGTTTCGCCTTTTTCGCCTTGTGCGCCCGTTTCGCCTTTGACGCCCATTGCGCCCTGGGGACCCATTGGCCCCACCGCGCCTTCCGGCCCCTGCGGTCCTTCCCTGCCTTCCTTGCCTTCCGGGCCCGTTTCGCCTTTGACACCAGGTTCGCCTTGCGCGCCAGTCGCGCCCTGGGCTCCAGCTTCGCCCCTCGCACCCGTCGCGCCCTTAGGTCCTTCTATGCCTTCCCGGCCTTCTGCGCCCGTTTCGCCTTTGACGCCCGCCGCGCCAGCTTCGCCTTTAGGCCCTGCGTTGCCTTCCGCGCCTTTCGGTCCTTCCTTACCCTGCGATCCTTCTTTGCCTTCCGGGCCCGTTTCGCCTTTGACACCAGGTTCGCCTTGCGCGCCAGTCGCGCCCTGAGCTCCAGCTTCGCCTTTAGGCCCCGCTTCGCCTTTAGGCCCTGCGTTGCCTTCCGCGCCTTTCGGTCCTTCCTTACCCTGCGATCCTTCTTTGCCTTCCGGGCCCGTTTCGCCTTTGACACCAGGTTCGCCTTGCGCGCCAGTCGCGCCCTGGGCTCCAGCTTCGCCCCTCGCACCCGTCGCGCCCTTAGGTCCTTCTATACCTTCCCGGCCTTCTGCGCCCGTTTCGCCTTTGACGCCCGCCGCGCCAGCTTCGCCTTTAGACCCCGCTTCGCCTTTAGGCCCTGCGTTGCCTTCCGCGCCTTTCGGTCCTTCCTTACCCTGCGATCCTTCTTTGCCTTCCGGGCCCGTTTCGCCTTTGACACCAGGTTCGCCTTGCGCGCCAGTCGCGCCCTGAGCTCCAGCTTCGCCCCTCACACCCGTCGCGCCCTTAGGTCCTTCTATACCTTCCCGGCCTTCTGCGCCCGTTTCGCCTTTGACGCCCGCCGCGCCAACTTCGCCTTTAGGCCCCGCTTCGCCTTCCGCGCCCGTCGTGCCTTTCGGCCCTTCCTTGCCTGCCTTGCCTTCCTTCCCTTCCTTCCCTTCCGCGCCGATCGCTCCCTTGGGTCCTTCCCTGCCTTCCGAGCCCGCCGCACCTGCGGGTCCTTCTTTGCCTTCCGGACCCGACACGCCCATTTCGCCCCTGGCACCCGCCGCGCCTGCTTCGCCCCTCGGCCCTTCCTTGCCTTCCGCGCCCGGCACGCCGGCTTCGCCTTTGCCACCCACTTCGCCCTCGGGCCCCTGCTTGCCTTCCGCACCCGCTTTGCCCTTCCCGCCCGCGGGACCCGCCGCACCCCTCGGGCCCGCTGCACCCGCTTCGCCTCTGGGCCCTTCTCCGCCTTCCGGGTCCGCCTCGGCCGCGGGCCCCTCCCGGCCTTCCGGGCCCTCCTCACCCGTGGCGCCCGTTGCACCCCTGGGTCCTTCCCTGCCTTCCGCGCCCCGTTCGCCCCTCGGTCCCTCTGCGCCTTCCGGTCCTATACAGCCGGGAGGGCCCGGAGGGCCGGACGTCGGTGTGAAAGCGAATATCTGAAGTCCAGGAGGAAGTCCAGGAGGGCCAGCAAAGCCTCCCGCTCCAGGCGGCGCTCCCGTCGGGTTTTCGCGCCCCTGCGCTCCCTGGCATCCCGGCGGACCCTGGGGTCCCCTCGGGCCTTGAGGCCCAGCTACACCAGCGGGCCCCCTTCTACCCGCTCCCGCTCCCGCCGGCCCCCTCGGCCCCACACTGGGCACCGGGCTATCCGATTTCGTGCCACCCGCAAGCACGACGTGCACCGGCGGATTATCCTGCTTACGCGAATCACTCAAATAGTAAATTGCAGCTAAAGCGCCGCCCCCCACGAAGAGCGCGAGCACGAGTGCAGCTGGAAGTGAGCGATGGACGATTGCCTTCAACATGCCGTACCTGCCACAGCCAGCTAGAGGCACTGACTGCTCCCACGCAGTCCGTTTTCCGACCAGAGCGAGGGACCCTGTGCCCTTTTCGACCCGAACCACGCGAGACCTTTAGACGCGAATTGAGACTTTCAGGCCCAGATCCGTATAAACACGCAAACCGTGGGCCGCGAAACGCCACCAACCACGAAATCCGATACAGTTGCCACTTGCGCGGAGCTCGTTTGTACGGTTTGGCCACAGTTGCGCTCATCGCTTTGGTCTGTTCCGGATGCGGGAATAGTGCCCCGAAGCTGAACACCGCTACGGTCGAGCGCGCCGTCGCGGCGTCGATTCTGACCCAGCACCACCTGTACACCACGGTGCACTGCCCGTCCAACGTTACGAGAAAGACCGGGGTGGCCTTCACGTGCACAGCCAGTCTAAATGTCGGAACGTACCCAGTTTTGGTCACAGAGACCAACGGTAGCGGCCATGTCCGCTACCAGAACGATGCTCCGCTGGTCGCTCTCAACATCGCGAGCGTCGAGCAGGCGATCAAGCAGTCGATCCACAGCCAGAGGCACCTTGACGCCACGGTGGCGTGCCCAGCCGAGGTCATACGAAAAGCCGGAACCATTTTCACTTGCACGGCGACGCTCAACGGCCAGCGGTACCCATTCGAAGTGACCGAGATCGATGGCGACGGCCATGTCCGATACATCGGGCGCCGCCGATGCGCTGGTGGCGTGTTCGTGAAGCCGTGTAGCTGAAGCCGTCTTGCTGTAGCGGTTGCTGCTGAGGCGGGTAGCTCTTTGGGCCTATGAGCTCGCGTCGCGCCACATCGCCCACACCCTGGGGCCCCTCGGCAGGCGCAGCTCCGCCGTGACGCGGAAGCCGTGGCGAGCGTAAAAATCGATGTTGCGCTCCTTGGAGGACTCCAGGTAGGCACCCACTCCGTCCGCATCGCACTGCTCGAGCACGGGCCCCAGCACGGCCGAGCCGCGACCCTGTCCCTGGGCGGTGGGATCGGTGCCGAGCACCGCGAGATACCAATGAGGCGGGGCGTGGGGGTGCTTGCGCTCGACCCCGCTCAGGCCCACACCGATCAGGGGGACGCGCGCGATCAGCCGAGGGTGGAGTAGGACACGCACGAGATCGAGATCCTGACGGGCGGTCGTCTTCCAGCGCTCGGGGGTCGCCCACAAAGCGGCGCTGGAGAGCTCGGCGGTGGTCCACACCTCTCGGCCGGCAAGCAGATGGCGAAGCCGTGCGGTGTGGAAGCGCTCAAGCACCGCGGGACGCAGACCATCGGGCCTGCACGACCACATCGCCACCGGATCGTCGAAGAACGCCCGCGCGAGCATCCGCGCGAGCGCCGGAACATCCTGAGGCGTGGCGCGGCGTATCGCCGTGGGGGCGCTCACGCGCGCAGGATGACACGTCGGTGGGGTCCGCGCCCACGCGGACCCCCACGTCACCCGATCTCGTGCCGCCGCCGGGCTTCGCCAACCGCTGGACCCGTTGTTTGAGCCGGATGTGCCCGACCCGGGGTCAGTGGAGGCCGGCGCGCTGCGCAGCCGGTTCTCAGGCCACCGCGCCCTGCGGCCAGCACATCAGGCCACCGCGCCAGCGGCCGGTTTCTCGTGGCAGCCGGCCGCGTCGGGGCTCACGCCGACGAGCGGGCCGCCGGCGCACTCCCGCGCGCGCACCTCCCGCCGTGGGTTCTGTATACCGACCGCGCCGATCATGCCTCCGAGCAGCACGAGGCCCCCCGCCATGCCGATGCCGACTCGGAAGCTCTCGAGCGAGGCGTCCTCGGCCGCGGCGGTGATCGCCTTCGCCTGCCGCGGCGCCAATCCCGCGACGGAGGGGCGCCCGAGCGTCAACCGCTTCGCCTGCGCCACCGCCTCCCGGGCCGGTGCGCGCAGCGGGACCCTCGCCAGCCGCCGATCGAGGGTGGCGCTGAACTGCACCGCCACCACCGCCCCTAGCGCCGCGATCCCGAGCAGGCCGGCGACCCGCGCCACCGCGTTGTTGACGCCCGAGGCGATCCCCGCCTCGCGCTCCTCCACGCACGCCAGCACCGCCGCGGTGAGCGGCGCGACGGTCATCGAAAGTCCCAACGAGAAGATCAGCAGCGCCGGCAGGACCTCGCTGAGGTAGTCCACGCGCACCCCCACGCGCAGCAGCGCCAGTAGCCCCAGCCCGGCGATCACCGGCCCCAGGCCCATGAACAGCCGCGGCCCCAGGCGGTCCGCCAACGCCCCGAAGCGGCGCGAGAGCCCGAGCATCACAAGCGTCGTGGGCAGCATCGCCAGACCGCTCTGCAGCGGCGTGTAACCAGCGACCTGCTGGAGGAACAGCACGAGGAAGAAAAACAGTACGGACAGCCCCCCGTACATCGCGAACGTCTCCACGTTCCCCACCGCGAAGTTGCGCCGCGCGAAGAGACCCAGCGGGAGCATGGGGTGGCGGGCGCGAGCCTCGTACACCAGGAACCCCGCGAACAGGAGCACGCCGGCGAGCAGCGGCCCCACGACCGCGGCGCTCGACCAGCCCAGGCGGGGCTGCTCGATCAGGGCGAACACCGGCCCCCCCAGGCCCAGAGCGCAGAGCAGCGCCCCCGTGCAATCGACCGTCCGGCCGCCCTCTCCTGGCGCGGCGCGGGGTATCGCCACGAGGATCAGCGCGACGCAGAGCGCCACGAAGGGCAGGTTGATGAGGAAGATCCAGCGCCACGAGGCGATCCCCAGCAGGATACCCCCGCCGAGCGGGCCGATCGCGGCGGCGATCGCCCCGAACGCCGTCCACGTTCCGATCGCCGCGCCGCGCTCTGATTCGGAACCCCCTGTCCCGCCCGGGAACGTCGCGACGATCACCGCGAGCGAGCTCGGTATCAGCAGCGCGCCCGCGACGCCCTGCAGCGCGCGGCAGGCGATCAGGAAGCCGATCGTGGGCGCGAGCGCGCACAGCAGCGAGGCCGCGCCGAAGCCCCCCACGCCGAGCGCGAACACCCGCCGCTCGCCGAACAGGTCCCCCAGCGAACCCCCCACCAGGATCAGCGAGCTGAGCGTCAGCAGGTAGGCGTTGGTGATCCACTGCTGGCCCGCCAGGCCACCCCCGAGTCCGCGCTGGATCGTGGGCAGCGCCACGTTCACCACCGTGCCGTCGAGCAGCGCTATCCCCGACCCGATGATGCACGCCGCCAGCGTCAGGCGCTTGACTTGGGCGGCGGACAGCGAGCGCATGCCCATCACAATGTAAAGGCACCCGCCCGCGTGCCCCCAGGCATCGGCAGCGTGCACCCGTGGACCCCCGCCGCGTGCACCCTTGAACCCGCCGCGTGCCTCGCGGGGAACCAGCCACGTCCCCCGCTGGCACGTACGCTTCGACTGTGGCACACGAGCCCGGGAACCACACCGAGAACGAGCTGACCTCCGACGAGGAGCTCCTTCTGTGGCTCGGCGACGAGCCCCCCTGGGTGCGGGAGGCCGACGCCGAGCGCGTGCGCGAGATCGCCGCCGAGCTCGCCCGCGGCTTCGACGCGCTCGCTCGGATCGGGCGCGCCGTGACGATCTTCGGATCGGCGCGCACCCCCCGCGATCACCCCCACTACGCACTCGTCCGCGAGGTCAGCGCGTGCATCGGCCGGGCCGGTTACGCGGTCATCACCGGAGGCGGCGTGGGTCTGATGGAGGCCGCCAACCGCGGCGCGCGCGACGCGGGCGCGCTGTCGGTCGGCTGCAACATCGAGCTCCCCCGCGAGCAGGCGCTCAACCCCTACGTGGACATCGGGTTGCGCTTCCGCCACTTCTTCGCCCGCAAGGTCATGTTCGTCCGCTACGCCAGCGCCTTCGTGATCGCCCCCGGCGGCTACGGCACGCTCGACGAGCTCTTCGAGGCCCTCACGCTGATTCAGACCGCCACCATCCGCAACTTCCCCGTGATCCTCCTGGGCGCCGGCGAGTGGGACGGCCTGTTGGCGTGGCTGCGCTCCCGTGCGCTCGCCGATCGGCGCATCGACCCCACGGATCTGGAGGCGCTCCGCGTGGTCGAGCGGCCCTCCGAGGTGTGCGAGATCATCGACGAGGCGCACCGCCGCCAGCGCGAGCACGGCAGCCGCCGGCGGCGGCGGACGAGCGCCCCCACTCCTCCGGGCGCGGGAGGCTGATGGGAAGATGGCCAGTCCGCCGCCCGCTACGGTATCGGTCGTGCCGCTCGCCGCTCCCCACATCCAGGTGATCATCGCCAGCACCCGCCCCGGGCGCTTTGGCGAGAGGCCCGCGGCCTGGCTCATGGACCGTCTATCCACGCGCACCGACCTGGTGGCGGAGCTCGTCGATCTGCGCGATCATCCCCTCCCGATCTTCAACCAGCCCGCGCCGCCGGCGCGCACGCTGCGCGACTATCCCAACGAGGAGATCGCCCGCTGGGGGCGCACGCTTGACACGGCGGATGGGTTCATCCTCGTCACGCCCGAGTACAACCACGGCTATCCGGCCTCGCTGAAGAGCGCGCTCGACCACGTCTTCCCCGAGCTGAGTCGCAAGCCGGTCGCGTTCGTGGGCTACGGCAACGTCGGGGGGGCGCGCGCGATCGAGCAGCTGCGCCTCGTGGCGGTCGAGTTCGAGATGGCACCGCTGCGGCACGCGATCCACATCCTGCCGGAGCTGATGGTGCCCGCGAGGAACGCCGACCCCTTCACCCCGGATCTGCTCGCGCCGCTTGACGGACGGCTCGAGCACGCGGCGAGCGACCTGGTCTGGTGGGCCCGCGCACTCGCCGCAGCCCGCTCGCAGAGCGCCGCGAGTCCCACCTGATGGCCGCGACGGCGGCGAGCATCGACTAGCGCGCCGTGCAGGCGGTCCAGCCCCGGGTGGTCCCCAAGGGAGCGCGGCGGCTGTAAGGCGTGGGCATCGATCGGGGACACGGGCGGCTATAACGTGTGGACATGGACCAGCGCACACTGGGACGCACCGGCGTCCATGTGACTCCCCTCTGCCTCGGCGCGATGATGTTCGGCGCCTGGGGGGAGACCGACCATGACGCGGCGATCCGCATCATCCACCGGGCGCTGGACGGCGGGATCAACTTCGTCGACACCGCCGACGTCTACTCGCGCGGGGAGTCCGAGGAGATCGTCGGCAAGGCGCTCAGCGGGGGGCGGCGGGCGAACGTGGTGCTCGCGACGAAGTTCCACGGCACGATGGGCGAGGACCCCAATCAGGCGGGCAACTCGCGGCGCTGGATCTTCCAGGAGGTGGAGGCGTCGCTCAGGCGTCTGCGGACCGATTGGATCGACCTCTACCAGGTGCACCGCTGGGACCCCTGGACCGATCATGAGGAGACGCTGGGTGCGCTCTCGGACCTGGTGACCCAGGGCAAGGTGCGCTACATCGGCTCCTCCACCTACCCCGCGGCACAGATCGTCAAGGCCCAGTGGGTCGCCCGCAGGGGGGGCCACCGGCGCTTCGTCTGCGAGCAGCCCCCCTACTCGATCCTGGCGCGCGGGATCGAGGCCGACGTGCTGCCCACCTGCCAGGAGCACGGCATGGGCACCATCGTCTGGAGTCCCCTTGCGGGCGGCTGGTTGTCGGGGCGCTGGCGCAAGGGAGCGGAGGACCTCACCTCACGGCGCGCGGCGATGATCCCCCAGCGCTATGACCTCTCGATCCCCGCCAACCAGGCCAAGCTCGAGGCCGCCGATGCGCTCGCGCAACTGGCGGAGGAGGCGGGCATCTCCCTGATTCACATGGCGCTCGGGTTCGCCATTCACCACCCGGCGGTGACGGCGGCGATCATCGGTCCGCGAACGATGGAGCAGCTCGAAGTCCCAGCTCGACGCCACGGAGGTGCAACTCGACACCGCGCTCCTTGACCGCATCGATGAGATCGTCGCTCCCGGGGTGACCATCAACCCGACGGACGCGGGGTGGACAAACCCCGCGCTGGACGCGGCCGCCCGCCGCAGGTGACCGCTGGACTCAGCGGCGTAGCTGCTTGATGCGGCTGCGCGCGAACCCGGGCCACACGCTGGGACGCCGCACCAGGGCCAGCACCAGCGGCAGGGAGTCGAAATAGGTGAACCGCTCGGTGGCAAGCTCCTCATCGAGAACGAAGCGGTCGACCGACTCCCCGCCAACGCGCCCGCATCCACGCGAAAGGAGGAGTCCCGCGCCACTCGGGCGGGAGTCGGATGCCCCACAAAACGCGCACGAGCCGGGTTTGACGGCCCGCTTGAATATGTTCTAAGATGGCGGCCACGTCCACTCATCGCTACAAGGGGGTATTGATGCTGATGCTGGGTCAGCTGATCTCGCACGGACCACGGGGCCACCTCGACGAGCGAGGGAGCGTGGCGGCGATGAATTCCCCCTGCCGATGAATCTCCATGTGCCTGAGGTGGTGGCGCGGCAGTTGCCGAGGGTCGTCGGTCGGTTCGGTCTGGGCGGCATCGAGCCGATCCGGAGGCTGATCAGTCGTTGCATGATCAACAAGTTCGGGTACTCGACAACGTTGCGCCCGCGCGCGCTGTCGCTCGCCAGCGATTACACGAGCTGGTTGAGCCTCACCGACCGCACATTCTCGGGGCGGCATCTGCCGCCCTCGACGCCGGAGCAGCAGGCGGCGCTTCCCGACGAGGCGGACGTGGTCGCCCTGTACCGACGTAAGCGGCTGATCCGTGCGCCCGACACGAGCGTGATGTTCATGTTCTTCGCACAGTGGTTCACGGACAGCTTCCTGCGCACGAGCCTTACTGACTATCGCAAGAACGAGTCCAACCACGAGATTGACCTATGCCAGATCTACGGGAGGAACATCGAAGCGACGAACCTGCTGCGCTCTAAACAAGGCGGGCGCCTGAAGAGCCAGGTGATCAAGGGCGAGGAATATCCCGAATTCCTGTTCGCTCCTCGCGAGATGGGTCAGCCAGCGGTGTTCAAAGCGGAGTTCGAAGGGCTATTCGAACCGGCCTTCATCACCGACGTGATCCTGAGGAGCGCCCCCGAGCTGCAGACGGGCACGTTTTTCGCGGTCGGCCTCGAGCATGGCAACTCGACGATCGGTAACACGGTCATGAACATCGTGTTCCTCCGTGAGCACAACCGCGTCGCCGGTACCCTTGCCAAGGAGAACCCCGAATGGGACGACGAGCGTATCTTCCAGACGGCTCGCAACATCTTGATCGTGATGCTGCTGAAGCTCGTCGTGGAGGAGTACATCACGCACATCGGACCGTTCAACTTCCCAATCGAAGCGGTGCCGTTCATCGCGGATGAGGAGCGCTGGAACCGGACCAACTGGTGCGCGATCGAGTTCAACCTGCTGTACCGCTGGCACTCGCTCGTCCCGGACACGATCGGCACGGGGCGGGGCGCACTGGACGCGACTGGCTTCCGCAACAACAACACGCTGGTGCTCGAGCGCGGCATCGAGGCGATCATGGCCATGTGCTCGAAAGAGCCGGCCGGAAGAATCGGGCTGCTGAACACACCCGCCTTCCTGGTCGACAACAGCCCGTACGGGCCTTCGGTCGAGCAGGTGACGGTGGGACTCATGCGCGAGGCGCGACTGAGGTCGTTCAACGACTACCGCGAGGCATACGGCCTGTCGCGACTCGCCAGCTTCGACGAGTTCACCTCCGACACCGACGTGCGGCAGCGACTCGAGGCGCTCTACGGAGACATCGATAAGCTGGAGTGGTACGTCGGCATCTTTGCGGAGGATTACCCGGACTACATGAGGATGGGCGAGTTGATGAGCTACATGGTCGCGAACGACGCATTCACGCAGGCACTGACCAATCCGCTGCTCGCTCGTAACGTCTTCAACGAAGCAACGTTCACAAAGACCGGGATGAGAATCCTCAAGGAGACAGGCTCACTACAGGAGATCGTGGCCCGGAACGCCGCGGCGCCAGGTGCGGTCCACGTGAGCTTCAGTTACTAATCCCTGCCCTACGGTTGCTGCGGCTCGTCACGATCCCAATCAGTCACTACTGCGAGAAGGCGCGGTGGGCGCTTGAGCGGGTGGGGATGCGCTATCGCGAGGAGCGCCACGTCCAGGGCGTCCATCAGATTGTTGCTCGGCGCGCGGGCGGTGGAATCACAGTCCCGGTGCTCGTGACACCCGGTGGAGCGATCGGAGACTCGGCGGAGATCCTTGCGTGGGTCGATGAGCGCACGCACCCCGGGCATCGGCTGTTTCCCTCAGAGCCCGGGGCGCGCGGGGAGGTCGAGTGTCTATGCCGGCGCTTTGACGAGGGACTCGGGCCGAGGGGGCGACGGCTCATGTACATCCACATGCTCGCCGACGCAAAGCTCGCATTGCGCTTCAACAACGCGGGCGTGCCGGGCTGGGAGGACCGCTTCATCCGTTGCGGATGGCCGGTCGCTCAGCGCTACGTCAAGCGCGTGCTCGACATCCGTCCGGGGATCGAGCTCGAAGACGAGGCGGCTGTCTTCGGCGAGCTTGACCACGTTGCAGAACTGCTCTCCGACGGCCGGCCGTACCTGTGTGGCGAGCGGTTTGGCGCGGCGGATCTCACGTTTGCGGCGCTCTGCGCCTCGGTCATCGTCCCACCCGCGTATGGCGTTCCGCTGCCGCAGCCCGATGTTCTCTCGCCCGGCATGGCGGCGCTGGTCGAGCGTGCACGCGAGCACCCCGCCGGGCGCTACGCGCTCGCGCTGTTCGCTGAGCACCGAC
This sequence comes from uncultured Solirubrobacterales bacterium, assembly GCA_963771915.1. Lineage (GTDB taxonomy): Bacteria > Actinomycetota > Thermoleophilia > Solirubrobacterales > Solirubrobacteraceae > Palsa-744. Next base: position 3,046,664 of record CAVYVD010000001.1, on the reverse strand, counting down.
GCGTGACAGTTCTCTAAACCAGACGCGGTGTGTAATCAGGGCCCGCCACACCTCCATGCTATCGCTTTGGACCACGCTTTAGTTTGTTTTAGACCGTCGCCAGCTCGCCCGCTCCGGTCGCCCGCACCTGGGGCCGGTCCCGCCGTGAGTCGACGTGCCGCCTCGGAAAATGGACCCGGCCAGGCGGCTAACCCCAGAGGACGGCGATCGGGAGCTCAGGACGCAGCTGGGCTGCCACGAACGTGTCAAGCACCCGCCCCAGCATGTCACCGTCTGCGATCACGCCCTGCTCGTCAATCCCGAGCGTCGTGCGCTGCGTAAAGCTCACTCAGGTAGCTCTCTTGGCCCACGAGGCTGGCCGGAGGCATGCGAGACGGGCGCGACTGGCTCAGCTGGGCCGGCGTGCGTGCCGATCAGGGGAGGATGGACGCCTCTGCCTACGCCTTTGCGCACGGCGTGCGCCGCACCCGCAGCACCCTGCGCGCCTGGCAGCATGAGCGGTGGCGGATCATGCGCCGCTGGGTCGCCGGCTCCGCGCTCGCGGCACTCGGGCTGCTGCTCGCGGTGCTCGCCGTCTCCGCGCTCTGCGGCACCGGCGCCGAACCGGTCCCACCCGAACCGCCCTTCGCCGTCGGGGACGCGGCGAGTGTCGCGAGCGTCCTCGGCCACAACCTGCTCGTGCTCGCGTTCCACGCGATGGCCTGCGTCGCCGGGTTCATCGCCGGCAGCTCGCTGCCGCTGCAGGCCGACTCCCACCGCGGCCTCTCACGCTGGGTCCACGAACACGGAGGGCGCCTCGCGATCGCGTTCGTGGTCTGCGCAACCGCGTTCTCCCTCTCCGCCCAGGCCTACCTGCTAGGCGAGCGGCTCGCGGCCTTCGCGCACTCGCTTGGCGTGCTTCCGGCGCTGCTCCTGCTCGCCGTCCTGCCCCACGCGGTACCCGAGCTGATCGCGTTGTTCCTTCCGCTCGCCGCATGGATCATGGCCAGCCGCCGCGGAGAGTGGGACCAGCTGCTCGCCGCGACGCTCGTGACCGTCACCATCGCCCTACCCGTGCTGCTCGCCGCGGCGCTCGTCGAGGTCTACCTCTCCCCGCACCTGTTCCACGCCCTCGCCGGCACACACCTCCCCGCCGCACCCCCCTCGGGCGAATGAACGAGCCTCACCGCCTCGCACAGCCCGCTCCGGGCAGGCCACACGCCAAGGTGTCGACGAGCTCCAAACCCACCCACCGCTCAGCCCGCGCTGCCATCGCCGGAGCGCCCTGGAGACGAACGGCGACGACGCGGTAGACGCTCCGGCCACGCAGCAGGAACACGTCGTCCTGCTCGGCGTCGTCGGGATTGACCCAGACCAGGTTGCGCGCCTGCGGAGGCGAGAGCGCCGGCCACTGCGTGCCGGCGCGATGGCAGTCCGCGCTCGCGGCCTCCTCGAAGAGCTCACGCGCCTGGCGCACCCCGGGGAACACAAGGACGTCGGCGCCGACATCGTAGTCCCGCGTCCACCACCGCATCTCATACCCGGCCGGCCACAACCCACCCGCCAAGCGCGAGGTGCGCAGCCGCTGCGGCGAGTCGTCTGACCACATGTCTTCGGGAGTCACGATGCCCGCGGCGTACCGGCGGCCGCCGGAGTCCTCGAACACCGCCAACGGGCCAGCGCGTAGTGCAATCAGCCCGCCAATATTGGCGCCGGCCGTCGTGGGCAACCCGTGGGGAACGCACCACATCGACGCTCCCTCTGCGCCCCCACGACCGCCCACCCCAACGGCGCCCAGGAGACTGGTCCTCGTGCCCAGCAACAAGGCGGTCGCCCCACCCAGACACGCCAGGAGCACCGCCAGACGGACCCGCCGAGCTGCCCACCACGCCCCCGGCGGCGTGTCTTGATCGTCCTCCACACCTCACTATCGAGCAGCAGCACTCCCCGCTTGAGAGCCGACCTCCAGGTTCGCCAGGATGAGCGAGGATCCCACGCTGCTCAAGATCGCGGCGCAGCCGCCCCCAGCCGAGGAGCTGCGGACACATGCGTAGGTCGCGAGGGTGCCGCGTGCGCCAAGCAGAAGCACGGCGCGGACCGATCGAGACGCCCACCCGCGTTCCGACTACAAGTCCACTCTGGCCAGCCCCGCGAGGCTTCCACCGCCGCTCAAATGCGGTAACGCAGGTGAACGACGCCGCTGCCGAAGCGCCGCTCGTCCAGCAGGTGAAGCTGCGCACGGACGCCGCCCGGTAGCGAGCGCTTGCCGGCCCCCACGAGAACCGGCACGAGAAACAGGTGGCACTCGTCAACGAGGCCGGCGCGGATCGCCTCGCCGGCAAGCTCGGCGCCGCCGATCGTGATGTCGCTACCCGCCGCCTCCTTCATCTGACGGACCGCCTCGGGGTCGAGCTCCCGCTCGATCCGCGTCTTTGCGCTCGATGCCCTCTCCAGGGTCCTCGAGTAGACGACCTTCTCCGCACCGCGCCAGATCGCGGCGAAGTCGCGCGCCACGGCCCCCTGGTCGGCACTGGTGGCGACCGTCTCCCAGAACACCATCGTCTCGTACATCCGTCGTCCGTACAGGTAGGTGCCGATCGGCCGCTCGAGGTCGTTGATGAACGCGTGCAGCTCATCGTCGGGCCTGCCCCAGTCGAAGTTACCCTCCGCGTCCTCGACGTAGCCGTCGAGCGACGTGATCGCCGAGTAGATCAGCTTCGCCATGGGGCTCAGTCGAGGTTCCAGCCGAAGTACACCTCGGCGCGGACGATCTTCTCGCCCTCGAAGGTGAGGATCTCGGTGTTGCGAAAGCGCTTGCCGTCAGCCTTGGTCGCCTCGTATGTCACCACGACCTCCCCGCCGCAGTCGATGATCCGCTTGAACCCGAACGCAACGATCATCTCCGCGTTCGGCCAGCAGCGCTCCCAGTAGGTCGATAGGTCGATCCCGACGTCGGCGGGGCTGTAGAACCTGAAGTCCTCCGCCAGGTGCTTCTCCACCTTTTCGCGGTCGCCGGACTCGTAGGCGCCGTAGGTCTCGCGCACGATGCGCACACGATCGATCGCCGGCATGTCATCCTCCTATGCTCGTTGGTCCAGGAGATTAGACCGCCGCCCGAGGCGAGACTCATCGGGCGCCGGCGGAAAGGCAGGAGATGAAGCCGCACATCGACCTGATCACGCTCGCCGTGAGCGATCTCGAGCGCTCGCTTGAGTTCTACCGCGACGGCCTCGGCCTCGAATCGTGCGAGCTGGTCGGCACCGAGTACCCCGGCGACGATCTCACGCCGGCGGGAGCGGCGGCGATGTTCAAGCTCGCGGGTGGGCTGATGCTGATGCTGTACCCGCGGAGCGAGCTCGCGAAGGATGCCAACATTGCGCCCGGCTCGGCGCAGAGTGGCGAGTTCAGCATCGGCCACACCGTTCCCAGTCGGGCAGATGTCGATGCTCTGCTCGCCCGGGCCGAGGACGCCGGCGCGACGCTCACCGACCGGCCACACGATCGTCCATGGGGCATCTACTCCGGCTACTTCCGCGACCTCGACGGGCATCTGTGGGAGGTCATCTGGAACCCAAGGCTGGCGCGCCCGGGGGCGTGAGGTCGGCAACGCGCGGGGAGCAGGGCGGCGATCCGAGGACTCCGACCGCGGGCTTCTGTGAAATCGCCGTGTCCGTAGCCGCATAGCGCCCGGTCATCGTCCGGAGTGCTCCTATGCTGGGCACCGGGCCACGCGGCTGCTTTCACGTGAGAGGTGTCGCCTCACGGCCGGATGTCGGGACCCCAGGCGACTCCGGTGCGCAGATTTGCGCGCAAGCAGACCATCTGATCGTCAAGCGTTCCACGACCTGCGCCGATACGGAGTTGTCCATAGGTTTGCGTTCTCGCAGGGATCCGGGCCGGACCGATCATCCGGGGTTCGCCGAAGACCCGCGGCGATCGCGCTGGCTTTGCTGCTTGTGGCCCTTAGGCTGACGCTGATCATCGTTGACAGCGGAGGCAGCAGCCTGTTCCATCCGCTGGGGTACCCCTGGTGCGGGTCTGCCGCATTCGAACCCCCCGAGTCGCGGGAGGGGTTGTGCACCGTCCGTGAAGCCTCCGGCGTCAGGGTCAAGAACATCGTCGATCGCAACAGTACCCTCCACATGCCCGAATTCGACGCGCGTGTGATCACCTGGACGAGCGTTCCAACTCGCGTCTCGAACTGGCGGGCCGAACCGAAGCGCTTCCCCGACGGACACGGGGCGCTGGTCTCCCTCGAGGTCGAAATCTCGAACCCCGGCAATCAGCCGCTGCTGTACGGGCCATTGATCGTCCGCTCGTCGGTGCCGAGCTATCGCGTCCATCCGCCCGCCGAACTGGCGCTTCCGATACCTGCGGGTCCTGGTGAAGAGTTCAGCGCGGCGGCGCTCTTCAACGCCAGGGGGGCTCCCGGCCCGTCGCTATTTGGGCAGCCGCCGATCATGCCACATTCGAGTATCACCGGCTGGATCTCCGTTGTGGTCGCGCCCGACGCGGCCAGGCTCGTGGGGATGCCGCGTTCCGGTTTGGAACTATCGCCGGTGGACGGAAACCCCAACTACGTGGGGATCATCAGGCTCTGGAGGAACGCCGGCTGGGCCGACGTCGTACAGCCCAGCAACGTATGACTCGCCGCTGGACCACCACCCCGATCTCCTCTGCGAGCGAGCGAGCGGGATCGCAAGGCCCACTCAACGCGAAATCGAAGCGGTGCGCAGGCGGTCGGCCAGCGCTGCTGCTCGTCCGATACACGAGCGTGAGTGGCGTCCGCCGACGCGCTCGCTTTACGCGCGGAAGCAGCAAAGTGGCGCCATTGCCACCAGCGCACCAAGGTTGCAGGCGGGCTTGGCGGAGCGTTGTGGCTCAACCGCCGGGCTCCAGAAGGCACGTCGCCGCTCAACAATCGTCGCGAGTCGTGACGAGCGACTTCAGGGGCGCTTGAGCCATGTCGATGACCGTGCTGGGCGAATGCATCGCCCACCCGATGCGACTCCTCGGAAACAGCCCCTCGACGCGCGATCTCCCGGCATCCGATCCGGTGACGCCGCCCAGCGACGCGGCTCCGCGGCTCGTGTCCCGCGTCGAGCGCCGGCGTCGACCGCCTGGCGTGAAACGACGGCACAGCGTCTACATCCCATTGAAGCTGCGGATCGCGCTCACCTTCGTCGCGGGCGCGTTGTGGTTCTGCTTCTCGCTATGGCTGTCGCGTAGCTGGATCAGGACGCTCGGGTACGACATCACGACGCCGCTTGCGATCCTCGTGATCGCCGGGATTGCGCTGATCCCCGGCTACCTGAACATCCAACTGATCAGCTCGATCCTGCTCGACAGCCCGCGGCCTTTGCGCTTTGACGGCGATTTTCCGCAGGTCACCCTGCTCATCGCCGCATACAACGAGGAGGACGCGATCGCCGAGACGCTCGACTACGCGTTGCGAACCGATTACCCCGGCCACTTCGAGCTCGTGGTCGCAGACGACGGCTCGACCGATCGAACGCGCGAGATCGTAGCCGAGTACGGTGCGCGCTATCCGTGCGTACGGCTGCTCGCGGCCGACCACGGCGGCAAGGCCAACACACTCAACGCCGCCCTGGAGACCGTGAGCACCCCACTGACTGCGACGATCGACGCCGACACGTTGCTGATGCCCTACTCGCTCAAGCACGCCGTCGCGCGCCTGCTCGTCTCACCGCCTGACACCGTCGCGGTCGCGGGGGCGGTGCTCGTGCGCAACTCGCGCGAGAACCTGCTGACCAGAGCGCAGGAGTGGGACTACTTCCTCGGCATCGCCTCCGTCAAGCGCGGCCAGGCGCTGCTGCAGGGGACGCTCGTCGCGCAGGGCGCCTTCAGCGTCTATGACACCACTGCGCTCAAGCTCGTCGGGGGCTGGCCGAACCGGATCGGCGAGGACATCGTGCTGACCTGGCGGATGCTGCTGCAGGGCGGACGCAGCGTGTTCGAGCCGACCGCGGTCGCGTTCACCGACGCGCCCTCGAACTGGGGCGCGTTCGTCCGCCAGCGCCGGCGCTGGGCGCGTGGGATGATCGAGGGTCTGCGCGATCACGGTCTGGGCATGTTGAGCCAGCTCAACTTCTATTCGCACGCGGTGGCCGTCAACTTCCTGTTTCCGTTCGTCGACCTGATGTTCACGCTCGCGTTCATTCCCGGCGTCCTGCTGGCCGCGACCGGCAACTTTGCAATTGTTGGGCCGATGACGCTGTTGGTACTGCCGCTCAATGTGGTGCTCGGCGGCGTCATGTTCTCCTACCAGCGCCGCGTCTTCAAGGCCGTGAATCTGCGCGTGCGCAAGAACCGTCGCGGGCTGCTGTTCTACTTCTTCTGCTACCAGTTCGTAATGTCACCGATCTCGCTTGCCGGCTACTCGCTCGAGGCGGTCCGCGCGCGCCGCGCCTGGTAGACGCCGACGCCTTCACTGATAGCCTCCAGATCCGCGCAAAATTGCGCATTGCATCAGCCCACGACCGCCCGCGCTGCCCCTCGCGGTCTGCCAGTTGGGCCGCTGTTCTGTGTCATCGACGGTCCGACCCACGGGCGCCCCTGGTCAAGTGCCGCTGTGCGCGTCGAGCTGCGTCGACTTGCCAGCCAGGCAGGGGTGCGACGCCGGTGCGCGCCACACCAGCTACGCCCTGGAGCTCGCACGGGAGGGCGTACCCCGCTGAACATCATCCAGCGCCAACTCGGCCATGCAAACCTCGGGACGACATCGCCCGACTCCGGCTACGCACCCGACCCGGGGCGAAGAGCGCGATGCAGGAGGCCCGTGCGGCCTGACTGGGAGACGTTCCTGGGTGCGCTGGGCGGTGCTCCGCCGCGGGTCGTGTGCGACAACGACCACTGCCTCACCAACGCCGTTTGCGGCCGTTTTCCCCGACGCTGAGTTGTACCTGTGTGAGTGGCACTTGCATCACGCGCTGCAGCGGCTGGTGGGAAAGGTTCGCGCCGAGGAGTCCCCGCAGAGGAGGCGATCGACGAGCTCCTTGAGCAGGTCGAGGCGGCTTTCACCGGCCCGTCGTTCTGGGCGCCGTTCCTGGAGCACGTGCACGCCGCCTGCATCCCGCGTCTGAGGGAATGGTTGAGCGATTAGTGCACAACAATTTGTACTCATCCATATGCTGGCTCGATGTCCGTGGCCCGGCTCACATTCTCCATACACACACTGGGGGAAATCCGGTATGAGCGTGCGGGAGACTACGTAAGCACAATCGAACCAACCAGTTCGACTCCGAGGTCGTCGAGGCGCTCTGTGGGCATTTGGACGCTCAGTCGTGCCCCCGCTCCGACGCCGGCGACCAGGTACGGCTGGTGGGATCGCGCACGCGTCGGTTGTTCCGGCGTGACGTGGAGCGCAGCGAAGTCCGGTCAGATTCCGGCGCTGTCCCGCAACGGTGATGCCCCTCGGGACGAGCCCGGTCAGCGAGTTCTCCTTGCGATCGCGCCTCGAGCCGCTTCCTACGCCGCCGACTCTTCGATCCTGGCCTCTTTGCCCGACCTTGTGTGGGTGTTTCCGAACAGCGCCCTTGTCAGCCGGGCGAGTTCTGGCGCCTGCTGCTTGATGAATCGCAGCCTGATGATTGCGCTCCCGTCGGCGAGGGTTTGTCGGCCGCGCTCCTCGCCAAGGAGGGCGATCTCCTGCCCGGCGCAGACGAGCTCGATCTTGAGTGGCTCTTCACGGTGCTCAGGCGGGTGCTCACAGCAAATCATCGCGCCGCCGATCGAGTAGCGAAAGCGGCGGACGAAGTTCGAACTCGCGACCTCAGCTTGGGAAGCCGGGGGCGGATGGGGCTTTCGCCCCTGCAAATCGGCATGTTCTCGGAAAGGCGGCGCGCCCGTGGCCACACCGGGGCCGTAGATCTCTCGTGTTTTGGGCTCCGTTGAGCGCCTGGATCGAGCGCGATTGCATGGGACGATCAAGATTACGACGATCCCAGGACGAGGCCCGAGACGGTCAGAAGTCGAGCGCAGCCATCGCAGCGCCGCCAAGCGGTGGTGCGTGCGGATCACTCACCCTTACGGCGAGCGCGAGCGGCGTACGCCGCGTACCGCGCGCGCTGATGCTCAACCAGTGCCATCAACTCCTCACGACCTGCCCGTCGAGGACGACCAGTTTGATACGCCAACACCGGAGTGTCGTCCGGTCGTGCAGGCGAAGCGTGCGCATTCAACCAGTCACTCCACTCCGCAAGCGAACCGAAACGGGACTGGACCCGTCGCCGCGAGATTTCGGACTGGACTTGCGCCATCGTTTCAGCCTAGCATCGCCAACGGAAGACACGACGGGTGAGCGCCGGCCGTCAAGCGCCGCGTAGCGCTGTCAGGCTCTCAAGCGTGGGCCTGCTGTCCGATTACTCTCGCCAGGCCGAGCGCTATGACCAGACGCGCTCGGCGAGCCCGTCGGTCATGCGGGTGCTGCTCGAGGCTCTCCGTGGCGCGCCCGGCCGCCGGCTTGCGGACGTCGGTGGCGGCACGGGTAACTACGCGCTCGCGCTCAGGCGGGAGGGGTGGAAACCCGTTGTCGTGGACCGCTCGCCCGAAATGCTGGCACGGGCCGCCGCCAAGGGGCTCGAAACCGTGAACGCGGACGCGCAGCGACTCCCGTTCGAGGACGAAGCGTTCGACGCCGCCACGATGATCTCGATGCTGCATCACGTCGAGGATCGGGGCGCGGCGCTGGCCGAGGCGCGGCGAGTCGTCAGGCCTGGAGGGCGCCTCGTGCTCATGGGATTCACGGGAGAGGATGCCGCGACGCTGTGGATTCTCGACTACTTTCCGAGCAGCCGGCGCTGGATGGAGGCGACTCACCCGCCGCGGGCGGCGATCCTTGATGAGCTACCTGGTGCGCGGCTCTTTGGGTTCGAGTTCGAGGACATGGAGGACGCGTCGCTGGCGGCTCTGTCGGCCGACCCCGATCGTGTGCTGGAGGCTGCAGAGAGAGGCGAGACGAGCTACTTCGAGCGGATCTAGCGCGACCATCCAGAGGAGCTACGGGCGGGACTTGCGCGGCTGCGAAAGGACATCGCGGCCGACCGCACCCCGAAGCGTGCCGGCACGGCGACGGTGTGCATCTGGACCAAGCGCTAGCGGACGACACTCGCGCTCGCGCTCCGAGCAAACGTCCTTACAGTATAAGTGCTCATCAGTCGCTCCAAGCCGAGCCCCGAGATGGCGCAACTGAAGACGAACAGCGCGAAGTCGATCCGCGTGGGTTCTAACCTTGGGGGCGGTGTCGACATGCGAGCCCTCCCTACCGTGGCCGCGGCACTGACAGACCTGAGCGAGCGCGATTGGGCGATCCTGCGCGACGTCGCCGATGGGCTGAGCCCCAAGGAGATCGCCGAACGCATCGGCATTCCCGAGGACGTGCTGTACCGCTTCATCGCGTGGGTCTTGGAAGAGATCCAGCCAGCGCCCAACGGCGACACGATGCGCGAGATCTACGCGCGCCACGCAAACCATCATGCCAGCCCGTCCGACATTGAGGAGTTCGAGCGGCGCTTCGGGCCGTCCCAGCCGCCCAACGACGAGGGCTGACCGCCGGTGGCCGGCCAGCTCGGACTGGACAATGCTCCCTTGACGGGCACCCAAGCGGTGCGTACGCGCGTCGTGACCTGCCGGGCTCGCGTCAGCGGGCTAGAACCAGAACTCGTCCCAAGCGTAGAGGCCAAAAAAGTGCTCCCGACCGCCAGTAATCCGGCCGTCGCTGGCCTCGAAGACGATGGCGTAGTCAACATCCAGGTGCTTGCCGTCTCGCTCCGCGCCGTTGTGATCAATGCCAACCACGCCGCGTCATCATCGGCGAGCACGTGCTTCAGTTCGGCCTTGAAGGTCCCTCCCGTCTCGCCCCAATACCGCCGAATTGGGCAAAGGTCGCCTCGCGGCCTTGGCGGTCGCCGGGCTGCGGGATTTTGGCTTAGCCAGGCTTAGCCATGCGAAATCGACTCCGAGGGGGTCGATCGAATCCGACCTAATCCGTACACAACTGGCGCGAGACTGGCGCGCGATTTGGGCCCATCCCCCCCACTGCGCCCCATTGGTCCACCCTGCGCGGCACGCTACCCCTCCCGACTGGTTTGGACGAACAAGAAGACATGGCCGCACGTCCTCACCGGCCGCGTCTGCGCCCCTTGCGTCACTGGCCGACGCTCGCGGGTCCGATCGCATTTGCGGTCGTGGCGGTGTTCTTCGTCCTGACGGGCCTGCACGAAGGCGATTCGGCGACCTGGACGGCCTTTGACAACATCGGCGAGGCGCTAGCCGCCGTGCTCGCCACGATCGCCTGCGCGGTCCGGGTGAGCAGGGAGCGCTCGCTGTATGCATCAGCTCTGGAGACGCAGCGAGAAGGTTTCGCGGATGCGTCGGCCGTCGCCCTTCAACGGCGGTCACGGATCGCATGGTCGCTGCTGAGCGCGGGCGTCGGTGCATGGGCGCTCGGCCAGATCGGCTGGACCGTCTACGAAACGGGCTTCGGGATTCAACCGACGTCGCCGTCTCTTTTGGACGGACTGTTCCTGCTCTCTCCGGTTCTCATCATCTGCGCTCTGCTGGCGATGGTGCGTACGCCGGCCGGCTATCTCTCGCAGCTGCGGGGCGCAGTGGAGGGACTCTTCATCGCATCCGGCTTCTTCCTGTGCAGTTGGAGCCTTGTGATCGGCTCGGTGCTCGAGCATGGCCAAACCTTGACGCTCGGCGGCTTGACCAACCTGGCTTATCCCGTGCTCGACACCATCGCCATCGCTGCGGTGTTCTTCGTCGCCCTGCGGCGCAGGCAGAGCCCCTCGGCTGGGCTTGGCCTGCTCGCTCTCGGCATCATCTGCGTGGCGGCGTCCGACTCTTCCTACTGGTACCTCACCGAAACCCAGCCCGCGTTCCCCGGCGTGAGCCCGCTCGACGCAGGCTGGGTCGCGGGGTTCCTGGCGATCGCTGTCGCGACCCTGCGGTCAGGCAAGCCACGCCGCTGGGTGCGGAGACTCGCAAGCAGCAGGCTGACGCTGGCGCTGCCCGCGCTGCCCGCGCTGCCCGCGACCGTCGGTGTCCTGATAGTGCTCGCGGGCTGGCTGCTCAGCGGTACGGTGGAATCGGCGGAGGCGCTGCTCGGCATTATGGCGGTCGTCTTGATGCTCGGGGTCGCGCTGCTTGTGATCGTCACGTTTGAGAATCACGCGCTTTCGACCGACCAGGAGCGTCGAGTCGAGGAGCGAACGCGTGAGCTGGTGGACGCCCGCGCTGAGACGCTCCAGCGTCTGGCCACTGCAGCCGAGTACCGCGACGGCGACACCTTTCAACACACCGAGCGCGTCGGCGCCACCGCTGCTGAGATCGCTGCTCGGCTCGGGCTTGCTGCGGATCAGATCGGACTTCTGCGCGAGGCCGCGCCGCTGCACGACGTCGGGAAGCTCGCGATCTCAGACACGATCCTGCTCAAGCCGGGGAAGCTGAGCGCGGAGGAGTATGAGGTCATGAAGACCCACGCCGAGCTAGGCGCGCGCCTGCTCTCCGGCAGCAGCTCACCGGTGCTTCAGATGGCGACAGTCATCGCCGCCAGCCATCACGAGCGATGGGACGGAGCGGGGTACCCCGCGGGCCTAGCCGAACAAGCGATCCCACGGGTAGGCCGCATAGTAGCCGTGGCCGATGTCTTTGATGCCCTCACCCACGAACGACCGTACAAGCCGGCGTGGCCTGTCGAGCAAGCGATTGCGGAGATCGAGAGGGCGGCCGGGAGCCAGTTCGACCCAGGTGTCGTCGCGGCATTCCTCGCGATGCAAAAAGACGCCGCGGTTGCATCCGAGAACGACGGTCAACAGCGGCCGCGGACGGTCCGTAGCCTGCAACCACGCAGGGGGAGACGTACTTCTCCGACTGCAGGTCAGGTGGCGTGACTTACGCGGCAGCGACCAGTGCTGCCCCGCCCCACGTCTGCCGTCGACCGTAGGCATCGCGATCCCACGTCCTCCTCAAGCGCGGCTCGAACGGCAGCTCGCGCCGTGCGCCACTGCTCATCGACCGACCGCGGGCCGAGGTGGCTGAAGTCATCGATCTCGTAGCTGTAGTGCTGGGAGAGCATTTCGAGGCTGGTGCCGCACTGCTCGGCGACTGACTGCGCGTCTTCGCTTCGCAGCCGCATCGAGATCCCGCCCCGTCTGAGCGCATATGGCGTCGCGCCGCGCAGGCTGGCGTATCCGTCGTGTTCTCGGCCACCGAGTTAACGGCCGGCGTCAGGTACCGAGGCCCCCACTTTTGGGCCTGGTTGCCGCTCATGTGGCACGCGCCGGTTTTCGGGTCGCGGATACCGAACCCCTCGCCGGCGAGATCGCCGGGAATGATGAAATCGACTCCGCGGGTTGGGTACCCCCGCTCGCGCAAACGCTCCCGCCACCACGCCAGATCCTCTCGCATGAGCACGGGGACCTTGGGAGCACGGCCGGTGGCATGTTCGGTCTTGCCCCACTCATCCAGTTGGTTCCAGCTCAGGACCTCGACGATGTGGGCGCGCTCGCGCTCCAGCGCGGACCAGCGCATCCCGTAGACCTCCTGGTTTCGCAGCCCGAGCCCGAACTGGATGGATACCAGGGTCGCATCGCGGTAGGCGATCAGCGGCCTGCGAGCCCCCACGGCGCGTGCGAGCATGTCGACACGAATGAGCTCGACGGCCATCGGGGCGGGCGCCCAGCTTCGGATTTCCTCCCCGTGACGTCGAACGCTCCGACGACCCCGTTGTCCTCGCACGGACTTCCGCCTGTTGCCGACCTTCTCGTTGGCCAACAGGCAGCCGTTGGTTTGAATCTCGGGCACCAACTCCGACTGCGCCGCCCAGGAGAGCACGGCCGACAGGACTCGCCACGCATGGGCACGTGCGGATTGCCCGACCCGTTCGCGCCTCATCGCATCGCGCAGCGCGCGCGGCGCGGCGGCATGGTTGAAGCGCTCCGCGGGTTCCAAAGCAAGCCTCACGGCATATTTCGCCGGCGGCATTCTCCGGCCCCTGCTCGCGCCCTCATGCCCGAGCAGATGCCGGTTCGCTGACCATGAGTAGGTGCGGAACGTCGAGGTCGCCAAAGCCGTCCGCCGTGTCGGGCGCGTTGAACGCGAAGTAGAGCTGTACGACCTCGCCGATCGTCCGTGTCTCGCTCGCCGCATTGGCTTCGCGGGCGTCGAGATCGAGCAGGAAGCGGCGTAGGCTGTCGCGGCCTCGGCGCTCGGCCGAGACGTAGTCATCCATCCAATCACGGGCACGACCGAGTCCCCACCGCCCAGGCGCGGGCGACGAGCACACCCGGAGCGCGTCTTGCTCGCCCTACCCGAGGCGTTGACCGACGGCCGTTCGGCCCCCGGCTGCCCGTCGGCGACCACCCCGGACGGGAGCATCGCCTGCGCCCCAGAACTCGTGGATCGCCTCCTCCGGTATGCGGTAGTGGCCGCCGGGGAGCCGGCGACAGCCGAGCAGACCCGAGGACATGTAGCGAGGCAACGTGCGCTCGTGGACCCCAGCACAGCCGCCGCCTCCCGAGTGCTCAACCACCGGGTCGGACATGAGGTTCTCGCCTTGCTCATCCATGCTTCTGTCGATGAGCGCGGCCATTCTCCCCCTACGCAGTTCTCTGCCGCTCCGCCTTTCCCGCGAAGCCCCAAGGCACCGGCACACTGCCGGCGCGCGGCGGGTGGCGCCATGGCCCGCGCTTGCGCCGCCGCGTCAGCCCGAATCCCGTGGCCACAAGGGGGCCGTAGATTCGTGACCGTTTTGCCCGCGAACGCCCGCACTTGCCCGCGGACCGAGTCGCCCGCCATCCCTGCGATTCCCCTGTCTTAGAGCCAGATTCGGCCCCAGCAGGCGAAAGCGGCGGACGAGGTTCGAACTCGCGACCTCAAGCTTGGGAAGCTTGCGCTCTACCAACTGAGCTACCGCCGCGCCACCCTGGATATTACGCCCTCCGCCCGCCGCGCATCCCGTCCGGCGCCCTGCTCGCGCCCGGCCCTCTACCCTTCCAGTGCTCATGAAACGGCTGCTTGGTCCTACCATCGCGACCCTTCTGGGCGCCGCCCTGCTGGGGTTGCTCGTCTATGGGGTCACCCACCAGGGCCCCAGTCGCAGCATCGATCAGGCCCTCGCGGACGGTCAGCAGCCGCTCGCGCCCGAGACGACCTATGCTCTGCCGGTGCTCACCGGCGGGGGCCGTGGTTCGCTCGCCTCCTACCGCGGCCACGTCGTGGTCCTCAACTTCTGGGCCTCCTGGTGCGCGGAGTGCCAGGCCGAGGCTCCCGAAGTGGAGCGCCTCCAGCGCGAGCTCCAGCGCCACGGCGGTACCGTGCTCGGGGTCACCTACGAGGACATCGCCTCCGAATCGCTCGAATTCGTGCGCCGCTACCACTTCACCTTCCCGAACCTCGTGGACGGCAGCGGCGAATTCGGCCGCTCCGCCTTCGGCACCGCCCAGCTGCCCGAGAGTTTCCTCATCGACCCCTCCGGACACATCACCGCCGACTCCCGCGGGGAGATCGAAAAGCCGTTCGTCGAACGCGCCCTGCGGCTTGCGGAGAGCACGTGAAGGCCTCGCCCCCGGCGGCCCTCGCGCTGGCGGCTGCCCTGCTCGCCGTGACGCTCCATGCCGTGGCGCCCCCTGCCGCGTTCGGCTTGGGGCCCGACGGGATCAAGATCCGCACCACGCTCCCCGCCGTCGAAAGCCAGGCGATGTGCGTCACCTGCAAAATCCCGCTCCCCGTCGCCGACTCCCTGCAGGCCACCCGCGAGCGCGCCTTCATCCAGCGCCTCATCGACCGGGGGCTCACCGAGACGCAGATCAAGCGGGCGCTCGTCCACGAATATGGCCCCGCCGTGCTCTCCCTCCCCAGCAGCCAAGGATTCGGCCTCGCCGCCTACCTCGTGCCCCCCCTTGTGCTGCTCGCGCTGCTCGCCCTCCTCGCCCTGCTCCTGCCCCGCTGGCGTCGCCGCGCGCGCGCCGCGCTCGCCCTCGGTGACGCCCAACGGCACTCGCCCGCGCTCAGCCCCGCGGACGCCGCCCGGCTGGACGCCGACATCGCGCGCTTCGACTGACACGCGCTACATCTCCCGCGGCGCCCCCACCCCCAGCAGGTCCTCCAGGCAACACGCGATCGTGCCCCTCGCGGCGACGCACAGCGCGATGCGCTGGGACTCCACCGTGGGCGGCTCGGCGTCCACCACGCGGCAGTCGCGGTAGAAGGCCGTGAAATCCTGCGCCACCTGGAGGGCGTAGGCCGCGATCCGATGCGGCGCCCGCCGCGACGCCGCCTCCCTCACCTCCTCGGGGAACGCGAGCAGCCGCTTGATCAGCGCCCGCTCGGAGGGGTGCAGCGGCTCGGCACCGGCCGGGCGATCCTCGATCGGTAGGTCCTCCAGCGCCGCCGCGACCCGCGCGATGCCAGCCTTCACCAGCATCGAGGCGATGCGGGCGTGGGCGTACTGCACGTAGTACACCGGGTTCTCGCTCGATTCCTCGCGCGCCAGGTCGAGGTCGAGGTCGATCGTGGTGTCGTGCGAGCGCGAGAGCAGATACCACCGGGCCGCGTCCACCCCGATCTCGCCGAGGAGGTCCTCCAGGGTCACGAACTCCCCGGCCCGCTTGGACATCTGCGCGCGCTCACCCCTGCGCACGAGGTGGACGAGCTGCATGATCAGCATCTCCAGGTGCTCCCCCTCGCCGCCCAGCGCCACGTAGGCGGCCTTCATGCGCGCCACGTACCCATGGTGGTCCGCGCCCCAGATGTCGATCTGGCGCTCGAAGCCCCGCTCGCGCTTGTCCAGGTGGTAGGCGATGTCCGAGGCGAAGTACGTGTGCTCCCCCGTGGAGCGCACCAGCACGCGGTCCTTGTCGTCGCCGTAGGCCGTGGTGCGCAGCCACAGTGCCCCCTCGCTGCGGTAGGTGTGCCCCTGCTCCCCCAGGATCGCCAGCGCGTGCCCCACCCGGCTGGGATCGCCCTCGTGCAGCTCGCTCTCGTATTGCCAGTGATCGAAGTCCCTCACCCCGAACGCCTCCAGCGAGGAGCGCATCCGCTCCACCATCAGGCCCACCGCCGCCCGCCCCAGCTGCGCCGGGTCCTCGATCGCCGAGGCCCCGACACCCCCGTCGGAGGGGGTGCTCAGGCGCTCCGCGAGCTCCCCCACGTACTCCCCCCTGTAGCCGTCCTCGGGAACCTCCTCCCCCCGCGCCAGGGAGAGGATCGAGTCGCCCAGCTTGCGCACCTGGGAGCCCGCGTCGTTGACGTAGAACTCGCGCGTCACCTCGTGCCCGTGCAGCGCCAGCAGCCGCGCCAGGGCGTCGCCGTAGGCGGCGTTGCGCGCGTGGCCCACGTGCATCGGGCCCGTGGGGTTGGCGCTCACGAACTCCACCAGCATCCGCTCCCCCCGCTCCGCGCCGCCGCCGCCGAAGCTCTCGCCCGCCTCCAGCACCGCCGCGAGCGCCCGCCGGTGCCAACCGTCGCCGAGGAACAGGTTTACGAAGCCCGGCCCCGCCACCTCGAAGCGCTCCAGGTCATCTCCCAGCCGTCGCCGCAGCTCCGCCCCCAGCCGCTGCGCCACCTCGCGCGGGGGGGCGCCCAGCGACTGGGCCAGCAGCAGCGCGGCGTTGGTCGAGTAATCGCCAAAGTCCACACGGGGGGGCCGCTCGAGCGTGATCGCACCCGACCCCGGCACCCCGCCCGGACCCACGATCTCCGCCGCCGCGAGCACCACTTCGCGCAGAGCGTCCAGCGGCGTCCGCTGGCCGAAACGGGGACCGATTGGGGAGACACTCGCTCCGCTCGCATCCCCAAATCGGCCAGCGCCGAAGGCGCGTGTCTCCCGGCTTCGGTCGTTCACAGTGGGCCGGCGTAGGAGTCGGTCTTCTTCGGTGGTGCGCAGGAGTCGGTCATCGTCAGTAGTGGTAGGGCTCCCCCGCGAGGATCTTATGCGCCCGGTAGAGCTGCTTGAGCAGAACCACCCGCGCGAGCTGGTGGGGCAGGGTCATCGCGCCCAGCGACAGGCGGTGGTCCACTCGCTCCAGGGGCGGCGCGCCGAAGGGGCCGCCGATCACGAACGCCAGGTCCCCACCCGCCCGGCGACGCTCCTCCAGGAACGCGCTGAAGGCAAGGCTGTCGTAGCTCCTCCCCTCCGCCGCCAGCAGCGAGACGAACGCCCCCCGCGGGATCCGCCGCGCGACCGCCTCCGCGGCGCGAACCTGGACCAGCTCCAGCCTCACATAACGGGAGAGCAACCGGCGGTAGTGGGCCACGTCGTCCTCGAACGGAGGGCGCACCCGCGCCTCGCCGACTACGGTCAGGGTCACGGGTTGCGATACTAGCCCGGTGAACGACGACGACCAGGGCGCCGAGCGCCACATAAACATCCACCTCTCCCCCGAGATCATGGGGGGCGTATACGCCAACTTCGCCAACGTCAGCCACTCCGACTACGAGTTCACGGTGACCTTCGCCCGCGTCGACCACGAGGTCGAGGCCGAAGAGGTCCCCGGCGTGGTCGTCACCCGCGTGAACCTCTCCCCGCGCTTCATGCGCGAGCTGATCGACGCGATGGAGGACAACTACTCCAAGTGGCGCACCCGCGAGGGCATCAAGAACCTGCCCGAGTACGGCGGCGGCGAAGCGGGCGGCGACGAAGAGACCTAGGGTTCTCGTCACAATAGATGCCGGATCTGGGGTGGTCGATCCGTGGATGGGATGCGACGCACGCGAGCGCAGGCGTGCTGGTAGCACGCCGAGCACCGCGGGTGGCGCAGACCGCCGCGGAGCGGCCACACCAGGCCGGCAGATATTGGGACGTGGACCCTGACCCCTTGCAGGTGGGCAACCAGGAACCACCTCGCATGCGCGGTGCCCCTACCCTGCAACGATGAAGGTCGCGATCGTCTCCGACATCCACGGCAACCGCCACGCTCTCGAGGCCGTGCTCGAGGCCGTCGCCGCGAGCGACGCCGCCGAGCTGTGGTGCCTGGGCGACCTCGTCGGCTACGGGGGCGAACCCGATGCCTGCGTCGCGCTCGCCCGCGAGCACGCCGCGGTGTGCCTCGCGGGCAACCACGACCTCGCCGCCGTGGGGACGCTGCCCCTGAAGGACTTCTCCCGCGGCGCCAGCCTCTCGCTGCAGTGGACCCAGGAGGTGATGAGCCCCGCCAACCTCTCCTTCCTCGCCGGCCTGCGCCCCCAGGGGCAGGAGGGATCGGTGGGGCTCTTCCACGCGAGCCCCCGGGACCCCGTGTGGGAGTACGTGCTCTCCACGCTGCTCGCCGACCTCTGCCTGGATCGCCAGCGCGAGCGGATCGGGCTGATTGGCCACTCCCACGTCGCACTCTCCTTCAGGCGCGCCGAGGGTCAGCTCGCGAGCGGGGGGCCCTGCCGCGACGGAGCCGAGCTCGACCTCGCGGAGGGCGAATGGCTGCTGAACCCCGGCAGCGTCGGCCAACCCCGCGACGGGGACCCCCGCGCGGCGTGGCTCGAGCTCGACCTCACCGGGTGGAGGGCCTCCTACCGGCGCACCCCCTATGACATCCCCGGCGCCGCCGCCGCGATTCGCGCGGCGCGCCTACCGGACTCGCTCGCCGAGCGGCTGGAGTACGGTCAATGACGATGAGACGCCTCACCGCGCTCCTCCCCGCCGCCCTGCTGGGGGTGGGCGCCGCCGTGCTCGTCTCCTGCGGCGGCTCCGGCGCGGGCCTGATCCCCGCGCAGAACGCGGGCCCCCTGCTGAGCGACTTCCAGGCGGTCGAACGGGCCGCCCTGAAGGGCGCCGGCGACTGCGCCCAGACCGAAGCGGCGCTCAGCACGACCGAACGCGACTTCCAGGCGCTGCCCGCGAGCGTCGACGCCGGTCTGCACGGAAGGCTGCAGGAAGGCATCTCCAACCTGCGCAAGCGCGCCCTCGAAATGTGCACCCAGCCCCTCGCGCAGAACACCACGACCGGGGAATCGACCTCCACCTCCCCCTCCTCCCTCTCCCCCACCAAAACCGCCTCGCCCCCATCCTCCTCCACCACCGAAGCCCAGACGACACCCCCGAGCACCACCCCCACAACGTCCACCACGAGCACCGGCACCCTACCCGGCGCCACTCAGACCTCCGGCGCCGAAGGCGGCACCGCGCCGGGAGTGGGCTCCGGCAGCGAAGGCAAGGCCGAAGAAGGCGCCGCGGGCAACGCTCAGGGAGGCTCCAGTCCCGGCGGAGGCACCGACAACGGGAGCGCCGGGCAGTGAGGGCCGTGGAGATCGCGGGCACCACCCCCCTCTCGGCGGGCCACCCCAGTGGCCGGAGCGCGAGCCGATGAGCGCCGTGGAGATCGCGGGGCGCTACCGCCTGGAGAGCCGGCTGGGCTACGGGGGGATGTCCACGGTGCACCTCGCCTTCGACCTGCGCCTGGAGCGCAGGGTCGCGGTGAAGCTGCTCGCGGAGCACCTCGCCGAGGAACCCACCTTCGTCTCCCGCTTCCGCCGCGAGGCGCAGGCGGCGGCGCGCCTCGTGCACCCCAACATCGTGCAGGTCTTCGACTCCGGCCTGGACGAGCGCACGGGCCAGCACTTCATCGTGATGGAGTACATCGAGGGCCAGTCCTGCGCGGAGATCCTGCGCGACCAGGGGTGGGTCGACGTGCAGGAGGCCGCCTCGATCGTCGAGCAGGCGTGCGAGGGCCTCTACTACGCCCACCGCAACGGGGTGGTGCACCGCGACGTGAAGCCCGGCAACCTGCTGCGCTCGCTCGAGGGAGAGATCAAGCTCGCGGACTTCGGGATCGCCAAGGCCACCGAGCAGTCGAGCATCACCCAGGTGGGCTCCGTGCTCGGCACCGCCGCCTACCTCGCCCCCGAGCAGGCGCGCGGCGAGGAAGCGGGCCCCCCCGCGGATCTCTACGCGCTGGGCGTCGTGGCCTACCAGCTGCTCTCCGGGCGCCTCCCCTACGAGGCCACCTCGCTCACCGAGCTGGCCCTCAAGCAGCAGCGGGAGGAACCCCCGATGCTCGACACCCTCGTCGCCGCCGTCAACCCCGAGCTGGCCGACGCGGTGGCGATCGCGCTCGCGCTCGACCCCCGCGAGCGCTACCGCACCGCGCGCGAGATGGGCCGCGCGATGCACGACGCGGAGCGCGGCATCCAGCCCGCGGAGCCCGCGGGCGGCGCACGCGCCGGCCAGCCCACCGCCGCCACCAGCCTGCTCGCCGCCGGGCGCTCGCAGGCCCGCCCGCCCGCCGCAAGGGCGGGCGCCGCGACGCGCGCGCCGGCCCGAGGGGGGGCGGTGACCCCCCGACGTCCGCGGATCGGCGAGCCTCCCGTCTCCGCTCCCCCCCGCGCCGCAGCCCCGGCATCATCCCCCCGGAGCGGCCCCTCGCGCGGCCGGCGTCTCTTCGCGACGCTCTTCATCCTGCTGCTGATCGCGGTCGCGATCGTCGCGGTCGTGGTCGCCACCGCCCCCCCGCCCACGAGGATCTCGCTGCGCAACGTCGTCTACTCCGACGTCGAACAGACCTCCCTCGCGTTGCAGGAACTCGTCCACGAAAACACCAAGTAGCAGGCGAAAGGCCCCGCTCGCGCGGGGCCTTTCGGTAAGGTAACTGCCCTTGCGGGCCGGATACCCGTCACGTACCCGGCAGGCTAGCAGCCTCAACCGTCGCCTTCAAACACGGCTCCGGCGGCCGGACTCGAACCGGCATCTGGTACGTGACGGGCACCCATGCTGACCACCTACACCACACCGGAGAGCCGGCTGGCACAGTAGGGCTCACTTGGGATGGAACGCTCGCGTGGCCTCCCCCGGCGCGGCGCCCGCGCGCAGCGTGGCGGCGACCTCGGGGAGGCGCCCAGCGAGGATCGCACCGCGCAGGTCGGCCATCAGCCGCGCGAGGAAGGCGAGGTTGTGGAGGGTGAGCAACCGTTGCGCGGTGAGCTCCCCGGCGCGCGCGAGGTAGCTGAGGTAGGCGCGCGAGAGACCCCCCGCGCACGCGGGGCAGAGGCAGCCCTCGAGCAGCGGCTCCCCCGAGTCGCGCCAGCGGCTCTTGACGAGATCCAGGCGCCAGCGGTTGGCGGGGTCCGGGACGAGCGCGGTCCCATGGCGGCCCAGGCGGGTGGGCATAGCGCAGTCGAAGGTGTCGATCCCGAGCTCCACCCCGGCGATCAGGTCGTCCACCTCGCCGATCCCCAGGAGGTGGCGGGGCAGTGCCTCGTACTCCCCCCCGAGCTCGCGGGTGGCGTAGCCCACCACCTCGTACATCTGCGCCTTCTCCGCCCCCAGGGAGCCGCCGATCGCGATCCCGTCGCAGCCGGAGGCGGCGACCGCGCGCGCGGAGGCGCGGCGGAGGTCCTCGTAGACGCCACCCTGCACGATCCCGTACACGAGCTGGCCCGGGGGACCATCCGCGACCACGCCACCCGCGCCACCCGCGAGCACCCCACCCGTGGGACCGGGCCCACTCGCCAGAGCAGGCCCGTGCTCGGCGTGCCAGCGCAGGCAGCGCTCGAGCCACCGGTGGGTGCGCTCGGTGGAGCGCTCGGTGTAGGAGCGATCCACGTGGAAGGGGGTGCACTCGTCGAATACCAGCGCGATGTCCGAGCCCAGCGCGGCCTGCACCGCCATCGAGCCCTCCGGCGAGAGGAAGCGCTCGCGCCCGTCCACATAGGAGCGGAAGCGCACCCCCTCCTCCTCGATCGCGAGGATCGCTCCGGCCTCCCCGCCGGGGTGGCGGGATCCGGATCCAGAGGGGCGAGCCTTGATCTCATCGGCGACGGTGCCGTGGCCCATCGAGAAGACCTGAAAGCCGCCCGAGTCGGTGATTGTGGGCCGCTCCCAGCCCATGAAGGGGCCGAGGCCGCCGAGGCGCTCGATCAGCTCGGGTCCGGGATTGAGCAGCAGGTGGAAGGTGTTGCCGAGCACCATCTCGTACCCCAGCGCGGCGACCTCATCCGCCAGCAGGCCTTTGACCGTGGCCTTCGTCGCGAGCGGCACGAAGGCAGGTGTGCGCACGGCGCCGCGGGCGGTTTGGAGCGTCCCGGCGCGAGCCCGCGAGGAGGGGTCGCGGGCTTCGATGCTCAGCGCGGGCACCGCGGCATCCTAGAGGGCCGCCGCGCCATCTCGGGCGAGCCGCAGGCGAGGCCGTCATCCGGGAGAGCCGACGGCCACGAGGAGGACGGCGAAGAGCCTACAGTGGACACCCATGCTCGCCGCGCTCATCGACGTCGGCCACCTGGTCGAAGTCTGGGGCTACCCGATCCTCTTCCTGCTGGTGATGGCGGAGTCGAGCGGGGTGCCGCTGCCGGGAGAGACGGCGGTGATCGTGGGCGGGGTTCTGGCCAGCCGGGGCAAGCTCCAGATCGAGGCGGTGATCGCGATCGCCGCGCTGGCGGCGATCGCGGGAGACAACATCGGCTACCAGATCGGGCGCAGAGGGGGACGCTGGCTGCTGCAGCGGCCCGGCCCCTTCCGCCGCCACCGCCTGATGGTGCTGGAGACGGGGGAGCCCTTCTTCCGCCGCCACGGGCCGAAGGCGGTGTTCTTCGGGCGCTTCATCCTGGGTCTGCGCACGTGGGCCTCCTGGCTGGCGGGGGCCAACCACATGCGCTGGCGCACGTTCTTCCTGTGGAACGCCCTCGGGGGGATCTGCTGGGCTACGGGCGTGGGGCTGATCGCCTACTTCGTGGGTCAGACGGCGAGCCACACGATCGCGGCGTTTGGGATCTACGGTCTGGTGGCGCTCCTCGTGGCGATCGGTGGGGCGCTCGGGCTGCATCTTCGCCACCGCCGCCACCAGATCCAGGCGGCGGCGCAGGAGGCAGCCAAGGAGCGCTAGACCGAGTGGCAGCCGCCCCCACAGGGGGCGATCCTGTCCCACAGCTCGGCGAGCGCGCTGAGCTCGCCCTCGGAGAAGCGGGAGAGGAACTCCTCGCGGACGACCGCGAGGTGGGTGCCGCGGGCGGCGCAGAGCCGTTCGCGCCCGAGCTCGGTGAGGCAGGCGTAGGCGCCGCGGGCGTCGTGTTCGCAGGAGCAGCGCTCCAGGAGCCCATCCTTTTCGAGCCGGTCGGCCAGGCGGGTGAGGCCGCTGCGCGAGAGCTGGGCCTGCTCGGCGAGGTCGCACATGCGCACGCGCCTCGCCGGGGCTTCGATCAGGTGGTGGAGGACCTCATAGGAGGTGAGGGGCAGCCCGTGGGTGCGCTCGAGCTCGGCGTCGACCCGTTTGGCGAGGGAGGCGTGGGCGCGCTTGAGGCCGCGCCAGGCGCGGAGCTCCCCCTCGCTGAGCGTCTGCTCCCCCGCGACGGCGACACCGGGAAGCGAGGAGTGTGTCTTGATCGCTGTCGCTGTTGCCATGACGCTCGGTGCGGACATGAAGTCAAACCCTCTCTACTCAGTCGAACATAGCAGCGCGCAACGCTAAGATCGGGGCCCACCCACCCGTGTGGCACGCCACACCCACCACGCCATCAGCGGCTGGAGGGGCAGGCGCGCGTACAGCGCCCACCGCGGGATGCGATGGAACTCGCCGGGGTTGAGGGCCATGTGAAGGTTGGCGGGGAACACGGCGGCGAGCAGCGCGATCAGCCCGAACCCCGACAGGCGGCGCGTGCGGGGCACCAGCACCCCCAGCCCGCCCGCGACCTCGGCGACGCCGCTGACCGTCACGATTGCGGCCCGGGTGGGCGGACCCCCCAACCACGGGGGCACGATCCTGCGGTAGGGGCGGGGCATCACGAAGTGGTTGACGCCAGCTCCGATGAAGAGCACCCCGAGCACCCCGTGGGATCTACGCCCGCGGGTCATCGCGCCTGCAGCCCGAGCAGCAGGGAGCGCCCGGACATCTCCTCCGGCTGGGGGATGCCGAGCAGCGCGAGGACGGTGGGGGCGACGTCGGCGAGAATGCCCTCGCCCTGCAGGAGCCGCAGGCCGGGGAGGGTCACGATCAGGGGCACGGGGTTGGAGGTGTGGGCGGTGTTGGGGGAGCCGTCGGGCTCGAGCATGTGCTCGGCGTTGCCGTGGTCCGCGGTGACCAGGCACGCGCCGCCGGCGTCGAGCACCGCGCGAACGACCTCCCGCAGGCACCCGTCCACGGTCTCGATGGCGCGCACGGCCGCGGGGATCACGCCGGTGTGGCCGACCATGTCGGGGTTGGCGAAGTTGAGGACCGCGAACCGGAACCCGCCCTCCCGGCGCTCGCGCCAGGCCTCCAGGAACAGGTCGGTGACCTTGCGGGCGCTCATCTCGGGCTCCAGATCATAGGTGGGGACGTCGCGGGGGGAGGGGGCCAGCAGGCGCCTTTCTCCCCCGTGGGTGAGCTCCTCGCCGCCGTTGAAGAAGTAGGTGACGTGGGCGTACTTCTCGGTCTCCGCGACGTGCAGCTGGGGGGCGCCGGCGGCGTCGAGCATGCCGGCGAGTGTGACGAGGGGACGCTGGGGGGGAAAGGCGATGGGGAGGGCCACCCTTCCTCGTACTCGGTGAGGGTGGTGTACTGCTCGACGGGCTCGATGTCGCGGCGGCCCTCCCATCCGGGGAGCTCCTCGGCGGGTGAGCCCCCCCCGGCGGGCGTGCCCACCTCGACGGGTGGACCTCCCTGGGCGAGCGCTCCCCCCTGAGCGGGTGTGTCTCCAAATCCCGGCTCGGCGAGGGCGCGGGTGATCTCGCGGACCCGGTCGGGGCGGAAGTTGAAGCAGAGCACGCTGTCCCAGGGACGGATGTAGCCCTCCTCGCCGACGGTGGTGGGGGCGATGAACTCGTCGGTCTCCCCGCGGTCGTAGGCCTGGCGCACGGCCTCCACCCCGCTCTCCTCGTGGTGGGGAGCGTGCCCGTGGACGAGCAGGTCGTAGGCGGCCTGGATGCGCTCCCAGCGGCGGTCGCGGTCCATGGCGTACCAGCGGCCGATCACGGAGCCCACGCGCGCCGCGCCGCGGGCCCCGGGGGGCCAGAGCTCAAGACACCAGCGCTCGAGCAGGCCCACGTGCTCGACCCCGGATTCGGGGAGGGTGTCGCGACCGTCGGTGAAGCAGTGGACGACGAGTTCGCGCACCGAGAGGCGCCCGGCGAGCTCGAGCAGGGCCTGGAGGTGCCCGAGGCTCGAGTGCACGCCCCCGTCGGAGACGAGCCCGATCAGATGCACGCGCTCCGAGCAGGTGAGGGCGTGCACGATGGCGGGGTTCTCGCTCAGAACGCCGTCGAGCACGGCGTCGTTGATGCGGGTGAGGTCCTGGCGCACAACGGAGCCCGCACCGAGGTTTAGGTGCCCCACCTCAGAGTTGCCCATCTGCCCCTCCGGGAGCCCGACGGCGCGGCCGCTGGCGGTGAGGGTGGTGTGGGGGTAGGAGCGCCAGAGCTCGTCGAAGACGGGGGTGCGGGCGAGGGAGACGGCGTTGCCGGGGCCGGGCTCGGCGATGCCCCAGCCGTCCAGCACCACCAGACAGGCACAGGGTAGGGGGAGGGGGGGTGGGTGCTCCATCAAACGGCCGCCTGCACGATTCGCGCGAACGAGGCGGCCTCCAGCGAGGCGCCCCCGACGAGCGCGCCGTCGACGTCGGGGAGGGCGAGCAGCTGGGGGGCGTTCTCGGGGTTCACCGAGCCCCCGTAGAGAATCCGCACGCGCTCCCCCACCTCGGGGCCGGTGCGGTCGGCGACGAGCGCGCGGATGAAGGCGATCGCGTCCTGGGCCTGCTCGGGGGTGGCGGTCTGGCCGGTGCCAATCGCCCAGATCGGCTCGTAGGCGAACGCGACGTCGGGGAGCCGCTCGTCCTCCAGGCCGGCGAGGTCCTCGCGGATCTGCTGGCGCAGCTTGCGCTCGGTATCCCCCGCGAGGCGCTCCTCCTCGGTCTCCCCCACGCAGAGGATCGGGTGCAGGCCGGCGTGCAGGGCGGCGGGCAGCTTCAGCGCGAGCGCGCGGTCGGTCTCGCCGAAGAGCGCGCGGCGCTCGGAGTGGCCGAGCACCACGCCGCGGGCGCCGACCTCGGCGAGCATCGGCGGGGAGATCTCGCCGGTGAAGGCCCCCTCGGGCTCGTGGTGGACGTTCTGCGCGTACACCTCCACGCGGGAGCCCCGCGCCGAGTCGACCATCGCGCGCAGGTCGGTGAAGGGCACGCAGATGCCCACGTCCACGCCGCTGACAGCGGCGAGCAGCGGGAGCAGCGCCTGGATGTACTGCTCCGCCTGGGTCTCGGTCTTGTACATCTTCCAGTTGCCCGCGATCAGGGGGGTGCGCGCCATCACGAGACGCAGGCACCTTCCAGGGCTTGGACGCCGGGCAGCGTGCGGCCCTCGACCAGCTCGAGCGTCGCACCGCCCCCGGTGGAGAGGTGATCGACTGAGTCCTCCAGGCCGAAGTGAGCGAGCGCGGAGGCCGAGTCGCCGCCACCGACGACCGTCAGCCCCGGCGCGTTTGCCATCGCCTCCGCGACCGCGCGCGTGCCGGCGGCGAACGGCGCGTACTCGAAGGCGCCCATGGGGCCGTTCCAGAAGACGGTGCCCGCGCTCTGGATCTCGCGCCCGTAGCGCTCCGCGGTGCCGGGGCCGATGTCCAGTCCCATCCACCCGGCGGGCACCTCCACGCCGTCGAGCGCGCGGTGCCGTGCATCGTCGGCGAGGCGATCGCCGATCACGACGTCGCTCGGCAAGAGCAGGTGCGCGCTGGCCGAAACGGGGACCGATTCGGGGGACACTCGCTCCGCTCGCATCCCCGAATCGGCCAGCGCCGCAGGCGCGTGTCTCCCGGCTTCGGCAGGCTGGGGCGTGTGCGTGTCGCTCGCCCGCGCGAGCAGGTGGCGCGCGTGCTCGACATCCTCCTCGCCGCATAAGGACTCCCCCACCGTGTGTCCCTGCGCGCACAGGAACGGAAAGCACATCGCGCCGCCGATCATCACCACGTCGGCGACCTGGAGGAAGCGGTCGATCACCGCGATCTTGTCCGCCACCTTCGAGCCGCCCACGATCGCCACGAGGGGGCGCGCCGGATGGTCGAGAATCCCTGTGAGCGTCTTGACCTCACCTTCGAGCAGCCGCCCGGCGGCGCTGGGGAGCAGGTGGGCTACGCCCTCGGTGGAGGCGTGGGCGCGGTGGGCGACGCCGAAGGCGTCGTTGACGTACACGTCGGCGAGCTCCGCCAGCGCACGTGCGAAGGCCGGGTCGTTGGTGGTCTCGCCCGCCTCGAAGCGCACGTTCTCCAGCAGCAGCATCTCCCCGTCGCGGAGGTGCTCGGTGAGCGCCCTCACCTCCTCGCCGACCACCGCCGGCGCCAGCGCGACCTCCGCGCCGGTCAGCTCGCTCAGGCGCGCGGCCACCGGCGCCATCGAAAGCGCCCCATCGACGTGCCCGTGCGGGCGGCCGAGATGCGAGACCAGCACCAGGCGCGCGCCCTTGGCGCGCAGCTCTTCAATTGTGGGCAGCGACCCACGGATGCGGGTGTCGTCGGCGAGCTCGACCTCCCCGCCGGGGCCGGTGGCGAGCGGGATGTTGAAGTCGACGCGCACCAGCACACGCCGGCCGCGCACGTCGAGGTCGTCGAGGCCTCTCATCCGCACGCCGCCCGCAGTCGTCGGTCGGCCGCGCCCAGGACCCGCCTCAACGGCTCACCGTCTGCGCTGGTGCTCTCCTGTGGCATCTCGGCGACCCCCCGACCGACCCCGACCTCAGAGGACCCTCTGCGCGAGGTCCACAAGCCGGTTGGAGTAGCCCCACTCGTTGTCGTACCAGGCCACGACCTTGAGCATCGTAGCGTCCACGACCGCGGTGAGCTGGGAGTCCACAATCGAGGAGAAGGGGGAGCCGACGATGTCGCTGGAGACGATCGGGTCCTCGGTGTAGGCCATGATCCCCTGTAGCGGCGCGCTCTCGCTCGCGGCCTTCAGCGCGGCGTTGACCTCCTCGACGGAGGTGGGGCGCTCGCACTCGACTGTCAGGTCCACGACCGAGCCGGTGGGTACGGGGGCGCGCACCGCGAAGCCGTGCAGGCGCCCCTGAAGCGCGGGGATCACCATGCCGATCGCCTTGGCGGCGCCGGTGGAGGCGGGGATCAGGTTGATCGCGGCGGCGCGCGCGCGGCGCAGGTCCTTGTGGGGGAGGTCCTGCAGGCGCTGATCGGCGGTGTAGGCGTGGATCGTGGTCATCAGGCCGTGGCGGATGCCGACGGTGTCGTGCAGCACCTTCGCCACGGGCGCCAGGCAGTTGGTGGTGCAGGAGGCGTTCGAGATCACGTGGTGCACGGCGGGGTCGTAGTCGGTCTCGAAGTTGACCCCCGGCACCACGGTCACGTCGGGGTCGCCCGCGGGGGCGGAGATGATGACCTTCTTCGCCCCCCCCTGCAGGTGCAGGGCGGCGTGAGCGCGGTCGGTGAAGCGCCCGGTGGACTCGATCACCACGTCGACCCCCAGCTCCCCCCAGGGCAGCTTGGCGGGGTCGGTCTCGGCGAGCACCCTCAGCTCGTGCCCATCCACCTCGATCGCCCCGTCGAGCGCCCGCACCCCACCACCCGGGTAGGGGCCGTTGATCGAGTCGTACTTGAGCAGGTGGGCGAGGGTGCGTGCGTCGGTGAGGTCGTTGACGGCGACCCACTCGATCTGATCATCGAAAGCGAGGGGCCCGGCTAGGCGACCTCCGGCCGCCTGCGCCACCCTCGTGGCATCCCCGCGCGCCTTGGCGGCGCGAAGCACATTGCGGCCGATCCGGCCAAATCCGTTGATTCCCACACGTACGGGCATTTTCTTGACTGCCTCCTCTGGCGTAACAACAAACGCTGGGGGCCTAAACAAACGATGCCGGACCTCGGGAGCTTCGCTTCCGACGACCCGGCTGGCCTGGGGAAGGCTATCGGACGGGGCCCCCCAACACCATCCACCACCCCATCCCGGCGGCAGCCGGGATGGGTCTCCTTCGCGCTGCGGATGGTCAGCGAGAGTTGGCCACGACCTCGACCCGCAGGCCGTCGGGGTCGAGTAGATAGGCCGCGTAGTAGAGCGGGCCGTAGCGGGTCCGCAGGCCCGGCTCGCCGTCGCCACGGCCCCCGGCGGCGAGGCCGGCGGCGTAGGCGTGGTCGACCGCCACGCGCCCCGCGGCGCGGAAGGCGACGTGGCCGTAGCCGGGTGCGGGGGGCCGCCCGCGGGTGACGATCCAGAAGACGGGGGCGGTCACGCCGTAGGCGACGGCGTGCTCCCCCTCGTGCATCCGGCGCACGCCGATCGCGAAGAAGACCGCGTCGTAGAAGGCCGCGGAGCGTGCGAGGTCGGCGACCTCGACTCCAAGGTGGTCGATCATCGGCGGCAGTTTGACGGATCAGGCGTCGCGCGAGCGCTTGTCGATGTCGCGGTGGGTGACCGCGACCGTGAGGTCCTCGCGATCGCCGTAGCGCGCCGCCAGCCGCTCGGCGACCGCCACGGAGCGATGGCGCCCACCGGTGCAGCCGACGGCGACCACCAGGTGGGCGCGGCCCTCGGCGGCGTACTGGGGGAGCAGGAAGTCGAGCAGCGCGTACAGCCGCTCGTACAGCTCCTCCAGGCGCCCGTCCCGGGCGACGTACTCGACCACGCGGGGGTCTGCGCCGGTCAGCTCGCGCAGCTCGGGCACGTAGTGGGGGTTGGGCAGGAAGCGCACGTCGAAGGCGAGGTCCTCCTCGCGCGGCGGACCGTGCTTGAAGCCGAAGCTCATGAACGTCAGCGCGAGGCGCCCCGTGGCACGGCGCGGGAGCAGCTCGTCGGCGATCTTGCCGCGCAGCATCGCCGCGGACATGCCGGTGGTGTCGATCACCACGTCGGCGCGGTTGCGCAGCGGCTCCAGCAGCGCGCGCTCGGCGGCGACCCCGGCGGCAACGGAGCCGTCGGGCGCGAGGGGGTGGCGGCGGCGGGTCTCCTTGTAGCGGTTCACGAGCGTCTGCTCGGCGGCCTCCAGGAAGAGCACGTGGTGGTCGAGGCCGAGCGGCTTGAGGTCGTCGACGACGGCCTGCAGAGCCTCGAAGTAGACGCCCCCGCGTACGTCGGAGACGACCGCGGCGCGCTCCACCTTGGAGCCCTCGTGGACGAACAGGTCCACCAGCGAGCGGATCATCTCGGGGGGGAGGTTGTCCACGCAGAAGTAGCCCGCGTCCTCGAAGACGTTCATCGCGGTCGACTTGCCCGCACCCGAGAAGCCAGTGATCACCACGAGCTCCTTGAGGCTCGACTCAACCGCGGGCTTCTCGGAGGAGCGCGGTGAACTTCGCGGCGGCCTGAAGACGGACATGAGTTGATTGTGCCGCGTTTGGCGGATTGACTGGCAAAAGAGGGGCCCGGCTGACTGAGGAAGAGGGGCCCGGCTCGCCGGCCTCCGGCCGGCTGCGCCACCCTCTTGGCGGCCTCCGGCCGGCTGCGCCACCCTCTCACCCCGCGCGGTTCAGGTGCGCGTGCAACTCCCGCGCGGTCTTTGCGGGCAGCCCCGGCACGGCCTGGAGCTCCTCGCGGGAGGCGACGAGCACCGCCTCGGGGGAGCCGAAGTGCGCGAGCAGCGCGCGCTTGCGAGCGGGTCCGACGCCGGGGATCTCATCCAGCAGCGAGCTCGTGAGCGCGCGGTCGCGGCGGGTGCGGTGGTGGGTGATCGCGAAGCGGTGCGCCTCGTCGCGGGCGCGCTGCAGGAGCTGCAGCTCGGGCGTGGAGTGGTCGAGCACGAGCGGGGCGCGGCGGCCGGGGATGAAGACCTCCTCGATGCGCTTGGCGAGCGAGATCACCGCCACGCCGCGCTCGCGGAAGCCCCCCAGCGCCCGCACGCCCGCGGCGAGCTGGCCGCGGCCGCCATCGATCACGACCACGTTGGGGAGCGCCGCGAAGCTCGCGTCGTACTCGGGGTCGTGGGGGAGAGGTCGAGCTGGCGCTCCCAGCGCGCGAGGCGGCGGGAGAGCACCTCGGCCATCGCGGCGTAGTCGTCGGAGCCCTCCACGGTGCGGATCTTGAAGCGGCGGTAGTCGGACTTCTTCGGCGCCCCCCCCTCCAGCACCACCATCGAGGCGACCGTGTGGGTGCCGCCGAGGTTGGAGATGTCGAAGCACTCGATCCGCACCGGCGGCACATCGAGGCCGAGCGCGCGCTGCAGGCCCTCCAGCGCCTCCACCCGGCTCTGGCGGCGGCGCTCCGCGCGCAGGTGCTCCTGGTCGAGCGCCAGGCGCGCGTTGCGTTCCGCGAGCTCCAGGATGCGGCGCTTGTCGCCGCGTTCGGCGGCGCGCAGCTCCACGGGGCCGCCCCGGCGGCTCGCGAGCGCCTCCGCGAGCGCCTGTAGGCCTGCCGCGCCGGTGCCCGCGGGGCTCCGACCCTCGCCGGACCGGCGGGCCGAGTCGGTGGGCGAATTGGCCTGGACGAGCTCGCGCTGCACGACGATCTGCGCGGGGATCGAGCTGTGCCCGGCGTAGAACTGGAGCATGAACTCCTCCGCCACCTCCGCCAGGCCGCGCTCGGCCTCGTTTGACAGGTAAAAAGACTGGCGGTCCGAGAGCACCCCGTCGCGCACCTGGAAGACCTGCGCGTTGGCCTCCGTCCCGTCGAGCGCCACCGCGACCGCGTCGAGCGTGCCCACCGACTCGTTCGCCACGCGCTGGCGCTCCAGCAGCGAGTGCACCGCGCGCAGGCGGTTGCGCTCGAGCGTCGCCTGCTCGTACTCTTGCGCCGCCGCCGCCTCCTTCATGCGCTGCTCGAGGTCGCGCTCGATCGCGCGGTAGCGCCCGGAGAGGAAGTCGATCACGCCGTCGATGTTGCGGCGGTAGTCCTCCCTGGAGACGTACCCCACGCAGGGGGCCTCGCAGCGCTTGATGTAGTAGTCCAGGCAGGGGCTCCCGCTGCGCCGGCCTGGCTCGGGGCCGGTGCAGGAGCGGAACATGAAGATCTTTGTGAGCAGATCCAGCGTGCCGCGCACGCGCTTGGCGTTGGAGTAGGGACCGAAGTAGGCGCGCCCGGAGCGGTGGCGCTCGCGGGTGAAGTACACCCGCGGGAAGTCCTCGTCGAGGGAGATGGCGATGAACGGGTAGGACTTGTCGTCGCGCAGGCGAATGTTGAAGCGCGGGCGGTACTGCTTGATGAAGCTCTGCTCCGCCAGCAGCGCCTCCGCCTCGGAGGCGACCACCACGAACTCGATGCTCTCCACGCTCCCAACCATCTCCGCGTGCCCGGGGGATCCGGTCCCCCGCCCGCTCTCGGCCTTGGAGAAGTGCGAGGCGACCCGCTTGCGGATCGACTTGGCCTTGCCGACGTAGATCACGCGGCCCTTCGCGTCGCGGAAGATGTAAACCCCCGGCTGGTCGGGCAGGCCGCGGCGCTGCTCGATCTTCGATCGGTCGGCGACGGTCGCGGTCATGGGCGTCGCCGGGCCGGGAGGGGGACCGGCGGGACCCGGGCGCGGGGTCGCGGTCAATAGGTGCGCGAGTAGCGGTAGAGCGCGAACAGCGTGTACACCACGAGCGCGAGCAGCACGAACCACACCAGTGTCCCGAAGCCCGTTTCCCACATGCGCGCTTTGGCGGCGAGCGTCACCACGCCCACGCCGAGGGCTCCGTAGAGCAGCGCGCGGCGGTTGTCCCCGAGACTGTAGATGTCGGGGCGGCGCCCGCGGTAGAACCAAATCGCGGCGTACGCGAACGCCCCACCGAAGGCAACGCTCAGGATCGTCCGGAAGGTGTTCGCCGCCTGTTCGCCCCCCGGCAGAAACACCACCGCGGCCGTGAGCATCAGCAGGATCCCCACGTTGCGCGCGGTCTTCAGGCGGTCGTCCATCGCCACCCAAGTCTAGTTCGGCCGCGCCACCCAGCGGGCGCTTCTGGAGGTGTGCGGGGGAAAGTCGGGTTCCTCACCCCACCAGCGCTTCCAGGCGCGCGTATGCGGCCTCGACCACGCGGCGGGCCGCGGTGTGGCGGGCCTCGGACTTGGCCGACTCGTACTTCGTGGCCCACGCCGCGGGGTCCGCGAGCGCGTCCTCCACCTCGCGCAGCGCCGCCTCGGCCTCTTCGACCGCCAGCTCTGCCTTCTGCTGGTCGTTGAGGCGGTTCTTGGAGGGCCCCTTGGGCTTGGTCTTGCTCGCCTTCGGCCCCCTCCCGGCGCTCCCCGCCTTCCCGCTCCCCTCGCCGGGGGATCCCGCGCCGTTCGCGGAGCCCGCGCCGCCCGCGTGGCCGTTCGCGCCCGCGTGGCCGCCGGCACCCCCACCCGCACCCGCGGGCGAGCCGCCAGCCGCGCCCGAGGCGACGGTATCGCTCCCATACAGCGCCGTGGGCGGGCGGGTCCCGGTCAAACGGCGTTCTTCGCGCACGCGCACGTACTCCGGCCACCCCCCCGTGTAGCTGCGCAGCGCGCGGCCCTCCACGGCCACCGTGCGGGTGCCCACCGCGTCGAGCAGCGCGCGGTCGTGGGAGACGAGCAGCACCGCGCCCTGGAAGCCGCGCAGCGCCTCCTCGAGCGCCTCGCGGCTCTCGATGTCGAGATGGTTGGTGGGCTCGTCGAGGATCAGCACGTTGGCGCCGGAGTTGACCAGCACCGCCAACGACAGTCTGCGGCGCTCCCCTCCGGAGAGCCCCTCCAGCGGTTTCTCGGCCTCCTCGCCGGAGAACAGGAAGCGCCCCAGCAGCGCGCGCGCCTTGTTGGGGGTGAGGCCCGTCGCGCGCTGCGCGGCCTCCAGCACGCTCTGGCCGGGCGCCCCCCCGCACCGAGCTCGTCGGCGTGCTGGGAGAGGTACCCCGACCTGCACGTTGTGCCCGCGGCTGAGGCTTGCCCCGCCGCCAGCGGGCGGCGCTCGGCGAGCGTCTCGATCAGCGTCGTCTTGCCGCTCCCGTTGGGCCCCACCAGCGAGACGTGCTCGCCGCGCTCGAGCCACAGCTCGGCGTGCTCCAGCAGCACGATCGAGCCGGCCGCAGACCATCCAGATCCTCTCCCCGACCTCCACGCGCGCGTCGGCCAGCTCGAAGACCACCCTCCCAGAGCGCTCGGGCGCCTTGAACGCGAACTCGAGGCCCTGCCCATCGCGAGGATCGCGCTCGATCCGCTCGACCTTCGCCAGCTTCTTCACGCGCGACTGGGCCTGTTTGGCCCTCGTCGCCTTGTAGCGGAAGCGCTCGATGAAGCGCTCCATCCGCGCGATCTCGGCCTGCTGCTTGTCGATCGCCTTGCCCTGCGCGATCTCCCGGGCGGCCTGCTCGCGGCGCCAGTTGTGCCAGCTGCCGGCGAAGAAGCGCGCGCGGCCGCCCTCGAGCTCCAGCACGGAGGTGCCGACGGCCTCCAGGAACCAGCGGTCGTGAGCGACCAGCACGATCGCGGCGTCGAGGCCCACCAGCGTCTGCTCCAGCCACTCCAGGGACTCGATGTCGAGGTGGTTGGTGGGCTCGTCGAGCAGCAGCACATCCGCGTTCGTCGCGAGCGCCCGCGCCAGCGAGGCGCGCGTCAGCTGCCCGCCGGAGAACGTGTCCAGCGGGCGCTCCAGGTCCTCCTTCGCGAAGCCCAGCCCGCGCGCCGTCACGGTCGCGCGATCGCGCCACAGGTAGCCCCCCGCGCCTCCAGGCGCGCCTGCGCGGGGGCGTAGCGATCCAGGGTGGTGTCCTCGGTGCCGGCCCCGGCGGGGGACGCCATCTTCCGCTCCAGCTCCGCGAGCTCCCGCTCGGCCGCGAGCTCCTGGGTGGCAGCCCCAGAGCACGTACTCGCGCAGTGCGACCCCCGCTCCCGCGGGGGGCGCTGGTCGTGCAGCGCCACGCGCGCGCCCTTCGCGGGCCCAGCTCCCCGCGATCGATCGACTCCTCCCCCGCGAGCATCCGCAGTAGCGTCGTCTTGCCCGCGCCGTTGCGCCCCGCGATCGTCATCCGCTCGCGGCGCTCCAGCTTGAACGACACCCCCCGCAGCAGCGGTTTGCCCGCGATGTCCTTGTGGAGGTCGGATGCGATCAGAACGGCCATCGGTGAATCGCATGGTAGGCGGGAAGGGATCGCGGCCCCCTGGCGTTCCCGGGCGCAGCGCTCCCGCGCCCTCCGGTAGCATTCCGCCCATCGTGCGCCGCCTGCTCGCAAGCCTCGCCTCCTGCGCCCTCCTGGCGCTGCTATTCGCCCCCGCCGCCTTGCGTACAACGACGGGCGGGGCTTCTACGGGGCCACCAACGACAAGGTGGTGACCGAGGCGGGATTCATGAGTCTCATCGTCTTCTCCCCCACCTTCGCGCTGCCCGCGAGCCTGCTCCAGCGCCATCTCGAAAAGCGCAAAGACCGGCGTGTCGCCGCGCAGCGCTCGCACGCCGGCGACCCCCGCTGGCGCGGCGCGCTGGTAGTGGGCGGGGGGGCGCCGATCAAATACGAGCGCCGGGGCGCCGCGGCGCTGCTCACGATCGACCGCCCCGAGCGGCGCAACGCCGTGGATGGTCCCACCGCGGAGGCCCTGTAGAGGCCTATCTGCGCTTCGAGGCCGACGAGGAGGCGCGCGTGCTCGTGCTCACAGGAGCCGGCGAGGTGGCCTTCTGCGCGGGCGCGGACCTGAAGGCGCTGGAGAGCTTCGGAGGACGCCTCACCGCGCCGGAGGGCCCGATGGGCTTCACTCGCCTGACCCCCTCCAAGCCCACGATCGCCGCGATCTCCGGCTTCGCGCTCGCGGGGGGCCTGGAGCTCGCGCTGTGGTGCGACCTGCGGATCGCCACCGAGGACTCCCGCCTCGGCTTCCCCGAGCGCCGCTGGGGGGTGCCGCTGATCGACGGCGGCACCCAGCGCCTGCCCCGCGTGGTGGGGCTCGGCCGGGCGCTCGACATGATCCTCACGGGGCGCATCATGGAGGCCTCGGAGGCCCACGCGATCGGCCTCGTCAACGAGCTCGTCGCGCCCGGCCGCCACCTCGAGCGCGCCCTGGAGCTCGCGGAGGGCCTGGCGCGCTTCCCCCAGCGCACGATGCTCGCGGACCGCAGCGCCGCGATCCACGGGCTCGGCACCTTCCTCCCCGACGGTCTCGCCCTGGAGGCCCGGGCCGGGCCGGACGTCTTCGAGGACGCGATCCGCGGGGCCGCGCGTTTCGCGGGAGGCGAGGGCCGCGGGGGGCGGGGGCCGGGGCGTAGCGGCGGGCTCGGGGCCGCGGGTGCCGCCGGCGGGGCGTAGCCGCGGAAATGGGGCGCCGGGTGCCGCCAGCGCGCGGCGCTGAGGCACGGGCTCTATCCTCGCTGTACATGGCCTACTTCGTCACCGGCGCGACCGGATTCCTCGGGCGGCTTCTCCTGGAGCGGCTGCTCGCGGGCCGGGATGGCAAGGTGTACGTGCTGGTGCGCGAGAGCTCAGGGGGCGTCTGGATGAGCTGATCGACCGCTGGGCCTCGGTGGCCGGGGCCTCGGCAACGAAGCGGATCGTGCCGGTGATCGGCGATCTGCGCCGGCCGCTCCTGGGGGTCCAGGAGGAGCAGGTGACGGAGCTGCGGGGGCAGATCGAGCACTTCATCCACCTGGCGGCCGTCTACGACATGACGGCGCACGCGGAGCGCAACACGGCCGCGAACGTCGGCGGGACGACGCACGCGGTGGAGCTGGCGCGATCGCTGGAGGCGCGCTGCCTGCACCACGTCTCCTCGATCGCCGTCGCGGGGGCCTTCCACGGGACGTTCACCGAGGAGATGTTCGACGTGGGCCAGAAGCTGCCCTCGCCCTACCACCGCACGAAGTTCGAGGCGGAGCGGATCGTGCGCGAGCAGACCGTTCCTGCCCTGGCGCATCTACCGGCCCGCGATCGTGGTGGGGGACTCCCGCACCGGGGAGATGGACAAGGTGGACGGTCCCTACTACTTCTTCAAGGCGATCCAGCGCGCGCGCCGGCTGCTGCCCGAATGGCTGCCGCTGGTGGGGGTGGGCCTGGGGCGCACGAACATCGTGCCGGTGGACTGGGTGGCGGGCGCGATGGACTCATCTGATCCACCAGCCCGACCTCGACGGCCGCGCCTTTCACCTCACCGACCCGCGCGGGCAGCGCGTGGAGGAGCTGATCAACGAGCTCGCCGCCGCCGCGCACGCCCCCCGCTTCGCGGTCAGCCTCGACCGGCGCCTCACGCGGGCGCTGCCCACCTGGCCGCTGTCGCTCGCGCTGGCGGTCCCCCCCTGGCGCCAGCTGCGGGGTCTCGCGCTGCGCGAGCTGGGGATTCCGGAGGAGGTGTTGGCGCACATGGAGCTCGTGCCGCGCTTCGACTCGACCGCCACCCAGCTCGCGCTCGCGGGCTCGGGCCTGGAGGAGCCGCCGGAGCTGCGCACCTACGCGGCGCGCCTGTGGGACTACTGGGAGCGCGAGATGGACCCCGACCTGAGCCGCGACCGCACGCTGCAGGAGGCCGTGGAGGGCCGCCGCGTGCTGATCACCGGGGCCTCCTCGGGGATCGGGAGGGCGACCGCGCTGAAGGTCGCCGCCGCGGGCGGGATCCCGCTGCTGGTGGCGCGCAACGTGGAGCGCCTGGAGGAGCTCCGCGCCGAGATCGTGGCCGCGGGGGGCACCGCGTACGTGTACGCCGCGGACATGTCCGACATGGACTCGGTGGACGGGCTGGTGGAGCGCGTGCTCGCCGACCACCGCCACGTGGAGATGGTGGTCAACAACGCGGGGCGCTCGATCCGCCGCTCGATCGCGCTCTCCTACGACCGCTTCCACGACTTCGAGCGCACGATGCAGCTCAACTACTTCGGGGCGATCCGCCTGATCATCGGGCTGCTCCCCGACATGCGCGAGCGCGGGGTGGGGCACATCGTGAACATCTCCTCGATCGGCGTGCAGACCAACCCGCCGCGGTTCTCCGCCTACGTCGCCTCCAAGGCCGCCCTGGACGCCTTCACGCGGGTGGTGGCCTCGGAGACGATCGGGGACGGGGTGACCTTCACCACGATCCACATGCCCCTCGTGCGCACCCCGATGATCGCGCCCACGAAGATGTACGACGCCTTCCCCGCGATCACCCCCGAGCAGGCGGCGGACATGATCTGCGAGGCGCTGCGCACCCACCCCAAGCACATGGGCACCCGCCTGGGGACCGCGGGGGAGGTCCTCTACGCGCTCTCCCCCAAGGCGGTGGACCGCATCCTGCACCTCGCCTACCGCGTGTTCCCCGACT
Organism: uncultured Solirubrobacterales bacterium; assembly: GCA_963771915.1. GTDB lineage: Bacteria > Actinomycetota > Thermoleophilia > Solirubrobacterales > Solirubrobacteraceae > Palsa-744. The sequence continues at coordinate 3,008,639 of CAVYVD010000001.1, read as the reverse complement.
CCGCCGCCTCCCGCGGCCAGCAGGACCTCGAGGAGCGCGCCTCCTTCGAGCAGATCGCGATGGCGACGCTCACGCGCGGGGTGCACTGGTAGGCGGGAGATCTGGGGTCGTCCGCGAGCCATTACGCTGCCTCCCGGCGCCGTGGGCGCTGGCCCTCCATGGCCAGCGACCGAGCGCCCCTGCGATGATTGGGCCGTGAGCGAGAGCCCCGCGATCGAGGTGCGCGACCTGCACAAGCGCTACGGCGAGTACGAGGCGGTGCGCGGGATCGATGTCGAGGTGCGCCGCGGTGAGGTGTTCGGTCTGCTGGGGCCCAACGGGGCGGGCAAGACCACCACGGTGGAGATCCTCGAGGGCTACCGCGCGCGCACGAGCGGGGAGGTCTCGGTGCTCGGCCACGACCCCGCGAGCCACTCGATCGATCTGCGCCGGCGGATCGGGATCGTGCTGCAGTCGGGGGGTATCTACAGCCACATCACCCCCCGCGAGGCGCTGCGCCACTGGGCGAGCTTCTACCCCCATCCGCGCGAGGTCGGGGAGGTGCTGGAGCTGGCGGGCCTCTCCGAGCGGGCCGACGTGCGCAGCCGCAAGCTCTCCGGGGGGCAGCTGCGGCGCCTCGACTTCGCGCTCGCGCTGGTGGGGGACCCCGAGCTGATCTTCCTCGACGAGCCCACCACCGGCTTCGACCCCGAGGCGCGCCGCGCCGCGTGGGAGACGATCCGCTCGCTGCGCGCGCTGGGCAAGACGATCCTGCTCACCACCCACTACCTCGACGAGGCGCAGGCGCTCGCGGATCGCGTGGCGATCGTCAAGGAGGGGCGCGTGCTCGCGATCGGGCCCCCGCGGGAATTGGGAACCCACCCACCCGGGGCCTCGCACTATCGGGTGGCCTACCGCAACGCCGGGGGGGAGCTGGTGGAGCACGAGACCGAGGATCCCACCGGGCTGCTGCACACGCTCACCGCCGAGGCGCTCGCGCGGGGGGAGCGGCTGGAGGAGCTCACGGTGGGGCGGCCCTCCCTGGAGGACGTCTATCTGGAGCTGACCGCGGATGTCTGAGCTGGCCCTCTCCTGGCGCCAGTACCGCCTGGAGCGGCGCATGTTCTGGCGCAATCCAAGCGCCGCGTTCTTCAACTTCGTGCTGCCGCTGGTGATCCTCGCCGGCGCCGGGGCGGCGCTCAGCGGCAACCAGCACCAGCTCGACCGGCTGGTGCCGATGATCGCGGGGATGAGCGTCATGTCCACCACGTTCACCGCGCTTGCCTACAACATCGTGTTCCTGCGCGAGCGGGGGGTGCTCAAGCGCATCCGCGGCACCCCGCTGCCCACGATCTCCTACTTCGGCGGCGTCGCCGCCAACGCGGTCACCAACACGGCGATGCAGATCGCGATCGTGGTGCTCGCGGGGCGCCTCTTCTTCGGGATCGGCTGGCCTCTGTACTGGGGCTCGCTGATCGTGTTCGTGCTCGTCGGAGTCGTCTGCTTCGCCGCGCTGGGCGTGGCCTTCGCGCACGCGATCCCCAACTTCGAGTCCACCGCGGCGTACGTCAACGCCGTGTTCCTGCCGGTGGTGGCGATCTCCTTCTACGCCTTCGACTCCTCCAGCGCCCCCGGCTTCGTGCGCACGATCGCCGAAGCGCTCCCCCTCAAGCCCCTGATCGACGGGCTCTCCGGCGCGATGGTCGCGGGCTCGAACCTCGGTGATAATCTCGACGCGCTCGCGGTGATCGCACTGTGGGGCGGGTTCGGGCTGTACTTCGCCGTGCGCGGCTTCTCCTGGGAGCAGCGCTCGTGAGCCACTACAGGGGGACGCAGTGAAACAGCTCGCCAGGGATCTCTACCAGCTGAAGGGCCTGCCGCCGAACGCGATCAACGTGTACCTCGCGGGGGACGTGCTGATCGACGCCGCCACTCGCCAGGGCGAGCGGCGCATTCTGCGCCAGATCGAGGGGCGCACGCTGAGCGCGCACGCGCTCACCCACGCCCACCCAGACCACCAGGGCTCGAGCCACGCGATCTGCGAGCGCCTCGGGATCCCGCTGTGGTGCGGCGAGGGGGACGTGCCCGCGATGGAGACCCCGGGGGGTGTCAAGAACTCCCAGGCCCCCGGCTGGCTCAACCGCCTGCAGGAGCGCTACTGGACCGGGCCGCCCCATCCCGTGGCGCGTGCGCTGCACGAGGGGGACGAGGTCGCGGGCTTCACCGTGCTGGAGACCCCGGGGCACTCCCCGGGGCACGTGGCCTTCTGGCGCGAGTCCGACCGCGTGCTGATCCTCGGCGATGTGCTCAACAACATGAATGTCATGACCGGCATCCCCGGCCTGCACACGCCCCCGGACATCTTCACCCCCGACCCCGCGCGCAACCGCGACTCCGCGCGGCGCCTCGCCGCGCTGGAACCCGCGCTCGCGTGCTTCGGCCACGGCGCCCCCCTGCGCGACCCCCGCAAGCTCTCCGAGTTCGTGGCGCGGCTGCCGCGGTGAGCGAGGATCCAGAGAGCGTCTTCCTCTCCGAGGGTGAGGGGCTCTACACGCCGACCGAGCACGCGCGCGGACCGTGGGACCCGCGGGCGCTGCACGGGGGAGCGCCCGCGACGCTGATCGCGGGGGCCTTCGAGCGCATGGAGCCCGGGTCCGAGCTGCCGTTCGCGCGCCTCTCCTTCTCGTTCCTGCGGCCGATCCCAATGGCGCCCCTGGAGCTGCGCACGCGCGTGCTGCGCCCCGGCCGGCGCGTGCAGGAGCTCGAGGCCGACCTGTACGCGGGGGAGGAGCTCGTCTGCCGCGCCCACGGACTGCGCATCCTGGCAGCGCCCAGGGAGCTGCCCGAGCTGGCGGCGCGGGTGGTGGCGGAGCACGCGAGCCCCCCGCTTCCCGGCCCCGCGGAGGCGTCCCCGGTGCACTTCGCTCTGGACGACACGGAAAGCACGAGCTTCGCGGGGACAGCGCTGGAAATGCGCTTCCTGCGCGGGCGCCCCCTCAAAGGCCAAATCCCCGAGGTGGGGGTCTCGAGCGCCCACTCCCCCGTCGGCGCGGCCGGAGTGTGGATGCGTCTGCGCCTCCCCGTGCTCCCCGGCGAGGCCCCCAGCCCGCTCATGCGTGCAGTGGCGGCGGCGGACTTCGGCAACGGCATCGCCGCGGCTCTGCCCTTCGAGGAGTACCTGTTCATCAACGCCGACCTCTCCGTCACACTGAACCGTCCTCCCGAGGGGGAGTGGATCGGCCTGGACGCCCGCACCCTGCTGCACCCCGGAGGGATCGCTTGGGCGGAGAGCATCCTGCACGATGAGCGCGGCCCCCTGGGCCTCGCGACGCAAACGCTGGTGGTGCAGCCGCGCTGACAAAGTAGTTGCGCACGCACCTATCTGATAAGGTTGCCCAGACAGCTACCTGTGGGTATTCGTCCGCAACGGGTACTGCACCCACGGACACCCCCTCGCCAAAGGAGCCCCATATGTCCACACAGTCCGCCACACCAGCAGCCGCCACGCTTCCGGTCCCCGCCGGCACGTGGAAGGTCGATCCGGTCCACTCAAGCGTCGAGTTCCAGGTCAAACACCTCGGCATCGCCACCGTCAAGGGCCAGTTCAAGGAGTTCGAGGGCACGCTCGAGGTCGGCCCCGAGGGTGCCGTCGCCTACGGGACGGTGAAGACCGCGAGCGTCGACACCCGCGAGCCCCAGCGCGACGAGCACCTGCGCTCGGCCGACTTCTTCGAGGCCGAGAGGTACCCCGAGATCGTCTTGCGCTCCACCGCGATCCGCCCCACCGGCGAGGACGAGTTCGAGATCGTCGCCGACCTCTCGATCCACGGGGTCACGCGCTCGGTCACGCTGCAGGCGACGCTCGAGGGCCACGAGCCGGAGGACCACCAGGGCAAGACGCGCGTGGGCATCTCCGCGAGCACCCAGATCAACCGCTCAGACTTCGAGATGCGCTTCAACGCGGCGCTCGGCTCAGGCAACATGGTGGTCAGCGACAAGGTCAAGATCCTTGTCGAGGTGAGTGCGGTGAAGGAGGGGTAGGGGCGCGGGGATCGTTGGGGAACCCCTGTGACAGAGGGGGTTTCCTCAACGTTGGCGCCTATCCGACGCCGACATGCGGTACTGTACGGACTTGTGTTGCTGACAAAATCGTACAGTCCTCCGTACATATCCGTGCCGCCGGCGAGCCCGATGAGGGGCCCACGGTGAGCTACAGGTTCTCGAAGGACCGCTGGGAAGTCCGATGGCGCGATGCCACCGGCCGTCATCGCTCTCGGCGATTCCACAACGAGGAGTCCGCCAGGGCGTTCGACGAGTCGATCCACAACCATGCGATCGGCGAGCGCACGCAGACGCAGCACGGGAGCAGCGGCGGCGTCTATCCGTACTCGATGGCCGCTGGGATCAGGTGGCGCTGTTCGGTCAAGCGCTCCGACGGCTCCTTCACGAGCAAGCGCGGCTTCACGAGCCAGAGGGCCGCGCTGGATGCGCGCCGGCGACTGACCGAGAAGCAGGAGCGCGGGGAGGTCCGCCACACCAAGGAGACCTTCGGGGCGTTCTGGTCGCGCTGGCTGGATCGCCGCAGGCCCTACCTGGAGGAGGGGACCTGGGGGGCGTATGAGCGGGACGGCCGCCTGCGGCTCGTGCCAGCCCTCGGGTCCGTGCCCCTCGGCCGTCTCGACGTCGAGCACGTCCGTGAGCTGATGGACCGGTGGACAGAGGCGATGGAAGCCGAGGAGCTCGCACCGAAGACCATCAACAACACCCTCGGGACGCTCGTGGTCTGCCTCAACGCGGCCGTCGAGGATGGGCTGATCGTCGCGAACCCGGCGCTGCGCGTGCCGCGGCTGCCGCCGGCGCACATCGAGCGCGAGTATCTGCGCCTCCACGAGATCCCGCTCTACCTCGACTCCTGCTCGGATGTCTACCGGCCGCTCGCGGAGCTGCTGATTGCAAGCGGCCTGAGGATCTCCGAGGCCCTGGCGTTGCGAGCAAGCGACCTGGAGCTCGGGGAGGCGGGCGGCGTGATCATCGTCTACCGCTCGCGCAAGGCGAATGACGCGGTCGGCTCCACGAAGTCCGACCGCTTCCGTTCGGTGGAGATCGGGCGGGGACTCTCGCGGGTGTTGCGCGACCACCTCGCCCGCCGCGGCGAGATGACCTCCAGCGAACAGCACGACGCGCCCATATTCGTGATGCCCACCCGGGTGCGCGTGCACGATCGCGGCCGCTGGGACGGCGACGGGGCGGGCGAGCCGATGGACCGCAAGACCGTCTCCCGCGACTGGCACAAGCAGGCGCTGCAGGACGCTGCACTGCGCGACATGCCGCTGCACGCGCTACGCCACACCGCCGCCGCGGCCTGGCTCGCGGGCGGGAATTCGCTGATGTACGTGCAGCGTCAGATCGGCCACTCGGACATCAACACGACCGAGCGCTACTACGGGCATCTCGAGCGTCATGTACTCGCCGCTGGAGCCGTCGCGACCGAAGAAGCTGTCGCGCGGGCGTCGAGGCATTCGCATCGCTAGTCGACGGCACTTCCACCTGCCGTGGGGCATAAGTATCGAGCCGAAATACTTGAGAGTGCACGCCAGCACGAAGCCTCGCCTGCCTCGGCGACACGCCCCAGTCGTTCAAGCAAAGACCTCTTCGCCTATGAACCCGCCGGGCTGTGGTCCACGCGGACAGGCGAAGATCGCGCTCGAGGTGTGCAGGGTGTGGCGGTTGAGCGCATCGGAGGCCGCCAGGCGCCGTTGGAGAGGGATGAACTGGCGGCTGGGGCTTCGTTGGAACGCAATGAAGAACAGCCCGGCGTCGATCTGGCCGCTGCCCGGTTCGACGCTTTCGCTGTAGGAGTAGCCGCGTCTGAGAATACGCTGTCCAGTGTTGTTCTGGGGGTTCGCCAGCCGAATATGCGCGTTCGCAGGGATCAACAGTTCGCCGCTTGAGCCCGTGGCCGCCAGGTCGACGGGGTCATACTCGCTCTGGCCGCCCAGTGGAGCGCCGGTGAGCTTCTCGCGGCCGATCACACGCTGCTGGTCTTCGAGGGTGGTAGCGTCCCACACGTCGAAGAGGATCCTGATGCGCCGCGCGATGAGATACGTCCCGCCGACCATCCACGCTGGCCGATCACCGGGCTGAACCCACACGAAGTCGTTCATCGCGCCGGTCTCCTCCGCGCGGATGTCATCGGTGCCGTCCTTGAAACCCATGAGGTTCCTCGGCGTGCCCTGGCTGCGACTGGTGGAGGACGTTCGCCCGAAGCCATGCTGGGTGTAGCGCAACGTCGCCGCGCTGCCCGCGACCCGCGAGAGGACGTGAATGGCGTGAAAGGCGACCTGGGGGTCATCCGCGCACGCCTGCACGCACAGGTCCCCTCCCGACACTGAGGGGTCGAGGCTCTCCCCTTGAAACGCAGGCAGCGTCTGTAGCTCCGCTGGCCGCTGACGTGCGAGCCCGAAGCGGCCACGGCCGGGAGAGCCGAACAGACTGGGACCAAAGCCGACCGTGAGCGTAAGCCGAGACGGCCCCAGGCCGATCGCCTCCCCTGTATCCACCGGCGGCTCGTCAGGGGCCTGGACCGCAGGCTGGTAGGACTCCCCGGCGGTCAGTCGCGCCGAGGCGACTGTCCACTCTTCAAGGACGTTCCGCAAGTCATCAGCCGCCTCACTAGTGATATCGAAGGCCGCGAAGTGCAGATAGTCCTGTGCTGCCGCTTTCTCTCCGAATCATCTACTCCCTTTTGAACGCCGTTCCTGCCATGTCGGAATCATGACTCCAGTCACATCACAAAGGAGAGTATTAGGCTGTATTCGTAGTCGCGGTGGCCCGCACATGACCGGTCTGCAATCGCAGTTCCCCAATATATTTGCGACTCTTCGTATCAAGCTTTGCGTACGCCCTTTCCACATTCATAGCAGCAGCCCGGATTTCGGCCTCGGTCGTAACTTGATTCATGGCACAATAAGCATTCATCGCCGAGATATATTCGTTTACCACCTCCAAATATTCGCTATGGCGTTTAGACAACAACTTGGGGGGGCGCACGCAGCTTACTTACCCTACTTTGCAAGCGACCCAGCGATTGCTGGCTTTTATCCTTACTACTATCAGAGAGTCGCCGATACCGCTCAAGTACTTTGGTAAGGACTTTGACATACTCCTCTGTGCACTGGTCATCAAAGTTCGCGCCTATTCGTCGCAATGCCCGACCTGGCTCAATGACACCTACGGCACGATCAACAAACGCTGCCGTCGCATCGCTCAACACCACCTCTATTTGATTTATATCAGCTAGAACTGCTTGGTGCATCTCAAGCCGGTCTTGCGATGGGGTAAGGCTTTGCACATCGCGCTTTATATCTTTCAATCCCTTCCACAGACTGTGGCTATCGTATTGTAGATTGGTATAGCAATCGTTTACTATACCTGTTATTTTGCCGAGATAGGCGTCGACACTACCGGGCACTGCCCATACGCCTGTTACCCACGTCAGCGGCACGCTTGCGACCAGAGTCAACGAACCGATAACAATATTCCCTTCAACGGCCAAGAACCCACCCAATGCCACAACGCTCAGACCAATAAAACGAGTTCCGGCTACCAAGCGTGGCGCCACCTGGGTACGCACCCTATATAGAATATCAATAACAGAGTGCATTGGCACGAGCATTCTTGGACTCTAGGGCAGTGCCGGCACTGGAGGGCCGATAGGCGACGGTGGAAGTGATGGCAGTCCCCAACCCGGAACGGGCTGAGGTGGCGGCAAGTCTGGAGTGGGCTCTCCCGGGGTCCACTCTTCAGGATTCCCACTACAATGAGAGTCTACGGGAAGGCCACGCCGACAGATCGACCATGCCGGTGATCTCGCAGACCTCGCCGTTCTTGCGGGCCGGCCCGTCCTGGTCGAGCGCTCCTATCCACGCGTCCTTGGGGATCGTGAGGATCGCGCCACGAACGGTCTCGGTCAGCTCGTAGCCGACCGAGTAGCGCATCCGTGCCTCGCGGCAGTAGTCAACGAGGCCATGCGTAGCGCCGGCCGTGTCCGCGCGCACCAAGATCTCCAGAGCCTCCACGTACTCGGCCGGGATCTGCGCCAGCGCCAAGTCCAGCGCCGCCACATGATCATCGGCGGTGTTCGAGCCGGCGTTCCCGGGGCGCAAAAGGCCACCAAGCGCCTCGCGCGTCTCATCCAGGTAGACCTGCAGCGGGTGAAATCCGTAGCCGCCCTTGTAGTTCCCGGCCGCCTTCTCCTTCTCCGAATGCGTCGTGATCAGCGTCGCGTCGACATCGAGCGTCAACCGTTCCGGCGCACCATGCAACTCCCAGAACCGCTCCCGGGCGCGTGCGTGCGCGACACGGAGAGCGTCCAGCAGTCCGGGCTCAGAAGCGACCCGGTCGATCATCCGAAACGCTGTGGAGTCAGACGCGACCGCCCCGAACAACGCGTCCTGCTCACGGACCACACCGAGATCCGAGACGCACTCGCCGCCATCGACCAGCATCACCGCGAGATCGCGGACCACCCAGCCCGGATCATGACCACGACGGCGCTGCTTGATCCCGGCCATCCCCAGCGACAGCGCCCTCGTAAGACCGAGCTTGTCAGCCACCTGGGCGACCAGCGCGCTGCCCGCATGCGAGACCAAACCTGCTCCGTCCGACGTGACTTCTACGGTTACCGGGCGTCCATCACGCATCACCTTCAAGGTGAACCTCCTGAGTTCGGGGAATCGGCCCTTCAGCAAGCCCCATTCTCCAAGCCCAGTCGGACGTTTCCGCGCCCCCGCTCACCCCGGGGGCGCGGACATTACTGCACGCTCCGGGCTAGCCGCCCGCGATCTCCTCGTGCTTTTGGGCGACGACGGATATCTACCAGTCGAACGGTTTGCGCTCTACCAAGAGATCCGGCGATATCAAATACTCACGATTAGATCCTCGTTATTTGCGTGATTTCGCTGACAAGGACTGACGACCTGCCCAGCAGCACCCTTCTCACTGCCATAAAAGTGTTACATCGCACACCATTCTCGGACCCAAGATGTTCTATAAACGAGTGCCCGGCCCACGCTCGCCAGGCCCACGAGTACGGAGAGCACCACGCCCGCCACGTGTTCCCAATGAGTCATACCCTCGACGTTGATCGCCACGTCAGCTAGTCGCCGATCGGAGCGCTCGCTCCAGAGCCATGGCGATATGCCCGGCCGTAGCGGTCACTTTGGGGCCGATCTGCTCGACCAGCTGCGGTATCTGCTTGGTTGCGGGCGCCCAATCGGGCCTCGCGCCTGGCAACGGTGGTGGCGTCTGGGCGGGCCGAGCGTCTGACCCCAGGGCAGACTTGTGGACGCTCGGCCCGCCTCGGGACACGACGACCGACCCAGGAGAGCGCGGCGCCAGAGCGACGCCGGTCTGGGTGGCCTTTCCTGCAGAGGTGCCAGAGCGGGTGGCACTCGCCGCTGTCGCGGGCAGCGCTTCGCCGGTCGCTCACGCTGCCGGTGGCCGCTATGCGCGGCCGCTGGCGTGCGTGGTTCCCGGTCTGCGTTGTCCGTCGTGTGTCCTTGGACGCCATCGCGGGCATGATGGGGTCTGCGGCGCCGTTTGGGTAGGCATCGTTTGAGGGTTCAAAGTTTGGAAGTGTCCATTCGAGAAGGAAACGGGGCTTTTCGGGGGGGGCGAACTTCCACTATGCTGGACCCGTCGATGGCTGGGAGAGTGGAAAAGAAGGCGCCTAGACGGGCGATGACCTCGCCGGTCTCCTGGGCGGTCCTCGGCCTCGTGATCGAGCGTCCGAGCTATGGCCTCGAGCTCTACCACCGCTTCCAGCGCGTATATGGAGACGTGCTTCCCATCAGCGGCGAATCGCATGTCTACTCGGCGCTCAACGGGCTGGAGGCGCGGGGGCTGATCGCGACCATGCCCGGGATCGGGGAAGGCCGCCAGCCCAAGCCGCATTACCAGGCCACCCAGTCGGGGGTCAACAGCTATGTCGAGTGGCTTGTGGAGCAGGTCGATGTCGAGCGCAGACGTCAGGAGCTATGGGTGCGTCAGCTCGCGATCCTCGCCGACAACCCCCGGGCGGCGTTGCATGTCCTCGGCCGCTTTGAGGGCCAGTATCTCAAGGGGGCGGGTCAGATCGGACAGCAGCCGGCCGGGGCCGCGGTCGGCGCTCGCGGTGAGCTGATCGATGAGCTCGTCGCTGATCAGCAGCGTAGGGTCGGCGGAGCGATGCTCTCGTGGCTGCGCCACGCCCACGACATCTTCGAGGCCCGCACGGCTGGGAGCGCCGATCGCGATGACCCTCCTCGAACTTGAGCATGTAAGCAAGAGCTACAACCGCGGCGTGCGTGTCGCGCTCGAGGATCTCTCGCTCGTGCTCGACAGGGGCGAAATGGTCGTGGTCCTGGGCGAGCGACACTCCGGCCGCTCGACGCTCCTGCGGATCGCAGCCGGGGTAGAAGCGCCCAGTACGGGCGTAGTGCGCTTCGACGGCCGCGACTTGGCCGAGCGCGGTGGAGAGATGCTCGGCGGCGCGATCAGCTACTGCCATAGAGAGTTCCGCTACGCCAAGGGCCTCACGGTCCTCGACCAGCTGATGGCGAGCCAGCTCGCGCGCAGGGTCCCGCAGCCCACGGCGCTGACTCACGCCTGGAAGGTCCTGGAGCGCGTCGAGGCCGTCTCATACGCCGCGCTGATCGCAAACGAGTTGAAGATCGAGGAAACAATGCGGGTAGCCCTCGCTCGCGCGCTGACTTCAAGCCCCCGGCTGCTGGTAGTCGATGAGCCGACGATCGGCGTCGAGTCGCTCAACCGGGATGGCATCCTGAAGCTCCTGCGGTCCCTCGCCGACGACGGGACCGCGATCCTCGCGAGCGCCGGAGACGGCACGGGGATGCTCGGCGCCGACCGTGTGCTGTCCCTCGGGAAAGGCAAACTCTTCGGCGAGCTGGCGCCCGATCTCGCGCCCGTGAGCGATCTCGCGCGCCGCCGCCACGCGCGAGGAGCGAGCGGCATTGCTTGAACTCGACAGCGTAGTCAAGCACTACCATGGCGCGGGCGAGGAGGTACGCGCCGTCGATGGCGTGAGCCTCACGATCACGCCCGGCGAGATGGTCGCGCTGCTTGGCCCCAGCGGCTCGGGCAAGACAACACTGCTGCTACTGATCGCCGCGCTGATGAAGCCCGAGGAGGGCACCATCCGCTACCAAGGGCGCGACATACCCTCCATGTCCGAAGGCCAGGCAAGCGAATACCTGCTCAGGGAGGTCGGGTTCGTCTTTCAGAACTTCCATCTCATGCCCCGCGTCCCGGCGATCGAGAACGCCGCCCGGAAGCTCCTCATCAGCGGGGTCGGGATGCGTGAGGCTCAGGCTCGCGCGATCCCCTGGCTCGAGCGGGTAGGGCTCGCTGACCGCCTCGAGCACACCCCCGAGAAGCTCTCCGGCGGAGAGCGCCAGCGCGTCGCTATCGCCCGTGCGCTCGCGGGAGAACCAAGCCTCATCCTCGCCGACGAGCCAACTGGGAACCTCGACAGCGTGCGCGGCAGGGAGATCGTGCAGCTGTTGCGCTCCGTCGCGCACGAGCGCGGCGCGTGCGTGCTGCTCGTCACTCACGATCGGGAGGCGGCCGCCATCGCCGACCGCTGCACAACGCTGCGCGACGGCAAGCTCACCGACGGCAACACCGCGGGCGACGTGCGCGACCCCGTTGATGCGCAGCCGCACTCTGCGCCGGTCCCGGGGTGAGGTGGCGTTGCGAGGCTCCGAGTCACCGATGGCACGGCTCACTCTCATGCGGACACGCGCGCTCGTCTACTTCTACAGCAGGCGGCTGCGGGTCCACGCGATGCAGGAGCTGCTCGCCGGCATCGGGGTGGCCATCGCCGTAGCGCTGGTGTTCGCGGTCACGGTCGCCAACAGCAGCATCACGAACTCCGCGAGCGATGTCGTCCACACGGTCATCGGGCCCGCCGACCTGCAGCTGCACGCCCGCGGCCCGAACGGCTTTGACGAACACCTCCTCACCCGCGTGGAAGGGCTCCCAGGAGTCGCGCAGGCCGCTCCGTTGCTGGAACAGACCGCGACCGTCCTGGCCCCCAACGGCCACCAGGAGACGGTCGATGTCGCTGGCACGAACCTTGGCCTTGCTCTGCTGGACGGCCTGGCGCACACCCTGCCGATCGGAGCGCTCTCGCCGGGCGGGATCGGGCTGAGCCAGTCGAGCGCCAGCGCACTGGGACTGCCGGCCTACAACCCGACCCGGCCGATCGAGGTCAACCTGAAGCTACGTGGACGCACCATCCCGTTGAAGGTATCGGCGGTGCTGGGCCACGAAACAGCCGGGGCGCTCGCCCAGGCCGCGGTGGCCGTCATGCCGCTCACGCGGCTGCAGCAGCTCGCCGGGCTTCGCGGCCGTGTCACCCGGATCTTCGTCGAAAGCGAGCCCGGACACAAGGCGAGCGTCGAACGCGAGCTACAGGCCCTTGTCGCCGGCAGGATTACGGTCGCCCCGGCGAACCAGGATATTTCGGTGCTGCGCCAGGCGCTACAGCCGAGCAACCAGGCGAGCGAGCTGTTCGCTGGTCTGAGCGCCCTGATCGGGTTTCTCTTCGCGTTCAACGCGATGCTGCTGACCGTGCCGGAGCGACGCGAAGCGATCGCCGATCTGCGGCTCGATGGCGCCACGCGCGCCGCGATCGTACAGATGGTGCTCTTCCAGGCCCTGTGCCTGGGGGCCGCGGCGTCCCTGGCGGGGCTGCTCGGAGGCTACGCCCTGTCGATCGGGTTCTTCCACCAGTCCTCCCCGGGATATCTTGCGCAGGCGTTCACGCTGGGCACGAGCACCGTGATCGGCGCTAAGCCCGTCCTGCTCTCGCTCGGGGGAGGGATGCTGGCGATGTGCCTCGCCTCGCTGGTCCCACTGCAGGACCTGCGCCGCGGACGCCCCGTGGATGCTGTCTTCTCCGAAAGCGAGAGCAGTGACGGTGTGCAGCCGGGCGCCAGGAGATGGCTGGCGAGCATCGCGACCGGCCTCGTGCTGCTCGCGAGCGCTCTATTCGTCTTGGTACCGGGCGCGGCACTCGCCGCGTGTGTGGTACTCGCACTGGCGACCATGCTCGCGGTTCCCTTGATGCTTGGGCTCGTCCTGCGCCTCTGCGGCGCGGTCGCATCCGGCAACCCGAAACTCACGGTCCTGCCGCTGGCGCTCTCATCTCTGAAGACCACGACGCTGCGCTCGTTGGCGCTCGCCGCGACCGGGGCGGTGGCGCTCTTTGGCAGCGTCGCGCTCGGCGGCGCCCGCAACGACCTGCTCCACGGGCTGCACACCTTCGCCGGCGAGTATGTCGCCGACGCTGCCATCTGGGTGTTGAATCCGAAGGACACCGCGGCAGCCAACAGCTTCTCACCCGACCACTACGCATCCCGCATCAGCCGGATACCCGGAGTCGCAGGCGTTCATACCTTTCAGAGCGAGTTCATGACGATGGGCGACCGGCGTGTGTGGCTCATCGCACGCCCGCCCAACGCGAACATCGGGTTGCTCACGAGCCAGATAGTTCAAGGCAACGCTGTTACAGCGGAGGCCCGCCTGGGACAAGGAGGCTGGATCGCGGTTTCCAAGCAGATCGCTGAAGAACAGCACGTTGGACTCGGTGGTTCACTCAGCCTGCCGACTACCACAGGCATCATCAAGCTCAGGCTCGCTGCGACGACGACCAACTTTGGCTGGACATCGGGAGTGGTGCTCATGGACATCAACGACTACGCTCGGTTCTGGGGCACCACTGTGCCCACAGCGCTTGGCATCAACCTCATACCAGGCACACCCGTTGGGCGTGCGCTGCACGAGATCACGGTAGCGTTGGGCTCGCAGAGCGGTTTGGAAGCGGTTACCGCCCAGACCAGGGCGCAGCGATTCGACGCCATCGCCGCCGAAGGGCTTGGACAGCTCGGGGATATCTCGAAGCTGCTCGTCGCCGCGGCGATCCTCGCGCTGGCCGCGGCACTCGGGTCGAGTATCTGGCAGCGACGACGCTCGCTTGCCGAACTACGACTCGAAGGCGCCCCGCGCCGCCAGATCAAGCTCGTGCTGTTCGTCGAATCCGCACTGATGCTCAGCGCGGGATGCTTGACCGGAGCGGTGGCCGGCGTTTACGGTCAGATCGTGATCGACGGCTACCTCAAGCACGTCACCGGCTTCCCGGTCGCGGGAGTAGCCACAGGCGGGCGCCCGATTGAGATCCCCCTGCTTGTCGTCGCCGCAGTTCTTTTGATCGTGTCCCTCCCCGGCTGGTTCGCCTCGCGCGTACCCGCGACGCTTGCCCTGAATGAGTAGAGGGCACATACATCAACCTCGCAAGGCGCCGCGCGAGCACGAGCGACCAGCACACGGCTGAGACCGGGCAGAGCCGTGTCTGCCTTTGGTGATCGCCAGCTTCTGGCACGAGCCGGCGTGGCCCTGGTACTCGCGAACGCCCGTTTCTGGACGACGGTCGCCCCGCTCCTCGGCGCACAACTCAAACGGTGGGAGCGGCGAGCTCAGGCGATCGATGACCCCGTGCTTCACGCGCTTGCGCTCGAGAAGCTGCGCGAGGAGCGCTTCAACGCCGAGGTCGCGGCGACGCTCGCGACACTCGCACCGGGAGAGCACCGCAAAACCGTCGTTGAGGCGATCGTGGCCTATGAGGTCATGTTCGACTACCTCGACAGGCTGGTCGAGCAGCCGACAGCCGACCCCCTCAGCGACGGACGCAACCTCCACCGGGCGTTCACGGACGCGATCACCCTCGACTCGAAGCCCACGGGTGGCTACTACACCTCCCGGCCCGCAGACGACGGCGGCTACCTCGAAGAGCTCGTCAGCGTCGTGCGAGGAGCACTGGCCAGGCTGCCATCCACGGCTGCGATCTCCCTCGCCGCGAGGGAAGCAGCGTCACGGTGCGCGGAGGCACAGATCCGCGCGCACGCCGTCCCAGCGCTTGGGACCACCCAGCTCGAGCAGTGGGCGAGGAGCGAAGCGCAGGACATCCCGCTTGGATGGCAAGAGTTTCTCGCTGGCGCGGCGTCCTCCGTGCTCGCCGTCCACGCGCTGATCGCAGCCGCTGCCGACGAACACACCACCCCCGGGAACGCCGCCGAGATCGACATGACCTACCTGTCGATCTGTGCCCTGAGCACGATGCTCGACAGCCTCGTCGACTACCAAAGCGACACACAGGCCGGCCAGGTCGGCTACCTCCGCTACTACGACGACCAAGGCCTGCTCGCCAGGGACCTCGCCAGCGCCGCGCGCCGCGCGGTTGAGCATGCCAGCGCGCTTCCCAACGGCGCGCATCACGTAATGACGTTAGTCGGTGTCGCCGCCTATTACATCTCTGCACCGACCGCCGGCAACGACTTCGCCCGGCCCGTGACCCGCCAGGTACGCCGGGAGCTCGAGCCGCTCATCACGCCCACGCTCGCGGTCATGCGCTCTTGGCGGGCCGCCAAGCAAGCCCGCAGCGCGATCCCCCGCAGGACCGGCCATTGAGTCAACGACCGACACCATCGCTTCGGCGGACAGCGATCGGCTTCCCCGCAACCAGTGTCGAGGCGGCCTGACGCAGCCCAGGACGGGCACGACAATGTAAGATCCTCTCAAACAGTTCGACTACCAACAATAAGAGACACGCATCTCTCTCAATGGCCAAATCACGAGTTCCGCGACCCAACAAGCACGATCACGTAGCGCGCGAATCGACTGAACCGGCGGTGGCGAGGAAGGCGACGGTGGCCGTAGCACGGACCGCGGCGCTCGCGGCCGTCGGCCTGTTCCTGGCGCTCGCCGCCAACGCAGCGTCCGCCGGCCTCGTCTCTCGCGATGGCCGGGCACCCCAGGCCCATATGGCAGGCGTCGCCAAGGTTACCGACACCGCCAAGCTGCGCTACATCAGGCACGTGGGCTCGCAGCTACTCGAGGAAGGCGCTGCGCAGGGAACTCTCCCCGGCAGTATGCGCGCCCACTGCAACCTCGGCTCCACCTTCACCGCCAGCTTCACGATCTACACCCACGACGGGGCCATCAACGGGCGCGGCACAGCCACCCCCCACGGCTCCGGCCTCTACGAAAGCTTCGCCGGCACCCTGATCGTCACCGGCGGCACCGGCCGATACACCCACGCACACGGACGCGCAGGGCTATACGGCACATTCGACCGCCGCACCTACGACCTCGTCGTACAGACCACCGGGTCACTCTCCTACTAAAACCACCCAGTGAGGCGAAACCGAGCCGTACGAGCCCTCCGCATGGCCACCGCTACGCTCTGCCTCACGGCGTGCAGCATCGCGTCTGCGGCACAGTCAGTGACGCTCAACGCCACATTCACCCCCGAGCGGCTCGGCCAAGGAACCACCATCGGCTTCGGTTTTCGGATCGCCGTGCCCGCCAAGGCAGTGCCACCGCCCCTGACCAGGGTGGAAATCAGCTACCCAAAGGATCTTGCGTTCGCTTTGAGCGAACTGGGCCTCGCGACATGCTCCACCCAGACACTCAAAGCCTCCGGGCCAGCAGGGTGCCCAGCGAACTCCCTGATGGGATACGGCACCGCGCTCGCAGAGATCCCGCTCGGCCCCTCCATCATCCACGAGACCGGGCGAGTAACCATCGTAAGGTCCACAAGCCACGCCGGACATCTGAGGCTACTCATCTACGTCAACGCCGAAGATCCCGTCAGCGCCCAGATCGTGCTCCCCGCCCTCGTACTCCCCGCCGCGGCGCCATTCGGCGGACGCCTCGCCATGAACATCCCACTCATACCGAGCCTCCCCGAGGGACCCGACGCCGCCGTCGTACAGTTCCACTCAACCATCGGACCAATGCACTTGCACTACCACGAACACATCCACGGCCACACCATCAAGTACGAACCCAAAGGCATCCCACTCCCCAACATATGCCCGCACGGAGGATTCCGGTTCTCCGCCAGGTTCGCCTTCCAAAACGGGAGTCACTCGAGAGCCTTCGCCACCGTGCCATGCCCACCAGATCACCGCTAAAGCGCGTCCCTCGCGGCCGAAGAGATCGAGAAGCCGGCATCGGCACCGTGCTGGAGGGAAGAGCCCTGTTGACAGCGGTCGCGGCGGTTGGCGTTCTTGGATCTCGTTGGCTAGGATTGGCGATCAACTTCGACGAGTGAGGCTTGGCAGATGACATCGGCAAGCAGGGGCGGGGGCGGGCTTGGCAGCCGCTCCAACTACGCGGGGCGCCCGGCGCCGGAGGAGATACCGGGATATAAGGGCCTCCGGAGCGGGCTCCCGCGAGGGTCGTGTCGCGCGGCTCACGGCTCTCGCGCGAGGCGTTCGGGGTCATCTCTAGCGATCGGGGCCTTCTGTGTCTGGCATTGGCGGCAGTGATGCTGGATCTACTCATTGCCGGCGCGTTCCTGGGGGTGGCCTCGGCGCTCGCCGGTGAGCATCATCGGCGGCTCGTCTTGCTCCGCTGCCGCGTCGTACCCCATGACCGTGGTCGGCACCTTCCTCAATGTCGCTCTGCTCAACACCGTCGCGCGGCGGTGGAGCGGTGAGGAGGTCACGGTTCGTGACGGTCTGGCGGTGGCGCGCGCTCGTTGGGCGCCGATCCTGGCGTGATCGCTTATCGCGGCGACGCTCGGGGCGGTCCTTTCGCTCGCTGAGCGGATCGGTCACTTCGGCTGGATCGAGCGGCTTGTCGCGGTGGTGCTGGATATCGCGTGGGGTGCAGCGACCTTCTTCGTGATCCCGTCGCTGGCTGTGGATGGTGTTGGGCCTCGCGAGGCGTTGAAACGCTCGATGGCGACGGTACGCGGTCGGTGGGCCGAGGGAGCGACCGGGACGATCGTGATCGGTGGCGCGACCGGCCTGTTGATGCTCCCGGGCGTCCTGATCTGCACAGCGGGCTACCAGCAGTTCGGCTCTCACCCGGCGACAGGAGTCCTGCTGCTCGCCGTGGGGATCCTCGCGGCGTTGCCCGTCGTTGTGTATGGAAACGCGACGTCTGCCGTCTTTAC
Source organism: uncultured Solirubrobacterales bacterium (assembly GCA_963771915.1). Taxonomy (GTDB): domain Bacteria; phylum Actinomycetota; class Thermoleophilia; order Solirubrobacterales; family Solirubrobacteraceae; genus Palsa-744. The sequence goes on along the minus strand of CAVYVD010000001.1, from coordinate 2,990,635 downwards.
GCTCGCCGTGACCGGTATGCGCAGGGTGCCGATGAGCACGGGCCGTTCCCCACTGCGGATCTCGAGAGCCCGTTCGTTGGCGCCATCAAGAGCTCGTGGCGGATTCGAGCCTGGCTCGGCCGACGGCAACGGTCCTAGCGCGCGACAGGGTGTGCGACCCGGCCTGAGAGGGAAGTTCCGGGAACCCGCAGGGTGGAGGCTCGTGGGAGTCGCTCGTTCGCCAGGTGACCACTCCGAGGTGGCGGCGGCTGGGTTCGCGCTGGGTTCAGGGTCCGGCGATGCGAGGTGGCAGCGATCACCTGTATTGGCGCGGCGTAGGGGCGATTTCCGGTCGGCTACCGAACAAGTTGGACGGACAATCCGGCACCATGCCGTGTATGCCAGTTACTCCGCCGTGAATCGTCCTTACTCCGCCGTGAATCATGCCGGGGAACCGGACGTTTATGGCTTGGATCTTGAGGTTTCGGTATCACGGCGGAGTACGGCGCGATTGTCGCTACTCCGCCGCGAATCACCCCCACGAAGGGGCTCGGTTTCTACGAGAAATGGCTTGGTTACTGGGATTCGCTTCGATTCACGGCGGAGTAGCACACGGTGAGGAGGTAAGGGTAGTCTGGCCCTTTGGCTGGTCGGTGACTATCTCGACCGCCTCCCCTGTACTGGCGTAGGTCCCCTGGTGCGTTGGGCCTCCAGGCTGCTGATCGTGCCGGCCCTCTCGGTCGAGGGGCCCGGCGTGCCGTACAACGAAGCAGAGGCCTTCGCATGGCCCCCCGTCGCTGGTGTGTTGAGCACGCGGTGGCTGGACATCTACATCGTTCAGTTGCCGGACGGATCGACAGGGCTTCGTGCGGACGGGCAGGTGGTGTGGGTGAAGCCGCGCCCGGCATCGGAGGTGATCCCGCCGGCGGGCGCCCGTATCCTGCGGATATCCGTGCATGGCTCACTCAAGGGCGAGCAGCCCGCGCAACGCCCGCTGCGTGTCACCTCGACAGAGAAGATCGCCCGGATCGTCGCGGCGCTCAACGCGCTGCCCGCCGTCCAGCCGGGCCTGAGGAACTGCCCGGCCGACTTTGGTATCAGTGTCCGACTCGCGTTCTATGCCACTCGCGACGCACCGCCGTCGGCGGTCGCGGAAGTCGATCCCGAGGGTTGCGGCTGGGTGCAGCTGACGATCGGCGACGCGCGGCAGCCGGGGCTCGAAGGCGGGAGCCAGCTGATCCAGCGGATCGACAGGGTGCTTGGTGTCAAGCTTGACACCAGCCCTCCCCGTCATCCGAGCACGCCGTCATGTGCGATGAAACCCGTTTGTACCGCCGCCTGAAGCAGGAGCGGCCCGCCAGAGGGGCCTTACGTCCAGAGACTACGCTGCGATCTCGACCTGCGGCGGGGGCAGCATCCGGAGAAAATCGGCCGGCAGCTTGTGGCTCGCCTCCCAGAACTCCAGCCCCACGATCTCGCCGGTGCTCGGATCCAGTTCCCGCAGACCCGCCTCGGTCTCCTCGGCCACGACCGTGCCCGGGTCGTAGCCCTCGAAGCGCACCCAAGCAATGTCTGCCTCCGCGTCGTAGTGCCCATCGATCCTCATTGCCACAGGCTAGCGCCGCCGCCACACGGTCACAATGCGCGCAACGAGATGGTCGTCGCCATCGGAGTGCGTGTAGGCAATCACGAGACGACCAGCGCTCACCACCCAACGCGCCCTTCCCCTATTGCGCCGCCGTTCGCGGTAATGCTCCAGCAGCGCCGACTCGACATCATGGCGAGCGAATCCGAGCTGCCGCGCCTTGTCGAGCGCGTGGAGCGTCCAGCGAACTGAGATCGGGTCTGTGGGCACGGACCAGCAGGCTAGCGGCGGCCCCGTCGCCTCCGCTCCTCGCCCCGATCGAGGCTCGGCGGCCGCCCGGTCCATGACACATCTCTGACAAAAGTCATTTCGTCCGATGCGTCCAATACGTCCGCAAACCGCACAGAATGGACGATCTGGACGCCCGTGGACGCATCTACGCGGCGTGTCCAGGGTCAAGATCCTTGTCGAGGTCAGCGCGGTGAAGGAGGGGTAGGGAGGCGGGGATCGTTGGGGAAGCCCTGTAGCAGACTGAGTTTCCCCAACATCGGCGCCCATCCGACGCCGGCATGCTGGGCTGCACGGACTTGCCTCGCTGACAAAAATCGTACAATCTTCCGTACATATCCGTGCCGCCGGCAGGCCCGATGAGGGCGTCACGGTGAGCTACAGGCTCTCGAGGGACCGACTGGAAAGCCAATGGCGAGATGCCACCGGCCGTTCGATCTCGCCGGTGCTCGGATAGGTTCCCGTAGACCCGCCTCGGTCCCTTGCGAGCGAGCTGCCTGCCAGCCGCTCTAGCAAGTTATAAGACCTTATAGCATTATCCCTATAAGCTGATATAACTTGGCATAGCATGGACCCCATCAAGAACCCATACACCCCGAACGCAGGCTCGCGCCCGCCCGCGCTCGCCGGCCGACACGCGGAGCTCGAGCAGTTCCGCGTGCTGGTGGGACGCCTGGCGCGTGGCGCAACCGAGCAGAGCATGATCGTTCGCGGTCTGCGCGGAGTAGGCAAGACCGCGCTGCTGAACATCTTCGAGGACCAGGCCGAGAACGCCGGCTTCTTGACCTTCTACCACGAGCTCACGCCACAGACCGGCCTCGCCGGCGAGCTGGCCCGCGACACCCAGATCGCGCTCTCGCGCCTGAAGCTCACCGCGAAGATGCTCGCGAGGATCCGGAGCGCACTCGGGCAGCTGCAGTCGATCAAGCTCTCCGGCCCGGAGGGGATCGGCCTGTCGATCGACCTGCGCCGCGCCGACGAAGCGACGCTCGTGAGCGACCTCACCCAGCTCTTTCTCCAGCTCGGCCACGCCGCGCGCGAGGCCGACAGCGGGGCCGTGTTCCTGCTCGACGAGGTCCAATTCGCCGAGCCCGCCCAGTTCCGCGCCGTGATCAGCGCGCTGCATCGAGCGACCCAGCGCAACCTGCCAATAACGCTCGCGGCCGCCGGCCTGCCCCAGATCCCGAAGCTCACCGGAGAGGCCCGCAGCTACGCCGAGCGACTCTTCACATTCCCCGTGATCGGCAACCTCTCACCACAGGACGTCGAAGCCGCGCTCGTCGAGCCCGCACAAGCCCACAAGGTCGCCTACACACAGGACGCCATCGCCGCGGCGCTCGACTGGACCGCCGGCTACCCCTTCTACATCCAGCAACTGGGCAAGCACGCATGGAATCTCGCCTCCGCCTCACCGATCTCCCTCGCCGTGATTGAAAGCGCCCAGCCCGCCGCCCAGGCAGCGCTCGACCAGACCATGTACGAGGTTAGAATGCAGCGCGCCACCAACACCGAGCGGCGCTACATGCGCGCAATGGCCGAGCTCGGACCCGGCCCCTACCGCTCCGGCGACGTCGCCCACGCTGCAGGCAAGCCCACGACCGCCCTCTCCCCCGTCCGCCAAAGCCTGCTCGAAAAGGGCCTGATCTACGCCACCGAGGACTACGGCCACATCGACTTCACCGTGCCACGTTTCGATGAATACCTCAGACGCCAGCTCACCTACCGCCCGCCACGCCCACGCAGCCGTCCCGGCAACACCCCAACCTGAGACCCCATCTCGGGCGTCCGCGTGACAAAAGCCTGACAAAAGTCATATCGTCCGATGCGTCCAATGCCTCCGCAAACCTGCAGGGAGTGTCCGAGGAACTGTGTAGGCATCTACGCGGCGTGTCCAGGGTCAAGATCCTTGTCGAGGTCAGCGCGGTGAAGGAGAGGTAGGGGCTGCATACCGTCGCACTGGTCGCACTCAGGCCCCGATTGCGACTATGAGTGCGGTCAGAGCCGCCGCCGCTTCGTCGACGTCTTGGGGTGTGAAACCGTTCTCGCGAGCCAGTTCGACGAACGGAGCGCGCCAGCTGTCGTATACCGTCACGGTCGGGGGCCAAGCGTGTTTGTCGCGCACGCTGAAGATGTCGACGCAGGCTTCGCGCACGCGGACCAGCCCAATGTCGTACAGCAAGTCCTCGACCATGAGGATATCCATGACGTCGCGGAACCGATCGTTCTCGCGTCCTTCCTCGAAGACCTCGGTGCAGGCGTGGAACTTCTGAGCAACCTGGTAGCGCAGGGAAATACAGTTGGCCTCCTCTGGCAGAGGTACTTGCAGCGAGTCCAGCGAAGTGGCCTTGACGCGGTCGAGCTCTTGTCCCATCTCGCCCTCCACCGGCGCCATCTCCAACTGGACGCTGCCCCAGCTGCGCCCCTTGTAGCTCAGCCTCAACCGGACCCGCACCGCCTTCGTGTTGGTGATGACCTCAGGCACGTCGCGGGTCAGCTTGAAGTGATTCCAAGGCTGGGCCAATGCCTCGTCGAGGCGGTCCATGACCTCCTCGGCCCGCGCGCGGAACGCGGCGTCGTAGTCGTTGGTGGCACGGGCGCGCAGCTGTAGGCGCAGCTCCATCGCCACACCGCCCTTGAGCAAGAAGATGGGCTCTCCGTCCTCGTCGCGAACCCGGTCGAGAACAGCGGTGACGATCATCGCGTTCAGCCACCGCTGCAACCGCGCCGGCGGCATGCCTCGCTCAACGGCATGGCTGCCGATAAGCCGCTGCAGATGACCGACGTCACCCGGCAGCCTCTTGGCGAAATCACCCACCGCGGGCTGCCTGCCGTGGATACCGAAGCGCGGCCAGCCGCTCCGCGGCCAGCTGGGTGATGAGCCCACGAGCACGCGCGGTTCCAATGGCCTGGTCGATGAGCTGCCAGCCGAGCGCCTGCTCGATGCCACCCACGATGGCGCGCTCCGGAGTCACGATGGGGATGCCCTCGTGACTGCCGACATCGCAAGGGTCCAAATCGAACCGGTGGAGCCGGTAGATCTCTGGGACTGTCATGCGGGTGCGGAAGCCGCCCGGCACGGTGAGGTGGATGGCACTCGGATTCACGTCGCAGAGCTCGTGCAGATCCAGGGCCGTCTCGTGGCTGAGCACTCCCCGCCGGCCAGTCCACAAGATCGCCTCCATGTAGGCATCGAGCTGCGTGGCCGGCACCATCGGCATCCGGTACAAGCCGCGGCCGAGATGCTCGAGCGTGTGGCGCGCCGCCATCAAGACGTAGCTGGGTGGGGTCGACGCCCAGATCTCGTGCGTCGCCGGGCGTCAGATAGCCGTACTGCCGCTGAGCTTGGTCAAGCAGTGCAGTGAACGCTCTCCCGGGCATGGGTGCACGAATCGTATCATAATGATACGAAACGCGCAAGGCCGCACGGCGCATATCGAAACGGTACGTTTTGCGCGTTATCGGCCACGGGATCGCGATTGACAGTCAGCGTCACCCGCTCGCCGACACACCAGCTGCGCCGCCTACGGGAGCAGCTCGAAGGAGGCGCGGTGTCGTGGCTTGACGGTCGTGAAGTGGCGACGGTCGAGCATGACGATGAGCGAGGCGTCGAGTCGCTCGACGAGCGCGATCACTGAGGGGTCGGTGCCTCCCAGCGGGAAGTCCTCGTATTGCTCGACGAGCTCCGCCATCCGCGTGAGGTCCTCGCTTTGTGGGTCCCTCGACGTCAGCTCGCCCAGTCCGCTCAGGAACGCCCGCTCCGCACGACGACGTCGCCCAGGGCCTCGTCCGCCGCGGCGAGGGTCTGAGCGTCGAGCGTGACGCCGGAGGCGGCGGCGTTGGCGTGGACCTGCTCGGGCCGGCTGGCGCCGACGATCGCGGAGGCGACGTTGGGCTGGCGCAGCACCCAGGCGAGCGCGAGCTGCGCCATCGAGAGCCCCGCGCCCTCGGCAATCGGCGCCAAGCGCTGCACCGTCTCGAGCACGCGATCGTCGAGCAGGCGGTCCATGAAGACGCTCATGCTCTCGCTCCCCGCGCGCGAGTCCGCGGGCGGGGGCTGCCCGGGCGGGTACTTCCCCGTCAGCACTCCCTGGGCGAGCGGGGACCACACGATCTGGGAGATCCCCTCGCGTTCGCACAGCGGGATCACCTCCGTCTCAGGGGCGCGCCAGAGCATCGAGTACTGCGGCTGGCTGGAGACCCACCGCTCCACGCCGGGCAGCTCCAGGGACTCGGCGATCCGCCGCACGGGCCACTCGCTGAAGCCGATGTGGCGCGCCTTGCCCGCCTTGACCACTTCGGTGAGCGCCCCCATTGTCTCCTCCAGGGGCGTCTGCTCGTCGTAGCGGTGGCACTGGTAGAGATCCACGTGGTCGGTGCGCAGGCGCGCCAGGGAGGCGTCGATCTGCTTGTGGATCTGCGCCGCGGAGAGCCCGCGATCGGTGTCGGACATCGGGAAGAACACCTTCGTGGCGAGCACGTAGGAGGAGCGCTCGTAACCCGAGAGCACCTCCCCCAGCAGCGTCTCCGCGGCGCCTCGCCCGTAGACGTTGGCGGTGTCGAAGAAGTTGATCCCCGCCTCGAACGCCGCCTTCACGCACGCCTCCGACTGCGCGCGCTCCACCCCGCCGGAGTAGGTCAGCCACGAGCCGAGGCTGATCTCCGAGACCTCAAGGTCGCTCGTGCCGAGCTTGCGGTAGTTCATCTTGGTGGGAGCCTAGCGCTTGTCAGCGCCGCCGCCCCGCGGCGAAGCTCTGCACGGGTGGGGCCACGGCGCGCATGTTGGCACCCACCTCTGCGCCGGGCAGGCGGTGCACGCGAGCCCCAGCATCAGCTTCCTCCCCGACCAGGAAGCGCTCCAGCGGGGCGAGCTCGCGCACGATCACGTTCACCACGGCGGGCACCTCCTCCATGCCCGCGAGGCGCTCCACCGCGGTGCGCTCCAAGCGGCCGCGGGCGAGCAGCAGGGGCTCGGCGCGGGCGAGGGGGCGGTGGCGCTCGTACACGGCGCGGGGGACGATCAGGTTGACGTGGCCCCACTCGTCCTCAAAGAGCAGGAACATCGTGCCCTTCGCGGTGCCGGGCCGCTGGCGAGCAATCACGAGGCCGGCGACGCTCACCGCGGAGCCTTGGGGCAGGCGGTGCAGCTGGGGGCTGGTGGCGAGCATGCGCGCGGCTAGCCGGGGGCGCAGCGCCGCCATCACGTGGTCGCCGACCGTCACCCCGGTGGCGGCGTAGTCGGCGATCAGCCGCTGCCAGCGACTCAGCGGGCGCAGGCGGGGCGCCTCGGGGAGCTCCAGCGCCAGCGCGAGCTGGGTGCCCCCCTCGCGGGCCGCGCGGCCGGGGGCGACGATCCCGAGCTGCCACAGAGCCAGGCGACGACGCGCATCGGTGGAGCGGGTCGTATCGCCCGCGTCCGTGGGGCTGGTCGCATCGCGCGCGTCCGCGGAGCCGACCGCCTCGGTGGTCTCCTCGGTGTCAACGAGGGCATCGCAGGCCCCGGACCACGCGAGCTGCTCCAGCGTCGGCCGCCCGGCACCGCAGCGCGCGGCCAGCTCCCCGAGATCCCGGAAGGCCCCGCCGCGCTCGCGCTCGGCGACGAGCTCGCGGATCTCCTCGGCGCGGACGCCCTTGATGTAGGCGAGGCCGAGGCGCACGCCCAGGCGCGTCTCCCCCACACCCGCCCCAGCCACACCAACGGCCTCCCCCACTCCCACCGCCTCCACTGTGCACCGCACCCCGGAGGCGTTGACGTCGAGCCCGCGCACGGGGATGCCGCGGCCTTCGGCCTCGTGCAGGAGGGTGTCGGGAGCGTAGAAGCCCATCGGCTGCTCGTTGAGCAGTGCGCAGAGGAACTCGGGGCCGTGGTGGACGCGCAGCCAGGTGGACTGGTAGGCGAGCAGACCGAAGGCGGCGCCGTGGGCCTTGGGGAAGCCGAAGCCGGCGAAGCCCTCCACCATCTCCCACACGCGCTGCGCCGTGGCGAGGTCCGCACCCACGTGCGCGCGGGCGCCCTCGATGAAGCGCTCGCGGTGGCTGCGCAGCGCCTCGTGGGAGCGCTTGCGGCTCATCGCGCGGCGCAGCCCGTCGGCCTCGCGGGGGGAGAAGCCGGCGAAGGCCTGGGCGACCTCCATCACCTGGTCCTGGAAGATCACCGTTCCGAGCGTGCTCTGCAACACGGGCCGCAGGGAGGGATGGGGGTAGGGGACCTCGTAGGAGGGGTCCTCGCGCAGGCGCCGGCGCCGCTCGATGTAGGGGTTGATCGCGCCCCCCTGGATCGGGCCGGGGCGCACGATCGCCACCTGCACGGTGAGGTCGTCGAGGTCTTCGGGGAGGGTGCGCCGCAGGGACTGCATCTGGGCGCGGCTCTCGATCTGGAATACCCCGACGGTGTCGGCGCGGCGGATCGCGCGGAAGGTATCGGGGTCGTCGAAGGGGATGCGGGAGAGGTCGACGCGCTCCCCGCGGGTGCGGGCGATCAGCTCGACGCAGCCTTCCACGGCGGAGAGCATGCCGAGCCCGAGCAGGTCGATCTTCAGGAAGCCCGCGTCGGCGCAGGAGTCCTTGTCCCACTGCACCATCTGGCGGCCCTCCATCGCAGCGGGCACGACGGGACAGCAGTCGATCAGGGGCCGAGTGGCGATGACCATCCCACCGGGGTGCTGGGAGAGGTGGCGGGGCAGCCCGTGGGCCTCGGCGGCGAGGCGCGCGAGCCACGCCCAGCGGGGGGAGACGCTCGGAATGTCGTGCTCGGTGGTGCTCCGGTGATTCTCGGCGGCACGGGCGACGCGCTCGATCTCCCCGGGAGGCAGGCCAAGAACCTTGCCGAGCTCGCGGATCGCGCCGCGCGCACGGAAGGTCGGGAAGGCGGCAACCAGCGCAGCGCGCTCGCTCCCGTAGCGCTCGTGCACGCGGGGGATCAGCACCTCGCGGATGTCGCGTGGGAAGTCGAGGTCGATGTCGGGCAGGGATTCGAGACCGGTGTGCAGGAAGCGCCCGAGTAACAGGCGGTTGGCGATCGGGTCGATGTGCGAGAGGCCGGTGAGGTAGCAGACGATCGAGGACACCGAGGATCCCCGCCCGCGGCCAGGTGCGACCGAAGCCGGGTGACACGCGCCTCCGGCGCTGGCCGATTTGGGGATGCGAGCGGAGCGAGTGTCTCCCCAATCGGTCCCCGTTTCGGCCAACGCCCGAGCGGAGTCCGGCCCGCGCACCTCCAGGGCGACCTCGCGGGCGAGCTCGAGCAGCTCGTGATGCAGCAGAAAGAAGCCGGCGAGCCCCAGCGCGTCGATGATCCGCAGCTCCTCCTCCAGGCGCGCCGTGGCCTCATGGAGGGACACATAGCGCTCATCCAGCCGCACGCGGCACAGCTCCGCGAGGCGCCGCATCGCCCCAGGGTCCTCGGCCCCGGGGTAGCGATAGCCGAGGTCCCGCGTCAGGTCGAAGCGCAGCTCCTCGGCGAGGCGCACGGTCTCGCGCACCGCGTGGGGGTGCTCGGAGAACCGGGCGGCCATCGCCGCGGGGGCGCTCATCACATGGCTGTGGTTGCCCCGCCGCAGGGGCTCGGAGGCGTCGAGCGTGGTGCGGTGGCGCAGAGCCGTGAAGGCGTCCTGCAGCTCGGCGCGGGAGCGCGCGTGGGCGTGCACGTTGCCGCTCGCCACGCACGCCACGCCAAGGCGCCCCGCGAGCGCCTCCAGCGCCCGGTTGCGCGCGCGATCGTGGCGGGCATAGGGACGCTGCAGCTCCACGCGCAGGTCGTGGGGGCCGAATGCGTGGAGCAGCCGCCGCGCGGTGGGCTCGTCGCGCACGCCGCGACCGATCGCGGACCGGCCGGCGCAGCCGGTGAGGCAGACGAGCCCCTCGCTGTGGTCGATCACCGCCTCCAGGCCCACCGAGGGCTCGTCGCGCTCGCGGCCGGGCCCCTCGCGGGTGTGGGCGTGCGCGAGGGTGAGCAGCCGGCAGAGGTTGCGCCAGCCGCGCGCATCGCGCACGAGCAGCGTGAGGTGGCGTCCGTCGCTGAGGTCGATCTCGGCGCCGTGGATCGCGCGCACCCCGTATGCCGCGGCGGACTGGGCGAACTCCATCGAGCCGGACACGGAGTTGTGGTCGGTGAGCGCCAGCGCCGCATAGCCGAGCTCCCCGGCCCGCTGCGCGAGCTCGTCGGGGAGCGAGGTCCCGTCCAGGAAGGAGTAGGCGGAGTGGCAGTGCAGCTCGGCGTATGGAGCGGTGAGCGCCTGCTTGGCAGAGGTGCCCCCCATCCCGGGTGCCCCGACCGCCTTCTTGACAGAGACACTCGCCTTCTGGGGAGGGGTGCCCGCCATCTCAGCCCGTCTGGGCGAACCACTCGCCGGAGCAGAGATCGTGGAAGACGACGAGATTGCGGCCCCGCACGCCGACCACCTCCCAGTAGCGGCGGCGCAGCGGGCGGCCGGTCCACCAGCGATCTTCCACCAGCCAGGACTCCCGAACCTGCTCGATCCGCCGGCCATCCACCTCGTGGGGCGTCCCGCCGGCGCCCATCTTCACGCGCACCGGTCGCGGCAGGTTGAGCACACGACTACCGCTCATCCCGGGAACGGGGTGAAGAGGACTCGCCGCTCGGGCACGCGCGAGTCGGGGTCGACGCACAGGGCGCGCAGCGCCGCCTCGGGACCGGCCGCGACGCGCATCTGGGCCACGACCTCCCGCAGTCGCGCGCGGGCGACGGCTGGGCGGGCGGGATCCCGGTCGAACAGCGCGCCCTGCTCTCCCTCCGGCGGACCGAAGCGCTCGGCCTCCAGGCACAGCGCCGCGGCGGGCGCGGGCAGCAGTGCCAGGCGGGGAGCGAGCGCGAGGAGCATCCGTCGCGGGTCGGAGAGCGCTTCGCGGAGCACGACCCGCTCGCGCCACGTCCCCCCCTCGACCAGCCGCGCGGAGAGCGTCAGCGAGCGCAGCGTCCGCCCGCGCCGCTCCACCCGCGCGAGCAGGCGGTCGACGAGCACGCCGAGGACGCGCTCCAGCGCCGGCCCGGAGCTCGCCTCGCCGAGCTCCAGCGTCTCCTCCAGATACTCCTCGGGGGAGCGCGTGCGCAGTGGGTCGTCCTCGCCACGGGCCAGACGCCGGGCGAGCGTCCCGGGCGCGCCGAAGCGGTCCGCCACCGCGTCGCGCCCCAGCGCCGCGAGCTCCCCCAGCGTGCCCACCCCCAAGCGGGTGAGGGGCTTGACCAGAGCAGCGGTCTGCGCGCGGTAGCCCAGCAGCGCCACCGGCCGGGAGGCGAGGTAGCGGCGGGCCTGCTCGCGGGGATCGGCCTGCCCAAGCGAGCCGGCCTGTGGACGGGAACCGTCCCACGCGCGGGGGTGGGCGACGATCCGTGCGCGGCGCGAGCGGACCTCCAGCGCGGCCGCCAGCGCGCAGAAGCGCGTCGGGCCGGCGCCCACCCGCGTGGGGCGTCCCAGCGCGAGGCGCGCGGCGTCGATCACTCCCTCGTCCCCCCCGTGCAGCCCGCGCAGCCCGTCGGACTCGAAGTACGCGAGGCCCGCCCGTGCTAGCTCCAGGGCGGCGCCGATCCCCTCAAGTGCCCGCGCCACCGCCTCCCACTCCCGCGCAACGCCGAGTGGGTCGCCCCCCACCAGGCGCAGCTGCGGGCAGCGTGCCAGCGCCTCCCCCAGCGCCATCCCAGAGGCGACCCCGAAGGCCTCCGCGGCGCCCGACACCTCCCCCACTCGCGCCTCGTGCCCGGGCGCCGGGGCGATCGCCAGCGCGCGCCCCGCCAGCGCCTCAGCGCCGCCGGCGGCGACGATCAGCTCGAAGCGGGGAAGATGAACGCATACGACCATGGGCGAACGTATGTTCGCATATGGTCAGGCGCCCGCAACAGACAGGTGCGTCAATCCATCCCCAGCGGGCCCTCGGCGGAGCCGCTGAGGAACTGGCGCACGAAGGGGTTCTCCGAGGAGAACATCTTGGCGGCGTCGCCCGCCTCCACGATCCGCCCGCGCCACAGCAGCGCGATGTATTCGCCGATGCGCCGCGCCGAGGCAATGTCGTGGGTGACGACGATGTAGGTGCCCCCGTGCAGGGCGTGCATCTCCTGGATCAGCTCGCACAGCAGCGCGGTGCGCACGGGGTCCAGACCCGAGTCGGGCTCGTCGAAGATCACGATGTCCGGTTCCATCACCAGCGCCCGTGCGAACCCCGCGCGCTTGCGCATCCCTCCGGAGAGCTGGTTGGGGAAGTAGTCGATCGCCTCCGTCAGCCCCACGTCGTTCACGCGTTCGCGGACCAGCTTGTGGATCTGAGCCTCCGACATGCCGGTGTGCTGGCGCAGGGGGAAGGCGACGTTGTCGAACAGCGACATCGACCCGAACAGAGCGCCGTCCTGGAAGAGCACCCCGATTCTGCGGCGCAGAGCCAGCAGGTCGTGCATCGCGAGGCTGGGCACCGACTGGCCCTTCACGATGACGTCCCCGGAGTCGGGGAACATCAGGCCGATGAGGTGTTTGATGAGCACGCTCTTGCCCGTACCGGAGGGGCCGAGCACGGTCGTGATCGTCTGATCGGGGATCGCCACGTTGAGCCCGTCCAGGACGGGGAGCCCGCCGAGGCGCTTGTGAACGTCGTAGCAGCGGATCGACCACTCCCCCTCGCCGTGCTCGCTGTCCCAGTCGAACTCCGTGTGGTACTCGAAGTGGGCGGCCGCGTCGAGCGTCGCGCTCTCCTGTGCGCTGGCGCCCGCCCCCGCGGGAGCCTGCGCGCCCTGTCCGGCGGGGGTCTTCACGACCTCGGGCGAGTCCTCGCGCCGGGTGCTCTCCTCCTCCATGACCGGGATACTAGTCCCCGCCGCCGATCGCATCAACCACGAAGTTCCCCGGTGGCGGCTGCTGGATGTACCCCCGGCCCCGTAGTATCGGCCCATGGCCCAGACGATCGCCGTCCTCTCCCAGAAGGGGGGCACCGGCAAGACCACCGCGGTGCGCACGCTGGCGGACGTGCTGCGGCGCGCGCAGGTGCGCACGCTGGCGGTGGATCTCGACCCGCAGGGCAACCTCTCGGACTACTTCGACGTGCCCCCCGAGGCGCAGCCCACCGTCGGGGACGTGCTGAGCGGACGGGCGACGGCGGAGGAGGCGATCCACGGGGATGTGATCCCCGCCAACCTCAACCTCGCCGAGAGCGAGCTCTCGCTCGGGGGGCGGCTGGGGCGCGAGCTGACGCTGCGGCGCGCGCTGGCGAAGCTCCCGGACGACGCCTACGATCTGATCCTGATCGACTGCCCCCCCTCGCTCGGCCTGCTCACCGTCAACGCGCTGGTGGCCGCCGACTTCGCGCTGATCACCGCCGAGGCCCAGTACTTCGCCCTCCAAGGAGTCGAGCAGGCGCTCGAGGTGATCGAGCTCGCGCGCGACACCCTCAACCCGGAGCTCGAGCTCCTGGGGGTGCTGCTCAACCTCGCCGACATGCGCACCGTGCACTCCCGTGAGGCGCTCGCCTCGCTGCGCGAGCAGCTGGGTGAGAAGGTGCTCGACACCGTGGTGCGCTCCTCGATCGCCTACGCCGAATCGGCCGAGCGCGCCGTCTCGATCCTCGACCACCGCCCCGACCTCGGCGCGGACTACCTCGCGGTCGCGGCGGAGCTGCTTGCGCGGCTGCCCGGGTTCGAGGGGGCGCGGGGGCGGTTGGGGAGACTCACATCTCCCTGACGTAAGCCCCCTGCGGCTCGAACGGGACGCGCAGCAGATCCGCCCAACCCTCGATTTCCCCGCGCAGCGCCTCGACCACAGCGCCGGTCTGCTCGTAGAAGCACCAGATCAGCACGGTCGGCCCGGCCCCGGAGATGGTGGCGCCAAGGGCGCCCAGCTCCTGCGCGCGGCCCGCGAGCTCGTAGGAGCGGGGGAAGAGATGGGAGCGCCGCTGCTGGTGCAGACGGTCGTGCAGCCCACGCGCCACGAGGTCCCAGTCGCCGCGCGCCAGGCCCAGCGTCAAGAGCGCCCCGTGGGCGACGTTGAAGACGGCCTCACCGAGCGGCACCTCCGCGGGCAGGGCGGCGCGCGCCGCGTGGGTGCGCACCGCCTCGTGCGGCACCACCGCCAGCGCCTCCAGGCCGGTGGGGGGATCGAAGCGCGCGACCTCCCCGTCGGCGCACACCACGAAGCCGCCGTGCAGCGCCGCCGCCACGTTGTCGGCGTGGCCCTCAACCTCGCTCGCCAGCCCAAGCAGGTCGGCGTCCAGCTCGAAGATGTGGTCCGCCGCCATCAACCCGGCCACGATCGCCGCCGCACTGGACCCCAAGCCGCCCGAGGGGGGAATGTCGGAGCCGATGCGAAACGTGAATCCCTCCGCGGGGTGCAGACGCTCGAAGGCGCGCACGCAGAGATTCTCCCGACCGCGCGGCAGCGACAGCTCGGTCTGCACTGAGAAGGTCCCCGTCTCCTCCACCTCCAGCTCCACGTGCAGCGCCAGCGCGGCCGCCATGCAATCGAACCCCGGCCCCAGGTTCGCGGAGGATGCCGGCGCGCGCACCACGCGCCTACGGATCACCCAGGACCGCCTCTTCCAGCGCCACGGTTTCCGCCGCGCAGGGGATCACGCGGCCGTTGCTGTTGTCGATCGCCGTCTGCTGGTCCTTGAGGCCGCGGCCGGTCATCACGCACACCACGCGGGAGGCCCCGTCGGCGCCGTACTTGAGCAGACCCGCCACCGACGCCGCCGAGGCCGGCTCGCAGAAGATGCCCTCCTTGGCCGCCATCAGGCGGTAGGCGGCGAGGATCTCCCCGTCCGCCACCGCGCGGATCGCGCCGCGGGAGTCGGTCATCGCCGCCATCGCGTCCTCCCAGCGCACGGGGTTGCCGATGCGGATCGCGCTCGCCACCGTCTCGGGGTGCTCCACGGGGTGGCCCAGCACCAGCGGCGCCGCGCCCTCCGCCTGGAAGCCGAACAGCCGCGGGGAGGCCCCATCTCGGTGAAGCCCCGCCAGTAGGAGGTCACGTTGCCCGCGTTGCCCACCGGGATGCACAGCAGGTCGGGGCCGCCGTCGAGCTCCTCCACCAGCTCGAACGCCGCGGTCTTCTGGCCTTCGATGCGGTATTCGTTGACGGAGTTCACGAGCGTGATCGGGTGGCGCTCCACGAGCTCCCGCACGAGCTCCAGGCCCCGGTCGAAGTTGCCCGACAGCGCGATCACCCGCGCGCCGTGGATCAGTGTCTGCGCGAGCTTCCCCACCGCGATCTTCCCGTCCGGCACGATCACCGCGCAGGTAAGGCCCGCCCGCGCGGCGTACGCCGCCGCGCTCGCCGCGGTGTTGCCCGTGGAGGCACAGATCACGGCCTTGGAGCCCTCGCGCACCGCCGCGGAGACCGCGCAGGTCATGCCGCGGTCCTTGAAGGAGCCCGTGGGGTTGCCCCCCTCGAGCTTCAGGTGCACCTCCGCCCCCACCATCTCCGAGAGCACCGGCGAGTGCAGCAGCGGGGTGGCGCCCTCGCAGAGGCTCACCACGGGGTCCTCGGGCGCGAAGGGGAGGTGCTCGCGCCAGCGCTCGATCAGGCCGGGCCTCAAGTCAGCTCCCCCGATCCCACCATCTGCTCGTTCCCGTCCACTCGCTCATCGGGTCTCATCCGAACTCCTCTTCTATCACCCTGATCGCCCGGGGGGCCGAGCGCACGAGATCGAGCTCCCCGATCCGCTGCAGCGCCTCGCGCAGGCGCGACTCCAGCAGCGGGTGCAGCACCATCGTCAGCGGCACCACCTCCCCGCCGGCGCGCCGCTGCATCACCGACTTGATCGAGGCGCCGTGCTCACCCAGCACCTGCGCGATCGCCCCCAGCACCCCGGGGCGGTCGGCGACGTCGAAGTGCAGGTAGAAGGCGCTCTCCACGTCCCCCAGCAGCGGCAGCGCAAGCGGCGGAGCGGGCGGCTGGGCGCCGCCGGTCATCACGCTCACCACGTCGCCCAGCACCGCGCTCGCGGTCTGCCGCCCGCCGGCGCCGGGGCCGGAGAGCGTGATCTCGGTGACCGTCTCCGATTCGACGGTGACCGCGTTGAAGGGGCCCGAGACCGAGGAGAGCGGGTGGCCGGGGTAGAGGAACACGGGGTGCACCCGCACCGAGAGCCCGCCCCCGAGCCGCTCGGCGGTGCCGATCAGCTTCAGCCCGAGGCCCATTTCGCGCGCCGAGCGGAGGTCTTCGGGCTGCAGCTGCTCGATGCCCTCGTAGCGCACGTCGTCGAGGTGCACCGGCGCGCCGAACGCCAGGCGCGCGAGGATCGCCATCTTCGCCGCCGCGTCCCTGCCGCTGACGTCGTCGGAGGGGTCGGCCTCGGCGTAGCCGCGGCGCTGGGCCTCGGCGAGCGCCTCGGGGTAGGTGCCCCCGCGGTCCATCTCGCCGAGGATGAAGTTGGTGGTGCCGTTGACGATTCCGTGGATGCGCTCGATCGGGGTCGCCGAGAGCGACTCCTCGAGCACGCGCACCACCGGTACCGCGCCAGCAACGGCCGCCTCGAAGCGCAGCCGCACGCCGTGCTCGCGGGCGGTCTCGAACAGCTCCTCGCCGTGCTGGGAGAGCAGCTGCTTGTTGGCGCTCACCACGTCGATGCCGGCGCGCATCGCCGCCAGCAGGTGCTCGCGCGCGGGCTCAATCCCCCCCATCACCTCGACCAGGATGTCCGCCTCGGGGAGGATCTGGGCGAAGTCCCCGCGGGTGCGCGTCAGCACGCCGGTGATCACCGGCCGGCGGCCGTTGAAGCGCTCGATCTCGTCGGCGCGCTCGTCGAGCAGTGTGGCGAACGCGCCGCCGACCGTGCCGTGGCCGAGCAGGCCGATGCGGAAGGGCTCAGTTGACATCGCGGGAGCAGAGATCCTCGAACGACTCCCGCCGCACCACCACGCGGGCGTCGCCGTCCCTGCAGAAGATCACCGGCGGACGGGGGACGCCGTTGTAGTTGTTGGCCATCGCATACCCGTACGCGCCCGTGGCGGGCGTCACGATCACATCCCCCGGGTGGGGGTCATCGAGCAGCGCCTCGCGCACGATCACGTCGCCGGACTCGCAGTGCTTGCCGGCGAGCACGCACGGAGTGCCGCCGCCGGGGCGGTCGGCGACGTGCGCTTCGTACACCGCCCCGTAGAGCATGGGGCGCAGGTTGTCGGACATGCCGCCGTCCACCGCCACCCAGGTGGAGACGTTGCGCTTGACGCTCTGCACCGTGTACAGCGTCACCGCGGCGTTGGCGGTGAGCGCGCGGCCGGGCTCGATCAGCAGGCGCCGGTAGCCCCCCAGCCACGTGCGCGATGCCTCGACCAGCGCGCCCACGTACTCCTCGATCGCGGGGGGCCGCTGGTCGGCTGTATAGGCCACACCCAAACCCCCGCCGAGATCCCAAGTGGGGAAGCCCCTGGAGGCGGCGAGCTCGCGCAGAGTGGCGAGCTGGGCGACCTTGCGACGGAAGGGCTCCAGATCGAACAGCTGGGAGCCGATGTGGGCGTGCACTCCCTCCAGGGAGAGGCCCGCGACGCCGCGGATGCGCTCGACCGCCCCCACGACCTGGTCCATCGCGAAGCCGAACTTCGAGTCGGCCTGGCCGGTGGAGATCTTCTCGTGCGTGTCCCCCCTGACGTTGGGCGTCGCCCGCACCAGCACCGGCTGGGGGGGCATGTCGGCGAGCTCCCCCTCCGCCAGCAGGAGCTCCAGGCGGTCGATCTCGTCGAGGTTGTCGATCACGATCAGCCCCACCCGGTGGCGCAGCGCCATGCGCAGCTCCGCCTCGGACTTGGCGTTGCCGTGCAGCACCAGCCGCTCCGGGGCGAAGCCGGCGCGCAGCGCGAGGTGCAGCTCCCCGCCGGAGGCCACGTCGCACCACAGGCCCTCCTGCGCGAGCGTGCGCAGCACCGCGGCGCAGGGGAAGGCCTTGGAGGCGAACAGCACGTGCAGCTCCGCCCCGTGGCCGGCGCCGCGGCCTGCCTCGAGGAACGCCCGCGCACGCGTGCGCAGGTCGTCCTCGGCAACCACATATGCCGGGGTGCCGAACTCGCGCGCCAGCTCGATGGTGTCGCAGCCCCCCACCTCCAGGCGCCCGCGCTCGTTCACGCGGGTGCCCACCGGGAACACCCGCTCCAGCGCCTGCGTGAGGCGACTCTTCAGCTCCGTGGCCATTGCGCCCTTGATTATCGCGTGCGTCTCAGGCCGTCGCGGGCCGGGCGGTCCCCGACCCCCCGGGCCGCAGCCCGGCGAGGCCGCGTCCGCGCATCATCAGCGACAGCCACACCGCGCCGACGATCATCAGGAGGACGCTCTCAAGTTGCGGCGCGGTGAGGCCGACGAGGAGCTCCTTGTTGCGGCGGATGAACTCCACGAGGAAGCGCTCCAGGCCGCTGAGCAGGCAGTAGAGGGCGAACACCACCCCGGGGCGCACGCGGTCGCGCAGGTTCCACAGCAGGAAGGCCACGAGACCCATCGCGACGGTCTCGTAGATCGGCGTGGGCTGCACGGTGACCCCCGGGGGGGTGGGGACGGTGCCGTGGGGGTAGCCCACCGCCCAGGGCAGGGAGGAGCGGATCCCGTAGTCCCCGTCGCCGGAGACCTGGCAGCCGATGCGACCGATCGCGTACCCCAGGGCGAGTGCGGTGGCGCACATGTCGAGCATGATCAGCCGCAGCTGATCGCGCCAGCGCATCCATCCGAGCACCCCGATCGCGCCCCCGATCGCGCCCCCGTACCAGACGAGGCCCGAGCCGGAGAAGATCGAGCTGGCGAGGTGGTGCTTGACTTCGCCGTAGTTCTGGATCACGAAGTACCCCCGCGCCCCGATCAGCCCCCCGACGAGCGCGGCGAAGACGATCTCGTACGCCCAGTCCACCGGCCGGTCGAGCTCGCGCAACCGCCGCGCCACGAGTAGCCCGCAGGCGAGGAAGCCGAGCGCGAAGACCACCCCGAAGCTCTTGATCGAGAGGCCGAGCACGTCGAAGGTCGGTTTCAAGCGGCCCCCCCTCCGGGCGTTCCCGAGCGCCCCGTCCCCGAGCGCCCGGCGCGGGGCTCGAACGTGGCCGGTGAGGCGCGGGGCGCGAACGCGGCCGGCGTGGGGGCTCTGCGCGGGGCGATCATGTGGAGGCGCACTTTAGGGAATCCCCATCTCCTTCTGCGACAATCCCCTCAGATGGTCGCCACCACCCACAGGCAGGGACGCAAGGCGTTCGGCAAAGACACCGGCCTGCAGGCCAGGATGCTGTTGACGCTGTTCCTGCTGGGTCTCGTCTATGCGGTGCTGGTGGGAGTGCTGATCGCGGTCGGGGCAGGCGGCGTGACGATCCTCGTGATCGCGCTGGCGCTGCTGGGCCTGCAGCTGTTCACCTCGGACAGGATCGCGATGGGGATGATGGGCGTCAAGGAGGTCTCCCCCCAGGAGGAGCCCGAGCTGCACGGGATCATCGAGCGGCTGTGCGTGCAGGCGGACCTGCCCAAGCCGCGGGTGTGCGTGATGGAGAACCAGATGCCCAACGCGTTCGCGATGGGGCGCTCGCAGAAGAGCGCGACCGTGTGCGCGACGAGGGGCATCCTCGAACTGCTCTCCCCCGCCGAGCTCGAAGGGGTGATGGCGCACGAGCTGACCCACGTCATCAACCGCGACGTGATGGTGATGACGCTGGCGAGCTTCTTCGCGACCGTGGCCTCGATCATCGTGCAGTTCGGCTTCTTCTTCGGCGGCGGCTTCGGCGGGGGGTACGGCCGCGGCAACAACGAAGGCGAGGAGGACGTGATCGTCGTGATCATGGTCGCGATGGCGGTGTACGCGATCTCGTTCATACTGCTGCGCGCGCTCTCGCGCTACCGCGAGTTCGCCGCGGACCGCGGCAGCGCGGTACTGACCGGGCGCCCCTCCGCGCTGGCGTCGGCGCTGTTGAAGATCAGCGGCACGATGGAGCGGATCCCCAGCCGCGACCTGCGCACCGCCGAAGGGATGAGCGCCTTCTTCATCGTGCCCGCGCGCGCGAAGAAGTCGCTGATGAACATCTTCGCCGACCACCCGCCGCTGGAGCAGCGCCTGGCGGCGCTGGAGCGGCTGGAGTCCCAGCTGCAGGGCACCGCGTAGTGGCCCCTCCCGCAAAGCCCCCGACTCGCCGCACGAGGGACCGCTAGCCGTGGGCCTGCTCGACGCTCTCACGGGCCGCCACCAAGTGAAGGGTCCCGCGCCGGACCGCCTGTTCGCGATCGCAACCGCCTACATCACCCTCCAGAGCGAGCACCAGATCGACCCTGCGGGAGCGGCGGCGATCGTCTTCCAGAAACTGGAGAACAGCGAGTTCGAGGCGACGATGCGTGAAATGGAAGAAGTCGTCACTGCGACCGGCGGCGAGAGCGGAACGCAGGTAAAGAGCAAAGACGACGAGTACGGCTACCGCTGGATGGTGCTGCGCAACCCCGACGGCGCCCCCAGCGTCGAAGACCTCGCGGTCGGCATCAACGCGGTCTCAAGCTCGATCGAGATGGGCGGCCACGGCGAGCGCCTGCTGTGTGCGGTGTTCGCCTTCCGCGACGCGCAGAAGCGCAAGCTCTACTTCATCTACAACTACAAGCGCGGCTTCTGGTACCCGTTCGTGCCGGCCGGAGGGTCACAGGAGCGCTCGACCGAGCGCGAGCTGCAGCTCAAGGCGCAGATGGGCGGCGAACTGCCGATGGAGCCCGAACTGGAGCGGTGGTTCCCGCTGTGGGGGATCCCGATCTGAGGGTCCGACACCGCAGCGGCCGGCGACAGACGCTCGGCGCCCTGCGGCGTCGTGCATCGCCTCACGAGTTCGTCAAACCTCCAGATCCGGGGGCGCTGTTTCAGTCAAGTCCGCGCGTGCTCGCGAGCCTGATCCATCGCTGGACCTCGCTCGAGGTCATCGAGATCGACCTTGTTTTGCGCAGGAACCGCGCCAGCTCTGCGTCCTCGAGGAGCTGGCGGACCTGCGCAGAGGAGTCCTTCAACCGCTCCGCCTCGGCGGGTGCGCTCAGCGCTCGCGTCAGCGAGCCCGCGAGCCCTGCGTCGCTCACAAGCTGATCGAACAGGCGGGGGAATCGCATCTGGATCATCAGCACCTTGCCGAGCCGCTTGGCCGCCTCATCATCGAGCTCGCCGGCGATCTTGGACAGTACCCAGAAAGCGTTGGCGAAGCGCTTCACACGCCGTGGATTGCCCTCGGTGCCAACGGCGATCAGGTTGCGCATATCGGCATTGTCGTGCTCCCTCAGCCCGCCTGTTCCGAGCAACGTCATCGCACGTGATTCCTCGGTGCGCGGAAGCACGAACGGAAGCTGGATGATCTTGTCGAGGTAGTCCTCGGCGGAGAGGTTGCAGTTGTCCTTGTAGCGCTGGCGAATTCCCTCCTCGACGATACTGCGCTCGGCGCCGATCACAAAGATGCAATTCGCGCGGTCGAGGTAGAGCTTCAAGGCCTCCATCGCGTTGATCGCGTTCTCTGGGAGACATCGATCGAGGTCGTCGATGAACACGACTAGATAGCCCTTCTCGCCAACGTATTCGGACACCAGCTGATCGAAGCCCTCCTCGAACTCGTTGATGAACGCGAAGTGATCATCGGTTGCGCTAGTGCTGAGCGCGTCGATCAAGCCATCTACGTCCTCTTCGCGGACGACGCCCCCTGGCACGAAACGTGTGGCCACCCTGGCGGCGTACCGCGCCAACCCCTTCGCCATGTCCTTCACGCGCCCTCGGAACGCAGCCTTGTCTTGGATCCCCAAAACAGCTGGATCCTGTGTCATCGTGTAGAAGATCTGTTGGATTAGCGCGTTCCAGATGACCTCCTTGGAGTCGTACTTCCACGCGTTGAACCAGACCGTCTTCACTTCATCGGAGATGAGGCTCTGCTGGATCATCTCCATCAGTGTGGTCTTGCCGCTTCCCCATTCGGCAAAGATCCCGATGGTAAACGGCCGGCGCGGCGGATCCCTGATAACTTCCACCAGTATATCCCGCAGTCGATCGAAGCCGAGTAAGTCCTCGCGCGCCGGGTTGTCGTCCATCAGCGGGCTGCTCACTTCATGTTCTCCTCTCCAGGGCACCCACCATGGAGAACATCGGCACTGCAAACTGCTCGCCGAGCTCGACGATGCGTTCAGAGACCACTCTCTGGCCGAGCCGGGGACCGTAGTTGTCGAATACCGACTCGATCAGGCTATTTGAGGCGGTCAAGAAATCGACGGGTAGATCATCGCGCAAATAGAGCTCTCGGAACAGGGTGCGCTTAAATGAATAGAATCGATCGACGAGTACGTATAAACGGGCAATTCCGAAGAATGTGGTGAGGATCATCAGGAATCCGACAATGAGGAAGACGGCTCGCCAACTGCTGTATATCGACCCGAAGGTTCTTTCATTTGCGATCGAGGAGGCGAACGGACCTGAAAGTATGATGAGAGCAACCCCGAGCGCGAGGCCGAGGTACACCGGAAACGTGCGCGGCTCCACGAGCTGGCTGAGCCACCGCGCTCGTCGCGGCGGTGCGCTGAACTCCTCGTAGAGCCGGCGCCGGACGTCCTGCAGTTCCTCGGTGGCGGCCGGCTGGAACGTGACGTTCGTGTCACCCCCTCGGGCGAGGCGCTCCTGGAGATCGGTGTAGAACGTTGCCTGGTCGTCCTTGAGCGTCTGGATCTCGGTCGCCAAGTGCTCCAGGTTGGTATCACTCTCTTGCGACTCGGAGCCACCACTGGCGCTTGCCTCTCCGACGCCACGAAGGTGGTCCTCCAGGGATCCACGCAGCTGCTCGAGGAAGCCCGGCTCGGTGAGATCCACCAGCACGATCGGTGCATCGGACCGGGTCACGGCCTCCTGCAAACTCTCGTCGAGCGGACTGGCGGACAGGAAGCAGCCGATGCAGTCGGACGCGCTCGGCGCGAGCGCGCGCATCTTGTCGATGAAGCGCTGGACCTGATCCTGCTGCTTCTGACCGAATGGTGCGTCCTTGAGCTCGACGACGACCAATGGCGCCATATCCCTGTAGGCAATGAGATCGAAGGAGAGCTTCCCCGCCACCGCCGCGCTCTGCTCGACGCGAAGCCCGAAGTCGGCTCGGAGCATGCGTGCAAGGTCGGCGAGGGCGCGCTCGGGATCGACCCGCCGGGCGAGCGCCGCGGCGGCGGCATCGATGTCCTCTTCGGTGACCTCAGAGCTGAACCCGCTGGTGCGCGAGAACAGCGAGCGCAGTGTCCCGAGAATGCGCCGGATGTTGCCCTCGGAAAGCTCGGCTACCCGCTCGGCGTTTTGCAGGTTGAACGCACCGGCATCGCCCTGGATTGTCTCCACGATCTCCATCACTTCGCGTCCGGCCAGTGGAAGCAGCTCGATATCAACGCCGGGTGAAAAGCGATCAAGGAAATCAGGCTGTCCCTGCCAGGCGGCGGACTGCCCGGCGACGAGCACCAGCGCTCCGCATCGCACCAGCCTCTCGAGCAGCCGCTTGAGCCACGTAATGTTGCGCTTGCTCTGCGTGGTCTGATCGAAGCGCACGACATGCTCGAGTTCATCGAGCACCAGCGCGAGCGGGACCCCAAGGCGCTTCGCCACTGCGGCAACGGCGACGATCGCATCGCTTGCGAGGTCATCGGTCGCGAGTGTCGCGGGGAGGCCGGCCTCCATTTGCTGAAGCTCGGACAGCTCCCCCCCACCCAGCCAGCGTTGCGAGATCGTTGGCCGCCAGACGGTACTGACCAGCGCCCGACGCACCTCCAGCGCGATCTCCACGGACGCTTCGCCGAAGGTCCGCTCGAGGAGATCGATGAACCCAACATCCACGCTGCTGGGGCTCAGCAGCTCTCGCTGCACGAGCATGCGCGCACTGCGTGGGTTCTCCTCGATCTGGGACACCGCGCGGCTCGTCAGCGGCGCCTGCATGGCGACCGACTTGGCCGCCTCGGCAAACAGCGTGAGCAGCATGTCGTGCGCGGCAGCGACGAGCTGGGGGCCGATCGCAAGGCGATACCAGCTGTCAGCGCCGGCTTCCAGGCCGGCGGCTGTGATCACACACGCCGACGCGTGATGGTCTGCGGCCCCGGCTGCGAACTGCTCGCTCGCAAAAGCCAGCAGATGAGTCTTGCCGGTACCGAATTCGCCCCTGACCGGGATGTTCAACCCCCTGGACGAGCTCGCCGAGAATTTGCTGTCCAAGAAGTCCGCCACCAGGCCTTTGACCTGCTCGATGCTCACGGTCATGACCGTGGGCACCTGGTGGCCCTGCCCGAGCCTCGCGACGGGGTAGTCCGGGAATAGGTTCGGCGCGCTGGTCATGCCGCATCCTCAAGCGCAAAGAGTTCGTCGTAGACCGCGACGATGTCGATCAGGTGCGATCTGAGCTCCGCGTCGGAGAGCCGAGCGATGTCATCAGCGAGAGTCCGCCGTTCCAGCTCTCGAATCAGTGCCTGATGCAGTACGCGGTTCAGGGTGCGCAGGGTGAGCGCCGCATCGTGCCCAACGACCTCTCCGACTTGATCGGGATCGAATGGATACGTCGCCAGGTGAGGGTTCAAGCGCATTGCCACGGTGTCGTCCCGGAATGTGCGAATGCGCTCGGCTAGGAACGCTCTGGCCTGGTCTCGGCTGAGCCCCGTGGTGCGAAGATCTCGCAACCCAACGCGAGCATCCGGCATGATGCGCCGCAGAGCCTCGGCGCTATGCAGGATCTCGAACATCACCACCGCCACCCCACCGTTGCGAAGCTCGTCGTACAGGTCGTGGAGTAGCTCCTCGGTATCCAGATTCACGTCCTCGAGCACCAGGCAGCACCACCCTCCGTTGTGATCGGCGGTCTCATCGCGAATCCCTTTGAGTGCCGAGTCCACCTGCGCCGGGCTCACGGAGCACTTGACCACACGTAGCTCGCGTTGGGCCATCTGTTCCTCGGTGAAACACCCCTTGAGCCAGCCGACCATCTTGTTGGTCATCGTCGACTTGCCGCTGCCCTTGGGTCCAAACACGCGAAAGACGAACGACTTATGGGTGCGGCTGGGGTTTTCGCCGGATCGATAGCCTTCGGCCCTCAGGGTGTTCTTGAACGTATCTACATGCCGCTGGAAGGGGCCGGCAGCGGCAACGAACAGGGGCTCGAGTCGCGGCTCCTCATCGATCGCGAGGGGGATCTCGAACAGGCCATCGAGCATGGTGCCTGAGACGCCATCGAACTCCTGGGGGTTAAAGGGATTATCCAACAGACCAAACGCTGCCGGATAGCCGAGCGGATCGGGCTCCGAGGGTTGGGAAATCTCTAGTGGTTCCATAACACGGTTCCGGTCAGTAGACTATCTTGCACGCACCACCAGTGTCGAGACGCGCTAGGCGTTGTCTAGAGGAGCAGGTCACCCACAGCTCGTCAGTCCTCACCCAACAGCACAAGAGAGAGCGGCGAGGGGACGGCAGCTACCTCCGACCACCCTCTGGCTAGTCCGGAATCAGCCCCACACCAGTGAACTCGCCCTGGGCCTCGGCGAGCGAAATATCGACCGGCGGGAGGATCAGGTCGGAGCCCTCCAGCTCGTCCTCGGCGAGGGGAGTGCCCTGAGTGCGAACGAACGCGAGCAGCTCCTCATAGGCGCTGTGGAAGCGCGGCTCATCGCCGGCCTCGACCGCGGCGACGACCGCCGTGTCGAGCTCGTTGAGGCGGCCGTTCTCGCCGTCGAGGCGGTACTGGTCCTCCCCGGAGATGCGCACAATCATCCCTGGCCACCCTCACTCGGGGCCTGCGGCGCCTCCCCGGCGGCGGATGACCCGCCCGCTGCGGGGATCTCACCGGCCGCGGCGGGACCCGCCCCGACTTCGGCCTTGAGCTTGGCGAGGTCGTCGTCCACCGCGGAGGAGGAGGAGAGCTGCTTGAGCTGGCGGTCGATGTCGTCTTCCCCGGAGCCCAGCGCGGTGATGTCATCGAAGGTCCCCGCGGCTTCCAGCTCGGTGACGGCGTTGGCGCGGGCCTTCATGTTTTCGGTCTTGTCCACCGCGCGCTGCATCGCGAGGCCCACGTCGGCCATCTGCTCGCCCACGCCGGTGGCGGCTTCGGAGATCCGCACCTGGGCGTCGGCGGCGGAGTACTGAGCCTTGATGACCTCCTTCTTGGTGCGGAAGGCTTCGATCTTGGCGCGCAGCTTCTGCTCGGAGTCGACCAGTTTGGTCTGCTGGTCCTCCAGTTCGGCGACCTGGGTGTCGAGCGACTGCAGCTCGGTCTGCACGACGTTCTTGCGCTCGAGCGCCTGGCGGGCGAGGTCCTCCTGGCCGCCGGAGAGCGCCTGGCGGGCCTGGGTGTCGAGCTTGACGACCTGCTGCTGGAGCGTGGCCTCCTGCATCTGCAGGCGCTTCTTGGCGGTCACCACGTCGGCGATCCCCTTCTTGACGTTCTGCAGCTGTTCGACCTGCTTCTGATAGCTGTAGTCGAGGGTCTCCGCGGGGTCTTCGGCTTTGTCCAGGAGCTTGGACACCTTCGCCTTCACCACGGTTGACATGCGCCCGGTCAAGCCGGCCATTGCGTTCCTCCTGAGATCGTCTCTGCTTCGCGGGGATAGTACGGGGCGGTTCAAGCGTAGCCTACGCGGACCCTGGGAGCGCAGCGAGGTCCCTCGGCCCGGGCGCCCCCGAAGCGGGAGGGAGGGGGGAGGAGGGGGAGGGTTCGCGTCTTCGATCCCCCGCGAGGCGGCGCCCGGGGAGGCCGCGCGCCGCTACAGCCCGATGTGGTTGCGCTCCCCTACAGCCCGAGGGGATGGCGCTTGACGAAGCCGCCGTTTTCGGGGCGCAGCGGGCGCCAACGGGGGCCCTCCCGGTCGGAGGGGTCGTCGGCGGAACTGGTGTCCAGGCGCAGGCCGGCGACCGTCATGTAGGCGTGTTCGGGGTTCGCGAAGATCGTGACCCACTGCCCGACGCCATGGCCGCCCCAGGACATGAATTCCGAGGAGTCCATCGGAGTGGGGAGCAGGCTCGCGCCATGCAGCGCGAAGGAGACCGTGCCGGAGCAGTCGTACCCGGGGGAGTCGAAGGAGGCGTGGCCGCCGCCATAGATGTAGGGAAGGCCGATGAGCTGGTTGCCCGCCCAGATTATTTCCTGCACCGCCGCGGGCGCGGACATGGGCGCCGCTGCGAGACCGTCCACATAGCGCGCGGTGACGCCGGGCACGAGCAGCTGTGGCTTGGCGCTCCCCACGAGATCCGCGGAGCTCCCGCCGGTGGCGCCGTTGATCTTGCCGACCGGGGGCGGGGGCGTATAGGGGACGATTTCGCCGGCGAGGGTCCTTTCGTAGACGGGGCCCTTGTAGGCGAGGCTCGAGGAGCGCGCCGTGATCGGGGCGGTGTGGACCGGTTTGGCGGCGGACCCGCCGACCCCACCCGCCGTGGTGGGGGCACCGCCGGAGATGGCGGGGCTCGTCGGCGTGGTCGCCGTGGTGGTGGTGGTGGTGGTGGAAGAAGAAGTCGAGGAGGAGCTCGAAGAGGCGACGGAGGTGCCGCCGGAGACTTTGCCCGAGCCGTGGGCAAAGACCGCCGAGGGCGCCGCGGTGAGCAGAACCGCCAAGCTGCATAGCGCTGAGCCAAGGGCTCGTACCCGCAAAACACATCCTCTTTCGTAGGCCTGCGGGGTTAGCTGACGGGCTAGCGCTAAAAGAGCCTGCGCTTCCTACGGTTCAACCGTGGGATTCGCCCCAACAACTTGGGTCCCCCGTTCCATGGCGTCTGACCATGGATTCGGCGTTCGCGGCGAAACCCTAGCAAAGCGCAATGACGCTTGCACGACATGCACAGCCTTTCCCATCTTTTTCCCGCAAATACGGGGCATTTCACGCGTTTCGGCGCCGTTTGGGGCGAGTAGCGCCGCTGGAAGGCCGGGAGTTGCCCGCATGTGAAGATCGGACCGCGATAGCAGGCGACCCACGTCGGTGGAGCGGCATCGCGCGGGCAGCCCGTGCGACATCGCCGGGGCAGGCCTTAATGTCCGTGGCCGTGCTCGTACCAGATCGCCGTGCTCGTCCCTGCTCGCTCGCCGCCCTGCTCCTGCTCGGCGCGGCCCTCGCGGGATGCGGCAAGTCACTGCCAAGGCAGACGGGCGCGAGCAGCGAGCCGGCTGTTGCGACGGTGGGCAGCACGGGCCAGCTGGCAGCGAGTGGGCTGGCTACGAAGAACACGACGCGGCTCGGCGGCTCGGACCCGGTCGCGGATGCGGCGGCGGTGGCGCTGGCGACGTACCCCGGACTAACGCCGGCGACGCGCCCCCAGGCGGTGGTACTCGTCAACGACCGCGACTGGACCGCGGCCCTGGCGGCGGCGGCGCTTGCGAGCTCCCCCCTGAACGCCCCGCTGCTTTACAGCGAAGCCAACTCCCTGCCGGTGCTCTCCGCGCAGGCGCTGGCGGCGCTGAAGCCCACCGGCGCGGCGCTGCTCGGGGGGGCCCAGGTGATCGAGGTGGGGACCTCTGCCGCCCTCGCCGGGTATCGCACCACCTCGCTGGATGGTGGAGGGAGCCGGGGACTACCGGGAGGCGAACCGGCCACGGGCCGATCGGCGCCCGCGGGCGAACGAGCCGGCGGGGCATCGCGGAGCGGCGAACGAACGGGTGGGGGCTCAATTGGCAGCGAACGGGCGGGCGCCCCGGCCACGGTGGCGGCGCAGGTCGAGCGCATGGGTGCGGTCATCCACGGGGGGCGCCCCCGCCGGGTGATCGTGGTCGGCGCGGACGGCCCCCCCGCACTGGCGATGCCCGCCGCGGGCCTCGCGGCGGAGTCGGGGGCCCCGATCCTGCCGGTGGACGTCGCGGGCATCCCGCCCGCGACCCGGCGGGTGCTCGTGCGCCTGCGGCACCCCGCCATCTACACGGTGGGTCCCCCCGCGGCGGTGAGCCACGCCGTGCTCGCCGAGCTGGCCCGCTTCGGCTCGGTGCACCGGATCTACCCCTCGCCGGGGGTGGTCGGCTCCTCCGGGCCGGGCTCCGCCGGCACGGACCCGGCCGAGAACGCGATCGCGGTGGCCCGCTTCTCCAACGGGGCCTTTGGCTGGGGCGTCAACCAACCGGGACACGGCCTGGTGTTCGCAAGCGCCTCCCGCCCACTCGACGCGCCCGCCGCGGCATCGCTGTCGGCGAGCGGCGACTACGCCCCACTGCTGCTCCTGGAACGTCCAGACGAGGTCCCCGCCGTGCTGAGCGAATACCTGAGCGACATCAAGCCCGCCTACGTCGATGCTCCGGAATCGGAATATCCCGCGGTGCGGGGTGCGTACAATCACGGCTGGCTGATCGGGGACGGGGAAGCGATCGCACCCACCGTGCAGGCCGAACTGGACACGATGCTCAAGATCTCCCCCCAGAGCTCCTCGAGCTCGGCCGGCTCCACCCCGGCTACCTCGGCCACCTCACCCTCACCCACCGAACCCTCGAACACCGAACTCTCCCCCGCCGACACCGCGCCCTCCACCGCCTCTCCCGCGACCCCCACACCATGAGCCAAGCCGCTGAGGATCCCCACCGTCTGGAGCGCGAGGTGAGCGTGGATGACGTGCGCCAGCTGATGGGCGCCTCCACCCCCCACTTCGCCCTGCAGCTGCGCGAACGGATCGCGAGGCTGATGGTGGGCCTTCCGCCTGAGCACCCCGCCCGGGTGGAAGGCGAGCGCGAGATCGCCCGCCTGGAGCACCTGGGGCTCGACGGGGAGACGCGCGGGGAGACGGGCGAAAAAGACTGGAAGATGCACGTTCTGCCCTCCGTAACGCCGGAGCGCTTGCTTGACTAGAGCTTGATGCTCGACTCCCGCGACCGCTCCCCCGAGACCACACCGCGATGCCCGCTCGGCATCTGCGACGGCAGCGGCTTTCGGATCGATGAGGAGACCAACACCGCGCAGGACTGCGCCTGTCGCGCGCAGCGCGTGGCCAATGCGCGGGCACACCGGCTGCGCGATCGGGTGCCGCGCCGCTACATGAACCTCTCCTGGGATCGCCATCCGCTCACGCAGCTCGCGCGGGACCCCCTGAACGCGGACTCGGTGCGGGAGGTGAGGCGGTTCTGCACCGACATCCACACGAACCTCGCGGAGGGCAGGGGCCTGTGGCTGATGGGGCACACGGGCACGGGCAAGACGACCCTGGGCTACATGATCGCGGCCACCGCGACCCAGGCGCGGCACTCCGTGCTGAGCTTCAACGCGGTGTCCCTCCTGAACAGGATCAGGGACACGTTCGACGCCGACAGCCGCGAGCGCCGCGACGACGTGATCAGGGCGCTCGCCGAAGTCGAGCTGCTGCACATCGAGGATCTGCGGGTGGTGCGCCCCACGGAGTGGGTGCTGGAGCAGCTCTACCTGATCGTGAACATGCGCTACGAGGAGCGGCGCTCGATCGTGTTCACCTCCGACGTCGACTCCGACGAGGACGGGCCGCTGGAGCCGATCCCGAATGAGCTGGGGGAGCACATCGGGAGGCGCACCTTCTCACGGTTGCTGGAGATCTGCAGCGATCCGGTCGTGATCATGGGCACGGACAAGCGCATCGACCCCGACGTCCCCGGTACGTCGGTTGCCAAGGAGCGCTCCCGGCGCCGGCCCGAGTCGGAGCCGAAGCCGGAGGACTCCCTTCCGGCGCTCACCCTTCGCTGATCCTCCGCGCGTGACGGGCGTCGAGGAAGCGGAGGCGGAGCAGTTTGAAGAGGAACGCGAACAGGGCGAGGTCGACGGCGATCAGGCCAACGCTGAACAGCCGCGGCAGGGTGGTGAAGGAGGTGAGCCCGAACACCACGACGGAGTCGAAGACGAGCACGAGCAGGGCGGCGAGCATCACCGTATGCGAGCGGTAGCCGCTGCGGTGCTCGCGCAGGGTGACCTCGATCGTGCCGATCGCCACGGCGCCGAGTCCGGCGATCAGCGCCGGCCCCCCGCTGGAGAGCCCGTGCCCGACTTTGCTGAGCCCGATCGCGGCGCCGATCGCGCCGACGAGGATCAGGAGCTCGGAGAGCGGCAGCGGGTGCCAGGGAGCCGGCGGACGCTCCCCGTACGTGGGCGCCGCGAAGGGGGTGGAGGTGCGGGAGGCGGCTGCGCCGCGTCGTGGTTTGGCGGATGCCGCCGGCTTGGCGGATGCCGTCGGCTTGCCGGCGGTGCTCGGCGCTCGTTTCGCCCCGGTGGGGCGACGCTTGCGGGAGCGGGCACGAGCCATTGGGGAATCGATCCTAGCGGCTATCTATGCTGACTCAGATGCCATCCTCGGCCCCATCCTCGGCCCCGGCCGCCGGCATTCCGGGCAGCGCACTGGCGGGCCCGTTCGGCGTCGGGGAGTACGCGGCGGCGCTGCGCGCGCGGCTGCGGGCGTTCGCGCGGGTGCAGATCGTGGGGGAGCTGGCCGACCTGCGCCCCTCGCGAGCGCGGGTGTACTTCGAGCTGCGCGACGCCCACGGCGCGATCCCGTGCGCGGCGTGGCGTGAGGACTGGGAGGCGATGGTGCGCCGGGCAGGGACCGTGCGGGAGGGCATGCAGGTGGTGGTGGCGGGCGGCTGCGACTACTACCCCGGCAGCGCGAGCGCCTCGCCGAGCTTCTCCTTCGCGGTGAGCGACATGCGCGTCGCGGGCGAGGGGGACCTGCTCGCGCAGATCGACCGCCTGCGCAAGCTGCTCGCCGCCGAGGGCCTGCTGGAGCGCCAGCAGCGCCTGCCCCGACCGCGGCTGCCGCTCACGATCGGGGTCGTAACGGGCGAGGGGGGCAAGGCGCGCGACGACATCCTCGCCGGTCTGCACCGCCGCGGCTGGGCGGGCCGGGTGGTGTGGGGCTTCGCTCCCGTCCAGGATCGCCACGCGGCCCCGGCGATCACGCGCGCGCTGCAGGACCTCGCGGCGGTGGGGGGGGTGGACGTGGCGATCGTCGCCCGCGGCGGGGGCTCGCTGGCGGACCTGCTGTGCTTCTGCGACGAGACCCTCTGCCGCACGGTGGCGCTGCTGGGGGTGCCGGTGATCGCCTCGGTGGGCCACCACACCGACCGCACGCTGCTGGACGACGTGGCGGCGGTGAGCTGCTCGACCCCGACGCACGCCGCGCAGGAGGCGGTGGGCGTGGACTGCGTACAGGCGCGAGCCCACCTGGGGCAGGCGGCGGCGCGCCTGCGCGACCACGGCCGCCGCGCTGTGCTGGGACGCGCACGCGCGCTCGCGGCGCTCTCGCGAGCTCCCGCGGAGCAGCTGGCGCGCCAGCGCGTGCGCCTGCACCAGCAGCTGCGCGAGATCCGCGCGGGGACCCGCCGGCGCTTGGCGAGCGAGCAGCAGCTCACACAGCGGCGGGGGGTGGTGCTGGCGCGCAAGACCCAGGCGGCGGTCGGCGACTGCCGGCGCAGACGCCCCCGGGAGCTCGAGCGCCTGGCGATGGCGCTGGCGGCGCACGACCCCCAGCGGACCCTGGAGCGGGGGTATGCCCTGGTCCAGAGCTCCACGGGCGAGCCGCTCCCGAGCGCGGCGCGTGCGGGCGAGCAGGAGAGCGTGCGGCTGCGCTTCGCGGATGGCACGCTCGGAGCGAGGATCGATGACCGCGGGGATCGCGAGCGAGGGCCTCAACCGGGGAGGGGTCCGTGAGCGAGGAATCATCGATCGGGGAGGGACCGTGAGCGAGGGGCCATCGACCGAACAGCCGCCAGGCGAGCCGAGCTACGAGACGAACGTGGCGCGGGTGGAGGAGATCATCCGCCGGCTGGATGGAGGCGAGGCGAGCCTCACCGACACACTCCAGCTCGTGCGGGAGGGCAAGGAGCTGATCGAGCGCTGCGCGGTGGAGCTGGAGGCGGTGGGGGGCGCCCTGGAGGAGCTGCGCCTGGAGGATCTGGTGGCACGTCTGGAGGGTGGCGCAACCGGCCATCGGCCGGCGAGCCTGGGCGGGGGGGATCGACTTCCTCATTCAGAGGGGGAAACACAGAGCGGGGGCCCGGGGTGAGCACATGGGAGCTCCTCGCGGAGCTACCGGTGAGGATCGACGATTACGAGTTGGAGCCCCTCGGCGCGAAGGTGTCGAGCGAGTTCGAGCGCGCCTCCACGGTGATCCGGCTACGCGGCGCCGGCGAGGAGGGACAGGGCGAGGACGTCACCTACGACGCGGTCGACCACGCGATCCTGCAGGCCACCGGGCCGACGCTGCCGCTGGCGGGGAGCTTCACGATCGCCTCCTTCGCCGAGCGCCTGCGGGCGCTGGAGCTCTTCCCGCGGCCCCCCCAGCGGGAGGTCTCCCAGCGCTACCGGCTGTGGGCGTACGAGTCGGCGGCGCTCGACCTGGGGCTGCGACAGGCGGAGACCACGCTGCACGCGCTGCTGGACAGGGAGCCCGCGCCGGTGCGCTTCGTGGTGTCGCTGCGCCTCGGAGAGCCACCCACCCTCGAACCGCTGCGCAGGCGCCTGGAGCTCTATCCGGGGCTGCGCTTTAAGCTGGACCCCACGAGCTCCTGGGATGAGGAGCTGATCGCGCGCCTGGCGGAGACGGGGGCGGTGGAGTCGGTGGACTTCAAGGCGTACTACTCGGGCTCCATCGTGGACCAGCCCGCCGACCCGGATCTCTACCGGCGGGTGGTGGAGGCGCTGCCGGAGGCGTGGATCGAGGACCCCGCGCTGACCCCGGAGACCGACGCGGTGCTGGCGAACCACAGGGGGCGCTTCTCGTGGGATGCCCCGATCCACTCGGTGGCGGACATCGAGGCGCTGCGGTACGCGCCGCGGATGGTCAACATCAAGCCCTCCCGCCTGGGGGGCCTGCGCAACCTCCTGGACGCCTTCGACTACTGCGCGGAGCGGGGGATCGGCAACTACGGCGGCGGCCAGTTCGAGCTGGGGGTGGGCCGGGGACAGATCCAGTACCTGGCCTCCCTCTTCCACGCCGACGCCCCCAATGACGTGGCGCCGAGCGCCTTCAACCTCCCGGAGCCCCCCGCGGGCCTGCCGAGTAGCCCGCTTGCACCCACTCTTGCGCCCCTGGGATTTCGCTGGGCGTAACCGCCCCTGGGGCGCAACTTCCGTCCCGTGGCCCGGTTGCGAACCCCAAAGCCGGTAACGTCCGGCGTCCGTCTCGACCATTCGCATGGAAAGCATCCCTGCCAACAAGCGATCCAGGTGCACGGCGGTAGCAGCGGCGATTGCGCTGTTACTCGCGGCCCCCACGGGGGCGGTGGCCAACCAGATATCCGGAGGAACGTCCTCGCCGGGGGCCTCGGGTACGGGCGCGCAGAGCGGGGGGAAGTCGCCGGGGACCGCGGGGACGGGCACACCGAGCGGAGGGAAATCCCCCGGGACCTCGGGAACGGGCACCCAGAGCGGGGGGAAGTCCCCCGGGACCGGGACGGCCAAGTCCAAGACATCCGCGCCGAAGAGTCCCGCGACCAGGAAGACGAAGCCTCCCCCGCAGCCCGCGGTGACGATCACGGGCGCGCAGTGCGTGCCGGCGAGCGCCTGCGGCACCAAGCCCCACGAAGTCTCGACCCACGGCACGCTGCTGCTGCAGGGGAAGGGCCTGAAGAGCGGCCAAGCGGTGGCGTTTCCGCACTCCTGGGAGGCGCGGATCGCGAGCAACTCGCCGAGCGGACACCTGCGCTCCTCGACGCAGGGCCTCGTCGTGACGGTGCCCACAAGCGCTCACTCGGGACAGATCGCGGTGATCCTGGGCGGGGGACGCAGGTCGAACCTGTACGGGCCCCTCAAAGTGGTGACGCACGCCCTGCACCCCCCCGCGCCGACGCCGCCCCCGCCGGCGCCGGTTCCGGCGCCGAGCGGGGTGGCGAGCGCAGTCGCCGGAACGGCGTTCGCGGGACAGGGTATGTGGATCTGGTACATCAGCGCATCGGATGGGGGCAGCGTGGCCTCGATCGTCGCCCAGGCGAAGGCCGCAGGGGTCACTACGCTGTTCATCAAGAGCTCCGATGGGTCCACCAACTACTGGAGCCAGTTCAGCAAACAGCTGGTCGAAGAACTGCACGCCGCGGGCCTGAGGGCGTGCGCGTGGCAGTACGTGTACGGCACCAACCCCGTGGGGGAGGCGGAAATGGGGGCGAAAGCGGTGGCGAACGGGGCGGACTGCCTGATGATCGACGCGGAGTCCCAGTACGAAGGGCTGTATGGGGCGGCGCAGACGTTCATCGACACCCTGCGCGCGAAGATCGGCCCCACCTACCCGCTGGGACTGGCGTCGTTCCCCTACGTGAACTACCACCCCTCCTTCCCCTACTCGGTCTTCCTCGGACCGAGCGGCGCGCAGTTCAACGCGCCCCAGATGTACTGGCACGATATCGGGACGAGCGTGGCGAGCGTGTTCGTGAACACCTACGAACAGAACCTCATCTACGGCCGGCCGATCCTCCCGCTGGGCCAGACCTACGGCGGGGTGAGCGCCACCGAAATCGTGAGCTTCCGTTCGCTCGCGAGCGCCTACGGCGCGGCGGGGGACTCCTTCTGGGACTGGCAGGAAACCTCCTCCGCGGGATGGACCTCGCTGGCGGCCCCCCTGAACACAAGCCTCACGGTGCCCCAGCCGGAGCTGACCTCGCCGCTGCTGAAGGAAGGCGCCAAGAGCGATCAGGTGCTGTGGCTGCAGGAGCACCTCGCGGGCGTGATCCCAAGCCAGCCGACCACGGGCATCTTCGAATCCCAGACCGCGGCCGACGTGAGGCAGATCCAAACCGAGCACGGCCTCCCCGCCACCGGCGAAACGGACGCGGCCACATGGGGGTTCATCCTGGCGCTGCCGATGGTCGAGGTGAACTGGACCGGCGGGGGCCCGCACACCTGAGCGCGCCGCTCGAGCTGTCGCGTCGTCGTCGTCCTCGCTACGACCCACGACCGGCCCAAGGGTGGTCAAGGCTGGTTCCGCGACCGCTTGTGGTCCAAAGCCGACGCGGACGCTGACTACGATCACTTGCGTGGCGGAGCACTCGCCGGGCGCCAGCGGCCGGCCTCTCGATGGCGTTTATACGATCCCGTGCAGACGTGGGCGAGTTCGCTCGGCGTACTTGACTAGGCCGAGGCGGCGGCGCCGCCGGCCCGCACGGCCTCCGCTACCTGCCTGACCCGCCAGGCGAACAGTGGGCTGTGCCACACGACTTGACCGTCGGAGAACGTGAGCTTCCCGCGGACGCGCGTGACCGTGTCCGGACCGAGCGGATACTGCCCGAGTTGCGCACCCGGCTGATGGAATGGAAGGTCGCGATACACATACACGTGCTGATCGGTCACGAGCACGGTCCTGTGAAAGTGGAAGAACAGCAGCGCGAACAGGAGCCCCACATACGGCAACTCCTCCAGCACCCCAGCGATGATCGCGATCGCGATCGAACTGAACCCGAACGAGATCGTGACGGCCTCCTCGCCCGAAATCTTCGCTCGCCGGGCATACCGCAGAGCCATCCGCTTGCGCCTGCTTCCCATCACTGTCCCTCCGACTTATCGACTGACGAGGCCCAGGCATCGTACCTGGTCTACATGGGGTGAGCCGCGCCCATCTGCCATCCCGCGGACTCGAAGCCCCGCCTTGTCCCGCGCCCGGATCTCGATGCGGTGCCGGACGGGGTTGACCCCCACTCAAACCCGCGGCGCGCCGACCGAAGATCGACGGGATCTCCGATCGGCCGGCGCCGGCCGCCGCGCGTCAGACCCGCTGAATCAGGGTGCCCGTCCCGAGCCCCCCGCCGCAGCACATCGTGACGAAGCCGATCTCCTTGTCGGAGCGCTCGAGCTCGTGCAGGAGCGTCGTGATCAGCCGCGCGCCGGTGGAGCCCAGCGGGTGCCCGAGCGCCATCGCGCCGCCGTTGACGTTGACGCGGTCCATGTCGGGGTTGTGCTCGCGCCGCCACGCGGCGATCACGGGCGCGAAGGCCTCGTTGATCTCGATCAGGTCGATGTCCTCGATCTTCATGCCGTTGCGCTCGAGGATCCTCGTGGTGGCGGGGATCGGGCCCTCGAGCATTTTCACGGGGTCGCAGCCCACGGTGGTCTGATCGACGATCCGCGCGCGGGCGCGCAGCCCGAGCGCCCTGGCCTTCTCCGCGGACATCAGCAGCACCGCGGCGGCGCCGTCGGAGATCTGGGAGGAGTTGCCCGCGGTGATCTTGCCGTCGGGCTTGAACGCCGGCTTGAGGTTGGCGAGCGCCTCGAGGCTGGTGTCGGGACGGATCCCCTGGTCGGTGACGAACATGTCCCCGTTGACCTGGAAGGGCACGATCTCGCGCTCGAAGCGCCCCTCCTGGGTGGCCTGGTGGGCGAGGCGGTGGGAGCGCACCGCGAGCTCGTCGAGCTCCGAGCGGGGGATCTCCCACTGGTCGGCGATCATCTCCGCGCCGAGACCCTGGCCGACGATGTTGTGCTTGGCCATCAGCTCCGGGGTGAAGGCGAAGCCGAACTCCTGCTGAGTCTGCATCCCCGCGGCGAAGGGGAGGTGGCCCATGTGCTCGACGCCGCCGCCGATCATCGTGTCGTGCACCCCCGCCGCGATCAGCGCCGCGGAGAAGTTCACGGCCTGCTGGGCGGAGCCGCACTGGCGGTCCACCGTAGTCGCGGGAGTCTCGATCGGGAGGCCCTCCTGCAGCCACGCGTTGCGGGCGATGTTGAAGGCCTGCTCGCCGAACTGCTGCACGCAGCCCGCCACCACGTCTTCGACCTCCGCCGCATCGATCCCCGCACGGGCGATCGCCTCGGTGTAGCACTTGCCGAGCAGCGCGTTGGGGTGGGTGTCCCGGTAGTAGCCCTTCTCCTTGTGCCCGCGCCCGATGGGGGTGCGCACCGCCTCGACGATCACGACCTCGCGGCCCTCTGGTTTCCTCATTTTGAAGTCCTCCGTGTATAGCGGTTGATCGGCTCGTGCCGCGCAGCGCCTCCAACACATACTCTACCGCGTGACACCCTTAGATTGACTGGTCAGTCAACCAGTTCTTTCGACTCCCACTGACCCCCGGGGGTCGATCCATCTCGCTACAGAAGGAGCAGGGCTACCGTGGAGAAGTGCGCACGAAGAAGCGTCTGGCAGTCGTGGGCCGGAGGACCGATCGCATGAAGAAGCATCTGGCAGTCGTGGGCCGGAGGACCGATCGCATGAGGGAGCATCTGGTGGCCGTGAGCACGAGGGCGATCGCATGAACGAGCGCCTGGCGATCGTGGGCTCGGGGGCCATCGCCTGCGGCCTGGCGGCGACGGCGGCCCATCACGGCCCCGTGCTGCTGCTGGCCCGCTCGCAGAGCTCCGCCGAGCGGGCCCAGACCAGGGTGGATCAGACCCTGACCCGCCTGGCCGCGGAGATCGACCCCGAGCACGTGCAGGTCGTGACCGAGCCGCGGGAGCTGGGTGGGGCGAGCTTTGTGGTGGAGGCGGTGGTGGAGGAGTATGCGGTGAAGGAGCGCGTGCACGCGGAGCTGCTCGGGGTGCTGGGCGCGGACGCGGTGCTCGCAAGCACCACCTCCTCGCTCTCGATCGAGCGCCTCGCGCGGGACAGCGGCGTCGCGGAGCGCTTCGTGGGCCTGCACGTCTTCAACCCCGTGGCGCGGATGAAGCTCGTGGAGCTGGTCTTCCCCGAGCGCGCCAGCGAGCGGACCCGCAGCCGGGCGCTGGAGCTGTGCGAGACGCTCGAGAAGACCCCCGTGGTTGTCCCCGACGTGCCGGGGTTCGTGGTGAACCGCCTGCTCTTCCCCTTCCTCTTCAGCGCGGTGCGACTCCTGGAGGAGACAGGGATGGAGGCGGAGGACATCGACACCTGCATGAAGCTCGGGGCCGGCCACCCCATGGGGCCGCTCGCGCTGCTGGACCTCGTGGGCCTCGATGTGTCCAAGGCGATCGGCGAGACCCTCAGGGAGCCGGTGCCGGAGCGGATCGAGCAGCTGATCGCAGAGGGCGCCCTGGGGCGCAAGAGCGGGAGGGGCTTCTACAGCTACTGAGTATCGAGTTTGCGCAAGAATCCTCTTAGGCTCGCCCCATCTTTTAGGTTGGCTTCATCAATCCTGGGATACTTGTAAGCGCGACACAGTTCGCAACGCACACCCGCCTCCTCCCAGTGCACACGCTCCGGCCCGCTCCCCCTGCGGGCCGGACGTGTGCCTGGGGGGGTTTTTTCGGGCGCTACTCCCCCGGGGCGGCCCCGCGGGCGGGCGCGGAGCGGCGCTCGCGGATGCGCACGGACTCGATGCGGTTCTCGCGCACGGACTCCACGCGGATCGAGAAGGCACCCGCCGAGACGGTGTCCCCGCGGCGGGGCAGGCGCCCGAGCTCGGCGAACACGAAGCCCCCCACGGAGTTGTAGGCGTCGCTGTCCACCGGCAGGTCCACGCCGTGGTCGGCGAGGTCGGCGACGGCGACGTGGCCGCGCACGAAGAGGTCCCCGTCGGGCAGCCGGCGCACCTCGCCCGCGGCGGGATCGGTCTCGTCGGCGATCTCCCCCACGACCTCCTCGATGATGTCCTCCACCGTCACGATCCCCGCGACGCGGCCGTACTCGTCCACGACCACCGCGAGGGAGGTGCGTTGGCGCTGGAGGTCGGCGAGGAGGTCGTCGAGGGGCTTGGTCTCGGGCACGATCGGCGCGTCGTGCACCACCTCCTGGAGCGAGGAGTCCGGCCCGTCGTCCATCAGCCGGCGGGCGAGGTCGCTGGCGTGCACGAGTCCGCGCACGCGGTCGCGGTCCTCGCCTTCGGTGACCACCAGGCGGGTGTGCCCGGAGGAGATGCAGAGCTTCAGCGCGGTCTCCACGTCCCGGGAGACGTCGATCGTGACGACCGCGGGGCTGGGGGTCATCACCTGGCGGGCCTCCTGCTCGTGGAGGTGGAAGACGCCCGTGAGCATTCCCGCCTCCCCGGGGTCGAGGTGCCCGCCGGCGTGGGACTCGGCGATCAGGCGCTTGAGCTCGTCGGGGAGCCGCCCCCGGGCTCGCGTCCCATGTCGACCCCGAAGAGCTTGAGCAGGCGCGCGGAGATCGCGGTGATAGCGCGGATGAGGGGGCGGAAGAGAACGGAGAAGCCCTGCAGCGGGCGCGCCACGCGCCGCGCGACGCTCTCGGCGCGGTCGATCGCGTAGAACTTGGGGACCATCTCCCCGAAGATCAGCTGCACGAAGATCACCACCGCATAGGCGAGCACCACGGCGAGCACCACGGCGAAGTCATGGGAGAGCCCACCGCCGAAGGCGTCCTGGAGCGCGTGGGCGAGCGTGGGAGTGGCGAGGGCGCCGATCGCGATCGAGGTCATCGTGACGCCGATCTGCACCGCGGAGATGTACTCGTTGATGCGCTCGTGCTGGCTGAGCGCGAGCGCCGCGCCGCGCAGGCCCTGCTCGCGCATCACCTCCAGGCGCGCGCGGCGGGAGCGCACGAGGGCGTACTCGGCAATCACGAAGAACGCATTGACGGCGACCAGGAAGGCCGCGAGGATCAGCTTCGCGGGCACTCAGTCGAGCCCGTCGATCTCCCGGGCGAGCGCGAAGTCAGCGTCGGTGAGACCACCCTGGGAGTGGGTGGAGAGCTCCAGGCGCACCCCGTTCCAGCCGTGCACGAGGATGTCGGGGTGGTGGTTGGCCGACTCGGCGAGCTCGGCCACGCGGTTGACGAAGGCGATCGCGGCGGGGAAGTCGGCGAGCGTCCACTCGCGCACAATCGCGCTCCCCTCGCGGGCCCACCCGCTGCCGGCGAGGCGCTGCTCGATCTCGTGCTCCGCAAGCAATGCCACTCCCTCAGACGATACCCATGGCGGTGGACTGCGCGGCGGCGAGCGACCCGATGACGGCCGCCACGGACAGCACGAGGCAGGCGGCGAGCCCGAGCGCGAGCGAGCGGCGGCCTTCGGTGAGGCGGAAGGAGAGGCCCGCCAGCGCGCCCCCGATCAGCCCGCCGATGTGAGCGCCGACGGAGATGTTGGGGACGGCGAAGCTGAAGATCAGGTTGAAGACGATTAGGAACCCGATGCCCGAGCGCATCACGCTGAGACCCCGCGCGCGCAGCTCCACGGCGGCG
The DNA here is from genome assembly GCA_963771915.1 of uncultured Solirubrobacterales bacterium. Lineage (GTDB taxonomy): Bacteria > Actinomycetota > Thermoleophilia > Solirubrobacterales > Solirubrobacteraceae > Palsa-744. The sequence continues at coordinate 2,949,882 of CAVYVD010000001.1, read as the reverse complement.
GCCCCCATCAGCCCGAAGATCGCCCCCGAGGCCCCGAGGCTGGGGGCGCCGGTGGCCACCAGCGCGCCGCAGGAGCCGGCGAGCAGCGAGGTGAAGTAGATCGCGGCGAACCGCACCGAGCCGATCGAGGGCTCGAGCATCATCCCGAGCAGGTAGAGCAGGTACATGTTGAAGCCGATGTGCAGCAGGTCCACGTGCAGAAACGCGCTCGTCAGGAGGCGGTAGTACTGGTGCCCTTCGGAGATCACGGCACGCGAGAGAAAGCCTTCGTTGACGACGGTGCCGTAGATGTTTGAGCCACTGATGGTGAACTGGCCTTTCTCGGTCAGGAAGGCCGCCACGTTGATCCCGATCAGCCCGTAGGTGACGCGCGGGCCAGTCGCCATCTCCCGCATCCGCACCACCTTGGTGCGCTGGCTGGCGCACTCGGGGCAGCGCATCCCCACCTGGGTGGGGGTCATGCAGTCCGGGCAGATGGGCCGCCCGCAGGATGAGCAGGAGACCGCGGTCTCGCGGGAGGGGTGGCGGTAGCAGGTGGCCATGGGCGGGCAAGCCTACCTGCCCGGAGAGGTTCAGATGGAACCGACGATCACCGGCGTGTGCGTCGGCTTGAGGCTGGGGAAGAATTAGATGGAGCCAACGATCACCGGGGTACGGCTCGGTTTGAGGCTCCCCCCAGGGGCTCATCGGTGACGAGCACTTTGCTCACCCCACTCAGGTCGCCGGGCACCCCGACCGAGCCGCTGCCGGTCCTGGTGACCGAGAACAGCGCGTCGGTGGGCCGCGGCGCCGCGGCGCCGTGCTCGAGCCACACCTCATAGATGCGTCCCGGGGGCGGGGCGGGCATCCCCACCACCACCAGCTCCAGGTGGGAGCCCACTTTGCGCAGCTCCGCGGTGGCGCGATGATCGGGGGAGACCACCACCGCGCGGATGACCTCGGTCCGCTGGCTGGATTCGGAGCTGAAGAGGAGCCCCCCGATCGCAAGGCCCACACCCAGGACAAGCACGCCGGCCAGGGCCGGTGCAAGTCGCCGAGCCGGCGCAAATCGGCGCAGGATCGAAGGCCGGCCGGCCCGCGCCGCGGTCGTCCCGCGGGGCTCACGGCCAGCGCTGCCCCGCAGTTCGGCCTCGCCGTGCGCGGTGCCCACGATCCGAACGCGCAGGCCCTCGGGAGCGCCGGCTGGCGGCACGCCGAGGGGGAGCAGGTCGGATACCGGCTGCAGCTGAGCAACCTCCGCGCGGCAGAACTGACACTCGGCGAGATGGGCGCGGTAGGCGAGGAGCTCCTGCTCCCCGAGCGCCCGCAGCACATACGCCGCGCAATCCTCGAGCCGCCCGCAGCCCAGCTCGTGTGCGGACGCACTCACGAGAGTACCCCTTCGGAGCGCAGTTGCGAGCGCATCTTCTGTAACCCGAGACGCATGCGACCCTTGATTGTTCCCACCGGGGTATCAAGCATCGCGGCAATCTCGGAGTGGGTGAGACCACCGTAGTAGGCGAGCTCGATCACCCGGCTCTGCTCGGGCGGCAGCCCCTCGAGGGCTGCTCGGACCTCGCGCGCTTCGTCGCGGCGACCCACCTCCTGGTCGGTGCGCTCGGCCGCCTCCAGGTGCTCCTCGAGGCCCTCGTCGCTGACCCGGCCCCGATCCTGAGCCACCCCCCGGCGCAGCGCATCGATGGCGCGGTAGTGGACGATGCCGAGCACCCACGTGCGCACGCTCCCGCGCAGCGGGTCGTAGCTCGAGGCGCTGCGCCACAGCGAGAGGAAGGCCTCCTGAACCACGTCCTCGGCGGCCGTTCGCCTGCCGCACATCCGGAAGGCCAGCGAGCACGCCGCCTCGGCGTGGCGCTCGTAGACGATCGCGAAGGCCGCCGAGTCGTCCTCCCCCACGAGCTGCATGAGCTCCTCGTCAGCGAGCATGCGGAGGATGGCCGAGGCGGCCTCGGCGGAGCGCTTATAGCGGGCCATGTTTGACATTGACATATCCCGGTGCCGGGCCGCAGATCAGGGAGTCCGCGGCTGGAGATCCGAAGTCAACCACTTCCATCGGATAGATTTAACCGAAGACCAGAATAGTTCAAAGCTAGTTCAAGCGCACGCGCGACGGCGCCCGACCGCCCAGGCCGGAGCGCCGTGGGAGCTCCCGCCGCCCGCCGCTCAGCTACGGCCGCGACCCGGAGCCTGGCCGGGATCGCTCTCCGCGGGCCGCCCACGGCGGCGGGCGCGCAGCACCATCAGAGCGAGGCCGGCGGTGCCCCCGACCACCAGGGCGGCGGCGGGCCTGGCCCAGTTGCGGGGATCGCGCATAGTCGAGAGCTCCCACCCCTCCAGCTCCTCGGCGGCGAGCTCGGTGAGGTTGGTGAGGGTCTCCTCCAGCCGGCCCCTCAGGCCCTCGGGGGGCTCGACGGGAGCGAGCGCCCGTCGCAGCAGGCTCTCCAAGTTGGGGGCGGCTTCATTCATGAGACTCCTCTCATCTCATCGTCCCCGTCGGAGGAGTCGGCGACAAGCTTCTCCAGCTGCCTGATGGCGCGGTGGATGAGCACCTTGGTGGCGCCGTCGGAGCGCCCGAGGGCGCGAGCGATCTCGCGGTTGTCCATGTCCAGGGCGAAGCGCATGATCAACGCCTCGCGGCGGTCGTCGGGGAGCCGGCGAACCCCCGCGAGCACGCGGCTCAGCTCGTTGCGGTTCTCGACCAGATCCTCCGTCGTGTGCGGGGCGCTCAGCATATCGGTGTCCTCGATCGGCGAGACCGGCCTCCGGGAGCGGTCGCGGTAGAGGTTGGCGGCGAGGTTGTGGGCGATGCGGATCAGCCACGGCCGCAGCGGGCGTCCCCCGGACTCGCGCTGGGCCCGCTCGAAGTGGCGGTAGGCCTGCAGAAAGGTCTGCTCCGTCAGATCCTCCGCATCGTGGTGGTTGCCCACGCGATAGTAGGCGTAGCTGTACACGTCGCGCAGGTGGGTGCGGTAGAGCTCGGAGAACTCCTCGTCCAGCTGGGCCTTGGGCTTCGCGCCCAGAGGATCCTCCGGCGGGCCGGGGGCCGGCGAGCCGGGCTGGGGGGGGGATTGGGTGGGGGGATGGGTGTGCGGGTGGGCGGGGTGGGCGGGTCCCAATCCTCCTGTTGCGTGCTCGGCCACTCACTGCACCCTACCCCCAAGACCCCGGCCTCCCGGCCTGGTGTGGTCATACCGGACGAGCCTCGCGGTGACGAGCCTGCGTGGGCTCGTGGCGGATCGAGGGCGTACCCCCCAGCCACTCCCACTGCAGGCTGACCCGCGCCCAGACGCGCTCGGTCACGGCGGCGCTGAGCTCGGGAGTGGGGCGCCGATCGCTCGCGAAGCGCAGTGGGCCCCCACAGCGAATGCGCACCCTGCGGGGGCGCACCCGCCAGCCGCGGCGCACCTCCTCGGTGCCGATCACCGCGATCGGCACGACGGGCGCGCCGGTTTCCAGGGCGAGGCGCCCGAGGCCCCGCCGGGGAGCGCCGAGGGGACCGGAACGCACGCGGGTGCCCTCGGGGAAGATCACCACGCAGTCCCCCCGCGCGAGGATCTCGCGGGCGGTGGCGATCGCGTCCTCGTCGCCGCGGCCGCGGTCGATCGGGAAGGCGCCCAGCGAGCTCAGCAGCCATGCCTGCCAGGGTTTGCGGAAGAGCTCCCGCTTGGCCACGTAGTACACGGGGCGGCGCGTGAGCGACCCGATCACGAAGGGGTCGAGGAAGCTGCGGTGGTTGGCGGCCAGCAGCAGGGGCCCGGAGCGCGGGAGGTGCTCGGAGCCGATGCGCACCAGGCGGAGGTAGATGAGGAAGCTGGGCAGCAGGACGATCCGCACGGCCCAGTAGAGGACCGGGTTCACCCCGCGCACGAGGGCCCGCCTGCGAAAGCGCTCCAGGCGCTCCGGCCGGTGAGGTGCGGGGCTCGCGGGAGCCCCCGATCCCGACTGCTGGGCGAGGCCGGGATCACGCCCCAGCCTCGCCAGATCCCCCAATCCCCTGGGGTGAACGAGGCGGGGAAGGCGATCACGCTGACTGTTGCTGCCCACATCCTGGATACCCGCCAGCGCGCAGGCCGTTACAGTTGGACCACGATGCCGATCGACCGTGCCAAGACGATACGGGGAGCACTCGCGGGCGCGCTGGCGGCGAGCGTGTGGGCGGCGCAGATGCCGCTGGACAAGCGCGCGTTCGGCGCGGAGCTCGACGACGTGGAGCTGCTCGGCAAGGCGATCACCAGGGGGCGGTGGTGGCCGGTGGCGGGATGGGTCGCACACGTGCAGAACGGGGCGCTGTTCGGGGCGGTGTACGCCAACGCGGCCCCCCGCATGCCCCTGCCCTCGTGGGCGCGGGGCCCGGCTGCGGGGATCGCGGAGAACTTCGCCACGTGGCCGCTGGTGGCGCTCACCGAGCGTCTGCACCCGGCCCGCGGGGAGCTGCCCGCGTCATTCGCCAACCCCAGAGCGCTGGCGCAGGCCACGTGGCGCCACCTGCTGTTCGGAGTGCTCCTGGGTGAGCTGGAGCGGCGCCTGAACGCGGACGACCGTGTGGACCCACCGGACTACTCCCACCTGGTCTCCAGCAACGGTCACGCACGTCCCGAGCACTTCGCGGCAGCCGGCTGAGTCGGGCCGTGATGTCGGCAACCACCAGGCAGGGAGGCGCCGAACATGGGTGAGACACCAACCGCCCGCCGGGACGCACCACCCTCGAGCCCACCTGCCAGCAGGAGCAACGCGTGGTCGTCTCTGCGGACACGGTCTCTGTTTCAGGGCATCTTAGGACGACGGCATGCAAACGCGGCGGTACGATACGACCGCCAAGCCGACGTAGCTCAGCTGGCAGAGCACCGGTTTTGTAAACCGGGGGTCGCCGGTTCGATCCCGGCCGTCGGCTCTAGCGACGCGGCCGGGGCGTCAGTGCAGCAGGTGTTCGAGGATGCCTCCGACTTCGTGCACCACCGTCCCAACCAGCGAACCGGACTGTTCGCCGCTGGAGCCACCCGAGGATTCCGAGCCACTCGAGGATTCCGAGCCGCTCGATCCGCCTGACCCACTCGATCCACTCGATTCACCGGGTCCGCTCGACCCGGAGGACCCGCCCGAGGAGCCCTGGCTGCCAGAGCCTTCCTTGCCGCTCGAGCCGGACCCCCCACCGGACGATTCGCCGCCGGGGGAGGCGCCGCCGGACCCTTCGGCCGAGCCCTGCCCAGAGGAGCCGCCCGACCCGGTGCCACTCCCGGCGGCCGAGCCTACAGGACCGCCCGAACCGGTGGCCGATTCTCCGCCCTGGGGCGATCCCGCGGTCTGACTCGATCCCGGAGCCGAGCCGCTGGGCGGGGGCGCGCTCTGAACGATCCGCACAGTCCCGGGCGCACCTCCCTGCGCCCCGCCCGGTGTCTGCGTCGTGGAGCGCGGGGCGCGGCCACCGGCGGGGGCGAGGACAGGACTCTTGGCGGAGCCGCCCCCAGCGGAGGCATGGATCCCCGCGCCGGGGGCCCCACCGCGCGCGCCGCCCGCGCGAGCGCCATGGTGCGAGCGCGATCCGTGAGCCGGGGTCCTGAGATACCGATCCCCCGAGCTGGCCTGCGTCGCGAGGAGGCTCCCGCTGCCGGGACCGCGCGTGGACGCGGAAGCCGCCGCGGCGATGAGCTTGGGCCGCGGGGGATGGTGGTGGGAGCCTCCGATGTGGACCACCGCGGCGCCGGTGATCACGGTGCCGGCGGTGAGCGCCACCACACCACCTCCCTTGAGCAGCAACCCACCGAGCCCTGCGGCTCCACCGCCGCCGGCTAGTTCCGTGATCCGTTCGGGCGCGGGAGCGCCCTGGTCGGAGCGTCCGGCCAGCCAAGCAAACAGCGGCGGCGGGATGAGCGCGGTGATCGCGGTGCGCAGCGTCGCGCGTGCTCTGTAGAGCAGACCCCGCACGGCGCCATCGCTGATGCCGAGATCGCTCGCGACCTGCTCGTGGCTATGCCCCGCCACGGCAGTGCGAACGATGACCTCCCGCTGCATCTCGGGCAGCGCGGCGACCTCGGCGAGCGCCTCGCGCACCGCCAGCCCCTGATCTAGCTGCGGCTCCTTGAGGGGTGGATGGGATCCCGATCCCAGCGCGAGATCCGTGAGCGGCTCACCATCGCGGGCGGCGTCGCGCAGGGAGTTGACCGCGGTGTTGTGCACCACCCGGTACAGCCACGCTTTGAGATCGCGGACCTCGACCCCCTCCCCCACCGCGATCCACGTCTTGAGCAGGGCGAGCTGGACGACATCCTCGGCGCGGGCCTCCGGTAGTGAGAGACGCCGGCAGTAGACCAGCAGCGGTTTGCGATAGCGGTGCACCAGGACCTCGAACGCGCGCTCGTGACCCTGGCCGACCAGGGTGAGCAGCCGCTCATCCGTCAGAGTCGCCAGCAGGCGGGTTGGGATTCCTGGACTCATGGCAGACCATGGGCGCCTTGGCAGCTCCCAAGGCCCGAGCGACCCCGGCGGCGGTCAGCGCCCAAATATCCCTACGACACTCTAGACACGAACCGCGATCGGAGCTCACGCGGGTGGACAAAAATATGCAGGGACGGCTCGGGGCGACCCGCCAGGATGGGCCGCCCCGAGAACTCGTCCCGCCCCGTGGGGAGGGGCGCTTTTTGCGCGAGACCCGGCTCTGCCAACGGAAGAATGGAGCGCCATCGACAGTGTCCGGGAGCGGATTGCTCGCGCTTCCGCTTGGTCCAAATCCCTGCGGATGTCTCTAAGACACAGCTGCGGCGCAAACTTCACGCGGCGATCCATCACCGGTCGCCCGCCGCCGGGGGGGCCTCGGTCGTTACGCCACGACCGCCCGAGCCTGCAGGTGTGCGCCCACCTTGCGCTTGACCCGCTGCAGGGCGTTGTCCACAGTCTTGGTGTCGCAGAAGAGGCGCTCGCCCACCTGCTCGTAGGAGCAGCCGTCCAGGTAGAGCGAGAGCACGCGGCTCTCGAGCTCCGAGAGGGCCGTTGAGAGGCAGCCCACCAGCGAGCGCAGCTCCTCGGAGGAGATCACCTGGTTGGCGGGGTCGTTCACCGAGGGACCGGGGAGCACCTGGTCGAGCGTGGGGACGTCCTCCCCGCCCGCGGTGGGGGCGGAGGAGAAGGAGACGTACTGGTTCAGCGGGGTGTGCTTATTGCGCGTCGCGGTCTTCACCGCGGTGATGATCTGACGGGTGATGCAGAGCTCGGCGAAGTTGCGGAAGCTCGACTCGCGGTCGGTGCGAAAGTCGCGGATCGCCTTGTAGAGGCCGACAAGGCCCTCCTGGATGAGGTCGTCGGAGTCCCCCCCGGCGAGGAAGTAGGAGGAGGCCTTCAGGCGCACGAAGCCGTGGTAGCGACGAACGAGGCGGTCGTATGCCGTGCGATCCCCCTGCTTGGCCAGGGCAATCAGAAAGCCATCATCGACCTTGACCTCAGATTGAGGGTTACTGAAGATACGTGCCACGAGCAAGTCCTTTCTCGGGCCAAGACAGCCCGGATCGCTCAGTGGCGCACTCCTCCCCCGGCGCCAACAGCTATGGAATGACTACCTACTATGGGTCAAGCTTAGGTTCAGCGTTAGAACGCGAGGAGGTTCGCACAGTTATGGAGCGTTGTCAAGGGCTCGGCTGCGACTTTGCAAGATCTCGTACAGGACCGCCGCCGCCGCCGCGCTCACCCCGAGCGACTCGATCCGCCCCAGTAGCGGCAGCGCGATCAGCTCGTCGCATGCCCCCGCCACCCGTGGGCGCAGGCCGCGGCCCTCGCTGCCGAGCACCAGCACCACTCCCCCGCGGTAGTCGGGCCGGTCGTAGGACACCGTGGCCTCCGCGCTTGCCCCATAGCTCCAGCACCCCGCCTTCTGGACCTCGCCGAGGAAGTCGGCGAGGTTGCGGACCCGCGCGATCCGCAGGTGCTCGACTGCTCCCGCGGAGGCCTTGCAGACCGCGGGCGTGACCTCGGTGGCGCGCCGTTCGGGGATCACAACCCCCGTCACCCCCGCGCACTCCGCGGTGCGGCAGATCGAGCCGAGGTTCTGGGGGTCCTGCACCTGGTCGAGCGCCACGATCAGAGGGTCGTCGGGAGGGTGGCGCAGGCGGTTCTCAGCCGATGAGACGGGCCCCTCTTGCTCGCTCACGTCGAGCAGCTCATCGGCGGAGACGTAGGGGTAGCCGCCAGCCTCCGCACAGATGCCCTGGTGGGCGCTGGAGCCGCAGCGCCCCTCGATCTCCTCCGCCGAGACCGTACGCACCGCCACCCCCTCGAGCCACGGCTCGCGGGCTGCGCCCCCCGCGACCCACACACGCCCCACGGTCCGCGCACGGCGCCCCCGCAGCGCCTCCCGCACGGGGTTGCGGCCGTAGAGGATCACCGCGGCAGCAGCTCGAACCCGGCCGGCCCGTCGCGGACCTCCCAGCCGGCGGCGGCGATCTCCTCGCGCAGGCGGTCGGCGGCCGCGAAGTCCCGTCCCTCCCGCGCCTGCTCGCGCCGACTGGCCAACTCCCGCACGGCGGCTGGCGCGTCGGCAGGTGCGGTCATCAGGCTCTCCAGCCCCAAGACACCGAGCATCTCGCGCAGGTGGGCGTCGCCTTTGGTCTCGATCGCGGGGTGGGTCGCCTCGCGAATCCATTCGTTGAGGTGGGCAAGCGCTTCGGGGGTGTTGAAATCGTTGGCCAGCGCCTCGAAGAAGCGGTCGCGCAGCTCATCGAGAGCACTGTCCGTGCTGCCCGAGGAGAGCCGGCGCGCCGCCTCTCGAATGCGGCTGACGTTGGCCGTCGCCTGCTCGAGCGCCGCCTCTGAGAACGCCAGCGGCTGACGGTAGTGCCCGGAGATCAGGTACATGACGACAGCGTCGCGTCCATACCGTTCCACGACTTCGTGCAGCGGGGCGATGTTGCCGACCGACTTGGCCATCTTCTCGCCGGTGAACTGGATCATGCCGTTGTGCATCCAGATCCGCGCCAACTCCCTGCCACGGGCAGCGCGAGTCTGGGCGGCCTCGTTCTCGTGGTGGGGGAACAGCAGATCCGAGCCACCCCCGTGGATGTCGAAGCCGACACCCAGGCGACTCTCTGCCATCGCCGAGCACTCGATATGCCAGCCCGGCCGTCCCGGACCCCAGGGCGATGGCCAGAAGGTGTCCTCGCCCTCCTTGTGTGCCTTCCACAAGGCGAAGTCGAGCGGGTCCTGCTTGCGGTCCGACCCCTCCACGGGCTCGGGTGGGTGGGGCTCCAATTCCATGTCCTCCAGGCGGCGGTGGGAGAGCGAGCCGTAGGCAGGATCGGAGCGCACGCGAAAGAACACGTCCCCGCCGCTCTCGTAGGCGTGGCCCCGCTCGATCAGGGCCTCGATGTAGGCGACGATCGGGCCCATGGTCTCAGAGGCCAAGGGCTCCTCGGTCGGGCGACTCAGCTCCAGAGCGTCGGTGTCGGCGATGTACGCGGCCGTCATCTCCCGCGCGAGCTGCTCGCTCGGCACGCCGGCGTGGCGAGCCGCGTCGTAGATCTTGTCGTTGACGTCGGTGATGTTCACCACGAGCTTCACGTCGTGTCCCTCATGCGCCAGGAAGCGCGCCAGCAAGCTGAAGATCACAAACGGACGGGCGTTGCCGATGTGGATACGGCTGTAAACGGTGGGGCCACATGCGTAGATGCCCACGCGGCCGGGGTCGCGCGGGCGCAGCGGCAGCACCTCGCCGGCGCGGGTGTCGTGGAGGCGGATCTGGCGCATGACGCGCCAACCCTAGCTGAGCCGCAACGGGTGTCGGCCCTGCGACTCCCCGCCGGCCTCAGCGAGTGCGCAAGCTGGCGATGGCCAGCGCCGCGACGCCCTCGCCCCGCCCGACGAAGCCCATGCCCTCTCCCGTGGTGGCCTTCACGTTGACGCGCGTAGGCGCCAGACCCAACGCCCGGGCCAGACGCTCGCGCATCGCCTGCCGGTGGGGAGCGAGCTTGGGGGCCTCCATCACCACGGTGCAGTCGACGTTCACCACTTCGAGGCCCGCCGCGATCACGGTCGTGAGGACTGTCTCCAGGAGCACCATCGAGTCCGCGTCGCGGTAGCGCTCCTCGGTGTCGGGGAAGTGCTCGCCGACGTCCCCCAGACCGGCGGCTCCGAGCAGCGCGTCGATCACCGCATGGGTGAGCACGTCCGCGTCCGAGTGGCCCTCCAGACCGCGCTCGTGGGGGATCTCCACGCCCCCCAGGATCAACCGCCGGCCGGCAGCGAAGCGGTGGCAGTCGTAACCGACCCCGCTGAGGCTCATCGCACGCGCGCTCCGAACCTCATTGCACGCCCCGCTCCGCACCTCATCGCACGCCCGCTCCGATCGGCTCCAGGCGCCGGGCGCGGCGCTCGAACAGGCACAGCTCGCCCACGCCGAGGCGCTCCAGCAAATCGAGCGCCTGCTCGTAGTCCGCGCCCACGTCCCGCGGGCGGTGGGCGTCGCTTGAGAGCGCCACCGGGGCGCCGGCCTCCAGGCACATCTGGAGGAAGGCTGGCGCCGGGTAGATCTCCCGCGCGCGCTTGCGCAGGCCCGCGGTGGAGACCTCCACCGCGATCCCCGACTCCGCGATGCCCTCGATCGCGAGCTCGTAGTAGCGGCGCAGGTCCCCCTCCGGGCGCGGGCGATCCGGGCCCCACACCTTCACCAGATCGGGGTGGGCGAGGATGTCGAACAGACCGCTGCGCGCCGCCTCCCCCAGGGTCTGGAAGTAGCGCCGCCAGATCTCCTCCGCGCTGCGCGTGGTGCCCCACACGTCGTACTCCTCCATGTCGAGCGCCTCCTCGCGCAGGAAGTGCACCGAGCCGACCACGTAGTCGAAGTCGTGCGCCTCCAGCAGATTGGCCATCCGGTCCTCGCTCCCGGGGATGAAGTCGGCCTCGATCCCCAGCTTCAGGTCGGTCCGCTCACGCACGAAGCCGCAGTACTCCTCGAGCTCGTCGAGCGCGTGCTCCCGCCAGAACGGGTGCTGCCACACCTCGAGCGCCTGGCGGAAGCGGTGGATGTGCTCGGAGACCCCCAGCTCGGCGATCCCGCGCTCAGCGGCGACCTCGCGGTAGCGCTCCACGTTGGCGGTGGTGAAGTACTCGGCCGCGGTCGCATCGAGCCGGTCGGGGCGGAGGTGGAGGTGGTAGTCGGTGAGCATATGATCGAAGATCGAGGGGCGTGGCTTGCCGGGAGCACACAGCCCAGGGGGCTGGGTCGGCCGGCTGCGCCACCCCAGGGGCGATTCAAGCAGGAAGCCGGCGGCGGAGTCGGACTCGACCGACGCCTCAGGCGCCGCGAGCGGCGAGCAGCTCGGCCAGTGCGAAGTCGAGCGGGGTGGTCACCTTGAGGTTCTCGCGGGGCGCCTCCACCACGAGCACCCTCCCCCCCATGCGCTCCACAAGCCACGCATCGTCGGTCGCCCGCGCCAGCACCTCCTCGGGAACGTCCAGAGCGCGTTCCAGGGCGCCGCGGCGGAAGACCTGTGGGGTCTGCACGGCCCAGAGGCCCGATCGCTCCAGCGTCTCGAGCACCGCGTGCCCCTCACCGACCCGCTTGACGGTGTCGGTCACAGGGGCAGCCGCGATCGCCCCGTCCACCCCCTCCTCGAGCGCCGCCGCGATCACCCGCTCGGCGAGCTCCCGCGTGAGCAGGGGGCGTGCGGCGTCGTGCACCAGCACCGGATCGCCCGGACCGGCCGCGGCCAACGCAAAACGCACCGACTCGGAGCGCACCGCGCCCCCCGCGACCCCGATCGTGCCCGCGGGCGCCGACACACCGGGGGGCAGCGCCACATCCGGCGGCAGCGCCACCACGATCCGCTCGATCGCGGGGACGGAGCTCAGGACGTCCACGCTCCACTGCAACAGTGGCCGGCCGGCGAGCTCGGCGAGCGCCTTGGGCCGGCCGGCCCCCAGGCGCTCGCCCCGGCCCGCGGCGAGGATCAGGGCGACGGTCACGGCGAGGGGGGCACTGGGGGAACACTGTCGCGCACGCGGCAGGGGTCAACTGCCGCGTGCGCGAGAGTCCCGCTACTTGGCCATCGCCAGCTTGCTTGAGGCAGAGTTCGCGAGCAGCTCGTCGAGGTAGCCTTCGGCCTCGTCCTCGTCCTTGTCGAGCGCATACATCAACTCCGAGGCGAGGATCTTCTTGGCGCGGGTGAACATCTGCTTCTCCCCCGTGGAGAGCCCCTTTTCGCTCTCGCGCAGCGCAAGGTTGCGCACCACCTCGGCGAGCTCGTAGATGTCGCCGGTCTTGATCTTGTCACGGTTATGCTTGAACCGGCGGTTCCAGTTCTTGGGCATGTCCGATACTTCGTCCTGGAGCACGTCCAGCACCTTCTTGACGGTCTCCTCGTCGATCACCCTGCGCAGACCGGCGATGCCGGCGTTCTCGGTGGGGACCTTGACCGTCATGTCGTTGTGGAGGATCTTGATCGTGAGGTACTCGCGACATTCGCCCAGCACCTCCATATCCTCCTTCTTGAGGACCTTGCCCGCACCGTGATGGGGGTAGACCACGTGGTCCCCCAACTCGAACTCGATGCACTCGACTTCGGTGACGACCTCGAGGTCCTCGATCAACTCCGCTTCGATTGCCTGGGGAATGGGAATGATTGTCCTCCTTTGTGATGGAGCCGGCCGGATGACCTCGGCTCTCGCTTCGGGCTGCAAGTCTTCAGAGCTGCAGATAACGGTCCACGAGGTTGATCTCCTGCAGGCGGCGAAGGCCCTCGCGGATGTCCTTCGCACGTATCTCCCCGACTCCCTCGATCGCCTCGAGCTCCGCGTCGGTGGCCGCCAGCAGCTCGTCGAGGCCGCCGAACTCCTTGATGATCTCCGCCACCACCAGTCGCGGCAGCCTGGGGATGCGCCCCAGGATGCGGTAGCCGCGCGGCGAGACGTGGTAGTCGAGCGTGTTGAGCTTGCGGTCGTACCCGAGCAGCTCCGCGAGGCGGCCAAAGTCGAGCAGGTCCTGGTGGCCGAGCCGGCCGATCTCCTCGAGCGCCGAGGCGAACGCCTCGTCGGAGTAGGCCGCCAGGTAGTCCTGCGCGAGCGCCGCCTTTTCGGAGGCGGTGCCCACCATCGTCTCCTCGAGCTGCATCTCGATCAGGCGCCCCTCGGTGCCGAGCTCGACGATGTAGCGCTCGATCTCCACCGCCATCCGCGTCACGAGCTCCGAGCGCTGGAGCACGGTGAGGACGTCGTGCAGCGTGACCCCGCCCTCGAACTCCAGCGCGGTCAGCCGTGTGGACACCTGGTCGAGACGGGTGCGGTACTTCTCGAGGGTCGCGAGCGCCTGGTTGGCCTTGGCCAGCACCACGGGGATGTCCTGGAGGATGCACTTGGTTCCACCCACGTACAGCGAGACCACCTCGCGGCGCTGGGAGATCGCGATCACGAGCGCCTCGGTCTGCTTGGAGATGCGCTCCGCGGTGCGGTGGCGGGTGCCGGTCTCGAGCGTGAGGATCGTGGGATCGGGCATCAGCTGGACGTTGGCCAGCGCGATCTTGGTGGCGTTGGCGTTGAGGATGATCGCGCCGTCCATCTTCGCCACCTGGTAGAGGAGAGCGGGGGAGTAGTCGATGTCGAGCTTGATCCCCCCGGAGAACAGGAAGCTCAGCTCCTCGGGATCGCCGATCACGATCAGCCCTCCGGTGCGGGCGTTCAGGATGTTCTCCATCCCCTCCCGCACCGCCGTGCCCGGAGCGACCATCTCCAGCGCCTTCATCAATCCAGGCTCCGGGCGAGCTTCGTTATCGAAATCTTCGCCGGATCGTGGAGCCACGAGTGGGCATTTTACGGCATTTAGGCTCCTTTTAGCGCTTCCCCATGCGGCTCCCGGCGCTCGAGGCGCGATTTTGGGTCATTTTTTAGCTACGCCGCGACCCTGGCTGGTCTGCGCTGCTGGCGCGGCAGCACTTCCGCCAGAGCCTCCGCGAGAGTGTGCACCTCGCGCGCCCCCGGCCCGCTGCCGGTGGGCGCCACGACCTCGCTCAGCCCGTGCCTGGCGGCCTCCTGAAGGCGGCGCTCGGGGTGCCCCACCCAGCGCAGCTCCCCTGTGAGGCCGAGCTCGCCGAAGCATGCCCGGGGGGTTCCCAGCAGCGCCACTCCGCGGCTGGCGCCGGCGACCGCGAGGGCAACCGCGAGGTCGACCCCGGGCTCGTCCACGCGCACCCCGCCGACCACGTTGACGAACACGTCCGCCCCACCAGTACCCACGCGGCCGTGGCGGGCGAGGATCGCGAGCACGAGCGCCAGGCGGTTGCGGTCGAGGCCCGAGGCCACCCGCCGGGGCTGCTCGAGCTCGGAGGGCGCCACCAGCGCCTGGACCTCCACGAGCAGCGGCCGCGATCCCTCCATCGCGGCCAGCATCACACTCCCCGGAGCGCGCGTGGCCTGGGCGACGAAACGCGCCGAGGCGTCCAGGACCTCCACCAGGCCGCTCTGGCGCATCTCGAACAGCCCCGCCTCGTTGGTGGAGCCGAAGCGGTTCTTCAGCGCGCGCAGCTCGCGGTAGGGGCGCTCGCGCTCGCCTTCGAACTGGAGCACGCAGTCCACGAGGTGCTCGAGCACCCGCGGACCCGCGAGCGCGCCGTCCTTGGTGACGTGCCCCACGAGGATCGTCGCGATGCCGCGCGCCTTGGCGAGGCCCATCACGCGCACCGCCACCTCGCGCACCTGGCCCACCGAGCCGGGCGCGCCGGAGAGCTCACCCGCGTGGAGGGTCTGCACAGAGTCGATCACGCACGCCTCCGGAGCGTGCGAGGCCAGCACGTCGAGCACTGCATCGAGTTCGGTCTCCGCCACGATCGGCACCGCCAGCGCTCCGGGGCCCAGACGCTCCGCGCGCAGTCGCACCTGCTCGGGGGACTCCTCGGCGCTGATGTACAGCGTGCGCCGGCCAAGCCCCGCGAGGTGCCCGAGCACCATGTTGGTGAGCGTCGACTTGCCGATCCCCGGCGCCCCGCCGAGCAGCACCAGCGAGCCGGGCACGAGCCCCCCGCCGAGCACCCGGTCGAGCTCCGCGATGCCCGTGGGCAGGCGCGTCACGGGCGCCGCGCCGACCTCCGCGAGTGGACGCGGCGGGACCGTCGGCCCTCCGCCGGAGCGACTCCTCCCACCGCGGCCGCCTCTCCCGCCGGTGCGCGCACCACGCCCACCTGCCGCGGGCCCCACTGGAGCGCGCTCCTCCACAAGCGTGTTCCATGCCTCGCAGCCAGGGCACTGCCCGTGCCACTGGGCCGAGGAGAAGCCACACTCAGAGCAGACGTGGAGCGAGGGGCCGCGAGGCATCCTCGCAGATTACGGCGCGGCGGGGACGGCTAAACCGAGGAAGAGGGGCTCGACCGGAGCCGGGAGACACTCGCCTTCGGCGCTGGCCGATTCGGGGATGCGAGCGGAGCGAGTGTCTCCCTAATCGGTCCCCGTTCCGGCCAGCCGGCCTTCGGCCGACTGCGCCACCCTCTATTCCTACTCCGCGTCCGACGCCCCGTCGGGCTCGTCGACGTGCGGCACCCCGCCGTCGCCATCCCCCTCGGAGAGGTCCTCGCCGGCGGGCAGCTCGCCCGCGGCGCCTTCGGCGCCGACGGCGACGGGGGTCTTCTGCTTCTTGGGCTGGACGATCGTGAGGCGCACCTCGCCCTCCTCGTCCTCGGCGGCGGGGTTGACCACGACGGTGGCCCCGGGGGTGACCTGCTCGCGCAGCACGAAGTCCGCGAGGGGGTCCTCGATGTAGCGCTGGATCGCGCGGCGCAGCGGACGGGCGCCCATCGCGGGATCCCAGCCCTTCTCGACGAGCAGTTCCTTGGCGGGGTCGGTCAGCTCCAGCTGCAGCTCGCGTTCGGCCATCGACTCGCGGATCCGCAGCAGCAGGAGCTCGACGATCTGCTTGATTTCGTCCTTGCCGAGCTTGTGGAAGACGATCACATCGTCGATGCGGTTGAGGAACTCCGGGCGGAACACCTTCTTGAGCTCGCCCATGATGCGGTTCTTCATGTCGTCGTAGGTGATCCCCGTCTCGTCGTCGGAGACCGCGAAGCCCAGCGGCGTGTTGCGCGCGATCTCCGCGGCGCCGATGTTGGAGGTCATGATCACGATCGCGTGGCGGAAGTCCACGGTGCGCCCCTGCGCGTCGGTGAGGCGACCGTCCTCGAGGATCTGCAGCAGGATGTTGAAGACGTCGGGGTGGGCCTTCTCGATCTCGTCGAGCAGCAGCACGCAGTAGGGCTTGCGGCGCACCGCCTCGGTGAGCTGTCCGCCCTCGTCGTAGCCGATGTAGCCGGGGGGCGAGCCGACGAGGCGGGAGACGGCGTGCTTCTCCATGTACTCGGACATGTCGATTCTCACCATCGCGTCCTCGTCGCCGAAGAGGAACTCCGCGAGCGTGCGCGCCAGCTCGGTCTTGCCCACACCGGAGGGGCCCAGGAAGATGAACGAGCCGGTGGGGCGCTTGGGGTCCTTGAGGCCCGCGCGCGAGCGGCGGATCGCCTTGGAGATGACCTCGATCGCGGGGTGCTGGCCGATCACGCGCTTGTGCAGTTCCTCCTCCATGCGCATCAGCTTCTGGGTCTCGGCCTCGGTCAGCTTGAACACGGGGATGCCGGTCCACATGGAGACGATTTCGGCGATCTCCTCCTCGCCGATCGCCGGGCGCTCGCCGGACTCCCCGGCTTCCCACTCTTCCTCGAGCTCGCGCTTGCGGTGGGTGAGCTTGCGCTCCTGGTCGCGCAGCGCCGCGGCCTTCTCGAACTCCTGGGCCTCGATCGCGGCCTCCTTCTCGCGCCGCGTGGTCTCGATCTGCTCCTCGAGCTCGCGGTTGGCGGGGGGGAGGTCATCGACTTGATGCGCATCCGCGAGGCCGCCTCGTCGATCAGGTCGATCGCCTTGTCGGGGAGGAAGCGGTCGGAGATGTAGCGGTCCGCCAGTTCGGCCGCGCCGCGCAGCGCGTCGTCGGTGATCTGCACCTTGTGGTGAGCCTCGTAGCGGTCGCGCAGGCCCCGCAGGATCTCGACGGTCTGATCGATCGAGGGCTCCTCCACGCGGATCTGCTGGAAGCGGCGCTCCAGGGCGGAGTCGCGCTCCAGGTACTTGCGGTACTCGTCCAGGGTGGTCGCACCGATCGTCTGCAGCTCCCCGCGAGCCAGGGCGGGCTTGAGGATCGAGGCGGCGTCGATCGCGCCCTCGGCGGCGCCCGCGCCGACGAGGTTGTGGAGCTCGTCGATGAACAGGATGATGTCCCCGCGCTGGGTGATCTCCTTCATCACCTTCTTCAGGCGCTCCTCGAACTCCCCGCGGTACTTGGAGCCCGCGACCAGCGCGGCGAGGTCGAGGGTGTAGATCTGCTTGTTCTTGAGCAGCTCGGGCACGTCGGCGTTGGTGATCCGCTGCGCGAGGCCCTCCACCACGGCGGTCTTGCCGACGCCGGGCTCGCCGATCAGCACAGGGTTGTTCTTGGTGCGCCGCGAGAGGATCTGCATGATCCGCTCGATCTCCGTCTCGCGCCCCACGCAGGGGTCGAGCTTGCCTTCGGCGGCCAGCTTGGTCAGGTTGCGCCCAAACTGGTCGAGCAGCTTCGAGGACTTCTTGCCTTCCGCGGGGCCGCCCGTGCCGGGGCCGGCGCCGGGCGCTCCCGCGCCTTGCCCCTGGCGGCGCCCGGAGGGGCCGGAGAGCATGCGGATGACCTCGTTGCGGATCTTCTCCGAGTCGGCGTCGAAGTCGAGCAGGATGCGGGCGGCGACGCCCTCGTTCTCGCGCACCAGCCCGAGCAGGATGTGCTCGGTGCCGATGTAGTTGTGCCCCAGGGAGAGCGCCTCGCGCAGCGCGAGCTCCAGCACCTTCTTGGCGCGGGGCGTGAAGGGGATCTGCCCGGAGGTGACCTCCTCGCCGGAGCCCACGATGCGCACGACCTGGGCGCGCACGCGCTCCACGGTGATGTCGAGGCTCTCGAGGACCCGGGCCGCGAGACCCTCCTCCTCGCGCAGCAGCCCGAGCAGAATGTGCTCGGTGCCGATGTAGTTGTGCTTGAGCGTCCGCGCCTCTTCCTGGGCGAGAACGACGACCTGGCGGGCCCGTTCTGTGAATCGCTCGAACATCGTGTACGACCCTCCGGTCTAGGTGCTGGTCAGCGGGACGGTGATCCCTGAGGTGGTGGATCCCGGGTGGGCGGACCCTCCATCACCCTCTTCGTCGCAATCCGCGAGAAAGATAAGCCTCCGAGTCCCATCGCCGCCATAGGACAGTCTACCAACGGGCCCCCCGGCACTCCACCTGGAACCGTCGGCAAACCTTCACGAGTGAGTGCCGAACCGGCGCTCCGCAGTCTCTACGGATGCCTCGCCACGGCGCGCGGGGCGGATCGGGCGCCACTACGAGCGCATCGCCGGGAACAGCACGACCTCGCGGATCGAATCGCTGCCGGTGAGGAGCATCACGAGCCGGTCGATGCCGAGCCCGACGCCGCCCGCCGGGGGCATCCCCTGCTCGAGCGCTTCGATGAACGGCTCGTCATATGGCATCGTCTCGCTCGCGCCGAGAGTCTCGAGGCGATCCTGTTTGCTGAAGCGCTCACGCTGGACGTCCGGGTCGATCAGCTCGCTGAAGGCGTTGGCTATCTCCATGCCCCCGGCGAACGCCTCCCAACGCTCGACCAGGCCCTGCTTGCTGCGGTGCTCGCGCGCCAATGGCGAGATCTCGATTGGGTAGTCGAGCACGAACGTCGGAGCGCGAAGCGTGGGCTCGACGTGCTTGGAGAACAGATCGTCGGCGAGCTGGGGCCAGATGAGATCGTTGGTGGGCACCTCCAGGCCGCACTGCTCGATCGCCGCCGCCAGCTCCCGCGCCTGCTGATGTGCCATGACGTCGATGCCGGTCGCTCGCTCGATCGCCTCGGTGAACGACACGCGCGCCCACGGCGGGGAGAGGTCGAGCTCGCCGGCGTAGTCGATCGCGCCGGCCGCCCGGCGGACGAGCTCTTCCAGACGCTGGGCCTCGTCGTTGTAGTCGGCGTAGGCCTCGTACCACTCGACCATCGTGAACTCCGGGTTGTGCTTGGCCGAGACGCCCTCGTTGCGGAAGTCCTTGCCGAGCTCGTAGACGCGCTCGAGGCCTCCGACCAGCAGGCGCTTGAGATAGAGCTCGGTCGCGATCCGCAGGTAGAGCTTGCAGTCCAGGGCGTTGTGGTGGGTCTCGAAGGGGCGCGCCAGCGCACCCCCGTAGATCGGCTGGAGCACGGGGGTCTCGACCTCGATGAAGCCCTCCCCGTCGAGATAGGCGCGGATCGCGGAGATGATGCGTGCGCGGTCCGCGAACAGCCCGCGGGCCTCCTCGCTTGAGATCAGGTCGAGCTCGCGGCGGCGGTGGCGGGTCTCGACGTCGCTGAGGCCGTGGTGCTTGTCGGGCGGGGGGCGCAGCGCCTTGGCGAGCATCTGGAGGCGATCGACTCGCAGCGTCAGCTCGCCGTGGCGGCTGCGCAGCACGGCGCCCTCGACGCCGAGGAGGTCGCCGAGGTCGAGCAGCCGCAGGCGCGCGAAGGACTCCTCGCCGAGCACGTCCAGGCGGGCGTGCAACTGGATCTTGCCGGTGCGGTCCACGAGATCCAGGAAGGAGGCGCGGCCGCCCCCGCGTTTGCCGGCGATGCGCCCCGCGACACGGTGGACCTCCTCGGTCTCCTCGCCCACCTCCAGGTGCTCGTAGCCGCCGCGCACCAGAGCGATTGGCTCGGCGTCGGGGAAGGAGTAGGGAAAATCGCCGTCCCCGGCCCGCTCGGACTGCTCGCCCCGGTCGGCCTGCGCGTCGTCGCTCTCCCGGGTCCCGTCGGCGTCCTCGCCCGAGTCCCGGTCCTGCCGCTCTGCGCTCGCCGCACGCAGCTTCTCGAGCTTGGCGCGCCGCTCGGCGATCAGCTCGGGCAGGCCGTGCCTGCGGCCCTCCTCGGGCTCCTCGCTCGCACCCATGCGGGGAGGCTACTTGAGGCCGACGTCGATCTTGGTGATCTTGAGCTTGCGCGCGGGCCCCCGCGGGACCTGGACGGCGACGGTGTCGCCCCGCTTGTGGCCGAGCAGCGAGCGCCCCACGGGGGACTCGTTGGAGAGCTTGCTCTCCTCGGGGTTGGCCTCGGCGGAGCCCACGATCGTGTATTTCACGGACTTGCCGGTCTTTTCGTCTTTGACGTGCACCACCGAGCCGACCTGCACGACATCGGTGGAGAGCTCCTTGGAGTCGATCACCGTGGCCATCCGCAGCTTCTCCTGGAGCTGGGCGATCTTGCTCTCGAGCATCGCCTGCTCGTTCTTGGCGTCGTCGTACTCGGAGTTCTCCGAGATGTCTCCGAACTCGCGGGCCTCCTTGATGCGCTCGGCCACCTCGCGGCGACGCGCGGTGGAGAGCAGCTCAAGCTCATCCTTGAGCTTCTCCAGACCTTCGGGGGTGAGGATGACGTCCTTCGGCATGTGGGCGGGCGGGATTCGATTCCGCGGGGGTGGGTGAGTCGATTTACGAACGAAACCCGCCGGATCGACGGGGCCCGACCGGGCGGTCGGGAAGCCCATCCTGGGCCGGCGGGCCGCAGCGAGCGCAGCAGTATAGCGAGGCGTCGCGGGCCCCACCCAACCCGGGAAATATCTCGCAGGCCTAGCCGGCGGGCTCACGCCAGGAGCGCCGCCGTGGGATGCGACGGCGGGCCCAATGGCAGGAGCGGGGACGGGGCGGGAGCTGGTCGTACCCAGGCGCCGGGCGCTCCCCGAACCAACAGCTCCCGAACCTCAGCGATGGTGTCGCTTGCCTGCAATGAGGCCTGCAGATCCGCAAGCCGCGCCCGGTCGAGGCCGAGACGGGGGAGGTACCAGGGGTAGAACTTGCGCAGGTAGCGCGGGGCGCGTCCGGCCCCGAGGTGCTCGACGGCGCGAGCGATCACCCAGTCGAGCTCCGCCAGCACCTCCGCGGAGGTGGGCTCGGCCTCTCGCCCGCCCACCAGCTCCTCGAATAGCCAGGGGTTGCCGAGGCACCCCCGCGCGAGCATCACCGCGGCGACGCCGGTGCGCGCGAACGTCTCGCGGATGCCGCGCGCGTCGTTCATACCGCCCGTGAGAATCACGGGGACGGGCAGGGAGTCCGCGAGGCGCGCGGCGAGCTCGTAGTCGGGGACGCCCCGGTGGTGTACCGCGGCGGAGCGGGGGTGGAAGGCGATCGCTGCGACCCCCGCATCGGCCACGAGTCGGTGGGCGAGCTCGAAGCCCGAGGTGTCCCCCGGGCGCTGCCCGGAGCGGAGCTTCACAGTCACCGGCAGGCCGCTCCCGCCCTCGACGGCGGCGCGCGCCACCGCCACGGCGCAATGGGGGTCGGCGAGCAGGGCCGCACCGGCGCCGGTCTTGCAGACCTTGGGCACGGGGCAGCCCATGTTCAGATCGATCGCGTCGGCCCCCGCGGCGACCACGGCGGCGGCGGCGGAGCGCATGATCTCGGGGTCCTGCCCGAAGAGCTGGATCGAGGTGGGGCGGGTGGGGCCCGTTGGGCTGGTTGGGTTGGCGAGGCTGGTGGAGCGGATGGGGTCGACGGGGTCGCAATGGTCCCCGAGCCCGGCGGCGCGCTCCTCGGGATGGATGCGCAGCAGCTCGCGAAGGGTGCGCTCGTTGCGGTAGTGGATCGCGTGGCTGGAGACCATCTCCGAGACCGCCATCCCCGCCCCGTGGCGCTTGGCTTGTAGGCGCACGAACCAGTTGCCGATCCCCGCCAGCGGGGCGAGCAGCACGCGGTTGGGGATCCGCAGGGGGCCAAGCTCCCAGGGGTCGGTCAGCTGGGGGGCGGGCATGGGTCCATTATGGATGGGCGGATGTCGTGTGCCAACGCGGGTCGGCGTCGGCGGATCGCACACTGCCCAGCGCGCCACGAGGACCTATGCTGCTCGCGATGCGGTGGGTGGTGGATGGGATGAACGTGATCGGCGCACGGCCCGATGGGTGGTGGAGAGACCGGCATATGGCGATGGCTCAGCTCGTCGATCAGCTCGAGCGGTGGGCGGCCGGGTGCGGGGAGCAGGTGACGGTCGTGTTCGAGCGCCCCCCCTCGCCCCCCATCTGTTCCGAGATCATTGAGGTGGCGTGTGCGCCGCAGCCGCGGCGCGACTCGGCCGACGACGAGATCGTCCGTCGCGTCCTCACCGACCCCGAGCCCGGCACGATCGGCGTAGTGACCTCCGACAAGCAACTCGCGGATCGGGTGCGCGCCGCGGGCGCAGGGGTGCACCCGGCGGGGGCCTTCCGGACGCAGCTCGAGGGATGAGGGAGAGGTTTGGTGCCGGCCTCGGCCACAATCGAACATGGGCACCGGCGCATCTTGGAGATGGACCCCGCCGTTGAGGGGGCCTCACTCGTCTGCCGGCAGCAGACGGAACGGTTCGCTACCCACGGTCATCACGCGGAAGTGTCGTTCGTCGAGGGTCAGGACCTCGCGCACTTGGCGACGTTCGGCGAGGCCCACGATCGACGCGTCGGCGAGACTGATCCCGAGATCGGCGTAGCATCTTATAAGTGCGTGTGCCCGGGCGACGTCGGTGCCCGTCATCGTCTCGAGCAGGTACGCGCCGCGTTGCACCTCTTCGAGCAGGGAGCTCCGGGCGGCTGGGCCGACGCGCGAGGCGATGAGGTAGTCGAGCTCCGCCAGCACGAACGGCGAGAGCAACAGCGGGGGGTGCGCCGCGGCGAGGCTCGCGGCTGCCTCCGCGTGGTGGCTCTGGCTGGCGTCGAGCGCGGCGAGCAGGCCGCTTGTATCGAGCAGGATCACCCGCCGAAGCCGCGGGCGAGCTCCTCATCGACCCGCTCCGCGAGTGTCGGATCGCCGCTCTCGAACAGCGGCAGACGCGGCGGCGGGTAGGCGTGGCGGGCGGTCGCCGATGCCACCGCCGAGCGCACGATCGCAGCCTCGCTGCGGCCTTCCACCGCGGCGGTCCGCTCCAGCGCGGCCTTCAGGTCATCTGGCAGGTAGAGGGTCGTCCGCCTCATGCCATACATCATGCCACATGTAGCGCTGGACATCATCCGCGCGAGGCTGGGGCGGCCGACATCGGGCGCGCATCGTGCGCGGCCCTACGCGCGGTGGGGCGCGCATGGTGCGCGGCCCTACGCGCGGTTGCGCTCGTAGATGAGGCGCAGCCCCGTCAGCGTGAGGAGGTCGTCGACCCCTTCGATGGTGGTGGTGTAGGGGACGATCGCGTGCGCGAGGCCACCGGTGGCGATCGTCTTGGCATGCGGCCCCAGCTCGCCGCGCAGGCGGCTCACGATCGCGTCGACCTGACCCGCCGTCCCGTACACGATTCCCGAGCGGATCGCGTCGATCGTGGTCTTGCCGATCAGCGAGCGCGGCGCGGTCACGTCGACCTTGGGCAGCGCCGCGGCGCGCTCGGTGAGGGCCTCGAGGGAGATCTCCACGCCGGGGGAGATGATCCCCCCGAGGTACTCCCCCTCGGCGGAGACGGGGTCGTAGGTGATGGCGGTGCCGAAGTCCACCACCACGCAGGGCCCCCCGAGGCGCTCGTGGGCGGCGACCGCGTTGACGAGCCGGTCGGGGCCGATCTCGCGGGGGTTGTCGTAGCGGATCGCCATCCCCGTCTTGACCCCGGGGCCCACGGCGAGCATCGTGTGCCCGAGGTAGCGCGCGGCCATCTCCGACCATTCGGGCCCCAGGACGGGAACGGTGGAGGAGACGATCGAGGCGTCGATCTCACCCATCGACACCTGGCGCAGCTCCAGCAGGTTGCGCAGCGCGGCCCCGAGCTGGTCGGAGGTGGACTGGCGCACCGTCGCAAAGCGCCAGTGCTCGGTGAGCCTCCCCTCGCGGAAGGTCCCGAAGTGGGTCTGGGTGTTTCCGACGTCTACGGCAAGCAGCATCGCGCAAGATTACCTTTCCTATATCCTTGGCCGCCCAGCCAAAAAGGAGGTGAGCGAAGTGAGCATCAAGCTGTACGTCCTGCCCGGCTCCCACCCGTGCGCCGCGGTGGAAGTGGCGATGCGGCGCAAGGGCATCCCCTTTCAGCAGATCAACCTGCTGCCGATGGTCCAGATCGCGGCCGGGCCGCTGCTGTACGGAGGCACCACCGTCCCGGGGATGCGCGTCGACGGCGAGCGGCTGGTCGGCTCGCGCACGATCATGCGCCGCCTCGACCTCCTCGCGCCCGAGCCGCCGCTGCTGCCCGCCGAACCCGCGGAGCGCGAGCGCGTGCTGGAGGCCGAGCGGTGGGGCGATGACGTCTTTCAGAGCGTCCCCCGGCGGATCCTCGACGCCGGCTTCCTGCGCAATTCCGGGGCGATGGAGAGCTACGCGGGCGACGCCAAGCTGCCGCTCCCCCGCGCGCTGCTGCGCCCCGCCCTGCCGCTCACCGCGAAACTGATGGCGCTTCGCAACCACGCCCAGGACGAGCCTGTCCGCGCCGACCTCGCCACGCTCGCCGGCCACCTCGAGAAGATCGACGCATGGATCGCCGAGGGGCTACTCGGGGGCGAGGAGCCCAACGCGGCCGACCTCCAGATCGGTTCCACGATCCGCCTTTTGGAGACGATCGGCGACGTGCGCCCCCTGATCGAGGGCCGCCCCGCGGCCGCGCTCACGCGCTACTTCCCGCCGATGGTGGGCGCCATCCCTGCCGGTACCCTGCCGGCGGAGTGGCTGCCGGCCAGCCCCGCGGTGGCGTAGGCCGCACGCAGGCGCTCACTCAATCTGGAGCGGAGGCCCCGCCCAGCGCACCCCCTCGGTGGGTGCTAGGGCCGCGAGCGCGTCGGCGAGGCGGCTCCCGTCGGGGGCGCACAGCTCGAAGTCGAGCTCCAGTGCGGGGATCAGCACGAAGCGGCGGCTGAGGAGCTGCGCGTGAGGCAGGACCATGCGCTCGTGGCGCAGCTCGAGGTCGCCCAGCAGGAGGATGTCGATGTCGATCGCGCGCGGCCCATGGCGGGGGCCTGCGCCAGTGCGGCCGAGCTCGCGCTCCAGGCCCTTCACGGCGTCGAGCAGCTCCAGCGGCTCATGTGCGGTGCCCACCCGCAGGCAGGCGTTGAGAAAGCTGGGCTGGTCGAGCACCTCGCCGACGGGGTCGGTGTCGCACACCGAGGAGGACGCCAGCACCTCCACGCCCGCGGCGGGCAGCGCATCGACCGCCCCCTGCAACTGGGCGCGGCGGTCGCCAAGGTTGGAGCCGAGGCCGATCAGGCCAATCCGGGGGGGCACCCGGGGAACGCTATCGCCATAGGAACCCTACGCCGAGCCGAGGGCCCCACACCCCCGGTGGCGGGACCCCAGCCGAGGGGCTCCTACGCGCCGGTGGCGTCTCCCACCGGCGTGCTCTCGCGCAGACCGATGCGAGCGTGCAGGCGGCGCAGGGGCCGGGGGGCCCACCAGGTGCGCTCGCCGAGGCTGCCCATGAGCGCGGGGACGAGCAGCGCGCGCACGACGGTGGCGTCGATCGCGACGGCGAGCGCGGCACCGAAGCCGAGCTCCTTGATGAAGAAGATTTCGGAGGTCACGAAGGCGCCGATCGCCACGCAGAAGAGCAGCGCGGCGGCGGTCACGAGACGTCCGGTTCGCTCGAGGCCGTGGGCGATCGCCTCGCGCGCCGGGAGTCCGGCGTCGTGGAACTCCTTGATCCGCGCGAACAGGATCACGCCGTAGTCGGTGGAGAGGGCGAAGGCGACGATGAAGAGCAGCACGAGATCGGCCTCCTCCAGTCCCCCGATCGGGCTGAAGCCGAACAGCCCCGAGAGGCGGCCGTCCTGGAAGACCAGCACGAGCAGGCCGGCGCCCACGGCGACGGTGAGGACGTTCATCGCGAGCGCCACCAGGGGCAGCACGAGCGAGCCGGTCATCAGGAACAGGAAGCCACCCGTGGCGAGCGCGAGGATCAGGAGCGCCAGCGGGGTGTGGGCGGAGATCGCGGCCTGCTGGTCGACGAACCACGCAGTGGCGCCCCCAACGAGTGGTTTTGAAAGGCCGCCCGCGCCGCTCGGGAGCGCGCGCAGCCTCCGTACGAGCGCCTGGTTGGCGGGCGCACCCTCGACGCCGTGGGGCTGCATTTCGATCTCCCAGGTGCCCCCGCCGAGATAGCGCGGGGGCGCCGTGATGGTGGCCTGGCTCCCCGCGGCGACCTGCGCGAGCCGCGCCAGTTCCGCGACGGGGCGGGCACCTCCAGCGGGGGCCCGGACCACCATCGCGATCGCCTGGGAGCCGTCGATGGCGAACTCCCGGGTGAGCGTTTCCGCGACCCGGCGGGGCGCGGCGGATGTGGGGAGCACGTGGGCGTCGGCGGGGATCAGCTGGAGGCGCAGGGCGGGCAGCGCGATGACGATCAGCACGGCGGAGGTGGCGAGCACGACGGCGCCGGGGCGGCGCATCACCCCGCGGGCGAGCCGCCCCCACGCGCCCTCCTGGTCGGCGCGGGCGGCGCGCGCGGAGCTGCGCTGCAGCCATGCGGGGGCGAGCGAGTTGATGCGGGGCCCGAGCGCGACGAGCACCGCGGGGAGCACCAGCAGCGAGACGGCGCCCGCGCTGAGCGTGACGAGCGCCCCGCCGATGCCCATCGAGTAGAGGAAACGCAGAGGGAAGACGAGCATCGACGCGAGCGCCCCGGCGACGGTGAGCGAGCTGTAGAGCACGGTGCGCCCCGCGGTCCGCAGGGTGCGCGCGATCGCCTCCTGGGTCGCAAAACCTCGGGCGAGCTCCTCGCGGTAGCGGGAGAGCACGATCAGGCTGTAGTCGATGCCGAGCCCGAGCCCCACGCCGGTGACGAGGTTGACGGCGAAGATCGAGAGGCCGAGGAACTGATCGATGAGGCGCAGCAGTAGGAAGGTGACTACGATCGCGAAACCCCCCACGAGCAGCGGCAGCGCGGCGGCGATGAGCCCGCGGAAGACCCAGAAGGAGAGCAGCAGAAGAATCGGCAGCGCGAAGGTCTCGGCGCGTTGTAGGTCCGAGGAGACGCGTCCGGTGATTTCGTGGAAGGCGACGTCGCTGCCGCCTAGGAGCACTCCGCTGCTGGTCGAAACGGGGATTCGCGCCGAAGGCGCGTGTCTCCCGGCTTCGGCCAGCTCGGGGCGCAGATGGTCCACCGCGGCGGCGGAGAGGTCGCGGTTGGCGAAGGCGGCGAGCACCACGGTGAGGCGGCCGTCGCGGGAGACGAGCTCGGGCAGGCGGGAATGGAGTCCCGCCCTCCCACCCACCCCCCCATAGTCGATCAGGCGCTGGAAGCCGGGCTCGGCGGCGAGCAGCGCGGCCACCCTCCGAGCCCCGCTCGCGGCCGCGGGGTCGACGCGCACGTCGCGGGCGCTGGGAACGATTGCGGCGACGCCGTAGGCGGCGGACTGGCCGGTGGCGTGTTCGATCGCGCGCAGCACCTGCTGGTTCTGAGAGGCGGGGTCCTGGAATTCGGAGGATTCGCTCTTCAGGAGCGAGATCACGGGAGCGCCGAGGGCGGCGGCGAGCAGGAACAGGACGCCGGCGAGGATCAGGATGCGCCGCGTGCGAGCCGCGGCGAGCCGCGCCATGCAGTCCATCATCGCCGCCGCAAGACCTCGAATCGAGCCATTCTTGAAGATTATAAGTGACTGCTAACTAACTGTCAAGGAAAGGGAGCGGGAAAAGGAAACGGAGGAGGAGGGAGAGGAGGAGGATTCGCGGTTGTCGCTGTCGAGCGAGGTCGCAATCGATCACTCCTCCGCCTCGCGCCACACCTCGACTGAGACTTCGGCGACGGAGAGCGGGATCGGGGGCTCGGGCTTGGTGGCCTTGACCCACACGCCTTCGAGCTCGTAGTCGGCGAGCAGGCGGTCGGCGATCGTGCTGCACAGGCGCTCCAGCGTGCGGTGGGAGCGCTGCTGGGCGACAAGGGCCACGAGCTGGCAGACCTCACCGTAGTCGATGGTGTCCTCGAGGCGGTCCGTCAGGGTGGCGTCGCTCTCGCCGACCTCCAGGCGCAGGTCGAGCATCAGCCGCTGGCCGATCTCCCGCTCGGCCGCGCTCACCCCGTGGTGGGTGTAAAGGGAGAGGCCGGTGATCTCGATCGTGACCGACTCGGCGCCCTCCTCGCGCTCCTCCTCATCCTCGTCCTCCTCGCCCTCGTCGTAACGGTCGGACTCCTCCCCACCCTCCCCCTCCAACTCCTCCCTCCAACCCTCTCCCCGCGGCTCGGCTGCACGGTCCTGCTCGCGTGAGTCCTCGGTCGAGGATTCCTCCGCCCTCAGCTCCTCCTCCTCGTTCCCGGCACGCGGATCCTCGTCCCCGTTCATCGCGCGCTCAACGTAGCAGCGGTCACGGCGAGAGCGGCGCGCACGGGGCCGACGTCGTGCACGCGCAGCACCCTCGCCCCGCGCTCGTAGGCGAGCACGCAGGTGGCGATCGTGCCGGGAAGCCTCTCCGTGGGAGCCGCGCCGGCGAGGATCCGCCCGAGGAAGCTCTTGCGGGAGGTCCCCACCACCAGGGGGCGCCCGAGCGCGGCGAGCTCGTGCAGGCGGCGCAACAGCTGGAGGTTGTGCTCGAGCGTCTTGCCGAACCCGATCCCGGGGTCGAGCAGCACGCGCTCCTCGGCGATCCCCTCCCCCACGGCGAACGCGAGACGCTGCTCGAGGAAGGCCCCGACCTCCGCGACCACGTCTTTGTATCGAGGCCCGCCCGCCCCCCCCACCCGCTGCATCGTGCGGGGCTCCCCGAGCATGTGCATCAGGCAGCACTCCGCGCCGCTCTGCGCCACCACCGCCGCCATCTCGGGATCCCCGCGCAGGGCGGTGACGTCGTTGACGAGCGTGGCCCCCGCCGCCACGGCTGCGCGCGCCACGGAGGCCTTGGAGGTGTCGATCGAGATCTGGGCCCCACTCCCGGCAAGCCCCTCCACGACGGGCAGCACCCGCCGCAGCTCCTCCACGGCCCCCACCGGCTCAGCCCCCGGCCGGGTCGATTCCCCGCCGACGTCAAGGATCTCGGCCCCCTCTCCCAGCAGCTCTAGCCCATGTGCGATCGCGGCCCCCGGATCGAGGAACAGCCCCCCGTCGGAGAACGAGTCGGGCGTTACGTTCACGACACCCATCAGGCGAAAGCCGCCCGGGGCGTCCCCCTCAGCGCTCAGGCCAGCTCCGGGCGCTCGGGGTCGGCCCCGCGGATGTCGGCCGTACCCCCCGCCAGCCCGGGGCGCGGCAGCGGGCGCGGGGCTTCGCGACCGGCGCGCTCGGCGGGCGCGTGCGGCGGCGCGGGCAGCTCGGGGACCGCGTGCTCGTCCTCGGAGCCGAAGACTTCCAGCTCGCTCTTGCCTTCGAGCAGCGCGTTGAACTCCTCCTTCTCGAGCGTCTCGCGCTTGACGAGCACCTCGGAGAGCGAGCCGAGGTGCTGGCGGTGCTCGGTGAGGATGTCCCGCGCGCGCTGGTGGGCGGCCTCCACGATGCGCCTCACCTCGTCGTCGATCTCGCGGGCGATCTCATCGGAATAGTCGGGCTCGGTGGAGAACTCGCGGCCGAGGAAGGGCTGGCTGTGCTCATGGCCGAAGACGCGCGGGCCGAGCTTCTCGCTCATGCCGAAGCGCATCACCATCTGCTTGGCGGTCGCGGTGACCTTCTCGAGGTCGTTGGAGGCGCCGGTGGTGATCTCGCTGAAGACGATCTCCTCCGCGGCGCGCCCCCCGAGGGTCATCGCCATCGTGTCGTTGAGCTCCGCGCGCGTGGTCAGAAAGCGGTCCTCCTGGGGCATCGAGATCGTGTAGCCGAGCGCCTGGCCGCGGGAGATCACGGAGATCTTGTGCACCGGGTCGGAGTGCTCCAGGTAGTGGCCCACGATCGCGTGGCCCATCTCGTGGTAGGCGGTGATCAGGCGCTCTTTCTCGCTCATCACGCGCGTCTTCTTCTCGGGGCCCGCGATCACGCGCATGATCCCCTCCTCGAGCTCTTCCTGGCCGATTTCGCGCTTGCCGGTGCGGGCCGACAGGAGGGCGGCCTCGTTGATCAGGTTGGAGAGGTCGGCGCCGGTGAAGCCCGGGGTCTGCCCGGCGAGGGCGTCGATGTCGATCACCTTCGCCAGCGGCTTGCCGCGGGTGTGGACTTCAAGGATTTTCGCGCGGCCCTTGCGGTCGGGGCGGTCCACCGCGATCTGGCGGTCGAAGCGCCCGGGGCGCAGCAGCGCGGGGTCGAGGATGTCGGGCCGGTTGGTGGCGGCGATCATGATGATGTTGTCCTTCGCCTCGAAGCCGTCCATCTCCACGAGCAGCTGGTTGAGGGTCTGCTCGCGCTCGTCGTGGCCCCCGCCGAGGCCCGCGCCGCGGTGCCGGCCGACGGCGTCGATCTCGTCCATGAAGATGATGCAGGGGGAGTTCTGCTTGGCCTGCTCGAAGAGGTCGCGCACACGGGAGGCGCCGACGCCGACGAACATCTCCACGAAGTCCGAGCCCGAGATCGAGAAGAACGGCACGCCCGCCTCGCCCGCGACGGCGCGGGCCAGCAGCGTCTTGCCGGTGCCCGGTGGCCCGTACAGCAGCACGCCCGTGGGGATCCGCGCGCCGAGCGCCTGGAACTTCTTGGGGTTCTCCAGGAACTCCTTGATCTCGTGCAGCTCCTCCACGGCCTCGTCGACCCCGGCGACGTCGCGGAAGGTGATCTTGGGGGAGTCCGCGGAGAGCCGCTTGGCGCGGGACTTGCCGAAGGACATCACCTTCGAGCCCCCGCCCTGGACCTGGTTGAGCAGGAAGATCCAGATGAAGATAAAGATCACCAGGGGCAGCGCGAAGGAGAGCAGCGAGAGCAGGATGCTGCTCTTGTCCGATTCGGTGTTGTAGGAGACCCCGGCTTCCCTGAGCTCTTTCTTCAATTCGGGGGTCGTCTGATCGGTGTAGCCGATTT
Organism: uncultured Solirubrobacterales bacterium; assembly: GCA_963771915.1. Classification (GTDB taxonomy): domain Bacteria; phylum Actinomycetota; class Thermoleophilia; order Solirubrobacterales; family Solirubrobacteraceae; genus Palsa-744. The sequence continues at coordinate 2,919,058 of CAVYVD010000001.1, read as the reverse complement.
CGTACTTGCTTTTGTCCTTGCGTTCGACCTCGAGGGCGTTGCCCTTGGTCTTGAAAATGACCGACTTGATTTCGTGCTGCGGGATTTCTTTGGTGACGAGCGTGTATTCGTTGCGCGCCGGACCGTGGGTGGAGTTGCCCTGCAGCAGTTTCGCGGCGAAGAACGCCAGCACCACCACCAGCAGGATCGGGAACGCGGCGCTCTTGAAGAAACGGCTCATGGCAAGATTGTGGGGTCCGGGCGGCGCCCTGGATCGATTGCAGAGGGACCCGGTTGGTCGGCCTGCGGCCGACTGCCCCACCCTCTATAGACGCCCACCAGCCGTCTAGCGTACCACGGGCTCTCGGATTTTCCGGGATTTGGGCGAGGCCTCACGGCCTCTCCAACGCGGCCACGAAGGGAAGGTTGCGGTGGCGCTCGGCGTAGTCCAGGCCGTAGCCGATCACGAAGCGGTCGGGGATCTCGAAGCCGACGTAGCGGATCGGATGGTCGACCTTGCGGCGCTCGGGCTTGGTCAGCAGCGCGCAGACCTCGAGCGTCCCGGGATCGCGGGAGCCGAGGTTGCGCAGCAGATACTGCAGCGTCAACCCGGAGTCCACGATGTCCTCTACGATCAGCACGTCGCGACCCTCGATCGCGGCGTCGAGGTCCTTGAGGATGCGCACCACCCCGGAGGAGTCGGTGGCGGAGCCGTAGGAGGCGACCGCCATGAAGTCGACCTCCACGGGGCTCTCGATCAGGCGCATGAGGTCCGAGAGGAAGAACATCGCGCCCTTCAGCACCCCCACCAGCAGCAGCGGGCGCTCCGCGTCGGCGTAGTCGCGCGAGATCTCCACCGCGAGCTCCGTCACGCGCAGGCGTAGATCCTCCTCGCCGACAAGCACCTCCCCGACCTCGGACGCGGGATCGGGGGCGCGGTTCGGATGTGCGGGCACGACGCGCTCCGGGGGCATGACGGCCACGCGGGGAGTGTAGGGCAGTTCCTCGCGAGGCCGTGCGTCACAGGGGCGCGGAGGAAGCTCGACATGAGCAGGCGGCTGCGGTCTCAGTAGCGCGGCGGAAGCCTGACCATGCGCAGGCGCCCGTCCTCGATCACCGCGCCCACGAGCCCGCCGACGTGCAGCTCGGCGCGCCCGCCGCGAGCGCCGAGCGCGAGGAGCTCCTGCACGCGGGCCCCCGCCTGGGGCACGTAGGTGCCGGCGGCCCGCTCGGCGAGGCGCACCACTGCCAGACGCGCGAGCGCGGCTGGCAGCTCCGCCAGGCGCTCCAGGGCGATGCTCGACGCACCATGCAGCTCGCCGTCGAGGAGGCCGTCCAGCACCTCGGCCTCCTCGCGCAGCAGCTCCGCGGTGCGTAGTACGTTCAGCTGCGCGGCGGGGTGCACCGCGTCGAGTGCCGGCACGAGCCCGTTGCGCACGCGCGCGCGTGCGTACTGCTCGCTGTCGTTGCTCGCGTCCTCCCGCCACGCGAGGCCGCGCGCGCGGCAGTAGTCAGCGGTCTGCTCGCGCGTGAGCTCCAGCAGCGGGCGCACCAGGCGGCCCTCCCGCGGGGCCATCCCCAGCAGCGCTCGCCGGCCGGGCGAGGCAGCGAGGCGGTAGAGGATCGTCTCGACCTGGTCGGTGGCGGTGTGGCCGGCGGCGATCAAAGCCTCCTTGGGCGCCGCGAGGTCCTCAGCGGCTCCGTAGCGCAGCTCGCGGGCCCACGCCTGCAGGTTGCCGACCCCAGGGGGACGCGGGGCACGCACGACCTCCAACACCACCCCCAGCTGCTCGCAGAGCTCACGGCAGTGGCGCTCGTCTCCGTCGGCCTCGGCTCGCAGACCGTAGTTGAGGTGCAGCGCGTGGACGTTCTCCTCGCCGCAGATGCTCACGGCGAGGTCGAGCAGGCAGACGGAGTCGCGCCCGCCGGAGAGCATCGCCACGATCTGAGCGTCCGCCGACAGCAGTCCCCCAGCCCGCACCCGCTCACGCACCTCCTCGGAAGCGATCGCGAGGGGGTCCTCATCGGAGGCGGCACGATCCGCCTCGGCATCCTCCCGCCCGAACTCCTCCCCGGGGGTCATCCTCTCGTGGAGGCCAGGAACAGCTCGGTGGGCTCGGAGAAGCCCTTGAGCCCGACCTCGCCGATCAGCTTGAAGGCGAGGCCGTCGACCCCCTCGGCGAGGTCGGCCACGGTGCGGGTCACCAGCACCTCCCCGCCGGCCGCGCGGGCGACCACGCGCGCGGCCTGGTTGACCTCGCGGCCGTAGTAGTCCCCGTCGCGGTAGATCGCCTCCCCGTAGTGGATGCCGATCCGCGGCGGGGGCACCCCCGCGGGGGCCTGCGCCTGGAATCCGACGGCCCAGCGCGTCAGCCCGACGGGCTCGGAGCCGACGACCATCACCTCGTCGCCGAGCGTCTTGAGCACGCGCGCGTCGATCGGCAGGGTGCGCTCGACCTCCTCCACGAAGCGCTCCACCGCGCTCACCGCGCGCTCGTCGCCCTCCTCCTCGGTGAGGCGGGTGTAGCCGGCGAGGTCGGCGAACGCGATCGCGATCCGCAGGCGCCCCGGCCGGAGCGCCTGCTCGCCCATGTCTGCCTCCATGTGGCCGATCACGTCCTGCTCGACGAAGTACGCCAGGAAGCGCCCGTGCAGCCAGTTCATCAGCGGCGCCGCGAAGGGCAGGAGCTCGCGCGCGATCCCGTCCATCTGCTCGGCGATCTCAAGGCCCGAGACGCCGGAGCGCATGAGGGGCTCGTGGATGTACATGTGGAAGAGGCGCACCTCCGTTTCGGCGATCTGCGCAAGCGCCTGCCCGTACACGCGCGCGATCTGGATGAAGGCCGCCTCGGGCAGGCCGGCCTCCAGCATCGCCGCCACGTACTTCAGCATCTCCAGGTCCTCGTCGGCGAGCGCCTCGACCGACATCGCGCTCAGACCCATGGCCGCGACGATCCGTTCGATCAGCTCGGGGGTGAGCCCCGTCGCGCGGGCGGTCTGCCGCAGAGTGTGACGCCCCTCGGGGATCGAGAGGAAGCTCTCCACATCCCCCAGCGCCAGGCGCCCGCTGTCGCTGGCCTCGCGGATCTGCTCGAGCGTGTACCCGCGCTCACGCAGGCGCGCCACGATCCCCACCTGCCTCGCGGCGGGCGCACTCCAGCCCGTCCCGTTGTACTGGGGGACCAGCCCCTCCTTGACCCAGCGCCTCACCGTTCCCGGCGAGACGCCCGCACGGGCGGAGACCTGCGCGAGGGTGAGGCCGCTCGCCTCCGACGTTCCCATGGCGGGCAGTCTAGGGCCACGCCTGCGGGCGTGAATCGGCCTGCTCTATCGCCGCAATGCGAGGAAGTCGGGCGGTGCATCGACCGAGTCGCGCAAACACGAAGACCTCGTTGACGACCGGGGCCGCTCGGGTGTGACGGCGTGGCGGCGGCTCAGGGACTGGCAGGCCGCGGGGGTGTGGAGCAGCTGCACGGGCTGCTGGTCGAGCGCCTGCACGCTGCCGGCGCGATCGACTGGTCTGGGTCGGTGGTGGACGGCAGCCACATTCGTGCTCTTCAAGGGGGGGCCTTCACCTCGGCGGCCACGCTGATCGCGCGGCCTAGAGCAGAAGGGAGGCCCCCGCGGGGCCTCCCACTACGATGCGTCTGCGTCAGAGGCTGAAGCCTCTATTTAATGCAGATTGCTCCGCTGAAGGCGCTTCCATTGGTGGAGAACGATTCGGCAGGGTGAACGAGGCCGTGGGTGCCGAATTCGACGTTTGTGTTACCGCGGTTCCAGCCGGACTTAAAAGTGGGCCTGGATTCGTGGTTGTGGCAACCGGTTTCTGATTCGGACCACTGCGAGAATTCGCCCGTAAAGTTGGACCCTGTCCACATGCAGACCGTGTGTAGTGAACACTGGCTTTTTTCGGCAGATGCCTTCGGAGTGCTGACGAACAGAGCGCCAGCGAGCAACGCGAGCGCTACCAAGGCGCCCAGAAAAGTCTTTCGTTCAAACGGAAGCGTATACATTATTGAACCTCCTGTGAGGGTTTGTGATGCTTAGGAAATACAGATGGCATTCGAGCGCCACCTCATATGCGGCTCCAACATACTGCAAGAAGCCGAATCATCAGTGACTGTGGTTATGTTGTTAATTCACCCCCTACACAGCGAATCCACGCGAGCTGGGGGCTGTTCTATCCGTTGCACTATGAGGACGGCGAGGCCATGATCGGCAAGGACAGCAAGAGCAACCTCGGCACATCGCCAATGGACGCACCGCCCTCCGTACCGATCGACATACGCCGACCCACTCGGTTCAGGGTAATGACCCGATGTTCCCTTGCTGACCTTCTTCCATCGTCAACTTTGGGCAGATCGCGTTATACACGCGAGTTGGATCATCCTAACCAGATCGCGACGCGAAAGTCAAGCCTTTTTCGTATATATGTTGATATTGAGATTGACCCGTAGGGTGCTTTGTTCGAAATATCAGGAAGTTCCCCTGGTCCGGCTGACTTCCCTCATCTGGAATGAACCAAGTTCTCGACCTCGGGGCGCGGAAAGCGGCCGCTAAGGTCCTGCGGATGCCGACACGCAAGCCCATCCACCTGCGCCCGACGGCCGAGCTGGCCGAGCGCGTGCTGCTCCCCGGGGATCCGGGGCGCGCGCTGGCGCTGGCGCAACTGCTGATCGAGGGGCCGTTGATGTTCAACCACCACCGCGGCCTGTGGGGCTACACCGGCCCGGCGCTCGCGGACGGGGAGCCGCTGAGCATCCAGAGCACCGGCATGGGGGGTCCCTCGGCCGCGATCGTGCTGCAGGAGCTGATCGCGCTCGGTGCTCGCCGCGCGATCCGTGTCGGGACATGCGGCGCGCTCGACGGAGACCTTGCGCTCGGCGACTTGCTGGTGGCACGGGAGGCGCTCGCCGCGGACGGGACCAGCCGCGCCTTGGGGGCGGGCGAGCGGATTGCCGCGGACCGGGAGCTGACGGCCGCGCTCGAGCATGCCGCGGCACGCCCGGGGGCGACGATCGTGAGCACCGACCTCTTCTACGAGCCCACCTCCGAACGCGAGCACGGCTGGCGCTCGGCCGGTGCGGTCGCCGTGGAGATGGAGGCCGCCACGCTGTTCACGATCGGCGAGGGCACAGGGGTGGCGGTCGCATGCGTCCTCACCGTCTCGAACACGATCGGCTCCGCAGAGGGGCAACACGAGCGCATCGACGACGACGCGCTGCTCGCCTCGGCCGAGGCGATGGGGCGCGCGGCGCTCGCCGCGCTGGGCGCGTAGGCGGGGGAGAGCTCCTCCGCGGTCTGCTCGGTATCCGGTCTCACCGCGGGCGCGCCTGCCCGAAGCCCACCATCTGCCCGCGCTCGGGGTCCCACAGCTTGAGTCGCACGGCGTGCAGGCCGTCCCGAAGCGTCAGCGTCGGCACCTCGTGGAAGATCGCGTTCTCGTCGTGCGCGCGCTGCAGGTTGTAGTTGGGGATGCGAGCGTTCAGGTGGTGAACGTGGTGCAGGCCGATGTTGCCCGAGAAGAACTGGAGCACCTTGGGCAGCTTCAGATAGGAGCTGCCCCGCAGCGCGGCGTCGGCGTAGCTCCACGTGCCGGTCGCCTCCCAATAGGCCCCCTCGAACTGGTGCTGCACGTAGAACAGCCAGATGCCCGTGGCGCCCGCGAGCATGATCGTCGGCCCCTGCACCACCAGGAGGTCGCGCCAGCCGATCGCCCAACAGAGCGTGCCGACCGCCACCGCCAGCGCGATGTTGGTGGCGATCACGCTGCGCCGCATACGGGGGCGCGCCCCGCGCGCCACCAGGCGCGGACCCACGAGCAGAGCCACGATCGGCCCCACCCCGAACATCAGGAGCGGGTTGCGAAATAGGCGATACCCCAGGCGCCCCCGCCATGGCAGCGCGTGGTACTCGGCGACGGTCAACGTGCGCACGTCCCCGCCCCCACGGCGATCCAGGTCGCCGGAGGTGGCGTGGTGGACCGCGTGGTCATGGCGCCAGCGCACAAACGGCGAGTAGACGAACAGCCCCAGAACGATGCCAAGCCACGCGTTGGCGCGCTTGGAGGGCAGAAAGGAGCCGTGCGAGCAGTCGTGGAAGACGATGAACGTGCGCATCAGGAACCCCGCGGTGGGCACCGCCAGCGCCAGCGCGAGCATGTAGGAGACCCGAGTGGCCAGATACATCGCCACCGACAGCGCCAGGTAGGGCAGCACCGAGGTCGCCAGGTCCAGCAGGCTGCGCCCGAGGCATGGGCGGGCGTAGGGAGCCAGCGCCTCATGCCACTCGGGGCGCTCGATCCGCGGGGACGCGCCGCTCGCCGCTCGCCCCCCCGCGGATTTGGCCCTGTGCTCAGCTCCCACTTCGCTCACGAGACCGATCCCTCTCCGCCCTTGGAGCCGGTGCGCCCGCGCGCGGCACTGGCGGCTTTGGGGGCCTCCGCGGCGGCCCGTTTGGCGGCGGGCCGATCCGCGCTCGCTCGCCGCGGTTTGGCAGTGGGCCGTTTCGCGGCGGGCCGTTTGGCGGAGGCAGCCCGGTTCAACTTGGCGCCGGCCTCGGCGGCGGTGGCGCTCACGGCCTTTCCGCGGTCCTCGAGCTTGGTGGCGAGCGTCTGCAGCTGCTGCTCGATCGCCGCGAGCCGCGCATCGATCGATGAACCGGAGAGGGTGCGCCCGAGGCGGTGCACCCCATCCTCGATCCCCTCCAGCCGCTGGGACACAGAGCGCAGGCGGCGCGTGAGGCGTTCGATGTCGGCGGCCGAGGGGAGGTTCAGCGCCCCCATCGCCAGCTCCTGCGCCTGGGCGGCCTTCTCGCGTGCGTCGGATGCCCGCCCGAGCGCCCCGTGCAGCAGCGGGTTCTCGAACAGATCGGTCAGCGCCCTGCCCAGGCGATCCTCCGTGCCGCCGGCCAAGCGCTCGCGCAGGCCCTTTGGCGCACCACCATCAGACATCCAGCACTCCTTGCATGGGTCGCAACAACCAACCGATCCTACACCCCTTGCAGCGCACCGGCACAGTCGCACTGAGACCCAGATCCCGAGATACCCTCCCTTGCCGCGCACCGACGCAGCCGTAATGAGACCCCGATCCGAAGAGAGATACGGTGCCCGGGTGCCCGAGCGGCTGTTTCTCTTCGTGCAGATGGAGTTCCCCTGGGAGCTGGGGCCCGCCGACGGCCGCTACCTGCTGCGGCTGCACGGGCGCTCGGGGGAGGAGCCGGAGCGGGTAGTGGTGCTGGACACCGTCGGCGCCGCGCGGCGCCGCGGGCGCCTCGGCACGCGTCACCCGCAGACCACGCCGGACCCCGCGACGGTGCCGACCGCACGGGCGACGGTGATCGACCCCGTGTCCGTGTCGGCCGAGCGCCAGGCGCAGGCGTGGCTCGCGCAGCTGGACGCCGAGCGTGAGGCGAGGAGCGCCGTGGAGACCCTCAACCGCCTCCTGTTCGCCCACCGCATCGCCACCGCGGACCCCCACGTGCGCGAGCTCTCCCCCGCGCAGGCGCTCATCGTGCGAGCGGGCTGGGGCGAGGGCGAACAGGTCGCCTTCGGCCACTGGCTGCACGCGCGCGAGCTCGCCTGGAGCGAGCGCCGCGCGCAGCGGCGCGCAGCGGTGCTGCGTCCCCAGGAGCGCTTCGCGGCGCTGATCGGCGCGCGCGAACAGGCGCTTCTCTGTGAGGAGCTCGCGCTTCGCGCCCGCCTCGATCTCGACAACGGCCGCCTCGTGCACGCGGCGCTGGAGCTGGACCAGGCATACGGCTTCGCGCTGAGCGAGCTGCCGGCGCTGGAGCGCCCCGACCTCGCCGAGCGCATCGCCGAGCTGGAGCGGCTGCGCCCCGGCGTGATCGAAGCCGCCCGGGCTGTACCGGGCGAGCCCGAGGAGGAGACCGTCCGCCACGCGCTCACCCGCCTGGAAGCGCTGCTGCGCGCCCGCACGGCCGCCGGGCTCGGCCCGCTGTAGCCAAACCCTGCCGCCCTGCCCGCCGGGCTCGGCCCGCTGTAGCCAAGCCCTGCCGCCCCGCCCGCGCACTGGAGCGAACGGACGGTGGCGTCCACGACACGCTCCACCCCGGGCGGGGGCAGGGCACGGCGGAGTACGTAGAGTTCAGAGCGCGATGGATCCAACCACCACAGCCCTCGGAACCTGGAGCGGCGGGCGCTTCATGCACTTCGGCGAGCCGCTGGAGGAGGAGCGGCTGCGGGCGCTGCTGCGACCTGGCGAGGGAATCGACACGGTCATCGGCGCGGACGTCTACGGGGAGGGGGCGGCCGATGAGCTGCTCGGCGAGGCGCTGCGCGGCTGCAAGCGCGACAGCTTCTGCCTGGTGGGGGCGATCGGGCACGACTTCTACAGCGGGGAGCGCGAAGGCGCGAAAGGCTTTCCACGCTTCACCGACCCGCGCCTGCGCGGGGAGGCGGACTACGCCGACTACATCCGGATGGCCACCGAGCGCAGCCTCGAGCGGATCGGGGTGGATCGCTTCGACCTGCTTCTGCTGCACAACCCCGATCGCACCGGGTACTCCAGCGCCGCGGTGTGGGAGGGGATGCGGGCCGTCCGCGAGGCCGGCCTCACGCGGCTGCTGGGCGTTGCGCCGGGGCCCGCCAACGGGTTCACGCTCGACCTGATCAACTGCATCGAGCGCTTCGGTGAGCTGATCGACTGGGCGATGATCATTCTGGGGCCGCTCGAGCCCTGGCCGGGGGAGCTCGTGCTCGACGCCGCCGCTGCGCACGACGTGCGCCTGATCACCCGCGTCGTGGACTACGGGGGCATGTTCCACGACGACGTACTCCCCGGCCACGCCTTTGCTCCCTACGACCACCGCAAGTTTCGCCCCGAGGGCTGGGTGCAGACCGGACGCGAGAAGCTGGAGTGGATGCGCCCCTACGCCGCCCGCCACGGCCTCACGATGCTCCAGCTCGCCTGCCTCTGGAACCTCGCGCACCCGTCGGTTCGCTGCGTGGCGCCCACGCTGATACAGGAGTCCGGCCCCGCGAGCTGCACGCAGGCGGACAACGGAGCCGCGCATCGGACCTCGCGGACGCGCCCGATCGAGGACAAGCGCGCGGAGCTCGCGGCACTTGCCGAGCTGCTCGCCACCCCGCGGGCCCTCCTGAGCGACGCCGAGGTCGCCGAGCTGCGCGCGATCGGCGACAACACCGGTTGCATGGCCCTCAAGGGCGCGAGCCTCCTCCACGAGGGCGCCCCCCTTCCCGACCGCTGGCCACTCACTGGCGAGCTGGCCGAGCTCGCGGAGCGCTGGCACATCGCCCCCGAGCGCGACCTCGGCCTGGCCCACCGGTAGGGCAGTGCCGCGGACGCCGCGGACCGTTCAGACAACGATCAGGGGGACGCCGAGGTTCGGTGCGCGGGCGAGGCGTCGGTCACCTGTGATCAGTTCCGCTCCCAACTCGCGGGCCAGCGCCACGTAGCAGGCGTCGTAGGCGGTCAGGTTGTGGCGCAGCCCCCACACCGCGGGCGTGAGATCCAGTGTGGCCACCCGCGTCACCGGCACGGTCAGGAAGTCGTCCACCATCTCCGCGGCGCGCTCGCCGTCGAGCTGACCGGAGCGCTCGAGTCCTCTGACGGTGTTCACAACCTCCGGGTTGATGGAGTCGGGCGCCGCCAGGTGGACGTTCCGGATGGCTCGCTCCACCGCGCCGGCGCGCTCGCCGAGGAGCAGCAGCTCGACGAGCGCCGACGCGTCAATGATCCGTAACGGCGCTGCGGATCTGCTCGTCGCGCTCACGGCGCCCCTCGTGAATCAACTCGACGATCCGCTCGCTCGTGACACCCCTCACGGGCTCGCGCCGCTCGAGGCGCTCGAGCCACTCCCCGGTCGTGGGCAGCGCAAGATCGACTTCGATCAGCCTCCGCACGTACTCGCTCAGACTCCGGCCCTGCTGACGCGCCCGGTCCCGCAGTTGCGCGTGTACGTCCTCCGACACGTTCTTGATCTGGATGGCGCCCATGGCATGATCATAGCATCCATTTTGCATGCTGTTTGGGAACGGCTCGCGGGGCAGGCTCACTTCCCCGTGAACCGCGGCGCGCGTTTGCCCAGGAACGCCGCGATCCCCTCCTTGGCGTCGGCGCTCTGGAAGACCGTGGCGAACGCGCGCTTCTCCGCCTCGATGCCCTCGTCGAGGTCGCCCTTGGCGGAGGCCTGCTTGATCTGCGCCACCGCCAGCGGCGCCTGGCCGGCGAGCTTGCGCGCCCACGCGAGCGCGGTGTCGAGCAGTTCGTGGTCGTCGACCACCGCACTCGCGAGACCGTACTCGTAGGCCTCCTCCGCCCCCATGGGGTCGCCCACGAGGTTCATCTCCAGGGCCTTGCTCTGGCCCACGAGGCGCGGCAGGCGCTGGGTGCCGCCGAAGCCCGGGATGATTCCCAGCTTGATCTCCGGCTGGCCGAAGAGGGCCGAGCGCGCGGCGATCCGCACGTCGCAGGACATCGCCAGCTCGCAGCCCCCGCCGAAGGCGAGGCCGTTGATCGCGGCGATCGTCGCGATCCCCTCGCGGCCCAGTTCGCGGAAGAGCGCGTGGGCCCTGTGGATCAGGGCCTCCCCCGCCGCCTCGTCCATCGTGGTGAACGCCTTGATGTCCGCGCCCGCGCTGTAGAGGAAGGGGTTCGAGGAGGCGATCACCAGGGCGCGCACTCCGGAGGCCTTCGCCTGCTCCCACACCCTGCCGAGGTCCTCGATCACCTGGGGGGCGATCGAGTTCATCTGGCCGTTCGCCAACCACGCGATCGCCACCGTCCCGGCGTCAGTGGAGCCGCCGACGCCCCCCCTCGCGTCGCCGCGGACCGTCTCCAACTTCACGACCTGGGTGGGTGGGGCCAAATCATCGGCGTCGGGCTGGGGGTAGGCGTAGAAGCCCTGGCCGCTCTTCTGCCCCAGGCGGCCCTGCGCGACGAGGCGGCGCAGGATCCGCGGCGGGGCGAAGCGATCGCCGTGTAGCTCCTGCGCGCTCTCCAGGCGCTCGAGGATCGTATCGAGGCCCTCCACGTCGGCCTTCATGAACGGCGGCATCAGCCCGCGCCGCGGGTCGAGGCCCGCGCCGGCCATCAGACCAAAGTCGATGTCGCGGTGCACCGCCACGCCCTCCTCGAGCACCAGGCAGGCCTCCACGAACGTCTTCAGCGTGAGCAACTCCACGAGCTCCGCCACGTCCGGCTCCCCCTCGCCCTCCAGGTTGGGCTCTCCCTGCGGATCGTAGAAGCCGTCGCCTCCGGTCTTCGCCCCCAGCTTGCCCTGGGAGACCAGCTTCTGCATCCCCTTCGGCACGTAGAAGCGCTCGGGGCCGTAGGAGTCCGCGAGGTGCTCAGCCACGTGCAGGACCGTGTCGAGGCCCAGCAGGTTCACCAGGAAGTAGGGGCCCATCGGCATCACGTTCGCCGCCCCCACCCCCTCGTCGATCAGCTTGATCGAGAGGCCCTGCTGCTCCTGTGCGCGCCAGATCTCCGAGCTCCCCGCGTTGAGGATGCGGTTGACCACGAAGCCCGGCACCTCCGCGCAGGTGATCGGCTGCTTGCGGATCGCCTGCGCGAACGTCACCGCCGCGGTGAGCGTCTCCTGTGAGGTCTCCTCGCCTTCCACCACCTCGATCAGCGGCATCACGGAGGCGGGGTAGAAGTAGTGGAAGCCGACCACCTTGTCCGGCCGCAGCGTCGCTTCGCCGATCTCGGTGATCGACAGCGAGGAGGTGTTCGAGGCGAGGATCGCGTGGCCCGGAGTGGCGGCATCGAGCTCCGCGAAGACCGCCTGCTTGATCTCCATCCGCTCGGGCACCGCCTCGATCACGAAGTCCACCCCGCCGAAGGCCGCGTAGGAGGTGGTGCCCTCGATGCGCCCCACGATCTCCGCGATCTGCGCCTCCCCCTGCTCCGCGGTGAGCTTGCCGCGCTCCACCAGTTTGCCCACCTGCCCCGAGGTCACACCCAGCGCCTCGTCGAGGCCCGCCTGCACCAGCTGCTCGTCGATGTCCTTCAGCACCACCGGGATCCCCGCGGCGGCGATCGTCTGGGCGATCTGCCCCCCCATCGTCCCCGCGCCCACCACCGCTGCCTTGAATACGAACATGCCGGCTCCTGGTCCTCTCGTTCGGGTCGGTTGCTTCTCGCTTTGGACGCCGCAGCCTAACCGAACCCCGTCCGTTCCCGTGCGTGAGCGTGTCGCCGCCGTCCGCATGTGTGAGCGCGGATCCACTGATTCCCGCGCGTGAGCGCATCGTCACGCCCGTGTCAGGGTTATATCCACTCGAGGGGGATATCGAGCGCTTGGAAAGGCAGGTGTGCACGATGACGAACGACACACGCAAACCGATCGGACCGATTCTCGCCGCGCCCGCAAAGGCGTTGACGTTGGCACTGACCTCGCTCCTGCTGCTTGCGCTGCCTGTAGCCGCGCAGGCGGTGGTCGCGCCGCCCAGGGTCTTGCCGCCCAGCGTCTCCACAGGGGCCGCGGTGACCGTGAGCTATGGATCGGCGACTCTCACCGGGACGATCGACCCGCGCGGGAGCGCCACCTCCTACTACTTCCAGTACGGGCCCACCGCCGCCTACGGCGCGCAGACCCCGGTCGCGGCCGCCGGGGCGGGCACGAGCACGGTCAGGGTGGCCGTGCCCGTCGGCGGCCTGCAGCCGATCACCACCTACCACTACCGCCTGATCGCAGTCAACGCCGCAGGCGCCGCCACGGGCGCCGGCAGGGCCTTCGCGACCGCCAGGGTGCCGCTCTCGTTGGCGATCCTCGCGGCGCCCAACCCAGTGCCCTACGGGGGCATCGCCACGATCCAGGGGACCCTCTCGGGCACCGGCAACGGCAACGCCGAGGTGCTGCTGCAGGCCAACCCCTTCCCCTACACCCAGGGCTTCGCGACTGTCGGCAACCCCGAGCTGACCACCGCGACGGGCAGCTTTTCGTTCCCCTTCGCGGGCCTCACCGAGGCGACGCAGTTCCGCGTGGTCACCGCCACCAAGGTGCCCGTGGCCAGCCCCGTCGCGATCGAGGGCGTCGCGGTGGGCGTGCAGGCCCACGTCGGGCGCACCCGTCGCCGCCACCACGTGCGCATCTACGGCACCGTGACTCCGGCCGTGAACGGCATGGAAGTCGCGATCATGCGCGTCATCGGCGGGCGCAACGTGCTCGTGGCGGGCACCATCCTGCACCACCGCAACGCGACCAGCTCGAGCTTCAGCCGCGTCATCCGCGTCAAGCGCGGCGCGGTCTACCGGGTGTTCGTGAAGGTCACCAACGGCGCCCAGACCTCCAACTACAGCCTGCCGCTCTTCATCCGCTGACACCGAGGGCCGATCGCCTCCCCGCTTCGGTGGGGAGGCCCGGCCGTGCTTGCGCTTTCACGTCAAGCGGCGCGACGTCAGCGACGGAGCACACGGAACGCCACCTGCTGGGCAAGCCGCTGGGCGTTGTCGCGAACGCCGGCCAGTAGATAGCTTCCCGCCGCCAGCGCTCTGCCGTCGAGGCGTCCACTGAAGTGGAAATGGTTGACGCCGGCCGAACCGTTTCGAGTGAAGCTTCCCAGAGCGCGCAGCACCGGGCAATGCCGTGCGCGCCCGCTCGCCGTGCCGGAGGTGACCGGCAGGCACTTCTTGCCGCGTTCGATTCCTGAGGTGGGTCGCTCGACCGTGAATGTGACGGTCCCCGGCAGGATGAGCGTGAAGGCGACTGTCGCCCCCGACAGATGGACACCCGGCATTTCGGCTGTAGCGCTCGGACCACTGGCCCCGGTCAGGAAGGCGCCTGGACTGATGCTCAGGTTCGCGAGAGCATTGGCGCCACCGGTCGAGGTGGGCCCTGTCGAGGTGGGCCCTGTCGAGGTGGGTTCTATCGAGATGGGCCCGGTCGAGGCGGGCCCGGTCGAGCTCGTGGCCGTGGCGACCGGAGCGATGCTCACGGTCGCCGTCAGGCTGTTGCTGACGAGCTTGGGAAACGGCGCCGGATCGGTCGTTGGGGTCACGTGCTGAGGATCGTTCGCCGTCACCGTGACGACGTAGTTTCCCGGCGCTGCGTAGGTGTGGCTGACCGAGAGCCCGTTGGCCGTGGTTCCGTCGCCGAAGCTCCACGCAACCAGGTTCGGCGGCAGCCAAACGCTGACTGGTGGGGGAATGCTGAACGACACCGGCTGTCCCACCACGCCGGTCGCGGACGCTGAGATGCCAGCGATCTGTGGCCCGCGGTCGTACAGCATCGATTCCATCGCTCCGAGCGAGACGGTGTCCCAAACGCCAACCATGTCGCCGGCGGCATCCGAGGCCACCACCAGCGAGCCTTCTTTCATGGTTAGACTCGTGAAGAGGCCGGTCGGCTCGGCGAACGCTCCGCCGGGGGCGACGAGCGAGCCTTCGCGGTAGGTGCCAAGTTCGCTGCTGGCTTCCCACTCGACGGAGGCATCGCCTGAGGCGCCCATCGCGACATGGGTGGCGCTGGCGAGGAAGGCGGACGGCAGTTCGATCGGCTTGCCAAACGGCGTGCCGGGCGCGCCGGTGGCCACCTGGACGCCCCCGGAGGATGGCCACGCCACCGCGGCCTCCCCGACTTCGTTGATCGCGGCGGACGGCAGTCCCGCGGAGCTCCCAAGCTTTTCGACCGGCCCGAACGCAGGCACGCCCGCCGGCGCTCGCGCAGTCCGCACGCTTCCGTCGGGGGCCTGCCACTCGGCCAGCGCTTCACCGGCTTCGTCTATGACGACATCGGGCATGGACGAGGACGCGAGTTCGCCGAGAACTTCGGCGTTGCCATCGGCGTCAGGCGCGGGGAAGCTGCCGCCGGCGGGTCGGCTTGCGACTTCGAGGTCGCCCTGCCGGGCCCAGGACACGACAGTGTCGCCCGCTCGATCGACCGCCACCTTTGGGTTGGAGGCAGGGGCTTCTCTATCGGAGAGAGGGGTGGGCGACCCGAAGAGGCCATCCAGCGACGCGCGCGCCACCTGCACCACCTCGCTCTTATGATCCTCCTCGAGCCATGCAACCGTCGCTTCGCCGTCGCCATCGATGGCGACGGCGGGCGCGCTCGTATTCTCGCCTTCGGGTGAGACCGGTACGGGCCCGTCGAAGCCTCTTCCGGCAAGCCTGGTTGCGGCATAGATCCGCGTGTAGAGCCCAAGGTTCTGCTGCCACACCGCCACAACGTCGCCCCGCGCATCGATCGCGACATCCGGTTCGGACCCGTAAACGCCTTCTTCGGCAATCCGGACTCCACCCGATTCCGGCCCCTCGAATTCGCCGTAGGCGGGACGTATCGACGCGCGGATCCCGTTGAACTCGTATATCAGCGCAGCTTCCCCGACCGGGTTCATCGCGAGGCTCAGATGCGACCCATACGTATCTGGCACCTTCGCGCCAAAGGGCGCGAAGATCCATTCGCCCGCCATCGCGTGCGATGGCCAGATCATCCAGACGAGCACCGTCGCCAGCGTTGCGACCCGATGCCAGCCGCCGAGTCGAGGTCCCAAGGCAGCGCTCGCCCAGTTGCCGATCGGGCCTGCCCGGTTGACATGAGTTTGCAGGCTATTTGGGTACAGCCAAGCCCCGAAAGATTCCCACCCCATGCTGCCAGCATAGCCGGGGGGATCCCCCAAAAGCAACAGGGCTCCGCCTACGCGGTCATCGCCCGCCCGGCCGCAGAGAGCCGCTCGGGCGTCACTCACCTACACAGTATTCTCACGCCGCCACCGTCTCCACGGCCTCCACGCGCCGCGGCAGCAGCGTCTCGCGGGCGATCACCAGGCGCTGGATCTGGGAGGTGCCCTCGTAGAGCTGCATGATCTTCGCGTCGCGGAAGAGCTTCTCCACGGGGTAGTCCTTGATGAAACCGTAGCCCCCGTAGATCTGCACCGCATCGGTGGCGACCTTCATCGCGGTATCGGCGGAGAAGCGCTTGGCGTGCGAGGAGATCAGCGTGTTGCGTTCGCCGTTGTCGAGCATGCTCGCCGACTTCCACGTCAAGAGGCGCGCCGCCTCGACGTCGGTGGCCATGTCCGCGATCATGAACTGCACCCCCTGGTGCATCGCGATCGGCACGCCGAACTGGATGCGTTCCTTGGCGTACTCGATGGCGAACTCCAGCGCCGCGCGGGCGATCCCGGTCGCCATCGCCGCCACGCCGGGGCGGGTGCGGTCGAGCGTCATCATCGCGAGCTTGAAGCCGTGGTTCTCCTCCCCCAGCAGGTTCTCCGCGGGGACCTCCACGTCGTTGAAGCTGATCGTCGCGGTGTTGGAGGCGCGCTGGCCGAGCTTGTCCTCCTTCTTGTCGACCACCACCCCCCAGTCGCGCTCGACCACGAACGCGGAGATGCCGCGGTGGCCGGCCTCCTTGTCGGTCTTCGCGTACACCGTGTAGTAGTCCGCGTAGCCCCCGTTGGTGATGAAGCACTTGGAGCCGTTGAGCACGTACTTGTCGCCCTGTTTGACGGCCGTGGTGCGCATCCCCGAGACGTCCGAGCCGGCGTCGGGCTCGGTCAGGCAGAAGGAGACCAGCTTCAGCTCCTCGGTGACCGCGCCGAGGTACTTCTTCTTAATCTCCTCCGAGCCCCCCAGGACGATCGGCGCGGTCGCGAGGCCGTTGCAGCCGAGCGAGGTCTGGATGCCGGAGCACCCCCAGGAGAGCTCCTCCTCGATCAGGCACCCGTCGAGGTAGCCGAGGCCGGGGCCGCCGTACTCCTCGGGGACGTGGGTGTTCATCAACCCCACCTCCCACGCCTTCTGCAGGATCTCCTTTGGCCACGTGCCCTCCCTGTCGTACTCCCAGGCCACGAGGCGAATCTCCTTCTCGGCGAAGTCGTGCGCCAGCTCGCGCAGGTTCTTCTGCTCGTCTGTGAGCGTGAAATCAACCATGTCTGTCAGTGGGCTCCTCGGGCTGGCGCGGAGCGGTGCCGCCCCGATTGGGGGCCGAACCGCTCACCGCGCGGGAAATAGATTGACTGGTCAGTCAGGCTGGCCGACACCAGAGGGTAGCGAAGCGCGCCCGGTTGAGCAACAATCCATCGATGCAGGCCCTCCTCCACCTCGCATCTCTGCAGGCCGTCCTCCCCCTCACGTCCCTGCAGACCATCCTCCCCCTCGCAACCCTGCAGAGCATCTTCCCGGTGGTGCTCTTCAGCGCGATCGGCCTGTTCGTCCTGGTCGGGGTGCTCTCGATGGCGAGCCGCAACAACCTCCACGACCAGATCGGCCAGGGCGGCCTGTTCGTGGGCGAGGACTACTCCGGGGCCGGCGGATACGACGCGATGGCGGGGACGGGCGGGTGGGGCGAAGAGCTGCAGGCGGGCGCGGCGCGGGGGCCCGGGTACGACACCCAGGCCGAGCGCGAGCTCGAAATCCGCCAGATGCTCATGGCCCGCAGCGACCGCCTCGTGCGCCAGGGCCACGCGCCGCTAGACATCGAGGCCGAGCTCGCCCGGCTGGACTGGGTGGACCCCCGGGCAGGTGGGTCCGGCGAGGGCTCCGGGGACGCCGCACTCGCCGAGGAGGTGCGCCAGCTCGTGCGCGCCCGCAACGAACGGCGCCAGCGCCAGGGGCTCGAGACACTCGATGTCGAGGCCGAGGTGCAGCGCACGCTCGCCGAGCTGAACCCCCAATGAGCAGGCCGCTGCTGGGTGGGCTCGTCCTCCTCCTGCTCGCCCTCCCCGCCATCGCCGCGGGGGCACCGCGGCCGAAGGCCGTGGTCGGCCCGACCGTGTACGGCGCGCTGCAGAGCCTGGAGCGCAGCGGGGGGCTGAGCGCCGAAACCTACGGCGAAGACTCCTCCACCTACACGGCGGCGCTGAGCGCCCTGAAGAAGCTGAGCGGCACGCGCCACGCGGAACTCGCGAGCGTGATCGCGAACGTGCAGCAGATCGCCGCCGCCGGCCAGTTCATCCCCTCGCGGCTGCCCGCCCTGATGCTCACGCTCGAAAACAATGTCCAGTGGTGGAGCCATGAACCGCTGCCGGCGGCCGACCAGCACGTGAGCTTCCCGGGCAGCCATTTGGTGTGGGAGTACTACCCGGGGCAGGGCATCGAGATCCAGTGGCTGGCGACCTTCGGCGAGGCCAACGGCTACTACGACAACGGGCACGAGGACACGCAGCTGCGCGAAGTGCTCGAAGAAGCGATCCCGCTCGCCACCCAGCGCGCGGCGGGCATCGCGTGGGAGTACCTCTTCCACTTTGACGGCGGCTCCCCCCCGTGGACAAGCGGGCTCTCGCAGGGCACCGCGCTGCAGGCGCTCTCCCGCGCGTACTCGCGCCTGCACGAAGCGGCGTTCCTCACCGCCGCCAAGCAGGCTCTCGGCATCTTCCAGACCCCGCCGTCCGCGGGCGTGCGCGTGGCGGGGCCCGCCGGAGCGCTCTACGCGGAGTACACCTACGCCCCCACCGACAGGATCCTCAACGGCTTCATCCAGGCCCTCAACGGACTCTACGAATACGCCAAGCTAACCGGCGATCCCCTCGGTCTCCAGCTCTTCGAAGCGGGGGACGCGGAGGCGCGCGCGATCGTGCCCTCGTACGACACCGGGGCCTGGTCGAAGTACGACCAGTACACCGAATCCAACCTCAACTACCACGAGCTGCTCACCGAATTCCTGCAGAGCCTCTGCCAGCGCACCTCGCAAGGCGAGCCGGTCCTCTCCCCCTCTCCCTCCCCCTCTCCCTCCCCCTCCTCCCCACCCCCGGCCGCTTCCACTCCCCCCGTGTCCACCACCGGAGGCGCGACCGCCTCGGTAGCGCAGGCGAGCGTGGCGATCCCCGGGGATCAGATCTACTGCACCACGGCGCAGCGCTTCACCGCCGACCTGCACACCCCACCGGCGATCGCGCTGCTGACGCGGAAGCTGCCCGAGGGCGTGCGCGGCGGCGTGGCGCTGACGCTTTCGAAGATCGCCACCGTCAGCCTCACGATCCGCCAGGGCGGGCGGGTGGTTTGGAGCAACCGCGCCCTGGTCGAAGATGGAGACCCGCGACTGCTGTGGGTCACGCCCAGGAAGCCCGGCGCCTACTCGGTGAGCATCACCGCGGTGGACCTCGCCGGCAACACCGCGAGCACGAGCGGCACGATCACGCTCGGCGCCTCCACGCACGTCGGGCGCCGCTGAGCGCCACGTGCGCGGACGCGACCCAAGGATCCCGACCATAGTCAGTGACCATGGTATGGTTAGAGCAATGGATACTCTTCCGATCTCACGCTTCAAGAGCACGTGCCTGGCTGCGCTGGAGCGTGTCCACCGAACTGGGCGGCCGCTGCTCGTCACCAAGCGAGGAGTTCCCATCGCCCAGGTCATCCCCGCGCCCCCGCCCGACATCGAGGAGGATGCGTTCGGCGCGATGCGGGGCACCGCGGAAGAGCTCGATGACATCGTGACGCCCCTGCCGGAGGAGGCCTGGGAAGCGTTGCGATGAGCTCCCCCAACGCGGACCCCCCGTACCTGCTGGACACCCACATCTGGTTCTGGTACCTCACCGGCTCAGAGCGTCTCCCGGTGGGTTTGCGCACAGCGATCGGATCGGCATCCGGAGAACTGTGGATCTCCCCGATCTCCTTCTGGGAGCTCGGCGTCCTGGAGCAGCGTGGTCGTATTCGGCTGGACGGCGGATTCCGGACATGGGCACAGGGGGCGCAGCAGCGCTTTCCACTCCAGGAGGCCTCGCTCACCAGCGAGGTGGCTGTGAGGAGCTGCGAGCTCGATCTGCCACACCCCGATCCCGCCGACCGCTTCCTGGCTGCGACGGTTCTCATCCACGAGCTCACTCTCATGACCGTCGACGAGCGACTGCGGGATGCGCAATGGCTGTCCACCCGCTCCGCCTGATGTGCTGCGGAGAATCGAAGCCCGCCCGCCACCGCTGAGGCCCTCCGTACAATCGGTGGTGTGCCCAGCGAAGCGCGCATCCGTGGCGGCGCGAGAGACCCGGACCCCGCCCACCCGAGCCGCCACGCGGGCTCGGGAATCGCGCACGCCTGGGGCACCCTCGATCGCGACCGGCGCCTTGCCGCAACCGCCGCGGTGGCCCTGTTCGCGACCATGTTTCTGCCCTGGTACCAGCAGAACGCGGTCGTCAGCGCGGAGAAGAGCGCCCCGCTGGTGAGCCGCAACCTGAACGCCTTCCAGGTCTTCTCCTTCGTGGAGGCCGCTGTGCTGCTGGTGGCGGTCGCGGTGCTGTTCCTGCTCTACCGGCGTGCCGAGGGAGGCGAGTTCCGGCTGCCGGGCGGCGACGGCGCGGTCGTTCTCGCCGCCGGCCTGTGGAGCGTGCTGCTGCTGATCCTGCGGCTCTTCGACAAGCCCGGGATCACCCAGCACGGCGTCGCCGCCAACGTCGGTATCCAGTGGGGGATCTTCTTCGCGCTCGTCGCCGCCGGCCTGCTCGCCTACGCGGGCTCGCTGATGCGCGCCGGGCAATGGCCCGAGCCGCCGCTGCTGCGACGCGACCCTCCGCCGCGCCGCCCGCCCGAGCAGGAGGCGACTGCCATCCTGCCCCGCGGAACAGCGGTCCCGGCGAAGCCGCGCAACCGCGGGTGGGCGGGTCCCAATCCGCCCGGGGAGGAGCAGCTCTCCTTCGAGGACCCCACGGACCTACCATTGCGATGAGGATGCCCCCCGCCTCCCACTCCTCCCCCTCCCCCTCCCCGGCCTCGACCGCCGAGGTGGCGGAGGGCCTGCGCGCGGCGGGCTACCTCCCGGGGGAGTCCACCGCGCTGGTGGCCTACCTGGCGACACGGCTGGGTAAGCCGGTCCTGGTGGAGGGCCCCGCGGGGGTGGGCAAGACGGAGCTTGCGAAGGCGCTCGCGCGCTACCTGGGGCGTCAACTCGTGCGGTTGCAGTGCTACGAGGGTCTCGACGAGGCGAAGGCGCTGTACGAGTGGAACTACCGCAAGCAGCTCCTGCGCATCCAGGCCCAGGGCGGCGAGGCGGGCTGGGGGGAGGTGCAGGAGGACATCTTCGGCGAGGACTTCCTGCTGGCGCGCCCGCTGATGACCGCGATCGCCTCCGAGGAGCCCGTTGTGCTGCTGATCGACGAGATCGACAAGACCGACCAGGAGTTCGAGGCGATGCTGCTGGAGGTGCTCTCGGACTTTCAGATCTCGATCCCCGAGCTGGGCCGGGTGGAGTCGCGCACGCACCCCGTGGTGCTGCTCACCTCGAACAACTCGCGCGAGCTCACCGAGGCGCTCAAGCGCCGCTGCCTCTACCTGTGGCTGGACTACCCCTGCCTCGAGCACGAGCTCGCGATCGTGCGCCTGCACACGCCCGAGCTCCCCGAGACGATCGCCCGCCGGCTGGTGGAGGTGGTGGGGATGGTGCGCGAGCTCGACCTCAAGAAGCCCCCCTCGATCGCGGAGTCGATCGACTGGGCGCGCGCGCTGCTGCTGCTGGGAGCGCGGGACATCGACTCGGACACCTTCATGGAAACGATGTCGGTGATCGTCAAGCACCGCACCGACATGGACGTGGTGGCGGAGCGGGTGGGGCTGAAGCTGGGCGCAACCGCCGATGCCGCCTGAGGGCATCGCGGCGCGTCTGCTGGAGCTCGGGGAGGAGCTGCGCTCCGAGGGCGTGGCGGTCGGCACCTCGGAGCTGCTCGACGCCTTCGCGGTGCTGCGCGAGATCGAGTGGACCTCCCAGGAGGACTTCCGCGAGGCGCTCGCGGCGACGCTCGCCAAGAGTCAGGAGGACAGGCGGGTCTTCGAGCTGGTGTTCGAGCGCTTCTTCTTCCGCGCCGTGGAGCTGGCGGCGGTGCGGGAGGGGGTGCGCGAGGGGGGCGAGGACCGCCCGCACGACCCCGACGCCGGGGAGCTCGACCTCGAGGAGCTCTCCGAGGAGGAGCTCGACGCGCTGCGCCGTCAGATCGCCGCGGCGTTGCGCGAGGGGTCGGACGGCGCGATGCGCGACCTCGCGCGGATGGCGATCGCCGCGCTGGCCCGCCGCGACGGGGGTTCGGGGGTGATCGGGGTGGACGTGCAGCGCATCCGCCGCGCGCTCGGGCTGCGCACCGAGCCCCAGCCGGAGCTGCCCGAGGGGGACCCCCGCCGCGAGGGCCTCCCGCGCGAGGCGCTGCGGCGCTTCGAGGCGCTGCTGCGCCGGGAGCTCGAGCGCGCGCAGGTGCAGCGCACCGGGACGCTGCCCCCCGCGCGCCCGCTGGGCGATCTCGACCGCGCCCTCCCCTCGGGCCCCCTGCAGGACCTCGCGGCGGTGCACCGGGTGGTGGCGCAGCTGCGCCGGCGCCTGGCCACCCAGGGCCACCAGACCCGCGGGCACCGCCACCACGCGCACGTGGACGTGCGCCGCACGATGCGCGCCTCGCTGCAGACGGGCGGGGTGCCGGTGGTGCTGAAGTACCGTCCCCGCCGCCCCCGCCGCCCGGAGGTGTACGTGCTGTGCGACGTCTCCACCAGCGTCACCTCCGCGTCGGTCTTCTTCCTCTCGGTGCTGCACGCGCTGCACGACTCCTTCCGCAAGATGCGCTCCTTCGTCTTCATCGAGCGGATCTCCGAGGTCACGGACATCTTCGAACGGGAGCGCGACTTCAAGGCGGTCAACGAACGGATCGCCTCCGACGCGGGGGTGGCGGACATCTCCGGCTACACCGACTACGGCCGCGTCTGGTCGGAGTTCCTGGAGCAGATCGGCGAGGACCTGAACCCGCGGGCGACGGTGATCGTCCTGGGCGACGCGCGCACCAACGGCCGCGACCCCCGCGCGGACTCCTTCGCGGCGATCGCCGCGCGCGCGGGGCGCACCTTCTGGCTGAACCCCGAGCCGCGCCTGTACTGGAACTACGGGGACTCCGTGATCGCGGCCTACGAGCGCCACTGCACCGCGTTTGAGTGCTGGACCACCGCGCAGCTGGAGGACTTCGTGCGCGCCCTCACGCGGCCCGAGCTGGCGGCCGGCGCAGGGCGGTGACCGTGGCGGCCAGCTGCGCAGCGTCCTCGGCGGCCGCGGGCTCCCCGAGCACCCGGTAGTCGCCGATGCCTTTGGCGGCCAGCCTGCTCTTGACCAGCGAGATCGCCAGGGAGGTGCTGTCAATCCCCACCCACCGGCACCCGAGCTCTTCCGCGGCGGCGATGGTGGTCCCGCAGCCACAGAAGGGGTCGAGCACCAACCCCTGTGGGGGACAGCTCGTGGCCAGTATCCGCCGTAAGAGCATCACGGGCTTCTGTGTCGGGTAGCCAAGGCGCTCCGTCTTCGGCATGTGCATCGCGTCGGGAATGTCGTTCCACACGTCGCCCACGAGCTTGCGCTCGATCACATGGCCGTCGTGCGTGTCGAGGTGGTACTTGACGCGGATACCCCCCGTCTTGGTGTCGTGTATGCGCCCTTCGGCCCGCAGTCGTTCCACGCTGGCATCGGTGTAGTCGCCACGGGGTGCGGTTCGGAACCATCGACCATCGTGGTCCTGCCGGTAGCCGGCCGCTTTTGCTTGCGCAGCGGTCAGCTTGGTCTCGATGTGCTGTTTCTCGTCGACCCACTGCTCGCTCTTGGAGTACCAGAGCAGCACGTCGTGGTTTTTCGGGTACTGCCTCGAGATCGCCTTCGCGCCGCGGCCTCCGTAGTGCCATATCAGCTCGTTGCGGAACCCGTTGGCACCGAAGATCGCGTCGAGCAGCAACTTCAGGTAGTGGCTGGCGGTGGGATCGCAGTGCAGGTACAGCGAGCCGGCCCTCTTCAGGACGCGCCGCAGCTCAATGAGCCGTGGAGCCATCATCGACAGGTAGGCGAGCATGGTGCTCGGGCCGAGCATCGTCTGAAACGCCGCGAGCGCGTTCGCGACCGGGCCGCTGGTGCGCACGACCTCATGGAACGCGGCCGAGGCTGCCTGGTCCCAATGCCAGGTGTCGTCGAACGCCTTGATCTGCGCGGCGGCCTTCTCGTCGGCGTGGCCGAACAGGATGTTGTAGGTGGCGTTGCTGTTGAACGGCGGGTCCAGGTAGACGAGATCGACCGACTCGGCGAGGACGTGGCGTCGTAGGACGTCGAGGTTGTCGCCGTAGTAGAGGGCGTTCTTGATCACCGTGGCAACCTAGCCAGTGCTCAGGACGTAGCGGGACCGTGACACGGACTTGATGGTCGTCTCTGCGCCCGCGCCGCCGCGCTAGGCTTCACAAGTCAAGAGAACACAGGGGAGCTGGCGGGCAAGGCCGGCTGAGATGGCGCCCAGCACGAGCACCCGGCGCCGACCCTTCGAACCTGTGGGGTAATGCCCGCGGAGGGAGTGGCGTGAGTGTCCACGAAGCTGAGAGCCACAGCGCAGCCGCAATCGCTTGAAGCGGACAGACTTGCGGAGGATGCTCCCACGGACGACGCCGTGGCCGTCGGCGACGTGAGCCGCATCTACCTCGCGAGCAGCGGCGGCCGCGGCAACCAAGACGCGAGCCACACAGGCGCGGCGGCCCGCACGCCCGCGCTCGCGGACGTCTCGTTGCGCGTCGCGCCAGGCGAGGTGGTGGCCGTCGTCGGCCCGAGTGGCTGCGGCAAGACCACGCTGCTGGAGTTGATCTGCGGGTTGCAGCACCCGGACGCCGGCAGCGTGAGGGGCGCACCAGCCGCGCTGATGCCCCAGCGCGATCTGTTGCTGCCGTGGCTGAGCGCGGTGGACAACGCGGCGCTGGCGCTGCGCATCGCCCGGCGCCCCCGCACGCAGGCACGAGCGCGGGCGGCGGCGCTGTTCGCCGAGCTGGGGCTGGACGGCTTCGAGGAGGCGCGCCCGCACGAGCTCTCGGGGGGGATGCGCCAGCGCGTGGCGTTCGTGCGGACGCTGCTTTCGGGCAAGCCCGTGCTCTGCCTGGACGAGCCCTTCGGCGCGCTGGACGCGATTACCAGGGCGGAGATGCAGGGGTGGCTGGAGCGAGCGCTGCGGCGCGAGCCGCGCACGGTGGTGCTGGTGACCCACGACGTGGAGGAGGCGGTGCTGCTCGCCGACCGCGTGACGGTGCTGAGCGCCCGCCCCGGGCGCAACCTCGCGGAGATCGAGGTCGACCTGCCGCGCCCACGGACGCGCACGGACGCGGCGGTGAGCGCGCTGCGCGAGCGGGCGCTGAAAGCGCTGGGAGTGGAAGCGTGAGGACCTACGCCGCCCGCATCCTGCCCCCGGTGGCGCTCGCCGCCCTGATGCTCGGCGCGTGGGAGGCGTACGTCGATCTGGGCGGGGTGGACCCGGCGGTGCTTCCCGCCCCGCACGAAGTGGCGGTGGCGCTGTGGGACAACGCGGAGCTCCTGTGGCAGAACTTCAAGATCACCGCGGAGGAGGTGGTGCTGGGGCTGGGACTGGCGCTGCTCGCGGGCTTCGCGCTCGCGGTGGCGATCCACTTCTCCCCGCTGCTGCGCCGGGCGGCGTATCCGCTCGCGGTGGGCTCGCAGGCGGTGCCGATCGCGGTGATCGCGGTGCCGCTGGTCTTCTGGTGGGGCTTCGGCATCTTCCCCAAGCTGGTGGTGATCGCGCTGATCTGCTTCTTCCCGGTTGTGGTCACCACGGTCGACGGGCTCGCCGCGGTGGACCCCGACCAGCTGAAGCTGCTGCGCACGCTCGACGCCTCGCGCTGGCAGGCATTCCGCTTCGCGGAGCTGCCGGCGGCGCTGCCGGCGGCGCTGAGCGGCGCGCGGATCGCGCTGGCGGTGGGAGTGATCGGGGCGTTCATCGCGGAGACCTCGACCGCGACCTCCGGGCCCTACGCGGGTCTGGGGCGGGAGATCATGAGCGACCTCAACAACCTGCAGACCCCGCGCGAGTACGCCGCCACCGCGGTGCTGTTCCTGTTCGCGATCGCCTGCTTTCACACGCTGACGCTCGCCGAGCGCAAGCTCGCCCCCTGGACCACCCGACCGACAGGAGAGCCACGTTGAAGAAGCCCGTCCGGAAGCCCCTCCGCCCCCTCCTCCTCCGCCCCCTCCCCCACCCCTCCTCCACACGTTCGCGTCCACCCTGGCGCGACTGCGCGCGTTCGTCGCGCCCATCCCGGCGCGCCGACGCGCTGCTCATGGGGAGCGTGGCGTTGCTCTGTGCCGTCGTCCTCACCGCCTGCGGGACCGCGCAAAACGTGACGGGCACGCCCCCGGCCAAGCACTTCACGGTGATGCTCGACTGGTTCCCCAACGCCGACCACGCGCCGCTGTACGCGGCGATCGCCCACGGTGACTTCCGCGCGGTGGGCTTGGACGTGGAACCGGTGACCCCCTCCGAATCGGCGGAACCGCTGAAGCTGCTCGCGGCGGGCAGGGTGGACATGGCGATCTCATACGAGCCCGAGCTGCTGCTGGCGCGCGACGAGGGTCTGAAGGTGGTATCGATCGGAGCGCTGGTGCAACGCCCGCTGACGTCGATCATCGCCCCGGGCAACGAGCACATCTCCAGCTTGAGAGATCTCGCCGGCCGCAAGGTTGGCACCGCGGGCATCCCCTATCAGGCAGCGGAGCTGAGGACGGCCCTGCAGAGCGCGGGCGTCCCCCCGGGGAGGGTGCGGGAAGTGAACGTGGGCTTCAACCTGGTGCCCGCGATGCTCTCCCACGAGGTGGCGGCGACTCTGGGGGGTTTCTGGAACTACGAGGCGATTCAGCTGCAGCTGCTGCACAAGCACCCCACGGTGATCCCGATCAACGAGGCGGGGGTGCCCAACTACGACGAACTGGTGCTGGTGGTGCGCAGCGAAGAGGCGCACCATGAAGGCGTGGATCTGCGCGCGTTCATGCAGGCGCTGACGCGCGGCGAGCACGAGGTGCGCGCCGACGCGGCGGCGGCGGCGAAGCTGATCGTGGCGGCCAACCCGAGCGCCGAAGAGAGACTCCAGGTGCAGTCGATCGAGCAGACGTTGCCAGCCGCCCAGCCCACCGAAGCGAGCCGGCCCTACGGCTATCAGGACCCCACGCAGTGGGCGGCGTTCGGGCAGTGGATGTACGAGAGGGGCCTGTTGAAGAACAACCCCAACGCCACGGGACTGCCGCCGTTCACGAACGAGTTCCTGCCGGGGGAAGGGATCTGAGGCGACCATAGGCCGAGGCGGGGCGCGATGAGATACCTTTGAGCGCTCGGATGAGCGCAGCCGCACCGACCAGCTCCAAGCCGCTGCGCGAGCGCCCCGCATGGACGGCGCTCGGCTCCCACCACGAGGCGATCGTGGGGGTGCACCTGCGGGAGCTCTTCGCGCGGGACCCGGAGCGCGGGGAGCGCCTGGTGGCGGAGGGCGGGGGCCTGTACCTGGACTACTCCAAGAACCGGGTGACCGACGAGACGCTCGGCCTGCTGGGGGCGCTCGCAAAGCAATCGGGCCTCGCGGAGCGGATCGAGGCGATGTTCACGGGCGAGCGGATCAACGTCTCGGAGAACCGCGCGGTGCTGCACGTGGCGCTGCGGATGCCGAGGAGCGCCTCGCTGATCGTGGAGGGTGTGGACGTGGTGGCCCAGGTGCACGAGGTGCTGGGACGGATGGGGTCCTTCGCCGAGCGCGTGCGCACGGGCGAGTGGAGGGGCCACACGGGGAGGCCGATCCGCAACGTGGTGAACATCGGCATCGGCGGCTCGGACCTGGGACCGGTGATGGCGTACGAGGCGCTGCGCCACTACTCCCGCCGGGAGCTGACGTTCCGCTTCGTCTCCAACGTGGACGCAAGCGACTTCGTGGAGGCGACCCGCGACCTGAACCCCGAGGAGACGCTGTTCGTGGTCTCCTCGAAGACCTTCACGACGCTGGAGACGATGACCAACGCGCGCTCCGCGCGGGAGTGGTCCCTGGCGGCGCTCGGCGAGGAGGCGGCGATCGCGAGGCACTTCGTAGCGGTCTCCACCAACGCGGGGGAGGTGGCGAAGTTCGGGATCGACACCGAGAACATGTTCGGCTTCTGGGACTGGGTGGGGGGGCGCTACTCGATGGACTCCGCGATCGGCCTCTCCACGATGCTCGCGATCGGCCCGGAGCGCTTCGGGGAGGTGTTGGGGGGGATGCACGCGATCGACGAGCACTTCCGCCACACCCCCCCGGAGCGCAACCTGCCGGTGCTGATGGGCCTGCTGGCGGTGTGGTACGGCAACTTCTTCGGCGCGGAGACCCACGGGGTGATGCCCTACGAGCAGTACCTCAAGCGCTTCCCCGCCTACCTGCAGCAGCTCACGATGGAGTCGAACGGCAAGCGCGTGACGCTGGGGGGCGCCGAGGTGGAGCACCAGACGGGCGCGGTGTACTGGGGCGAGCCGGGGACCAACGGGCAGCACAGCTTCTACCAGCTGATCCACCAGGGCACGAAGCTGATCCCCGTGGACCTGATCGGCTTCGCGAGGAGCCTCAACCCTTTGGGCGAGCACCACGACCTGCTGATGTCCAACGTCTTCGCGCAGGCGGAAGCACTCGCGTTCGGGAAGACCGCGGAGGAGGTACGCGCGGAGGGCACGCCCGAGGCGCTCATCCCCCACAGGGTGATGCCGGGCAACCGCCCCACCAACACGATCCTCGCCGAGCAGCTGACTCCCCACACGCTGGGGGCGCTGGTGGCGCTGTACGAGCACAGCGTCTTCACCCAGGGGACGATCTGGGGCATCGACTCCTTCGACCAGTGGGGGGTGGAGCTGGGGAAGGCGCTCGCGAGGCGGATCATCCCGGAGCTGCAGAGCGAGGCCGAGCCGCAGCTGAGTCACGACAGCTCGACCAACGCGCTGATCCGCCGCTACCGGGCGCTGCGCTGAGCGGGCGCCTCAGCGGCCGGCGAGGACGAACCGCTCGATCGCGCCGGCGAAGCCTTCGCGGTCGTTGGCGTCGGCGATGCGCCGCGCGGCCCGCTGCACCTCGCGGTCGGCGTTGCCCATCGCGATGGAGAGGCCGGAGTGGGCGAACATCAGCACGTCGTTGGGCATGTCGCCGATCGTGGCGATCGCCTCGCTGGGAATTCCGTAGTGGGCCGCCAGCCAGCGCACGACGCTGCCCTTGTTGGCGAGGGGGTGGGTGACGTCGACATAGTAGGGCTGGGAGCGCGAGGCGGAGACGCTGTCGCCGAAGCGCTCGGCGGCCGCGGCGGCGGCGCGCGCGACGGCATCGTGGTCGTCGCTCACGCCGACGATCTTGGCGACGCCATCTACGAGCCCCTCGTAACTGTCGAGGAGCGTCGGTGCGAACTGCACGGTGAAGGTCTCGTGCTCCACGTGGGGGCCTCGGGGGTCGCGCACGAGCCAGTCGGCGCCGCGGTAGACCCACACGCTGAGTGCAAAGGACTCCAGCAGGGCGATCGTCTCGGCAACCAGCTCGCCGGGGATCGCGTGCTGCTCGATCACCTTCATCTCGTGGTTGGCCGAAGCAGGGAGACACTCGCCTCCGACCGAAGCCGGGGGACACGCGCCTCCGGCGCGAATCCCCGTTTCGACCAGCATCCCCGGTTCGACCAGCATGCCGCCGTTGAAGGCCGCGATCGGGGTGCTCAGGCGCAGGGGCTCCACGTACATCGCCATCCCGCGCGGGGGACGGCCGCTGGTCAGCGCGAACAGGATGCCCGCGTCGCCCAGCCGCCGGACGGCCTCGATCGAGGCGCCGGTGAGCTCCTTCTCGGGAGTGACCAGCGTGCCGTCGACGTCGGAGAGCACCAGCCGTATCGCCGGTGGGGAGCTCGCCCCCTGCTCATCGGTCCTCGGCATCAGTCACCCCATGATGCCGATTTCCGGCGCGGGGGACCGGGAGAACTAACCTGTGGCGATGGCGCGCGTCGGTCTGCTTACCGGCGGCGGGGACTGCCCCGGCCTGAACGCGGTGATCCGCGCCGCGGTGCGCAGCGGGCTGGCGCGGGGCGAGCACAGCTTCCTCGGCTTCCGCCACGGCTGGGCGGGGGTGCTCGAGGACCAGACGGTCGAGCTGCACATTCAGAGCACCGTCGGGATCCTGCCGCGGGGCGGCACGATCCTCGGCACCTCGCGCACCAACCCCTTCGCCGAGGGGGAGGGCGGCCTGGAGGCGATTCGCGCCACGCTCCAGCGCAACGGCGTCGACGCGCTGATCCCGATCGGCGGCGAGGACACGCTCGGCGTCGCGCTGGTGCTGCACGAAGAGGGCATCCGGATCGTGGGGGTGCCGAAGACGATCGACAACGACCTCGGCGGTACCGACGTCACGTTCGGCTTCCAGACCGCGGTGCAGATCGTGACCGACGCGATCGACCGCCTGCACACCACCGCGGAGTCCCACAACCGCGTGATGGTCGTCGAGGTGATGGGCCGCCACGCCGGCTGGATCGCCACGCACGCCGGGATCGCGGGCGGCGCCGACGCGATCCTCGTGCCCGAGCGCCCCTTCGACATCGAGGAGGTGTGCGCGCACCTGCGCCGCCGCCACGAGCGGGGGCGCAGCTTCTCGATCGTGGTCGTCGCCGAGGGCGCCACGCCGCGGGAGGGCACGATGCAGATCTTGCAGGGTACCGCCACCGACGCCTTCGGGCACGCGCGCCTGGGCGGCATCGGTGTGACGCTCGAGCACGAGATCGA
Source organism: uncultured Solirubrobacterales bacterium (assembly GCA_963771915.1). Classification (GTDB taxonomy): domain Bacteria; phylum Actinomycetota; class Thermoleophilia; order Solirubrobacterales; family Solirubrobacteraceae; genus Palsa-744. The sequence continues at coordinate 2,888,631 of CAVYVD010000001.1, read as the reverse complement.
GCAGCGCACCGGCTTCGAGACGCGGGTGACGATCCTCGGCCACGTCCAGCGCGGCGGCACCCCGACGGCTTTCGACCGCGTGCTCGCCACCCGCTTCGGCGTCGCCGCGATGGACGCCGTCGCCGAGCGGGCGCTTCGGCAAGATGGTCGCGCTGCAGCGGCGCGGGGATCGCCGAGGTGGACCTCGCGCAGGCGCTCTGCCGAGCCCCGAAGCTGCTCGACCCCGAGCTGTACGCGACGGCGGAGCTGTTCTTCGGGTAAGACGAACCGTGCGCGCGATGGTCTTCGAGGAGGTCGGACGGCCGCTGCGGGCGATGGAGCTGCCGATCCCCGAGCCCGCCCCCGGTCAGCTGCTGCTGCGAGTGCACGCCTGCGGGGTGTGCCGCACCGACCTGCACCTGCTCGACGGCGAGGTCGAGATCGCCTCGCCGCCGCGGATCCTCGGCCATCAGATCGTCGCCACCGTGCGAGGCAGGACGGGCGCCGCGGTCGGCGTGCCGTGGCTGGGCTGGACGTGCGGCGAGTGCGCCTACTGCCGCTCGGAGCGCGAGAACCTGTGCCCGCGCGCGCGCTTCACCGGGCGCGACATCGACGGCGGGATGGCCGAGTACACGCTCGCCGACGAGCGCTTCTGCTTTCCAGATCCCCCCGGGCTACCCCGACACGCAGGCGGCCCCGCTGCTGTGCGCCGGGCTGATCGGCTACCGCGCGCTGCGCATGGCCGGCCGCGCGCGGCGCCTCGGCCTGTACGGGTTCGGCGCCGCGGCCCACATCCTCGCCCAGGTCGCGATCTGGCAGGGGCGACGGGTGTTCGCCTTCACCCGCCCCGGCGACATCCCCGCCCAGACCTTCGCGCTGGAGCTCGGCGCCGCGTGGGCCGGCGGCTCGGACGAGTCTCCGCCGGAGCCGCTGGACGCCGCGATCGTCTTCGCCCCCGTCGGCGCGCTCGTCCCCGCCGCGCTGCGCGCCACCGCCCCGGGCGGGACGGTCGTGTGCGGGGGCATCCACATGAGCGACATCCCCTCCTTCCCCTACGCGATCCTCTGGGAGGAGCGCACGCATCCGCTCGGTCGCCAACCTCACCCGCCGCGACGCCGAGGAGTTCCTGGCGCTCGCCCCCCGCGTCCCCGTCAAGACCCAGGTCACCGTCTACCCCCTGGAGGACGCCGGGGGCGCGCTGGCCGACCTCCGCGCGGGACGCTTCACGGGGGCGGCGGTGCTGACGCCGTGAGCGGACGGTTCGACGGTCGCGTCGTTTGACCGGGAGATCGGACCCTGGGGCTACCGCTTCTTCATCCTGGCCTTCATGACCTTCTCCACGAGACGGACGCTATCGGTGTTCGCCTGCGATGGAGTAGGCGATGACTTGAAGATGGCGAGGCTGGCGCTCAGCTTTCCGCGGTCCGCCTTCAGGAGCGATCGTCCGGCGGCGTCGAGCGTGAGCTTGACAGTCGCTGTACTGCCGGCCGATAGGGAGAAGGCGGCCGTACCGATCACCTCGGCCTTGGATTTCTTGCTCTTCTTGGCAGCTTCCCTGGCTGTGAGCGTCAGTTTGCCGGTACAGGCGCCGGTGCCGGTACATGTCAGCTTGACCCCTGCCGTGCCGCCCCCCTGAACACCGATGGTGGATCCGTCCAGCGAGACGGTAGCGCTCCCCTGGCCTAGTGGTTGCACCTTACTGGCCGCTTCTTCTTCCTGTTTGTTCTTGGCCGCAGCTTCTTGGGCCGCAGTTTTTTCTTGGGCTGCACCTTCCCCCGCTTTGAACGGCGGCGCTTGAGCGACATGGACACCTGGACTCGTCGCGTCCTGTTCGCCGAGATCGTTGCGGGCGGCTACTTCGCAAGTCAGTGTGTCGCCCTGGTCCGCGGCCCGGACCGTATAGGCGCTGGTGGTAGCGCCGACCTGGAAGCCGTTGCGGAACCACTCGTACGAATAGGTTGGTGTCGGGGTCCCATCCCAAAGGCCATGCCAACAGGTAAGCTGTTCCCCGGCGGCAGCGCTCCCTTCGATCTGCGGCACGCCGTGCGACGCTCCAATGTTTCCAGGCTTGATGCCGGCCTTGATCTCGATGGGCGCAGCGACATTGACCACGTATAATGCAGAGAGCCCCATCTCAGCAAACTGTTCTTCTTTGAGCGAACCTTCGGGCATCGCTGAAAAAAATTCACCCTTTGCATTTTCGTATTCGCGGATGTTCGGCGAGTCGAATGTTTGGGTCAAGGTGGTGACTTCTTGATTGATGGGCGTCATCGGAGAGACGATGGCACCGCGTCCATGGTGGAGTTCGCCTGCACATTCGTAGGCAAGATATGTTCCGCCCCCCGGGTTGAGGAGGGTGCCGACTTCTCCTTTCACTTTATCGATGTAGACAAGCTCAGCTTCGAGCGGGCCAATCTTGATTTCCCCTTCCTGTGCGCCCACCGACTGACATGTGGAAGGACCCTGGCTTTGGTGTGCGGATTCAAATTCAGTGCAGCCGGTATATGTGATTTCAACGGTGCTCTTGAGCGCGCCGGTGATCTCACCCTGCCCCGAGGAATCGTCACAGTGCACACTCAAATGCTGTTCGGCCGGCCCCAGTTCGAAGACGACCGCTCCACCCGTATAAGCTGCTTTGACTGGGAAGCTCTCGCTCGCGGGGGCGTATTCTAGGACGACAGTCGACCCCAGGGCACTGGCGGTGAACACGAGCAGAAGCGATGCGACCACGATCGGCGCGGCGGCTGAGCAGCAAAGAGACCGACATGCGCCTACCCTCACGAGTGACCCGCCCCCAGAGAACGTCATCATACTGTGTACTAGGCACCAGTATGATACCAGAGCCCTTTCTCTGAGCCTGCTCGACTCTGCCGTTCAGACGCTCCACCGCTCAGACGCTCATCATGTGCGCCGCCGCCAGCCCCGCCCACTCCCCGTAGGGGGCGAAGAAGGCGCGCACCTCGTCCTCCTGCGCGCGCGTGTGGGGGTTACCGCCGCTGAGCGCGCGACCCACCAGCTTCAGCAGGCCGACGTCGCCCGCCGGCACCTGATCGTGGCGGCCCTGACCGTGGAGCGCCAGCATCTCCACCGTCCACGGGCCGATGCCCGGGATCGCTCGCAAGCGCCGCCAGGTCCGCTCGTGGTCGGGGCTGTGCAGGTCGATCCGCCCCCGGGCCACTTCGCGAGCGACGCGCACCAGCGTGCGTGCCCGCGCGCCGCCAAGGTCGAGCGACTGCAGCAGCGCGGGCGCCACCCCCGCGAGCGCCGCCGGCGTCGGCACGTCGCGCAGTGCGCCACCGCGCGCTTCCCCCGCCCGCGACCATCGCACCCCGGCGCGCGCCTCGCCCGCTCGCGCGGCTGCCTGCCCGTCGGACCAGGTCCGCCCCAACCGCCTCACGATCCGCCGCTCGATCGCCGCCGCGCGCTCGAACTCGATCAGCTGCTCACACACCGCCCACGCCAACGCCTCCCAGGGCTCCGGACGCCGCCGCACCCGAAGCCACGGGCGACGGCGCACGGAGGCCCCGATCAGTGGGTCGCGCGTGAAGCAGGCGTGGAACGTGCGCAGGTTCTCGTCCACTCCCAGGGCGAAGCGCATTCGCTCGATCCCGTGCTCGGCAGCCTCGCTGGTGGGTGCGTGCGCGTCGAACAACACCCTGTCGGCGGTCGGCTGCGCAACACGCACCACCACCGGCTGCTCCTCGTGGTGCAGCAATCGTTCGAGCACGCCCCCGCGGCAGCGCAGCACCCCGTCCATACCGCCGTGCGCCGGCAGGCGAAACGGCCACGGGGGCCGCACCTCGACGGTGCTGACCACTGAAAAAGAGGGGCCCGGCTCACCGGCCTGCGGCCGGCTGCGCCACCCTTGACTCAAGGAAGAGGGGCCCGGCTCACCGGCCTGCGGCCGGCTGCGCCACCCTTGACTCAAGGAAGAGGGGCCCGGCTCACCGGCCTGCGGCCGGCTGCGCCACCCTCTAGTCGCGGCCACCGAGGAGGTGCACGTCTACGAGCAGCGAGCGACTGCCAACGATCTGCACGAGCTCGCCCATGCTACGTGAGCCGCGCCCTCCGCTCGCGGCGCGACGTCCCCCGCCGCGGCCGAGTCCTCGCCGTGCACCCGCGCGCACGAGCTCGCGGCGCCGTCGACGGCGGTGGGCAACCCCCATCATCGCCGCCCCCGCTACGAAGCTGCCGGCGGCCACCGCTGCGGCCTGTACGGCGGGCACAACCGCGCGGGCGTCGCGGCGCTCGGTGAGCGCGCGCGGTGCCGGCGCCACCACGACGGCGTCCACTTCCTCGGTGTCGCTACTCGCCGGCTGCGCCGTGACGGTCTGGAGTGGCTCGCTCACTCGGCAAAGTGTAGGGAGCCACTCGGACCGCTCTAGTCGAACACCCGCTCATACACCCGGTAGCGGCGCTTGATCTTGCCGCCCATGCCTTCCATGGCGCGGTTCATGGGCTTGTTGACCTCGAGGATCCAGCCCATCTCCCCGCCCTTCTGGGGGGTGCGTTCGGCGGCGTCGAAGTGCATCTGGTAGAAGCGCGCCGCCACGCCGGTGTGCTGGTACTCGGGCTTCACGCCCAGCGCGAACACGCGCACCGCGTCGATCTTGCGTTTCTCGCGCAGCGCGGTGATCCAGCCGAAGGGCAGCAGGCGCCCGTTGAGCTTCGCCAGCACCTGGTTGAAGTCGGGCAGCGTCAGCGCGGCTCCCACGACCTCGCCGGTGTCCCGTTTTTCGGCGACCATCGCCCAGTTCTCGTCGAGGACGGGTTTGAGGTCTTTGGCGTAGTGGCGGACCTCCTCCTCGTTGAGCGGCACCGAGGCCCAGTTGTTCTCCCAGGCGGCGTTGTAGACCTCCAGGAACCTCGTCACCTCCGCGTGCAGGTCCTTCTTGCGGAAGCTGCGGCACACGATCCCGTGCTCGGACTCGAGCCTGTCGGCGGACTCCCAGATCGCGGGGTGGACGTTCTCGCGGCCGGTGACGTGCAGGCTCCACATGTAGAGGTCCATCGCCTTGGCCATGCCGACCTCCTGCTCGAAGAGGCGCTGGTAGTAGGGGTGGTGCCAGGGGCAGAGGATGATCGGCGGGTACTCGTGACCCTCCACCAGCACCCCGATCTCGTCGTTGGTGGTGAAGTCCATCGGGCCCACCATCCGGTCGCGCCCGCGCTCGCGCAGCCACGCCTCGGCGGCGCCCAGCAGCGCGCGGGCGGCCTCGGGGTCCTCCTCGCACTCGAACCACCCGAACAGGCCCCAGGAGTTGCCCTGGAACTCGTTGAAGTTGCGATCCACATGGGCGCTGATGCGGCCCGACCGCCCGCCCGTCGCGCCACGCCAGGAAATACTGGGCCTCGGCGTGCTTGAAGAACGGGTTCTTCTGCTGGTTCAGCCGGTTCTTCAGGTCCATCAGCAGCGGCGCCACCCAGTTGGGCTCGTTACGATAGAGCCGCCACGGCAGCTTGATGAACGTATTCAGCTCGCCCCGGGAAGCGACCGGGCGGATCTCGACGCCGGTCCTCGCCTCAGCACCCTTGACAGCCATCGTCCGCCACCCTACACACCCACGTTGACAAACGTCCCCGCGACCACCCCGGCTGACGACGGCGCAGCGACCCCGGCGGCCGCCGCCGCGCCCAGGTCGAAAGACGTCTTCGCCAAGGCCCGCCACCACGAGCGCGCCGAGGTGCTCGCCGCGGCGCGCGAGGCGGGCATCCTCCCCTACTTCCACGTGCTCACCTCCCCCGCGATGCCGGTGGTGGAGATGGAGGGGGCGCAGCGGATCATGCTGGGCTCCAACAACTACCTCGGCCTCACCGGGGACGAGCGCGTGCTCGCCGGCGCGCAGGATGCCCTGCACCGCTACGGCACCGGTCTCACCGGCTCGCGCCCGCTAAACGGCACCACCCCCCTGCACCTCGAACTGGAGGCGGAGATCGCCGAGTGGATGGGCAGCGAGGACGCGCTCGTGTTCACCACGGGCCACCAGGCCAACCTCGGCACGCTCGGCACGATCCTCGGCGTCGGCGACACCGTGATCGCGGACTCCGGAGACCACGCCTCGATCCTCGACGGCTGCCTGCTCTCGCGCGCGAAGCTGCGCCCCTTCCGCCACAACCGGATGGAGAAGCTCGAGAAGATGCTCGGGCGCGCGGAGGGCGACGGCGGCGGTGTGCTGGTGGTCGTCGACGGCGTCTTCTCGATGGAGGGCGACATCGCGCCGCTGGTGGACATCTGCGAGCTGTGCGAGCGCCACGGCGCGCGGCTGATGGTCGACGAGGCCCATGCCGCCGGGGTGCTGGGGGCGCGCGGCGCGGGCACCGCCGAGCTGCTGGGCCTGGAGGACCGCGTGGACCTGCGCGTGGGCACCTTCTCGAAGTCGCTGGCCTCCTGCGGCGGTTTCGTGGCGGGCCCCGCCGACGTGCTCGAGTACCTGCGCTACTACTCGCGCGCCTTCATCTTCACCGCCTCCGCGGTCCCCGCGGCGCTCGGCGCCGCGCTCGCCGCGCTGCGCGTGCTGCGCTCACCCGACGGCGCCACGCTGCTGGCGCGGGTGCTCGAGAACGCATGGCGCCTGCGCGACGGCCTGGAGCAGCTGGGCTTCGCCGTGGTGTCCCCCCAACCGCTGCCCGCGCGCCCCAGCGTGACCGCCGCGCCCGGGGTGCGGCTCGACGAGAACGGCGCCCCCGCGATCGTGACCCCGATCGTGCCGGTGCTCGTCGGGGACGACTGGAAGGCCGCGCTCCTGTGGCGTGCCCTTTACGACGCGGGGGTGTTTGTCAACACCGCCCTGCACCCCGCGGTGCCGCCCGGCGGCGCGCTGCTGCGCACCAGCGTGATGGCGACCCACGACGAGGCCGTCATCGACCGCGCCCTGGAGATCTTCGCGCAGGTCAAGCGCTCCTTCGAGGCCGAGCACGGACCGCTGCCCGGTCCCGAGCCTCCGCGCTAGCGCCCTCCCTTTTCTCATGCTTTCGGTGGGAAAAGAAAAAGGTCGCTTCTAGCGCACGATCTAAGTGCGGCGGTGTTGACCGGGACCCCCATCCTGGCGTAGCTTGAAGGGGCGCTCTGCATGAAAGCTCGGAACTCGCTCTAGTCGCCGGTAGAGGGGTGCCGAGGCCGGATGGAACGTCCGGCCGGCGGGCGACGAGCGATCGTTGCGGGCGCGCTACTCGTCAAAATTAAATGCAAGCTGTGCCCCGCGGATGACCCCCGTGGCGGTGCGGCGGGGAGTGAGACAACATGAGCGCGACAGCGACGCTGGCCCCTGCCGGTCCTCAATACATGCGTGCCCTGGAACGCGCCAACAAGGTGCGCCTCGCCCGCGCGGAGCTCAAGCGGAGAGTGGCGACCGGGGAGCTGCGGGCCGCGGAGGTGATCCTCGAGTGCCCCTGGGAGGCGCACAGCATGATGGTGGCGGACCTGCTGACCAGCCAACGCCGATGGGGGGAGAGCCGCTGCCGCAAACTGCTCGTCCAGCTGCAGATGTCGGAGACCAAGACGGTGGGGTCGTTAACAGACCGCCAACGCCGCACGCTCGCCGCGGCATGCAGCGAGCAGGCGCCGATGGCGCTCAGCAGGTGAGCGGCTGGGCCGCAGACCGGCGCCTCACGCCGCGGCTGCGCGGCGAGCAGTTATGTCGCGATCCGGGGCCGCGCGGCCGTTCAACGCACGTGGGACCGTGCGGCCTCGCGCCGGGAGAGGCCGCGCGCCATAAGCGCACGGCCCCCGGTAACGGACACCCGGAGGAGAGCTTGAGCTGCCACCAGCCCGCGAGCATCCCGATCAGGCCGAGGCGGGGACGCACCTCCCACACGCCGCACCCGCGTTCCCCTAGATCGGCGACGGACAGGCGCATGAACTTGTAGCGGCCCGGTTCCAGCCTCATCCGCTCCAGCAGATCGCGGGAGCGCCACTTGAGCTCCGAGCGTCGCAGAGCCTGGCCCTGCGCCTGGCGCACGCGCAGGGCAAGCCGGTCGCGCAGCCGCTCGAGCTCCGCGAGCGAGAGCAAGCGGGGAGGGCCGGCGCCGATCGCGGCGGGCGCCGTTGAGATGTGGGGAAAGCCGCGGGCGACGATCCCCGCGAGCTCCCGCTCGAGCTTGGCCACCTGCGCCCTCAGCGACTCGCGCGCCGCGCGCTCGGCCGCTGCCCGATCGGCCTCCGTCTCCGGGCGGCGAAGTGGTTCCTCACGATCGATGACGGGCTGCTCGGTTCGGACCACTGCCCAACTCCTCTTCGGCTGTTTCGCTTGCAAGATTCTACCAGCGTCCATCGCTATCAGGGCCCGCCTACCAACCCGCCCACCCACCACTCATGCCAGGGGCCAACCGTACAAGGGCTCGCCGCTACCAGGGCCCACCGAGCATCGAGATGCACATCCACAGCGCCTCCTCGACGTGCAGGGAGGGCACGCCCGGAACCTGCAGGGTGAAGAGTACAACCTCGGCCGCCTTGGGGCCGGCGGCGTGGCCGGGGGCGATCTCGCCGAACAGCACCGCCACCGCGGCGCCGGCGTCTGCCACCACCAACCGCCCCGCGGACAGGGAGGGGGCGTCGGCGGAGCGGGTGGGCGGGCGTCCAAACCTCTCGCCCTCGCGGCTGGAGCGGATCCCGAGCGGGCCCTCGACCGCGGCCGCGTCGAGCGCCCACACGGGCACGCCGGTGTCGATCAGCGCAATCAGCAGGGCGTCGGCGAGCATGTGGTTGGAGTGAAAGCCCCCCTGCATCATCCGCGCGAACATCGCCTCCTCGACCGGGGTCCGCACCACGTCGGGGTCGAGGCCGATGTGCCTGAAGAACACGCGGTAGGCAGCGGGGATCGGCCGCTGGCGGAGGTTGACCGCGTGCGGCCCCGCCCAGCGGTCCGAGAGCGCCGCCAGCCGCCCCCTGAGCGCCGGCGGGGAGGCTCGATGAGCGCGCTCGACCGGGGCGCGGACATGCATCAGACGCAGACCCGGCAGCTCCTCCTGGACCTCCCGCTCGCACCACCCGGGGGTGGGATCGGACCTCAACGCGGGAACCTCCACCCGCGGGCGACGGCCCCCGCCACGAGCTCGCTGACGCGGGTGCGCAGCGTGGCGAGCGGGGGTTGCACGAGCAGCGCCTTGCTCTGTACCACACCCCCCGGGTCGGCGAAGGTCACCTGGGGGCAGCTCGCCTGCTTGTACAGCCCCGGCAGCGCCCCGTCGCTATCGATGCCGATCGGGAAGCTCAGGCCGTGGGTGCGCACCAGCGCGCGCAGCTGCGCGCGTTTGCCTTTGATCGAGACCCCCGCGAAGCGCACCCCCGGAAAGCTCGGGGCGAGCGCCTGCATCTCGTCGAGGATCCCCGTGCAGCCACCCCCGTCGACGAACAGAGCGAGCACCACGGGGCCCAGTTCGTAGAGCTGGCAGATGTTGAGGATCCGCGGGCCCCGCTCCGCGCACGCCGGGCGCCGGCCGGCGGAGCCGTCGTTGGGGTGGGTGGCGATGTCGGCGTCGCCCGGCAGATCGCCCGTGGCGAGCGGCACCGCGAACGGCGGCATGCGTTCGCCGGGCGCGAGCCCCGCGAGCCCGTTGGAGGGGGTGAGGATGGTGTTGAGGGTGATCAGCGCAAGGATCACGAGCGCCAGCGCACCCACCCACCGCCCGTAGTGGGGAGCTGTGAACGGCGACTCCCGACCGCCCGTGCCCCCACCCGCGGGGCCTCCCAGCCGGCCCCGACCGCTAGGCCGCTCGGAGCGGTCGGGTCGCTCAGAGCAAGTCTGGTCGCTCAGACGGGCTCATGGCGCGGGCGCCGGCGCGCGCGAAGCGCCGCGAACCTGAACCTCGCGGGCGAGCGGGGACCGACTCCCCGCCTTGCGAGCCCGCCGGGCTCGGCGAGCAGCAGCGCGGCGGGCAGCGCCACCAGCACGCCGACGAGGGAGACGCTGAGGTCCACAAGGGTCACGATCCCGAAGTCGCGGAGCATGTCGATGTCGGAGAGGACCAGCACCCCGAAGCCGACGATTGCGGTGACGCCCGAGGCCGCGACGGCGGCGCCGGTGCGGCTGTATGTCAAGCGCAGAGCCTCGAGCAGCGGCCGGCCGGCGATCCGCTCCTGGCGCAGGCGCTCGGAGAGAAGCACGCTGAACTCCGTGGAGATCGCGATCACCAGCGCGCTCAGCGTCACGGACATCGGGTTCAGGGGCACGCGGATGGCGAACACCACGAGCGCCGACCACCCCGTGGCGAGCAGCACCGGCAGCAGTGGCGTCAGCGCTCGCCGGCGATCCCCGCGGAAGGCGACCAGCAGCACCAGCGCCGCCGCGGCGATCCCCGCGAGCAGGGTCAGCACACGCCGCCACGGCGAAGCCACCAGCGCACCCGACTGAGCGGCGAGCACCGGCAGCCCGACGAGCTGCACGCTCACCCCCGGCGGGGGGTGAAGGCGCGCGCGCATCGCTTCGATCACGCGCTGCTGCGCGGCGAGGGACATCAGGCGGATGCCGAACGCGAGCGTCGCCACCCGCCGGTCGGGAGTGATCACGTTCTGGGAGAAATACGGGGGGATCGTCCCCAGCAGGGCACTCACTTCGGCCTTGGTGAGCTTGGCCGGCGAAGCCCCACCCGCCGCCGCGCCGGCGCCCGAGCCGGCCGTGGAACCAGAGCCAGCCTTGGTGCCCGAGCCGGCCTTGGTGCCCGAGCCGGCCTTGGTGCCCGAGCCGGCCGTGGAGCCCGAGCCGGCGCCGGAGACGCTGCCCCCTGACCGCCCCCCTGGAAGAGCGTGGGCAGGGAGAAGGCCGGGCACAGCAGCGCTTTGCCGCAGCCACGGGTCGCGGTGTAGCCGAAGCGTTTGAGGACTGTGTTCTGGTAGGAGGTCATCCATTCGATCGTCGCGGGCGTGGCGATGTTCGTGCCAGACACCATCAGGTCGATTTCCCCGCCCACCCCGGAGGCGCGCTCGAGCGCGTCGAGGTTGCGCAGCGAGGCGAGGTTCTGGGGGACGAGCCTTTCCAGGTTGGTCTCGACGTTGGTCTGCGTGTCGAGCCCCCAACCGAGCGCCGCGAGCGCGAGACCGATGCCGATCACTCGCCCCGGATTGCGCACGGCGTACCCGAGCGCGGCCCCCGAGATGAGGCGTGTCAGGAAGTTATCGCGCAACAGCTCCTGCGCGCCCCGCCAGGAGGGCGCCACGATGGCACCCAGGCGCCGAGCGGGAGCGAACACGCGGCCCGCCACTGCGCCCCCTACCCCTCCCCCTCCTCCGCCCCCATCCCCCGCGCCGGCGAGCGCGAGCGCGGCGGAGCCCACGACGAGAGCGCAGAGCAGGGCGATGGCGATGCCCACCACCAGCAGCAGCCCGAAGCCCCGCACCGTGGGCACGGGCGAGAGGCTCAGCACGAGCAGCGCCCCTGCGCCCGCGGCGGCGGCGGCGGCGAGCGTCGGCCCCCCGGAGGCGGCGGCGCGGCGGATCGCGGCGTCGGCCGGAGCATCCCGGGACCCCTCGGCGCGGGCCTCCTGCACGCGGGAGTGGAACTGGATGGCGTAGTCGACGGCGAGCCCCACGAGCACCGGCAGGACGGCTACCTGGGCGACCGTCAGGGAGGCACCCACGGCGGCAAGCGCGCCGAATGTGAGCGCCACGGCGAGCACCGCGATCCCCAGTGGCAGCAGGCGGGGGCGCCCGTGGAACACAAGGCTCAGCGCGAGAGCCATCGCAAGCAGCACCGCCACGAGCAGCAGCTCGATCGAGTGGGTGATCGAGCCGGTGAGATCGGAGACGATCACGGGCTCCCCGGTGAGCAGGTAGCGCTCGCCGTGCTGCAGGCGCCACTGGGGCATCGCGAGCGCCTGGCGAATCAGCGCGATCGTGCGCGATCGCTCGGCTTCGCTCAGCCCCGCCCTCATGCGCACCGAGACGAGCGCGGATTCGCGGCTGGGGAATAGATAGGCGAGGCGCTGCTTGGGGGTCCCGGGGAGCTTGGCGGTGTTGTCGAACACAAGCGTGTACACGAAGCCCGGATCGTTGAGGCTGGGGGCCGCGCTGAGGCCGTACTCGGCGCCCAGCAGCGCGATCTCCTGGGCGAAGCGTTCGCGTGTCATCGTGCCGGCTTCCATGCCGAGCTTGTGCGCTTCCGCGGCGCTGCGGCCCCGGGCCAGCGCGGCGCTGCGGACGGCCCGTTCGGCTTCCCCCGCCTGGCGCTCGGCGCGGCTGCCCTGCGTGGAGAGCTGCTCGTCGATCAGCCGGCGGCTTCGTTGACGAAGGTGCCGGGACCAATCACGACCTTCACGCGTGCCCAGCCGCGCAAGCTGCCCGCAGGGACCCTCGGGCCGCCCTCCCGCGGCGAGCCCGGCGGCGGGGACCTTGCCCGCGATGCATCCCTCCAGGCCCAGCAGGCGGTCGATGTCGGCGCTGAGCAGGAGCTGCTTGCAGATTGCCCTTGACCATGATGTCCACGGGCTCTTCGCCGAAGGAGCGGTAAAAGCGCTGTGTGGCCCTGTAGCCGGTGCTCGAGCGCCCCACGAAGGTGTCGGTGGCCGCGCTGGGACGCAGGCGCAGCGCGAGCGCCGCGCCGCCCAGACCGAGCGCCGCGGCGAGCAAGAGCACGAGCAGCGGGCGGCGCCGAGCGACCGGCGGCGGCGCCGGCGAGCGCGGAGAGCATCCGTGCGACAGACACAGTCACGAGGCTAAACGATCGCTCTGCCGGCCAAGCACCCCTGCGGATGGATGCTCCCTCCCCGCGGTGGCGCAGCCGGCGGGGCGAAGCCGGGCTCACTCCATCCCGAGAGGCCCGGCCGAGTCGCCCGCGAGGAACTGGCGGACGAAGGGGTTCTCGGAGGCGAACAGCTCGGCGGCGGGCCCCGATTCCACGATGCGCCCGCGCCACAGGATCGAGATGTGCTCGGCCACGCGGCGGGCGCTCAGGATGTCGTGGGTGATCACCACGTAGGAGCCCCCGTTCTCAGCGTGGACTTCCTTGATCAGCTCGCACAGCAGCGCGGTGCGCACGGGGTCGAGACCCGAGTCGGGCTCGTCGAAGAGGACGATCTCGGGATCGAGCACCAGCGCACGGGCGAACCCGGCGCGCTTGCGCATCCCCCCGGAGAGCTCGTTGGGCATCTTCTCGTTGGCGTTGCCCAGGCCCACCTCGCGCAGGCGGCGGTTGACGATCTCGGCGATCTCCTCCTCCCCCTTCTCGGTGTGCTGGCGCAGCGGGAAGGCGACGTTGTCGTAGAGGTTGAGCGAGCCGAAGAGCGCGCCGTCCTGGAAGAGCACCCCGAACTTCTTGCGCAGCTCGAAGAGGTCGTCGTCGGAGAGCGAGGGGATCGACACCCCGGTCACGAGCACGTCGCCCTGGTCGGGGTAGAGCAGGCCGACGATGTGCTTGATGCACACCGACTTGCCGGTGCCCGAGGGGCCGAGGATCATCGAGACCTGACCCTCGGGGATCCCCAGGTTCAGTCCGCGCAGCACCCGGTTGGAGCCGAACGCCTTGTGGACGTCGATGAACTCGATCGCGTCGGGGACGTCGGTGGGGCGTCCCGCCGGAGTGGTAACGGAAGTCCTCATCCTCCGCCGGGTCGACCGTCTCGGGCTCGCGGGCCATGCTCAGCAGCCTCCGATCGGCGCCCGCGGAGCGCGGGAGCCGGGTGCGTGGACTGTGCCGTGGGGCCGCACGGAGATCCTCATCCCCCGATCGGGGCGCGCGGGTTGGCCCCCCAGAAGACCTGGGTGCCGACCATCCCGATCAGGTGGACGAGCACGATGTTGAGCACCATCGACTTGGCCGTGGCGGTGCCCACCCCGACGGGCCCCCCGGAGGCGTTGTAGCCGTAGTAGCAGCCCACGAGCACGATCGCGGTGGCCATCACCATCGCCTTGATCAGGCTGTAGACGAAATCGGGGGGGTTCTGGAACTGCCAGAAGATCAAGAAGTACCCACCGGAGGAGACCACCCCCACCTGCTGCACCACCGCGATGTAGGAGGCGAGGAAGGCGCCGCCGATGCCGGCGAGGTACATGAACGGCAGCACCATCCAGGCGGCGAGCAGGCGAGTGGCGCAGAGGAAGGTGATGGAGTCGATCCCCATCACCTCCAGGGCGTCGATCTCATCGGAGATGCGCATCGCGCCGAGCTCCGCCACGATCCCGGTGCCGACCTTCGCGGCCATCATGTAGCCGAAGGCGTAGGGAATGATCTCGCGCAGATCGCACCACGCGGTGAACACCCCGGAGTAGGCGGGCGCGCCCTGGGCCTCGAGGAAGTAGGCGCCCTCGATGCCGCACTGCAGCCCGAGGACGAACATCAGCGACCAGATGATCAGGGTCGAGGAGATGATCATGATCCCCGACTGGCGCAGGACCTCGCCGAAGAAGCGGAAGACGCGCAGCCCGTAGACCCTGCCGCACGATGCTGCCGGCGAAGCCGGCGATCTCGCCCGGCGGCACCGAGCCATTCGCGCGGCAGAGCGAGCATTCGTTCATTTGATGACGAGGATCTGGGGATGCGTGGCGAGCAGCGTCTGGGTGAAGACGTAGTCGAAGGAGAAGATCGCAAGGAAGGAGACCACGACCGCCTGGTTGACCGCGCGCCCGACGCCCTCGGCGCCGCCGGAGGCGGTCATGCCCTTGTAGCAGCAGACGATCGCGATGATCGCCCCGTAGAGCGTCGCCTTCAACGCGGAGCCCCACAGGTCGGTCGTGTCGGCGTTCGCGAACAGCGTGTCCCAGAACGGCCCCAGCGGCTGGCCGTTGACGAGCTCGGCGAGAATCCCCCCGAAGATGCCGAACAGGATCGCGTAGATGTTGAACAGCCCGGTGACGAGCATCAGCGCGAGGAAGCGGGGGACCACGAGGTTCTTGATCGGGTCCACGCCGAGCACCTGCAGCGCGTCGAGCTCCTCGCGGATCTTGCGCGCCCCGAGGTCGGCGGTGATCGCGGTGCCGGCCACCCCGGCGAGCACGATCGCGGTCACGTCGGGGCCGATCTCACGGATCGCGGCGAGCACGAAGAACCCACCGAGGCGGTCCAGCGCGCCGAACAGCGTGAGGAAGTTCGCGGCCTGCAGGCCGGGCGCGGCGTAGCAGATGCAGACGGTGGAGATCAGCAGCGGCAACCAGCACAGACGCAGCGCAAAGAGGAACTGGGAGACGAACTCGCCCCCGTACGGATAGGGAGGGAGCAGCGCCGACCTGATCGTCCTGGCGGTCAGGACCATCATGTCGCCCACTTCCTCGATGAAGTTCCTCGTTGGAAGGAACGCCCTCTCGGCTGCACTGCGAACCACTGCTGCCTACCCCTCCTCGGGTGGATACACCGGACGGCGCCGAAGCGCCAGCACCTAACTCTACGTGATGTGCTGGCGGAGCGCCACCCCTTGCGGGGGGATGGCTTCAGGTCCCATCGCTGGTATCGTGACCTCGCTGTGAGGGGAGGTCGCGTGCCTAAGGTTGTTCTGCTCGGCGTCTGCGGAGCGCTGACGAGTGTGCTCGCGGCGGGCTGTGGGGAATCGCGCCATGCGGACGCCGGGCGAACCGAAGGGCACCTTCACGGTGCAGGTCACGCACGCGAGCTTTCCCGCGAACCAGCCGGTGGCGCGGCCCGAACGGCTGGTGTTGGCGGTCCGCAACACCGGGACGCACACCGCTGCCGAACGTGACGGTCGCGATCACGTCGTTCTCCTACCTCAGCGACTACCCGAACCTCGCGAGCCGCCGTCGGCCCATCTGGGTCGTCGACCAGGGACCGGGGACGATCCCGAGCCCGCCGGTGGAATCGGTGCAGGTGAACCCGCCGGGGAGCGGGACGACCGCGAACTACAACATCTGGGCGCTCGGCCCGCTGGCGCCGGGGGCGACACGCAGCTTCGTGTGGCGGGTCTCCCCGGTGAAGCCCGGGGTGCACAGGATCTCCTATCGGGTGTACGCGGGCCTGAACGGCAGGGCACACGCGCAGCTCGCCGACGGCGCGCCTCCGGTGGGGAGCTTCACCGTGGACATTGCGGGCCGCCCCCCGCAGACACACGTGAACCCGGCGACGGGCAAAGTGGTCGCGGGTCCGTTTATGCCGTCCGAAGGGTAGCCCCGGGGGGATTTGGCCCCCTGTCGAAAGATCGCACGGGGGATTTCGCCAACTGGGCGACACCGGGGAGCGCGGTTGGGGCTACGATGCGTGACCGGCCCCCGGCGGTGTCCGCGCGGTGCGGGTCTGCCCCGGACCGGCCAGCCCACCCAGAGAGATCGCGACGAGGAGGAACAGAGCTCCCCCATGCCCAGGACACGCCAGCAGAACGTAACCGCCGCACAGTGGAGCGCCAACGGCTCGGCGCTCGGCTCGCCCGACCTGACCCTCCCCGGCAACCAGGTGTTCGCGTCCAACGTGTTCAGCCCGGTGGTCCAGCGCCAGCGCCTGCCGAAGGACGTGTACAAGGCGCTGAAGAAGACGCTGGAGCGCGGCGAGGCCCTGGACACCTCGCTGGCGGACGCGGTGGCGCAGGCGATGAAGGACTGGGCGCTGGAGCGGGGGGCGACGCACTACACCCACTGGTTCCAGCCGCTGACGGGCTCCACGGCGGAGAAGCACGACTCCTTCTACAGCCCGGTGGGAGACGGTACGGCGATCGCGGAGTTCTCCGGCAAGGAGCTGATCCAGGGGGAGCCCGACGCATCCTCGTTCCCAACGGGCGGCATCCGGGCGACGTTCGAGGCGCGCGGCTACACCGCGTGGGACCCCACCTCGCCGGCGTTCATCCTGGAGAACCCCAATGGGGCGCTGCTGTGCATCCCCACGGCCTTCACGTCGTGGACGGGGGAGGCGCTGGACCACAAGATCCCGCTGCTGCGCTCGATGGACGCGCTCTCCGGAGCCGCGATCGGGGCGCTGAAGCTGCTCGGCGTGGAGGACGCGCGGCGGGTGTTCACGACGGTGGGCCCGGAGCAGGAGTACTTCCTGATCGACGAGCAGTACTACTTCGAGCGCCCCGACCTGCTCACCACGGGGCGGACGCTGTTCGGGGCCAAGCCCCCCAAGGGCCACGAGCTCGACGACCACTACTTCGGGTCGATCCCCGAGCGGATCCTCGCGTGCATGCTGGAGACCGAGCAGGAGCTCGCGAAGCTGGGGGTGCCGGTCAAGACGCGCCACAACGAGGTGGCCCCCAACCAGTACGAGCTCGCGCCGATCTTCGAGAACTCGAACGTGGGCTCCGACCATCAGCAGCTCACGATGCAGGTGATGCAGAACGTGGCGCGCCGCTACGGCCTGGTGTGCCTGCTGCACGAGAAGCCCTTCGCGGGGGTCAACGGGTCGGGCAAGCACAACAACTGGTCGATGGGCACCGACACGGGGACGAACCTGCTGGAGCCCGGGGACACGCCGCACGAGAACCTCCAGTTCCTGTTTTTCTGCGCCGCGGTGATCCAGGCGGTCAACACCCACCAGGCGCTGCTGCGCGCGTCGATCGCGAGCCCCGGCCAGGACCACCGTCTTGGCGCGAACGAGGCCCCGCCGGCGATCATCTCGATCTTCCTGGGCTCAGAGCTCGAGAAGGTGTTCACCGCGATCGAGGCGGGCAAGGCGCAGACCTCCAAGCCCGGCTCCTTCCTCGGCCTCGGCACCCCGGTGCTGCCGCCGCTGCCGCTGCACGGCGGGGACCGCAACCGCACGAGCCCGTTCGCGTTCACGGGCAACAAGTTCGAGTTCCGCGCGCTGGGCTCGAGCATGTCGCTGGCGCTGCCCAACACGGTGCTCAACACGATCGTGGCGGAGGCGATCGACGACCTCGCGGAGAAGCTCCAGGCCGCGCTGAAAGGCTCGGGGGCGAACCTCGAGAAGGCGCTCACGAAAGTGGTCAAGGAGAGCTACGCGGCCAACAAGCAGATCGTGTTCGGCGGAGACAACTACGCCGAGGCGTGGCACAAGGAGGCGGAGAAGCGGGGCCTCTACAACCTGCGCTCCACCCCCGAGGCGCTGCCATGGCTGACCGAGAAAGACACGGTGGCGCTGTTCAAGAAGTACAAGGTGCTCTCCAAGCGGGAGCTGGAGTCGCGCCTGGAGGTGTTCACCGAGCAGTACGCGGTGAAGCTCAACATCGAGGCGGAGACCGCGGCGTCGATCGGGCGCACGATGATCCTGCCGGCCGCGGTGCGCTACCTGAACGAACTGAAGGCCACCGGCCTGGAGGAGCTGATCGCCGAGGTGGAGCCGCTGGTGAAGGAGCTGCACTACGCGCTGGTGAAGCTCGAGGACGCCAACCTCGCGGACAACCAGCCGGACTCCTCGCCGGCGAAGTGGGCGGCGTACATGCGCGACACGGTGGTCCCCGCGATGGAGGACGCGCGCGAGGTGGCCGACCGCCTGGAGGGCATCGTGCCCGACGACCTCTGGCCGCTGCCGAAGTACTCGGAGATGCTGTTCATCAAGTAGCGCCGCGGCGGTGCGCCGCGGCGAGGCGCTCGAGCACCTCGTCGCGGTCGGTGCCGTGCGCGCGGAGCACGCGATCGAACTCCTCGCCGTAGATGCGCATGACGGCCATCAGGAGGTCCAGCGTGCCGACGCCGTCGGCACCCCGCCGGCTGGCGATGTCGAGGGCGTGCTCGGTCACCTGTGCGACCGCGTCACGGTCGTCGGCCGCGCCGTCGGGGACGCCGGCGACGGCTGGAGCGCTCCCCTGGCTTTCTGGCGCGTCCCCGCGGGAGGTCTCGAGCGGTCCCTCGCTCACGCCGAGCGCCTGCAGCGCGATCCCCGCCTCGCCATGCGTGCGTAGAACCCGTAGCCAGCGCTCGGCCTCGTCTTCGGGTGTGCGCGCGAACGGCATCGCTGTCGATGCGATTCCCAGCGCCATCGCCGCGTCGGGGGCGAGTACCGATCCAGTGCTCACTGCGAGACTCCGAGGACCGCGCGCGGTCTCGTGGGGGATGTGTGAAGCCGGGCGACGTTCTCACGTCGCAGCGTGACCCTCGGTGTCCCGTCGGCGAGGCTCAACTCGAGGATCGCGGTGCCCGCCTGGCCCGCGGTGGCGAGTGCCGAGGAGACCAGCCTGGCGATCTCGCGACGCTCGACCCCGCAGGCGAGGAGGAACTGCTCGGTTCTGGCGCTCGCCGCACCTTGACAATCGACCTCGAGCTCCTCGAGGAGCACCGCCGGAGCGCCGCCGCGAATTGGAGGCCCGCCGACCTGGGCGGGAGCGGATACCTTGAGCAGACATGTGGCCATGTCGTCGGGGCGCGCATCGGTCGCCGCGGCCACTCGATCGAGAAGCGCCACTGCAGTCGCTCCCCGCGGGAGCTCGGCGAGCGCGCGCTCGAGGCGCTCGACGCCGAACAGCTCGGATCCGATCCTCGCGTCGGTGACGCCATCGGTGTAGAAGCAGATCAGCGACTGGCCCGGCACCGAGACCGCGGTCTGGCGAGTTCCGGTGCGCATGCCCACCCCGATCGGCGGCGAGGCACAGACCGTGATCGGCGCGATCGCTCTGGCTGGAGAGGAGGTGCCCGGCTCGCCGGCCTGTGGGCCGCTGGGCCCCCCTTTGGGGCCGATGACAAGCGGTGGGGGATGACCGGCGCATGCATAGACCAGGGTGCGCTCACGCGGGTGATAGGTGGCGGCCACGACGGTCGCGAAGGACTCTTCGAGCTGGCGATCGAGCACGGCTCCCGCCGTCTGCAGGGCCACCCGCGGCGAGAGGCCAGCCTCGAGGTAGGCGCGCAGCGTGAAGCGCACGAGCGCCGTGTGTGGCAACGCTTGGCGGCCGTGCCCGGAGACATCCCCCACGATGATCGCGACCTGGCCATCCTCGAGCGCGAACACGTCGTAGAAATCTCCCCCCGCCCCCGGACCATCCGCGGGCCGGTAGGCCGCCGAGGTGCCCACCGGACCGAGGCGCGCGGGGGCAACGGGAAGCAGCGCGGCCTGCAGCAGACCGACATCCTCGAGCAGTTCCCCGCGCTGGCGCTCCAGGCGCCGGTTGCGCAGCGCCGCCATGCGCGAGCGGAGGGCAAGCACTAGCGCAAGCGCGAACAGCACTCCGATCAGGATCCGCACCTGCGCGGGGACCACGTCGACGACCCTCGTGATCGTGCTCACGAGTGGCGAGACGCGACCGTGCCTCGGGGAGCGCTGCGCCGCTCTTCCCGCGTGCGCGATGTGCGCCGGGCGCCGGGACGCAATCCTGACCGCCGCCACGGGCGCTGGGACCCGCTGCGGCAATGTCCGCGTGCCCGCGTGGAGCCCCCACGGTGCTCCACGATGCGCGTGAGGAGCACGCCGCGAGTGGCGGTGCGAGCGAAGCGAGGGGGTCGGTCGCGGTGACCCTTTGCCTAGCGAAGATGGTGGGGTTGGGGCCGACGCCGTCGTACTTGGCGAGACCGGCGCGGCGGAGCCAGCGAGGGACGCAGAGCTAGCGAGGGGGGCGGAGCTGGCGACGGGCGTAGAGCTCGCGAGGGGCGCAGAGCTGTCGACGGGCGCAGAGCCGGTGGCCGGCGCGCCTTCATGGGCCTGGCCCGTGGCCTGGGGGGCCCCCGCGCCCTGCCGCGCCCGAGGTTCCGCACCTCCCGGTTCACGACCCCCCACAACCCCCGGTTCACGACCATCTGGACCACGCGATTCGTGTCCGTTCGCGTGCCGCCCTGCCTGGACTTCGGTGCCGCCCGATTCCCCTTCCCCTCGGCCCTGCCCTTCGGGGCTCCCCGCGCCCTGCTGTCCCTGGCCTTCGGCGCCCGGCCGCGACCTTCCGGGAGGTGAACCGTGGGGGCCGTCCGAGGATTCCTCGGCCGCCGGCCGTTCGGGCTGGGCGTTCTGGGAGGTGAGCCGATGGTCTGGGCCGGCCGCGGCCAGGGGCATGCACGTCAGGAGGAGCAAACAGCAGCCGAGACCGGCGGCCGCGACCGGACGCCGGCGTGGACGGATGGAGGGGTGACGCCAGTATGTGTGCCGTCCCGTCAACACGTCGTGCACCGATCAGCCGGGAGGAGTGGCATCTTCCCGTACATTCGCGAGCGCTTCCTCGAGCGTGGGGAAGATCGAGAATGCCCCATCCATCCCCGCGAGCTCGAAGATCTTAAGAAGGTCACCCCGCGGGCAGATGATCGCCAGTCGCTCGCCCGCGTCGAGCTTCCGCTTGACGCCGACGAGCACGCCCAACGCTGTCGAGTCCATGAAGGTGGCCCGCGAGAGGTCCACGAGCAGTCGGCCGAGTCCCATCTGCAGCGAATCGATCAACATCCACTTCAGGCGCGGAGCCGTCGAGAGGTCGAGCTCCCCCTCCACCGCGATCAGGCTCGTGTGCCGGTCGAGCTCCTGCCGGCAGATTGCAAATGCAGCCGGGTCTGGCTGCGAGCGGACGACTGTCTCGATTCGACTGAGCATCATGTCTTGACTTCACGCACCCGTTATTTGATCGGCGGGACTCCGCCACCCGCGCAGGCGCACGTCCGCGCGTGCGTATCGACCCATCGGAGCCGACCAATCCCGCCTTGATGCCGAATGGCGGAGATCGAACAGCCGTCCAGGGAACTCGGACACCCACCCGCGGGACCTATGCGTCAGGGGAGGACCACAGAGCCTGGCCCCCAAAGCTCAGCGCCGCCGCCCTCACGGATCGATGGGGCACCAGGGATCAGTCGGCACGCCGCACGACTCTCGGCGCCTCTCGCCTACCCGACCAGACCCGGGCGAGGTCCAGGAGCGTCGCGTGCAGCGACGCGTCTAGCAGCGCTGGGTGTACGTGGAAGCCGGGTCCTGTCCGGAGTCGCTGTTCTTCGTCTAGGGTGACTTCGGCGTAGATTTCGTTGTCTTTGCGCCATGCTGTGCGTAGTCCTTGGAAGGCGGGCCCGTACTCGTAGCCGGCTTCTGCCAGACGGTCGTAGACGAACTCGGTCTCGATGTGCTCGGCGCCCGGTGGCGGCCACTGCCCCTCCAGCGCACCCAGCCGCTCGTGGTTCTCGGTCTGTGTGTCGTTGGTGATGGTGCCTGAGGCGTGGCGTACCCAGCCAGCTTCGATGCGATCGCCAGACTCCTCCTCAGACCCGGCGTCCCCGGGGTGCTCTACGCGAGCGAATACGCCGATCTGGCGTGCGCCATCCTCGCCGGGCTCAGCGACGCGTACCTGGACCTGGACCCCGGCGCTCTCGCTGGCGCGCTCATCACCGTCGGGCAGGACTAGCGGGGTCTCGATCACGAGCTCCCCCACCATGTCCATACCCAACGCCCGCGCGGCAGCCAAGCCGAGCTCCAAGAACACCGCGCCGGGGACCAGCACCGTGCCCAGCACCGCATGGTCGGCTAGCCATGGGTGGGACTCCAGCGACAGGCGGCCCGTGAAGAGGACGCCCCCGCCGGCCAGGGCGACCATCGCGCCGAGTAACGGGTGCTCGACCCGCGCCTGCCCTACCGAGCCGATATCCCCGACACCGCCACCCGGCGCTAGCCAGTAGCGAGAGCGCTGAAACGCATACGTCGGTAGCGCCACGTCCCCCCCAGCCATGCTCCCGTGCCCGAACAACACACCCCAATCGACATCCACGCCGCCGGCCCATACCTCGCTAAGGGACGCAACGAACCGGTCCATGCCGCCCTCATCGCGCCGCAACGAGCCCGCTACCACGACCCCGCCGCCAGGGCCCCCCAACACCTCATCGGCGGTCTCTCCCACCGCGACCGTCAATACCGGGTGCGGGCTGACCTCCACAAACACGCGCCGGGCGCCCTCCAGCAAGCCACGCACAGCACCCTCGAACAGCACCGGCTCACGCAGATTGCGATACCAGTAGCCCGCGTCCAGGGCCGCGGTATCCAACAAGCCACCCGTCACCGTCGAGCAAAACGGGACCCCACCCGAGCACGGGTCGATACCCGCCAACCCATCGAGCATCG
The DNA here is from genome assembly GCA_963771915.1 of uncultured Solirubrobacterales bacterium. GTDB lineage: Bacteria > Actinomycetota > Thermoleophilia > Solirubrobacterales > Solirubrobacteraceae > Palsa-744. Next base: position 2,865,823 of record CAVYVD010000001.1, on the reverse strand, counting down.
CCTCACGCACAACCTCGACCTGCTCAGAATGAGCCGCATAATCAACCGCGATCCGGCTCGCGCGCACACCACGCGCCTCGCAAAACCCGAGCAAACCCTCAACCACACCAGCCCCAACAGCCACCACCACCGAACCAGGCCCATTCACAGCCGCAACCGACACACCACCACCACCATCCCCGCCGACACCGCCACCGCCGTTGCCGCCACCGCCGCTGCCGCTGCCGCTGCCGAACTCCTCCAGCAAACCACGCGCCTCACGCTCACCAACACCCAACACCACCAACGCACCCCGGCCAGCGATCTCCGCCAACAAACGACTACGCAACGCCACGACCCGCGCACCGTCCTCAAGGGACAAGCCACCCGCGACACACGCCGCCGCGATCTCACCCTGAGAATGACCCACCACCACACCCGGACGCACCCCAAACGAACCCCACAACCCCGCCAACGACACCATCACCGCCCACAACAACGGCTGCACAACATCAACCCGATCCAACCCCGGCGACCCCGCCACACCCCGCAACACACCCTCAACCGAAAAATCAACGAACTCCTCCAACGCCGCAGCACACAAACCAAACTCCCGCGCGAACACACCACCCCCATCAAGCAACCCAACCGCCATACCAGGCCACTGCGAACCCTGACCCGAAAACACAAACACCGGACCACCAACACCACCACCACCACCACCAACCACACCACCACCAGCCCCCCGCACCACCCCACCAGCCACCCCAACCACACCACCCTCACCACACTCAACCGCACCCAACCCCCCCAACAACCCCTCACGATCCCCCGCCAACACAACAGCCCGATCAGAGAGCCCCGCACGACCCAACGCCAACACACCAGCCACACCCACCAAATCCAACCCCCCACCAGCACCCTCAACAAACGACCGCAACCGACCCGCCTGACCCCGCAACCCACCCACACCAACACCCGACACCAAAAACGGCACACAACCCAAACCACCAACCACACCAGCCCCACCAACGCTCTCACCCTCACCCACGCCCACCCCTGCCTCCGACACGCTCAGCGCCCCCATCGGCGCCTCCTCCAAAATCAAATGCGCATTCGTACCCGAAATACCAAACGCGGACACCCCGGCCCGTCGGGGTCGGCCATCACCATCCCCATCCCGCTCCCACGGCCGCGGCTCGCTCAACACCCTCACCTGACCCGCCGACCAATCCACATGCGGGCTCGGCTCCTCCGCATACAGCGTCCCGGGCAACACCCCATGCTCCAACGCCTTCACCATCTTAATCACACCGGCCACACCCGCAGCACCCTGCGTATGACCAATATTCGACTTGACCGACCCCAACCACAACGGCCCACCCACCTCACGCCCCTGCCCATACGCCGCGATCAACGCCTGCGCCTCAATCGGATCGCCCAACGCCGTACCCGTCCCATGCGCCTCAACCACATCAACATCACCCGGCGACAAACCCGCACTCGCCAACGCACTACGAATCACCCGCTCCTGCGCAGGACCATTCGGCGCCGTCAAACCATTCGACGCGCCATCCTGGTTGACCGCGCTGCCCCGAACCAACGCCAACACCCGATGACCCCGCTCACGCGCCACCGACAACCGCTCCAACAACACCACACCCACACCCTCGGAGAAACCCGTGCCATCCGCGGCCGCCCCGAACGCCTTGCACCGCCCATCCAGCGCCAACCCACGCTGGCGCGAAAATTCCACGAATGTCACCGGCGAGGACATCACCGTCACACCGCCGGCCAGCGCCAGCTCACACTCACCGGCTCGCATCGCCTGGCACGCCAGATGCATCGCCACCAGCGAGGACGAGCAAGCCGTATCGATCGACACCGCCGGACCCTCGAACCCAAACGAATACGCCACCCGCCCCGACACCACGCTCCCGGCATTACCCGTCGCGCCGAGGCCCTCAAACTGCTCGAGCCCGCCCGTGGGCAGCGCGGATGTCGCGTAGCCATAGTGCATCGACCCCATGAAGACACCCGTCTGGGTGCCTCTCAGGCTCAGCGGGTCAAGCCCGGCGTCTTCGAGCGACTCCCAGGAGACTTCGAGCAGTAGGCGCTGCTGGGGGTCCATCGCCAGCGCCTCGCGCGGCGAGATCGAGAAGAACCCGGCGTCGAATTCACTCGCATCATGCAGGAACCCGCTTTCGCGGACATAGCTCTTGCCGTACCGGTCGGGGTCGGGGTCGAACAGATGCGCGAGATCCCAGCCGCGATCAGTCGGGAAATCGGAGATCGCGTCGCGCTCGCCGAGCAGCAACTCCCAGAGCGTTGCCGGGCTGTGCACACCGCCGGGGTAGCGACAGCTCATGCCGACGATCGCGATCGGCTCATCGCTGGACGGCGGCGTGGACGTGGGCACCACGAACTCGCGATCGCTGGCCGGCGCGGCGGCACCAGCCAGCTCGTGTAGCAGATGCCGAGCCAGCGCGGCCGGCGTGGGGTGATCGAACACGAGCGTCATCGGCAGGCGCGTGAGCCCGGTGGCGGCGCCCAGGCGGTTGCGCAGCTCGACCGCCGCCAGTGAGTCGAAGCCGAGCTCCTTGAAGGCCCGCTGGGTGTCGATCGCCTCCGCGGAGGAGTGTCCGAGCACGATCGCGATCTCGCCCTGCAGCTCGCGCAGGACGGCCACCTCGCGCTCCTGTGCCGGCAGCTCGGCCAGACGCCGGGCGAGCGATCCGTGTGCTCCCGCGCCGGCGCGCGGCGTGGGAGCGCGCACGAGACTGCGCAGCGGCGCCGGCAGCGTCCCCGATCCGGCCTGCACGCGCAGCGCCGCGAGGTCCAGGCGCGTGGGCAGCACGTGCGCCCGTCCGCTGCCCAGCGAGGCGTCGAACAGCTGCAGGGCCGTCTCGGCGGAGAGCGTGCCCAGGCCCATGCGCGCCAGGCGCGCGCGATCGACATCGTTCAGCCGGGCGGTCATCCCACCGCGCTGCGCGCCGCCGGCACCGCGCTGTGAGTCTGGATCGCGCTGCGCGTCCGGATCGCCGGCCGGCGCCCACGGTCCCCAGGCGAGCGAGACGGCGGGCAGCCCCAGCGCCCGGCGGTGCGCGGCGAGTCCGTCGAGGAAGGCGTTCGCGGCCGCGTAGTTACCCTGGCCAAGAGAGCCGACGGTGGCGGCCACCGAGGAGCAGAGCACGAACGCCGACAGGTCGAGGCCGGCGGTCAGCTCGTGCAGGCTCCAGGCGCCATCGAGCTTGGCCGCGAGCACGTGCTCGATCTGCGCGGGCGTGAGCGAGGCGAAGGTACCGTCGTCGAGCACGCCAGCGGCGTGGACGACCGTCCGCAGCGGCAGCTCCGCGGGCAGCGAGCGAATCAGCTTGGCCAGCCGCCCACGGTCGGCGACGTCGCAGGCGAGAACCTTGACGCGTGTGGCGCCGAGCGTCAGGAGCTCGCGCTGGAGCCGCCGCGCGCCGGGCGTCCTGAGGCCGCGCCGGCCGACGAGCACGACGCTCCGCACACCACACGTCGCGACCAGATGGCGTGCGAGCACGGAGCCGAGACGACCGGTCCCGCCGGTGATCAGCACCGTGCCGCTCGGATCCCATGCGACGGTCTGCGCATCCGTTCGGATCGCGCGCTCCAGCCGCGGCGCCAGCAACCGTCCGTCACGCAGCGCCAGCTGCGGCTCCTCAGTGGCGATCGCCGCATCGAGGGCACGCCACGAGGAAGGCTCGCCGTCAACGTCGATCAACTGCAGGCGACCGGGACTCTCGGACTGCGCGGAGCGCACCAGGCCCCACACGGGAGCCAGCGCAAGACCTGGTATTCGTTCGCCCGCACGAACAGCGACGGCTCCGCGCGTGAGGATCACCAGGCGCGGGGCGCCGGGGCGCTCGTCGGTGAGCCACTGCTGGATCAGCGCAAGCGTGCGCAGCAGGTACGCGCGCGCGGTCGCGCCGAGCGGCTCGCCCGGGTCATCCCCCTCGATCGAAGCCCAATCCACCAGCTGGACGCCCGCGCGCTCCAGCGCCAGATCGGACGCATGCTGGCCCGGTGCCCACCGGCCATCACCGGAGGAGTCCGTCGGAATCGCCGGGTCCGCCAAGCGAGTCCAATCGAGCCCGAACAGCAGCTCGTCGACCGCCTGCGCCCCGGCGAGCTGCTCGCGGACGATCGGGCGGATCGCCAGCGCGTCCACCGATGCCACGAGCCGCCCGCTGCCGTCGGCAACCGTTACGGATACCGTGTCCGTTCCGGCCGGGGAGAGCGCAGCCCGCAAGCTCCTCGCCCCCGTCGCGTGGAGTCTGACTCCTTCCCAGGAGAACGGTAGACGCAGGTCGTCCGTGCCACCCTGCTCACCGAGCCCCAGCGGCTGCAGCGCGGCATCGAGTAGCGCGGGATGGACGGCGAAGGAGTCCGCCTGCGCGTGCTGCTCCTCGGGCAGGTCGACTTCGGCGAACAGCTCCGGCCCGCGCCTCCAGAGAGCCCGCAGGCCCTGAAACGCAGGGCCGTAGTCGAGGCCTTGCTGCGCGAGCTGGTCGTAGGCGCCGTCGAGCGCCACCGCCTGTGCGCCCGGCGGTGGCCAGACTCCGGCGAGCAGCGGCGCCAATGAGGCCCCCCGGGCCCCGTCTGGCGCGGCCCAAGCCTCCTCCGGCGCGGCGAGCAGGCCGTGGGCGTTGCGTGCCCACGGCGAACCGCCCAGCCCCGGCTCCTCGGCGTAACCCTCGGCGCGCGAATGCACACTCACCGCTCGCTGGCCGAACTCATCGGGCTCGCCGACGGTCACCTGCACCTGCATGCCCCCGCGCGCCGGGATCGCCAGCGGGGTCTCCAACACGAGCTCCCGCAGCGAGCCGCTGCCGAGCGCGGCGCCAGCGTGCAGGGCCAGCTCCAGCAGCCCGCTAGCCGGCAGCAGCACGATCCCCGCGACCGCATGATCCGCCAGCCAGGGCTGGGTCTCGAGCGACAGACGCCCGGTGAACAGCAGACCGTCGCCGCCGGCCAGGGGGACCACGGCGCCGAGCAGGGGGTGGGCGCAGGCGGACTGCCCGATCGCGCCGAGCGCTCCGGCCGTGGCGGCAGGCGCAAGCCAGTAACGCTGGCGCTGGAAGGCGTAGGCCGGCAGCGACACCCGCGTCGGCTGCGCCTCGGCGAACGCCGCCCGCCAGTCGACCGCGACTCCCGCTACCCACGCCTGCGCCAGCGCATCGATCAGCGAGCGCGCCTCGGGACGATCCGCGCGCAGCAGCGGCACCGCCAGAGGCGCGCCGCTCCGCTCATCGTCCTCGCCCGCAGCGAGGCAGTCGAGCGTCATGGCGCTGAGCACGCCGTCTGGTCCGAGCTCGAGGAAGCGGCGGACTCCCAGGTTCCCCAGCGAGCGCAGGCCATCCATGAAGCGCACCGGCTCGCGCACGTGGCGCACCCAGTAGTCGGGATCGCACAGCGATTCGGGCGAGGCCACCTCGCCGGTCAGGTTCGAGACGATCGGGATCCGGGCGGCAGCGAACGAGAGGCGCGCCGCGACCGCGCGAAACTCCTCCAGCATCGCGTCCATCTGCGGTGAGTGGAAGGCGTGGGAGACCTTCAGCCGCTTGACCTTGCGCCCGCGTGCGCGCCAGCTCGCGGCGATCTCCGCGACCGCCTCCCGATCGCCTGAGATGACGATCGATCGCGGCCCATTCACAGCCGCCAGCGCCACGCGATCGCGAGCGTCCTGCAGCGATTCCCACAGCTCCTGCTCAGACACCTGCAGCGAGACCATCGCGCCGCCGCTGGGCAGTTCGTCCATCAGGCGGCCACGCGCCGCCACCAGCGCGGCGGCGTCGGCGAGCGAGAGCACGCCGGCAACGTGCGCAGCGGCGAGCTCGCCAATCGAGTGGCCGATCAGGTAGTCGGGGCGCACGCCCCAGCTATCGAGCAGCTCGAACAGCGCCACCTCGACCGCGAACAACGCCGCCTGGGTGAAGAGCGTGCGGTCCAGCAGACCGGCGGCGCCGGGCTCGCCGCTGATGACCTCCTGCAGAGGACGGGGCAGGTGCGCGTCGAGCTCGGCGCAGACCCGCTCGAACGCCTCGCGGAAAGCGGGCCAGGAGTCGCACAGCTGCATCCCCATGCCAGCGCGCTGGCTACCCTGGCCGGTGAACAGGAACGCGACGGTGGCCTCGCCCGGTTCGAAGGCGGCGGCACGCTCATGCAGAGCCCAGCTATCCAGGCGCCCCTCCTGCTCGCCCTGGATCAGGCCCGGCGCAGCCTCACCACGCGCGAGCGCATGCAGCGCGGCGAGCAGGCGGCCGCGGTCCTCCGCGCTGAGAACCGCGCGATCATCCAGCAGCGGACGCGTGGCGAGCGTATACCCGACGTCGGTGGACCTCAGCGACGGATCGCCCTGTACGCGGTCGAGCAGACGCCGCGCCTGGTCACGCAACGCGCCCGCCCCGTTGGCCGAGAGCACCCAGGGCATCAGGAGTGAGGTGTCGTCCGCCACGGCGGGCTCGACTGGGGCGCTCGCGGACCCGGCGAACCGATCCCCCGGAGACGCCTGCTCGAGGATCAGGTGGGCGTTGGTGCCGCTGACGCCGAAGGCGGACACGGCGGCGCGGCGCGGCTGCTCCCGTTCGGGCCAGGCGATCTCCTCGGTGAGCAGCGAGACCGCACCGGCCGACCAGTCGACCTCCGAGGAGGGCTGTCGACGTGCAGCGTTCGTGGCAGTACCCCGTGCCCCAGCGCCATCACCATCTTGATCACCCCGGCCGCGCCCGCCGCCGCCTGGGTGTGACCGATGTTCGACTTGATCGAGCCCAGCCACAGCGGACTGCCCCCCGAGCGCTCCTGCCCGTAGGTCGCCAGCAGCGCCTGCGCCTCGATCGGGTCGCCCAGACGCGTACCGGTGCCGTGCGCCTCCACCGCGTCAACCTCAGCCGCCGTCAGGCCCGCGTTGGCCAGCGCCTGCACGAATCACCCGCTGCTGGGAGGGACCGTTCGGCGCGGTCAGACCGTTACTGGCGCCATCCTGGTTGACCGCGCTGCCCCGAACGACCGCGAGCACCCGATGCCCGTGACGCTGCGCGCGTCAGACAGCCGCTCCAGCAGCAGCACGCCGGCGCCCTCACCCCAGCCGGTGCCGTCAGCGGCGTCGGCGAACGACTTGCACCGGCCGTCCGGCGCCAGACCACGCTGCCGGCTGAACTCGACGAACATGCCCGGCGTCGCCATCACCGTCACGCCGCCCGCCAGCGCCAGCTCGCATTCGCCCAGACCGCAGCGCCTGGCAGGCCAGGTGCAGCGCCACCAGCGAGGAGGAGCAGGCGGTATCCACCGTCACCGCCGGGCCCTCCAGGCCAAACATGTAAGCCACCCGACCAGAGCCGACGCTGGTGAGGCTGCCGGTCAACGCGTAACCCTCGGCGCCCCGCGACGCTTCATGCAGACGCGGCCCGTAATCCTGCAAGCCGATACCGGCGAACACCCCGGTCTGGCTGCCACGCAGCGCAGCCGGGCGCGATCCCCGCCGCTTCAAACGCCTCCCAGCACATCTCCAGCAGCAGCCGCTGCTGCGGATCCATCGCCAGCGCCTCGCGCGGGCTGATCCCGAAGAACCCCGCGTCGAACTCGCCAGCGTCGCGCAAGAACCCGCCCGCACGCACGTAGCTGGTGCCGGGACGATCGGGGTCGGGATCGTACAGCCCCTCCAGATCCCAGCCACGGTCGCTCGGAAACTCGCTGATCGCGTCCCCGCCCCCGAGCGACCAGCTCCCACAGCTCCTCGGCGAATAGGCAGGACCCGGATACCGGCAGCTCATCCCCACGATCGCCACCGGCTCCCGCAGCGCGCCGAGCAGCAGCTGGTTCTCCCGTCGCAGCCGCTTGCTCTCCTTGACGGCGGCGCGCAGCGCCTCGACCACCCTCGCTTCGGCGGCGCTCACGGCGCGCTCCCGTGTTCGCGATCCAACACCGAGTCGATGAGGCTCTCGACGTCCATCGCGTCCACCGCCGCGGACTCCTCAACAGCCGCGACCACGGGGGACGCCGTACCGTCGGAGCTGGCGAGCGCCAGCAGGATGTCGAGCAGACCGGCCGCTCGCAGGCGCGCGAGGGGAATCGCGCTCAGCGCCGCCCTCACCTGCGCCTCGCCCGACTCCACCGCCTCCGGCTCGCCGCCGGCGAGCTGCCGCCGGATGTGCTCGGCGATGTGCGCCGGGGTGGGGTGGTCGAAGACGAGCGTGGCGGGCAGCCGCAGTCCGGTCGCGGCGCTCAGCCGGTTGCGCAGCTCGACCGCGGTCAGGGAGTCGAACCCGAGGTCCTTGAACGCGCGCCCGGGCGCACCGCGTCCGCGGCGGCGTGCCCGAGGACCGCGCCGCCTCGCTGCGGACCAGCTCCAGCACGATGCGCTCGCGCTCGGCGTCGGTCACACCCAGCCAGCGCGATGCGCCAGGGAGCCGTCGCGCGTCGCGCGTCGCGCGGGGGCGAGGGCGAGGTCGCACAGCAGCGGGGACACCGGACCGGTCCGCGCCTGGCCCGCGGCATGGCCACGTCGTCGAGCCGCACGCCAGCAGTTGCGCCTCTCCGAGCGCGCACGCCCGGTCGAACAGCTCCAGCCCTTCCTCGGTGGACAGCGCCTGCATGCCCATCCGCTCCAGGCGCGCCGCGGCCGACGTCGCCCAGGGTCGCCGGTCAGCCCGCTGGCCTGCTCCCACAGCCCCCACGCGAGCGAGATGCCCACCAGGCCCCGCGCGCGCGGTGGGCCGCCAGCGCGTCCAGGAACGCGTTCGCCGCCGCGTAGTTGCCCTGCCCGGGCGTGCCGAACGTCGCCGCGGCCGAGGAGAACAGCACGAACGCTCGCAGGTCCAGCGTCGCGGTCAGCTCGTGCAGGTGCCACGCCGCGTCCGCCTTCGGGCCCAGCACCGCCACCACCCGCTCCGCGTCAGCGACCCGATCACCCCGTCGTCGAGCACCCCGGCCGCGTGCACCACCGCGGCCAGCGGACACTCCGCCGGAACCTGCTCCAGCAGCCCGGCCAGCGCCGCCCGGTCGGCCACGTCGCACGCCGCCACCTCGACCCGGGCGCCGAGCGCGGCCAGCTCGGCGCGCCAGCTCCGCGGCGCCCGGCGCGGCCGGGCCCCCGGCGGCTGGCCAGCACCAGGCTGCGGACCCCGTGCTCGGTGACGCCAGGTGCCGGCGCCACCGCCCGGCCCAGCACCCCGGTCCCGCCCGGTGACCAGCACCGTCCGGGCGCGGGTCCAGCCGCACGCGGCAGCGTCAGCACGATCTTGCCGGTGTGCCGGGCCTGGCTCATGAACCGGAACGCCTCCGCGCGCGCGGCGCACGTCCCACGCCCGCACCGGCAGCGGCCCGAGCGCGCCCTGCGCGAACAGGCTCGAGCACCTCCGCCAGCATCTCCCCGATGCGGTCCGGGCCGGCCTCGGACAGGTCGAACGCCCGGTAGTCGACGCCCGGGCACCGCAGTGCGACCTCCTGCGGAGTCGCGGATGTCGGTCTTGCCCATCTCGAGGAACCGCCCCGCCGCGGGCAGCAGCCGCAGCGAGGCGTCCACGAACTCCCCGGCCAGCGAGTTCAGCACGATGTCCACCCCCGCCCGCCGGTCGCCGGCAGGAACCGCTCGGCAACCCCGGCGTCCGCGAGGACGCGATCTGCGTCCGCATCCAGCCCCAGCTCCCGCAGCGCGGCCCGCTTCCCGCGCTGGCGGTCGCGAACACCTCCGCGCCCAGATGCCGGCCAGCTGCACCGCGGCCATCCCCACCCCGCCCGCCGCCGCGTGCACCAGCACCCGCTCCCCCGCCCGCAGCCCCGCCAGGTCCACCAGCGCGTACACGCCGTCAGGAACGCCACCGGCACCGACGCCGCCTGCGCGAACGACCACCCCGCCGGGACCTGCGCCAGCAGCCGCGATCGGTCACCGCCACCGGCCCAAGCGCGCACGGGAGCACTCCCATCACCCGGTCCCCGACGGCGAGCCCCGCACCCCCGGACCGGTCTCCATCACCACCCCCGCGCCCTCGCCGCCCATCCCCACCCGCCAGGCACGGACCCCAGCGCGATCAGCACATCGCGGAAGTTCAGCCCCGCCGCCCGGACCGCCACCCGCACCTGCCCCGCCTCCAGCGGCGCGGCCGCCTCGGGCAGCGGCACCAGCCGCAGCCCGTCCAGCGTGCCCCGCCCGCCCGCCTCCAGCCGCCACTCCGCGACCCCGGCCGGCGCGGTCAACACACCCCCCGACGCGGCGGCGGCGCCGACCCTCACCAGCCGGGGCGCGACCACCTCGCCCCCCCGCACCGCCAGCTCTGGCTCCCGCGCACACTCCAGCACCGCGGGTAGCAGGCTCCACGACGCCTCCTCCTCATCGACGTCGACCAGCACCAGCCGACCCGGGCTCTCCGACTGCGCCGAGCGCACCAGCCCCCACACCCCCGCCCCCGCCAGACCGCCCACCTCATCGCCGCCCACGCCACCGCGCCCCTCGTCACCACCACCAGCCGCGAGCCCGCCAACCGCTCGTCCTCCAGCCACCCCTGCACCACACCCAGCACGCCGGCGACCACGCGCGCGCCACACCCGGCACACCGTCCATGACCCCGTCGACACCCTCGGCGGTCACGCCAGCACCACTTCCCGGCAGCCCCAGGCCCTGCTCCAGCGCCCGGCCCAGCTCCGTGAGATCCCCGAACACCACCGCAGCGACCCCGGCGCCGGCGAGCCCCGCGCCACGCCCACGCCCTCCACGCCCAGCACCGCACAGCTCCCGCCACGAGCGCGGCCTCATCGACCTCGATCGGCGCCCAATCCATGGTGAACAGCGAATCCCGCGCGCCGCCGCCGGCCCGCCGCAACTGCCCCGCTGAGACCTCGCGCGCGACCAACGAGCCCACCGACACCACCAATCCGCCGCTCGCACCATCCGCCGCCACCAGCGACAGGCCCTCGTCCATCGCGCCCGCGAGACGCACCCGCAGAGAGGACGCACCCCTCGCTCCCAGCCGCACCCCGCTCCACGCAAACGGCAGCCGCACCCCGCCCCTGCCGAGCTCCTGCAGCGCGCAGGCGTGCAGCGCGCTGTCCAGCAGCGCCGGGTGCACCCAGTAGACCCTGCCTCTCCCGCCCGCTCCCGCACCAGCGCGACCTCCGCGAACACCTCCTCCCCACGCCGCCACACGCCCCGCAAACCCTGGAACGCCGGGCCGTACCCCAATCCCATCTCCCCCAGACGCTCGTACACGCCCTCGATCTCGACCGCCTCCGCGCCGACCGGCGGCCACACCCCCGCAAGCTCCGCCGCCTGCCCGTCGGCCGCCACCCACTCACCCACGCCGGGCGGCTCCTCGGACACCGCCACCCCGCTCGCGTGCCGCACCCAACCCTCCCCCGCGCCACCGCCCACGCGGTCGCCGCGACCGTCCGCCCCCAGCGCCCGCGCGTACACAGCCACCGGGCGCTCGCCCACCTCGCCCGGCTCGCCGACCACCACCTGGACCTGCACGGCACCGCGCTCCGCCAGCACCAGCGGCGCCTCCAACACGAGCTCCTGCACCACCGGGCAGCCGACCCGCGCGCCCGCGTGCAGCACCAGCTCCAGGAACGCGGTGCCCGGCAGCAGCACCACGCCCAGCGCCGCGTGGTCGGCCAGCCAGGGTCGCTCTCCAGCGACAGCCAGCCGGTGAGCACGCAGCTCTCGCCGCCGGCCAGCTCCACCGCCGCGCCCAGCAGCGGATGACCCGCCGCCTCCAACCCGGCCGCCGCCACGTCGCCTGCGCGCGCACCGGCTCCGGCCAGAACCGCTCCCGCTGGAACGCATACGTCGGCAGCTCCACGCGGGCGCCGCCCGAGCCCGCGAACACCGTCCCCAGTCCACCGACCGCCAGCCACCCACAACTCACCCGCCGAGCGCAGGAACCGCCCCAGGCCCCCCTCGCCCCGACGCAGCGACCCGACCACCGCCACACCGCGCCCGCCCCCGGCGGCGCCACCGGCGGCATCGATCACTTCCTGCACCCCGCCGTCAGCACCGGGTGCGGGACTCACCTCCACGAACGCGCCCATACCAGACACCAGCGCCGCCGCCGCCGCCCGCTCAAACCGCACCGGATCGCGCAGATTCCGGTACCAGTACTCGGCCCCCAGCTCCCCCACGTCCACCGCGCCACCCGTCACCGCCGAGTAGAACGGCACGCCCCCAGCACGCGGCGCGATCCCGGCGCAGCCCCGCCAACATCTCACCGCGGATCTCCTCCACCTGCGCGGAGTGCGAGGCGTAATCCACCGGCAGCCGCCGTGCCCGCACACCCTCCGCCTCCAGCTCCGCGAGCAACCCCGCCAGCGCCTCCAGGTCCCCCGACACCACCACCGACCCGGGGCCGTTCACCGCCGCCACCCACACGCCCCCCCCAACCCCGCCAGCCGCGCCCGCACCTCACGCCTCCGCCCAACGCCACCGACACCATCCCACCCCGGCCAGCCAACCCCGCCAGCGCCCGGCTGCGCACCGCCACCACCCGCGCCGCGTCCTCCAGCGACAGTACCCCGCCACCACGCCGCCGCGATCTCCCCCTGCGAGTGCCCCACCACCGCATCCGGCTCAACCCCGCCGCCTGCCACACCGCCGCCAGCGACACCATCACCGCCCACAGCACCGGCTGCACCACGTCCACCCGCTCCAAGCCCGGCGCACCCGCCGCGCCACGCACACACCTTCCAGCGACCAGTCCACGAGCTCACCCAGCGCCGCCCCACACCGCCAGCCGCGCCGCGAACACCGGCGAGGCGCCCAGCAGCTCCCCGCCATCCCCGCCCACTGCGCGCCCTGCCCGGGGAACACGAACACGACACCACGGTCGCCCTCGCACGCCACACCACGCACCGCGCTCCCAGCCGATTCGCCTGCCGCGACCGCCGCCAGACCCGCCACCAGCTCCTCCCGGCTCTCGCCCAGCACCACCGCCCGGTCCTCCAGCACCACACGCCGCCGCCAGCGACCACCCCACATCCAGCGCGCCCAGCTCGGGACGCCCGCCAGGAACTCAGCCAGCCGCGCCGCCTGGCCACTCAGACCCGCCTCTCCCCGACCCGACACCACCCACGGCACGCACGCCCCCCGCCGACACCGACACCCGCGCGACCGCCATCCGCGGACGCAGTCTCGGCCTCCATAGGACTCCCGCCCACCGGCGGCTCCTCCAGGATCACGTGCGCGTTCGTCCCGCTGATCCCGAACGACGAGACGCCCGCGCGACGGGGCCTCCCATCTCCTGCCCACGAGACCTCCTCGGTCAGCAGCCGCACCCGGCCGCCTCCCAGTCCACCCTGCGGGGACGGCTCGTCGGCGTGCAGCGTGCGCGGCAGCACCCCGTGCTGCAGCGCCATCACCATCTTGATCACCCCGGCCACGCCCGCCGCCGCCTGGGTGTGGCCGATGTTGGACTTGACCGAGCCCAGCCACAGCGGCCGGCCCCCCGGGCGCTCCTGCCCGTAGGTCGCCATCAGCGCCTGCGCCTCGATCGGGTCCCCCAGCCGTGTCCCGGTCCCGTGCGCCTCCACCGCGTCCACCTCCGCCGCCGTCAGGCCAGCGCTGGCCAGCGCCGGACGGATCACCCGCTGCTGGGACGGCCCGTTCGGCGCGGTCAGCCCGTTGCTCGCGCCGTCCTGGTTCACCGCGCTGCCCGAACCACCGCCAGCACCCGATGCCCGTGACGCCGCGCGTCGGACAGCCGCTCCACCAGCAGCATCCCGGCGCCCTCACCCCAGCCAGTGCCGTCGGCGGCGGCGGCGAACGACTTGCACCGCCCGTCCGGCGCCAGCCCGCGCTGCCGGCTGAACTCGACGAACACGCCGGGGTCGCCATCACCGTCACGCCGCCGGCCAGCGCCAGCTCGCACTCGCCCGGACGCAGCGCCTGGCAGGCCAGGTGCAGCGCCACCAGCGAGGAGGAGCACGCGGTGTCCACCGTCACCGCCGGGCCCTCCAGGCCCAGCGCGTAGGCCACCCGGCCCGACACCACGCTGGTCGAGGCTCCCGGTCAGCACGTAACCCTCGGCGCCCTGCGACGCTCGTGCAGGCGCGGCCCGTAATCCCGCAAGCTGATGCCGGCGAACACGCCGGTCTGGCTGCCGCGCAGCGCTGGCGGGCCGATCCCCGCCCGCTTCAAACGCCTCCCAGCCGCTTCCAGCAGCAGCCGCTGCTGCGGATCCATCGCCAGCGCCTCGCGCGGGCTGATCCCGAAGAACCCCGCATCGAACTCGGCCGCGTCATACAGGAACCCGCCCTGGCTGGTGTGGCATGCGCCGTTGGCGTCGGGATCGGCGCGCAGAAGCGCCTGCAGGTCCCAGCCGCGATCGGCGGGAAACTCGGAGATGGCGTCGCCGCCGGCCAGCACCAGCTGCCACAGCTCCTCGGGGAACGGATGCCGCCGGGGTAACGGCAGCTCATGCCGACGATCGCGATCGGCCCGTGGCCGGCCGACCTGCCGGCCGGGACGGCGCCGGGAGCGCCGACGCCCATGATCTGCCTATGCAGATGACGGGCCAGCGCCGCGGGCGTGGGATGGTCGAAGACCACCACGGTGGCGAGCGGGACGCCCGCCAACTCGCTTACCCGGCGCACGAGCTCGACCGCCCCGAGTGAGTCCAGGCCCTGCTCGCGAAAGCTGGTGCGCGGCGCGACGGCGTCAGCCTCGCTGTGGCCGAGGATGGCGGCCATCTGAATGCCGATCAGCTCCAGCAACGCGCGCCGGCGTGCGTCCTCGGCCAGCCCGGCAAGCCGGCGGGCGAGCGGGGACGGATCGCGCTTGGCGGGGCCGGCAGGCTCGCCGCCGGCACGGATCCCCGCCCGATCGCCGGCACGGACCTCAGCCGGATCGCCGGCACGGACCTCCACTCGATCGGCGTCTTCACCACGAGCCTCCGGCAGGTCCAGCGGCTGGGCGTCGTCGCGAGCGTTGCCCAAGACCGCCCGCCAGTCGAGCTCCACGCCACGGACGTGGGCTTCGGCGAGCGCCGTGAGCACGCGCGCCATGCCGCCCTGGTCGCGACGCAGAGCGGCGAGCACAGCGGCGTCCCGGCCGCTCGCGTCGATCGTGTCGTGCAGCGCCACGGCGAGTACCGGGTGGGGGCTCATCTCGATGAAGATGTCGTGGCCTCGCTCCAGCAGCGCGCGCGTGGCCTGCTCGAACAGCACTGTCTGGCGCAGGCAGTGGAACCAGTGGCTGGCGTGCAGCCCGGTCGTGTCGAATAGCTCGCCGGTCAGCGTCGAGTACATCGGTGTCTCTCCGTGACGCGGCACGATCGGCGCCAGATCGGAGAGCAGTCGCTCGCGCAGCACCTCGATCCGCGGTGAGTGCGCCGCCTGGCAAGCGGGTATCAGGCGCGCGCGGACGCCTTCGGCGTCGAGCTCCGCGAGCAGCTCTTTGACGGCGACGGTGTCGCCGGAGACAGCCGTCCATCTTGGCCCGTTGATCGCCGCGATCACCACCCGCCGGCGAGCAAGCCTGGGCTGGAGCTCATCGGGCGAAAGCGCCACCGAGGCGATATCGCCGCTGCCGGCCAGGGTGGCCTGCGCCTTGCTCCAGAGTGCCACGAGGCGGGCGCCATCCTGCAGCGACATGCCGCCGGCGGCGTTCGCGGCGATCACCTCGCCAAGGCTGTGCCCGAGTACGGCGGCGGGCTTGACGCCGAAGGAGCGCCACACGTCCGCGAGCGCGAGCATGACGCTGAAGAGCGCCGGCTGCACGACGTCGATCCGCTCCGGCGACGGCGCGGCGGAGCTGCCACGCAGGACATCCAGCAGCGACCAGTCGACGAAGGGAGCGAGCGCCTGCGCACACGCGTACACGCGCGCGTGGAACACGTCGGACTCCTCGAGCAGAGCGAGCGCCATGCCGGCCCACTGGGGGCCCTGTCCTGGAAACACGAACACGACGCGCGCCTGCGCGCACGCCCTGCCCTGCACAAGATTGGCCGCGGCATCGCCCTGTGCGAGCGCCGTCAAGCCATCGCGCAGGCGCCCGCGCTCGCGGCCGAGGACGACGGCGCGATGCCGCAGGCGGGGCAACTTTGCGAGTGCACGCGCGACCTCTGAGATGTCGGCCTGGGGCGAGTTCTCAAGGCACGCCAGCAGGGCACGTGCGTGGTCGCGCAATGCCGACTCGCTTCCCGCCGAAACAACCCACGGTACGAGCCTGCCTGACCCCTCTCCTGATTCACCCATGTGCTGAGAATCCCGCCGTGTTTCTATTGCGATGTACCACTCTAGGTGAGCGTTAGACCCCTGTCAATCCAGGGCAGAGGTGTGAGTCGAGCCCGCGTTCGAGCTGCTTCAGCTCGGGCGGGTCGGCGGTGGAGGAGCCGAACCTGGCGACGGCTTACGCGCTGTCCAGCGCCAGTATTGAACACGCCCGCTGGTCAGCCAGTCGTAGGCGAGCGAGCCCGGCAGGAAGAGAGCTCCGCGGACCACCAGCAGCATCGGTCGCGAGAGCTTCCGCAGGCGTTCCTGGAGGGCCGCTGAGCCCCAGACGGCGTCTCTGGCGGCGAGCACGTTCGCGGTGATGTCGGCGCAGCCCTCGACCCGCAGGCCAGCCTGCGCGAGCATCGCGTCGACGCTGTGCGGCAGGCGACTACCGCCGTCCACAATGAAAAGGTCGGCGAACGCAAGGGCGCCCCCGGGACGCAGCACGCGCGCGACCTCCGCGAAGAAGTCCAGCCGGGACGGATAGCAGTGGGAGGACTCGATGTTCACCAGGACGTCGACGGTGCCTGTCGCGATCGGCAGGCTCTGGGCGTCACCTTGCAGAAAACGAAGTCGTTCCACCTGCCCGTGCCGTTCGGCACCGCGTGCGAGCAGATCGCTGTTGATGTCCACCCCCAGGACGGCGGCGGGACGATGGGCGCTGGCCAGATGCGCGCTGCCGGCGCCGGTGCCGCAGCCGACCTCCACGACGAAACGCCCCTCTAGATTCGTGTCGGCGATGACGCGGTCGTACAGGCGGGCGGATAGGCGAGCATCCGCGTCGACCTCCCCCGGATCGTCGGCGTAGCCAAGGTTGATGAAGGTAAGTAGCTCCGGCGGGATGCGACGGTTGCCGAACGAATAGAAGAGGGTCCAGATCGGCGTGCGGAGTCGCCTAACGATGGTGACATCGCTCGACACCAGCAGCACGAAGAAGCGGAAGATAAGCTGGCGGAGCACGGTGAGCGGCGCCCGCGCGGCCCACGCCAAGGCTGCCCGAGGCCGGTCCACGGCTATCATCCCGACGGCCGCTTCATGCGTTCGCCGCGTCACGGAACAGGCTCAACCGCCGCTCGCCGACGGCGGCGCGCAGGTCATGATCTTCGATGCCCAGGCCCTCGCGCTCGGCGAGGCAGAGCACGCCGATCTTGCCGATGTGGCGGTTGAGCTGTACCAGGCGCGCGGCCTCGCCCACCTGCTCCAGTGGGAACACCCTGGACAGGGTCGGCAGGATCCTCCCTTGCGCGATCAGCCGGTTGGCCTCCCATGCTTCCTGCCAGTTGGCCATATGGCTGCCGAGGATGCGCTTAAGCCCCATCCACAGGCGACGGTTGTCATATTCGTGCTCATAGCCGCTGCTTGACCCACACGTGACCACGGCGCCTCCCCGTCGAAGGAGGTAGACCGAGGCGCCGAAGGTCTGGCGCCCGACCCAGTCACAGGCGATGTGCGGGTCCTCCCCGAAGCGCTCGCGGATCGCCGCTCCCACCCGCTTGCCCATGTCGGCTCCGGACAGGCCCTCCAACCCCAGCGTGTCGCGCCGCAGCACGAGGTCACAGCCGAGGCGTTCGAGCAGTTTCGCCTTCTCCTCAGAGCTGACCACGCCGATGGCGGTGGCGCCGCCGTTGCGAATGAACTGCACGGTGTAAGCGCCGAGCCCACCGGTGGCGCCCCACACAAGCACGATGTCCCCCTGCTTGAGCCCGGCCCCCCGCGGGCCGACGACCATGCGATAGGCGGTGACGGCACAGAGTGAGTTGCACGCCGCCTCCTCCCAGGTGAGGTGGCGAGGCTTGGGCAGCAGTTGGCTGGCCTTGACGATCGCGAGCTGGGCGAGACCGCCGAAGTTGGTCTCAAAGCCCCACGCCCGCTGCCCCTCGGCGAGGATGCTGTCGGCCTGGGACATCGGATCCTGGTTGTCGATCCACGCCGGGTGGGCCACCACGCGATCGCCGACCGACCAACGGTCGATCACGGAACCGACGCCCACGACGATGCCAGCCGCGTCCGAACCGATGACGTGCTGGGGGCGATCGTGGCGAGCGTGCCGCCCCCCCTTGCGCCCCAGGCGCTCCAGGAAGCGAAAGGTGGGGATCGGGTCGAACATCGATGACCATACGGTGTTGTAGTTGATGGCGCTCGCCATCACCGCCAGCAGCACCTCGTCGGGAGCCAGTTCCGGGAGCGGCACCTCGCCGACGCGGAGCGAACGCCGCACGTCCTTGTCCGCGCAGCCCCGGAACATGTCCTCATCCTCGCGCGCGAGGTGGGCTGCCACATAGCTGGACGGCAGATGCCCGTCGAGCAGGCGTTCCAGCTGCAGAGATATCTCCGTCGTGGCGCCGTTCAGCGCCGCGCTCGCCGCCGCGGTGACCGGGACATCGGGCAACGCCCTGCAGCCGGTCTCTCCTGCATCTTCCAACTTCTCCATTGAGTACCCCTGTTTGACCCAGCTGGCAGGTGAAAGCTTTGACTCAGCTGACGGTCGGGAAGTATATAATGGTGTTCTTTGCGTGTCAATAGGGAGTGGGGTGGTTGCGGATGAGCCAGGGGAGAGAGCGCCGGCTGCCGGGGATTACAGACACAAACCGTCGCTGGTGGGCGCTGGCAGCGATGTGCATAGCTCTGTTCATGATCATGCTCGATATCACGGTGGTCAACGTTGCCCTGCCGGCGATACAGCGAAGTCTTCGGACGACAACCGTCACACTTCAGTGGGTGGTAAACAGCTATACGCTCTCGCTGGCTGTGCTCCTGATCACCGCTGGACGTATTGGCGACCTGTTCGGCCGCCGCCGCATGTTTCTCATCGGAGTGATCGTCTTCGCCGCGGCGAGCATGGCAATCGGCCTCTCACAAAGCGGGATCTCGCTGATCCTATGGCGGGTCGTCCAGGGCGCCGGCGCGGCGTTGCTGATGCCGGCGACGCTGTCGATCATAACCCACCTGTTTCCGCCGGCGGAACGAGGCAAGGCGATCGGCATATGGGTGGGTGTATCTGGTATGGCGCTGGCCGTGGGACCGCTGGCCGGCGGCGCCCTCGTGCAGAGCTTCGGATGGTCCTCGATCTTCTTTGTCAACCCGATCGTGGCCGTGGGGGCATTGGTGATCGCGCTGCTCACAGTGCAGGAGTCGCGTGATGACACCGCTGTGCGCACGATCGACGTACCCGGTCTGCTGACCATCACGATCGGCCTGACCGCCCTGATGGTGGGACTCATCCAAAGCAACACCTGGCACCTTCGCTCAGCGCGCGAGATCGGCATGTTCATGCTCGCGATCGTCGGGATCGCCGCCTTCGTTGCGGTCGAGCGTCGTCACAGAGCGCCGATGGTTGATTTGGAGCTGTTCCGCTCGCGTACTTTCGTTGGCGTCATCGTGGTGGGTTTCGTGGCCTTCTTCGCGCTCTTTGCCCTGCTGTTCTATACGAGCCTGTACATGCAGAACGTTCGTGGTTACTCGCCTTTCCAGACCGGCGTTCGCTTTCTGCCGGCGGTCCTTGCGATCATCGTCGTGAGCCCCCTGGCCGGCGTGCTCGCCGATCGCCTGGGCTCGCGCCCGCTGATCGTCAGCGGGCTGATTATGCTCGCGGGAGCGCTGCTGTGGGGATCGTCCGTGACGCTCACCAGTGGTTATACGAAAATGCTCCTGGACTTCGTCTGCGCCGGGGTGGGCTTGGGATTGACACTGTCACCGATCAGCCTCGCCGCCATGAATACGGTCCCCGAAAGCAAGGCGGGCGTGGCGGCGGGCGTCATGACGATGGGCCGCATGGTGGGGGGCGCATTCGGCGTGGCCTTATTGGGCGCACTCATGATCCATTGGTGGAGCGAGCAACTCAATCACCTGATGCCATTCCTGCCGCCGGGTACCAGTTTCGATTTGATCAATAAACCTCCCGTTCCGAAGACGTTGGAAAAGCTAGCTCTTCCCGAACAGATATATGACGGCAAGGCGGCATTCGTGTACGCCTACCAGCGCACGATGCGCGTCGCGTCCATCCTCCCGGGGCTGGGAGCGGTGCTGGCGGCGATGCTCATCACCAATCGCCGACCGGAGGCAGCCGGTGACACCAGCGATGGGGGCGCCCTCGCCGTGTCTCTTGACAAGCCTGCGAGCACACTGGTAAAGTGCGCTCGTACACACTAGTGACAATGTGCGTCCAATCGAGCATAGGGAAGTGAACATGGGGAAGCTGTACGGCGGTCTGCCTGGACGGTACTCAGCGATCCTCGCGCCGACTGCGCTAGGCGTGATGCTCGCGGCCACAGGGGTCGCAGCCGCGTTTACAAGACCTGGAGACAACGGCGCCGCCGGAGCTGCTGCCACTCGATCCAGTGCCACGGCCATTCGATCCAGCGTCGCGGAGAGCTTCTTTGAGAAGACAGCCATGACCCTGGCCAGCGCGCCTGGCGTCACGGTCAAGGAGAAGGGCACAGCGAAAGGTACGTTCGCCGGAACAGTGGTGGGCACTTTTACAACCTATACCGCCTCCAAGGGGGGGTTCAAGGTGACTGCCTACCTTTCCGGTGGAACGCTCTATGCCCAAGGATCAACGCAAATTTATGTCTCAGGTTCGAGTGCGTATGCCACGGGAACCGCGGTGATCACCGGAGGCACAGGCCGCTTTGCGCACGCGACCAGCGAGACGCTGCATTACAAGGGCGTGACCGACCGCCACAACTACCACTCGACGATCGAACTGAGCGGCCGGCTCCGGCTCCAAGCCTGAATCCACACGCGCTCGGGCACCGCCCCTGCTCGTGCGCGCACTGTCCTGGCCGACGGTTCCCTTTTGAAATTATTCAACCTCGCCGGCGAGCCACTTCTCAACCACCTCGGCCGTCAGGGCTGCATGCTTGTCCATGATCGAGAGATGATCACCGGTGACCGCGGTCTGTGTATGGGGCACAGCCCACACCGCCTTCCAGTCATCGTCATATGACATTCCAGGCAGCGGCTCGGTCGCTGCGGCCAGCAGGATTGGTATCTCGATCGAGGCGGGGCGCCACTCCGCCAGCAGGCTTGCGTATGCGCCCATCGCCATCAACCCGGTATCGCCGAGCGACACCTGGCCCTGTGTTCGTTGCAGCAACTCCGTGAAGAGCGGTTCCAGCACCCGGGCGAGCGTCGCACTGGGGTAGGTGTCGATCATCACGAGAGCCGACGGCTCGCTCCCGCAGCTGAGGAGGTGGCTCGCGATGGCATGCGCGAGCATTCCTCCGGTCGAGTGGCCCGCCAGCACGAACGGTTCACCGTCGGCATGTCGCTCGATGGCCTCGGACATGGTTTCGATCGCGACCTCTCGCGAAGCCGGCAGCAGCTCTCCCGGCCGGTATCCCGGCACCGTGACGACCACAACCTCCCGCGAGCCCTGGAACCCCTTTGCAAACCTGACGTATTCGTGGGGCCCCGAGGTCGCGACCAGCGAGGAGACGCAGAACATCCGCTGCCTGTTACCGCCCCGCGACAGCGGCACCGGCTGTGGCGCCTGATCCGGACCCGGGCAGACGTCGAAGGTCGGGCGCAGCCGTGAGGCGGCCGCCAGCATGCGTATTCCCTCATCGAGCTTACCGAGCTGCTGCGATTGGAGAAACAGGGATGTGAGCGTCGTCTCGTCCGTTGGGCGGTCGCTGGCGTCCTCCGTGTCAGACGCACCGGCTGAAGCGCTCCCCCCTCGGGCTGTACCCGCAGGAGCTCCCAGCGGGGCGTCCACATCGCCGCTGGGGATATTGCGTGCCAGCTCCGCCTGCACGTATACGGCGAGCGCCGCTGGCGTGGGGTATTCAAACGCCATTGTCGAGGGCAGGTTCAATCCGGTAATCGTGCTGAGTCGGTTGCGCAACTCGACCGCGCTCAGAGAGTCAAAGCCGAGCTCGACGAACGTGAGCTCCATGTCCAGCGCCTGGGCATCGGAATGCCCCAGGACCACAGCAATCTGGGAGCGCAGCTCCGTGAAGATCGCCTGCGCGCGCTCGTCGTCGGGGATGCCGACGAGACGGCGCGCGAGCGACCGCTGAGCCTCGGCGGATATCCTGCGAGGCGGTCTCGCGATAAGACCCGACAGCAGCTTCGGCGCCATTCCGTCGCTGATCTCCCCAGCAAGGACTCGGCGATCCAGACGGACCGGTATAACCATCGGAGCGTGACTGGCGAGCGCCCGATCGAACAGCGCGAGGCCCTGCGCGGGGGATAGGCTGGCCAGACACGCCGAGCCCGCCATGCGGCGCATGAGCTGAGCTCGAGTGTCCTGATCGAGCGAGCCGCCGAGCCCGGCTTCCGCCCACAATCCCCAAGCCAGCGAGGTGCCCGCCAGGCCGCGTGCGTGGCGATGTTCAGCAAGCACATCGAGGAAGGTGTTTGCCGCGGCGTAGTTACCCTGACCGGGTCCGCCAAAGGTGGCCGCCATCGAGGAGAACAGCACGAACGCCTTCAGGTCGTGTTGCTCTGTGAGCTCATGCAGATGCCATGCCGCATCGATCTTCGGGGAGCAGGCGCGATCGATCTGCGCGGGGGTGAGAGACTCGATCATGCTGTTGTCGAGAACAGCCGCGGCATGCACGATCGCCGTCAGCGGAGGCGCCCCCGCAAGTGAATCCAGCAACGTTCGCAGCTCCTCGCGCTCGGTCACGTCACAAGCCATCACCCTGGCCTCGGCGCCGAGCTCCGCCAGCTCCGTGATCAGATCCTGCGCAGCTGGAGCGTGAGGTCCCTGTCTGCTGGCCAGCACGAGGTGGCGCGCGCCGTGCGCGACGACCAGATGTCGCGCGAGCACACGACCCAGTCCCCCCGTTCCACCCGTGATCAGTACCGTGCCCTGCCATGGGGACTCGGCCTCGTGGTGATCTCCCGCGCTCTCCAAGCCGCCCGCCGCGGAGTCGACCGACGCGAACCGGGGTGCGACGATCGGGGCGACTCGGGGCGCAAACAGGTTGCCATCGCGGAGAGCGAGCTGCGCCTCCTCCGAGCAGAGCGCCATGCCCAGCCTCTTCCACGAGGATGCGGCGTCGTCGATATCAACCAGCATGAATCTTCCGGGGTGCTCCGATTGAACGGACCGCACGAGGCCCGATAGAGGCGCGATGGCCAGGCCGGATAGGGTCATGTCCTCGGCGGCCAAGGTCACCGCCCCGCAGGTGAGAAAGACGAGACGTGAGGCAGCCAGGCGATCGTCGGCGAGCCACGCCTGGATCAGCGCAAGCGCGCGGTGCAGACGAGCGCGCGTGGCGTCGGGCAGTTGCTCGGAGTCGGCCTCCACAGCGCTGTAATCGACCAGCACGAGCGCAGGGGCCATCTCCTGCCCGTCGAGCGCATTCTGGAGGGCTTCGAGGTCGGCATAGTGCTCGGCCGAGAACCCGGCGCCAAAACGGGATGTCGCGCCATTGGGGTCCTCGCTACCCTCAAACCCGTCCTCGACAATGCCGCCGCCATCCCCCTCCCCAACCTGATCGCCAAGCCCCTTCCCACCGATGACTGCAACCTCACCCGTGCCTTGCTCAGACGGTGCAGATATAGCGGTCCAGTTGACGTGAAACAGTGAATCGCGCGAGGAGGGAAGCGCTTCGGCGAGCTGCGCTCGGGAGATTTCGCGTGGTGTGAGCGAGCCTATGGAAGCGATGGGTACACCACCGTCGTCATATAGTACTGCCGACGCCGCGCTGATCTGAGTGCCTGCAGCGGTGCTGACCTGCGCTCCCCGGCTGATGGCGATCCTCACCGAGGAGGCGCCTGCGGCATGGACCCGTATCCCTCTCCACGAGAATGGGACGAGAACCTTGGCTCCTTCCGTCTTGTGCACCCGCAGTGAGCCGAGAACAGCCCCGTGAAATGCCGCGTCGAGCAACGCGGGATGAATGACGTACGACGCTGCGCTCCTCTGCTGATCCTCGGGCAGAGCGACGTCGGCGAAGATCTCCTGATCTCCCTTGCTCCATGCCGCGCGCAGACCCTGAAACATGGGCCCGTATTCAAAGCCACCTTCGGCCAGATGTGCATACAGGTCGTCCAGCTCCACCGACACCGCGCCCTCAGGCGGCCACTGCCCAGCCAGCTCGTCCAAACGCTCCGCGACGGCGCCGTTAACGCTTCCGTCGCCTCCGGCAGCGCCATCGGCCCCCTCCTCATAGCCGAGCACCCCTGACGCATGGCGCACCCACGTTTCACCGGCACCGTTCGACCCGTTCCCGGTGGTTTCCTCGGCACGAGAGTGAACAGCGACCGACCGGGAGCCATCCTCGTCCGGCTCGCCAACACGAACCTGAACCTGCACGGCGCCCGGACCGGGGGCGGCAGTCTGGGGATCCTTTTCGCCGAGCACGAGCGGCGCCTCGATCACCAACTCCCGCACCACGCCCGCGCCCACTCGCTCACCAGCAGCCAACACAAGCTCCAAAAACCCGGTGCCAGGCAAAATCACCGAACCCAACACTGCATGATCAGCCAACCACGGATGCGACTGCAACGACAAACGACCAGTGAACACCACACCCTCACCATCCGCCAAACCAACCATCGCACCAAGCAGCGGATGCCCCACAGACGACAACCCAAACGCACCCGCATCCCCACCCCCACCCGACGCGAGCCAGTAACGAGAACGCTGAAACGCATACGTCGGCAACTCCACACGCCGAGCACCCTCAAACAACCGGCCCCAATCGACATCCACACCATCAACCCACACCTCGCCCAAACAACCCACAAACGCCTGCGCTTCCGAGGACTCCCCCCGCAGCACCGGAACCGCAACACCATCCCACACCCCACCCTCCGGACCACCAACCCCCTCATCAGACACCCCACCCACACAATCGCCCACCATCGCGCTTAAAACACCATCTGGCCCGAGCTCCACGAACACCCGTGCACCACGCTCCACCAACCACCGCACCCCATCCAAGAAACGCACGGGCTCACGCGCGTGACGCACCCAATACCCGCCCCCCACCAAATCCCCCTCAGCCAACGGCACACCCGACACATTCGACACCAACGGCACCCGCGGCTCACCCACCGACACATCCCCCGCCACCTCACCAAACTCCCCCAACACCCCCTCCATCCGCGGCGAATGAAACGCGTGACTCACCCGCAAACGCCTCACAGCACGCCCCCGACCACGCCACAACCCACCCACCTCCAACACCGCATCCTCATCACCAGACACCACAACCGACAACGGGCCATTCACCGCCGCCAACCCCACCCGACCCTCAAACCCCGCCAACGAACCCAACACCTCCTCCTCAGACGCCTGCACAGCCATCATCGCACCACCCCCAGGCAACCCACCCATCAACCGACCCCGAGCCGCAACCAACGCACACGCGTCCCGCAACGACAAAACACCCGCGGCAAACGCCGCGCCAAACTCCCCAACCGAATGACCCAGCACAAACCCCGGCCGCACACCAAACTCACAGACCAACCTGAACAACGCAACCTCCAGCGCAAACAACGCCGCCTGCGTGAACACCGTCAAATCAAGCAAACCCTCCTCCACACCCACCACACCAAACATCACATCACGCAACGAACACCCCAACAACCCATCGAACTCACCACACACCTCATCCAACGCCACCCGAAACACCGGAAACAACTCATACAACTCCCGACCCATACCCACCCGCTGCGAACCCTGACCCGAAAACAAAAACACAGGACCCACACCAACACCACGACGAGCCACACCCCGCACCAACCCACCCACAATCCCACCACCCACAAGACCACCACCCACAAGACCACCCAACCCACCCAACAACCCCTCACGATCCCCAGCCAACACAACAGCACGATGTGTAAAACAAGAACGCGCAGCCAGCGAATATCCAACGTCCTCCGCATTCAGCTCCTCGTGCATCGCAACATGCTCGCGCAGGCGCACACCTTGACCGAGCAATCCGTCTTCACTTGCACCAGATAGCACCCACGGCACCACCCCGATCCCACCGCCAACGGGAGCATCCTGACTCACATCGTCAGCCGCAGTCGCAGGCTCAGCGGCTGCGCCTCCGTCCACGCGGCGAACGCGTTCGGTGCCCGATGAGCTGTCCGCGCTTCCGGCACCTACAGGCGCTTCCTCAAGGATGAGATGCGCATTGGTACCCGATACCCCAAAGGATGACACCCCCGCCCGGCGTGGACGACCGTCTCCGTCACGCGCCCATAGGCGCGACTCGCTCAGCAGGGAGACGCTGCCTGCGGACCAATCGATATGGGGGTTTGGCTGCTGCGCATACAACGTCCTCGGGAGCACACCGTGGCGCAGGCTCATCACCATCTTGATCACACCCGCAACGCCGGCAGCGCCCTGTGCGTGGCCGATGTTCGACTTCAGCGAGCCCACCCACAACGGCCTATCCGCCGGGCGCTCCTGGCCATACGCGGCGATCAGCGCCTGCGCCTCGATCGGATCGCCCAGCGTCGTCCCGGTCCCATGCGCCTCGACCGCGTCAATGTCGGCCGGTGCGAGTCCCGCGCTCGCGAGAGCCTGACGAATCACACGCTCCTGTGAAGGGCCATTCGGAGCCGCCAGGCCATTCGACGCCCCGTCCTGGTTGACCGCGCTGCCCCTGATCAGCGCCAGCACCCGATGGCCCCGCTCACGTGCGGCGGACAACCGCTCCAGCAACACCACCCCCACACCCTCAGAGAATCCGGTGCCGTCGGCGCCTGCGCCAAACGCCTTGCAACGACCGTCGCGCGCCAACCCACGCTGACGCGCGAATTCCACAAACCCGGCGGGTGTGCCCATCACCGTTACGCCGCCTGCCAGAGCCAGATCGCACTCGCCGCTCCTGATCGCCTGGCACGCGAGATGCATCGCCACCAGCGAGGAGGAGCACGCCGTATCCACAGACACTGCGGGACCCTCGAGTCCAAACGTATATGCCACGCGACCCGACACCACACTGCCTGCATTACCGGTAAGGCCAAAGCCTTCGATCTGCTCGAGATCGGTCACCGACTGCATGCCCATTGCGTAGTCGTGATACACCACGCCCGTGAAGACACCCGTCTGGCTGCCTCTGAGATCGGCAGGATCGATGCCGGCATCTTCGAGCGCCTCCCAGGAGACTTCGAGTAGCAGCCGCTGCTGGGGGTCCATCGCCAGGGCCTCGCGCGGCGAGATCGAGAAAAACGCGGCGTCGAACTCGCTCGCGTCATACAGAAACCCGCCTTCGCGGACATAGCACGTACCCGGCCGATCGGGATCGGGGTCGAACAGACGCTCCAGGTCCCAGCCACGATCGACCGGGAACCCTCCGATCCCATCGCCGCCCCTGGCCACCAGCTCCCAGAGCTCCCGCGGCGACCCCGCTTCGCCCGGCAAGCGACAACCCAATCCGACGATCGCCACCGGCTCATCGGAGAAGCCGATCCCCGCGCCGATACTCACACCACGAGCCCCACCAGCCGGCCCGACCACGCCCTCGGTCGCCTTCTCCAACACAAACTTGGCAACCCGCTGCGGCGAGGGGTGGTCGAAGATGAGCGTTGCGGGCAACGTCAGTCCTGTCGCGCGGGCAAGGCTGTTCCTGAACTCAATCGCGCCGAGCGAGTCCAACCCAAGCTCCTTGAAGGGCCGCTGCGGATCAATCTGCTCCGCGGAGGAATGACCCAGGACCGCGGCGGTGTGAGCGAGCACGATCTCCAGCACGATGCTCTCGCGCTCAGACTCGCCGGCCTGCGCGAGCCTCCGCGCCAGCGACCCAGCTGCGCCAGCGCGGCGCGCGGGAGCGCGCACCAGGCCACTCAGCAACGCGGGCAGAACGCCGATCCGCGCCGCGGCGCTCAGCGCGGGGGTGTCGAAGCGCACCGGCAACAGCAGCGCCTCGTCGATCGTGCGCGCGACATCGAACAACTCGAGCGCCTGCGCATTGGACAGCGCCGCCGCGCCTGCGCGAGCCATGCGCGTACGATCCTGCTCATCCAGATGACCGGACATGCCGCTGGCCTGCTGCCACTGCCCCCACGCCAACGACACACCCGGCAAGCCATCCCTGCGGCGATACGCCGCCAGCGCATCCAAAAACGCGTTCGCCGCCGCATAATTCCCCTGGCCAGGACTCCCCAGCGTCGCAGCGGCCGAAGAGAACAGGATGAACTCCCGCACCGGTAGACCCCGAGTCAACTCGTGCAGGTTCAACGCGCCCTGCACCTTCGGCGCCAGCACCCGCCGCACACGCTCGCCGTCCAGAGACTCGATCACCCCATCGTCCAGCACGCCCGCCGCGTGCACGACACCCGTCACGGGGTGCTCCGCTGGTATCGCGGCGAGCACACCGGCCAGCTGCTCACGATCCGCGACATCACACGCCACGACCTGCACGACCCCACCATCGCCCTCCAGCTCTTCCACCAGCTCCTCGACGCCGGCGGCATCGGGACCGCTGCGGCTGGTCAACAAGAGCCGCCGCACACCACACCTCGAGACGAGATGCCGCGCCAGCACACCACCCAGGCCACCGGTCCCACCGGTGATCAACACAGTGCCGTCCGGATCGAGGAACTGCGGGATATCGAGCACGATCTTCCCCACGTGCCGCGACTCGCGCATGAAACGAAACGCCTCACGTGCACGCCGCACATCCCAATGTGACAGCGGCAAATGCTCGAGCACACCGCCACGGAAGAGGCTCAGCACCTCGTCCAGTATCTCCCCGACACGCTGCGGGCCCGCTTCGGGTAGGTCAAACGCGCGATACATAACCCCGGAGTGAGCCTCCGCGACAGCCGCCGCATCGCGGATATCGGTCTTGCCCATCTCCAAGAACCGGCCACCCCGCGGCAACAGCTCCAGCGACGCGTCAACGAACTCACCAGCAAGCGAATTGAGCACGACGTCCACGCCCTCACCAGCGGTAACGCCCAGCACGCCGTCCCTGAAGTCAAGCGTGCGCGAGGAGAAGATGTGATCCTCGCCCAACCCCAGGCCGCGCAACACATCCCACTTATCCGGGTGCGCGGTCGCGAACACCTCCAAGCCAAAGTGCCGTGCCAGTTGCAGCGCCGCCATCCCCACCCCGCCAGCGGCGCCATGCAGCAACAGCCGCTCTCCGCGCCGCACATCCCCGAGATCGACAAGGCCGAACATTGCGGTCAAGAAGATCACCGGGACCGATGCGGCCTGCGCAAACGACCAGCCCTCGGGGACGCGCACCAGCAACTGTTGATCACCCACTGTTACCGGTCCGAACGCGCCCGCCAGCAGCCCCATCACGCGATCCCCGACCTGCAACCCCTGGACGCCCTCGCCGGTCTCCAGCACCACGCCGGCGCCCTCACCGCCGATCGTATCGCCCTCCCCGCGCAACCCGACGAGACCTAGGGCCGCCGTCACATCTCGAAAGTTCAACCCCGCCGCGTGCATCCCCACCCGCACCTGCCCCGCACCAAGCGGCCCGCCCACCTCAGGACACCCAACCAGACAGAGATCCTCAAGCGTCCCCGAACGCCCGACATCAAGCCGCCAGCAGCCACCAACACCAACACCAGCGTCCTCGCCCTCACCCTCACCAGCGCTCCCAACACCACCATCACCAACCCGCGGCGGCACCAAAACATCACCACCACCCACACGCGCCAACCGCGGAACCAACGCCACACCACCCCGCACCACGACCTGTCCCTCACCCATCCCATCCTCACCGCCCGCAAACAAACCCCCCAGCACACCGGGCAACGCCTCCCACGACTCCTCCACGCCATCCACATCCACCAAAAAGAACCGCCCAGGATGCTCAGACTGCGCCGAACGCCCAAGCCCCCACACCGGCGCAACGACAAGACCATCCAACCCATCCCCAACACCCCCACCCACAGCCCCACAGGTCAGCAACACAAGCCTGCTGGCGGCAAAGCACTCCTGCGCGATCCAACCCTGCAACAACCCAAGCACAGCCTCCACCACCGCATCCACAGCATCCCCCACACCACCAGCGCCCACCGGCACACCATCCACCACCGCCAACACCACTCCGGGCGCCCCTCCGCCAACCTCCACAGCCTCCACCAACCCCTCCAGATCGGGATGCACAGCAGCGTCAACCCCGGCATCCCCAAGCACACCAGCAACGCGCGAATCCGCCCCATCCAGCAACGCCACCTCACCAGCCAGCGGCGGCCCTTCACCGGCCGGCGAGGACCCCGAGGCAAGCGCAAGCGGTACCCAATCGACACCAAACAACAACTCCAACCGACTGTCACGCCCAGCCAGAACCAACTCCTGTTGAGAGAGCTCGCGGATCATCAGCGCATCAACCGAGACAACCAGCGACCCCGCCTCATCCACCGCCACCAGGCCGATCCTCGCCGCGCCACCCAAACCGTCCCCCGACCCAACACTCGACTCACCATCCACCCCGCCAGAACCACCACCGTCCCGCTCAAACAGACACACCCGCAAGCACGACGCACCCATCGCCCCCACACGCACCCCGCCCCAAGAAAACGGCAAACCCACCACCCCACGACGCTCCACATCACCCTCAAACCTCAAAAACCACGCATGCAAAGCCCCATCGAGCAACGCCGGATGCAAAACAAAAGACTCCGCACCACCACGCTGATCCTCAGACAGGGCAATCTCAGCAAAAACCTCATCCCCCCTACGCCACGCCCCACGCACCCCCTGGAACGCCGGCCCGTACTCATAACCCGCCTCCGCCATACGGTCATACAAAAACTCCACCTCAAATGGCTCAGCGCCCTCCGGCGGCCACACACCACCCAACACACCCAACCGACCACCCACCGCAGCAGCAGCCGTACGATCAGCCCCAGCAGCACCACCGTCACCACCATCAGCAGCCACTCGCGCCTCGCCACCAACCAGAATCCCAGACGCGTGACGCACCCAACCACCACCAGCGACACCGTCAAACCCTTCCTCAGCCGCCCGCTCCCCACGAGAGTGCACACTCACCATCCGCGCACCATCCTCGTCCGGCTCACCAACACGAACCTGAACCTGCACGGCGCCCGCTTCCTTCATACCTCCATCGCTGGACTCCTCCGCGCGGAGCGCAAGCACAAGCCGAGTCTCGATCACCAGCTCCTGGATCACTCCCGCCCCGACTTTCTCACCGGCAGCCAGCGCCAGCTCCAGAAACGCGGTACCCGGCAGGATCACCGAGCCCAACACCGCGTGATCGGCCAGCCACGGATGCGTCTGCAGCGACAGGCGACCGGTGAACACGACCTCCTCGCCCTCCGCCAAGCCGACCATCGCTCCGAGCAGCGGGTGCTCCATAGACAACAGCCCAAACGCGCTGGCATCCCCGCCGCGCCCGTTCGGCGTGAGCCAGTAACGAGAACGCTGAAACGCGTACGTGGGGAGATCCACGTGCGCTCGGCCTCTGTCGAAAAGCACACTCCAATCCACGTCCACACCGCCGGCCCACGCCTCACCCAGAGATTCGAGGAAGCGCCCCAGACCGCCCTCATCTCGCCGCAGCGATCCAATGATCGCCGCACTGGGCTGATCGGACACATCGTCGACTATCTCCTGCACTCCGCCCATCAACACCGGGTGAGGGCTGATCTCGATCAGAGTCCCGTAACCTCGCTGCAGAACGCTCCGAACAGCTCGCTCAAACTGCACGGGCTCGCGCATATTGCGATACCAATATTCACGGTCCAGCTCACGCGTATCGAACAGATCGCCGCTTATCGTGGAGAAGAACGGCACGTTGCCGCCGACACACTCCTCAATCGGTGAAACCACCTCGAGCATCTCCTCGCGCAGGACCTCGACCGCCGGGGAGTGGGAGGGCATCGACGTCGGGATGACATGCGCGCGCACGTCGATGTCGGCGCACCGCGCCAGCAGATCGGTGGCGTCCTCGGCACAGGCCACCACCACCGAACCGGGGCCGTTGATTGCAGCCAGTGTCACCCGCTGACCAAACGGCTCCAACAACTCCAGTGCCCGCTCGGCAGACAGCGACAACGCGATCAGCGCGCCCCGCCCCATGAGACGTGCGATCAGCCTGCTGCGCAGCGCCACGATTCGTGCCCCGTCCTCGAGCGACAGCGCGCCCGCCACACACGCCGCCGCGATCTCCCCTTGAGAATGTCCGATCACCGCCCCCGGCTGCACGCCATATGAACGCCACAGCTCCGCCAGCGAAACCATCACCGCGAACACCATCGGCTGAATGACCTCGAGCCGATCGAGCTTCGGCTGCCCCCGCTCGCCCCGCAGAACAGCCTCGGGCGAGAAATCGATGAACGGCTCCAATGCCGCCGAGCAGCTGCGCAGCTGCTCGGCGAAGATCCTCGATTCGTCCAGCAGCTCAGCCGCCATCCCCTCCCAATGACTTCCCTGTCCCGGGAACAGGAAGACCGTTTTGCAATGGTTGGGAGCAACACTCTGAACGAGGCCGCTGCCGGCCTCACCGCGCTCGAGCGCATGCAACGAATCCAGCAGCTGCCTGCGCCCCTGCACCCCGCGCGCCTGCGCCCCGATCACGGCTCGATGGGAGAGCTGTGCACGATCGAGCGCCAGAGCGCCCGCCACTTCGCGGAGATCGAGCTCGGGCCTGGATTGCAAGAACGAGCGCAGCCGCCCCGCCTGCGCACGGAGCGCCTGCTCACCTGAGGCCGAGAGCAGGAATGGCAGCGAGGTCGGTTCCCGGCGCCCGTTCCGATCCTGGCCTGGGTCACTCTGCTCCTGGTCCAGGTCACTACGATCCTGGCCTCGGTCACTCTGTTGCGCGGCAGGTGCATCCACCTGCGCTACGCGTTGCGCGGCAGGCTCCTCCACCTGTGTTACGGGCGCTTCCTCCAGAATGACGTGCGCGTTGGTGCCGGATATCCCGAAGGAGGAGACTCCTGCCCGACGGGCTCGATCGCTGCCGTTGCGCTGCCAAGGTCGCTGCTCACCCAGCAGCGCCACACCACCCGCCGACCAGTCCACATGGGATGTCGGCTGCTCGACATGCAGTGTCCGGGCGAGCACACCGTTGCGCAGGCCCATGATCATCTTGATCACGCCGGCGACGCCGGCCGCGGCCTGAGCGTGACCGATATTCGACTTGATCGATCCCAGCCACAGTGGCCTATCCGTCGGGCGCTCCCGCCCATAGGCGGCGATCAGCGCCTGCGCCTCGACCGGATCGCCCAGCGGCGTGCCCGTTCCATGTGCCTCGACCGCGTCGACCTCTCGCGAGGAGAGGCTCGCGCTCGCCAGCGCCTGGCGAATCACGCGCTCCTGCGAGGGGCCATTCGGAGCGGTCAATCCGTTGGAGGCTCCATCCTGGTTCACCGCACTGCTCCTCACCAGCCCCAGTACGCGATGACCTTTTTGCCTGGCGACGGACAGCTTCTCGAGCAACACGACCCCAACGCCCTCTGAGAAACCCGTGCCGTCGGCCTCCGCGCCGAACGACTTGCAGCGTCCATCGGGCGCCAGAGCGCGCTGGCGCGAGAACTCGACAAATGCGGCGGGCGTGGCGAACACGGTCACGCCGCCAGCCAGCGCGAGGTCGCACTCACCGGACCTGATCGCCTGGCAGGCCAGGTGAATCGCCACCAGCGAAGAGGAGCAGGCCGTATCGATGGACACCGCGGGACCCTCGAGCCCGAGTGCGTACGCCACGCGCCCGGAGGCGACGCTGGCCAGGCTGCCGGTGCCCATGTAGCCCTCCAGCGCCTCCGCATCGTGCGTGTGGATGCTGGCGCTGTGGCCCACACCATAGTCAGAGGAAATGACCCCGGCGAACACCCCGGTCTGACTGCCCCTGAGGCTCGCGGGGTCGATTCCCGCGTGCTCGATGGCTTCCCAGGAGACTTCCAGCAGCAGCCGCTGCTGAGGATCCATCGCCAGCGCCTCGCGCGGCGAGATCGAGAAGAACCCGGCATCGAACTCGCCCGCGTCGCGCAGGAAACCGCCTTCGCGGACATAGCTCGCGCCCCGCCGATCGACATCCGAATCAAACAGATGCTCGAGGTCCCACCCGCGATCGGCCGGAAACTCACCAATCGCATCGTCACCCGACGCGACCAGCTCCCACAGGTCCTCGGGTGAATCGACTCCACCCGGAAAACGACAACTCATACCCACGACAGCCATCGGCTCATGTGCCCGCTCTTCGAGCCCTCGCAGGCGCCGTCGGGCATCGTGCAGATCGATCGCCGCCTGCTTCAGATAATCGCGCAACCTGCTGTCGTCTGACATCGTTTTATCCCTCTGATATGAGTGGAGCGAGTTTGTTCACTCGCGTGCTTCCTCGAGTAACGCAAAGAGCTCATCGTCCGACGCCGCTTTGATTTTCTCGACAACGCCAACACTGTCGGCCGGTCGCTGGGCCTGCTCGACCTGAGATAGAAGGCGCCTGAGCCGGCTTGAAATCTTGTCGCGAGCGGCGTTCTCCGTAACCGTCGCAAGCTCACGTTCGAGCTTGTCCAGATCAATCTCGACGGACGTCCCATCCTCGGGCAGGCCGCGATCCTGAGACAGGCTGCGCATAGCGTCCGCGTACAAGTAGTCAGCTATCGCGGTTGGTGTTGGGTAGTCGAAGATGAGTGTTGCGGGTAGTGTCAGTCCGGTCGCGCGGGCGAGGCTGTTCCTGAGCTCGACCGCGCCGAGCGAATCGAACCCGAGCTCCTTGAATGGTCGTCCTGGATCAACTTCACGCGCTGAAGAATGCCCCAGGACCGCAGCGGCATGAGCGAGCACGATCTCCAACACGATGTCCTTACGCTCGGGCTCGCCGGCCCGTGCGAGCCTTCTCGCCAGCGACTCACCCGTAGCGGCACGACGCGCGGGAGCGCGCACCAGCCCACTCAGCACTGCCGGCAGCACGCCGTCGGATGCAGCCGTGCGTAGAGCGTGCATGTCGAAACCCACTGGCAATAGCAGCGCCTCGTCGATCGTGCGCGCGACATCGAACAACTCGAGCGCCTGCGCATTGGACAGCGCCGCCGCGCCCGCGCGAGCCATGCGCATACGATCCTGCTTACCCAGATGGTCGGTCATACCACTGGTCTGCTGCCACTGCCCCCACGCCAGCGACACACCCGGCAAGCCCTCGCTGCGGCGATACGCCGCCAGCGCATCCAAAAACGCGTTCGCCGCCGCGTAATTCCCCTGGGCGGGACTCCCCAGCACCCCAGCAGCCGAAGAGAACAGGATGAACTCGTGCACCGGCAGATCCTGAGTCAGCTCGTGCAGGTTCAACGCGCCCTGCACCTTCGGCGCTAACACCCGCCGCAAACGCTCACCGTCCAAAGCCTCCACCACACCGTCGTCAAGCACGCCCGCCGCGTGCACGACACCCGTCAAAGGATGCTCTGCAGGGATCGCGGCGAGCGCACGAGCCAACTGCTCACGATCCGCGACGTCGCACGCCACGACCCCCACCTCCGCGCCCAACCCCTCGAGCTCCTGCACCAGCTCCCCAGCACCAGCAGCATCGGGACCACTACGACTGGCCAACACCAGCCGCCGCACGCCACACCCCGAAACGAGATGCCGTGCCAACACGCCACCCAAGCCACCAGTCCCACCCGTGACCAACACAGTGCCATCCAGATCAAAGGACTGCGGGATATCGAGCACGATCTTCCCCACATGCCGCGACTCGCGCATAAAGCGAAACGCCTCACGCGCGCGCCGCACATCCCAACGCGAGATCGGCGCATGCTCAAGCACACCGTCACGGAAAAGGCTCAAGACCTCACCCAGCATCTCCCCAATACGCTCCGGGCCCGCCTCGGGTAGGTCAAACGCGCGATACACAACCCCGGAGTGAGCCTCCGCGATGGCCCCCGCATCACGAATATCGGTCTTGCCCATCTCCAGGAACCGGCCACCCCGCGGCAACAGCTCCAGCGACGCGTCGACGAACTCACCAGCCAGCGAATTGAGCAGGACATCCACGCCCTCACCACCCGTCACACCCAGCACACCATCCCTGAAGTCAAGCGAACGCGAAGAGAAGATGTGATCCTCATCCAACCCCAACCCACGCAACACACCCCACTTATCCGGGTGCGCAGTCGCGAACACCTCCAAACCAAAATGCCGCGCGAACTGCAACGCCGCCATCCCCACCCCACCAGCAGCACCATGCACCAACAACCGCTCCCCCCGCCGCACACCACCAAGATCGACAAGACCAAACAACGCCGTCAAGAAAACGACGGGTACCGAGGCCGCCTGCACAAACGACCAACCCTCAGGAACACCCACAAGCAACCGCCGATCACTCACCGCAACCGGGCCAAACGCACCACCAAACAAACCCATCACACGATCCCCAACCCGCAACCCCTCAACACCCTCACCAACCCCCAACACCACACCCGCACCCTCACCACCAATCAAACCACCCCCAACAAGCCCCAAAGCCGCCGTCACGTCGCGAAAGTTCAACCCCGCCGCGTGCATCCCCACCCGCACCTGCCCCACACCAAGCGGCCCGCCCACCTCAGGACACCCAACCAAGCAGAGATCCTCAAGCGTCCCCGAACGCCCCACATCAAGCCGCCAACAGCCACCACCAACACTCCCACCCCCACCAACGTCCCCACCCTCACCCTCACCAACGCTCCCAACACCACCATCACCAACCCACGGCGGCACCAGGACATCACCACCACCCACACGCGCCAACCGCGGAACCAACGCCACACCACCCCGCACCACGACCTGCCCCTCACCCATCCCAGCCTCACCGCCCGCGAACAGACTCCCCAGCACACCAGGCAACGCCTCCAACGACGCCTCCACACCATCCACATCCACGAGCACGAAACGATCAGGATGCTCAGATTGAGCCGAACGCCCTAGCCCCCACACCGGCGCAACGACAAGACCATCCAACCCATCCCCAACATCCCCACCCACAGCCCCACAAGTCAGCAGCACAAGCCTGCTGGCGGCAAAGCACTCCTGCGCGATCCAACCCTGCAACAACCCGAGTACAGCCTCCACCACCGCATCCACAGCATCCCCCACACCACCAGCGCCCACCGGCACACCATCCACCACCGCCAACACCACCCCGGGCGCCCCTCCGCCAGCCTCCACAGCCTCCACCAACCCCTCCAGATCGGGATGCACAACAGCGTCCACCCCGGCATCCCCAAGCACACCAGCAACGCGCGAGCCCGCCCCATCCAGCAACGCCACCTCACCAGCCAGCGGCGGCCCTTCACCGGCCGGCGAGGACCCCGGGGCAGGCACAAGCGGTGCCCAATCGACACCAAACAACGACTCCAACCGACCGTCGCGCCCAGCTCCGACAAGTACCTCGCGAGACGCCTCGCGGATCATCAGCGCATCGACCGAGACCACCAGCGACCTCGCCTCGTCAGCCGCCACCAGGCCGATCCTCGCCGCGCCACCCAAACCGTCCCCCGACCCAACACTCGACTCACCATCCCCCCCGCCAGAACCACCGCCGTCCCGCTCGAACAGACACGCCCGCAAGCACGACGCACCCATCGCCCCCACACGCACTCCGCCCCAAGAAAACGGCAAACCCACCACCCCACGACGCTCCACATCGCCCTCAAACCTCAAAAACCACGCATGCAAAGCCCCATCGAGCAACGCCGGATGCAAAACAAAAGACTCCGCACCACCACGCTGATCCTCAGACAGCGCAATCTCAGCAAAAACCTCATCCCCCCTACACCACGCCCCACGCACCCCCTGAAACGCGGGCCCGTACTCATAACCCGCCTCCGCCATACGGTCATACAAAAACTCCACCTCAACCGGCTCAGCGCCCTCCGGCGGCCACACACCACCCAACACACCCAGCCGACCACTCACACTATCGCTCCCATCAGCAGCCGCCCGCGCCTCACCACCAACCAGACTGCCCGATACATGACGCACCCAACCACCACCAGGGACACCCCCGAGCCCATCCTCAGCCGCCCGCTCCCCACGGGAATGCACACTTACCATTCGCGCGCCATCCTCGTCCGGCTCGCCAACACGTACCTGAACCTGCACGGCGCCCGGACCGGGGGCGGCGGTCTGGGGATCCTTTTCGCCGAGCACGAGCGGCGCCTCGATCACCAACTCCCGCACCACGCCCGCGCCCACCCGCTCACCAGCAGCCAACACAAGCTCCAAGAACCCGGTGCCAGGCAAAATCACCGAACCCAACACTGCATGATCGGCCAACCACGGATGCGACTCCAACGACAGCCGGCCCGTGAAGACCACGCCTCCGTCAGCCAAGCCGACCATCGCACCAAGCAACGGATGCCCCACAGACGACAACCCAAACGCACCCGCATCCCCACCCCCACCCGACGCGAGCCAGTAACGAGAACGCTGAAACGCATACGTCGGCAACTCCACACGCCGAGCACCCTCAAACAACCGGCCCCAATCGACATCCACACCATCAACCCACACCTCGCCCAAACAACCCACAAACGCCTGCGCTTCCGAGGACTCCCCCCGCAGCACCGGAACCGCAACACCATCCCACACCCCACCCTCCGGACCACCAACCCCCTCATCAGACGCCCCACCCACACAATCGCCCACCATCGCGCTTAAAACACCATCTGGCCCGAGCTCCACGAACACCCGTGCACCACGCTCCACCAACCACCGCACCCCATCCAAGAAACGCACGGGCTCACGCGCGTGACGCACCCAATACCCGCCCCCCACCAAATCCCCCTCAGCCAACGGTACACCCGACACATTCGACACCAACGGCACCCGCGGCTCACCCACCGACACATCCCCCGCCACCTCACCAAACTCCCCCAACACCCCCTCCATCCGCGGCGAATGAAACGCGTGACTCACCCGCAAACGCCTCACAGCACGCCCCCGACCACGCCACAACCCACCCACCTCCAACACCGCATCCTCATCACCAGACACCACAACCGACAACGGGCCATTCACCGCCGCCAACCCCACCCGACCCTCAAACCCCGCCAACGAACCCAACACCTCCTCCTCAGACGCCTGCACAGCCATCATCGCACCACCCCCAGGCAACCCACCCATCAGCTGACCCCGAGCCGCAACCAACGCACACGCGTCCCGCAACGACAAAACACCCGCGGCAAACGCCGCGCCAAACTCCCCAACCGAATGACCCAGCACAAACCCCGGCCGCACACCAAACTCACAGACCAACCTGAACAACGCAACCTCCAGCGCAAACAACGCCGCCTGCGTGAACGCCGTCAAATCAAGCAAACCCTCCTCCACACCCATCACACCAAACATCACATCACGCAACGAACACCCCAACAACCCATCGAACTCACCACACACCTCATCCAACGCCACCCGAAACACCGGAAACAACTCATACAACTCCCGACCCATACCCACCCGCTGCGAACCCTGACCCGAAAACAAAAACACAGGACCCACACCAACACCACGACGAGCCACACCCCGCACCAACCCACCCACAACCCCACCACCCACAAGACCACCACCCACAAGACCACCCAACCCACCCAACAACCCCTCACGATCCCCAGCCAACACAACAGCACGATCGGACAGCTCCGCCCGATCGAGCGCCAGAGCGCCGGCAACCCCGACGAGATCCAGCTCCTCGTCAGCCCCCAAAAACGAACGCAAACGCCCCGCCTGCGCCCGCACTGCATCCTCACCAGCGCCAGAAACCAGAAACGGCATACACTCCAAGGAGGACGCCAGCACGGTGTCATCGTCTGCATCCGGCGCGACGGCTTCGTCCGGTGAAACGGCAGGCGCTTCCTCCAGGATCAGGTGCGCGTTCGTACCTGAAATACCAAAAGACGACACGCCCGCCCGCCGCGGACGCCCATCCTCACGCTCCCACGAGCGCCGCTCGTTCAACAACCGGACGCTGCCCGCGGACCAATCGACATGGGGACTGGGCTCCTCCGCATACAGCGTCCGCGGCAGCACACCATGACGCAAGCCCAGCACCATCTTGATCACACCCGCCACCCCGGCCGCACCCTGGGTGTGACCGATGTTGGACTTGAGCGATCCCAGCCACAGCGGCCTGCCCACCGGACGCTCTTGACCATACGTCGCGATCAGCGCCTGCGCCTCGATCGGATCGCCCAGGGCGGTGCCCGTGCCATGCGCCTCCACAGCATCCACATCTCCCGGCGACAGCCCGGCATTCGCCAGCGCCTTGCGTATCACGCGCTCCTGCGAGGGACCATTCGGCGCCGTCAATCCATTGGACGCGCCGTCCTGATTGACCGCGCTGCCCCTGACCACCGCCAGCACTCGGTGACCGCGCTCACGCGCAACCGACAATCGCTCCAGCAACACCACCCCAACGCCCTCGGCGAAACACGTCCCATCCGCACCCGTCCCGAAGGCCTTGCAGCGACCGTTGGGGGCCAGTCCACGCTGCCGGGAAAACTCGATCAAGGTCATCGGCGAAGCCATCACCGTGACACCACCCGCCAGCGCCAGCTCGCATTCACCGCCGCGAATCGCCTGGCACGCCAGGTGTATCGCCACGAGCGAGGAGGAGCACGCTGTATCGATCGACACCGCGGGACCCTCGAGCCCAAATGTATATGCCACGCGACCCGATATCACGCTGCCCGCATTGCCGGTGATGCCGAAGCCCTCGTACTGCTCGAGGCCGGCCATCGACCCCATCACGTAATCGTGACCGCCCACCCCTGTGAAGATCCCCGTCTGGCTGCCCCTGAGATCTGTGGGGTCGATGCCGGCGCTTTCAAGCGCCTCCCAGGAGACTTCCAGCAGCAGTCGCTGCTGCGGGTCCATCGCCAGCGCCTCGCGCGGGGAGATCGAGAAAAACGCGGCGTCGAACTCGCCCGCGTCATACAGAAACCCGCCTTCGCGGACATAGCACGTGCCGCGCCGATCGGGATCGGGATCGAACAGACGCTCCAGATCCCAGCCACGATCGCGGGGGAACGCACCCACCCCATCGCCACCCCTGGCGATCAGCTCCCACAGCTCCCGTGGCGAGGAGACGTCATCCGGGAAGCGACACCCCAAGCCGATGATCGCCACCGGCTCGTCCGAGGACCCGACGCCCGCGCCGATACGGCCGCCTCGGACGCCGCTGCCCTCCACAACATCGCCAAGCACCTTCTCCAACACGAACGCGGCGACCCTGGTTGGTGTTGGGTGGTCGAAGATGAGTGTTGCGGGTAGTGTCAGCCCGGTCGCGCGGGCGAGGCTGTTTCTGAGCTCTATCGCGCCGAGCGAATCGAACCCGAGCTCCTTGAAGGGCCGTCCCGGATCGACGTCGCGCGCTGACGAGTGCCCCAGGACCGCGGCGGCATGTGCGAGCACGACCTCCAACACGATGTCCTTACGCTCAGGCTCTCCAGCCCGCGCGAGCCTCCTCACCAGCGACTCACCCGTAACGACGCGACGCGCGGGAGTGCGCACCAAACTACTCAACACAGCCGGCAGAACACCATCGGACGCAGCCGTGCGCAGAGCGTGCATGTCGAAACCCACCGGCAACAGCAGCGCCTCGTCGACCGTGCGCGCAACATCGAACAACTCGAGTGCCTGTGCGCTGGACAACGCCACCGCGCCCGCACGAGCGATACGCACACGATCTCGCTCACCCAGATGATCGGTCATACCACTCGTCTGCTGCCACTGTCCCCACGCCAACGACACACCCGGCAGTCCCTCCGTGCGGCGATACGTCGCCAGCGCATCCAAAAATGCATTCGCGGCCGCATAATTCCCCTGGCCAGGACTCCCCAGCACCCCAGCAGCCGAAGAGAACAGGATGAACTCTCGCACCGGCAGATCCCGAGTCAGCTCGTGCAAATTCAAGGCGCCCTGCACCTTCGGCGCCAACACCCGCCGCAAACGCTCACCATCCAAAGCCTCCACCACACCGTCATCAAGCACGCCCGCCGCGTGCACAACACCCGTCAGAGGATGCTCCACGGGGATCGCGGCGAGCACACGCGCCAACTGCTCACGATCCGCGACATCACACGCCACAACCCCCACCTCCGCGCCCAACCCCTCGAGCTCCTCCACCAACTCCCCAGCACCAGCAGCACCAGGACCACTACGACTGGCCAACACCAGCCGCCGCACACCACACCCCAAAACGAGATGCCGCGCCAACACACCACTCAAACCACCAGTCCCACCCGTGACCAACACAGTGCCATCCAGATCAAAGGACTGCGGGATATCGAGCACGATCTTGCCCACATGCCGCGACTCGCGCATAAAACGAAACGCCTCACGCGCACGCCGCACATCCCAACGCGAGATCGGCGCATGCTCAAGCACACCGTCACGGAAAAGGCTCAACACCTCACCCAGCATCTCCCCAATACGCTCCGGGCCCGCCTCAGGCAAATCAAACGCGCGATACACAACCCCGGAGTGAGCGTCCGCGATGGCCCCCGCATCACGAATATCGGTCTTGCCCATCTCCAGGAACCGGCCACCCCGCGGCAACAGCTCCAGCGACGCGTCGACGAACTCACCAGCCAGCGAATTGAGCAGGACATCCACGCCCTCACCACCCGTCACACCCAGCACACCATCCCTGAAGTCAAGCGAACGCGAAGAGAAGATGTGATCCTCATCCAACCCCAACCCACGCAACACACCCCACTTATCCGGGTGCGCAGTCGCGAACACCTCCAAACCAAAATGCCGCGCGAACTGCAACGCCGCCATCCCCACCCCACCAGCAGCACCATGCACCAACAACCGCTCCCCCCGCCGCACACCACCAAGATCGACAAGACCAAACAACGCCGTCAAGAAAACCACAGGCACCGACGCGGCCTGCACAAACGACCAACCCTCAGGAACACCCACAAGCAACCGCCGATCACCCACCGCAACCGGACCAAACGCACCACCAAACAAACCCATCACACGATCCCCAACCCGCAACCCCTCAACACCCTCACCAACCCCCAACACCACACCCGCACCCTCACCACCAACCAAACCACCCTCAACAAGCCCTAAAGCCATCGTCACATCACGAAAATTCAGCCCCCCCGCACACACCCCCACCCGCACCTCTCCCGCACCAAGCGGCCCGCCCACCTCAGGACACCCAACCAAACAAAGACCCTCAAGCGTCCCCGAACGCCCGACATCAAGCCGCCAGCAGCCACCACCACCAACACCCCCACCAGCGCCCTCACCCTCACCCTCACCCTCACCAACGCTCCCAACACCAGCACCAACCCGCGGCGGCACCAAAACATCACCACCACCCACACGCGCCAACCGCGGAACCAACACCACACCACCCCTCACCGCAACCTCACCCACATCACCACCAGCCACACCATCACCAGACACGAACCAACCAAGCACCCCAGGCAACGCGTCCAACGACGCCCGCTCCCCATCGACATCCACCAAAAAGAACCGCCCAGGATGCTCAGACACAGCGCTCCTAACCAAACCCGCAAGCGCCGCCTGAGCCATATTCGGCGAGCACCGATCCGTACCCGTCGTCACCGCACGCTCCGTAACAAACACCACCCCTACCGACGAAGGCCCACCATCCCCAACGACATCACCAAGGCACTCCTGAATCACCCCCAAAACACGCTCAGCAGCTCCCTGCACCACTGCAAACTCAGGCACACCCCCCACCACCCCAACCGACCCAAGCATCTCAACCCGCAAAGGCACATCCCCAGCA
This sequence comes from uncultured Solirubrobacterales bacterium, assembly GCA_963771915.1. Classification (GTDB taxonomy): domain Bacteria; phylum Actinomycetota; class Thermoleophilia; order Solirubrobacterales; family Solirubrobacteraceae; genus Palsa-744. Next base: position 2,821,970 of record CAVYVD010000001.1, on the reverse strand, counting down.
GCAACAGACCCCAATGAACACTCCACCCACTCCACGCCGTACAACGCATCACGTGCGCCAGCTCGCCGCGCACCGGCGCCCTCCAGAGCGCGCAGCGCACCCGGATCGACCGGGCGCGTCCGCAGCCCCGCGATCGACAACACGGGAGCGCCCAGCTCGTCGACCGCCGCGAACACCAATGCACCCACCTCATCGCGACGCAAACACGCCCGCACACACGCCGCACCCGGAGCGAACACACATACCCCCGCAAACGAGAACGGAACCTCCAGACCCTCCGCCTCCAGCCCATCGCCGGAAAGACCACCCAGGAGCGCCGCGTGCAAGCTCGCATCCGTGAGCGCCGGATGCACGCAGAACGCAGATGCAGCCCGCGCCTGCTCTTCGTCCAGGGCGACTTCGGCGTAGATTTCGTTGTCTTTGCGCCATGCTGTGCGTAGTCCTTGGAAGGCGGGCCCGTACTCGTAGCCGGCCTCTGCCAGACGGTCGTAGACGAACTCGATCTCGACGTGCTCGGCGCCCGGTGGCGGCCACTGCCCGTTCAGCGCGCTTAGCTGCTCGTGCGCGTGGTCCTCGGCTTGCGTGTCGTTGGTGATGGTGCCTGAGGCGTGGCGTACCCAGCCAGCTTCGATGCGATCGCCAGACTCCTCCTCAGACCCGGCGTCCCCGGGGTGCTCTACGCGAGCGAATACGCCGATCTGGCGTGCGCTGTCCTCGCCGGGCTCAGCGACGCGTACCTGGACCTGGACCCCGGCGCTCTCGCTGGCGCGCTCATCACCGTCGGGCAGGACTAGCGGGGTCTCGATCACGAGCTCCCCCACCATGTCCATACCCAGTGCTCGCGCGGCAGCCAAGGCGAGCTCCAAGAACACCGCGCCGGGGACCAGGACCGTGCCCAGCACCGCATGGTCGGCTAGCCATGGGTGGGACTCCAGCGACAGGCGGCCCGTGAAGAGGACGCCCCCGCCGGCCAGGGCGACCATCGCGCCGAGTAACGGGTGCTCGACCCGCGCCTGCCCTACCGAGCCGATATCCCCGACACCGCCACCCGGCGCTAGCCAGTAGCGAGAGCGCTGAAACGCATACGTCGGTAGCGCCACGTCCCCCCCAGCCATGCTCCCGTGCCCGAACAACACACCCCAATCGACATCCACGCCGCCGGCCCATACCTCGCTAAGGGACGCAACGAACCGGTCCATGCCGCCCTCATCGCGCCGCAACGAGCCCGCTACCACGACCCCGCCGCCAGGGCCCCCCAACACCTCATCGGCGGTCTCTCCCACCGCGACCGTCAATACCGGGTGCGGGCTGACCTCCACAAACACGCGCCGGGCGCCCTCCAGCAAGCCACGCACAGCACCCTCGAACAGCACCGGCTCACGCAGATTGCGATACCAGTAGCCCGCGTCCAGGGCCGCGGTATCCAACAAGCCACCCGTCACCGTCGAGCAAAACGGGACCCCACCCGAGCACGGGTCGATACCCGCCAACCCATCGAGCATCGCCTCACGCACAACCTCGACCTGCTCAGAATGAGCCGCATAATCAACCGCGATCCGGCTCGCGCGCACACCACGCGCCTCGCAAAACCCGAGCAAACCCTCAACCACACCAGCCCCAACAGCCACCACCACCGAACCAGGCCCATTCACAGCCGCAACCGACACACCACCACCACCATCCCCGCCGACACCGCCACCGCCGTTGCCGCCACCGCCGCTGCCGCTGCCGCTGCCGAACTCCTCAAGCAAACCACGCGCCTCACGCTCACCAACACCCAACACCACCAACGCACCCCGGCCAGCGATCTCCGCCAACAAACGACTACGCAACGCCACGACCCGCGCACCGTCCTCAAGGGACAAGCCACCCGCGACACACGCCGCCGCGATCTCACCCTGAGAATGACCCACCACCACACCCGGACGCACCCCAAACGAACCCCACAACCCCGCCAACGACACCATCACCGCCCACAACAACGGCTGCACAACATCAACCCGATCCAACCCCGGCGACCCCGCCACACCCCGCAACACACCCTCAACCGAAAAATCAACGAACTCCTCCAACGCCGCAGCACACAAACCAAACTCCCGCGCGAACACACCACCCCCATCAAGCAACCCAACCGCCATACCAGGCCACTGCGAACCCTGACCCGAAAACACAAACACCGGACCACCAACACCACCACCACCAACCACACCACCACCAGCCCCCCGCACCACCCCACCAGCCACCCCAGCCTCACCACACTCAACCGCACCCAACCCCCCCAACAACCCCTCACGATCCCCCGCCAACACAACAGCCCGATCAGAGAGCCCCGCACGACCCAACGCCAACACACCAGCCACACCCACCAAATCCAACCCCCCACCACCACCCTCAACAAACAACCGCAACCGACCCGCCTGACCCCGCAACCCACCCACACCAACACCCGACACCAAAAACGGCACACAACCCAAACCACCAACCACACCAGCCCCACCAGCCCCAGCCCCACCAACACTCTCACCCTCACCCTCACCCACGCCCACCCCTGCCTCCGACACGCCCGGCGCCTCCCTCGGCGCCTCCTCCAAAATCAAATGCGCATTCGTACCCGAAACGCCAAACGAGGAAACGCCCGCCCGACGGGGACGCCCATCCTCGCGCTCCCACGGCCGCGACTCGCTCAACAGCCCCACCTGACCCGCCGACCAATCCACATGCGTGCTCGGCTCTTCCGCATACAGCGTCCCCGGCAACACCCCATGCTCCAACGCCTTCACCATCTTGATCACACCAGCCACACCCGCAGCAGCCTGCGTATGACCAATATTCGACTTCACCGACCCCAACCACAACGGCCTACCCGCCGCACGCCCCTGACCATACGCCGCGATCAACGCCTGCGCCTCAATCGGATCACCCAACGCCGTACCCGTCCCATGCGCCTCAACCACATCGACATCACCCGGCGACAAACCCGCGCGCGCCAACGCACTACGAACCACCTGCTCCTGCGCAGGCCCATTCGGTGCCGCCAAACCATTCGACGCGCCATCCTGATTGACCGCGCTGCCCCGAACCAACGCCAACACCCGATGACCCCGCTCACGCGCCACCGACAACCGCTCCAACAAAACCACACCCACACCCTCAGACAAGCTCGTACCATCCGCGCCCGCCCCGAACGCCTTGCACCGCCCATCCCGCGCCAACCCACGCTGGCGCGAAAATTCCACGAACGACACCGGCGAGGCCATCACCGTCACACCGCCCGCCAGCGCCAGCTCACACTCACCGCTCCTGATCGCCTGGCACGCCAGGTGCATCGCCACCAGCGAGGACGAGCAGGCCGTATCGATCGACACCGCCGGCCCCTCGAACCCAAACGAATACGCCACCCGACCCGACACAGCGCCGCCCGCGAGGCCGGTGACGGCATAGCCCTCAAGGTGCTCCAGGCCCGCCGCCGGTCGCGCGGCGGTCGCATAGTCATGGTGGATCACTCCCATGAAGACCCCGGTCTGGCTGCCTCTCAAGCTCGCCGGGTCGATGTCCGCGTTCTCCAGCGTCTCCCAGGAAACTTCGAGTAGCAGTCGCTGCTGGGGATCCATCGCCAGCGCCTCGCGCGGAGAGATCGAGAAGAACCCGGCGTCGAATTCGCCCGCGTCATACAGGAACCCGCTTTCGCGGACATAGCTCTTGCCGTGCCGGTCGGGGTCGGGATCGAACAGATGCGCGAGATCCCAGCCGCGATCGCTGGGGAACTCGCCGATTCCGTCACCGCCCTGAGCGATCAACTCCCATAGCTGCAGCGGTGACCCCACCCCACCTGGGAAGCGACAACCCAAACCCACCACGGCCACCGGCTCGGAGCGATCGGCGATCCCAATCACACCGCGCGCGCCGCCGGCGGCGGGGGCGGTGCCCTCCCCGATTGCCTTCTCCAGCACAAACTCCGCCACCACCAGTGGGGTGGGGTGATCGAAGATCAACGTCGCCGGCAGCGTCAGCCCAGTCGCCTGCGCGAGGCTGTTCCTGAACTCGATCGCGCCCAACGAGTCGAACCCGTGGTCCTTGAAGGGACGCCGCGGATCCACCTCCTCCGCGGCGGCGTGTCCCAGAACCGCGGCGGTGTGCGTGAGGACGACATTCAGGACGATCTCCCTGCGCTCGGATTCCCCGACCTCCGCGAGCCTCCTGGCCAGCGAACCGCCCGCGCCGCGGCGCGTGGGAGCGCGCACGAAGCCGTTCAGCACAGCGGGCAGGGCGCCCATCCGCGCGGCGGCGCGCAATGCCTGGCGGTTCCACCGTACCGGCAGCAACAGCGCCTCATCGACGCCGCGCGCCGCGTCGAGCAGCGCCAGGGCTTCCGTCGAGGAGAGCGCGTCGAGACCCGTGCGAGCGATGCGCGCAAGATCGCTCTCGTCGAGCTGTCCGGTCATGCCGCTGGGCTGCTGCCACTGTCCCCACGCCAGCGACAGGCACGGCAGTCCCGCGACTCGGCGATACGCCGCCAGCGCATCCAGGAACGCATTCGCGGCCGCGTAGTTGCCCTGACCGGGACTGCCCAACGTCGCGGCGGCCGAGGAGAACAGGATGAACTCCCGTACCGGCAGGCCAGCCGTCAGCTCGTGCAGGTTCAGCGCACCCGCCACCTTCGGCGCCAGCACACGCCGCAAACGCTCCCCGTCCAGGGACTCGATCACACCGTCGTCAAGCACACCCGCGGTGTGCACGACGCCCGTCAGGGGATGCTTCTGCGGGATCGCGGCGAGCAGTTTCGCCAGCCGCTCACGGTCCGCGACGTCGCAGGCCACCACCGACACCTGGGCGCCCAACCCCGCGAGCTCCTTCACCAACGCCGCCGCGCCGGGCGCGTCTGGACCGCTGCGGCTGGCCAGCACCAGGTGCCGCACACCATGCTCCGCGATGAGATGACGCGCCAGCACACCGCCCAGGCCACCCGTCCCGCCGGTGATGAGCACGGTGCCATCGGGATCGAAGGACTGGGGTATGTCGAGCACGATCTTGCCCACGTGCCGCGACTCGCGCATGAACCGAAACGCCGCACGCGCGCGCCGCACGTCCCAGCGCGAGATCGGCGGATGCTCGAGCACACCCTCGCGGAAGAGCGCCAGCACCTCGCCCAGCATCTCTCCCAAACGCTCAGGGCCCGCCTCGAATAGATCGACGACGCGGTAGGCGACGCCAGGATAGCTCTCGGCAAGCGCTGCGGGGTCGCGGATATCGGTCCTACCCATCTCCAGGAAGCGACCACCCCTGGGCAGCAGCTGCAGCGACGCGTCAACGAACTCCCCCACTAGCGAGTCGAGCACGACATCCACGCCCTCGCCATCCGTCACAGCGAGCACGCCGTCTCTGAAGTCGAGCGTGCGCGAGGAGAAAACATGGTCGTCGTCCAACCCCAGCTCACGCAGCACACCCCACTTATCCGGGTGCGCCGTCGCGAACACCTCCAGGCCGAAATGCCGGGCCAGCTGCAGCGCCGCCATCCCCACTCCGCCAGCGGCGCCATGCACCAGCAGCCGCTCCCCCCGCCGCACATCGCCAAGCTCGGCCAGCGCGAACAGCGCGGTCAGGAACGCCACCGGGACCGCGGCGGCCTGCGCAAACGACCACCCTGCGGGAATGCCCACCAGCGCGCGCCGATCGCCGACCGCAAGCGGACCGATCGAGCCTTCGAGCAAACCCATCACCCGATCCCCGACCCGCAGTCCCTCGACACCATCACCGACCTCCAGCACCACACCCGCGCCCTCGCTACCGACCACGGCCTCCCCTGGATAGGCGCCGAGCGCGATCATCACATCGCGGAAGTTCATCCCCGCCGCGTGCACCCCAATCCGCACCTCTCCCGGGCCGAGCGGCTCGCCCGCCCGCGGATACTCCACCAGATGAAGAGCCTCGAGCGTCCCCGAGCGACCGGCAGCCAGTCGCCAGCAACCGACGGCGAGGAGCGAACCGGCGATGACCGGCGAACCAGCGACGACCAGCGGAGGCACCAACGCCTCACCAGCGCCCGCCCACGTCAGCCGCGGCGCCAGCACGACACCATTACGCACAGCGACCTGACCGTCCTCACCACCCTCCCGCGCCGCGATCAGTAAGCCCCCGAGCACCGCCGGCAAGGCATCCCGAGAAGCCTGCATACCATCGCTGTCGACCAACAGAAAACGCCCCGGGTGCTCAGACATCGCACTCCTGATCAGACCTGGGAGGGCTGCCTGGGCGAGGTTGGGCGGCGAGCAGTCCAGGGGCGTCGCCACGGCACGCCTGGTGACGAATGCAAGCGTCGCCTGCGCGGCATCGCCGTCTGTCCGCGCAAGCCACGCCGTGATCGTGTTGAAGACGTGCTCAGCGGCCTGCTGAATCGCCTCGAACGTCGGCGGATCATCCGCGTCATGACCCCGACCCGCGTCATTCTCCGGATCGAGCAGCTCGACATGCAACGAGGAGCTGTCACCAGAACCGGAGGGCAGAGAGCACTTGACCCACTCGACTGAGAACAGCGCATCGTGCACACCCGCCCGCTTGGACAGCGCGCTCCGATCGACCGGGCGGGTTCTGAGCTCGTCGACCGAGAACGCCGGCGCGCCCCCCTCGTCGACCGCGACGATGCCCACGCCGCCCTCGCCCGGACGCAGGCACGCCCGCACGTACGCTGCGCCCTGAGAGTGGACACGCACACCCGCGAAGGCGAAGGGCGCCTCCACTCCCTTCTGGACCATCGATCCCCGCGCGTCCAGATACATCGCGTGTGACACCGCGTCCGCCAGTGCCGGGTGTACGTGGAAGCCGGGTCCTGTCCGGAGTTGCTGTTCTTCGTCTAGGGTGACTTCGGCGTAGATTTCGTTGTCTTTGCGCCATGCTGTGCGTAGTCCTTGGAAGGCGGGCCCGTACTCGTAGCCGGCTTCTGCCAGACGGTCGTAGACGAACTCGGTCTCGATGTGCTCGGCGCCCGGTGGCGGCCACTGCCCCTCCAGCGCACCCAGCCGCTCGTGGTTCTCGGTCTGTGTGTCGTTGGTGATGGTGCCTGAGGCGTGGCGTACCCAGCCAGCTTCGATGCGATCGCCAGACTCCTCCTCAGACCCGGCGTCCCCGGGGTGCTCTACGCGAGCGAATACGCCGATCTGGCGTGCGCTGTCCTCGCCGGGCTCAGCGACGCGTACCTGGACCTGGACCCCGGCGCTCTCGCTGGCGCGCTCATCACCGTCGGGCAGGACTAGCGGGGTCTCGATCACGAGCTCCCCCACCATGTCCATACCCAGTGCTCGCGCGGCAGCCAAGGCGAGCTCCAAGAACACCGCGCCGGGGACCAGGACCGTGCCCAGCACCGCATGGTCGGCTAGCCATGGGTGGGACTCCAGCGACAGGCGGCCCGTGAAGAGGACGCCCCCGCCGGCCAGGGCGACCATCGCGCCGAGTAACGGGTGCTCGACCCGCGCCTGCCCTACCGAGCCGATATCCCCGACACCGCCACCCGGCGCTAGCCAGTAGCGAGAGCGCTGAAACGCATACGTCGGTAGCGCCACGTCCCCCCCAGCCATGCTCCCGTGCCCGAACAACACACCCCAATCGACATCCACGCCGCCGGCCCATACCTCGCTAAGGGACGCAACGAACCGGTCCATGCCGCCCTCATCGCGCCGCAACGAGCCCGCTACCACGACCCCGCCGCCAGGGCCCCCCAACACCTCATCGGCGGTCTCTCCCACCGCGACCGTCAATACCGGGTGCGGGCTGACCTCCACAAACACGCGCCGGGCGCCCTCCAGCAAGCCACGCACAGCACCCTCGAACAGCACCGGCTCACGCAGATTGCGATACCAGTAGCCCGCGTCCAGGGCCGCGGTATCCAACAAGCCACCCGTCACCGTCGAGCAAAACGGGACCCCACCCGAGCACGGGTCGATACCCGCCAACCCATCGAGCATCGCCTCACGCACAACCTCGACCTGCTCAGAATGAGCCGCATAATCAACCGCGATCCGGCTCGCGCGCACACCACGCGCCTCGCAAAACCCGAGCAAACCCTCAACCACACCAGCCCCAACAGCCACCACCACCGAACCAGGCCCATTCACAGCCGCAACCGACACACCACCACCACCATCCCCGCCGACACCGCCACCGCCGTTGCCGCCACCGCCGCTGCCGCTGCCGCTGCCGAACTCCTCCAGCAAACCACGCGCCTCACGCTCACCAACACCCAACACCACCAACGCACCCCGGCCAGCGATCTCCGCCAACAAACGACTACGCAACGCCACGACCCGCGCACCGTCCTCAAGGGACAAGCCACCCGCGACACACGCCGCCGCGATCTCACCCTGAGAATGACCCACCACCACACCCGGACGCACCCCAAACGAACCCCACAACCCCGCCAACGACACCATCACCGCCCACAACAACGGCTGCACAACATCAACCCGATCCAACCCCGGCGACCCCGCCACACCCCGCAACACACCCTCAACCGAAAAATCAACGAACTCCTCCAACGCCGCAGCACACAAACCAAACTCCCGCGCGAACACACCACCCCCATCAAGCAACCCAACCGCCATACCAGGCCACTGCGAACCCTGACCCGAAAACACAAACACCGGACCACCAACACCACCACCACCAACCACACCACCACCAGCCCCCCGCACCACCCCACCAGCCACCCCAGCCTCACCACACTCAACCGCACCCAACCCCCCCAACAACCCCTCACGATCCCCCGCCAACACAACAGCCCGATCAGAGAGCCCCGCACGACCCAACGCCAACACACCAGCCACACCCACCAAATCCAACCCCCCACCACCACCCTCAACAAACAACCGCAACCGACCCGCCTGACCCCGCAACCCACCCACACCAACACCCGACACCAAAAACGGCACACAACCCAAACCACCAACCACACCAGCCCCACCAGCCCCAGCCCCACCAACACTCTCACCCTCACCCTCACCCACGCCCACCCCTGCCTCCGACACGCCCGGCGCCTCCCTCGGCGCCTCCTCCAAAATCAAATGCGCATTCGTACCCGAAACGCCAAACGAGGAAACGCCCGCCCGACGGGGACGCCCATCCTCGCGCTCCCACGGCCGCGACTCGCTCAACAGCCCCACCTGACCCGCCGACCAATCCACATGCGTGCTCGGCTCTTCCGCATACAGCGTCCCCGGCAACACCCCATGCTCCAACGCCTTCACCATCTTGATCACACCAGCCACACCCGCAGCAGCCTGCGTATGACCAATATTCGACTTCACCGACCCCAACCACAACGGCCTACCCGCCGCACGCCCCTGACCATACGCCGCGATCAACGCCTGCGCCTCAATCGGATCACCCAACGCCGTACCCGTCCCATGCGCCTCAACCACATCGACATCACCCGGCGACAAACCCGCGCGCGCCAACGCACTACGAACCACCTGCTCCTGCGCAGGCCCATTCGGTGCCGCCAAACCATTCGACGCGCCATCCTGATTGACCGCGCTGCCCCGAACCAACGCCAACACCCGATGACCCCGCTCACGCGCCACCGACAACCGCTCCAACAAAACCACACCCACACCCTCAGACAAGCTCGTACCATCCGCGCCCGCCCCGAACGCCTTGCACCGCCCATCCCGCGCCAACCCACGCTGGCGCGAAAAATTCGCAAATGTCGCGGGCGAGGCCATCACCGTCACACCGCCCGCCAGCGCCAGCTCACACTCACCGCTCCTGATCGCCTGGCACGCCAGGTGCATCGCCACCAGCGAGGACGAGCAGGCCGTATCGATCGACACCGCCGGCCCCTCGAACCCAAACGAATACGCCACCCGACCCGACACAGCACTGCCCGCGAGGCCAGTGGTGGCATAGCCCTCGAGGCCCTGACCGGCGACCGACTGCATGGCCATCGCGTAGTCGTAGTGAATCACCCCCATGAAGACGCCCGTCTGGCTGCCCCTCAAGCTCACCGGGTCGATGCCGGCGTCCTCCAGCGCCTCCCAGGAGACTTCCAGCGACAACCGCTGCTGTGGGTCCATCGCCAGCGCCTCGCGCGGAGAGATCGAGAAGAACCCGGCGTCGAATTCGCTCGCGTCATACAGAAACCCCCCCTCACGCACGCAGCTCGTGCCAGGTCGGTCGGGATCGGGATCGAACAGGCGCTCGAGATCCCAGCCACGATCGGTCGGAAACCCGTCGATCCCATCGCCACCCCCGGCGAGGAGCTCCCACAACTGCAGTGGCGAGCGCACGCCACCCGGGAAGCGACAGCCCAGACCGACGATCGCCAGCGGCTCTTCGGCGCGCGCCAGCAGCTGCCGATTGACCTTGCGCGCCGCCTCCAGCTCCATCAGCGACGTGCGCAGCGCCTCGACTATCCGCTTGTCCCTGTCAGCCATCAGGCGCCATCTCGCTCGCCGCTCGCGCCCCTCGCTGCGAGGGCTCTGTGAATGAGGCTGTCAACATCCATCTGCTCGATCCCGTCGAAGTCGGTCAGCTCGCCCGCCTGCGCTCCGCCGGGCGCCCGCTCGGACCCGTTGTCCGCGGAGCCGGCCAGCGCCATCAGAACATCCAGCACGCCCGAGCTCTGCAGACGCGACATTGGAATTGACCTTATGGCACGCCAGATCTCCGCCTCCCGGCGATCGTGATCGCTGCTGCTCGGGCCGGACGAGAGACATGTGTGAATGTATTTGGCGACCGCCGCGGGGGTGGGATGGTCAAAAATGAGCGTCGCCGACAAGGTCAACCCGGTCGCCTGGGTGAGCCGGTTTTTGAGCTCAATCGCGCCGAGCGAGTCGAACCCGAGGTCCTTGAAGGGCGTCTGCAGGTCGATCTCCGTGGCCGAGGCGTGGCCAACCACCACAGCGGTGTGCGTGAGGACGACATCCAGCACGATGCCCGCACGCTCCGCCTCGCTCGCCTGCGCCAGCCTGCGCGCCAGCGAGCCACCCACGGCACGGCGCGTGGGAGCGCGCACCAGGCCGCGCAGCACGGCCGGCAGAGCGTCGATTCGCGCGGCGGCGCGCAGCGCCCCGGCGTCAAAGCGTACCGGCAGGAGCAGTGGCTCGTCGATCGTGCGCGCCGTATCGAACAGCTTCAGCGCCTCGTCGGTGGCGAGCGCAGCTACACCCGTGCGAGCGATGCGCGCAAGATCGCTCTCGTCGAGCTGTCCGGTCATGCCGCTGGGCTGCTGCCACTGTCCCCACGCCAGCGACAGGCACGGCAGTCCCGCGACTCGGCGATACGCCGCCAGCGCATCCAGGAACGCATTCGCGGCCGCGTAGTTGCCCTGACCGGGACTGCCCAACGTCGCGGCGGCCGAGGAGAACAGGATGAACTCCCGTACCGGCAGGCCAGCCGTCAGCTCGTGCAGGTTCAGCGCACCCGCCACCTTCGGCGCCAGCACACGCCGCAAACGCTCCCCGTCCAGGGACTCGATCACACCGTCGTCAAGCACACCCGCGGTGTGCACGACGCCCGTCAGGGGATGCTTCTGCGGGATCGCGGCGAGCAGTTTCGCCAGCCGCTCACGGTCCGCGACGTCGCAGGCCACCACCGACACCTGGGCGCCCAACCCCGCGAGCTCCTTCACCAACGCCGCCGCGCCGGGCGCGTCTGGACCGCTGCGGCTGGCCAGCACCAGGTGCCGCACACCATGCTCCGCGATGAGATGACGCGCCAGCACACCGCCCAGGCCACCCGTCCCGCCGGTGATGAGCACGGTGCCATCGGGATCGAAGGACTGGGGTATGTCGAGCACGATCTTGCCCACGTGCCGCGACTCGCGCATGAACCGAAACGCCGCACGCGCGCGCCGCACGTCCCAGCGCGAGATCGGCGGATGCTCGAGCACACCCTCGCGGAAGAGCGCCAGCACCTCGCCCAGCATCTCTCCCAAACGCTCAGGGCCCGCCTCGAATAGATCGACGACGCGGTAGGCGACGCCAGGATAGCTCTCGGCAAGCGCTGCGGGGTCGCGGATATCGGTCCTACCCATCTCCAGGAAGCGACCACCCCTGGGCAGCAGCTGCAGCGACGCGTCAACGAACTCCCCCACTAGCGAGTCGAGCACGACATCCACGCCCTCGCCATCCGTCACAGCGAGCACGCCGTCTCTGAAGTCGAGCGTGCGCGAGGAGAAAACATGGTCGTCGTCCAACCCCAGCTCACGCAGCACACCCCACTTATCCGGGTGCGCCGTCGCGAACACCTCCAGGCCGAAATGCCGGGCCAGCTGCAGCGCCGCCATCCCCACTCCGCCAGCGGCGCCATGCACCAGCAGCCGCTCCCCCCGCCGCACATCGCCAAGCTCGGCCAGCGCGAACAGCGCGGTCAGGAACGCCACCGGGACCGCGGCGGCCTGCGCAAACGACCACCCTGCGGGAATGCCCACCAGCGCGCGCCGATCGCCGACCGCAAGCGGACCGATCGAGCCTTCGAGCAAACCCATCACCCGATCCCCGACCCGCAGTCCCTCGACACCATCACCGACCTCCAGCACCACACCCGCGCCCTCGCTACCGACCACGGCCTCCCCTGGATAGGCGCCGAGCGCGATCATCACATCGCGGAAGTTCATCCCCGCCGCGTGCACCCCAATCCGCACCTCTCCCGGGCCGAGCGGCTCGCCCGCCCGCGGATACTCCACCAGATGAAGAGCCTCGAGCGTCCCCGAGCGACCGGCAGCCAGTCGCCAGCAACCGACGGCGAGGAGCGAACCGGCGATGACCGGCGAACCAGCGACGACCAGCGGAGGCACCAACGCCTCACCAGCGCCCGCCCACGTCAGCCGCGGCGCCAGCACGACACCATTACGCACAGCGACCTGACCGTCCTCACCACCCTCCCGCGCCGCGATCAGTAAGCCCCCGAGCACCGCCGGCAAGGCATCCCGAGAAGCCTGCATACCATCGCTGTCGACCAACAGAAAACGCCCCGGGTGCTCAGACATCGCACTCCTGATCAAGCCCGCGAGCGCGGCCTGGACCGGGTTGGGCGGCGAGCAATCCACACTCGTCGCGAGGGCGCGTGCGGTGACGAACGCCAGTCTCACATGCATGACACCGTGCTGCGTGGCCCCGTCGATCGCCTGAGCAAGCCACGCCCTGATTGTTTCGAGGACGTGCTCAGCCGCTTTCTGGGTTACCTCGAATCCCGGTAGACCGTCAGTGTCGTGCCACGAGTCGAGCAGCTCGACGCACTGTGCCGAGCCCTCAACCGGGCCGGACGGCAGCTGACGCTCGACCCACTCGACCGAAAACAGCGCACCGTATGCGCCCCCGGCCCGCCCGCGTAGCGCCGCTCGATCGATCGGACGAGTCCTCAGGCGCGCGACCGTGAACGCCGGCGCGCCCTCCTCATCGACTGCCACGACGCGCAACCCGCCGGCCTCGTCCGGGCGCATGCAGACACGCACACGTGACACACCCCGCGCGTGGGCGCACACACCCGCAAAGGCGAATGGCGCCTCCAGCTCGCTCACCCCCCGTCCAGCGCCGGCCAGGCCATGCAACAGCGCGGTGTGCAGCGTCGCGTCCGCCAGCGCTGGATGTATACAAAACTCAGACGCAGCCTGCAGCTCGCCGTCGGCCAGGGCGACCTCGGCGAACACCTCCTCTCCTCTGAGCCAGGCCGCGCTCAACCCCTGAAACGCGGGCCCATATTCATAGCCCGCCTCCGCCATGCGGTCATACACAGACTCGAGCTCGACCCGCTCGGCGTCCGCGGGCGGCCACAGCCTCTCACCAAAAATGTGCTCGCCCGCGCTTTCAGCGGCAGCGCTCGCGCCGGCGGCGAGAACTCCCGACGCATGGCGCACCCAGCCCGCGTCGCCCCCGTCGTCAGGTCCCTGATCGGCAAACCCCTCCGCATCCGCGGCGCCCTCCCTGCGGGCATGCACACTGACCTGCCGCGAGCCATCCTCGCCAGGCTCGCCCACCCGAACCTGAATCTGCACACCAATGGGAGCCGCGCCACCATTGCCAGCGCCACGACCGCCGCCCACAGCCACGTCATCATCGCGGCCCACAGCCGCGCCACCGGCGAAGTCCTCACCGTCATCGAGCAGCAGCGGCGCCTCGATTGCCAGCTCCTGGACGACGGGCGCGCCGACCTGCTCGCCCGCGACGAGCGCGAGCTCCAGGAACACCGTGCCGGGCACCAGCTTCGACCCCAGCGCTATGTGATCGCCCAGCCAGGGATGTGACTGCAGTGAGATCCGTCCGGTGAGCACCGCGCCGCCGTCGGCCAGCGCGACCATCGCGCCCAGCAGCGGGTGCTCGATCCGCACCTGCCCCAGGGCGCCCGCATCGCCGGCCCCGCCCCCCGGCACAAGCCAGTAACGCGAGCGCTGGAACGCATACGTCGGCAGGTCCACACGTCCCCGGCGCGCACCGCCCCGGCTGAACAGCGCGCCCCAATCGACATCGACACCGCCCACCCACCCCTCGCTCAGCGAAGTGACGAACCGCTCGAGCGTGCCCTCGCCGCGTCGCAGCGAGCCGACGATGACCACGCCGTGGTCATCGCCGCACACCTCGTCCACCGTTTCCTGCATGGCGACGGCCAGTACCGGATGCGGACTGATCTCGACAAACGCACGGTGACCCCGCGCCAGCAGGCCACGCACGGCCCCGTCGAACTGCACGGGCTCGCGCGTGTTGCGGTACCAGTAAGCGGCGTCCAGGCGCGCCGTGTCGAGCAGATCGCACGTCACCGTGGAGAAGAACGAAACCCCGCCCGTACACGGCTCGACATCGGCGAAGGAGTCGAGCATCTCCGCGCGCAGCGCCTCCACCAACACTGAGTGCGATGGCACCGCGCCAAAGATCTCGCGCGCCCGCACGCCCAGGGCCGCGCAGCGCTCGAGCAGCTCCTCGACGCTCTCGCGGTCGCGTGCGGCTGCGACGATCGAGCCGGGCCCGTTCACCGCCGCCAGCGTCACCCGGTCGGCGAACGACCCCAGCAGCTCCCGCGCCCGGTCCTCGCTCGCCGCCACCGCGACCAGCGCGCCTCCCTGATCCGCAAGGCTCGCGATCATGCGACTGCGCAGCGCGATCACACGCGCACCGTGCTGCAGCGACAGACCGCCGGCCACGCACGCCGCCGCGATCTCACCCTGAGAGTGGCCCACCACCGCTCCAGGGCACACTCCAAATGAGCGCCACAGCTCCGCCAACGACACCATCACCGCCCACAGCAGCGGCTGTACGACATCCACCCGATCCAGGGCCGGCTGGCCCTTCTCTCCACGCAATACGCCCTCAATCGAAAAATCGGTGAACGGCTCCAAGGCATGGGCGCACAGATGGAACTGCTCAGCAAACGCTCCCCCGCCGTCCAGCAGCTCGACCGCCATGCGCTCCCACTGGCCGCCGTGCCCGGAAAACACGAACACGGGTCCCACCTGCGGCCGTGCCACGCCCCGGACCAACCCACGGGGCGCCACGCCGCGCGCGAGCGCCTCCAGCCCGTCCAGCAGCTCCTCGCGTCCACCGGCCAGGACGACGGCGCGATCGGACAGCTGCGCGCGATCCAGCGCCAGCGCGCCGGCGACAGCGGGGAGATCGGGCTCACCGCTCCTTCGCAGGAACGAGCCCAGACGTTGCGCCTGCGCCTTCAGCGCGTCCTCACCGCAAGCCGACACCAGGAAGGGCATCAAGCGCAAACCAGCCGGGGGATTCGCGTCCAATGCCTGCACGTCGGGCGACTCCTCCTCCTGCACATCGGGCACCACCTCCATGGCGGGCGCCTCCTCCAGAATCAGATGCGCATTCGTGCCCGAGACCCCGAACGAGGAGACCCCCGCCCGGCGTGGGCGACCGTTACGCGCCCATCCCCGCTGCTCGCCCAGCAGCGCGACGCCACCGGTCGACCAGTCGACGTGCGGAGTTGGCTCCTGCGCATACAGGGTCTTGGGCAGCACGCCGTGGCGCAAGCCCATCACCATCTTGATCACGCCCGCGACGCCGGCCGCCGCCTGGGTGTGACCAATGTTCGACTTGATCGATCCCAGCCACAACGGCCTGCCGGCGGGGCGCCCGCTACCGTACGTGGCGATCAGCGCCTGCGCCTCGATCGGATCGCCCAACGCCGTGCCGGTGCCGTGCGCCTCGACCACGTCAATGTCGGCCGGTGCGAGACCCGCGCTGGCCAGTGCCTGGCTGATCACACGCTCCTGAGAGAGACCGTTCGGCGAGGTCAGCCCATTCGATGCGCCGTCCTGATTGACCGCGCTGCCCCTGATCGACGCGAGCACTCGATGACCCCGCTCACGCGCGAGCGACAGCCGCTCCAGCAGCAGCACCCCAACGCCCTCGGATAGGTTGGTGCCATCGGCGCCGGCCGCGAACGCCTTGCAACGCGCATCGAGCGCCAGACCGCGCTGGCGTGAGAAGTCGATGAACGTCACCGGCAGTGCCATCACCGTCACACCGCCCGCCAGCGCCAGCTCGCACTCGCCACCGCGGATCGCCTGACACGCCAGATGGATCGCCACGAGCGATGACGAGCAGGCCGTATCGACCGACACGGCGGGGCCCTCCAACCCAAGTGAATATGCCACCCGCCCCGACGCGACGCTACTCGTGCTGCCGGTGCTCACGAACCCGTCCAGCTCGCCCCCGCCGACGCCGATCCCATAGCCGGAGGAGATGATTCCCGCGAATACCCCCGTCTGACTGCCCCTCAGGCTGGCGGGGTCGATCCCGGCGTCTTCAAGCGTCTCCCAAGCGACTTCCAGCAGCAGCCGCTGCTGGGGGTCCATCGCCAGCGCCTCGCGCGGCGAGATCGAGAAGAAGCCGGCGTCGAACTCGTCCGCGTCATACAGAAACCCACCATCGCGGACATAGCTCCTGCCGCGCCTGTCAGGGTCGGGATCGAATAGGCGCTCCAAGTCCCAGCCACGATCGGCCGGGAACTTGCCGATCGCATCTCCAGCCCCGGCGAGGAGCTCCCACAACTGCTGCGGCGAGCCGACACCGCCCGGGAAACGGCAGCCCAGACCGACGATCGCCACCGGCTCGGCTGACCATCCGCGCCGCCGGCCGGCCCCTGCGTCCCCGCTCCCGACCTCCATGACGCCGGTGCCGGCGACCCGCTCCACGATGGACTTGGCGAGCGCAGTCGGTGTGGGGTGGTCGAAGATGAGTGTTGCTGGGAGTGAGAGCCCGGTCGCTTGTGCGAGGCTGTTCCTTAGCTCGACTGCGCCCAGCGAGTCGAACCCGAGGTCCTTGAATGACCGCCGCGGATCGACCTCCTCCACCGAGGCATGCCCAAGCACCCTCGCGGCATGCCCACGCACGAGCTCCAGCACAACACCCTCACGCTCAGACTCGCCCACGCCGGCGAGCCTCCCAGCAAGCGAACCTCCCACCACACGCCGCTGGCCAGCGCGCGCCAAACCACGCAACACACCCGGCAAGGCACCCAACCGCGCACTTGCGCGCAGCGCCCCCATATCCCAACGCACCGGCAGCACCAATGCCTCATCCACATGGGCCGCGGCATCAAACAGCTCCACGATCTCCGACGTGGAGAGCCCCACGACACCGCCCCGCGCGATCCGCGCACGCTCCCGCTCGCCCAGATGGCCCGTCATCCCACTCGCCTGCTCCCAATGCCCCCATGCCAACGACACACCTGGCAACCCCATACCACGACGAAACGCCGCCAACGCATCCAAAAACGCATTCGCAGCCGCATAATTACCCTGACCAGGATTACCCAACGTCGCAGCAGCCGAAGAAAATAACACGAACTCCCGCACCGGCAAACCACGCGTCAACTCGTGCAAATTTAATGCACCCTGCACCTTCGGCGCGAATACCCGCCGCAAACGCTCCCCGTCCAAAGACTCGACCACACCATCATCCAAAACACCCGCCGAGTGCACCACACCCGTCAAAGGATGCTCCACAGGAATCCCAGCAAGCACACCAGCCAGCTGCTCACGATCAGCGACATCGCACCGCGCAACCCGCACATCCCCACCAGCGCCCTCCAACTCACCAACCAGCTCCACCGCCCCGGGCGCATCCAACCCACTACGACTAACCAACACCAAACGCTCAACGCCACACGCCCCCACCAGATGACGCGCCACCACCCCACCCAAACCACCCGTCCCACCCGTCACCAACACCGTACCCCCCCGCGCAAACGACCACGGCACACCACCACCAAAACCCACGCCAGCCCGCACAGGCGCCACCCGCGGAACCAGCACCACACCATCCCGCACCGCGACCAAACCCTCACCCTCCGCGGACACCGACAGCCCCTCAAACAACCCCGGCAACACCCCCTCAGACGCCCGCTCACCATCCACATCCACCAACAGAAAACACCCAGGATGCTCAGACACAGCGCTCCTCACCAAACCCGGTACCGCCGCCTGAACCAGATTAGCCACCAACCCATCCCCCACAGCAACAGCCCGCTCCGTCACAAACACAAGACCCACACCCGACGCAGCACCCACACCCGACGCAACATCCTCCCGCGCAAGCCACCCCCTGATCAAACCCAGAACCCGCTCAGTCACATCAACCGCCGTCTCCCCCACCAAATCACGCACGAACACAACCTCAGGCCCAGACCCAACCCCCCCAGACCCAACCACCCCAGACCCCAGCGACCGCTCCTCCCACGCCACCGAAAACAACGCATCACGCACCCCACCAACACCCAACACACCCCGATCCACCGAACGCAACCTAAGACCATCAACAGAAAACACCAACCCACCAACCTCATCAACCGCCAAAACACCCAACCCACCATCCACACCCACACACAAACGCACACGCACACACGACACACCCGAGGAGAGCACGCGTGCGCCCGTGAGTGAAAACAGGGTCCCCATGCCCTCCTGTTCGAGGAGACCACCCAAGAGCGCCGCGTGCGACACCGCGTCCGTGAGCGCGGGATGCATGCAGAACGCAGACGCAGCCCGCGCCTGTTCTTCGTCTAGGGTGACTTCGGCGTAGATTTCGTTGTCTTTGCGCCATGCTGTGCGTAGTCCTTGGAAGGCGGGCCCGTACTCGTAGCCGGCTTCTGCCAGACGGTCGTAGACGAACTCGGTCTCGATGTGCTCGGCGCCCGGTGGCGGCCACTGCCCCTCCAGCGCACCCAGCCGCTCGTGGTTCTCGGTCTGTGTGTCGTTGGTGATGGTGCCTGAGGCGTGGCGTACCCAGCCAGCTTCGATGCGATCGCCAGACTCCTCCTCAGACCCGGCGTCCCCGGGGTGCTCTACGCGAGCGAATACGCCGATCTGGCGTGCGCTGTCCTCGCCGGGCTCAGCGACGCGTACCTGGACCTGGACCCCGGCGCTCTCGCTGGCGCGCTCATCACCGTCGGGCAGGACTAGCGGGGTCTCGATCACGAGCTCCCCCACCATGTCCATACCCAGTGCTCGCGCGGCAGCCAAGGCGAGCTCCAAGAACACCGCGCCGGGGACCAGGACCGTGCCCAGCACCGCATGGTCGGCTAGCCATGGGTGGGACTCCAGCGACAGGCGGCCCGTGAAGAGGACGCCCCCGCCGGCCAGGGCGACCATCGCGCCGAGTAACGGGTGCTCGACCCGCGCCTGCCCTACCGAGCCGATATCCCCGACACCGCCACCCGGCGCTAGCCAGTAGCGAGAGCGCTGAAACGCATACGTCGGTAGCGCCACGTCCCCCCCAGCCATGCTCCCGTGCCCGAACAACACACCCCAATCGACATCCACGCCGCCGGCCCATACCTCGCTAAGGGACGCAACGAACCGGTCCATGCCGCCCTCATCGCGCCGCAACGAGCCCGCTACCACGACCCCGCCGCCAGGGCCCCCCAACACCTCATCGGCGGTCTCTCCCACCGCGACCGTCAATACCGGGTGCGGGCTGACCTCCACAAACACGCGCCGGGCGCCCTCCAGCAAGCCACGCACAGCACCCTCGAACAGCACCGGCTCACGCAGATTGCGATACCAGTAGCCCGCGTCCAGGGCCGCGGTATCCAACAAGCCACCCGTCACCGTCGAGCAAAACGGGACCCCACCCGAGCACGGGTCGATACCCGCCAACCCATCGAGCATCGCCTCACGCACAACCTCGACCTGCTCAGAATGAGCCGCATAATCAACCGCGATCCGGCTCGCGCGCACACCACGCGCCTCGCAAAACCCGAGCAAACCCTCAACCACACCAGCCCCAACAGCCACCACCACCGAACCAGGCCCATTCACAGCCGCAACCGACACACCACCACCACCATCCCCGCCGACACCGCCACCGCCGTTGCCGCCACCGCCGCTGCCGCTGCCGCTGCCGAACTCCTCAAGCAAACCACGCGCCTCACGCTCACCAACACCCAACACCACCAACGCACCCCGGCCAGCGATCTCCGCCAACAAACGACTACGCAACGCCACGACCCGCGCACCGTCCTCAAGGGACAAGCCACCCGCGACACACGCCGCCGCGATCTCACCCTGAGAATGACCCACCACCACACCCGGACGCACCCCAAACGAACCCCACAACCCCGCCAACGACACCATCACCGCCCACAACAACGGCTGCACAACATCAACCCGATCCAACCCCGGCGACCCCGCCACACCCCGCAACACACCCTCAACCGAAAAATCAACGAACTCCTCCAACGCCGCAGCACACAAACCAAACTCCCGCGCGAACACACCACCCCCATCAAGCAACCCAACCGCCATACCAGGCCACTGCGAACCCTGACCCGAAAACACAAACACCGGACCACCAACACCACCACCACCACCACCAACCACACCACCACCAGCCCCCCGCACCACCCCACCAGCCACCCCAACCACACCACCCTCACCACACTCAACCGCACCCAACCCCCCCAACAACCCCTCACGATCCCCCGCCAACACAACAGCCCGATCAGAGAGCCCCGCACGACCCAACGCCAACACACCAGCCACACCCACCAAATCCAACCCCCCACCAGCACCCTCAACAAACGACCGCAACCGACCCGCCTGACCCCGCAACCCACCCACACCAACACCCGACACCAAAAACGGCACACAACCCAAACCACCAACCACACCAGCCCCACCAACGCTCTCACCCTCACCCACGCCCACCCCTGCCTCCGACACGCTCAGCGCCCCCATCGGCGCCTCCTCCAAAATCAAATGCGCATTCGTACCCGAAATACCAAACGCGGACACCCCGGCCCGTCGGGGTCGGCCATCACCATCCCCATCCCGCTCCCACGGCCGCGGCTCGCTCAACACCCTCACCTGACCCGCCGACCAATCCACATGCGGGCTCGGCTCCTCCGCATACAGCGTCCCGGGCAACACCCCATGCTCCAACGCCTTCACCATCTTAATCACACCGGCCACACCCGCAGCAGCCTGCGTATGACCAATATTCGACTTGACCGACCCCAACCACAACGGCCCACCCACCTCACGCCCCTGCCCATACGCCGCGATCAACGCCTGCGCCTCAATCGGATCGCCCAACGCCGTACCCGTCCCATGCGCCTCAACCACATCAACATCACCCGGCGACAAACCCGCACTCGCCAGCGCACTACGAATCACCCGCTCCTGCGCAGGACCATTCGGCGCCGTCAAACCATTCGACGCGCCATCCTGGTTGACCGCGCTGCCCCGAACCAACGCCAACACCCGATGACCCCGCTCACGCGCCACCGACAACCGCTCCAACAACACCACACCCACACCCTCGGAGAAACCCGTGCCATCCGCGCCCGCCCCGAACGCCTTGCACCGCCCATCACGCGCCAACCCACGCTGGCGCGAGAAATCGATGAACGTCGCCGGTGAGAACATCACGGTCACACCGGCCGCCAGCGCCAGCTCGCACTCGCCGGCTCGGAGCGCCTGGCACGCCAGGTGCATCGCCACCAGCGAGGACGAGCAGCCCGTGTCCACCGATACCGCGGGACCCTTGAGCCCGAACGAATACGCGACCCGACCGGACACCACGCTCGCCAGTCCACCGGTGGCGATATAGCCATCCATCGCCTGACCAGCGGGAGTGTGGAGGGCTGCTTCGTGAGCAGATCCATAGCCCGAGGAGATGACGCCGGCGAAGACTCCCGTCTGGCTGCCGCGCAGGCTCGCTGGGTCGATGCCGGCGTCTTCGAACGCCTCCCAGGAGACTTCGAGCAGCACGCGCTGCTGGGGGTCCATCGCCAGCGCCTCGCGCGGCGAGATCGAGAAGAACCCGGCGTCGAACTCCCCCGCGTCATACAGGAACCCACCCTCGTGCACGTAGCTCCTGCCGTGCCGGTCGGGATCGGGGTCGAATAGATGCTTGAGGTCCCAGCCGCGATCGGCCGGAAATGCGCCCACTCCATCGCCCTCCCTTACCACCAGCTCCCACAGCTCCCGTGCCGAGCGCACTCCTCCCGGGAAGCGACAGGACAGACCGACGATCGCCAGCGGCTCACCGGGCCACCCCACACTCCTCACAGCGGGAGCGCCACTGTCCCGCACACCGCTGCGCCCGGTCACGCGCTCCAGCACCAGCTCAGCCACCGCCAACGGCGTGGGGTAGTCGTAGACAAGCGATGCCGGCAGCTTGAGTCCCGTCGCCTGCGCGAGGCTGTTCCGTAGCTCGATGGCGCTGAGTGAATTGAGCCCGAGGTCCTTGAAGGGCCGCTGGTGGTTAACCTCGTGGGCTGAGGAATACCCTAGGATCGTGGCCGTGTGCGTAAGCACGAGCTCCCGCACGAGGCCCTCGTGCTCCGCCGCGTCGGTCTGCGCGAGCCTGCTCGCCAGCGCGTCCCCCGCGGCGTGGCGCTCGGGGGCAGGCACCAGGCCACGCAGCACACCCGGCAGGACCCCATTCTGTGCAGCGCCGCGCAGCGCCTCACGATCGAGGCGGACGGGCAAGAGCAGCGCCTCATCGCGGGCGCGTGCGGTGTCGAACAACTCCAACGCCTGCGCGGACGTGAGCGCCGCGACACCCGCGCGCGCCAAACGCGCACGACCACGCTCGCCCAGACCACTGGTCATACCACTCGCCTGCTCCCAATAACCCCATCCCAGCGACACACACGGCAACCCCTCCGCACGGCGACACACGGCCAACGCGTCCAGAAACGTATTCGCCGCCGCATAATTCCCCTGTCCAGTGCTGCCCAGCGTCCCCGCAACCGACGAGAACAACACGAACTCCGCCACCGGCAGATCACGTGTCAACTCATGCAGATTCAACGCGCCCTGCACCTTCGGCGCGAACACCCGTCGCAAACGCTCCCCATCCAAGGACTCCACTACGCCGTCATCCAAAACACCCGCCGCATGCACCACGCCCGTCAGCGGGCACTCCTGTGGAATCGACGCAAGCAGCCCCGCCAGCTGCTCACGATCCGCGACATCACACTCCACGACCCGCACATCCGCACCGGCGCCCTCGAGCTCGCCCACCAACTGCCGCGCACCCGCAGCATCCAGGCCACTGCGACTGGCCAGCAGCAGATGGCGCACGCCACACGCATCCACCAGATGACGCGCCACTACACCACCCACACCACCCGTACCACCCGTCACCAGCACCGTGCCCCCGTCCCCGAATGATCGCGGGGCAATTCGGGAAGCCCGCACGGGCTCAAGTCGCGGTACGAACGCCACGCCATCCCTCACCACAACCTCACCCCCACCACCATCGCCCACCACGCCTCCCGCGGACGCGAGCAGGCCGGCGAGCACCCTCGGCAACGCCTCCCGCGATGCCTCTTCGCCATCCACGTCCACCAGCAGAAAATGCCCAGGATGCTCAGCCTGCGTACTCCTCACCAGACCCGGGACGGCGGCCTGCGCCAGGTTCGGTGTCAACCGATCCACGTTCCTCGCCACAGCCCGCTCGGTTACAAACACAAGCCCCGCTCTCGACGCAACGCTCCCCCGCGCGAGCCACTCCCCGATCGACTCCAAAACACGCTCAGCCACGTCGGCCGGCGTATCCCCCGTGCGCTCACGCACAAACACGACCTCAGGCCCATCAACGACCTCATGCTCATCATCACCCACCCCAGCCGGCGACCACTGCCTCCACTCCACTGAATACAACGCATCACGCACGTCGGTCCCCTCGCAGCCCAGCCAGTAGCGAGAGCGCTGAAACGCATACGTCGGTAGCGCCACGTCCCCCCCAGCCATGCTCCCGTGCCCGAACAACACACCCCAATCGACATCCACGCCGCCGGCCCATACCTCGCTAAGGGACGCAACGAACCGGTCCATGCCGCCCTCATCGCGCCGCAACGAGCCCGCTACCACGACCCCGCCGCCAGGGCCCCCCAACACCTCATCGGCGGTCTCTCCCACCGCGACCGTCAATACCGGGTGCGGGCTGACCTCCACAAACACGCGCCGGGCGCCCTCCAGCAAGCCACGCACAGCACCCTCGAACAGCACCGGCTCACGCAGATTGCGATACCAGTAGCCCGCGTCCAGGGCCGCGGTATCCAACAAGCCACCCGTCACCGTCGAGCAAAACGGGACCCCACCCGAGCACGGGTCGATACCCGCCAACCCATCGAGCATCGCCTCACGCACAACCTCGACCTGCTCAGAATGAGCCGCATAATCAACCGCGATCCGGCTCGCGCGCACACCACGCGCCTCGCAAAACCCGAGCAAACCCTCAACCACACCAGCCCCAACAGCCACCACCACCGAACCAGGCCCATTCACAGCCGCAACCGACACACCACCACCACCATCCCCGCCGACACCGCCACCGCCACTGGCACCGCCAGCACCGCCACCGGCATCGCCATCCCCGCCGACACCGCCGCCACCGCCACCGCCACCGCCACCAGCACCAGCACCGGCACCGGCACCGGCACCGGCAGCATCGTCGAACTCCTCAAGCAAACCACGCGCCTCACGCTCACCAACACCCAACACCACCAACGCACCCCGGCCAGCGATCTCCGCCAACAAACGACTACGCAACGCCACGACCCGCGCACCGTCCTCAAGGGACAAGCCACCCGCCACACACGCCGCCGCGATCTCACCCTGAGAATGACCCACCACCACACCCGGACGCACCCCAAACGAACCCCACAACCCCGCCAACGACACCATCACCGCCCACAACAACGGCTGCACAACATCAACCCGATCCAACCCCGGCGACCCCGCCACACCCCGCAACACACCCTCAACCGAAAAATCAACGAACTCCTCCAACGCCGCCGCACACAAACCAAACTCCCGCTCGAACACACCACCCCCATCAAGCAACCCAACCGCCATACCAGGCCACTGCGAACCCTGACCCGAAAACACAAACACCGGACCACCAACACCACCACCAACCACACCACCAACCCCCCGCACCACCCCACCAGCCACCCCAACCACACCACCCTCACCACACTCAACCGCACCCAACCCCCCCAACAACCCCTCACGATCCCCCGCCAACACAACAGCCCGATCAGAAAGCCCCGCACGACCCAACGCCAACACACCAGCCACACCCACCAAATCCAACCCCCCACCAGCACCCTCAACAAACGACCGCAACCGACCCGCCTGACCCCGCAACCCACCCACACCAACACCCGACACCAAAAACGGCACACAACCCAAACCACCAACCAACCCAACCCCTAGCGCCCCCTCCACACCAGACGCCCCCTCCACACCAGCCCCAGCCCCACCAACACCCTCACCCTCACCCACGCCCACCCCTGCCTCCGACACTCCCGACGCCTCCCTCGGCGCCTCCTCCAAAATCAAATGCGCATTCGTACCCGAAATACCAAACGCGGACACCCCGGCCCGTCGAGGTCGGCCATCCCCATCCCCATCCCGCTCCCACGGCCGCGGCTCGCTCAACAGCCTCACCTGACCCGCCGACCAATCCACATGCGGACTCGGCTCCTCCGCATAAAGCGTCCCGGGTAACACCCCATGCTCCAACGCCTTCACCATCTTGATCACACCCGCCACACCCGCAGCAGCCTGCGTATGACCAATATTCGACTTGACCGACCCCAACCACAACGGCCTACCCACCACACGCCCCTGCCCATACGCCGCGATCAACGCCTGCGCCTCAATCGGATCGCCCAACGCCGTACCCGTCCCATGCGCCTCAACCACATCGACATCACCCGGCGACAAACCCGCGCTCGCCAGCGCACTACGAATCACCCGCTCCTGCGCAGGACCGCTCGGCGCCGTCAAACCATTCGACGCGCCATCCTGGTTGACCGCGCTGCCCCGAACCAACGCCAGCACCCGATGACCCCGCTCACGCGCCACCGACAACCGCTCCAACAACACCACACCCACACCCTCAGACAGGCTCGTACCATCCGCACCCGCCCCAAACGCCTTGCAACGCCCATCGCGCGCCAACCCACGCTGGCGCGAGAAATCGATGAACGTCGCCGGCGAGGACATCACTGTCACACCGGCCGCCAGCGCCAGTTCGCACTCACCGGCTCGCATCGCCTGGCACGCCAGATGCATCGCCACCAGCGAGGACGAGCAAGCCGTATCGACCGACGCCGCCGGGCCCTCTAACCCGAACGAGTACGCCACCCGACCGGACACCACACTGCTCGTGCTGCCGGTGCCCACAAACCCATCTCGCTCATCCGCGGGGACACCGAGCCAGTAGTCGGTGGCCATCACACCGGCGAATATCCCGGTCCGGCTGCCCCGCAGGCTCAGCGGATCGACGCCGGCATCCTCGAGCGCCTCCCAAGAGACTTCCAGCAGCAGCCGCTGCTGGGGGTCCATCGCCAGCGCCTCGCGCGGCGAGATCCCGAAGCACTCGGCGTCAAACTCCCCCGCGTCGTACAGAAACCCCCCCTCACGGCTGTAGCTCCTGCCACGCCTATCCGGGTCGGGATCGAATAGATGCGCGAGATCCCAGCCGCGATCGACCGGGAATCCGCCGATCGCATCCTCACCCCCTGCCACGAATTCCCACAGCTGTTCGGGTGAGCCCACGCCACCGGGGAAGCGACAACCCAAGCCAACGATCGCCAGCGGCTCGCTGGAGCGGCCACGGAGCCGCCGGACCTGGCGCCGGAGGCGCTTCGTCTCCTTGACGGATGCGCGCAGCGCCGTGAGAAGCTGCTCCTGTGAAGCCTCCGTCATTGAGCCCGTCCCTCGGCCGGTTCCTGTGAATCCGATAGTGCGTACTGCACCAGGCCGGCGGCGTCCAACGCATCCACCTCGTCAGCGTCCTCATCGTCCGCGCGCTCCTCATCGTCCGCGCGCGCATCCTCATCGATCTCGGCTCGGCCATGGCTCTTCGGAGCAATCTGCGCGAGCAGGTATTTGGCGACTGCGATTGGTGTGGGGTGGTCGAAGATGAGTGTTGCCGGGAGTGAGAGCCCGGTCGCTTGTGCGAGGCTGTTCCTTAGCTCGACTGCGCCCAGCGAGTCGAACCCGAGGTCCTTGAATGACCGCCGCGGATCGACCTCCTCCACCGAGGCATGCCCAAGCACCCTCGCGGCATGCCCACGCACGAGCTCCAGCACAACACCCTCACGCTCAGACTCGCCCACGCCGGCGAGCCTCCCAGCAAGCGAACCTCCCACCACACGCCGCTGGCCAGCGCGCGCCAAACCACGCAACACACCCGGCAAGGCACCCAACCGCGCACTTGCGCGCAGCGCCCCCATATCCCAACGCACCGGCAGCACCAATGCCTCATCCACATGGGCCGCGGCATCAAACAGCTCCACGATCTCCGACGTGGAGAGCCCCACGACACCGCCCCGCGCGATCCGCGCACGCTCCCGCTCGCCCAGATGGCCCGTCATCCCACTCGCCTGCTCCCAATGCCCCCATGCCAACGACACACCTGGCAACCCCATACCACGACGAAACGCCGCCAACGCATCCAAAAACGCATTCGCAGCCGCATAATTACCCTGACCAGGATTACCCAACGTCGCAGCAGCCGAAGAAAATAACACGAACTCCCGCACCGGCAAACCACGCGTCAACTCGTGCAAATTTAATGCACCCTGCACCTTCGGCGCGAATACCCGCCGCAAACGCTCCCCGTCCAAAGACTCGACCACACCATCATCCAAAACACCCGCCGAGTGCACCACACCCGTCAAAGGATGCTCCACAGGAATCCCAGCAAGCACACCAGCCAGCTGCTCACGATCAGCGACATCGCACCGCGCAACCCGCACATCCCCACCAGCGCCCTCCAACTCACCAACCAGCTCCACCGCCCCGGGCGCATCCAACCCACTACGACTAACCAACACCAAACGCTCAACGCCACACGCCCCCACCAGATGACGCGCCACCACCCCACCCAAACCACCCGTCCCACCCGTCACCAACACCGTACCCCCCCGCGCAAACGACCACGGCACACCACCACCAAAACCCACGCCAGCCCGCACAGGCGCCACCCGCGGAACCAGCACCACACCATCCCGCACCGCGACCAAACCCTCACCCTCCGCGGACACCGACAGCCCCTCAAACAACCCCGGCAACACCCCCTCAGACGCCCGCTCACCATCCACATCCACCAACAGAAAACACCCAGGATGCTCAGACACAGCGCTCCTCACCAAACCCGGTACCGCCGCCTGAACCAGATTAGCCACCAACCCATCCCCCACAGCAACAGCCCGCTCCGTCACAAACACAAGACCCACACCCGACGCAGCACCCACACCCGACGCAACATCCTCCCGCGCAAGCCACCCCCTGATCAAACCCAGAACCCGCTCAGTCACATCAACCGCCGTCTCCCCCACCAAATCACGCACGAACACAACCTCAGGCCCAGACCCAACCCCCCCAGACCCAACCACCCCAGACCCCAGCGACCGCTCCTCCCACGCCACCGAAAACAACGCATCACGCACCCCACCAACACCCAACACACCCCGATCCACCGAACGCAACCTAAGACCATCAACAGAAAACACCAACCCACCAACCTCATCAACCGCCAAAACACCCAACCCACCATCCACACCCACACACAAACGCACACGCACACACGACACACCCTCGACGCCGACGCGAACACCGGAGAAGGAGAACGGAACCTCTAACCCCTCCCCATCTTCCGATGCCTCGGTGGCTGCAGCAAATGTCACGACGTCGTGACGCGCCCGCGGAGCGTGGCTCACCGCCCGCCTCGCTTCGTGCCGACCACCGCCCGCTCTTCGTGGAACATTAGATTCTGAGATCAAGGGTCGTTAGGGTACACATCATTCAAGTGGTGATCGCACAACATCCTCAATCTCTACCAGCCGGCACGCTGGACGTGGTGGGCCTTTGTGGTGTACGGCACCTTGTGAGATGCGCCATGTCGGTCTACGCGGGGATCAGGACCACAGCGCCTGGTCCTCCTCGCCCAGCCGCCACACCCCGGCGGCGAGTCCGTAGCGTCGGGCGATGCGAATGCGGTCGCGGATCGCGCGGGCGTCCATGTACCAGACGCGGTGGGGGACGCCGGCGAGGGTGTAGGAGAAGGTCATCTCACCCGAGGCGGAGTCGCGCGCCGGGGTGGCGCCCACCGCCTGGGCGAGCGCGGTGACGCCGACGTACTGAAGCGCGGTGGCGCGGCGGGGAGAGGCACCGCGGACGGGCCAGTCAAGGCCGTACATCGGCACCCCGAGCACGAAGCGGTGCGCGTGGGGCAGCGAGACGAGGCGACGAGCGACGTCCCGCACGAAAGAGAGCGGCGCAAGGGGTCCGGGCGCGGAGCCTTCCCAGTGGACGCCCCAGGCCATCACGAAGACGGTGTCGGCGACGGCGGCGAGAGCGCGGTCGTCGTAGAGGTAGGTCGCGCGGCGGGGATCTTCGCGCAGGACACCGTCGACGTCGACGGAGAGCTTGCGGCGCTCCGCGTGCAAGCGCACGGCGAGCGCGGCGACGAACGAGCTCAGCGCGCCGCGGTCGCGGGCGCCGTCGTTCTCGAGGTCGAGGTTCAGCCCCTCATACGCGGCGCCGGCCGCGAGTGCGACGAGGCGCGCGAGCGTGCGGGCGCGGACACGCGGCTCGGTGAGGATGCGGTGCACAGTGGCGCCGTCCTGGCAGCTGAAGCGCGGCAGCTCGACGAGCCCATGAGCGCCCGCGTAGGCGTCGACTTCGGGGTCGGGGGTGCCCTGCACGAGCCCGCTGGGCACGGCGCAATGAAAGTACGTCGGGTAGATCACGCCGACCGCACCGACGTGGGCCCGCAGATCGGCGAACGAGTCGGGGGAACTCGTCAAAACGAAGGCTTGCAGTGGGCCGGTGAATGAGGTCTGAGCGGCCTTCCACCCCTCGGGGGCGGCCCGGGGGGCGTCCACGCCGGCACGGCCGGCCGCGACCGGTGGCGCAGCGACGGCGAGCGCGAGCGCAGCGGCGCACACCGGAAGCGCACGTCTGCGGCGGCACAACCACAGGGCTCTGCCGAGCCTCACGCCCGAAACCGGTCGGGTCATCCGGCTCGGGGGTCTTCCGCGGTGTCCGAATCGGCGGGCCGCGCGGCCTGCGCTTCCTCGGCCGCGGGTGCGCATACGCGCAGACCGACCCCGCTTGCGGCGGTGACCATGCGCGCGTCATATGCGTACAGGCGGGCAAGGCGCTCGCCGAGGTCCAGCGCAGTGGCGATGTGGATCGCGTCGAGCGAACGCAGCGTGACGGGCTCCAACTCGGATGCCCGCTTGCGGATCCGGTCGGTCAACGGCAACAGGCGCACCCCGGTGAGCTGAGCGCGTGCGGCGGCGGCGCCGTCCTCGCCACTCGCTCTGCGCGCGGCGCGTAGCGCCTCGACCTCGAGGATCTCCGAGGCAACCAGCCGGGCCGTAGTGGTGAGCTCAGCCACCAGCGCCGCCGTCTCAGGCTCAGGGATCACCAGCTTCACGAACGCCGAGGTGTCCAGATAGACGAGCTTTGCGTCCGCCACCGTCGTTCAGAGTCGCTCGCCGCGCAGCTGCTCCAACGCTTCGGTGCTCGCGTATGGTCTCGCTGGGTCGGGCGGGCCAAGGCTCACGGCAGCCGCGAGCACCTCCTCGGTGGAGCGCTCGGCAGGGGTGGCCTGCCGCCGATCCAGCCAGCGGTCGAGCTCTGTGCCCTGGTTTGAGAGCAACTCGCGAGCTCCGCGCAGGATCAGCTCACGCGCGAGCGTGGCCGTGGGTTTCCCCGCGCCAAGCAACGGCCTGCTGCGCCGCAGCGCCTCGTCGAGCTCCGGGTCGCGCGTGAGCGCTATACGGGGATGCACGGTTGACACCACATCAGTGTAACACCACAGTTGCACTGAGGTGTTCGTGCGGCACCCACTCGGCCTCAGCCCCCGAGCTGGGGCAGTTCCCAGATGCTCTGGTCCTCGCTGCCGAGGTGCCACAGGCCGATGCCGAGGCCGAGCGATTCGGCGAGCTGGGCGCGCACGGCGATCGACTGCTGGTCGGTGTACCAGATGGAGTGCTGCACGCCACTCGAGTCGACATATGAGAAATGTGGTTCGGCGGCCACCGGTTCCCATTCGGGGGTGGCCCCGACCTCGCTCTCGAGCGCCGTCACGTTGTCGAACTCGAGCGGGGTGCCGGGGTTGGAGGCGCCGCCCCCGTTGGGCCAGTCGATCCCGTACATCGGCATCCCGAGGATGAACTTGCTCCTGTTGGGCATCGTGGCGGTGTAGTCGGCGATCTTGGTGAACCACGGCAGTTCGGCCATCCCCCCCGGCGTGGAGGTGGTCCAGTGCAGCCCCCAGTCGAGCACGAAGACGTAGTCGGAGGGGACGGAGAGGGCGGCGTCGTCGTACATCGCGGCGCGCCCGGTCTTGACGTTGTAGTACTTGGCGGTGACCACCGTGGAGAGTTTGTCGCCCTGGGAGTGCAGCCGCGCGGCGAGCGCGGTGATCCAGGCGGTGAAGGGTTCGCGCTCCGCGGGTTGGGCGCCCTCGAAGTCGATCTGGATGCCCTGGTAGCCGTCACTCTCACAGAGCGCGGCGAGTGCTTCGATCATCCTCTGCCCCACGGCCGGTTCGTTGAGTATCCGGTCCTCGTCGACGGGATTCTGGCAGTTCAGGCGCGGCATCACCGCGATCTGGCGGGCGCGGGCCCATTCGGTGACGAGGGGCCAGTCGCTGCCGGTGACTTCACCGTTCGCGCCGCAGTTGAAGTAGGTGGGGTAGACCACCCCGATCTGCTGATAGTGGGCCTCGAGATCGAAGAAGCTCTGGTCGGTGGAGGCGAGCAGGAAGGCCTGCACGTTGCCGTGCGTGGGCGGGGGATCGGAGGTTTCGATCGTCAGGGGCACGGTGGGAGCGCTGATCGCCCCGAGCGAGTCCACCGCCTCGACGGTGATCCGGTAGCTGGTGGAGGGGGCGAGGTCGGCAAGCGTCATGCCGGTCGCGGAGGTCTGCCCGACGGGAACTTCGTCGCGGAAGAGGCGGTAGCCGACGATTTCGCCGCTGACGGGGGTGGATGGCGACCAGGCGAGCGCGGCGGACTGGGGGGTGACTTCGATCGAGTGCAGATCGCCGGGTGTGGAGGGCGGGGTGTGGGTGGTGAACACCGCGACTTCGGGTGCGGGATCGCTGAGGTAGCCGTAGGAGTCCAACGCGCGCACCGTGAAGGAGTAGTGGCGCTCCGACGCGAGCGTCACGGTCGCGATCTGGCCTTTGACGACACGCTCGGGGACGCCGTCCTGGAACAGGAGGTAGCCGACGAGGCGGGCGCCGGAGGCGGCGCCGGCCTGCCAGGCGAGGGTGGCGGAGGTGTCGGTGACGCGCAGCGCGGAGATCAGCGCGGGGCCCTGGGGCGGAGTGTGGGAAGTGGTGAGGCTGAACGCGGGGGTGCGTGGGCCTTCGCGGTGCTTGGCGTCCACGGCGGCCACCGCGATCTGGTAGGTGCGCAGCGAGGAGAGGTGGGTGAGGCGCATGGAGTCCCCGGTGCTCTGCCCGAGCAGCGCTCCATCGCGGTAGACGCGGTAGCCGATGATCCGCGCGGAGCCCGGTTGGCTTGGCACCCACCAGACGGTGGCGCCGGCTTCGCTGACATCGGAGACGCTGAGCTGGCCGGGCACGCCGGGGGGGTCGTTCCCGGGGGCCACCGCGTGGCGCGGCGCGGCGGCGGCGGGATGGGCGGCGATCCTGAGCGTCCTGCTCGGCGATCCCACGCGCCCGCGGGTGTCCACCGCGGCGACCGTGATGCTGTGAGCGCGGGCGGCGCTCAGCCTGACTACGTAGACGCGGCCGCGGGTCTGCCCCGCGACGACGCCGTCGCGCGTGATCCTGTAGCCCGCG
Organism: uncultured Solirubrobacterales bacterium; assembly: GCA_963771915.1. Lineage (GTDB taxonomy): Bacteria > Actinomycetota > Thermoleophilia > Solirubrobacterales > Solirubrobacteraceae > Palsa-744. The sequence continues at coordinate 2,788,677 of CAVYVD010000001.1, read as the reverse complement.
ACGGGCGCGTCGCCCGGGGAGGCGCGGCGCCAGCCGATGCGCACGCCCGCGGCGGTACGGGCGAGCACGCGCAGCCCCCGCACCCGCCCGGGGGGCCGCGGCGTGAGCGCACTGCGCAGGTGCGCGGCGCAGACCCGCGGCCGCCCGCCGGCGTAGCGGGCCTGCACGGTGAAGGTGGTGGGCCGCCCGGGCACCACGGCGAGGACCATCGCGGTGCGCGTGGTCTGCCCGATGGTGCGCCCCGCGCGGAGCACGCGGTAGGCGATCGAGGCCCCACCCAACCCGGAGGCGCCGGCGGGTGCGCGCCAGGTGAGGCGCACGTGGGGGCCGGGTAGGCGCGTGAGGCGCACCGCGCGAGGCGTATGCCCGGCACAGGCGGGAGCGGAGCGGTGTGCGATCGGTCCGGGCGCGGCGAGCGAGACGGCGGCAACGCCGGCGAGCAGCAGACCGCTCACGGCGCGCCCTCAGCTTCCCGGCCGGGCGCGATCAGGACGATCGGCCGACGGGCTCTTTCGAGGGCGCTCTCATGTTCGGCCAGCGGGGAGACCCCGACCTGCGGGGTCAGGACCCCGGCGGCCGGTTCGAAGACGTCAACCTCCAGACGCGCCGCGCCGATCGGATAGCGCGGGGGTTCGTAGGGCGCGGGGTACACCCGGGCGTGCGCGGGCACCACCATGCGCTCCAGGCGCAGCACGAATGTGGCGGGCGCGCGCGCCAGCGAGGGGGCGAGCAGCAGCACCGGGAGCAGCGAGGCCGGTAGCAGCAGCGCGGCGAGGACGCGCCTGAGGGGGAGTCTCACAGCCATCCCCCCCTTATCCCCCCTCCCCACCCCCGCCGAGACCGGCGGTGGCGGGCCGGGTGCCCCACGAGGCGGTGCGGCAGGTGGCGATCGCGTAGTAGGTCTGCCACAGCATGATCCCGAGGTAGAAGAAGACGAACAGGATCCCGTACAGCCAGAGGACGTTGTAGCGATCCTGGAAGAGCAGAAAGTAGAAGGAGTAGACGAGCGCGAGCGCGTAGATCCCCGCGAGGTAGGTCAGCGGCAGCACCCCCTGGTGGGTGAGGGGCCCCCACACCAGCGAGTGCAGTGCGGCGATCGGCGCGAGTAGCGGCAGGATGATGCTCATGTACGTGAAGCACGCCGCCACGGGGTGCTTGCGCCAGATGAATTTGCCCACCAGCAGCGACTCCCGCGTCCAGGAGCGCTTCCAGCGGGTCTGCTGCTTGATGAACGCACGGAAGGTGGTGGGCACGATCGTGTGCGAGATTGCGCGCCTTTCATAGAGGATGCGCCAGTCGCGCAGCACGCAGTTGGTCAGCGAGCGGTCGTCGCCGAAGGTGGACTCGACGCCGAGGAAGGTCTGGTTCTCCCACCACTCCAGGCGCGGCATGATCGCCTCGCGGCGGTAGGCGGAGAAGCAGCCCGAGCAGCAGGTGACCGCGCCGAAGACCGATTCGGCGGCCTTCACCACGCGGAAGGCCACGAAGTAGCGCACCGCCTGCATGCGGGTGATCCAGGTGTCGCGCACGTTGAGCACGTTGGCGTGCCCGCAGACCGCCCCCACGCGGGCGTCCGCGAGCGGCTGCACGAGGCGTTTGAGCGCCTCGGGCTCCACCGAGGAGTCGGAGTCCACGAATACGATCACCTCCGCCGAGGTGGCGCGGATGCCGGCGGCCATCGCGGCGCGCTTGCCCCGGTTCCGCGGGAAGTCGATCACGCTCACCCGCCCCTCGCATTCGCCCGAGACCCGCTGCATCTCCCGCAGGGTGGCGTCGGTGGAGCCGTCGTTGACGGCCACCAGCTCGAGCTTCTCGGGGGGGTAGTCGAGCTCCAGCAGCGAGCGCAGCGAGTGGGCGATCGCCTCCTCCTCGTTGAAGCCCGGCATCACAATCGCGATGTGGGGCTCCATCACGATGTCGCCCCTCCGCCCGCCCCGGGGGCGGTAGAAGAGGCTGAACATGAAGCGCGAGAGGATGTAGGAGGCGACCGAGATGCTGTAGACGCCGAAGAACACGTTGGAGAACAGCAGGCCCGCGAACGCCGCCTTGTAGGCCATCACGGCGGCGAGCAGCAGCATCAGGTAGAGGCCGGCGAGCCCCTTGAGGATGCGGTGGGTCGTGAGGCCGCGGATCTGCATCTAAGGCGTGAAGCGCTTGCGCCCGGCTGCGTATTGGCGGTATGTGCAGTCGAGCACCGCCGGGCAGCACTCGAGCCAGCCGTAGTCGTGATCGGGGTGCAGGGTGGTGAGGATCGCGAGGTCGTACTCCTCGGGGTCCAGGACGGGAGCGCCCAGGCGACGATCCACACCTCGCGAGCCCGGGGCCTCCACCCCGCTCAGCCGCACCTCATCGACCTTCAGGGTCGGGACGAGCGGGTCGTGGTAGTCGACGTGGGCGCCCTCGGAGCGCAGGCGGGCGATGATCTCCAGGGCCGGCGCCTCGCGGGTGTCGGCGACGCCCGGCTTGTAGGAGGCGCCTACGAGCAGCACCCGCGCCTGCGGCAGGGGCCGTCCCAGCTGTACCAGCACTTCGTGGGCGCGCCACGCCACATGGCGGGGCCGGCCGGAGACCTTGCGCAGCGCCTCCTCGGCCATCGTCGCGGGGCGGCCGCGTTCGCGCAGGTCGTGCAGCAGGTAGTAGGGGTCGACGGCGATGCAGTGCCCCCCGACCCCCGCGGAGGGGTAGTGGGGCAGGAAGCCGTAGGGCTTGGTGGCCGCCCCCTCGGTCACCTCGATCGGGTCCAGGCCGTGCGTCCCGCACGCTTCGGCGAGCTCGAAGGCCAGCGCGATGTTGACGGCGCGGAAGGTGTTCTCGTAGAGCTTCACCAGCTCCGCGGCCTCCGGGGAGGAGACGTGGTGCAGGCGCTTGCAGGTGTGGCGCAACACCGCGGCGGCGCGCTCGGTGCACTCGGGCGTGACGCCGCCCAGGACCCGCGGGGTCTTCAGCTGCTCGTGCTCCCCCACGCCGGGGTCGATGCGCTCGGGGGCGAACGCCACGAACACGTCCTCCCCGACCCGCAGGCCGCGCTCGGCGAGCGGCTCGGCGAGCAGCTCCCGGGTGGTGCCCACGTAGGTGGTGGAGGTCAGCACCAGCGTCTGGCCGGGGCGCGCGTGGCGCACGACCGACGCGCAGGCGCCGCGGAGGATCTCGAGGTCGGGCCGCAGGTGCCCGTCGACGGGGGTCGGCACGCAGATCAGCACCAGATCGGCGGCGTCGAGCGCCTTGATGCGGTTGGTGAGCACGAACCCCTCGCTCGCCAGGTGGCGGCTGAGGTCGCGCTGCTCGGACTCCAGCAGCTCGGCCTCCCCGCCGCGGATGGTGCTCAGCCTGGGGCCGCTGACGTCGATCCCCACGATCCGGCAGCCGGCGCCCCGCAGCGCGATCGCGGTGGGCAGGCCCACGTAGCCGAGCCCGACCACCGCGACCACGGTATGCCCGGCGCGCTTGGAGCGGTTTGGCGCGGGGCGGCGGCGGGTATCCTGCGGGGGAGCTGGTGCAGCGACGGGCTGTGGCATGGAGGGGTCCTCTCCTGGCTAGAGGGCTTGGCGGTTGGCTGTGCAGAATGGCCCCTTGCAGGGGGAGTTTCACGACCCCTGGACGAGTGGTTGACGGTCATCCCAAAAAGTGAGACCAGCGTGTCGTTCCAAACGGCCGACAGACGCGCCCCAAAGGGGCAGCCCATGTAGGACCGGGGGTGCACGGGTGTGAAAGGTGTGAAGACCCACCGGATCCCTCGGAGGGCCGCGGAGGAGAGAGCCGGAGCGCAAGGGGGCCGCTAGTAGCATCCGTGAGATGCGCGATTTCATCCAGGCGATCTCCAGCCGCGTCGTGGTGTACGACGGCGGCATGGGCGCCACGCTCGAGCAGTTCGAGCTGACCAGCGAGGATTACGGGGGCCTTCAGGGCAAGTGTCACGAGGCGCTTGTGCTCAACCGCCCCGACGTGATCGAGGGCGTCCACGCCTCGATGCTCGAGGCCGGCGCGGAGGTCGTGGAGACCGACACCTTCCAGGCCTCGCGGATCAAGCTCGAGGAGTGGGGCCTCGCGGACCACACCGTGGAGATCAACACCAAGGCGGCCGAAATCGCCCGCCGGGCCGCCGGCGAGCACCGCTTCGTGGCCGGCTCGATCGGCCCAACCGGGCACCTCCCCGCCTCGGAGGACCCCACGCTCGGGCAGATCCGCTTCGGGGAGCTCGTGGAGGTCTTCGCCGAGCAGGCCGCGGGCCTGATCGACGGTGGCGCCGACCTCATCATCATTGAGACCGCCCAGGACATCCTCGAGGTCAAGGCCGCCGTCTTCGGCGCGCGCGAGGCATTCAGGAACACGGGGCGCACGCTGCCGCTGCACACCTCGGTGTCGCTGCTGCCCAACGGCGGCAAGATGCTCCTGGGCACCGACATCTCCGCGGTGCTCTGCACGCTGGAGGCGCTGAAGGTGGACGTGATCGGGCTGAACTGCTCGACCGGGCCGGAGGACATGCGCGACGCGATCCGCTTCCTCGGCGAGCTCTGCCCGGTGCCGGTGGCGTGCATCCCCAACGCGGGCCTCCCCCTACAGGGCCCCGACGGCGAGACGATCTTCCCCGAGCAGCCCGAGCCGCTGGCGGAGGCGCTGAAGGAGTTCGTGGAGCGCTACGGCGTGGGCATCGTGGGGGGCTGCTGCGGGACCACCCCCGATCACATCCGCGCGATCGTGGAACGGGTGGGCGCCGGGGCGCCGGGGAGAGCCCGCGATGGGGCGGCGCCGGCGGACAACGGCACGGGGGCGGCGAAGGGAGCCGGCGGCGGCGGCACCGCAGCCGCGGGGAGGCCTCCGAGCGCTCGTCCCGTTCCCCGCCCCCCCCACCTCTCCTCGATGATCGCCGCGACCCCGCTGGTGCAGGAGCCGCGCCCCAGCATGGTGGGGGAGCGGGTGAACTCGCAGGGCTCGCGTAAGGCCAAGGAGCTGCTGCTGGCCGACGACTACGACGGCCTCGTGCAGATCGCGGAGGACCAGGTGAGCGGTGGCGCGCACGTGCTCGACGTGTGTGTGGCGCTGACCGAGCGCGCCGACGAGGACGAGCAGATGCGCCGGGTGGTCAAGCGGATCTCCCTCACCCAGCCCTCCCCCATCCAGATCGACTCGACCGAGCCCGAGGTGATCCAGACCGCGCTCGAGCAGATCCCGGGGCGCGCGATCGTCAACTCGGTGAACCTCGAGGCGGGACGCGCCAAGCTAGACCGCGTGGTGCCGCTCGCACTCGCCCACGGAGCGGCGCTGATCGCGCTGACGATCGACGAGGTGGGGATGGCCAAGACGGCGCAGCGCAAGGTCGAGGTGGCCACGCGCATCCGGGATCTCTGTTGCGAGGAGCACGGCCTCGACCCGGAGCTCCTGATCTTCGACTGCCTCACCTTCACGCTCACCACCGGCGATGAGGAGTGGCGGCCCTCCGCGGTGGAGACGATCGAGGGCATCCGGCGCATCAAGGCGGAGATCCCGCATGTGAAGACCTCGCTGGGGGTCTCCAACGTCTCCTTCGGCGTTGGGTCCGCCGCGCGCGCGGTGCTCAACTCGGTCTTCCTGCACCACTGCGTGCAGGCGGGCCTGGACCTGGCGATGGTCAACCCCAACCACATCACCCCCTACGGGGAGATCCCCGACACCGAGCGCGAGCTGGCCGACGACCTCGTCTACAACCGCCGCGAGGACGCGCTGGAGCGCTTCATCGAGCACTTCGAGTCCAAGGGGGAGGTGGAGACCCAGAGTGCCGCCGACCCCACCGAGGGCATGGAGCCCGAGGAGGCGCTGCACTTCCACATCCTGCGCCGCCGCAAGGAGGGCGTTGAGGACTGGATCGACCGCAGCGTGGAGAAGCTCGGAGCGGTGCCGACGCTCAACGGGGTGCTGCTCCCGGCGATGAAAGAGGTGGGCGACAAATTCGGTGCGGGCGAGCTGATCCTCCCATTCGTGCTGCAGTCCGCGGAAGTGATGAAGCGCGCGGTGGCGCAGCTGGAGAAATACCTCGACAAGATCGAGGGCTACACCAAGGGGACGGTGGTGCTGGCGACGGTCTTCGGCGACGTGCACGACATCGGCAAGTCGCTGGTCAACACGATCCTCACCAACAACGGCTACACCGTGGTGGACCTCGGCAAGCAGGTCCCGATCCAGACGATCGTGGAGGCCGCGCAGGAGCACCAGGCGACCGCGATCGGCCTCTCGGCGCTGCTGGTCTCGACCTCCAAGCAGATGCCCGCCTGCATCCAGGAGTTGCACGCCAAGGGCCTCGAGTACCCCGTGCTGATCGGAGGGGCGGCAATCAACCGCGCGTTCAGCTACCGCGCGCTGTTCCCCGGCGGGAAGGAATCCGAGGAGATCTACGAGCCGGGGGTCTTCTACTGCAAGGACGCCTTCGAGGGCCTCGCGGTGATGGACCAGCTGATCGACGCGCAGGCGCACGAGGCGCTGCTCTCCAAGCTGCGCGCGGGCGCCGCGGAGTTCCGCGCCAAGGGCGAGGAGCCGCGGGAGACGGGCGACCTCACCGACGACTCCGTGCGCTCGGCCGCGCGCACCGACGCCCCCGTGCCCACGCCCCCCTACTGGGGGGCGCGGGAGATCCCGGTGAACCTCGAGGCGCTCTACAGCCACCTCGACACACACGTGCTCTTCAAGCTCCACTGGGGCGGGCGGGGTGTGAAGGGTGAGGCCTGGCGGGAGCTCCTGGAGGAGAACTTCCGCCCGCGCCTGGAGCGAATGTGGCGGGAGGCCACTGACGGGCCGGAGGGCGACCGATCGGATCGGGGAGCCGACAATGCCGAGGCCCGAGCACCCTACCTGCACCCGCGGGCGCTGCTGGGCTTCTTCCCCTGCTACGCGAAGGGCAACGACATCGTCGTGCTCGACCCCGAGGATCGCAAGACAGAGTTGACGCGTTTCGTGTGCCCGCGCCAGCCCAAGGGCGCCCGCATCTGCCTGGCGGACTTCTTCCGTCCCGCGAACGAGGACGGCTCCCCACCATTGGAGCTTGACGTGATCGCGGTGCAGGCGGTGACGGTGGGCTCGGAGGTCACCGAGCTGATGGCCAAGCTCGAGTCCGACGGTGAGTTCGCCGAGCAGCTCTACGTCCACGGCCTCGGCGTGCAGACCGCGGAGGGCCTGGCGGAGTGGCTTCACCACGAGGCCCGTGCGATGCTCGGCATCCCCGCAGCGCAGGGCCGGCGCTACTCCTGGGGCTACCCCGCGGTGCCCGAACAGTCCGAGCACCTGAAGGTGGAGAAGCTGCTGGGACTCGGGGACATCGGGATGCGCATCACCGAGGGCTACGCCCCCGAACCCGAGCAGTCCACGCTCGCCCTCATCGCCCACCACCCCCAGGCGATCTACTTCGGCACCCGCCAGGGCCGCCTGCTGGAGAACGGCTCCCCGGACGATCTGATCAAGGGCTCGAACCGCGACCCCTCGCTGTTTGGCGCACCAGACGATGACGACCCGCCGGACGGAGCTGTAGAGGAAGAGGACGAGCCTGCGATGGCCGGCTGATCAAAGCTGCCCGCAGTGGTGGAGCACCCGCAGCATGCGCGATCGGGGGCCACTCTACGCGCGCGAGGTGGCGCCACCGCTCTCCGGGAGCGGCGCCAGGCGGACCGGGGTGGCATGCATCGTGCGCAGGCGGACCTCCTTCCAGGAGAGGCCCTCCTTGACGAGGGCGGGCGTACCCATGATCACGGCGGTGGCGACCTCCACAGCCTGGAGGATGATCCCGTAGGCGACGGCGTCGGGGGTGGAGACGTGGTAGGCGCCCGCGAGCACGACGACGCAGGCGGCCTGGAAGACGCCGACATTGGCGGGGGTGGCGGGCACGACCGCGGTGACGTTGACCGCGAACAGCACCCCCGCGGCGCCGGCGATCCCGACGCGGTGATCGAGGCCGAGCGCCATCAGCAGCAGCCAGCAGGAGGCGCACTGAAGCGCCCAGGCGGAGAGCTGCACCGTCGTGGCCACCGCCGCGCGGCGGGGTTGGCGAAAGACGCGCAGGCCCTCGTGCACCCGCAGCAGCGAGCCGCGCAGCCCGAGCGCCAGCGAGTGCAGCCGCGCGTAGCGTGAGATCGCGGAGCGGGGCAGCAGCACGGGGGCGAGCAGCACGATGAGGAGCGCCGCGAGCGGCACCAGCCCCGCGGCGAGCAGCGCCCCGTCGTGGCCGCGCAGGAGAGGCGCGCCGGAGAGCATCGCCGCCCCGAGGAGCGCCAGGGCGAGCAGGTTCAGCAGCGTCTGGGAGACCATCGTGCCGAGCACCACCGGCAGCGTCTCGCGGGGGCGCCCGAGGCGGCGCGCGACGATCAGCGCGCGCGAGGGCTCACCCAGGCGGGCGGGCAGCGTGGCGGACATCAGCACGCCGATGAAGGTCCCCTGCAGCGCGTCCCCGCGCCGGGCGCGGCGCCAGGTGGGGGCGGCGCTGAGAATCGCGTGCCAGGCGAGGCCGCGCGCAACCATCGAGACGCACATCACCGCGAGGCCGGCGGCCACCAGCCCGGGGCTGGAGGCGACGAGGCTCGCGAGCACCCGCCCGACTCCGATCCGCGAGAGCGCGACCAACGCCAGCGCAAGACCCGCGAGCGAGACCGCCGCCAGCGCACCCCGGCGGGCGACGCGCAGCGCGCGGCGCGGCGCGGGCGGCGCGAGCTGGGGCTCGAGGCTGGGCAGCCGCCGCGCGGGCACATGGGGAAGCAGATCGGCGGGCGCGAGTCCGTGGCGCACCGCAAAGCGGGCGGGGCCGGTACGGGCGCGCCCGACAGCGAGCGCCTGCTCGTAGACGTCGAGCACCTCGGCGGCGACGTGGGGCCACGCGAAGCGCTCGGCGCGCTCGCGGGCCGCCACCGCCATCCGCGCGCGCCGCACGGAGTCCAGTGCCATCGCGCGCAGCGCCTCCGCGAGCGCGCGCGCGTCGCCGCGGGGAGTGAGCAGACCATCGAGGCCGTCGCGCACCACGTCGCGGTAGCCGGCGATGTCCGACGCCACCACGGGCGTGCCCGCGGCGAACGCCTCGGTGAGGACCATCCCGAAGCTCTCCCCGCCGAGGGACGGCGCACAGAGCACCTCGGCGCGCGCGAGCTGGACCGCCTTCTCATCCTCGGAGACCCTCCCCAGCGCCCTCACACCGCGATCGTCGAGCAGCAGCGGTGCGACGTCCTCGGGCCCGGCCCCCACGAGCGTGAGCGTGGCGGGCACGTGCTCGCGAAGCGCCTCGAACGCGCGCAGCAGCACAGGCAGCCCCTTGCGCTCGACGGCCTGGCCGATGAACAGGATGCGCAGCGGCAGATCGGACTCTGCCGGTGGATCGACGTCGGTCGCCCCAAGGTGCACACCGTTGGGCACGATCCGGTAGCGCCCGCCGAAGTAGCGACGCCCGGTCCACGCGGCGGCCTCGGAGACGGCGATGCGGGCGTGCAGGCGGTTCAGGTGCCGGCGCGCCCCGAGCAGCACCCCGATCCCATTAGTGAGAGCGTTCTCGGAGAAGCTGTGAAAGGTGCCCACGAGCGGGATGTCCCCAGCGCAGTCGGGCGCATACCAGCCCACCAGCGGCACCACGGGCTCGTGGATGTGCACGAGGTCATATTCCCCGCCGCGCAGCTCCCGCGCCAAAGCCACCAGCGCGTCCGGTGTGGCGGCAAGGTTGGAGATCGCCCCGTTGGCGGAGAACCCGGTGCTGCGCCCGAGTGCGACCACGCCCTCGGGCAGCGGCATCGGTTGCGGGCGAGCCCCCCGGTGCATCACGCGCGCGAGGACGTCGTCGGGGTCGAAGGGCGCGAGGATTCGCGCCTCGTGGCCAGCCGCCCGGAGCTCCTCGGCGAGCGCCCCAATGTGATTGGTGACGCCTCCCGGATACGTCCACGAGTAGGGCGATACGAGCGCGATCCGCACGCCTGAACTCTAACCACTCCGGCCCCCGCACTTCTCCCTGCTTGTAGCCTGTGTGCGATGAGCGAGCGCCACTTCGTCAAGTACACCTTCCTCAAGGTCGATCCGGCGTGGCGGCGCCTGGACTCCGAGCACCGCGCGCAGGACAAGCGCGAGTTCGCGGCGGCCTGCGAGGACTTCGCCGACGGGCATCTGCTGCAGTCCCTCTCGCTGGTGGGCACTCGCGGGGACGCGGAGCTGCTGTTGATCTCCGAGGCGGAGAACCTCGAGCGCATCCACGAGTTCCACGTGGTGCTGGCGCAGAGCGGCCTGATGAAGTGGGCGGACACGCCCTACTCCTTCCTGGGGATGCGCAAGAGCTCGGAGTACTCCGAAGACATACGCAGCACCCCGCGGGGCTTCCGCGGCAAGTACGTGTTCGTCTACCCCTTCGTGAAGTCGCGCGAGTGGTACGCCCTGCCCGCGGAGGAGCGCTGGCGGATCATGCAAGGGCACATCGCGGTGGGGCGGGAGTACCCGGGGGTGGACAACCACACGACCTACTCCTTCGGCCTCGACGACCAGGAGTTCGTGGTGGCGTTCGACACCGACGACGTGGGCACGTTCCTGGATCTCGTGCAGCGCCTGCGCACCACGGAGGCCTCGCGCTTCACCGTGCGGGACACCCCGAGCTTCACCTGCATCGCCGCCTCGCTGCCGCGCGCGCTGAACGCGCTCGACGGGGAGCCGGTCGCGCTCGAGACGGCGGCGCTGCACTCTGCCTAGAGGGCTGGCACACCTGCGCCGGGCCGACCCCGTGCTGGCCGGTGTGATCGCGGCGGTCGGACCCAAGCTGGGCGACCCTCGCGCCGGGCGCCCCTCGGACCACTACGGCGCGCTGGTGCGCGCGATCGTCGGCCAGCAGCTCTCGACCAAGGCGGCGCGCTCGATCTACCTGCGCCTCACTGAGCGCTTCGACGGCCGCACACCGACGCCCGAGCAGATCCTCGCGGACGAGCCCGAAGAGCTGCGTGCGGCCGCGGGACTCTCGCGGGCGAAGGTCGGCTATCTGCGCTCGCTGGCCCAACACGTGCTCGCCGGCGAGTTGGAGCTCGAGCGCCTCGACGATCTGGACGACGACACGGTGATCGCCGAGCTCGTCGCTGTCAAGGGTTTGGGCATGTGGACGGCACACATGTTCCTAATGTTCCACCTGGAGCGCCCCGACGTGCTGCCGGTCGGCGACCTCGGCATCCGCCGCGCGATCGAGCGCGCCTACGCCCTGAAGGCACTCCCGGACGCCCCCGAGATCGAGCGGATCGCTGAGCCCTGGCGCCCGCACCGCACGCTCGCCTGCCGCTACCTGTGGCGTTCGCTGGACAACGAGCCGACGTAGCCCCAACGCTGCCCCTTCCGGGCTCGAACCGGAGACGGTGTTCTGTTTGCTCACATTCTTGTAACTCGTGGGCATGGGATTTGGTCTAAGCTCTCCGGCTCCGTGCCCACCATCTCCCTCGTCGACGACCTTCGCGAACGGCTGCGCGCCGGACGGGTCGTGGCGGTCGCCGGAAGCGGAGTGACGGCGGCGGCGACGCGTGGACATAAGCTTGCTTCGTGGTCGGGGCTCGTCGCCTCGGGATTGGATCACGCCTCGGGACTGCCGGGTGTCCCACCGGCCAGGATCGACGCGGGGAGGCGGCTGCTGGAGGCCGGCGACAGCAGCTCCCTGATCGCGGCGGCGGAGCTCGTGACCGAATCGTTGGGAGGCCGCGGGGGTGGCGAATACGCCGGCTGGCTGACGGCGACGCTCGGTTCGCTCGAGCTCGAGGATGCGGCCGTGCCCGCGGCCCTGGCCGCGCTCGGCGTGCCGCTCGCCACGACCAATTACGACGACCTGATCGAGCGGGCATCGGGCTGGGACCGCGTCACGTGGCTCGAAGGCGGGATGATGCAAAGAGCGCTGCAGGGCGAAGAACGTGCGGTGGCGCACCTGCATGGCCATTGCCGGGTGGCACCCTCGGTGGTCCTCGGCATCCGCTCCTACGAGGAGCAATTGAGGAGCGATACCGCGCAGGGGTTGCAGCATGGGATCGCGAGCATGAGCTCGCTGCTGTTTGTCGGGGTCGGCGACGGTCTCTCGGACCCGAACTTCGGAGCCCTGCGCAGATGGATGACCAGGGCTTTCGCGAGCAGTCAGTACCGGCACTATCGACTGTGCCTGAACAGCGAGGAAGAGGCGCTCCTGCTCGAGCACAGCCAGGAGGAGCGGATCCTGCCGCTTGGCTACGGCAACCGCCACGAGGACCTTCCCGCGTTCCTTGGCGAGCTCGCCGAGGTTGGGCGCCGACACTCGTGGGCAGTCTCGGACGGCGCGCGGTCGGCGGGCAGCTCGGACGGCGCAAGGAGCGAGAAGACCGGCGCGCAGCCCGCGCAACCCATCGGCGCTCCCAAGAAGGCCGCCACGGGGGAGGCGCAGGAGCCGGTGGAGCGGCCCACCGATCGCAGCTACCGCAACACCTGCGAGACGTACCTCGACTGGGCTGCCAACGATTGGCGCTACATCGAGCTGGGCGGCCTGGGTGTGGAGCAGGATGCCCAGAACGCAAAGCGGGTCCAGCGGCTGCCGCTGAAGAAGATGTACGTCTCGCTGCAAGCCGACCCCCGTTCGGCGACAGAGCGGCTGCGCGAGAAGGAACTGTGGCGGATGGACGAAGTCGATCGCCGCCGTCCGGTGGCGCGCCCCATTTCGAGCGAGGAAGCCCGCCGCCGGATTCTGGCCGAAGGTCCCAGGGGAGTCGCGCCCGCCGGCTCGACCGGCGAGGATGGGATCTCGCTCGAGGACGCCTTCGCGCGAAACCGGATCCTGGTGGTGCTCGGTCACCCGGGCAGCGGCAAGTCGGTGCTGTGCCAGTGGCTGGGTTCCGACCTCGCCGCCAGGGCACACGCGATGTTGCCGAGCGACGGGGCCGGGCCGCTGCGCATCCCGATGCGGTTCCGCGCCGTCGACTACGCGAAGTTCAACTCGACTCGGCTCGTCAACGGCGACAAGCCCTGTGGCGTCAGCGAGTTCCTGGCCTCCACGCTTCCCTCCGAAGCCGGCGGCGCGCGCCGACTCCGGGGGATGTTCGAACGGGCGCTCGCCGACGGCGAGGCCGTGCTGCTGATCGACGGCCTGGACGAGCTGACCGATCACCGCAGCGAGGTGATCGACGCCCTCGTCACGGAGGTCGAGGCCCACGTCGGGGCCGACCGCACCGGCAACAGCAAGGTGGTGGTCACCAGTCGCGTGGCCGGCTACGACGATCTCTATTTCACGGTCGACGAGGTGGGCCGCTACTTCATCCGGCACATGACGGCGGAGCAGCGCGGCAGCTTCGTGACGCGCTTCTTCGACGCTCTCGACGCCGACGACCAGGCGCCGCTGTTCGTGAAGCGCCTGGAGACGAGCGATGAGACGGTCCTCCGGCTGGCGTCGACGCCGTTGATGCTGGTCTCCCTGTGCTCGTACTGGCACCGGCACGGCGATCTGCCAGCCAGCAGGTCGGAACTCTACCGGCGGCTGCTGGTGGATACCGCGTACCGCTGGCGTGGCTTCGGCGCCGTCGACGGCGGTTCGACCATCGACGGCCTGCTCGGCGACGAAGACGAGTTCCTCGCGATGCTCTCGCGAATCGCGATCCGCATCCACGAGGAGTTCGCCGACGGGCAGATCCTCCAGGAAGAGCTTCTCGATACGCTCGACGACGCCCTCTTCGGCCTCGGGAGGTTCACGGAGGTCGATGCGCGGCCGGTCGGACTCGAGTTGATCGCGCGGATCCGCGAAAGGGTCGGCATCTTCGCCGAATTCGCGCCGCGACAGTTCGGGTTCATCCACCAGACCTTCCGGGAGTACCTGGTCGCATATGACCTCCTCCACCGGTCCTCGGACTCGAGCGGGCTGGGTGGGCCCTCGAATGACGAGCTGTTCCTCCGACTGAAGGACCGGATCGACGATCCGCGCTGGCGCGAGCCGATGCTGCTGGCGCTCGGCGAATGCGTCGCGGAGACCCGGGTTGCGCTCATACAACTGGCGATCGGCAGTCCCGACCTGGACTTGGAGGGATGGGCTGGCATGGTCGTCGCGGCGGCCCTCGAGCGTCCCGCCAGCGCCGCCGACCACGACGAGCTGCGCCCCCTGTTGGAGCTGGTCGCGTGCGCCTACGACTCCCTGCCCGAGATCCCCGACGTCCTCGAGGAGCTGGACACCCAGATCTCTGAGTTGCGCCGCCACGTGGGCCACGACCAGTTCGACGATGTTGCGTTGGGCCTGCTCGCGGAAGACGAAGCTCTCACCGGGCCGCTGGCCGCCCTCTACTGGCGTCGACGATGGCTCACCGCCGGCGTGCTGGGGGGCTTCGCCGCCGCGGCGCACCGCGACTCGGCCGCATGGGACTGGCCGATCCAGCGGGGGCTGCGCAGGGCCGCGGTGGAGCCCATTCGGGAGGCGACGGTCAAGGACAGATTGGACGCGCCGGCCGACACGGTCGAGGGTCGCGAGGCATTCCATCTGTTCGAACTGGGTCGCGGCCGCTGGGAGCAGGAGCGCCGGCGGACCGCCCAGATCGATATTCAGGCGGTGCCGACGGGCGCGCTGCCGCTGCGAGAGTTCTTCCTGGACCGCTCCCCTCAGTGGGAGGCGTGTATGAGCGACCCGGCCTGCGCGAGAGTCGTGTGCGCTCTCTTTGGCGGGCTCGACCATCACGACGCGCTGCGGTGGTCGAGCGAGCAGGAGGATTTCGAGCGTTTGCTGAGCCTCCCCGACGTCGCCCGGCGGTCTGCCATCGAGCGGCGGGCCGCGGAGCTGGTCCCGCGATTCGGCACCGACGACATCGTTTACTCCATAGCGGTCATGCTCCCCGCCGCTGGCGCGACGGTCTCGCGCGCGGAGCCCGCCCCGGTCATCGACGTCTCGTGGATGACCGCGCCGTCGACGCCTGCCGTGCAGCGGGCGATGCGGCAGTGGCTCGACCACGCGCCAGGCGATCGCGATCGTCTGCGCCAGACGCTGGAGCAGCTCGCAACATCTGAAACCTCGGCGGCGGACCGTGCCGAAGCCGAACTTGGCCTGCTGGTGCTCGATGGCCGCCGGATGGCCGCCGACGCCACGAGCATCGGGGCGTTGACACGAACCCTCGAGGCGAGCGGTGACGCGATGATCCGTGGACATTGTGGCTGGTTTGAAGCGATCTGGGCAGCGCAGGCGCCGGCCGCCGATGCTGAGCGGGCCGCGATGCACCGTTTCCTGCTGCGAGTGAGCTTCATGGTCGCGGGGCGACCTGTGTCCTTGCTGCCCTTCCCGCCCAGCCTTGGCGGCGGTCCTTCCGGGGCGCATCCCGTGCTGCTCGCCGATTACCTCGCCAGGCTGATCCTCGCTCGGTCCTGGAGCGGTGATGAACCTGCCGATCTCGGCCTGGCGGACGAGCCAGCCGAGCGGGTCCTCGCGGCTGCGGCCTGGTTGACCACGCTGCCTTACTGGGGTTCCCGCAGCGAGCTGGGGGCTGACTTCAAGGCCGCGTTGTGGCACGAGACCATGCCGCACGCTCTCGCCTGCCTCCCCGGCGGGCTGGAGGCGGATCTGCGGCCACTGCTGGCGTGGGCCCACGGGCAGGCGCCTCGGCTGGAGCCCGAGCTGTCCACGGCTGTGAACCTCGCCCTGCAGTCGCCGGCCACACGAACAGCCGCGGACGCAACACCGGAGCCCCTCTCAGAGCTGTACGGCTACTGGCGCGCCGCCCGGCGGGTCACCAGGACTCACCTGGAGGGCATCCGCCAACTCGCCGCGGGTTCACCGGGCCCCCACACCGACCTCGCGTATCTCCTGTTCGCTCTCTCCCGGCAGGCCCCCGAGTCGGAGCGGGGGCACTGGCAGATGACTGCCCTCGACCTGTTGGAGGCCGAGCCGGATGAGGGCAACCTCGCCGAGGCCCTGTGCCGTTTCCGCGGCTACCTGTGCAAGGACCGTGCCGTCCAGCGACGCGCGCGCGAGCTCACCGGCACCATCGAGAGCGCGTTCCTGCGAGCGGACGCCGGCGGGGACTTCGGCGAGGCCGGCCAGGCGCTCGTGAGCCTCCTCGGGACCCAGGTCGATGCGGCGGCGCGGGTGAGCCTGCTGATCGTCACCCGAGCTCTACAGGAGCTGGCGCGCATCGAGGACGCGGTGGCGGATCGCGGCATCGACCACGGGCGCGTACATGGCATGGCCCGCATGGCCAGACGCCATGGCTTCGTCGAGCCCTGGCTGCGCCCGCTCGACCAGACCATGCTGGCCAGCATCGCCACACACATTGCGGAGGACCCCGGCGACGGGGAGGCGCTGGTAGGGCAATTGTCGATGGTCTCGCGCGTGGAGGACGACGTGGTGGGGGAGCTGTCCGCATTGCTCGAGCGCGCCGAGTCGGGGGCGCACTGGGCCGCCTCGGCACAGAACCTGCTGGTGCTACATCGGGCCAGAGTCGACGGCGGATACGCGGGGATGTTCCGGGAGCTTGTCGATCTGATCTGCACCGCCGACGCAACCGCCGCGGCGAGAGCCCACCTGCAGTTGGTGGGACCGGTGAGCAGCGTCGATCGCGACAGCCGGCACTACCGTTTGTCGCAGTACGGGCTCGACCTCTGGTGGGAGCTGGGCCGGGAGGCCACGATCGAGCTCGACCCGCGGCGCAGGAAGCTCTTCTACGCGGCTCTGCACGAGTGGGATGTCGACGATGCGGGCGCTGTCGCGGATGTGGCACGCCGAGCCAGCCGGGACGATCAGAGCCGTGCCATTTTTGTCGGGATGATCGACACTGCTTCGGTCTGGCGCGAGGAGCCGCAGCTCGCACTCGCTGAGTGGCTGAACGGGCTTGCACCCGATTGCGCGCTGGCCGAGGCGTGCCTGAACCTGGTATCGATGCTGTGTACGTCCGGCTGCGGCACCGATGTCACGGAGGAGCTCTCCGCGGCAACGGCCCGGATGGGCCTGGGCAGTGACTCAACCGTCCGAACCGTCGCCGGCCTCTCCTCCGCGGACTGGCGACTTGGCGTGGCGCAGCTCGTGGCAGATGCCTGCATCGAGGCGCTCGGTGACAGCGCCGGCTCCTCCGCATGCCCGGAGACCGCTCGACGGCTCTTCTTGGCGCGCACCACGAAGGTCATTACATGTGACGCCACGGGTACGGCCCAAGCCGACTTCTCCGGGTACGGGCATCTGTTCTGGCAACAACTGGGCGCCCGCCCGGAGGATACGGCCAAGTTCGCGCCAGCAGAGCTCAACGACGAGCGCGCCATCGCACTGCTGGGCGAATGGGCGGGCGAGCTCGATGCCGGCGGCGCTGGGCAGACCAAATCGCCATCCCTTGACTATGCCACGTTGGAGGCGATCCTCAACCTCCTCGTGGTGTTGAGCGCGAGAGAGAGCTCGATGTTCAGGCGCTGGTGTCCACCGGAGTCGATGCAGCCCGTCTTCAGCCGGGCCGTCGTGCAGATGATGTCGTTGTCTCAGGTCGCCGGGCTGACGCTGTTGAGCCGGTTGAGATTCATCGATCTCACCCCAGCCGATGGCCCGGGCATCGTCGAGGTCATGGATGTCGCCCTGCGCAGTCACCCGCAGACGTACGCCGCCGTCTTCGACTTCCTCGAAGAATGTCCGCCACGTGCGTGGAGAGTCCCTCGCCGGCGCCGTGCTGGACAGGATCACCGGCTCGCCGAACGAGTCTGTGGCGCAGGGATTCGCCGGCCTCGCGGCTGCCTACCTAGAACTGTCGACGTGCTCCAACGCCGACCGCCTCCTGCTCCGTCAGGCGCTGCGAGCCGACAGCGGCGAGGCCGGGCGGCGCCGGTCCGTGCATCTGATCGGATCCGGCAACATCCAGGACCCGGTCAGCTTGATCGTCGGCCCCGACCGACGATCGGAGTTCCGCCGCCTGCGCAGTCACGTGTAACGGCCGCAAGCCAACCGGCGCGGCGACATCAGACCGCGGAGACCTGCTCCTCCTCGGCCACCCGGAACGATGAGCCGCAGCCGCAGGCCGCGACGACGTTCGGGTTCTCGACCTTGAAGCCGGCCCCCGGAGGCGCTCGACGTAGTCGATCTCCGAGCCGTCGACGTACTGAAGGCCTCGCGGTCGACCAGCAGCCTGAGCCCGTGGCTCTCGAAGACCGCGTCGCTCTCGCGCTGCTCGTCGAAGGCGAGCTGGTACTGGAAGCCCGAGCAGCCGCCGCCGCGCACGCCGACGCGCAGGCCCGCGACCGCAACGTCGGCGCCCTGGGCGGCGAGGAACTCGCGCACCTTCTCGGCGCCCTTGTCGGTGATCGCGACTCATTGCTTTCCAAAGTATAGCGAGGCCGCGCGGCGCGCCGGCTATACCTTGGCCCTGAGATGCCCGACCTCCGCAGACGAGATCAAGCACCGCATCGAGGCCGCGATCCCGGGCGCCCGCGCCGAGGTCGAGGACTGGACCGGCGGCGGCGACCACTTTCGCGCGAGCGTCACCGCGGAGGCGTTCGCGGGGCGCTGCCGCATCGACCAGCACCGCCTTGTCTACGACGTGTTCGGCGACGAGATCGGCGGCCCGATCCATGCCCTGTCACTGAAGACCGCAGTTGCCTGTGAGCCCCAAGCCCCCACCGCACACGAGCGCCCCAAAAGGAGTCATCCCATGAAGAGCATCGATCCCATCACCGCCCCCTCCACCCAGTCCAACCCGATCCGCGACGCGATCGCAGAGGCGATCGCGGAGAACGACGTCATCCTCTTCATGAAGGGCACGCCTGACGCGCCCGCGTGCGGCTTCTCCGCGCGCACCGTCGCCGCGCTGCAGGCGCTCGACGCGCGCTTCGCCGCGGTCGACGTGCTGCCCGACCCGCGCATCCGCCAGGAGCTCTCCGCGCTCTCGCAGTGGCCGACGATCCCCAGCTGTTCGTCGCGCGGCGAGCTGGTCGGCGGATGCGACATCGTCACCGAGATGTACGAGACCGGCGAGCTCGCCGAGGTGCTCGGCGTCGAGGGCGGCGCGACGCGGGAGCGGGGGCTGCAGCTCCGAGGCGGGCGCAGCACGCTGCAGATCGAGAACCGCTGCTAGCGGGGCGAGGCGCCATCGCGACGCCGCCGCGCTGGCGCCCGCCGAGCGCCAGGCGGCGCCACGCCGTGCTAGTGTCTCGCCCATGCCCCCGTCGCGATCGTCACCGACTCCACCAGCTACCGCCCGCGAGCTGGTGGCCGCGAGGGCATGCACGAGGTCAGCCTCTACGTCGGGCTGGATCGGTCGAGCCGGAGCGCGAGATCGAGATCGCCGACTACGACGCCTTCTACGCGCGCCTGCGCGACGGACCGCGCGCTGCCGACCACCTCCCAGCCCTCGATCGGCGACTTCCTCGCGGTCTGGGAGCCGCTGCTGGCGGAGGGGCGGGACATCGTCTCGGTCCACCTCGCGGGCGGGATCTCGGGCACCTGTCGGGGCGGCCCGCCAGGCCAGGCGCCTGCTCGCCGAGCGCGGCCTGGGGGAGCGCGTGGAGGTGATCGACGGGGAGACCGCCTGCGGAGGGCTCGGCCTGCTCGTGCTCGCGGCCGCCGCCGCGGCTCGCGCGGGGGCGGACAAAGAGGGGGTGAGCGCGCGCGTGCGCAAGACGCGCGCGGCGCTGCAAATCTGGTTCTGCATCGACACGCTGGAGTACCTGCGTCGCGGCGGGCGCGTCGGGCAGGCGCAGGCGTGGCTCGGGGGGCACGCTGCGGATCAAGCCGATCCTCTCGCTGGGCTACGAGATCACGCCGGTCGAGCGGGTGCGCACCGCGGGGCGCGCGTTCGAGCGGATGGTCGAGTACATGCACGAACTGCGCGAGGCGGGCTCGGACGCGTGGGTGGTGCAGCACATCCAGGCCCCCGAGCAGGCCCAGCGGCTGATCGAACACGGACGCGAGATCTACGGCTCCGAGCCGCTGTTCGTCTCCGAGGTGGGCCCCGTGATCGGCACCTACGTGGGACCGGGACTGGTCGGCGTCGGCGGGATCCCCCGCGCGCTGCTGAGCTGAAGACCGCGAGCCGACCGGTACAGCCGCGGGATCTCTCGGCTGAACGGGACTCTTCGGCTGGCCTGCGAGACTCCCGGCCAGCCCTCCTCAGCGTCGGCGGCGGCGTCGGCGGCTGCGCATCCCGAGCGCGAGGCCAACCACGGCGGCGCCGATCAGGAGCTCGCGTTTGTGGCGCTCGACGTGGCCGCGCCAGTCGGTCAGCCGCGCCACCTCGCCGTGCAGGCGCTCCATCGAGACCGCCAGCTCCGCGCGGTTGGCCTCCATCGAGCTGCGGATCTCAGCGGGAGAGCGCTGCGCCATCACGCCTCCTCCTTGCCGTCGGGCTCAGCACCTCGCCGCCCATCGTCTTGCGGATCAGGCGGGCCTCCTCGATCGCCATCGTCGGCATGGGGGAGGCGCTTCTTTTGACGACCCTGGCGGCGAGCAGACCGGCGAGCGCGCCGAGCACCAGCAGGATCAGGGCCATCGCGAAGAAGCCCCAGAAGTACGCGAAGTCGTTGACGGGCAGGTAGTAGTAGAGCAGCCACGCGAACCCGATCAGCACGAGGAAGAGCGCGGTCACCACGAAGATGCCGGCGGCGGCCGCCACGATCGCGCCCCGGGCGAGCTTGGTGACCTTCTCGGTGACCTCCGCCTTCGCGAGCTCGACCTCCTCGCGTACGAGCGCCGCCACGCGCTCGGATACGTCGGTGATCGCGGTGGCGATGTTCTGAGGCCCGTCTGTCCGAGGCCCACCCGCTCCAGGCCGACTCGCCCCAGGCCCGCCGCCCGGCGCCGCGCTCACTCGGGGGGCTCCTCGTCGAACACCCTCCGCCACACCACGCCCGCGGCGCGCTGCACGAGGACGCTCGCGAGGGCGCCGAAGGCGGTGAGCATGCCGGACCACATCAGCCGCTTGACCATCTCGTTCTCCATCATCCGGGAAGTGTATTGCCCACGGTGGTCGCCTCCAATCCTCCGCACACCGTCTCCACCACCAGCCACTTGGCGCGCTCGTACTGATCCTCCCCGCAGGGCAGCAGCCCGAAGATCCAGCCGGTGAGCATCTGCTCGATCGCGCCGTAGAAGGACATCGCCGCGAAGGGGGCATCGATCTCGGCCTTGAAGGTGCCCGTGGCCTGGGCGGCGGTGACGATCTCCGCGATCAGCTCGTAGGCCTGGCGGATCTGGGCGAGGTGGGTCTGCCCGAAGGAGTTGGCGGCGCGGGTGACCTCGACGATGATCACCTTCATCAGGTCGGGGTCGTGGCGGTAGCTGTCGACGATGAAGGAGGCGATCTCGTGCAGCTTCTCGCGCGGGCCGAAATCCGCCTGCGCGTCGACCTGGCGGATCGTCTTGAGCATCACGTTCCAGCGCTCCAGGAAGAGCGTGTCGAGGATCTCGTCCTTGGAGGCGAAGTAGTGGTACACGAGGCCGTACGCGACCCCCGCCTCGTCGGCGATGTCAGAGACGCGGCACGCGTGGAAGCCCTGACCGGCGAACACCCGCACGGCGGCGTCGAGGATCATGCGCCGCTTGTCCGGCCCAGTGGCGGCGCGCGCGGCGCTCACAGCTCATCCTTGGTTGCCTCGGCCAGCTCATCGAATGGCCTCCACGGGCCAGTCGTAGACCTCGGGGCGGCGGTTGGCCAGCGCGGGGAATCGCGCGCGGATCTCCTCCTGGCGCTCCAGGTCGAGATCGGCGAGGATGTGGCCCTCGCCGTCGGGCGCCTGGGCTAGCACCTCGCCCCAGGGGTCGACGATCATCGAGTGCCCCCCCGAGCGGTGCCCGCCGGGGTGGGCTCCCACCTGGTTGGCGGCGATCACAAACGCCTGGTTCTCGATCGCCCGCGCGCGCACCAGGGTCTCCCAGTGGTCGCGGGTGGTGGACAGCGTGAAGGCGGCGGGCAGCGCGAACACGCGGGCGCCGCGCAGGGCGAGGATCCGGTAGAGCTCGGGGAAGCGCAGGTCATAGCAGATCGACATCCCCAGCTCGACCCCCTTGGCGGTGGCGCTCAGCACGATCTCCTCCCCCGCCTCGGTGACGGCGGACTCGTTGTAGGCGCGCCCCTCCACCTCCACGTCGAACATGTGCAGCTTGCGGTACACCGCCCGCACCTCCCCCCGGGGATCGACGTGCACGGAGGTGTTGGCAAGTTTCTCTTGCCCCGCCGACTCCGAAGATCAGCCCGGCCCTCCGGACGCTCGGCGATCGACCCCACCACCAGATCGATGGAGAGCTCCCGCGCGATCGCCCGCGCCCACGAGATCGCGGGCCCCTCGAGCGTCTCGGCGCCCGCTCGCAGGTCATTGTCGGAGCCGAGCGCCGTCCACTTCTCGGGGAGTACGATCAGACGCGCCCCGTCCGCCGCGGCGGCGCGCGTGAGGCGATCGGCGGCCTCCATGTTCGCGGCCTTCTCGGCTGTGGAGTTGAGCTGGACCGCGGAGACTCTCAAACGCACTCCTCCCACAGGCACACCTCCCGCGGAAATAGATTGACTAGTCAGTCAACACCCTCAAGCATAGCGGCCGACCCGCTCGGGGCCGCGGCCGGCGAGCCCCTGCCGCCAGCCAGGATGCCGATCTGGCGTGGCACGCGCCCGCTCAAGCGCTGGCGCTATGTCGCGGTCTTCTGCGAGGAGCTGATGGCGTGTGCGGCGATCGTGCACGTGGGTCCGGCGCGCCAGAGCTTCTGGGCGATCCTCTCCCGCGAGGACATGCGCATGCGGGAGCGCACCCGTCTGCTCCCCCGCGGGGGGCGGTCGAGCTGGGGGAGGGCGGCTGCGGGTGCACGACGGCGCAGTCGGCGGCGGCAAGGTCGAGCTCGACTTCGCGCTGGCGGAAGACGCGGGCGTTCAGGCGCACTGCCCCCACGGGCGCGCCCACGTGTGGACGCGCAAGCAGGCGGGCATTCGGGCGCATGGGACCGTCGCCCTCGACGGCGGCCCCCGACGCACGATCGATGCGCTGGCGGTGCTCGACGACACCGCGGGCTACCACGCGCGCGTGACCGAGTGGCGCTGGGCGGCGGGCGTCGGTGTGGACCCCGCCGGGGCGGCCCTGGCGTTCAACCTCGTGGAGGGCGTCAACGACCCCCCCACCGGCAGCGAGCGGGCGGTGTGGGTGGCGGGGAAGCCACGCGAGGTGCCGGCGGTGAGCTTCGCGCCCGACCTCACCCGGATCACGGCCGCCGACGGCTCGCGGCTGCGCTTCACCCCGGAGGCCGAGCGCAGTCGCACGGAGAACCTGCTGCTGGTGCGCAGCGAGTACCGCGCGCCGTTCGGGACCTTCGTCGGCACCCTCCCCGGCGGGATCGAGCTCGCGCACGGCCTGGGCGTGGTGGAGCACCACCGCGCGCGCTGGTAGGCCCTCAATGTGGAACTACGCTCGGAACGTCGCGCCCTGCGGAGCCCCGGCGGCGGACTTCGCGACGGCGCCGGACTCGAGCAGGGCCTCGATCTCGCCCGGGGTATAGCCGGCGGTGGCGAGCACCTGCTCGGTGTGCTCCCCCAGCGCGGGGCCGGGGAGGCGGTTGTGGGCGCCGGGGGTGCGGGTGAGCTTGACGGGGACCCCGAGCTGGCGCACACCCCCGGGGACGCCGGGCTGATCGAGCGTCACCACCATCTCGCGGGCGCGCACGAGCTCGGAGCCCAGGGCCTCGTCGAGCTCGAGCACGGGCTCCAAGCAGCAGTCGTGCTCGGCCGCGAACCGCTGCCACTGCGCGCGGGTGCGGGTCCTGAAGATCGCCGTCGCCTGCGCGTGCGCCTCGGAGCCGGGCGCCTCGAACTGGCGCTCGATGAGGTCCTCGCGCCCGACGCCCCGGCACCACGCCTGCCAGAACTTGGGCTCCAGCGCACCGAGCGTAACCCAGCCGTCGGCGCACTCGTAAGGGCGGTAGCAGATCACCGAGCCCGCAAGCAGCAGCTCGCCGCGGTGGGGGAGGTTGCCGTCGGCGAAGTACGCGCCCGCCACCATCGCCAGCCAGGAGAGCGCGCCGTCGGCCATCGAGACATCCACCACCTGACCCTCGCCGGAGCCCGGGTGGGAGGCGCTTCCATCCCGCTCGCGCAGCGCGGCGAGGATGCCGAACGCCGCCATCAGCGCGCCGCCGCCGAGGTCGGCGATCTGGCCCGCCGCCTGCACGGGAGGCCCCCCGCGCTCGCCCGTGAGTCCGAGCAGGCCGATGAGGCCGAGGTAGTTCATGTCGTGGCCCGAGGCATCCCGCTTGGGACCGCTCCGGCCGTAGCCGGAGATCGCGCAGTAGACGATCCCGGGGTTCGCCTCGCGCATCCGCTCGTAGCCCACCCCGAGACGGTCGAGCACCCCAGGGCGGAAGGACTCGAGCACCACGTCGTGCTCGCGCACCAGTGCCAGCAGCACCTCACGCCCCTCCTCGCGCTTGAGGTCGATGCGGATCGAGCGCTTGTTGCGGTTCAGCGCGAGGAACAGCGCGGACTTCGCGCTGTCCTCCGCGCCCTCGACGTAGGGGGGGGACCAGCGGATGTAGTCCCCCATGCCGGTGTCCTCCACCTTCAGCACCTCCGCGCCGAAGTCCGCGAGCAGCAGCGAGCAGAAGCCCCCGGGCAAAAGGCGCGAGAGGTCGAGGACGCGGATGCCCTCAAGGGGGAGGCTCACCACGCGCCCCTTCGGGTGTCAGCCATCGCGCTGTGGGATGTTCAGCAGCCGCCGGGCCTCCTGCACGGTCGCCGGACGGCGGCCCACGTCCTCGGCCATCTGCCGGGCCTTGGCGATCAGCTCGCCGTTGGAGCGCGCCATCTCGCCGCTGGGCAGGTAGAGGTTGTCCTCCAGGCCCACCCTGATCGAGCCGCCGAGGGTGAGCGCGGCGGCGAGCAGCAGCCACTGCTCGCGGCCGATCCCGATCACCGCCCAGTGCGACCTCGCACCGCCGCCTCCTCCGGGGGCGCCAACGCCGGGGGTACCGGTGGGGGCGTCGAGGCCGGGGATGTTGGCGACCATCGCGGCGAGGTTGCGCGCTCCCGGGGGGACGCCTCCGACGACGCCCATGATGCAGTCCACGTGCAGGGGGGGCTGGAGCACCCCCATGTCGATCAGCGGTTCCAGGCTGCCCACGTGACCGAGGTCGAAGCACTCGTGCTCCGGTTTGATGCCCAGCTCGTTCATCGCCCGCAGCAGCTCGACGATCTCCTCGAAGGGGTTCGCGAAGACCATCTTGAAGACGAAGTCCCTGCGCGAGCGGGAGTACTTGGCGTAGTTCATCGAGCCCATATTCAGCGCCGCCACCTCGGGGCGGCACTCGCGCAGGTAGGCCACACGCTTCTCCACCGAGACCCCCACCGCGCCCGTCGAGAAGTTGATGATCGCCGCGTCCCCCACCTCCGCGCGGATCGCACCGGAGATCGCTTTGTAGTCCTCCACCTCGAAGCTCGGCCCGCCCTCGGGGGTGCGCGCGTGGATGTGGATCATCGTCCCCCCCTCGTCCACGATCCGCCGCGCCTCCGTCGCGTACTCCGCGGGGGTGTAGGGGATCGCGGGGCACTGCTCGCGGTTGGCGAGCACGCCGGAGATCGCGCAGGTAATGACGACGGGGTCCTCGACGCTCATCGATCGGCTCCTCTCATACGGGCACCACCCCGTGGCGCTTCCAGGGTCGCTCGACCTTCTTGCCCTGCGCCATCTCCAGCGCACGGCAGATCGTCTCGCGGGTCTCGCGGGGGTCGATCACGTCGTCGATGAGGTCGTTGCCGGCGGCGATGTAGACGTCGAACTGCTTGCGGAACGCCTCGATCAGCTCGGCGCGCTTGGCGGCGGGGTCCTCGGCCTCCTCGACGACCTTGCGGAAGGCGATCTCCACCACGCCCTCCGCACCCATCACGGAGATCTCGGCGGAGGGCCATGCGACGATCAGGTCGGGTTCGTAGGCGCGGCCGTTCATCACGTAGTAGCCCGCCCCGTAGGCCTTGCGGGTGATCACCGTGATCTTGGGGACGGTGGCGTTGGCCACCGCGTAGAGCATCTTGGCGCCGTGGCGGATGATCCCTTCGGCCTCCACCTTGGTGCCCACCATGAAGCCGGGGACGTCCTGGATGAAGAGGAGGGGGATCGCGAAGGCGTTGCAGAGGTTCACGAAGCGCGCGGCCTTGTCGGCGGAGTCGTTGTCGAGGATCCCCCCCAGCTGCTTGGGCTGGTTGGCGACGATCCCCACCGGCCGGCCCCCGAAGCGGGCGAAGCAGGTGATGATGGTCTTCGCCCACTGGCGCTTGATGTCGAGGTACTCGCCGTCGTCGACGATCAGCTCGATCACCTCGTACATGTCGTAGGGCTTGCGGTTGGACTCCGGGAGGATGTCGAGCAGGCCCTCCTCCCGGCGGTTGATCGGGTCGGCCGCGACGCGCACGGGGGGACGCTCTTCGCAGTTCTGGGGCATGTAGGAGAGGTACTCCTTGATGCGCGCGATGCACTCCTCGTCGTCGGCCACCTCCATGTCTCCCACACCGGACTTGCGGCAGTGCACGCGCGAGCCCCCCAGTTCCTCCTGGGTGACGTCCTCCCCCACCGCCGCCCTCACGAGGTGCGGCCCCGCGAGCGCCATCGAGCCGCGGCCCCTCACCATCGGCACGAAGTCCGCGAGGCCCGGGATGTAGGCCGTGCCCGCGGCGCACGGCCCCATCAGCGCGGCCACCTGGGGGATCACGCCGCTCATCACAACCTCCTCGCGGAAGAGGTGCCCGGAGCCCGCGAACATCGCGCCCGCGGCCTCCTGCACGCGCGCGCCCGCGGAGTCCAGCAGCCACACGAACGGGATCCGCTTGGTGAGCGCGAGCTCGCGCAGGCGGGTGACCTTGATCTCGCCGGTCATCCCCATCGAGCCCGCCATCACCGTGAAGTCGTACGCGCACACCGCCGCGAGGCGCCCCTCGATCTTGCCGTAGCCCGTGATCACCCCGTCCGCGGGGGCCTCCACGCCGTCCATCGCGCGCTGCGCGAAGTGGGGGCGACCGTGGATGCCGAGCTCCACGAACGTCCCCCCGTCGATCAGCAGCGCGATGCGCTCGCGCGCGGTGAGCTTCTCCCGCTGGTGCTGCTTGGCGATCTTCTCCTCCCCCCCGCCGAGCATGATCTTCGCGCGGCGCGCCTGGAGGTCCTCGACCAGGGGACGCAGCAGGGATGTGGGGGCGTCGGTGGACGTGCTGGTGGAGTCGACTGGTGTGCTCCTGGAGTCGGTTGGCGCGCTCTCGCTCATCAGCGGCCTTTCCACTGGGGGTCGCGCTTTTCGAAGAACGCGCTCACACCCTCCACGATGTCCTCGGTGGAGAGCGCGAGTGTGAGCTGGGCGCGCAGGTAGTCCAGCGCGTCGTCCAGCGGCATGTCCAGCTGGCGGCGCATCGCCTCCTTGCCGAGGCGCATGATCAGGGGGGACTTTCCGGCGAGCTTCATCGCCCACTCGGCGACCGCCGCGTCGAACTGCTCCGCGGGCAGCACCCTGTTGACGATCCCCGCCGCGAGCGCCTCCTGGGCGCTCCAGCGCTCGCCGAGCAGCAGCAGCTCGTTGGCCCTCTTGCGGGGCACGTTGCGGTAGATCAGCGCCATGATCATGAACGGGAACGCCCCCACGTTGATCTCGGGCGTCCCGAACGTGGCGGCCTCGGAGGCCACGATCAGATCGCACGCCAGCGCGATCCCCAGCGCCCCCGCGAGCACGTGCCCGCGCGCCGCGCAGATCGTGGGCTTGCCCAGCGAGCCGATCAGCTTGAAGAGGCCCACGAAGTGCTCGGAGCCGAAGTGCTTGTACACGAGCGGCACGTCCCCCGCGAAGCCCCCGAGGTTGGCGCCGGAGGAGAAGACCTTCTCGTGGGAGGACGCCAGCACCACACAGCGCACCTCCTGCTCCTCGCGCGCACGCTCGAGCGCGGCGATCAGCCCGCCGAGCAGCTCCGCCGAGAGCGCATTGCGGGTATCGGGCTCGTTCAGCGTGATCGTGGCCACACCGTCGGTCACCTCGTAGAGCACGGGTCCCGACCGGGTATCGGGCGCAAGCGGGGACTGCGGGGCGGTGGGGGGCTCGGACACGCTGGGCATCGTACCCGGCCGCCGAGCCTCCCGCGCCCCGGGCTGGCTACCCAGCCAGTCGGCCCGGCGCGAATCGGGGATCTACGACCAGGAGATCAGCTCAGCCAGCTCCTTGGGCCCGAGCTCGATCAGCCCACTGCGCTCGATCGGCTCGTAGCGATCACCGCGCAGCCCGAGCCAGTGGACCTCGCGTTTCTTGGGATCCACGATCAGCACCTCGTCAACGTCGTGGGCGGCGTAGAAGGGCAGCTTGGCCCAGCTCTCGTCCTTGGGGGAGAGGATCTCGACCACGAGCGCCGCGGTGGGGTAGTAGAGCCGAGCGGGTCCGGGGTAAAGGATGCCCCCGTCGGGCACGCGGTAGTCGCCTTCGGCGCCGACGTTGATATCGGCCAGCACGGGCACCAGCCCGGCCGCGCGCGAGGGACCGTCGAGCAGCACCGCCAACTGCTGCAGGACGAGACCGTGACGACCGTGCGGCCCGGGGTTCACGTGCAGCACCCCTTCCCACACCTCGTCGGCGTGGTCGAGACCAAGCCTCCGGCGACGATCCAGCAGTTCATCGATCTCCACCGGGAGCGGATCGAGAATCACAGTCGGCATGGGGCGATTCTACCGCCCTTGAACCACGCGTCACCGCGCCAGCATGATCGCTTGTGAAGCTCATTGTCTTCATGCTACGCGCGGCTTGGGATGAAACGCTCGCGACCCCCGCTCCGCTTTCCTTTTCCTGGCCAAAGCGCTAGTTTCTCCAGACACAAGCGAGACGACCCAAGACCAAGACCCGAGCACAAGACAAGGAGCCCCACCGAGATGGCCGCCACCGCCGAGAGCGTCCTGAAGCCCGACTTTCAAGCGAAGCGCAAGCACTTCCTGTTCACCGACGAGCACGAACAGCTGCGCGAGTCGATCCGCAGCTTCGCCCAGAAAGAGCTGGCGCCCCACGCGGAGGAGTGGGAGGAGACCACCTTCCCGGACTCCGTCTTCACGCGCATGGGGGAGCTCGGCTTCCTGGGCCTCGACAAGCCCGAGGAGTACGGGGGACAGGGGGGGACTACTACAGCGCGCTGGTGCTCGCGGAGGAGATCGGGCACGCCAACAGCGGGGGCCTCGCGATGGGGATCGCGGTGCAGACCGACATGGCGATGCCCCCGATCCTCGCGTTCGGCACCGAGGAGCAGAAGCGGCAGTGGGCGGCGCCGGCGATCGCGGGCACGAAGATCCTGTGCCTCGGGATCACCGAGCCCGACGCGGGCTCAGACGTCAAAGGGATCAAGACGCACGCCGTCAGGGACGGCGAGGAATACGTGATCAACGGCTCCAAGACCTACATCACCAACGGCCACCGCGCCGACGTGATCGTGCTCGTCACCAAGACCGACCCCGACGCGGGCTACGACGGCTTCACGCTGTTCCTCGTGCCGATGGACGCCCCCGGGGTGATCCGCGAGCAGAGGCTCAAGAAGATGGGGATGCACGCCTCCGACACCGCGCTGCTGGCCTTCCAGGACGTGCGCGTGCCCGCCTCGGCCGTGCTGGGGCAGGTGGGCAGGGGCTTCTACCACATCATGTGGGAGCTCCAGGGCGAGCGCCTGATCGGCGCCGCGGGCTCGGTCTCGGGCGCCCAGCGCCTGTTCGAGCGCACCCTTGAGTACGCCAAAGAGCGCCACGCCTTCGGCCGCTCGATCGGCAGCTTCCAGGTGATCCGCCACAAGTTCGCGGAGATGGCCACCAAGATCGAGACGGCCCGCCAGATGGTCTACATGACCGCGTGGCGCCAGCAGAACGGCGACTACCCCGTGCGCGAGATCTCGATGGCCAAGCTCTACGCCTCCCGCATCGCCTGCGAGGTCGCCGACGAGTGCCTGCAGATCCACGGCGGCGCGGGCTACATGCGCGAGTACGGCATCGAGCGCGCCTGGCGCGACCTGCGCCTGAACCGCATCGGCGCGGGCACGGATGAGATCATGCTCGAGGTCATCGGGCGGTCTTACGGGCTGTGATGTGTCTGCGCCGGTCAGGCGTAGACCAGCTCAGCGCCGGCGCTGATCGCAACAGGCTCGAGGTGCAGAGCCCCCAACGTCACCGCCGGCGGTTCCTCGCCCGGACGTGCGAGGATAAGGGCGATTCCCTCCTGGAGGCTCTCACGCAGCTCGTCGAGGTTGTCGCCCGTCGCGAGCACACCGGGGTACTCATCCACGGTCGCCCAGAACGCGTCGTCCTCACCGTGGACGTTGACGTGCAGTTTCTGAGGCTCTGGCATCGTCTTCATCATAGATATCGGGTCAAGGTTACTTGTCCTGTAGGCCGACCTCGAGGCGCAGCTGCGCCTCGAAGCCCTTCGAGTAGGCGCGGCGCTTGTTCTCCGGGAGCGTGATCGGCCGTCGCCCCGGCTTGGTCATCTTGACCTGATGCTTCCCGCCACGGTCCAGCGTCCAGCCTGCCTCCAGAAGGCGCTTGATCCATTCCTTCTGAGTCGCCGGCACGCCGGCATCATCGCATCCCCGGAGGTCGCGGCAGCTTGGAATTGGTTCTAGAATGCCCGAGCCCGCCATGGGCCCGGCCGGGCTCCCAGAGACCCGCCATCATGAGCCCACCTACGCCCCCCTTCACCGACGAGCACGAGGAGTTGCGCTCCTCGATCCGGCGCTTCGTCGAGAACGAGCTCGCTCCTCACGCGCAGCGATGGGAGGAGGAGGAATGGTTCCCCGACGAGGTCTTTCCCAAGCTCGCCGCGCAGGGCTTCCTCGGGCTGAAGTACCCCGAGGAGTACGGGGGGCAGGGCGGGGACTACCTGCATGACGCGATCCTGATCGAGGAGCTCACGCGGACCGGCTCCGGCGGGACCGCCGCGGGGATCGGGGCACACGTCAACATCGCCACGCCCCCCATCTGGAAGTTCGGCACCGAGGAGCAGAAGCAGCGCTACCTGGTGCCCGCGATCCGAGGGGAGAAGATAGGGGCGCTGGCGATCACCGAGCCCGGCGCCGGCTCGGACGTCTCCGCGCTGCGCACCCGCGCCGTGCCCGTGGAGGGCGGGTGGATGGTGAACGGCGAGAAGACCTACATCACCAATGGGGTGCGCGCCCACTTCCTCGTGACCGCCGTGAGGACCAAGGAAACGACCCCGCCCGCCCGCCACCACGGGATCTCCTTCCTGATCGTCGAGCGCGGCGAGGGGGTCAGCTCGGCCAAGCTTAAGAAGCTCGGGTGGGCCGCCTCCGACACCGCCACGATCGCCTTCGAGGACGTGTTCGTGCCCACCGAGAACCTCCTCGGTCCCGAGCACGAGGGCTTCAAGCTGATCATGGCCAACTTCCAGTGGGAGCGCCTCGCGATGGCCCTCGGGGCCTCCGCCGCGATGGGACTCGCGTGGGAGCGCACCGCCGCGTTCGCGCGTGAGCGCCATGTCTTCGGGCGGCCCCTCTCAAAGCACCAGGTCACCCGCCACAAGCTCGCCGACCTCGCCACCTCCGTGTACACCGCCCGCTGCGTCACCTACGACGCGCTGCGCCGCTTCGTGGGGGGCGAGGAGCCGCTCAAGGAGGTCACGATGGCCAAGCTCCTCACCCAGCGCGCCTCCTATGAGCTGATGGACGCCTGCCTGCAGATCCACGGGGGCGCGGGCTATATGCGCGATGAATCGAGTCCCGCCCACCCCATCGAGCGCGCGGCCCGCGACGCTCGCCTCGGGCCGATCGGGGGCGGCAGCGACGAGATCATGCGCGAGATCCTCGGGCGCGTGCTCGCGCTGTAGGGCTCCATAGGGCTCCAATCGAGCGCGTGCTCGCGCCTGGGGCCTGAATCCCCGCTTGCAGCCCCCCACCTCTGGCGCGGACCTGCCGATGGGTGATCGCCGCTCGCGCCCGCCCCGAACCCTGGCCGGGGTGGCGCGTGGCGGTCCAAAAGTGTCCAAACCTGCCCGCCGCGGCTCACGCTGGCGCGCGCGGAAGTCGATGCAACCACCGTGGTATCGCCCCGGCTCACACGCCTGCTCGCACTCGCGCCCTGCCTCTGCGCAGCCGCGACGCTCGGGGTGGGCGGGACAGGCGGTGGAGGCGGGCTGCCCCTGGTGGGTGCGCTCGGGTTGGGCGGCGTCCCATCGGCCGCCGCCGCGGAAGCCTGCCCGGGCGCCGACCTGACACCCAGGCCGGGCAACGTCGAACAGGTCCGCACGGCGGTGCTCTGCCTGATCGATCAGGAACGCGAACGCCACGGCGAGGGCGCCCTGCGGCCCAACGCGAAGCTCGCGCGCGCCGCCCAGCAGCACAGCCGGGAAATGGCCGAGGAAGACTACTTCTCGCACACCGCCCCCGACGGCCAGACGCCGCTCGACCGAATGCGCTCGACCGGCTACATCTCGAGCCCCCAGGAGGGGTTTGTCGTCGGCGAGAACATCGCCTGGGGCACGCTCTGGCTGGCCACCCCGCAGTCGATCGTAAACGCCTGGATGGCCTCGCCCGAGCACCGCGCCAACATCCTCGACGGCGCCTTCCGCGAAACCGGCGTCGGAGTCGAACCCCGGCCTCCGGCCTCGCTCGCCGAAGGACAGGCCGGCGCGCTCTACACCCAGGACTTCGGTGCGCTCGTCCCCACCGGGCGCTCCTCGCGCGCCACCGGCCACTCCTCGCACGCCGCCGGGCGCTCCTCACGCCGCTCCTCGCGCCCCGGACGGATAACCTCCGGCACCGGCAAACAAGGCGAAAAAAGGAGCGACGTACATGGGAGTTCTCGACGGCAAAGCCGCGATCGTCACAGGCTCGGCGCGCGGCATCGGGCGCGCCACGGCAGAACTGCTCGCCGCGCACGGCGCGCAGGTGCTCATCAACGATCTCGACGCAGACATCGCAAAGCAGGCCGCTGAGGAGATCGCGGGCGAGCACGCCGTGTTCGCGGGCGACCTCACCAAGCCGAGTGTACCCGACCGGCTCGTGCAGAGCGCGATCGACGCCTTCGGCAGGATCGACATCATCGTCAACAACGCCGGCTACACCCTGGACGCGCCGATCCACAAGATGACCGACGAGCACTTCCAGGCGATGCTCGACATCCACACGATCGTGCCCTTCCGCGTGATCCGCGCCGCCGCTCCCCACCTGCGCGAGCCCGCCAAGAAGGAGCGCGAGGAGGGTCAGGAGGTGTTCCGCAAGATCGTCAACGTCTCCTCCACCTCCGGCACCTTCGGCAACCCCGGGCAGGCCAACTACTCAGCCGCCAAGGCCGGCGTGGTGGGGCTCACGAAAACGCTCGCCAAGGAGTGGGGCCAGTTCAAGGTCAACGTCAACGCCGTCGCCTTCGGCTTCATCGACACCCGCCTCACCCAGGCCAAGGTGGAGGAGAACACGATGGAGAAGGACGGCGAGAAGATCCAGCTCGGCATCCCCGAGCAGCTGCGCCAGATGGCCTCCGTGCTGATCCCCCTCGGACGCCCCGCCTCACCCGAGGAGGCCGCGGGCGGCATCTTCTTCCTCTGCACCCCCTGGTCCAACTACGTGCACGGGCAGACCCTGCACATCACCGGGGGGATGTTCGGGGGGATGAGCGGCTGAGAGGCCCTCGAGCCAGGCCACCATCCCTCGGCAGACCAGGTCCTACGGTCCCCGCAGGTCCAGCAGGCACCCCGAGAAGTACGCCCCCGCGGGCGAGGCGAGGTAGGCGGTCAGCGCCGCCACCTCACCCGCGGGGGTCTCGGCGCCGGGGGCGATCGTCACCGGCGTGATCCCGTGGCGCGCCCACTCGATCGAGAGGGTGCGTGCGAGGTTCTCCAGGCCCGCGCACGCCGCCTCGGCGTGTTCTCCCACATCAGCGCTCGGGGCGAGGTAGATGATCCGCCCGCCTTCGGCCGCCGGCAGGAAGGCGCCGTTGACGACCGCGCGCGTGGCGTTCCAGGCAGCGTCCACGCAGGCGCGCAGCGCGACGTGCCCATCTCCCCTGGGCGCAAGGCCGTGGGCGAAGAGGCCCGCACCATCGACCACGAGCACGTCGATCCTTCGGGCCTCGTGCACCACAGCCGCAACGACTGCATCCAACGCGGCCTCCTCGGCAGCGACGGGCTCACAAGTGGAGACCTTCGCCCCGAGCGCAGCGCACGCATCGGACAACGCCCCCAAAACCTGCCTGGCGGGTGATCCCGGCGGGATGGCGAGCAGCACCGAGACACCCTCCAGGAGGCCGGGGCGCAGCAGCTCGGTGACGTTGGTCGCGGTCACGGTGGCTGTGTGGTGTATGGGGTCCCTCCTTGCTACACTTGCCGCAGCCAATGCGCTGATGGCTTTCGTCGGCGACCTCTGAGGAGCCCGGGTGACCGGGCTTCCTCCGGTTAAAGCGCCCCTGACGGCCGCCGGGGCCGTCCTGGCTGCGACCGCCAGGGTACTCTGCTACCTCACAAGCCGGTCGATGACCAGTAGCGCGACAAGCAGAGCAATAGCCAATGCGCTCATAGCTCCAGTCATAGCTACCTCCTTTCTCCGGGCCATACGACCCCGGAACAGCCCGTCGGGAGGAGCATCCAGAGCATGGCGAACGGCCACGCGTGAGGGACTGTAAGCCCTCACACCGATGGATCAGTCGATCGCGCTAGGGAGCCGCGGGCGGGAACGGGCCGGACTGGAACGAAGGAAGATCCGGCTCCGGGATCGTGCCGCTGCCCGCGTGGGCCTTGCGCAGGTCGAAGTACAGCACCGCGGCCGCCAGCGCGGAGATCGGCGCGGTGAGGATGCCCACCACCACCCTCACGACGAGGCCCACCCCGGTGCCCGCGGCGTCGGCCGCGACCTCGATCCCCGAGCCGACGAGGCCGACGAGGATCACGAGCAGGAGGATCACAGCGAACACGTTCCAGCCGTTGCCGCGCACCAGCTCGCGGCTGCGTCCGAGCGCCCGCAGGCCCCCGGGGCGCTCGAGCACCACCACGGGGGCCGCCACCGACCAGAGCGTGGCGAGGATCAGGCCGGGGACGACG
Source organism: uncultured Solirubrobacterales bacterium (assembly GCA_963771915.1). Classification (GTDB taxonomy): domain Bacteria; phylum Actinomycetota; class Thermoleophilia; order Solirubrobacterales; family Solirubrobacteraceae; genus Palsa-744. The sequence goes on along the minus strand of CAVYVD010000001.1, from coordinate 2,753,768 downwards.
ATCAGGATGAAGCCGATCAGGATGCCGATGCCGGCGACGATCCCCACCAGGATCAGCTGGCCGAGCACCGGCGTGACCGCGCGCAGCAGCTGGCCCGCGCTGGCGTCGCGCCTGCCGTCCTGCACGTCGGCGACCAGCTCCACGACCATGCCGGTGAACAGCGTGGTGGCGACGAGACTGACGATCAGCGCGATGAACGCCAGCCCCGGCGAGGCAGCGATCAGCAGCACGCCGAAGATCCCGCTGATCACGAACACCACCGCCGCCGCGGGCATCAGCACGGGAGCCTGGTCGACGTAGATCTGAAACGTGCGGCGGATGATCGCACCCACGTCTATCGAGCCGTTCAAGCTGTCCTCCACTCCCTCGATGGCCTGGTCTGCCGCCGGGGGCCCCGGGGACCCTCGGCGGACCCGGTCAACTGTACGCGACGCTCCCGACGCTCCCGGCAACCATGACGCCCGACACCCCCATCCCCCCGCCATGGCGCGGCGAACACGAGTGCGCTACGCCTCGCGCAGGAGCCCGAGCCGCTCCTCACCGATCGAGGCGCGCAGCTCGGGGTCTTCGACGCCGAGGCCCTCGCGCTCGGCCAGGCACAGCACCCCGACCTTGCCCACGTGGCGGTTGAGCTGAACCTCCCGCGCCGCCTCACCCACTCGCTCGAGCGGGAACACCTTCGAGAGCGCCGGCACGATCGCGCCCCGCTGGATCAGCCGGTTGGTCTCCCACGCCTCCTGCCAGTTGGCGGCGTGACTGCCGATTATCCGCTTGAGCCGCATCCACAGGCGACGGTTGTCGAACTCGTGACGGTAGCCCGTACTGGAGCCACACGTGATCACCGTCCCCCCGCGCCGCACCAGATACACCGAGGCCCCGAACGTCTCCTGCCCCACGTGCTCGAAGACAATGTGCGGGTCCTCCCCGAAGTGACGGCGGATCTCCCCCCCGACCCGCTTGCCCATCTCCACTTCCCCGAGCCCGTCGAGGCCCAGCTCGTCGCGGCGCAACACCAGGTCGCAGCCGAGCCGCTCCAGCAGCCGCGCCTTCTCCTTTGAGCTCACGACCCCGACCGCGATCCCCCCGCCGTTGCGGATGAACTGGATCGCATACGCACCGAGGCCCCCCGCGGCGCCCCACACGAGCACGATGTCCCCCTGCTTGAACTGCGCCCCCCGCGGGCTGACGAGCATCCGGTAGGCGGTCATCGCGCAGAGCGTGCTGGATGCCGCCTCCTCCCACGTCAGATGCCGGGGCTTTGCGAGCAATTGGTTGGCTTTCACCACCGTGTAGTGCGCGAGGCCCCCGAAGTTCGTCTCAAAGCCCCACGCCCGCAGATCCTCGGTGAGCAGGCCATCCACCTGCGAGACCGGGTCCTGATAGTCGATCGCACAGGGGTACACCACCACGCGATCGCCGATCGACCAGTGGCGCACCGCCGCGCCCATCCCGACGATCACACCCGAGGCATCCGATCCGATGACGTGGTGGGGCAGGTCGTGGCGGGCGTCCCATCCCCCGTTGCGCCCCAACCGCTCCAGAAACCGGAACGTGGGGATCGGCTCGAACATCGCCGACCACACCGTGTTGTAGTTGATCGCGCTCGCCATCACCGCGACCAGCGCCTCGTCCGGCGCGAGCTCCGGCATCGGAACCTCGCCCACTCTGATCGACCTGCGGACATCCTTGTCGCGCGCATCCCCGAAGATCTCCACGTCCTCGCGGGAGAGATGCGCCGCCTGGTAGATGGACGGGAGCTCGCCCCCGAGCAACCGCTCGATCCCCACCGTGGTGGTGGCCGCCGCCTCAGCTTGACTCATCGCCAACCTCCAGGACGGCCAACCGCCTCCAATATCCCGCCTCCCCAACCCTCAGTCCGCCGCCGACAGCTCTGGCAATACGATCATCCCATGTTTCCATGCGATTGTAGGCCAGGTTAGTCCAACCGGGCAATTCAGAGGTGAAAAAATAAGCCCGCCACAGCCTCAGCCAACCTGACCGACCGTGCGCGAGGCCCCCGCTGCGCCGGCGGCGCGACGCTGTTCGCGCACCCGCCTGAGTGCGCCCCTGCGCCCGTGCTCCTCGAGGCCCGCATACAGCCGCTTGATCTCGACGAGGATCTCGTCCGCGACCGCCTGCTGCTGCTCGCGGGTGGGTTCGGCCACACGCTCCCAGCGCAGCGCCTCCCCGTACTGCACGGTGACCTGGGGCAGCCGCAGACGCTTCCAGTTGCGGATCTTCGAGGAGCCGTGGATCGCGATCGGCACCACCGGCGCGCCGCTCTCCAGCGCCAGGCGGCCGATCCCGCGCTTGGCCTGCTCGGCCAGCTTGCCGCTGCGCGAGCGCCCCCCCTCGCAGTACATCGTGATCGCACCCCCCCGCTCGAGAATCGTCTGCGCGGTGATGAACACCTCCTCGTCGCGCGCCCCCCGGCGCACGGGGAAGACGCCGCCGTGGGTGTAGATGAACTGCATCGGCCCTTTGAACAGCTGCGACTTGGCCATGAAGCGCACCTTGCGGCGGATGTAGCAGCCCATCAGGAAGTGGTCCATGAAGGAGAAGTGGTTGGGCGCGAGGATCACCGCGCCGCGGCCGGGCACGTTGTCCGTCGCGATCGCCCGCGCGCGCAGGAGGGTGTAGGCGTACAGCGAGGTCACCAGCCGCGTCAGCTCGTACGCCCAGTCCGGTTCGCGCGTACGCGCGCGCTCGTGGAAGCGGTCGAAGTGCTCCTTCGGCCGCGGGTCCGTATACACCTGCTCGCGCATCGACGCCAGCTCGCTCATCTGCTCTCCCCCACCGGGCCGGGCTCTGGTCTTGCTCATTGCTCCATCTGACTGCTCTACCTCGCGGGGCCGGCAAGGTTACGCGGCGGGCGCTCAGCCGAGCACCCAGAGCCGCGGGTGGGCGGGCACGAGCGCGTAGGTCTCGCTGAAGCGCGGCTCGCGCCTGCCCGGCCAATGGGAGCCGCGAGCGCTCTACAAGCGCTAAAATAACGATATGGACAGTGCTATGTCAGCGGCGGCGCTCGCTCGCGAGCTTGGGACCAGCCTGCCGCGCGTGGTACGCGCGATCGAGCGCCTGCAACTCGATACGCGCCAGGAGAACGGACGCATGCGACTCCAGCCCGCCGACGTCACGCGCCTGTGCGATGCACTGGAGGACTCTCCACCTCGCATCCCCGGCCTGATGCCCACCGAGATCAAGGTCCTGGCTGCGCTGGCTCGGGCGCCACTCGGCCTCACCTCGGCGCGGACCGTCGCCGAGCGCGCGGGCGTCTCTCCGACGACGGCGAGCCGCGCGCTCGAGTCGCTGCGTTCGCAGGAGCTCGTAAGGGTGCGGGTGTGTACGCTGCCGGCCGGCCGCGCTCGCACGATGCGATTGATCAGCCTCGACTACGGATCGCCACGCTGGCAGCAGATCGCGGGCACCGTAGCGCGCGTGCGCCTTCGGACACGGCCTCACAGGGCTTCCAATCGGAGCGTTCCCCCACGGCTCGGACACCTGTTTTGGAACACCGCCCCCTCACAGCTGGATGTCGAACGCGCCGGCGGGTACATCGCCCGGCGGCTGTTGACGGTGGGCGATCCCGAGGGTCTTGCCTGGGGCGCCACGAACCTCTCCGGCGAAGACTGGCGGCATGCCGCCCACACACGCGGCGTCTCGCCCCAACGACGGGCGCTGGCACTGAACTATGCCGCCGCCGGGAGTAGTGGTGACGCTCCCCGCTGAGCTCACGGAGATCCTGCCGCTCCAGACCGCGTGGGCGTGGGAGCACCTCGCTCCCATCCTCCCGCCAAGCTGCCAACTCGCCGGCGGGACCGCGCTCGCGATACACCTGCACCACCGCCAGAGCCGCGACCTCGACTTCTTCTACACCGACCCGGATCTCGACCTCGACACGCTTCAGCTGCGCCTGTCTGGACTCGGCCCATTCGCCGTGAGCAGTCGCGCGCCCGGCACGCTCAACGGCATCCTACGGAGCGCCAAGCTGCAGTTCCTGGACGCCCACGACCAACTCGACCTCGACAAGCCCGAGCCACATGCCGGAATCCTCGTCTCGAGCCTCGCCGACCTGTTCGCGATGAAGGTCAAGGTCATCGGCGACCGCGGTGAGCTGCGCGACTACTTCGACCTCAAGCGCATCGAGGAGATCACCGGCCGTCGCGTCGAGGAAGGCATCGGCCTCTACATGACCCGCTTCCGGGTGCCCGCGGAGCATCCGAGCATCGGGCACATAGTCGAGGCGCTCGGGTACCTCGACGACGTCGACGAGGACGACCTGCTCCCCGAGAACAGGGCGACGATCGCCAGGTACTGGAGGCGCCGCCAACCCGAGATCAGCCGCAATCTGGCACGGTTTCCGGGTAAGTAGATAGACCCGGGCGGTGCCGGGGGTTCACTCTCGGCCGCGGGGCGGTAAGCCGCCGGGTCCGCATGCCCGCTCCTGATGGCTCCTACGCGATGATACGATGAGCGTATGAGGCGAGCAACGATCAGCCTGCCCGAGGATCTGGCCCACGACATCGAGCGCGAGGCGCAGCGACGACGCGTGTCCGTCTCGGAGGTGGCACGGGACGCGCTGCGCGAGCACCTCGACAGACGGGTGGCCGGCGGCCTGCCGTTCATCGGCATCGGGCGCAGCGGCACAGACGACACGGCGCGGCGCGCGGAGGAGATCCTCGCCCGCGAGTGGGGCGATGCTCGCGGTCGTTGACACCGGGCCGCTCTACGCCTCGCTCGACCGCGACGACGCAGACCACCAAGCGTGCGCAGCCGCGCTCAGCCGCCCCGGACTGCGCATGGTGATCCCGATGCTTGTGGTCGCCGAGGTCGGCTACCTTGCCGCGACACGCCTGGGCGCCAACGTCGAGGCGACCTTCATCCAGTCGCTCGGCACCCTCGACGTCGACGCTCCTCCACCCCAGGAGTGGGCACGCATCGCCGAGCTGATCCGCCAGTACGCAGACTTCCCGCTCGGCGCCACCGACGCCTCCGTGGTCGCTCTCGCTGAGCGGCTCGGCACCCCGCACGTCATCACGCTCGACCGCCGCCACTTTCACGCCGTCGGACCGCTTCACTGCGACGCGTTGCAACTGCTGCCGGAGTAAGGGGACTCAGTTACACAGGCAGTCTTACCGGCCACCCCGTCAGCCGAGCGCCCAGAGCAGCAGGTGGGAGGGGACGAGCGCATAGGTCTCGCTGAAGCGCAGCTCGCGGCTGCTGGCGACGATGGCGGGGCGGCCGGGGTGAGCCCGTGCGACGGCGGCCGCGGAGCGCAGGTCGATGTCGTTGCGGTACTTGACCTCGACCGCGTCGAGCACGCGGCGGGACCCGGCGACGAAGTCGACCTCGCCGCCCTTGGCGGTCTGCCAGATGTGAAGCCGCTCGGGGGAGGCGAAGCTTTCGATCAGCCGCGAGGGCGGCTCGTAACGGCGGTAGAGGGACAGACCGATGAGATTCTCGATCAATGCAGGCACATCCGTGCTCCGCCCGGGGACGTGGTCCAGCGCGATGGTATGGAGCAGCGGGTCGGCGAAGAAGACCTTCTTGTCGTTCGAGAGGCTGTTGGTCTGCGAGCTGGCCCTCCAGAAGTACACGATGAAGAGGAAGTAGCCATCCGCGAGCAGCTCGATGTAGTCGCGGAGCGTGTGGTGGCTGGTGGGCCCGCGCCTGCGGCTCAGCGAAACGTCCATCTCCCGCGCCATCCGGCTCCAGTCGGTCTTCGAGCCGAGCGAACGGATCACGCGCTCCAGCAGCGCGTGCGTGGCGGGGATCCCCGCGCCACGCCGCTGAACCTCCCTGACGAGCGAGTCGTACAGCACCCGCTTGACGGGCTCCGAGGGGGATGGGAGGCCCGCGGCGGCCTCCGCGACAGCGGCTGGCAGGCCGCCGAACCGCATGTAGCGTTCGAGGGTGCCCTCCAGCGCAGGCCCATGGACCTGCGCGTCCTGCAGAGTCTCCCGACCCGCTGGGGCGAGGAGCTCTGCGACGGTGAGCCCCGGGGACGGCGGGATCGACCGGTCGAGCGCCCGCGCGAAGACAGCGAAGGATTGGGGCAGCACGAGGTGGTCCACGCCCGCGCCCCGCCGGCCGGGCAGGCGCTCGACCGCGCCGCGCCGCAGGTCGATCGCGGAGGAGCCCGTGCACACGACCACGTCGCCCCGGATCGCCCCCCCATCCCAGAGCGCCTTGACAGCGGTCTGCCAGCGAGCGACGAGCGTGACCTCGTCGAGCAGAACCACACCCTGGGCGTCGTACCTGGCGAGCGCCTTCGCCCGCAGGATCGTCTCAGCAAGCTCCGCGTGAGGCCGGCCCTCGAGCAGATCGAGCGTGAGGTAGACCACCGAACGAGGATCGCGCCCAGCCTGGAGCGCGCGCTCGACCAGGAGCTTGAGGTCGGTGCTCTTGCCGACCTGCCGCGGGCCGCGCAGGATGTGGATGCCCTCGCTGGAGAGATCGAGCCCCACGACGAAGTCGGTCGGCAGACGCATCGGCTGGAAGTCGAGCAGCGCAAGATGAGGGTCCGACGCCCGCCAGCGCTCGTCGGTCCACCACGGGTTCTGCGCCAGGATCTCGCCGTCGGCCAACGCCATTCCAAAGGCACGTTATCACTAAAGCCAAAGCAAGGTCCCTATTTTGGTATTTGATGTCCAAACAATGGTCCCTACTTTGCCTGGCATGGACCCGCAGCCAGGCGACCTCCGCCTCACGGCTCACGCCCCCCCCCGCCGCTCCGCGCGCGATCCAGCGCGTCGTGCCAGCCCGCGAGCAGGCAGGCGCGCTCATCCTCGCCCATGCGCGGCTCGAAGCGCGTCCGCTCGCGCCAGCCCGCGCGCACGTCTGCCACCGTCCACAGGCCCGCGCCCACTCCCGCGAGGTGGGCCGCGCCGAGGGCGGTCGTCTCGGTCACCTCGGGCAGCAGCACCGGCACGCCGAGCACGTCCGCCTGGAACTGCATCAGCCAGCGGTTCGCGGTCGCCCCTCCGTCGGCGCGCAGCTCGCGCAGCTGCTCCCCCGCGCCGGCCTCCATCGCGCGCACCGCGTCCACCGTCTGGTAGGCGATCGCCTCCAGCGTCGCGCGGGCGAGGTGCGCGCGGGTGCTGCCGCGCGTGAGGCCCACGATCGTCCCGCGCGCGTGCGGGTCCCAGTGGGGGGAGCCGAGGCCCGTCAGGGCGGGCACGAAGTAGACCTGCTCGTTGGAGTCAAGCGACGCCGCGAGCACCTCCGTCTCGGCCGCGTTCGCGATGATCCCGAGGCCGTCGCGCAGCCACTGCACCGCCGCGCCGGTCACGAAGATCGAGGCCTCCAGGGCATAGGCGGGACCGGCGGCCCCCCCGATCCCCCACGCGACCGTGCTCAGCAGCCCCGGCGCCGGGGCCGGCACGGCGAAACCGGCGTTGAGCAGCACGAAGGAGCCGGTGCCGTAGGTGTTCTTGCCCATCCCCGCCTCCGTGCACGCCTGGCCGAAGAGCGCGGCCTGCTGGTCGCCCGCCACGCCCGCCACCGCCACCGCGTGGCCGTGCAGAGCCTCGGGCCGCGTGAGGCCCAGCTTGCCCGCGCTCGCGCGCACCTGCGGCAGCGCGCGCTCGGGCACACCGAAGAGCTCCAGCAGCTCCGGGTCCCACCACCCCGCCGCGATGTCGTAGAGCATCGTGCGCGACGCGTTCGAGGGGTCGGTCGCGTGCTCGCCGGTGAGCTTGAACAGCAGCCACGCATCGACCGTCCCGAACACCGCGCGGCCCTCCCGCGCGCGCTCGCGCAGGCCCTCCACGTGCTCGAGCAGCCACTCGATCTTGGTGGCGGAGAAGTACGGGTCGAGCACGAGACCCGTGCGCTCGCGGATCACCTCCTCGTAACCCGCCTCGCGCAGCTGCGCACAGCGCTCCGCGGTGCGACGGTCCTGCCACACGATCGCGCGGTGCAGCGGCTCTCCCGTCGTGGGATCCCACACGCACACCGTCTCGCGCTGGTTGGTGATCCCCACCGCCTGGAGCTCCCCCTCCTGCACCCCCGCCTCCGCCAGCGCCTCGCCCGCCGCCGCCCTGGCCAGCTCCCAGATCTCCGTCGCGTCGTGCTCCACCCAGCCCGGGTGGGGGAAGTGCTGGGGCAGCTCGCGGACGGAACGCCCGACCGGCCTGGCGCGCCCGTCGAAGACGATGCACGTGCTGGCGGTCGTGCCCTGGTCGATCGCGAGAACCATCCTCGCGTGCCAGCCTACCGGCCAGGGCCACCGCTCGGGGGCTCTCCGCTGCTGCTACTTCTTCCTCTTGCCCTTCTTCTTGCCGTGCTTGGCGGAGTGGTGCCCCTTGCTCTTCTTGCTCTTCTTCTTGGCTTTCTTGGCTTTTTTCGTGGAGGACGATGGGTAGAGGAGTTCGCCGGAAGGCACCTCAAGCGTGCGGATGGTCACCGGTTCCTGGATCAGCTGGGGGGCGTATTCCCCGGTTGTGAACGCCTGGTCTGACCCGTAGACGGTGCCGCCGCCGCTGGTCGCCACGAGCCGGTAGTGGTAGGTCGTTTTCGGCAGCAGGTTCAAGAGGCTCACCACCACCGGCTGGACGCCTTCGAGAGCACCCATCGGGACGGGCACGGTCGGCCAGCTCGACCCGTATGCGGCGGTGGTGCCGTATTCGATGAGGTAGCTCGTTTCCCACCCGAGCGGGTCGATCGCCCCGCCCACCGTGGCCGAGCCGACGCCGACGTTGCTCGCACCGCCCGTGCTGACCACGGAAGCCGGAACGGAGAGCGTCGTGAACGTCTCGTCGGGGCCCGTCGCGTCCCCGCCGGGACTGTTGGCGACGAGCCGGTAGTGGTAGGTCGTGCCCGCCTGCAGTTCGTAGATCGGCTGGGACACGGTCACCGTTTCGCCCGTGATCGGCGTGTAGTGGTCGGGGATCGGCGCGACCGATCCGTAGGCGGTGGTGGTGCCGTATTCGAAGTGGTAGCCGACGAGCGCCTGGCCGGTTTCGAGCGTCGCGTTGAGCGTCGCGGTGAACTGCGACACGAATGACGGCGGCAGGACCCCGATCGACGGCACCGGTATCAGCGCACCGGTCTCAAAGCTCATGTCGGCGCCATGGCTCGTACCGTACGCGTTGGTCGCCGTCAGTCGGTAATGGTAGAGGGTGAAGGGCGTCAGGCCAATGAGCTGCGTTTTGACGGGTACGACTTTGACCCCTTCCCCCAGGAACGTGCCGGGCAGTTTGGGACTCGCCGAGCCGTACGTTTCCGTTTCCCCATATTCGAAGTAATAGTACGTTTCCTTCCCGCGAGGTTCGACCGTCCCGAGCAGCGTCCCGACGATTCTTGTGCCCGACAGGACCACTTCGGACGAATTGGTCTGCACGACGGGCGCTAGGCCGGGAGTGACGAAGCTTTGGTCTCCCCCTTTGACGGTGCCGTACGAGTTGGTGGCGACAAGCCGGAAATGGTAGGTCTTTCCGAACTTCAGACCGCCGACTTCTGTCTGCGCCGACACGCTTTTGAATGCTTCTCCGGCGTCTGTGCCAGGCAGTTCGGGGCTCACTGACCCGTAGGCTGTCGTTTCCCCGTATTCGAAGTAGTAGTGCGTGTCCGCTCCGTCGGGTTCAAACGACCCGTTGAGCGTCGCACGGACCGTCCCGAGTTCAGGGTGTTCGCCGTTGGTGAATTCGATTTTGGTCGCTTCCGTGGTCTGCAACCCGGGCACCACTTCCAGTGTTTTGAAGGTGTGATCTACGCCCCTGTTCGTGCCGTTGGCGTTGCTCGCGGCGAGCCGGAAGTGATAGGTCGCTCCCAGCGTCAGACCGCTCAATTTCGCGCTGACTTTCACCACGCCCGACCCCGAATAGGGAGCGGGGGGTCCGCATTCAGCCGTCTGCCCGTATGCGAGGCTCGTCCCGTATTCGAACTTGCAGGAGACGACTTCTTCCCCTTCCGGATTCAGGGTGCCTTCTACCTTCGCCGTGACCCTGAGAACTTCATTTGAAGCGCCCGTGCTCACCGCCGGCAGGGAAACCGTCGGTCCGAACACGTCGACCGGGCCACCGGTCGAGATGTATACGTCCCCACTCGCATTGACGGCGACACCCCATAGCCCAGGCGGAGTTTCCTGCGCAACCACCCCAAGAAATTTCCCGGCTGCATTGAACTGGTCGACTAGGCCGTGCGCAGCGTCCACCGCGTAGACGTCGCCGGTGGTTTCGTCAACCGCGACATACGTGGGTTCGAATTCACCCGCGGATTTGCCGAGCCCAATATGTCCAATGTACGCGCCGCTGGCGTTGTACTCGTCGATGTACCCTGGCTGTGCCGGAAGCCCCGAAAAATAATGCAGGGTCCCGGGGTTGGCGACGTAAACCTCGCCGGTCGCTCGATTGGTCGTGATATCACCGCTTGTGTTGGGACCGAGCAGCGAGAATCCCTCTTCAGGCTGGGGCAGTTGCCCGATCGGTTCTTCCAACTTCCCTTCGGCGTTGGGTTTAAGGACAAGGATTTCATGCTGAGCCGAGTTCACATACACATCGCCCGCATACGGACCGACGCTCGAGTTGTTAGCTGCCACATAGACATAGTTACCGTTGAAGTTGGAAAAGCGCCGTTCTTGTAGGAATTTGTATCCACCACCTTCGGGCCTGTACACATATACTGTTGACCCTCCCGAATTTGTGGTGTACACGTCGCCCGTCGTATTGTCAACAGCTACATCTTCTCCCCCTGCGCCGACTATTTGGCCTATGGGCACATTAGCTGAGTTGAACTCATTGACGTTGCCGTTGCCGATGACGAACAGGTTGCCACCTGAGTCGAAGTTCAGGCCCAACGCGCTGAGCGCGGTGGCGCCTTTGCCTTCGGTGATCTGCGAGAGGAGGGTGTGGCCGACGACCGCCGAGGCGGGAGCACTTGAGAGCGCGAGACTCCCTGACACCAAGCCTGTGCTAAGGAAACCAATCGCGACGACCCTGCGGATGACCCTCATCACTTACCCCTCCCGTTGGCGCCGTGAGCATGACGAGCGGATCCGGAGCCGCCCTGCTGTTTTTTGTGCCCGCCCGGCCGCTTCCCGCTGCCTTTCCCGGCTTTTGCCCCGGCGTGCCGCGCCGCGTGGGCAGCGGGTTTGACGCTCGCGGCATTCGCCGCGCCGGATGCACCGGAGCCCGATGCGTAGGTCAGCAAGGCGGTCGGCAGCAGCGGAAGGGTGATCTGCCCCGACAGCGTCGCTGTCGGATAGGTGGTCGTCGTGAATGTCACGTCGGGGCCGTAAACCGTGCCGAAGACGTTCGTGGCGACGATCCGGTAGTGGTAGGTGGTGCCCGGCGCGAGGTCCTGCAGCGGCACCGTGAACGTCTGCGTGCCCGCTTCCACGCCAGCGTTACCGTAGATCCGAATGCCGTAGCTGGTGTCGGCCCCAAGATCGAATTCGTAATACGTCTGGAATCCCTCGGTGTTGACCTTCCCGACGAGCGTCGCATCGTTCGGCGTCACGCCTTCGGCCTCCCCGGTGCTCACCACCGGCGGCACCGCCGGCAGCGTGGTGAACGTCTGGTCGCTCCCGACCGTTTCACCGCTCGCGTTCTTCGCGACCAGCCTGTAGTGATAGGTCGTGCCGGGTCGCAGACCCGTGAGCTCCTGCCCGACAATAATCGGGCCTGATTCTTCGCCGCCGACTTCGATCCCGAATCGAGGCACTTCCGTGCCGTAGGCCGTGCTCGTGCCATATTCGAAATGGTACCTGGTGGCCTGTTCGCCCGGGCTGATCGTCCCGATCAGTTCCGCCCTGGTCTGCTCCACCACGAAGCTCGAGACCTTCGACAGCGACGGCGCGCTCGGCGGCGCGGCGCCATAGGCGACGCCCGCCTGCGCCGCGAGGCCCGCGCCGCTCAGCGCGAGAGCCGCGAGCCCTGCGAGGACTGTCCTTGGTGCCCGCATCTCAGTGACCCCTCCCATGCACGCTGTCTCGGCGGCGTCGCGCCGCCCGGCCCCTGCCAGCCCTGCTCGCCTTCTTCGCCTTCTTCGCTTTCGGGCAACCGGTCACGCCGACCGGCGTGTTCCGGTTGAGCTCCGCCCCGTCCTGCGCGATGAACAGCGTCGGCACCTCGAGCGCGTTCTTGCAGAGGTTGCCGTTCGCGGCGAGCGCCGAGTACGGTCCCTCCGGGAGGTACACCTCGAAGGTGCTGACCGGGACGTCCGGGACGTTCGTGAACGTCGTGCTCGTGATCCCGGCTTTCGAGATGAACGTCGTGCCCACGACATCGACGCGGACGCCGTAGCCCTGCAGGACCGCGACGAGCTCGGGGAATTCCGCGCCACCGTGGGAGACGAAATACATCGGGCCGCGCAACGGAACCGGCAGGATCGGCGTGACCGCCTGCACCGTCCCGATCTCCGAGGAGACGGGACAGGCCGCCGGATTCGCGTCGAACACTTTGTCCAGGCACGCTTTCTGCAGCGTCGAGAGCCGCGAGGGCAACTGCTTGGGGAGTTCGATCTTGACTTTTGCGATGTTCGACTGCGCTCCCGGCGGCAGCGTGAGTTTCGCGTCGAGGCTCGCGCCTCCCTGACGTGAGGTCGTCCCGGAGGTCGCGATGACGAACTTCGGGCCGAACGGCAGGCCCGCGCAACCCGAGACCGCGAACGGGACCGAGTCTTCGACCTGGGCGCCCTGCGACCCTGAGGCCGTCGCCACGATGTGCAGCAGCGCGCAGTCGGTCGGGTTGAAGATGAAGTTCGGCCGGTTGATCGTGACGTTCGTCGTGCGCAGCCGCAGTTGGATCCCGTCGACGACCTGCGGAAGCGGTTCGGTCGTGACGGTCAACGCGGTCGTGTTCGGGTCGATGTTGATCTGCGCCCGCACGACCACGTTGCCCAGGTTGAACGGCCCCGCGTGCGTCGGAACCACGATCGACAGGCCGAACGGCGCGCCCTTGTAGGGTCCCGTCAGGTAGATGTTGCCTTTCTGGTAGTAGGGGTGCGACCCCGAGCCGGCCGCGACGGTCAGTTCGCCGATCTTCGACGCTTCCGAGCACGTCCCGATGTCCGCCGGCGGCTCCCCGCACAGCGGCACCGTCGCGAGCGATCCGAGCAGACCGGGCGGGGTCTGGACCTTGATCTCCGAGAAGTCCTGTTCGCGATCTTCGCGGTTGAAGGTCACGGTCAGCGGGGTGTACTGCCCCGCGTTCGGGTTCGAGGTGCCGGCTTCGAACTTGGGGTTGAACGGCCACACCGCCGGACATGCTTCGCCGTTGCCGTTCCAGTCCGCGGTGAACTGCGAGACCGGCGTCGCGGCCGGCGTGATCGGCGCACTCCACGGGACGACCAGCGATGAGCTCGTGAACGTTCCGCACGACTGCGGAGTGGAGAGCCCCGCGCGCAACCCGCCGTTGAAATGCAGCACTATGTCGCTGACCGGCAGCTCCGGGGTGTTCTTGAAGATCGTCGTCAACTGCCCCGTGGTCGGATTCGCATGAAGCTTGCCTTCCAGCTTGATGACCGCCCCGGCCCCCGCGATCTGCAGGAAGACACGGAACATGTTGCCGTCGGACGCATCCGCGGCGGAGCACGGGTTGCAATTCGGGGTCCCCAGGAACACCCCGCCACGCAGCTCTTCGTGCAACAGGGGCGTCGTCACGGTCACCGTCCCGATCTGCGATCCGTTTGGACAAGTGCCTTCGCCCTCGACGGAGAGATCGATCTGCGCGTTGGTGCAGCCCTGCAGACCATCCCCCGCGGCGGGAGAGAGCGACACGCCCGACGGGAGCGTCACCGTCGTTTCCCTGAACTCCGGGGTGACGAGGGCCGGCAGCTGCTGAGGCTCCTGCGGGACGTGGATGTCGACCGTCGTCCCTGACGGTTCGTCGGCCCGCGTCGTTTCCGGGGTGACGGTCAGCGTCGGGTTGAACTGCAGCAATTCACAGCCCGTCAGGGAGGGGAACATCGTCGCGGACTTCGTCACCCACCCCGGGCCGTTCAGTTCCGGCTGGCCGTCGGGCAGGAACGGACCCGGGTGCTGCCACGAGTCGACCGACACGGTCGCCATCTGCGTCCCCGCCGAGCAGTTCACCGGGTCGTCCAGGAACGCGGTGGGCGGACCGCCTTTCACCGAGTACTTGTATTCGTCGTACGGGGTCGGATCGGTCAGGGGCGTGCCGAAGAACGTAAATGACACATCGGTCGGAGATCCGATTCCGGGAATGTCGGGCGTGAGGAGCCGCACGCTGTAATTGGACTCCGGAGTGACACTCGCATACAGGGGAATGAAGAGATGTAGCCCTGTGAAGTAGCTCACGAACTCCGCCGAGTACCCCGGGGAGGGGATGACGTTGAAAACCGGGGTGGCTGCCCCGAGAAGAAAAGACCTGAAACCTCGGGTGATGATGGTCAGCCTCGCCCAGCCGATCTGAGAGGAGGGCGGGCATGCGAAGCTCGCGACGAGGTACTGCGGGCACTGTTCCACCGCGGTGGGGTCGCCGGTGATGCCGGGGGGGGTCTGGACGACGACGTCCTTCAGCGGGCCGCCGGAGGTCAGATATCCCAGGCCATTGGTCTGGAGTTCATTGGCGTAGGTGTTCATCGAGAAGGAGACCGACGACTCATACGGATGATCGCCCGCCTGCGAGTCGTTCTGGCCGTTCAGACCGTCCGCTTCGGCTCCGACCGCCGCCAGGCCAAACGGCGCGTCTTCGGATTCCGCTGCCGTGCCGGCCGTCGTGGTCAAGCTCACGGACGCGCTCGGCGAGCCGCCGCCGGACACGATCGCGGCGTTGGTGAAGGGGCCCTTGTCGCCGGACGCGACAGCGACCCCCACCACCATGTACATGCGCTCGCCCGGCGGAAGCGTGTATTCATAAGTGCATTCGACCGCTTCGGTATTGCACGAGGCCTGGTATTCCGCGCCTTCGTTCACGTCCAACTCGCCCAACAGGCTGGTCACGGTCAGGCCGGGGGGCAGCTCGTCTTTGATTTTGAACGGGCCGACGGTCGGCTCACTGCCGGTGTTCGTAACGGTGATCAGGTAGGAGTTGGGAGCTTCCTCAGTGTTGTACGTCGTGGAGAAGATCGTCGGAGACGCGACCGCCTTGATCTGCAGGCCCGGAGCAGCTTCGACGGCCGATGCGCCCGACGCCCCGAGCAGGCCCGCGATCGCCACGATCGAGCCGAGCACGGCGATGGGCAGCACTTTACGGCCCGCGCGCGGTCCTGCGCAAGCCGGATTCGGACGAGTAGGAATCGTCATCGCTTCACCCTCCGGCCGTTGCCGGCTTTCTTGGCTTTCTTGGCTTTGCTCTTCACACACTTGCCCTGCCTCTTCGCGTAGCCCCGTTTGCATTTCGTCGATGATCTCGTCGATGTCGTCGTGCCGGCTCCGCCGCTCAACGGCGGGTTGCCGCCTGCCTGGAACTCGCTGCCCGGCGAGAGCAGCGTCGGCGCGCCGCTCAACGCTCCCTGGCAGGATTCGCCCGCACACGGCTGTGGAACGGCGGGCGCGGGAAAGCCGCCACCGATCCGCGCGTCATAGAGATCGACGTCCGTATCGGTGTCCTGTCCCACCAGAGGCTCTGCCGTATCGAAGAAAACGTCATCGCCCGATTCGTCCGTGCCGTAAAGCGCCAGCGTGCTGGTGCTTCCGTTGGTGGAGAGCTCCTGCCCATCGGAGATGAGACTCACCTGCCCGTCATGGTACTCATAGATGTTATTGGCATAGATAGGACGGAGTTCTTCTTCAGCGCAGTGGACGCCCAATTCAAATGAGCATAGGAAATATTCATCGGCTACGATCTTCCGGTCGAGCGACTGCGGGGTGAGCCCGACGGCGCTTTCAAAGACCACATACGATCCGTCGGCGGACACCGACCAGCGGGTGATGTGTGCGCTGTCAAGGATGTTTTCCGGAAATGTCCGGCCCGGGTAGCGGTAGATGGGAGGCGCCGCGTTGCCGTTGTTGTTGAAGCCGCTCGCGCCGATCGAAACCCGCACCAACCCCCCGGTCTGCGCGTCATACTCGAATATCTGCCGCACATGTTCTTCGGTCCTCGTGTCGGGCGTCAGATCGCGTTCGCTGGTGAAGACGAGGAAATCACCGTTGGGCGTCGAGTCCATTTCTTTCGCGGCCAAGTCTGCTGGGGACAGCATGGTGACGAAAGCGAGGCGCCCCGTCGGATAGCTCGCGTCCCGCTCGTACACGTAGAGATTGACGCCTCCCGGCTCGGCCGTTTCCCCAACCCCGTTTGGTGTCGCGGTCAACACTGATCCGGAATGGAAGTAGAGATGCGACCCATCTTCTGAAATCACAGGATTACTTTCACTCCGACGATAGGATTCGTATTCAAACTGATATTCCCCGGTGGGAACACGCGAGACCCTTTCCCCATTCGGCGCATTGAAGTCATACTCGTAGAGGCCCATGCCGGTGGGACCTGCGAGCAGCGGCTGTTCGGTCGCGAATAAGACCTTGGAGCCGTCTTCGGAGGCGCCCGCGAAGTGCGCAGCGGACGGCACGGGCGCTTCGGTGTCGCACGCCCTGCAGTCTTCCTTCGAGGGCTCTGAGATATCGACCGTCCGCGCGCCGGGTTCCCCGTTGTCGATCCGTGCGTAGATCCCGCCAGCGCATTCGAGGCCGAAGATGACTGTTTTCCCACTCGGGGACGACAACGCATACAGCGCGGCCCCGCACTTGGTGAGGAGCTTGCCTTCGTTGTTGACGTCGACCAGCATCGGGGTGCTGTTGCCCGTCCCCGCATACTCATACAGGCTTGGTTTCCCGGGTTCCGTTTCGTCAAACGGCCAGTGGTCTCCCATTGTGGAGAACAGGATGTGAGATCCGTCGTTTGAGATGCTCGTGGTCAATTTTGTGGTTTCAGATACTGCCAGCATCGTCGAGGGCGGCGCCGTCGGCGGTACCGAGGGGCCGATTTCCACCACCGAGCGATTGGGCAGGCGTGCGAAGATCCCGAGGCTGTTATCGGGCGCTCCCTTCTTGCGGTCGGCCCACAGCGTCTCCGTGCCAGCCTGATTGATGCTCATGAAGTCGCCCTGGTGGAGCACACCCCATTCAATGAACGGTACGTATTCAGAGCGTGGCAGGTTGTCCGTGGCGGTCTTCCAGCCCGAGGCGGTGCGTTCGATTGTATAGAACTCGCCCGGTGAGAAACCGAAGAGGCCTTCGAAGCCTTCGGCTTCGGGAGTCGCGGTCGTCATGGTCATCGCCAGCGTCGAGCCGTTCGGGTTGCGCCAATGGAGTTCCGGTTCGCCGGCGTTCTTGAATGGGGGAGAGACGAGCTCATACGCGCGGCAGTCCGGCAGATGCGCCGAGGCGCCCGTGCGGAACGCCGCGTTGGGGCACTGTTCGGCCGCCGAGGCACCGACGGGCGCAGCCGCGAGCGTGCACATCGACACCACCAGTGCGGCCAGGGTAGATCTTTGCCTGCTCATCCGCGCATCCCCTCCTTCGAGCTCGGAGGGGAGCACCCCTCGAATATCTGACTGTGCGCCCACTTGGAGCGCGCACGACACGACGACCGATGACCCTCGCACGGGAAGCGAACCCCCGCCACATGCGCTCCGCGCGGTACGCACGGCGGCCATCACGCCGCCACCCGCCGGTAGGGCACGTGCGCGCAGATCCCCTGCGCCACACGCCGGCCCTTGGGGGTGAGGCTCCACGCGTTGGGCTCGCCTTTGGCGTGCCCAACCCCCGCGTTGGCGAGCAGCCCGAGGCGCTCGAGCCGCGCCAGGAGCTTTGAGACCTGCCCCTGATCTGAGATCCCCGCGCGCTCGGCGACCTCCCGGTTGCTCGCCCCGGGACACTCCGCGACCCCTTCGAGGACGCGTGCGGTGCGGTACGTCAGGCGCATCGAAATGCCCTCCAGCGGATCGCCCACGACTCGCGCCGCGGCGGTCCGCGCGCGGGCAGCACCCGGAAGCTCCGTGGGCACGGGCCGCGCCTGCTCGCGACGGGCCGCCGCGGGGCCCTGGTAGGGCAGTACGATCATCCCCATCAGCTCTCCCAGCAGATCCGTGAGTGGCCTGCGCTCGCCGCGCAGCAGCCGCGCATAGACGATCGCGAAGGCGGCGCCGACCAGGCCCTCCGCGGTCAGGGGCGTGCACTCCCCGCCCCGCGCGCTCTCCTGGCGGCCTTCGTCGACGGCGGCCGCCAGCGCCCCGAGGATCTGCTCGCGGCGCTCCAGCACGGCCCGCCCGCCGCTGAGGGCCTGCACCACGCAGACCCGCGCCAGAGCCGGCTCGCGGTCGAAGAACGCAAGGATTGTCCACAGGCCCCCGCGAACCCGCTCGCGCCAGGGAAGGCCCTCGATGCCCGCCCGCGAGATCTCTCCCCTGATCAGCGCGACGACATCCTCGAGCACCGCCACCAGGCACTCCTCGCGATTGGCGAACAGCTCGTAGAACGTGCGGCGGGAGACCCGCGCGCGGCTCGTCACGTCCGCGACCGTGGTGCTCGCGTAGCCGAGCTCGTCGACCGCCCCGACCGCCGCCGCCAGCAGGCGCGAGCGTTGGATCTCGATGATCTGGCCGTGCGAGGCGCCAGCGCTGGACGACGCCTGTTCATGCCTCGATCCGGCGACGGTCCCCGCCGCCACCGGCGGCTGCGCGCCCCGCCGCACCGTGGGCACCGGTGCGTTGCGACGGGCCGACGCGCGGGTTGCCACTAGCGGGCCCCCTCGATAACCGTGGCCCCGCCGATAACCGCAGAGGACCACCTCAGGCACTCCCTCTCCAAACCACGCCGGACTCTCTCCCTCATGCCGCTGACCCAATCTCTCTCTCAAAGCACTCCCTGCAGCCGCTCGCAACCATCCGCGGGAGCGGATGACCCGAGCCAGACCCCACGTCGAGTCAGATCCATCCCGGTGGACACCCGACCGCTCTATATAACCATACCTGCAACGGGATGTCAAGCCCCTGCGCTCCGTGCAGTCATATCGCCGTGCATGGGCGAGCACGGCGTTCATGCCGGTCGGCACCCTTCGACCGGTTGTGCGGCTATTCTTCGGCGCCTCATGGCAAACCGTCCCAGGAGGAGATCTCTGCGTGGCTGAGGTGGAGGCCCACATCACCGGGACCGTGTGGAAGATCGAGTGCGCCGTGGGCGACGCGGTCGCGGAGGGCGACACGGTCGCGATCCTCGAGTCGATGAAGATGGAGATGCCGGTCGAGGCCGAGGACTCCGGCACCGTCGTGGAGATCCTGTGCGAGGAGGGCCAGGCGGTCAACGAGGGCGACACGCTGGTCGTGCTGGAGTAGAGGTGGCGCCCCTCTCGCGGGAGCTCGCCGACGGCAAGCTGCTGATCGATCGCCCGGCGGAGCACCTTGCGCGCCTGACGATCGCCAATCCCTCCAAGCGCAACGCCCTGGACCGGCCGATCCTCGATGCGATCGCCGTGGCGCTCACGGAGCTCACCTCGGAGGGGCGGGCGCGCTGCGTGATCGTGACCGGCTCCCACGGGATGTTCTCCGCGGGGTATGAGATCGGGGAGATCGGCGACGAGAGATTCCAGGAAGAGGCGGAGCGGCTGGTCGCCCACCCGTTCACCGAGGCGATCGAAGCAGTGGAGAATTACCCCTACCCGACGCTCGCCGTGCTCCCCGGGCACACGATCGGCGGCGGCCTCGAGCTGGCGGTGGCGTGCGACCTGCGCATGGCGGCCGCGGAGATCCGGCTCGGGATGCCCCCCGCGAAGCTCGGTCTCGTCTACTCCCATACCGGCCTACGCCGCTTCATCGACGCGATCGGCGCCACCCGCACGCGCGAGCTGTTCCTGCTCGGCAGCTACATCGACGCGGACACCGCCCTGCGGTGGGGCCTGGTCAACCGCGTGGTAGCGGCGAGTAAGCTCGAGTCCTCGGCGCTCGCGCTGGCGGGCGAGCTGGCGGGCAACGCGCCGCTCTCCCAGCGGGGCAACAAGCGCGTGATCGCCGCCCTGTTGCGCGCACAGGGCATGCTTTCCGAGGAGGTGGAGGCCGAGTTGATGGCGCTGCGGCTTGCCTCCTTCGCCTCGCGCGACCTGCGCGAGGGGATGAGCGCGTTCGCCGAGAAACGCCAGCCGCGCTGGCGGGGCGAATAGCGGGCCGCTCCCGCCGCCGGCTGCCTCCAACCTGTCGCGGGCGAGCCGTCGCCCCGGCGGACGGGGTCGCCGCGCGTGCGGGGTCACCGCGCAGACAGGGTCACCGTTGGGTGCGGGAGAGCGATCGCGCTGAGCACGAGGTCCTCGCGCACGAGCCACCGCCCCTCGAGGACCCCGGGGAGGACCGGGCACCCATCCGGCCAGGGCTTCAGCAGACGCGCTTTGAACGTCCGCCCGGCGGGGTCGAACGTGAGCGCCGCGTCCTCGAAGCCAAGCCAGCACGCGGCGAGCGGGAACCACACCTTGTAGACCGCCTCCTTCGCGCTGAACAGCAGGCGATCCCAATGGACCGCCGGCTCGGCCCGTGCCAGCTGCTGGAGCCGCGGGCACTCCTCCACGCGGGCGACCTGGTCGAAGACCCCCTCGGGCAGCGGCGCATGGGGCTCCGCGTCGATACCCAGGCCCGCGAGTTGGGATGAGCGCGCCAGCGCGCACGCGCGGTAGCCCGCGCAGTGGGTGATGCTGCCGAGCACCCCCTCCGGCCACAGCGACTGCCCCCGCTCGCCGGTGGCGATCGCCGAGGGCGGCAGACCGAGCCGCGCGAGCGCCTGCCGCGCGCACGCGCGCGCGGTGACGAACTCGCGGCGGCGCTTCTCCACCGCCTGCCCCAACGCGGCCCGCTCCTCGGGGAACAGCTCGATGTCGAGCCACTCCTCGCGCGTGTCCACCGCGACGACCTCGGGGGGGAGGATCTCCTCGATCACCGCGCGACGACCTCGGGGGGGAAGATCTCCACGATTACTGCGCGCCCGCGTCGGCGGCGAAGACTGGGCGCGGCGCGGCGCGGGCGGCGCCGCCCCGGCGACGCCACTCCCGGGGATAGCCCAGCGATACCTCCGTGAACCGCACCCCGTCGTGCCAGGTGACGCGCGGGATGTGCAGGTGCCCATAGACGACCGCCTTCGCTCCGAAGCGCACGTGCCAGTCGGCGGTGCGCACCGTTCCGCACCACTGCGCGAACTCGGGGTGGCGCAGAAGCAGCGTGGGGTCGCGGGTCAGCGGGAAGTGGTTGACCAGGACCGTGGGCAGCTCGGGATCGCGCGCGTCAAGGCGCGCTTCGCTCTCGCGCACCCGGGCCTCGCACCACGCCTCGCGGCTCGGATAGGGGTCGGGGTGCAGCACGAGCTCGTCGCTGCACACCACCCCGGCGGCGTAGGCGCGCGCCAGCGCCTGCTCCTTGGTGGGGGCGACGTTGCTGGCGAAGGAGTAGTCGTAGAGCAGGAACAGGGGCACGACCGTCGCCGGCCCCCCGGGACCGTCCCAGATCGCGTAGGGATCCTCCGGTGTGAGCACGCCGAGGCGCCGGCAGACTTCCACCAGGTGCCGGTAGCGCGCCTCACCCCGGAGCTTCACGGGATCCTCGGGGATGCTCCACAGATCGTGGTTGCCCGGCACCCAGATCACGGTGGCGAACCGCTCACGTAGCAGGCCGAGCGCCCACTCCACGTCTGCGCTCAGCTCGCTGACGTCGCCGCACACGATCAGCCAGTCCTCCCGCGAGCGCGCCCGCAGGCCCTCCACGACGCGGCGGTTCTCGGGGTGGGTGACGTGCAGGTCGCCGATCGCGAGCAGGCTGGCACCCGGCTCCCCCCGTGAGCTCATGCGAGGATCATACGGAATAAACTCCCGCGCTCGCCAGGTTTTGGGAACGACCTCCCGCGCTCGCCGGCTCTGGAATGATCTCCCGCGTGCGCCAGTTTTTGACGCTTTCACCCCCCCGCTGTACGATCGGCCCGGTGCTTGGACTCACAGCTGCCCTCACCCCCCGGCGTGCGGGGACGATCCTGGCAGTGGCGCTCGTGGTCGCGGCGCTCGCGGCCCTATTCGGCGCCGGGATCGCCAATCATCTCAGCCCTGTCGGCCTGACGGCCCCGAGCGCTGAAAGCAGTCAGGCCGACGCGCTGATCGGGCATGCGATCGGCTACGAGTCCCCGCCGGGTGTCATCGCGATGCTCCCACTGGGCCCCTCCCGCCACCACCCGAAGGGATCGGTGGCCGCGTTGATGGAAGGACTCTCCAAGGGGTTCAAGATCCATCTGCTCAAGGAAGCCATCGAATCCGATCGCGCGGTCGGCGAAGTCACGAGCGCGCTCGACGTCGGCTCGAGGTTCGTATCGCGCAATGGATCGCTCGCCTACCTGACCGTGCGGTTCCGGGCGGGCTCCGAACGGGCTCACGTCGAAGCGGCTCGCCAGCTGGCCAGCCGGCTCCGTCATCGGCCGGGTGTGAAGCTCGGCGGCCTCGACCTCGGCGCGACGCAGGCCACCGACGTCCTCGAACAGGACGCGCGGCGCGCGGAGCTGGTCGCCTTCCCGATTCTCCTGCTGCTCTCGATCTGGTTCTTCCGCGGCCTGGTCGCCGCCATGCTGCCGGTGGCCCTCGGGGCATCCGCGATCGTGCTGACGCGCGCCAGCCTGCGCCTGGCGACGCACTTCGTGCCGATCTCATCGCTCGTCCTCGGTTTCGTCACGGCGCTCGGGATCGGCCTGGCGATCGACTACAGCCTCCTGATCGTCTCGCGCTTTCGCGAGGAGCTCGCGCTCACCCCCAGCGTGCCGGATGCACTAGGGCGCGCAATGGCCACCGCCGGGCGCACGGTGCTCTTCAGCGCGTCGACCGTAATCGTGGCGCTCGGCTCGCTGCTCGTGCTGCCACAGCAGTTCTTCTACTCGATGGGGCTCGGCGGCGCGCTGGTGACACTGCTCGTCTGCATCGCCGCACTGACCGTGCTTCCCGCCATCCTCGCACTGCTCGGCACACGTGTCAACGCACTCGCGCCGGCGTGGCTGCAACGCTCGGCCCAGGCCACCGCTCGACCGGTGTTGAGCGGCCGCTGGTACCGGCTCGCCTCAGCGGTCATGCGCCGGCCCGTCACCGTCGCGGTATGTGCCTGCATGGTGCTGTTGGCGCTCGCCGCCCCCGCGCTGGGCATCAGGTTCACCGCACCCAGCTCCTCGGTCCTGCCAACCTCGACCAGCGTGCGCCAAGTCAGCGACACGCTCGCCGCCGACTTCACACTGAACCCGGAGCGCACGATCGAGGTCGTCGCCGTCCACGCGACGGGCGGCCAGCTCGCCCGCTACCACCGCGCGCTCGCACATCTCCCCGGCACGGTCTCCACCACCGGCTTCCAACACCTCAAACGACACACTGCGGTGATGTACATCACCTCCTCGGGGGGAGCCGCGAGCGCAGAGGCGCAGCAGCTGGTCAAGCGCATCCGCGCTCTGCCGGTCCCGTTCGAGCGCAGGGTCGGCGGACCCACGGCCGCCTACATCGACCTCAAGGCGAGTCTGAGCGGGCGCCTCCTCCTCGTCGCGCTCCTGGTCGTGCTCACGACGAGCCTCTCGATCTTCCTGCTCACCGGGTCGGTGGTGCTGCCGCCCAAGACGCTGCTCATGAACGCCCTCACCGCGAGCGCCGCACTCGGGATCCTGGTCCTCGTCTTCCAGCACGGCTACTTCCATGGACTGCTGGGGTACCCGAGCCCGGGAGCGATCGAAGTCACCCCGCCGGTACTGCTCCTCGCGATCATCTTCGGCCTCTCAACCGACTACGGCGTATTCCTGCTCGACCGCATCCGGGAGATCCACGACAGCGGCGTGGAGAACGAGCAGGCCATCGCGCTCGGCCTGGAGCGGACCGGGCGGATCACCACCACCGCGGCGCTGCTGCTCTGCGTCGCGATCGGCTCGTTGGCGGGCTCGCGCCTGGTCAACGCCCGCGAGTTGGGACTCGGCATCGCCATCGCGGTCCTGATCGACGCGACCATCGTGCGGGCGCTACTCGTCCCCGCGCTGATGCGCCTCCTGGGTGAGGCGAATTGGTGGTCACCCGCTCCCCTGCGCCATCTCCACCGCAGGATCCGTCCCCGGGAGACACCGGCGCATGGAGCGCTCCCGCTTCACGACCGGGCCAGGTGAGGGTGAGAACCGCCCGGTCACCACGGCCTACCGGCTGAGCTCGCCCTTCAGCCTCGCCGAGAGCTTGAATGTCCTGCGGTTCAACGTCCCGGTGAGATGGAGGCCCAGGTTCTTGGCGTGCGCATACTTGCCGGTTCCGTGCATGCTCGTGATGCCTCCGGTGAAGTACGAGAGCGCACCAGAGACGTGATAGTGCCCACTCGTGACGCCCTGTACCGACCCAGATCCACCGCCCTCGCTGCCGTTGTCGACGATGCTGAAAGTCGACGTCGCCCGCGCCCCATTCTGAAGTGTCAACCTAAATGAGACGACACCGTCGATCTGTCCTTTGACGGCCTGGCCTTTGGCGATGACCGTATTCCCTTCGATCTTCGAGACGCTCGTCGACATTGTCTGGTTCACCGCTTCGGTCTTGGCCGCCTTCGCCTTGGGAGCGCCGACAGCCGAGCCGTGTGCCACGCTGGATGCGGCGCCCAGGGCGCCGCCGCACGCGAGCAGGCCGATGGCACCCAGACGGGCCCGTCCTATGCGAGATGTCTTTCTACGATTCATAGCAACCTCCTAGCTGATTGATTGGGTGGTAGGGCTCCTACACCGCACCGGCAAGCTGCCTTCCGAGCATCAGCTTCGTCGCATCCTCGCTCGGAGCCATGACCTGCGAGGTCAGCGCATCGCGCATGTGGCGCTCGAGCGCGAGCGGCCCCTGCGAGCGCAGGCCCGTCACACCGCACAGCCGCAGGCCCTGGCGCGTGATGTCGATGGCGGACTCGCCACACGCGATACGCGCCGACCACAGCAGATCCTGCACGTCCTCCGCGGAGCCGCCCCGCACGATCTCCTCCCGGCGCGAGTCGATCAGGCGCGCGGCCGCGTGGAGCAGCTCGCGAGAGGCCAGCAGCCGCACCCTCATCTCCGCCAGCTGCCGTTGCGTCGTCTCCGAGCCGGCGAGGACGCGGCGCTCGGTGCGCGTGCCGGGACGGCCCTCGTCGCGGCGGATGAAGTCGTGGTGCTTGCGCCGCACGTGGGCGAGCGCGCCCTCGAAGGCCGCCGTGGCGATGCCCTGCCACACCGCCGCGAAGCCGGCGCGGGAGACCACGGTCATCGAGCTCGCGCGCACCTGCGCGGAGTCCTCGGGGCCGATCTGATGCCAGCGGGGGACCTCGCACTCCCCGAAGCGCAGACCGGTGCTCGCCGTCGCCCGCATGCCGACGCAGTCCCACGCCCCGAAGGGCTCCACGCGCTCGCTGCGCCCCGGGCCGGGCATGATCACCATGCTGAGCTCATCGCCGGCGGCGGACGAGGAGGAGCGCGTCGTGCAGTAGACCCACGCGGCGTGATTGGCGCTCGTCACCACCGGCTTGGTCGCCGTCAGCCGGATGCGCTCCCCGTCGCTCTCCTTCGCGCTCACGCAGAACCCCGCGTTGCCACCCGTCTCGGGCTCGGTGGTGGCGGACGCCACGAGCTCCTCGCCGCGGGCGATGGGGGCAGAAAGGCCTCCTTCTGCCGTGCGGTGCCGTGGTCCACCACCATCGCGTACTGGCAGTGGTGCATCACGAAGATCATCGCCGTGGAGGCGCACGCGCGCGCGAGGATCTCGACCACTTCCACGAAGGTCTCATACGAGGCATCCACCCCTCCGTACTCGCTCGGCACCAGCAGACCCAGCAGGCCGGCGCCGCCGAGCGCCGCCACGGCCTGGGTCGGGAACTCACCCGTCGCGTCGTGGTGGGCGGCCCGCGGCGCCAACACGTCGGCGGCGATCGCCCGCGCGTGAACCACCGGGTCCGCCTTCAACTGGGTATCAGACATCTCGTGCTCCTCGCTCCTCGTGTGCGTTTGGCTCCCGCTCCCTCAGCTGCGCTCATTGCGAGGAAGTTGGCGATGATCCGCGCCCCCGCCGGTGTGCCGATCGACTCGGGGTGAAACTGCACTCCATGAATCGGATGGACGCGATGGCGCAGGCCCATCACGACGCCGTCGGGAGTCATCGCCGTCACTGTCAACTCCGGCGGGATCTGGTCTTTGCAGACAGTCAGAGAGTGGTAGCGCATGGCCTCCAGCGGTGAGGCGATGTCTTTGAACACGCCCTGCCCGTCGTGGACGATCAGACTCGTCTTGCCATGGGTGGGCGTGGGACTGCGCACGATCCCGCCGCCGAACGCCGCCGCGATCCCCTGGTGGCCAAGACAGACTCCCAGCACAGGCACCTCCGCCCCCAGCCGCGCGATGACCTCGCGGCAGATGCCGAAGTACTCCGGGCGGCGAGGATCCCCGGGGCCCGGCGAGACGATCACGTGCGTGGGGCCGAGCGCCGCCACCTCGGAGGCGAGAGCCGCGTCGTTGCGAATCACGAGCGGCGCGGAGCCGGTGATCTCGCCCACCGCCTGGTAGAGGTTGAACGCGAACGAGTCGTAGTTGTCGAGGATGACCACCAGCGTCTCGCTCATCGCGCCGCCACACCCGCCTTCGCGCCGGCTCTCGCCGTCTCGATCGCCCACACGAGCGCGCACGCCTTGTCGAGCGTCTCCTGGTACTCGTCGGCGGGCGCCGAGTCGGAGGTGACGGCCCCACCGGCGTGGAAGGAGAGCGCCTCGCCGCGCTTGATGATGGTCCGAATGACGATGTTGAGATCGAGCTCGCCGGAGTAGCCGATGTAGCCGATCGCTCCCGAGAAGACGCCGCGCCGCGAATCCTCCATCGCGCTGATCAGCCGCATCGCCTCGACCTTCGGCGCACCCGTCATCGAGCCGCCCGGAAAGGCCGCCCTCAGCAGTCCCACCGGCGTCGCATCCTCGCGCAGGCGCCCGCGCACGACCGAGACCAGTTGAAAGACCGAGGTGTAGCGCTCGACCACCCGCAGCGTGGGCACGCTGACGGTGCCGAAATCGCACACCCGCCCCAGGTCGTTGCGCGCGAGATCGACGATCATCACGTTCTCGGCGCCGTCCTTGAGCGCGGTCGCGAGGTCGACCGCCAGCGCCTCGTCTTCGAGGGCGTCCCGTCCGCGCGGACGCGTGCCCTTGATCGGCCGCGTCTCCACCCAGCGCTCGCCGTCGACTCGCAGGAAGCGCTCGGGCGAGCATGAGAGCACCTCGAGCCCCGGATAGCGCAGATAGGCGGCCATCGGCGCCGGGTTGATCGAGCGCATCGCCTCGTAGAGGTCGATGCCGCGCCCGTCGAACTCGGTGTCGAAGCGCTGCGTCAGGCACAGCTCGAACACGTCGCCGGCGAAGATGTGCTCGCGGGCGCGGTCGACCAGCTCGAGATACCGCTCGGGAGCGGTCACCGCTCGGACGCCGTGTCGCTCGAGATCCTCGGCCCTGAGGCGGCTCCCCGGGGCCGCGGGGGTCTGCCCGCGGCCCTCCGGCGGCCCGACGCTCGCGCAGGCCGCGTGGGCGTCCTCGAGCAGCGAGCGGCTGCTCGCACGGCTCTCCGCGTCGGTGGCACCCCAGCCGTTGCTGAGGATCCAGCTGCGCCGGGAGCTCTCCTCCGTGACAAGCGCCAGATCGCAGAAGAGCAGGTGGCAGTCGGCGGTGCCCAGGTCGGGGGCCGCGCTGACCGCGACCGTCTCGATCTCATGCAGGAGCTCGTACGCGAGGAAGCCGATGGCGCCTCCCTTGAAGACCGGTGGCGCCCCCTCCAGCCCACTCTCGCCGACGGCGGCGGCGGAGAAGCCCTCGAGCGTGCGCTCCAGCTCCTGCAGCGGCGATCCCTCCAGTGGCTCGGCCGCGCCGGGCGGCCCCGCGCTGGCCACGCCGTCCTTGATCACGAACTCCCACCGCGGGTGCCACGCGAGGATCGAATAGCGCCCCAGGTCGGCGTTGCTGTCGGCGCTGTCGAGCAGGAAGAGAAAGCGCTCCTCCTCCAGGCTCCGGGCGACGCTCCAGCAGTCGACACAGGCCGGCTGCTCCTCGCAGAGGATGTGCCGATGAGGGGCGCCGGCCGTCATCCGAGCACCTCCAGGATCCCCACGCGATCCTGTTCGTAGAGACGATGCAAGACGCCGAAGAGCCCCCCGGAGGCCGGCCGCTCCCCAATCGTGCTCCCGGACACCGCGTGAACCGCGCGGAGGCCCTGGACGGCGTTGGTCACGAAGATCGCCTCCGCCTCCATCATCACGTCGACCGGCAACGGCGCCTCGAGCACGCTCGCGCCATGGTCGCGGGCCAGCTCGAGGACCCTGGCGCGGGTGATGCCCGGCAGGCATTCCGAGACACAGGGCGTCAGCAGCCGCTCGCCCTCGACGGCGAACACGTTCGACGCGACGCCCTCGAGCACGTGGCCGCTCGCGGATACGTAGATGCCCTCGTCGGCTCTGGCCTCTTCGACGCGACGGCGCGCCAGGACCGCCGGCTGCCAGCTCGTACTCTTGGCGCTCGCCCGCCGCTCCCGCTGCCCCCAAAGCAGGATCGCCTCGATGCCGTCCTGCGCGCGGGTGAGAGGCACGGCGTGCAGGACGGCGACCACGACCGTGGGCGCGCCCGTCGGCGGGGCGAGGCCCACGCCGCCCGTGCCACGGGTGACGGTCACGCGGACGTAGGCATCGGGGAGCGCGGCGTGTCGAATCGTCTGCAGCACCTCCTCCTCCACCTGCTCGACGGCGGGCATGTTCGCGAACCCGAGCTCCGCGGCGGCCGAGAACAGGCGCAGCAGATGCCTGTCGAGCAGGTGGGGAACGCCCGCCGTGGCGCGCAAGGACTCGAACAGCCCGTCGCCGAGGAGGAAGCCGGCATCGAAGACGGAGACGGTCGCCTGCTCCGGCTCGAAGAGGCGTCCATTGACGCATATGCACCCCGCGCGTGCCATCGCTAGCCGACCTCACCGTGGTGCACGGCAGGCCGACTCGGGGAGAGCGGACCCGGGAGCTGGCTGGCGCCTTCCCGGTGCAGCCGCAGCATCAGACCGTCCTCCGCCCACAGCGGGGAGTGCTCGACCCAGTAGCGACGGCGCTCGAACGCGTAGGTCGGCAGGCGGACCGCTCGCGCGTCGAGCTTCGCGAACACCGGCTCCCAGTCGACCGCGCTGCCAGCGACCCACTTGCGCCCCAGCGCCGCCAGGCCGCCGTCCGGGCCGGGCTCATCGGCGCCGTCGGCCGCAGGCGCAGGCCAGCGGCCCTCGGCCACCTCCTCCAGAGTCCCGAGAAGCTGCTCGCGATCGGTGCCGATGATGCAGGCGCGATGGCTCAGGGCGGGTCGCGACACCGCCAGCGAGCGGCCGATATCGGCCACGTCGAGCTCGGGGCGCTCGGCGAGGAACTGGGCCAGGCGCCGCGCCTGCCGGCGCAACCCCTCCTCCCCCCGCCCCGAGATCGGCCATGCCACCGGCACGGCGCTCCCCCCCGCGCCTCGCGCCTGCCGCTCGCGTGTCGGCGCGGGCGCCTGCACCGGCGTGGGCTCCTCGAGGATGATGTGCACGTTGGTGCCGCTCATGCCGAAGGAATGAATGGCCGCCCGGCGCGGTTCACCCTCCTTGACCCACGGCACGGGCTCGAGCAGCAGCGACACGGTCCCCTCGGACCAGTCCACGTGCCGCGAGGGTGTGTCGATGTGCAGCGTCTTCGGCAGCAGGCCGTGCCGCATCGCCATGACCATCTTGATCGCCCCGCCCACCCCGCCCGCGGCCTGGGTGTGACCGATGTTCGACTTCAGCGACCCCAGCCACAGCGGCCGATCGGCCGTCCGCTCCCGGCCGTAGGTGGCGATCATCGCCTGCGCCTCGATCGGGTCGCCGAGCACCGTGCCCGTGCCGTGCGCCTCGACCGCGTCGACCTGGCCGGTGGACACCCCCGCGTTGCTCAGCGCCCGGCGGATGACCCTCTCCTGGGCGAGGCCGTTGGGAGCCGTCGTGCCGTTGCTCGCACCGTCCTGGTTGAACGCGCTGCCACGCACCACGGCCAGCACCTCGTGTCCCAGCCGGCGCGCGTCGGAGAGGCGCTCGAGCAGCACGAGCCCGACGCCCTCGGAGAACCCCGCCCCGTTGGCGGCGTCGGAGAACGACTTGCACCGGCCATCCGGCGCGAGCCCGAAATTGAGCTGCTTGCCGAATTCCAGGTAAGCCCAGGGTGTCCCGATGATCGTCGCACCCCCCGCGAGCGCCATCGAGCTGTCGCCCTGGCGCAGGGATTGGCACGCCAGGTGCAGCGCGACCGCGGAGGAGGAGCAGGCCGTGTCGACGGTGATCGCGGGCCCCTCGAGCTTCAGCACGTGGGCCAGCCGACCAGAGGCCATGGCTCCCGCGTTGCCCAGCGAGAAGTGGCCCTCGACGGTTTCAGTTGCGGCCCCAATGAGCCAGAGCGCATAGCCCTGCCCGCCGAGGCCCATGAACACGCCGGTCTCGCTCCCCCTGAGCCCAGCCGGGTCGATCCCGGCGTATTCGCAGGTCTCCCACGCCACTTCGAGCAGCAGCCGCTGCTGGGGATCCATCAGGCATGCCTCGTCCTCGCCGATCCCGAAGAACTCGGCGTCGAAGTCGCTCACACCGTCGATGAAGCCGCCCTGGAAGTCGGTGTCAGGATCCCCGGGATCGGGGCCGGGCAGCGTCTCGAGGTTCCAGCCGCGATCGTCGGGGAGCTCCGTGATCGCGTCCCTCCCCGCCGCGACCAGCTCCCACAGGTCCTCTGGGGACTGCACGCCGCCCGGGTAGCGGCAGCCCATGCCGACGATCGCGATCGGCTCGGCGAGACGGCTCTCGGCCTCGCGCAGCCGCCCGCGGGTCGCGTTGAGGTCGAGGAGAGCTCGCTTCAGGTAGGCGACCGCCTGCTGCTCCTCGGCGGCCACCCTCTGTCCGTCGGACACCGTGCCACCCTGCTCCTCCTCAGACATCGGTCAAACCCCTCCCGGTCATGTGTGTTGGGTGAACGCCGCTCGAGCCACGCATCACTCTGACCTCCCCGCTCCGTCGAGGGCGTCAGGGGCCGCCGTGGTCGCCCACTCGCTCTCGTACAGCTCGAACAGCTCGGTGGCGGTGGCGGATTCGATCCGCTCGGCGACGTCGCTCTTGCCATTCGCCCGCTCGCCGTCCTCGAGCTCGGCGGCCACGGCGCGCAGGCGCGAGGCGACCTGGGTGCGCTCCTGGAGACTCAGCCTCCGTGCGACCAGCGCCTCCCGGAGGCCCTGCACGGCGTCCTCGGGAGACCCGCCGGAGCCCGCGACCGTGAGCTGGTCCTGCAGGTGGGCAGCCAGCGCAACCGGGGTCGGGTAGTTGAACACGAGCGTGGCGGGGAGCTTCAGCCCGGTGGCGGCGTTGAGCCGGCTGCTCAGGTGCACGACGCCCAGGGAGTCGAACCCCAGCTCCTTGAACGTGAGCTGGACGTCGACCTCCTCCGGGGAGGAGTGCCCCAGGATCGCCGCGATCTGCTGGCGCAGGAACTCGAGCACGATCGCTCCGTGCTCGTGCGCCGGAGCGCCGGCGAGCCGCGCCGGGAGCGCGCCGCCGCCCTCCGAGACGCGGCGCACCGAGCTCTGCACGAGGTCGCGCAGGAGCGGATGGAGAAAGCCGTCGCGGGCCTGCTCGCGCAGCGCCGCGAGGTTCAGTCGCAATGCGAGCATCAGCGGGTCCACGCCCTCGCAGGCGAGATCGAGCAGCTCGATGCCTTCCTCTGAGGAGAGCGCCCTGGCGCCCATGAGCTCCATCCTGCCCAGCTGAGCAGCGCTCAATTTGCCCGCCCGTCGGGTCGGCTCCCATAGCCCCCAGGCGATCGAGGTCGCGCTCAGCCCACGAGCTCGTCGATGAGCGGCGAGCGCGTCGAGGAAGGCGTTCGCCGCCCCGTAGTTGGCCGCCCCCGGGCTGCCCATCACGCCGGCGGCCGAGGAGTACAGCACGAACGCGGAGAGCTCGAGGCCCTCTGTCAGCTCGTGCAGATGCCACGCCCCGTCCACCTTCGGTCGCAGCACCGCGTCGAGGCTCTCCGGGGTCATCGATTGGATCATGCCGTCCTCGAGGGTGGCGGCGGCGTGTATGACCGCGCCCAGCGGCAGCTCCTCGGGCACCTGCTCCAAGAGCGCTCGCACGGCCTCCCTGTCGGCGATGTCGCAGGCCACGACGGACACCCGAGCGCCAAGCTCTTCGAGCTCTGCGCGCAACTCCGCCGCGCCCTCCGCCTCGGGGCCGCGGCGACTGCTCAGCAAGAGGCTCTGCACCCCGTGGTGGGCTACGAGGTGGCGTGCGAGTGGCGCCCCCAACGTACCGCTCCCGCCGGTGATCAGCACCGTGCGACTGGGATCGAACCTCGCCTCCGCGTGCTCGGCGGGCAACTCCGCGGAGCGCATGCGGGGAACGAGGAGCTCGCCCGCGCGCAGCGCGAGCTGCGGCTCACCGCCCGCCAGGACCGCCGGCAGGCTCCGGAGGGACGCATCGTCGTCGTCGATGTCGAGGAGCATCAGCCGGCCCAAGCTCTTCGAGCTGCGCCGAGCGCACGAGGCCCCACGCGAGCGCACCGGCGAGGTCCTCGACGTCATCCTCGGCCCGCGTCGCGATCGCCCCGTGGGTCACGATCGCCAGGCGGTCCTCGTCGAAGCGCCCGTCGGCAAGCCACGACTGCACGAGCTCGAGCACTCCTTGCGCCACCGCGTGGGAGTCCACGACGACATCCCCCGATCGATCCACGGCTCCGATGTCGAGCAGCACCGTCTCGCCGCCGGCGACCACGGGCGCACCGTCGCCCGCGCCCGCGACGAGGGCGCGCCCCTCGGCCAGCGAAGGTAGATCCCGGTGCACCGCGAGCTCGGCCTCGACGCCGGCGGTGCGCAGCGCGCGAACCAGACGGCCGTCCTCGGCGCCGAGGACCGTCATCCGCGGGGTCGCCCCGCTCGCCGGCGGCTCGACCGCGCGCCAGGCGAGCGAGAAGAGCGACCGGTGCCCGGTCCTGGAGCGCACGGGCGCCCTCTGCGCGACCGCGACCTCCTGCAGCGCGAGCGTCCCGGTGAAGACCGGCATGCCGCTCTCCTCACGGGCCACGAGCGATACCGCGTCGGCACCCGCCGGCGCGAGCGACACACGCAGCGAGGATGCTCCGACGGCGTGCAGAGTCACCGCGCTCCACGCGGAGGGCATCCGCAGCACCTCCGTCCCATGCGAGCCGTTCGCATCGCCTCGTTCGGGGAGGGCCATCGTGTGGAGGACGGGCTCGAGCAGCGCCGGGTGCAGAGCGAAGAGGTCGACCTCGGTCTCCCTGTCCTCGGGGAGGCGCACCTCGGCGAACACCTCCTCCCCGACCCGCCACGCCGCACGCAGCTCGGGCAGGCCCGCGCCATGGTCGAGCCCCGCGTCGGCCAGCGCTTCGCAGAGCCCATCGACGTCGAGCGGCTCGGCGCCCGGCGGCGGCCAGGCCCCATCCGCGGAGGGCGTCGTCCGGTCCTCCGGCGCCGGGCGCGAGGCGGGCGCAAGCGCTCCGCTGGCATGACAGGTCCACGTGCGCCCGGGGAGCTCCTCAGCCGAGACGTCGGCCCGGGCGTGGACGGCGATCGCCCGGCGCCCGTCCCCGTCGGGCTCGCCGACCGAGACCTGCAACTGCACCCCACCCGCCTCGGGGATCGCGAGGGGCTCGTGGAGGATCAGCTCCGCGACCGTCTCGCACCCCACCTGGGCGCCCGCGTGCAACGCCAGCTCGATGAACCCCGCGGCCGACATCTGCGCCACACCGAGCGGCGCATACGCGGCAAGCCATGGATGCGTGCTCAGCGCGAGGCGACCTGTGAGCACCAGGGCATCCCCGCCGGCCAGTGGCACGATCGAGGCCAGCAGCGGGTGTCCGGCCGTCATCTGGCCCGCGGCGGTGAAACCGCTGCCCCCCAGCGGCGAGTCCTGCAGCCAGTAGCGTTTACGCTGGAAGGCGTAGGTCGGCAGCCGCACTCCCCGCTCCTGCGAGCTCCCGAGCACGGCGCGCCAATCCACCGGGATTCCCCCGACCCACAGTTCGGCCAGCGACGAGCAGAACCTCCGCAAACCGCCCTCCTCGCGACGCAGCGACCCCACCACGATCGCCTTGCCGCCCGGACCCTGCACGTCCTCGATGGTTTCCTGCAACGCCGCGCCCAGCAGCGGGTGCGGGCTGACCTCGGCGAACGCGCGAAAACCCTCCGCGAGCAACGTGCGCGTGACCGCCTCGAATTGGACCGGCTGGCGCATGTTCCGGTACCAGTACTCCCCGTCCAACCCGGCCGTGTCGAGCAGCCCCGCGCTGACCGTCGAGTAGAACGGCACGTCCCCCGAGCGCGGACGGAGATCCGCGAGGGCTTCCAACAGCTCCTCCCGCAGGGACTCCACATGCGCCGTGTGCGAGGCGGCGACCCCCTCCGGGATCGCACGCGCCCGCACACCCTCGGCCACCCACTCCCTCACCGCCTCCTCCAGGGCGTCCGGCTCGCCGGACACCACGACCGAGCCCGGCCCGTTCACCACCGCCACCGAGATCCGGCCGCCCCAGCGCTCGAGCCGCCCCATGACCTCGCCAACCCCCGCGGCGACCGATGCCATCCCACCCTGCCCGACCAGCCCAGTCAGCACTCGGCTGCGCAGGGCCACCACGCGCGCGGCGTCCTGGAGGGAGAGCCCGCCCGCCACGTAGGAAGCCACGATCTCCCCCTGGGAGTGGCCCACGACGGCCGCCGGCTCCACGCCACACGCCCGCCACAACGCCGCCAACGATGCCATCACGGCAAACAGCAGCGGCTGCAGCACCTCGAGGGTCTCCATGCCGGGAGCGCCCGCCTCCCCGCGCAGGACATCCAGCGGCGACCACTCCACGAACTCCGACAACGCCTCCGCGCAGCGGCGCATCTCAACGGCGAAGACCGGCGAGGCCTCGAGCAGCTCGGCCGCCATGCCCGTCCACTGCGAGCCCTGACCGGGGAACACGAACACCACGTCGCGCCCCGCCGCCGCGACGCCCTCGAAGGCATTCGCCGACGCGCGCGTCTCGGCGATCGCGTCCAGCTCCGCGAGCAGCTGCTCGCGGCTCTCGCCCACCACCACCCCCCGATGACTCAACCGCTCGCGTCCGGCCAGCGCCACGCCCACATCCACTGGATCCAGCTCCGCACTCGCCGCCACGAACTCCCGCAGCCGTCTGGCCTGCCCCCGCAGGCCCCCGTCGCCCCGGCCCGACAGCACCCATGGCACAACGGCCGACGCCGACGCTCGCACCGCCTCGCCCTGCGTCTGCGGAGCCTCGCCCTCCGCTTGAGGGGCCTGACCCTCCGCCCGCGGAGCCTCGCCCTCCGCCTGAGGGGCCTCGCCCTCCAGGTGGGCGTCGTGCTCCAGGGCCTCCTCGATGATCACGTGGGCATTGGTGCCGCTGACCCCGAATGAGGACACCCCGGCGCGCCGCGGGCCCCCGTTCTTCGACCACTCGATCTCCTCGGTCAACAGCGATACCCGGCCGGTCGACCAATCCACCTTCGTCGAGGGGCGATCGACGTGCAACGTCCGCGGCAGCGTCCCGTGCTCCAGCGCCTTGACCATCTTGATCACGCCGCCGACCCCCGCGGCAGCCTGAGTGTGACCCATGTTCGACTTCAGCGACCCCAGCCACAGCGGGCGATCCTCCGGGCGATCCCGACCGTATGTCGCAAGCAGCGCCTGCGCCTCCATCGGATCGCCGAGCATGGTGCCGGTCCCGTGTCCCTCCACCGCGTCGACCTGGCTCGGCGACAGGCCGGCGCTGGCGAGCGCCTGGCTGATCACCCGCTGCTGGGAGGGGCCATTGGGTGCAGTCAGCCCATTGCTCGCACCATCCTGATTCACGGCGCTGCCACACACGAGAGCCAACACCTGGCGACCATTTCGCACCGCGTCTGACAGTCGCTCCAACAGCACCATACCCACTCCCTCGGCGAAGCCGGCCCCGTCGGCGGCATCGGCGTAGGACTTGCACCTGCCGTCTGGGGCCAAACCGCGCAGGCGCGAGGAACCAATGAACGGACCCGGTGAGGCGAGCACCGTCACACCGCCGGCAAGCGCCAACGAGCACTCCTCCGAATGCAACGCTCCACAGGCCAGATGCATTGTGACAAGTGACGATGAGCAGGCTGTATCCACCGTTACCGCCGGCCCCTCCAGGCCAAACACGTAGGCCACCCGCCCAGATGCGACGCTCCCAGACAAACCCGCGCCCAAATAGCCTTCCAGACCCACGGCCGCCGGCCCCAGACGCATTCCATAATCGTGATAGATCAAACCCGCAAACACACCTGTCCGGCTGCCGCGCAACGCGCCTGGATCGATGCCCGCGTCCTCGAACGCCTCCCGTGAAATTTCCAGCAGCAGTCGTTGTTGCGGATCCATCACCAGCGCCTCGTGCGGGCTGATCTCGAAGAATCCGGCGTCAAACTCGGCAGCATCGTAAAGAAATCCACCCTCACGCGTATAGGAGGTACCGGGATGGTCGGGATCGGAGTCATAGAGATTCTCCAGATCCCACCCACGATCGGTTGGGAACTCGCCAATCGCATCGCGGCCATCGGCCACCAGCTCCCACAAATCCTGCGGAGAGCGCACACCGCCCGGATAACGACAGGCCATACCCACGATCGCAATCGGCTCGCGTGACCGACTCTCCAATTCTCGCAGGCGCAGGCGAGTGTCATGCAGGTCAACGGTGACCCGCTTCAAGTAGTCCAAAAGTTTCTCGTCTTCAGCCATCGCAAAGGTCCTCGTTTATTTTCAGTGAGTGTAATGCGCGTCGGCGCACAGGGCAAATCACAGCGACTCCAACTCGCGGTCGATGAAGTCGAGCACCTCCTCGGCGGAGGCCGAGTGAATCCTCTCGGCGACTGCCGTGCCATCCGCCGACCCCGGCGCCCGGCGGAGCTCGTCGAGGAGCGCCTGCAGGCGCGAGGTGACCCTTTTCCGCTCCGACTCCCCCTGAACCATCGTCGCGAGCCTGGCCTGCAGCCTGTCGATGTCGCCATCCACCAGAGACTCCGGACTCGCTCCACTGCGGCCGGCCTGCTCCAGTATGTGACCGGCCACCTGCGCGGGTCTTGGATAGTCAAATATGAGAGTCGCGTCCAGACGCAGCCCGGTGATGGTGTTCAGGCGGTTGCGCAGCTCCACCGCGGTGAGCGAGTCGAACCCAAGATCCTGGAAGGTGCGTTGAGGGTCGATCGCCCGCGCGTTGGCGTGCCCCAGGACGGCGGCCGTCTCGGCACACACCAGCTCCAGGACGATGCCCTCATGCTCCGCCTCGGGCGCCTCGGCCAAGCGGCGCGCCAAGGACCCGCTGTCGGCGGCCCTCGGCGTGGGAACTCGGACCAGACCACGCAGCAGCGGGGAGAGCAGCCCCGCCCTGGCCTGCCGGCGGAGCGTCGCAACATCGAGGCGCACCGGCAGAAGCAGCGGCTCCTCCAGCGCGCAGGCGGCGTCGTAGAGCTCGAGGCCCTGCTCGGAGGACAGCCCGCTCACGCCCGAGCGCGCGATGCGCGACCGGGAAACCTCGTCCAGGTCGCTGGTGAGTCCAGTGGCCTGCTCCCAAAATCCCCAGGCCATCGAGACGCCCGTCAACCCTCGCGCCCGCCGATGGGCCGCGAGCGCATCGAGGAACGTGTTCGCCGCAGCGTAGCTGCCCTGCCCGGGGGAGCCGAAGGTCCCCGCGGCCGAGGAGAACAGCACGAACGCCTGCAGATCCATGTGGCGGGTCAGCTCGTGCAGATGCCAAGCCCCGTCGAGCTTCGGGGCCAGGACCCGCCGCACACGCTCCGTCGTCAGCGACTCGATCAGGCCGTCGTCGAGGGCCCCCGCGGCGTGCACGACCGCACCCAGCGGGAACTCCTCGGGCACCTCCTCCAGCAGCGCCTGCACGGCGCGTCGGTCGCTGATGTCACACGCCACGACGGACACTCGGGCGCCCAGCGCCTCCAGGTCACCCCGCAGCTCCTGGGCGCCCGGCGCCCGGGGTCCCTGCCGGCTCGCCAGCAGCACGCTGCGCACGCCGTGCTCTGCGACCAGATGCCGCGCCAGCAGCCCGCCCAGGACACCCGTGCCGCCCGTGATCAACACGGAACGCTCGGATTTCAGGGGAGCGGGGGCTCCATCCGGGGGAGCCAGGACTCCATCCGAGGGAGCCGGGACTCCATCCGCACCGGGCTCCACATCTCCGTGCGTTGGGGCCGCGTCGCCGGCCGGCGCTCCAGCGGGCTGGCCCGTCGCACGTGCGAGCCTCGGCACCAGCGCCTCGCCCGCGCGAATGGCCACCTGTGGTTCATCGCCCGCGACCGCGCGGCCGAGCATCTCCCAGGACTCCTCGCGGCCGTCGACGTCCACCAGCAGGATCGCACCAGGATGCTCCATCTGGGCCGAGCGCAGCAGGCCCCACACACCGGCGCCGGCCAGGTCATCGACGCCATCCCCTGGACGCGCGTCCACAGCGCCGCGCGTGATGACAACGAGCCGCGACCCACTAAGGCGCTCATCGGCAAGCCACTCCTGCACCACTCCCAGCGCGCCGCATACAAGATCGAGTGCACGCTCGGGCAGCGCCCGGTCCTCACCCTCGCCGGCCGTCGCCTCGCCGGGCGCCTCCTCGCCGGCCCTCTCCTCGCCGGCCCTCTCCTCGCCGGCCGTCGCCTCGCTGGGCGTCTCCTTGCCGGCCGACATGCCATCCTCCCCGGCGGCGACGCTCTCTCTGCCATCGGGACACCGCCCCAGGAGCACCACCCCCGGGGGCTGCGCTCCGGCGTCCAACTTTCGGCGCAGAGCGGCAAGATCCTCGAACGCCTCGAGCGCGGGCCAGGCGTCCGCGGCGCCGCGGACTACCTCGGAGTCGCCACCGCCGAGCACAGCCCACGCCCCGGTGTCAGGTGTCGCGCCGACGGCTGCCGGGAGGGGCACCCAGTCCACGCGGAACAGCGACTCCCGCGGATCGCGCTCATCGGCAAGCTGCCTCATGGACATCTCGCGGGCCGCCAGCGAGTCGACCGACACCACCAGCCGGCCGCCGTCATCCACCGCCACCAGCGAGAGGTCGTCATCAGCCGCGGGCCCCTTCCCGTTTCCGTTCCCGCCCCCCGTCCCCGAAAGATGGACCCTCAAGCTGGAAGCGCCCACCGCACTCAACCGCACCCCGCCCCAGGCAAACGGCAGCCGCACGGTGTCGGCGCCGTCGCTTGGCCCACCGGACGCCCCGCCCCCAAGCAACGCCAACGCCGACGCATGCAGCGCGGCGTCGAGCAGCGCGGGATGCACACCATAGGACCCGGCCTGAGCGCGCTGCTCGTCTCCCAGGGCGACCTCCGCGAAGATCTCTCCCCCACGCCGCCACATCCTCCGCACCCCCCGAAAGGCGAGGCCGTACTCCACCCCCAAATCGGCCAGGCGCTCATACGCATCGTCGACCTCGACCGCCTCGGCGCCCGACGGCGGCCAGGAGCCGGCCAGCTCGAGCGCCCGCGCGCCTGCCGCCGCTTCCTCCTCAGGTGCCAGCGCGCCACTGGCGTGCCGCGTCCACTGCCTCTCACCGTCCCTGTCCAGCCCGGTGTCCAGCCCGGGGGCCCCCTCCAACCGGGAGTACACCCCCACCGGCCGCTCGCCGCCCTCCCCGGGCTCCCCCACTACGACCTGAACCTGCACCCCGTCACTCTCGCCCAGCACCAGGGGAGCCTCCAGCATCAACTCCCGCACCACCGGACACCCCGCCACTCCGCCGGCGTGCAACGCAAGCTCCAAGAACGCCGTGCCGGGCAGCAGCACCACGCCCATCACCGCGTGATCGGCGAGCCACGGCAGTCCTTCGAGCGACAGGCGGCCCGTGAACACACACCCCTCACCGCCGGCCAACCCCACCACCGCTCCCAGCAGCGGATGCCCTGCCGGCGCCTGGCCGATCGAGGCGACATCCCCCGCGCCCGCTCCAGGGGAGAGCCAGAACCGCTCCCGCTGAAACGCATAGGAGGGCAGCCCCACAGGCCTGACCCCCGGCCCGCTGAGCATCCCCTCCCAATCGACGTCCACTCCGCGCACCCATAGCTCGCCCACGGCCGCCAGCAGCGTCTGCGGCTCCGAACGCTCACTCCGCAACGCCGGCACGAACGCCGCCGGCACGCCGGCCGCCGCGGCCCCAACATCCTCGCCGGGTTTCGCGGCCCCAAGATCCTCGCCAGGCTCCGAGGCCCCTACATCCTCGCCGCCCTTCGAGCGCGCCCGACCCTCCAAGCACTCCTGGCCCATCGCGCTCAACACACCACCGGGGCCGAGCTCGAGGAAGTTCAGAGCTCCATGGGCTCCCAGCCAGCGCACGCCATCCATGAACCGCACCGGCTCACGCACATGACGCACCCAGTACTCCACCGAACACACGTCCTCGACGGACACCGGCTTACCAGTGAGATTCGACACGATCGGGATCGCGGGCGGAGCAAACGACAAACCGCCCACCACCTCTGCGAACTCGGGCAACACCGCATCCATCCGCGGAGAATGAAATGCGTCGCTGACCCGCAGCCGCTTCGTCTTGAACCCACGCTCCTCCCACAGCTTCGCCGACTCGAGAACCGCATCCTCATCGCCTGAGAGCACCACCGAAGCGGGCCCATTCACCCCAGCCACCACGACCCGGTCCTCGAGACCCGCCAACGACGGCCGCACCTCCTCCTCAGAGGCCCTCACCGACACCATCGCCCCAACCCCGGGCAGGCTTCCCATCAGCCGCCCACGAGCGGCCACCAACACGCATGCGTCCTCGAGCGAGAACACGCCTGCGACAAATGCCGCCGTCACCTCGCCGATCGAGTGACCCAACACGAAGTCGGGCCGCACACCCCAACTCTCCACCAACCTGAACAACGCGACCTCGAGTGCGAACAGGCCCGGCTGCGCAAACGCCGTGTCGTCCAGCGACCCAGCCTCAGACGCATCGCCAACCCCAAAGACCACCTCGCGCAACGAGCGCTCCAGGTGCCGATCCAGCTCATCGCACACCCCGTCGAACGCATCCCTGAACACTCCAGACGTCTCATACAGCTCCACGCCCATCCCCACTCGCTGCGAGCCCTGCCCACCGAACATGAACGCCGTGCCGCCGCCCACAACCGAACCCCGCACCACGCCGGCCCCCGGCGCTCCGGCCGCCACCGCGCCCAGCCCCGCCAGCAGCCCCTCGCGCCCATCGCCCAACACCACCGCCCGGTCCTCGAACATCGAACGCCCCGCCAACGACAACCCCACGCCGGCCGCGCCCAACCCGGACGCATCCCGGAGAAACTCCTCGAGCCGACCGGCCTGACCACGCAGACCACCCTCGCCCCTGCCCGAGAGCACCCACGGCACCAGACCGCCCGCACCGCCGACGGCACCCGCGGCGCCGTTCACACCGTCGTCGGGCCCGGTCTCACCGCCGCCGGCCCCGGCCACGCCGTCCCCGGTCGACTCCGAGCCCTCAACCGCCGGGGCCTCCTCGATGATCACGTGCGCGTTCGTGCCGCTGATCCCGAACGAGGAAACCCCCGCGCGGCGGGGACGTTCACCCCGGGGCCATGACACGGGCTCCTCGAGCAGCTTGACCGACCCAGACGACCAGTCGATGTGCCGCGAGGGCTCGTCCACGTGCAGCGTCCTGGGCAGCAGACCGTGCTCGAGCGCCTTGACCGTCTTGATCACACCCGCCACACCAGCCGAGGCCTGCCCATGGCCGATGTTCGACTTGATCGATCCCAGCCATAGCGGGTGGTCCTCTGGGCGGTCCTGCCCGTAGGTCGCCAGCAGCGCTTGCGCCTCGATCGGGTCGCCCAGCACGGTGCCTGTGCCGTGCCCCTCGACCGTGTCCACGTCGGCCGCGGATAGGCCCGCGCTCGCGAGCGCCTGGCGGATCACGCGCTGCTGGGAGGGACCGTTCGGCGCGGTCAACCCGTTGCTCGCGCCGTCCTGGTTCACAGCGCTGCCCCGCACGAGCGCCAACACCCGGTGGCCGTTACGCCGCGCGTCGGAGAGACGCTCCAGCACGAGCACTCCCACACCCTCGCTGAACCCGGCGCCATCGGCCGCGTCCGCGAAGGACTTGCACCGCCCATCCACCGCCAACCCGCGCTGGCGGGACATCACGACGAACACACCGGGAAAGGCGAGGACTGTGACGCCGCCGGCCAGCGCGAGCGAGCACTCGCCCGCGCGCAGCGCCCCGCACGCCAGGTGCAACGCCACGAGCGAGGAGGAGCACGCCGTATCCACCGACATCGCGGGGCCCTCCAAACCCAACGTATACGCCACGCGACCCGAGGCGACACTCGCGGAGAGACCTGTCATCCCAAACCCTTCGAGATCGGCCTCGTCGGAGCCAAAATGCAGACGGCCGGTCCCATAGTCGTTCGCGATGATCCCCGCGAATACGCCTGTCTGGGTTCCCTTCAGCGTCGCCGGGTCGATGCGTGAGTCTTCGAGGGCTTCCCAGCTTGCTTCGAGCAGCAGCCGCTGCTGGGGGTCCATCGCGAGTGCCTCCCGCGGACTGATCCCGAAGAAACCGGCGTCGAACTCGGCGGCGTCGCGTAGGAACCCGCCCTCGCGTCCATAGCTGCTTCCGGGGTGATCGGGGTCGGGGTCATACAAGCTCTCCAGATCCCATCCGCGGTCCGCGGGGAACGGGGCAATCCCATCCCCGCCTCGCGCCAAGAGCTCCCACAACGCCTCCGGGGAGTCAGCTTCACCCGGGTAGCGGCAGCTCATCCCCACGATCGCTACCAGCTCATCCAACACCCTGCCCCTCGGCACCACAGCCGCAAGCTCACGCCGAGCGCCACCCACCTCCCCCAGTAGGAACTCGGCTACGGCTGTGGGGGTGGGGTGGTCGAATACGAGCGTTGCGGGTAGCTGCAGCCCGGTCGCTGTATTCAGACGGTTACGCAGCTCAACGGAGGTCAGCGAGTCGAACCCGAGATCCTTGAACGCCCGGTCAGGCGCAACCGCGTGACTGCCCGCGTGTCCGAGTACGACCGCGGCCTCCGCGCGCACGAGCTCGAGCACGATGCCCTTGCGCTCGGCCTCACCCACCCCCGCAAGGCGGCGCGCGAGTAGACCACCACCCCGCGCGCGTGCCGGGGACGAGCGCACCAAGCCACGCAACAACGGCGGCAAGACACCCGCCCGTGCATGTCCGCGAATCACCGCGGTATCCAGACGCACGCCCAGCAGCAAAGCCTCGCCCGAGGCGCACGCCCGGTCGAACAACGCCAGCCCTTCCTCGTCGGAGAGCCCCAGCACACCAGTACGCGCCAGACGCGCCACACCCTTCTCCCCCAGGCTCGCGGTCAGCTCGCTCTCCTGCTCCCACAACCCCCAAGCGATCGAGGTGCCTGCGAGCCCCTGCGTACACCGGTACGCCGCGAGGGCATCCAGGAACGCGTTCGCTGCCGCGTAATTCCCCTGCCCCGGGGAGCCGAACGTCGCTGCGGCCGAGGAGAACAACACGAACGCGTCTAGATCCAGGTGGCTCGTGAGCTCGTGCAGATACCACGCCGCGTCAGCCTTCGCGGCGAGCACACCATCCAAACGCTCCGGCGAGAGCGAACCGATCACACCATCATCAAGCGCACCAGCCGCGTGCACGACCGCGCCCAACGGAAACTCCCCTGGCACCCCCTCCAAAAGCCCCCGCACCTCCTCCCGGTCGCTCACATCACACGCCACGACCTCCACCCGCGCGCCCAACCCCTCCAACTCGCTCCGCAGCTCCTCCGCGCCGGGCGCCTCCGGGCCCCGACGGCTCGCCAACACCACACTCC
Organism: uncultured Solirubrobacterales bacterium; assembly: GCA_963771915.1. Taxonomy (GTDB): domain Bacteria; phylum Actinomycetota; class Thermoleophilia; order Solirubrobacterales; family Solirubrobacteraceae; genus Palsa-744. The sequence continues at coordinate 2,710,028 of CAVYVD010000001.1, read as the reverse complement.
GCGCCCCATGCTCAACCACCAAATGCCGTGCTACCAGCCCACCCAGCACACCCGTACCACCCGTCACCAACACCGAACGCCCCGGATCCAGCACCCGCGGCAGCGTCAACACGATCTTCCCGACATGACGCGCCTGGCTCATAAACCGAAACGCCTCACGCGCACGACGCACATCCCACACCCGCACCGGCAAGAACCCAAGCTCACCCCGCTCAAAGAACCCAACCAGCTCCCCAAGCATCTCCTGAATCCGCTCCGGGCCCGCCTCACCCAGCTCAAACGCCCGATAGGCCACCCCCGCGTGCCCCTCCGCAACCTCACCTGGGTCGCGGATGTCAGCCTTACCCATCTCGATGAACCGCCCACCCCTAGGCAGCAACCCAAGGGAGGTATCCACGAACTCGCCCGCGAGCGAGTTCAACACCACATCCACACCCTCCCCCCCGGTCGCCTCCAAGAACCGCTCCCCGAACTCAAGCGACCGCGAGGACGCGATATGCGCATCGTCCAACCCCAGCCCCCGCAGCGCGTCCCACTTCCCCTCACTCGCCGTCCCGAACACCTCCGCGCCCAACACCCCCGCCAACTGCACAGCCGCCATCCCCACCCCACCAGCCGCGGCATGCACCAACACCCGCTCCCCAACCCCCAACCCAGCGAGATCCACCAGCGCGTAATACGCCGTCAAGAACACCGTCGGAACCGACGCCGCCTGCACAAACGACCAGCCCTCCGGGATCCGCACAACCAAACGATGATCCGTCACCGACACCGGCCCAAACCCACCAGGCAACACCCCCATCACCCGATCACCAACACACAACCCCTCAACACCCTCCCCCACCTCCAACACCACACCCGCACCCTCACCACCCACACTCGCCACACCCGGATACATCCCCAACGCAATCAACACATCCCGGAAATTCAACCCCGCCGCACGCACCCCCACACGCACCTCACCAACCCCCAACACCACCCCCGCCTCAAAAGCATCCACAAACCCCAAATCCTCCAACGAACCCCCACCACCCGCAGCCAAACGCCACACCCCACCCACCGGCACACCCAACACACCACCAGCACCAGCCGGCGCGCTCGACACACCGGCCCGCGCCAACCGCGGCGCCAAAACCACACCACCCCGAACCGCCAACTGCGGCTCCCCCTCACACGCCAACACCCCCGCAAGCACCGCGCGCGAGGCGTCCTCTCCATCGAGATCGACCAGCCACACCTTCCCCGGGCTCTCCGACTGCGCCGAACGCACCAACCCCCACACACCCGCTCCAGCCAGAGCGTTCACGCTATCGCCGGCTCCCGCAGCCGCGGCGTTTTCAGTCAGGACAACCAGCCGCGAACCCGCCAGCCGCTCATCGGCAAGCCACCCCTGCAACACACCCAACACCCCACCGAGCACACCCCGCGCCGCCATAGGCAGCCCCTCACCCGCATCCCCCCCACGGGTCACGTCCAAGACCACGACCCCCGGCAACTCCCCGCCCTCCGCCAACACCCCACCCAACGACTCGACATCCATGAACACACACGCCGCTTCCCCTTCCTCCCCACCGTCCACCTCGATCGGCACCCAATCCACCCCAAACAGCGAATCCCCACCAGCAGCACCAGCACCAGCGCCAGCGCCCCGGAGCTGCTCCGGCGCGAACTCACGCGCCACCAGCGACCCCACAGACACCACCAACCCACCATCCTCATCCACCGCCACCAACGACAAAGCGCCATCGGCCGAGAACCCACCCCCCCCATCCGCCGGGGAGACACACACCCGCAGCGACGAAGCACCCACAGCGCCCAACCGCACCCCACCCCACACAAACGGCAACCTGACACCAGCGCCGCCCTCCTCACCAGGGGCCCCCTCCCCCAACAACCCCACCGCCCAAGCATGCAGAGCGCTATCAAACAGAGCCGGATGAACACCGTAAGACCCTGCCTCTCCGGCCTGCCGCTCATCTAGAGCGACCTCCGCGAAGACCTCCGCCCCGCGCCGCCACGCCGCCCTCAAACCCTGAAACGCCGGGCCGTACTCCAACCCCATATCGGCCAGACGCTCATACATATCATCGACCTCGACCATCTCGGCGCCCGGCGGCGGCCAGACACCAGCCAGCTCCACCGCCCGCGCATCGACCGCCCCCCACTTCTCGCCGGAACCCTCAGACCCCACCCCATCAAGCTCCTCCGGGGTCAGCGCGCCGCTCGCGTGCCGCGTCCAACCCCTCTCACCGCTCACGACACCGGCGTCTGACTCGCCCTCCAGAGTGCCGCCCGCGCCCTCCACACGCGAATACACGCCCACCGGTCGCTCACCACCCTCCCCCGGGTCCCCCACCACGACCTGGACCTGCACCCCAACTCCCTCGCCCAACACAAGCGGCGCCTCCAGCATCAACTCCCGCACCACCGGGCACCCCGTCCGCCCACCAGCATGCAACACAAGCTCCAAGAACCCAGTGCCCGGCAACAGCACTACACCCGACACCGCATGATCCACAAGCCACGGATGACTCTCGAGCGACAAACGGCCCGTGAACACAGACCCCCCACCCCCCGCCAACCCCACCACCGCACCCAGCAACGGGTGCTCCACACCCCCAAGACCAGCAGCCGATACATCGCCCACACCCCCAGAAGCAAGCCAGAACCGCTCGCGCTGAAACGCATACGACGGCAACCCCACGCGCACACCGCCAGACCCCGCGAACACACCGCCCCAATCAACATCCACACCACCCACCCACAGCTCCCCTGCCGATCTCAAGAACCGCCCAAGACCGCCCTCGTCCCTACGCAACGAGCCCACGACCACCACGCCGCGATCCCAGCCGGCGGCGCCAGCCTCCGCGGCGGCGGGAGCCTCAGCGGTGCTGGAGCCAGCGGGGTTTTCAGCAGCGCCGGGCCCAGCGGGACTCTCCACGGTCTCCTGCACCCCGACCGTCAGCACCGGATGCGGACTGACCTCCACAAACGCCCCAACGCCAGCAGCCAGCATCGCGCGCGTGGCCTGCTCAAACTGCACCGGCTCACGCAGATTGCGATACCAGTACTCCCCATCCAAACCGGCCATGTCGAACAAGCCACCGGTCACCGTCGAATAGAACGGCACCTCGCCAGAGCGTGGGTGGAGGTCCGCGAGAACATCCAACAGCTCCTCGCGCAACGGCTCCACATACACCGAGTGCGAAGCCACCGTCTCCGGCACCAACCGCGCCCGCACACCCTCAGCCACGCACTCCTCCAACACCGCCTCCAGGGCATCCCGCCCACCGGCCACCGTCACCGAGGACGGCCCGTTCACCGCCGCCAGCGAAACCTCCCAACGCTCGAGGCGGACCATCAACTCATCGACCGACAGCGCCAACGAGACGATCCCGCCCCGCCCCGCCAGCCCAGCCAGCATCCGGCTGCGCAGCACGACCGCCCGCGCCGCGTCCCGCAGGGAGAGGCCGCCCGCCACACACGCCGCCGCGATCTCCCCCTGCGAGTGGCCGACCACAGCCGCCGGCCGCACCCCGCATGCCCCCCACAGCTCCGCCAGGGAGACCATCACCGCGAACAGCGCCGGCTGCAGCACCTCGATCCGATCGAGCCCCGGCTCGCCCTCTCCGCCACGCAGCACGCCCTCCAACGACCAATCCACAAGCTCCCCAAGAACCTCCTGGCAGCAACGCATCTGCTCGGCGAACACCGGCGAGTGCTCCAACAGCCCCACCGCCATACCCACCCACTGCGAGCCCTGGCCGGGGAAGACGAACGCGACGCTGCGCCCACTTCCGCCAACGCCCCGCAGCAAACCGGCCGTGGACTCGCCGCCCGCCAGAGCGCCCAACCCCGCCAGCAGATCCTCGCGCCCACTACCCAGCACCACCGCCCGGTCCTCGAACACCGCACGCTCCGCCAGCGAGCGCCCGATATCGAGCGCGCCCAACCCCGGCCCACCACGCACGAACTCCCGCAGCCGCGCAGCCTGACCTCGCAAGCCGGCCCCACCCCTGCCCGAGAGCACCCACGGCAGAGTGCCGTTCGGGTCGAAGCCGACGCCCGCGCCCGCCGCGGGGGCGCCCGGCACACCAGCGCCCACTCCATCGCCCACGGACACCCCACCGCCCAGCGCAGCTGCACCATCGCCAGCCGGCGGAGAGCCCTCGGCGGCCGGGGGCTCCTCGAGGATCACGTGCGCGTTCGTGCCGCTGATCCCGAACGAGGAGACCCCCGCTCGGCGGGGCTTGCCGTTCGCCTCCCATGGCACCTCGCTCGTCAGCAGCGATACCCGGCCCTCACCCCAGTCCACCTTGCTCGAGGGCTCGTCCACGTGCAGCGTCCGCGGGAGCAGGTTGTGCTCGAGCGCCTTGACGATCTTGATCACACCCGCCACACCCGCCGCCGCCGAGGTGTGGCCGATGTTCGACTTGATCGATCCCAGCCATAGCGGGTGGTCCTCTGGGCGGTCCTGCCCGTAGGTCGCCAGCAGCGCCTGTGCCTCGATCGGGTCGCCCAGCACGGTGCCTGTGCCGTGCCCCTCGACCGCGTCCACGTCGGCCGCGGATAGGCCCGCGCTCGCGAGCGCCTGGCGGATCACGCGCTGCTGGGAAGGACCGTTCGGCGCGGTCAACCCGTTGCTCGCCCCGTCCTGGTTCACCGCGCTGCCCCGCACGAGCGCCAACACCCGGTGGCCGTTACGCCGCGCGTCGGAGAGACGCTCCAGCACGAGCACTCCCACGCCCTCGCTGAACCCAGCGCCATCAGCCGCGTCCGCGAAAGACTTGCACCGCCCATCCACCGCCAACCCGCGCTGGCGCGATATCGCCACGAACAGTCCCAGGGAGGCGAGGACTGTGACACCGCCGGCCAGTGCGAGTGAGCACTCGCCCGCGCGCAGCGCCCCGCACGCCAGGTGCAACGCCACCAGCGAAGAGGAGCACGCCGTATCCACCGACATCGCGGGGCCCTCCAAACCCAACGCATACGCCACGCGACCCGACGCGACACTCGCGGAGAGACCCGTCATCCCAAACCCTTCGAGATCGGCGCCACCCGACCCCGACTGTAGACCTGTCCCATAATCGTTCGAGCCGATCCCCGCGAATACGCCTGTCTGGGTTCCCTTGAGTGTGTCCGGGTCGATGTGGGCGTCTTCGAGCGCTTCCCAGCTGGCTTCGAGTAGCAGCCGCTGCTGGGGGTCCATCGCGAGTGCCTCCCGCGGGCTGATCCCGAAGAAAGCGGCGTCGAACTCGGCGGCGTCGCGTAGGAACCCGCCCTCGCGGCCATAGCTGGTCCCGGGGTGATCTGGGTCGGGGTCATACAAGCCGTCCAGATCCCATCCGCGGTCGGCGGGGAATGGGGAGATCCCATCCCCGCCTCGCGCCAGGAGCCCCCACAACGCCTCCGGGGAGTTAGCTTCACCCGGGTAGCGGCAGCTCATCCCGACGATCGCTACCGGCTCGTCAGTCGGGCGGCGGGCCGAGACGACAGCCAAACCCGGGCGCCGTGCGCCGTTCACCTCCCCTAGGAGGAACTCGGCTACCGCGGTGGGGGTGGGGTGGTCGAATACGAGCGTTGCGGGCAGTTGCAGCCCGGTCGCGGTATTCAGACGGTTGCGCAGCTCGACGGAGGTCAGCGAGTCGAACCCGAGATCCTTGAACGCACGGTCAGGCGCAACCGACTGGCCGCTCGCGTGCCCGAGCACGACCGCGGCCTCCGCGCGCACGAGCTCTAGGACCACCGTCTTGCGCTCGGTCTCGCTCACACCCGCCAAACGACGCGCCAGCGCACCACCACCCCGCGCGCGTGCCGGAGACGAGCGCACAAGGCCACGCAGCAACGGCGGCAGCACACCCGCCCGCGCCTGCCCGCGAATCACCGCGGTATCGAGGTGCACGCCCAACAGCAGCGCCTCGCCCAAGGCGCACGCCCGGTCGAACAGCGCCAGCCCTTCCTCGTCGGAGAGCCCCAGCACACCAGCACGCGCCAAGCGCTTCGTGCCGGCCTCCCCCAGGCTCGCGGTCAGCTCGCTCTCCTGCTCCCACAACCCCCACGCGATCGACATGCCCGCCAAGCCCCGCGCACGCCGGTACGCCGCAAGCGCATCCAGGAACGTGTTCGCCGCCGCATAGTTTCCCTGCCCCGGGGAGCCGAACGTCGCTGCGGCCGAGGAGAACAACACGAACGCGTCTAGATCCAGGTGGCTCGTGAGCTCGTGCAGATACCACGCCGCGTCAGCCTTCGCCGCGAGCACACCATCCAAACGCTCCGGCGAGAGCGAACCGATCACACCATCATCAAGCGCACCAGCCGCGTGCACGACCGCGCCCAACGGAAACTCCCCTGGCACCCCCTCCAAAAGCCCCCGCACCTCCTCCCGGTCGCTCACATCACACGCCACGACCTCCACCCGCGCGCCCAACCCCTCCAACTCGCTCCGCAGCTCCTCCGCGCCGGGCGCCTCCGGGCCCCGACGGCTCGCCAACACCACACTCCGCGCCCCATGCTCAACCACCAAATGCCGTGCTACCAGCCCACCCAGCACACCCGTACCACCCGTCACCAACACCGAACGCCCCGGATCCAGCACCCGCGGCAGCGTCAACACGATCTTCCCGACATGACGCGCCTGGCTCATAAACCGAAACGCCTCACGCGCACGACGCACATCCCACACCCGCACCGGCAAGAACCCAAGCTCACCCCGCTCAAAGAACCCAACCAGCTCCCCAAGCATCTCCTGAATCCGCTCCGGACCCGCCTCACCCAGCTCAAACGCCCGATAGGCCACCCCCGCGTGCCCCTCCGCAACCTCACCTGGGTCGCGGATGTCAGCCTTACCCATCTCGATGAACCGCCCACCCCTAGGCAGCAACCCAAGGGAGGTATCCACGAACTCGCCCGCGAGCGAGTTCAACACCACATCCACACCCTCCCCCCCGGTCGCCTCCAAGAACCGCTCCCCGAACTCAAGCGACCGCGAGGACGCGATATGCGCATCGTCCAACCCCAGCCCCCGCAGCGCGTCCCACTTCCCCTCACTCGCCGTCCCGAACACCTCCGCGCCCAACACCCCCGCCAACTGCACAGCCGCCATCCCCACCCCACCAGCCGCGGCATGCACCAACACCCGCTCCCCAACCCCCAACCCAGCGAGATCCACCAGCGCGTAATACGCCGTCAAGAACACCGTCGGAACCGACGCCGCCTGCACAAACGACCAGCCCTCCGGGATCCGCACAACCAAACGATGATCCGTCACCGACACCGGCCCAAACCCACCAGGCAACACCCCCATCACCCGATCACCAACACACAACCCCTCAACACCCTCCCCCACCTCCAACACCACACCCGCACCCTCACCACCCACACTCGCCACACCCGGATACATCCCCAACGCAATCAACACATCCCGGAAATTCAACCCCGCCGCACGCACCCCCACACGCACCTCACCAACCCCCAACACCACCCCCGCCTCAAAAGCATCCACAAACCCCAAATCCTCCAACGAACCCCCACCACCCACAGCCAAACGCCACACCCCACCCACCGGCACACCCAACACACCACCAGCCCCAGCCGGCGCACCCAACCCACCGGCCCGCCCACCACCAGCACCAGCCGACACACCACCCAACCCCCCAGCACGCACCAAACGCGGAGCGAGAGCCTCTCCCCCTCGGATCACCAACTGCGGCTCACCCTCACACCCCAACACCGTGGGGAGAGCCGCGCGCGAAGCGTCCTCCCCATCCACATCGACCAGCCACACCCTCCCCGGGCTCTCCGCCTGCGCCGAACGCACCAACCCCCACACACCCGCATCAGCTAAACCATCCACACCATCACCAGCCCCCACAGCCACAGCGCCGTGAGTCAAAACGACCAACCGTGACGCGTTTAGCCGCTCCTCGGACAACCACCCCTGCAACACACCCAACACCCCACCAAGCACACCCCGCACCACCCCAGGCAAACCCCCACCCACATCCCCCTCACCCTCACCCTCACGGGTCACGTCCAAGACCACGACCCCCGGCAACTCCCCACCCTCCGCCAACACTCCACCCAACGACTCGACATCCATGAACACACACGCCGCTTTCCCTTCCGCCCCGCCATCCACCTCGAGCGGCACCCAATCCACCCCAAACAACGAATCCCCACCAGCAGCACCAGCACCAGCGCGCCGGAGCTGCTCCGGCGCAACCTCACGCGCCACCAGCGACCCCATCGACACCACCAACCCGCCACCCTCATCCACAGCCACCAACGACAAGGCGTCCCCAGCCACCGGCGACACACAGACTCGCAACGACGACGCGCCCGACACCCCCAACCGCACCCCGCCCCACGCAAATGGCAGCCTGATGCCCCCACCACCACCCTCCTCGCCGGGGGGCCCCGCGCCCAGCAACGCCAACGCCGACGCGTGCAGCGCGCTATCCAATAGCGCCGGATGCAGACCATAAGACCCCGCTTTCCCCGCATGCCGCTCATCCAAAGCGACGTCCGCGAAGACCTCCTCCCCCCGCCGCCACGCCGCCCTCAAACCCTGAAACGCCGGGCCGTACTCAAGCCCTATATCGGCCAGACGCTCATACACATCATCGACCTCGACCATCTCGGCCCCCTGCGGCGGCCAGACACCCGCCAGCTCCACCGCCCGCGCATCGACCATCCCCCACTCCTCGCCGACACCCTCAGACCCCACCCCATCAAGCTCCTCCGGGGTCAGCGCGCCGCTCGCATGCCGCGTCCAACCTTCCTCGCGGCTCGCGCCGCCGTCTGACTCGTCCTCCAGTACGCCGCCCGCGCCCTCCACACGCGAATACACGCCTACTGGTCGCTCTCCGTCCTCCCCTGGGTCCCCCACGACGACCTGGATCTGCACGCCACCTCGCTCGGGTAGCACCAATGGGGCCTGCAGCGTCAACTCGCGCATCACCGGGCACCCCACCTGCGCACCAGCATGCAACACGAGCTCCACAAACCCAGTACCTGGCAACAGCACCACACCGGACACCGCATGATCGGACAACCACGGATGGCTCTCAAGCGACACACGGCCCGTGAACACAGACCCCCCACCCTCAGCCAATCCGACCACCGCACCCAACAACGGGTGCTCCACACCCCCAAGACCAGCAGCCGATACATCGCCCACACCCACCCCGGAAGGAAGCCAGTACCGCTCGCGCTGAAACGCATACGACGGCAACCCCACACACACACCACCCGAACCCCTGAACACACAACCCCAATCCACACCCCCACCAGCAACCCACAACTCCCCCACCGACCGCAAAAACCGCCCCAAACCACCCTCGCCCCGACGCAACGAACCAACCACCACCACACCCTCCACACCACCAGCACCAGGCGAACCCCCACCAGCCCCAACAACCCCCACACCACCCACGCCCCCCGCGCCCTCCACGCCCCCGGTGCTCTCCGTGGCCGGCGTGCTCGTGGCGCCCCCAGCGCCCGCGGCGGCCTCGATCGTTTCCTGGACCCCGACCGTCAACACCGGATGCGGACTGACCTCCACCAACGCCCCCACACCAGCCGCCAACACCGCGCGCGTCGCCCCCTCAAACAACACCGGCTCACGCAAATTCCGATACCAATACTCCCCATCCAACCCCGCCATATCCAACACGCCACCCGTCACCGCCGAATAAAACGGCACATCCCCAGAACACGGCTCGATCGCCTCACACCCCGCCAACAACTCGCCCCGCACCTCCTCCACATGCGCCGAATGCGCCGCATAATCAACGCCGATCCACCGCGCCCTCACACCCCCACCCTCAAACTCTCCGAGCAACCCCTCCAACGCCTCCACATCACCCGACACCACCACCGAACCCGGGCCATTCACAGCCGCCACACCAACCCGGCCACCCCAACCCTCAAGCCAACCCCCGACCTCCCCAACACCCAGCGCAACCGACACCATCCCACCGCGCCCACACAACCCAACCAACGCCCGGCTACGCGACACCACCACCCGCGCCCCATCCTCCAAAGACAACCCACCCGCCACACACACCGCCGCGATCTCCCCCTGCGAATGCCCAACCACCCCCACCGGACGCACCCCACACGCCCCCCACAGCCCCGCCAACGAGACCATCACCCCCCACAACACCGGCTGCAACACATCCACCCCATCCAACCCCGGCTCACCCACATCACCCCGCAACACACCCCCAAGCGACCAGCCCACCAAACCACCCAACGCCTCCTCACACCGACCCACCCACTCCCCAAACACAGGCGAACACTCCAACAACTCCACCGCCATCCCCACCCACTGCGCACCCTGACCCGGAAACACAAACACCACACCCCGCTCACCACCAGCCACACCCCGCACCACACCCCCCACACCCCCCACACCCGCCACAGACCCACCCTCCGCAATAGCACCCAACCCCCCCAACAACTCCTCACGACCCCCACCCAACACCACCGCCCGATCCCCAAACACCGACCGCCCCACCAACGAACACCCCACATCCAACACACCCAACCCCGGCCGATCCCGAAGAAACTCCCCAAGCCGCGCAGCCTGACCCCCCAAACCCTCCCCACCCCTACCCGACACCACCCACGGCACCACACCACCCACACCCACACCCACAGGAACCGGCGCGTCGCCACCACCAGGCATCGCATCCCCACCACCAGGCACACTCACACCACCCACAAGCACGCCCTCGGCCGACACCACACTATCCCCAGCGGCAGGAGCGCCCTCAGCCACCATGGGATCCCCAGCTACCGGGGCCTCTTCGAGGATCACGTGCGCGTTCGTGCCGCTCATCCCGAACGACGAAATCCCCGCACGACGCGGCTTGCCGTTCGCTTCCCACGGCACCTCGCTCGTCAGCAGCGATACCCGGCCCTCACCCCAATCCACCTTGCTGGAGGGCTCATCCACGTGCAGCGTCCTGGGCAGCAGATCGTGCTCCAGCGCCTTGACCATCTTGATGACACCCGCCATACCCGCCGCGGCCTGCGCATGACCCAGGTTCGACTTGACCGACCCCAGCCACAACGGGCGATCCTCCGGGCGGCCCTGCCCATACGTCGCCAGCAATGCCTGCGCCTCGATCGGGTCGCCCAACACCGTGCCCGTCCCATGCCCCTCCACCACGTCCACATCAGCCGCCGACAGACCCGCGCTCGCCAACGCCTGACGGATCACGCGCTGCTGGGAGGGGCCATTCGGCGCCGCCAACCCGTTGCTCGCCCCATCCTGGTTCACCGCGCTGCCCCGCACCACCGCCAACACCCGATGGCCATTACGCCGCGCATCCGAGAGACGCTCCAACACGAGCACACCCACACCCTCACTGAACCCAGCCCCATCGGCCGCATCCGCAAAGGACTTGCACCGCCCGTCCACCGCCAGGCCACGCTGCCGCGAGAGCTCCACGAACAACCCCGGCGAGGAGAGCACCGTCACACCGCCGGCCAGCGCCAGCGAGCACTCGCCCGCGCGCAGCGCTCCACATGCCAGATGCAACGCCACCAGCGAGGAGGAGCACGCCGTGTCCACCGACACCGCCGGGCCCTCCAAGCCCAACGTATACGCCACACGACCCGACGCAACGCTCCCCGACACACCCATCCCCAGATACCCCTCCAACTCCTCGGGCACCGATCTTGACGTCACTTCATAGTCGCTGCGCATCACGCCCGCGAACACCCCTGTCGGAGTCCCACCCAGCGCCGCCGGATCGATGCGCGCATCTTCGAACGCCTCCCAACACGCTTCCAACAACAGCCGCTGCTGAGGATCCATCGCCAACGCCTCACGCGGACTGATCCCGAAGAACTCGGCATCGAACTCAGCGGCGTCATAGAGGAAACCACCCTCCCGCGTATGGCTTGTCCCGGGGTGATCGGGGTCGGGGTCATACAGGCCGTCCAGGTCCCAGCCGCGATCTGCCGGGAACATCGAGATCGCATCCCCGCCCCGGGCCAGCAGCTCCCACAACGCCTCCGGCGAGCCTGCCCCGCCCGGGTAGCGGCAGCTCATTCCGACGATTGCGACCGGCTCGTGCTCACGCCCTTCCACTTCATGCAGGCGTCGGCGCACCTTGCGCAGATCGACCGTGACGCGCTTCAGATAGTCGCGGAGCTTCTCGTCGTTTGTCATCTGGATATTAGATCGGTTGTTGACAATGTCATGATTTCGCAAGCTCTTCATCGATGAGTCCGAATATCTCGTCGTCGGTTGCGGACTGAAGATCGTCTCCGTCTGCGGATGCGGCGTCCCCGTCGACGTCAGAACCGTCCAGCTCAGACAAGAGCGCCCGCAGGCGGGCCCTGATCCTCGTTCGATCGGTGTGATCTCTCGTGCTCGCGGACAGCGTTCGCCGCAGCCTGTCGAACTCTGCATCGATGACGGCTTCCGATGACAGTCCGTTCCGTGCTTCCACTGTCTTCAGCAGATAGTGGGCGACGGCTGTGGGTGTGGGGTGGTCGAATACGAGGGTGGCCGGCAACCGTAACCCGGTGGCCGCGTTCAAACGGTTGCGCAACTCGACCGCGGTCAGCGAATCGAACCCGAGATCCTTGAACGCACGCTGAGCATCCACCGCCCGCACCGAAGCATGCCCCAACACACCCGCGACCTCACCCCGCACCAACTCCAACACCACACCCTCCCGCTCACCCTCCGGCACACCAGCCAAACGCCCCACCAACGACCCCCCACCACCACGACGCGCAGGAACCCGCACCACACCACCAAACAACACCGGCAACTCCCCAGCCCTAGCCGCAACACGCAACGCCGCCACATCCAAACGAATCGGAACCAACTGCGCACGACCCACACCCAACGCGAGATCGAACAACTCAAGACCCTCACCACTCGAGAACGGAAGCGCACCCTGCCGCCTGAACCTCGACAAATCCACCTCACCCAACCCACCCGTCAACTCGCTCACCTGCCCCCACCAACCCCACGCGATCGACGTACCCGCCAACCCCCGCGCACGCCGATAAGCCGCAAGCGCATCCAAAAACGCATTCGCCGCCGCATAGTTACCCTGCCCCGCAGAACCCACCGTCGCCGCAGCCGAAGAAAACAACACAAACGCCCCCAAATCCATCCCCGCGGTCAACTCATGCAAATACCACGCCGCGTCCGCCTTCGCGCCCAACACACCATCCAGACGCTCCGGCGAGAGCGAACCGATCACGCCATCATCGAGCGCCCCCGCCGCATGCACAACCCCACCCAACGGAAACTCCCCCGGCACACCCTCCAGCAGCCCCTCCACCTGTGAGCGATCACCCACATCACACGCCACCACACCCACCCGCGCACCCAACCCCTCCAACTCACTGCGCAACCCCGCCGCACCCGGCGCCTCAATCCCCCTCCGGCTCACCAACACCACACTACGCACACCATGCTCAACCACCAAATGCCGCGCCACCAAACCACCCAACACACCCGTACCACCCGTCACCAACACCGACCGCCCAGGATCAAACACCCCCCCCACAACACCCACCCCACCCACAGACACCCGTGCCAGCCGCGGAGCCAAGACCACTCCCTCACGGATCGCCAGCTGCGGCTCCCGCTCACACGCCAAAGCTCTGGAAAGCGTTGCGCGTGAGGCCTCCTCCCCGTCGATATCGACCAGCCATACCCTACCCGGGCTCTCCGACTGCGCCGAGCGCACCAGCCCCCACACACCAGCGTCACCCAAAGCATCCACGCGGTCATCCCCTCGGGCGGCTACAGCGTCTTGCGTGAGGACGACCAGCCGCGAACCCACCAGACGCTCATCAGCCAGCCGCTCATCGGCCAACCACCCATGCAGCACACCCAGCACCCCGCCGAGCGCACACCGCGCCGCCGCAGGCAGGCCCTCGCCCTCGAAGCCCTCCCCCTCGGCACCCGTTCTCTCACGGGTCAGGTCCAGGACCACGACACCCGGTAGCTCCCCATCCTCTCGCAACGCCTCACCCAGCGACTCGGCATCGGTGAACACCCCCACCGCTTCCACGTCCTCCTCAGCACCCACCTCGACCGGCACCCAGTCCAGGGCGAACAACGAATCCGTGGCCCCGCTGGCCGCCCGCAACTGCCCGGGAGAGACCTCGCGCACCACCAGGGAATCGACCGACGCCACGAGCTCGCCGTCCTCGTCGACCGCCACCAACGACAACGAATCCTCAGCCGCCAGCGAGACACAGACCCGCAGCGACGAGGCGCCCGCGACACCCAGCCGCACCCCGCCCCACCCAAACGGCAGCCGCACTTCGCCCACACCATCCCCAGAGCCACCAAGCCCCCCATCCCCAAGCAACGTCGGCGCCGAGGCGTGCAGGGCGCTGTCGAGCAGCGCCGGGTGCAGACCGTAAGATCCGGCCTGCTCGGCCTGCCGCTCATCCAGAGCCACCTCCGCGAAGACCTCGTCCCCCCGCCGCCACGCGGCCCTCAGACCCTGGAAAGCAGGACCATATTCCAGCCCCATATCGGCCAGGCGTTCGTAGGCGTCATCGACCTCGACCATCTCAGCACCCGGCGGCGGCCAGGAGCCCGCCAGCTCCACCGCCCGCGTATCCAGCGCCCAATCCTCCTCACAGGCGAGTACGCCGCTTGCGTGCCGTGTCCAGCCTCCCTCCCCGCTCACGCCACCGTCTGGCTCGCCGTCCAGCCCACCGGCGCCCTCCGCGCGGGAGTACACGCCCACCGGGCGCTCACCGTCCTCCCCGGGCTCCCCCACCAGAACCTGGACCTGGACCCCAACACCCTCCGCCAGCACCAACGGTGCCTCCAACATCAACTCCCGCACCACCGGCCACCCAACCCGCCCGCCGGCGTGCAACACAAGCTCCAAGAACCCAGTACCTGCCAGCAGCACCACACCCGATACCGCGTGATCCGCTAGCCACGGATGGCTCTCGAGCGACAACCGGCCCGTGAACACCGACCCCTCCCCCCCGGCCAACCCGACCGCGGCGCCCAACAACGGGTGCCCAGCCGATACCTGCCCAACCGACGCCATGTCCCCCACACCAGCCCCAGCAGCAAGCCAGTAGCGCTCGCGCTGAAACGCATACGACGGCAACCCCACACACACACCACCCGACCCCGCGAACACGCGCCCCCAATCCACACCCCCACCAGCAACCCACAACTCCCCCACCGACCGCAAAAACCGCCCCAAACCACCCTCAC
Source organism: uncultured Solirubrobacterales bacterium (assembly GCA_963771915.1). GTDB lineage: Bacteria > Actinomycetota > Thermoleophilia > Solirubrobacterales > Solirubrobacteraceae > Palsa-744. Next base: position 2,694,796 of record CAVYVD010000001.1, on the reverse strand, counting down.
CCCGACGCAACGAACCAACCACCACCACACCCCCCGCGTCCTCCGCGCTCCCCGCGTCCTCAGCACCCTCCATCGCCGCGGCGGCCTCGATCGTTTCCTGGACCCCGACCGTCAACACCGGATGCGGACTGACCTCCACCAGCGCCCCCACACCAGCCGCCAACACCGCGCGCGTCGCCCCCTCAAACAACACCGGCTCACGCAAATTCCGATACCAATACTCCCCATCCAACCCCGCCATATCCAACACGCCACCCGTCACCGCCGAATAAAACGGCACATCCCCAGAACACGGCTCGATCGCCTCACACCCCGCCAACAACTCGCCCCGCACCTCCTCCACATGCGCCGAATGCGCCGCATAATCAACGCCGATCCACCGCGCCCTCACACCCCCACCCTCAAACTCTCCGAGCAACCCCTCCAACGCCTCCACATCACCCGACACCACCACCGAACCCGGGCCATTCACAGCCGCCACACCAACCCGGCCACCCCAACCCTCAAGCCAACCCCCGACCTCCCCAACACCCAGCGCAACCGACACCATCCCACCGCGCCCACACAACCCAACCAACGCCCGGCTACGCGACACCACCACCCGCGCCCCATCCTCCAAAGACAACCCACCCGCCACACACACCGCCGCGATCTCCCCCTGCGAATGCCCAACCACCCCCACCGGACGCACCCCACACGCCCCCCACAGCCCCGCCAACGAGACCATCACCCCCCACAACACCGGCTGCAACACATCCACCCCATCCAACCCCGGCTCACCCACATCACCCCGCAACACACCCCCAAGCGACCAGCCCACCAAACCACCCAACGCCTCCTCACACCGACCCACCCACTCCCCAAACACAGGCGAACACTCCAACAACTCCACCGCCATCCCCACCCACTGCGCACCCTGACCCGGAAACACAAACACCACACCCCGCTCACCACCAGCCACACCCCGCACCACACCCCCCACACCCCCCACACCCGCCACACCCGCCACACCCGCCACACCCGCCACAGACCCACCCTCCGCAATAGCACCCAACCCCCCCAACAACTCCTCACGACCCCCACCCAACACCACCGCCCGATCCCCAAACACCGACCGCCCCACCAACGAACACCCCACATCCAACACACCCAACCCCGGCCGATCCCGAAGAAACTCCCCAAGCCGCGCAGCCTGACCCCCCAAACCCTCCCCACCCCTACCCGACACCACCCACGGCACCACACCACCCACACCCACGGACACCACACTCCCACCACCACCCACACCGACACCCACTACACCACCGGCGGGAGCGCCAGCCGTTACGACACCTTCAACCGCCGGCGCCTCCTCGAGGATCAGATGCGCGTTCGTGCCGCTGAGTCCGAACGAGGACACCCCCGCACGGCGTGGCTTGCCGTTCACCTCCCACGGCACCTCGCTCGTCAGCAGCGATACCCGGCCACCATCCCAATCCACCTTGCGCGACGGCTCGTCCACGTGCAGCGTCCGCGGCAACACCCCATGCTCCAACGCCTTGACGATCTTGATCACACCCGCCACACCCGCCGCCGCCGCGGTGTGACCGATGTTCGACTTGATCGACCCCAGCCACAGCGGGCGGTCCTCAGGACGGCCCTGCCCATACGTCGCCAGCAACGCCTGCGCCTCGATCGGATCACCCAACACCGTGCCCGTCCCATGCCCCTCCACGACATCCACATCAGCCGCCGACAACCCCGCGCTCGCGAGCGCCTGACGGATCACGCGCTGCTGAGAAGGACCATTCGGCGCTGTCAACCCGTTGCTCGCCCCATCCTGGTTCACCGCGCTGCCCCGCACCACCGCCAACACCCGGTGGCCATTACGCCGCGCGTCCGAGAGACGCTCCAACACCACCACTCCCACACCCTCGCTGAACCCAGCCCCATCGGCCGCGTCCGCGAACGACTTGCACCTCCCATCCGCCGCCAGGCCACGCTGCCGCGACATCGCCACAAACGACCCCGGGGAGGCGATCACCGTGACACCGCCGGCCAGCGCCAGCGAGCACTCGCCCGCGCGCAGCGCCCCGCATGCCAAATGCAACGCCACCAGCGAGGAGGAGCACGCCGTATCCACCGACACCGCCGGGCCCTCCAAACCCAACGTGTACGCCACGCGCCCCGACGCAACACTCGCAGTGAGGCCAGTCAGACCAAACCCTTCGAGATCGGCACCGTCCGACCCCAAATGCAGACCGGCCCCGTAATCGTTTGCAACGATCCCCGCGAATACCCCCGTTTGCGTTCCGCTCAATGTCGTCGGGTCGATGTGGGTGTCTTCGAGTGCTTCCCAGCACGCTTCGAGCAGCAGCCGCTGCTGGGGGTCCATCGCGAGCGCCTCCCGCGGGCTGATCCCGAAGAAGGCGGCGTCAAACACGGTAGCATCGCGCAGGAACCCGCCCTCGCGGCCATAGCTAGTCCCGGGGTGATCGGGGTCGGGGTCATAGAGGCCCTCCAGATCCCAGCCGCGGTCGGCCGGGAACAATGAGATCGCGTCCCCGCCTCGCTCCACCAGCTCCCAGAGCCCCTCGGGTGAGCTCACCTCACCCGGGTAACGGCAGCTCATCCCCACGATCGCGACCGGCTCATCCAACACCCGGCCGCTCGACACGCCAGACGCAAGCTCGCGCCGAGCGCCCACCACCTCACCCAACAAGAACTCGGCGACCGCGGCGGGCGTGGGGTAATCGAACACGAGCGTCGCCGGCAGGCGCAGCCCGGTCGCGGTGTTCAAACGGTTACGCAGCTCGACCGCGGTCAGCGAGTCGAACCCGAGATCCTTGAACGCACGGTCAGACGCGACCGCCTGACCACTCGCGTGCCCGAGCACGACCGCCACCTCAGAACGCACGAGATCCAGGACCACGGCCCCGCGCTCGGCCTCCCCCACCTCCGCCAAACTACGCGCGAGCAGGCCACTCCCCGCCGCGCGCCGCGCCGGAGGAGAGCGCACAAGACCGCGCAACAACGGCGGCAGCACACCGGCCCCGGCCTGCGCACGGATCGCCGTGGTGTCGAGGCGCACCCCCAACAGCAGAGCCTCACCCAGCGCGCATGCCCGATCGAACAGCGCCAACCCCTCCCCGGCCGAGAGCCCGAGCATCCCTGCACGCGCGAGGCGTGCCGTGCCGGTCTCCCCCAGGCCCGCCGTCAGCTCGCTCTCCTGCTCCCACAACCCCCACGCAATCGACGTGGCCGCCGAACCCCGCGCGCACCGGTAAGCCGCGAGCGCATCCAAGAACGCGTTAGCCGCCGCATAGTTGCCCTGCCCCGGAGAGCCCAACGCCCCTGCCGCCGAGGAGAACAACACGAACGCGTCCAGATCCATCTCCGCGGTCAGCTCGTGCAGATGCCACGCCGCGTCAGCCTTCGCCGCCAGCACACCATCCATGCGCTTCGGTGAGAGCGAGCCGATCACACCGTCATCAAGCGCACCGGCAGTGTGCACGACCGCGCCCAACGGAAACTCCCCCGGCACACCCTCCAGCAGCCCCTCCACCTGCGAGCGGTCGCTCACATCGCACGCCACCACACTCACCCGCGCGCCCAACTCCTCCAACTCGCTCTGCAACTGCGTGGCGCCCGGCGCCTCCGGTCCCCTACGGCTCGCCAAGAGCACACTCCGCACACCTTGCTCAGCGACCAGATGCCGCGCGACCAAGCCACCCAGCACGCCCGTACCACCTGTCACCAACACCGACCGTTCGGGATCCAACGCCTGCGGGAGCGTCAACACGATCTTTCCGACATGACGCGCCTGGCTCATAAACCGAAACGCCTCACGCGCACGACGCACATCCCACACCCTCACCGGCGACAATTGGAGCGCACCCCGCTCGAACAACCCCACCAGCTCCCGGAGCATCCCCTGGATACGATCCGGGCCCGCCTCGGGTAGGTTGAACGCCTGGTACTCCACCCCCGGATGCTCCTCAGCGATTGCACCAGGGTCGCGGATGTCGGCCTTGCCCATCTCGATGAACCGCCCGCCCTGGGGCAGCAACTCGAGCGAGGCATCCACGAACTCGCCCGCGAGCGAGTTCAACACAACATTCACACCCTCACCCTCCGTCGCCGTCAAGACCCGCTCCCCGAACTCGAGCGTGCGCGAGGAAGCGATATGCGCATCATCCAACCCCAACCACCGTAGCGCCCCCCACTTCCCTTCACTCGCCGTCCCGAACACCTCCGCGCCCAACACCCCGGCCAACTGCACGGCCGCCATACCAACCCCACCAGCCGCGGCATGCACCAGCACGAGCTCCCCACCCCGCAATCCCGCAAGATCCACAAGCCCGTAATACGCCGTCAAAAAAGCATTTGGCACCGACGCCGCCTCCACGAACGACCAGCCCTCCGGTATCCGCACAACCAGGCGATGATCGGTCACCGCCACCGGCCCAAACCCACCGGGCAACACCCCCATCACCCGGTCACCGACACACACCCCCTCCACACCCGGCCCCACCTCCAACACCACACCCGCACCCTCGCCACCCACCACCACTTCGCCTGGACGCATGCCCAATGCCAGCAGCACATCCCGGAAATTCAACCCCGCCGCGCGCACCCCCACACGCACCTCGCCAACCCCAAGCGGCGCCGCCGCCTCCGGCGCAGCCACCAACTCCAGATCTTCCAACGAACCCCCGACACCAGCCGCCAGACGCCACTCTGAAACCCCAGCCGGAACAGCCAACACACCCTCCAGCCCTCTATACGCCCGTGCCAGTCGTGGTGCGAGGAGTTCGCCTTGGCGGATCGCTAATTGTGGCTCTTGTTCGTGTGTGAGTGCTTGGGGGAGTGTTGCGCGTGTGGTGTCTTCTTTGTCGATGTCGATGAGCCATATTCGGCCTGGGTTCTCTGATTGTGCTGAGCGGGCTAGTCCCCATACGGCGGCGTCCGCGAGTGCGCTCACGCTGTCGCTGGCCCTGGCGGCTACTGCGTCTTGGGTGAGGAGGACCAGCCGTGAGCTCGCGAGCCGCTCGTCGGCGAGCCACCTCTGCAGTACGTCGAGCGCGCTGGCGAGCGCGCCCCGTGCTGCCGCGGGCAGTCCCTCGCGTTCGCAATCATCGCCGTCGGATGTCTCCCCTGCGGTGTCCGCTCTCTCACGAGATAGGTCTAGGACGACGATGCCCGGTAGCTCTGTTTCTGCTCCCAGCGCGTTGCTGAGGGATTCGGCGTCCATGAATACCGCCGTCGTGTCCGTGTCCTGGCTGCTGTCTGCCTCGACTGGGACCCAGTCCAGGGCGAACAGCGAATCCGTGGGTCCGGTGGTCGCCCGTAGCTGCGCGGGGGAGACCTCGCGTGCTTGGAGGGAATCGACTGACGCTACGAGCTCGCCGTGCTCGTCAAGGGCTAGGAGCGAGAGCGCGCCATCGATCGAGGACTCGCTGCCCCGGTCCGCCGGGGAGACACAGACCCGTAGCGAGGAGGCGCCCGTGGCGCCTAGTCGTACCCCGTTCCACGCGAACGGCAGCTTGACGGCGGCGTGGCCGCTCGCGTCCTCGGCGGCGTGGTTGGGGGTGTCGTTGAGGAGCGCGGGGGCGTGCAGCGCGCTGTCGAGTAGCGCTGGATGCAGAGCGTAAGACCCGGCCTGCTCGGCCTGGTGCTCGTCCAAGGCGACCTCCACGAAGATCTCCGCGCCGCGGCGCCATGCCGCTCTCAGGCCTTGGAAAGCGGGGCCGTACTCCAGGCCCATGTCGGCCAGGCGCTCGTAGGCGTCATCGACCGCGAGCGCCTCGGCGCCCGGCGGCGGCCAGGAGCCCGCCAGCTCCACCGCCCGCGTATCCAGCGCTCCCCACTCACCGCTCACACCACCGGGCCCCGCGCGATCGAGCTCCGGGGCGAGCATCCCGCTCGCGTGCCGCGTCCAGCCTCCCTCCCCATCCATGCTCCTGTCTGGCTCGCCCTCCAGCGCGCCGTTCACCGCCCCGCCGGCGTGCTCCACCCGCGAGTACACATCGACGGGGCGCTCACCGTCCTCCCCGGGCTCCCCTACCAGAACCTGGACCTGGACCCCAACACCCTCCGCCAGCACCAACGGTGCCTCCAACATCAACTCCCGCACCACCGGCCACCCAACCCGCCCGCCGGCGTGCAACACAAGCTCCAAGAACCCAGTACCTGCCAGCAGCACCACACCCGATACCGCGTGATCCGCTAGCCACGGATGGCTCTCGAGCGACAACCGGCCCGTGAACAGACACCCCCCGCCCCCGGCCAACCCGACCGCGGCGCCCAACAACGGGTGCCCAGCCGATACCTGCCCAACCGACGCCATGTCCCCCACACCAGCCCCAGCAGCAAGCCAGTAGCGCTCGCGCTGAAACGCATACGACGGCAACCCCACACACACACCACCCGACCCCGCGAACACGCGCCCCCAATCCACACCCCCACCAGCAACCCACAACTCCCCCACCGACCGCAAAAACCGCCCCAAACCACCCTCACCCCGACGCAACGAACCAACCACCACCACACCCCCCGCGTCCTCCGCGCTCCCCGCGTCCTCAGCACCCTCCATCGCCGCGGCGGCCTCGATCGTTTCCTGGACCCCGACCGTCAACACCGGATGCGGACTGACCTCCACCAGCGCCCCCACACCAGCCGCCAACACCGCGCGCGTCGCCCCCTCAAACAACACCGGCTCACGCAAATTCCGATACCAATACTCCCCATCCAACCCCGCCATATCCAACACGCCACCCGTCACCGCCGAATAAAACGGCACATCCCCAGAACACGGCTCGATCGCCTCACACCCCGCCAACAACTCGCCCCGCACCTCCTCCACATGCGCCGAATGCGCCGCATAATCAACGCCGATCCACCGCGCCCTCACACCCCCACCCTCAAACTCTCCGAGCAACCCCTCCAACGCCTCCACATCACCCGACACCACCACCGAACCCGGGCCATTCACAGCCGCCACACCAACCCGGCCACCCCAACCCTCAAGCCAACCCCCGACCTCCCCAACACCCAGCGCAACCGACACCATCCCACCGCGCCCACACAACCCAACCAACGCCCGGCTACGCGACACCACCACCCGCGCCCCATCCTCCAAAGACAACCCACCCGCCACACACACCGCCGCGATCTCCCCCTGCGAATGCCCAACCACCCCCACCGGACGCACCCCACACGCCCCCCACAGCCCCGCCAACGAGACCATCACCCCCCACAACACCGGCTGCAACACATCCACCCCATCCAACCCCGGCTCACCCACATCACCCCGCAACACACCCCCAAGCGACCAGCCCACCAAACCACCCAACGCCTCCTCACACCGACCCACCCACTCCCCAAACACAGGCGAACACTCCAACAACTCCACCGCCATCCCCACCCACTGCGCACCCTGACCCGGAAACACAAACACCACACCCCGCTCACCACCAGCCACACCCCGCACCACACCCCCCACACCCCCCACACCCGCCACACCCGCCACAGACCCACCCTCCGCAATAGCACCCAACCCCCCCAACAACTCCTCACGACCCCCACCCAACACCACCGCCCGATCCCCAAACACCGACCGCCCCACCAACGAACACCCCACATCCAACACACCCAACCCCGGCCGATCCCGAAGAAACTCCCCAAGCCGCGCAGCCTGACCCCCCAAACCCTCCCCACCCCTACCCGACACCACCCACGGCACCACACCACCCACACCCACACCCACACCACCAGCCACAGGAACCAGCGCGTCGCCATCCCCTCCAGCCGGCACGGCAACAGCCACCGGGGCACTCTCAGCCGCTGGGGGCTCTTCGAGGATCACGTGCGCGTTCGTGCCGCTGATCCCGAACGAAGAGACCCCCGCGCGGCGCGGCCTAACGTTCGCCTCCCAAGGCACCTCTTCTGTCAGCAGCGATACCCGGCCCTCACCCCAATCCACCTTGCTCGAGGGCTCATCCACGTGCAACGTCCTGGGGAGCAGATTGTGCTCAAGCGCCTTGACGATCTTGATCACACCAGCCACACCGGCCGCGGCCTGGGGGTGACCCAGGTTCGACTTGATCGACCCCAGCCACAGCGGGCGACCCTCCGGGCGGCCCTGCCCGTAGGTCGCCAGCAACGCCTGCGCCTCGATCGGGTCACCCAACACCGTGCCCGTCCCATGCCCCTCTACCACATCCACATCAGCCGCCGAGACACCCGCGTTCGCGAGCGCCTGACGGATCACACGCTGCTGAGAAGGACCATTCGGCGCGGTCAACCCATTACTCGCGCCATCCTGGTTCACCGCGCTGCCCCGCACCACCGCCAACACCCGATGACCGTTACGCCGCGCGTCAGAGAGACGCTCCAACACCAAGACACCGACACCCTCGCTGAACCCCGCGCCATCAGCCGCGTCCGCGAAAGACTTGCACCGCCCATCCACCGCCAACCCACGCTGGCGCGACATCAAGACGAACACCTCCGGAGAAGCGATCACCGTCACACCACCCGCCAACGCGAGCGAGCACTCACCCCCGCGCAGCGCCCCGCACGCCAGATGCAACGCCACCAGCGAAGAGGAGCACGCCGTGTCCACCGACACCGCCGGGCCCTCCAAACCCAACGTATACGCCACACGACCCGACGCGACACTCGCAGAAAGACCCGTCAAACCAAACCCTTCCAAAGCCCCCGGCACCGACCCCGACACACCCCCATAATCACCGCGTATCACCCCCGCGAACACACCCGTCTCGGTTCCCTTCAGCGCCGCCGGGTCGATACGAGCATCCTCGAGCGCTTCCCAGGACGCTTCAAGCAGCAGCCGCTGCTGAGGATCCATCCCCAACGCCTCCCGCGGACTGATCCCGAAGAAACCAGCGTCGAACTCGGCCGCGTCGAACAGGAACCCACCCTCGCGGCCATAGCTACTCCCGGGATGATCCGGGTCAGGGTCATACAAGCCCTCCAGATCCCACCCACGATCCGCCGGGAACGGAGAGATCCCGTCCCCGCCTCGCTCCAACAGTTCCCACAGCGCCTCCGGAGAGCTCGCCTCACCCGGATAACGGCAGCTCATCCCTACAATCGCTACCGGCTCCTCGGCTGGCCGGCGGGCCAAGACAACAGCCGAACCCGGGCGCCGAGCGCCCACCACCTCCCCCAACAAGAACTCGGCAGCCGCCGCAGGCGTCGGATGATCGAACACGAGCGTGGCGGGTAGACGCAGCCCGGTCGCGGTATTCAGACGGTTACGCAGCTCGACCGCGGTCAGAGAATCGAACCCGAGATCCTTGAACGCCCGGTCAGGCGCGACCGCCTGGCCACCCGCGTGCCCGAGCACGACCGCGGCTTCCCCGCGCACTAGGTCGAGCACGATGCCCCCGCGCTCGGCCTCGCTCACCTCCGCCAAACGACGAGCGAGCAGACCACCACCCCGCGCCGCGCGCCGCGCCAGAGCAGAGCGCACGAGACTGCGCAACAACGGCGGCAGGACACCCGCCCCAGCCTGCCCACGAATCACCGCGGTATCTAGACGTACCCCCAACAGCAAAGCCTCACCCGAGGCGCACGCCCGGTCGAACAACGCCAGCCCTTCCCCATCCGAGAGCCCCAGCACACCAGCACGCGCCAGACGCGCCACACCCTTCTCTCCCAAGCTAGAGGAGAGCTCGCTCTCCTGCTCCCACAACCCCCAAGCGATCGAGGTGCCCGCCAAACCCCGCGCACACCGGTAGCCCGCGAGAGCATCCAGAAACGCGTTCGCTGCCGCATAACTACCCTGCCCCGGAGAGCCCATCGTCCCCGCCGCCGAGGAGAACAACACGAACGCATCCAAATCCATCCCGCTCGTCAGCTCGTGCAGATACCACGCCGCGTCCGCCTTCGCCGCCAACACACCATCCAGACGCTCCGGCGAAAGCGACCCGATCACACCATCATCAAGCGCGCCCGCCGCGTGCACGACCGCGCCCAACGGAAACTCCCCCGGCACCCCCTCAAGCAGCTCCTGCACCTGCCCGCGATCGCTCACATCACACGCCACCACACTCACCCGCGCACCCAACCCCTCCAACTCGCTCCGCAACTCCCCCGCACCCGGCGCCCCCAGGCCCCGCCGGCTCGCCAACACCACACTCCGCGCCCCATGCTCAACCACCAAATGCCGTGCTACCAGCCCACCCAGTACACCCGTACCACCCGTCACCAACACCGAGCGCCCAGGATCCAGCACCCGCGGCAACGTCAACACGATCTTCCCGACATGACGCGCCTGGCTCATAAACCGAAACGCCTCACGCGCACGACGCACATCCCACACCCGCACCGGCAACAACCCAAGCTCACCCCGCTCAAACAAACCCACCAGCTCCCCAAGCATCCCCTGAATACGCTCCGGGCCCGCCTCACCCAACTCAAACGCCCGATACACCACCCCCGGATGCTGCTCGGCGACCCCCTCCGGGTCACGAACATCGGTCTTGCCCATCTCGATAAACCGCCCACCCCGAGGAAGCAACCCAAGCGAGGTATCCACGAACTCGCCCGCCAACGAGTTCAACACCACATCCACACCCCCACCCCCAGTCCCCGCGAGAAACCGCTCCCCGAACCCAAGCGTGCGCGAGGACGCAATATGCGCCCCATCCAACCCCAGCCCCCCCAGCGCCCCCCACTTCCCCTCACTCGCCGTCCCGAACACCTCCGCGCCCAACACCCCCGCCAACTGCACAGCCGCCATCCCCACCCCACCAGCCGCAGCATGCACCAACACCCGCTCCCCCCGCCAACCCAGCGAGATCCACCAGCGCGTAATACGCCGTCAAGAACACCGTCGGAACCGACGCCGCCTGCACAAACGACCAACCCTCCGGCACCCGCACAACCAAACGATGATCCGTCACCGACACCGGCCCAAACCCACCAGGCAACACCCCCATCACCCGATCCCCCACACACAACCCCTCCACACCCGCCCCCACCTCCAACACCACACCCGCACCCTCACCACCCACCATCGCCACACCCGGATACATCCCCAACGCAATCAACACATCCCGAAAATTCAACCCCGCCGCACGCACCCCCACACGCACCTCACCAACCCCAAGCTCCCCCAACACCTCCGGCGCACCCACCAACCCCAAATCCTCCAACGAACCCCCACCACCAGCCACCAAACGCCAACCCCCAACACCCACCGGCACACCCAACACACCACCACCAGCACCACCAGCACCAGCCAACCCAGCCCCAGCCCGCCCACCACCAGCCAACCCCCCAACACGCACCAAACGCGGCGCCAAAACCACACCACCCCGCACCACCAACTGCGGCTCCCCCACACCACCCCCCAACACCCCCGCAAGCACCGCACGCGAAGCCTCCTCCCCATCAACATCGACCAGCCACACCCTCCCCGGACACTCCGCCTGCGCCGAACGCACCAACCCCCACACACCCGCCCCACCCAAACCATCCACACCATCACCAGCCCCCACAGCCACAGCACCCCTCGTCAAAACAACCAAACGCGAACCCACCAACCGCTCATCCCCCAACCGCTCATCCCCCAACCACCCCTGCAACACACCCAACACCCCACCAAGCACACCCCGCACCACCCCAGGCAAACCCCCACACACATCCCCCTCACCCTCACCTTCATGGGTCACGTCCAAAACCACGACCCCCGGCAAGTCCACACCCTCTGCTAGAGCTCTGCTCAGGGACCCGGCGTCCATGAACACCCCTGCCGTGTCCGCGTCCTCCCCGCTGCCGACCTCGACGCCCGCCTCGGTACCCACCTCGACCGGCACCCAATCCACCACGAACAACGAATCCCCACCCCCACCAACACCAACACCAACACCACGGAGCTGCTCCGGCGCGACCTCACGCGCCACCAACGACCCCACCGACACCACCAACCCACCACCCTCATCCACCGCCACCAACGACAAGCCACCATCACCCGACAACCCACCCCCTTTCGCCGGCGAGACACACACCCGCAACGACGACGCACCCACAGCACCCAACCGCACCCCACCCCACACAAACGGCAACCTGACACCAGCGCCACCCTCCTCACGAGGGGCCCCCTCCCCCAACAACCCCACCGCCCAAGCATGCAGAGCACTATCAAACAACGCCGGATGCAAACCATAAGACCCCGCCTCCCCCGCCTGCCCCTCCCCCAAAGCGACCTCCGCGAAAACCTCCTCCCCCCGCCGCCACGCCGCCCTCAAACCCTGAAACGCCGGACCGTACTCCAACCCCATATCAGCCAGACGCTCATACACATCACCGACCTCGACCACCTCAACACCCGCCGGCGGCCAAACACCCCCCAACTCCACCGCCCGCGCATCCAACGCGCCCCACTCCCCACCCACCACCTCACCAGACCCCACCCCATCAAGCTCCCCCGACACAAGCACACCACCCGCGTGCCGCGCCCAACCCCCCCCACCACTCACAACGCCACCATCTGACTCCCCGTCCAGCCCACCACCGGCGCCCTCCACACGCGAATACACACTGACCATCCGCTCACCATCCTCCCCGGGGTCCCCCACCACGACCTGGACCTGCACCCCAACCCCCTCGCCCAACACCAACGGAGCCTCCAACGTCAACTCCCGCACCACCGGACACCCCACCCGCACACCCGCATGCAACACAAGCTCCACAAACCCGGTACCCGCCAACAACACCACACCCGACACCGCATGATCCGCTAGCCACGGATCGCTCTCAAGCGACAAGCGGCCCGTGAACACACACCCACCATCAGCCAACCCCACCACAGCACCCAACAAGGGATGCCCCGCCGCCGATTGGCCCAAAGCCGACACATCCCCAACACCCCCCCCAACAGCAAGCCAGAACCGCTCCCGCTGAAACGCATACGACGGCAACCCCACCCGCACACCACCCGACCCCCTGAACACACCACCCCAATCCACACCCCCGCCGGCAACCCACAACTCCCCCACCGACCGCAAGAACCGCTCGAGACCACCCTCCCCCCGGCGCAACGAACCCACGACCACCACACCACCCAAACCCCCCGCGCCCGGTGGGCCCGCACCCTCCAAACTTCCCGTGCTCCTGCTACCCCCCGCGCGCTCAGCCGCGGCGGCCTCAACCGTCTCCTGCACCCCCACCGTCAACACCGGATGCGGACTGACCTCCACAAACGCACCCACACCAGCCGCCAACAACGCTCGCGTCGCCCCCTCGAACTGCACCGTCTCACGCACATTCCGATACCAATACTCCCCATCCAACCCAGCCATATCGAACAACCCGCCCGTCACCGTCGAGTAAAACGGCACCTCACCCGCACACGGCCTGACCCCCGCACACGCATCCAACAACTCCCCCCGCACCTCCTCCACATACGCAGAATGCGACGCCACCGTCTCCCCCACCAACCGCGCCCGCACACCCTCCCCCGCACACTCCGCCAACACCACCTCCAAAGCACCCACCTCACCAGCCACCGTCACCGAACCCGGCCCATTCACCGCCGCCAACGACACACCCCAACGCTCAAGGCGACCCATCAGCTCATCCACACCCAACGCCAACGACACAATCCCACCCCGCCCAACCAACCCGGCCAACACCCCGCTACGCGCCACCACCAACCGCGCCCCGTCCTCCAACGACAAACCACCCGCCACACACGCAGCCGCGATCTCCCCCTGCGAATGACCAACCACCGCCACCGGCCGCACCCCACACGCCCCCCACAAGCCCGCCAACGACACCATCACCGCCCACAACACCGGCTGCAACACCTCGATCCGATCCAACCCCGGCTCACCCACCCCACCACGCAACACACCCTCAAGCGACCAATCCACAAGCTCCCCAAGCACCTCGCCACAACCGCCCATCTGCTCGGCGAACACCGGCGAAGAACCCAACAACTCCAACGCCATACCCACCCACTGCGAACCCTGGCCAGGAAAGACAAACGCGACGCCGCACCCATCACGAGCCACACCCCGCACCACACCAGCCACAGACTCCCCACCCGCCAAAGCACCCAACCCCCCCAACAGCTCCTCACGAGTCCCACCCAACACCACCGCCCGATCCCCAAACACCGAACGCCCCGCCAACGAACACCCCACATCCACCACACCCCACCCCGGCCTACCCCCCACAAACTCCCCAAGCCGCGCAGCCTGACCCCGCAAACCAGCCCCACCCACACCCGACACCACCCACGGCACCACCCCACCCACACCCACACCACCGGCCACAGGCATCGGTACGTCGGCCCCCGCAGACACCGCACCCCCACCACCAGCCACAGACACGACACCGTCGCCCGATACGCCCCCAGCCTGTACGGCAACAGCCGACGCAGAGCCATCGACCACCGGGGGCTCCTCGAGGATCACATGCCCGTTCGTGCCGCTCATCCCAAACGACGACACCCCCGCGCGGCGCGGTCTGTCGCTCGCCTCCCACGGCACCTCCCCCGTCAGCAGCGACACCCGGCCACTCTCCCAATCCACCTTGCTCGAAGGCTCCTCCACGTGCAGCGTCCTGGGCAGCAGACCATGCTCCAGCGCCTTGACCATCTTGATCACACCCGCCACACCCGCCGCCGCCGAGGTGTGACCGATGTTCGACTTGATCGACCCCAGCCACAACGGGCGATCCTCAGGACGGCCCTGCCCATACGTCGCCAGCAACGCCTGCGCCTCGATCGGGTCGCCCAGCACCGTACCCGTGCCATGCCCCTCGACCACGTCGACGTCGGCCGCTGAGATCCCCGCGTTCGCGAGCGCCTGGCGAATCACCCGCTGCTGGGAAGGACCATTCGGCGCGGTCAACCCGTTGCTCGCCCCGTCCTGGTTCACCGCGCTGCCCCGCACGAGCGCCAACACACGGTGGCCGTTACGCCGCGCATCCGAGAGGCGCTCCAACACGAGCACTCCCACACCCTCGCCGAACCCGGCCCCATCGGCCGCGTCCGCGAAGGACTTGCACCGCCCATCCACCGCCAGACCGCGCTGGCGGGACATTGCCACGAACCAGCTCGGGGAGGCGATCACCGTCACGCCGCCCGCCAACGCCACCGAGCACTCGCCCCCGCGCAGCGCCCCACACGCCAGATGCATAGCCACCAGCGAGGAGGAGCACGCCGTATCCACCGTCACCGCCGGGCCCTCCAAACCCAACGTGTACGCCACGCGACCCGACGCGACACTCGCGGAGAGGCCCGTCAGACCAAACCCTTCCAGACCCACACCACCCGACCCCGACTGAAGAGCTGCTCCATAGCTGTTCGAACCGACTCCAGCGAACACCCCCGTCTGGCTTCCGCTCAACCCCCTCGGGTCGATGTGCGCGTCCTCCAACGCCTCCCAGCACGCTTCGAGCAGCAGCCGCTGCTGGGGATCCATCGCCAGCGCCTCCCGCGGACTGATCCCGAAGAAGGCGGCGTCGAACTCACCGGCGTCGCGCAGGAACCCACCCTCACGCGTGTAGCTGGTCCCGGGGCGATCGGGATCGGGGTCATACAGACCTTCCAGATCCCACCCCCGGTTGGCCGGGAACACCGAAATCGCGTCCCCACCCCGCGCGAGGAGCTCCCACAACCCGTCCGGCGAGCCCACCTCACCCGGGTAGCGACAGCTCATCCCCACAATCGCGACCGGCTCCCTCGTCGCCTTGAGCAGCAGTTGATTCTCTTGACGCAGCTGCCTGTTCTCCTTGACTGATGCTCGCAGCGCTTCAACCAACTGCGGGTCGGAGATGCTCATTGCGCACCCTCCGCTTCACGATCCAACACGCTGTGGATGAGGCTCTCGACATCCATCGCATCGACCGCATTCGACTCGTCCGCCGTTGAGATCGACGACAGGGCCGAGCCATCCGAGTCCGCTAGCCGTAGCAGGATGTCCAGCAGACCGCTCTCTCGCAGGCGCGCAAGAGGAATGGAGCTCAGCGCCGCTCTGACCTCCGCCTCACCAGACTCGAGGCCGGTGGACCGACTGGCGCCGATGAGCTGTCCCTGTATGTGATCGGCGATGTGGCCGGGTGTGGGGTGATCGAACACCAGCGTGGCGGGCAGCTGCAGCCCGGTCGCGGTGTTCAAACGGTTACGCAGCTCGACCGCGGTCAGCGAGTCGAACCCGAGATCCTTGAACGCACGGTCAGGCGCAACCGACTGAGCAGTCGCGTACCCAAGCACGACCGCCGCCTCGGCACGCACAAGCTCCAGCACGATACCCCTGCGCTCGGCCTCGCCCACCCCCGCCAAACGACGCGCGAGCGCACCACTCCCCGCCGCGCGCCGCGTCAGAGGAGAACGCACAAGACCGCGCAACAGCGCCGGCAGCACACCAGCCCGCGCCTGCCCACGGAGCGCCGCGGTATCGAGACGCACCCCCACACACAGCGGCTCCCCCAACGCGCACGCCCGATCGAACAGCGCCAACCCCTCCCCGCCCGAGAGCCCGAGCACACCAGCACGCGCCAAGCGCTCCATGCCGGTCTCCCCCAGGCCCGCCGTCAGCTCGCTCTCCTGCTCCCACAACCCCCACGCGATCGACGTGCCCGCCGAACCCTGCGCACACCGGTAAGCCGCGAGCGCATCCAAGAACGCATTCGCCGCCGCATAGTTGCCCTGTCCAGGCGAACCGAACGCCCCTGCCGCCGAGGAGAACAACACGAACGCCTCAAGATTCATCTCCGCGGTCAGCTCGTGCAGATACCACGCCGCGTCCGCCTTCGCGCCCAACACACCATCCAGACGCTCCGGTGAGAGCGAGCCGATCACACCATCATCAAGCGCGCCCGCCGCGTGCACGACCGCGCCCAACGGGAACTCCCCTGGCACACCCTCGAGCAACCCCTCCACCTGTGAGCGGTCGCTCACATCGCACGCCACCACACTCACCCGCGCACCCAGCTCCTCCAACTCGCTCCGCAGCTGCGTGGCGCCCGGCGCCTCAGGGCCCCTACGGCTCGCCAACACCACACTCCGCACCCCATGCTCGGCGACCAGATGCCGCGCGACCAAACCACCCAACACGCCCGTACCACCCGTCACCAACACCGACCGCCCACGATCCAACGCACAAGGCAACATCAACACGATCTTCCCGACATGACGCGCCTGGCTCATGAACCGAAACGCCTCACGCGCACGACGCACATCCCACACCCTCACCGGCAACAACTCGAGGGCACCCCGCTCGAAGAACCCCACCAGCTCCCGTAGCATCTCCCCGATACGCTCCGGGCCCGCCTCGGCCAAGTCGAACGCCCGATAGGCCACCCCCGCATGCTGCTCGGCGACCTCACCCGGATCGCGGATATCGGCCTTGCCCATCTCGATGAACCGCCCGCCCCGGGGCAGCAACCCAAGCGAGGCATCCACGAACTCGCCCGCGAGCGAGTTCAACACAACATCCACCCCACCCCCCTCCGTCCACTCGAGGAACCGCTTCCCGAACTCGAGCGACCGGGAGGAAGCGATATGCGCCTCGTCCAGCCCCAGTCCCCGCAGCGCCCCCCACTTCCCCTTGCTCGCCGTCCCGAACACCTCCGCGCCCAACACCCCCGCCAACTGCACAGCCGCCATCCCCACCCCACCAGCCGCGGCATGCACCAACACCGACTCCCCCCGCGCCAAACCAGCGAGGTCCACCAGCCCGTAATACGCCGTCAAGAACACGCTCGGCACCGACGCCGCCTCGACGAACGACCAGCCCTCCGGTATCCGCACAACCATGCGTTGATCGGTCACCGCCACCGGCCCGAGCCCACCGGGCAACACCCCCATCACCCGGTCACCGACACACAACTCCTCCACACCCGGCCCAACCTCCAACACCACACCCGCACCCTCACCGCCAATCACCACTTCGCCCGGACGCATGCCCAACGCCAACAGCACATCCCGGAAATTCAACCCCGCCGCGCGCACCCCCACACGCACCTCGCCAACCCCAAGCGGCGCCACCGCCTCCGGCGCAGCCACCAACTCCAGATCCTCCAACGAACCCCTACCACCCGCCACCAGACGCCACTCCGAAACCCCAGCCGGAACGGCCAACACCCCACCCAACCCACACGCCCGCACCAGACGTGGCGCGAGAACCTCTCCTCCTCGGATCACCAGCTGTGGCTCCTCCTCGCATGCCAGCACCGCGGGAAGGCCCTCGCGGGAGGCGTCGTCCTCGTCGACGTCTACCAGCCATACCCTGCCCGGGCTCTCCGACTGCGCCGAACGCACCAACCCCCACACGCCCGCGTCAGCCAAACCATCCACGCCATCGCCGGCCCCCACGGCCACGGCGCCGTGAGTCAAAACGACCAACCGTGACGCGTTCAGCTGCTCCTCGGACAGCCACCTCTGCAACACACCCAGCACCCCGCCAAGCACATCCCGTGCCATCGAAGGCAGACCCTCGCCCGCCACGTCCCCTTCCCCATCAGACACATCCAGGACCACGATGCCCGGCAGCTCCCCGCCCTCCGCCAACGCCTCACCCAACGACTCGACATCCATGAACACACCCGCCGCGTCCGCGTCCACGTCGGCATTCACCTCAACCGGCACCCAATCCACAGCGAACAACGAATCCCCGCCCCCACCAGCACCAGCGCCACGGAGCTGCTCCGGCGCGACCTCGCGCGCCACCAGCGACGTAACCGACACCACCAACCCACCACCCTCATCCACCGCCACCAACGAAAGGGCGCCCTTGGCCGAGGACTCGTTACCCCCGTCCACCGGCGAGACACAGACCCGCAGCGACGAGGCGCCCGCGGCACCCAGCCGCACTCCGCCCCACGCAAACGGCAACCTAATACCCCCACCACCCTCGCCCGGGTTCCCCTCGTCTAGCAGCCCCAGCGCCGACGCATGCAATGCGCTATCGAACAGCGCTGGGTGCACACCAAACGCCTCGGCCTTCCCCGCCTGCCCCTCTCCCAGGGCGACCTCCGCGAAGACCTCTGCCCCGCGCCGCCACGCGGCCTTCAGACCCTGGAAGGCGGGGCCATACTCCAGGCCCATATCAGCCAGGCGCTCATAGGCGTCATCGACCGCGATCGCCTCGGCACCCGGCGGCGGCCACGAGCCCGCCAGTTCCACCGCCCGCGTATCCAGCGCCCAATCCTCCTCACAGGCGAGCACGCCGCTAGCGTGCCGCGTCCAGCCTCCCTCACCGCCCACGCCGCCGTCTGACTCACCATCCAGCCCGCCAGTGCCCTCCACACGCGAATACACGCCCACCGGTCGCTCACCATCCTCCCCCGGGTCCCCAACCACGACCTGGACCTGCACCCCACCCCCCTCGGGCAGCACCAACGGGGCCTGCAACGTCAACTCCCGCACCACCGGGCACCCCACCCGTGCACCAGCATGCAGAACGAGCTCCAAGAACCCAGTGCCCGCCAGCAACACCACACCCAACACCGCGTGATCGGCTAGCCACGGGTCGCTCTCAAGCGAGAGGCGGCCCGTGAACAGACACCCCCCGCCCCCGGCCAACCCAACCGCGGCGCCCAACAACGGGTGCCCAGCCGATACCTGCCCAACCGACGCCATGTCCCCCACACCAGCCCCAGCAGCAAGCCAGTAGCGCTCGCGCTGAAACGCATACGACGGCAACCCCACACACACACCACCCGACCCCGCGAACACGCGCCCCCAATCCACACCCCCACCAGCAACCCACAACTCCCCCACCGACCGCAAAAACCGCCCCAAACCACCCTCACCCCGACGCAACGAACCAACCACCACCACACCCCCCGCGTCCTCCGCGCTCCCCGCGTCCTCAGCACCCTCCATCGCCGCGGCGGCCTCGATCGTTTCCTGGACCCCGACCGTCAACACCGGATGCGGACTGACCTCCACGAACGCCCCCGCACCAGCGGCCAACACCGCGCGCGTTGCCCGCTCAAACTGCACCGTCTCACGCAAATTCCGATACCAATACTCACCATCCAAACCCTCCATATCCAACAACCCACCCGTCACCGCCGAATAAAACGGCACATCCCCAGAACACGGCTCGATCCCCTCACACCCCTCCAACAACTCCCCCCGAATCTCCTCCACGTGCGCCGAATGCGCCGCATAGTCCACCCCGATCCACCGCGCCCGCACACCCCCACCCTCAAACTCTTTGAGCAAACCCTCCAACGCCTCCACATCACCCGACACCACCACCGAACCCGGCCCATTCACAGCCGCCACACCAACCCGGCCACCCCAACCCTCAAGCCAACCCCCGACCTCCCCAACACCCAACGCAACCGACACCATCCCACCCCGCCCAGCCAACCCAACCAACGCCCGGCTACGCGACACCACCACCCGCGCCGCGTCCTCCAACGACAAACCCCCCGCCACACACACCGCCGCGATCTCCCCCTGCGAATGCCCAACCACCCCCACCGGACGCACCCCACACGCCCCCCACAACCCCGCCAACGACACCATCACGGCAAACAACACAGGCTGCACCACATCCACCCGATCCAACTCCGGCTCATCCCCCACACCCCGCAGCACACCCTCTAACGACCAACCCGCCAGCCCCCCAAGCACCTCACCACAGCGACCCATCCACTCAGCGAACACGGGCGAGGAATCCAACAGCTCCACCGCCATACCCACCCACTGCGAACCCTGACCCGGAAAGACAAACACCACACCCCGCTCACCACCAGCCACACCCTGCACCACTCCCACCGCAGACTCCCCGCCCGCCACAGCACCCAGCCCCCCCAACAACTCCTCACGACCTCCACCCAACACCACCGCCCGATCCCCAAACACCGACCGCCCCGCCAACGAACACCCCACATCCAACACACCCAACTCCGGCCTGTCCCGGAGAAATTCCTCCAGCCGCACGGCCTGCCCCCGCAAACCACCCACACCCCTACCCGACACCACCCACGGCACCACACCACCCACACCCACACCACCCGCCACGCCCACCGCGGGAACGCCAGCCCCAGCGACGCCCTGGACCGCCACCGATACGCTGTCATCACCCGACACGCCCTCAGCCGGCACGACAACGACCGACGCAGAGCCATCGACCCCCGGGGGCTCCTCCAGGATCACATGCGCGTTCGTGCCACTCATCCCGAACGACGACACCCCCGCGCGGCGCGGCCTGCCGTTCGCCTCCCACGGCACCTCCCCCGTCAACAGCGAAACCCGGCCGCTGCCCCAATCCACCTGGCTCGAAGGCTCATCCACGTGCAACGTCCGTGGCAACACCCCATGCTCCAGCGCCTTGACCATCTTGATCACACCCGCCACACCTGCCGCCGCCTGCGCGTGACCCAGGTTCGACTTGACCGATCCCAGCCACAAAGGGCGGTCCTCCGGGCGGCCCTGCCCATACGTCGCCAGCAACGCCTGCGCCTCGATCGGATCGCCCAACACCGTGCCCGTTCCATGCCCCTCCACCACATCCACATCGGCCGCCGAGACACCCGCGCTCGCCAGCGCCTGGCGGATCACCCGCTGCTGGGAAGGCCCATTCGGCGCGGTCAACCCATTGCTCGCCCCGTCCTGGTTCACGGCGCTGCCCCGCACCACCGCCAACACCCGATGGCCATTACGCTCCGCGTCGGAGAGACGCTCCAACACGAGCAATCCCACACCCTCGCTGAACCCAGCGCCATCAGCAGCATCCGCAAAGGACTTGCACCGCCCATCCACCGCCAGGCCATGCTGCCGCGAGAGCTCCACGAAGAGCCGCGGGAGGGCGAGCACTGTCACACCGCCGGCCAGCGCCAGCGAGCACTCGCCTGTACGCAGCGCTCCACACGCCAGATGCATAGCCACCAGCGAGGAGGAGCACGCCGTATCCACCGACACCGCCGGGCCCTCCAAACCCAATGCGTACGCCACACGACCCGAGGCAATGCTTCCAGACATACCTGTACCTATATACCCCTCCAAATCCTCTGGCGCCGAACCCGATGTAACTCCATAATCGCTGCGCATAACCCCCGCGAATACCCCTGTACGACTGCCGCCCAACACACCAGGATCCACCCCCGCATTCTCCAACGCCTCCCAGCTCACTTCCAACAACAGCCTCTGCTGAGGATCCATCGCCAACGCCTCACGCGGACTGATCCCGAAGAACTCGGCATCGAACTCAGCGGCGTCGTAGAGGAACCCGCCCTTACACGTATAGCTGGTCCCGAAATGATCGGGATTCGGGTTGAAGAGACCGTCCAGATCCCACCCACGATCAGCCGGGAACCCACCGATCGCATCGCCACCACTTGCCACCAGTTCCCACAACTCCTCGGGCGAACCCACACCCCCGGGGAACCTGCAACTCATGCCCACGACGGCGACCGGCTCATCGACCGGCCGACCGGCCCACGCAGCAGCCAAATCCCCGCGCTGAGTGCCCACAACCTCATGTAATAGGAAGTGGGCGACGGCTGTGGGTGTGGGGTGGTCGAATACGAGGGTGGCCGGCAACCGTAACCCGGTGGCCGCGTTCAAACGGTTGCGCAACTCGACCGCGGTCAGCGAATCGAACCCGAGATCCTTGAACGCACGCTGAGCATCCACCGCCCGCACCGAAGCATGCCCCAACACACCCGCGACCTCACCCCGCACCAACTCCAACACCACACCCTCCCGCTCACCCTCCGGCACACCAGCCAAACGCCCCACCAACGACCCCCCACCACCACGACGCGCAGGAACCCGCACCACACCACCAAACAACACCGGCAACTCCCCAGCCCTAGCCGCAACACGCAACGCCGCCACATCCAAACGAATCGGAACCAACTGCGCACGACCCACACCCAACGCGAGATCGAACAACTCAAGACCCTCACCACTCGAGAACGGAAGCGCACCCTGCCGCCTGAACCTCGACAAATCCACCTCACCCAACCCACCCGTCAACTCGCTCACCTGCCCCCACCAACCCCACGCGATCGACGTACCCGCCAACCCCCGCGCACGCCGATAAGCCGCAAGCGCATCCAAAAACGCATTCGCCGCCGCATAGTTACCCTGCCCCGCAGAACCCACCGTCGCCGCAGCCGAAGAAAACAACACAAACGCCCCCAAATCCATCCCCGCGGTCAACTCATGCAAATACCACGCCGCGTCCGCCTTCGCGCCCAACACACCATCCAGACGCTCCGGCGAGAGCGAACCGATCACGCCATCATCGAGCGCCCCCGCCGCATGCACAACCCCACCCAACGGAAACTCCCCCGGCACACCCTCCAGCAGCCCCTCCACCTGTGAGCGATCACCCACATCACACGCCACCACACCCACCCGCGCACCCAACCCCTCCAACTCACTGCGCAACCCCGCCGCACCCGGCGCCTCAATCCCCCTCCGGCTCACCAACACCACACTACGCACACCATGCTCAACCACCAAATGCCGCGCCACCAAACCACCCAACACACCCGTACCACCCGTCACCAACACCGACCGCCCAGGATCAAACACCCCCCCCACAACACCCACCCCACCCACAGACGCCCGTGCCAGTCGTGGTGCGAGGAGTTCGCCTTGGCGGATCGCTAATTGTGGCTCTTGTTCGTGTGTGAGTGCTTGGGGGAGTGTTGCGCGTGTGGTGTCTTCTTTGTCGATGTCGATGAGCCATATTCGGCCTGGGTTCTCTGATTGTGCTGAGCGGGCTAGTCCCCATACGGCGGCGTCCGCGAGTGCGCTCACGCTGTCGCTGGCCCTGGCGGCTACTGCGTCTTGGGTGAGGAGGACCAGCCGTGAGCTCGCGAGCCGCTCGTCGGCGAGCCACCTCTGCAGTACGTCGAGCGCGCTGGCGAGCGCGCCCCGTGCTGCCGCGGGCAGTCCCTCGCGTTCGCAATCATCGCCGTCGGATGTCTCCCCTGCGGTGTCCGCTCTCTCACGAGATAGGTCTAGGACGACGATGCCCGGTAGCTCTGTTTCTGCTCCCAGCGCGTTGCTGAGGGATTCGGCGTCCATGAATACCGCCGTCGTGTCCGTGTCCTGGCTGCTGTCTGCCTCGACTGGGACCCAGTCCAGGGCGAACAGCGAATCCGTGGGTCCGGTGGTCGCCCGTAGCTGCGCGGGGGAGACCTCGCGTGCTTGGAGGGAATCGACTGACGCTACGAGCTCGCCGTGCTCGTCAAGGGCTAGGAGCGAGAGCGCGCCATCGATCGAGGACTCGCTGCCCCGGTCCGCCGGGGAGACACAGACCCGTAGCGAGGAGGCGCCCGTGGCGCCTAGTCGTACCCCGTTCCACGCGAACGGCAGCTTGACGGCGGCGTGGCCGCTCGCGTCCTCGGCGGCGTGGTTGGGGGTGTCGTTGAGGAGCGCGGGGGCGTGCAGCGCGCTGTCGAGTAGCGCTGGATGCAGAGCGTAAGACCCGGCCTGCTCGGCCTGGTGCTCGTCCAAGGCGACCTCCACGAAGATCTCCGCGCCGCGGCGCCATGCCGCTCTCAGGCCTTGGAAAGCGGGGCCGTACTCCAGGCCCATGTCGGCCAGGCGCTCGTAGGCGTCATCGACCGCGAGCGCCTCGGCGCCCGGCGGCGGCCAGGAGCCCGCCAGCTCCACCGCCCGCGTATCCAGCGCTCCCCACTCACCGCTCACACCACCGGGCCCCGCGCGATCGAGCTCCGGGGCGAGCATCCCGCTCGCGTGCCGCGTCCAGCCTCCCTCCCCATCCATGCTCCTGTCTGGCTCGCCCTCCAGCGCGCCGTTCACCGCCCCGCCGGCGTGCTCCACCCGCGAGTACACATCGACGGGGCGCTCACCGTCCTCCCCGGGCTCCCCTACCAGAACCTGGACCTGGACCCCAACACCCTCCGCCAGCACCAACGGTGCCTCCAACATCAACTCCCGCACCACCGGCCACCCAACCCGCCCGCCGGCGTGCAACACAAGCTCCAAGAACCCAGTACCTGCCAGCAGCACCACACCCGATACCGCGTGATCCGCTAGCCACGGATGGCTCTCGAGCGACAACCGGCCCGTGAACAGACACCCCCCGCCCCCGGCCAACCCGACCGCGGCGCCCAACAACGGGTGCCCAGCCGATACCTGCCCAACCGACGCCATGTCCCCCACACCAGCCCCAGCAGCAAGCCAGTAGCGCTCGCGCTGAAACGCATACGACGGCAACCCCACACACACACCACCCGACCCCGCGAACACGCGCCCCCAATCCACACCCCCACCAGCAACCCACAACTCCCCCACCGACCGCAAAAACCGCCCCAAACCACCCTCACCCCGACGCAACGAACCAACCACCACCACACCCCCCGCGTCCTCCGCGCTCCCCGCGTCCTCAGCACCCTCCATCGCCGCGGCGGCCTCGATCGTTTCCTGGACCCCGACCGTCAACACCGGATGCGGACTGACCTCCACCAGCGCCCCCACACCAGCCGCCAACACCGCGCGCGTCGCCCCCTCAAACAACACCGGCTCACGCAAATTCCGATACCAATACTCCCCATCCAACCCCGCCATATCCAACACGCCACCCGTCACCGCCGAATAAAACGGCACATCCCCAGAACACGGCTCGATCGCCTCACACCCCGCCAACAACTCGCCCCGCACCTCCTCCACATGCGCCGAATGCGCCGCATAATCAACGCCGATCCACCGCGCCCTCACACCCCCACCCTCAAACTCTCCGAGCAACCCCTCCAACGCCTCCACATCACCCGACACCACCACCGAACCCGGGCCATTCACAGCCGCCACACCAACCCGGCCACCCCAACCCTCAAGCCAACCCCCGACCTCCCCAACACCCAGCGCAACCGACACCATCCCACCGCGCCCACACAACCCAACCAACGCCCGGCTACGCGACACCACCACCCGCGCCCCATCCTCCAAAGACAACCCACCCGCCACACACACCGCCGCGATCTCCCCCTGCGAATGCCCAACCACCCCCACCGGACGCACCCCACACGCCCCCCACAGCCCCGCCAACGAGACCATCACCCCCCACAACACCGGCTGCAACACATCCACCCCATCCAACCCCGGCTCACCCACATCACCCCGCAACACACCCCCAAGCGACCAGCCCACCAAACCACCCAACGCCTCCTCACACCGACCCACCCACTCCCCAAACACAGGCGAACACTCCAACAACTCCACCGCCATCCCCACCCACTGCGCACCCTGACCCGGAAACACAAACACCACACCCCGCTCACCACCAGCCACACCCCGCACCACACCCCCCACACCCCCCACACCCGCCACACCCGCCACAGACCCACCCTCCGCAATAGCACCCAACCCCCCCAACAACTCCTCACGACCCCCACCCAACACCACCGCCCGATCCCCAAACACCGACCGCCCCACCAACGAACACCCCACATCCAACACACCCAACCCCGGCCGATCCCGAAGAAACTCCCCAAGCCGCGCAGCCTGACCCCCCAAACCCTCCCCACCCCTACCCGACACCACCCACGGCACCACACCACCCACACCCACACCCACACCACCAGCCACAGGAACCAGCGCGTCGCCATCCCCTCCAGCCGGCACGGCAACAGCCACCGGGGCACTCTCAGCCGCTGGGGGCTCTTCGAGGATCACGTGCGCGTTCGTGCCGCTGATCCCGAACGAAGAGACCCCCGCGCGGCGCGGCCTAACGTTCGCCTCCCAAGGCACCTCTTCTGTCAGCAGCGATACCCGGCCCTCACCCCAATCCACCTTGCTCGAGGGCTCATCCACGTGCAACGTCCTGGGGAGCAGATTGTGCTCAAGCGCCTTGACGATCTTGATCACACCAGCCACACCGGCCGCGGCCTGGGGGTGACCCAGGTTCGACTTGATCGACCCCAGCCACAGCGGGCGACCCTCCGGGCGGCCCTGCCCGTAGGTCGCCAGCAACGCCTGCGCCTCGATCGGGTCACCCAACACCGTGCCCGTCCCATGCCCCTCTACCACATCCACATCAGCCGCCGAGACACCCGCGTTCGCGAGCGCCTGACGGATCACACGCTGCTGAGAAGGACCATTCGGCGCGGTCAACCCATTACTCGCGCCATCCTGGTTCACCGCGCTGCCCCGCACCACCGCCAACACCCGATGACCGTTACGCCGCGCGTCAGAGAGACGCTCCAACACCAAGACACCGACACCCTCGCTGAACCCCGCGCCATCAGCCGCGTCCGCGAAAGACTTGCACCGCCCATCCACCGCCAACCCACGCTGGCGCGACATCAAGACGAACACCTCCGGAGAAGCGATCACCGTCACACCACCCGCCAACGCGAGCGAGCACTCACCCCCGCGCAGCGCCCCGCACGCCAGATGCAACGCCACCAGCGAAGAGGAGCACGCCGTGTCCACCGACACCGCCGGGCCCTCCAAACCCAACGTATACGCCACACGACCCGACGCGACACTCGCAGAAAGACCCGTCAAACCAAACCCTTCCAAAGCCCCCGGCACCGACCCCGACACACCCCCATAATCACCGCGTATCACCCCCGCGAACACACCCGTCTCGGTTCCCTTCAGCGCCGCCGGGTCGATACGAGCATCCTCGAGCGCTTCCCAGGACGCTTCAAGCAGCAGCCGCTGCTGAGGATCCATCCCCAACGCCTCCCGCGGACTGATCCCGAAGAAACCAGCGTCGAACTCGGCCGCGTCGAACAGGAACCCACCCTCGCGGCCATAGCTACTCCCGGGATGATCCGGGTCAGGGTCATACAAGCCCTCCAGATCCCACCCACGATCCGCCGGGAACGGAGAGATCCCGTCCCCGCCTCGCTCCAACAGTTCCCACAGCGCCTCCGGAGAGCTCGCCTCACCCGGATAACGGCAGCTCATCCCTACAATCGCTACCGGCTCCTCGGCTGGCCGGCGGGCCAAGACAACAGCCGAACCCGGGCGCCGAGCGCCCACCACCTCCCCCAACAAGAACTCGGCAGCCGCCGCAGGCGTCGGATGATCGAACACGAGCGTGGCGGGTAGACGCAGCCCGGTCGCGGTATTCAGACGGTTACGCAGCTCGACCGCGGTCAGAGAATCGAACCCGAGATCCTTGAACGCCCGGTCAGGCGCGACCGCCTGGCCACCCGCGTGCCCGAGCACGACCGCGGCTTCCCCGCGCACTAGGTCGAGCACGATGCCCCCGCGCTCGGCCTCGCTCACCTCCGCCAAACGACGAGCGAGCAGACCACCACCCCGCGCCGCGCGCCGCGCCAGAGCAGAGCGCACGAGACTGCGCAACAACGGCGGCAGGACACCCGCCCCAGCCTGCCCACGAATCACCGCGGTATCTAGACGTACCCCCAACAGCAAAGCCTCACCCGAGGCGCACGCCCGGTCGAACAACGCCAGCCCTTCCCCATCCGAGAGCCCCAGCACACCAGCACGCGCCAGACGCGCCACACCCTTCTCTCCCAAGCTAGAGGAGAGCTCGCTCTCCTGCTCCCACAACCCCCAAGCGATCGAGGTGCCCGCCAAACCCCGCGCACACCGGTAGCCCGCGAGAGCATCCAGAAACGCGTTCGCTGCCGCATAACTACCCTGCCCCGGAGAGCCCATCGTCCCCGCCGCCGAGGAGAACAACACGAACGCATCCAAATCCATCCCGCTCGTCAGCTCGTGCAGATACCACGCCGCGTCCGCCTTCGCCGCCAACACACCATCCAGACGCTCCGGCGAAAGCGACCCGATCACACCATCATCAAGCGCGCCCGCCGCGTGCACGACCGCGCCCAACGGAAACTCCCCCGGCACCCCCTCAAGCAGCTCCTGCACCTGCCCGCGATCGCTCACATCACACGCCACCACACTCACCCGCGCACCCAACCCCTCCAACTCGCTCCGCAACTCCCCCGCACCCGGCGCCCCCAGGCCCCGCCGGCTCGCCAACACCACACTCCGCGCCCCATGCTCAACCACCAAATGCCGTGCTACCAGCCCACCCAGTACACCCGTACCACCCGTCACCAACACCGAGCGCCCAGGATCCAGCACCCGCGGCAACGTCAACACGATCTTCCCGACATGACGCGCCTGGCTCATAAACCGAAACGCCTCACGCGCACGACGCACATCCCACACCCGCACCGGCAACAACCCAAGCTCACCCCGCTCAAACAAACCCACCAGCTCCCCAAGCATCCCCTGAATACGCTCCGGGCCCGCCTCACCCAACTCAAACGCCCGATACACCACCCCCGGATGCTGCTCGGCGACCCCCTCCGGGTCACGAACATCGGTCTTGCCCATCTCGATAAACCGCCCACCCCGAGGAAGCAACCCAAGCGAGGTATCCACGAACTCGCCCGCCAACGAGTTCAACACCACATCCACACCCCCACCCCCAGTCCCCGCGAGAAACCGCTCCCCGAACCCAAGCGTGCGCGAGGACGCAATATGCGCCCCATCCAACCCCAGCCCCCCCAGCGCCCCCCACTTCCCCTCACTCGCCGTCCCGAACACCTCCGCGCCCAACACCCCCGCCAACTGCACAGCCGCCATCCCCACCCCACCAGCCGCAGCATGCACCAACACCCGCTCCCCCCCCGCCAACCCAGCGAGATCCACCAGCGCGTAATACGCCGTCAAGAACACCGTCGGAACCGACGCCGCCTGCACAAACGACCAACCCTCCGGCACCCGCACAACCAAACGATGATCCGTCACCGACACCGGCCCAAACCCACCAGGCAACACCCCCATCACCCGATCCCCCACACACAACCCCTCCACACCCGCCCCCACCTCCAACACCACACCCGCACCCTCACCACCCACCATCGCCACACCCGGATACATCCCCAACGCAATCAACACATCCCGAAAATTCAACCCCGCCGCACGCACCCCCACACGCACCTCACCAACCCCAAGCTCCCCCAACACCTCCGGCGCACCCACCAACCCCAAATCCTCCAACGAACCCCCACCACCAGCCACCAAACGCCAACCCCCAACACCCACCGGCACACCCAACACACCACCACCAGCACCACCAGCACCAGCCAACCCAGCCCCAGCCCGCCCACCACCAGCCAACCCCCCAACACGCACCAAACGCGGCGCCAAAACCACACCACCCCGCACCACCAACTGCGGCTCCCCCACACCACCCCCCAACACCCCCGCAAGCACCGCACGCGAAGCCTCCTCCCCATCAACATCGACCAGCCACACCCTCCCCGGACACTCCGCCTGCGCCGAACGCACCAACCCCCACACACCCGCCCCACCCAAACCATCCACACCATCACCAGCCCCCACAGCCACAGCACCCCTCGTCAAAACAACCAAACGCGAACCCACCAACCGCTCATCCCCCAACCGCTCATCCCCCAACCACCCCTGCAACACACCCAACACCCCACCAAGCACACCCCGCACCACCCCAGGCAAACCCCCACACACATCCCCCTCACCCTCACCTTCATGGGTCACGTCCAAAACCACGACCCCCGGCAAGTCCACACCCTCTGCTAGAGCTCTGCTCAGGGACCCGGCGTCCATGAACACCCCTGCCGTGTCCGCGTCCTCCCCGCTGCCGACCTCGACGCCCGCCTCGGTACCCACCTCGACCGGCACCCAATCCACCACGAACAACGAATCCCCACCCCCACCAACACCAACACCAACACCACGGAGCTGCTCCGGCGCGACCTCACGCGCCACCAACGACCCCACCGACACCACCAACCCACCACCCTCATCCACCGCCACCAACGACAAGCCACCATCACCCGACAACCCACCCCCTTTCGCCGGCGAGACACACACCCGCAACGACGACGCACCCACAGCACCCAACCGCACCCCACCCCACACAAACGGCAACCTGACACCAGCGCCACCCTCCTCACGAGGGGCCCCCTCCCCCAACAACCCCACCGCCCAAGCATGCAGAGCACTATCAAACAACGCCGGATGCAAACCATAAGACCCCGCCTCCCCCGCCTGCCCCTCCCCCAAAGCGACCTCCGCGAAAACCTCCTCCCCCCGCCGCCACGCCGCCCTCAAACCCTGAAACGCCGGACCGTACTCCAACCCCATATCAGCCAGACGCTCATACACATCACCGACCTCGACCACCTCAACACCCGCCGGCGGCCAAACACCCCCCAACTCCACCGCCCGCGCATCCAACGCGCCCCACTCCCCACCCACCACCTCACCAGACCCCACCCCATCAAGCTCCCCCGACACAAGCACACCACCCGCGTGCCGCGCCCAACCCCCCCCACCACTCACAACGCCACCATCTGACTCCCCGTCCAGCCCACCACCGGCGCCCTCCACACGCGAATACACACTGACCATCCGCTCACCATCCTCCCCGGGGTCCCCCACCACGACCTGGACCTGCACCCCAACCCCCTCGCCCAACACCAACGGAGCCTCCAACGTCAACTCCCGCACCACCGGACACCCCACCCGCACACCCGCATGCAACACAAGCTCCACAAACCCGGTACCCGCCAACAACACCACACCCGACACCGCATGATCCGCTAGCCACGGATCGCTCTCAAGCGACAAGCGGCCCGTGAACACACACCCACCATCAGCCAACCCCACCACAGCACCCAACAAGGGATGCCCCGCCGCCGATTGGCCCAAAGCCGACACATCCCCAACACCCCCCCCAACAGCAAGCCAGAACCGCTCCCGCTGAAACGCATACGACGGCAACCCCACCCGCACACCACCCGACCCCCTGAACACACCACCCCAATCCACACCCCCGCCGGCAACCCACAACTCCCCCACCGACCGCAAGAACCGCTCGAGACCACCCTCCCCCCGGCGCAACGAACCCACGACCACCACACCGCGATCCCAGACGGCGGCACCGGCTTCCGCGGCGGAGCTCGTGGCGGGGTCGGCGAAAGCATCGGCGGCACCGTCCCCAGCAGCACCAGGACCAGGACCAGCCGGGCTCTCTACGGTCTCCTGCACCCCGACCGTCAGCACCGGATGCGGACTGACCTCCACAAACGCCCCCACACCAGCCGCCAACACAGCGCGCGTCGCCCGCTCAAACTGCACCGGCTCACGCAAATTGCGATACCAGTACTCCGCATCCAAACCCGCCATATCGAACAAGCCGCCGGTCACCGTCGAATAGAACGGCACCTCACCCGAACATGGACGGAGATCCGCGAGGAGACCCAACAACTCCTCGCGCAACGGCTCCACATACACCGAGTGCGAGGCGACCGTCTCCCCCACCAACCGCGCCCGCACGCCCTCAGCCACACACTCCTCCAACACCACCTCCAACGCCTCCCGCTCACCAGCCACCGTCACCGAACCCGGCCCATTCACCGCCGCCAACGACACACCCCAACGCTCAAGACGAACCATCAACTCATCGACCGACAACGCCAACGAGACGATTCCACCCCGCCCAGCCAACCCAGCCAACATCCGGCTACGCAACACAACCGCCCGCGCCGCATCCCGCAAAGAGAGCCCACCTGCCACACACGCCGCCGCGATCTCCCCCTGCGAGTGACCGACCACCGCCACCGGCCGCACCCCACACGCCCCCCACAACCCCGCCAACGACACCATCACCGCGAACAACACCGGCTGCAGCACCTCGATCCGATCAAACCCCGGCTCACCCACCGCCCCACGCAACACACCCTCAAGCGACCAATCCACAAACTCCCCAAACACTTCCTCACAACGACCCATCTGCTCAGCGAAAACCGGCGAAGAATCCAACAACTCCACCGCCATCCCCACCCACTGCGAACCCTGGCCAGGAAAGACAAACGCGACACCACGCCCACTCCCAGCCACACCCCGCACCACACCGGCCACAGACTCACCACCCGCCAAAGCACCCAACCCCAACAACAACTCCTCACGCCCACCACCAAACACCACCGCCCGATCCCCAAACACCGAACGCCCCGCCAACGAACACCCCACATCCACCACACCCAACCCCGGCCCACCACGCACAAACTCCCCAAGCCGCGCAGCCTGACCCCGCAAACCAGCCCCACCCACACCCGACACCACCCACGGCACCACCACACCCACACCCACACCACTGGCCACAGGCACCGGTGCGGCGTCGCCCTCCGCAGGCATCGCATCCCCACCACCAGCCACAGACACGACGCCATCGACCACCGCGCCGCCCCCAGTCGCCGTGCGATACCCAACGGTTGGCGACTCCTCGAGGATCACGTGCGCGTTCGTGCCGCTGATCCCGAACGAGGAGACCGCCGCACGGCGCGGCCGCCCATCACGCCCCCACGGCACCTCCCCCGTCAGCAGCGACACCCGGCCACTCTCCCAATCGACCTTGCTGGAAGGCTCCTCCACGTGCAGCGTCCTGGGCAGCAGACCGTGCTCGAGCGCCTTGACCATCTTGATCACACCCGCCACACCCGCCGCCGCCTGTGGGTGACCCAAGTTCGACTTGATCGACCCCAGCCACAACGGGCGATCCTCAGGACGGCCCTGCCCATACGTCGCCAGCAACGCCTGCGCCTCGATCGGGTCGCCCAGCACCGTACCCGTGCCATGCCCCTCGACCACGTCGACGTCGGCCGCTGAGATCCCCGCGTTCGCGAGCGCCTGGCGAATCACCCGCTGCTGGGAAGGACCATTCGGCGCGGTCAACCCGTTGCTCGCCCCGTCCTGGTTCACCGCGCTGCCCCGCACGAGCGCCAACACACGGTGGCCGTTACGCCGCGCATCCGAGAGGCGCTCCAACACCACCACACCCACACCCTCGGAGAGGCCGGTCCCGTCGGCCGCGTCCGCAAACGACTTGCAACGACCGTCTCGCGCCAGCCCCCGCTGCCGCGAGATGTCCAGGAACAACTCCGGCGTCGCCAGCACCGTCACGCCAGCGGCGAGCGCCAGCGAGCACTCACCCGCACGCAGCGCCCCACACGCCAGATGCAACGCCACAAGCGAGGAGGAACATGCCGTGTTCACCGTCACCGCCGGTCCCTCCAACCCAAACGTGTAAGCGACCCGACCCGAGGCGACACTCCCCGACACGCCAATCCCCAAATATCTCTCCAAATCCGCGGGCACCCGACCCAGCCCAACCCCGTAGTCGTGGTAGGACAATCCCGCGAACACACCCGTGCGGCTGCCCCGCAAGGAGTCCGAGGCGACACCCGCATCCTCGAACGCCTCCCACGAGGCTTCCAACAACAACCGCTGCTGGGGGTCCATGGCCAGCGCCTCGCGGGGACTGATTCCGAAGAACTCGGGATCGAACTCCGCGGCATCGCGCAGGAACCCCCCCGCGAGCCCATAGCTCGTCCCGCGGCGATCGGGGTCGGGATCGAAGAGCGCACCCAGATCCCACCCACGATCCGTCGGGAACCCCCCGATCGCATCGCCGCTGCCCGCCACCAGTTCCCACAGATCCTCCGGCGAGCACACACCCCCCGGATAACGGCAGCTCATGCCCACGATCGCCACCGGTTCGCCCGCGGACACCGGTGCAACCGCAGGCGCGGAGACATGCGCCTGCTGCGTGCCCGTGGCCTCGCTCAGCAGATAGCCGGCCACCGCTGCACAGCTGGGATAGTCGAAGGCCAGCGTGGCGGGTAGACGCATCCCGGTCGCCCGGCTCAGGCGGTTGCGAAACTCGATCGCACCGAGCGAGTCGAGGCCGAGATCCCTGAAGGCCTGCTGGGGATCGACCGCCTCCGGTGAGTCATGTCCGAGCACAGCGGCCACATGAGCTTGGGCCAGGTCTCTCAGCACCTGCATACGCTCGGCCTCGGGGGCAGCCGCGAGGCGTCGCTTCAGCGACAGCGACGCGCCGGCCCGATCGGTCCGGTGTGCCAACGCGGTCGGCGGCCGCGACGGTGGATCCCCATTTTCAGTTCCCGCCCGCAGCGCAGAGGGGTCGAGCGGGCGCGTGCGCAGCGAGTCGAGCGCCAGCACCGGCGCCCCTGACTGATCGACCGCCCGTACGGAGATCACGCCTCGATCGAATGTCAGCCCCACCCGCCAGGCCGCCGTGCCGCCCCGATGGAGATGCACACCCGAGAAGTTGAACGCCAACTCGAGCGGGCGCTCGGTTTCGCGATCCCCGATCTGGGCGAGATGCAGCGCCGCGTCGAACAGCGCCGGATGCGCACCGTAGCCCCTGGCCTGCTCCTGCTGATCGGTGTCCAGCTCAACCTCGCCGAAGAGCTCCTCACCCCGCCGCCATGCGGCCTGCAGCCCTTGGAAGGCGGGGCCGAACGCGAGTCCCCTGTCCGCCAAGCGCTCGTAGAGGTCCTCGAGCTCCACCGGATCGGCCCCCTCGGGCGGCCACTGCGCCCCAGCCAGGTCCCACGCTCCCGCAGGCTCGGCCGCGGCGAGCGTGCCGCTCGCGTGACAGACCCACCCGGATGCTCCATCCGCCTCGGCAGTTTCACCCTGCACAGGACGGGAATGGATCTCGATCTCGCGGCGCCCCCAATCGTCGGCTTGGCTCAACGAGAGTTGGATCGGCACCGCCCCCCGGTCCCCGAGCGCAAGCGGCGCTCGCAACGTCAGCTCCTCGACCGCTCCCAGGCCGACCTCGGCGCCGGCGGCAAGCGCCAGCTCGACAAAGCCGGTGCCGGGGACCAGCACCGCACCCATCACCGTGTGATCCCCCAGCCACGGCATGCGCTCCAGCGAGAAGCTCCCGGTGAAAATCCACCCCCGGCCATCTGGCAGCTCGAGCTTTGCGCCCAACAGCGGATGCTCGACAGAGTTTTCGCCAAGACCCCGCGCATTGTCTCCACCAGCCGAGCCCGAGAGCCAGTAGAACTTTCGTTGGAAGGGGTAGGTGGGGAGATCCACCGCGCCCGTCCCCGCGCCCAGCACGGCCTCGAAATCCACCCCCACACCATGCGCATGAGCCTCGCTGAGCGAGCTCACGAAACGCTCGAGGCCCCCCTCCTCGCGACGCAGCGAGCTCACCACCGCTAGGAGATCGGGGTTCTCCGCGTGTGTCTCGATCGTTTCCGCAATCGCTGGCGTCAATACGGCGTGCGGGCTCACCTCGATGAAGACGCCGGTGTCATGGCCGATCGCGGCGGCTGTCGCGGCCTCGAACAGGACCGTCTCCCGCAAGCCGCGATACCAGTACTCAGGACCGAGCTCAACGGTCTCGATCCGCTCGCCGGTCAAAGTGGAGTAAAACGGAATCTCGCTCTTCACTGGCTCGATCGGTGCCAGCGCCTCGAGCAGCTCATCGCGAATCGCCTCGACCTGCGCCGAGTGGGAGGCATAATCGACAGCAATCGTCCTCGCGCGAATGCCGTTCGCCTGACAGTGGTCCACCACCTCACCCAGTGCCTCGAGCGAACCGGAGAGAACCATCGAGCGCGGCCCATTCACAGCCGCCAATGAAGCCTCCACCCCAAGTCTCTCGAGCAACCCCTTCGAGCTCCCCCCGCGAAAGCGAGACCGACGCCATCCCACCCTTGCCCGAGAGACGGGAGAGCGCCCGACTGCGCAACGCCACCACACGAGCCCCGTCGTCGAGCGAAAGCGCGTTCGCCACCACCGCAGCCGCGATCTCCCCCTGAGAATGACCCACCACCGCATCCGGATGCACACCGCATGCACGCCACAGGCCCGCCAGGGACACCATCACCGCGAACAGCGCCGGCTGCACGACATCAACACAATCCAGGGAGGGCACCCCCTCCCCGCCGCCGAGCACCTCACGCAGCGACCAACTCACATGCCGCGCAAGAGCCCCCTCACAGGCACCCATCCACTCACCAAAAGGCGGCGACTGCTCCCACAGCCTCAGCGCCATACCCCCCCACTGCGACCCCTGCCCCGGGAACACGAACGCGACCTTGGCCTCCCTCGTGGCGACTCCCCGAACGACGTTCCCCGCCGGTTCACCCGCAGCGAGCGCCCCCAAGCCCGCGAGCAGCCGCTCACGGTCCCCGGCGAGCACGATGCCACGCTCAGCGAAGCGCGCACGATGCAGGGCCAGCGTCCGTGCGACCGCCAACGGCTCAAGCTCCGGATGACTCTCCAAATGCACGGCCAGATGCTCGGCCTGAGCCGCCAGAGCCGTTGGACTCTTCGCCGAGACCACGAACGGCAAGACAGGAGACCCCGACACCACCGGTGGCGTCCCCTCAACCTCGCCGCCGGAGCGCCCGTGCACCTCGGCGATGCCATGCACGAGCTCCTGGGGTGCCTCCTCGAGGATCACGTGGGCGTTGGTGCCCGACACGCCGAACGAGGAGACACCCGCACGTCGTGGGCGGCCTTCGTCACTCTCCCAGGGCACCGCCTCCTGCAGCAACGACACCGCGCCCGCCGACCAGTCCACCTCCCCGGAGGGCTCACCGATGTGCAGGCTCTTGGGTAGCACGCCGTGGCGCAACGCCTGCACCATCTTGATGATCCCGGCAACGCCCGCCGCGGCCTGAGTGTGACCGATGTTCGACTTCACCGAGCCCAGCCACAACGGGCGCTCCCGGCCCTGCCCGTAGGCGGCGATCAGCGCCTGCGCCTCGATCGGATCGCCGAGCGCGGTGCCCGTCCCGTGCGCCTCGACCGCGTCCACGTCGGCCGCGGACAGACCGGCGTTCACAAGTGCCTGGCTGATCAACCGCCGCTGTGCAAGACCGTTGGGGGCCGTCAACCCGTTGCTCGCACCATCCTGATTCATTGCGCTACCCCGCACCACCGCCAACACGCGATGACCGAGCCGGCGCGCCTCGGAGAAGCGCTCCATCAGCAGCATCCCTGCTCCCTCCGCCCAGCCCACACCATCTGCGTGCGCCGCAAACGCCTTGCATCGTCCATCTGGCGCCAGACCACGTTGACGGCTGAACTCGACGAACACGCCCGGCGTCGCCATCGCCGCCACTCCACCCACCAGCGCCAGCGAGCATTCCCCCGCACACAGCGCCCCGCATGCCATGTGCAAAGCCACCAGCGACGACGAACATGCCGTATCCACCGACACCGCCGGCCCCTCCAGCCCGAAGACATATGCCACACGACCGGATGCCACGCTGCCGGACGAGCCGACCAGGGCGTTGCCCTCCACCTCCATGCTCCGTGCCCCAGCGCTGGCGGCAAAGCCATAGTCCTGGTACATCACGCCCACGAAGACGCCGGTGTCCGTTCCGCGCAGGGACTCCGGGTCGATGCCCGCGTGCTCGCAGGCCTCCCATGCCGTTTCCAGCAACAGTCGCTGTTGCGGGTCGATCGCCAGCGCCTCGCGCGGGCCGATCCCGAAGAAGTCCGCATCGAAGTCCGCGAGGTCGTGGAGGAAGCCGCCCTCGCGCACATACGAGGTACCGAGGTGGTCGGGGTCCGCGTCGTAGAGCGCCTCCAGATCCCAGCCCCGATCGCTCGGGAACTCACCGATCGCATCGCGGCCCGTGGACAGCAGGTT
This sequence comes from uncultured Solirubrobacterales bacterium, assembly GCA_963771915.1. GTDB lineage: Bacteria > Actinomycetota > Thermoleophilia > Solirubrobacterales > Solirubrobacteraceae > Palsa-744. Next base: position 2,656,364 of record CAVYVD010000001.1, on the reverse strand, counting down.
CCACAGGTCCTCCGGTGAGCGCACCCCGCCGGGATAGCGGCAGCTCATCCCCACAATCGCGATGGGATCGCTGGTACGTGCCATCCTTCGCGCCACGCCCGCCCGCGCGACCCCTGCCGAGTCATGCTCGACCCCCTCGACGCGCAGTCGCAGATGCCGGGCGACCGCCGCTGGCGTGGGGTGGTCGAAGACAAGCGTGGAGGGCAGCCGCAGCCCCGTGGCGAGACTCAGCCGATTGCGCAACCTAACGGCCGCCACCGAGTCGAAGCCGAGCTCCTTGAAAGCCCGCCGCCTGTCGATCGCCTGCGGCGAGGAGTGCCCCAAGACCGCCGCCACCTCGGCGCACACGAGCTCGAGCATCGCGCTCTCGCGCTCTGCCTCGGGCACCTCGGCGAGACGGATCGCCAGCGTCTCGCCAGCCGCCTCCTCCCCCCGAGACCCCTCGACTCGAGCCCCACCGCCCTCCCGCTCATCCCTGGACCCTGCGGCCAGCTCTCTACCGCCACCGCCCGCTTTCAGTGCGATCGACTCCCGCAGCTGGAAGCGCTGGAGCTTGCCGGTGGGCGTGCGCGGCAGCGCGTCGACGAACCGGATGGTGTGGGGGTACTGATAGTCGCGCATGCGCTCCCTGCACCACTCGCGCAGCTCGTGCGCAAGCCCCTCCTCGTCGCCGATCTCCTCCGTGCAGACGACGACCGCCGCGATGCGCACGTGGTCGTCGATGCTCACACCGACGACTCCGGCCTCGGCCACCGCCGGATGCGCCGCCAACGCCTCCTCGATGTCCACGGGCGAGACCCACAGGCCGCTGACCTTGACCATGTCATCGTCGCGTCCCACATATGCGTAGGTTCCATCCACGCGCCGTTCAAATCGATCGCCGCTCCTGAGCCACTCCCCGCGCATGCCCAGCTTCGTCTTCTCGTGTTGGTGCCAGTAGGCCGCGGCACATGACTCGCCCCGCACCTCGAGCGAACCCACCGCAGGGCCCTCGAGCACCGTCTCCGCCTCGTCGAGGAGTCGCAACTCGTACCCCGGCACCGGACGACCCGCTGTGCCACGAACGACCTCGCCGGGTCGGTTCGAGCAGAACGTGAACGTCTCCGTCGAGCCGACTCCATCGACGATCTCGATCCCAAAACGCTCCCGCCAGAGGCCGGAGGTCTTCACCGGAAGCGGTGCGGAGGCCGAGCAGCACAGCCGCACCGAGTCGAACGCGTCCCCGCCGTCGGGGTCATCGGCGAGCAGCGAATAGAGCGCGGGCACCGAGAAGAAGACGCTCGGCCGCTGCTCGCGCAGTGCGCCCAGCAGCAGCTCTGGGCTCGGAGGGCCCTCCAGCAGGATCGCCGTGGCCCCCAGATGCAGCGGATAGAAGAGGCTGTTGCCCAGCCCGTAGGCGTGGTGGAGCTTTGACGTGGAGAGGATCGTGTCCTCTGCCCCGATTCCGAGCACGCCGCGCGCGAACGCCTCGCAGATGAGCTCGATGCCGCGATAGAGGTGGACGACGCCCTTGGGCCTGCCCGTCGAGCCCGAGCTGTAGAGCCAGAAGGCCACGTCGTCCGGGTGGGCCGCGACCGCCTCGAGCTCGTCGTCCTGCGCCGCCAGCGCGCCCGCGAGCCCGACGCCACCCGCGTCCTCTCCGCCACGCACCAGACACCGAACCTCGAGGTCGGCCACGGCGCTCTGGATGACCGGCAGGCGGGCGGCCTCGCACACGAGGACCTCGGCATAGGAGTCCTCGACGTAGTGCCGGAAGCCCTCGCGGTTGTCGACCGTGCCGACGGGCACCGGCACCGCGCCGATTCGCATCGCGCCGAGAAATGCGATCGGGAATGCGGTGGTGTCATCGAGCACGAGCAGCACGCGCTGCTCGCGGCGCACCCCGAGCTCGCGCAACAGATGGCCCATGCCGTTGACCTGCCGGCGCAGCTCCTCATAGGTGAGCGTCGCGTCCGAGGCCACATACGCGAGCTTGCCACCATGGCCCGCCTCGACCTGGCGGTCCACCATCAGGCTTGCGTTGCGATTGTCGCTGGTTCGCATCCCCCACCTATGACCAAAGACAACCAACATCCGCCGGCCGCGGAAATGCGGGCACCGGCGCAAATGTCACGACATCGTGACGCTCTCCTACGACATCGTGATGTTCTCTCACGACATCGAGACGCTCTCCCACGACATCGTGATGCTCTCCATCAGCCCTTCCCATACCCGCCCCGCCGTTGTGCGAGCCAGCCGGATGCTCACGTGTGCAGCCGTGGAGAACGGCAAGCTTGGTGGTTCCCTTGACCCGAGCGCCGTTGTAGCCGGTGAAGACGTAGCCGAGGACGGGCTTGTGCGCACACATATTCGTAGTCGAGCCGAGCGCTGAGTGCGGTCCGCGGGGAAGGTCGATGCTCAATGAGGAGAGCGGCACATCCGGCATCGCATCGAAGACGGCGCTCGTGACGCCCGTCTTGGAGATATGGAAGGCACCGCCAAACTCGACCGTGACTCCATCGCCCTGCAACGTCATGACCAGGCGCGGCAAGAAGCCCGATCCGCTCACCAGATAAATCGGACCCGTCAGCGGACTGGGAAGAATCGTGGTACGCACCGTGCCGACCCCGACGAGCGCACCCGGTGGACACGACGCTGGGTTCCTATTGAACTTCTCGGCAAGGCAGGTCTGCTGAATGGTCGTCAGTCGCGCCCGCAGCTCTCTGGGCAGTTCCACCACCAGCGAGCGCATATCCGCCTGCACCCCTGTCGGATAGGTGACCGCCAAGTCCACCCCGGCGCCGTTTTTGCGCGACGCAGGCGCCGCCGCCGAGGCAACGAGCTTCGGCGCAAACGGCAGCCTCGCGCAGCCAACCACCCGAAACGGCGCCGACACGGCGACGCTGGTGCCCGCATCGGAGTCCACGGTCCCGCCGATCGTCTGCTGTGCACAGTTGGTCGGATTCACCATGAAACCAGGCCGATCGATGGTGAGATCGACGTTTTTGACTCGCAGTGGGATACCCTCGAGGCTGGCGGGAAAGGGGTCCGTGGCGATCGTCAGGCTCGACGTGGAGAAATCCACAGAAATCCCGCCGCGAACCACGACCGTCCCCAGCTCGAATGGGCCAGCCGCTGCCGGGATCACCATCGACATGCCGAACGGCGCCCCCCCGTATGGGCCGGTGAGGTAGACCCGACCATTCAGGTAGTAGGGGTCCGAGCCGGCTCCCGCGCCGACCGCGATGGTTCCCACTTCGCTCGACGCCGGACATGTGCCCGCGGCAGCCTCGGCGTCGCCGCATCGCGCAACCGCGCCGATGTTCGCCAGCAAGCCCGGAGGGAGAGTCGCGGCGAGGCCCTGGATGTACTGCTGCCCATCGACCCGAGCGAGCCGGAGCGCGAAGCCGGTGCCCTGACCCGCCACCGGGCTTGTCGATCCCCCCGCGAACGTGGGGTCGAACCCACCGGCGCAGTTTTCGTCGATCGCAAAGCTGCTCGACAACGTGGCGGGCCCACCCGATTCCGGCGCCGAGTACGGGGTAAGTTCGGTGGTCGTGGTGAAGGTCCCACAAACGTCGGGGGTGGCTATCACCGCACGGGGTCCTCCGAAGATGTCGAGTTTCAAGCCGCTGAGTGGCAGCTCGGGCGCGTCGTCCAGCGTGAGCGTGAGCTGGCCGCTGCCGGGGAGGGCGCTGAGCTGACCGGACATCTTGAGCTCCACCCCGTCCCCTTCGCCCGCGAGGTAGACGGTCGCGACGCCGCTGAAAGGGTCGGTGGCCGATTCACCTAGGTAGATGGAGCCCTGCACGGCCTTCGACAGGATCGGTGTTTCGACTTCGAATGTGCCGACCATGGATGCATCTGGGCAAGTGGGCTGGGATGCCTCGCCCACCGCGATCTGGGCTGGTGAGCAGCCGGCGAGGCCGCCGGCAGCGGCCGGATTGATCGACAGGCCGACAGGGAACGCAATCGCGACATCCTTCAGGTTCGCCTCGGCCAATCCCTCAGGGTCGTTCTGGTAGGGAATGCTCACGTCGACGGATAGACCGGTTGGAGCGTCGGCGGCGGCGGATTCCGGTTGGACCGCGATGGCGGGATCGAAGGCCAGCCTGTCACATCCCAAAAGGCCGCTGGGAGCGCCACCGGCTCCGTCGGTCCTTGCAGACTCTTCCACACGTGTGTCCGGGCTTTCCCACGAGTCCACCAAGATCGTCGTAGTGAGCGGTTCCGCGCAGGCGCTCGGCATCGTCAGGAAGGGCTCGACCGGAGCGCCGCTGGGGCAGCTTCCGCTCGACGTTCCATTCGAGCCCAGGCAACTCCCGCGGAACGGGTCGTGGCTCGGGTCCGCGGGCACCCCCCAGAGCGTGATGGAGGCGGCGGTGATGGGCAGCACCTGGGAGACGTTGCGCAGTCCCACCGTCATGCCGGAGCCGGCCGCGCTCGAGAGCGTCAGGCCCACGATTATAGGAGTGAGTCCGACCGCTCCGAACTGAGCGGCGACGCCAGGGGGTGGCACCAGATTGAAGAGGGGCACGGTCGCGTTTTTGCCCGGGGTGTCGAGCGTCATCATGCCTATCTGAGTATCGGCGGGACACTTGCTGCTCAGCTCGCCGCCGCTCTCGAATACCACCATTGGGCACTGTGGCACCGCCTTGGGGTTTCCGATCACCCCGCGTGGCAGTTCGAACTGGATGTCCTTGACCGATCCGTCGGGAACCGTTTCGCCCTGCGAGTTCGTGGTCGCATTGAGTGCGAAGCTGGCGGTGAACTCATAGGGATGCGACCCCGCCTGGAAATCGGGGGGCCCGGGCGCCCCAGGTTCCATTCCCGCGAGAGGCGCCTGGTTGAACGATGCTTCGAACGACTGGAGGCCAAACGACGCGGAGGCCGACGAGGGCATCGTCGCGCAACCGGCGACCACCACGCATAGGCCCAGCAGTTGCATGAATGGACGGCGGAGGATCACGTCACACGTCCTCCACGACCCGGCCTCCGAGCGGACCTCCCAGCCCCTAGGCGAGCCGATCTACCGGCCTTGGATCTCCGCCCAGACCTCCGCGCCTTGGCTTTGCGATGCCGCCTCCCCGTCTTGGCTTTGTGCGTGCGCGTCTTCGATTTCGACCGGGCCTGGGGCTGTGCTGCGGCGGCGGATTCTTCCGCGGCGACGCTGGACGTTTCGGTAGCGACGCCGACCGGCACCGGCGGCGCGCTCAGCGGTCCCCGACACCCTTCCCCCGAGCACGGCGCCGGAGAGACGCCGGCGGGAAAGCCTCCGCCGACCCGCGCGTCGTACATGTCGGAGTTTTCATCCTGGTCTTCCGCCACCAATGGCGCGCGCGTGGTGAAGAACGCGTCATCGCCGTTGGCGCTGGCGTCGGCGAACGTGGAGGCGCCTTCGCTGGTGCCGGGGGAGATCGTGTAGACGGCTCCGTTCTCATACTCGTAGACATTCTGCTGGCCATTGGTATCCGACGGTAGAAGCGAGTCCTTGCTATCGAAGAAGACACGCTGACCGTCTTCGGAGATGTAGCGCGGGAGGTAGCCGGTGGGTTCGGCGGCGGGCACCTCAGACGGCCCAATCGGCCGCTCGCCACTGGGATTGCACGATGCGCAGACGAGACGGTTGGCGCCCGCTTCATAGATGAACACCTCCGTGTCGGGTGCGCCGGTGTTGGCATCGAGGTTGTCATAGCCGGTCAGCGACGCCTTCGACATAAAAACCAAATAGCTGCCGTCGGGGGTGACCCGGGCCGTTCGTTCTTCGAAGTCCTGCGTCCAATCGCTACCGTCTTCCCTGCTCAGGGCAGCGATGAACGTAATGGCGCCCCCGTGGGACAGATAGAGGTTCTCAGCGCCCGCGGTGGCCCCAGCGGCTAGGCTGGCGCTTGCGAGGAAATACACACTCGCGCCGTCTTCGCTGGCGCCAACCACGCCCTCGACGCCCGGCGCGCCGCTGCCGTCTGGGCTCAGGTCCGTCAGCATGCCGCTGTCGAAGTCGTATTCGTAGAGACCGCCGTCGTCCTCCGAACTGTTTGTGAGCGGGGTTTCGTCGGTGAAGAACACCTTCGAGCCGTCGGGCGTGGCGGCCCTGAACACCGCGCTTCCATCCCCAAGCGAGGGGGCACGGTGCGAGGCGTTCAGCTTCACGGTCGTCACGCCGTCTTCGCGTACGTAGAGCTGTCCGTTGTTGTCCGTCCAGAAGATGCGCGAGCCGTCCGCGGAGACGTCGTTGGGGGAGACGTGATCGGCGATGCCATCCCCGGCTCCCGCACTTGCGGCCGCGACGTCGCCGGGGCCGGGCAGCACGCTGACCAGCTGCAGGCTCCCACCCGTCCATTCGTAGACGCTCTGCGCATTCGCCGGCGCCCCCGCGGTCAGGGCGTCGTTCGCATCGAACACCACATGCGTGAGATCGGTCGAGGCGCCCGCGAACTTCACTTCGTAGTGTTCGGGCGTGCGGTTGGGCGGCACGACGGTTGTGACCAGCTGGTATGACGCGGCATTTGTTTCGTGCACGTACAGATTGTCGAATTCCTGCGGTGCCTCCGCTGTGAGCGCCGGGTGGGTCCAGTCAAGGACTGCTGCCGTCAATTCCGGTGTGAAGAAGTGAAAGGGCGCCAGTGTGAGGTTTGAGTGCGCCGTCGTCGACGTCGGCGGGGAGATGGCGTGCGTCGTCCAGCCGGAGGGCCCACGTGAGGAGAGGTACTGCGTCGAGAATGCCGCGCCCTGCGCGTCGCCGAAGCTGGTGAACGAGGCGTATGTGATCGCCGAGCCGCTGAGCGAGCTCTCGCCCAGTCCGGACGCCAGCGCACCGCCAAACGCTTCGCCGCCGACGTCGCCGCCGTTCTTGTCGGGCGGCGAGACGAGCTCGTACACCCGATTGTCTGGAAGGGGGGGTAGGGAGTGGGCCACGACAACGCCGACGGCCAGCAGTGCCGCCCACGTCGCACCCACGCCCAGCAGCAGGTGCAGGGCTCTGCCGAGCCCCGTGGCCGTGGTAGGTCCGAGGCTCCCAGCTGCGAGGGTTGGTTCAGGGAGCCCGCCCGCCGCCGCGACCGAACACGTGGGCCGCGTCGATCCGCGACCGCGTGTCATTTGCGATGCCCCCTGTTCGCAGACATGGTGGTCTTCGGCGGGCAGGCCAGCGAGGTGGTGGACACCACCGAGGTGCCATCCGCAAAGTGGAGATTCGCGGCAAACGGGAAACCGCCGGCGGGACACACTGCCGGGACGGCCAGGCCCTTGGGGTGGTAGTGCACCGTTTTTCCGTGGACGCGCTTGGCATACAGCAACCCGGGCGGGGCGATGGTGACACTCATGCGGGTCAGCGCCGGAGGGGGCGCCCCGGGCACGCCCGCGGTCGGGGGAATCGTCAAGCTGATCTGCGAGCCGAACGGCCTGGCGGCGCCCAACATGGCGCCGGGGAACACCAGTTCCGCGATGACGTCCGCTTCGCCTTCGGCGTAAAACGCCAGCTGTGTCTGTTCATGCTGCGCCGGCGCCATGACAACGGTGACACCCACCGGTACTTCAAGTGCTTCGGATCCTGTGCCGGTCTTCAGCACTGCTTTCCCGCCTCCCATCACCGCTTCGTGGGGGCAGCCGGCCACGCCGTGCGCCCGCAGGATCGCGGGGCCGCAGACGGATAGGCCGAGCTGGCTTGTCGTCAACCCCATTTCCGCCGGAAGCCGCAGGGCGATGCTGGTCGCCGGTGAGGGTATGGGACCTGTGGTCGAGCCGATCTCCAGGCCGAACGTAAACGCCGAGTTGATGCCGAGTCGGTAGGGCGAGAGGCCGACCGCCAACTTCACCGTCTCGGCCGCCTGCGCGCTGGCGAGCGGGAGGCCCAATCCCAGCAACGCCACGGCCAGCGCCGCCGGCCAGAGGCGCGGGCGCCGCGACGGACGTCCACGTGGGTGCAACGAGGTTCTTGCGCGCGATATCAACCGACGGCGGCTCATAGCTCGGACGCTCCGGCCGAAGGGCGTGCGCCCTCGGGCAGCGGCACCTCGCCGCCGCAGTGGGGGCAGATGACCTGCGCCACCGAACCGCGAAGAGCCTCGCTCGTCGCTGCGGAGGGCTCCACCTCCTCACCGTGCGCGCGCCCCGCGCGCAACGCCAAGCGCAGGTCGGCCACCGTCAGTCGTTGGGCGGAGACCAGATCGAGCCACCGGTCCTGCTCGGCCGCGCTCAGACCGGCGACGGCTGCGTGGTGGCACCAGGTCAGCGCGACGCGCCGACGCGCCGGCGGGAACTGCGATGCCATCCACGCCATGTTGCGCAGGCTGCCGGCGTCATACCCGGTGATGCGGGCGGCCTCGGCGTACTTCTTACCCCACCGGAACGTTCCATATACCAGCCAGTCGCCCACCCACCACTGTCCACCGCGACCAAAGGCGCCGAGCCTGCGTCCAGCCTCCACCCAGGCGGGACGGTCGAGCTCGCCCTGCGGCTCCCAGAAGATCCTGAGCGACCTGCCGTCCGCCCGCTCGCCGCCGTCGATGACCTCGGGTAGGTCTCGGGGCGGGGACGGTGGAGAGATGACAGACATGTGGGGTTAAAGCTCTACCACCAGGGCGGCCCGTAGTGGTGGGCCGACGTGGCGCACAGGGCTGTTCGAGATTCGCCATGTAGGCCCATCTCGAAATCGGCACCATCATGGCGTGGTGGCCATTCCCAGTTCCTCCAGGCGGAGGACGACCTCGAGCTCGGCGTGGCAAGCCCTCAGCTGGCGGCCCAGCTTGGTCTCGACCGTCCGCAGTCTGCGTTCGACGGTGTGGCGGTCGATCTCGAGCTTGGCCGCGGCCGTGGCCGCGTTGCAGCCCGAGGAGAAGTAGGCCCGCAGCGTTTCGCGGGCCACCGGGTTGCCGAGCGATGGCAGGTAGATGCCCATCAGCGATCTCACGAGCGGCTCGTTCTGAAGCACGAGCGCAAGGAGCGCGTGGTCGGCGAACCGCATCAGGGGTTCGGGCCTGCGCAGCGCGACGAGCAGAGCCGCCTGGGCTTCCTGGTGTGTCAGGCGCCAGCCGGACACCCCGCGCCTCGGCTCGCCCAACACAAGCGAGACGCCCCCGGTGCTCGCGGCTGAGAGGGCCCGCTCCACGCCCGCCATCTCGAGCTCCTGACGCCCACCGACCCACGCCCAGACGGAGCCCTCGCCGGTCGACACGCACAACAGCTGACGTCGCAGGTCATCGGCCAAGCCGCGCACGACCCGCTTCGCCGTCGGTCCGTTGGCAATGACGCCGAGGTGCCAAGCGTCGTCGAGGTCGTAGTCGAGGTCCGAGGTATCGGGGCGCTCGCCGGCGAGCAGCTTCTGCACCAGGTCCGCGTGGCACTCCTCGCGCGAGCGCTCGATCCGCTCGCGCTCCTGCCTGTGCTCGTAGGCGATCGTGGTCACCAGGCGCTCGAGCACAGCCTCCTGCGTGGTGCGCAGATGACGCAGAACGGGCTCATTGGATGCGAGGCCGCCGCGGTGCGCCTCGTCCATCACGAATGCCCCGAGCACCCTGTGACCGGCGATGTAGCGCAGCAGCATCGTATCCACGCTGATGTTCCGACGCGCCGCGCGATGGGCCTGCGCGATCGCCGCTGAGGGGATCGGGCCGGGCAGCTCGGCCGGAGCTTCCATCTCGGTCAGAGTGTGGTGCAGAGCCGCGGCGACCGCGCTGCGCAGCCCGGTTTCGTAGTCGGCGTCCTCGCCCTGCGCCGACATGAACATGCTGCTGACGCGGGCGAAGATCGCATCTTCGATCTCCCGTTCGCGGGCTCGCAGCCTGCTACTCAGATCGACGCGTGCCTGCTCGAGCGCCGCGGCCTCGCCGCGCTCCTTGGTCGCCCCGATCCTCAGCGAGACTGCGCTCTGGACCCCGCTGCTCACCGACCCACCTCCCCGTCTGGCCCGCCTCCCCGTCCCGTCCGTCCGCTCCAATGAAATCTGGATGACGCCTGCACTCTATTGTGGCTTGTATTCTCCACCCTGTCAATTCACAGATAAAAATTCCTAAGAGTCGACATTTTCTTCTAAAAAATCGGATAAAGAATGACAAAAGGCGGCACCGCGGATAGGCCCCACCGCGCGAGCAACCCGCCGCCGCCTGGCCCGCCATGAACGGCCCGAGGTTGCGCGGAGCCGCGCCGTCCGCGGCGCTCCTTAGTATTCATGGCCCATCACAAACGGAGGTCGCGCCGCAGATGCCGCCGCTCATAACCCCAGAGGAAGCCCTCCGCTTGGGCGAGATCGAGGAACACGCCGAGATCGAAGCGCTCGTGCAGCGCGCCTGGGAGGCCCGTGTGGAGCGCTTTGGCGACTCCACCGACATGTGCTCGCTGGTCAACGCCAAGTCAGGGGGGTGCGCGGAGGACTGCGGCTTCTGCGCCCAGTCGCGCTTCGCCGAGGCCGAGACCCCGATGCACCCGATGATGGACCCCGAGCAGATCCTCGAACACGCCCGCGCCGCGGAGGCCGCTGGAGCGCACCGCTTCTGCATGGTCACCCAGGGCCAGGGCCTCTCCAAGCGCGACTTCGCCAAGATCCTCGAGGGAGCGCGCCTGGTGGCCGAGCACACCAACCTCAAGCGCTGCGCCTCCGTCGGGCACATGTCCAGCGAGCGCGCGCGCGCGCTGCGCGAGGCGGGCATCCAGCGGGTGCACCACAACGTGGAGACCGCCTCCAGCTACTACGACGAGGTCTCCACCACCGTGCGCTACGAGGGGCGCCTGCGCACGATCCGCGCCGTGCGCGAGGCGGGCCTGGAGACGTGCGTGGGGGGCATCCTCAACCTCGGCGAGAGCCGCGCCCAGCGCGTGGAGATGGCCTTCGAGCTCGCCGCGATCGACCCCACGAGCGTCCCCATCAACCTGCTCAACCCCCGCCCCGGCACGAAGTTCGGGGACCGCGAGCTGATGGACCCCTGGGAGGCCGTCAAGTGGATCGCGATCTTCCGCCTGATCCTCCCCGAAGCGCTCTTCCGCGTGTGCGGGGGGCGCGTGGAGAACTTCGGGGAGCTCCAGCCGCTCGCGGTGAAGGCCGGCCTGAACGGGGTGATGATGGGCAACTTCCTCACCACCCTCGGAGCCGAGCCCGAGGAGGACCGCGCGATGTTCGAGAAGCTCGGCCTCAACGTCGCGCGCCAGCCCGACAACGGCGCCAACCCCCGGCCGGACAACCGCGCGGGGTGGCTGGAGGGGCTTACGCCGGATGTTGTCGAGGAGCACCTCTACACAGCTCCACCCGCAGAGCAGATCGACCTCGAAGTGCGGCTGTGGGATCCCTCCACCCAGCTTCGCTATCGCGCCAAGCGCTCGAGCCCGCCGCGGCCGGACGGCGCGCCCAACAGGGTCCCAGTCGGGTAATCGGCCGGGGAGCGGATGAACGAGATCGAGGATCGGCTGGCGGAGATCGAGCGGCTCGGTCTGAGCCGCCGGCTGCGCCTGATCTCCGGGCCCCAGGGGCCGCGCGTGCTGCTCGACGGCCGGCCCGTGCTGCTGCTGTGCTCCAACAACTACCTCGGCCTCGCCGACCACCCCCGCGTGCGCGAGGCCGCCGCCGACGCGGCGATGCGCTGGGGCGTGGGCGCGGGTGCCTCGCGGCTGGTATCGGGGACCATGACGATCCACGGCCGCCTGGAGGAGCGCCTCGCCGCGTTCAAGGGCACCGAGGCGTGCGTGCTGTTCGGCTCCGGCTACCTCGCCAACCTCGGCGCGATCGGCGCGCTCGCGGGCCCCGGCGACGCGGTCTTCTCCGACGAGCTCAACCACGCCTCGATCGTCGACGGCTGCCGCTGCCTCGCGCGCACGCACGCACGTCTACCGCCACCTCGACACCGAGCACCTCGACTGGAGCCTGCGCCGCCACGGGGGCGAGGGCCGGCGGCTGATCGCCACCGACTCCGTCTTCTCGATGGACGGCGACCTCGCGCCCCTGCGGGAGATCGTCGAGCTCGCCCACCGCCACCGCGCGCGGGTGCTCGTCGACGAGGCCCACGCCACCGGCGCGCTCGGCCCCGGCGGACGCGGCGCGATCGCCCAGGCCGGATTGGAGGGTGAGGTCGACGTGCTCGTCGGGACACTCGGCAAGGCCCTGGGCTCCTACGGCGCCTACGTCTGCGCCGGCGAGGAGATGGTGCGCTACCTCATCAACACCGCGCGCCCCCTGATCTTCTCCACCGCCCCCGCCCCCCCGGCGGTCGCGGGCGCGCTCGCGGCGCTCGATCTCATCGAGGAGCGCCCCCACCGCGTGGGGCGCCTGCGCTCCCACGCCCGCACCCTGCGCGCGGCGCTCAGCGCTGAGGGCTTCCCGGTGGCCGAGGACGACATGCACATCGTACCCCTCCTCGCCGGCGAGGAGCGCGACGCGATGGCGCTCTGCCAGGGGGCCCTGGAGCGTGGGGTCTTCGCCCAGGCGATCCGCCCCCCCTCAGTACCCGCGGGCACCGCCCGCCTGCGCCTCACCGCGATGGCCTCCCACACCACCGCCGAGCTGCGCCGCGCTGCGCGCGCGCTCGGGGAGGCCGCCCGCGCGGCGGGGTTGGAGCCCTCCTCGATCGGGTCGCCCGCCGCGCGCCACGGGCGGCGCACGCCCACGGAGCGCGCCCCCTTCGACATCGAGCGCGAAGACTCCCTCACACGCGCCGCCTAGCGCTTGCCGTGCGCGGGCTGTTCGTCACCGGCACCGGCACCGGCGTTGGGAAGACCGTCCTCAGCGCGGCCCTGCTCGCGGCGATGGCTGCCGCCGGAGAGCCCGTGCGGGCGCACAAGCCCGTGGTCACCGGCCTCGACGAGCCACCTGGGGAGTGGCCCCCCGACCATGAGCTGCTGGCGCGCGCCGCCGGCCAGGCCCCCTACGAGGTGGGTCCCCAGCGCTACGGCCCCCCCGTGTCCCCGCACCTCGCCGCCGCCCTCGCGGGCGAGCAGCTCGATTCCGAGCAGCTCGCGGCGGCCGCCCTCACCGCGCTGCACGCCGCCAACGACCAGGGCGCGACTCTCGTGGTCGAGGGCGTCGGCGGGCTGCTCGTACCGCTCACCGACGACTACACCGTGCGCGACCTCGCCGCCGAGCTGCGGCTGCCCCTACTGGTCGCCGCCGCGCCCGGGCTCGGCACGATCAACCACACGCTGCTCACCCTCCACGCCGCCCGCGCCGCCGGGCTCGAGGTCCGCGCCGTCGTGCTCACGCCCTGGCCGGGGCGGCCCTCGGTGATGGAGGAGTCCAATCGCGCCACGATCGCCCGGCTCGGGGGTGTCGAAGTCGCCCTCCTGCCCCCCGTGCCGGCGGCCACATTGACCGCATTCGCCAGCGCCGGCGCGGAACTGCCGTGGCGACAATGGCTCCCGCGCGAGCGTTCCATCCCAAGCCGAACATAGGATCGGCGACGTGGTCAGACGCTAAGGACTCGATGCTCCTCCCCTCCGGGTGGTTCCGGGGTCGTACCCCCGGAGAAAGGAGGAGCTATGCCCGATCCTATGGGCATCATGGCCATCACCCTGCTCGTTGCACTGCTGGTCATCGACCGGCTTACGCGATAGCAAAGGTGCCCTGGCGGTCGCAGCAAGGACGGCCCCGACGGCCGTCAGGGGCTTAGGAACAAGAGACCTGCACGGACTCCTTTCTCCAGAGTCGTACCTCCGGAAAAAGGAGAGCCATGCCCGAATCAAATGAGCATCCTGACCACAAGCGAGTTTACCCTACCGCCGGACGGATCGCAACATCTCGGGCGCCAGCGCGCACGGCATCCACGACCGCTTCGGCGACCGTAGCCAGATCCTCGTCAGAGATCACGTAGGGAGGCATGGTGTAGAGGAGGTCGCGGAACGGCCGCAGCCACACGCCTCGCTCGACCGCCGCCGCGGTGGCCGCCCGGAGGTCGACCTCATGGTCGAGCTGCACAACTCCGATCGCACCCAATACGCGCACGTCCCTCACGCCGGGGGCCCCGCGCGCAGGCTCAAGACCCCGTCGCAGGCCCCTCTCGATGCGCGCCACCTGCCCCCGCCACTCCCCCGTGGCGAGCAGCCGCAGCGAGGCGAGCGCCACCGCGCAGGCCAGGGGGTTGGCCATGTAGGTGGGGCCATGCATCAGACCGTCCCCCTCGCCCGCAGAGATCGCGCTCGCGACCTCCGCCGTGCAGAGGGTCGCGGCCAGCGTCATGTACCCCCCCGTGAGCGCCTTGCCCACGCACATCACATCCGGGGCCACCCCGGCGTGCTCGCACGCGAACATCGCGCCCGTGCGGCCGAAGCCGGTCGCGATCTCGTCCGCGACCAGCAGGAGGCCGTGCTCGTCGCACACCTCCCGCAGCAGCGCCACACAGGCGGGGGAGTGAAAGCGCATCCCCCCCGCGCCCTGCACCACGGGCTCCGCGATCACCGCCGCCAGCTCATCGCGGTGGCGCGCCGCGAGCTCCCTCACCTGCGCCGCCCACCGCTCCCAAGACTCCTCCCGGGGGGCCCCGAAGCCATCGGGGGGGCGCTCGGCGAAGAGGTGCTCGGGCAGGATCCCCGTGAACAGGCTGTGCATCCCCCCCACCGGATCGCACACCCCCATCGCCCCGAAGGTGTCCCCGTGGTAGCCGCCCCTCACAGTCAACAGGCGTGTGCGCCGCGGGCGGCCCACGGCGCGCTGGTACTGGAGGCACATCTTGATCGCCACCTCCACCGCCACCGAGCCGGAGTCCGCGAAGAACACCCGCTCAAGGCCCGCGGGGGTCATCTCCACGAGGCGCTCCGCGAGGCGCACCGCCGGCTCGTGCGTGAGCCCCCCGAACATCACGTGCGCCATCCGCCCCAGCTGCTCCTTGAGCGCCCGGTCCAGCGCGGGGTGGCGGTAGCCGTGCACCGCGCACCACCAGGAGGACATCCCGTCGATCAGCTCCCTCCCGTCCGCCAGCCGCAGGCGGACCCCCTCGGCGGAGACCACCGGCAGGGCGGGCGACGCCGCGGGCAGCGCGCCGTAGGGGTGCCACACGTGCTCGCCGTCCTTCGCGAGCAGTGCCTCCCAGTCGGTGCGCGATCGGGTGGGCGGGGGCTTAATCCTCGTACAGGGTGAAGTCGCGCTTGCGGGCGCCGCACACCGGGCAGAACCACGTGTCGGGAATGTCCTCGAAGGCCGTCCCCGCCGGGATCCCACCGTCGGGGTCCCCCTCCTCGGGGTCGTAGATGTAGCCGCAGGACTCGCAGATCCAGCGCTGAAGTGTCTGGGTCGTCATCGGGTCTAAGAGTACCGATCCCCCTCCCCACCGGGTAGGGTCATCGGATGGACGTCTCCGACCAGCGCCCCGGACCCGGCGGGGACGAGCGGCCGGGCCCCGGCGAGGAGTACAACCCCGGCCCCCCCACAACCCCGCGGCAGGCCGCCACTGTGATCCTGCTGCGCGGCGGGGAGGAGGGTCTCGAGCTGCTGCTCGTCAAGCGCAGCCCCCACGCGCGCTTCATGGGCGGCGTGTGGGTGTTTCCCGGCGGCGCCGTGGAGCAGGCCGAGGGGGAGGACGACCGCGCCCACCGCGCCGCCGCCGTGCGCGAGCTGCAGGAGGAGGCGGGCGTGGAGCTGCCCCGCAGCGAGGAGCTCGTCAAGTTCTCCCGCTGGATCACCCCCGCCGCGGTGAGGACCCGCTTTGACACGCACTTCTTCCTCGCCCCCCTGCCCCCCGACCAGGAGCCCCGCGTCGATGGCGAGGAGTGCGTCGAGCACGGTTGGTTCACCCCCGCCGGAGCGCTCGAGGCCCACCGCGCCGGTGAGATCCTGCTCGTGTTCCCCACCATCAAGCACCTCGAGCAGCTGAGCCCCTTCGCCACCGCCGCCGAGCTCCTGGAGCACGCCCGCGGGCGGACGGTCCAGGCGGTCCAGCCCCGCGTCGTCGTCGACGGCGAGGTCGCCCGCGTGCTGCTCCCCGGCGAGCCCGGGTACTGACCGCCTCCTGAGAGGGAGGGGGAGGGGAGGGGAGGGGAGGGGCGAAGAAGATGCGCCCCACTTCGCCCCGCCCGCCACGGGCGCGGAGCTATTCCTGCCCGCGGAGCTATTCCTGCCGCTGGGCGGCGATCACGTGGGTGACCGCGTTGATCAGCGCCAGGTGCGTGAACGCCTGCGGGTAGTTGCCCAGGAGCCGCCCCGAGGAGGCCTCGAGCTCCTCCGCGTAGAGCTGCAGCGGGGAGGCGTAGGTGAGCAGGCGCTCGCACAGGTGTTCGGCCGCCTGGCAGTCGCCGGTCTCCGCCAGCGCGGAGACCAGCCAGAAGGAGCAGATCAGGAACGTCCCCTCCTCCCCGCTCTGCCCGTCGTCGGTCTCATCGGTGCGGTAGCGCAGCACCAGCCCGTTGTCGGTCAGCTCCTCCTGGATCGCCCTCACCGTGGCGCACACCCGCTCGTCTTTGGGGGGCAGGAAGCGCACCAGGGGGACCAGTAGGTTCGAGGCGTCCAGCGCGTCGGTTTCGTAGTGCTGGCGGAACACCCCCCGCTTGTCCACGCCCTTCTCGAGGATCTCCGCCTTGATCTCATCCGCCAGCTCCTGACAGCCGCGCGCCCGCTCGTCCTCCCCACGCCGTTCGGCCAGGCGCGCCCCCCTGTCCATCGCCACCCAGCACATCAGCTTCGAGGAGACGTAGTGGCGGGGCTCCCCCCGCGCCTCCCAGATGCCCTGGTCGGGTTCCCGCCACACCCGTTCGACGCAGTGCACCTGGTCGACCAGCACGGGCCACAGCCGCTCGGGGATGTGGTCGCGTTCCTTGGAGTGCAGGTACACCGAGTCCAGCACCGCCCCGTAGACGTCGTTCTGGCGCTGGTTGTAGGCACCGTTGCCGATCCTCACCGGGCGCGCGTTCTCGTAGCCCTTGAGGTGCTCGAGCGTGGACTCCTCCAGGTCCTTGTTCCCCTTGATCCCGTACATGATCTGCAGCGACCCGTCCTCGTTGCGCTCGAGGTCCGCGAGGTACTGCACGAAATCGTCCGCCTCCCAGTCCAGCCCCAGGGCGTGCAGGCCCCACAGCGTGAAGGTCGCGTCGCGCATCCAGCAGTAGCGGTAGTCCCAGTTGCGCGACCCCCGCGGGGTCTCCGGCAGCGAGGTGGTGGCAGCCGCCACCAGCGCGCCCGTGGGCATGAACGTGAGGCCCTTCAGCGCCAGCGCCGAGCGCTGCAGGTGCAGGCGCCAGGGGTGGTCGGGATAGGTCCCTTCGGCCAGCCAGGTACGCCAGAAGTGGGTGGTGCGCTCCAGGTGCGCCCCCGCCTCCTCCACCGTCCGCGGCCCCCCCAGCCCCTCCGTCCAGGACATCGCGCAGAAGCACTTCTCGCCTTCGTTCAGGGTGTGGCGCGCGTGCACCCGGTTGCCCTCGATCCCCACGCGCATGTCGGAGAACAGGCGGAACACCGTCTCGCCGCCGGTGGCGTCGAGGGCGTTGTGGGCGCGATCGACGGGGTGGGTGGGGTCCTCATCTACGACCACGCTCCAGCTCGCCATCGTCGCCCCGTAGTCGAGCATCGGCTCACACACCATCTCCATCTGCACCTGGCCCTGCATGCACTCGATCACCCGCACCAGCACGTGGTCGGCGTCGTAGTCCGTCGGCGGGCGCGTGTGGCCGGAGCCCTCCTCGTTGTCGTGCCACTCCCCGATCGTCAGCGCATCCACCACACGCACCCACCCCTGCGGGGTCATCCAGGTCGTCTCGATCACGTTCGTCCCCGGCAGGTAGCGCCTGCCCGCGGGCACGTACAGCCCGTAGGGCCCCACCCGGAAGCGCCCGGCCCCGCGGTCGAGCATCGCCGCGAACACGCTGGGGGAGTCGAAGTGGGGCAGGCACAGCCACTCCACCGAGCCGTCGGAGGCCACCAGCGCGCCGGTGTGGCAGTCCGAGAGGAAGCCGTAGTCCGCGATCGGCGGGAAGGGCGAGTCCCGCTGAGTCATGCCTCCGACCCAAGATCTCCCCGGGAGACGCCCTCCCACGCCGCCTCGCCCCAGTTCGGGCGCTCCACTCCCGCCGGCAGCGAGCCCTCCTCCTCGAGCTTGTCCAGGTGGGCGGCCAGCGTGATCGCCGCCGCCGGGCGCATCTCCGCGGGCACGTCCGACCACGCTCCGTCCAGCAACTCCTCGACGCTGCGGGCGCCTTCGGTGAGCGCCGCCAGCAGGCGGTGCTCGCGGTCATAGCGGTGGCCGATGCACTCCTTCGAGCTTCGCCACCGGTTCCCACACCGCGGGGCCATGACCGGGGCACAGCACGTCGAGGTCGAGCGTGCACAGGTGGATCAGGCCGTTCAGGTAGGCGTTCAACGCACCCGGGTAGGGGAGGATCAGGGCGCTGCCTTCCCCCAGCACCGCATCCCCCGTGAAGCACACGCGCTCCGCCACCAGCGCGTAGTGGTCCGGGGAGTGGCCCGGCGTGGGAACCGCCGTCAGGGGGCCGAAGCGCACGCCGTCGGTCAGCATCACGTCGATTCCGCTCCCACGCGACGCCGCGAGGGGCGCGGGGCGGAGGTTGCGCAGGGCGTTGACGGACTCCACGTGGTCGGAGTGGTCGTGGGTGAGCGCGACGCCCCCCAGCCCCCCACGCGCGTCCACCGCCGCCACCACCCGCTCGAGGTGCTGCCTCAGAGCGGGTCCCGGGTCGATCACGTATGCCGGGTCGCGGTCCACGATCCACGTGTTGGTACCCGACAGCGTGAGCGATCCGGGGTTCTCGGCCCGTAAGCGCAGCACGTCGAAGGCCGCCAGCCTCCGCGCTTCGGCCAGCGGATCCACGGAGAAGCCGAGCTCCCCTCCGAGAGCGAGGTCGAGTTCGACGGCCGTCTCCGGCACCCACTCGGAATCTGGCTCCGTACCCGTCGCGCCGTGGTCGGAGTCGGGCGCCGGATCGCGATCGGAGCCCGAGGGAGTGGAGGAGCGCATTTCCCGGGACGTTAGCTCGTTCCGTTGAAAAACGTCACCCTACCTCCGCTCTCCACTCGACACGGAAAAGCACCCGGGTGCCGTCCGGCTGCCTGCCGACATATACCGCTCGTCCCAAGCTTGGGGACTCTTCGACCACCGACCATCTCAGCCCGATACATCCCGCTCGTCCCAAGCTTAGGACTCTCAGGGTCCGCCCGATCGGACCGCCACCGCATACGACCGTCTGCATGAAATAGGCGTTGCTCGCCGTCCCCCCCGTCTCAAGCCCGTGTCTGTCCCGGTCGAAGTTGGCGATATGAGCGAGGGATCCTCATGGCTGTGCCTCACCGAGCTCGACCGCTCACGCATCGTGGACGCCAACGACCGCGTGCGCACGATCCGCCTGGTCGGCGCGAGCGCGATCGGCTTCGCACTGCTGGTCTCGGCGCCCTGGATCGGCTGGTGGACGCTGATCCTGCTTGCGCTCTGTGCGCTCAACTTCCTGAACGTCGAGCGGCGCCTGCACTCGAGCCCCCACCCCGAGCGTGTGAGCTTCACCGCGATCGTCATCACCCTGCTGCTGATCGCCGCGGGGGTTTCGCTCAGCGGCGGGCCACACAGTCCCGCGCTGCCGTGGATGGTGCTCCCGAGCGCGATGGTCGCCGCGCGCTTTCGCCCCCAGGTCGTGGCACTCGGGATCGTGCTCACCGTCCTCCTGATCCTCGCTAGCACCCTCGGAGTCGATCCCGCGTCCACGATCGCGGACCCCGTCTCGGTGATCGCCACGCTGGCCCTGCTCGCGGTGGTCATCTCGATCGTGCTCGCCCTGCAGGCGGCCGAGCTGCACCACCGCGACGAGGCGATCCTCGACCCGCTCACCGGCCTGCTCAACCGCCACGCCCTGATCCCCCGCTTCACGGAGATCTCCCACCAGGCCCGTCTCAGCCGCCAGCCCGTATGCATACTGCTGTGCGACGTGGACACCTTCAAGGAGATCAACGACCGCTACGGTCACGACCGCGGCGACGCGGTGCTGCGCGACGTCGCCTACGAGCTGCGCAAGCGGCTGCGCTCCTTCGAGCTCGCCTACCGCCTCGGCGGTGAGGAGTTCCTGATCGTGCTGCCCGGAGTCTCCCCCGTCGGAGGCGAGGAGATCGCCGAGCGCCTGCGCGCGGCGATCGAGGAGACCCGGCCCACGGGCATCCCGATCACAGTCTCCTTCGGCCTGAGCGCCGCCAGCGGGGAGGAGGTCGTCTACGAGACCCTCTTCAAGGCCGCCGACCAGGCGCTCTACGAGGCCAAGCGGGCCGGGCGCAACCGCGTCATGGCCGCCCCCGCGCCCCCGGTCCCCGCGGTGGCGCCGGAAGTCGAGGCGGTATTGGGCGCAGAGCTCGCGTCCCCCGCGCTGGCCGAAACGGGGATGCTCGCCCCAGGCGAGCATCCCTCGGCTTCGGTCCTCGGCTAGGTCGGCGCAGAGCTCGCATCCCCGCGCTGCTCATTGGCCAGGTCGGCGAAGAGCTCCAGGCCGGCTGCTCATCGGCTAGCCTTGGCCCGCCGTGAGCAAGCAGCTCGATCCCCACGCCCAGACCCTGCTCGAAGTGATTAGCGCGGTGGGAGCGCCCGCGATCCACACCCTGCCGGTGGAGCAGGCCAGAGCGCAGGCCCGCGCGGCGCTGATCACCAGAGGCGAGCCGCTGCCCCTGCACCACGTCGAGGACGTCAGCCTGCCCGCGCCGCAGGGCGCGCTGACGATGCGCCTCTACCGTCCCCGCCCCGGCGTCCTGCCGGTCGCGCTCTTCCTCCATGGGGGAGGCTGGACGATCAACGACCTCGACACCCACGACCGTCTCTGCCGCCGCATCGCCCAGCGCTCGGGCTGGCTGCTGGCCTCGCTCGAGTACCGCAGAGCCCCCGAGCACAGGCACCCCGCCGCGCTCGAGGATGCGCGCTTCGCCTACGGATGGCTGCTCAAGAACGCCGGCCGCGTGGAGTGCGACTCCTCGCTGACGGCGCTCGTGGGGGAGAGCTCGGGCGCATCCATGGCCGCCGCACTGACCCTGATGCTGCGTGACACGGGCGCTCCGCCACCCGCGTTTCAGATCCTCGCCTACCCCCTCACCGACGCTCCGGGGCGCTGGCCCTCCCACACCGAGCGGGGCGCCGGCTACACGCTCGACGCTTCGATGATGCGCTGGTTCCTGGAGCAGTACCTACCCACCGGCCAGGACCCCGCGGATCCCTACCGGGACCCCTACCTCTTCCCCCTCGGCGCCCCCGACCTCAGTGGGCTGCCCGCGGCGCTCGTGATGACCGCCGAGTTCGACCCCCTGCGCGATGAGGGCATCGCCTACGCGGAGCGTCTCGCCGCCGCCGGGGTCTCCGTGGAGCACCTGCACGCCGAGGACCAGATGCACGGCTTCCTCCTCGTCGACCGCGCGATCCCCCGTGCAGGCGAGCTGATCGACCGCCTCGCCGACGCGCTCGCCGCGCGCGCGGGGCGCGGTGTGAGCGCAGCGGGGTAGCCGCTCTAATCACCGCCCGATATGGGCACAGGGGGTGGCAAGCATGAGCGGGAGCACAACGCTCTCGCCAGGGTGCGTAGCATTGCCATGGTGAGGAACCGGTGACCTGAACGCATGCCCGGCGAAGATCCCTCCTGAGCCCGATGCCCGACGAATCGTCCAACGAGCCCACCGATTTGCAATCGGCCAGCCCCGGCGTCGGCCGGCGCGATGCGCATCCGCCGATGCCGCGCGACAAGCGCGGCTGGCACGTCGCGCCGGCGCCCGACGGGCGGGGCATGCCCGAGCAGGCGCCCAGCGGCCCCCCGGCGCACCGCCGGCCGGGGTTCCTGTGGTTCGTGCTGCTGCTGATCGCGCTCAACTGGCTCTCGGTGCTGCTGTTCCAGCCGTCCACGCGGCGAGCCGCGGGTGACGGTCCCCTTCAACCCGTTCTTCCTGCAGGAGGTCACAGGCCGGGCAGGTCAAGTCGATCTCGACCAAGGGCGACACGGTCCAGGGCACGTTCAAGACCAAGCTGCGCTACCCGCCGAGCGACAAGAAGGCGACGCCCACGACGCTGTTCGCGACCCAGATCCCGACGCTTCTGGAACGGCAGCCAGCTGTCCGCGCTGCTGCAGGAAGAAGGGGGTGAAGATCAACGCCGAAATCGACGACCACGCAGCCAGTCGCTGCTCGCGGAGCTGCTGCTCGGCTTCGGTCCGACGCTGCTGATCGTCGGCCTGTTCGTGCTGATCGCCCGCCGCGCCGCCAAGGGCGGCGGGGCGATGGGCGCGCTCGGCAACTTCGGGCGCTCGCAGGCGCGGCGCGTGGATCCCGAGAAGATCCGCGTGACCTTCGACGACGTCGCCGGGATCGACGAGGCCAAGGCGCGAGCTGACGGAGATCGTCGACTTCCTGCGCAACCCCGAGCGCTACGGCCGCCTCGGCGGGCGGATGCCGCACGGCGTGCTGCTCTCGGGCGCCCCGGGCACCGGCAAGACGCTGCTCGCGCGGGCCGTCGCCGGCGAGGCGCACGCGGCGTTCTTCTCGATCTCCGCCTCGGAGTTCATCGAGGCGATCGTGGGCGTCGGGCGCCTCGCGCGTGCGCGACCTGTTCGCCAAGGCCAAGGAGGCCGCCCCGGCGATCATCTTCATCGACGAGCTCGACGCGATCGGGCGCTCGCGCCAGGGCTCGGTGTCGGTCACCGGGGCCAACGACGAGCGCGAGCAGACGCTCGACCAGATCCTCACCGAGATCGACGGCTTCGAGTCCGCCGAGGCGGTGGTCGTGCTCGCCGCCACCAACCGTCCCGACGTGCTCGACCCCGCGCTGCTGCGCGCCGGGCGCTTCGACCGGCGCGTGACGGTGCAGGCTCCCGACCGCAACGGGCGCCGCAAGATCCTCGAGGTCCACACGCGCTCGATCCCGCTGGCCGACGACGTCGACCTCGACGCGCTCGCCGCCTCGACGCCCGGGCATGGTCGGCGCCGACCTCGCGAACCTCGCCAACGAGGCCGCGCTGCTCGCCGCCCGCCGCGGCCACGAGAAGGTCGAGATGCGCGACTTCACCGACTCGCTGGAGAAGATCATGCTCGGCTCCCCGCGCGGCATCCTGCTCGTCGCCGGCCGACCGCGAGCGCACCGCCTACCACGAGTCCGGGCACGCGCTCGTGGGCATGCTCACCCCGGGCGCCGACCCCGTGCGCAAGGTCTCGATCATCCCGCGCGGGCATGGCGCTCGGCGTGACGCTCTCCACGCCCGACTCCGACCGCGTCTCCTACTCGCGCGAGGAGCTGGACGCGAAGATCCGCGTTGCGCTCGGCGGTCGCGTGCGCCGAGGAGGTCGTCTACGGCGACGATCACCTCGGGCGCCGAGTCCGACATCCAGCAGCTCACCCAGATCGCGCGCGCAGATGGTCGGGCGCTGGGGGATGAGCGAGGCGATCGGCCCGATCGCGGTGCTCCCGGCCGACGGCGAAGGCCCGTTCCTCCCGGGCGTCAGCGAGACCTCGGAGTCGACCCAGCGCCTCGTCGACGAGGAGGTGCGCAGGCTCGTCGAGAGCGCCCACGAGGAGGTGACGCGCCTGCTCGTCGAACACCGCGATCAGCTCGAGAGCCTCGCGCAGGCGCTGCTGAAGGCCGAGACGCTCGACGCGGCGGACGCCTACGCGGCGGCCGGCGTGCCGGCGCACGACCGAAGAGCCGAGCGCGGTCTCCTGAGTCGCTCGCGTGGCGATTCGCCGCGACGCGCCGCAGCTACGGTTGGCTGCGCTGGACGATCATGAACTGGTTGTTTCGACGATCATGAACTGGTTGTTTCGACGATCATGAACTGGTTGTTGTCGGGGTCGCGGAAGAAGAACATCGGCGGCACGGGGGCACCCATACGCGCCACGGCCTCGTCCACGTCGACTCCCTGGGCCTTCAGACTCGCGTGGTCGCCGTCGACGTCGTCGGTGGCGAAGGCCACACGGGTCGCGATCCCCGTGGGTTCCCCCTCGCGCGGGGGGACGATCGCGATCGTCGTCGCCGCGCCCGGCGGGGCGACTTCCACCCAGCGCATGGTCTCCCCCATGGGGATGTCCGCGCGCTTCTCGAATCCGAGCTTCTCGACGAAGAACTCGAGTGCTCTGTCCTGATCGCTGACGGGGACGATCACCGTCCCGACCTGGGCGATGCTGGTCCCGCTCTCGGTACTGGTCATTTCGGTCCTCCTGCTGGTCGATTGCTGGATTCGCGCCGTGCTAATCGCAGGCGCACCGAGCGGCCCGCGCGAACGACACCGCGATGAAGATAGTGGCAGGCTGCCCCTATGAACGACCTCGACACCCCGATCGACCCACCCGCCCAACGCCTCGGCGGGTATGGCGCCCGCCGGGGAGGGCTGCTCGGGGGCAGCGAGCCACTCAGGCGCGCGCTGCCGCACGCCTTCCCGTCGCGCCCCTTCCACGTGCGCTTCTGGGACGGCGGGCACCGTCCCGGCGACCGAGCGGGGCGCCCCGACGTTCCTGTTGCGCGACCCCTCGGCCCTCTCGCACTTCCTGCGTGCCCCCGGGACGCTCGGCCTGGGGCGCGCCTACGTGGACGGCTCGCTCGACGTGGACGACCTCGACGCGGCGTTCGTCGTGGTCGACAGCTGGGAGCCGCCGCACATACCTACGGGCGACCGTGTGCGTCTCGGGTTGGCCATCGCGGCGGCCGCCGCAACGGGCGGCATCCCGCGCCGGCCGAGCCTGGAGCTCATGCTTCGTGGTGCCCTGCACAGCGTCGAGCGCGACGCGGCGGCGGTCCGCTACCACTACGACGTCGGCAACGACTTCTTCGCCCTGTTCCTGGACGAGTCGATGACCTACAGCTGCGCGATCTTCTCGAAGGGGGCACAGACGCTCGAGGACGCCCAGGCCGCCAAGCTGGAGCTCGTGGCGAGCAAGCTCGAGCTCGAGCCCGGGATGCGCGTGCTAGACGTGGGGTGCGGTTGGGGCAGCTTCGCGATCCACGCCGCGCGCAACCACGGCGCCACGGTCCTCGGTGTCACGCTCTCCGAGCCCCAGGCCGAGCTTGCGCGCAGGAGGGTGGCCGAGGCGGGGGTCGCCGAGCGGGTCGAGATCCGCGTCGCCGACTACCGGGAGCTCCCGCAGGGGTCGTTCGACGCAATCGCGAGCATCGGCATGGCCGAGCACGTGGGCGAGCGCCAGATCGACCTCTACGCCCGGTCGCTCTTCGCGCTGCTGGCACCCGGCGGTCTGCTGCTCAACCACGCGATCGCCGCGCTCGACCCCGACTACAAACCGCTCGAGGACATCTTCTCCACCCGCTACGTGTTCCCCGACGGCGAGCCCCTGCCGCTCTCCCGGGTCCAGCTGGCGCTCGAGCGGGCCGGCTTCCACACCGCGCACGTCGAGGGCTTCAGGGAGGACTACTCGCGCACGCTGCGCCACTGGACCGAGCGGCTGGACGAGCATCTGCCGCAGGCCGAGCGGCTCGCCGGTCCCGAGCGCACCCGGGTCTGGCGGCTGTACCTGCGGGCCGCGCGCCTCGGCTTTGACACCGGTTACACCGCCGTCTACCAAGTCCGCGTGCGCAGACCCGTCTAACATGCCTTCCGCTTGAGGACATGCCCACACGCGCTCTCTCCTGCTCTCCTACGATCGCCTCCGCCGCGTCGGCCTGCCTTTGGCTGTTTGCATCCATCGCCGCTCTTGCCCTCGCCCCTGCGTCGGCGGCGCCCGCTTCGGTGGCCGCGAGGACGGTTGCGACACGGAGGTGTGAGACCTCGGGGCTCGACATCTGGTTCAACAACGAAGGCGGGGGCGGCACGGCGGGGAGCATCTACTACAAGCTGCAGCTCACCAACCTCTCCGGGCACGCCTGCGCCCTCTCCGGCTACCCGGGGGTCTCCGCCGTGGATCTCAGCGGCCGCCAGATCGGCAGGGTGGCTCGCCGCGAAGCCTTCCAGACGCCGCACACGGTAACGCTCGCAACCGGAGCGAGCGCCACCGCGGTGTTGCGGATCACCGAGGCAGGCAACTACTCGGCCTCCCTCTGCCACGAGGTGACCGCGGCGGGACTGCGCGTCTATCCGCCCGGGCAGACCTCCTCGAAGCTGGTCCCGTTCCCGTTTCAGGCGTGCTCGGGAACCGGACCGGCGGTCCTGTCGGTCCGCGCATTCCAGCAATGAAGATAGAGAGGCTCAACGTCGGGTGGTTCACAGCGCCGGCCGGCATTTTCCGCGCAGGCGATGACCTGGATCGATCGATTCGCTTTCCCGTGCCCGCCTACGTGGTGGAGACGGCGACCGAGCGCATCCTGATCGACACGGGACTGCACCCCGCTGCGATCGCCGACCCGGGCGCGTACTACGGCCGGCCGGAGATGTTCGCGGTGTTCGCATTCGAGCAGGAGCAGAGCGTCGCCGAGCAGATCGACCTGGGCACGGTGACCAAGGTCGTGCTAACGCACCTGCACTGGGACCACGTGGGCGGCCTGTCACTCCTCCCGGCGTCCGTGCCCGTCGTGGTCCAGCGAACAGAATGGGAGGCGGGCCACGAGGACGCGGCGGTGCAGCGCAACGTCTTCTTTCCCCGCGACTACGCCAACGACGGCCGTGAGGTGATCCTGATCGACGGCGACTGCGATCTCCTCGGCGACGGCAGTCTCGAGCTTCTGCTCACCCCCGGGCACACGCCAGGGCATCAGTCGATCCGCATCGGTGACCTCGTACTGGGTGCCGACGTCGCCTACTTCGCATCGGGTCTGGACGACCACCGGTTCCCGGTCTTCGCCGACGATCACGAGCAGCAGGGACGCTCCGCGGACCGTCTGCGTGCGCTGCGCGACGCCGGCCTCACCGTCATCCCCGGCCACGACCCCGACATCCTGCGCCCCGGTCCCGTGACGGCGTGAGGAGCGGGGCCGGGCCCCCAGACCCAGCTCCAACAACCGAGCGGCCGCAGATCATGTGCTCCCACGACCGACCAGCGAGGTCAGCAGCCGCGTGAGCTCGTAAGCCCCGCCACTGCGAGGCGCTGCATCTGCTACCGGAGCGAGGAACGCAACTCCATCATCCTACCGTAGTAGTGCCTACCATGATATTCTAGATCTGTGAAGGTCGACAAGCTCAGCATCTCCTTCGACCCCGACCTCGGCGACGCGGTGCGCGGGGCGGCTCGCCACAGAGGCTCAAGCCTCTCCGCCTGGCTGGCCGAGGCCGCGGCTGCGAAGCTGCGCGCGGAGGCGTTGGCAGATTACCTGGCGGAATGGGAGGCGGAGCATGGCCCGCTCACCGCGGAGGAGCTCGCCTCCGCGGCCGCCGAGCTGGGCGTTGCGCCCCCAGTCGCCTCCCAGGCAGCATGAGCGCACTGGTGCTGGACGCGGGGGCGTTCGTCGCCGTGGACCGCGGTGATCGGGCGCTCGCCGCAAAGCTCCGGGTGGCCGAGCGCAGCGGGCTTGCGCTGCGCAGCACCGGTGTGGTCGTCGCCGAGGTGTGGCGAGACGCCGAGGGCCGGCAGGCCAACCTCGCGCGCCTGCTGAAGTCGGTCGACGTGAAGGCCGTGGACAAGCGCCTCGGACAGGAGGCGGGAGCGCTCCTCGGCAGGGCCGGCTTGACCGATGCGGCCGATGCCACCGTCGTCGCGATCGCCGCCACGGGAGACCGCATCCTCACCAGCGATCCAGCCCACATTCGCCAGCTGACCGCGGCGTCGCGGCGCTCGATCCGCGTCGTGACCTGCTGAGGTCTGGCGCGGGATCGTCCACTCAGCTCCCACGTGCTCGGATCTGGTAATCGCCGGGCTTCGAATTCTACGCCGGGACCGACGCGCTCGCCGGGGCCTCGTGCGTGTCCGGCTCGGCGCCCTGCAGCGCGCGGGCCAGAAGACCCCTCAGGATCGCGCGCTCGCCCGGGTCGAGGGCGCCAAGCACCTCGTCCTCGATCGTCGCCTGGACGCGTTCGGCGTCGCTGAGGGCCGCGCGGCCGATCGCGGTGATCTGCACCAGGTGCCGGCGACGGTCGCTGGGGTCGCGCAGGCGCGTGACGTAGGCGAGCTGCTCCAGCTCGTTCAGCAGCAGCACGACGTTGTTGGCATCCATGCAGAAGGCGTCGGCGAGGTCCTGCTGGGGGCAGCCATCGTGGTCTGAGACGTAGCTGAGAGCGACGAGGTGGCGCAGGTGCATGCCCAGCCGCTGCTCGTCACTGCGGCGGTACACCTGCTTGGCCAGGCGGCTCAACAGCACCGCCGTACCGGGGGCACGGACTCTCCCTTCGCCCATATCTCGAAGTCTATACATCATCCAAGCACCAATCATCACATTATCAGAGATCGTTAATTTTTCGTAGATCATCCATGTTCTATGGATGATAGTTGCTATGGTGTGCTCTACGCAACCCCGGAGGACACCCATGAAGACTCTGCTCAGCCAATCGAAGACCCCCGCACGGCCCGCCTCCTCGGAGCGCCGCCGCTGGATCGCGCTCGCGGTGCTCTGCCTCGGCCAGCTGATGATGGTCCTGGACGCCACCATCGTCAACGTCGCGCTGCCCTCGATCCAGCGCGAACTGCACTTCACGCAGGCGAACCTCACGTGGGTGATCGACGGCTACCTGGTCACCTTCGGCGGCTTCCTGCTGCTGGCCGGCAGGTTCGGCGACCTGGTCGGCCGCAAGAAGGTGTTCCTCAGCGGCCTGGTCCTGTTCGTAGCGGCGTCGATCCTGTGCGGGGTGGCCGACAGCCAGGCGATGCTGATCGGTGCCCGCCTGATCCAGGGGATCGGGGGCGCGGTGGCCTCGAGCGTGATCCTCGCGATCATCGTCACCGAGTTCCCCGAGAGGGTCGAGCAGGCCAAGGCGATGGGGATGTACGCGTTCGTCTCCGCCGGCGGCGGCTCGATCGGCCTGCTTGCGGGCGGCGCGCTGACGCAGTCGCTGAGCTGGCACTGGATCTTCTTTGTCAACGTGCCCATCGGCGCGGTCGCCCTGCTCCTCGGCTCGGCGCTGATCGAGGAGAACGAGGGCATCGGCCTCGCCGGGGGCGTGGACGTGCTCGGCTCGATCCTGATAACGCTGGCGACCATGCTGGGCGCGTTTGCGATCGTCAAGTCGAGCGAATACGGGCTCTCCTCGGCGCGCACGCTCGGCGCGGGCGGCGCCTCGCTGGCCCTGCTCGGCGCCTTCCTCGCGCTGGAGTCGCGCGTGGCCAACCCGATCATGCCGCTGCGCATCCTGCGGCTGCGCACGCTGATGGGATCGAGCCTCGTCCGCGGCCTGCTCGTGACGGGCATGTTCTCCGCGTTCTTCCTCGGCGCCCTCTATCTAGAGCGCGTGCTCGGCTACGACGCGATCGACACCGGCCTCGCCTTCATGCCACTGACCGTCGCCATCGCGGTCATGTCGGTGGGCGTCTCCGCGCGCGCCGTGGGACGCTTCGGCCCCGTCCCAACCCTCGTGGTGGGATTGCTGGGAATCGTCACGGGCCTGATGCTGCTCGCCGTCCAGGGCGTCCACGCAAGCTACTTCCCCGGCCTGTTCTTCGCGTTCCTGACGCTTGGACTGGGTGCGGGCGCCTCCTTCCTGCCGCTGCTGACGATCGGGATGGCCGACGCGCCCCCGCGGGACGCGGGCCTCGCCTCGGGAATCATCAACGTCTCGGTCCAGCTGTTCGGGGCCATCGGCCTGGCCACGCTCGGCACGATCGCGACCGACCACACCAAGGCGCTGAGCGCCGAGGGGCGCCCGTTGATCGCCGCGCTCACCGGCGGCTACCACCTCGCGTACATCGTGGCGGCGGCGTGCGTCACCGTGGGCATCCTCGCCGCCCTCCTCGTGCTGCGCCCGCCCGCCGCTCCCGTTGTCCAGGAGGTCGAGGAGTACGAGCGGAAGGGGATGGCCGGCGAGCTGCTGCCCGCCGGCGTGCCCTGAGCTGCCGGTCGCTTGGCAGTGAGCAGCGAGCCGCTGGTCGCTTGGCGGTGTGCCGAGCAGGCGGTGGGTGTCCGAGCAGGGCGGTGCGTATTCCAGGTAGCGTGTGGCCATGAGCTCGGCATGGCCCGCGCTTCCCTACAAGCAGTGGCGTGCAACCTGCGACACGCTGCACGCTCACACCCAGGTCCTCGGCAAGCTGGCGGTGGTGCTCGCCCCACCCGAGCCGCAGCTCCAGCACGCCGCGCTGCGCCTGAGCGCGCGCGGGTGGGAGACCGCCCCGCTCCCCGCACCCGACGGCTCGGGGGCGCTCGTCGCCGCGCTCGATCTGCGCGCCCACGAGGCCGTCCTCGAGCACAGCGACGGCCGTGTGCGGCGCATCGCCCTGACCCCCGATCGAGCCGTGGGCGAGGTCACCCGCGAGGTCCTGAGGGCGCTCGGCGAGCTCGCCGGTGAGGTGCGGATCGATCCCACACCCCAGGAGGTGCACTGGAGCGCGCCGCTCGACGAGGACGAGGAGCACGCGCACTACGACCGCAACCACGTGGCGCGCTACTTCGCCGCCGCGACCCGCGCGGCGCTCGTCCTCGCGGAGTTCCGTGCGCCCTACCGGGGACGCTCGACGCCGGTCAACGCGTGGTGGGGCTCCTTCGACCTCGCGGTGAACCTCTTCTCCGGCCTCCCCGCGGACCCCCCCTCGGATGACTTCATCATGCGCAACGCAATGGACTCCCAGGAGGTCGCCATCGGGTGGTGGCCCGGCGACGCGCGCTACGCAAAGGCCGCGTTCTACGCCTACGCCCACCCCGCCCCGGAGGGGTTCGCGGACGCCACGCTCTCCCCCACGGCGGCACACTGGGACGGGGCGCTCGGCGAGTACGTCCTCGACTGGGAGGACGTCTGCGCCAGCACGGACCCGCACGCCGCCGCCGTCGAGTTCGCCCGCTCGGCCTTTCACCATGCCTGCGCGGTGTGCGAATGGGATCCCGCACTCCTCGCCAGCGCCGAGGGCACGCCACCGCCCATCGTGTAGGACGCGCCGCCGGGGGCACCCAGCCACCGAGGGCACCCATATACAGCGGAGGCCATAAAGTGGGTTGGCATGATCGAGCACATCGGCCCGGGGCCCAGGCGCGAGCAGGTGCTCGCGGTGGCGACTCCGGTAAGCCACGACGAGGAGGATTGAGCGCATGGCAGACCCACTGCACAACCATCGCTTCCCTGGCGAGTCCGATGAGTACCGGCGGGCCCGCGACGAGCTGCTACGCGCCGAGATCGCCCTGCGCGGCGAGATCGAGCGGGTCGCGGCCCAGCGGCGCGAGCTTCCGCTCGGCGGCGAGGTCCCGACCGACTACGCCTTCCAGGAGTGGGACGCCGGCACTAACGCCGCTCGGGAGGTCCGGCTCTCGGAGCTCTTCGACGGCAGGGACACCCTCTTCCTCTACAGCTTCATGATCGTCGCCCGCGAGCAGGGCCTGCCCTTCGACGGGCCCTGCCCATCCTGCACCTCAATCATCGACGCGATCGACGGGGAGCTGCCGCACATCACCCAGCGGATCGGCTTCGCGGTCGTCTGCAAGGCGCCGATCGAGCGCTTCCGCGAGCACGCCGAGAGTCGCGGCTGGCGCCACGCCCGGCTGCTCTCCTCCTCGGGCGCGAGCTACAACCTCGACTACGGGGCCGAGGACTCGCGGGGCGGCCAGTGGCCCCCGGCCACCGTCTTCGTCCGGCGCGACGGCCGGATCCACCACTTCTGGAGCAGCGAGCTGTGGTTTGGGGAGCGCGAGGAGGGCAGGGGCCCCCGCCACGTGGACTTCATGTGGCCGCTGTGGACGGTGCTCGATCGAACGCCCGATGGCCGCGGCACGGACTGGGGCCCCGAGCTCGACTACACCTAGCGATGGAACCCCGCGGCCGGGTATACGGCGCCAACCTCGCGATCGTCGGCGCGTTGATCGCACTCGCCGCGGTCGCCTGGGTTGCGACCGCCCTTCGAATGGCCGGCATGGACGGTGGACCGGGGACGGACCCCGGCCCGCTCGGCTTCTACATCAGCACCTGGGTGGTGATGATGGTGGCGATGATGCTGCCCTCGGTCACGCCGGCGGTGCTCGCGCACCGGGGCCTGCGACAGCGGCGAGCGGGGCGCGGGGCCCCGGGGAGCACGACCGCGCTGTTCCTCGCGGGTTACGTTGGGGTGTGGGCCGCCTCGGGACTGCTCGCGTATGCGGCCCTCGAGGCGGGGCGCTCGTTCGGCGGCGGCCTGTTCGCCTGGGATCGAGCGGGGCGCTGGGCGGCCGCGGGCGTGCTCGCGCTCACCGCCGTGTACGAGCTCACGCCGGGCAAACGGGCGTGTCTTGACAGGTGCCGTAGCGCCCGCTCGCTGCCGCCCTCGGGGTGGCGCGAGGGCCGCCGGGGGGCACTGCGCATGGGCCTCGTCCATGGCGTCTGGTGCCTGGGATGCTGCTGGGCGCTGATGGCCGCCCTCTTCGCGCTCGGAGCGATGAGTCTCCTGTGGATGGTCTTGATCGCAGGGGTCATCGGGGCCGATAAGCTGCTGCCGTGGTCGCGGCCCGGCACGAACGCCGCTGCGGCGCTGCTGGCGGCACTCGCGATCGGGCTGGCCCTCGCGCCGGCGAGCGTTCCCGGGCTGACGATCCCCCACGGCTCGATGGCGATGCACGCGATGGGCTCGATGGGCCACTGAGCGGGCTCGCGAGCGCCTCTATGGCGATCACGTGGGGCGCCCCTGAGGCCCACGAGCGCCCCTCACCGTCCGGCCTGGGGTGAGCCGTGGACCATCGCCGCCACGATCCGCTCGGCCTCCTCGCGCTGGAGCTTCATGTCGAGGCGCAGGAGCTTCCAGACGAGCAGGTCGGTCGCGACGACGATCGCCGTCAGGCGCCGCTCGCGCCTGTCCCCTCGCAGGCCGCGCAGGAGCGGGGCGAAGGTCGTCTCCGCCCAGTAGCGGTGGTAGGCACGCCCGGCCTCGGTCATCTGGTGGATGGTGGGGATCCGCTCCTCCTGGGAGAGCATCCGCAGGATCGCCCGCCCGTGCTCCTCGTAGCGGTCGAACAGCACCGCGATCACCTCCGGCACGTCGCTCGCGGGCACGGGGGGGCGGCCCGACATCTCCCGCCGACCGAACCACGCATACGCCGCGATGAACAGCTCCTCCTTGGATCCGAAGCGAGCGTGCAGAGTCTGCGCGGTGACCTCGGCCTCGGCGGCGACTTCGCGCAGACGGACCTCCTCGTAGGGGCGCGTCGCGAAGTGACGCCACGCCGCGGCGAGGAGGCGCTCGCCGGTCGCCGCCGCGGCCTCGGCCCGAGCCGCCATCTGGTACGGGCGCCTCTGCGGGCGCTTCTGCGATGAGCTTGACAAATTCATTTGAGATAGACTAAGATCAAATATTACCGTGCAGGTGCTTCGAACCATCATCCCGCCGAACGACGCCGCCGCCCTCCGCGCTTGCGGCGAGCACCCCAACGCCGAGCCCCCGGCTTGGTCACCCCGGGCCCTCTGATGGCCCGCATCCTCGCCTACACCTCGCCCGGGCGCAGCCACCTGTTCCCACTCACCCCGATCCTCGACGAGCTCCACCGCCGCGGGCATCGGATCGTGCTGCGCACCCTCTCCTCGCAGGTGGCCCTGATGCAGGCGCGCGGCTTCGAGGCCGGGCCCATCAGCGCACCGATCGAGGCGATCGAACACGTCGATTGGCGTGCGCGCAACCCGCTCCAGTCGGTGCACCAGAACGCGCAGGTCTTCTGCGCCCGCGCCGAGCACGACGCACCCGACCTCACCCAGGCGATCGCCGACACGGAGCCCGACGCGCTGCTCGTCGACATCAACAGCTGGGGCGGCCTCATGGCCGCCGAGGCGTGGGGCGGGCCGTGGGCGGTGTTCTGCCCCTACCCGCTCGCGCTGGGCTCGCGGGACGCGCCGCCGTTCGGCCCGGGGTTCGCCCCCGCCCGCGGGCCGCTCGGCCGGGCGCGGGACCGGTTGGTCCGCCCACTCCTGCTCGGGGCAGTGGCGAAGCAGTTCCGTCCGGAGCTAAACGGCATCCGCAAGGACCTGGGCCTCGCGCCCGTCGCGAGCGTGAATGAGTGGTTCGGCCTTCCCCCACTGCTGCTCTACATGACGGCCGAGCCGTTCGAGTACCCGCGGCGGGACTGGCCCGAGAACGTGGTCATGATCGGCCCCTGCGCCTGGGATCCACCCTCGGAGCCGCCGCGGTGGCTGGCGCAGACGACGCAGCCAATTGTGCTCGTGAACACCTCCACGGAGTTCCAGAACGACGGCCGGCTCGTGCAGGTCGCCCTGGAGGCCCTCGCCGAGGAGCCACTCACCGTGGTGGCGACGCTGCCCGCGGGTGACCCCTCCACCCTGCGGATCCCGCCCAACGCGCACGTCGAGCGCTTCATCTCCCACGGGTCCGTGCTCGAACGCGCCGCCTGCGCGATCACTCACGGTGGGATGGGCTCGACACAGAAGGCGCTCACGCACGGCGTACCGGTGTGCGCGGTGCCGTTCGGACGCGACCAGCTCGAGGTCGCCCGGCGCGTGGAGGTCGCGGGGGCCGGAACGCGACTGCCCGCTAGGCGCCTACGCCCCGATCGACTCCGCGCCAAGGTCAGGGAGGCGATGGGGTGCACCGAGGGCGCACGCCGCATCGCCACCGCGTTCGCGGCAACCGGCGGAGCCTGCACCGCGGCCGACGCCTTCGAGACGCGCCTGCTGGGTCTGGCCGCCACGCGGCTCTCCAGCGCCGACAGAGCTGCACACGACTGAGCATCAGGCAACGGCGTGCTCCTGCGCGACCGTCGACCCTCGCCGGTAGATCGCGGCGACGTGGTGGGGTGTTGGGAGAGCACGCGGCGCGGCGCCGCCCGATCCCACATAATCCAGGCGGCTGCTCGATCCCACATGATTCAGCCGTAGACCCGAGGAGCCGAGGCCGCAGTCCCGATGAGCGATCCGCAGACGATGACCTACGAGGTCGGCGAGAGGATCGCCCGGATCACGCTCGATCGGCCTGAGCGCGGCAACGGGCTCACGCCGACGCTGATCGCCGAGCTCGCCGCGTGCGTCGAGCGGGCGGACCTCGATCCAGCGGTCCACGTGCTGCTCCTCGCAGGCAACGGCAAGGGGTTCTGCGGCGGGTACGACCTCGTGGAGAGCGCCGAGCGCGGCGACATGTCCAGGCTCCGCGGCGAGACCCCGCAGGGCTCGCCGCTCGACCCCATGGTGATCGCGACCAACCACGACCCGAGCGGTACCTGGGACCCGATGGTCGACTACGCGATGATGGGCCGCAACGTCCGCGCGTTCATGTCGCTGTTCCACTGCGCCAAGCCCGTCGTCTGCAAGGTGCACGGGTTCTGCGTCGCCGGCGGCACCGACATGGCGCTCTGCTCGGACCTGCTCGTGATCGCGCAGGACGCGAAGATCGGCTATCCGCCGGCGCGCGTATGGGGCTCGCCGACGACCTCGATGTGGGCGCACCGTCTGGGACCGCAGCGAGCCAAGCGACTGCTCTTCACCGGCGACTGCCTCTCCGGCGCGGAGGCGCTCGAGTGGGGACTGGCGATCGAGGCCCCACCCGCCGCCCAGCTCGACGAACGCACCGAGATCCTCCTCGGGCGCATCGCACGAATGCCTCTCAACCAACTGATGATGATGAAGCTGCTCGTCAACCAGGAGACGATGTCAAGAGGCCTGCACTCCACCCAGATCCTGGGCACCGTCTTCGACGGCATCGCCCGCCACACGGCCGAGGGCTACACGTTTCAGCAGCGTGCCACCGAAGGAGGCTTCCGGATGGCGGTCCGCGAGCGCGATGACCCGTTCGGCGACCGCGGGGCGTCCAGCTTCAAAGGCTGACGGACGATCCGCTGGCCCGTGCATGAAGCGGATCCTCCTTGGCGGACAGGCACGATCGATGAGACCCAGCCAATGACGAGGGACAACTCGGATCTCGAGCTGGCAACGCG
Organism: uncultured Solirubrobacterales bacterium; assembly: GCA_963771915.1. GTDB lineage: Bacteria > Actinomycetota > Thermoleophilia > Solirubrobacterales > Solirubrobacteraceae > Palsa-744. Next base: position 2,620,622 of record CAVYVD010000001.1, on the reverse strand, counting down.
CGTGGAGGTAGATGACGGCGGGCATGTCGCGCATCTCTCGAAGGAGTGGGAGATCTGGGGCCCCAACGGCGGCTACCTCGCGGCCATCGCGCTGCGCGCCGCGGGCACCATCGCTCAGATTCCCCAGCCGGCGAGCTTCTACTGCCACTTCCTCAGCTCGCCCGCCTTCGACGCCGTCGAGCTCAACGTCAACGTGCTCAAGCGGGGCCGCCGCGCGGAGTCCTTCGCCGTGGAGATGGCACAGCAGGGCAAGCCGATCCTCCATGCACTCGTGAAGACCGCCGCCGACGCGCCCGGGTACAGCCACCAGCACCCCGAGGCACCCAATGTCCCGGCCCCCGAGACCCTGAAGAGCTACGAGGAGCTGCTGCCCCCCGAGCAGCGTCCCCCCTTCAGCTTCTGGAACAACGTCGAGCGGCGGCCGGTCGACCAGGAGATGACCGGTAAGTCAATGGAGCCGGTACTCCGCGAGTGGACGCGCTACCGACCCCGAGCGTGTTTCGAGGATCCATTCCTCGACGCCGCACGCGCCCTGATCCTGCTGGACACCTACGGCTTCCCCGCGGCCTACCAGCGCTACCGCAGCTGGGAGTACCTGGCGCCCAACCTCGACACGAGCGCCTGGTTTCACCATTTCAACCCGGAGTGCGAGTGGCTGCTGATCGATTGCGAGTGCAGTGTGGCCGACCGCGGCCTGATGGGCGTCAGCGGCAAGGTGTGGGATACCGAGGGAAGGCTGCTCGCGACGGGGTCCGCGCAGTTGTGCTGCATCCCGGGGAACCGCTCGTGAGAGTAGTCTCGGCGACGGCCGCCCGGGGTGAGGGCTGCGAGGGAGGAGCGGCAAGGGAGGAGCGGCGAGCGCTTGAGTCACGACGGGCTCGGTGACCGCCGCCAGCGGGGATTAGTCCTGCGGGACGACGAGCCGCAGGTTCCAGAGTACCTCCCATAGCTGTCCGTCTGGATCGCGAAAGTAGCCGGAGTGACCCCCCAGGGACGATCGTGCGGTCCGTCGGTGAGCGTCGCTCCGGCGGCCTCGGCTTGGGAGAGTAGGGCATCGACCTCGGCCTTGCCTGTCACCGCGTGTCCGATGCTGAACTCGCCGGTCTTCGGTGGACCGAGCGGGACCTTGGCGTCCTTCGCCAGCTCTGTGCGCTGGGGTGCAGCACATCGTTCGCACCGTGTTTGAGTACACGTTTTTGGCGAAGGAAGATGCGCACGAGCGGGGTCCTTGACAACGCCGCGCTTCTGATGATGGCATGGGGTTGAGTCCATAAGGCACACTCTCCAAACGCCCCCAGCATCCAACCAGCTACCAATCGGGGCGAACGGTTAGAGTTGGCTTGGATAAAGGGGATTCGGGCTTCTGCGTCCCACTTGCGGCCCTCCAGACCACCTCGATACCAGGCTTCTCGCTCGCCGAGACCCGGTTGTATGCCATGCCATACAGGGAGGACGCGGAGACTGTCTACGCACTACTGGCCGACGCTCACGTGCGCATCCCGGTGGGTGGCGCCGGCGGGTCTCGGTGGGTCACGGGCGGGCGAACCGGATCAGCGCCAGGAATTGCGATGCCGTCCCGGAAAAGACATAGCGCCTGGTGGTTCGGTCGCGCGGCGCCCGGGTAGAGCACGCCGCGGTATCCCTCGCTGTGAAGCTCCTCACCGACGGCTTGGAAGGGCGCCCAACTCCTGCGACTCGGGACTGGAACGGGCAGATCGACCTCGGCGAGCTTGGCTGGAGTCGAGAGGTCGGCGACGTCGCCGACGGCGATCGTCCAGCGCCAAACGTCCCGGGGCATCCCGTGCGTCGGCGGCAGCGCCGTCTCGGCGAGTAGCCGGTACCACTCCGCCCACGCCGTGGACTCCTCGTCGGCTAGGTAGACGGCTGCGACCGTCTCGCCACGTTGCCAGCGGCCACTCGATGGAGGAGAGGCAAGCCAGAGCGGATCGGAGCCGTGAGGAGTCTGCCGCCACCACGAGCCGGCGACCGACTCTTGCGCTACGGAGCGCACGTCAACGGCCTACGAGAAGGGAGCCTCTTCGAGCCCGGAGACCAGCTCGGCGACCTGCATGTAGTTACCGCTCGCGATCACGTCGATCGGCTTGCGCTCCTGAAGCGCAGGCACCGGCTTTCGCAGCCACACCGCGATGTACGACGGCTCCATCACACGCGCCAGCCGCTCCACGAGCGCCGAGAGCTCGATCAGCCGCTCAGCCCGCTCGCCTGTCGGGGAGCGGGTGTGGGCCAACCATGCCCGCGCGGTACTGCGAGCCACACCCGTCGCACGGGCAATGTCGGCGTCTGTGAGCTGGGCTATCTCGTGGAGATAGACCGCCTCGCGAATCAGCGGTTGCGGAGCAAGGGCAGGAACAGACATACCGGCTACTGTAGCATGATTGCAGCAGAATAGTCGCCGCGTCCCCGGGCTTCAGCACAGTGACGGCGGAGTGGCAGAGGCAGAGAGAACGCAGAGCTCCGCCGAGACCGATACCTGGGGGCGCAACGACGTGAGTTTCAGCGCGGTGGAGGCGGTCGTGATTGCTTGTCTCGTGGCCGCGCTGGTGCCGGCTGTGCTGTTGCTGCGAGATGTCGCTAGCGAGCTGGCGAAGAGGAGATTCGAGCCTGGCTACCGCATCTTAGCCGCCGAACAGTGCGTCATGCCGCGCTGGAGCTACCGCCGGAGCAGCGGGACATCCTTGAGGCGTGGGGAGCCGAACTAGACGAATACGCCGACAGGCCACTCTCGATGCTTGCGGTCGCTGCACGGATCGCGCGCGATAAGAAGGCGATCGCCCGCGAAGCCGAGCAACTTGCAGTCGTAGCGGCCATGCCGCGACCGCCCGTGTGGTCTGGTTCGGTTCATATCGTCCGTGCTATTCCCGCAGTTTCCGCAAACCTACTGCAAACGTCACGGGGTACCGCCGCAAACGTTCTGCAAATGCGCAACGTCAAGCGCCCACGAACGCGAGCAAAATACCCGACTAAAGTCCCTATTTACACGATTTTCGTTCCCAACCGGGCCTCCACCGAAAACGCTAACCGGGGATGTACCCGTCCAGAAAAAGCCCTGCAAATCGACAGGTCCGATCGCGGAGCCCTGCCGCCGACAAAGCGATTCAACATCGGGGCGCCCAGATTCGAACTGGGGACCTCGCCGACCCGAACGGCGCGCGCTACCAGGCTGCGCCACGCCCCGACGCAGCCTCCAGTATCCCACATAGGCCGATCCGGTCCGCCCCGGGGCTGTTTGATGGGACTATCCTCGCCGGGGTGCCCGCCCGTCTTAGCGACATCGTGCAGGAGCTCGACGGCCTCCTAGAACCGGTGCGCTTCGAGGACTACTGTCCCAACGGGCTGCAGGTCCCGGGGAGGGAGGAGGTGAGCGTGGTGGCCACCGGGGTGAGCGCCCAGCTGGAGCTGTTCGTGCGCGCCCGCGCGGAGGGCGCGGAGCTGGTGCTCGCTCACCATGGGATCTTCTGGGGGAGCGGGCCGGGGCCGATAGACGCCGCGCTGGCGCGCCGCCTGCGGGTGCTCCTTGAGGCCGACATCTCCCTGCTCGCCTACCACCTCCCGCTCGACGCCCACCCCGAAGTCGGGAACAACGCGCTGCTCGCGCGCGCCCTCGGAGCACACGAGCTCACCCCCTTCGCGTCCCACCGCGGGGAGCCGATCGGGTGCCTCGCGGAGTTCTCCGGCGAGGGCCTCCCCACCCCCGAGCTGCTGGCTCGTGTCCGCCGGGTCACCGAGCGCGAGCCCCTCGTGTTCGATGCCGGCCCCCCGCTGGTGCGGCGCCTGGGGATCGTCACCGGCGCCGGCGCCGACTTTGTCCCTGAAGCGATCGCCTCGGGGGCGGACGCCTTCCTGACGGGGGAGCCCGCGGAGCGCGTGATGGCGCAGGCGCGGGAGGGGGGCGTGCACTTCATCGCCGCCGGCCACTACGCCACGGAGACCTTCGGAGTCAGGCGCCTGGGTGAGCACCTGAGCGAGCGCTTCGGCGTGCGCCACGTCTTCCTGGACATCCCCAACCCCGTGTAGCGCGCTTTGCGGGAAAGCCGCTCTTGCCAACGTCCGCCACCCGTTGTATATCTCTACACAGAGCGCCAACACCGACACGAGGAGATCTCCGATGGCCAACCATCTGACGCCCACCGAGCTTGCCCGCGAGTCCGGACTCGGACGCAGAGAGGTCCTCACGAAATGCATGGAGCTGGGGGTGCCCATCTTCAAGGGGCGCATCGACAAGAGTCTCTTTCTCGCCAGCCTCCGCCAGGGGGCCTCGCCCGCGCAGCGGCCCGCAGCGCTGAATAGCTGACCTCCCCTCCCTGCTCCCTCCTTATTTGCAGAGATCTGGGCGGGCTTGCCTCAGCCCTCAGCGCTCGACCAGCGCCGAGCATCCCCCCACGCTGAACCGCCCCAGGGCACAGCCGAGGGTCTCGGGAGTCCACTGCTCCGGGGATGCGAGCATCGTGCGCACCCCCACTTCGCCGACGCCGACAAGCATCTGCCCGACGAGCTGGGCGGTGGTGTCGAGCCGCTGGGCCGCCACCCGCCCCTCCAGCCAGCCTTGAGCCGCCGCGGCGATCGCTGAGATCCGCTGCTCGCGCCCGCGCCGCACGCGCGCGTCGATCGCAGCCGTGACCTCCCCCCCGCCGAGCAGGGCGATCCTGTAGATGTCCGGGGTATCCAGCACGGCTCGCAGCATCGCGGTGAACCCCGCACTGAGGGCGGCCTCGGGGTCCTCGAGCCCCACGCTCCCCTCCAGCACGGAGCCGAACTGCGAGAGCATGCGCTGCTCCTCGCGACCCAGCAGCGCCCCAAAGAGCTCCGCCTTGCTGGGAAAGCAGGCGTAGACCACCGGCTTGGTCACACCCGCGGCGAGCGCGATCGCATCCATCGAGGTACCCCGGTAGCCGTGCTCGAGGAACAACTCGAAGGCCACATCGAGGATCAGCGGTCGCCGGCGCTCGGGGCCGAGATGCTCGGCGCGGGCGCGCAGGGCGGGGGAGGCGGGATCTGCAATCTTGCTCACGGGCAGCTTCCTACTGTGGTAGGTTTTTCCTACTTGAGTAGATCCTACCCCCAACCACTCTCGCTACCTGTCCCCCCGCGCCTTGGCCGCGGGGAGGATCGCCTACTCATTGCGGCCCCCAGGCCATATCCTTCCCTGGTGCAACGTACCTCAGCTGCACCCGAGGAGGAGAAAGCCATGGACGCGGACACCGCGGAGCACGCCACCGAATCCCCAGCCGAGCGCACGCCCGGAGCACCCCAAGCCCCGGCCACCGCGTCGCGCACGATCGCCGACCTGATCCCCGACGCCGTCGCCGCCTTCGGCGATCGCGTGGCGGTTCGCCACAAGCAGGGGGGCGAGTGGCGGGATGTCACCTACTCAGAGCTCGGGGAGATCGTGCGGGAGATCGCCCTCGGCCTGATCGACCTCGGCCTGGAGCCGGGGGAGCGACTGTGCATCCTCGCGGGCACCCGACCCGAGTGGACCTACGTGGACATGGCCACCACCGCCACGGGGGCCGTGGTGGTGCCGATCTACCAGACCAACTCCCCCGAGGAGTGCCACTGGGTGATCTCCGACTCCGGGGCCCGCGCGATCGTCTGCGAGAACGCCGAGCAGCTCGCCAAGGTCGCCGCCGTGCGCGAGCGGCTGCCGCGGCTGCGCACGGTAATCGTGATGGACGACCCCGCCAGCGGAGCCCCATCCGGCGGGGCCAGCGGGTCCTCGGGCGCCTCGGAGGGGGCGAATGGCACAGAGGGACCCCAGATCGAGGCGATCCCCCTGACGGAGGTTCGCGAGCGCGGACGCCTCCGGGCGGACCTCGATGGATCGGGCGATGGATCGGCCGAGCTGGGGCGCCGCCGCACCGCGATCCGCCCCGGGGACCCCTACACGTTCATCTACACCTCCGGCACCACCGGGCCCCCCAAGGGGTGCGTGCTCTCCCACGGCAACTACCGCTCCACCATCGAGATGGTGCGCGAGGTGGGGCAGATCAACGACGACGAGGTCACCTACCTCTTCCTCCCCCTCGCGCACGCGCTCGCGCTGCTGATCCAGCTGGGCGCGCTCGACCGGGGGAGCACAATCGCCTACTTCGGGGGGGACGTGAAACAGATCGTCGGCGAGCTCCAGGAGGTGCAGCCGACCTTCCTGCCCTCGGTGCCGCGGATCTTCGAGAAGATCTACACACTCGCCCACGGGGCGATCGAGGCGCAGCCGCCGCACGAGCGCGAACAGACCGAGGCGGCCCTGGAGCTGGGCAGGCGGGTGCGCGACATGATCGCCCGCGAGGAACCCATCCCCGAGGAGCTGCGCGCGCCCTTCGAGGAGGCCGAGGAGGGGCTGTTCAAAAACGTGCGCTCCATCTTCGGGGGGCACCTGCGCCAGGCCGCCACGGGCGCCGCCCCGATCGCGCGCGAGATCCTCGAGTTCTTCTGGGCCTGCGGGGTCCCCGTGCTGGAGGGCTACGGGATGACGGAGACCGCCACGATCTCCACGATCTCCACGATCGAGAACCACCGCTTCGGCACCGTGGGGCGCGCGCTGCCGGGCGTGGAGCTGAGGATCGCCGAGGACGGGGAGATCCTGATCAAGGGCCCCAACATCTTCCAGGGCTACCACCACAACGCCGACGCGAACTTCGGGGCGGTCGAGGAGGGCTGGCTGCACACCGGCGACCTCGGCTCCCTCGACGAGGACGGCTACCTCTCGATCACGGGCCGCAAGAAGGACATCATCATCACCGCGGGGGGCAAGAACCTCACCCCGGCGAACATCGAGAACGACCTCAAGCAGTGCCGCTGGATCTCCCAGGCGGTGATGCACGGGGACCGGCGTCCCTACCCCGTGGTGCTGATCACCCTCGACGAGGAGGAGATCGCGGCCTACGCCCGCGAGCACGACCTCCCCGAGGAGCCCGCCCGGCTCGCACGGGAGCCCGCGATCCGCGAGCTGATCGGCGGGGAGGTGGACCACGTGAATACCCGCTACGCCCACGCGGAGCAGGTCAAGAGGTTCGCGATCCTCGACCGCGACCTCTCGCAGGCGGGCGGCGAGCTCACCCCCACGCTGAAGGTCAAGCGCAACGTCGTCGAGGAGAAGTACGCCAAAGTACTCGACTCCCTGTACGCCGAGGGATAGGCTGTAGTCATGCGCAACGATCCCAGCGACACCGGCGGTCTCTTCGTGGGCCGCCGGCCCGGCACCGCACCGGTTCACTACCGCACGCTGCCCAAGCGCGCCGGTGAGGGACGCCAGCGGATCGACAGGCGCCTTGCGGACGCGATGTTCGCGGCGATGACCACGCTCAGCCTCTGCTGCTGGGGCCCGATCCCGATCGGCTGCCTGTGGATCGCCGCACAGATCAACTACCTCACGGGTAGCATCGGCCTCGGCATCCTGTCCGCGTTCGTAGGGCTCTTCGTGATGCTCTTCGGGGCACTCAAGCTCATGCGCAGCCTCGACGAGGGATGGATCCTCGTGCGGCGCGCCGCGGGCTTCGACCAGCGCAGCGGGGTCCTGGGCCGCGTGTTCGCGATCACCGCCGCCCTCTGCGCGGCGGCGTTCGGAGTGTGGTTCATGCTGTTCAATGGGACCGGCAACATGGTCACTCCGGGCGGCGGCGTTTGAGCCTCGCTACGAGCAGCCGGCCATGGGCCTGACCGACTACTACCGCCAGTTCGAGGGCCTCTCCGAGGAGGAGGTCAACCGGGGATTGCGCGAGGAGGCCGCGGAGCGCAGGCGCAAGGCGCTGACGCGCGTGCGCACCGTCGACCTCTCCCAGACCACCTGGCCCGAACTCCCCCATGCGAACATCGCCAACGCGATCACCTTCAGCGCGCGACGAGGCCTGCAGCTCTACCCCTATCTGCGCGGCTCGGAGCTGCGCGAGGAGCTGGCCAACCGCCACGGGGTCGACCCCGCCCGCCTGATCCTCGGCAACGGCGCGGCGCAGCTCCTGAGCGCGGCCACCCGCGCGCTGATCGAGCCGGGGCAGGTGCTCATCACCCCGTGGCCCTCCTACCCCCTGTTCCCGATCATGGCCCGCCGAGCCCACGGCAGCGCGGTGCGGGTGAACGGCGGGGTGGACGCGCTCTTGGAGGCCGTCGCCGAGCACGACACCCGGGTGGTTGCGGTGGCCTCCCCCAACGACCCCACGGGAGAGCTGCTCGCGGTCGCGGAGCTCGAGCGCCTGCTCGACGGCCTCCCCGATGGCGTGGCGATGCTGCTCGACGAGGCGCTCGTGGAGTTCGTCGACGCCCAGCCCCCCGATGCCTCGCTGAAGCTGCTGGAGGAGCATCCGCGCCTACTGGTGTTCCGCAGCTTCTCCAAGGCGTGGGGAATGGCGGGACTGCGGATCGGCTACGCCCTCGGCGGCCCCGGCTCGGAGGAGCTGCTGGCGGAGCTCGAGCCCGACCTCGGCGTCAACGAGCTCTCGCAGGCGGGGGCCCTGGAGGCTCTGCGCAGGGCCTCGCGGCTGCTCGCCAACCACGTGCACACGGTCGCGGTGGAGCGTGCCCGTCTGACCGCGGCGCTGCGCAGACGCAACTTCGAGGTGGCCGAGAGCCAGGCCAACTTCCTGTGGATCGCGCACCCCACCCTGGCGGGCGGCGAGCTCGCCGCACGGCTGGCGCGCGCGGGCGTGCTGGTCGCGGCGGGGGCGGCCCTCGGGGAGCCGCAGCACATACGCGTCGGCATCTGCAACCCCGCGGCCTCGGACCGCCTGCTCACGGCGATCGACGGCGCCCTTTAACCGGCGGACCCGGACTGTCGCAGCAGTGCGCCGGTTGTCCCCTCGAAGATTTTGCGCCACGCGCCGATGTCCTGTTCGGGCGCCTGCGCCTCGAAGTGCTCGACCACGGCGCGCAGCCGCTCAGGGGAGATCTCGATCCCGTGACGCTTTGAGATCTGGCGGTAGTGCTCGTACTCCCCCGCGAGGTGGTGGGCAACCGACTGGAAGCCGTGCCGCGCAATGGCGATGCGGGAGGCGAAGTTCATGATGGAGGTCTGGAACATCAGCTCGTCGGTGGGCTCGGGCTCGATCAGCACGATGTCCACCCCGGGGTAGCGCGCCTCCCAGCTGCGCGCCACCTCGTGCAGCCGCTGGTGGGCGGCCAGCTTGAACGCCTGGTAGCCGATCTGGGGAAAGCCCATGTCGGAGACGCGCCGCGGACGGTGCCCCCGCAGGGTGCGGACCTCCTTGGTGAGGTCGTTGACGAAGGGCACCACGGGGTTGATCACGATCACCAGCTTGGCCCCCGCCTCGATGGCGATGTCGAGGTTGGTGGTGGAGGTGATCCCCCCGTCCACCAGCTCGCGCTCGCCCAGCCGCACGGGGGCGTACACCATCGGCAGCGCCCCCGAGGCGCGCACCGCGGTGGAGATGGGAACGTCCTCGAAGCCCTCCGCGCCGAACACGATCCGCTCGCAGGTGTCGAGGTCGGTGGCGGTGATGTAGAGCTCCCTCCCCTCCCTCCCGCAACTCGCGGAAGTCGTCGGTGCGATCGGGTTCGCTGAGCACTTTGTGCAGGTAGCCCTCGATGCCCGCCCCGGTGTAGAGCCCCGCCGGCAGCGCCTGGGCAAGCCCCAGCGCAAGATCGAGCGCGGAGATCTGCCGCGGCTGGGAGATCATCTGGCGGGCGATCCCCGCGAGATGCAGCGGCAGCCGCAGGCCCTTGCGCGCAAGCTCCGGTAGGTTGAGGCGCAGGAGATCGCCGAGGTTGATGTCCCGGAAGGGCTGGGGCTCCTCGCTGGTGGCCACCCGCATCATCTCCTCCGGGGTGACGCCGTTGGCGCAGAGGGAGGCGATGAAGGACCCCGCGGAGGTGCCCACGTAGATGTCGAAGTCGGTGACCGTGCTGTTGACCGCGAGCAGGTCCAGCGCGCGCAGCGCGCCGATCTCATAGACCCCGCCGGTGAAGCCCCCGCCGCCGAGCACCAGGGCGGTCTTACTGGGCCGACGGCGCCGGCGAGGCTTCTCCTGCAACTTGACAACGCGCCCCATACCCCTGTTTATTGTAGGGCTGCGTGCCCCGGCGCCTGCTTGCATCGCCCGTGATCGTGCTCTGCGCGCTCTCCCTCGCGCTCGCGATCACGCCGGGGGCGACGGCGAGAGCCACCTTCCGAGCCACCGCCCCGAACCGCACGGCCGGGGCCCCCGCGGCGAAACCCCGGCCCGTTCGCGCCAGCGCCGCCGCGACGGCGGCGCTGCGGGGACACATGGCCCACGAGCTGACCCTCGCGGGGGCGCAGTCGGGGGCGTATGTGTACGACATGACCACCGCTCAGGCGCTGTTCTCCGAGCGCTCCCAGCAGCGGCGGGCACCGGCGTCGGTGGAGAAGCTCTACACCGCGACCACCGCACTGGAGCGGATGGGCCCCACAGCGCAGCTTGAAACCACGGTGCTCGGCACCGGCCACCTCGCGGCGGGGGGCGTGTGGGAAGGCAACCTCTACCTCCGCGGCGGGGGCGACCCCACACTCGGGAGCGAGTCCTTCATCCGCAGCCACTACGGCGGCGTGGGCACGACCCTCTCCACGATCGTCACCCAGCTCAAGGCGGACGGGATTCACCGCGTCACGGGCGAGGTGGAGGGGGACGAGTCCTACTTCGACTCCCTCCGGGGGAGCCCTCAAGCGGCTACGCGTGGGATCCCTTCCTCGAAGGGACCCTCAGCGCGCTGGCGTTCAACCGCGGGGAAACGGGCAGGGAAACCGGCCCCCACGCGCCTGCGGCGTACGCGGCGCGCCAGCTGCGCGCGGCGCTGCGAGCGGCAGGGGTCGCGGTGCCGAGGGGAGGCGGTGCCGCCAGCACCCCCGTGGGGGCGACGCGGCTCGCGGGGGTGCGCTCGCCGACGATCGCACAGCTGCTCGGCCTCACGCTGCCGCCCTCGGACAACTTCTTCGCCGAGACCCTCCTGAAGGACCTGGGCGCGCGCTTCGGTGGCGCGGGCACCACGGCGGTGGGAGCGAAAGTGGTGCGCGAAACGGTCGCGCAGCTCGGCGTGCACCCCCAGGTGGTGGACGGCTCGGGTCTCTCGCGCGAAGATGAGAACTCGCCATATGAGGTCGTGACGCTACTCGACGAGATGGCGCACACCGCGCTGGGAACGGTTCTGCGCGGCGACATGGCGGTGGCGGGCCAAACGGGGACGCTCTCCGAACGGATGCGCGGCACCGCGGCGGCGGGGCGCTGCCAGGGCAAGACGGGAACCCTCACTGGCGTCTCCAACCTCGTGGGCTACTGCACGGCCTCAGACGGAGACGAGCTGGCGTTCGCCTTCTTCACGGACGGCATCGAACTCTACGCCGCGCACACGCTGCAGGACAACATGGCGATCACGCTCGCGGACTACTGATCGAGGAGGGCTCGCAGGCCCTCTTCGTCGAGCACGGGGACCTCCAGGCGCCGGGCCTTCTTGAGCTTGGAGCCGGCGCTCTCCCCGGCGAGGAGGTAGTCGGTCTTCTTGGAGACCGAGCTCGTGACGCGCCCCCCGGCAGCCTGGATGTGCTCGGTGGCCTCCTCGCGGGTCCAGTTGGGAAGGGTGCCGGTGAGCACGAGGGTCTTGCTGGCGAGCGGGCCCTCCGAGGGCGGGGGGCCCTCTTCGGCGAAGCGCAGGCCGATGCCACGCAGATCCTTGATCGCCTCTTCCATATGCGGATCGTGGAGTTGGGCGTGGATGGAGTGGGCCATCTTCTCGCCGATCCCGGGGGTCTCCTCGAGCTGCTCCTCGGTGGCCTCCAGCAGCACGCCGATCTCGCGGAAGCGCTGGGCGAGGTTGCGCGCGGTGAGCACCCCCACCTCCTCGATCCCGAGCGCGAAGAGCACGCGCGCGAAGGAGCGCTCCTTGGAGTGCTCGATCGCGGCGAGGAGGTTGCGCACGGAGAGCTCGGCGAAGCCCTCCAGCTTGAGCAGCCGCTCGGTGTGGTCCCCCAGGCGGTAGTAGTCCCCGGGGGTGCGCACGAGCTCGTGCTCCTGGAGCAGGCGCACCTGCTTCTCCCCGAGCCCTTCGATGTCCATGGCGCCGCGGGAGACGAACAGCTTCAGCAGCTGCCACGCGCGCTCGGGACAGGCGCGGTTGGGGCACACGGTGAACACGGAGTCGGGGGGCTTGACGGTGGGGGTCCCGCAGAAGGGGCACTCCGCGGGGGGCCGCGGCGGGGGGGACGGTCGGGGCGCTCGACCACGTGGGGGGCGGGGGAGATCACCTGGGGGATCACGTCCCCGGCGCGGAGCACGATCACCTCCTCCCCCTCGCGGATGTCCTTGCGGGCGAGGTCCTCCTCGTTGTGGAGGGTGGCGAGCTTGATCGTGACACCCCCCACGGAGACGGGCTCGAGCATCGCGTAGGGGCGCAGATCGCCGAACTTGCCGACGTTCCAGCCGATGCGCCGCAGACGGGTGAGGGCGGTGGTGGGGGGGAACTTCCACGCGATCGCCCAGCGGGGGTCGCGCCCGACGGAGCCGAGGCGGCGCTGGAGGTCGAAGGCGGAGACCTTCACGACGACGCCGTCGATCTCGAAGTCGAGCTCCCCGCGGCGGCGCTGCCACTCCAGGCACTGGGCGACCACCTCGTCCTCGCTGTCGAGCAGGCGCACATCGCGGTTCACACGGAAGCGGTGCTCGCGCAGCCACTGAAGGGCCTCCCAATGGTTAGCGAACGCGAGCCCCTCGGTGACCCCCACCTGGTAGCACCAGATCGAAAGGGGCCGCTCGGCAGCAAGCGCGGGGTCGAGCTGGCGCACAGTGCCGGCGGCGGAGTTGCGGGGGTTCATAAACGTCGAGAGTCCCTCCTCGGCGCGGCGCTCGTTGAGCGCGGTGAAGTCCCTCAGCGACATGTACAGCTCGCCCCGGACCTCCAGCAGGGGGGGCGCGTCGGGGACGTGCAGTGGGATCGCGGGGATCGTGCGGAGGTTGTGGGTGATGTCCTCGCCGATCTCCCCATCCCCACGGGTGGCGCCGCGCTCGAGCACCCCGTTGCGGTAGATCAGGCTCACGGCGAGCCCGTCGACCTTGGGCTCGACGACGTACTGGAAGCGCGGCTCGGCGATGCCCTCGCGGGCGAGGTGGTTGCGCATCCGCTCCACCCACGCGCGCAGCTGCACCTCGGAGCGGGCGTTGCCGAGCGAGAGCATCGGCTCGAGGTGGGCGACCTTCTCCAGGCGCGACACGGGCTCCGCGCCGACGCGCTGGGTGGGCGAGTCGGGGCTGAGCAGCTCGGGGTGCGCGGCCTCCAGCGCACGCAGCTCATCCAAGAGCGCGTCGTACTTATCGTCCCCGATCTCGGGGTCGTCGAGCGCGTAGTAGCGGTGGGAGTGGTACTCGATTTGGCTGCGCAGCTCGGCGATGCGTTGCGCCAGATCGGGTACTTGGGGGGCGTCCGCGCGCGTCATCTGCGCACGATCACGCGGCATCGCGTGTACCTGGTCGGGTACCTGGGGGGCATCCGCGCGCGCATCTGCGCGTCCCGCTCGCGTGGGGGCGGGGCCTCCTGCCCCGCCGCGGGCCGTAGTTCGCTGCCACCTCAGCCGGCCTCCACCTCGGCGGAGGCGAGGAGGCCGTGCAGGTCGAAGTCCGCGAGCGCCTCCATCCCGGGTCGGTCGGTGAGGTCGAAATGCAGGGGGGTGACGGCGATCTGCCCGGCGGCCACGGCGGCGAGGTCGGTGCCGGGCTCGTCGTGGAAGCCGGGGTCGTCGCCGTAGATCCAGTAGCGCCGGCGCGGGGGGGGCCGGCCTCCTCTCGCTCGAGCTTGAGCTCGTCGCGGTAGATGCGCTTGCCCAGGCGCGTGACCTCCACGCCAGTGGGGTGGCCGGCGGGGACGTTCACGTTGAGCAGCGTGCTCGCGGGCAGCGGAAGCACCTCGAGGCGTTCGACGAGCCGCGCGACGAAGTGCGCGGCGATCTCGAACTGGAAGCCCCCGTGGAAGCGGTAGTCCAGGGCGCGCGCGCCGGACTGCTGGGAGACCGCGATGCTGGGGAGCCCCAGCACCACCCCCTCGAGCGCCGCGGCGACCGTCCCGGAGTAGGTGATGTCGTCGCCAAGGTTGGCGCCGTGGTTGATACCCGAGACGACGACCTCGGCCTCGAAGCCCTCCACGACCCCGAGGCTCGCGAGGCGCACACAATCGACGGGTGTACCGTCGGTGGCGTAGCCCACGCTGCCGTCGGGGAAGGCGACCTCTTCCACCCACAGGGGGCGGCGGGTCGTGATCGAGCGGGCCATCGCGGAGCGGTTACCGTCCGGGGCGATCACCGCGAGGCGCACCTCGGGCAGCGCGGCGAGCGCGGCGCGCATCGCACGCAGCCCCTCGGCCTCGATCCCATCGTCGTTGGTGAGCAGCACGTTGAGCATCCCGGCTCAGCATAGGGACCAACGGGGTCGGTGCTGTGATCCCCTTGGGCGCCTACTCGTAGGAGACCGACGCGAGCGCGAGGCCATGCGCGGGCGCAGTGGGACCCGCCTGCGGCCGGGGCCGGCCCTCCAGCAGGCGGGTGAAGTCCTCCACGGTGCGCTGCCCGGCGGCCACCTCCAGCATCGTGCCGACGAGCACGCGGTTCATGTGCCGCATGAAGGTGTCCGCCTCGATCCAGAACTCCAGCAGATCCCCTTTGATGCGCCACTCGGCGTGCACAACATTGCGCTCGAAGCGCACGTGTTCGGTCTCGGTGGGAGTGAAGGCGGTGAAGTCGTGGCCGCCCACAAGCGCACGGGCGCACTCCGCGAGCGCGCCGCGATCGACGGGGTGGGGCCACCAGAGCGCGCTGGCGTGCGTGAAGACCCCGCGTGTGCGGCGGGCGAGCACGCGGTAGCAGTAGGTGCGGCTGCAGGCGTCGCGGCGCGCGTCAAAGCCCGCGGGGGCGGGCTCGGAGGAGCGCACAGCGATGTCGGGGGGCAGCAGTACGTTCAGCCGCAGCGGGTCCACGGCCTCGTGAGCGTAGCTTGCGACCTGCCCCCACGCGTGCACTCCGCGATCGGTGCGCCCCGCGACACTCAGCGCGAGCGGCTCCCCGTCGACGCCGCGCTCCCCGAGCACCGTGCGCAGCGCCCGCTCGAGCTCCTCCTGCACGGTTCGCAGCCCCGGCTGGCGCGCCCACCCGGCGAACTCGCTCCCGTCGTACTCGATGGTGAGCCTTGTCACCATCGGTCGCGCGCCCCCGCCGCGACCGCGGCGCTACACCAGCTCGAGGAAGACCATCTCGGTCGCGTCCGAGCGCCGCGGGCCGAGCTTGAGGATGCGGGTGTAGCCCCCCGGTCGATCCACGTAGCGGGGGGCCACCTCCACGAACAGGCGGTGCACGGCGAACTTGTCCTGCGCGAGTGCCGAGAGGGCCTGGCGGCGGTTGTGCAGATCGTCGCGCTTGGCGAGCGTAATCAATTTCTCGATCTCCGGCTTGACCGCCTTCGCCTTCGCTTCGGTGGTCTTGATCCGCTCGTGCTCGAGCACCTCCTTGGTGAGGTTCATCAGGAGCGCCTTGCGATGCGCCGAGTCGCGGCTGAGCTTGTTGCGGGTCTTCTGGTGTCTCATGGTCTTGGTGGTGGGAGTCTAGCCCGCGATCGGGGGAGCGGCGATCCGAGGCCGTCCGCCAGGGTGGCTGGCCAGCCGGGGGGAGCTCCTAGTCCTGGCGCAGATGCAGGCCCCGCCCTTCGAGGGTTTCGATCACCTCGTCGATCGACTTCTTGCCGAAGTTGGGGATCGCGTTGAGCTCCGCCTCGGACTTCGAGATGAGGTCCCCCACGGTCTGGATGCCGGCGCGCTTGAGGCAGTTGTAGGAGCGCACCCCCAGCTCGAGCTCCTCGATCAGGATGCTCCACTCCTCGCCCTGCAGCGCCGCCTGCGCGCCCGCGCCGCCGCCGACCGCGAGGCCGTGGCCGTCGAGCTGGCCGCCCGGGGAGGCGCGCAGCTCCTGGATGCGATCGGCGTCGGTGAAGATCGCGAGCTGGGAGATCAGGAGCTCCGCGGCCTCCCGCAGCGCCGCCTGGGGCTCGATCGAGCCGTCGGTCTCGATGTCCAGGGTGAGCTTGTCGAAGTCGGTCTTCTGGCCCACCCGTGCCTGCTCCACCGCGTAGGCCACGCGCCTCACGGGGGAGAAGATCGAGTCGATCGGGATCACCCCGATGGGCTGGTCGGGGGACTTGTTCTCCTCCGCGGGCCGGTAGCCGCGGCCGCGGCCGATCGTCATGTAGAGCTCGAGCTTGGTTTTCTTCTCGAGCGTCGCGATGTGCACGTCGGGGTTGAGGATCTCCACGCCCGCGGGCAGGTCGATGTCCTTGGCGGTGATCTCCCCGGGGCCGCTGACCACCAGCGGCGCCTCGACCTCGGTGGCGTCGGAGTGCATGCGGCAGACGATGCCCTTGAGGTTGAGCACGATGTCGGTCACGTCCTCCTTGACGCCGGGGATGGTCGAGAACTCGTGGGCCACCCCCTCGATGCGCACGCTGGTGACCGCGGCGCCCGCCAGCGAGGAGAGCAGCACACGGCGCAGCGAGTTCCCGAAGGTGTAGCCGAACCCGCGATCGAGCGGCTCGATCGTGAAGGTGCCGCGGTTCTGCTCCACCGACTCGCTTGTTATCCGGGGGATTTGGAAGTCGAGCATCAGAGTCCTAACGTCGTTGTGTTGTGACTAATAGAAGAGGGGCCCGGCTCGGCGGCCTTCGGCCGCCTGCGCCACCCTCTCTGACCAGCGCCCTATTGGGCACCGGCTCCAGGGCATCGCACCCGCAAGTGGGGACGATGCCGGCAAAGCCCTTACTTCGAGTACAGCTCGACGATGAGCTGCTCCTGCACCGGCGCCGCCACCTCGCGCCGCTCCGGGCGGCGCAGCACCTTGGCGGTAAGCGACTCGTGATCGGCCTGCAGCCAAGCGGGGATCTGTCCGGTGAGCTCGGTGGCGTCCCGCACCACCTGGGTGGCGGGGGTGCCGGCCTTGATCGCGACCACCTCGCCCGGGCGCACCTGGTAGCTGGGGATGTTCACGCGCCGCCCATTCACCGTCCAGTGGCCATGGCGGATCAGCTGACGCGCCTGGCGGCGGGAGGCGGCGAAGCCAAGGCGCACGAGCACGTTGTCCAGGCGGCACTCCAGCAGCGCGAGCAGGTTCTCGCCGGTGATCCCCGGCTGGCGGGAGGCCTTCTCGTAGTAGCCGTGGAACTGCTTCTCCAGCACCCCGTAGTAGCGGCGCGCCTTCTGCTTCTCGCGCAGCTGCAGGCGGTACTCGCTCTGTTTCTGGCGTCCCCGTCCGTGCTCCCCCGGCGGGTAGGAGCGGCGCTCGACGCCGCATTTGTCCGTCAGGCAGCGCTCGCCCTTGAGGAACAGCTTCTGCCCCTCGCGACGGCACTGCTTGCACTGTGCGCCCGTGTCTCTCGCCATGGTTCCGTTTCTCTGTGTGCTCTTCTATCGATCGATGTATTGGGTTGGGGGCTCGCCGCCGGAGTCCTACACGCGCCTGCGCTTGCGGGGGCGGCAGCCGTTGTGCGCCTGGGGGGTCACGTCCTTGACGCCCGTCACTTCGAGGCCCGCGGCGGAGAGCGAGCGGATCGCGGTCTCGCGGCCGGACCCGGGACCCTTGACGTAGACCTCGACCTTCTGCAGTCCCTGCTCGATGCCCTTGCGTGCCGCCGCATCGGCGGTCACCTGGGCGGCGAAGGGGGTGGACTTGCGCGAGCCCTTGAAGCCCGCTCCGCCGGCGGACTCCCATGCGATCACGTTGCCCCGCACGTCGGTGAGGGAGACGATCGTGTTGTTGAACGACGTCTTGATGTGGGCCTGCCCCACGGGGATGTTCTTCTTGGGCTTGCGTTTGCCGCGTGCGCGCTTCGGAGCAGGCATTAGCGATCCGCGCTCACTTCTTCCCGGCCTTCTTCTTGCCGGCGACCTGCATGCGCTTGGGGCCCTTGCGGGTGCGCGCGTTGGTCTTAGTCTTCTGCCCCCGCACCGGCAGGCCGCGGCGGTGGCGCAGGCCGCGGTAGCAGGCGATCTCCTGGAGGCGCTTGATGTCCTGGGAGCGCTCCCTGCGCAGATCGCCCTCGACGGTGAGGTCGCTGTCGATGGCGTCGCGCAGGCGGGAGACCTCGTCCTCGGTGAGGTCGCGCACGTATGTGTCAGGGCTCACGCCCACCTCGGCGAGCAGCTTGTTCGCGGTGGCGCGTCCGATGCCGAAGATGTAGGTCAGGCCGATCTCGGAGCGCTTGTTGAGGGGCAGATTGACCCCGGCGATGCGTGCCACCGACTAGCCCTGCCTCTGCTTGTGGCGCTTGTTCTGGCAGATCACGAGGACCGCGCCGTGGCGGCGGATGATCTTGCATTTTTCGCACATCGGCTTGACCGACGGTCGTACCTTCATGATCCCTTTCTTTTCTGAAGATGAGGGGCCCGGCTCGCGCCACCCTCTAGGTCCGCCGACCGGGCTCTGGCTGCCGGGACGGCCGCCGCTACCTGATCGAGGATGTGCTCGCAGCACAAATCATATTCGCCTGCGCGCGGACACTCGATGGTAGCAACTTGTGCCACGGCGTGAGCACCCGCGGCCCTTCGGCGGTGACCGCCACCGTGAACTCGAAGTGGGCGGCCGGGGATTCGTCCTGGGAGAAGATCGCCCACCCATCGCCCCCCACCCGCACCGCGGGGCGCCCGGCGGTGGTCATGGGCTCGATCGCGAGCACCATCCCCTCCTCCAGCAGCGGGCCCTTGCCGGGCCTGCCGTAGTTGGGGACCTGGGGGTCCTCGTGCATGCTGCGCCCCACCCCGTGGCCCACCAGCGAGCGCACCACCGAGAGCCCCGCCGCCTCGATAACCCGCTCGATCGCGTGCGAGACATCCCCCATGCGGTTGCCCGCCCTGCACTGCTCGACGCCGGCGAAGAGCGACTCGCGGGTGGCGCGCAGGAGGTTCTCCTCCCTGGCGCCGATCTCCCCGACGGGGAACGTACGCGCGGCGTCCGCCACCCAGCCGTCGAGGGTGACCCCCACGTCGATCGAGATGATGTCTCCATCCCCCAGGCGGTAGCGCCCGGGGATGCCATGCACCACCATCGCGTTCGGGGAGGCGCAGATCGAGCCGGGGAAGCCGCGGAAGCCCTTGAAGGTGGGGGTCGCCCCGTGCGAGCGGATGAAGCGCTCGGCGGCGCGGTCGAGCTCCTCGGTGCGCACTCCCGCGCGGATCCTGCCCTCCACCAGCTGGAGGGTCCGCACGAGGATCGCGCCCGCGGCCGCCATCTTCTCGATCTCCGCGGGGGTCTTCTTGATGATCATGAATCTGAGCTTAGCTTGACGCCGGGGCGCGCTCACCCCGGCGGGGGCGGGGACGATCCCCTCTGCCGGGGCCTCAGGACGGCCCGATCACAGCTTGTCCTCGAGCCGCAGCGTCGCGAGCGTTGCGCGGATGTGGCGGTGGACCTCGTTTGGGTTGCGGCTGCCGTCGAAGCGGCGCAGCAGGCCCGCGCGGTCGTAGTGGCCGATCAGCGGCGCCGTCTGGGCGTGGTACACCTCCAGGCGCCTGACGATCGTCTCCTCCCTGTCGTCCTCGCGCTGGATCAGCCGCGAGCCGTCCTGGTCGCAGACGCCCTCGTGCTTGGGGGGATCGAACTCGACGTGGTAGATGTGGGCGGGGTTCTTCACGCACACCCTCCGGCCCCCCAGGCGACGCACCACCTCCTCGTCGGGCACCTCGATCAGCAGCGCCGCGCTGAGCCGCCGCTCCAGGCCCTCGAGCGCCTCCTCCAGCGCCACCGCCTGCGCCTCGTTGCGGGGGAAACCGTCCAGCAGGAAGCCGTCGCGGGCGTCGTCCACGCCGATCCGCTCGGTGATCATGCCCACGATCACCTCGTCCGGCACGAGCTCCCCCGCGTTCATGTACTTCTGCGCCTCCGCGCCCAGCTTGGTCCCCTCGGCGACCTGCGTGCGCAGCATGTCCCCGGTGGAGATGTGCGCCAGGCCAAAGTCGCCCTGCAGACGGTCCGCCTGGGTGCCCTTGCCCGCGCCCGGCGGACCGAGGAGGATCAGGTTGAGCTCGGCCACGTCCCCCGCAGCCTATCTGCTCGCGCCCCAGTTCGGACTCCTCGGACGTTGCCAGAGCGCCCCAGCTACCTCGGCTACTTCAAGAATCCCTCATAACTTCGCATCATCAGCTGGGCCTCCAGCTGCTTCATCGTTTCCAACGCCACCCCGATCACGATCAGGATCGAGGTGCCCCCGAGCTGCAGCTGCACGTGGGTGCGGTCGAAGAGGATCGTCGGCAGCGCCGCCACCGCCGCGAGGAACAGGGCGCCGGGGAAGGTGAGGCGCGCGAGGATGCGGTCCAGGAATTCGGCGGTCGGGCGCCCCGGGCGTACGCCCGGGATGAACCCGCCGTACTTCTTGAGGTTCTCCGCCTGATCCACCGGGTTGAAGGTCACGGCGGTGTAGAAGTAGGTGAAGACGATGATGAAGATCGACTCCCCCACGATGTAGTGCCAGCCGTTGGGGTTGAAGAAGTCCGAGACCTGCTGGCCCCAGTGGGTTTTGACGAGCGACCCGATCGTCGGCGGGAACGCCATGATGCTGGCGGCGAAGATCACGGGGATCACGCCCGCCATGTTCACCCGCAGCGGCAGGTAGGTCTGGCCGCCTTCGGTCATGCGCCGCCCGATCACGCGCTTGGCGTACTGCACGGGGATCCGCCGCTGGCCCTCCATCACGAACACGATCGCCGCCACCACCACCAGCACGAGGAAGGGCATCATCACCTTGAAGACCTGGTTCTGGCTCGTCCACCACGTCTGGATCCCCGAGGGCAGGCGCGAGACGATCGAGGCGAAGATCAGCAGCGAGATGCCGTTGCTGATGCCTTTCTGGGTGATCAGCTCGCCGATCCACATCAGCAGCACGCAGCCCGCCGTAAGGGAGATCACGATCAGGAAGATGTGGGGGAAGTCGAACTTGGTGACCACCGATTCCCCCGCGCTGGCCTGCAGGGAGTGGAACAGGAAGACGTAGCCGATCGACTGCAGGAACGCGAGGCCCACCGTCAGGTAGCGCGTGTACTGGGTGATCCGCGCCTGCCCCACTTCGCCTTCCTTGGAGAGCTTCTCCAGGGAGGGCACCACCACCTGCAGCAGCTGGAGGATGATCGAGGAGGTGATGTAGGGCATGATCCCCAGCGCGAAGATCGCGATTCGCGAGAGGCTCCCGCCGGAGAAGAGGTTGAGCAGCCCCAGGATGTTGTTTCCCCCGAGCTGCTTCTGGATGCTGTTGACCGCCGTCAGGTTGACCCCCGGCACCGGCAGGTGCGAGCCGAGGCGGTAGATCAGCAGCATCGCCGCCGTGAAGCCGATCTTCTTCCGGATGTCCGGAACCTGGAAGGCGTTGAGGATCGTGGAGAGCACTGCGCGCGATTCTAGACCCCGCCGGCGGTTGGCGCGGGGGTCTTCTCAGAACGGCTACTTGGCGGTGGTCGTCTCGCCCACGAGCACGCATGTGCCGCCCGTCGCCTCGATGCGCTCGCGGGCGCTCGCGCTGAAGGCGTGCGCATGGACCGTCAGCGCCTTGGCCAGCTCCCCCTTGGCCAGCACCTTGACCGGCACCGCCTTGCGAGTGCCGAGGCCCCTGGCGCGCATCAGCTCCAGGGTCACCTCCGTGCCCGCCTCGAAGCGGCTGTCGAGGTCGCCGATGTTCACTGCCTGTGTGTGCGTGCGGAAGGGCTCGAAGGGCATCGACTTCTTCATGTGCGGACCCCGGAGCTTGCGCATCCGCATGTGGATCGGCATCTGCCCCCCCTCGAACCGCGCCCTGCTCTTGGCGCCCGAGCGCGATCCGTAGCCCTTCTGCCCGCGACCCGCGGTCTTGCCCGTGCCCGAGCCTTCGCCGCGCCCCACCCGCTTGCGCGGGCGGCGGCTGCCGGGGGCGGGGGCGAGGCTGTGCAGCCCGATGCGGGGCTCCTCCTCGCGGTCGGCCGTGGGGCTCACTCCGACGCGCCCTTCTGGCTCTCGGCGCCCTTCGCGGGACCCGTGCCCGCGTGGACCTCCACGAGGTGGCGCACCGCGTGCAGCATCCCGCGCGCCTGGGGGCAGTCCTCGACCTGCACGGTGTGGCCAATGCGGCGCAGGCCCAGCGAGCGCAGCGTGTCGAGCTGGCGCCTGTTGGAGCCGTTGCCCGAGCGGCGCTGGACGACCGTGAGGGCACCCATCAGGCCGGCGCCCCCTCGGCGGCCGGCGGTGTCTCTGTCTCGCTCCCCGCGGGCGCCTGCGCAGGCTCGGCCGCCTCCGCGGCGGCGGTCTCGCTTGCTCCGTCCACGCTCGGCTCCGGGGTCCATCACCCACGGCGGCCTCCGCGGCGGCGGACTCGTCCGCAGCCGGCGCCCCCTCGGCGGACCCGGCCACAGTCGGCACCTCCTCGGCGGGCGGTGCCCCGTTCTGCGCGGCCTGTAAAGTCTCTCCCTCGGGGGGCTTCTCCGCGAGGCCGAGCACCCGGTTGATCGAGAGGCCCCGCAGACGCGCGACCTCCTCGGGGGTGCGCAGCTCCCGCAGGCCGGTGATCGTGGCCTTCACCAGGTTGATCGGGTTCTGGGTCCCAAGGCTCTTGGAGAGGATGTCGTGGATCCCCGCGAGCTCCAGCACCGCGCGCACGCCACCTCCCGCGATCACACCGGTACCGGGGGCCGCGGGCTTCAGCAGCACGCGGCCCGCGCCGAAGATACCCATGGTCTGGTGGGTGATGGTGCTGCCGTGCCGGGGCACCCGGAAGAGATCCTTCTTGGCGCGCTCCACACCCTTCTGGATCGCGAGCGGGACCTCGTTGGCCTTGCCGTAGCCCACACCCACCACTTCCCGTTCGTCGCCGACCACCACGAGCGCGGTGAACGAGAAGCGCCGCCCGCCCTTGACGACCTTGGCGACACGGTTGATCTCGACGACCCGCTCCTGGAGGTCCAGGCCGGCGGCATTCACGGAGCGATCTGTGGGGATGGTGGACATAGAAGAAGTCGTGAGCGTAGCTAAACGACGATCCCAGCCTCGCGCAGGGCCTCGGCGAAGGCGCGCACGTGCCCGTGGTAGCGGTAGCCGCCGCGGTCGAACACCGCTTCGGAGATCCCCGCCGTCTTGACCCGCTCGGCCAGCAGCGCACCCGTGCGGGTGGTGCGCTCGGCCTTCGCGAGCGCACGCAGCTCGGGCTCGTACCAGTTGACCGCGGCCAGCGTGTGGCCGGTGAGGTCGTCGATCGCCTGCGCGGAGAGCCCCCTGTTGGAGCGGAACACCGAGATCCGCGGCCGCGTCGCGGTGCCCGCGATCTTCGCGCGCACCCTGCGGCGGCGCTTCAGCCGGCGCTCGGGCTTGGTCATTAGGCTCATGCGCGCTTGCCCACCTTGCGCGCCACGTACTCCCCCTCGTAGCGGATGCCCTTACCCTTGTAGGGCTCCGGCGGGCGCTGCTTGCGGATGATCGCGGCGGTCTCCCCCACGAGCTGCTTGGAGATGCCCCTCACCACGATCCTCGTGGGCTGGGGCACTTCGAACTCGATCCCCGCCGGGGCCGGGATCGGGACCGGGTGGGAGTAGCCCACGGCGAGCTCCAGGTCCTTGCCCTTCAGTTGCGCGCGATAGCCCACCCCCTGGATCTCAAGCCGCTTCTCGTAGCCCGCGGTGACGCCCAGCACCATGTTCGCCACCAGGGTGCGCGTGAGGCCGTGAAGCGCGCGGTGCTCGCCGCGGTTGGTGGGACGGGAGACCCGTAGCAGCTCACCCTCCTGGACGACCTCGATGTCGCGGTTCACGCGCTCCTGCAGCTCCCCTTTGGGCCCGCTCACACGTACCGACTCCGGCTCGATCGCCACGGTCACGCCGGCCGGCACGGGGATGGGCTGTCTTCCGATCCTGGACACTGATTGCTTCCCCTCTCCCCTACCAGACCTGCGCCAGGACCTCGCCGCCGACGCCTGCGGCGCGCGCGTCGTGGCCGGTCATCACGCCCTGGGAGGTCGAGACGATCGAGGTGCCCATCCCGCCCTGCACCTTGGGGATGCCGCCGGCCTGCACGTAGGTGCGCTGGCCGGGCCTGGAGACCCGCCTGAGGCCCGAGATCGCAGAGCGGCGGTCGTCGGTGTACTTGAGGCGGATCTCGATCACCCGTCCCGTCGCGCCCCCGGGCGCGGGGAGCTCCGTCCACGAGTCGATGTAGCCCTGCTCGACGAGGATCCGCGCGAGCTCCGCCTTGAGCTTGGAGGCCGGGATCTGGACCGTCTCGTGCGCGGCGTGAATCGCGTTGCGGATGCGCGTGAGGAAGTCGGCTATCGGATCGGTCATGGACATGGCGGCTTGAAGGGGTCGTGTTGGAGTCGGCCTACCAGGAGGACTTGGTCATCCCGGGGATCTGACCGTTGTGGGCGAGCTCGCGCAGGCAGATGCGGCAGAGCCCGAACTTCCGGTAGACCGCCTTGGGACGTCCGCAGCGGTTGCAGCGAGTATATGCGCGCGTCTTGTACTTCGGCGTTCGCGCCTGCTTGACGCGCAGCGAGGTCTTGGCCATCAGTTGGTGCTCTCCTGGTCGGGGGTCTCCTGGTCGGGGTCGGGGGTCTCCGTCGGGTCCGGGGTCGAGGGGTCGGCGATGGCCTGCGCGAACTCCGCGGGCCGGCCGTAGGTGGAGAAGGGCATCCCGAGCGCTGTGAGCAGCACGAAGGCCTCCACGTCGGTGCGGGCGCTGGTGGTGATCGTGATGTCCAGACCCCGCACGTGATCGATCGCGTCGTAGTCGATCTCGGGGAAGATGATCTGTTCGCGGACCCCCATCGAGTAGTTGCCGCGACCGTCGAAGGAGCGCGGGTGCAGTCCGCGGAAGTCGCGGATGCGGGGGATCGCGATCGAGGTGAGGCGATCGAGGAACTCGTAGCCGCGGTCCCCGCGCAGGGTCACGGCGACGCCCACGGGCATCCCCTCGCGCAGTTTGAACGCCGCGATCGACTTCCGCGCGCGCCGCACGCTCGGCTGCTGGCCGGCGATCGTGGCGAGCTGGTCCTGGGCTGCCTTCAGCGCCTTGGAGTCCTGCTTGGCGTCGCCCACACCCATGTTGAGGGTGATCTTCTGGAGCTTGGGCGTCTGCATCGAGGAGGTGTAGCCGAAGCGCGCCACCAGCTGTGGGCGGATCTCCTCCATGTAGCGGAGCTTCAGGCGTGCCGGGGGAGCTTCGGCGGAGTGGGTCTTTGAATCGCTCATCGGGTGATCGATTCCGTGGTCGGATGTTCTCCAGGGGTGGCCATATCAGTCGATCCTCGCCCCCGTGCGCCGGGAGATGCGGAAGGGCCTGCCGTTCTCGCGCTCCACGCCCACCCGCGTGGGCTTGCCGCCTTTGGGGTCCAGGAGCATCACGTTGGAGACGTGGATCGGCCCCTCGAGCTCGATCACGCCGCCGCCCACGGTTGCGCCCCTGCCTCCGAAGGCGCCGCCGCCGGACGGGCGCTGTGGGCGGGTGTGGCGCTTGACCATGTTCAGGCCCTCGATGTACAGGCGCTCCTTGTCCGGTTCCACGCGCAGCACGCGCCCGCTCTTGCCACGATCCTTGCCCGCGATCACCAGCACGCGATCGTCGGAGTGGATCCGCAATGTGCGCCGCGAAGTCTTTGCCTGGGCGCCCGAGCGCTTCGCATTTGCGCGCTTCCCGCCGGTCTGCTTCGCGCCGGTGCGCGACCCCCCCTTGCGCGATCCGCCTGTCTGTGCCCGAGCGCGCGCCATCTCAGATCACCTCGGGCGCAAGGGAGACGATCTTCATGAAGTTGCGCTCCCGCAGTTCCCGGGCCACGGGGCCGAACACGCGGGTGCCGCGGGGGTTGTTCTGCTCGTCGATGATCACCGCCGCGTTCTCGTCGAAGGCGATGTAGGTGCCGTCCTCGCGGCCGAACGGCTTCTTGGTGCGCACCACCACGGCGGTGACGACATCGCCCTTTTTGACGGTCCCATGGGGGGTGGCCTGCTTGACGGTGGCGGTGATCACGTCGCCCACGTGGGCGTAGCGGCGGCGCGAGCCGCCCTTGACGCGGATGCAGAGGATCTCGCGCGCCCCGGTGTTGTCGGCCACCCGCAGCCTCGTCTCGTTCTGAATCATCGCGCCCTCTCCAAGACGTCCACCAACCGCCACCGCTTGGTGCGCGACAGGGGCCGGCTCTCGATTACGCGCACCACGTCGCCCTCGTGCGCCTCGTTGTTCTCGTCGTGCGCATGCAGGGTGCTGGAGCTGCGCACGATCTTCTCGTAGCGCCGGTGGCGACGGGCGACGTCGATCCGCACGGTGATCGTTTTGTCGGCCTTGTCCGAGACCACCACGCCCTGGCGCACGCGGCGGGCGCCAGCGGTCGGGGGGTGCACGGGCGCGAGCGGCTGCGGTGCTGGACCCCCACTGCGCGCGGCCGCGCTTTTGGCGCGTTCCTGCAGACGTCGCGCGCGGCGCTTCACCGCCTTGACTCTGCGCACCTCCTGGCGTTCGGCGTGGCGCTCCTCGGGCGAGCGGGGCTCGCGGGTGCGTCCGCTGTGCGTCGAGCGAGCCCTGCGCCTGCGCTCCTTGGGGGGGAGCTGCTCGGCGGGCTCCGGCGGGGCGGCCTGCGCAACAGACTCCTGGGCCTCCGGCTCCTGGGCCTGGGGAGCCTCGGGCTCTTGTGCCTGGGGGACCTCCGGCTCCGGCGCCTGTGCCTGGGGGGCCTCCTGCGCCTGCGCCTGCAGCTCCTCTGTCATCTCCCTGTCCTGTTCCTCAGCCATATCGTTCAGATTCCCAGCTCTCGCTCGCGGGCGACAGTGAGCGCGCGCGCAAGCCCGCGCCGCGCGCTGCCAACTCCAGCCGTGTTCTCGAGCTCCCCGGTGGCGTTGGCGAAGCGCAGCCCGAAGAGCTCCTTGCGCAGGTTGGCTATCTGCTCTGCCAGCTCGTCGTCGGGCATGTCGCGCATCTCCTTGGCCTTCATGATCTCCCCTAGTCCTCGCGCATCACGAACTTGGACTTGACGGGAAGCTTGTGCGCGGCGAGACGGATCGCGTCGCGGGCCAGCGGCTCGGGTACCCCGGCGAGCTCGAACATCACGCGCCCGGGCTTCACCACCGCCACCCACCCCTCGGGGGAGCCCTTGCCGGAGCCCATGCGAGTCTCGGCGGGCTTCTTGGTGACGGGCTTGTCGGGGAAGACGTTGATCCACACCTTGCCCCCGCGCTTGATCTTGCGCGTCATCGCGATACGGGCGGCCTCGATCTGGCGGTTGGTGAGCCAACCCTGCTCGAGCGACTTCAGGCCGTACTCGCCGAACTGGACCTTCACCTGGCCGCGCGAGACTCCGCCGCGACGGCCGCGGTGCTGCTTGCGGTGCTTGACGCGCTTGGGGGAGAGCATCAGCGAGCACCCCCCGCACCCGGCGCGCCGCCGGAGCCACGAGACCCGGACCCGCCCGGCCCGCGACCGCCGCCCGGCCCTCCCGGTCCGCGGCCACCACCGCCGCCACCGCCCGGGCCGCGACCGCCGCCCGGCCCTCCCGGTCCGCGGCCACCACCGCCGCCACCGCCGGGGCCTCCAGGCCCGCGACCGCCACCGGGACCGCCGGGTCCCCGACCGCCGCCGGGACCGCGACCGCCGCCGGGGCCACGACCGCCGCCCGGACCGCCGGGTCCGCGACCGCCGCCCCCTCCACCGCCGCCGCGTCCCCGGCCGCGTCCATCGCGCCCGTCGCGACCGCCGCGGCCGTCGCGCTCGGAGCTCGGCGGGGGAGGTGCGGTCATGTCGGTGAGGTCCGCGCCGGTGTAGCCCTCGGGCATGATTTCGCCCTTGTTGACCCAGCACTTCACCCCGATGCGCCCGAACGTGGTGGCGGCCTCGTAGAAGCCATAGTCGATGTCGGCGCGCATCGTATGCAGGGGCACGCGCCCGTCGGAGTAGCTCTCGGTGCGCGCCATCTCGGCGCCGCCCAGGCGTCCGGCGACCTGCACCTTCACGCCCTTGGCTCCGGAGCGCATGGCGCTGGTGAGCGCGCGCTTCATCGCGCGGCGGAACGCGACGCGGTTCTGGAGCTGCTCGGCGATCGACTGCGCGACGAGCTTCGCGTCGAGCTCGGGACGCTTGATCTCGAGGATGTTGACCTTGATCTGCTTCTGGGTCATGCGGTGCAGGTCGCGCCGCAGGGCGTCCACTTCGGTGCCGGACTTGCCGATCACGATGCCGGGCCGCGCGGTGTGGATGTTGACCTCCAGTTCAGCGGCGTCCTTGCGGATCGTGATGTCGGAGAGTCCCGCGTGGGCGAGGCGGTCGGTGATGTGCTTGCGGACGCGAACATCCTCGGCGAGGTACTCGGCGAAGTTGCGCTCGTTGAACCAGTTGGACTTCCAGTCGTGGATGTAACCCACGCGCATGGCCTCTGGATGAACCTTCTGTCCCATCTAATCTCGTCTCCGATATCTCTTGCGAATCTC
This sequence comes from uncultured Solirubrobacterales bacterium, assembly GCA_963771915.1. Classification (GTDB taxonomy): domain Bacteria; phylum Actinomycetota; class Thermoleophilia; order Solirubrobacterales; family Solirubrobacteraceae; genus Palsa-744. The sequence continues at coordinate 2,592,212 of CAVYVD010000001.1, read as the reverse complement.
GTCCCTACGACCGCGGGGTGAGCGTGATCGTGAGGTGGCTGGTGCGCTTGCGGATCGGCGTCGCTCTGCCCATGGCGCGCGGCCGAAAGCGCTTGATGGTCGGCCCCTCGTCGGCATAGACCTCGCCAACGACGAGGTCGTCCTCGAGTAGCTCGTGGTTGTTCTCCGCGTTGGCCACCGCGGACTTGAGCAACTTGCTCCAGTCGCGCGCTACGTCGCGGGGCGTGAAGGCGAGGATAGCGCGTGCCTCCTGCACGGACTTGCCCCGCAGGTGGCCGCACACCATGCGGGCCTTGCGCGCGGAGGTGCGCACGTAGCGCGCCCGCGCGCGCACCACCTGCCGGCGGGCGACCGGCGCGCGTCTGGCGGCGGCCGGTTTGGGCTTCGGGGCGGCCTCCTCGGCGGCAGCCTCCTCGGGAGTGGCCTTCTCGGCGACAGGCTCCTTGCCTGGCTGCTCCTCGGCGTCCGCATCCGCCTTGGGGGCCTTCCTTGCTTTGGCCGGTTTTTTCTCGGCGGCAGGTTTTTTCTCGGCTTTGGCGTCCGCCTTGTCCACCGCCGACCTCTTGACCGCGGGTTTCCCGGCCGAAGCCTTTTTCGCCTCGGGCTCCTCGCCGTCGGTCTTCTCGGCCTCGACCTCGACCGGCTCGGCCTCCGTCGCCTCGGCCTTGGGGGCAGCGGCTTTGCGGACGCGCGCCGGCTTCTCGGCGGCCTCCCCGGCCGGCCCTGGGGGGGTCTCCCCCGGCTTGTCCTCCTTCTCCTCCTCGGTGCTCATCTCAGCGCACCCTTCCCGACCCTGCGTGCCCGCGGAAGTGGCGGGTGGGGGCGAACTCGCCGAGCTTGTGCCCCACCATCGACTCGCTGACGAAGACGGGGACATGCTTCTTGCCGTCGTGGACGGCGATCGTGTGGCCGACCATGTCCGGGAAGATCGTGGAGGCACGGGACCAGGTGCGGATCATCTGTTTGCGGTTCTCCGCGTTGAGCGCCTCGATGCGCTTCATCAGACGCTCTTCCACCCACGGCCCCTTCTTGCTGGAGCGGCTCATCGGCTCTTCTTGCCCTTTCCGCGCCGGCGGCCGCGCACGATGTAGCGGTCGGAGGGCTTGTTCTTCTTGCGGGTCCGATAGCCGAGGGTGGGCACACCCCAGGGGGTGACGGGGTGGCGGCCCGCGGTGGTCGAGCCCTCGCCGCCGCCGTGGGGGTGGTCGACGGGGTTCATCGCCACGCCACGGGTCTGGGGGCGCACGCCCATGTGACGCTTGCGCCCGGCCTTGCCGACCTTGATGTTCTGGTGGTCGGAGTTGCCGATCGTGCCCACGGTGGCGCGGCACTCGGCGCGCACGAGGCGCATCTCACCGGAGGGCAGCCGCAGGGTGGCCATCTCGCCGTCCTTGGCCATCAGCTGAACCGAGGCCCCGGCGGAGCGCGCGAGCTGCCCGCCGCGGCCGGGCTGAAGCTCGACGTTGTGGACCACCGTGCCGACGGGCATGCGGGCGAGCGGGAGGCAGTTGCCGACCGCGATATCCGCCTCCTCCCCCGAGCTGACGGTCATGCCGACGGTGAGGCGCTGGGGGGCGAGGATGTAGCGCTTCTCGCCGTCGAGGTAGTGCAGGAGGGCGATGTAGGAGGAGCGGTTGGGGTCGTACTCGATCGCGGCGACCTTCGCGGGGACGCCGTCCTTGCGGCGCTTGAAGTCGATCCTCCGGTAGAGGCGTTTGGCGCCACCACCCCGGTGGCGGGCGGTCTTGCGCCCGTGGGCGTTGCGCCCGCCGCTCTTCTTGAGACCCTCCACGAGCGTCTTCTCGGGCTCGCTCTTGGTGATCTCGGCGAAGTCCGCGTAAGAGGTGAAGCGCCGGCCGGGGCTGGTGGGCTTGGGTTTGCGAATCGGCATGGGACTCTCCAGTCTCTCCTACACGCCCTCGAGGCCCTGGAAGATCGCGATGCTCTCGCCCTCGCGGACCTGCACGATCGCCTTCTTCCACGTGCGGGTGCGCCCGCTGGTGACGCCGCGGCGCTTGGGCTTTGACTTGACGCTCTGGGTGCGCACCGCCACCACGTGCACGTTGAACAGCGACTCGACGGCCTGGCGAATCAGCGTCTTGTGGGCGTCGGGGTGGACACGGAAGGTGTAGCGGCCCTCGGCCGAGAGGACGTAGCTCTTCTCGGAGACCACGGGTCGGATGATGACCTGGGAGTGCTCCATCACTCCCCCTCTACCTCGGTGGAACTACCCTGCGCAGGTGGCTCGGCGGAAGCCCCGGGGGCGTCGGCCGCCTCGGCGGCGGCGGCCGCCACCTTCCCAGAGGTCTTTGGAGCCTTGCTCGGAGTTGCCTGCGTGTCGCTCGCCCCCCCGGCGCGAGCGGTGAGCGCATCGAGCGCCGCCTGGGAGAGCACGACCGAGGCGGCCCCGAGGAGATCGGTTACGCCCACGTTCTCGTGCTGGAGCACCGCGACCCGGGCGAGGTTGCGGAAGGAGAGCGCGGCGCCGGACTCCTCGGCGGCGAGGGCCACGAGCGTGGGCCGGGGCTGGCCCCAATCTTCGAGCAGGTCGAGCGCATCGCTGGTCTTGGGCGAGGAGAAGGAGGCGGCGTCGAGGACGGCGATCGAGCCGCGCCCGGCGTGCAGAGACAGCGCGCTGCGCAGGGCGGCGCGCTGCTCCTTGCGGTTGACCTTGAAGGTGTAGGAGCGCGGCTGGGGCCCGAACACGACGCCGCCCCCGGTCCACAGGGGCGAGCGGCTGGAGCCTGCGCGGGCCCGGCCGGTGCCCTTCTGGCGCCACGGCTTGGCTGAGCCACCGGAGACCATTGCGCGGGTCTTGGTGGCGGCGGTGCCGCGCCGGCGGGCGGCCTGCTCGGCGCGCACGCTCTGGTGCACGAGCGGACCGTGGAAGCCCGCCGCGAAGGCCTCCCCGTCGAGCTTCACCTTCGTTGCGCCTCCCAGCACGGGAGCGTTCAGCGCTGCCTCAGGCATCGGCGCGCACCTCCACCACCCCTCCGCGGGGCCCCGGCACGGAGCCGCGCACGAGCAGGAGGTTCTGGGCGGCGTCCACCGCGACGATCTCAAGGCCCGGCTGGGTCACGCGGCGATTGCCCATCTGGCCCGGTCCCCGGATGCCCTTCATGACGCGCGCGGGAGTCGCGGAGGCGCCGATCGATCCGGGGGCACGGACGTTGTGGGAGCCGTGGGACTTGGGCCCGCTCTTGAAGTTATGGCGGCGGATCGTCCCCTGGAAGCCCTTGCCCTTGGAGACCCCCGAGATCTTCACACGGGCGCCGACCTCGAAGGACTCGACGGTGACGCTCTCCCCGAGCTTGAGCTCCTCCGGGGTCTCCCCGCGAAACTCCACGAGGTGGCGCAGCGGGGGGGCGTCGACCTTCTTCAGATGGCCCAGCTCGGCTTTGGTGAGGTGCTTCTCGCGGGTGGCTCCGAAGGCGAGTTGCATGGCCTCGTAGCCGTCGCGCTCCTCGGTGCGGATCGCCGTCACCGGGCAGGGCCCCGCCTCGAGCACGGTGACCCGCGCGACGGAGCCGTCCTCCCTGAACAGCTGAGTCATTCCGAGCTTCTTGGCGAGAATCGCGGGCATCGTGGCGGTCGGTGGCGGAGGGCGGGGAGGGAGAAGAGGATGGGGATGGGGCTGGCGAAGTGGATGGCGGGCGGCGGAGGGCTCAGGTGGCGAGGCGGATCTCGATGTCCACGCCCGCTGGGAGGTGGTCGAGGCGCTGGAGGGAGTCGACGGTCTTCGGCGTCGGCTGGTGGATGTCGATCAGGCGCTTGTGGGTACGGATCTCGAAGTGCTCGCGGGAGTCCTTGTCCTTGAAGGGGGAGCGGATCACGCAGTACACGTTCTTCTCCGTGGGCAGCGGCACGGGCCCGGAGACGGTGGCGCCGGTGCGGGTGGCGGTCTCCACGATCTCCCTCGCGGCGGACTCGATCGCGGAGGTGTCGTACGCCTTCAGGCGAATGCGGATCTTGTTCTGGGCGGCTGGTGCCATGGAAAGGAGTCAGGTTTCTGGTGGTGGTAAGTCAGTTTTTTAGGTGTGTCGGGAACGTTCTTCACCGCACCGCGCTGGGCGGAGCTGCATCGTCGTATCTGTCTGGCAATAAAAAAAGCGCCCCCGGAGCGGTCCGGGAGCGCCTTCGGGTACTACTCGATGATCTCGCTGACCACGCCCGAGCCCACCGTGCGACCGCCCTCTCGGATCGCGAAGCGCAGGCCCTGGTCCATGGCGATCGGCTGGATCAGCTCGATCTCCATCTGGACGTTGTCGCCGGGCATCACCATCTCCACGCCCTCGGGCAGCTTGGCCACGCCGGTGACGTCGGTGGTGCGGAAGTAGAACTGCGGCCGGTACCCCGAGAAGAAGGGGGTGTGGCGGCCGCCCTCCTCCTTCTTGAGCACGTAGACCTCGGACTTGAACTTGGTGTGGGGGGTGATGGAGCCCGGCTTGCAGAGCACCTGCCCGCGCTCGATCTCCTCGCGCTTGGTGCCACGCAGCAGGCAGCCCACGTTGTCGCCCGCGCGGCCCTCGTCGAGGATCTTGCGGAACATCTCCACACCCGTGACCACCGTGGAGGTGGAGTCGTGGACGCCCACGATTTCCACGGTGTCGCCGGTTTTGACGATCCCCTGCTCGATGCGCCCCGTCGCGACGGTGCCGCGGCCGGTGATCGAGAAGACGTCCTCGACCGGCATCAGGAAGGGCTTGTCGAGCTCGCGCACGGGCTCGGGGATGTAGTCGTCGAGCGCCTCCGCGAGGTCGAGGATCTTCTGCTTGTACTGCTCGTCGCCCTCCAGGGCCTTTAGCGCGGAGCCGATCACGAAGGGGATGTCGTCGCCGGGGAAGTCGTACTCGGAGAGCAGCTCGCGAACCTCGACCTCGACCAGTTCCAGGAGCTCCTCGTCGTCGACCATGTCGGCCTTGTTGAGGAACACCACGATGTAGGGGACGCCCACCTGGCGGGCCAGCAGGATGTGCTCGCGCGTCTGGGGCATCGGGCCGTCGGCGGCGGAGACCACGAGGATCGCGCCGTCCATCTGCGCCGCGCCGGTGATCATGTTCTTGACGTAATCCGCGTGACCGGGGCAGTCGACGTGCGCGTAGTGGCGCTTCTCGGTGGTGTACTCCACGTGGGAGGTGGCGATCGTGATCCCGCGTTCCTTCTCCTCGGGCGCGTTGTCGATCTCCTCGAAGCTGCGGGCTTCGGCGCCCCCCCTCTCCGCCAGCACCGTGGTGATGGCAGCGGTCAGCGTCGTCTTGCCGTGATCGATGTGACCAATGGTGCCGACGTTGACGTGCGGCTTGTCGCGCTCGAACTTCTGCTTCGCCACTTTGTGTTCGCTCCTCTGGATCGACTGGTGTTGTCCGCCGCTGGGGCGAACCGGGGAAATCTATCTAAATACTGCTTTTGCTGCCTGCTGCCCTCGTCACTGTTGATTGGCCCTGAGATGGTCGTGAGTCGAGCGAGACAAGGACGCAGGGAGCGTGGCGTACAACGTACGCGAGCGACCGAGGACGCAGTATCGCGAAGCGCTCACGATCATCTCAGGCCGGGACCGGCTCCCCCGTACGCTGCTCGATGATCTTCTCCGCGATGGAGGGGGGGACCTCCTCGTAGCCCTCGAACTGCATCGTGTAGGTGGCGCGCCCCTGCGTGTTGGAGCGCAGGTCGGTGGCGTAGCCGAACATCTCCGAGAGCGGCACAAGCGCGTGAATCGCCTGCGCGTTGCCCTGCTGCTCTGAGCCGTGCAGGTGCCCGCGCCGGCGCGAGAGGTCGCCCATCACTTCGCCCATGAACTCCTCGGGAGTGACAACCTCCACCGCGAAGATCGGCTCAAGCAGCACCGGCTTGGCGCGCCGGGCAGCCTCCTTGAAGGCGAGCGAGCCGGCGACCTTGTAGGCGATCTCCGAGGAGTCCACCTCGTGGTACTTGCCGTCCACGAGCGTGACCCGCACGTCCACCATCGGGTAGCCTGCCTTGACGCCGTTCTCCAGTGCCTCCTCGACGCCCTTCGCGACGGCGGGGATGAACTCCGAGGGGATCGACCCACCCTTGATCTTGTTGACGAACTCGAAGCCCACGCCGGGGGCCGGTTCGAGGTCGATGTAGACCACGCCGTACTGGCCCGAGCCGCCGGTCTGGCGCACGAACTTGCCTTCGACCTTCTCGGCGGTGCCACGCACGGTCTCGCGGTAGGAGACCTGGGGGCGCCCGACGTTGGCCTCCACGCCGAACTCGCGCTTCATGCGGTCCACGAGCACTTCCAGGTGCAGCTCACCCATCCCAGAGATCTCGATCTGGCCGGTCTCTTCGTTGGTGCGGACCTGGAAGGTGGGGTCCTCCTCGGCGAGGCGCCCCAACGCGATCGACATCTTCTCCTGGTCGACCTTGGTCTTGGGCTCCACCGCGACCTTGATGACGGGCTCGGGGAACACGATCGTCTCTAGGCGCACGGGAGCGTCGGGCGCGGCGAGCGTGTCGCCGGTCATAACCTGCTTGATGCCAACCGCGGCGGCGATGTCCCCGGAGTAGACCTCCGAGACCTCCTCGCGGTCGTTGGCGTGCATTATCAAGATGCGCCCGATGCGCTCAGTGCGACCGCTGTTGACGTTGAGCACGCGCGAGCCCGCCTCCACGCGCCCGGAGTAGACGCGGAAGTAGGTGAGCTTGCCGACGTAGGGGTCGGCCATGATCTTGAAGGCGAGCGCGGTGAAGGGTTCGGAGTCATCGGGCTTGCGCTCCACCTCGCGCTCGCCCTCCTCGCCCTTGACAAGTTCGGTGCCGGTCATCGGGGGCACGTCCAGCGGGGAGGGGAGGTAGTCGATGACGGCATCCAGCAGTGGCTGCACGCCCTTGTTCTTGAAGGAGGAGCCGCACAGCACGGGCGTGAGCTTGGTAGAGAGGGTCGCCTTGCGGATCGCCTGCTTGAGGCGCTCCTCAGTGATCTCCTTCTCTTCGAGGATCAGCTCGACGAGGCCGTCGTCGTAGTGGGAGACCTCCTCCAGCAGGTGCTCGCGCGCGGCGGCCGCCGCTTCGGCGAGTGCCTCGGGGATCTCGATGATGTCCTGCTCCTTGCCGAGCTCGTCCTTGTAGACGATCGCCTTCATCGCCACCAGGTCGACCACACCCTCGAAGCCCCCCTCGGCGCCGATCGGCAGCTGGATCGGCACGGGGTGGGCGGCGAGGCGGTCAATCATCGTCTGCACCCCGCGCTCGAAGTCGGCGCCGGTGCGGTCCATCTTGTTGATGTAGGCGATCCTGGGGACGTGGTACTTGTCGGCCTGGCGCCACACGGTCTCCGACTGAGGCTCGACGCCTGCGACCGAGTCGAACAGCGCGATCGCCCCGTCGAGCACGCGCAGCGAGCGCTCGACCTCAACGGTGAAGTCGACGTGGCCCGGGGTGTCGATGATGTTGATCCGGTTGCCCTTCCACTCCGCGGTGGTGGCGGCCGAGGTGATCGTGATGCCCCGCTCCTGCTCTTGTTCCATCCAGTCCATCGTCGCGGCGCCCTCGTGGACCTCGCCCATCTTGTAGGTGCGCCCCGTGTAGTAGAGGATGCGCTCGGTCGTCGTGGTCTTGCCCGCATCGATGTGGGCCATGATCCCGATGTTGCGGGTGTTCTGGAGTGTGAACTTGCGTGGCATGGGCTTGGAGTGTGGTGGGGCGCAGGGTGGGTCAGGGAGAACGGCGTGGTCGGGCGAATACGTCGGGGTCGGAACGAAAGGCTTGGGTCAGGGCAAAAAAATGGGGCCCCCTGGGCCCACGCGCGCTGACGGTTGGAAGCCAGTTCGCGTCGCTATGTGCTCAGGGTCTTCATGTTGACGTGACGCCCCGCGGCCGGCACTGCTCGCACAATTACGCCGCCGCCGAGCGATGGCCGACTATAGCAGAGGTTTGGAGCCGTCCTCGAAGACCGCCTGCAGGCGGGTGAGCACGCGCGTGGCAGCGCGCAACTCCTCGGCGTCGATGTCGGCCAGCGCCTGCTCCCAACGGCCCTGCCACTTCTCGCGCTTGGCCTCGATCTCACGCCGGCCGCGAGGGCTGAGGCGGGAGACCACCACGCGCCTGTCGCGCTCCAGGCGTGCGCGCTCCACGTGCCCGCTGGCGGCGAGGTGCTCGAGCATCTGCGTGACCGTAGCCGGCGTCAGCTGTGCGGCCACCGCGAGCTCCCCAGCGGAGAGCTCTCCGCGCTCCTCCAGCTCGAACAGCAGCTCGCACTGCGCGTGGCTCAGCTCCGTGGCCCCCAGGTGGGTGTCGCGCCCGCGCAGGCGGCTGAGGCTGCGGAAGGTCCGGCGAAACGCCCTGCCCAGCTCCTGGAGCTCCGCCGCCCACTCCTCCTGGACATTCACGGACGCCGCCATGAGCCTGGGTCTCGCTCTCTCAGACACCGACGGGCTCGGCGCCTCGTTCGGAGCGGCTCGCGGCGCTCTCCGCGTTGGGGTCGGTGGAGACCCAATCCTCGCTGGGCTGTGCCGGTATAGGACCTCTCGGGCGCTCGGCGCGTAGCAGCATCGTGCAGGGGATCAGCGTCAGCGCAGCGATCCCCAGCGCCCACCAGTAGGCGGTATCGAACGCGCTGGCCCGCACCGCCGGGTGGATGGACTCCACGCCGGCGCGCTGCAGGACCACCGCGAGCACCGCGGTCCCGATCGCCCCGCCGGTGCGCTGCAGCACGGTGAGCTGAGGCGTCGCGTCGGAGACCTGCTCGGGGCGCATCGAGGCGAAGGCCGCGGTCATCGCGGGCATGAAGCACATCCCGATGCTGAGGCCGCGCACCACCAGCACCCCCGAGATCGCCACGATCGACGTGTGCGCCCCGATGAACGCGAGGGGGATCGTGCTGAGGCACAATACCGAGACCCCCGTGAGCGCGACGCGCCCGCCCCCGAAGCGTTCGGTCAGGCGGCTCGCCAGCGGCATCGCGACGAGCGCCCCGATCCCCTGCGGCCCGGTGAGCAACCCCGTGCTGATCACGTCCTCCCCGCGCACCGACTGGTAGTAGTAGGGCACCAGGATCATCGCCCCGAACAGCGCCGCCCCCAGGCCGAAGTTCGTGAACGCGGCCCCCGCGAACACGCGGTTGGCGTACATGCGGATGTCGAGCAGCGGGCGCTCCACCCGCAGGGCGTGCAGGCAGAAGAGCACGATCATCACCAGCCCCACGAGAGACGGCACGATCACTTCGCCGGAGCCCAGCGCCGCGCCGGAGCCGAGCTGGCTGATGCCGTAGATGAACGCCGCGAACCCCGCCGGCAGCAGCGCCAGGCCCACGAAATCCAGGCCCCCCACCTCCCCGGCGCTCGTGCGGGGCAGCATCCGCCAGCCGAGCACGAACGCGAGCGCCCCGATCGGGACGTTGACGAAGAAGATCCACGACCAGTGCAGGTTCTGCAGGATCAGGCCCCCCACCACGGGGCCAAGGATCGGGGCGATCATCGCCGGCATCGAGACGATCCCCATCACCTTGCCCATCTGCTGGGGGCCCGCAACCTGGGCCATGATCATCATCGCGACCGGCATGATCATCCCGCCGCCCGCGCCCTGCAGCACGCGGAAGACCACCAGCGAGGTGAGCGAACCCGCCAGGCCGCACAGCGCCGAGCCCGCGGTGAAGAGCACCAGCGAGACCATGTAGACCTGCTTGGCCCCGAAGCGCCGCGCCGCCCAGCCCGTCACCGGGATCACCGCCGCCAGCGAGAGCAGATAGCCGGTGATCACCCACTGCACCTGAGAGAGCGGGCTGTGCAGATCCTTCGAGAGCGTGTCCAGCGCCACGTTGACGATCGTGGTGTCGAGGATCGACATGATCATCCCCAGGATCACCACGCCGCACACCACCCACACGTGGCGCGGGATGTGGCCGGCGGCGTAGCTGACCGGGCGGTCGGGGGGAGCGGCGGGACGGGAGCCGGTCGGTTCTGTCGGAACCCTAGAAGCCATTTGGTGCCTAAATGTTAGGTACCGAAGCTTCTCGCTTCAAGGGGCCTGTGACGTATCCCACATATCTTCACGCTTGACGAAAGGTAAGTCCCCCAGGCTTGCATCTCCAAGGGAGGGCGATGTAGCTTTGGAGACATCGTGCTACGCGATATCCCACTTTGGCTGAGACCGGCAGGGTGGCCGCTTCTGTCCGATGCGGCGCGCCGCCGGACGTTGCCGCTAGCGTGGGCGGCGATTTTCGCTCAGGTCGTGTTCGTCGGGGGGTTGGTAGTGGTCGGTGCTCTCGAACCCCACTACTCGGCTGTTCGCCAGTACATAAGCGAACTTGGTCGGAACGGTGCCGCGCATCCCTGGGTCTACGCGGCTGTCGTCGGTATCTGGGGATTGGGCTTCATCGCGCTCGCGCTCGCGGTTGCACCATCGCTGCGCACGCGGCCGTGGCCGCTGGCGATGCCATCGATGTTCGTGCTCGCCGGCATCTGTGCGATTCTCACCGGATTGGTGCGCATGGACTGCTCAGTGACGACGAACGCCGTGTGCAAATCACGCCAGGCCGCAGACGCGCTCTCCTGGCATCACTACGCGCACCACTGGCTGACCTTCGGCATCTACGTGTCGGTCCTGCTGACGGGCTTCGTTTTTGCCCGCGCGGCGTGGCCCGGCCGGCTCGCACGACTCGTGTTGGGCGGCGCTGTAGTGCTCCTGATCGCATGGATCTTCACGTACGTGCTGCCCGATTCGGTTGCCGGCTACCAGGGACTCCAAGAGCGCCTGTGGGCGCTCGTCGCCCAGCTCTGGGCGCTGCTGTGCGCGATCGTGTTGATCCTCGAGGGGACGCTCAAGCCGGGTGTCCTGCAGACGCACGAGGTTTCCACGCAGCGTCAGGCGCCGGGCGGGCGCGACGCCGTCGGCTTCGGCCCAGCCTAGTCCGCAGACGAGCCTACCAGCGATAGTGCGCCTACCAGCGATAGTGCGCGAAGGCCTTGTTGGCCTGCGCCATCCTGTAGATGTCGTCCTTGCGCTTGTAGGCGCCGCCCTGCTGGGACTGGGCGTCGAGCAGCTCGTGGGCGAGGCGCTGGGCCATCGTCTTCTCGCGGCGCTGGCGCGCGAACTCCACCAGCCAGCGCACCGCCAGGGTTCGCGCGCGGCGGGCGGGGACCTCGACGGGGACCTGGTAGGTCGCGCCCCCCACGCGGCGCGAGCGCACCTCGAGGTTGGGGGTGAGCGTCTTGATCGACGCCTCCAGGGTCTCGATGGGGTCTTTCTCGCTGCGCTCCCCCAGGATCGCCAGCGCGTCGTAGACGATCCGCTCGGCGACCGACTTCTTGCCGTCGAGCATCACCTTGTTGATGACCTGCTGCACCAGCTTGGAGCGGTGGATCGGGTCCGGCTCCACCGGACGCACGTGGGCGGCTGCGCGGCGGGGCATCTACTTTTTCTTCACGCCGTACTGGGAGCGCGCCTTTTTGCGGTCGTTCACGCCCGCCGCGTCCAGGGTGCCCCGCACCACCTTGTAGCGCACGCCCGGGAGGTCCTTCACGCGGCCCCCCCGCACCAGCACCACGGAGTGCTCCTGCAGGTTGTGGCCCTCGCCGGGGATGTAGGCCGTCACTTCGATCGAGCCCGAGATGCGCACGCGCGCGACCTTGCGCAGCGCGGAGTTGGGCTTCTTGGGGGTCGTCGTGTACACGCGCGTGCACACACCCCGCCGCTGAGGGGCGGAGACCTTCTTCTTGCGGCCCTTCCCCGACTTCAGTCCCGGGGTGGCCAGCTTCTTCTTCGGGGCTTCGCGGCCCTTGCGCACGAGCTGAGAGGTGGTCGGCATCCGGCCGGGGATGGTAGCAGCGCGAGGGCGATCCGCGGGGAAGGCCGCCACGCGGCCGCTCGGCGGCGAAGACGCGCTCTACGGCTCTATGCGCCGGCCGAGGCCGCCGCGACGCCCGCCGAGCGCGGGGCGGGCATCAGCGCCGCCGCCACGATCACCAGCACGAACGCCAGCGCCTCGCACACGATTCCCACCGCGCTGCCCGCCATCGGGTCGCCGAACACGACGATCCCCCCGGCGATCCCCGCGATGTTCGCCGCCGTTCCCGTCACCGCGATCACCGGCACCGCGTCTCCCTTCTGCAGGCCCCGCGCGGAGGCGTAGAAGGCGACGATCGACGCCGCCACCGCCACCGCCAGCCAGGGGCTCAGCAGCACCCCGAGTACCCCGTGCGCGCCGACGATCCCCGTCAGCGCCTTGATCGAGGTGTCCGAGACCCCGAACAGGATCCCCGCTGCTGCCCCCAGCATCATCCCGTGGTGCTCGGCCTGGCCCCCCATGCGGGGCCCCATGATCAGCAATCCCCCCGAGCCCGAAGAGGCCGGCCTCGAAGGAGATCATCGCCGCGTCGGAGAAGCGCGAGTCGGCCCCGTGCATCGTCGGCAGCGTGAGCCCCAGCAGCACGAGGCCCCCCGCCATCAGCCACAGCCCCGCCCACTGCCGGGGGCCGACCTTGAAGCCGAACATCCGGTCGGCCATCACCGCGATCAGCACCACGCCCCCCGCCAGCGCCACCTGCACGACCGACATGGGCGCCAGCGTCAGCGCCGCCACGTGCAGGCTCCAGGAGCCGGCCGCCACGATCATCCCCACCGTGAACCACTTCGAGGAGAACAGCGCCCGCACCGAGCGCAGCGGGTGGCGCACCGTGACCGCGCCCACCTCGTTGGCCCCCTTGAACTTGTAGAAGAAGCCAAGGTTCGCCACGAAGGCGCAGGCGAGCGAGAGCAGGATGCCGAGATCAAGAGTCATGAGCGGGAGGTGGAGCGGGCGACCATGCGCAGGTCCATCGGCAGTGGCCCATGGATGCTTTACTGCGCCGAGTCGATACGGGCAGATTAGCTGTGGGAACCTCTGTGGAAGCTAAAGAGCAGCGCCCGCCGGAGAGGCCCCTGCTGATGGTGGACATCGACGGGGTCCTCTCGCTGTTCGGCTTTCCCCCCGGCGATCCGCCCGAGGGCTCGCTGCACTTCATCGACGGCATACCCCACTTCCTTTCGGCCGCCGCCGCCCGGCACCTGCTCGCGCTTGTCTCTCTCTTCGAGCTCGTCTGGTGCAGCGGCTGGGAGGAGAAGGCCGACGAGCACCTCCCCCACCTGCTGGGGCTCCCCCGGGGCCTTCCCCACCTGAGCTTCGGGCGGGGCACGGGAGCAGGCCAATCCATGCATGGCCACTGGAAGCTCGCCGCGATCGACGCCTATGCGGGCTCCCGCCCGCTCGCCTGGATCGACGATTGCATCGATGCCGCCTGCCACACCTGGGCGACATCGCGGGGAGCGCCCACGCTGCTCGTGCAGACGAAGCCCGACATCGGCATCACTGCGGATGATGCCGAGACGCTCGCACGATGGGCGCGCTACTCCTCGACGACCTCGGGCACTTCGAGCTCGGCCAGTTCCTCGACGAAGCCCGGGTCGGAGTCACCGGCGCCGATCTTCTCCAGCGAGGCGAGGTCGGCGTCGAACTCCTGTCCGTAGCCGGCCCCCAGGCGGTCGCCGCCGTGCAGGCCGAGCTCCGCCGCGATCTCCTCCTGGTCGAGCAGGCCGACCTCGTCGATCGCTCGGGGGAGCGGTTCGGCGGGCTCGATCTCGATCCTCCGGTAGCGCTTCAGGCCCGTCGCCGCGGGGATCAGCTTGCCGATGATCACGTTCTCCTTGAGCCCCACCAGGCGGTCGGTCTTGCCCTCCAGGGCCGCGTCGGTGAGGACCTTCGTGGTCTCCTGGAAGGAGGCCGCGGAGAGGAAGGAGTCGGTGTTCAGCGAGGCCTTGGTGATGCCCGAGGATGATGTCCTCGAACTGCGCCGTCTCGCCGCCGTCGGCGCCGAGCGCGTCGTTGACCCGCGCGAATTCGAAGCGGTCCACGAACTGGCCCGGCAGGTAGTCGGTGTCGCCCTTCTGGTCCACGCGGACCTTCTTGAGCATCTGGCGCACGATCAGCTCGATGTGCTTGTCGTTGATGTCCACGCCCTGGGACTTGTAGACCTCCTGCACCTCGTTGACGAGGTAGCGCTCGGTCTCGGTGCGCCCCCGCAGTTTGAGCAGGTCGTGCGGGTAGAGCGAGCCCTCGTTGAGCTGCTTGCCCGCCGCGATCTGCTCGCCCGCACGCACGAACAGGCGCGTGCGCCGCGGGAAGGCGTGGCGGTGCTCCTCGCCCGCGGCGTCGGTGATGACCACGGTGAGGGCCTTCTCGGACTCCTCGATCGAGACCGTCCCGTCCTGCTCGGCGATCTGCGCGAGCCCCTTGGGCTTGCGCGCCTCGAAGAGCTCCACCACACGCGGCAGGCCGTGGGTGATGTCCGCGCCCGCGACCCCCCCGGTGTGGAAGGTGCGCATCGTCAGCTGCGTGCCGGGCTCGCCGATCGACTGCGCCGCGATGATCCCCACGGCGTCCCCGATCTGGGCGAGCTGGCCGGTCGCCATCGCCCGTCCGTAGCACGCCTGGCAGACCCCGCTCTGGGCGCGGCACTTGAGCACCGAGCGCACCGGCACCGCGACCTGGGTGCCGCGGTCGTGGTCGTCCTGGGTGGCCTTCACGATCTCCGCGAACTCCGCGCGGCCCACTTCGGCGCCCTGCTCGACCAGCAGGCGGCCCCGCTTGGTGGTGATCTCGCGCGCGGCGATCCGCCCCACGAGGTTGTCGTTGGGGTCCCCCCCGTCCTTGAAGACCGCCATCTCGATGTAGCTCCTCGGTGCCGCAGTCGGGCTCGCGGATGATCACGTCCTGCGCGACGTCCACCAGGCGGCGCGTCAGGTAGCCGGAGTCCGCGGTGCGCAGCGCGGTGTCCGCGAGGCCCTTGCGCGCCCCGTGGGTGGAGATGAAGTACTCGAGCACCGACAGGCCCTCCATGAAGTTGGCCTTGATCGGGCGCTCGATGATCTCCCCCTTCGGGTTGGCCATCAGGCCGCGCATCCCCGCGAGCTGGCGGATCTGCTTGAAGGATCCGCGCGCCCCGGAGTTGGCCATCATGAAGATCGGGTTGAGCGTGTCGAGGTTCTCGACCATCGCGTCCGCGACCTCGTCGGTGGCGGCGTTCCACTTCTCCACCACCGCCTCGTGGCGCTCCTCCTGGGTGATCAGGCCCATGTCGTACTGGTCGGAGATCTCCGCCACGATGTCCTCGTACTTCTTGATGATCTCGCCCTTGCGCGGCGGGATCACCACGTCGTTCTTGGAGATCGTGATGCCCGCCTGGGTGGAGTACTTGAAGCCGAGGTCCTTGAAGGCGTCGAGCACCAGCGAGATCGTGGTCGCGCCGTAGGTCTGCACGAGCGCGTCGACCAGGCGCGTGGTGTCGCGCTTCTTCATGGACTGGTTGACGAACGCGTACTTGGTGGCGTCGAACTCGTCCCCCAGCGCCTCCGCGAGCGCGCGCTCGATGCGGTCGTTGTAGACGATCCGCCCCACCGTGGTGAGCACGTGGCCGCCCTCGCGGCCCATCGGGCGGAACTCGGCGACGTCGTGCAGCGTCACCACCCCCGCCTCGTAGGAGAGCTCGGCCTCCTGCGCGGTGCGGAAGACGTGCGGACGCGGCTCGCTCGGGCCACTTGCCACCCGCCAGAGCTCCTGCTTGGCGGAGAGCTCCTCGGCCTCGGGTCCGTAGGTGAGGTAGTAGGCGCCCAGGATCATGTCCTGGGTGGGCGTCGCCAGCGGCGCCCCGTGTGCGGGGGAGAGGATGTTGTTGGAGGAGAGCATCAGGATCCGCGCCTCCGCCTGGGCCTCCGCGGAGAGCGGCAGGTGCACCGCCATCTGGTCGCCGTCGAAGTCGGCGTTGAAGGCGTGGCAGACCAGCGGGTGCACCTGGATCGCCTTGCCCTCCACGAGCAGCGGTTCGAACGCCTGGATCCCCAGGCGATGAAGCGTGGGGGCGCGGTTGAGCAGTACGGGGTGCTCGTGGATGACCTCCTCGAGCACGTCCCACACCTCGCCGATCATCGAGTCCACCATCTTCTTGGCGGCCTTGATGTTCTGCGCGGACTTGCGCTCCACCAGGCGCGCCATGATGAACGGCTTGAAGAGCTCCAGCGCCATGATCTTCGGCAGCCCGCACTGGTGGAGCTTCAGGTAGGGGCCCGCCACGATCACCGAGCGCCCGGAGTAGTCCACGCGCTTGCCCAGCAGGTTCTGGCGGAAGCGGCCCTGCTTGCCCTTGAGCATGTCGCTGAGGCTCTTCAGCGGGCGGTTGCCCGGCCCGGTGACGGGGCGCCCGCGGCGGCCGTTGTCGAACAGCGCGTCCACCGCCTCCTGGAGCATGCGCTTCTCGTTGTTGACGATGATCTCCGGGGCGCCCAGGTCGAGCAGCCGCTTGAGGCGGTTGTTGCGGTTGATCACGCGCCGGTAGAGGTCGTTGAGGTCGGAGGTCGCGAAGCGTCCACCGTCGAGCTGCACCATCGGGCGCAGCTCCGGCGGGATCACGGGGACCGCGTCGAGCACCATCTGTTCGGGCCTGTTGCCGGACTGCAGGAACGCGCTGACCACCTTCAGGCGCTTGACCGCGCGCGCCTGCTTCTGGCCCTTGGCGGTCTTGACCTGGTCCTCGAGCTCCACTCTTTCGGCCTCGAGGTCCACCTGCTGGAGCAGGTCGCGGATCGCCTCCGCGCCCATCCCGCCGCGGAAGTACTCGCCGAAGCCGTAGGGGGAGCCGAAGCGCTCCTTGAGCTCGCGGAAGGTCGTCTCGTCGTGCTCGATCTGCTTGGGTTCCATCGTCTTGAAGAGCTCCCACACGCCGCGCATCCGCTCGGCGGCGTCCTCGATGTAGGCTTCGGTGTCGGCGATGTCCGCCTCGAAGGCCTTGCGCAGCTCCTTGAGCAGTTTCTCGCGCTCCTCGTCGGAGAGCTTGTTGAGGTTGACGTCGAGCGAGTCCGCCCACAGGTGGTCTTCGTCGGAGAAGCCCGTCTGCTTGGCGCTCTGCAGGTACTTCTCGCGGCGCCCCAGGGACTCGCGCAGCTCGAGCACCCGCTCCTCGCGCTCGGCGGTGTAGGAGTCGAGCACCTTGCCCACCTCCTTCTCGAGCGTCTCCAGGTCCTTCGGCGCGCCTCATCGTCGACCCAGGTGACGATCGAAGCGGCGAAGTAGAGGACCTTCTCGAGCTCCTTGGGGGCCATGTCGAGCAGGTAGCCGATGCGGGAGGGGACGCCCTTGAAGAACCAGATGTGGCTGACCGGCGCGGCCAGGTCGACGTGGCCCATACGCTCGCGGCGCACCTTCGAGCGCGTGACCTCCACGCCGCAGCGCTCGCACACGATGCCCTTGTAGCGCACGCGCTTGTACTTGCCGCAGTAGCACTCCCAGTCCTTGGTGGGACCGAAGATGCGCTCGCAGAAGAGCCCGTCCTTCTCGGGCTTCAGCGTGCGGTAGTTGATCGTCTCGGGCTTGGTCACCTCGCCCGAGCTCCAGGAGCGGATCTGCTTGGAGGAGGCGAGACCGATCTCGATGGCGTCGAAGTTATTGATGTCGATCATGCTTTAGCGCTTTCGCTCGCGGGTGTAACTGCCTCTGCCTCTCGCTCCCTGCTGATTACCTCTCGCTCTCTGCTCAACTCTCCTCGACCTCCTCGACCAGGTCGGCCTCGAGCGTCCTCGCCCAGCACCTCCTCGAGGTCGATGCCGGCCCCGTCGGCCAGCAGCTCCTCGACGCCGAGATCCTCCTCGGCATCATCGAGCTCCCCGCGGGCTCCGCGTCCTCCGCGTCCTCGACGTCCGGCACGACCGGCTGCTCGGCGCTCGGCGCCTCGCCGGCGTCCGTGTCGTCCTCGCCCTCCACCACCTCATCGGCGGCATCCGGCAGGGGCGCGCGCACCCCCGAGAGGTCGATGCCGAGCTCCTCGGCGGCGCGCAGCAGGTCGTCGTCCTCGTCGCGCATCTCCGCGCGCTGGCCCTCTTCGGAGACCACGTTGACGTCGAGCGCCAGCGACTGCATCTCCTTGAGCAGCACCTTGAAGGACTCGGGGATCGAGGGCTCGGCTATGTTCTCGCCCTTGACGATCGCCTCGTAGGCCTTCACGCGCCCGACGGTGTCGTCGGACTTGATCGTGAGCATCTCCTGCAGCGTGTAGGCGGCGCCGAATGCCTCCAGCGCCCACACCTCCATCTCGCCGAAGCGCTGGCCGCCGAACTGCGCCTTGCCGCCCAGCGGCTGCTGGGTGACCAGCGAGTAGGGGCCGGTGGAGCGGGCGTGGATCTTGTCGTCGACGAGATGCAGGAGCTTGAGGATGTACATGTAGCCCACCGTCACCTGCTGGGCGAAGGGCTCCCCGCTGCGCCCGTTGAAGAGCGTCATCTTGCCCGAGGCCTGCTCGCCGGGACGGCGGCTCTTGTCGACGTCCATGCGGATCCGCCCGGTGTGCTCGTCCTGCCACTTCACGAGCGCCTGATCGACGTCTTCGACGGTGGCCCCGTCGAAGACCGGCGTGGAGACGTATACACGCGCGGGGTCGCCGTTCTTGCGTTCGCCCGAAGCTTCGCGATAGGCGTCGGTGCCATCGTCGTACCAGCCCTGCGCGGCCACCCAACCGAGGTGGGTCTCGAGGATCTGGCCCACGTTCATGCGGCTCGGCACCCCGAGCGGGTTGAGGATCACGTCCACGGGGGTGCCGTCCTCGAGGAAGGGCATGTCCTGGACGTCCACGATCTTGGAGATCACGCCCTTGTTGCCGTGGCGGCCCGCGAGCTTGTCGCCCTCGGAGATCTTGCGCTTCTTGGCGACGAACACCCGCACCAAGTCGTTGACCCCGGGCGGCAGGTCGTCGCCGGCGTCGCGGCTGAAGGTCTTCACGTCGATCACCACGCCGCCCTCGCCGTGGGGCACCTTCAGCGAGGTGTCGCGGACCTCGCGGGCCTTCTCCTTGAAGATCGCGCGGATCAGCTTCTCCTCGGCGGTCAGCTCGGTCTCGCCCTTGGGCGTGACCTTGCCGACGAGCAGGTCCCCGGAGAGCACCTCGGCGCCGACGCGCACGATCCCGCGGTCGTCGAGGTTGCGCAGCGACTCCTCCGAGCGGTTGGGGATGTCGCGGGTGATCTCCTCCTCGCCGAGCTTGGTGGTGCGGGCGTCGATCTCGTACTCCTCGATGTGGATCGAGGTGAGCTCGTCGTCCTGCACGAGGCGCTTGGAGAGGATGATGGCGTCCTCGAAGTTGTAGCCCTCCCAGGACATGAAGGCCACCATCAGGTTCTTGCCGAGCGCCATCTCGCCCTTGTCGGTGGAGGAGCCGTCGGCGAGCACGTCTCCGGCCTTGACCTTCTGACCGGCGTCCACGCGCGGCTTGTGGTGGATCAGGGTGCCCTGGTTGGAGCGCATGAACTTCTGCAGCTCGTACTCGTCCCTCTTGCCGTCGCTTGACTCCACCACGATCTGGTTGGCGTCGACGAACTCGACGGTGCCGGCGTTGTCGGTCAGCAGCACGTCCCCGGTGTCCAGGGCCGCGCGGCGCTCCATGCCGGTCCCGACCAGCGGGGCGTCGGCCTTCAGCAGCGGCACGGCCTGGCGCTGCATGTTGGAGCCCATCAGCGCGCGGTTGGCGTCGTCGTGCTCCAGGAAGGGGATCATGGCCGTCGCCACCGACCAGATCTGCTCGGGGGAGACGTCCACGAGGTCGACGTCCTTGGGCCCGACCGTGACGTACTGGCCGGCCTGGGTGCGGCAGAGGATCTCCGTCCCCTTGAGCTTGCCGGTCTTCGAATCGACCGGGGTGTTGGCCTGGGCGATCAGCCGCTCCTCCTCCTGGGTAGCGTCGAGGCGCACGATCTCGTCGGTCACCACGCCGTCCTTGACGACCCTGTAGGGGGTCGTGACGAAGCCGTGCTCGGAGACCTCCGCGAAGGAGGAGAGCGAGCCGATCAGGCCGATGTTGGGCCCCTCGGGGGTCTCGATCGGGCACATGCGCCCGTAGTGGGTGGGGTGCACGTCGCGGACCTCGATCGGGGCGCGCTCGCGCGTGAGGCCCCCGGCCCCGAGCGCGGAGAGACGGCGACGGTGGGTGAGCCCGGCCAGGGAGTTGGTCTGATCCATGAACTGGGAGAGCTGGGAGGAGCCGAAGAACTCCTTCAGCGCGGCCACCACGGGGCGGATGTTGATGATCGTCTGGGGGGTGATCGTGTCGGCGTCCTCGGTGGTGAGGCGCTCGCGCACGACACGCTCCATGCGGTAGAGGCCGATGCGGAAGGCCTCCTGGATCAGCTCCCCGACGGTGCGCAGGCGGCGGTTGCCGAAGTGCTCGTACTCGTCGAGGTGGTCGGCGACCGGCTCGCGCGGCATCGAGAGCGCCTCGGCGGCGTAGTCCTTGATCTCGACCTCGGGAGCCTCGGGCATCCCGAGGCGCTTGGGCAGCGAGACGAGCTCCCTGACCAGCGCGAGGATGTCGTCGTGGGTGAGCGTGCGGGTGTCGATGTCGACGTCGAGCCCCAGGCGCGAGTTGAGCTTGTAGCGCCCCACGCGCGTGAGGTCGTAGCGCTTGGGGTCGAAGAACAGCTGGTTGAGCAGCGCCTTGGCGTTCTCCACGCTCGGCGGCTCGCCGGGGCGCTGCTTCTTGAAGAGCTCGATCAGCGCGCCCTCTTCGGTGCGGGTGACCTCGGTGTCGGAGTCCAGCGTGTTGGCGATGTAGTGGGAGTTCTCGAAGATCCGCAGGATCTCCTCATCCGCGGCGTAGCCCATCGCGCGCAGCAGCACCGTGACGGGCAGCTTGCGCTTGCGGTCGATGCGGACGTAGACCTTCCCCTTCTTGTCGATCTCGAGCTCCAGCCACGAGCCGCGGGCTGGCATGAGATTGGCGATGAAGACCTGCTTCTCGCGGTCCTTGGGCTCCATCAGGTAGGCCCCGGGGGAGCGCACGAGCTGGGTGACGACCACGCGCTCGGTGCCGTTGATCACGAACGTCCCCCGCTCGGTCATCCAGGGGAAGTCGCCCATGAAGACCGACTGCTCGCGGATCTCCCCGGTCTCGCGGTTGATGAAGGCCACCGTGACGGTCAGCGGGCGCGCGAAGGTGAGGTCCTTCTCGCGGCACTGCTCCAGGGAGGCCACGGGCTCGTCGAAGGAGATCTCGCCGAACTGGACGGCGAGGTTGCCGGTGTAGTCCTCGATCGGCGAGATGTCGTCGATCGTCTCCCGCAGCCCGCCCTTCTGGCGGTCGGTCAGCCACTCGAAGGAGCGGCGCTGGATATCGATCAGGTTGGGTACGTCGACGGGCTTGTTCAGGCGCGCGAAAGTGCGGCGCGTCCGGAGGGCATCAGCAGCGGCCAAGGAAGACTCCTTCGAGGAGAGAGACGACACGACGAGGGCAAGAACCACGCGCAAGCGCGACCCGTCAAGATAGCATAGACGAGCGCCGCCCTCAAATGGGCAGCCAGCGCTCACGGACCCCGCCCCCAAGAACCGCGTATGTGGCGCGGTCTCGATGCTTCGGGCAGCTGCGGCTATCGGCCAGCGAGACGGGATTCTACCGGAAAGTGGGCCGAATTGTTAGGCGCGGGTAAAGACACCCGCCGAGCGTCCGAAGGCGCTTGGCAAAGACTCAGGGCGGAGGAACCCCGGGCCCAAGCGGAAGGGGGGCGACACTTCCGACCCTCCAGGCCCCGTGTTCGCGTTCCATGTCGATTACCCCGGAGGGGGTGGGCTGCGTCGAGATCAGCGCGAACGCCCGGTCGCCTTTCACGCGCACCCCGGTGACTGTGATCGCGGGTGAGAACCCTGCCCCGGGCCGGCTGCCGAAGACCACCATGAGGGCTTTTTCGCACACGCCCAGGGCTCGCGCCCGACCGAAGCTCTGCGTCATCGAGGCCCGCAGGCTGGGGCTGAGCAGCGAGCAGGCGACGGGGTAGTTGCCGGCGCCGAGGGCGACGTAGTAGGACTTGACGGCGGTCCTCACAGCGGATTCGTCGCTCGGGGCGGCGGCGCGACCGTACTTCGTGATGCTTTCCACTCCCCCGGTGCGGTCGGTGTAGTGGCGGCGCCTGGGACCCATTGCGCCTGGGGGAATGGCGGTGGCGCTCGATGGAGTGTTCGCAGTGGCGCTCGGGGGAGTGGGGGCGGTGCTCGTTGTAGGGGTGGTGCTCGTGCCGGCGGGCAGGGGTGCGGTGGGGGTGGTGGTGTTCGTGCCAGCGGGTAGGGCTGCCGTAGCTCCGGCCGCGGAGGCGCTCGCGGAGGATCCGCTCGAGTTCGTGCCACTGCTTCCACAGGCGCCGACGGCGACCGCGAGCGATGCGGCCGCCGTCAGAGCCAGTAATCGCTTGACGACTACCGGCCTGAAAACTGCGAGCCTGACAATTGCAAGTAAGGGCTTGACCATTGGCGCACTTACTATTTTAGCTCGACGGCGGCGCCGGCCTCCTCCAGTTCCTGCTTGAGCTTGTCGGCCTCCTCCTTCTCGATGCCCTCCTTGACGGGCTTGGGGGCCTCGTCGACGAGCGCCTTGGCCTCCTTGAGGCCAAGGCCTGTGGCGGCACGAACGACCTTGATGACCTGAATCTTCTTGTCGCCGGCGCCCGTGAGGACGACATCCACGGTGCTGGGGCCTTCTTCCTCGGCGGCGGCCTCGCCGCCGCCCGCACCGCCCGCGGCCGCGACGGGCGCGGCCACGGCGGCCGCGGAGACCCCGAACTCCTCCTCGAGCGCCTTGATGCGCTCGGCGAGCTCGAGCACGGAGATGCCCTTGAGCTCCTCGATCCAATCCTGGGTGCTGGTTGCCATCTCGATCAATCCTCCTTGGGATTCGCCTCGGCGGTCTCGGCCTCGGCCGAGGCGTCCGCCTGGTTGTCATCTGCCGCCGGCTCCGAGGCCGGCTCAGTCTGGTTGTCGGTGTCCGCCTCGGGGGCGGGCACCTCAGCGGCGGGGGGGGGCTCGCCAGCGGAGATCTCCCCGGACTCCTTCTTCTCGCGGACCTGGCCGAGTGCGACGGCGAGGCCGCCCACGAGCGCAGCGAGGGTGCGTACGAGTCCCGTGACGGGGGAGGCGACGACGCCGACGAGCTGTCCGTAGAGAACTTCGCGGGAGGGCAGGCGGGAGATCGAGCGCAGCTGGTCGGGGTCGAGGGGGGCGCCGTCCATGAGACCGCCCTTGAAAGGCAGCAGCTGAGTGATTCTGGCGTAGTCGGCGATCGCCTTGGCGGCCAGGGCGGCGTCGCCGCGCACGAAGGTGAGCGCCGTGGGACCCTGGAGCAGGGGCTTGAGCTCGGCGGCCCCAGTTTGGTCGGCGGCGCGTTCGGTAAGGGAGTTCTTGACGACGCGGAAGGTGGCGTCGGCTTCGCGCAGCTTGGCGCGCAGCTCGGCGGCCTGGGGCACGGTGATGCCGCGGTAGTCGACGGCGAAGACCGCCTGGGACTTCTCTATGTCGGCGGCGATCTCGGCGATCGCCGCGGCCTTCTGGTCTCGGTTCATCGGGGGCTCCTGTCCCGGACTTCTGCCGCTGGTGGCGGCCGGGGGTCTTAGGTTGCCGGTGGGAAGGGCACTCAGGCGGCGACTGCCGCGGGGGAAGCCTCCTCAACGATATCGCGGGTGCGGCTGGGGTCGACTTTGACGCCGGGGCCCATGGTGGAGGCGAGGGTGATGGTGTGCAGGTAGCGGCCTTTGGCGGCGGAGGGTTTGGCGCGGATCAGCTCCTCGATGACGGCGGCGTAGTTCTCGAGCAGCTTGCGCTCCTCGAAGCTGGTCTTGCCGATCACGAGGTGCACGATCGCGGTGCGGTCGGTGCGGTACTCGACCTTGCCGGCCTTCGATTCCTCCACGGCTTTGGCGACGTCCATCGTGACGGTGCCGACTTTGGGGTTGGGCATCTTGCCGGAGGGCCCAAGGATGCGCCCGAGGCGCCCGACGACGGACATGAGGTCGGGGGTGGCGATCGCAACGTCGAACTCGTCGAAGCCCTCCTCGATCTTTTTGGCGAGGTCCTCCCCGCCGACGATGTCGGCGCCGGCCTGCTCGGCCTCGGTCGCCTTGGCGCCCTGAGCGAAGACGGCGATCTTCACGTCGCGCCCGAGGCCGTTGGGCAGCGCGATGGTGCCGCGCAGCTGCTCGTCGGCGTGGCGGACGTTGAGCCCGGTGCGCACGTGGACCTCGACCGACTCGTCGAACTTGGCGGCGGCGAGGCTCTTGACGAGCGCGATCGCCTCAGCGGGCCGGTACTCGCGCTCGCGGTCGACCCTCGCACGGGCCTCGGCGTGGCGGCGGGAGTGGTGGGTGGCCATGGCTAGGACTCCACCTCCACGCCCATCGAGCGAGCGGTGCCCGCGATGATGAGCGAGGCGTGCTCGACGTCGTGGGCGTTCAGATCGGGGAGCTTGCGCTCGGCGATCGCGTGCAGCTGGGCCCTGGTGAGCTTGCCGACCTTCTTGCGGTGGGGCTCGCCGGAGCCCTTCTCGATGCGCAGCGCTTCGCGGATCAGCACCGCGGCGGGGGGGGTCTTCGTGACGAACGTGAAGGAGCGATCCTCGTAGACGGTGATCACGACGGGGATCACGGTCCCGGTTTCGCTCTGGGTCTGGGCGTTGAAGGCCTTGCAGAACTCCATGATGTTGATGCCGTGCTGGCCCAGGGCAGGACCGACCGGCGGGGCGGGACTCGCCTGCCCGGCGCGCGCCTGCAGCTTGATGGTTGTCAGAACCTTCTTGGCCATGATCTAGAGCTTTTTCACCTGGTCGAAGCCCACCTCCACGGGGGTCTCGCGACCGAAGATTGATACCAGGACCTTGAGCTTGGCGGCGTCGTCGTTGATCTCGGAGATCTCCCCGGAGAAGTCCGAGAGCGGCCCGGAGACGACCTTGACGGTCTCGCCGATCGCGAACTGGGCGCGGGTGCGGGGAGCGGTGGCGACCTCCTTGTGCAGCAGGCGATCGACCTCGACCTGGGTGAGGGGGACGGGCTCCTGGGCGGCGCCGACGAAGCCGGTGACGCCGGGGGTGCCCTTGACGACGCCCCAGGAGTCCTCGTTGAGCTCCATGTTGACCAGCACGTAGCCGGGCATGGTGCGCTTCTCGACGGTGATTTTCTGGTTGTCCTTCATCTCGGAGACGGACTCCGTGGGGACGACGACCTGCCGCACGGCGCGCTGCTGGCCGAGCGAGACGACCCGGTGTTCGAGGTTGTGCTTGACCTTGTTCTCGTGACCGGAGTATGTGTTGACGACGTACCAGCGAAACATGCGGATTCCTACGGGTTGAGTGGGGGAGAGATGAAGGCGGTCGCGGCTGCGGCGAGCATCTGGGCTGAGAGTGGAGCGGGCGCGCGGGAGCGGAGGCGGGATGATACGGAGGGGGGAATGGATAGGGGGCTTGCTCGCGGGGTGAGGGGGGTTTCGCTAGAGAACGAAGTTGACGATCTTCTGCGCAACCCAGTCGGCGGCGCCGAGGTAGATGCCGGCGACCGTGACGAAGCCCAGCACGACCGCCGTGGCCTGTGAGACGTGGGGGCGGTCGGGCCACTGCACGCGCTGCAGCTCGGCCCAGCTGGCGCGCAGGAAGGCGACGGCGCGCGCGGGCAGGGGGCGACGGCGCTCGCGGTGCTCGACCGCGCGCTCGGACTTCTCGGCACCCCCCCCGTCGCCGACGGGCTCGAGGGCAACGCCACCGTTACCGCGGCCACGGCCGCCGCGTCCGCCCCCATCGCCACCGTCCTCGACCTCACCCAGATCCTCGCCCTCGGGGGCGCGCTCGATGTGGGCTCCGCCGAGAAACAGCTCGGGCAGGGCCCGCTCGGGCTCGATGTCGCCCGCAACCTCGGCCTCGGTCTCAAGCGCCTCGCGCTCCCCGATGGTGGCGCCACCGGGAACGGCGGCATCCTGGGGGGCGGCCCCAGGGGGCATGGGGACGCCGCCCGCACCGCGCACGAGCGCGGCGTCGAACTCGTCAACCTCGCCGGAGGCGTGATCGAGCGCGCCGGGGAGATCGGCGCGATGGAGCTCCGAGCGCGCGGCCGCCTCGCCCCGGGGGGCGCGCTGGCCGATCTTCGATCGGTCGCGGCGCTGCTTTGCACGTTTGCGGTCACGGGCCACAGCCGCGCTCCCGCGCTAGCGGGTCTCCCGATGCCCGGTGTGCCGGCGGCACCAGCGGCAGTACTTGCGCAGGGCGATCCGGTCGGGGTTGTTGCGCTTGCTCTTGTTGGTCTGGTAGTTGCGCTGCTTGCACTCCTCGCATGCGAGGGTGACAGCAATGCGAACGTCTCCGCGGGCCATAGTGATCCAGTTCTTCGGTGCGTGGTCGTGTGGGTTGGAGAAGCCCCAGGCGAAGAAAAACCCCGCCCGGCGCGAGGTCCAAGCAGTCTAGCGCGGTTTGGCCGCATTGGGAGCCCCGCGGCCCGCAGCGCCCGGGCGGTACGGGCCGCGGGGCCGGCACAGGCGGAGTACGAGCCGGCGCGGGGGAGTCCGGGGCGGCGGGAGCGGCAGCCGGCGCGGGCGGAGTCGCGGGGCGCTGTCTCCGACGGAGGGGCCTCGTGCGCACCACATATGCACTCCGGCGTCCGCCGCCCTCTTCGCCATCATTGACGCGCCCGAGCACCCCATTGCCAGCCACATCGAGGAGGCCCCGCCATGAACCTGCCCGAACCGATCCCGACCGCGATCCACGACGAGAGCTTCGCCGGGATCACCTATCACGTACGCGGTGAGCTCGTGCCCGAGCTGCAGGTCGAACTGGGACCGGGAGGGGTGATGTTCGAGCATCACGTGCTGCTGTGGAAGGAAACGCGCGTGGAGATCGAGCTGAAGAAGCTCCCCGGCGGGGTCAAACGCAAGATCGCGGGGCTCGACTACTTCGTGACCCGCACCTTCGGCGCCGGGCACATCGCCTTCTCGCGCGACGCGCCGGGCCAGTGCATCCCCATGCACCTGCACATGGGCGAGGGGCTGGACGTGCGCGAGCACCAGTTCATCGCCGCCACCGACAACCTCGACTACAGCTACGAACGGGTCAAGGGCATCCAGAACATGCTGCTCGGGGGCACGGGCTTCTTCATCGACAAGTTCCGCGCCACCACCGGCGACGCGGTGGTGTGGGTGCACGG
This sequence comes from uncultured Solirubrobacterales bacterium, assembly GCA_963771915.1. GTDB lineage: Bacteria > Actinomycetota > Thermoleophilia > Solirubrobacterales > Solirubrobacteraceae > Palsa-744. Next base: position 2,565,245 of record CAVYVD010000001.1, on the reverse strand, counting down.
CAACGGCAACGTGTTCCTCGTGGAGCTCGGCGCGGGCGAGCAGCTCGACGTCGAGGCGGGTGCGTGGCTCTACAAGGACCCCACGGTCACGATGGAGTCGGTCACGATGGGTCTCAAGACGGGGCTCATGGGGGGCGGGGGCAAGCTCACCTGGAACCGCTTCACCGGCCCCGGGCGCCTCGCGATCCAGACGATGTTCATCGCACCGGTGGAGGGCGTGGAGAGCGGCAACGCGCAGGCCGCCACCGCCGGCGGGCTCGCGGGCGCGCTGATCGGGGGGCTCACGAAAGGGTAGGGACTACTGGTAGGCCGCCACCACCGCCACGATCGCGTAGATCGCCGCCAGCGCCCAACCCTCGAAGGCGGCGGCCTCGCCGTCAGCGGTGACCTGCCACACCGCGATCGTCATCAGGCCCAGCGCGCCGATGTAGATCGGCTGCAGCTCGAAGGTGAGCTGGGTGGGGAGCGCGAGCGAGATCAGCACCAGCGCCGGGTAGAGGAACGCGGCGATCTGGGCGACCGAGCTCTTGACGACCGCGATCGCGAGATCGGCCTTGCCGCGCGCCGCCAGCGTGATCCCCGCGAAGTGCTCGACCGCGTTGCCGGCGATCGCCACGATCACGAGGCCGGCGAAGGCGGTGGAGATGTGGAGGATCTCGATCGCGGGGCGCAGCGCGCTGACGAACCACTCCGAGACGAAGCCCGCGCCGACGCCCGCGGCCACGAGCAGCAAGAGCGCCGCGCGCAGGGAGAGGCGCGCGGCCTGCGCCGGCGGGTGCGGCTCGCGCGTCCCCATGGCGGAGGCCCTGGGCCGCAGGTGGGGCACCAGCCATGTCCCGTACACCCCCAGCAGACAGCAGGCCCCCACGACCGAGATCGTGTTGACATGGTCGCCCGCGGCGCTGCCCGAGCTGAGCGCTAGGCCGATCAGCACGATCAGGAAGACCGTCACCAGCAGCAGCGTCGTGGTGTCGTTGGGCAGGCGCGAGGAGAAGCGCATGATCCCGTCCGGCGCCTGCCGGGCGCCCGCCACGATCGTCAGCCCCAACACCAGCAGCGCGCTCGCCAGCAGCGAGCCGACCAGCGCGGTCTCCGCCACGACGAGGTCGCCGGCTTTCAGCGCGAATATGACGACCAGCAGCTCCGGCAGGTTGCCGAGCGTCGCCTGCAGCACACCGGTCGCGGCCGCGCCGATGTGCTCCCCCAACTGCTCGGTCCCCAGCGCCACCACCCACGCCAGGCCTGCCAGCGCGAGCGTCGCCAGCGCAAAGCGGGGGACCGCGGCCCAGGCGCCGTAGTTGGCCGCGCCCGCCAACGCCGTGAGGGTCGCCACCACCGGCAGCAGGAGACGCTCCAGTTTGCTCAGGCCGGCCATGGGGCCGGGCGAGCATAAACCCCAACGAGGCGGGTACGCTCCCGCGGGTGCGCCTCGCCACGTTCAACCCTCCCGGCAGCGAGGCCCCGCGCGCGGGGACCGTTGCGGACGGCCACGTCAAGGCGTTCGCCGACGAGCGCCTGACCGTGCTCGACGTGCTGGGGAGCCCTGCGCTCGCGCAGAGCACCGCCGCGGTGGGCGGAGCCGACGGGCCGGGCCCCTCGTGGGCGCTCGAGGAGGTCACGCTGCTCGCCCCCGTGCCCGCCCCGCGGGCGATTTTCGGGATCGGGCTCAACTACGCCGACCACATCGCCGAGACCGGCGGGGAGCGCCCGGAGCGCCCGGTGGTGTTCATGAAGCTTCCCTCCTCCTCCGCCCCCCCGAACGCCCCGGTGCGCTGCCCCGCGGTGGTGCGCCGTCTGGACTACGAGGGCGAGCTCGCGGTCGTCATGGGGGCCGGGGGGCGGGTCGCGGGGTACGCTGTCGCCGACGACCTCAGCGCCCGCGACCTGCAGGGGCGCGAGCCGCAGTGGACACGCGCGAAGGGGGCGGACGGCTTCTGCCCCTACGGCCCCTGGATCACCACCGCCGAGGAGGTCCCCGACCCCCACAACCTGGGCCTGCGCACCTGGGTCAACGGGGAGCTGCGCCAGGACTCGAGCACCTCCAACCTGATCTTCGGGGTCCCCGAGCTCGTGGCCTTCATCGCCGAGACCTGCACGCTCTGCCCCGGCGACCTGATCCTCACGGGCACCCCCTCCGGCGTGGGGCTCGCGCAGGATCCCCCCGCGTTCCTCTCATCCGGCGATGTGGTCCGCATCGAGATCGAGGGTCTGGGCGCGATCGAGCACGGGATCGCATGAGGAGGGGGCTCCCCCCGCGAGCCCCAGCCGTGCCCGCGCGACGCGCACGGCTTCGGGGTTGGAGTCGATCAGGACGTAGCGGCGGTCGAGCTTCGCGGCCGCCGCGCCGAGGGTGCCGCTGCCGGCGAAGAAGTCGAGGCACCACTCCCCTTGGCGGGTGGAGGCCTGGATCATGCGGCGCAGGATCCCCTCGGGCTTTTGCGTGGGGTAGCCCGTCTTCTCGCGCCCGTTGGTGGGGACGATCGTGTGCCACCACACATCGGTCGGCAGCTTGCCCCGCGCCGCCTTCTCGGGCGTGACCAGGCCCGGAGCCATGTAGGGCTCGCGATCCACGGCCTCCGCGTCGAAGTGGTAGCCCGAGGGGTCCCTCACGTAGACGAGGATCGTGTCGTGCTTGGTGGGCCAGCGGCGCTTGGAGCGCGCCCCATAGTCGTAGGCCCACACGATCTCGTTGAGGAAGCACTCGCGGCCGAAGAGCTCGTCGAGCAGCAGCTTGCAGTAGTGGGCCTCGCGGTAGTCGATGTGGAAGTAGAGGGTCCCGCTGGAGCTCAGCAGCCTGTGCGCTTCGCGCAGGCGGGGCTCCAGGAACAGGAGGTACTCCTCGAAGTCGTCGCTGTAGGAGGACTCCGCCAGCAGCCTCGTGCGGTAGCGGCGGCCGCTGAACCCCGTGCGATCCCCTCGCTCGTCGGGCACGGTCTGGATCGTCCGCCGCCGCTGCGCGTGGCCGGTGTTGAAGGGGGGATCGATGTAGATCAGCTGGAAGGCCCCGTCCTCGAAGCGGGGGAGCACCTTGAGGTTGTCGCCCAGGATGATCTCGTTCTCACGGGGCACGCCCAGGCAATCTATGCGACGGCCCGGCGCAGGACTGTCCGGCACGCCCGATCGCCGGTCGCGGACCTCAGTGGCTCTCGAGCACGCGGTCGATCAGGCCGTACTCCTTGGCCTGCTCGGCGGTGAAGAAGCGGTCGCGCTCCATGTCCCTGCGCACCTCCTCCGCGCTGCGGCCGGTGTGCTCGGCGTAGATCTCGTCGATCCGCGCGCGCACCTTGAGGATCTCGCGGGCGTGGATCTCGATGTCGGTGGACTGCCCTTCGAAGCCCGCGGAGGGCTGGTGGATCAGGATGCGGCTGTTGGGCAGGCAGGCGCGCTTGCCCTTGGTGCCGCCCGCGAGGAGCAGCGAGCCCATCGACATCGCCACCCCCACGCACATCGTGTGGATGTCGGGCTTGACGAAGTTCATGGTGTCGTAGATCGCGAGGCCCGAGTAGATGGAGCCCCCGGGGGAGTTGATGTAGATCGAGATGTCCTTCTCGGGGTCCTCCGCCTCGAGGTGCAGGAGCTGGGCCACCACGAGGTTGGCCACCTGATCTTCGATGGGGGTGCCCAGGAAGATGATGCGCTCGTTGAGCAGCCGCGAGTAGATGTCGAATTCACGGTCCCCCCGCGCGGTGCGCTCGATGACCATCGGCACGAGTTGCATGTCCATAGGCGCCACCCTAGCGGTTCACGGTGCGCGCCCGCGCTCGTACCCGCTCACCGGCATCCATCCCGCTCGCGTGCCGGGATGCCGACATAATGCTTCCTCAAGGGTGGTGCAGCCGCCGCCGAGTCGGCCCCCCTTCTTCCATCCGACCATGTTCCCCCTGAACCTACCGAACGTGCTCACGGTGCTGCGCATCATGCTCGTGCCGGTGCTCGTGGTGGCCCTACTCGGAAACACTCCAGCCGGAGACATCCTCGCGGCGGTGGTGTTCGCGCTGGCCTCCCTCACGGACTTCGTCGACGGCTACCTCGCGCGCGCACGAGACTCGATCACGACCTTCGGCAAGCTGATGGACCCCCTTGCGGACAAGCTCCTGATCGTCGCCGCCCTGCTCTCCCTGGTCTCCCTGGGGCGCCTGCCGGCGTGGGTGGCGATGGTGATCATCACCCGCGAGCTCGCGGTCACGGTGCTGCGCATGGCGGCCACCCAGGCGGGGGTGGTGATGGCGGCGAGCATGTTCGGCAAGGTCAAGACGTGCATGCAGATCGCCGCGATTCTCGCCCTGATCGCGGTGCACGGGCGACCCCTGTGGGTGTCGCTGCTGCTCTACGCGGCGGTCCTCGCGACGGTGCTCTCGGGTCTGGACTACTTCTTCGGCCTCCGCCGCCGCCTCGCCCAGGCCCAGGCCCACCAGCCGGGCTCCTGAGCCGCATAGGGAGGGGGAGGAGGGGAGGGAGTCCGCGGCGCGGACCCGGGCGTGGGGCGCCGTGGCCGTCGTTCAGGCAGTGGCCCGGTGGGAGGAGGGAGTCCGCGGCGCGGTCCTACGCGTGGGCGCCGTGGCCGTCGCCCAGCCACTCCTCCAAGGTGGTCTGGTGGGAAGCGGGGCGACCTGTGCCGATCTCCCCGCGCAGCTCGGAGAGCAGGCCGTGGCGTTCGGCAACCACGTTGTGCTGGTGGATCGTCTCGAGGTTCTCCTGGCGCGCGGAGACGAAGCTCCCGCCGGCGAGCCCCGGGAAGGCGTGGACCACGCCCGCGAGCATCTCGCGCACGCAGTCCTCCACGAAGCGCGGGCGGCGGTGGGCCTTCTCGACGACCTCCACCTCGTCGGAGCGCTTCATGAGCTCGTAGATCTCCGAGGACATCGAGCCCTCCACGATCTCGAGCAGGCTCTTGGCGTCGATCTCCTGCTCGCGGCCCTCCGGAAACCCGATCCGCAGGGTGCCGAGACCCCGCTGGTTGTGGGTCGCCACGGGAACCTGCGCGAGGATGCGCTCGATCTGCTCCGCCGAGAACCCCTCCTGCTCGGCGAGGCGCTCGCGGGCCCTCGCCGCCACGAGCTCCTGGGCGCAGGGGCACGCGGTGATGCCGGTCGCGGAGACCCCCACCATGTGGCGCGTCCCCCCTCCAGCGCGAGGGCGTGACCATGGAGGGTGTAGATCTCCTGGGTGGAGACCCCGGAGACGGGGGCGGGCTTGTGCTCGGGGTAGCGCGCCTCCACCGTCACCTCCGCGCGCGCGGCCCCCTGGCGGGCGCGCACGAGCTCCGCGATGTCCCGCGCGAGGGTCTCCGCGCGGAAGGGGGACTCCGTGAGCACCACCTCCCCGATCGCCTCGTTGATGACCTCCTCGAAGCGCGACATGTGCGCCCCCTTCTGGTCGTGGCGGAGGTCCACGAAGCACTGAAGGCGCGCGAAGAAGAGCTCATCGCGGATGCGCACCACCTTCTCCACCCCCGTGACCCCCACCCGCGAGAGCCCCACGGGGACGGCGGGGGCGCGAGCCTGCACGTCGTCCGGCGCCTGCGGATGGAGCGGGGGTGTCACACGTATCGTGGTCGGCACCGCCCGTCAAGCCTAGTGGATGCCGCCGCGGGGCCCCCGAGCGAACGTCCGCCGAGGAGACCGCACACGGGGGCCTTGATATCTGGTATCACTCCGCTCACCGTTTGGGTCGACGCCGCAACATGGAGGGTCGTTCCGGGTTTGAGCAGCAGAAGGATCCCGCAGGTCGGAGAGGAGCAGTTCGTTGTTGGCAGGGATCGACGACGCAGCGCGGAGGAGGCGCATACGAGCAGGCACGTAGGGGAGGCGCAGCGAGCCAGACCCGCTGCGATGGGTGCTGTACGGATCCTGGGGGTCCATGAGTTGAGCCAGAAGGTTGTCGAGTTCGCAGGATTGGACGGCACGAGTGCGGGACGTATGTCGGCGCCGGCCGCGGCGGAGGTCGCAGTGGTCGAAATCGAGGAGCTCCACACGCTGATCGCAGATAGCCAGGAACGCGGCTTCGTGACCTCCGAGAACCTCGCGGCGACGCTGGAGGAGGCGGAGGTCGCGCGCGAGCAGGTCCACGAGCTGCTCGGCTACCTGGAGGAGCACGGCGTCGAAATCGTTGGGGAGCCCGCGGACGGGGGGAGGCTGGAGGGCGCAGATCTGGCCGAGGGATTCGAGGAGCGCCAGCCGATCCCGCTGCATCGTGCGGACACGCCGGAGGAGGCGGAGCGCGAGGAGGAGGTCCAGGCGCACGCGGACCTCGAGCCCGTCGCGGAGCTGCGCACGCAGCCGGATGAGCCTCGCACCGCCGAGCTCATGGGGGCGGAGTCGAGCCTCGACTCCCTGCGCCTGTACCTGCGCTCGATCGGGCGCGTGCCCCTGCTCAGCGGTGCCGAAGAGGTCTACCTGGCCAAGCGCATCGAGCGGGGGGACGTGGCGGCCAAGCAGCACATGGTGGAGGCCAACCTGCGCCTGGTGGTGTCGATCGCGAAGGGCTACATGGGGCGGGGCCTCACGTTCCTGGACCTCATCCAGGAGGGCTCCCTGGGGCTGATCAGGGCGGTGGAGAAGTTCGACCACCGCCGCGGCTACAAGTTCTCGACCTACGCCACCTGGTGGATTCGCCAGGCGGTGACGCGCGCGATCGCAGACAAGGGGCGCACGATCCGGATCCCCGTGCACATGGCGGAAAAGCTCAACAAGGTTCTCCACGCCGAGCGCCAACTGATCCAGCGGCTCGGGCGCGAGCCCACCCCAGCGGAGATCGCGCAGGAGCTGGAGTACCCGATCGCGGAGGTGCGCGAGCTCCTGCGCATGGCCCAACAGCCGATCTCCCTGGAGAAGCCCATGGGCGAGGAGGATGACTCCGCGTTGGCGGACTTCGTGGAGGACATCGCCGCGGAGTCCCCCTTCGAGACCGTCTCGGAGTCCCTGCGCCGGGAGAGCGTGGTGCGGGTGCTCGCCGTGCTGCCCCGCCGCGAGCGCGAGGTGCTGGAGATGCGCTACGGCATCACCGGGGGACGATCGCGCACCCTGGAGGAGGTGGGTCGCGCCTTCAACATCACCCGCGAGCGCGTGCGCCAGATCGAGAACCGCACGCTCAAGAAGCTGCAGACGCTGCCCGAGGCGCAGCTGCTGCGCGAGGCCTCCTAATAGGCTCGGCATTCCGTCCACGCCCGAACGTATGTTTGGGCGATGCTCAGCATCTCGCCCCGACGCCAGGGGGATATCGGCGAGCTCTCCGCAATGGAGTGGCTCGGCTCGCAGGGATATACGATCTACCTCCCGGTAGGACATAGCCCTACCTGCGATCTCGTTGTCGAGACACGCGAGGCGCTTTTGCGCGTTCAGGTCAAGACCTCCACCCGCTACCGAAAGGGTCGCTGGGAGATCATGGTCTGCACAAAGGGCGGAAACCAGAGCTGGAGCGGCGTCGTCAAGCGCCTTGACCCAGCCAACCTCGACTACCTCTTCGTGCTCGTCGCCGACGGCCGACGCTGGTTCATCCCTGCGCACGCGATCGCGGGTGGCAGCGGCATCCTGTTGGGCGGCCCCAAGTACGCCGGCTACGAAGTCGACCCGGGGAGGCCGCTGCCGTCGTGCGACCCAGGGTGACCGCTATCATCGCCCGTCCCCGGTGGGGTTCCCGAGCGGTCAAAGGGGAGGCGCTGTAAACGCCTTGGCTCTGCCTTCGCAGGTTCGAATCCTGCCCCCACCATCGATCGCCAACAGACCCACGGACAACCCGGGAAACACCAGGCCAGCACTGAGGAAACCCTCTTCCGGAGCCGGAAGCGCCCGGACAGCGAAGGCCACGATTTGCAGGGGTTTTCCCCGGCAAACCCCTGGACTCGGGGGACCCTTGGGGGAAACCCCACAGGCTATAGGGGGAAACCGCTGCACCCTCGACCAGGCCACCCAGGCCACAGATCCCCGGCTATAATTCCAACCCTCAGAACAGGGGACGCATGATGGGGAGACCGAGGACGCATAGCTGGCGAGGAGCCCGGGGGGCGCGGCACGCTCTTAGCTTCCTGCTGGCTGCCGGCGCGCTCCTCGCCGCGTTCGTGCTCGCCACCGCCACGGCCGCAGCAGTTGGCGGGCCGCTCATCAGCGAAGGCGCCGCGTGGGAAGTCGAAAGCGAAGTCCTCGTCGGTGCGCACATCAACCCCGAGGGCCTCAAAACCACATACAAAATCCAGGTCGAATGCCCCGACCACGCACAATGCCAGGCAACGGAAGGACAGCTCCTCCTCGTCGTCGATGAAGCGCAGGCCGTACACCTCGTGATCAGCGACCCCCAGCGCGGCGGCACCTACATCTTCACGGTCACCGCCCACAACATCGACGGAAGTGCCACGGCAAGCTGGAGGTTTCAGGTCCCCTCGCCCCTTACCCAAGAAATCCCGCCAGGAGCCGCCCCCAACGGAGTCCTGGACACAGAACCCTACACGCCGCCCCCATCTACGTGGGCCAACCAGAGCGGCAAAGAAGGCGCCGAACGAACCGTCGCCGAACAACGCGCCAAAGAACACGAAGAACAACAGGCCAAGGAAGCAGCCGCACGCCGCGCTGCCGAAGCCGAAGCCCTCAGACACGCCTTGGAAGCAGCACGGGCAGCCGCAGCAGCCCGGCAACGAGAAGAAGCGGCCGCCGCCGCCCAACGCGAAGCCCCGGCGTGCGTCGTGCCCTCGCTGAGGGGCGACACGCTCGCGGCCGCCCGCAGCGCACTCTCCAAGGCGCACTGCCGCCTCGGCCCCGTCCACCGGCCCGCCGACCGCCACGGCGCTCTGTACGTCAGAGCTCAGAGCACCCCGGCGGGCGAGCGCCTTGCCCACGGGGCGCGCGTCACGCTGTGGCTCGGTGCGAAGCGGGCTCCGCGCCGGGGAGGCATGCGATGAACGGAGCGACGCTGCGCGATCCGCGGACGCCACTTGGCCGACACGCCCCCACCACCGTGCTGGCGGTGTTTGCCGTCCTCGTCGCTGGCGCGCTCCTTGCCACCCCAGCACCTGCCGCCGGCGATGGTCTTGCCCCTCTCGCCCGGGGAGTGGAAGGGTGCGCGGAACCACAGTTCATCAGGGACGAGCTGGGCACAGTTGGCCAGCCATTCTCGTTCACCGAAAGCGTCGGCTGTCTGCCCGCAGGAGAGACGTGGTCCAGCGCAACGATCTACTGGGGAGGCGGCACAACGAGCGCCGGAACGATCCTGTCGTCATCCAGCCCCGAAGGCGAAGCCAAGTCATAAAAGAACCAGCTTGAAGAGACTGATCGAGACGCTCAATGCGTGTTGAGGCACTACTGTGAATCCCAAGACTGAGCGCCGTGTCAACTCAGTGCAGATACGGGTTGAAGACAAATGATTTCGCCAACGACGACAAGCGTCTGTGCTTTGCTTGCCGACAAGGCGTTGTAAGACAAATCGGCGCATCGTGATTGACCGGTCAGTCAGACGAATTAGGGCTCCCGGCCGGCACGGGATTCGCTGCCGTCGGGTTTCGCATGTTGACCGAGGTCCACCGTGGCGGGAGGAGACCTTGAAGACGCTCAGCCGCGGTGGCGAGCGGCGGACCCGAGGGTCACCGCGACGGCCGTTCCTCCGGGGCGCTTCACGCCGCGCTTGAGGCTCTGGCCGGTGACCACCAGCGCACCCCGACTCCCGCGAGGAGTGCTGATCCTGCCGAGCTTGCAGTGCGCCCCGTGCAGCGCCTTACGCGCGTCGTTGAGCGAGTCGCCCGTCAGCGAGGGGACGACGCACTGCGCCGCAGCTTCTTTGGCTTTCCGTTCCGCTTCTTCTTTGCTGGCTTGTGCGTGTTCGGCGCGTTCTGTTTCTTCGCGGGTCTGGCGTTCGTTCGCTTCGCGCTGCGCGCGTTCTTCGGCGGCTTTCTTTTCTTCAGCAGCCTTTCGTTCGCGTTCTTCCACGGCTTTGTGTTCTTCGGTGGCCTTTTGTTCTTCGGCCGCTTTTTGTTTCTTTTTGTTCTTGGGCTTTGCGTGTCGCTTCTTCGGCTTGGTGCTGATTGAATTCTTCGAGCGATTTAGGTGTTTCCACGAAGGCGCCTGCCGTCGCTGGCGTGACGAGCAGCAGGAAGACCCCAATGAGCACAATGAGCTTCAGGCGCATTGGGGGTAACAATAGCCCATAGGTTCGACTGCCGTCCATAGGCGTCTCCCGCTCTCTAATAGACGCGGGCAACGGCCAGGACTGCCGGGCACGGGATCTGTCCGTGTTGCCCCTGTCCCGCTGTGGATCTGCGCGGTGCATGGCGACTCCCAAGCCGTCCCGACCGACACCGGGTTCGCCGCCGTCGGGTTCCGCGTCTTGAGCGAGAGTTGCAGTGGGGGGGCCTGGAAGACGAGACGCGCCGAGCGAGGTTACCCGTCAGGCCATGACACCCAGTCGCGCAGTACCCCTACATCAGCTCGGGCCGAGATAATGTCTGCCAGGCGTTCAAGCCACTCGACATCGGGACGCTCCTCTTGGCGCGCACGGGCCAGCAACTTGCTGAAGTCCCATCCAGGCGACCGAACGCCAGAGATGACGAGTGTGGCAAGTTCGGCCAATGCCTCCTCACGGCGCTCAACAGGAGGATGTCCCGACCGGCGTGGAACTTCGTTGGCGGTCCGGGTGAATCTCTCAGACGGTGACGAGCGTAGCGGCCTCCTCGGCGACGTGTGTGGTGGTGGGCTGGGTAATCTCTGCTTCGACGGCGAGCGCGAGCTTGGCGAGGCCGTCGTATCCGATGATCCGTCGGAACTGTCGCTCGGCCTCCAGCATCCCGGCGGCAGTCCACCGCAGGGACATCTCCCCGGACTGCCAGCGCTTGACGTTGCGGCTGGATCGCCGGACGCACTCGATCATGGACTCGCACGGGTTGGTGCTCTGCAGCGTGCGCTTCAGCGCGCCGTGGACGCCGAGACGGGTGACGGTGAGCGTCTCCTCCATGCCCTCCCGCAGGGACGCTGCGGCACCGGGGTGAGAGCGCTCGAGCTCTGCGGCGAGAGCCTGGAGTTCCCCAAGGGCACGAGGGTGATCGTCGCGCGCCCACGCGCGGCGTAGCCGGCGCTTGACCTCCGGGCGGTCGCGCTCGGGCAGGTGATCGAGCACGTTGCGCTCCTTGTGACGGACACACCGATGGACCGGGGTGCGCGGCCCCAGGACCGCGTTCACGGCGGCTCTGAGGGCCTTGGAGCCGTCGATCACGACCAGCACGCCCTGCTCGACGTCCAGGCCACGGTCCACGAGATCAGCCAGCAGCGCGGTAGCGACCGTCTTGTTCTCCGTGGAGCCCTCCCACAGGCCGAGCGGGACCTTCACCCCGTCAGTGGTGATCCCGAGCGCGACGACGTTGGTGTGGTCCTTCAAGACGACCCCGTCGAGCATCAGCACCGCCAACCGCACGTCATCCAGGCGACGGCTCATCAGCTCCTTCAGCGTCTGCGCGGTGCGGGCAACGAAGGTGCGCGAGACCGCCGACTTCGACGTCGAGCGCGCCTGCGCCTCGACCTGCTCGCCGACCGGCTCCTGGGTACGCACGAACCTGCGGGTAGAGACGCCCGCGAGCATCCGCTCCAGCACGACCGCGCTCAACACGTCTCGGCTGGCGAAGCGCTCGTAGGTCTCGACAGGCACCTCGCCGCCGCCGTCCTTGGCGCGCACCCGCAGCCGGCGCACCCCCACCCGGCGCGAGCCAAGCGTGACCTCCCCGTCGTCGCCCCCGTGCCGGTAGGCGACCCGCTCAGGGTCGTGCTTGCCCTTGAGGCCACAGACCTCATCGACCTCCTCGGCCATCAGCTCCTGCATCACGCCGAGCCCGACCACCCACGCTCAGCGCGAGCAGGCCCTCCCTCGCCACCCCGACCAGCTCACCCAGCGCGGCCTGCACCCGCTCGGGCAGCGCAGGCGCCTCCATCGGCGCGTCCTCGCTCGTGACCTGTCCAGCATGCACCTTCTTCATGGCGGTTCCTCCTGTCTCGAATGGACCGATTTCGCACTCGCCACGGTCGCAACACGACCGGACGAGGCGGGAGGACCGCCACTTCAAGTTCTACGCCACGCGGGACATCCTCGCCAAGCGCGGATCGTTCCGCTTGGTTCTGTACGTGAGACCCACCAGACACCGAGGGGTAGGGCTTGTGCTGGAAGGGTTTCTAGGGTTTGAATGACACCTTGATCGTTGCCCGAGTAGCCGACGAAGATCAGCCCGCGGTCCTGCAGAAGCCCACGGATACCTTCAGCGATCTTCTCACTGAGGCTGGCGATCTCATCTGCCGTGTTCATCGGGTTGAGCCGGTGATCGCCGTGGATCTTGACGACCAGCGGTCGCTGCACCCGGCCTGGCCGCACGAAGCCCGCAAGCGCCTCATGCTGGATGACCAGGGGCCTCTGCTCGCCAAACACGTACATCGCATCCGCTATCAGATCATCGAAGTTCGTTGTCAGGGCGGTACTGAAGACGCCGTCCTGGCGAGACATGAGCGCTGCGAGCACCGCATAGCCAAAGCCCGGCGCGCGACCATCGCACAGTCGCTCAGTCTCCCGCTGGCGCTCCTCCCGGTTGGTGAATAGGACGTCCATGAGCGGCCCATACAGCGCCCCTGGGTTATCTGGCTGATACTCCGGGAAGGTCGTTGCAGCCCATTCCTCAAGGCCCTCACGGGCGGATCTCAAGCGATGTAACCGGGGTAACCAATGCTCTCTAACCAGCGCACTCGCAGCGGGGATGCCCGAGGTAACAGAGCAGCCCGCCCCCAGCCAGAGTACATAGTGCCTGTCCGGTTCGCCAGCGGACTCTCGCAGTCTGCGGACAAACTCCGATGCGGACATCGACCGCAGTTGAGACGCATTGCTATCAGGCATCTAGTCGCGCAATTCTGGCATAGATCCCAGTTACCGGACTTGACAGCGGTTTCTGGGCGTAGCTGTCCCGCTCGCCCCGGCCGGGCGGAGTTTCGGGAGCAAAGGCGACACATCGGCCGACAAACCTCTGTCAGAGCCAAATCGATCCTGCCCCCACCATACGGACACATGTGCTTATCGTCTGGCCCACCACCCGCTTCTCCAGTTAAGTGGCCCGCCGGCTCAGTCGCCGGCGTCGTGATCCCCTCGGACTCGGGACAGGATTCGCCCCAGGGTCTCGAGGTCCTCGGCCGGCAGCTCGCAGAGGCCGAGGGGTGGTCGCTCGAGGATCTCCTCGGCCCGTTGGGCAAGCGCCGCTCCGGCGGGGGTGGCCGCCACGAGCTTGACCCGCCGGTCGGAGGGGTGGGCACGACGCTCCACGAGACCCGTGCGCTCGAGGTCGTCGACCACCGTCGTCATGTTGGGGGGGTCCACGCCGAGCAGGGCGGCCAGCTCCCCCATGGGCATCGGCCGGTGCGCGATCCGTCTCAACGCCCTGATCTTTCCGAAGCTGAGACCGACCCGATCGCTGACTTCCCGTCGGCGCTCGTTGTCGAGCACCAGCTCCGCCATCGCCTGCCACGCCCTGCGGGCCGCGCGGTCACGACGGCCGCCCGCCCTCGTCATGCCGCGTTCCCTTCGAGAAACTCGGGGTTGATGGACTGGGCCGTGCGCCGGGCCGTGCCGCGGGCCCACGCAGAAGTCGCGACCAGGCCGAGAACCAGCACCGCCGCCCCGCAGCCCGCCAGGACCCACCAGCCGGCCCGGCTGGCCAGCGCGAAGTCGCGATGGTCCGCCGTGCGCAGGGAGGCGGACACCAGCGAGCCGACCACCGCCACACCCAACGTTTGGCCGACCTGGCGCGATGTGCTGGCGATGGCCGCTGCCACGCCGGCCTGGGCCCGGGGCATGCCCGAAACGGCGGCGTTGGTGATCGGCGCATTCACGAAGCCGAAGCCGACGCCGAAGATGACGTAAGCCGTGAACAACCACGTGAAGGAGGTCGTGGCGCTCAGCCCGACCAGCATCAGGCAGCCGATGCACAGTGTGGCGCCCGCGATGGCCAGGGGTACCCGGCCCCCTCGCCGGCCGACTATCCGTCCCGAGAGCGGTGGGAGGAGCATGGTCATCGTCGCCATCGGCAGGGTGTAGATCCCGGCCTGCAGCGGGGAGAGCCCGCGCACGTCCTGGAGGTAGAGGGTGTTGAGGAAGAGGAACCCGCCGAGGGCGGCGAACGACGCGACCGCGATGAGCGCGGCCGAGGAGAATGGCACCGACCGGAAGAAGCGCGGGTCGAGGAGCGGCTGGCGGGCTCGGTGCTCCCAGATCGCGAGCGCAACCAGCGACGCAGCGGCCACGGCGAAGGCACCGACGATGAGAGCCGACGACCAGCCCCGGCTGGGGGCTTCGATGATGCCGTAGGTGAGCGAGGCCAGGAGCATGATCACGAGCACCTGCCCGAGGATGTCCACCCTCCTCGCCACCGCCGCTTTGGACTCGGGGATGTAGCGCAGGGCAAGGACCGCCGCGGTCAACCCGACGGGGATGTTGATCCAGAAGATCGACCGCCAGCCGACCGTGCTCACCAGCAGCCCACCCACCACCGGGCCGAGGGCCATGGACACCCCGACCACGGCGGCCCAGACCCCGATCGCCTGGGCCCGTTCCCGGGGGATGGTGAAGGTGTTGGTGATGATCGACATCGCCACGGGATTCAGCATCGATCCGCCCACAGCCTGGACCATGCGGAAAACGATCAGCATGGTCAGGTTGGCGGCCAGGCTGCAGAGCAGTGAGGCCACCGCGAAGGTGAGCAGCCCGATGACGAAGGTGCGGCGGCGCCCCAGGCGGTCAGCGGTTGAGCCCGAGAGCATGAGGAGGCTGGCGAGCACGAGGGTGTAGGCGTCCACCGTCCACTGCAGACCCGAGAGCGGCGCGTGCAGGTCCCGTCCGATCGAGGGCAGGGCGACGTTGACGATGGTTACGTCGAGCCCCACGATCAGGAGGCTCATGGAGCAAATCAGCAGGATGCCGATGCGCCGCCGACGGCTCAGCTCGCGGGTCATAGCCAAGCCCCGTTGTGCTTTAGTTGTTCTATCATAATAATGATAATATCATCATCTTCCATGGGCCGCGTCAGACTCTCACCAGCCCTCGGGCGGTAGCGCAGGGGTCCTCCGACTCCGCGGTGCAGCCCACGGACCCTTTCCGCCAACTTAGACAGCTGTCTGAAGGTCCCCGGGGTTGGGGGGCGAAGTCTCATCCATGCAGGACGAGAGCCTCGACCCGCTGCAGGAGGAGGGCACCCAGTGCGTGCTCCTCCTGCAGTTGCTGCGCGACGACCACGAGGCGCACTGGTCGCGCCGGCAGCTCGAACACGAGCTCCTGGACGTGAACCCGCAGGCGATCGGGGTGGCCCTGGAGCGTCTGCGCGAACAGGGCGTCGTGCACGTGGAGGGCGATGAGGTCTGGGCCTCCACGTGCGCCCACCATCTGGACGCCCTCGGATTCGTCTGCATATGAGGCTCCCAGCGGGGAGCCCAGCGGCTCGCCCTCACCGCCCGGAGGTGAGCCGCCGCGCGAGGGCCTGCGCTTCGGGGCTGCTCACGATCACGCGCCGCAGCGCCCCCCCGCCGCCCACCGAGAAGGAGAGGGCGGGAACGCCGCGGCGCACCAGCCAGGCTTCGTCGAGGCGGATGGTGCGGGCCACGTAGTAGAGGCCCGGCAGCCGCAGCCCGGCTTTCAGGCCGGTCCTCAGCACCTCCCCCATCGGCTCCTCCAGCACCCGCACATCGCTCACCTCGGCGAGGGGGACGGTGATGTTCCCGAGCAGGCCCAGCACCTTCTCCCAGCGGGAGAGCACCACCTCGACGGCCTCCTCGGTAACCCGCACGCGCACGCGCCCAGGTTAGTCAGACCCTGAGGAGATCGAGGAGCGGGTGTCGAGCCCACAAGGTCGTGGACCCCGAGGACCAGGGAGACGGGGAGGCCCGCGCCGTGCTCGACCGTGCCCTTCCGGTCCTCAGCGAGGCCACGGGATCCCCGGTGGATGGGATCCTCGGCGATTCCGACCCGATGGCGGCGGTGCGGGACGCCCTCAATCTGAGGGGCTTCGACGAGGTGGTCGTCTCCAGCCTCAGCCCCCCTGTCGCGCTGGCTGAAGCTCGACCTCCCCAGCAAGGTGGCGGGCATGGGCCTGCCGGCGAGCACCGTGACACCCAGCGACGCCGCCGCCCACGCCGCGTGACCTAGCGACGCTGCCGCCGCCCACGCCGCGTGACGGAAGTCCAGGTCGATAGGCTTGTGGATAGACGAAGGCAGCGTTTATAGTTCGGCTCGTCCTGGGGCGAAGTTGTGGTGTCCCGGCTATGCAGACAGGTATCTGTAGACATCTCGTCTGCGAGGAGCGACAGTTGGGGGGTGTCCGTGGAGCAGATACGCAATCAATTCGCCAAGAACCTCCGTACCCACCGGGAACGATCGGGTCTCTCGCAGGAGGCGCTGGCCGAAGCATGCAACCTGCACCGCACCGAGATCAGCCTCCTGGAGCGGTGCAAGCGCTCGCCGCGCCTGGAGACCCTCGTGATCCTCGCCAGGGGCCTCGGGCTCTCCTCTCCCGCCGAACTGCTGGAGGGCATCCGCTGAGGGTCTGCGCTCGCCGCCGGGATGGGCCTGCGGGAGCGGCCACGGTGGAGAGCGGGATGAGCGCATACTGCGCCCTGTGCCCGACGTAGATCTTGCGGTTCGTCTCCAGCCGCGCGCGAAGCGAAACGCGATCCTGGATGAGCACAATGGCGTTCTGCGCGTGAGTGTCGCGGCGGCACCGGTCGAGGGTCAGGCGAATGCGGCGCTGTGCAAGCTGATCGCCAAGCGCGCCGGTATAGCGCGCGGGCGGGTCAGCGTTATCCGTGGCGAGCGCTCACGTGAAAAGGTCGTGCGCATCGAGGGACTGGAGCTGGCCGAGTTGCGCCGCGCGCTCGGACTGACTCCCCCGTAGACGCCACACACGATGAGGCTGACGTTGGCGGCGCTCGGCCCCCGTGGGGTCTTGGCACGCTGACCGAAAAGGAGGATGTCCCGCGTGGCGTAGAACTTGAAGTGGCGGTCCTCCCGCCTCGTCCGGTCGTGTTGCGACCGTGGCGAGTGCGAAATCGGTCCATTCGAGACAGGAGGAACCGCCATGAAGAAGGTACATGCTGGACAGGTCACGAGCGAGGACGCGCCGATGGAGGCGCCTGCGCTGCCCGAGCGGGTGCAGGCCGCGCTGGGTGAGCTGGTCGGGGTGGCGAGGGAGGGCCTGCTCGCGCTGAGCGTGGGTGGTCGGGCTCGGCGTGATGCAGGAGCTGATGGCCGAGGAGGTCGATGAGGTCTGTGGCCCAAGGGCAAGCACGACCCTGAGCGGGTCGCCTACCGGCACGGGGGCGACGACGGGGAGGTCACGCTTGGCTCGCGCCGGGTGGGGGTGCGCCGGCTGCGGATGCGCGCCAAGGACGGCGGCGGCGAGGTGCCTGTCGAGACCTACGAGCGCTTCGCCAGCCGAGACGTGTTGAGCGCGGTCGTGCTGGAGCGGATGCTCGCGGGCGTCTCTACCCGCAGGTTCGTGCGTACCCAGGAGCCGGTCGGCGAGCAGGTCGAGGCGCAGGCGCGCTCGACGTCGAAGTCGGCGGTCTCGCGCACCTTCGTTGCCCGCACCGCGCAGACGCTGAAGGAGCTGATGAGCCATCGCCTGGATGACGTGCGGTTGGCGGTGCTGATGCTCGACGGGGTCGTCTTGAAGGACCACACCAACGTCGTCGCGCTCGGGATCACCACTGACGGGGTGAAGGTCCCGCTCGGCCTGTGGGAGGGCTCCACGGAGAACAAGACGGTCGCTACCGCGCTGCTGGCTGATCTCGTGGACCGTGGCCTGGACGTCGAGCAGGGCGTGCTGGTCGTGATCGACGGCTCCAAGGCCCTCAGAGCCGCCGTGAACGCGGTCCTGGGGCCGCGCACCCCGGTCCATCGGTGTGTCCGTCACAAGGAGCGCAACGTGCTCGATCACCTGCCCGAGCGCGACCGCCCGGAGGTCAAGCGCCGGCTACGCCGCGCGTGGGCGCGCGACGATCACCCTCGTGCCCTTGGGGAACTCCAGGCTCTCGCCGCAGAGCTCGAGCGCTCTCACCCCGGTGCCGCAGCGTCCCTGCGGGAGGGCATGGAGGAGACGCTCACCGTCACCCGTCTCGGCGTCCACGGCGCGCTGAAGCGCACGCTGCAGAGCACCAACCCGTGCGAGTCCATGATCGAGTGCGTCCGGCGATCCAGCCGCAACGTCAAGCGCTGGCAGTCCGGGGAGATGTCCCTGCGGTGGACTGCCGCCGGGATGCTGGAGGCCGAGCGACAGTTCCGACGGATCATCGGATACGACGGCCTCGCCAAGCTCGCGCTCGCCGTCGAAGCAGAGATCACCCAGCCCACCACCACACACATCGCCAAGGAGGCCGCTACGCTCGTCACCGTCTGAGAGATTCACCCGGACCGCCAACGAAGTTCCACGCCGGTCGGGACATCCTCGCGAAAAGAGACCACTGCCGCTAGGATGCGAACGTCGTGCCGACGTAGCTCAGCTGGTAGAGCACCTCCATGGTAAGCGAGCGGCTTAAGGGTACCGAATCGCTAGTAATGGAGCCATTTTCGGCTTGTTTGTGCGGAATACGCTCCTGCCGCTGAGCAGACAGACGCGGACAACTACGGTAAAAGAATACATCGCGCGACGGTCACGTTCCGGTAGCGAGATGAGAGCCGACGGTGGGACTCGAACCCACGACCTCGTCCTTACCATGGACGCGCTACTACCAGCTGAGCTACGTCGGCCTGACTCTCGCATCCTAGCGTCGGAGCGCCATAGGTTGCGAGGAGCCCACGAAAGGGCTGAGGCTCGCCGCTAGGGGTCAACAAACGGGCGCCTGCCGAGCTCGCGGGGCAGAATGGGGATCGAGCAGAACTACCTCTACCGTGTGCTCCTGGGCTTGAGCAGGAAGGCAGCGTCCGCAAGGAGGGGCGCGGCTGGCACCCGAAGGTAGCCGCTTAGAAGCACACCTAGCGGCGACCGGGCGGGCAGCGAACCGTGGTCGACGCTCTGGCGTGCGAGCCGTCTTCGAAGGCGAGCGACGCGGCGAAGGGAAAGCCCCCGCGGGGGCAGCGATCTGGCAAAAGGATGCCGTTGGGATGGTAGCTCACGATCTTGCCGTGGACGTGTTCGTAGTAGATAAGCCCACGCGGTCCGAGCGTTGCGTGCAGTCCTACGATGGCGACGTTGGGCCCACCGGGGAGGCTCGGAACCAGCGGCACGTCGATGTTGATGCTTCCACGGCCTGGCGTTGGGAACAGCAGGCCCGGGAATAGGATCTGAGCACTGACGGGCGTTTCGCCGCTGGCGTAGAAGAGCATCGCTAGATGTCCATCCTTTTCAGGAGAGCGCACAATCGCTACTTCGGCGGTCTCGCGGAGGATCTCTGGTCCGATGGGGATCTCGGCGAGCGCGCTGCCGTGCCCCATGCGGGAGTCGGCTGGGCAGCCTTCAGGGCCAAGGTCTTCGAGCCTGGCCTGGGAGCAGGTGGCTAGCCCGAGGCCGCTCGCGGCGATGCCGAGGTCCCCCGGGTAGCGTACGTTGAGTGCGGTCAGTGGCGAAGGGACGCGGTCATGGGGCACCGCGATCTGGATGGCGAATTCGACCGTCGTGGCTCCGCCGAGTCGCTCGGGTGCAAACGCGACGTGGAGCTTGACCGACTGGGCGGCGTATGCGGTGGCTGGCAGGCACGCGCAGACCAGGAGCAAGCCCAGGAGGTCGCGGACGTGGCGCGCGGCCCCTCCGTCGCGCCGTAGAGTCAGTACCAGAACCTTCCCTTTGTCTGGATGACCAAGGCGTAGGTTCGGCGATCGAAGGTGCCATACAGTCCGGCGCGTCCGTGGGCGTGGCTGTAGCGGCCGCTGCCGCCGGCGATCATGATCGTGCCGCTGAAGCTCTGGTAGCGCCCCAGGCCGTGTGGCGTCGCTCTCCCGCGTCCTTCGATTGAGCCTCCGTGGGTCTGGATTGTGAAGTTGCCCGTAAAGACGTTGCCCGTGTAGACGACGGCACGCATCGAGCCAGAAAGAGATCCGGTCACGGGGCCTTCCTCGGATAGCCGTGTCCCGTCCGGTCTGACCAGATGCAGGTGCGCGGTGGCGGTGCCGTCCAGCGACCGCGCAGTACGTGCCTCCGCTTGGCGTTGAATAGCAGATGATGCGACCGCGCTCATCAACACGGTGCCTCCGATGAAGATCACCAACGCCGCAACGGGCATTGTGCGGCCATGAGGATTGGGATTACGCTTCATGCTGATTCCAGATGATCTGGCCAATGGCAACGATGACGTCGGCCGTGGTTGTGGGATCTCTAAACAGTATGCGCAGCTTGAACAGAGTCTATTGATCGCCCCGGCCCATTGGGCCAGCGCTGTTGCGGTTCTGGCTGCTCGTGCTGGGCGGCTGCCGAGCTCCAGTAGCTCGGCGCCATTGGCCGCTACGCCGGTCTTCTGTGCCGAATGACGCGGTGCTTGGTGGTCAGTAGATGTCTGCGCCAGGCCGGCACGGTGGCGCGCCCGGGGTTGCGTCCGTATCCTTCTCGTTCGATCTGGCGCAGGATCTCGCGGTAGAGTCCCGCAGAGAGAGCCATGCCCCGCTGTCCGCGAGATAGGAGCGGGATCGCCCCGAGTCCTTCTTCGTACAGCAGGTCGGCACGAGCGATCTGGTCTCGCAGAAGATCTTCGCGAGCACCGGGTAGTGGAAACCCGAACTGCTCGATGGTGGCGCGGGCCACGTAGAGGCGGCCGTGGGCGTGGTCCTCGTCGATGTCGCGCAGAATGTTCGTTCGCTGGAAGGCTCGGCCGAGGATCGCCATCTTGCGCTCGCCGTCGGGGTGGGAGGTGCCAAAGATCCTGGCGAGTACGACTCCCACCGCGCCGCCGACGTACTGGCAGTAGCGTTCGAGGTCCTCGTCGGTTTCGATCGGCGTATGCGCAAGGTCGTGGCGCATCCCCTTGCAGAATTCAATCAGCGCCTCGAGTGGCAGCGGATGTCGTCGCGAGAGGTCCGCGAGTATGCGCGTCTCGGGTGTGTCTGTCTCTTGGCCGTGTGCCCAGCGTTCGATGGCCTCAACTCGGCTCTCCGCCTGGGGGTCCTCGTCGTCTACAAGGTCATCGATCGTGCGCAGCACACGGTAGAGGTGGCGAGCGTCCGCCTGGAGGTCGCCGGGCAGCAGACGGATACCCGCGCTGAACGTGCTTGTGTCCAGAGCGGACGCCGCCTCGCGCTGCTGCTCTAACGCCTTTGGCGTAATTCCTCGTGAAGGCATAGAACATGATCCCATCGTGTGGCTTGACGGTGGCGTCACTGTATGTCTTAACAGGATTGAGACTGTGCTTGGTGATGAGGATGGGGTCATTCGGTTGAGAAGGCCGCTCGTGGGTTGAATCGACTGGTCTGTATGACAGCGATCATCGATGCCGCGATCGAGATGCCGGTGACGATCACGATGGTGCGCAGCCCGAGCTGCCACGCGGGCATGAACTTGACAGGGGAGCCGGTGGTCTGGTGAAGCCAGCCGTCGATCAGATACTGGCCGGCGATGCCGGCGGCCATCCCTATGAGGCAGCCCGAGAGCAGCACCGAGCCGGTCTCGTAGAAGATCAGCCTGGTGAACTGGCCGAAGCTCATGCCGATCGACATCAGCGATTCGAGTCTCCCTCGTCGCTGCCAGACCGCAGCGATCATCAATGCGATGACCGACGCAATGGTGGCGACCAGCACGACGATCGTCGTGTCGTTCAACCGCGAGAGGGTACTGCCGAGCACCGCGCTGACTTCCGACCGCCGTTCATCGACAGTCTCGACCGTGAGCGCGTTGCCGGCGGGAAGCATCCTTTCGACAGATTGCTTGCCCTGTTCGATCGAGACGCCAGGCCTGAGCGTAACGGCGAGTTGGGACGCGGCAGTGCTGCCCCACAGCCTCGCGTGGTCATCGTCGTTCATGACGATGGAGCCTGGGAGCCAGCCGTAGTTCGCGATTGTCGCCGCGAGCCGGAGACTGGCGGTGCCGGTGGGGGTGGGGATGGTGAAGCGCTCGCCAAGGCGCAGGTGATCTTCGCGGGCGATCGTTTGGCTGAGAGCCGCCCAGCCGCCTTCGCGCAGATGCCTGTCGGCTGTGGTAAGCGATCCTTCGACGAGCTGGCTGGGGGCGATCTGCGCTGGAGTCTGCGGCGGGACACCAAGGACCCATACGCGCCTTCCAGACAGGTCGAGGAACGAGTCGCGCCACGGCAGCACCGAGTTCACGACACCGAGGCGCTGCAGGCGACGTTGGGTTTCGGTGTATGCGAAGGGCTGTGTCGTGTAGACGTTCTCCGGCCCACCGGGCTTGATCCAGATGCTGGCACTCGAGAGCAGATCCGTAGCGCCCGTGCGCACGGCCTGCTGGACGTCAGAAACCGAGCCGCCGATCAGGACCATCAAGAACGCCGCGACCATCCCGGTGGCGAGGAGGGCGACCGACCGGGTAGGTGAGCCGCGCAGTTCGGCGATCGCGAGGCGAGCGGCGGGGTCGCCCGAGCGCCGTGACACGGTACGCGCCAGCTTGAGCAGATAGCGCAGGATCATCGGCAGGCAGATCACGAGGCCTGCGGCGAGCCCCACGAGCGCCGCCACCGTCGTCGCGGGCGCAAGCAGCGACGCAGCGATCGAGAGGCATACGAGCAACGCGCCGCACGCGAAGACAATCGCGTCTGAGAAATGCAGCTTGCGCGCGAACGAGAGCGCGCGACCAACCGCGTCGGGCTCAGCCGCGATGCCCCCACGGAGCGCTACGATCGCGGGCAGGGCCGCGGCGGCGAAGGCCGCAAGCATGCCACCAGCCAGCGCAATCATGACCGTCGGCACACCGATGACCCGCTGGCCGCCGATCGCAAATGCGGCTGCGATATAGCCGGGCACAGTCCGGTAGGCGATGATCGAGATGACATCGCCGGCGAGCAGCCCGAGCAGCGAACCGACCACCCCGAGGATGAAGGCGTCGAAGGCGAGCGAGGCGACGATCATCGAGTCCGGAGTGCCAGTCTCGATCAGGTAGACGATGAAGCGTCGACGCTCGTCGCTCGCCAGCAACAGGGCGTTGTAGGCGAGGATGATCCCTGCGACGAGGCTGATCGCGCTGAACAGCAGCGTGACCTGCTTTTCGGGCCCGGCGGCGTTCCCCAAAAGCCTCGCTTCGGCGTCAATCGGACGGACGTTCAAGGTCGCCCCAAAGCGCTCAGTGAGCGCGCGGTGAAGCGCGGCTTCGTGCCCGGCGCTGGGCTCGATCAAGATCCTCGTCACGCGACCAGGCAATCCGGCGATGCTTTGCACAATCGGCAGCGGGGCGGCGGCGACTGGACTTTCCGCTACCGCGCCGATCTCTGCGCTCGGCACGACGGCGTCGAGCGCAAGGTGTTCGGTGCGCTCCCCGACCCGGATGGCAAGCACACTGCCGGGCCGGGCTCCGATCGCATGCGCGGCCGGTTCGGTCAAGACCAGCGTTCCCCGCCGGGAGGCTTCGCCTGCCCGCTGAAACTGCAAAGAGAGCCTGCCTCCAAGGGCTGTTATCTGTTCGGTCGCACCGACCAGCGTCAACGCGCGGCGGCCCTTCGGCCCGACCGCCACGATTGGCTGCTCGAAGACCGGAGCCGCAGCCTTCACGTCGGGCATACGTTCGACTGCTTCAGAGACGCGCTGGTCGAAGCCTTCGGGCCGACGCGCGGCCAGTTCAAGCGTCGCTCGTCCGGCGACCCCTTGTGCGATCTCTTCGAAAGAGCCCGTGATGCTGCGGTGCGCGACCTGGACAGCGAACAGGAGCGCCACGCCAGCGGCCACCCCAAGGACCGCCATCAGCTCGCGCAACGGCTGCACGCGCAAATGACGCCGGTAGAAGATCAGCAGGGTCCGCAGATAGCCGATCATCCGCCGACCACAGCCTGCGCCTTCAGATCAGGCTCCGTCAGCCTGCCGTCGCGCATCCCGAACACACGGTCGGCGTAGCGCGCCACGCGCACATCGTGCGTGACCAAGACCGTGGCCGCCCCCCGCTCGCGCGGCAGCGCGCTCAGCAGTTCGAGCACGGCATCTCCGGTCTCAGTATCGAGGTTTCCCGTCGGCTCGTCTGCGAGGATCAGCTTCGGCTCCCCGACGAGCGCCCGCGCGATCGCCACGCGCTGCTGCTCACCACCAGAGAGCTTCGCCGGAGTGTGGCCAGACCGACGCAGGAGCCCCACCTGATCGAGCGCAGCGCGTGCCCGCTCGCCCGCCTCGCGGTGATTCTCCCTGCGGAGCAGGAGGGGCATCGCTACGTTCTCCTCAGCAGTGAGGCCCGCGACAAGGTTGAAACCCTGGAAGACGAAGCCGAGCTTTGTGCGACGGTAGGCGAGCAACTCACGCTTGGACAGCTTGGAGAGGTCACTGCCCTCGAAGCGCACGCTGCCGGCGTCGATCCGCAGAAGCCCAGCCGCAAGCAACAATAGCGTCGTCTTACCCGAGCCGCTCGGGCCGAAGATCGCCACGAGCTCACCCGCGCATATGCTCATGCTCACGTCATCGACGGCGTGAACTACGCCACCGGGACTCGCGTAATACCTGCGCGCTCGATCCAGCTCAAGCATCGAGCGCGGCGCGACCTGACCTGGCCGGCGGGAACGGGTAGACCTTGCCATGATCGCTCACGGGCTCGGGATCGATCAGCTGGCCGTCCCGCAGATAAATGATGGGGTCCACCCGTACCAGCGTCTGGGCGTCGCTTGCCGTTACGAGCACCGCGACTCGTGCCTCCCGAGCGAGCGCCGAGAGCAACTCCATGATCCCCTCCTGCTCGATCAGCGAGAGGTTCGACGTCGGGCAGTCAGCCAGCAGCAGTCGGGGTTCTGGGACGAGCGCGCGGGCGAGGGCGACACGCTGACGCTCTCCGTCGGAGAGCTCGCACAGATCCATACCGATACACTGCTCCGCCTCGCACACGAGTAGCGCCTCGCGCACCCGCCGCTCGGCACTTCGATGACCGCAGCCATCCACGAGCAGCGGCAGCGCTACATGGTCGAGCACGCCCATGTGCTCCTCCCACGACCGCTTGGCCCAAACGCAGGCGATCTCCCGCCGACGGAAGCGTGTCCGTTCCACCGCCGACATCTCACCGAGCGGCCCCCCTTCGTAAGTGACTGTACCGCTGTCCGGTTTACGCAGACCAGCAGCGATCCGCAGAAGGGTCGTCTTGCCCCCGCCGCTTGGGCCGAAGATCCCCATGATCTGGCCACGATCGAGCTCAAGCGAGACGTCGTCCAGCGCGAGCCGCTCTCCGTCGGGTCTGCGGAAACGCTTGGATATCCGCTCAAGGCGGAGCATCACCGGAGCGTACTCCCCGATCGGCGCCCCGAGAAGCGGCTCGGTGTGCACAGAAGCTCCTCGGACATCAAGGGGTCTGCCCCCGTTCGCCGGCCGGATTTTGCTTAGCCGCGATCCTGCTGAACAGCTCCGTGCGAGCCTCCCGGCGCTTGCGGGCCTCTTCCGTCGTTGCGCGTGAGCGCTCGTGCACAGAGGGCCAGATGGCATTCTGGCTGAGCAGCCAGGTTACCCTATCGCGGGCGTACTTGGCCCATACGAGCTCCCCTTCCAATTGGGCGATGTCCGCACTCAGGTTCACGCGAAGCAGCTCGTCATCGGCTCGTACCTGCGCCCGCACGGGGATCTCTTCCCTCAAGGCCAGGTGCTTCTTGAGGGCGGCCATACAGTTGTGCTCGTAGGTGCCGATCTCCTTGACGGTGTCTTTCAGGCGTTCAGGGCCGGCGAGCGTGATCTTGACCAGCAGCGGCCGGCGCGACAGCCGGGCCGTGCTCACCGTCCCATCGAACCAGCCCTCGAACTCCTCGACACCGGCTACGGTGATCGCGTAGATATGCAGCTCGTCTTGGTCGTCCGGGGCGCGATCGATGCGCTCGATCAACCCGTCTCCCTCCAGCCGTCTGACCGTCTGATACAGCTGGCCAGAGTTGATCTTCCATGCCGGGCCAAGGCGCTCCCGCAGGCGCTCGCCGAGTTGGTACCGGTACGCCGGCCTATGCAGCAGCAGTCCCAGCAGCGCATGCTTGGCAGACACTCAGCCTCCTTGAACCAACGGACTCGACATCGCTCATCCCCATCGATGGGAGTATTCCGACCGCCGAACACTAACACCAGCATCTGATAGGAGTCAGCCCGTTCAACGAATACCTACTTAAAGGTCCCCCAACGCTCGCGACCCTCTGCCCGATAGGGCAGCAGAACTCGTCAGCCAACTTGCGAGAAAGCCTACAGGACAAGGAAAATCCGGAGGGGCGAGTTTCGGCGACCTGTCCGAAAAGCTCCAAAAGCTCGTCTAAATCGCCGTCGACAAAGCCTTACTTAAAGGTATTGACATGAGCGTGGCGCGCTGCATGATCTGTCGCATGGCCTCGGATGCAAGCGCAAACCAGATCAAGCAAAATGTTTCCGACTACTCATACAGGTGTGGGAGTGTTGCTTCCGCGCCGACGGGCCTAACGGCCACGGGCGGTGTGAGCGACCGGCCAGGCATCGCCCGCGTCCGCGACGGGCGCGCGCCGCTCTGGCGCCCGTGGAGGACAAGCGACTCGAGCTGGCGGCAGTCTGGGGCCGTCCGTGCTTCCTTGGGTCGCCCGTCGCGCCCAGAGACGGGCCGAGTGCCCACGAGCCGTCCCTGGGGCCGGCCACTCGGCCCGTCCAGGCGCCCTGCACAGACAGCGGCCCGAGATGCGAGATGCTTCCCCGTCCCCCCAAGACGTCAAAGCTCCAACGCCTCCATCCCCACAAGAACAGGCGTTGGTAGGCCAGCACCGGAACGATCTCCCTCAGCTCCGGTGATGGTTGTGGCGGCCACGGCACAAGCGGCCAAGTCCGCCAGGGGAGACAGGGTCCTCGGGGGAGACGGGGACCCTCTCCCTTCCGCAAGCCGATCGTGGAGGACCCACCATACGATCACAGCAACGCGATCACGACTTCGATGGTCCGACGGGTCTTGCGGCTATGCGGAGGCGGCATGATGCCACCAACGGCTCCCGTGGAGATTGTTCCACGAGACGAGCAGCGGATACCAAGTCTGCGCGAGCCGCGCTACTCGCAGTCGCTTGAGCGCGGACTGGCGATCCTGGGCTGCTTTACCCCGCAGCGTCCCGTGTTGGGCATCGCCGATATCGCCGACGGGCTCGGCATGAGCCGCTCGACCACGCACCGCTACGTGATCACGCTGGTCGCGCTCGGCTACCTCGAGCAGGGCTCCTCGCGCAAGTACCGTCTCGGTCTGCGCGTGACCGACCTGGGCATGTCCGCGCTGAACTCGACCGGTCTTCGCGAGCACTCCCACCCCTACCTGGAGGAGATGCGTCAGCGCACCAGCTACACCGTCAACCTGTCCGTGCTCGACGGCTCGGACATCCTCTACGTCGATCGCGCCCGCAGCTTCCGTCGCGGCCAGAGCAAGATCGACCTCGGCCTGCATCCCGGCTCGCGGCTGCCGGCCTACTGCACCTCGATGGGCAAGCTGCTGATGGCCTACCTGCCCGAGCCCGAGCAACGCGACCTGATCTCCGAGATCAAGCTCACCAAGCGTGGCCCCAACACGATCACGAACAAAAAAGCGCTCCGCGAGGAGCTCGATGAGGTGCGCGAGGCGGGCTTCGCCGTCAACGATGAAGAGCTCGCGGCGGAGCTGCACTCAATCTCCGCCCCCGTACGCAACGAGGCGCGTGAGGTCGTCGCAGCAGTTAACATGGCCGCTCACTCCTCGATGATCTCGCTCGACGAGCTCGTCAATGCACTTG
Organism: uncultured Solirubrobacterales bacterium; assembly: GCA_963771915.1. Classification (GTDB taxonomy): domain Bacteria; phylum Actinomycetota; class Thermoleophilia; order Solirubrobacterales; family Solirubrobacteraceae; genus Palsa-744. Next base: position 2,537,460 of record CAVYVD010000001.1, on the reverse strand, counting down.
GCCCGCACCTCGTCTCGACTGCTGACCGCATTTCGGCTCGCCTTGGATACCGACGCGACGACGAGCAGGACAAACTCCCATGACATCCTGGCAGTCAGACATGAGGTGACCCGATGGGCGATACTGCAACATCAGCATCTTCGGTCTCTGTGCCGCCCTCCAACCCCAGAGCGGGTACTACGCCTGTGCGCGCCAGCCAGCGTCGACCAGTGCCCACTGCATGGGTGGCTCCGGAAGGCCTTGATCGCTCCGCCTGGATATTGCATGGGAGGCATCTCGGCGAATTGAGCCGCAAGAGCAACTGGCTGGTGGGTGACTGGCTGCGATTTGGGACGGCTGAGTGGGGCGAGAAGTATACTCTGGGCGCCAAGATAACAGGTCACGACACCCACAGCCTCGAAAACATGGTCTATGTGGCCTCGCATGTAGATATCTCCCTACGTAGGGAGAATTTGAGCTGGAGTCACCATTTCCTAGTGGCAGCTCTTGAGCCCGAGGAACAGGCTCATTGGCTTGACATGGCTATCGAGCGCCGTATGTCAGTAAACGATCTACGCATCGAGTTGAAAGCTGCGCACCGCAGCGTCAAAAGCACTCCCAATACTATCGAGTCTTCAACGGGTGAAGGAGCCACAAGTACCGTAGTCTGTCCCCAGTGTGGCTTTGAGCTGCCGACTGAATCCGGTCGAGCGTCACTAGCCAACGCTTAATCAGGTCAGCAGCCAGTCAAACGCGGCTCTGAACGCTTCGTGTCCTCCAGTCTCCACGATCTCGCCATGGCCAACAATGATCCGATCGAAGTCCCATTCAAGGATGCGTTCGATACAACGCCGGGCTGCCAGACGATTACGCACCGACCGCCGGTAAAGCGCTGATGGCCCAAGTTTTGTCCACAACCCTCCCCACGGCGACGGAAACGGCAGCCAGGCAACGAGCTTGGTCAATGGAGGCATCCCGGGCCCGACGTTGTAAGCCAAGTCCCCGACAAGCAGCGTTCGACTAGATCGGTGCAGAAAAACAATCTCAGTTAGCCATCGATTCCCCATAAACGCTGCTTGATCCAACTCCCCACTCCAGCGAGGGTCGGGTATGCTTCCCAACAGTCCGTCAAACCACAAGTCTTTACGCTTGCGGTCAAGCATCGGTGCCGCCAACAACTCCGCGCTAGGAAAGGCGACGCGGTATTGCTCCATAAAGCGGTGTCCGTGCAGATTGCTGGCCGGCGCGACGAAGCGGACGTCGCCTAGTGCTACCAGCTGCCGATACAGCTCATCGGTGAGCGGCGCCGGGCAGTAGATGAAGAGCTGGCTATCGCGCAGCCGCACTACAGTTGTTAGCCGGCCGACCTCAACACCCCAGAACCGAAGCGGGCTCCGCATAGTCCAGATCTCCGAGGCCAACGGCTCCAAACCGGCGGTGTCCGGCGTCACTAGTCCACCAAACCACATCGTCCACGCGTACATGTGCCGCCGCCCACTGAGGTCGGCCCATGGTCGCGCTTTTTGACTGCTCCACAAATCCGTCTGTAATGTCGGGGGCGCATTGCAAAAAGCGACTGTATCGGATAGCGGCAAGAGTTCTACGCAGGGGGAGCGGCCCGTTGCGATAGTCACGCATGCCGCTCATCCGGATGCTGTTGCAATGCTAACCAGTCTTTGTGATGTCATAGCTCCGACGGAGACTCGCAATAGTTCCTTGCTGGATGTCGACCCGGCGGGAGTAGCTGCGCTGATGGTGTTTATGCCGGATCGTGTAGACGCTGCCACGATAGCGCGCTTCCCGCAGTTGAAGGTAATCGCTGGTGCCTTTAAGGGTGCCGACAACGTAAGTGTCGACGTCTGCACAGCTAGGGGAGTTTGGCTCACAGTCGCTTCCAATGCCCTGACAGCACCAACGGCGGAACTGGCGTTGGCGCTCCTTCTTGCTGCGGCGCGCCGAGTACGTGAGGGCGACGCCATTGTGCGTCGGGAAGCCCGCGGGGGCTGGCGCCCTGGGCTTCACGGTTTTGGCCTGCGCGACTGCACAATCGGTATCGTCGGTGCCGGGGCGGTTGGGCGTGAGCTTGGACGTATGCTCGCTGCTCTCGGCGCTTCGCCTGTCTTTCATGACCCGGAAGGGCAGCAGGTGAATGGCATGCCGTATCTTCCATTGGCGACACTGATGCGCCGCAGTCGGGCAATGGTTCTGGCCCTTCCGCTCACCGAAAAGACCCATCATCTAGTAGGCGCAAGTCAAATCCGGCTCATGCCTAATGACTCTGTGTTGGTTAACATTGGTCGCGGTTCGACAGTTGATGAGGGGGCGGTGGTTGACGCTCTCGCCAGTGGTCATCTTGCTGCGTATGCTACGGACGTCTTTGCGATGGAGGACGTCGGGCTAGGTACACGACCAACTGGAATTGCTGCATCACTGCTGGGGCATCCACGCTGCGTTTTTACACCGCACATAGGATCGGCAACGGCGATGGCGCGTCGCGCAGTCGAGACGCAGGCCGCGCGCAGCATTCTGCAAGCGCTTCGGGGAATGCGGCCGGAGGGTGCGGTCAATTGGCCGGCAATCCCTGGGAGAGTGCATGTTGCTGACGAGGTGTGTCGATGAGTGGGCATCAGACGTCGCAGTTGCAGACCCGGATGGTCGGCGCTAGCAAACCGCCGAAAGTGCTGTTCGGTCTCGGGGCCTTGGATGTGTTGGCTGGGCTCATAACTGACTTGGGCTTGCCTAGCAATTCACCAGCTGTAGTGCTGGTAGTACACGGTCGCAGTTTGACACGCAGTGGAGCTCATACTCGTCTGATGGACAATCTGCGGATATTTAGCACGTCTTCCTTGCAGCAGCCATCTACACCTAGCGCTCAATCCGTGCAAGCGATCGTCGATCAAATACTCGCACGCAATGCGGACCTAGTGGTGGCGGTCGGAGGCGGCGGCGTGATGGACAGCGCCAAGGCCGCCGTCGCGCGTATGCGCACGGACAGGGCCTCGACAGTGCGTGTAATTACTGTGCCGACAACCCCTGGTTCCGGTGCTGAGGTTACACCATTCGCCACACTGTGGGACGTCGAGAATGGGCGCAAGGAATCAATCAACGCACCGGGCTGTATCACCGCAGCTATCGTGGACCCCGATCTGGTCTCGGGTCTCCCGTCTCGGGTGCTTGCAGCTTCGGTACTTGACACCCTTACCCAAGGGGCGGAGGCTGTTTGGTCAACGCGCTCTACTCCCGAGTCAATCGCGGCGGGCCTGGCCGCTGTCGCGCTCGTATCGGGTGCCCGCGAGCGCTTGCTGACCGAGGAAGATGACGGCACCCGCACGGTCGCGAGTCTCGCCGGCCATCTCTCCGGTCAAGCAATCGCGATTTCACAGACGACCGCCTGCCACGCTCTCTCCTACCCCCTGACTGCGCGCTATCACATCTCGCACGGCCACGCCTGCGGCCTCGCACTGTGCGCGCTTTTGTCCTACAACGCAAAGACCACTGCCGCCGACTGCCAAGATGCCCGCGGCGTCGATCATGTCCGAGACGTGACTAGTCGTGTGATGCGCGCGATGAGCGTCTCGACGCCGACTGATGCGCGAAGTCTGGTATGCCGGATTCGGGGTGCGGGAAAGCTCGCGCCATACGCGGCCAGCGGCGCCGATGACGCGCTCGTGGCCCGGGAGGCTATGACCTATGGCCGCCTCGAAAACAACCCACGGCGGCTCGACGTTGCCAGTCTGCGCACGTTGCTGCGATCAATGCGCGAGGAAGGTTAACCCTTGCTTGTAGATTCATTTCAGCTCGGTCGCTGGCTCAATGCTCGCAAGCTGACTCCCCAACAGCTTGCTGCGCAGGTAGGAATGCGCGATTCCGAAGTGCTTAGCCTGCTGGACGGCACCGCCGCCGCGGTCCCCGATGACTGCGCGTTGCGCCTCGCTGCGGGACTCAGCGTTGCGCCAACGCAGCTAGCAAACGGCGCCCCTTCTGGCCTCAGCGTCATCGTCATGACCGCTGCGGAGCTCCGCACCACTTGTCGGCCCATTCAGCGCGACGGCATCCACTTCTACAACTACTACTCAATGGCCGGACCCCCCGGGCATGTCGCCCCGGTGATTCTCGACATTCTCTGCCCGGTTGAACGCGTTCCGCAGCTCAACAACGGCCACCTGGAGCCTGCCATCACCGTGAATCTGGGCCCAGGCGACATTCATGGGCGCTGGGCCGAAAATCTCACAAGCGATTCATGGCGGGTCATGGCTGCGAACCGGGACGATCAAAACTGGATCTGCGGCGACTCATACGTAGAGCCTTCCTTCTGTCCTCACAGCTACTCGCTGGCCTCGGAGCAGCCGGCGCGCATAATCTCCTACACCGGACAGTCCTATCTCACGGACCTATTCAGCGAACTTAATCACTGGACGCCTACCGCGTTCGAGGCGTTTATAGGCGACGTTGGCTCCGGTAAACCGGCAGCGCTCTTGCGGAGTATCTTGCGCCGCCACGGCTTCACCGCGGCTACCGCCGCATATGCCACCGACACTAGCTGCGAGCACCTCAAGAGGTGGCTGGCTGGCGCATACGACGCGCTATCACTACAGGACTTGCGTGTTCTCGGTGAGCGGCTCGGTTTCGACTACCGCGTTCTGTTGCCGGCGCCTCGCCACCATGAGGAGCTCGGCCTCACCTACTGCTCGATCGAGCAGAGCAAGGAGTCGGTCCGAACTTTCGCTACCTACAAGGTCGCATCGATGGCGTCAGCATCTCATCTGCCCGGCCTATGCGGACTATTCATGATGATTTATAGCCCGAGGAGGACCGGCCCGGCGGCGCTTGATCTCGTTGAAAGCACCGAAACCCACTACTTGGTCCTTGACGGCGAGGCGACCCTTGCTTGGGATGATCCAGATGGCACCGCCGCAGAGGCGCAGCTGACCGCCGATGCCACAGCGTGGGTAGCCCCGTACGTGAGGCACGGCTGGACCGGCGAAGCGACAGTAATCCGTCTGAGCAGCGGTAGACACGTGAGCTACCTCGACCAGTTCGAGCTCACCAACACGTTCGACGCCGAGGCAATACTACGCCGAGGCTGGCGCGATCAGAGCGGCTGGGGCTACGACGATGCGGCGGGGCCCTCGTGAAGCGTGTCGTTTATACGGACCCCGCGTGGGCGCTCGACGCCGACGGTCAAGTCGACCCTTCGCGCGCTGACATCGAGCGCGAAGCCTACGGCGACGACATCCAGTTCGCGCTCGGCCTGCGCGAGAACGGCAAGTTCGTTGTTGCCGGTAGTGCCTTCGCCTCACATGTCGCCGGCGCCGACGCGCTGGTCGTCTACCGCTGCCAGGTCACGAGCGAGCTGCTCGCGACCGTTTCGCCGACATGCAAAGTCGTCGCTCGCCAGGGCGTCGGCCTGGACAACCTCAACGCACCTTTGCTGGCGCAAAACGGCCTCTACGGCTTTCATGTGCCCGACTACTGCGGTGACGAGGTAAGCACACACACCGTGGCACTACTGCTGGCTCTTGAGCGTGGAGTCTGCGTGCAGAATGACCTCGTCAAGGCGAACCGCTGGAGCATCCATGGTGGTGGTGTGCCGCGCCGCACCTGCGAGCGGACCGCCGGGATCATTGGCTTGGGCAGGGTTGGCCGCGCCACTGCGCGCAAGCTGCAGCCGATCTACCAGACGATCCTTGCCTACGACCCGAACGTCTCAGCCGACCTCATGGCAAGCCTCGGCGTGAGGAAGGTCGATGCGCTCGGAGCCCTGATCGCCGACTCACATGCAATCCTCGTTCACGCTGAGCTGACTGCGCAGACAAGCGGGCTGCTGGACCGCGAGGCGCTCAAGCACGCCCGCAACGGCGCGTTGCTCGTAAACACCGCGCGGGGCAAGCTCGTTGACCCCGGCGCCGTCAGTGAGGCGCTGCGCTGCGGAGGCCTTGGTGGCTTTGCGTCGGATGTCTTTGCGCCCGAGGATCCGAATGAGAGCGCCGAAACGCGAGCGCTGCTCGAACGCGACGACGTGATCGTCAGCGCCCATCGCGCGTTTCTTTCAGCCGAGTCCGAGCGCAGCCTGCGCTGGCGCGTTGCTGAGGGCATCGCCCATGTCCTGCGAACCGATGAGGCCCCGCCGATGGGGCGAGTCGCATGAGATCGAGCTTTCGCCAATGACGGTGGTCAGCGCTCAGGATTCTCCACAGGTCAGCCCGGCCGCCCGCCTTCGTGCTCGCCTATTCGACAGCGATCTTTTGTTCCTGATGGAGGCGCACGACGGACTCTCTGCACGGATTGCCGAGGTCGAGGGCTTTGAGGCCATATGGGCGTCAGGGTTCTCGGTATCGACCTCGCTGGGCGTGCGCGACAGCGACGAGGCGACGTGGTCGCAGCTGCTTGCCGTTGTGGAGTGCATGCTCGACGCCTCTGCTCTGCCCGTTGTCGTCGACGGGGATACCGGCTACGGCAACTTCAACACCGCCCGTCGGTTCGTTCGCCGCGCCGAACGGATCGGCGCCGCCGGGGTGTGCCTGGAGGACAAGATCTTCCCGAAGACCAACTCCTTTGTGGACGCCGCGCACGAACTTGAGGGCATCGAGTCGTTCGCCGGCAAGCTCCGAGCCTGCAAGTCCGACCAGGTCGATCCCGATTTCTGTCTGATCGCGCGAACCGAGGCACTCATCGCAGGGCAAGGCATGAACGAGGCGCTGCGTCGCGCGACGGCCTATTGCGAGGCAGGAGCCGACGCGATCTTCATTCACTCCCGGCTCAGCGTTGCCGACGAGATCGAAGAGTTCACACGCCGTTGGGACGGTGCACGGCCACTCGTCATCTCGCCGACGACCTATGCAGCCACAACGCCAACCGAAGCGTTCCGGCGAAGCGGAATCTCGACCGTCATCTGGGCCAACCAGAGCATGCGCGCCGCCGCCGCAGCGATGCGCAACCTCTGCCGGGAACTGCGGGCTGGGGAGAGCGACGCAGCCGCTCAAACCGAGCTGGCCTCGCTGGCAGAGATTTTCGACCTCATGGGCTACGACGAGCTCGCCGACGCATCGCGCCTGTACGCAAGCCCAACCGCCCAAGTACCGCCTCTACCGGCCGCCAACGGGAAGCCATGATCGACGCTACCAGCCTCATCGCAACGCTCCGCAGCCGCGACGCCTCCTCGTACGTTGGTGTGCCCTGCTCGTTTCTGGCGCCGCTCATCGACGAGGCGATAAGTGACGCTAGCGTCCGCTACACAGCGGCGGCCAGCGAGGGCGAGGCGGCGGGCATTGCGTTTGGCGCCTGGCTGGCCGGCGGGACTCCGGTCACCTTTTGCCAGAACTCGGGGCTTGGCAATATGGTCAACCCGCTCACCTCACTGATGCATCCCTGTCGCGTGCCGATCCTCATGCTGTGCACGTGGCGCGGCCAGCCGGGGATCTCCGACGAGCCTCAACACGAGCTGATGGGTCGTGCGCTCGGCGCGCTGCTGGACACGATCGAGGTCGAGTGGGCCATGCTGGGCAGCACGACCACCGAGCTCAACGCCGCGGTCGAGACCGCCTGGGAGTCGATGACCGAGCGCAGCCTGCCGTTCTGCCTGGTCGTGGAGAGGAACACGATCGCGCGCACGGCGCTTGACCCGCCACGCCCGGCCCCCGAGAGGCGCCCAGGCCACACGATCGATCTCCTCGCCAACGGCCGCTGCACACGGTTTGGAGCCCTTGAGCGACTGCTGGGCACGATCGGGGACGAGGTGGCTCTCGTCGCGACGACCGGAAAGACAGGCCGCGAGTTGTTCACCCTCTGCGATCGCCCACAGCACTTCTACTGCGTCGGGGCGATGGGCTGCGCGAGCGCGGTCGGGCTCGGCTTGAGCCTCGGCACAGAACGTCCCGTGCTAGTCGTCGACGGCGACGGAGCGGCGTTGATGAAGCTGGGCAACATGGCAACGATCGGCCTCGAGGGACCACCCAATCTCCTCCATGTAATCCTCGACAACGGAGTCCATGACTCCACGGGCGGCCAACAAACCGCGGCTGCCACCACCCGCTTCGCGGACGTCGCGCTCGCCTGCGGGTACCGGCGTGTGTATTGCTGCGACGCACCGCGCGAGTTCGAGGACGCGATCACCCAGGCTCTCGCAGCACCGGGCCCTCATCTCGTGCACATGACGATCCAACCGGGCTCCCGCGAGCGGCTGGGGCGTCCGAGCGTGCACCCCGCGGACGTCGCGCGACGCTTCCGCAGCTTCGTAGCAGGGCCGCCCGTCGCGCCAGTTGGCGCAGTCGCACAACGGTGTACCGTATGAGCACAATTGCTTCTGCTACCCCGGAGGGGCAGGCAGACGTAGCGGTGATACACGGCCGCTTTCAGCCACTGCACCTTGGGCACCTCGAGTACCTGCTTGCCGGAAAGCGTACATGCAGGCTCCTCGTCGTCGGCATCACCAATCCCGACCCGGAGTCCACGGTGCCGGAGGCCACCGATCCAGCGCGTGGCCTGGACTCAGCCAACCCTTGCACCTTCTACGAGCGCTACCTGATGCTCGAGGAAGCGCTGGTCGAGGCCGACGTGCCCCTCTCGGAGTTTCGCATCGTGCCATTCCCGCACGGTCGCCCGCACCTGCTCTCCCATTACGCGCCCGCGCAAGCGCTCTACCTGCTGACCATCTACGACGAGTGGGGCGAGACGAAGCTGGAGCGCTTCCAACGCCTCAACCTCTCCACCCACGTGATGTGGCGCCGCTCCACGAAGGTCACGAGCGGCAGCACAGTCCGCTCGTTGATCGCCAGCGGCGACAGCCGATGGGAGCAGCTGGTGCCCCCGGCGGTGGTCCGGGTCATCCACCAGCAAGGCATCGACCGTCGACTTCGGTACGCCGATGGCTGAGATCCCGCACCCACGGCATTGTGGCGGCAAAATCTACGTAACCATCCTTTGCGGCGCCGGCGACCGTCCGATCGCAGCGCTCAAGGGCAGAACGCCGCTGGAGCACGCCGACACGCCGCACCTAGACCGAGCGGCGGCCGGCGGCATGCTCGGCATGGTGCAAGTCATCAACGGCGAGATCACGCCGGAGTCCGACTCCGGCGCGATGGCGATCCTCGGCTACGACCCGCTCGAGCACTACACCGGCCGTGGCGCCCTCAAGAGCCTCGGGATGGGGTACTGGAAACCAAAAGGGGCGAACGTCGCGTTTCGCATCAACTTCGCCAGCCAAGACGCGCACGCCGGCCACCTCGACCGCCGCACCGCTCGCGATCTCTCAGATCACGAGCTGCAGCAACTGGCCAGCGAGGTGCGCGAACAGCTCCACCTACAAGCCGACCCGCAGATCACCTTCGAGCTGACGGCCTTCGGACGCCACCGCGGCATCCTCTCCTTCACCAGCACGGTGGCGCCACTCAGTGGCAACGTCACCAACACTGACCCAGGTTTTCGCCGCGTCGGCCCATTCGGTGTTCCGGAGCGAACCCCAAGCTCACGGCCGCAGCGGTGCGAGCCGCTTGACGACACCGAGGGCGCAGCCAACACAGCGCAGATCGTCAACGAGTTCGTCGACGCCAGCCGCGAGATCCTCGCCGCGAGCGAGGTCAATACGCACCGACGCCGCACAGGCAAACCACAGGCCAACATCATCCTCGTCCGCGACGGCGGGCACGAGCTCCCCACACTGGAGAACTTCACCGCCCGCACCGGGCTCACCCTGTCTCTCCACGGCCAGATCCCAGCCGAGCACGGTTTGTGCAAGCTCATCGGGGGCCGCTTCTTCCAGTCCCAGCCTGCTCGCGGGCAGACCGAGGCGGCCTACTACGAGGCGCTGGCCGCAGCGCTCCCCAGCGATCCCTCCGACGTAGTTCTCGTTCATCTGAAGGGAGCCGACGAGCCTGCGCACGACAACCTTCCATTCGACAAGGTGGCTGCCCTCGAGCGCATCGACCGTTACTACGTCGGCCCGCTCCTGGCAGGGGTGCGTCCTGCAGACGTCGTCGTCCTCACGGGCGACCACGTCACTCCCTGCGAGCTAGGCATCCATGCCAGCGACCCAGTGCCGACAGCGGTGTACGGATCGACGATCGCGGCCGACGAGACGACCGCGTTCTGCGAGCGCACGGCAGCGACCGGCGGACTGCCGGCCAAGCGCTCCGTCGAGCTTCTCGCGTTCGCCGCCCAAGCGGCACAGGAGCGCGAATCGTGATCCGGATCGCTGAGGCCCGAATCCGCGGGATCCTCGACTCGCGCGCGCGAGTCACTATTGAGGCAGACGTTGCGCTAATCGGCGGCGCCGAGGGCCGCGGGTCAGCACCGGTAGCGATAGCCCCCGGGCGCCACGAGAAGGCACGCTCGACATCGCTGCGGATCGGTCCCAGCGCCGGGCTGGCCGCCGCCAGCGAGCTCTGCCGCGCCTTCGAGCGGATGTCATTCAGCGACGAGCTCAGCTTCGATCACGAGATCGCACGGCGGGCACACAACAGCGGACTGCAGGCCGACGTCACACTCGCGCTCTCGCAGGCCCTCTGGCGCGCGGCCAGTCGCGAACGCGGCGAGCCGCTCATGGCAAGCCTGAGCAACGCGGCGGGCACTACCCCGGCCACGCCCCACCCAATCGTCAACGCCTTCAGCGGCGGCATCCACCATGCTAAGGGTAAGCCGAGCAGCTTTCAGCAGATCATGCTCGTCGCCGAGGGCGAATCGCTCACCGCGGAGATCGGCGCCGTTCTCGAGGTGTTTGGAGCACTCGAGGAGGGCTGGCGACAGCCAGCGGCGTTCCTCGCCCTGTCGGCTTCAAGCGGGCTGCTCGCCGACGGGCCACCCGAGGCTCTGCTCGACGAGCTTGCGTCACTTTGCGCCAACGCCGCAGGCGACTCTGTGTCTCTGGGCGCTGGTATCGATGTCGCTGCCGAGCACCTGCTGGAAGCCACCGGCCGGTACCGCGTAGGGGACCGGACCCTGGACAGTTGCGCGCTGCGTGACTTCGTCCTCGAGCTCGCCGAGCGTTTCGACCTGCGCTACATCGAGGATCCCTTCGATGCCGAGCACCCCGAGACATGGCGGGACCTGCTCGCTCGCCTGCCCGCGGGGACGTTGCTCGTCGGCGACGACCTGTTCGCCAGCGACGCTGCGCGGCTCGATCGCGAGCTGGCCGGCGGGGTTCTCCTCAAGCCCAGCCAGATCGGCACCGTGAGCGCCACGCTAAAGACGGCGCGCTCGGCGCTGGAGGCTGGCTTTGAGCTGTGCGTGTCGCATCGCTCTGGCGAGACCGAGGACACCTTCATCTGCGATCTCGCCACGGCGCTCGGTGTTCGCTTTCAGAAGGTCGGCGGCCCTCGCCGTGGCGATCGAATCGCGAAGTACAACCAACTGCTGCGCCTAGCCGAGGAAGTGCCGGACCGCGCGTGGCCCGCGTCCTCGCAGAACACCCCAGATCACACCCAACCGAACCAGGAGCGCCCAACACAATGTCTAAGTGCACACAACTGAAGGCGATGATCCGCGAGGACGAGATTCTCGTGGCACCGAGCGCTTACGACGCCCTCTCCGCGAGAGCGATCGTCAGCGCCGGCTTCCGAGCGGTCCACATGACCGGCTCGGGGAGCTCCGCGAGCCTCCTCGGGCTTCCCGACATGGGGTTCACAACGATCTCCGAGATGGCCCAGCACGCCAAGAACATGACGCTCGCCGTCGACGTTCCCGTCTTCGTCGACGCGGACTCCGGTCACGGCAACGCGCTGAACGTGTGGCGCACGATCCGCGAGTTCGAGCAGGCAGGGCTGGCCGGCTGCCATATTGAGGATCAGGTGACGCCCAAGCGTTGCGGCCACCTCGAGGGCAAGCGCGTCATCAGCATGCAAGAGATGGTCGGCAAGGTCGAAGCTGCCGTAGCGGCCCGCACCGACCCCGACTTTCAGATCATCGCGCGCACCGACGCCCGCGAGTGCGTCGACTTCGAGGAGGCCATCCGGCGATCCAACGCGTACGCTGAGGCTGGCGCGGACTGCATCTTCTTCGAGGCGCCGCTCTCCCCCGATGAGATGCGCCAAGTACGCGCCGAGGTTTCAGCGCCGCTGCTGGCCAACATGGTCGAGGGCGGAAAGACGCCGTGGCTGACCGCCCAGGAGCTGGGCGATATGGGGTACGGCGTCGTGATCTATCCCCTCTCGGGATGGAAGGCCGCTGCCGTGATCTTGCGCGAAGTGATGAAGGAGCTGCGCGAGACAGGCACCACCCAGGGGTTCTGGGAGCGCACAGGCTTCGACATGAGCTTCGAGGAGCTCTTTGGCCTGTTCGACTATGACCGCATCCAGGCATTCGAGGACCGCTACGTCGTGCGCGAGGCGCTCACCCGCTGAGTAGCGCCAGTCATGAGCGACATCGCTGTCACCAACCCGTTCTCGGGCGAGCGCGTCGGCTCCGTGCCCCGGCAAAGCGCCGCGGACGTCGAGCGGGCCGTCGCGGCCGCTCGCGCTCGCCAGGCTCTCGATCTCGACGGCCGCGCCGAGCTGCTTGGCGCGGTCGCCAGAGAGCTGGAGGGGCGCAGCGACGAGTTCGCGCGCCGCATCAGCGCTGAGGCCGGAATCGCGCTGAAGGAGAGCAAAAAGGAGGTCGCGCGGGCCTGCGGGAACCTGCAGGCAGCCGCCGAAGAGGCCAAGCGCATTCGAGGCGAGGCGATCCCGATCCCATCCACGCACGGCGAGCGGATCGCGATCACCCGACGCGTGCCGGTCGGTGTCGTGGGTGCGCTCACTCCGTTCAACCGACCGCTCAACCAGGTGGTGGTCAAGGCCGCGCCAGCGATCGCCGCCGGCAACGCCATCGTTATGAAGCCGTCAGAGAAGACGCCGCTGTCGGCGATCGCATTCGCCGAGCTCATGGCCGAATGTGGCGCTCCGCACGGCACGATGTCCGTCCTCACCGGCGCACCGGAGGTCGTCGGCAGCGCACTCGCCGGCGGCGCCATCGACATGCTGACGTTCACTGGAAGCCCGACCGTTGGTCGCAAGGTCGCACTTGCGGCGGCCGGGAAGCGTGTCGTGCTTGAGCTCGGCGGCAACGACCCGCTGATCGTGCTCGCCGATGCGGACCTCGACTTCGCGGCGCGACTGGCCGTCGACCAAGCGTTCGCGACGGCGGGCCAGTCCTGCCGTGGAGTGAAGCGCGTCATCGTCGAAGACGACGTCGCTGACGCTTTGGTCGGCCGCATCGCCGAGCTGGCGGCCACCATCTCCTGCGGCGATCCTCTCGATGCAAGCACAGACATCGGGCCGCTGATCGACGAGGCTGCCGCAGTGCTGGTGGAGCGCCGCTGCGAGCAGGCGATCGCCGCGGGCGGCAAGCTGATCTGTGGCGGGCGGCGCGACGGCGCTCTATACCCACCGACGGTCATCGATCGAGTGCCGTCGACCGCGCAGCTCGTGATGGACGAGACCTTTGGTCCCGTGGCACCGGTCATGCGAGTCAAGAACATCCGGGAGGCGATCGCTGTCGCCAACGGCACGCCCTACGGGCTCCAAGCCGGTGTGGTCACCGACAGCGTGCAGGGCTTCCTCGCGCTTGCGGAAGGCCTGGAAGTTGGTGCCGTGAACCTCTTGGATGGCCCGTCGTTCGATTCTCCTCACATTCCGTTCGGTGGCGTCAAGGCCAGCGGGATCGGCCGGGAGGGGATCCGCTGGGCGATCGAGGAAATGACCACTGTCAAGACAATCACCCTGCGCCAGCCGCAGACCGCCACCTAGCCCAGGAGACGCCCAATGCCGACTCTCACCACCAAAGAGCTACTCGCGCTGATCACCGATCCCGCAACACCCGACTCAGCGGTTGCACCGGCACTTTCGAGCTCCGTACTCTACATCGAGGAGATCCCGAACGCGGCTGCGCTGAACGGCGAGCCGATATCACTGTTTGCGGGCGATTCGCGAGCCGTCACGCTTCTACCGGTCTCACCAGCCCCCGCGGTGCGCTATCCCGCAGCGCGGCGTCTCATCTATGTCCTCTCGGGGCAGGTCATCTACACCGGTTACGAGGCCAGGGACGCCACCGAGCAACCTGTCGATGCTCACGTGATGGGAGTTGGCCAGGTGAAGGACGTCGCGCCGGGGATCGTTCACCAGCTCTCTCCGCGAGGGGCGCAGGACGCCGTCGTGCTCGACATCCTCTCGGGCGCGTCCGACCTCGAAACGCTCCCGCAGCTTTCGGCTGGCGGCGAGCCGACGGCGTACTTCTACGAGTATGACCGCTGCTACCGGGAGGTATATGAGGCCGGGGCGGATCTGTGGGAGAAAGCCGGACCCAATGAGGCGCTCGTACAGATCGTCGAGGAGTACGGAGATACGCTCGGCAATCGTTGGCTTGACCTCGGCTGCGGGGAGGGCCGCGACAGCCTGTACCTTGCCTCCCGCGGCTTCGAGGTGACCTCGGTCGACGTGTCGCGCACAGCGCTCGACAAGGCGCGCGGCCGCGCCGCGGCCGCCGGCCTCGCATGCACCTTCCTTGAGCGCGACGTCACCCGCCTAGACGGCCTGCCACAAGACGGCTTTGACGTCGCAATCAACATGGGCTGCCTGCACATGCTCAGCGACCAGACTCACCGCCAGATGCACCTTGAAAGGGTGGCGCAGTTGCTCAAGCCCGGCGGGCACTTTGTCGTCGCGCACTGCCGCTCGCAGTGGCTGAAGGGCTTCTACTCGGTACCCGACTACGAGCAGGTCGGGCCTGCTGTTACCGGTCGCGTGCTCCCCCGTCGCATACGCCTGGCGAACGACGGGGAGGCATGGATCGATTTGCCGACCACCCATTTCCGCGAGGCTGACCAGCAGGAACTGACAGGCGAACTGGCTACCGCCAGCCTCGAGGTAGCCAGGGCACTCAGCCAGGACGACGAGGCATTCGGCAACACGGTTGTCCTCATCGCCAGGAAGGCATAGGCGTGATGCCCCCCACGAGCACGGCTGACACTCCGATTCGCGTCCCCGCGGGCCTCAAGGGTGTGATCCTCTGCGAGACGCGCGTGTCGCACGTCGACGGTAGCGCCGGTGCCTACCGTTACCGCGACTACGACGCGGTCGAGCTGGCGCGCAAGCGAGGCCTCGAGGAGGTCTGGCACCTGTTGCTCTACGGTGAGCTGCCCGACGCCGCAGCACACGCCGAGTTCCTCCAGCGCATCGCCACGCTGCGTGAGCTACCGGAGTCGCTCATCGACCTTCTCGGCTCCGTCGCCAGGCTCGGGAACCCCGATCGCGACCTGATGCTCGCGCTGCGCTCAGCCTGCTCGCTGCTGAGCGAGCACCTCGGCCTCGAACCGATCCTCGACCTCGACCCCGACGTGGTGCGCGAGCAGACGCTCCAAATCTGCTCGATGCTGCCTTCGCTCGCCGCCGTTCTCTACCGGGCGGCGCAGGGCCAGCCGATCATCGAGCCCGATCCCGATCTCGGCGTAGCAGCGAACTACCTCTACATGCTGCACGGCCAGCGGCCCGCCTCCAAGCATGCGCGCGTGCTCGAGCGCTACATGATGCTCGCCGCCGATCATGGAATGGGAGCCGGGACGCTGGCCGCGCGCGTGGTGACCTCCACGGGCGCCGATCTTGGCTCGGCCGCCGTCGCCGCGATTGGAGCGCTCAGCGGCCCGCTGCATGGCGGTGCGCCCCACCGTGCGCTGCAGATGCTCGAAGACATCGGTAACGACGAGCGCATCGATCGTTGCCTTGCGCAAACGCTGCGTCAAGGCGACCGGGTGATGGGCTTCGGCCACCGCGTGTACCGCGCCCCAGATCCCCGCGCGATCTTCCTGCGAGAACTCGCGCAGCAGCTCGGCGGAGAGCGGATCGCGCTCGCCGAACAGGTCGAGGCGAGAGCCGCAACGCTCCTGCACCAGCGCAAGCCTGATCGAGCGCTGCAGGTCAACGTCGAGTTCTACGCCGCCGTCGTTATGGAGCAGTTGCGAATCCCTGACAACCTGCTCTCCTCGACGTTTGCGATCGCACGGATGCCGGGCTGGAGCGCCCACATCCTTGAGCAGATTAGCGACAACCGGCTGATTCGCCCGTTGACGGAGTTCGCCGGCGGGCCGCTGCTCGCCGTTCCGGAGGCAGCCTGACATGACGATGGCCCAGCAGCTTGCTTCCTTCGCGGCGAGCGCAACATGGGACGATGTCCCGCTCGACGCGCGCAGCGCGCTGAAGGTCCGGATCCTCGACTCGCTCGGCTGCGCCATCGGCGCCCAACAGGGCCCGCCGATTCGCGCGATCAAAGCCGAAATTGAGGAGTTCGGGGGAAACCCCTTGTGCTCCCTTGTTGGAGGCGGACGCACCGCCCCTGACGACGCGGCGCTCTACAACTCGGCGCTCGTCCGCTACCTGGACTTCAACGACTCCTACCTGGCCAAGGGCGAGACCTGCCATCCCAGCGACAATCTGGCAGCAGTCCTCGCCGCAGCCCAGTATGCCGGCGCCAGCGGCGCAGACTTCCTCACCGCGCTCGCGGTCGCCTATCAGGTGCAGTGTCGCTTGTGTGATGTCGCCCCGGTACGACACAAGTATTTCGACCACGTCACCCAGGGTGCCTATGCCGTCGCCGCCGGCGTATCGCGCGCGCTCAGCCTCGACGCAGAGGCGACCGCCAACGCGCTCGCGATCGCCGGCACTGCTCTCAACGCCCTTCGTGTGACGCGCACCTCCCTTTCGAACTGGAAGGGTCTCGCCTATCCCTTCGCTGCCTACGGCGCAACTCGCGCTGCGTTCCTCGCTAAGCGCGGGGTCACCGGACCGCCGGGTGTGTTCGAGGGCCGCAAGGGATTTATGGAGGCGATCGCCGGGACATTTGAGATCGACTGGGCGAGCGAGGGTCTGGAGGCGGTCATGGGCACGATCATCAAGCGCTTCAACGCTGAGATCCACTCGCAGTCAGCGATTGAGGCGGCGCTATTCCTCCGAGCCCAACATCAACTCGACCCGGCTGACATCCGCGCGGTGGAGATCGACACCTTCGACGTGGCGTTCAGCATCATCGGCGGCGGTGACGAGGGACAGAAGACAAGCGTTCTCACCAAGGAGGAAGCCGACCACTCGCTCCCCTACATGGTCGCGGTTGCCTTGCTTGACGGTGAAGTCATGCCGGGGCAGTACAGCGCGGCCAGGATAGCCAGCGAAGACGTCCAGCAACTCACGCGCCGTGTCGCAGTCCGGCCGCTGGACGCATTCAGCGAGCGCTTCCCCCGCCAGCTGCCCTCCCGGGTGATCCTCCGTCTGCGCGACGGACGCACCGTCGAACGGGAGCAGCACGACTACGAGGGATTCACCACCTGTCCCACGACATGGGAGGCAGCCGAAGCGAAGTTCGATGCGCTGAGCAGTGCCTCCGCCTCGGCCGCGACGCGACAGCGGCTAAAGGCGTGCGTCCTTGAGCTGGAGCGCACCGACATCGAGCAGCTTGCCCGGACGCTTGAGGACGTGCAGCCCGCCGCCATAACGGGCGCGCGTGCCCAAGCGACAGCAGCGCATCTCTAGCCGAGCAGAGGAGCCAGTGCTACCGGCGGTGGCGGACGCTGCGGTGTGCCGCCCGCGCGGGTGCGCCGGGGAGGGCTGCTAGGGCTTGATCTCGTAGAGGATGTTCTCGACGCTCGCCACACTGATCACACCTGGATTGGGATCAAGACGGGCAACGGAAGAGAACCCGACTTCCTCGCATAGGCGGCGAACCTCGGCCTCGGGCAATCCGCAGGTCCCCAGCGCGGCCCCTCCGTGTGACATCACGGTCGTTAGGCAGTAGGTGAGGCTGAGTGTGTAGAAGAGTGCGTGCAGCGGTGTGACGTTTTCCTCGTGGCGGTCGCAGCAATTCATCTCCGACATGAGGTAGGCGCCATCGTCCTTCAGGGCGCTGCGCACCGCGGCGAGAACGGCTCGCGGATCGTTTGCCTCGTGCAGCGCATCGAAGGTCGTGATGAGGTCGAAGCTGCCCGGAAGGCCATCGGCCGCGTCGATCGCGACGAAGCTCGTTCGGTCGCTCACCCCGGCGCGCTCGGCGTTTGCGGTCGCCAGTTGTATCTGCTCTGGCACGACGTCGAAGCCAATGAACCGAGAGCGGGGAAACGCTTCAGCAAGCCGGATGACCGCTCGGCCGCTGCCGCAGCCAATATCGGCGGCCTCCGCACCCTGTTCGAGCTTTGCCATGATCGCCGGGATCGCCGGGATCCACTCATCGACGAGCTGGTTTTTGTACCAGCCAGCAGTGAAGCGGCCCATGTTCTCCCACCAGTCGGCACTGTAGGCGCTCTGCGGCACACCGCCGCCGTGTCGGAAGGCCTCGGCGAGCTTGGGGAGATGCTCGATCACCGGCGGGAACATGCGAAAGCCGGGAGCGATGAACAGCGGCCCGGCCTCGTCGGCGAGGACCGCCGCATGCTCGTCGGGGAAGAAGTAGCTGTCGCTGTCGGCGTTGTAGGTGACGTAGCCGCCAGCGCGCATGCCACGAAGCCACTCAAGCGTATAGCGCTCGTTGAGACCGGCGCGCGCGGCGACCTCCTCAGCCGTCGCCGGGGGCTGGCCCGCCATGCTCTTGAAGAGGCCGAGGCGATCCCCGAGCTCACATAGGATCGCGACCGAGGCCCCCGCTGAGTCTGTTACAGCCTTGGCGAGAAATTCCCCCGCCTTTACTTGATCCAGCTCACTTGTCGGCATCGCGGTAGCTCCTCACTCGTAGTCAAGGTGTCGAGCACACTAACGAGGCTCCGCTGACGATTTCAAGAACGGTCGATGCCGATACGTGCGGTTCGCGGGATCATCAGGCCCAGCACGAACGTGACCGCGGCGGCACAAGCGGCAAACACCCATGCGGCGCGGAACGATGCGACAGCGGTACTCCGCGCCGGATCGCCAACAATGGCCACGATGACGGCCGCGCCCAAAGCTGCGCCGAGCTGCCGCATCATCCCGTTGACTCCGCTGCCAACCCCGAAGCGCGCTTCCGACAAGGCGGTGACCGCCGTGCTGTTGAGTGCGGGCGCAGACAAGCCCACACCGACGCCGATGAGAATAGTCGCTGGAAGCCAGCCGCCGAGATAGTTCGGGTGTAGTGTGGTGGCGTCAAATGCCCACACGGCACCGGCGGCAAAAATCGCTGCGCCAGGGAGGACCACCCAGCGTGGACCGTAGCGGTCTGCGAGCCGCCCCCCGAGCACCGCGGTGATCAGCGCTAGTGCCGGGGCTGGTGTCATGCCGACGCCGGTACGAAGTGGCGAATAGCCCCACACGGTTGTCAGGAACAGTACGCCCGCGAACAGGACCCCAAAGAACGCTGCCGCGAAGACGAGTGAGGCTACATTGGCTACCGCAAGTTGTCGATCGCGAAACAGGGCGATCTCCACCACTGGAGCAGCGTGGCGCGAGGAGCGCAACACAAACAGTGGAAGGAGAATAGTGCTCGCAACGAGGCAGGCGAGCACAGGGCCGCTGCTCCATCCCCACGTCGCTCCCTGGGTAAGCGCCAGGGTCAACGCTCCTATTGCGCTGGTAAGGAGAATCACCCCGAGGAGGTCGGGGCTGCTCAGTGCGAGGCGTCGCTCGTCCCGGCCTCCGAGCGCGCGTCGGCCGTATGCGAATGCAGCCAAACCGACCGGGAGGTTAATGAGGAATACGAGCCGCCAGCTCGTGACATCCACGAGGAGCCCTCCGATGAACGGACCAACGGCCGCGGCTATGGCACCGGCGCCGCTGAAGAGGCCCACGGCAAAGGCTCGTTGGGTTCTTGGAAACGCCTGCATCAGTAGCGCCTGAGCATTGGGGACCAGGAGGGCGCCTCCTGCGGCCTGTACGAGACGGCAGCTAATGAGGATCAGCGCCGAGGGCGCGGATGCACACGCGCCAGAAGCTGCGACAAAGATGATCAACCCGATATTGAAGGATCGTGTTCGCCCGAGCATGTCGCCCCACCGCCCCGCCGGCACAAGAAACGCCGCGAAGATCACGCTATACCCGTAAAGGGCCCATGAGAGCCCGGAGCGGCTCGCTTCGCCAAAGCTCGCCTGTAGGCTCGGGAACGCAATGATTACGACGGTCGCATCCATGTAGACCATGAAGCTGGCCGCTGACACTACGGCGAGGACGTGCCAGCGCCGCCGCTCAGTGCTCATTGGCAATCGGACCTGCGGCTGCCCATGAATCAGTGCTGTGTGGGATCGGCGATGCGCTCGGCAAGGAACTGCTCGGCCGAAGTCAGGTGGATGCCGAGCGCCGCAGCGCGCTCCCGAGCGTCGACGACCTCGATGCTGAAGCTACCGACGAGCCAGAGCAGCGCCATCTGGTTCGACGCCGCGGGGGAAAGGGGGCGCAGCGCGAGCGAGCCGAGCGCGTTCAGCGTTGGCAATGAGCGCAGCGCGCGCACCGGGCGCCCGAGAAGTCGCCCATACAACGCAGCTACCTCGCTCCACGACAGCGCCTGCGGGCCACCGATCGAGATTTGGCGGTTGCGCAACTCCGGTGCTGCGCAGGCACGGATCAGGAACTGCGCGACGTCATCGAGGGCGATGAACGAGTGGCGGATATGCGGGTCGCCCGGCACCATCGCGATGCCGTACCTCTCGATCAGGGAGCCCGTGAGGTTCACGAAGTGCTTTGAGAACCAGAAAGACCGACGCAGCGTGGCTGCCTGGGCGCCTCGTAGCGGAATGTCGCTGCCAATCAACGCGAAGTAGTCATCCATGAACGGCGCGCTGCGCACGATCGTGTAGGGCACCGCGCTGGCGCGAAGTTTCCGCTCGATCTCGCGCTTGTAACGGATCGTGGGGATCCGGCTGTAGGTCCGGGCCTCGTTTGAGACGAATACGAGCCGCTCAACGCCGGCTCTGCTCGCCGCCTCGATCAGGTTCTCGTACCCGCGCCCCTCGTCGAGGGCGAAATCGTAGGCACCGCTAGGAAACACAACACTCGCGGTGGCGATCACCGCCTGAGCGCCACGCAGCGCCTCTTGTAGGGAGTTGGCCTCGCGCAAGTCACCGATCGCGAGCTCTACACCCGGCAGCCGCAGATGCTTGTCATCCGATGTCTCCCGTACGAAGGCTCGGACATCGTGTCCTTCTCCAGCGAGACGTTTGACGACTGCGCTGCCCAGTTGACCGGTAGCTCCGACGACAAGGATCACAGGCGCGGCCTTCCGTTCAGCTCGTGGCCTGCAGCAACTGATCTGCCGGCTGGGCTGACGTTCGCTCGTCACGGCAGATAGCGCTCAGCGGGAGACGTGGTGATGGCGGCGCAGGCCGCGGAGCGCGGCCGAGTCGGACAATGGCCAATGCACGCCAGCGGCGCTCTGCGCCGAACGCTGTGAGAACCTCGTCGCTTCGCCGCTGAAGTACGAGGGCCTGGTTTACCGGCTGCCAGGCAATGTTGAGCTCAGTAGCGGCGAGCCAGCAGGCGAACATGCCACGACCGGCGTTGATGCAGCCCGCGGGGGAGGCGTCCTCATGGGTGAGCAGCATGAGGGCACCGGAGGCGCGTACGGCATCGACGGATTGCTTAGCCATGATGCGGGCAAGTCCGGCGCGGGAGGCAAGACGGCGCGCCCCGAGGCTGCGCTTTAGCACGGCTACTAGCCGCGCCGTCGCGGGATCGATCTGCAGCGTGCGCTCTGTGAATCCGTCCCCGTGTCTAGTGGCTTGCTTGGGGCCGATGCGGATCCAGCGAAGGAGCTCGTCAAGCTCGGCCTCGTCCTCCAACGATGCGATCGTCGCGTCGCTCGTGAGCGCCTCGATCCTCCCGATGTCGGTGCGGTCGGTAAGGAAGCTGGCGGCGAGCTGGTGGCGGGCTGCCGCGTCGGTCAGGCGATCCAGAACGGCGGGCTCAAGCGGGTCGGTGGCAAACGGAGCACGGTTGGTTCTGCGCCAACGCAGCAGTCCGATCGCGCGCGGTAGCTCGCTTGTCCGAAGATCGCCGAGGGCGAGGGTGCCGACGAGTGCGTTTGCGCGCGCGCGGACTGATGAGCCATCGAGGGCGAGAGTCTCCGGCATGACGTGCTCGAAGTCCACCTCGACCACGGTCGCAGCCGCCTCGATGCTGCAGCCGAGGCTGTAGTGGGCACCCTCCAGGCCAGCGTCGATGACCTCGAGCGCGCGCGAGCGGACGCTGGATAGCTGGATCGTCGACGCATCCGTGACGCTGAGCAGCCACGGCTGGGTGTTATGGACAGATGGGGCGACGCGCATGGCGTTCAGCGCAGTAAGGGTTCCCTCCGGAAGCTCGGGCCAGGCCAGCGAGCGTGACGTGTCGCGACGCGGGCGATAGGGCAGGGGACCACGGACCAACGCGAGAGCGCGAGCGGCCGCGAGCGGCCGGCGAGCCTGTGCCGCGAGCCGCCCCGTGGTCGTGCGAGGAAGATCGTGGAGGTTGATCTTTACGATGTCTCGGACCGGTCGCCCGCACAGGATGTCGATGACGGTGCGGCTGCCGAGCGCACCGAGAGCTGCAGCGCAGTAGGCAACCTGCGGCCACGGGCTACCGGTGTTGAGGCGATCAACGATAACGGGAAGGAAGTCGGTGGGCATCTGCCGATAGCCGAGCCACGCCAGCGCCTCCTGGACCCTCCCCTCACGGTGGTCCTCTTCCGTCGCTTTGCCGTAGAACGGCCTGGGGTCGCGCCGGTAGTCCCACACGTAGACGACCGGCTGGCCGCCGTAGTCCACCCCGGAGAGCACCGGTATCCGACGTCGAGCCGCTTCGCGATGGACGAGATACTTCACCCACAGCGAGACGAATGCATCGACACCCTCGAAGACGATCGTAACGCCGTCGAGGGCCTGAGCGACGTTTTGGGGCGTCAGACCCTCCGTCATACCTGTCACCTCGGCCGCCGGATTGATGGCGGTGATGCGATCGGCAACAACGTCGACCTTCGGCCGACCCACGTCTGCCAGGACGCACATCTGGCGATTCATGTTGCTCAGCTCGAAGCGCTCGGGGTCGGCGAGGATGAACGAGCACATACCCATTCGCGCGAGCGGCTCAGCAACAGACGCGCCAACAGTGCCGCACCCGGCACAGAGGATGCGGGAGGCTTGGAGTGCGTCTTGCTCGCGTGGCGCGATGACGTCCGCGTTGCGCGACCACATCTCGTCATAGAGAGCGGGCGTGAGCAGGCCGTTAGTGCTCATTTTCCTCCTCGAACGTTTGTTGAGACAAGCCATCCGACATCGCGTGGATAGCTGACGGGCTCCGTGTGCGGGGGTGCGAGCGAGCAACCCGCATCCGGACGTAAAGATAGATCGCCATGGCCCAGCTAAGCCCCGGGATATAAGGTCCCCAATAGGGAACTCCGACACCCATCAGCGAGTCACCAGCCGCGATGTCGAGACAGGTATCAAAGAACTCGTCGACATCCGCGTCTCCTGAGCGCGGCGGACGGTCGTGATAGAGCGAGCCTGCTTCGACCGCACCAAACACTACTCCGGTTTTAGGATCAAAACGCTTGTCTGGAGTTGTTCGCTCTACAGCCGCCGTCAGCATCCTGACCGCGCGTGGCGGCAGATCTTCCCTTGGATGCGACAGACGGGGGTAGCATATCCTCGGTATCAAACGGCGAAAAAGTGCGTACACGACGGGACTTTGGGTGCGCAGAGCGAATGCTGGCATCTTGCTCGGCACGGGCATTGTGCGAGGGAAACCCCAGTAGCGGAACCACGCTTCCATTGCGAGCAAAGCACCCAGGCCGGTTCGCCGATGCCCGGGCATGACGCCCAGCGTGTCGTAGTACAGGATTCGGCCGTGGCTGGTCTGCCACTTGCACAGACCGCACCAAGCAACAAGCCGATTTTCGTGTTCGACGACAATCCATTCGTCGATCTGGTCGAAGTAGTCCGCCCGTCGACCCCAGTAGCTGGCACGAATATCGATGCCCTCCAGCATGGGTACCGACTCTCGCTCGATGGCCTTCATGAGCTCGCGCTTGACCTCCGGGGAGAAGACACGCCCAGGATCACTCACGTGCAGGACTGCGTAGGGCCCGCGGCGGGTAACCCGGGCAACGCCGCGAACGAGCGATAGCTCTGGCGTAGTCGCCAGCACTTCAGCTCGTGGCTCAGTCTTCGATGCCACGCCAGCCTTCCTAGTCGGTCGGTATGGGGTCGCTGACCCCTCAGCTTCGCACCTTATAGAGCGTTGGCCCTGCTATCCAACTCTCTACCCTCATGCTGGGCCGGCGTTCGCCATATGGCTCCCTGGAGCGTGTCGAAAGGGCACAGCAGTGCGGTTGCTGTCCTATGGCCCGATCCTGCGAAAGATCGCTCCTCCACGCGAGCGGCCCACTCATGCCGACTCGAGCCACTCCGTGCCCGACTACATCAGCATGTTGCGTGTGCGGGCAGGCCGACTTCTGAGCTGCGGAGGGGGTTGCAGGCGACTGCTTTCGCCATCTCAGCCTGGCACGCAGCCCACATTTGACATCCGGGGATCGATCGGGCTATACACCTGATGCTGGAGCCACCAGCTAAATCAAGAAAGTCGTGGAGGTCTTGCCATGGGTCATCGTGGGCCGCGGAGGTGTATGCGCGTTCTGCAGCTATCACTAGCAGGAGCCGGGATATTTGTGTTTGTTGCGGCGGTAGCGTATCCGTATCTTTCGATTGCGGCATACGTGGGAATTGTGCCACCAGGGACCTTCGGGGCTCCAACGATTCGGCACAATGTGCGCTCCGCCGATGCCACCGCGACCATCGCCCGGCAACTCAGCGTCAACGAGACAGCGCATCTCACCCTCATCAGCCATCACACGGGACTCCTGATCGAGGAAGGCAACAGCTCCGGGACGCCGGGGGGCAGGCTGGGGATCCGTGTCAACGTGTCCTACGAACACACCACGCGCGCAGCGATCTCATTCACCGCGCACCCTAGTGGCGGGACCGTGACCGGCCAGGGAGAAGTCCCATTCTATGCCTCGGGCGCGCTGGCGCACTTCAGTGGCACGCTCCATTCGATTCGCGGCAGCGGCCGATACGCGCACGCCTCGACCCGAGGTATTAGCATCCGGGGCACGGTACAGCGCACTCACAACTACGCCATCTCGGTGAAGATCACCGGGACGGTGGTGTTCTAGGGCAGCGCGACGGCAACGATATGCGTCCACTTCCCCTTATCTCATGTGCAGCTCTCCTAGTCGCCCTCATGCTTCCTGGCGCCGCCCGCGCTAGCGAGACCGCGAAGTTCGGCGTGCATTTTTCACCTAACGTGCTCGGTGGGAACAGCACCATTCTAGTCAACTTCAGTATCGCGAATTCCACTGGCCAAATCCCCTCGCCGCTCACCGATGTCAATCTGCGTATGCCTTCTGGAGTGAGTCTTGGGTCTAGCACCCTCGGCTTGGCTACATGCACTGTAAGACAGCTCGATCTCGGCGGGCTCGCCGGGTGTTCCCCAAACGCCTTGATGGGGCTTGGCAACGCAACGGTCGAGGTGCCGTTTGGCCCAGCAATCGTCGCCGAGCCTGTCACAGTACATATATTTATGGGGCAGGCGGTAAATGGGCATACGTCGCTACTGATCTATGCCGATGCCAAAAAACCCGTCTCTGCTCAGCTCGTGTTCCCAGGTGAGTTGCTTGAAAGCACATCTGGCAATTTCGCGGCAGAACTAAACACTGTCATCCCATTGACTCCAAGCGTCCCTGGAGCGCCTGATGCGGCAGTGGTGCGGATGCACACCAGTATTGGACCCGAACACCTACTTTACTCCAGAAAGAGTCACGGCAGGACGGTCCACTTTCGGCCTATAGGGATAGCCATCCCCCCAAAGTGCCCGGTCGGCGGCTTTCGATTTGATGCCGTCCTAGCATTTCAGGACGGTTCAACCATTACGGTAAGTACCTCGGTCCCCTGTCCGCCACGAGCTGCACGCCACCGAAGACGTGGGGCAGGCAAGTAAGCGGAGTGGCGTGTGCGCCGCCGCCAGTTGATCGCGTCATTCAGAAGCCGTCCGAGGCTCTGTAACGCTCGTCGGGCCGAGCCCTTCCCACCTCCGTCATGATGGCTGCTCTGGCTTACCTTCACCGAATCACGTCGGAGCGGCCACGGGTCGTTATCCTCGTGTGGCTGAGTGTCCTTGTATTGACGATGCCGTTTGCTTCTCGCCAATCGGCTCGCCTCATCGCCGGCGGATATGCTGCTTCTGGCTCACAGTCGTCGGAGGTTGAAGCGACGCTGCGCCGAGACTTCCCGCAGATCAATCGCCCGACCCTAGCGGTGCTACTTTGGCCGCACGGTCATGTGAGCCCGGCAGCATTTGCTGCGGCCATCGGCCGTGTCGAGCGTGGCGTGCGGACTGTTCACGGGATAGCGTTGCCCAAGCAGTCGCGCGAACTCGCGAGTTTTGCCTCCGGGCTCGGAGAACCTGTCGTGATGGGACTTCGTGTTGGTGCCAAGGAAGATCGTACTCAGGAAATCGCGGAAGCCCTCCAGCAGAAGCTCGACCTCGCCGCTCCCACGCCGCACGGAGGCGTGGAAATCCACCTGCTCGGGGAGGGGGCGCTGCGCGCGGGACTTGCAGCCACATCCAAGCACCAGCTTGCCCATGCCGAGCGAGTCGGTTTCCCTGTAGTCCTTGTTGTACTGCTCGCCATCTTTGGATCGCTCGCGGCGGCAATTCTCCCGATAACGCTCGGCGTCGTCTCGGTGATCGCGACCGGAGCAATCATCTACGCACTATCGTCACTCATGCCGTTGTCGATTTTTATCACGAACACGGCGTCCCTGCTCGGTATTGGGGTGGCGGTCGACTATTCGCTTATAATTTTGGCACGTGTACGCCAAGAGTTGCATGCCGGGCACGATCTGCGGACTGCACACCTAACAGCCTTGCGCACGTCAGGAGCCACCGTGGTCTTCTCAGGTGCGACTGTGATCGCATGTTTGACTGGGCTCTCGGTGATTCCGAGTCTGACGCTTCGCTCCATGGCTCTCGGCGCGATACTCGCCGTCGCTGTCTCTGTCGTCGCATCGGTGACATTGTTGCCCGCGCTCATCACGCTGATCGGCGCACCGCGATTGAGCGTCAACCGGCTCACGGGCCTGCGCAGACAGCGCAGGCACCATAAGCGAGACCCCTGGGCTGCCTGGGCGCGTACCGTCATGCGTCATCCGGTCATGGCGATTATACTTGTCGGAGGCGCCTTGCTCTTGTTGTGCGTCCCTGCGTTGCATATACGCACGAGCACAGGGGCGTTGCAGCAGTTGAATGCAACGGATGCGACGCGCGTCGGATTTGTTGAGGCCGCGAGTCTCGTTGGCCCCGGTGCGCTCGGACCAGGCTACGTCACTGTGCAGATGCCGCCGGGTACATCGGCCGCTCAACGAGCTATCTTGATTCGCCGCGTCCGCCTTCGAGCAAAAACCCTGGCATATGTGCGGCAGGTCGGATCTGCGAGCCTGTCGAAGGATGGTCGCTACGCCGCCTTCACGGTTGTACCCGCAGTTAACCCCGAGTCATCGGCCGCGACGCGACTCGTGCGTGAACTGCGTCAATCGCTATCGGTTGTGCTGGCAAGTACAGGCGCCAAAGCTGCGGTAGGCGGAACGTCAGCGATTCAGTTGGACGAGGAGCGAGCGATTGCAACGGGCACAACAAGAATTCTCATGATTGTCCTTCTTCTCGCGTTCCTGGTGTTGGCTGTGATGCTGCGGTCGTTGGTCCTGCCGCTCAAGGCGATCGTCATGAACCTGCTCTCGGTCGGCGCAGCTTATGGTGTGCTGGTGATCGTGTTTCAATGGGGCTGGTTGGACTCGCTGACTGGCTATCGCTCACTGGGCCACCTCAACACGCTCACGCCACCGCTGATTCTGGCGATCGTGTTTGGGTTGTCAATGGATTACGAGGTGTTCCTGCTCTCGCGCATAAAGGAGCGATGGCTGGGCTCAGGCGATGCGCGCGGTGCGGTCGCACAAGGCCTTGCGGCGAGCGCTCAGACGATCAGCAGCGCTGCGCTCATCCTAGTGTGCGTGTTCGCGGTGTTCATTGGGACGGGCATGCCGACGGTCAAAGAACTGGGGTTGGGCGCGGCAGTAGCCGTCGCGATCGACGCGACGCTCGTGCGGCTGGTGCTAGTGCCGGCGACAATGCAGCTGCTCGGAGAGTGGAGCTGGTGGCTACCGCGGCCATTTGAGCGGTGGCGACCGGCTCGCGCGTCGCATGAGCAGACTGATGGTGAATACGTCGTCGAGCCTCTATAAACGCGAGTGTCGCCAGCGGGGTTATCCGTTAATCGACCTCCGCGCTTGAATGAGCATCCCCTAGCAATCGCTCGACTAGCAGTACATCACGCCATTGACCGTCCAGGCGACCATGCCGGCGATGCAGGCCAACCGTCTGGAAGCCACAGCGGCTAACCAGTTTGACGCAAGGCAAATTGTTAGGAAACAGCTTTCCTAGTAGCTTATAAAATCCGCGGTCTTCTGCCTCGTCGGCAAGCCGCTCGCAAAGTGCCGTGCCCACGCCATGGCCGCGGGCGGCGCCGGCTACATATATGCTGAGCTCTGCGACGCCTGCGTAGGCTGGGCGTTCGCTGTAGGGTCCTATCCCTGCCCAGCCGACGATCTGTTGGTCGATCTCGGCTACTAGGAGTGGGTAGCGATCAGATGCTATGCGGGTCAGGAAGTCAGATGCCAGGCGAAGGTCGGTCTCGAAGGTCGCTTGACGTTCGCTGATCCCCTCGTTATAGATCACCGCAATCGCAGCTGCGTCAGACTCCTGCGCTGCCCGTATATCTGGTGCATTTCCCATCTCGCCCCATGTATTATCGTCTAAAAGACGCTGAGACCATGGCCGTATGGCCAAAGATGCTGTCCGTGGGATGCCATTGGTAGGTCTGAGTGCGGCAATCTGGTTGGGGGGCAATGAGCACCTCAACCCGACGAGTAGATATGGCTCAGTCCTCGTCGCGCTCCTCATGGCATGCGCAAGCTGCGTCGAGATTGTGCTCTGAGAAGGGAAGCTCGTGAGCGTTCGGGCGCGACCTCATCAATCGCCCAGGCAGCAGGCGGAGATGGTCGCGAACGCCAATTACGAAGCGTTGAAGGAGGTCGTGCTGCGCTCGGTCGGGAGCCGTATGTTTGCGCGCAGCGTGCGGCTGGATCGGATCGACCTGGAAGCGGCGTACAACCAAGCGTGGCACGGTGTCTGCCAGGCCATCGCGCAGAGTCGGCGCGTGGAGAATCTGGCCGGTCTTTTGGTCGATATCACTTCCAAGCGGGCGATCGACATTTACCGGCAGCGCAACGAGGCTATGCACGCCGACGCGGACGTGGAGAGCCATGCCGTGGAGGTTGATCTCGCGGAGCGGGTCGATGACCAGCACAAGATCGAACGGCTCATCGAGCGGCTGAAGGACCGGCTGACCGATGTGCAACGTAACGCCGTGACGCTCTGCGTTCTGCAGGGCTACACGCGGCCGGAAGCCGCACGGATTCTCGGGATCGAGGCGTCAGCGTTCGAGAAAGTGATGGACCGCACGATGAAGAAGATCGGCGGGATCATCGCCGGGATGGATAGCCGCGGCTGCGGTGATGACGAGTGGGCCAGAGCGCTGCGGTCATTCGCGCTTGGTCTGATGAGCGAGGAGAGCCCGGACCATGAGCGCATAGCCGAGCACGTCGGCGAGTGCGCGAGCTGCAAGCGGTATGTGATGGGGCTGCGTGGACTGGCGGCCGTGCTGCCACCGTTCGGGTTGCCGCTGGCGCCTGTCGGCCACGACTTGGGCGCCTTGCTGGCGCACCTGCATAAGCTGTTCGCTCCGCATGGTGCCGGTGTCGCGGCGAGCGCGCAGACAACCGGGACCGTTGCGAGCGGCACGGTCGCGAGCTCCGCGACCGCCACGGGCGGAGGATGGGCCGTGCTCGGTAGCGGCGCAGCGAAGGTGGCCGTCGTGGTCGGACTCGCGACGGTCGGCACGCTGTCGGTCCACGCTGTAGTCACGCATCACCCGACCCGTCACCCGCGTGTAGCTACCAGCCGCTCGTCGAGCTCGAGCTCCAGCTCGAGCACGCCACCGGATGAAGAAGGCAACGGCCTCCAAGCAGCGCTTTTGGGGCGCGCGCAGAGGATCCACAGTGAGCGAAGCCGGCGACCAGACGCCGCGAAACGACGTAGCCATAGGGTCGCGCGGTCTGAGGCTGTGTCCGCCGAGTTCGGCATTGAAGGATCGAGGGCCGCCAGGTCGCGCGCGCGGGAGCCGCAGCCAGTCGCGACCGCCAGCTACACGACGTCTTCTCGAACGATGAGCGCCGGACCAGCTGAACCGAGCCAGTCCCGGGAGTTCAGCTTCGAGCGCGGTCCTAGCTAGAAGCCCATCGACATAGCGGGCGCGCAGCCCGCCCAAAAGTGCGGGGTAAGCCGAGACTCGCTCGACGTCTCGTCCTGCCTTGATCTGGAGGCGTCGATGCTGGACCGAGTGGGGACTGCGGGCTTAGGTGTGGTCCCGTAGGGCCGCATCGTTGGCGAGCCGCACCGTGCCGAAGTGGTATTGAACGACGCTCGCGGCCGGCCAGGGTCCTCCCTCCCATCCATCGTGCAGGCGGTCGAGTCGGGCGCCGCCGTCGTGCGGTGCTCGCTTGCGGGCGTATGCTCGGCTGAGGTCGGTCGTGGTAGCAGGTCGGCCGTGGCGTTGGCGCCATGCTCGCATCGCGGCTTCGATGCGCGGCCTGTCCCACTTCGCAGCCGCGCGGGCTGCGCATTGGGGGCAGCGCGTCTTTGGGTTTCCTGGGCCAGCACCGCTGGTCTGCGTGCTGCAGTGCCCGCACCGGCCTCGGTAGCGCTCCTTGACTCGCCGCGCCTTGGAGCCGTCCGGGTCGTAGAGGTATTCCCGGACGGTCGCGCGTGAGCGACCGAGCAGCCGCGCGATCTGGCCGAGCGAAAGGTGCTCCGTGTCTCGGTAGTGCCGGGCAAGTCGGGCGGCTCGCTTGCGTTCGCTCACGCGGCGCAGTTCGCCGGCCACAGGGGTTCATCCCCGCGGCTCGGCTTGGCACGGCTTGCTATAGGCCGTCGACTTCGTGCGGTGCGAAGCCGAGTGCCTGCACGATTCGCGCGGCGACCTCCACGCCGACGAGTGTGTGGTCCTTTGGTCCTTCGGGGGCGCGATTGGTGTGGTCGTCGTCGTGGATGACAGCGGCTGCGAGCGCGGCTGAGACGGCCGCGCGATCGAGTTTTGCTGCGCGGGCGATCCTTGTGATGCTGAGTGTTGGGTCTTCGTCGCGGCGCTGGTCATAGAGCGTGCGTATCCGCTCGGCGGGTACCTGATCGCAGCGGTGGAGGGAGAGGTCGCGCGCCAGTTCCTCTTCTTCGATGTAGCGCTCGGCGCGCGGTACGGTCAGCCGCATCGCGGCAGCCACCTCCTCGATGGAGCGGCCTTGCTTGAGCAACTGCATCGCTCGGCGCCGGCGTTGGACGCAGGCCGGACACCGCCTGTCGGGGTATTCGGCGCACCGTCTGCAGCCGCCTATCGTCTTCGTGCACAACTCACTCTCGCTCGTCGTCGATCCTGGCCGATGGTCGGGCGATCCTTTCCGTCGCCCCCGATCTGTTGTCGGAGCTTCGGGCGCTTTGCCCCCTGTTGAGTTCAGCGATCTCCCGGGAGGGAGGGGAGCGGCCGTGGGCCGGGTCAGGCTCATGGGTCGCCTCTGCGTTTTCCGCCTCGGACGTCCTGCAGCGGGTAGCGGCGGCGCATGAACGGCGAGAACTTGGGCACCGTGAAGTCCACCTGGCCGTAGTCGGGACTGTAGATAAGGCCCTTCTTGATGAGCGAGTCTCGTGGAGCTGACGTGTAGGACTGGCTGCGTCCGAGGCGCTCGGCGACTTGGGCGGTTCGGTATGGGCCCTCGCCGAGGTCTGCCATCGCCGCCATGTACTCCCGCTCGCGGTCTGTGGCCTTCTCGAAGCGCACGTGGAAGAATTCCTCGTCGAGTTGTTCGTGGATGAGCGGCTCAGCGCCCAGTACGTCGGCGAGACGGATTGGCGACGCTGGTGCTTGATTCCATGCCTCCTTGCCGTAAGCCTGGATGAAGGCGGGGTAGCAGCCGGACTCGTCAACGATTTGAGCGAGGGCGTCATCCTCCCAGGAGACGCCTGCCGCCTCAGCGGGAGCAACCAGCGCCCGGCGGGCTGCTGAATCGCCGAGCGCCCCGAGCCGGGGGTAGGCGAACAGCCGCTCCGCGTAGGACTTCGCGTCGACCATCAGGCCGGGGAGCGGTGGCAGGCCCGCGCCTACCAGGGCCACGGGTAGCTTCGTCTGCGAAGTCCGGTGCATCGCTGCGGCCAACGCCTCCAGCTCGCCGCGAGCCAGGAACTGCATCTCATCGACGAGGAACACGACGCCTGTTTCGTGCTCACGGGCCGTCTTACCGAGTTCCTCGAAGAGGTTGGTCAGGTCCCGCTCAAGATCGCCGGTGACGCCACTCACCACGTCTGGATCGAAGGAGAAGTCGAGGTTGCCTTCGGCGCTCGCCCCGATCTTGAAGCCTCGCAGCATCCCTGTGAACGATCGCACGCGGTCTCCGAGCGCCTTACGCGCGCTGAGGTCCAATAGGGCTTGGTATGCCGCGTCGGCGAGCTCGGCGCGGAAGTCGGTGTCCGACTTGATCTCGATTGGCCGCGGTGCAGTCCATCCCGCCTCCTTGGCGATACTCTCGAACTCGAGGAGGAGAACGGTCTTCCCGACACCACGTAGACCGGACACGATCATGCTGCGGTCGCTCAAACCGCCCCGCAGACGCGCGAGCAACGTCCTGAACTGCCGCTCCTGGTCTTCGCGACCCGTCAGTGCGGGCGGTGGATTGCCGGCGCCCATCGAGTACGGGTTCGTGGCCGGGTTCACGCAACCAGGCTATCAGGCTTATCCGACGTTATACGCCGATATCCAATAGCGATCGGATAGGTCCGTAGAAGTTCGTAGATGCTTCGCCGACGGCACTGAGCCTCAGCGCACTGAGACACGAGTCTCTGGCGTCGGTCCAACCCGCCTGGCAAGCCATAGCCGAAAAAAAGGGGCAGCCGAGCACCCCGGGCCGATCGACGGCGAAACAGCCCATCGTGGCGCTTGCCGCCGCCGCGGGCGACCCGCTCCGCCGTCGGGGAAAGCTGACTTGCCCCCCCCGAAAAAGGGCAAAAAAAGGGACAGCTCGAAGTCGGCCGCGAGAGGGTGCGCCATCGGCCGGCACCCGGACTCATTGTGAGCCTGGGTGCCGGTGGCCAAGTGGGTGGCTCGTTACGGTTCGAGCCCTATGTCCTCCATGAGAATGGCGGCGCCGTCTAGGTCATCGGGGCACAGGTCGAGGATGGCGCGTGATGCTGCTGTTGCGTCTGAGTCTGCGGGCGGGTTCATGCGGCATCCGAGCAACAACCCTGGCCCGCGAGTAGCTCCTCGCGTTCTTCAGGGGTCATCTCGTGCTGCACGTAGTCCCGGTCCCACGGCTCACCGCAGCGGGGACAGAGGATGTCCAATGGTGTCTCCTTACGTTCGTTTCCGCGACCGGACGCCGAGGGTGAGTCGGCGCCCGGTGCGGGTTGCGGTTCTGGCTCGGGCTAGAACGGGATGTCTTCGTCGTCGACGTCGCCCGCGGGGTCTTCCGCTCCGACGCCGACGGGCACGGGCAAGTCCTCGGGGATCGTGTAGTCGCCGGGGTCCCCCTCGCCCTCACCGCCTCCGCGAGAGCCGAGGAACTGCACCGAGTCGGCGATGATCTCGATGGCTTGGCGCTTGGTCCCGTCCTGGTTTTCCCACTCGCGCCATTCCAGGCGGCCGTCGATCGCTACGGGACGACCCTTGGTGAGATACTTCGCGACGTTCTCGCCCTGTGCGCCCCACACCTTCACATCGAAGTAGTTGGGCTTGTCGACCCACTCACCTTCCTGCTTGCGGCGGGTGTTGCACGCGACCCGTAGTTCGCAGATCGCCATGCCGCTCGGAAGCGACTTCAGGACGGGGTCCTTGGTCAGATTGCCGGTCATTACGACGCGGTTGATGTTGCTGGCAGCCATGAGGCTCCTTTCTCGTCTGTGTGCGCAGCGGTGATTGCCGCCGCGCCTGGTTGGTTGCTGCTGGTCGGCGCCCGGTGCGGGCGCGCGTGACGCGCGGGTGGGCCGCGGGTCCGCCCTCTGCCGGCGGACCCGCGACGCGCCGGCTGTTGCCGACCTGCCGTGCCTCGAACTGCTGCACACCCTCTTGTCGCTGTGCAGTGCCTCTTCCCCCCGTGCGTTTTCCTATCGGGGGCAGCGCGCCCAGCCACCGTTGTTGCTGTCCTCCGCGAAGACGATCGTGCTTGGGTGTGGTGGCCGTGGTCCTCGCGGAGTTCCCCGGCGCTCACCCGACCTCGACTGCGTTGTCCTGCGCCATCCCCCGCGTTTCGGCGAGGTCAGTCAGGTAGTTCGCGAACGCCGAGAAGCGTCCGGCGGCGCTGGTCTGTTGGGCGCTGTTGTGGTACTTGAGGACTTCCTGGTCGAGCTGGTCGTTCTTCCAGCCGAGCGACCCGGCGCTGCGCAGGAGCTCTGCGAGCACGGTCAGCGTCTCGGGCGGCACTTTCGGCCAATCGACGCGGGCCTTCGGTCCAACGCCGGTCGCGAGCGCCGCGATGCGTGTCACCGTCCGGTCGCTGTATTCGTGGTCTGTCTTGGCCTGGCGCAACTCCGCGAGCGCGCGGCCTGCCTCGAGCTGACTGTTGTCACTGCCATCGCCGTTGGTGGCGGCAGCCGGCTGGGAGTCTGTTTGCGCGGCAGGCGCCTCGGAGTCAGACTCGGGCTCCTGGCCTTTCGCGTCGGCTTCGCCTGACGCCTTTTCTGAGAGCCACTTCACGAACTTCGCTTGGCGGCGCTCCTGGCTGGTTTTCTTGGTTGCGTTGTGCGTGATCGCCTTCACGATCACGTCTTCTGCGACCTCGAGTTCGCCGAGAACAGTGATCCAGTTCGCGACTGCCTGCAGTTGAGCGTCACCGAACTTGGCATCCTTGCCTTCCCCGCGCGCAAGGTTCGTGAGCAGTCTCGCGACTGGCTCTCCGTATCCGGCCTGCTGCGCGGCCTCCAACGCTGCCGGCGGCGCGGGGTGGTCGGGCATCGGCGGCCACTCCTTCGCGACCGGCGCAGCTACGAGCACCGGTTGTGAACCGTTGGGCTCTGCCACCGCCGCTGCGGTGGGTGCCTCAATCGGGGTCGGGGTGGAACCGTTCCCGTTAGCGGCGTGTGCGACCGCTCGTGACTCGGGCCTCACGCCGTTGGGGATGGCCACGGCGAGCACCGTCGGTCTCGCCTGGATCGCCACGGCGATTGCGAGATGATCGAGCGGTTCGCCATACACGGCTTCCCCGTCTCTTTTCAGCCATGCGTCGTAGCGGCCTCGGCAGTATTTTTGGCCTATCCCCTGCTGATCGAAGAACGGGCTCTCGAAGCGGTCGTTGCCGGCCTTGGGGATGCGCAGGCGGTCCTCGCCGTCTCCGTCGCGCCACATCAGGATCTCGTCGGCGGCGTAGAGGCATTGGCCGGGGCCGTGCCAGCGGGCCGCTCGCTTGCCGGCCTGTGCTCTGGCGTTCATCTCGGCGGCGGCCTGGGTCGGCCCGTAGCCGTCCCCGATATCGGTCTCGGGCTTGCCGAGCGCGGTTATCGTTGCCCTGACCTTGCAGTACCACCAGGGTTTCTGGCCGGGGCTCTTGGTTTCCGTCAGCGTCTCGAACTCGTGAGTCCAGTCGCTGCCGCAGAAGAGATTGAAGCGGTCCATCATCGTCTCGCCGATCGAGTACAAGACGACGGTGCACGGGGCGTGCTCGTTCTTGGGTACCGACTGGATCTTCGCGTAAACCTGGCTGGCGAGGTAAGGCCGGCGCAGATACGGGAGTGCTGCCTCGTGACTCTGCATCGGAAAGTCCGGCAGGTGTGTATCCGTCATTAGCGTTCCTTTCAGTGATTGCGGCCGTGTCTCATGTCCCGGGACGCGATACGTCCCGGTTCTGCTGGCCGATATGGGCGGACTTCCCCGCCGTTAGGGGTGTTGAGTGCCGGCGCTCGCGCCGTGCTCGTGCGTGGCGCCTGCTCGAGCTTGTCGCCGGGCGGCTTCAGCGCCTCGGAAATGAAGCGGCTAGGGCCGGACGGCCGTCCTTCCCGCGTCGCGGCGTAGGAGAGGATCAGCTCTTTGATGGTGCGAGTGAAAAGCACGAACGCCATGCGACGCTCCTCTTCGAGCGCTGCGGGTGTCCGCGCGTAGAACGACGGGATCAGACGCCGGTCAAACCCGGCGGCGATCACGATCGCCCATTCCAGACCCTTGATCGCGTGGATCGTGCCGAGGGTCACTCTCCCGCGATCACTCTCGGGGTGTGACAGGTCATCACGACCCGCGAGCGTCGCGTCCTGCAGCCAACCCGCGAGGGTGGGGTTATCGGTCTGGCGCTCGTAGGTTCGGGCCGCCTCTCGCAGCGCTTCTAGCCGCGCAAAGCGCTGTTCGCCATCGTCCTCGCGAGCGAGTGAGTCAGCGACGCCGAGCGGCATTCGGATCACCTCGTGCGTCAGCTCGCTTACCGAGATTTCTCTCGCCCTGCGACGGAACGCCAGCATGTCGTAGGCGAACTGCCTGACGTTCTCACGGCCCTCCCTATCGACGCCGCCAATGAGGTCAACGGCCGTTGATGCCTCCAACAGCGACAAGCGGTGCCGGCCAGCGTAGGCGACGATCTTCGCGATCGTCTTATCGCCGACCTGGGGGCGTATCCCTAGCGCGGTCGCGAACGCCTCCTCGTTGCGCGGGTTCACGATCAACCGCAGATGCGCGAGCGCCGCCCTGACCTCGGGACGCTTGAAGTAGCCGTGCGACCCGACGAGCTGGTAGCTGATGCCCGCCGCGGCGAGCGCGTGCTCGACGCCTTCAACGACTTTGCGGCCACGTCCGAGGACAGCGATGTCTCGCTCGTTGACCCCGCTGGCGATGTAACGCTGGATGCGGGAGGCGATCCAACGCGCCTCCTCGATGTCCGTCGCCGAGGGGCGAACAACAATGGCGGGACCTTCCTCGTTTTCCTCGTCGGGCACGAGCCTCATATCGCTCTGGACGGTGTTGTTGGCAATTAGGT
Source organism: uncultured Solirubrobacterales bacterium (assembly GCA_963771915.1). GTDB lineage: Bacteria > Actinomycetota > Thermoleophilia > Solirubrobacterales > Solirubrobacteraceae > Palsa-744. The sequence goes on along the minus strand of CAVYVD010000001.1, from coordinate 2,500,439 downwards.
TGTTCGCGGCGTCGAGGATCCTCGGGGAGCTGCGGTAGTTCCTTTCCAGCGTGAAGACCGTGGCGTCCTTGTATTCCTTGTCGAAGTCGAGGATCAGCCGCACGTTGGCCAACCTGAACCCGTAAATCACCTGCCGGTCATCCCCCACGACGAACAGGTCATCGCTCGCGAGCAACCGCAGGAGCCGCGCCTGAATCGGGTTGGTGTCCTGATACTCATCCACGAGGATGTGCGGCCACTTTTCCTGGTAGGCCCTGCGAATGTCGGGGTAGGACCGCAACAGCCGCACGGTTCGCAACAACAGGTCGTCAAAGTCCAGTGCGTCCGCCCGCCGTAGCTCCTCTTCGTATTCACGCCACACCCGCGCGATCAGACGGCTCGTCGGGTCCGTCGCGAACGAGGCATACCGCTCCACAGTTACGTCGTGGTTCTTCGCGGCAGATATCTGGCGCTGTACCTTGACCGGCTTCACGAGCGACTTCTCCGCTCGCGTGAGGCGCCTGGCGACTACCCGCTGCGCTTCGTCCTTGTCGTAGATCGAGAACTGCGAGGTACGCCCCACCAGCTTCGCGTGTGTGCGGAGCACCCCGGCGCACATCGAGTGGAACGTGCCGGCGTGAATCCGCTCCGCGGCCGGGCCGCACAGCTTGTGCAGCCGCTCGACCATCTCCCGTGCCGCCTTGTTCGTCAACGTGATGAACAGAAGGCTCTCGGGGTCTACGCCGCGCAACTCGATCAGGAATGCGCCGCGCCGGGTGAGGACCCGTGTCTTGCCGCTTCCCGCTCCGGCGATCACGAGAATCATTCCCGGCGGATGCGTTACTGCCGCTTCCTGCTCGGGATTCAGTTCCCGGAGCGCCTTGATCTTTCGCGGGCGCCTCTTGGACGCCGCGGTTGCACGACGGCCCTGCGGTACAGCCGGCGGTAGAGCACTATCGGGAACTTGCTGGGTTGGTGACATATTTCACCTCCTTTCGTGAATCGGGGCCGTGTTCGGCCGAGGACTCGTGCGCGGGCGGCTAGAACCGCCATTCGTCAAACAGACTGCGTGCGTCGTGGTGCGCGTCGAGCACCGCTTTTTCCAGGTCGGGGGTAAGTGACGCGCGACCTTTGACGAGGCGGCTCGCCAGCTCCTCGATGACTGTCTCGTCGCTGGCGTGAACGTGCACGTTCAACACCTCGTAAATCAATTGGGACATGCTGATCCCTCCGTTCTGGATGGTTAATGTGACTGTCCGGCCGATGCCCACGGTGCCCTGTGATGCCGGTGTTTGAGCCGCGGGATTACGCCGCGACGTGGAAAGCCGTGTTGAACAGCGGCGCGTCGTCGCAGATTCGCTCGCGAGCGAGCGTGGCGTACCTCGGGTTTAGCTCGACACCGATGAACGATCGTTCGTGTCGCAGCGCGACGAGGCCGGTTGTTCCCGTTCCCGCGAAGGGGTCCAGTACCACGCAGTGACCGCAGGCGTTGTGCTGGCACATGCGACGTGATCTGGTGCGCCTGCGGCGTTCTTCGCTGGAGCCTGGGACCTGGCGGAGTGGTGCGCCGCATCGATCGCACGCGCTGGGTGCGGTACCGGCCAGGACCATCGGCTCGACGAGTTTCGGTGGGAAGGTCGCGAAGTGCGCGTCCGCGAACGGCTGTGTGGCGACATTCCAGACGGTGCGCTTATTGCGCCCCAATCCGTTGCGGCCCGCGAGTGTCCGCAGGCCAGAGTGGGACGTGGTGAGACCGCCTGACGGCTCAAGGCTCGGCTGTCCCTCGAGAACGCTGCGGCGGTGATCGGTGCCGGCGTCCGCCTCGCGGATCGCCTCAGCGTCGTAGTAGTAGCGTGCGGACTTGCTGAGAAGGAAGACAGTCTCGTGTGATCGGGTAGGCCGGTCGGTCACGGACTCCGGCATCGGGTTCGGCTTGTGCCAGATAACCTCGCTGCGCAGCCACCAGCCGTCGGCGCGCAGCGCGAACGCGACCGCCCACGGAATGCCGAGTAGATCCTTCGCCTTGTGTGAGTAGGGCCTGCGTGTCCCTCCGATCGCGCCTCGCAGGTGTTGAGCGGTGCCCACCAGGCCGCTACCGGCTGTTGATCTGTGGCCGCCGCTGGTTGCGTAGCTGTCGCCGAGGTTCAGCCACAGCGTCCCGTCGGGCCTGAGCACACGACGGACTTCATGGAACACGGAGACCAGAGAAGCGATGTACTCCTCGGGAGTCTCCTCAAGCCCGATTTGTCCCGCGACGCCGTAGTCACGCAGACCGTAGTAGGGCGGCGAGGTGATGCAGCACTGCACCGACTCGTCCGGCATCTCGCCTAGTTGTTGTTGTGCGTCACCTTCACTTATTTGCCAGAAGACGCTCACCCCGCCCGCTCCTTGCGGTCAGGGATGGTGCGCGCCCGGCAGGTCCCGACTCGGTCGGGTTCTGGCTCGCTCGGGACGTGGAGGAGTATCTGCGTCATGCGGTCTAGCGGCGGAGGTCCGTCTCGCCGATCGGATACGAACGGGCGGATCGTTCTCGTTATCGAGGCAGGGGTCAGCGTGAGCTTCTGTGTGCTCATTTATGTCACCTCTCTTTGTTGGCGGCGCGCGCATTTGGCGCGTCCGCTGGTTGGGATTACGGTTGGGGCTGGTAGATGCGGCAACGCCAGACCCGGACGGTGCGCCCGCCGTTGATTGGTCTGACGGAGCGGCGGTGCGCCGAGGTCTTCTCGATCAGACCGCGATGTTGGGCGGCGACCATCAGCGAACTCATCAAGTTCGGCTTGCGAGGCGACATTGTGAGCACCCGCCAGCAGTCATCTACGGTCAGGTCGTGTTGGGTTCGTGCAATCTCGGCGACTCGCTCAAGCTGCTCGGCGATCCACGCCTGGTCGTGCTCGCGGTTTGCTTCGGCTGCGGCCTTGCTTGTGACTATCGCCTTTGCTTCAGTGCGGGGCACGCCGATCGTGTCGGTGACGATTCCTTGCGGGTTGCGCCACTGTCCGTCCTCGTGGAGCGTGGCGATCGGCTCCAGGGTGTCCGCGCGCAGCAGGGTCGCGCCGCGCAACAGCACTATCTCGTTAATGGTGCAGCTTTCAGTCATGCGGTGCGGGTGTTGAGAACTGTGAGAACGTGGTCGGCGGGGAATCCGATCGAGTCGTCGTCAAAGTCGACGCGAACGCAGGTGCCGCTCTCTCGCACGACCTCCATCACTTCCATGAATTCCCACTCGTAGCGGCGGTGATCGCTTAGCGGGTCGGCGAATGGGTCCTCCTCGAGGTCCACGAGTTGGCCGGGGCGAAGATCGCACGCTTGGACCGGCACCACCTGGCATTCCTTGAGGCACGTGCTGACTTCGCTCTCGCCCTTGATCTCGGCGAGCGCTCGGATCGCGCCGTCGAGCGTGTCGTGGTCACTGATCCAGGCCGCACGCTGGTCGAGCGTGTCCGGGGTTACACCGGGCTCGTGTTGTAGGTAGAGCCCCCAGGTGTTCTCCTGGTCGGGGGCACCGGTGGCGATCCGAATGTTCTCGATGCGGTATTCGCCATCGAATGTCGTGTAGATACCGGGCGCGATGAGCCGCACCGGGCGGCGTAGGGTGTTCACTTTCTCTGCTCCTTGAGTGGAGGTTTCGCCCGCCGTTTGGCGGGCCTCGTGTAATCGCCCGCTGCGGGTTAGGCAGCGGCCGCGGATCGGGTCTTACGCGGCGAGCCCGAGGTCGAGTTCGAGCCAGTCCTCGCGGGCGAGGAGTTGGCGGCGCCACCTGAGCGCGTAGCGCAGGCAGTTAGAGCAGCGCTTGTGGGTGCATCCGGGCAGCGGCGGCGCGTGCCGCGCGTTGTAGCTCCAGGCCATCGAGTCGGCTGATGTGAGCAGCCTGCCGTAGCGCTCGACGCCGGCCTTCTTGACCCCGAAACCGTGGGTGCGGATTCCGGCTTGCGCCAACATCAGCATGATCCGTCCGATCTCGGGAATGTTTTGCCGGCGGCAGACCGAGCCGACGCCGACTATGGGCGCCTCGGTCAGGTTCACCCCGGCGCTCTGATATAGCTCGATGCAGCACAGATAGTCCTTCTGCGTCCAGCCTTGAAGGACGGGAATGTACGGGAGCGTCGGGGCGCAGCTGCGCAGTTCGAGGTAATTGACGATGGTGCGCTGCTGGTGCTCACGGACGCTCAGCCCGGTATTGGCGAGCATGAACGGCTCGCACATCCAGTCCATCGGCGCGGCCCATAGCAGCCGCCCGATTTCCTCGCTGTAGCGCTGGACCGCCTCGACGTACTCGCTGACGCTGGTGCGCCAGCCACCGTAGAGGTTGAGCTCGGTAAAGCCGCCCGAGTCGAGCGCCCAGTCACAGATGGCGACGGGGAGGCGCGCACGCTTGCGCAGCCGCCGGTGGGAGATGAACAGCGGCACCTCGACCCTCGCCAACCAGGAGGTCTCGTGGGTGCCGAGCAGGAACTTCATAGCCGCGGCCGCACGCTGGGTGCGTCGCCGGGGAAAGCCGCTCGGTAGTCGAGCTGTAGCCGGATCGTTCCGTCTGTGCCGACCACAACGCTGCCCACGGGCACATCGCCTCGCGCGTCCACGTTGGCGATGAGCGGTGTGTGGCTGCTGTCGTCGGGCAGGCGGCATGTGGAGCGGGGGTCGAGCCGCAGCGTCTCGGCCATCTCGCGCACCCTCTCCGCTGCCGCGCGGTTCGCGGTTTCCTGCTCGCTGGCGGGCTCGGGGGGCAGCGCCCCGCCGTTCATTGTCACTTCTTCCCAGCGCCACCCGAACCCGAAGCACCAGTGCGGTGCACCGTCAATGTTGGTTGGGGTGATCCGACTGGGACGGTCGGCTTCTTCCGCACTCGCGCTGCCCGGCCGCGCGATCAGCGATACGAGGATCGTGTCGCCATCCCAGGCGAAGCGGTAGAGCCCCAGGCGCCGCTCGGCGGGCATCGCGGCGAGCAGCGTGTTGTGCTCGGTGATGACTCGTTCTACGGTCGCGCGATCGAAGTACGGGGTGGCATAGCCGTTCCATCGCGCGCCGAGCCTCGCTGGGTACGGGCCGGCGGCTTGTCCTCCATCGCGGCGCCAGCCTTCTACCACGTAGCCGTGTGTGAAATTGGTGTCTTCCATTAACTGAATCTCCTTTCGCTGCTGGGCAGCGGCCGGCTGCGCGCGCCGCATGGCACGCGCAGCCGGTGAGTCGGGCGCCTGTTGGTGGGCGCGTGCGGCGCGGTGGTTTCCCCGCGCGGCTAGATGACGAGTTGCTTTTTCTCGGCGGCGGCGAGCGCCGCGGCTAGGTGCGCGGCAGGGTCTCCGCCGGCGGTTATGCAGCGTTCATACGCCTCGCCGGAGCGTTCGGTGAGGCTTGCGATGCTGGTCCGCAGGTTGTCGGGTCCCATCGCCCCGTAGTTGCGCATCCAGGGTTTGTTGGTCGTGTTGCGTTCCCGGCGCTTGGGTTTGGTGGCGGCGGTCGCAGGTATCGGCGCCGGTGCCTTGTCATGTCGGGATCTCAGCCGCCTGACCTGGGGGAAGCGCAGCGCGCCGCTGTCCTGCACTCCCCAATGGACGAGTTCAACGACGCAGCCGTGGAAGTCCTCGGGGCGCTCCCATAGTTCTCGGCGCAGCTGGTCGTCCATGCCGGCGGCGCGGCCCTCGCACTCACGGCCGTCTTCGTGGCGTACACGAAACCGGACGCCGCCAGCGGCCCACGGCTGCGGCTCGCCTTCGATCATGGGCGCGTACTTGCTGCCGGGCTCGGGCTCGTAGATGCCGATGAACTCGACGTCCACGGTTTCCTTCGGCTTGACCTTCAGCCATCCGCCGTTGCGGGCTCCGCAGCGGTAGATGCTGTCCCGGCGCTTGCATACGACCCCCTCGAAGCCGAGGTCAACGAGCGCCTGCATCCCCTGGTCCGATGGTGCCTGTGTTGGGATCAGTGTGACCGGCCCGTCTTCGAGTCCTGCGCACAGTTCCTCGAGGATCGCGCGCCGCTCGCTCAGCGGCCGTCCCCGCACGTCCGTTTCGCGTGCTTGGAGGACGTCGAACAGGACGTAGGTGAGCGGCGGGTCCTTCTGGGTCGGACGGTGGCGGTAGTTGCCGCTGGTTTTGGACAGGATTGATTGTGTGCGGTTCCACTGTCTGGAGGTGGCGAGATCAACGATCTCGCCGTCGAGGATCGTTCCGGCTGGGAAGTGGTCGAGCAGCGTTTGTTCGGTGTAGGGAACCTGGGTGACGCGGTTTCCGGTGCGGGTGCACATCACTACCCCGCCGAGGATTCCGCTGAGAATCCGCCAGCCGTCGTACTTTGGCTCCATCCACCATTGCTCCCCGGTGGGGACGCGGGCGGCTGCCTTTGCCAACATGGGTGCTGGTAGCACGCGGTTGCTCCTTTCCTATGGGGGCGCCTGCCGCGCGGCGTCCCCGTGGATCGCCGCGCGGCGTTGTGCGCCGTGGTGGATTGGCTAGTTGGCGGTGGCGGCGAGCTCGCGCTCGTCTGCTGCGGGGCCGGCCTCCACGGCGGCGCGAAGGACGGACATCAGGTCCGGTTCTTCCTCGGCCGGCTTCGCCGGTGCCTGGGTCGGGATGGGCTTGCCTTGCCGTGCGGCGTCGATCGCCTGCTGGCGTACCGCGACTGCCTGGTCGGCAGCGCTGTCAAAATCGAACTCGCTCGGGAGCCGTGCGAGAAGCTGCACGGCGAGATCGACTTCCTCGGGTGCGACCTCGATTTCGGGGTCCAGCTCGAATGGCGTGTGGTCTCGCACCTCCGACTCGTACAGCACGACGCTCGCAACGAGTCGGTTGTCCAGCGGCCGGATGAGGATGAGCATTTCTCGGCCCTTTGGTGCCCACCGCGCGACCGCGATCTTCCCCGGCTTGGCGAGCGACTGATGGAGCAGCTTCACCGTCCGCTTCGATCCCTTCACCTTCTTGTTGTGGGTGAGGTAGTAGAAGCCGGAGGTCCGCTCGATTGGGATTTCCTCGGGGTTGAGAATCGCGGCGATCGTGATGGTGTCGGAGGTGCCGGCGTTTTCGATCGCCTGTAGCTGTTCTTCCGAGAGAGCCGTGTAGGTCTCCTCATCCTCTCCCGTGAGGACGCCCTTCACCATGTTTGTTGTTCCGTCGGTTTCGCCGGCTTTCTCCATCTCGGCGGTGAGCCGGGTGAAGCCCTCCACGCAGACGGTCTTGCGGGTGAACGGCTTTTGGTGACAGGAGCACAGCTCTGTCAGTCCCTCCTTGCCTCGGTAGCTCTCCGTGCCCTTAGTGAGCGACACGTGCGCCTGGAGCGGTCCGTTGATCTGAAGCGCTCCGCTCCATGTTGGTCGAGGGGCCATACGGCCCTCCTTTCGTGTCGGGGTGCCGCCGCGCGGCACCCACTTGTTGGTGTGTGTACCGCCGGCGCCCCCCTGTTTGGGAGCGGGGCGTGTTTGTCACGCGCGATGGCGCGCGACGGTGACGCCGGGCGCGTTGGCCCGGTGCCCTGTCCGCGACGTGGACGCCGCGGGCAAGATGAATGCCGCGCTCAGTGGCGCGGCTGCGGCTGCCCGGTCCAGTCGGCCGGCGACGGGACGGTGCCGCGCGAGGGGCGCGGGTCTACGGGCGGTCGCTCAGGGTGGCGTAGAACGTCTTGGCCTGCTGGTGGTTCTCGAACTGCCAGACGGTCAGGTCGCCCTCGCAGTATTCGGCGATGGCCTCTTTGGTGTCAGCGGTCGCGGGCCAACGCATGTAAACGATGTAGGGCCAGTCTCCCTTAGAGGCAAGGGAGCGCCATCCGGCTGACTTGAGGTTCCCCATGAAGTCGTAGCCGTCGTCGAAGCCGCTGACGAGAAGTCCTCGCTGCGCTGGCCGTTGTATCCGCAGAATCCGCGGGAGATGATGGTGCCCTCCGGGGTGGTGCTGGTGCCTGGGTCTGCGATGAGACCCCGTGCGACGGCGGCTGTGCAAAAGCTCGCGGCCAGTCGCTCGGGAGTGACTGGTGTGCTCTCGGACTCGTCTAGGCCGGCCATTTGGCCGACAATGGAAGCGGCGTCGTACCGTGGCATGACGCTCCTTTCGTTTGTGTGACGCCCGGAGTTCATCTCCGGCGCGCGATCGTTGGGTCGGGCCGCGCTTTCGCGCGGCCCGGTTCGCTCTGTGCGCCTAGTCGGCTAGGTCAGCGAGCGACACTTGATGGTGAAACGGCAACGCATCGTCGAGCGCCCTCTGCCAGTGCGACCATTCATCGGGCCACAGGCAGCCGGGCTCGTTCCATGCGCGCACGGCATCGCGGCAGGCGATGACGACGCGCTCCGGATCGCCGCTATTGACGGCGCGGGTGAGCGCAGCGCGTTGGCGTCGCATCATCCGGTTGAGCGCCTGGTAGTCCACGCGCGGTGTTGCCGCTGTCCGGATCTCGGCGCGCTGATGTGCGCGCCTGACCAGTTCCTGCGCTTCGCTGGGCAGCAGACCGAGTTGTTGTTGTGGGTTGCTGTTGTTCACTGGCCTCCTTTCGTGGGTATCTCGTTTGTCACACTCCCTGCGCGGTGAGCGCACGGTCGAGAAGTTCGGCCTCGACGCCGGGCGTGAGGCTGTTGCCCGCGAGCCGTACCCGGTCGCGCTTGGTGCCGGTGAGTGTGTAGGGGATCACCTCGAAGGTGCCGTCCTGGTGCGGCACAAGCCGCTGGTGAATGCCCATCACCCGCGCGCACTCCTCGGGGGTAATCATCCGAAACTCGGCGTCGCCGATGTCATATGGAAGTTCACCGTTTGGGCGCAGCGCACCGTAGTTCTCAGCTGGCATCCTGGTCGGCGCTGGGTGCTGGTGCGCCGGCACATAGTCGGCCTGTCGGGTTCCTCCGGCACGAACGAGCGCGGCGTCAGGCGGCTCGATCAGTGAGTGGCGGTCAGCGCCGGTCTGCGTTCTGAACGGGTAGCGGCCGCTGTCGGCTGTGACGATCGACCCGCCGTAGTAGCTGGCGATGATCGCCTCCCTCGGCACCCGGAGCACGGCCTGTTGGCTGATTCCGTACTTGCCGCCGCCGGTGATCGTGCCCATCGGCTGTTCGGTTGCGTCCCGCACATGCCCACCGCGGTCTGTCCCGAAATTGGCGACCGCGAACGCCTCCCCCGGAATTGGTGTGAGCGTGTCGGGGTCGACGACTACCGCCTTGTCCAGAGTGCCGCTGACGACGGGAGCGGGGTTTCCCAGGTCCCACGCCCGCGCGTAGCCCTCCCGCTCGAAGGTGTGCCCGGCGGCCTGCACCAGCATCCCCGACCGCGGCGGCCCGGTCAGCATCCCCAGGTGGTTGCCCGAGCCGCACACCGTTTGCCACGGGTCGGTAATCGGTGCGGTGTCGGCGTGGCGGCGGAGCGTCACCTGCATCGCGTCGTCGGGTGGAGCGACGAGCGCCATGTCTTGGCGGGCGGTCTGGGTCGGCCAGGGCAGCCACAGCGGCGCGGGCTGATCGCGGCCCGGATCGTTCAGCCGCGACAGGCGAGCGAGGTGTTCTTCATTTCCGCCTGAGCAGCCCGACTTCGATCCGCCGCATCGTCGTGGGCGCAAGCGGTTCCTCCCGGTCGGCGATTCGGGTGCCCCGCAGCTGCCAATTGACGGCGGCTGCCGCGGGGATGATGTAGGGAGAGATAGCGGCCTTGGCGGCCGGCGCGTGGCACAGCGGGCAGCGGTAGTAATACTGGCCGGTGCGCGGACCGTACTTGCCGACCGGCCCTGCGGGGGTCGCCCGCTTGAGCGTCTTCGCCTTCCACGTTTGGACTCCGTAGACGCTGGTTTCACAGCGGGCGCAGTAACAGAGTGGCCGGAAGTCCGTGTCGGGCGCCGGCACGCTCTGTCGTGTCACGAGGAGGTAGAGCCTGTCGCGGGATTGGGGTGCCGCCCCCCATATCGCGCTGTTCGCGCAGACCGCTTGAACCCGCCATCCGAGGTTGTCCCATTCATGAACGTAGCGCGCGAAGTCGCGTGCTTGACGCACCATGTCAACGACCTGCTCCATGATGATCGTCGTCAGGTTCGGCAGCGCCGAGGCGAATCTCATAGGGCAGTACACGGTCGCCCGCGACCGACCGATTCCCTGTTTGGGGTCGAACGGTCCGAGGCGGCTTACCTCCTCTTGGTAGTTGCGGGACAGACTCCACCCGTCGCACTCAGGGGAGGCGCAGAGCACCGGCACGTCGCGGATCTCAGCGCCGAGCTTGCGCGGGTTGGCGATCGCGAGATCGCCGATGAGATGTTCAATATCGGGATAGTTGTTTCCGCTGTTCTCGATTGCGCATGTCCAGTGGTTTGCGGCAAGCACTCCGTAGCCGCCGATCATCTCGACGGCCTGGAGGTCTCCGCCTCCACCTGAGAACAGGTGAATGGACCTGAAACGGGCCATGTTGTCTCCTTCTCTGTGACGGGCCGCGTGGCGGCCGTTGGCTCGGGCTAGATGAGCGCGAGCTGGGAGCCGGCGGTGAGCGCGGCGTCAAGGTGCGACTGGCGACGCTGCGCGATCACAGCGGTCATCTCGTGTGCCCGGCTGTGGATCTTGGCGAGCGTGGTCTGCCAGCCGGTGTCGCTCATCATCTGCTGGTGCTGGATGCTGGCCGGGTCGAGCATCGCGTCTTGGGCGAGCTGCTCGCCGATCGCGTCCGTGAGCGCCGCTTCGGTGGCGGCCATCTGCTCGAGGACTGACGCGGCGAACGTCTCGGGCGCTTCGAGGTAGGCACCGTCGAAGGTGCCATCCCATAGCCCGGCCCGCCACGCCCGAAGCGCGTGACCGCACGGTAGGCGCCGCTCGCCGGCGACCGCTACGATCGCGTTGAAGGTGCCGCTGGTTTGCCGCTCGACATGGAACGGGTCCAGGCGCCGGGCGGTCTCTGCTTCACCGTCGACGGCAGGGCCGGGAATGCCGGCCACCTCGCACGCCCGTCCGGGTGGGAGCGGCTGCCAGGTGCTCGATCCCGTGGCGGCGGTGAGCAGGACCGATCCGTCGTCGAGACTGACGGCGATCCCGAGGTCCGCGAGGAACCTGCGGGACTCCGCCAGGTGCGCCCGCCCATCCGGGCGGGTCAGATACCCGAAAGCGTTGTCCACGCCGACCCGCCAGGTGTAGGGAATGGTTCGCTTCATGGTGCCGGCTCCCTGCCGCGGCAGGCGGCGCCTTCGATGATCCCCTGCGCTGCTGCGGAGCCGAGCTGTCCAACGAGGTACTCGATCTGCCCGTCGAGCCCTTCGCTGTTGACCTGGCCGGCTGTGTTGGCTGCGGCGTCTTCGACCGCCTCGTCTAGGTCGGTACTCATCAGTCGCCGGCCGACCGCCAGCCTGACAAGCTCGGCGACTGATAGTGGCTGATTGCCGGCAAGGGTTGTGGTAATTGCAAGTGTCATGGGTCTCCTTTACCTCGTCTTGTTTCTGCAGCGATGCGTGTGATGAGGTCGTGCGCCGGTTGCGCTCCGAGGGTCTCCAGCAGGTAGGTGAGTTGAGCGTGTAGTCCGTCCTGGTTGATCGCGGAGGCTCGTTGATTCGCCGCGGCGGTCAGGTGGGAGGCGAGGTGTTGTGGCTCAATATGCAGGCGTCGCGTGAATGCGACGAGCGCTGCGAGGATCGCCTCCTGGCTTGGGGTGTTCTCGAAGGCGACGAGGATGCTGTTGCAGGTCTCGCACTCCAGGGCGGCGCTTGCGTCGCCTCCGTATATCGAGACGGCCAGGTCGTGCCCGTGGTGGCCCGCGAGGTGCCTGTAATTTCGGAGGCTGATGATCGCCGGGTCATCGAGCGATGTTGATGTGGTCGTGTTCATAGAGTTCGTGGTGCCTTTCACTGATTTGCGGTTGCACGGGTGGGGGGAGGACGCTCGGCTGGCCCGGAGCGTCCTCCCCTTTGTCCGTCAATCGGCGTGATGCATGGCGGCGCGCACGGCCGGGGGCGTGCCTCAGAACTCGATGTCCGCTGAGGCGTCCACCACGTCCTCGCCGTGCTCCGGGTCGGTGCTGTCGTCCGTGACGTCAGCCGGCTCGCTCACCGTGGAGTCGGCGGCAGCCGATGGTGCGCTCGACGGTGAAAGCGGCCGGCTGCCCGGCGCATCCAACACCAGCATCGTCACGCCTGGCGCGACGCTCGTACCGATCGGCTCGCCGTCTCTCAGCAGGCCGGGGAGTTCCTCCACGGAGGTTCTCTCCCCGTCTGTTTCGGGGGCGTCCTCATTGGTCTCCGCCGTCGGCGTCTCTTTCTGCTCGTCTGTGGGGTGCCAGCCGCGGCCTTGCTTGGATACCTTGCCTTCGTGCTCCAATTCGGGAAGGGCGCGGTAAAGGCGATTCTGCTTGACCCCCATCTGCGCGGCGAGCTCGGGAATGGTGATGCCCGGCTGTCCCTGAATGAGTGACAGCGCCCGCGAGGGCACGCCCCCGGCTGCGGCTGCCTCGGTGGCCTCCTCCTCGACCACTGGCTCGGAGGCGTCCTCGGAGTCGGGCTCTTTGGAGTCCAGTGCCTTCAATGCCTCCTTGTACTCACGCGCAGCGTCAGCGATCGCTTTCTCCAGCGCCTTCAGAGTCGGGGCGATGTGTGGGCCGGCGAGCTTCTTGAGCGCCTTCAACGCCGTGTCCTTGCGTGACGGCCAGGTCAACGGTTTGGTCTGCTGGCTGCTCGGCACTACGAGCCTGGATGCATACTGCTCTGCGGCGATCACCACCAGCGCCCGGCCGTAGAGTTCGCCGGCGCTGCGTGCACCGTCGAGGTATTTCCACAGCCAATGTGACTGGTTCTCGTGCTTGTCGCCGTCGCCGTAGGCGATACGCAGCGCCCCTCGGCTGCCGTCCTTTCGCTCTTTGGTCTTGTCTTCACGAAAGTCACCTATCACGAAGCGAATGCCGCGCAGCGCGATCGCGGACTCAACGGTGTCCCTGGCCCACCCGTTCGGGTTGTCCTGGCCGAGCAGTCCGTACACGAAGAACCTGGCGACGTTCATGTCGTCGGGATCGACTGTCGTCAGGCCAGCCCGCAGCGAGTCGCCGAGCGCGAGGTTGGCGCCGTGCGCGGTCGCGGCGATTTGGCGCATCTCCGCGCGATGTTTCTTTTCGAGTGTGGTGCGCTCGTCGTCGGGAGCGGTTTTGTCTTTCTTGCCGGGTTTGTCCAGGGCGCTCTGTTCTACTTCGGTGCGTTCCTCCGCCTGTTGTTTGAGGTCTTGCACGCCTGCGGCGATGGCGGTGCGGCAGAGGTCCTGGTAGACCGCCAGGTCGGTGACGAGCGGTTGCTCCTCGCCGTACTCCAGCAGTACACCGGCCGCCCGCGCACGGTCGATCTCCGCTTCGGTGAACCGGATGTGCGGGCCGTTGTAGCTGAAGCGGTGAATCTGCTTGTGCAGGTCCCTGGCCTGGGCGATGAGCGCCTGGGTGGGCTCGTCCTCTGGCAGCAGCTCCGTTGCCTTGAGCGGCACTTCACCGAGAGGCGCGGCGAACACGTCGAGCTCGGTCTCCGCGACGGCGGCCACCACGATCGACAACGGCTGGTGGGCGAAATCGTCGGGCGCCATTTCGTCGGCGTACTCCCCGATGAACTCCACAACAGCGTCCAGCAGCGCCGGGTTGGCCGCCGCGATCGTCCGCATCGGCTCAACGGCTGCGAGGGTGAGCGTGCCCTCGCCGACAAGCCGCTGTGCGGCGTCGGGCAACTCCAGCAGCTTCACTCGCCGGGTGACGAGCTGCTTGCTCATTCCGAGCAGATCGGCGGCCTGGTCCTCGCTCTTTCCCTCGGCGAGGACTCGCTGGATCGCGACTGCCTCCTCGTAGGGGTTCAGGTCCTTTCGGACCATGTTCTCGACGGCACGGTCGGCTTGCTCATGCTCAGCGTCGCCGTAGACACCGGGGATCGTATCGCGGCCCAAGCGCCGTGCCACCTCCGCACGGCGAAAGCCGGCGACGAGCACATGGTCGTATGCCTCGCCATGCACGGCCGGGTCGGCGTCGATCACCTCGACCGGGCTGATGATCCTGCCGCGGGCCTTCACCGACCGTTCGAGTCGGGCGATGAAGTCCTCGTCGTCTTCGCGGACGTTATCGGGCACGAACAGCCGGTCCAGACGTATGCTGAGCGTGCCGGGTTCAACTGCGGTTGCTGACATAACTGTCACTACCTCCTTGATGGGTTCGGGGCATCGCGGCGGCGGCCAGCCCCACGGGGTTGGCCGCGACCGTGATGCGAAATGGCGCCGGCGGCTGCGGTGCAGCCGCGAGACGCGGAATAGGCAGCGGGGTGAAGTCCCGCTAACCCGTGGCGGCGTTTGCCCGCGCCGGTTAACTTCGGGTCCTAGATCGGAATGTCGTCTGACGCGGTGGCTTCAGCAGGCGCCACCACCGAGTCGGTGCTCGCCTCCGGCTGACCGTGAACTTCGGAGGGCCTTTCCTGAGCGACCGCCTTGGCGGCCAGCTCGGCGTTGACGGCCTCCAGCTTCGAGGACGCCTGCGTCAGCGCGTCCTCGTGCTTGAACGGCACGCCTATCGCCGCTCGGGCACGCTCAGCCTCAGCTTCCGTCGCGCCGCGACCGGCGATCGTCTTGGCGCGCAGCGTGTCGAGCCCATTGGCTCGTGCCTCAAGCCCACGAATAAGCTTCAGCGGGTCCCTGCACGCTTCGGCGAGGGTCGCCTCGGCGAGGCTGCCCGGAAGTCCGTCGAAACCCAACTGGGCTTCACGGGCTTCGTCGGCGACGCTGTAGCGAACCCTCCCGGAGAACATCAGGCCGCCCAGCCGGCCGACCGGCCGGGCCTCGTGGTCGATCCCCTCGAGGAACTGCACGAGCGCGGCCCCGGCGTTGGTGCGGTTTGTGTAAACCCGCTCGCCGATCGTGATCGTGAACTTCTCGCCATGCGTGTCGACGTGACTGTCGATCGCTTGATCCAGCAGCGCGATCTCTTTCTTGAGCTTGCGAAGCCGTCCGGCGTGGTTTTCGACAGCCCTCCGGAGTGCTGCCTGGTTATTGCGGTACGCCCGCTGCAAGCGCTGGAGCCTCGTTACCTCTGCGCTGAGATTCGCCTGCTCCAGAATCAGCGGATCACCGGCCGCGAGCGCCTTCACCTCCGCGAAGGAAAGGGCGTTGTCTCCGATGTCCTCAATTTCCCGAACATCCAACCGGCCGCGCATTATCTGGTCGATGAAACGGGCCTTGCGCTCAACGGTCTGCCAAGAATAGGCGTCGAAACTGCCTTCCACGACATAGCGGTAGATCCGCACCCCCGCCGAGTGCTGATTGCCCTGGCGGAGAATCCGCCCGTCTCGCTGTTTGATGTCCGCCGGGCGCCACGGGCAGTCGATGTGGTGCATGGCGATCGCCCGCGCCTGGATGTTGGTGCCGACACCCATCTTCTCGGTGCTGCCAATGAGCACCGCCACCTGGCCGGATCGGCAAGCCTCGAACAGACGTGCCTTCTCGGTGTCGTTCTTGGCTTCGTGTACGAATCGCACCTCTGCGGCCGGTATGCCTCGCTCGATCAGCAGGCGACGCAACTCGTGGTAGGCGTTCCACCGTGTTCGGTGTGGAGTCGACAGGTCACAGAACGCGATTTGCAACGACCCGAGCGTCGGGTGGCGCACATCGGTCCGTGGGACGCGGTAGACGATGTTGCGGGTCACTCGGTAAATCCGCTCGATTTTGTCCGCGACCACATCGAGCTTGCACCGTCCGCTGATCGGCCTGCCGTCGGCAACCAGGCGCATGTCCAGGGCCGCCTTGCGGCCGTCCGTGGAAATCTTCAGCATGTTGTCTTCTTCAGGGCTCACCGAGCGGTTCTTCACCTTTTCTGCTCGGTCGGCGAGCTGTTGCAGGTACTCCGTCACCTCCGGTGGGGTTGGTATGACGATCGTCTCCGGGAGGCACTGACCGTCTTGGCGCGGCTTCAGCGGCGGGGTCGGTAGTTGCAGGTCCTCTGCCGTCTTTACATCTGCGAGCAGGTGCAAGATGCGCAGCATCTCGGGCACGTTCTGAAACCGTGCGAATCGCGTGTTGAGGCGATAGTGACCTCCGCCTGTGACCGCCATCTCCATTTGTGTGACGGTTTCCCCGAACGTGGCCGCCCAGCTGTCAAAATGCTTGATCCCGGCGGCTTCTAGTAGATCGGGGCGCAGGTACCGGCAGACAACGTGCGCCTCGGTGATGCTGTTAGCGATCGGGGTTGCCGTGGCGAACGTGGCTACGTGTTCTCTGCCGATGGCTCGTAGGTGCTCGATCTTCATATGCAGGTCCTCGGCCCGGTTGGACCCGACGATCGCGGCGCCTTGGATGTTGCTTACGGTCGCCAGGTTCTTGAAGGCGTGCGCCTCGTCGACAAACAGGTAGTCGATGCCGGTCTGCTCAAAGGTGACACCGGGATCGACCGCACCATCGAGGCGCTTTTGCAGGGCTGCTTCGGCGCGGATTACCCTCTTCTCAAGCCGCTTGATCGTCAGGCGTGCGCCCCGCTTACGCTGGTCCTCCAGGTCGCTGCGGATTTCGCCGAGCTCACGCTCTAGGTAGGCGGCCACGACCTCCGGGCTGACCGCCAGGCGCTCGAAGGCGCTGCGGGTCATGATGATCGCGTCCCATGAGTTGGTGGCAGCCCGCGCGACGAACCTCCGTCGGTTGTGCTTGGTGAGGTCGTCGGTGCCGGCGGCGAGGATCTTCGCCATCGGATACAGCTGCAACCACTCGCGGGCGAACTGGCCGAGCATGTGGTTGGGGACCACGGCCACGGGCTTTTGGGCGATGCCCAGGCGCCGCAGCTCGTGGGCGGCGATCACCATCGAGGCGGTCTTGCCGGCTCCGACGTCGTGAAACAGGCCGCACGCCGGCTCACTGATGATTCGGGCGACCGCGGCGCGCTGGTGGATGTGGGCGGTAAACGTCTCCGTCAGCCCCGGCAGCGTCAGAGCGTTGCCGAGCGCTGTGTAGTCCCGCAGGACCAGGCTGTTGAAACGACGGTTGTACTCGTCGAGCAGTTCACCGGCGCGCTGCGGGTCCTCCCAACACCATTCGGCGAACCGTTCCTGCATCGCGGCCGCCTTCTCCTGCGCGGCGGCCGTCTCGTCCGCGTTGACCACGTACCGATCGGTGTCCGGGATGCGATCCCGCACGATCACCGGCTTTTGTGACACCAGCACCGCCGCGATCTCCGGGGCGGGCATTCTCCTGGTGCCCCACTCGGACTGGGCGAGGGTGCCCACATTGCTGCCCTTGACCGCCCAGACGTTCCCGCCGCCGTACTCCACTTCAATCGAGTCGTCCGAGAGCAGTTCGGATAGGAACCGCTGGTGCACCTTGTCGGAGATCCAGACCGCCCCCATCTTGGCCGTGACCTCATCCGCGCCGAGCGGCACCGGAAGTACCGCGTCGAGCGCTGTCACGTTAACCTCGAACTTCGCGTCGGTCGCGGCGGCTTCGCGGGCGCGATCGAGCTTCACCCGAACGTTGCCTGATAGATACTCCGCCGCTGGAATGAGAACCGGGCTGTCGGGGTCTTCGTAGACGAGCTCGCCGAGCGCGCCTCGTGCCTGCTCAGGGTCAACGCCGAGCAGGCTGGCGATCAGGTCCAGATCGACGTTGCCCAGCCGGTCGTGGCAGACCGCGAGCGCATCCTCTGGCGTGGCGGCCTGTGTGACCTTCTCACGGCTGCGCAGCACCCTTCGGCGCAACAGATCGGCTTCGGTTGCCGTCTCGGTCTCCTCGTCGTAGACCTCGAGGCTGAGCACCAGCGGGCCGAGCGGGTCCCGCAGCAGGAGCCGTACCGCCCGCGGATAGGAGCGGCGCAGGATCGGCTCGCCGATGTCGGGATCGGTGCGGCCCGTGCCGTGCGTCTTGTAACGGTTGATCGCCCCGAAGTTGCGAAAATACTGCTGGTAGGTGCAGCGCAACTCGACTCTCCGTTGCTCAAGGTGGCCGGGGTCGGAGACGTGCGCTGCTTCCTCGGCCAGCAGAGCGCCCGCCTGGTCGCGTAGCTTCAACAGGTGGCGCATCTCTCGTGCGGCGCTTTTGGGAACGTCGAGCCGCTCGGGTGTCCCGGCGATCACCTCTGCAAACCCGCCGCTGGCGAGCGCGATGATGTGCCCGTCCCACTGCTCCCCCAGGTCAACCGGGGCGTCGTCCTCCGCCGCGGCAGGGTCCCCGGCGCCGGCGAGAATCGCGTGGGCGACCGCCTCCGCTGAGGTGTCACCCTCAACTGTGAGTTCGCGGGCGTAGGGACCGGTGCTCACCTTCAGCGTCCCGGCCATGTGATCGGGGTGTTCGACGAAATAGGAGTTGAGGGGCATCTCCTCACCGTCGATTTCGGTCGGGGTGACCTTTACCCACGGCGCTGGGTCCGAGGTGGGTGCGCCGTCCAGACGGCGCAGCACGAGCAGGTCTGTGAGCGCCTCGGTCCCCGCGGCACGACGATGAGCGCCGGCTGGCAGTCGCACGGCGGCGAGCAGGTCGGCCAGCTGGTGCATGTCGGCTCGCGCCGCGTCGCCCTGAGAGTCGAGCGTGAATCGGCTTGTGAGTGCGACGAGCAGGCCACCGGGCTTCAACAGCGCCAGGCCCTTGAGCAGGAAGTGATTGTGGATCGAGTGCTTTCCCGCGTTGTGCTTCGGGTCGTACAGCACGACGTCGCCGAAGGGCACGTTGCCGATGACAAGATCGAAGCTGCCCTCAGCGAGGCCGCGGACGTCGGCAAAGGAGCCCGTGTGGATCGTCGCGTTCGGGTGCAGCGTCTGTGCGATCGCCGCGGTCGTCGGATCGAGCTCGACGCCGGTGAGGTCCATGCCCTCGGGCGCTCGGGCGAGAAACACGCCGGGGCCGCATCCGGGCTCAAGCACCCGGCCACCGGGCGCCGACAGTCGTTCGGCGATCTGCCACATCGCGTCGGCGAGCAGCGGGTGGGTGTAGTGCGCGTTGATGGTCGAGCGGCGTGCCGCCGCGTAGCCCCTCGGGCCGAGCAGCGCCTGGAGTTCCTCACGCTCGCTGGCGTATCGAGCTATGTCCGGGTCAAAGAGCTGCGGCACGGCGCCCCAGCCCGCCCAGCGCATGAGCACATCACGCTCGGCGTCGGTTGGGACGGCGTTACGCTCGCGCAGATCGGCGAGCAGTCGGATGACGGTGAGGTTGTGGGCGACGCGGTGGGCAGCCGGCGCGGGCGGCAGCACCGCATCATCCGCTTTGGCGGCACCTGTCTTGGCGGCGGGTTCATCGCTTTGCTCAGCGATGTTTAGGTCAATGTCGAAGAGGCTGAGTGTAGGGTTGTCGAGTACGGCGTTGGGTGTCATTGCGCCTTTCCGTAGGTGGTTGCGAGCACAAAAAAGGCCCGGCCCCCGTTGGACGGGGCCGGGCCTGAGCGGGTTATTCAGTGGGCGGCGAGCGCCACACGTTTTCGTTACTTCGCGGGTTGCGGCTTTTCGTGGCCGGGCTTGCGGGTTGCGCGGCGGGTCATGGCACGTTGACCATTTCCTCGCCGCATCCGCGGCAGTACACGTCGTCGTCGTTGTAGAGAAACGCCGCTCCGAGTTCTTGGAAAGCGGGGAGTTCCTTCACGACGTTGCGTTCAGGGCAGTCCGGGTTTTCACACTTCTTTTCGACCGTCGTGTCGCGCGTGGCGTAGTACACGCTCATGGCTGTGGGTCGACGGGATCGCCGTAGATCACTGCCAGGATGTCCTCGCCGGGTTCGCCGGCGAAGGCGTCGTGGTGCTGTTCGCGGGCGTGGTCGGGACTGTCGGCTTGCCACTGTCGCTCCCCGTTGGCTGTCCTGACCGTGTACCAGCGCAAGGTGCAGCCATCTGGCGGAATGAGCGACGGACGCCCGACTCGCCACCGCAGGCCGCTGTCGATGACGGCGGCCTTGATGCACGCCGCCGCTTGAACGCTGAGAACGAACGCGGCGGTCGCTTCCCTCTGTGGGGTTTGCGCGAGTCGCCCGCACGGGTAGCGCAGTTCGATGACACGGGTGCCGTCCTGGTCGTCGAGGATGTACGCGGCGGCGACGCCTGCGAACGTGGCCCGCTCGGTTGTTGACGTGTCGGCTGGGGATGAGGTGCAGTACACCTCCTGGTGGCGGATGCTCGGCCGGTCGAGGACCATCTGCTCGGTGAATTGCTCGACCTGCTCCACGCGGATGACGACTGGCATTCGGTCGCGTGCAGGACTGTCGGTTTGTGGCATGGTGAAATCTCCCTTGCTGGTAGTTGTTGACGGTTGGTGGTCACACCGCGGGCGCGCACGCCGGCGGCGGATGTCGGCGCTGGCCGGGCTGGGTCAGCGCAGGCGGTCGGTGGGGACTGGTCCGGCGAAGTAGCCGCAGACGCTTGGGTCGCCGGCGAGGTAGCGACTGCGAAGGCAGTCGAGCGCCGCATTGGCGAAGCTGTCGATCGCCTGGGGCGTGGGCGCGGGAGCGTCGGCGCAGGCGATCGCGAGGTCAAACGGCATCATGTGGGCGGCGCTGTGGTCGGTTGTCGCTGGCAGCCTGAAGTTGCTGAGTACGGCCTGGTATCGGTCGGGGAGATAACGTCCGGCGTCGGTGTCGAGCCCCGCGGGTTGAAACCTGACTGTGAGGGTTGTTCGCCAGGCTCGGGCGGTGCCGGTGTCCCAGCAGAACGAGCGTGTCGCCGCGTCCGGCTGGGGTTGCGCGGATCGGGGCACGCGAAGGGCCGACGGGAGACGTGTCACTTTTTTCCCTCTGCGGCTGGTGGATGGGGGCGCCCTACGACCTCGCGGATGCGCTGCAACGTGCCGATGCCGAGGTTCACGATGCACAGCAACTCGGCGTCGGTCATGCCGGCGGCCTGCTCGACCGTAAGGACACCTACCCGCGCGAGGCAGTAGTAGGCCCTGGTTCCGAGCGCGTCGCGCACCGACTCCAGAGGCTTCTCACCGCTGGCGAGCGCGTTGGTGCGCGCCCGCTCTCTTTCGGTTCGGCGCACCTCGTACACGGCGTCGTGCAGACGCGATGCGAGCTGTTCGGCGCCGTCGAGGGTCAGCGGGATCTTGCACGCGAACGTCTCCAGGCGGACCAGCTTGCGTGGCTTGGCGCTGGTGTCCTGATCGTCGCTTTCCACCGAGATGGAGGTGACGCCGGGCTGGCCGTAGGCGTCGGGGATGCCTGTGTTCTGACGGCAGGCGCACGTCTGCTCGGGGTCCTCGTCAGAGTTGCCGGGGCTCTGTTCTTTGGCTGGGCTCACAGTGATCCTTTCGTTTGGGGCGTCGGTGACTTGCATCGGGGTAGGGCGGCTGACGGCGGGCCGGAGCGTTCGCCCCTGGCCCGCCCGCCGTCCTCGCGCGGTCAGTCCGCGCTTGCCTGCTGGTCGGTGTGCTGGAAGTAGGCGAGCACCGCCGGGTCCTGTGCGGCGTGCAACTCGCGGAGCTTCTGAAGCGCCCGCTCGGCGAACGCTTCGAGGCGCTTCTGTGAGAAGCGGCTGATCGGCTCCTGGTCGATGTTGTGACCGGAGAACAGCCGCGTCAGGCGGCTGCGGCCGTCAACGTCTTCGTTGCACAGCGTCGCGGAGAAGTGATTGGGATGCGAGCGACCGGAGAACATGCTGGCTCCGGCGGTGTGGTGGCTGATGCTGAGCACCGCCATCCGCCGCCTGCCTTCGCCGGCGTCGCCGCAGTCCCATTCGTATTTGATGCTCCGGTACTGGCCGGTGTCCTTTACCGGCTCTCCCAGCGCCGCCGGGTTCTCGCCCTCAGCGGTCGCGGCAGGGCTTGTTGTCGTGATTGTGCTCACGTCGCACTTCCTTTCTGGCTGGTGCCGGCCCGTGGGCCTGGCAGGTTTTTCATTCGTGCCGCCTGTTGCGGCGGCTGTGCCGGTGCGGTTCTGCGCCCTGAGCGGCGCTCAGCGGTCCTTCCGCTGGCCGAATCGCTTGGCGTGCCATGCGCGCCGGGCGCGCATGGATCTCAGTTCGTGGTGAGTGCCGCGGCGGGTCGCCCGGCCCGCGTGGGGGCGGGCTGCCCGATCACGCGGGCCTGTCGGCGGTCGAGCCCAGCGGCTTGTGGCGCGTCCGCGTCGGTCATCCGCTCGCCGGCGACGGTGTTGCTGCGGCTTGGCGGAAGGAAGGGGTCTGTGGCTTCCTGGCCGGGGTCGGGGGGACCGCCTTCGTGTGGGTGAAGCTCGTACACGAAGCGGCTTCGGTCGATCCACTCGACCAGCGGGCTTGGGTGCCTTTCTTTGCTGGCGCTGCCAGGGGTGCGGCTCATGCGGCTCCTTTCATCGTTGGGCAGTTGCTCCTACTGGCCGCCGGCGGCGGGTGCTAGGCGGCGAGTCGCAGCTGCGGCTTGCTGTGCAGGGCGGGCTCCGGGTAGCGGTAGACCCACAGACCGATGAGTCCGTCGTCGATGGCGGCGGCCTTGGAGGGCTTGCCGCGTTTGCCGCCGCCGCTTCTGGCTGGGGCTAGGCGCATTCGTTCCCAGCCGTCGAAGCGGTACATGCCGGCCTTCACTTCCAGCTTCGATGACGGCGTGCCTGGCAGGCTGTTCGCGCACGCCGCCTTCACCGCCGACCACTTCTTCGGATAGCGGATCGGGTAGAGCGGCACGAGGTACTCGCGTGCGAGGCGCAGCACGGCGCGCAGGCAGAACTCGTCGCGGCGGTCGGGGCTGCGGCAGATGCGGGAGAGGTCAACGCAGTCGTAGCGGCCCAGGCCGTGCTTCTTGCTGACCCACTCGTTGGGGCTGGACGCGAGCGACACGATCGCGGCGGGCCTGCCGAGCACGTCCATGCGAAACCACATCGTTCCGAACGGGCGCTTGTAGGGCTCGCTGTTGAGGTGGAGTTTGTGCTGCCAGTCGACGAGAAACCTGACCGCTTCGTCCTCCTCGATCTCCCACCAGGCGATCACAGGCCGGCCGGGTTGCTGGAACTGGGTGACGGCGAGCGCCGGCCAGCACTCGCCCGGCAACCTGTCCTGTCGGCCGCCGTCGCCGCCGAGCAGGATCGGCGGCAGCGCGGGCGCCGATCCGGCCGGGCGAACGAGCGTGAGATGCCGTCTGCGCGGCGCGATCCTGGCGGGCATCTCGAGCTGGCCCATCCCGACGGCGGTCACTGGAGGGCTGTAGGTCATGGCCGTCCTTTCGTCCCGCAGCGCAGGTGGCTGCGGGACGATCGGGAGCGGCGCTCCCGTGCCTCGCGGGCGAGGTCGCGGGGCGCCTGCTTTTCGCCGGTGGGGCTCAGCGAGGACTCACAGACCTGGCCGATGAACTCGCCGGTGTCTGCGTGCTGAACGAAGCACATTCCCATGAAGCCGTTTCGGGGTGTTCCGGCCGGCTGTACCTTCTGCACGAGCTGGCCGGTGTGACGTGTGATTCGGGGGTCGGTCCGGTCGAGCAGACCGGCCGGGGTGAGCATGTAGACGGGCTTTGCTTGGGACACTTGCGTCTCCTTTCTCTGAGTTGGAGCGGCGGCTACGCGGCCGGGGGCGCCGGCCGCCGGGGCGGGGCGCAGCGCCAGGGCGCCCTTACCGGGTGGGTCAGCAGGCCGCGGCGGGTGAGCTGCGCGACGGCGGCCTGCACGTCGGCGTCGGTGAGTCCGGTGACGCTGGCGAGATCGCGGCGCGCTACGCCGGCGACGGCCGTCGCGTACATCACGAGCGACTCGTGGTTGGACAGCGGCCCGTCCACGAGAGCGATGACTGTTGCCATGATCGGTCTCCTGTTGGCTAAGGGCACCGGAGAGCGCCCGCATAGTTGCGGGCGTCCCTCGGTGCCGGGGCGGTGGCGGGTTAGCCGCGGGGGCGGTGGTGGCCGGCGGCCTGGTCTCTGCGCAGACGGCTCCCGCGGCGTCGTCGCTGTACGGCCACGGCGTTCTGCAGGTCGATGATTCGACCGTCGAGGAACGCGACCGTCCGCTCCATGTCCTTCGCGGCGATCGTCACTCCGCGGGCTGACGGGGCGCCCTCGGTGATCGCGTCGAGTATCCGCCGGACTTGCAGTGCGCGAGCGACCTGAACGGTGAGTCGGTCGCCGGGACGTGCGATCTCGGAGAGGATCTGGGTGATCCCGCAACCGCGGCCAAGCAGAGCGATGATCTGCTCCTGGTCCTGCTCGCGGGTCTGGGCGCGGTCGCGTCGCGCCTGGGCGGCCTCGTGTGCGAAGCGGTGCTGGTCGGCTGATGTTCCGCGCCGTCGGGCCGGGGCGCTGGTGAGTGTGGACATGCGTGTTCCTTTCTCGTGATTTGGGTACGCCGCACGGCCGGATTGCCGTGCGGCGTGCGTGACGGGTCCACCGGCCGGGTCAGCGGCGGCGGTCTGTGTGCCGGGCTCCGTGGAGTCCCGGTGGATGGGCGGCTCAGCGCTCGAGCTGGCCGCAGAGGCGGGAGCGCCAAACGCGAACGGGACGCGAGTGGTTCTCCCGGCGGGCGGAGGGACGATGCTCCTCCGTCTTTTCGATGACGCCTGCGCGTTGGGCGCGGGCGAGAGCGTTGCCGATCATCCGGCTTTGCCGGGGCGGCATCGTGATGGCAGCCCACACGTCGTCGCTGGTGAGCGTCGCCTGTTGCTGCGCGAGCTGCCCGATCGCGGCTACGGCGGATGACATCCACGCCTCGTCGCGTTTGTGGCGGGCCGCTTCCTGTGCCGCTGCCGGCACCCGTGGGCGCGCTTTCACGGCAGGCACCTCCAGGGCGGTGCACGGCAGCCCGTCCGGGGTCAGCCAGCCTCCCTGGCGGAGTTCGGCGAGGACGGTCCCGTCGGGGTTGCGCAGCGTGGGCCCGTC
Source organism: uncultured Solirubrobacterales bacterium (assembly GCA_963771915.1). Classification (GTDB taxonomy): domain Bacteria; phylum Actinomycetota; class Thermoleophilia; order Solirubrobacterales; family Solirubrobacteraceae; genus Palsa-744. The sequence goes on along the minus strand of CAVYVD010000001.1, from coordinate 2,475,812 downwards.
CAGCTGCACGAGCATCGTGGGATGCTCGGTGGCCTGGTTCGTGTCGATATTCAGAGCGCTCTGCATGGGTGCCACGAGGCGGGGCAGCGTGGGTCGAGGTGGCATAGCTCCACGAGCTCCAACATCGCACCGAACGGCTGGTCCTCGGGGTCGGTGGAGCCGTGTCGGCGCTCCAGGTACTCCAGCCGCTCCCGTGGGTCGGTGATGAACTCGGGGTCGGTTTCCGGCATCTGGTCGAGGTGGTGGATCGTGAATCCGGCCCGCTCGAGTTCCTGGTCGGTGAAGTGGTACTCCTCCTCCAGGACCGGCTCGTCGACGTCGTGGTTGTCTTCGTTGCTCATGGTGTTCCTTTCCTGTCTTTTGGGGTTTGTGGACCGGCCGGGGTAGGCGCTTCTTCGCGTCTCAGGGCCGGGGGCTGTGAGCGGTTAGCGGCCGCCGTCAGCGCTCTGGAGCGCGTGCGTGCACGTCTCGCGGACGTACTCGCTGGCGACGCGGAACCACTCTTTGGACGCGACGAGCGCGTCACGGGTGGGGCCTCCCTTCATCAGGGAGGCGAGGTCGTAAATCGTTCCGCCGGCTTCGCAGGCGTGGCAGAACCACACGTACTCGCTGACGCTGCAGGACGCTTCTGCGTCCTCGTGGCTCGGGACGGGGCACCGGATCTTCTTGGCGTGCTCGGGCAGGTCGATACCGGCGAGCAGCGGGAAATACACCCCGGACGGGATCAGCCGGTAGGCGTCGTATTTGCGGCTGCGCAAGTCCCGTTTTCGGACTGGCTGGCTCCGCGGCGCGTCCTCGAGTTCGCCGACGAGCTTCTGCGGGTCATACGGTGGGAGCCATAGGTCCAACCGCACGATCCGTGCATGGCGGCCCGTCTTGCCGTTGCGGGTGCCGGCGAGCCTGAGCACCCGTGCGCGCTCCTGACAGAGCTTGTCGGCGATCGTCGTGCCCGCCTTGGTGTTGCCGAGGTGGTGGATGAGTCGCAGGTTCCACCGCTCAATCCACTCGACGGTCGATGCGTGAGTGACGACCCGCCCGGTCTCGAGGTCGCGGTATCCGACGAGCTGGAGGTGCCCTTTGGGGCCTTTGGGTTGTCTGACCTCGCGCGCGTTGACGTACTCGCGGCCGGCGTGATCGGTGACGGTGCGAGCGGGCACCGCACGATCGAGCAGCCACACGAGGTGGCGATGGCGGTCCTGCGGCGAGTCGGATATTCCGCCGGCTGACTCGACTTCGAGGTGTGCGGGGAACCGCGCGAGCAGTGCGTCAACCTGGTCCTGGTGGCCGGGCGCGTCAACGTCCATCCATAGGCACCGGGTCCAGTGGACTTCCTCCTTCCCCGCGGCGCGCGCGATGCGCGGGGTCATCCCGAGGAACACCTCGTCGCCTTTCGCGTCGTGGTCGGCGGCGAGCGCGAGCAGCGGGGCTCGCCATTGCTTGCCGCCGCGGCCACCACCGGGCAGGAAGTGGTCTGCCTGTTTGCGGGTGTAGATCCGCAGCTTCCCTCCCTTCGCGCGGCGGCCGGCGGCCAACTCGACGTAACCGTTCGTGTGGGCGTGAAGGAACGCGAGGTGGATCGCGCGGTGCCGGCTCGCCGAGCGGTCGGTTTGTATCTCTTGCCCGTCGGTGCGGCGGACTGTGATCGGCAGCATCGCCTCGTCGAGGTCCGGGGGGTGCGTGACCCGCGGGCGGTCTGCTAGTGCGGTCGGTGTCATTGCTATCTCCCGGTGTCGTGATGGGTGTGTTACGCGGCAACCGTTTGGGACTCGGGTGTGACGGCCGCGCCGCTCCTTGCGTTGGCGAGGGTCAGGACGTGCTCGAACCACGCGGCCTCGGCGGCGAGGTCGCGCTCTGCGGCGGGTGTGACGGCGGCCCACGCGGCGTGCTGGCGGATCGTTTGGATCGGGACCCTGGTGGGCTTCGGCAGTGGGTTCGGGTTGGGGTGCTCCTCGCGGCGTCCCTGCGCGAATGCTGTTTGGCACGCGGCGTAGTTGACGGCGAGCGCGCGTGCCTCCTCGACCTTTTCCTGGTCGCCGAGGAGGCGGTCCACGAGCACGCCGCTCTTGACCTTCGTGCTGCCAGCCGGCACGTCGTAGACGAGCCACACGCCGTTCTCGTCAACGGCGACGAGCACGAGCCGGCGGCGTCCGCTGGGTGCTTTGTAGGAGACGACCAGACCGCTCGCGGATATCTCCGGCTGCTCGGTCTTCTCGGTGGGCTGGGCGGTCATAGTCCTACGACCTCCGCGGGCGCCCGGCCCAGCGCGGCGGCTATGCCGGCAGCGTGCTTGCAGGCGATGGTCTGTTTTCGCCTCCTGCAGCCGGGGTAGGGCTTGTAGCCGAGCAGCCGGTGGCCGTGGCAACTGTCGTTGATGCCCGCGTCGTGCAGGATCGAGGTACGGCTGGCCCCGGGCCGGCACCGGACTGCCGTGTCGATCATTTCCCGGAGCTGCTTGTTCGCGACGTGGGTGCCAGCCGCGAGGCCGTTCCACTCCTCGGCGGTCAGCGCCGGGGTTTCCTCGCGGCGCTTGAGCTCGCGGCCGACTTCGAGGGTGACGACGAGCTGGTGCAGCTTCGCCGTGTTGCTGATCGCCTCGGTGCTCTCGCCGTCGTCGTAGAGTGCCATTACGGCGGCGAGTACGTCCAGTTCCAGACGGACCGGGAGGCTTTCCAGGTGCTCCGTGAGTTCCTGTGCCTCGTCGGTGAGGGGTACTTCTGAGGCGGCTGGTGGTGCCGCCGGCGGGGCTGTTGTCAGTGTGGCCATCTGTTCCTCCAATGGGTCCTTCATCAGTTATTTGTCGTGGCGCGTGACGTCGCGCCCCCTAACGAGTTGCGTAAAGCTCGGGCCACCCCGCCGTCGCCGAGACGGGTCGGGGTGGCGCTCGTGGGTGGCTGCGGCGCCAGTCAGGCGCGATCTGAGCGAGCCGCTTCGCCTGGCGCTCGGGCCGCCGGGTTCTCGCCGGTTGCGGCCGGGCAGTCCCGGCACCTGCCGGCCCGCATTGACCGCCCGCCGCCTTCCCGCGGGCGTTGCCGCGGCCACCGCTCCGTGAAGCGCCTGGTCATCGCTTGGGCCCAGGTGGTGACGCGCGGACGGCGCGGCAGCCGCTGCTTGAGCCACCGCGCGATCGCCTGAGCCCAGCCGGGGAATTGCCCGTCGCGGTGGCGGCACCAGAGCAGCCAGACGGCGAGCCCGAACGCGAACGGCGCGAGAAGCACCCCCACGATCACGGCTAGCGCGAGCGGGTACAGCACGAGCGCCAGCGGGAACGCGAGCAGGCGTACTAGCGGCCCGAAGTCCTGCTGGCTGACGGCGCTCAGCAGGGCCAGGCCGATGATGATGCGTCGGAGTTTGCGCATCGGATGGTCCTTTCTCCCGCGCTAGGCGGGCGTGGATGACCGGGCCGGAATTGGCCCGGCCGCATTGCCGGCGGCGTGCTGGCGTCCGGGGTGGGCGCGCAGCGGTGTGGAAGCCGCCGGGTGGGGGTGACGCCGCGCGGGGCGGCTAGAGCATCAGGCCGCGGCTGTCCAGGAGACGCCCGGCGCTCGCTGCGTGTTCTGCTCGACGTTCGCTGTTCTCGCGGGCTGCCGCCTCCTGCAGCCGGCGGGCACAGTCCTCCTTCACTTCGGCTGCGAGCTGGCGTAGTTCCTCGCTGGCGGGTGTCATCGCTACGTCCTCCTGGGTCGTTAACTGAAAAGAGCCACTCGGAAGGGGCTCACGGTGGTGCTGCTCTGCGCCCCGCGGCTGCCGGGGTTACGACGTCGGGACGGCGGCGCCTACGGGAGTACCGTCACCGCGATCGTGAACTGGCCGATCTGGAAGCGGCCGGCGCCCGCATTTACGATCCGAGAACGAACCGTCGGATTTGCTGGTGCCGGGGTGAACTTTGCGACGGCGCTGAAAACGTCTCCCAGGCTGCGCAGCGCAGCGTGAAAAACTGGTACAGGGCGGCCATGCTGGTCGATGGTCTCGATGTCTACGGTTGCTGTAGGTGCTGTGGTCATCGGCTAGTCCTGCCTTTCGATGTGGTTGGTGATTGGGCTCCCCTGGCGCGGATGCGGACAGGGGCCTACGCGCCGGCCGCACCAGGCGAGCCGACGTGAAGATGGGAACTGCTGTGAACTTTGGGACGCGGCGAGCGGCAAGCGGCGGGTGGTCAGCGGCGGAACGGCGCGGCACGCGCTGGGCGTCACGGCGACGGCAGGGAACGCGGGCAGGACGGCACGGCGCTCGGCACACGCCACGGTGGCCGGGCACGTGCGGTCAGGCGACCTGGGCGATCTCCGCGCGTGTCTGCTTGCGGAACCGGGCGTGCTCGGCGTCGCCCTGCTGCAGTGATCTGATGGCCACGTCGAGGAGGGACGCGCCTACGGCCGCGGCGAGTGCCTGGATCGCGGCGGTCCTTGCGATGTCGCTCCAGTCGGTGTCCTGGCTGCTGGCGGCGGCACGGCGGGCGGCGTCTTCGGCGGCGGTGGTGCCGTTCGCTGCGAGCTGGCGTAGCTCGGCGGCTTCCTCGACGGCGGCCGAACGGTCGTGGCCGGTGAGGGCGAGCATGAGCGCCCCGCGGAAGAGGCGCTGCTCGAGAACCTGCCCGCGCAACCTCGGCGGGATGCTGCTCAGCACGACGGGCATCGGACTACCCTCGGCGGTTGGAGGAGTGGTTGTGCTCTGCGGCGGTCAGGATCTCCACGCTGTCCAGGTCTGCGGCCGGGAGCCGGGACTGGTAGCTGGCCGCCTGCTCACGGTCGGTGAACGCCACCATCGCCACGGCTGGGTCGGGGACGCTGACGATGTGGACGACCGCTGGTGGCAGGTCTTCGGCGATCTCCTCGATGAGTGCCCTGGCCTCCTCGGGGTTCAGGTTTTGACGTAGCGGTCCGACGCCCACCGGCGGGTGCCTTGGGCTGGTCCGACGCGCAGCTGGGTCCAGCCGTCGGGGAGGGCAATGCGCGAGCGCCCACGGGTGTAGGCGCTGCGCAAGCGCGTCCAGGATGGCCGTGTCGAAGTTGCCCGTCGCGATGCCTTGCCGCTCGCTGATGACCGTCCCGCCGGGCTGGTCGTAGCGGCGGGTGGTCACTGTGACCACCACATCGGCTGGGTCGGCGGAGGGTGCGTCTGCTGAGGCGAGCATGGCTGCTCCTTTCAGTGATTGATGGATGAGTCGGGCACGGGGTCCGCGCGAGGGCGGGCGTGCCGGGGTGTCGATCGCACGCCGGGAGGGTTGTTGCAAGGCGCACAATCAAGAGGTCAATGCACGAGGGCCACTTGGGCTCATCTCGTGGGTTGCAGTCGATGGGCAGCGACGTCGGGGCCTCGGGGTGCGGGACAATGCGGCTATGCACGGGAGGCGGTGAAACGTCGGTCCCGGTTAGATCACTGCATGAGGGGCCACGGGGCTACAGGCGGCGAGTGGCGTTCAACGGGCAGCGGCGCCGGGGCTCAGGGCGCAGGGCTCACGGCTGCTCTGACGGGAGAGCGAGGGGCCGGTCCCGAGAGCTGCGGGAGCGACAGGAGAGCTATGACTACCGGGTGCTACGAGCCCCGTCATGCGGGGGAGGCCAGGACAAAGGTCGAGACCACGAAAGAAGAGGGGAACGTACCAACCGGGTGTGGGTGAAACACCGGGTACCCCCCAGAGAACAGGGAGTCACACGACCGGCAGGGGCAACCGAGGATCGGAGCGTGGACCGACGGGCACACCCAGCCACAGGACCGCCGGCGTCCCCACCAGGGAGAGGACCCACAAGACCGCAGGTCAGCACGCACACCCACGCGCCGACCGAACCAAGGCAAGAGTCCTCCCGGTCCCGACCTATATCCCGTCACCGTGTCCTACTCCGCCGCGTATCCAGCCCCAGGCCCCGCCGTTGCTGGGTTTTCCGTGCTCCGACAGTCTCCGAGGTCCCCCCATTCGCGGCCGACTAGCCGCCCCCTGCCCGCTACCCTGCCGCGTATCGTGTTTCCCGCTTACCCAAGCCGGATTCGTGGCATGGCCGCCCGGCATTCGCGGCGGACTAAACGGTATTCGCGGCGGACTTTCCGCCGTCCGCGGCAGCGCGCATGTTTGTCGCTCCAACCCGCCTGGTAGCCGCGCGTCTCCGATCGAGCCTCAAGAGTGCGCTGCTCCGTTGGGATCGGTGGAGTGGCCCTGTCGAAGCTGACTCATCGTGAACAGCGAGCGCAGGTCAAGGCCCTCGGCGGCAAGGTTCTCCCGACCGCCGGCCTCGCGGTCGATTACACACAGCACGGCCGAGATATCGGCCTCTCGCGCTCGCAGTTCCCGACACGACTCGATGACCTGCCCGCCCGAGGTCACGACGTCCTCGATGACGGCGACCCGTGCCTGCACGACCCCAGCCGTCCGAGAGCCGAGTCCGGGTCCGCGTAGTCTTTGTGCCACGCCCGCCAGTCCACGATGCTGGGAGACTACGGCACCATGTCACACGCGGAACGTGGCTCGACAATCGCCGTCATCGGCGAGACGGTGGTCGCTCTCGACGCCACGTTGGTCGACTTGGTGGAGGCTATCCGCGCGATTCCCTATGGGCGCCCGAGCGACCGCACGGTTGACGGGATGCTCCGCGAGCAGCGCGGTACATGCTCCACCAAGCACCTGTTCCTCGCCCGCGCACTCGCCGAGCGCTTCCCCGATACCGAGCCGGTCATCGTCCACCGCGTCTACACCTTGGACCGTGATCGTGCGCGCGAGATGTTCGGCGCCGCCGCCGCGGCGGCCGTTCCTGACGACGGGCTCGTCGACGTCCACCGCTACCTGGAGGTCACGCTTGGAGGGCAGCGGGTGGAGATCGACGTAACTTTCCCAGGCCCAGCATGGGATGGTCTCTCGTCGCTGCCGCTCGCGTGCGGTGCGGGGACGGACTATCCGGCTGGCGATAACCCGGACACGGAGAAGCGGGCGCTTGAGGAGCGGCATTGCGACCCGGCGATCCGCGAGCCGTTCATCGCCGCGCTCTCCTCACCGCGCCACGAGTCGACGCTCTGACCGCCGGCCACCTCGTCCCCGGCACGCGATTAGTGGCTCTTGCGTCGCCGGCGAGCGCGCTATTGTGGCTGTTCGATGTACCGGCCTGATGGCTACACCACCATCAAGATCGAGGTGGGTCCGGACACGGCGCAGTGCTTGTCCGAGGCCGCGAATGCCGCAGCGCGAGATCAGGGCATAGATGAGGCCGACCCGCGCTTTACGGCGTATGTCGCCGGGCACCGCAGCGGCCTGTTGGAGACTGCTTACCTCGCCATCGGGGGAAGTGCCTGGGATTGCGACGTCTCCTCGCTGGCCGACCGCAAGTCAACCGTCGCCCTCACCGTGTCGCTGCCCACGAACGTCGCCGACCACCTCAAGGCCACTGCCCGCTCAATCGCTGACGGCGACGATCAGATCGCTACCGCAGTCGAGGCCGCGCTGATCGAGAGCGCTTTCACCGACTGCTGGATGCGCTGGCAGCAAGTGGGCCGCCAGCGTCAAGCGGCCTAGCCGCTGCCAGGCTGACTCGCCTGCGGACAGAACACCCACGACGGCTTAGCTCCCGGTTCTTTGCCCGGCGCGGATGACCTGCTCGGGGAACAGCAGCACCCTGGAGAGTGCCAGGCTGCGCGTCCCGTCAAGCGCCTCCCGGATCTCCGGTGGCAGCGCAGGCAACGCGAGCATCGTCAGGTCGCCCTCGTGAATGTCGCCCTCACTCGCGAACCACACATGCTGGCGGCCGGGGTAGTACCGCTCGTGCGCGGGGCTGCCCGTCACTCCGATGCTGCCGCGCATCAACTCGTCCGCTGCACGCGCGTAGGTCAACGCCATCTCCGGTGTTGTGCAAACGAACACCACACCGGGCCGCGTTCCTAGCTGCTGGTAGCGGCGCGTCTCACTCCACCACGCCGTCAGGAAAGCGTCATAGCGGCGGAACTTCTCAAGGTTGTATGACGCGCGGTCGGTCAGGTCGAGCTCGATCAGAAGGTCGAGCGTCAGTCGCTCCTGGAGCAGCTTGATCTCGCAGATCGCGTCCGGCTCGATGCGGGCGATGTCTTTGCTGTCCACGTCGAAGATGCCGACGTGCTTCGGCCGCTTGATGTCCTTCAAGGTGATCGGCCGCCGGTTGCGGCCCGTGCGTGTTTGCGGCACCGCGCAGACGCCTGCTGGCCAGCGCGGTGTGCGCCACTTGTCAGTTGCCTGGTCGCCCAATAGGCGGTGCAGCTCGATCACCCATGCCAGCATGTGCAGGTCGTGGCGGACCCGCGAATCCTTCTCGACCTCCTGCGCACGGAACTCTCGGGTCGGTGGCACGGCCGGCGGTTGGCGTGCCTGGGCGACCTCGAGCCCATATCGGGTGAGGGAGTAGAGGTAGGGCAGCGCGCCGCGCGGCGCGTCGCGTAGCACGATCGGCCAGCGGGCGATGAGACCGTTGCGGTAGAGCTTGTCGTTGATGCGGCCTCTCATGGTCCGCTCGGCCGCGCGGGGCATGACCGCCCGTCTGAGCATCCCCGGTAGCGCGAGTCCGATGCGATCCAGCAGCGCGAGGATCGCGTAGTCCTCCGCGTACATGCGTGGCAGCCGCTCCGTAGGCTCCTGCTGCTCGGAGTCTCTGATGCCCAACAGGGGGTCCACGTAGGCCGCGAGTTCCCGCAGTCCCTCCGGTCCCCCGTCCTGCGCGAAAAGTCGTTGCGGGCCGTTGGGGGCCGCGGTCGCGCCGAGCACCTCGCGCACCGGGCCCGCCCCAACCTCGGGCACCTCGGCCGCCTCCCGGATCAGAGGCATGACGTCGGCCCGCGCGGGCTCGCTCGGTTTGGGCTGGGTGTGACCGTCGCGCTCCGGGACTTCACGGTCGGGCGGCGTGACCGGCGCCGCCGGACGGGATGGTGCCGGCTGCCCAGCCGGCGTGGTGTCGGCTCGCTTCGCAGGGGTGCTGCGGGTGCTCCGCGCCGCGCGGGGTGCCGCCGCGCTGGTGCTGCCGGGTGCTTGCCCGCTGGCGGGTGGCTGTGGTTGCTGGGACTGTTCGCCGCCGGCGGAAGGGCCCGTGCGCCGGTAGGTCTTGGGCATCTGCTCCGGGTAGGGTCCGGTCTGTTCTTCCAAGCGGCGGAGGTGATGTTGCGCCCATGCGCCGTTTCGGAGCTTCACGAATGGATAGGTCTGTCCGTAGAAGCGTGCCGCCCTCGCGCCGCCGGCGATCCATGACGCCAAGCAAAGGTGGACCGCGAGATACAGCGCCTGCTCGGGTGTGACGCCCATCAGCTCACGGGAGTCGATGTCCGAGCGGATCATCGTCTGGAAGACCGACATGGCGACGCGCGTCGCTGCCTGGGCGTCTTCGGGATCGCCGACCCGGAACAGAAAGAACGACTGCAGGAGGTTGGTTATGCCCTTACGGATCGCTTCCGTTACAGCCGCCGACTCCGCCTTCGCGCCAAGCTGGCTGAGGTACTGAATGCCCATGACCACCTCGAGCCCTGCCTCGCGGTGCGTCGCCGCCTGCTTGACGGTGCTCATCGAAGCGATGTAGCCGCCCTCGTCCCATATCGTCGGGACGCGCGGACGCTCCTCGGGCGGCAGGTGAATCAACTGCTGCATCAGGGCGTGAAGGCCCTGGAAGAGGAAGTGCATCGCGACCTGCGAGTTCTCCTCGCCCAGCGCCCCCATGTTCGCGTCGACGATCAGGATGTCGCGCGCCATCACTATGTCCGCGAGACGGATATCGACCGGGTGGTTGAAGAACCGGCGCAGCGCGGGGGACGCCAGAATCGTCTCGATCTTGTTGCGCGGTGGATCCAGCCGCTGATAGGTGTTGCTGCGGTTGTTTTCAAGCTCCTCCGGCAGGACACGCGCGAAAAACTCGGTGGTGTGGTCGAGGTCGGCGTACCCCTGGCAGGCATTGACCGCCTGCTCGCGCAAGTCATCGCGCCCCGGCAAGAGCAGCGCGAATACGTCCTCGAACATCGCTAGGCCGCCGTGGCGGTGCGCCAACGCCAAAGACCCGATGACGGCGTGATACAGGTAACGCCGCGAGCTCTGGAACACCTGTCCCTCGGCGGTGTCGCTGATCGCCTGGACGATGTTGTCCGCGATCGCCGATGCCTGCTCGGGCAAGCTGCGCGCCGGGTCAAGTCGCAGCGGCGACATGCCGAACATCGGCCGGCCGAGGTCCAGATACCAAACCCGCTTGCCGCAGTCCGGCGGGGTCATCTCAAGGCACAGCCGCGCGAGCTCGGACTTAGGATCGACAACGATCGGCGCGGCGTTGCTGTCGCGGATGTCCGACAGGTACATGCGCAGCATCGCGCTCGTCTTGCCGGACCCCTGCCCGCCGACCAACAGGGCGCCGTACTTGCGGTCGTCCGGGTGGATATACACAGGGCCGTTGGAGGCCCTGAGCACCGGCAACATCTGGTAAGGCAGCGGGCGCAGAGCAGCCGCGCTCGCCGGTCCTCCCGCGCCGTGGCCGCTGCCGGGCCGGGAGGCAGGCCGCGCGGAGGCAGGCCGGGCATCTGGAAGGAGTGGCGTGGGGTGAATGACAGCCGGGCTCATCCGGCCTCCGTGGCAGCCGGGTCGGGTGGCATGTCCGGCGCCGGGTCATCTGTTGCCATGCCGAGCTCAGGCGGCGCGGGTATCCGCGGCAACGCGAGGCGGCGCACCGGCACGTTCTTCATGCGTGCGCCAGGCAGCGCGATCAGTTGGGCGACCTCACCCGCTGAGGCCAGAGTGCGCAACGTGAGCGCGGGTAGGATCGGCGGGTACGCCGACGGGAACCGCCTGCGGTACAGATCCTCTCGGAGAACCATCCACCGCCGTTGCAGCCGGTTACTCCCCCGGCGGCCCTGCATCGCGGCGGCGATCCGGTTCGCTGTCTCCCGCGAGTCAGCGGCGACCTGCGCCTCGAGCCAGCACCAGGCGTGGCCCTGCGCGTCTGACGCGCCCGTCATCTCGCTGCGGTTCAACGCGCCGAGCTGCCCGCCGTCACCGACCAACAGCCCGTCCTCGTGGTGGCGCAGCCGCTCGCGGGCGTACCGCTCGATCGTGAGAGCGCAAGGCGTCATCTGGAAACGCACGGTGCTCGGCACTCCGACGGCGCTCTGGGCCTGCGCGATCGCTTCCAGCGGGCGGGCCGCGCCCTGCTCGACCTCGCCGACGCTCGGGTACACGAAGCTCCTCGCCTTGCGGAACCGCAGCACGTGACCGGGCACCGGCAGCGTCCCTCCGATCGGCTTGGGCGGCCCGATGAACTCGTAGCCGACGCGCACATCTGGGTAGGCCGAGCTGATGATCCCGTCGATCGTCTGCGCCAGGTCGGGCTCACAGCGCAGGCACAGCACCCACTCCAACTCGCCTGTCGGACCGGGGGCGTAGTGTGTTTCCAACGCGAGGAACGGCTGCCCGTCGCGCGCCCTGTCCTCCGGGAACTCCCTGACCGCGTTCAGCAGCGCCTCGGTCATGTCGGTCACGTCCTGCGAGCGCGACTGGTCGTGCATCGAGAGCTTCACCTCGTACAGCCCGTAGCTGCGCGTGAGGCGGTTTGCCAGCCGGCGCCGCACGATCTGCGCCGCCCACCACGCGAACGCGACTGCGCTGCACAGGCCGCTGATGGCGAAGATCAACAGGACATGGCCGAACGTCAACCAGCCGTGGTGAGCTCCACGCGGCCCGCCATGCACCGCCGCCCGTGCGGCGCCCGGGGACACTGGGACAGCGCCCCCCAGGTGAGCGAGTTTCGGGACGAGCACCGCGAAGGTGATGACGCAGCCGAGCAGCCCAACGAGCAGCAGCAGGACATGGGAGCCGCGCACGCGGATCATCCGATGAGCCCTCCGACCTCGAGGACCGCGGCGATCGCCAACAGACCCTCCACCGTCGCGAGCTCCAGCAGCAGATGGCGGCCGCTGCCACGGCGTCGCCTGGCGTCTATGTAGAGGGTGATGAGGAGCGCCCAGGCCGTGACCTCCACCGGCCCGGCCGGCATGAACGCCCGCAGCTGCGCCGATCCGTAGGCGCCCGCCAGCACACCAGCGAGCGCCACGGTCCCCACCGCCCACGCGCCGAGGATCACGTCAGCAACAAGCAGCGGAACGTGCTCCGCGCCACAGTGTCCTACTGACCGGCGCTTCGGCACGAATCGCGCGATCAGCGCTACCACGGCGACGCCGAGCACGACCCTGGAGTTGTGCAGCCAGATCGACAGGGCTTCCTCGGGACGGTTCGGGATACCGACGAAGCGAACGGCCAGGATGCGCCGGGCGTCGGCCGCGAACGCGAAGTGCGTGAGCAGCGCGTAGTAGACAGCCAGCCCCAACAGGCAGGCGAGGACGAGCGTGAACGTCGGGGTGCGTCGGATCACGGCCGCCGCCCTCATCGCTGTAGCACCCCCCCGATGGCCTGCAGAGTGATTTGCGCGCGCTCGACCAGCACCCCGACCGGCGTTCCGGCCGGGTCCCCGACCGCAGGCATCAGCACCAGCGGAGCGCGGCGCTCATCGGCCAAGTCCGCGAGCGGCGCCATCGGCGGGCGGCGTACACCCCGCTCGGCGCGGGCCACCAGAACCTCCGGTTGTGATAGCGGCGCGACCCGCTCAAGGACATCGGCGGCGCGGGCTACGCCAGTCGGAGTCGCCGGGAGAATCCACACCACATGGGTCGCGACGGCAAGCGCCGCCTGCTCCGCTGCACGCGCCAGCGTCCCCACGTCCACGACCGTCAGGCCGTGCGCAGCGCGAGCGTCGGTGAGCACCCGGCGGACCTGCTCGCGCTCGCCATGCACCGTGAACTGAGGTTGTGCCGCTAGCACCCGGAGCCCGTGCTCACCCTCAGCCCACAGGCTTCCCGTGACCTGCTCGCCGGCGGCCAGACGCTCGGTGATCTCGGCAAGGGTTCGCGGCGCGCGCACCCCCGTGTGCGCGGCCAGACCGCCCGTCGGGCCGCCCGTGTCAGCCACGAGGATCGGCGCGGTTGACTGTGCGGCGGCCGTAGCGGCTATGAGATACGCGAGGGTGCTTGCTCCGGCGCCACCTGACAATCCAGCGACCGCCAGCATCGGCCCAGGTGCGCGGCGGAACGACAGGCCGGGCACGGACGGCTCGACGCTGCTCGCTGCGCGCGGCCCGCGCGCTCGCCGCCAAAGCCGCTGTGTTCCTCGAGAGGTGTGCATGTCGTGGTCTGCCTGGTCGCGTCCGTGCCGGTGGCCTACTGGCGGAGATGGGGTATTCGTTGGCCATGAATGCCTCCGGTTTTGCTTGAAAGGGAGCGGCATCGCGTGGTCCTCATGGAGCCGTAGTGCACAGTGCCCGCGGCCCCTTTCGGAGCTCGCGTGAACTGCGAGCTTCCCCACACACGGGCGAGTTGTTGTCGTCCCGACTCGCTACGGTTTGTGGTCGTGCGCACTCCAATGCGATATGTGGTGCTGTTCGCGGTCGCGGGTACGCTCGCTGGGCTGGTGCTAGCGGCAGTTGAGTCGTCCATCCACGGCACGACAGTGGGCCTTGCTGGCGCGGCTGGTGCACTCTGTGGCGGCGTCGGGTTCGTGCTGGTGCGCTGGGCGTGGAGACTCATCCGCAGCGACTCGCGTTGATCCGCTCGCGCTTCTTCCCGCCATAGACACGCTGTGCCTGCCATATGACTCACACCTGGGGTCGCCATGCACTCACCGCCCAGCCGCCCGCGACGCGTTGCACCTCAGCCAAGGTCACGTGGAAGGCCGCCCGGAGGCCGGCGTATTCCTGATCGCCGCCGGTCTGCTCTCTGCTGACGACAACCCATTCATCCGGCGGGCCGCCGCTCGCGTGGGAGACCGCGACAATCGTGCCCCGGTTATAGATATGGGCGCGCTGGATCGGCGCGTCTCGCCCCGTCTGCGCTTGCGCCTGGCGCTCCACCGTCCGGGCTTCCCCGACCGCCTCGCCCGCCAACTGTCCCTCGCTCGTGGCGAGCGTCGCGTAAGTCCAATTGATGTACTGCACGGCGAACCGCTGCACGGCAGCCTGCGGCGAAGCGGCCGGGTTAGGCGGCTGGCCTTCCGCTCGGGCGGACGCGGAAATCGTCCCCTGCCGCTCGCCAGGATTAGCCTGCGCGGGCGTCGAGGTGCTGCTGCTCCCTGCGGGTGCGCCGCTGTGAGCCAGGCCGCACGCCGCAAGGAGCGGCGTCATCGCGACTAGCACGACGAGCAGCAAATACCGGCGAAAGAGGTTTCGCATGGTGAGTTCTCCTTTCAGTCACAGTCCGGGCGGGTGGCGGACTACCCACTGCGCCCATTTCGGGACTTCGTTGAACACCCGCCAACGCGGGCCGCTCTGGTTCGCGTTCGGCCCGGTGTCGGTGCCGTTGTAAGAGGTGTCAAACCTGACCCCGGCCACGTACATGAAGGCGTGTTCGCTGTTGGCGTAGACCGTCACCCATTTACCTGGTCCCGCTTCCCCGTAGGACTCAAGTTCGGTTGAGTCCTCCGCTGTGGTGCCGAAAACGCCGCCGCCGTGCAGCACGTAGGACACCGAGGAGCTGCAGTCATACGCCGGTTGCAGAGTGTCAAGCGACGGGCCGTGCGCCCCGCCAAAGAAGTAACTCGCGTGATCCAGGCGGTTGCCCGAGGCGATCATGGCCTTCACGGCGGCGGGGGCTTCCTTCGGGGCGGCGGCCAGCCCGTCCGGGAGCACCTTCGCCCTCTGGCCCGCTGTCAGCGGCAAAGGGCCTTCCGCGCCGCCCCCTCCGCACGCGGATTCACCGCCTGATCCTTCCCCGCTGCCTTCGACGGCCGCCGGGGTCGCTTCAAGGACTTCACCCGCCCCGGTCTTCGGGGCGAGCTCGATGTCAACCTGATCCTTTGACACACCGAGCGCTTGCGCTGCCGGACCCCACAAGTCGATCCTGTACTCGAAGCCTTCCGGGGTGTGTTCCTGTGGTCCCTGCCCGTACCCCGTGTCGCGCTTGTAGACAACGATGCTCTTGCCGTTCCGCGCGACGCGCAGGCCGGTCATGTACGGCAGGTTGCCTAGCGCGTTAGCGTCGGCGAAGGTGAGCGTCCCGCCATTGGCCGGGTTGCTGGGAAGTAGTGAAAGCTCCGCGTAACTGTCCGGGTGGTTGTTGAGGTCGGCCTCGCGCGGGTCGGGGATCGAGCCGAGGTTGCCGCTGCCGGTGGAGTCCCCGGCGTGATACTCAGTCGCGCCGACCGGATACCACTGGCCTGGCTGCATTTTCAGCGGCTTGTCCCACAACTGCTGCGCCAGACGGCTCAACCCCGCCGGGACACTCACGGGCTGTACCGCAATGCCAGCGCTCCAGGCGGACGAACACGACGCGCCCGAGGGCGGCGCGATGATCGTCAACAGCAGGACGATGAACCCGATGAGCATCGCCACGGGCGCCGTCGCCGCCACGATGACCGCGATGGCGATTCCGGCGCTCTTGTCACTGTCCTTAGACAACCCAAACCCCGCTACTCGTTGCCATCCGCCGGCACGCCGCCCCGTGCGAGCTCACGCACGGCAGGCCACACCTGCCCGTCGTGCGCTGCGATCGTGGCGTTGCGCATCGGCACGTCGGTATGCGGCTCGGAGGTGAACGTCCAATACTCGGTCGGCCCCACGGGCAGCCGCAGCTTGCCCGTCCCTCGCGCTCCGTTCAGCCACAGAAACTCCGAGTAGCGGCCCTTGACCGTCTGGAGGTTCGCGATCAGCGCCGTCGTCTCATCGGACAGGCCGAGCGCCTGCTGAGCGAACTGCAACTCCCTCTGGTCGTCTTGGCGCAGAAGGATCGCGATAGCCGCGTTGCGAAGCAACGGCAGCCCGTGGTCGGTTCCTAGATCAGAGAACTGCTGGCTGAGGATCAGCAGGAAAAGATCAATGTGGCGCGCTTGCCGTGCCAGCGCCGCGACGTGCGTCCCGGACTCGGGTGTGGCTACCTTGTGCCACGCCTCGTCGATGACGAGCATCGACTGGTGGTGAAGCACCGGAACGTCCGGCTTGCCGACGAGGGGCGCGTGCTCGTCGCTGTGGCGGATGACCTCCCTGGTGACGTACTCGATCGTGGCGAACATGACCGCGCCCAGCACCTCTTCTGGGCACTGCTTCGTGTCGAACACGACCAGCGGGCTATCGAGCGGGATGTTTGTCTCGCGGTCCAGCAAGTGGCTGTAGGTGCCGTCACCGCAGAACTCGCCGAGACGCCCAGCGAGGTTCCGCAGCGCAGCCGCGATCTCCGCCGCCCCGGCGTCTGCTTCTTCGCGGGCACGGTCCACGAGGACGTCGCGCAGCATCGACTCGCGGGCTGTCACACCTTGCTCGTGCGCCCGCGCGTAAACCTCCCGGATCGCCGTCCCCAGGTGGGAGCGCTCCAGCACAGTAAGGCCCTCCGAGCCCATCATCGTCCCGTGCAGCGCGAGGAGAAACGCAACCTTGGCGCGCGGCACCACGCTTTGGTCGGGGGTGTCCCATGCGTTGATCGCCCACTCGGACTCCGACCCGATGTCCAGATGCCGAGCGCCGTGGACGAGATTCGTGAGAGTGAGGTAATGCTGGTGGTGGCGGGAGCGGTCGATCACGAACACGCGCCCGATCCCAAGGGCCAAACAGCGCGCCATGATCGTGAGTGTCATCAGCGTCTTGCCGGCGCCGGACTTTCCCGCGATGACTACTGAGTGGTTCTCATGCAGCCTGTCCGACGGGTTCAGCCGCTCGAGCGTCCGGCCGGGTGAGGCGAACGCGAATGGCACCCCGGACGGGCTGCCGCAACTCGTCCCGACCAGGGGTACGCAATCACCGACGTTCCTCGTCGCGTAGACCCGTGAGTATTTGGCGACGTCTCGGCCGAGCGGCAGCGTCGAGGGCCACAGCCGGCGTTGGTGGTGTGCGCCGCGGTTGACGGCCACGTCGCAACTGCTGCTCAGGGCCTCCGCGCAAAAGTCGGCCGCCTCACTCAACGCTGCGAGATCAGGCTCCGGTCCACGGCCCCGGATAGCCAGGTAGATACTTGTCTCGAACAAGCCGGCGCGCTCGTGGCCGGCCATCTCGCGCAGCAGGTGAGCCGACTCCTCCTCCTGGGCGTAACGGTCGAAATCAGGTACTCGACCGCGGGACTCCGCCCCCCGGTTGACCGCGTAGACGCGGCGGTAGCGCATCTTCACCTTCGTCCGCTCACGACGACGATCAAGCGCACGAACGTGAACCGACATAGTGAACGGCTCACGGGTCATCATCGCGCCCATCAGCCATCCCATCTGTGTCTGGTCGGCGGTCGTCGCTACCCACATCGTCTGCTCAACGTCCCGGTCAATCTCGACGTGGTGGTGAGAGCGGTCGAAGTCCATCGGCGACTGTGCGATCAGCCCGCGCAGACGCTGTGCGACCTCCCGCGCCTCCTGCGAATCAACCTCCCTGTCAAGCTCGCCGAGGATCTCGGTCGCACGCGGCGGCTTACGGACCCCGCGATCGGCCTGTGTTGGGTTAAACCGTCCCCACAGCAGCGAGACGACCTCCTCGCCGTTGATGACACGGCTCGGGATCGCCAGCGAGTCAAGTTCAGACCGGACGGTTTCGGTGAAGGCGAAACTCTCGCGCGCCGCCCTCTGGTGTGCCTTCAGTGTCCTGGTGAGCGAGGCGGTGGGTAGCTTCCCCCGCCGGGGCAGCAGTTCGCGCAGCATCTCATGGCCACGGCGCTGCACCGGCATGTATGGACACACCACATAGAAGGAGGTACGGACCGCCGCCTGCTCATCGGCGTGCAGCCGCAGCGACTCCTCCATCGCCGCGTACAGCCTCCACCGGGACGTTGCGAGCGGGTCCTCGCCCTCCGTGTCCAGCGACGATGGCGGCGGCCCAGCGGTAAAGCCGACCTCGCGGCGAGCCTCGGAAAGAATCTCTCCCAGGTTCATCGGCCGCGCCTCGACGTAAAACTGAAGGCTCTGGCTGGCGCGCAGCCGGGATACCATCCGGCAGTAGCCGCGTGCGATCCCCAGCCTCTCCTCTTCGGAGAGGATGAGCGGGTTCGGCGGCGTGATCTGCAAGATCCGCACGAACGCGCCCTCTGTCGTGACCGTCAACCCCGTGCGGTCAATCGCTTCGACGGGCAGCAACTCGCCCGCCTCCTTGAGCCGCTGCCGGTCGCGCTTGTTCCTCAGCGCTCCCATAGCTCCCCCAGGTCCAGTAGCCCTACCGCGCCGGCCGCGTCCACGCGGGCCGCCGTCTCATCCGGCGCGATCACATACCCGGTGGACCCCTCGCCTGGTCCGGCGGCGTAACGCCCGTCGCTCATCTGCTCACCGATACACGCCCGGATAAGCAGCCAGAGGTTAAACTCAGTGCTCGTCGCCAGCAGCACCGTGCCGGCGGGAATACTCGCGATGTAAATGGAAAGACAGAGCGTCAAATACGGTGAAAATGGCGACAGGTACAGGGCGAACACCAGGCCGCACATCAGGCCGCCGAACAGCCCCGCTATCTGCGGCACGGTCAACTCCGCGATTCGCAGCCGGTCAGTGAGGTGCTTGTAAGCAGGGTTCATCCTCGCGTCCCGTCAGTCCAGAAATGGCTCGGGGTCAGGGAGCTGGCCCGCACCGCCCGACGACGAAGGGGGCTGCTCGAGCGCACTGCCCAGGCCCCGTGACTCACCCGCCGAGCGCTGTTGCTCGGTCGACGGTTGCGCGGCGCCCGTGCCAGCAGCCGGAGTGGCAGGAGCACCAGACGGTTTCGCGGGCTGCTCGGGCACGCTCGCCGGCCGCGCGTCCACCACCGCGAGGGCCTGCCCGACGCCCTTCTCCAACGCGGCTTTCGGCGCGCTGCCGATCGTCAGCAATGCGCTTCGCTGACTGTCACTCAGACCGGCGGCGCCTACATGCTGAGCTGCAAATTGACGCATCCGTGTCGGATTCGCCTGCTGGTAGGCAGCGATCCCGCGCTGTGTCTCCACGGGAAACTCACCCATTGCCGACGCAACAGCCTTCGCGGTGGGGGGCGACATCTGCGAACGGGCGTGCATCCCCTGCCACGCCTGGTCGCTCGCCGCCCGGTCATACGCGGGGCGCTCAATGCCGGGCACGCTGAATCCCGCTTCCTGGCGGCGAATCGCGTCAGAGGCGCCCTGCGCCGCCTGCGCCTTCGGGTCTGGTGCACTCTCGGCCTGCGGCTGCTCCTCCGAGCCAGAGCCGGCGCCTTCCTGCTTGGGCTTTGGAGTGGAGTTGCCGTTGCTGTTAGCGCCATCCTTCTGGCCCTCGGCGAATCCGCTGCGGCCGAACACCACGCGGCTCGCGAGGTTGCCCTGTCCGGGTTCGCTCGGCGGCCGGATCGGCGAGGGCAGTGAGTCGATCATCCGTTTCGCACCCGCGTGGCCCTCGGCGGCGGCGCTCGCCACGGCCTGTCCGGCGCCAGCCGCGCCACGCATAGCGAACATGCCGAACGTGACGGTGCGCCAGACCCTCCAGCCGCCCGCTTGTCCTCCGGGGCCGACCATCGCGGTCTTCATCAAAAACCGCGGGAGCGTGATGCAGAGGATCATCAGCGTTATCCCCGCAAGCGGCCTGATGATTACTGTGTCAATAATGCTGTGGGACGGCGCCCATGTCAGAACGTCGGCGTTCACCGCAGCGGACAACGCGAACAGGATCGCCCACACGCACGGCACCAGCAGTCCGACAAACATCGCCTTCATTGCCGAGGCCGCCAACCAGCCAAGCTCCGGCACCGGCCACAACGCGATGCACAACGGCATCGACACGTACAGGAACATCATCATTACCGACAGCAGCACCTTCATCCACAGCAAAGCGATAAACACGATCGCCGAGATGAACCCGATCAAAATGACGAAGATCAGTCCAAGGCCCGCATTGATCGCGAACGTCGTGCCCCCGACCACCAGGGCCGCGTCAAATAGCAGCGCAACATTGTGTTGCACCGATCCGCTGCCGAGCAAAGCCCCGTCGAACATCTTGGGGATCTGCACGACCTCGTTGAAAATGCCGCCCCACAAAATGATGAAGCCGACCGCGCCGACGACGCGCGTGATTCCCTGCAACGCCTCAAATCCCCCGGAGCCACCATCGGTAAGGCCGACCACGTAGTAGCGGACGATCGAAAGCGTGAGTACCGCGCTCAGCATCCCGGCCGCGATCGCTACGGTCGTGTGCTCCAGCTGGGCGACGTGTCCCGAGTTGAAGTTCGGCACGGCCAGCAGGCCGTTGATGACCCCCGTGATGAGTTTCGCCTCAACGCCTCCGAAGATGGCTTGGAGCACCTTCAACAGCGCACTGAGGACCGCTTCTGCGGGGTTAAGAACCGCCTTCCCGACCGAGCCGATCCCTTCAACGACTTCGCCTACGACCGGGACTTCGCCGATTATGGGGATCTTCGCCTGGGCTGCTGGCGGTGCCGCGAGTGACACCGCCAGGAACATGAGCACCACGCCCGCGGTAAGACAGGCCGCCGGGGCGACCCGGACTCTGCGTCGGCGCAGGCCCGTGTCACCCCGGCGGGTCCGGGACAGCAACGGTGCGGCGGTGTTCGCGGTACCGAGCACAGTGGCCTTTTCAGTTGACCAACCCGGTTGCACAGGCCGCAAGCGCGAGCGCGCCGACGGTGCCCGCGATGATCGCTCCGGCTCGCCGGTGGCCGAACATCAAGGCGCCCGCACCAAAAATCAGCGCGATCGGAGCGACCGCCGCGAGTGCGATCAGCAGCGGCGTTGACAGTGACGACATGAAGCCCGCGAACTTGTTGACGCCTTCGACGCTGCTGCTTTCCCCGATCCCGAGGTCTTTCTTGAACAGAAACGGGGAAACCGTCACTGTCTTGAGTGCCACGATCACGGCCGCCTCGAAGAGGGCTACCTTCATCGCCAGCTTCAGACGGCGGACGGCAAGTGAGACGGTTCTGGTCATATGGGTACTACCTCCGGTCAGATAGGTGTTTGTGGGCTAGTGCTCGAAGCCGAACTCGCCGCCGGATTCCTGCGGGCGACGGGCGGACGGAGAAGGGGTGTACGAGGCGGCGGGCGTCGCGACAGCCGTCGGCTGAGAGCCCACAGGCGGCGCGCTGACAGGTGACGACACCGGGGCAGGCGCAGGGGCCGTTGCCCGCGGCGCTGCGGGTCGGGCGGCGGGTACGTGCGGCGGCGGCGTGCGGTGCAGCCGCGTTGGTGTGACACTCGCCGGCGTAGTCGCCACCGAGACCGTCCGCGGCGGGATGGGCGCCGATGGGGTCGCGGCGATACTGCGGGTTGTTACCTCATTCGTCTTGACGGTCCGGCCGCATCCGGCGGGGTGCGTCAGCAGGAGGACGACGAGGATCGCGACTGGGCTGTAGCGCAGGAGGGGACGAGCCCCCGCGCGGCGCAGGGCAAAGCGACGCGCGAGCGCAGCCCTCAGTGGACGCTCTACACGCGGGCGTGGGGGACGCGGGGGCGCGGGGCGCGGGCGGCGCTCCGTGGCGGCCGGGTCTGTGTCCGTCTGCGGCTCGTCGTCACTAGCCGTCGGGAGGTCGGGATCAAACAGGTTTTGGTGTTCGCTGCGGTCCAGCATCGACGCCTCCAGATCAAAGGTCTGGACGTACGTCGAGCGGAAATCGCGTTTACCCCCTCGTCGATTTTCCGGCGAGGTAGACCGTTCGGCACAGACCCGTGCGTGCGGTCCCAGTCACGCCCAGCCACTCGCCCGACAGCGCCCACGATGCGTGTGTTGGCCGTAGCTACGCGGTAGGGGGTACCCCCACTCATGCCGCAGCCCGCGGGTAAGGTTGCTCGGATGGCCGCAGCCGGCAAGAAGCTCCGCGGACACGGGGCGCGGAACAGAGCGCAAAGTCCTGCCGCGTCCGTCAGCGACGGTGGGTACGGCGCCCGGCCGCATCCGAGGCCAATCCGGACCGGGCAGAGGTTTTGGCCGCGATCACCCAGACCGGGCCGGCGTCGCTCCCCGCTGGAGGTCCGCTCAGTCCGAGCAGGCAGTGTCGTTGTGAGCCGCTTGGACCGCGCACGGGAGCGCAGCACGATCGCGGCCAGCCGGCTTGAAGCCGCCGGGCCGGACGGTCAGGGCGCTGAGTTTCAATTTCTCGGCTGGCGGCCCCGCCGCTACGCGACGTGGGCTGTAGTGGGCGCCGCCGACGGCGATCGCGTCATGCTGGTCCTACCCGAGTGGCATCCGGGCCGCCCAGTGATGCGGCTCGCGCGGCTGTTGCCGCCGGGAGCGACACGACCGGGAGAGTGGCTGGCGCTCAAGGCTGACCTGTCCGCACCACACGCTGCCCGGCTGAACCTCTCCGATCTTGAGCGCTGCGCGGACCCTGGCGAGCGCTGCCCACGTCCCATCTGGACGCTCGGCCGGTGAGCACCGACAGCGATCGTCAAAGCACGGCCCGGCGCAACCCGGACTGGATGCTGGCTGACCTCGGTCGGTACTTCGGATGGCATCAACGGACCGAGCTAGTCAACGGCGCGCTGGAGCGCCGGCTGGGCGAACTCGATACGTGCGAGTGGTACACCGAACGCGACTTCACCGTCGACTCCGTGCCGATCCCGTTTACCGTATTCGGGCCAGGCGGGCTGTTCCTTCTCATGGGTACGCGCGGTCACTGGACGGCGGAGCACGTCTGTCTGATGAGAGGCGCGGCGGATGCGTTGACGGAGATCATGGCGGGCTACCCCGATCGCGGCCATCCCGCGATCGTTGTTCTCGATGACTCCCGCGAGCCGCGGCAAGAATACGCGGGCCAGGACGGCTACGGGCCGTGCTGGGTGCTTGGGGAGCACTGGCTCGTCGCTTGGCTGGACAGTTTCGAGGATCACGGCTTCTCAGCGGCCGACATCGCCCGTCTGTGCGAGTATGCAGACCCCAGCCGGGTCGAAGAGCTCAAGCGCAACTTCATACCGACTGGCAGCGGCTAACCCAAGCAGTATTCTTGCGGCTCTGCGAGGTCACACCGTAGTGTTGAGCCACCCTTTGCCCTTTCCAGGTTGTTGCCGCTCACGATAGTTCCCCATCTGGAGCGCAGTTGGACCCCGCTTCTTACTGTGCTGTCCTGCCGGCTCGCGCGTCGGGGTCTGCCCTCGGGCGGGGCCTCCCTCGCCGCCGCGTCCGTCGCCTGCGCTCGGCGTCCCTCGCCGCCGCCCCCCCGTTCCCCGCGCGCCCGTCGCCTGCCCGGCTCGTTCCCAGGGTTGCCCGCTTCCTGCGCTGGCCGCTACTGTCGCCCGATGCTCGCCCTTTTCGGTGTCCACCTTCAGGCCCTGGCCGACCATCTCCTCGCCCCCTTCGTCACCCTCGGCGTCATTGCCGGCGGCGCCGCGATAATCGGTGCGCTCGTAGGCAATCTCGAAGCCGTCGACCAGCAGCTCGACGACGCGGACGGGGACGCGCACGTCCAAAGCCGCTACAACGATGGGCTCGTCGTCGGCGGCTACGCCGCCCTGCTTCCTGTCACCTGGCTCCTTATCGAAGTCCTCACATGAAGCGCCGCCCACGCCGGTCGCTGAGGCACCTCGCCGCGATCGCCGCCGGCGGCGGGCTTATCACCCTCGCCGTGGCCATCACCGGCATCAACCCGGCGTGGCTTGCCGTCGGTCCGCTCCTGCTCGTGCTCATCGACACCCTCGCGTTCAGCCCCGTCATCCGGTCCCGTGTCGCCGCCGCCGTCGCCCGCCTCAGCGTCCCGCGCTACGCGTTCCGTGACTCGGGGTTCGGCCACGGGCCACGGGGCTTCGACTCCCGCCGCGATCCGCTCGGGTCGCTGCTGACCACGCTCGCGGTCGCTCTCGGCCTCGCCGCCGCTGTCCGCTACCTGCCCTTCTATGGGTGGGCCGCGCTGCTCGGCGTCGTCGTCGTGGCCGGGGTCCTCGCGCTCGTTATCCCTCGCTTCATCGGGCGCTTCGCGTTCTCATTCGGGATTCTCCCCGAGCCGATCGCCACGTACCAGTTCCGCCTCTCTTTTCCGGGCGACCCCGTGCTGTGGCTCCAAGAGCAGCTTGACGCCGCGGGCGACGGGCCACTGTCGATCGTGGTTGTGACGTTTGCCGGCCCCGCGCCCGCAGGTCCGCTGGTCGCAGTGGTTGCCGTTATCGCCCAAGCCGGCACCCTCCACATCCACTACCTGTCCGACGACGAGTTCCTGCTCGTCGGCGCCCCGCACGACGTCAGCGCGGCCCTGTCCCTATTCGGCGTGGGCGCAGCCGCGCCAGCGGGCCGTACCGAGAGGCGCCCCACACCGATACTCACCGGCGAAGCCGTCTACCCGCAAGACGGCATCTCACCCGACGAGTTGCTCGCCAAGGCACGCCAGAACCGCCGCGCCGAGCCGTAGTCACCTTCCCCGCCCAAAATGGGCACGCCGCTGCTGCCGGATGAGAGAAGTCCCAGGCATTGGGCGAGGCGTACTCCAACCTAGTGCTCCCCGACCTTCGGCGTCATAGATTTAAGCTGTCATAGCCTGGCTTCCGCTCCGCGCGATACCAGCGCCGAGGCCAGTGTCCGGCAGCAGGGGGAGTGATCCTTGGCGGGTTCGTTGGCTGGTATTCGCTCAGGGAGTGACGTGGACCTTGATCGTGTTGCTGGCGCCCGGCGTGTAGGGGTAGTCCTGCGCGCCGGTGTCGGGCAGAGCGACCCTGAACATGTAGGTCGTGGATTCTGTGGTTGCGTGAAAGCGGTAGTGGTAGTGAAAACGCCCCTTCCTGCTCGTCACGGCCTGGTCGAAGATTCTCCAGTGTTTGCCTTCGCGGACCTCCACGACGAGAGTGACGCCTTGGCGCGGGTAGGGTGCCCCCTCTACCGTGCCGCTCCAATGGATCGTGTGTTCATTGCTAGTGCGGTGCGGTGCGATCCTGAGCGTGATCTTGGGACGCACCATGATCGTGGCTGTCGCGGTCGCGGAGGGGCCGGGGTCGTTGCTATAAGCGGTGTAGCTGAAGCGCAGCGTGCGATCTGGGCCCCTCGGCACCCTGTAAGAGAAGGAGCCGTCGAGGCCACTCTGCACGGTGTTGTTGATCGCGGCGCTGTGCGGGCCGCCGAGCGTGGCGATGAGGATACGCGCGCCGCGGATCGGGACGGTGCCGCAGTGCAGCACGCCCTTGATCGTGACGAGCTTGCCGTAGGCGACGACTGGCGCCTTGCGCTTGCCGTTGACGGTGATGTCCAGTGCCTCTCCTGCGCACGGCTGGCCGTTGGGGATACGAGGCCCTGTGATTGATCCGTTGACGCCGACCAGCGGCGGCCCGGTCGTTGTGATCGTGCCGTCATAAGCGGGCGCCTGGTCGCCGGCGGCATCCTTGACGATCACCTGTAGGTGATGCTGACCAGCGGGAAACTGTGTCGTGTCGAGCGGCACGCTGATGTTCTCGCTGCTCCTGCACGGTTGAGGCGCGGCGAAGGCCATCGTCCGGCTCGAGGGCGCCAAGTTGACGCACAACCCGCCATTGGTATCGGGTATCTCCTGCACGACCGGGCGCCCGTCGACCAGAATGGTGGCGCTGTAGATGCCGCCACCATTGTCCGAGGCGGTGAAGCTGATCGTGTCGGTGCCGTTCAGAGCACCGCCCGCGAGCAGCGAACCCGAGACGTTCGTCACCGATGGGACCGTCGCATCGAGGAGCGTGAACGCGCCACCGCTCGCGAGGGCCTGCGCCTCGGGATCGGCCGAGCCGGGACAGGAGTGGCTTAGATCCTGTCCGGGGTCGCAGCCAACGCCGACGGTCACGTAGTTCACACCGCTCAATCCGCTAGCGCTCACAGTCGTCGTGACGGCACCGTAGCCGAGGTTTCGATAATCGTAGTTCGGGTCGCTCTGGCCAGTATGGTTGACGAAAACGTCTCCGAAGCCGTCGGCGCACTGTCCGCTCTGGACAGAACATGGCCCTCCGAAGGCATACAGGGCAAGGCTGTAGTTGGCGATCGTCAGCCCGGCGGGGACCGAGTAGGTCATCGTATTGCCGTCACCGTTGAAGTAGTCGCTCGTCGGGTTGGGACCCATAGTCAGGCCGAACGATCCCGTCCCACCGCCAGCGCAGCTCCCACGAAACGTTATGTACTGGCCGTGGGCTTCACCCACGCTCCATCCGCGCGTCCCTATTCCGTTCCCAGCAAGGTCGTGACAGGTAAGAGCCGTGAACGTCCCAGCCGAAGCAGACGTTGGCACCGCGATCACACATGCGAAGCACGCGATGAAGCCGATGAGCATCAGCGCGCGGCGATGTCCGTGGTGAGAGCTCATTATGTGACATGCACCTCGACTGTTCCGCTCGCACCCGGCATATAAGGGTAGTTCTGCGCGCCAGTGTGGGGTAGTGCGACTCTGAATGTGTAGGTAGTGGGTTCGGTCGTCGCATGGAAGTGGTAGTGGTAGTGAAAGCGGCCCTTGCGGTTCGCGACGACCTGATCGAAGATTCTCCAGTGCTTGCCTTCGCGGACCTCGACGTCGAGCGTGACTCCCTGTGTCGGGTAGGGTCCGCCTGCGACGGTGCCGCTCCAGTGGATCGTGTGCCCGTTGCTGGTGCTGTGAGGGCCGATCCGCAGCTTGATCCTCGGCCGAACCGCGATCGTCGTGGTCGCGGTCGCTGACGGGCCAGGATCATTGCTGTACGCCGTGTAAGTGAAGCGCAGTATCCGATCAGGACCCACCGGCACCTTGTAGGAGAACGAGCCGTCGAGCGCCGTCCGCACAGCGCTGTTGACCGCCGCGCTGCGCGGCCCCCCGAGGGTGATGATCGCGACGCTAGCGCCCCGGATCGGCACCGTCCCACAGTGAAGGACGCCCCTGACCGTCACTGGTTTGCCGTACTGGATGACTGGCGGCTTCCGCTTACGGTTGACGGTGAGATCAAGAGCCTCCCCGGCACACGGCTGACCATTCGGTATATGGGGGCCGTTGACCGATCCGTTTACGCCGACCAGCGGCGGGCCGCTAGTGGTGATCGTGCTGTTGTAGGCGATGGTCCGGTTGCCTGCGGCGTCATCGACGACCAGCTCGAGCGAGTGCTGACCAGCTGCGAACTGGTTGGTGTTGAGTGTCAGGCTGGCGCTCACCGAGCTCTTGCACGGCTGGGCGTGTTCGAAAGACCGCTGGCCGTCGCTCGTGACGCCGAGGGACTGGCAGGCGCCGCCGTTGGTGTCAAGGATCTGCGAGACGGCGGAGTGCCCGTCAACGAGGAGCGTGCCGCCGTAGACCCCGGACTGGCCATCGCTCGCGTTGAAGGACACGGCCTGTTGGCCGGACAGCGTGCCGCCCGCGAGGAGCGGGCCAGCTACGCCGCTGACGGTCGGCGGGGTGTTGTCGATCAGGTCAATGTCTGCCGCGTAGACGTCGTACTGGGATGAGAGCGTTCCGCTCCCGGACGCCGGGCATTCGCCGCCCGGTCCTCCGCCGCAGGAGCCGGACCACTGGATCTGCGTCACGCCGCTGAGCCCACCCACGCTGACCGCGTTCGATGGATCAAACGGGTTGCTCTGCGTTCCGCGCGAGCTGCACCCAAGCGACTGCGCGCATAGTCCTTGCACCGATGCCGGGCCGGGGCTGTAGTCCAGGTTCGATGCCGGCGCCCCGTAGGGCTGGACGGGCGTATCCGCCTCGTAGCGCCAGACCGTGAAGCCGGCGATCGTCAGACCTGCGGGAGCGTTGAACGTGTCCCAGCCGCCAGAACCATACGGATGGGACACGGAGCCGTCCATCGACGCATAGAGCACGCCGCCGCTGGCGCAGCCGTCCCCCGCGTAGACGTAGGTCCCGTTGGTTCCGTAGCTGACGTCATCGGCCGGTGCTGGGCGGCCGGCGTTCGCGCCGTAGGGGGTCCGGCAGAGGAAGTCGTGGTAGCTGTTCGCCGCGACCGGCGAGGGCATCGCGAGCAGGCACGCAGCACCGGCGAGAACCACGGTCGCGATGCGTGCGCCGCGGTGCCTGTGATTGGGACTGCTCATCCTTGATATCTCCTGCCGTTGCGCGAGGGACGTTCTGCTTATGACCTCTCGTCGCGGGAGACCGCGCCTTTCCCCCCAGCCAATTTCTACGCCCGCCACGCGGGCGTGTCCAGCCAGTGGGATGGGTCCGATCCTCCGTGCGGGACCCTGCTCTTCAGATGAAGCTAAAATGTAGCTCATCAGGACATGCCTGCGTCGCGTGGCGAGGCGCCGCGATCCTCAGTGTCTCTTGGGAGCGCGGTGATGCACGTGCCGGGTCACGGTCTGGGAAAGCCAGCGCCTTGAGCTATGGCGAACAACCGTCACGCTCGCGGTCAGAGCATTCGCGGGCAGACCAAGGATCGCGGCCCATCTTCCGTGGGCGACCCGAACGGTCTTCTGGACGCTATGCGAGCGCGCCCATAGCGTGTAATGCACGATGATCGTGATGTGCCCGGAGAGCGTTCGGGCGGCGCTGCCGCGCACGTGCAGCGCGTGCCTTGTCCTCCTCACGCTGAGGATGTGCAGCTCAGGGTTTGCCTTCCCGTTCTTGCTGTGGTTGATCGCGAGCGTCGCGCTGTCCGCTGGATTGGTGTTCCCCGCGGCGTCCGCCAGCCAGGCGCGGAGCTCGTATCGGCCGTAGGGGCTGCGCTGGAACTGTGGCGTGTGGTTGGGGTCGAACCTGAACGCTAGACCGGGGCTGGTCTGCGTCGGGGTGCAGGTTCCTTTGCTGTTGCAGGCTGTCCAGTTGGTCGCCGTGAGGGGCGCCAGGTGCGCGGGGGCGCTGAGCGTGATCGTGTACGGTCCCTTGCCGCTGACGCTGATGGACCTCGGCGGCGGCGGCGGGGTGGTCTGGTAGCCGAAGCTGATCGCCGCGGAGTTAGCCTGGGTGGTGTTCCCGAACACGTCCGCAAGCCACACGAAAACGGTGTAGACCGCTTGCGGCTGACCGGCGAACGCCGGGTCCTGCGCCGGATTGAACGCGAGCGAGCGCAGGGAGCTGGTTTGACTGTGTTGGGCGTCGCAGCCGCTCGCGGGCACCCTCGTCTCGCTGCCGATGCACGCGATCCAGTTGACCTGGCCGATCGGGTCGCCTTCGGGCTGGGCGGGGTTCGTCCACGTGATCGTCGCGGGCTGGTTGAGCCATGCACCGCCGCTCCGCCCATTGACCAGCAAGCCGCTCGGCGCGCCCGGATTGACGTTATCGACCATGACCTGAACGGGGCTTCCAAGCGTCTGGTTGCCGGCAGCATCGACGACGGCCGCCTGGATCTGGTGCACGCCGTTGGCGAGCGCTCTCGTGTCGATGCTGAACTGATTGTTCGAGCTGGCCGGGCAGGGCGCGGGCCGTGTGAAGTCGCACGAGGACGCCTGCTGTGCGACCTGAGCGCCGTCGACGTAGACGCGGGCGTACTGCACGCCGCTGTTATCCGAGCCGTCGATGGTGCCCGAGAGGGTGCCGCGTACCAGACCGCCCGCGAACAGTGGACCGCTCGCGGCAGTGATTTGGGGCGCCTGTTCGTCGGTGATCGTGATGGTGGCGCTGTTGAGCTCGACCCGCGCGTCGTGCTCTGAGAAGCCGTTGCCACAGGCGCTCAGACCGAAGGGTTCGGGGTGGCAGATCAGCTCGATCGCGAGGCTCGCCGTGTTTAGGCCGGTATGCGTGGAAGGACCTGCAACCTCGCAGCCTCCATTGCCAGCACTGAACGAGCAGGTCTCACCTGGGAGTACGCTGCCTGCGCCGTCAACGATCTGCGGAATCCATCCTTCGCCTTGCTCGTAGAGGTCGCGGTCGAGGCTGATCGCGCTGATCGTGTCACCGGGGGGTGCGGTGAACTGCCAGCCAGCGATAGCGCTGGCGGGGACGTTGGTGGTCAGTCGCAGAATGTCTGCGGCCGCGAGCCCGGACGTGCTGGCGCTGCCTCCGGTCACGTCGCTGCCGGCGCAGTTCGCGCTCGTTTCGAGGTAGGCCGTGTTGTTGTTGAACGGCTGCCACGAGTTGTTGACCGGCGGTGCGATCGCGGCGCACGCACTCACTTGGTAGCTGCCGGCGAAAGCAGTCCCGGTCGCGATCACGCCCACCACGAGCATCATCGCGGCGGCGGCCGCCACGGCGCGTCTCATCTCATCGCCCGCCTGTGCACGCTGGAGTGCCTACTGTGGCGGGTCACGACGACTGCGGGGAGCTCGTCGTGTCCAGCGAGGAATCTCGCCACGATCCGATCCCACCTACCTACCCGCAGGATGGTCGTCGTGCGATCGGTCGTGGCTTTCGCGAGCGTCACGAGACGCCCAAGCTCGCGCCTGTCCTGCACGACCAGCTTCAACCGTAGCCCCTTGGGGATCGAGGCTACGGTGACCCGGAGACGGTGCCGCTTGAACGTGATCTTGATGATCTTCGGCTTGGGAGTTGGCTTGCTTTTGGGAGCAAGGATCGCCGCAGACGGCCCGCTCGGTGTGGACGGTGAGCTGTTTGCGGCCTGGTAGGCGGCCATTCCCTCGCTGACGATCTGTCCTAGCCCGCACGCGGTGAACGCAGCGGCGACATCTAGGTTTCCACCGTTGGCTAGCGTTGACGTGATGCAGCCCTGCGCCTGGGAATAGCTGAGGGTCGGCGAGTAGGCGCGCATACTCGCCTCGGTAGTAGAGACGATCTCTCCCGCCTCGCTGGTGCCATTCGCCCAGGCGGCCGAGCCATCGTCGCTGAACGCGATGTCGATGCCGTTGCCTCCGCCGCTGGGCTCGATCTGGCTACCGCACCCAGGGGCGAGTAGGGCGAGCCCTGGCCCGTGGTTGCTGAAGGAGCACATCGCGCCGCGGTTCACGGGGTTCGCATCCGAGGCGCCTACGCCGAGAACCCCTCGAACGGAGGCGGGCGCCTGCACCGGGCCGGCTTCGTTGCCGGCCGCCGCGACGACGCTCAGGCCGTGCGCATTCGCTGACTGGACGTAGTTTTCAAGGGTTTCGAGTTCGCTTCCGTTGGGTTGAGTACCAGATCCGAGACTGAGGTTCACGACTGTGATCGGCATTGAGCTGCTCAGTGCTTGGCAGCGGTAGATCGCCACTGCGTACTCAGAGAACGAGAATGTGGTCTGGCCCGTGGCGAGGGCCTTTACGTTGTAGACGCGCACACTGGTGGGAGCAAGACCGACCATGCCCCACCCGTTAGCGGGGGCCGCGGCGATCATCGCCATGTACGTGCCATGTCCATCGGGGTGCCCGCCGGGCAGCGGCGGATTCAAGGCGGCGAGTTCGTCGTTGGTGTTCGTGTTTGGCGAGAGCGCATAGCTGCCGGCCAAGATCGGCGTCGTGTCCGGTGTGGGGTCCACCCCCGAGTCCACGAGGCACACGATCCCTGGATTGGGCGGCGCGGGCGCGTACTGCAGAAACAGCGCGTCGGCGGCCGCCTGCTGCGCCGTCCCCGCAGGCACGCCGACCTCAGCTGACGCCGATGTCGCGCAGCAGAGCACAGTAGTAGCGGCAACGATGCTGGCCACGACGGTAGTCCTCATCGTCAACAAGATAGGACCCTCACGGGTATAAGCGCGAGGGTGGCTGGCTGGAAGCGAGCGCCGCACCGGGCACCGCGCAGCGCCCGCTCGATCACACGCTGCGTATCGCCGAAGGGCCTCGCGCTCCTCGCGGCGGATCGCGCTTGGGAGACCGCACTTTGTGCGTCCTAAGAGGGTGTGAGTTGAACGATCGAACATACGTGCCAGAGTCCTCGCAAGAAGGGGGCTGTCTCATCGTCGGGCGCGACTGTCGCTTTCCCCCCGATTATTTTCTAAAGGGGGCTGGCAAGATCGGGTCAGCGCTCAAAGCCGAACTCGTGGCTAACGCTGCTGCTCCCTGTGCTTTCTCTCGGCGCTGAGGACGTGGGCGATGCCGAGGAGGGGTACCGCGCGTTTTCTATCCCAAACTCAGATGTAGCCGGCGGCGTGCTCGGGCCTTGGGTCTTCCTGACGGCTCTAGCCGCATGCCGCCGAGCGGGCGAATGACGCCGCCCATGAGCACGCGCGACATGATGCACCGCCGCGCCGGAGCCCGATGAACGCGAGCCTGCCACCGTGGCGGACGCAGATGCGGCGCCCGGCGGTGTACGGGCTTGCGTCTGTGCTGCGGGGGTCTGCCGCGTGACTACGTGATGAGCCTTGCCGCCGTGAGTCGCTAGCACGGCCGCGGCAGCGCCAGCAGCAAGGACAGCTACG
Organism: uncultured Solirubrobacterales bacterium; assembly: GCA_963771915.1. GTDB lineage: Bacteria > Actinomycetota > Thermoleophilia > Solirubrobacterales > Solirubrobacteraceae > Palsa-744. The sequence continues at coordinate 2,443,766 of CAVYVD010000001.1, read as the reverse complement.
CCCTTGGCGACCGTGCCGGCGCTGAGGGAGCTCGCAAGAGCCCCTCCCCCGGCGCCGCCCGCCGCACCCGAACCGGCTGTCCGCAGCGCTTCCACCCCTCCTGCGCCGTGGCCGTTGCGAAACAAGTGCTCGAGGTGGGCGAGGATGCTCGCGCCGTGTCCCGTGGCCACAGGCCCGAGCGGTAGCGTGACGGGCGGGAGGATCGCCGCTAGGCCGCGCAAGCCGTTGACGTAGCGCGCGCACGCCTCGCACTCTGCGACATGCGCAGCCGCACGAGGATAGTCCCGGTCATCCTCGGCGATCAAACCAAGCGCATAGCTCTTCATCAGACGCGCCCACTCATCCCCACCGCACCCGCGCGCGTTGATGCTCGCGACGATACCCCCGATCTTCTTTGTCGCGCCATCCATCAGCTTCTCCATCTGCGAGCGCTCAAGACCAAGCAGCTTCGCCGCCTCCGGTCGGGGGTAGCCGTGGATGACGCACAGGCTGACGGCTTCGCACTCCCGTGGGTTCAGCCGGCCGCGGACACGCGCGATGAGCTGCTTGAGCTTGATCTGATCGTCCAGTTGCTCGTCAATGTCGGGGTCGACGCTGTGCCCGTCGAGCTGGACATCGGCGCGCTGCCCAGGGTGCAGCGCGCGGTAGATATCGACCGTGCGCCGCCAAGTGATCTCGACCAACATCCCCGTCAGATTCGAGACGAGCGTGCCGCGCTTGATCGTCTCGCACACCCCGTGCCACGCTTGGCAGTACGCCTCTTCCAGGTCGGACTCATCCAGGCTCATCTTGCGCGCAGAGAGCTTGGAGCTAACCGTGGCGATCACCTCCGCCTGCAACTCGCGATAGTGCTCGTTGGCCGCACTCTCGGCCTGCTGCTCAGGCGACCGGACATCGAATCGGTGCATCACGGCGGCTCCTTCGGCGAGCCCTGCTATCGCCGACGATCAGCAGTCCAGGTCTGCGTCATACGTCAGGCGCGCGAGCGCCAGCACAAGCGCATGACCGGGCTGAGAGCCGGGAAGCAGAGTGCGTATCTCCGCCACGAGCTTAGCGCCGAATCCCCGCGGGCACTCCCCGAGCAGGATCCGCAGGTCGTGTAGACGTTCATCGTTCAGATGGCTCGACAGGTACCGCCAATCCTCACCACAGACGAGCTCAACCCATCCAGGAGGCGGAGTAGCAGCGTTCTTAGCGGTGTCCATTTGGTCGTCCATCAGGGCGCGATCTCCTGTCGAGTACATCCAGCAACCCTGAGATTCGCAGAAGCCCGCCGGAGCACTCCAACCGATCACCGTGATGGTCCCCGACAGCCAGGACGGCAAGCGCTGGGCCAGTGGCCGGCCGCGAGCGTCACGGGTCCCGGGGTCGTCACAGGGACTCCCATTCCCGACTTGCATGGGAGCGAAAAGAAGACGCGGTTCCGGGTCGCTTGAGGAACCTTCGCCTTCGCGCCGGTCGGCGCTTGGGCGTCGGTGGCGCGGCCTTACACCTCGTTGGCCTCGCTCTTTGCGTCTCGGTTCCGCGTCTCGCTCCCCACCCTACGCGCAGGTAATTCGCGGTTGCAAGGCCCACCCGCTGCTGACTCCCGCACTCTCCGGGAAAAACGAGTCAGAGGGCGTGGTCCTCGCCCGTTCAAGCGGCTGCGCGTGGCGTCCTGGCTGTTTGCGGCGTTCGCTTACCTCGCGCGTCCGGGGCCGCCAGTGCTCCTCATGCCGCCAGGCGCAGCGGTGGCGGCTCCTGAGAGGACTCGTGTGCCTGTCGAGCCGCAAGCCACTCCTGATTGAACGGTCTCGGCCCGAACCTGCGTAGATCGTCGATCGCGAAGCGGTAGTGCTTGTCGAGCATCTGAAGGCTCGTCCCGCACTCCTTGGCGACCGTCTGTGCGTCCTCGGCCCGCAGCCGCACGGAGATTCCGCCGCGACGCAACGAGTAGGGGGTGGCTTTGGTGATGTCGGCGAACTCGGGGCGCTCGGCGACCTTTGCGACGGCGGGTTTAAAGAACTTGCCGCCCCACTTGCCGCACTGGTTTCGGCTCAGGTGGACGGCGCCGGTACGGGGGTCCTTCACGCCCCAGCGCGATCCGCCGAGGTCACCGGGGATGATGAAGTCCGTATCGCGTGCTGGGTGTCCCCAGGCTCGCAGCGCCGCTCGCCAGCTGGTCAGGTCTTCCCACAGCACGCCTGGGACTGCCGTGCGTCGTTCGGTCGAGTGCGCGGTCTTGCCGAACTCGTTTAGTTCGCCCCACGAGATGACCTCGAGGATGTCGGCGAACGTCTCGGTGAAGCACGCCCAGCGCAGTCCCCAGACCTCCTGGTTGCGGGCTCCGAGCCCGTACTGCAGGCTCACGACGATCGCGTCTCGATGCGCGAGAATCGCGTCTCGGCTCTCCACGCGGGCTAGCATCTGCGCTCGGATCGCCTCGACCGCCTGCGGGGAGAGCGCCCAGCACGGCGTCTGAGAGTTGCGTCGCCGAACAGTCGCTGCTCTGCCGGTGGAGCCGCTGCGAATCGAGCGACGACGGTTGGTTGTCCGGTCATTCGCGAGGATGCAGCCGTTCGTGCGGATCTCTCCTATCTCGTGTGAGCCGGCCGCCCAGCTCAACGTCGCGGAGAGAACCTTCCAAGCCTCTTTGATGACTGGCTGGGATCGCCCGGCGGCGCGCATCTGATCGCGCAACTGCCTGGGCGCGTCGGGCTCGTTGAACGCAGCGACGGGCTGGCGGGCGAGCCACGTGGCGTACTTGTTCGCGACGGTCGGTTCGTGTTTGCGGTTGTGGATCTTGTGGCCGAGGAGATGGCAGTTGGCGACCGTCCGGTAGCCCTCGAATGTTCGGGGTGCCAAGCCACCCTGGAGCGTCGGGTCGGCGTCAAGCGCGAAGTACAGCTCGATGACCTCTCCGATCGTGCGCCCGTCGACGACGCGGCTGGCGTCCTTGGCGTCGAGGTCGAGCAGGAAGCGCCGCAGGCTCTCAGGGCCGCGGCGCTCGGCGGCGCAATAGTCGCGTCGCCACTCGCCGGCGAGACTCGCCGAAGCAAACGTCTTGGTGCGCTCGACTTGATCGTGATCGTAGAAGCCGAGTCGGTAGGATTTCTTGCCGCTGCGCGCGACATACGGCCATTGCTTCTTCCAAGGTCTCATCTGTAGCTCCGTTTCAAGGTTCAGGTGGATCGTGCGGTGGCGAACCGAGCGCGTAGCTCCGCTAGGTGCTCGGGCGAGAGGTCGTAGTCGCCGTCTCGTCCGCTGCCGAGCGCTATGCGTCGCCGGGCCGTCGTGATCGGGTCAGGCCGGCTGGAGGCCCGGGTTGCGTGCGCTCGCGCGCCGCGCCGCTGCTCTTTGGCACGCGTGTTCTGCGCCCAGAACTCGTCGATCGCCTCGGCGGGTATTCGGTAGTGCCCGCCCGGCAGCCGGTGGTAGCGGATGCGCCCACAGGCGATGTAGCGGCGCAGCGTGCGCTCGCACACACCGAGCGCCGTCGCAGCCTCCGAGGAGCTCAAAGGACGACCTGATCTGGCTTGGGAGCCACCCATAGCCCGATGTCGGGCCGGAGCACCGCTTGCCCCCTAGCCGCTTGCGCGAGACCCCGACGACCGTCAGGCAGTTCGCAAGACCAGCCGACGGCAAGGCTCGTTGCTTGTGCGCCGTAGCTAGTCTGTGCGGATCTGCGGTACCAATGCGGTCACGAGCGCGAGCCAGGACTCGAAATGTGGTGATTTGCAGGGAAAACATGCGGGGCGACCTCCTTCATGGTAAGGAGGGGGTCCGGGGTTCGAGTCCCCGCGTCGGCTTAGCAAGTCTCGTCGCCTCCCCTGATCATCTACCGGCAAGGATCGGGTGCCAGATGTCGAGCGGACGCCGCGGGCCTCCCTCGATGAGCTAGGGCGGGGTGCTCGGCAGCGAACTTGAGGACCTCGGGCGGCTCTCAGCGGCCGCCAACGCGTGGGGCCGCACAGGATGATTCGCAGTTCAGGATCGGCGCTGAACTGCCGACGTCTCCTCCGAACGTCCACCCAAGAGGAGTAAAAGCACCATGGCAACACAGACCGCCGAGAGGTCGCGACTTGTTACCCGCAGCGACTTCGACGGGCTGGTGTGTGCTGCCCTCTTGAAGGAGCTCGGGATTCTCGAGCAGGTCGCGTTCGTCCACCCGAAGGACATGCAGGATGGGCTCGTCGAGATCACCAGCGGCGACATCACGACCAACCTTCCGTACGTACCCGGAGTACGCCTGGCCTTCGACCATCACGAGAGCGAGATCCTGCGTCTGGGAGAGCCCGCAGAGAACCACATCATCACCCCCGGCGCTCTCTCGGCTGCGCGTGTCGTGTACGATTACTTCGGCGGTGCCGAGCGTTTCGAGCGGGTCACCGAGCAGCTCGTGGAGGCCGTGGACAAGGCGGACAGCGCGCTGTTCTCCCTCGATGAGATCAAGACGCCAACCGGCTGGATACTGCTCAGTTTCCTGATGGACCCGCGGACCGGCCTCGGTCGCTTCCGCGACTTTCGCATCTCCAACTACCAGCTCATGATGGAGCTCGTCGACGCCTGCCTCGAGCGCAGCGTCGAGGAGATACTCGCAATGCCCGACGTCCTCGAGCGCGTGCAGCTCTACCGAGAGCATGCCGCCGCCGCGCAGGCGCAGCTGCTGGCGCGCTCAACCGTCCACGGCAACCTCGTCGTGCTCGACCTGCGTGAGGACGGGGTGATCCATCCGACCAACCGCTTCATGATCTACGCGCTGCACCCCGAGTGCAACATCTCGATCCACGTGCTGTGGGGCCTGAAGCAGCAGAACACCGTCTTCGCGATGGGCAAGTCGATCGTGGATCGTTCGAGCGCGACCGACATCGGCGCGCTCATGCTCTCCTACGGCGGCGGCGGACACAGGGCGGCTGGAACGTGCCAAGTTGACAACGCCGACGCCGAGCGCGTGCTCGCTGAGCTCATCGAGCGCGTCAACGTGGCTGTTGCCTGATCGACCGGCACCCGGGTCCTGGGCCGCAACCCCGAGTGAGAGTCCCTGGTCGCGCACCTGACGTACAACCGCACCCCAGAGCTTGCCGAGCTCGGCGGTGCTGAGTTCGCGGGCGATCTTCGTGCCCTGGAGGAGTTTGCCCGTGATGCGGCCGGGGAGCTGGATCTCGGGCCGAGCAAAGCCGTGACTCGAGTCGCTGAAGGGGCGGCAGGGAAAAAAGCTGAACATCCCGCCGACCGGGAGGTCCGGCGTCGCGCCGAGGTAGAGCCTATGACTCTGGCCCGCGGGTAGCGGGCTTCGATACCACGGCTCGATGGTGACGGTGCGGTAGACGTCGGAGATCCGCCCGTCGAGCTGGCTCCTCCAGTTGAGGGCGTTGTGCTCGATCATGGCGTCCACGACAAACCGTGTCTATGACGAAACGCGTCCTCGCCCTGCATGATCCGAACAGGATCACCGAGCCGCGAGTGAGGTGGCGCAGCTGCGTCGGCTCACACCGGGAGTGCTGAAGGCACCCGGTGTACTGGAAACGCTGCCCGAACACCCATGGGTCGGTGTTCTGACGCCAGAGCCCGTCCCGGTGACCCTCGAAGAACGGCTCCCAAAGAAAGCGCGGCTCATCGGGTGAAGCCCGCTCGTAGCGCCGGATGACTCGAGACTCCGGCTCCCACTCCCCCAGAAGACGATCTCGCACAAAGCGGCGTGCGGCGAGCGGAAGGAGCGGTGAGATGAGCGAAGTGGTGCAGAGGCGAGTGCGGGACGGCGTGGCGCTGCAAAGACCCACCGGGATCGATGACGCAATGACCGTGAGAATTGGCAGCCTGACCTTCGACCACGCCACCTACGACGAGCGAGGCGATGTCCTCTACCTGCACGTCGGAGAGCCCCAGGCGGCTGCGGAGAGGGAGGAGACGCCCGAGGGGCACGTACTGCGCTTCAACGCTCACGGCGGGGGCATCGGGCTCACGATCGTCAACGCCAAATGGCTGCTGGACCGCGACGGAGCGATCAACGTCACCGTCCCCGAGCACGTCGCCGTCAGCCCCTACGTACTCGCCGAGGCACTCACCGCAGCCTGAGCCCACAGAACCACACGAGCGCCTCCATCGCACCCAGGTTCTCGATTGGCGTATCAGCGCGGGTGACCCCGCCATCGCACAAGGTCTCTCAGAGCCTGTCTTAAAATAAAGGATTCGGCCGTTGTCCTGTAGAACTGGGTGCGTATGGCACCAGCGCGCCGGTATCCGAGTGATCTGACGGATGAGCAGTGGAAGCTGATCGAGCCCGTGCTTCCGAAGCTGCCGCGAGGGCCGGCCGGGCGCCCCCGAAACTATGACCGACGCGAGATCGTCAACGCCATCCTCTACCTCAACCGCTCCGGCTGCTCGTGGCGGATGCTGCCCAGCGATTTGCCGTACTGGAAGACGGTCTACCACTATTTCCGGCTGTGGCGCATGGACGGCACGCTCGACCGGGTCCACGATGCGCTGCGTGAGCAGGTGCGCATCAAGGAAGGGCGCGACCCAAAGCCCACGGCGGGAATCGTCGACTCGCAGTCGGTCAAGGGTGCGGACACGGTCGGTAAGGAGACGCGCGGATATGACGCGGGCAAGAAGATCAACGGCCGAAAGCGCCATATCGTGGTCGATACGCTCGGGCTGCTCTTGATCGTGATGGTCACCACTGCCTCCGTCCAGGATCGCGACGGCGGGCGCTCGATCATCAAGCTGCTGAAGAAGAAGCTCCCCAGCGTGCGCCACATCTTCGCCGATGGCGGCTACTCGGGCGAGCTCGTCGAGTTCGCCAAGCGCACCTGGAAGATCACCGTTGAGATCCTCAAGCGTGCCCCCGACCAGAAAGGCTTCGTCGTGCTCCCCCGCCGCTGGGTGGTGGAGCGCACCTTCGCATGGCTGATGCGCTACCGCCGGCTGGTGCGCGACTACGAGAGTCTGCCAGTCACACATGAGGCGCTCGTCAAGTGGGGGATGATCGGGACGATGCTCAACCGACTCGCACCACCTTCTGGCTCGGGGCCATGGGAAATCGCAAATGAGCGGAAATGTGCAATTTAAGACGCCTTCTCAGACCGCGTAAGAGACCTTCCCCGGGGCCGCCTGTTGCCGCTCACGCTAGTTTAGAGTCGGACTGATAGTTGAGAGTGGGGGTTTGTGCCGGCGACGTTTGCTCCGCGCTCAGCACGAAACGCGGGCTGCGTCGGCGCCGCGCGCGTTCTCGTTAATCGATTCGGCCTACTGTTCGGGCGGTCTGCTGGGGGCGTATCCGCTCCACGGCCGCGTGCTCGTCCGGCCGGTCGGCCGGCTTCTGTGCGGTGCCTTGGTGCGGTCGTTGGGCGCGTGCCGGCCGATGGCAGTTAGCGGACGGACAGGAAGAAGTCCTGCCGAACGGTGCGGCCGGTCGGGATGGTGAGGGACTTCGTTTCCACCGGGTGGGTCCCGTTGACGGTTGCGTTCAGGAATGTGCCGCGGATGGTGTATGAGCCCGCCGGAAGCGGGATCTTCACTAAGCGGCCCGTGGTCGAGGTCTGCGTCGCGACGAGCGCCCCGGTCGCGTTGATGACTTCCACCACTCCGGCGCCGGGCGGTCGCTCCGGGCGCCTGCAGTTAGACGCGGAGAACCGTGCGAGGGGACCGCCGACGAGGTAGAAGCCGCTCACCAGCTCGGTCGGCCCCGGCGTGACCCTGGGCTCGGTGATCCCGGGGCCATACGCGGCCGATCCACGGCAGAACGGGTTGAGCCAGACCGTCACGGTCGAGGAATGCCGGCCCGCGGGGGGAGATTGCCGATCGATGGTTTGGACTTCGGGCTGTTTGAGCGCCGCGCCCTTCAGGCGCAGCTTGCAGCCGGCTTTCGCGGCCTTCAGGCGGGCCACGTCGAGGGTGAGCCCGCGGAGTTGTGGGGCGTGGCACACCTTGCGCGCGATCGCCGGGCGGCCAGCCGCGTTCACCGAGGCCACGCAGAGCGCGCTCACGACGATGAGCGACGCAACACCCGCGAGCCGCACCCGACCTGTGCCATGTTGCACCACGCGGCCGATGCTACCGAGCATCTGACGCCCTTGCGAGAGCAAGACCGCGTATCCCACCCCCGGACAGCAGCGCCCTCAACAAGCCCAACGACTCTCAAACACCCGTCTCAACAGCGCACCAGCTCTCAACTGGCGTGGGCAGCAACACCAAAGGACTACCCCGTCTGGCTGCGCGCATCCCAATCTCGGGAGGAAGTTTTGCGGATATGAGCCCGAGAAGCAGAAAAGCCCCGAATTACAGAATTACCAGGGCTTTTCCTAGCGCGCCAGGAGAGATTCGAACTCCCGACCTTCGGTTCCGTAGACCAAGTCAACTGTTGGGTGGGGTGCCGTGCAGTCGGCTTTTTGGCTCTAATGCAGGGAATCCGCCCGATCGTCTTCCGGCGTAGTGGAGTGCGTTGGCGTGGGGCGGGTTTGCACTTTGTTTACACCCCACACCGCAGTAGCGTCTCAGTTTGAGGCCATGCTCGTCCCTGACGACCGCAGTCGTCTGCCGACACGAATCGTGCGCCAGAGCACGCCAAGGTCGAAGAGGATCACGAAGCCGCCGCCGCCTATCCATGTGCGCAGCCTATAGACCCATACGATGTCGGCTGTGCAGGAACCTGAGCTAGCTGCCGTTATCGGCGTCGGGGGTATCGTCGTGGGCGCCGTCGGTACCGGAGCCGTGCAGTCAGTCCTCGCGCGCAGCGATAGGCGGCGCGAAGGCCGAAACGCCGCACTGGCCCTGTACATGAAGCTGCACGAGGCCGAGACGGCAATCGAGGAGTTGCGGCCGCGACGCGACTGGGACAACATAATCACGGACTGGACGAGCTTCGGTCCCATCTGGGCGGAATACCGGGGAGCACTCGCCCACGTGCTCCGAACGCCCGATTTCGTGCTGGTCGATTCAGCGTTTGCGGCCATCGCCAGCCTTTCGCGCTCGCGGGAACGCGATGCCGCAAAGCCACTGTCAGCACCGAGTCAACCGCCGAACTTCGACCCTCCCGACTTCGTGCTCGAAAAATACGGCGAACTGGCCAAGGGGGCAAAGCTCATCGTGCTCGACGCGTCCTTCCGGTGGTGGGAAGGACGGGCCAAGCGCAAGGCCCTCACACCGCCAAGCCCACCCGTAGATGCGTCGTAGAACTTCGTAGCGCAAACGCAGAGTGCTTCGCCGTACGTCAGGCCGCACCAGCACCTACCGCGCTCGCTGACACTACCCACATCGCCGATCTCAGGAATGCCCCAACACTGCTTTGGAGCATTTCCCGCTCGGCGCGCTAACGGAAGGTCTCGCACACCGTGTGCGGGATCAGCTCAGGGTAGGTGCGCTGTTGTATCTCTGCGCTTCGTCTGCACCCCGCCCGAGCTTCAGCGGTTGCCCGATGTCCCCGTCAAGCAGGTGGATATACGTGTCGAGGGTGAACGCGGCGGAGTGGTGGCCGAGCCACCGTTGGACCTGTACCGCGTTGCGGCCCTCGGCGAACAGCATCGACGCGCAGGTGTGGCGGAAGGCGTGGAATCCGACCCACTCCAGGCACGCCTCCTCGCGCGCCGGCTTGAGTACGCGGCGGCGGACGTTGCCCTGGTTCAGCGGCGCCCCGTTGCTCGCCGGAAACACAAGGTCCTCGGCGCCCGGCCACTCCGACGCTGTGCGGTGCTCGCGCAGCTCCAGCACAAGCGCGTGGTCGAGCGGTATCTCCCGTTTGCCGTACTTGCTCTTGGGAGGCCCCATGCGGCCCTTCACGAGCGCTCGACGAACCTTGACGTGCGGTGTGGACCCGTCGAGCTCCAGGTGCCGCCACTGGAGCGCCACGGCCTCGCTGATCCGCAGACCTGTGGAGGCCAGGAAAAAGAAGAACATCCGCCAGTTGTCCGGGAACATCCCGAGCAGTGTCGATAGCTCCTCGTGGCTCATCGCCCGGACCTCCTCCTCTTCGGACTCCTCGGCGGTCGGGCGGTGCGGGAGGTCCACGTCCCGGGCGGGGTTCCCCGACCGGATCAGGCCCTCGCGGACAGCCGTGGCGAGGCACGCGCGCAGCGGGGTCACGATGTTGCGCACCGTCTGGTCGCCCAGGGTCCGCCCCTCCTGCTTGGCGGGGTCGCACAGCCATCCCACGAAACCCGCGATCCCGCTCGGCGTGATCTCCGTGAGCCGCAGGCCGGCCGGGAAGAACTTCATCGCGTACGCCTCCAACAAGCGCTTGTATTCGTCGCGGGTGCCCTCGCGGAACCCGCGACGGCCGCGACCCTGGTAGCGCTCCACCCACTCGCGGGCGTACTCATGCAACGTGATCCGGGAGCGCCCCTCGAACTCCCCCCGCTCGATGTCCGTCGCCCGCGCGGACTTCGCGCGGCGGGCCTCATCGAGAGTCCTGAATGTCTCGTACCGCTGCTTGCCATTCTCGCGGTAGGCGATCATGTAACGGGAGCCCCGCCTGTAGATTCCGGGATACTTCGTCTTGATCGTGGGAGCGGCCATCGGGGTTCCTCCTTTTGTAGCGCTGGACGCGGACGGTGGGCGTTACGACAGGGCTTCGATCACTGCGTCAAGGTGGGAGCGCTTGAACAACAGCCTGCGTCCGTCGCGGCGCGGCGTGAGGCGTCGCTGGCTCACCAGATCGTAGATGCGGCTCGTCGGACACGCAAGGTGCTCCGCGGCCTGCTCCACGCCGATCCAGGGCTCCGGCGGGCTGCCTCCGGCGAGGCTGTCGGTCAGCAGCTCGGCGACGCGCTCGGCGAGAGCCTGCACGAACGCATCGGGGACTTGCAGCTCCAGGGTGCCCGCGCTCATGGTCGTATGCGCTTGTGGGATCGCATCGGCTCTCTGTATGTAAGCCGAGCACCGCCCCCGCCGCGCAAGCGAATTCCTTCGCGTGCCCCACGGCGGGGCGGCTCGATACCGGAATCCGTGGCAGTTGAATGGGTCGGATATCGGGGTGTGCATCATGGTTTCCTCCAAGGGTTCGGGCTCTTTTGAGCCAGTTGGGCACCTGCCTAACTGAATGCGGCATTTGCAGGTCGTCGAGGAGCTGTCAAGCAGGTTCGCAAGTGACGGCAGTGCCCCGCCGCAGGCGGGGACTTGAACTTGCTTTACAGCGGGGGAACGACCTGCTACCCCATCCCGGCGCGCCGCCGCCGGCCGACTTTTACCAACGACAAGGCAACACCCACCACCCGCAACGCCCCGACGCTTCCAATGAGCCGTCGGCCGACCTCGATGACAGCCGACTTGCCCGTCCGACTCGCCCCTGCGGCTCCAACTCCGATTCAGCCCACCGACCGCCATCCCCCACGTAATCCCATCCCCTTCGACGCCGCCACCGCCTCAGCCCGTCACCAAACGCACCCGCGCCGACGACCCACGTGCGTCCTCCCCCTCCGACCTCCACCAACCGATGCCTCCCAGCCCTCCTTCTCGTTGTTCTCCACTTCCACCCTGCTGCCCGCTCGCTCCCCTCCCACGCTCTGCGCCTGGCCCCACCAAAACATCTGTGATGTGGTGGGTCGAGGAAGGGGGTCCCCGGGTTGGAGCGCGAAGCGGAGAGGCGGGGACCCCCTTCCTCAATGCCAGGCGCAGAGCCAAATCTCGCCCGCGAGCGGGCAGCAGGGTGTCCGTCTGGGGTGTTCGCCTTATAGACGTACACCCAAACGAACACCCAGACGGACAACCCCGCACCCAAAACGGCGGCGGGGACAAGAGTGCCACGCCCGGTCCTGCGGCGTGGCGCCCTTGCGGGTCGTCAGTTGACCTGGCCGACGATCTGGACCATGCGGAAGGCGGCGCGGGTGGCGAACACGTACCCGTCGCTGGTCTGGTTGATGAGGCCGTTGGTCCGTAGGGACCGGATGGTGTCTTTGATGAGCTTGCCGCGTTCGAGGGCACGGGCGAGGTCCCAGATGGACCAGATCGGCAGGTCGTCCCCGGTGAGCAGGTACAGCATGTCGCGCTCGATCGCGTTGAGTTCGGCGACGATAGGGTTCTCGTCAGGCATGGGAGGCATCTTCTCCTGTGCTCAGGTCCCGGCGTTGGGTTCCTGCCCGCGCCGGGACCGATTGTTATGGTCTGCGCATCAGCTTACCACGCGATGCCTCAAAATGATTCGTAATGACTCAACCTGACTCCGAGGCGGTGTCCTTCACGGTTCGTCTCCCACGCGAGACCGCCGATCGCCTCCGAGAGATCGCGGCCAGCGAATCCCGCTCTGTCGCGGCCGAACTTCGCCGAGCCGTCCAAGCGCATGTCGATCGGGCGTCCCAGGGCAGCAAGCCCAAGGGCCGCTAGCTCGCTCGCGGCGATCGAATCCGATGACCGCGTTATCATGGAGCGATCCCAACCGTGTAGGAGGCAGTCCGATGGATCAGCAGTCGAGCACACGCCGTGCCGCCCCCGCAGGTCAGCGCACACGGTCTCGCGGTTCGGCACAGAATGGCGTAGGGCCGATCAGGTCGAAGGCTCGTCGCGTGCAGATCGAACGTCTGATCCAGCGGACCACGAAAGACAAAGGGCTTAGCCCCGAGGTAGTTGCCACCCTGCATGACGATGCTTGGGGCAAGCGCCCGGATTCGTGACGTTGCCGGACGATGGGCGTATCTATCTCTTCGATACGTCAATCTGGAGCCATACGGAGCATCCACGGGTCGCGTCTGATTGGACGACGGCGCTTCAGAGCGACCGAATAGCCGTCTCGCCTGTCGTCGCCTTTGAGGTTCTCTACACCGCGCAGAACCAGGCCGACTTCGAGGCTCTTGAAGAACAGCTCGACGCCTTGCGACAGGTGCCCCTGACGCAGGGGATTGTCCGCTCCGCCCGCGCCGCGTTGCACACGCTTTCAGCGACGAATCATCATCGGCTACCGTTCCAAGACGCCTTGATCGCGGCGTCGGCTGCGCACAAGAACTGGGGCGTCCTGCACTACGACGGAGACTTCGACACGCTCAGTAAGGTGCTCGATTTTGAGAGTCGTTGGATCGCTCCACCAGGGTCGCTTTAGGCTGCTCGCCGCGCAGCCCGCGACCGGCGCGACTCGTGCACGCCACGCACGGCCTCGGCCATGACCTCATCCTCATCGACCCCGGCCACCGCGCTGCGCTCCTGCGCGCGTCGGATCGTCTCGAACCCGAGCTGAATCCGCGCGGCCCGCTCCAGCGCTTCCCGATCGCTCTTGCCGGGCGAGCGCTTGCGAAGCCTCGACAGCAGGTCGCTATCGATCTCAACGGTTGTGGTAGCCGTGGCAGCCATAGCGTCCCTAGATCGTATCGCCGTCGCCCCGGAGGCTTCAAGCCTTCGCAGTGACTTGGCGCAACGCCCAGTCCGCTGTCGCGTCCGAGCGCAGGGCAAACTTTGCTGTCAATGGCATTCAATGTCGCCATCGGCCTTACCGGCTGAGCATCCGCGCGGGAAGTAGGCTCTGCTGAGCAGCAGATCAGCTCGTCACATTGCAGCCATGCGGGAGGGTGCGTGGAATGACCGATCGTTGGAGTAAATGTGCGCCACTGACGGGGGTACTGTTCGCCGTGCTCGTGGCGGCCTCGGTGGTCGCGAACAGCTCGTACACGCCGAAGGCGAGCGCGAGCGCCGCGAAGGTGGTGTCGTTCTACACCGAACATCACTCGGCCGTCGAGACCTCCGGCATCCTGATCGCGTTCGCGTACCTGGTGCTCGTGCTATACGCGGGGGCGTTGCGCGCCTATCTGCGCCGCACGGCCGAGAGCCTGGGCACGCTCGTGCTCGCTGGTGGAATCCTGATGGCGGCCGGCGGGCTCCTTTGCGCTGGGATCGAATACGGGCTTGCGTACAATCTCCACAACCTAAGCCCCGAAGCGGCCAAGACGCTGAACTTCATCAGCACCGAACTGTTCCTGCCGGTCCAGGCTGGCGAGTTCGTGTTCGGCGTCTGCGGTGGCCTTGCGATCCTGCGCGGAGCGGCACTGCCAAAGTGGCTGGGCTGGGTGGCGATCGTGATCGGAGTAGTCGTGCTGATCCCGTCCGCAAGCTTCTACGCGCTGCTCGCGTTCGCGATCTGGTCGGTCGTCGTGAGCATCCTTGTGTACCGACGCCTACGGGCGCCGGTAGGCGCGAGCACAGTCCCACAGCCCGCCGGCTAGATGTTCCGGTGGGCGCGGCGGCACCGCTCGCTATGACTGGGCCAGAGATTGAGTTTCAGTCGCGCCTGATCGAGCTTGTCCTGTCTTCGTCAATGTTGATGCGGGCACTGCGCGCCGCACGGGCGGCCGATCCACCTGACTGGCTGATCGGGGGAGGAGTGATCCGCGACCTCGTATGGGATCACCTGCACGATCCCCGGCAGCCATCCCACCCCAAGGATGTGGACCTCGTGTTCTTCGACCCTGCATCGCTGGGAGAGGATCGCGAGCAGAGCGTGCTCGACTCGGTGAGCACGCTGGCACCTGACATTCCGTGGGACGTGAAGAATCAGGCCGCGGTGCATCTGTGGTACCCGCAGGTCTTCGGTATCGAGGTTGAGCCGCTCACTTCCTCCGCCGATGGAGTGGCCACATGGCCAAAGACCGCAGCAGCCGTCGCGGTACGACTGCTCGCGGATGACGGTATCGAGCTGGTCGCTCCGTTCGGGCTCGACGACCTTTTCGGGCTGGTCTGGCGGCGCAACCCACGTCGCGTCACAATCGAGGAGTACCGCCGAATCATCGGCAGCAAGCCGGTCGCAACGCGCTGGCCCAAAGTGCGGGTACTTCGCTAGCACTCGAAACCTTGAGGCAGCTCATCAGACCGATCGCACCGCCGAGTCTGCATGTTTACACTTCCGTTTACACCCCAGCCCAAAACGACTCTCCCAGCATCCCCGCGGGCACAAAAAACCCCGCCTGGGCAGGGCTTTTTATAGCGCGCCAGGAGAGATTCGAACTCCCGACCTTCGGTTCCGTAGACCGACGCTCTATCCAGCTGAGCTACTGGCGCAGAGCCGTCCAGTCTAGTGGGCGCTCGGCGCGAGTGGCCCGTGGGGCGCGGTGCCAGCTTCCATCCGGAGATCACGCGCTCCCGCCCGCGCTCGACCTGCCCTGAGCGAGTGTCGCACGACACGCGGCCGGGGGCTCGCACGCCGCGCAGAGGGAACGGAGAGGGAGGGACAAAGATCGAACCCGCACCTTGTGTGGAAGCGCATCAGAGAGCTGCACGTCCGGCTTTATGGCTGACGCCTGAGATGGTAGGTCAGGCGACTTTGAGGTATTGACGTAGAGCCTTGCGGATCACCACGGAGGTCGTCTCGTGATCGCGGCTAGCTCGCCGCGCGAGTGCTTGACGGAGCTCAGGGTCGAGCCGCACCGACTCCACCCCCGCCGCGGCCGACCCAAGCGGCGGCCGTCCGCCACGCCGGCGCAGGGTCTCCTCCACGTCATAGCCCGCCTCGGCCTTGGCACTCAGCTCGTCGACCAGTTCGTCCGTGATGGGCAACCCGCCGGCGGTTCTTCCGTAGGTCTTCTTCGCCATGTCAGTCTCCGGGCAACAGTCGCTGGTACTTCGGGCGCATCGCCATTGCATGGATCGCCAGCTCCGAGCCGTCGTCACGCACGATCGTGACGACCTCCAGCGGCGCCGCATCGCGAGCAGCCCCAAGGTAGAGCCTGGTGTCGTCGTCCTGATTCTCGATGGTCATAGCGTGCGCTGTGGCGTGCTCGATGTCCGAGTCGGCGATCCCATGCTTGCGCGCCAACGGATGGATATCCACGGGAGGGAATTGTAGTACGAAACCGCCGGTCCTTCGGTCGAAGCGGAGTTCGAACAACCGCCACCAACCCGACGAAAACGGAGAGGGAGGGATTCGAACCCTCGAACGAGGTCACCCCCGTTACGCGATTTCCAGTCGCGCCCGTTCAACCGCTCCGGCACCTCTCCAGCGACCGCGACGCTCAGCGGGCACTGTAGGCTACGCCACCCGCGGGGGGAGCTGCTGGTAGGCTCCCGGGGCCGTCGTCCACCCCAATCGGAGCCGATCGAGGAAACCAATGCTTCTCGCCGCAAGCGCAGCCTTCGCCAAGGATGTGGGCCTGATCGTCACCTTCGGAGGGATCGGGGTGGTGGTGAACGTGATCGTGGTCTACATCGCGATCCAGGTCCGGGGGGAGCGCAACCAGAACCAGGAGTACCTCACCTCGCGCCGCCGCGCGCCGGGTCCCTGAGCGTCGCGCGCCCGTACGCTCCCCGTCGCGCGCCCGTACGCTCCCCCGGCGGGGGGCGTGTCATTGTTCTCACCATGAGCGACCCCCCCACCGGTTCGGAGCACCGAGGGGACGCGCCCCCCGAGGCGGCCCCCCACCCTCACGCCGAGCTGGCGTTCGCGGGCCCGGGGGAGCTGGCGCGGATACTCGCGGAGGGGGAGGTCTCCGCGGGGGAGCTCGTGGAGCTCTCGCTGGAGCGAATCGAGGCGGCGGGCTCACTGAACGCCTTCCGCTGCGTGCGCGCCGAGCATGCGCGCGAGGAGGCCCGGGAGGCGGACCGGCGCAGGGCGCGGGGGGAGCGGGCGCCGCTGCTGGGGGTGCCGGTGGCGATCAAGGACGACGTGGACCTGGAGGGCGAGGAGAGCCGCTTCGGCTGCCCCGGGAGCTTCGAGCCGCGGGCGCGGGACTGCGAGGCGGTGCGGCGCCTGCGGGAGGCGGGGGCGGTGATCGTGGGCAAGACCAACACCCCCGAACTGGGGCAGTGGCCCTTCACGGAGGGCAGGGCGTTCGGAGCGACGCGCAACCCCTGGAGCCTCGCGCACACCCCGGGGGGGTCCTCGGGGGGCGCGGCGGCGGCGGTGGCGGCGGGGCTGGTGAGCGCGGCGGTGGGCTCCGACGGGGCGGGCTCCGTGCGGATCCCGGCGGCGTGGACGGGCCTCGTGGGGATCAAGCCCCAGCGGGGGCGGATCTCGACGTGGCCGGACGCGGAGGCCTTCAACGGCCTCACCTGCCTGGGGCCGCTGACGCGCACGGTGGCGGACGGGGCGCTGATGCTGGACGTGCTGAGCGGCCCCCACCCCGGGGACCTGCACCGCCCCCCGCCCCCCGCGGAGCCCTACGCGATGGCCGCGCAGCGCGAGCCGGGGCGGCTGCGAATCGCGCTCTCGGAGCGGATCCCCTTCAGCGGGGCCCCCGCGCGCCTGGACCGGCGGGTGCGCGAGGCGGTGGGACGCCTGGCGGGGGTGCTGGAGGAGCTGGGCCACGAGGTGGTGCGCGACGACCCCGCCTACCGGCTGATCGGCCTCACGTTCATGCCCCGCTCGATGGCGGGTCTGCGGGAGTGGATGGGGCGCCTGCCGGACCCCTCGCTGCTGGACCAGCGCACACTCAACAACGCGCGCCTGGGGCGCCTCCTCGGGGGGCCCGTGCTGACGCTGGCGAGGGCGCTGGAGCGTCCGCTGCAGCGCCAGGTGGGCCGCATCTTCCGCCGCGTGGACGTGGTGCTGGCGCCCACCACCGCGAGGCCCCCGGAGCCGATCGGGGCAATCGAGGGGCTGGGGCACTGGGACACGGACAAGGTGGTGGTGGGGGCCTGCCCCTACGCGTGGCCCTGGAACGTGCTGGGGTGGCCCGGGGTGAACGTGCCCGCGGGCCTCACCGCGGAGGGCCTGCCGCTGGGGGCCTCCCTGCTGGGGCCCGCGAACAGCGAGTCGCGCCTGATCTCGCTGGCGGCCCAGCTGGAGCGGGCCGAGGGCTGGCAGCACCGCCGCCCGCCGCTGTTCGCCTCCTGAGCATGAGCGGCGGCCTGTACTTCCATCACCCCGCGTGCCTCGAGCACGACCCCCGGGCGCACATGCCGAGCCATCCGGACACCCCGGAGCGCCTGGAGGCGCTCGAGCGGCATCTGGAGGAGCAGGGGTGGCTCGGGTGGGAGCGCCGCCAGGCCCCGGCGGCGGGCGAGGGGGAGCTCGAGCTGGTGCACAGCGCGCGCCACGTGCGGGGCATCCGCGAGCTGTGCGAGGCGGGGGGCGGGGAGATCGACGCGGACACCTTCGTGGGGGAGGCCTCCTACCGCGCGGCCCTGCACGCGGCGGGCGGGGCGTGCGCGATGGCGCGGGCGCTGCTCGCGGGCGAGGCGGCGGTGGGGTTCTGCGGGGTGCGGCCCTCGGGCCACCACGCCGAACGGGAGCGGGCGATGGGCTTCTGCCTGTTCGACAACGTGGCGGTGGCGGCGGAGCTCGCGATCCGGGAGCTGGGGGTGAAGCGGGTGTTCATCCTCGACTGGGACGTGCACCACGGCAACGGCACCGCGGAGATCTTCCGCCGCCGCGGAGACGTGCTGTTCGCGAGCATCCACCAGGCGGGCATCTTCCCGGGCAGCGGCCCCCTGAGCGACGTGGGCTCGGGGGAGGGGGAGGGCGCCACCATCAACCTGCCCGTGCCCGCGGGCTCGGAGGAGGATCTGTGGCTCTCGCTGCTAGAGCACGTGGTGCTGGCGGCGGCGGCGGCGTTCGAGCCCCAGCTGGTGCTGATCTCCGCGGGGTTCGACGCCCACGCGGGGGACCCCCTGGCGGGGTGCCGCCTGCAGACGGAGTCCTTCGCGAAGATGGCCCGCCACGTGCGCGACGCGGCGGCGGCGCTGGGCGCCCCGCTGGGGGCGGTGCTGGAGGGGGGCTATGAACCGCGCGCGCTGGCGGAGTGCGTGGAGGCCACGATGGCCGCGCTGGGGGGCGAGGGGGAGGCGACCTCGGCGGCCCCCGAGGGGCTGTTGACCTCGCGCGCGGCGGCGCAGATCGGCCACTACTGGCCGCTGTAGCGAGGCCGCCTACGACGGCCTCACCGCTGATGACGCCAACGTTGACGGTGGGACCACCGCAGGCCGCTACAGCGAGCCGGCGTCCCCGCTCAGCCACTCACGCGACCGCGCGCAGGTGACGGTAGGGCTCGCCGCGCAGGTCTCGCACGAGCGCGTCCACCACGCCCTCCTCGTCCTCCGCGCGGCCGTCGGTGACCGCGCCGATCACCGCGCGCTTGCGCTCCAGGAGGGCCCCGATCGTCTCGTCGATCGTGTCTGCGGCGAGCAGGTAGGAGACGTTGACCGCGTCCTGCTGGCCGATGCGGTGGCAGCGGTCCTCCGCCTGGTCGTGCTTGGCGGGCGTCCAGTCGAGCTCCAGGAACGCCACGTTGGAGGAGCGCGTCAGCGTGAGCCCCTGGCCGGCGACGTCGATCGAGCAGACAATCAGCTGGTTGCCCTCCCCGTCGGGGGCCTGGAAGGCGCGCAGCGAGACGTCCCGCGCGGCGTGGCTGTCCGCGCCGAGGATGTGCAGCGCGCCCGGGAAACGCTCCAGCACCGCGCGCTGGATCTCGCGGTGGTGGGCGAACACCACGAGGCGCTCCCCGGAGGTCAGGAAGTCGTGGATCCACGCCAGCGCCCCGTGCTGCTTGCCGCGGGCGGCGAGCAGCTTGAGCGCATTGAGCCGCACCAGCCGTTCCGCGCGCAGCGCCGCCGCGACCCTCGCGTCGAGCTCGCGCAGGTCCAGCGGCTGGCTCTGCAGCCACGCCACCACGTCGCGCTCGGCGAGGCGGTACTCGGCCTCGTTGTCGAGCTCCACCGGCACCACCGCGCGCGTCTTGGCGGGCAGCTGCGGGAGCACCTCCGCCTTCAGGCGCCGCACGAAGCAGCGCGCGCGCAGGTGCCAGTGCAGGCGCAGGTGCGCGTCGGGGCCGCGGAAGCGCCGGCCGAACTGGGCGCCCGAGCCGAAGTCCTGAAGGCGCCCCAGGATCCGCAACTGCGCGATCAGCTCCGGGGGGCGGTTCATCACGGGCGTGCCCGTCAGCGCCATCACGAGGCCCTCGCGCGGCACCGCCGCGGCGAGCCGCTGCACGGCCTGGGTGCGCTTCGCGGCGGCGTTCTTGCAATAGTGCGACTCGTCGATCACCAGCGCCTGTGGAGCGAGCGCCCGCAGCTCCTCCAGCCGCGCCGCGACGATGTCGTAGTTGACGACCGTGATGTCCGCGGGGCGGGTCGCCGCCCTCGGCCTCTCCACCGCGCCCCCGGGCGGCAGGGCGCCCCGCGCGCCCAGACCCGCCGGCGCCAGGGCGCCCGAGCGACCCGCGCCGGTACCCACCAGCGCCCGCGCGCCGCGGCCCGGAAGCCAGTGCTCGAGCTCCCGCAGCCAGTTCAGCTTGAGGCTAGCCGGGCACACCACCACCGCCGGGTAGGCGCCGTCGGCCTCCAGCGCCGCGAGCGCCTCGATCGTCTTGCCCAGCCCCTGCTCGTCGGCGAGGAACGCGCGCCGCTGGGTCAGCAGGTAGCTCACCCCCGCGCGCTGGAAGGGCTTCAGCTCCCCCCCCAGCCCCGGGACCTCGAGCGGGGCGTCCGTCGCCGCCGACAGCTCGACCAGGCCCGCCGCGCGCGCATGCTCCTCGCGGACCTCCTGCAGCAGCTCGAGCGCCTCCGGCTCCACCCAGGTTCCGCGCTCCGCCAGGAAGGCGTCGAGCTCGGGGACGCAGAAGGGGTCCGCGCGGATCGCGGGCAGCTGGGAGTGCTCGTGTACCGGAGAGCGGCGGCGGCGCTGGGCCAAGGCCCCGGGCAGCGCGCCGGGCAGCGCCGCGAACGCCTCGATCTGCGCGGGATCGTGGCCGGGCGCCAGCACGAAGGTGGCCTCCTCGTGGACCGCCGAGAGCTCCAGCACCGCGGGCGGGGCCGGACGCCCCTCTCGCAGCGCCTCCACGCAGCGCTCCGCCGCAGAGCCGATCCAGCCGCGCAGCCTTCCCTCCATCAGCCGCCAGGACTCGAGCGTCAGCGGAACGCTCGCGCCGCCCGCAACGGTCACGGAGCGCTCGCGCAGCGCGGGCGGCAGGCGCTCGCGGTCGCCGAGCAGCACGAACATCGGCTCCTCGGCGGAGCCCCCCACCTCGATGTTGCCGCGCCACTCGGTCGCCCGTTCCAGCCAGGCGCCCACGCGGGGGTCCACGCTCGCCGCCTCCAGCTGGTCGAGCAGCTCGGCGATCTGCGCCGCATCGCGCTCCACCGCCGCGAGCGCATACGTGCCGGCGGGACCCTCCCCCGCCTGCAGTCCCGCCCTACCCGCGAGCACGCGCGCGAGCGGGGTGTGCTCCGCCGCAACCAGGATCCACTGGCGACCGCGGCGGTCGCGGCACAGCGCCACCTCGTCGAGCGCGTCCAGAGCGGAGGCCGCGGCCGACTCCCCGCGCCGGCCACCCTCAGACCCGCCGACCTCCCGCCGGCCACTCTCCGATCCGCCAACCTGCACTCCCGCTCCCCGCGATTCGCCGGCCGCCTCGCGGCGGGCCTGCTCGCGGATCGCGAGCAGCGCGCGACGCGCCTCCTCGCTGAGGCGCAGGCCCTCCGAGCGCCCGCTCAACTCCCCCACGAGCCGTGCGGTGAGCTCGTCGAGTGGGATCAACGCGCGGCCGATCGCCGGCACGCTGTACGCGTCGGGATGCTCCATCAGGGAGTCCACGAGCTCCGGGGCGGTGTCGGTGGGGAAGCCCAGCCACCACTCCCCGTCGGGCCGCACCCGGTCGACCACGCACTCCCCCCTGCGGCGCCTGCGGCGGCGGCGCTCGATCGTGCGCGCGAGCGCCTCGCTCACCCGCGGCTCGCCGGGCAGGTCGGCCAGCAGCCGCGCGAGCGCCTCCGCGGGCTCGGGGTCGAGCGGCACGCACCACACCCGCTCCACCGGGTCCCAGCGCCGCCCCGGGATCGCCCGCAGCAGCCCGCGCAAGCGCTCGTCGTAGGGAAAGCGCAGCACCGCCTCGCCCTCGGCGAGCGTCGCATGAAATGGAGCTGACACGAACGCTCAACGATAGGCCGCGGAGTGGATGGGAGAGGAGCTCACCCCGTCAACGCTACGAACGCCCGCGCGGCCGGGGAGAGCTGCCCCTCGCGGTGCACGAGCCCGATGCGCCGCACGATGCGCGGGCGCGCTGCTCGAACCACCGCCCCGCGGCGGCCCGCCTCCCGCGCGAGCGGCGCCGGGAGCAGCGCCGCGCCGGCGCCCGCCAGCACCAGCGGAACGATCGCCTCGCGCGCGTCCATCTCCACCGCGATCCGCGGCGTCACCCCCACCGCCTCCAGCGCCTGCTCCAGGAGCATCCGCGTGGAGGTCCCCGGTGGGCTCACCACCAGCGGGATGTCTCTCAGGGTGCCCGCCGCTAGCGGGATATCTCTTAGGTTGCCCGCCGCCAGTGGGACGTCCCCCAGCTTGCCCGCCGGTGGGACGTGCTTCTGCCTGTCCGCGGCCAGCGGGGCACTCCCCGGCAGCGGGGTGTTCGGGGGCAGCACGAACAGCAGCTCCTGGCGGCCCAGCTCGTGCGCGCACAGGTTCCCGCGGGGGAGCGGCAGGCGGGCGAAGCCGAGCTCGCACACGCCCACGCGCACCATCGCCCCCACGCCCGCGGTGCTGTTGGGTTCCTGGACCCTCACCACCACCCCCGGGTACTCGCTGCGGAAGCGGCCGATCAGCTCCGCCAGGGGGTCCACCGCGAGCGTCGCCAGCGCCGCGATCTGCAGCGTGCCCGCCAGCACCTCCCCCACCTCGCTCACCGCCCCCCGCGCCACGTCGATCGCGCTCAGCACCTCCCGCGCGGGGCCGATCAGCGCCTGACCGGCCGCCGAGAGCCGCAGGCCGCGCCCCACGCGGTGGAAGAGCTCCACCCCCAGCTCCCCCTCCAGCGCGCGCAGGGTCTGCGAGAGCGAGGGCTGGGAGACGTGCAGCCGGCTCGCGGCCCTCGTCACGCCCTGCTCCTCCACCACCGCCAGGAAGTACCGCAGGCGCTTCTCATCCATAAGCTTACCCTATCCCAATATAAATAAAAATGTCTTTGACCTATGGGTAGAAGGGTGCTGCAATCTTGATGTGGATGCGCTCCTCCCCTCCCCCGCGATCCCCTCCCACTTCGCCGCGCTGCGCCGGCGGCTGCTGCGCGAGCCCCCCGCCCCGACCGCATCCGCGCGAGCCCCCGCGCCCGCTGGTATGTCGTCGGCGCCGTCTGCGTCGGCGCTTTCATGGGCCAGCTCGACGTCTCGATCGTCACGCTCGCACTGCCCCGCATCGGCGCCGGGCTGCACGCCGGCGCGGGCGCGGTGCGCTGGGTCTCGCTCTCCTACCTGCTCGTGCTCGCCTGCACGCTCATCCCCATCGGGCGCCTCGCGGACAGGCTCGGGCGCAAGCCGCTCTACACCCACGGCTTCGCCGTCTTCACCCTCGGCTCCCTGCTCTGCGGGCTCGCCCCCAGCCTCGGCTGGCTGATCGGCGCGCGCGTGCTCCAGGGGCTCGGCGCCGCCATGCTCCAGGCCAACAGCGTCGCGCTGATCGCCCAGAACCTGCCCTCGCGCTCGCTCGCGCGCGGCCTCGGCGCGCAGGGCGCCGCCCAAGCCATCGGGCTCGCGCTCGGGCCCGCGATCGGCGGGCTGCTGCTCGCGTTCGCCGGGTGGCGGCTGATCTTCCTCGTCAACCTCCCCGCCGGCCTGCTCGGGATCGCGCTCGCGCGGGTCCTGCTCCCCCGCAGCCGCACCGCCGACGGGCAGCTCCGCCACGCCCCGCGCGTTGAGGCCAGGGGCGCCCCCCGCGAGGCGCTCCACCCCACCGCGCCCCGCGAGCGCTTCGACCGACGTACCCTCGCGCTCGGGCTCGCAAGCGCGATGGCCTCCTACGCCGTCATGTTCGGCGCGCTCTACGCCGTCCCCTACTACCTCGCCGCCGTGGGCACCCCCCCCCGCGCTGGCGGGCCTCCAGCTCGCCGCGCTGCCGCTCGCGCTCGGCATCGCCGCCCCGCTTGCCGGCCGCGCCTGCGAGCGCTTCGGCAACCGCGCGCTCACCGGCGGGGGCCTGCTGCTCGCCGCGCTGGGGCTGCTCGCGCTCGCCCTGAGCCACACCGGCGCCGGCCTGCCCGTGGGCCTCGCCCTCACCGGCGCCGGCCTCGGGGCATTCACGCCCGTCAACAACGCCCTCGTGATGCGCGCCGGCCCACGCTCGCGCGCGGGAGTGCTCAGCGGCGTCCTCAACACCACCCGCACCCTCGGCACCGCCCTCGGGGTCGCCCTCGCCGGCGCGCTCTACACCGCTGCCGCCGGCGCGATGGGTGGGCGCTCCGCCGCTACCCCGCTCGCCGCCGCCGGTCACGGGCTGAGTCTCGTGCTGCTCGCGCTCGCCGCGATCGCCCTGCTCCTTGCCCTGGCACAGCGCATCGGGGGCCGCGGTAGGGCACTATCCGTGCATGCCTGAGCGCATCGGATTCCTCGGCCTCGGGATCATGGGCTCGCGGATGGCCGCCAACGTGCGCCGCGCCGGCTTCCCGCTGACCGTCTGGACGCACACCCCCGGCAAGGCCGCGCCTTGGGCCTCCGAGCATGACGCCGTCGCCGTGGACACCCCCGCGGAGGTCGCCCGCGCGAGCGACATCGTCGTGAGCATGGTCGTCGACGGAGAGCAGGTCGCCTCCGTGCTGCTCGGCGAGGAGGGCGTGGCGCGGGGCGGGAGGGGCTCGGGGCCGGAGGGAGGGGGCCGGGAGGGCGTCGTGAGCGGCGCGCACCCCGGGCTGCTGTGCGTGGACATGTCCACGATCGCCCCCTCCGACACCCGCCGCATCGGCGCCGCCCTGGGCGAGCGGGGGGTGCGGATGCTCGATGCGCCCGTCACCGGCTCCTCCCCCCGTGCAGAGGAGGGCTCGCTGACGATCATGGCGGGCGGGGAGGCCGAGGACTTCGCCCGCGCGCGACCGTTGCTGGAGACGATGGGCCGCGTGATCGTGCACGTCGGCGAGCTCGGGCAGGGGGAGATGCTCAAGCTGATCAACAACGCCCTCGGCGCCGCCAACGCCGCCGCGCTCGCCGAGGCGCTGCTGCTCGCGCGCGCCAGCGGCCTGGACCTCGACGCCTTCGCGCAGGTCGTCTCCAGCGGCTCCGGCGCCTCCGCCCAGCTGACGCTGAAGGCGGACGCGATGCGCGCCCACGACTACACCCCCCTGTTCAAGACCGCCCACATGCTCAAGGACGTGCGCCTCTGCCTCGAGGAAGCCCAGAACGCGGGCGTCCCCTTCCCCGCCGCCGCCCACGCACGTGACCTGCTCGCCGCCACCATGGGGCGCGGGCACGGCGCCGAGGACTACGCCGCGATGATCGAGGCCGCCGAGGGTCTCGCGGGGCGGCGTCTGTAGAACGTCTGAAAGCCGTTCCTAAGCGCAGAGTAGGAATGCCCGCGCCCACGCCCCCGCGCGCGTCACAATCGGGCCGTGAGGATCCTGGTCGTAGACGATGATCGCGCGGTGCGCGAAGCCCTGCGCCGCGCGCTGACGCTGGGGGGGTATGAGGTCCAGTGTGCCGAGGACGGCGCGCAGGCGCTCGAGCTCGTCGCCCAGGCGCTCCCCGACGCCGTGGTGCTCGACATCGGCATGCCCGGCATCGACGGCCTGGAGGTATGTCGCCGGCTGCGGCTGCTGGGCAACCGCGTGCCCATCCTGATGCTCACCGCCCGCGACGCCGTCGCCGACCGGATCGACGGCCTCGACGCCGGCGCCGACGACTACCTCGTCAAGCCCTTCGACGTGGGGGAGCTCAGGGCCCGCCTGCGCGCCCTGCTGCGCCGCGGCGGCCCCGAGGGCGACCCCGATTCGCTCGCCTTCGCCGAGATCCGTCTCGACAGCGCCCGCCACGGGGCCTCCGTGGGGGGCCGCTTCACCGAGCTCACCCGCACCGAGTACCAGCTCCTGGAACTGCTGATGCTCAACCCCCGCCGCGTGCTCTCCCACAGCGTCATCTACGACCGCGTCTGGGGGTATGACTTCGGCGCCGCCTCCAACGCGCTGCGCGTCTACATCGGCTACCTGCGCCGCAAGCTCGAGGAAATCGGCGCCCGCCCGCTGATCCACACGATCCGCGGCGTGGGCTACGTCCTGCGCGAGCCGTGACCCTGCGCACCCGCATCGCCGCCGCCGCGAGCCTCGCCGTCGCCGTCGCCGTGCTGCTCGCCGCGGTCGCGGTCTACCTCGCGGTGCGCTCCGACCTGCGCGGGCAGATCGACACCTCGCTGCGCCAGCGCGCCCAGGGGCTCCCTGCGATGCCCCCCTCGGGACCCGCCGGAGCGCCCGGGGCACCCGCGGCGCTGGGCGCACCCGGGGGCGCCCTCGGCCGGGAAGCGCCGCCCGGCCCCGACCAGGACGGGTGGCCCCGCGCTGTCGCGCCCGCGCGCTTCGGTGGGGCCTCGGGCTACGTGCAGTTCGTCTCCCCCACCGGCGCCCTGGACGTGCCCGGCGGCCAGGGCTCCTCGCCCACGATCGCGCCGAGCGCCGCCGAGCGGGAGATCGCCGCGAGCGGCCGCGGCCAGACGCTCGCCGACCGCACCGTCCGGGGAACGCACCTGCGGGTGCTCACGCTCGGAATCGGGCCCCGCGGCGCGGTGCTGGTCGCGCTGCCCCTCACCCAGGTCGACCACGAGCTCAGCCACATACTGCTGATCCTCCTGATCGTCGGCCTCGCCGGGATCGCCCTCGCCGCGCTCCTGGGGGCGCTCGTGGCACGCACCGCGCTCACCCCCATCGCCCGCTTCACCCGACGCACCGAGCGGCTCACCGGCGACCTCGACCTCTCCCAGCGCCTGCCGGCGGGCGGACGCGACGAGCTCGCGCGGCTCGCCGCCAGCTTCAACGCCACGCTCGACGCGCTCGCGCGCTCGCTGGAGGCCCAGCGCCACCTGATCGCCGACGCCGGCCACGAGCTGCGCACCCCGATCGCCTCCCTGCGCGCCAACATCCAGGTCCTCCAGGACGTCGCGCGCCTGGAGCCCGAGGATCGCGAGGGTCTGCGCCGCGACATCATCGAGGAGCTCGACGAGCTCACCTCGCTCGTCAGCGACGTCGTGGAGCTCGCCCGTGGAGCCGCGAGCGAGCCTGCGACCGACGACGTCCGCCTCGACCGGATCGTCGCCAACGCCGTCGAGCGCACCCGCCGGCGCGGCGAGCTGCGCTTCCAGGTGGAGCTCCAGCCCACAATCGTCCGCGGTGCGCCCGACCGCATAAACCGCGCCGTCGCCAACCTGCTCGACAACGCCCGTAAGTGGAGCCCCCCGGGGGGCCTCGTGGAGATCGACCTGCACGACGGGGTGCTCACCGTCCGCGACCACGGGCCCGGCTTCCAGGAGGCCGACCTCCCCAACGTGTTCGACCGCTTCTACCGCGCCGAGCAGGCCCGCAAGCTCCCCGGGTCCGGGCTCGGGCTGGCGATCGTGCGCCAGGCCACCGAGGCCCACCACGGGTACGCCGCCGCCGAGAACGCCCCCGGCGGCGGCGCCCGTCTGCGGGTCAGCTTCGGGGCGCACACGGCCCCGCCGGTGGGTGTCATGGCGTGACCACGACGACGACGCTGGTTATCATCTGTCCGAACCACGCCGAGGGAAGAGCAAGTGGATGGGAGCGTGAGCAGGTCCAGCGGGCAGCCGTCGCGCCGACGGCGAGCGCTACGCCTATGCGTGGCGATCGCCGCTTGCACGCCGGCCTGCGCGGCGCCGGCCGCTGCCGGCGCCGAAGCGCCGCGGCTACCGTCGGTCGGAGGGAGCCTGACGATCGGGATCCCCTGGGGCCTGTATGAACAACGGGGATCCGAGGCCCCGGACAACATCGGCATCGTTGGAGCGCCGATGCCGTTCGTGATGAACCTGATGAGCAACGGCGAAAATCGCCTGTTCATCCTCATCCAGCACCGCCTCCCGGGCGGACCCTACTGCGCGGAAACGCCGGCCCAGCTGGAAGATCTCTCAGTCGAGCTGACCTCCGCCGCGGGCGACCCGACGATCCCGGGTCCCGAATATGAACAGATCTACGTATGGACGCCCGCCGAGGCCGGCGAATACACCCTCTGCGCGTATCTGGACAGTGCCGCGGCCAACCACCCGGCGGCGACCAACTTCGTGAAACTGACCGCAGACCCGGCGCCCGGGGCGCTCTCCTTCGCCGTGGCTCCGGAAGCCGAGGACTCCGAGCGCAGCACCGTGAAGGTGGAAGGCACAGCGGTTGTGCCCAGCGAGCTGACCGCGAGCGTGCAGGAACAGGGGCTGCCATGCTCGCTCCCCGAAGATGGGCGGCTTGCCGGCGAACGGCTCACCGAACCCCCGGGCGGCTCGGTCGCCGGGTCCAGCCCGGATGCGCTGGGGCCAGGTCCCTTCACCACCTCCTACACCTTCGCCGCGTCGAAGCCGGGGACCTACGAGGTGTGTGCCTATCTCACGCCCGCGCCGACCGAAGAGATGTACTTCGGGCGACCCTATGAGGTCGGCAGCGTCGACTTCTCCGTCCAGGAACCGCCGGCGGCAGCTCCCGGCCAGCGGGTCACCGGGCCGACGGCGCCCGAAGCCCCCCCAACGCTCAGCGGGGTGAGCATGAGCAATCGTCGCTTCCGTGTGGCGCCAGGCAGAACGCACGGCGTAAGGCGCGCGCCGGTGGGGACCACGTTCCGCTTCGCCGTCTCCGCGCCTGCGACCGTCACGATCGCGATCGCGCGGCTGCTGCCAGGCGTCCTGCGTGGCGGCGTCTGCGCGCCGCTGCGAGCCGCCGCCGTCACAGCTCACGCACGACGGTGCAACCGGAGCGTTGCGGTCGGCTCGATCGTCCGCGCGCTGGCGGCCGGAGGGGAGGGGCTGAGCCCGTTCAGCGGCGTCGTCGGGCACAGCGAGCTCGCCGCCGGCTCATACTCCGCCGAGGTCACCGCGCACAACGCCGACGGGCGCTCGGGGTCGGCCAGCCTGCGGTTCAGCGTCACGCCGTAGGCAGCCGCGTCGACCGAGGCGTGGCCTGCACACGGAGGGCGCAGTCGCAGCGCCGGAGCCCAGTGCGATCGCCGGCCCTCGTTTCAACCGGGGCAGTCCACGGCGACGTCGAGTGCTGCGCAAACCTCGCGCATCCGGTCGTCGCTGAGCCGCCCGAGACGCTCCACGAGAACCGCAATTGAGACGCTCTCGATCGAGTCGAGATTGACCGCGGATCGGCGAGGGACTGGATCATCTCCGGGTTCCAGCGCCACCTCGCTTGCCAGGCCGCGGATCGTTGTCGTACAGGGCGCGATGAGCGTGCGCCTCAACCGGGGAATGGCCGCGTCACGCGAGAGCACGACCACGGGGCGCCGGGCGATGTCCGGCAGCTCGCACCACCACACCTCTCCGTGGGCGGGCAGGGGGCTGAGGCTCATGATGCCGCGGCCGCCTCCCGGAACGACGCGAGATCGCCCCACGCGTCGGGTTCCTCGAGCGGGTACTCGTCATAGACGGCATAGGCGGCATCGATCTCGGCGGCGCGATGCAGAGCGAGGAGCGCCGTGAGAGCCTCGTCGAGAAGCGCGGCGTCCGTCAACGTCGCGCGCAGCCGGCGGGCGCTTACCAGGAGCTCCTGGTCCACGGTCGTACTTACCCTCATCCTGCCCATGCCACGATTATGCCACATAAGTGCCATACACGAGCCGAGGAGCAGCGATCTCCCTCCCGCTGGTCGGCCCGATTCCGACGTACTTCTTATGAGGCTCGCATGTTCGCCCTACACGCGGCGTCGAGAGTGCACAGGGATCAGCGGCTCACCGACGGCACCCACACAAGCAAGGAACCACCGATGTCAACTCCCTCGATCACCACCCCCACCGATCGGGGGTCGGCCGGCGCACCCCACGACCCGAGTCTGGCACTCGGCGAGCGCTCCCGCGCGGCGCTGCGCCGCATGGTCCGCGGCCGCGAGGCCGACCCCGCGTGGTCGCGTCCGCTGCTGTCGCTGATCGGGCTGCTCGCCGGCAACCCCGACCCGCTGCTCGTGCTCTGCGAGATCGCCGCCGCCTGGGCGCTGGTGCGAGCCCTGGAGTCCGGCCGCACCCGCCATCTGCTGCTGTGCGGCCTTTCGTGGGACTCGCCTTCAACGTGAAGATGCTCGCCACCTACCTGATCGTGCCCGGTCTCGCGCTCGCCTTCCTGATCGCCGACCGAGGAGGAGTGCGCAGGCGTCTCACCCAGCTTCAACCCGATCGTCGGCGGGCAGATCTCGTGGCTGCTGCCCCTCGCCCTGCTCGGCCTGCTGCTCGGCCTGTGGAGCCGCCGGCGCGCGCCCCGCACCGACCTTTCCCGCTCCGCCTACGTCCTCTGGGGCGGCTGGGGCCTCGTCTCCTGGGCGATTTTCAGCTTCTCGGAAGGGATCTTCCACCCCTACTACACCACCGCCCTCGCACCCGCCGTGGCGGTGCTCGCCGCGGGCGGCCTGATCGAGATGTGGGACCGCGTGCGGCACTCCACCGTGTGGGCGGCGGCGCTCGCCGCGGTTGCGATCGGCACCGCCGTGTGGGCCTCGGTACTGCTCGCCCGCGCCACCGGGTTCGTGCCCTGGCTGGCGCCCGCCGCGATCGTGCTCGCCGCACTCGCCGGCGGCGCCCTGCTGGCCGATCCCAGATCGGTCGCCCGGGTCGAAGACCGCCGACGAGCGCACGCACCGATCGCAAGCCGACTGCTCCCCCTCGCGGCGGTCGCGGGGCTGGTGGCGATGCTCGCCGGACCCGCCTCCTACTCGATCGCCACCGTCGGGGACACGCTGAGCGGCGGCAACCCCCTGGCCGGCCCCGCCAGCGCCGAGTCCGGCCTCGCCGGTGGATCCGGCGGCGGGTTCCCCGGCGGCGGTTTCCCCGGCGGCGGGTTCCCCGGAGCGGGTCGCGGTGTGCCTGGCGTCGCAGCGCTTGGACGCGGCGGGCCGGGCGGCCTCGGGTTGGGGGGCGGCGCCCCGCGCGGCCTGCCCACCGGGGCGGGCTCCCCAAGCGGCATCGGCGTCCCCGGCGGCGGACCCAGCGCAGCGGCGGGGACTCGTGCCACCGGTCTGCCTCCGGGCGCCCTCGGCCGGGGTGCCCGTGGGAGCGCCTCTGGCGCAGGAGGGGGCTTCGCGGGCGCGAGCGTCAGCAGCGCGCTGGTCAAGTACCTGGAGGCCCACCAGGGCACCGCCAGATACATGGTCGCCGCGGTCGGCTCCAACACCGCGGGCGCCATCGCGCTGGAGAGCGGGCGCAAACGTAATCGACATGGGCGGGTTCATGGGTGCCGATCCCACCCCCACCCTGGCCCAGGTCAAGCACCTGATCGACACCGGCCAGTTGCACTACATCCTGCTCGGCGGCCCCGGCGGCGGCGCGGGTGGTCTCGGCGGGGGCACGAGCGTGGGCGGTCCCAGCGGCGGCGCGGGAGCGGGTGGCCATACCACCGCGAGCACGGCCGTCGAAACCCGCGACAAGTGGATCGAAAGCCACGGCACCGCGGTCGATGTGCCCGGGCAGAGCGCCTCCAGCACAGGCGCCACGCTCTACTACTTCGCCAACGGATCGTGAGACGCGGGCCGAACCTGGACCATCGCAAGGCCACGCCCGGACTATCGCCTGAGCGCGGGGCCGGGCCTGGACTATCATCACCCCGGTGCGCGAGGCGCCGCCGCAGCTGGAGAGCAGGGGGCTCCACCGATGAGCCCCTGGGGAGCGAGCGCCGCCGTGTCGGTCACATTCGACAACCTCGGCGAGGCGGCCCAGCTCCAGCTGGGCATGTGGCCCGACGATGTGCCCCAGGGGAAGCACTTCACAGTCCTCGAAGTGCTTCCCCGATTGCTCGAGCTGCTCGCGGCTCGGGGGATGCGCGCGACGTTCTTCGTGGAGGGCCTCAACGCCGAGATGTACCCCGATGCGCTGCACGCCCTCGCGCGGGCGAGCCACGAGGTCGCCGTCCACGCTTGGCGCCACGAGGAGTGGGCCGCGCTGGACGCCGACTCCGAGGCGGAGCTGCTTGATCGGGCCACCGACGCGCTGCGCGCCATCGGCCTCCATCCCCGCGGCTTCCGCCCGCCGGGCGGGGGGCTGACCGCGCGCACGCTTGGCCTGCTCGGAGCGCGCGGATACAGCTACGTCTCCCCCGCCGGGGAGCGCGAGGGGACACTCGACGGCCTCGCCGTGCTCCCGTTCCGCTGGCCGCTGGTGGACGCCTATGCGTTCCTCCCCCAGTTCGCCGTCCTGCGCGAACGCTACAGCGGCGGTCCGGATCCCCACGGACCCGAGTGGATGCGCGCGGAGATGGTCGCCGCGCTGCGCGCCCACGCCGAGCGCGGAGGCCACCTCGTGCTGCTGTTCCACCCCTTCTCCGTGGCCTTCGCCGGTGAGGAGAGCTGGAGCGCTCTGGACGGGGTGCTCGACGAGACCGCCCGCCTCGCCGGCGCCGGCGCGATCACAGTGCTGCGCATGGACGAGGCCGCCGCATCGATGCTCGAACGGCCCGAGGACTTCGACCACCCACCCCAGCTCGACGACGCCACCTGGATGGCGCCGTCCGCGTGAGAGGAAACGCGATGCCGAGGAGCGCCACGTTGATGAGGGCCGTTCTCAAAAACTCCACCCTGAGACGCGCGGTGCTGAGGCAGGTCCGGCCGCGCCGGCCCCTCACGGCGCTCACGGCACTCGGCACCGCGGCGCATCATGCCTTCGAGGTCCGCGCCGGTGTGGGCCTCGTCTTCGAGCCGTTCATCGGCCGGCGCGGCGCCGTCGCGCTGTGGTCCGCCGGACTGCCCGCGTGGGCCGCCGCGGCGTGGCTCGGCGAAGGCGAGTCGATCGAGAAGTGGCTGGCGCTCAACAACGGCGCCGGGCTGGCCGGCGGTCTCGTGCACTTCGTCGAGTGGCCCTGGGAGCTGCGCGGCCCCATCCCCCACCTCGTGGAGGCCGAGGGCATGACGCCCGAGCTCCTGGGCCCCTACAACACCATCCTCCAGCTCTGGGTCCTGGCGGGCGCGCTGGCGCTCGCCGTTGAGACCCCGCGTCACGCCCGGCGCTGGGCGCTCGCGGGGCTGCTGCTGGGCGAGCCGCTGCGCCGCTCCGCGGTCCACCACTTCCGCTGGGCGCACGAGCAGGCCGAGCGCGAACCCGAGCGCTGGAGTCCCCTGCTGCGCGAGCAGGCCCACGAGCGCGCCAAGCAAGCGGTGTGAGCCGGCTCGGCCCCGACGATCCCCAGCGCCCGGGCGCACACCCGGGCGCTGTGAACCTGCCCAACCCAACCGCTCCCCGCCCGCCGAGCGCACAACAGGCGCCGGCGGCAGCACAGGCGGCCGCGCACGACCGCCGCTTCCCGCCGGCACTGCTCGCCCTGACCGTCACCACCGGGCTCGTCGACGCCGTCAGCTATCTCGGGCTCGGCCACGTCTTCACCGCCAACACGACCGGTAACGTCGTGCTGCTCGGGTTCGGGCTCGCCCACGCCGGCGGGCTGCCGGTCCTCGCCCCGCTCGTCTCGCTCGCCGCCTTTCTCATCGGCGCCGGCGCCGGCGGGCGCATCGTCGCCGGGCTCGCCCCGCACCACGGCCGGTACTTCCGCGTCGCGCTCGCCATCGAGGCGGGACTGCTCGGCTGCGCCGCCGCCCTCCCCGCGCTCGCCACCGTCAAGATCGGCTCCATCTCTGCCTACGCTGTGATCACGCTGGTCGCCGTCGCGATGGGCGTGCGCAACGCCACCGTGCGCAAGCTCGCCGTCCCTGACCTCACCACCACCGTCCTCACGCTCACGATCACCGGCCTCGCCGCCGACTCCCGTCCAGCCGGCGGCGCCTCCCACAACGCACGCCGACGGATCGCCGCCGTCGCATCGATCCTGATCGGCGCGCTCATCGGCGCGCTGCTCGAGCAGCAGAGCCTCGTGCTCCCGCTCGCCGTCGCCGCCGGCATGGCCGGCGCCACCCTCGTGGGCTTCGCAACTGCGCGTCGGTAGCGGGAGCGGATGAGCCGGGCGGCGGATGTAACGCGTTGGAGCAGCCTGGACATAGAGAGGTGATGGAGCAACCCGACGCGCAGAGACGGGAGCGGTTCGAAACACTGTTCGAGCGCTGTCACCCGGACGTGCGCGCCTACGTGCTGCGCCGCGCACCGCAGACCGTCGCGGACGACGTCGTCAGCGAGACCTTCCTGGTGGCCTGGCGCGCGCTGGACGGCGTGCCGGAGGAGCCGCTGCCCTGGCTGTACGGGGTGGCGCGCAGGACGCTGGCCAACCACCGCCGCGGGCGCCGGCGCTCGGCGGCGCTCAGCGCCCGCCTCACGCACGTGGCCGTGGAGCCCCCGGAGCCCGAGATGCTGGACGAGGGCATCGAGCCGGCGCTGCGAGATGCCCTGCTGGAGCTCTCCGAGCGCGAACGCGAGGCGCTGCTGCTCGTAGCGTGGGAGGGGCTCTCCCCAGCCCAGGCCGCAAGCGCGCTCGGCTGCTCCGGCGCCGCGTTCCGCGTGCGGCTTCACCGCGCGCGCGGGCACCTTGCCGAGCTGTTGGCGCGCACGCCGTCCGAGCGCCCATTGCATCCTGACCACACACTGATCGAGCCGCTGAGCGAGCGCCCATCACATCCGGGCTGCGCGCTGGTCGAGCCATTGAGCGAAGGAGGAGAGCGATGACCGACCCGCTCGATGTCGTGCGAACCGCGAACCCCGTGCCCGATCCGCGAGCCGATCCCCGCGCGGCGCTCGAGCCCTCCGCCCGCCGGGAGCTGCTCGACGGAATCCTCGCCACGAACCCCCGTGCACACGCGCGCGCCGCGCGAGCGGCCGCCGGCCTGCCCAGCTGGCGCCATGGCGCGAGGGCGCTTGTGCTCGTCCTTGTCATGGCGCTCGCCACCGGGGGCGCCACCGCCGCGGTCCTGCTGAGCGGCGCGAGGCACTCGGCGCCCCTCGCCGGCACCTTCCCCGGGTCGAGGAGGTCGCTCTCCCGCACCAGCTACCGCATCGGCTTCACGCCCGACATCACCGGCGGTGTCGTCGGGTGGTGCGATCAGATCGATTTCACCACCAGGCTGGTGCATCCGACGAAACGCAACCATTTTCAGCGCCTGTCCGGCACGTACGGAGGCGGAGCCGCCGGCTGCGGCCGCGGACCGACCGCCGCCGAACCGTTCATCGACTCCGACGTGATCAGCGGCTCGGGCAGCAGGGGCGGCCAGCACTTCAGCTATCAGGTCGCCTACTACCTCACCGCGCCGCAGGTCGCGGCCGTGCGCGCCTCGCCCACGCTCACGATCCTCACCCGCCCCGAACCGGGGCTCCCCGACAGCTACCGCGTCGCCGTCGGCTTTCCCGAACAGGAGCTTGGCGGCACGCCGCAGGCGATGGGAGCATTCAGTCCGGTCGCACTCGCCCGGGACGGCAGAGAGCTCGCCAGACGCCACCTGCCGGGGTGGCGGCCGTGGGTTCCCGACCCCACCATGTCGTGGCAACGCCGCCCGGGCGCGGGCCCGGGGGCGCGCGGAAGCCTCGGGGTTCTGGCCCCTCGATACGCAGGGATCTTTAGGAACCTGCCCCTCCGACGGCCGCCGGCGGCCCCCTGCGCGATCGACAGCTCCCGCCTCCCCGGAGCCCAGCAGCAGCTCGGCAAAGTCGTCCTCCACGTCCGGCCCGTCCCGCAGGTGATCGGGCGCGCCTACCTCTCCTGCATCGACACCGAAATCGCCTACCGCCGGTGGGCGCTGGACGCCGCACTCCTGCTCGACGCTCACCACCCCGGCGCCCTCCCCGCGCCGCTGCCGGGCTCGAGCCCCGTGCCGGGGCATCCCGGCGTGGTGGAGGAGGAGAGCGGCGGCATCTTTGGAGACATCACCGCCCGGCGCGTGGGCGACGCGTGGCTCGTCGTGGAGAGCAGCAGCAGCGGCCGCCTCGCGGAGCGCACCAGCGGTCTCCCCCAGCGCCTGGAGGTGCTCGACGCGCTCCGTGCCTGCGTGAGGATCGCCGGCCGCTGCCCTGCCTCATAAGCTCTACGCGCGGCGCTCCTGCGTGAGGTCCGCCGGTCGCTGCCCTGCCTCATAATGAACGGGCCCCACGCGCGCCTGTTGGCCTCCACGCGCCTCTTTGCCCCCACGCGGTCCATGCCATAAGCCACCTGAAGGGACCTCCACGCGCCCATGCCGCAAGCCACCTTCTACTTCGATGTCGGATCTCCGTTCGCCTATCTGAGCGCGGAGCGCCTGGAGGAGCTCCTGCCCGGCCCGGTCGCCTGGCAGCCCGTGCTGTTGGGGGGCATCTTCAAGCTCAATGGGCGCTCCTCCTGGGCGCTGGGCGACGCCGAGCGACGCACCGCGGGGATGGCGGAGATCGAGCGGCGCGCGCGGGAGTACGGGCTCCCACCCCTGCGCTGGCCCGACCCGTGGCCATCCGACTACCTCTTCGCGATGCGGGTCACCACCTACGCGTTTCAGATCGGCCGCGGAGGCGAGCTCACCATGGGGGCCTTCCGCGCCGCCTTCCGGGAGGGCCGCGACCTCAGCGATCCCGAGAACGTCCTCGATGTCGCCGAGACGATCGGCATCGACCGGCGGGCCGCCGCGGATGCGGCCGGAGATGCGACGGTCAAGGCAGCTCTGCGCGGGGCGACGGACGCCGCGCACGAGCGCGGGGTGTTCGGGGTGCCCACCATCGCGGTCGAGGATGAGCTGTTCTGGGGTGACGATCGGCTGCCCAACGCCGCGGCGGCCTACACAGGCCGGTTGGCGGTGCGCGAGCATTGACCTGCCTGCGGGTCATCGTCAACCCAAACGCCGGCGGTGGACGGGCACAGCGGCTGCTCCCGCTCGTCGAGTCCGCGCTGCGGGCACGCTCGGCGGAGTACCGGATCGACCGGACGCGCTCGCTCGAACACGCCGCCGAACTCGCTCACGACGCGGCCCAGGCGGGCGAGCTCGCCGTGGCGATGGGGGGCGACGGCCTGGTCGGCGCCGTCGCCGGGGCGCTGCGCGGGATGCCCACGGCGGTCCTCGGCGTCATTCCCGGAGGCCGGGGCAACGACCTGGCGCGCAAGTTGGCGATCCCCGCGGACCCCGCCGGCGCGTGCGCCACGCTGCTCGACGGCCGGCCGCGAACGATCGATCTCGCCGAGGTCACGGGGCGCATCTATCTCGGGATCGCGAGCGCCGGCATCGACTCCGACATTCAGGTGATCGCGAACGCCAACCGCCTTCCCCTAGGGAGGCACGTCTACGCGTATGCGACCCTCAGAGCCCTCGCGACCTGGAAGCCCGCACGCTTCGAAGTGGCGGTGGACGAGCACGAGCTGCGCTTCAGCGGATACTCGGTGGCCGTCGCGAACTCCGGCGTGTTCGGCGGCGGGATGTACCTCTCGCCGGACTCCCAGATCGACGACGGGGTCCTCGAGGTGGTCGCCTTCGAGGCGATCCCCAAGCGCCGCTATGTGGCGAACCTCCCCCGCGTGTTCAAGGGAACCCACCTGCAGGAGCCCGGGGCACACGTCCTCAAGGGCAAGACGGTCACCATCCACGCCGATCGGCCCTTCCAGGTGTTCGCGGACGGCGAGCCGATGGTCGACCTCCCCGCCACGGTCCAGGTCCTGCCGCAGGCGATTCGCGTGATGGTGCCCGCCGAGGACCCAGCCTGAGGCTCCACGAGGACCAGACCCTGGTCCCGTGAGGAGCCCGACCCGAGGCTGTAGGCTGAGCAGGCTCCATGGACCTCACCTTCAACGAGACGGAGATCGCGTTCCGCGACGAGCTGCGCGCCTGGTTCGCCGCGAACGACCCCGGCCCCCAGCCGGCCGGCGAGGAAGACCTGCAGTATGCGTGGCGGCGCGACTTCCAGCGGCGGCTCGCCGACAGTGGCTGGGCCGCCGTGCACTGGCCGCGCGAGTACGGTGGCCGCGGGGCGACGCTGACCCAGTCGGCGATCTTCTTCGAGGAGCTCGGGCGCTCTGGCGCTCCGCTGCCCGCCAACGTGCTCGGCCTGCTGCTGGCGGGTCCCACGATCATGACCTGGGGCTCCGAACGGCAGAAGGAGCGCTATCTGACGCCGATCCTGACCGCCGAGGAGATCTGGTGCCAGGGCTTCTCCGAGCCCGACGCCGGCTCCGATCTCGCCAGCCTGAAGACGCGCGCCGTGCGGGAGGGCGACGACTGGGTGATCACCGGTCAGAAGGTCTGGACGAGCGCCGCGCAGTACTCGAAGTGGTGCATGCTCGTGGCGCGCACCGACGCCGACGCGCCCAAGCACAAGGGCCTCACCTACTTCCTGATGGACATGGAGCAGGAGGGTGTGCAGATCCGCCCGCTGCGCCAGATCACCGGCGAGTCCGAGTTCAACGAGCTCTTCCTCGACGGCGCCCGCGTCCCCGGCGAGAACGTGTTGGGGGGCATCGGCAACGGCTGGAAGGTCGCGCTCACCACGTTGATGAACGAGCGCGCCGGGCTGGGGTTCTTCCTCCAGGTCCGCCTGCGCCAGCTGCTCGACCGCGTGATCGAGGAGGCCGCCCGCGAGGGCCTGCTCGAGGACCCCGTGGTCGCCGATCAGCTCGGCGAGCTGCACCTGCGCACCGAGATCGTCAGGCTCAACGCCTACCGCGGGCTGACCGCGATCGAGAAGTACGGCCAGCCCGGGCCGGAGGGGTCATTGACCAAGTGGATGTGGTCGGATACCAACCAGCGGCTCACCCAGCTCGCCGCCGACCTCCTCGGCCCCTGCGCGCTGCGAGCGGACGATCCGTGGGCGTATGAGCTGCTGCGCGCCCGCGGCAACTCGATCGAGGGGGGCACCACCGAGGTGCTCAAGAACATCGTCGCCGAGCGCGTGCTCGGTCTGCCCAAGTCGCGCTAGGAGCCGTCCGTGGACTTCGACCTCAGCCCCGATCAGCGCGAGATCAAGGATGTCGCGCGCGAGCTGCTCACGGCGCGCTCGCCGTTCCCCAAGGTGCGCGAGGCAGCCGAGGCGGCGGCGTACGACCCCGCCCTGTGGGACGAGCTGCGACAGCTCGGCTGGCCGGGGATCGCCGTCGCCCAGGAGCACGGCGGACAGGGGCTAGGGGCGGTTGAGCTGGCGATCCTCCTCGAGGAGCTCGGGTACGCCTGCGCGGCCACCCCCCTTCTCTCCACCGCCACCGCCGCCGCGGTCATTCAGGCCGCCGGCAGCGACGAGCAGCGCACCCGCTGGCTGCCCGGGCTCGCCGCGGGGGAGCTG
This sequence comes from uncultured Solirubrobacterales bacterium, assembly GCA_963771915.1. Lineage (GTDB taxonomy): Bacteria > Actinomycetota > Thermoleophilia > Solirubrobacterales > Solirubrobacteraceae > Palsa-744. The sequence continues at coordinate 2,404,856 of CAVYVD010000001.1, read as the reverse complement.
ACCGCGGGGATCGGCACGCGCGAGCTGGCGGCCGACGCCGAGGGCGCCGCCGTCGTCGTCGCGATCGACCGGGAGGAGGTCCAGCTGATCGAGGCTCCCGAGACGGAGCCACTCGTCTCGATCGACCCCACCCGGCGCTTCGCGACCGTCGCGGGCGAGGGCCAGCCGCTCGGCCCCGGCGCCGGCGAGCGGGTTCACGCGGCGTTGGCGGCCGAGGTCGTCGGGGTGTGCCAGCGCGCGCTCGACATGACGCTCGCCTACGTCAAGGAGCGCAAGCAGTTCGGCGTGCCCGTCGGCTCCTTCCAGGCCGTTGCGCACCGCTGCGCGGAGATGCTGCTCCACACCGAGAGCGCGCGCTCCACCGCCTACTACGCCGCCTGGGCCGCCGGCGCCGACCCACAGCTGCTCCCCGAGGCCGCGGCGCTCGCGGGCGCGGCGGCGGCCGCGAGCGGGGTCGCTGTCACCGCCGGCGCGATCCAGATGCACGGCGGCATCGGCTTCACCTGGGAGGCCGACGTGCACTGGCTGTTCAAGCGCGCCCAGCTCGACGCGGCCCTCCTGGGCGGCGCCAAGCGCCACCGGGCGGCACTTGCCCGCCACGCGGCCGCGAAGGTCCGCGCAGGCCTGGCCGCAGGAGCGTAGCGGCCCTACACCTCCGCGCGGGACGCCGGCCTCGCCCGAGCCCACGACCCGGGCACGCGGGAGACGGCCGAGAGGATCGCGTCGAAGTTGGCCTTGGCCGTGTCCGTGTCCTCTCCCACGCCCCAGGTGGTGTCGTCGCCGATGCTCAACTTGACGTAGGAGATCGCCTTTGCGTCCGTCCCGTCGCTCAGGGTCTGCTGGGCGTAGTCGCGCACCTTGATCCTCACCTGCAGCAGGCCCTCGAGCGCGGCCACGAACGCGGCCACCGTGCCGCTTCCGGAGCCCTCGATCTCGATCGTCTCCCCCCGGTGCTCGAGCGTGGCGCTCAGCGCCGAGGAGTGGCCCTGGTCGTCGCTGGTGATCTCATGCGCGATCAGCGTCGCGTCGCGGTGCTCCATGTACTCGCGCCGGAAGAGCTTGATCAACTGCTCCGCGGTGATCTCCGCGTTGGCGGCCTCCACCTCCCGCTGAACGGCTCGGGTGAACTCGATCTGCAGCAGACGCGGCAGTTCGAGGTCGTGCTCGGCCCGCATGATGTAGGCGACCCCACCCTTGCCGGACTGCGAGTTGACGCGCACCGCCTCGTCGTAGTTGCGCCCGATGTCCTCGGGGTCGAACGGCAGGTAGGGAACGTCCCAAATGGCGCTCTTGTGGTCGGGAAGCTGGCGCATCGCCTCCATGCCCTTCTTGATCGCATCCTGATGGGAACCCGAGAAGGCGGTGTAGACGAAGTCGCCCACATAGGGGTGGCGTTCGTGGACGGGCATCCTGTTGCAGTATTCGACGTCCCTTCGAATCGCGTTGATCCGTGAGAAGTCAAGCTCCGGGTCGACCCCCTGAGTCATCAGGTTCAACGCCAGCGTGACCACGTCGACGTTCCCGGTGCGCTCACCGTTTCCGAACAGCGTTCCCTCCACGCGCTCCGCGCCCGCCATCAGCGCGAGCTCGGTCGCCGCCACCGCCGTCCCCCGGTCGTTGTGCGGGTGCAGGCTGATAATCACGGAATCCCTCCGCGATACGTTGCGGCAGAACCACTCGATCACATCGGCGTACAGGTTCGGCGTCGAGAGCTCCACCGTGGCCGGCAGGTTGAGGATCAGCTTGCGCTCCGGCGTCGGCTCGAAGACGTCCATCACCGCCTCGCACACCTCCAGCGCGTACTCCGGCTCGGTCGCCGTGAAGCTCTCCGGGCTGTACTGGAAACGGATGTCCTGATCGGGCCGGTGCTCCGCCAGCTCGCGGCAGAGCTTGGCGCCCTCGACGGCGATGTCGCGCACCCCGTCCCGGTCGAGTCCGAAGACGACGCGCCGCTGGGTCGTGGAGGTCGAGTTGTAGAGATGCACGATCGCCCGCGGCAGCCCATCGAGGCTCTCAAAGGTCCTGCGGATGAGCTCCTCCCTCGCCTGGGTCAGCACCATCACCGTCACGTCCTCGGGAACGAGCTCCTCCTCGGCCAGCGCCCGCATAAACTGAAACTCGGCCTCCGCGGAGGAGGGAAACCCGACCTCGATCTCCTTGAAGCCGACCTCCCCCACCAGCAGGTTGAACATCCGGCGCTTGCGCGCCACGTCCATGGGGGGGTCGAGTGCCTGATTGCCGTCCCGCAGATCGACGCTCGCCCAGATCGGCGCCGCGGTGATCCGCCTGTCAGGCCACGTTCGATCCGCCAGCTCGACGTGGGGGTACGGCCTGTACTTGTGGAATGGCATAGGCGTCACAGACTGCGACCTACTGCTCATGATGGTGTCCCTTTCGCTCTTGTCGGACTTTCATCCTGCTTGCTGAGTTCGCGGCTTGGCGGCCGCCACGCATCATTCCCCCCGAGGGGGGAGCAGCAGAAGTCGAAGGGAGAGCACGGACAGCATGGAACTTCCATTCTACATGATCGTCGCAAGGTGGGTGATCGTCGCAAGGTGGGGCGGTTGGCTTTCCAGAAGCTCCGTGCGTGGCGCAAGCTGGGCCGGCTGACCCCAGACGCTTCGTACGTAGTTCTCCGCGGCCAGCCGACGGTCGATCTCGGATGCCCACGCCTGCCGGGTCCGGGAGGGTGGGGACATCGTGAGCGGCACACCTCCAACACTTATCGACGCGGGGGCTTTCCTCACCGCGGGCTGGCGGCCGGCGCGCGAGCGTTTCGGATAGGGTGCGAGGATCGAGATGAAACTGATCGGCGCAATCTTCAATCTGAACCATCCGGCGCACACGGTGGACTGGAACTTCATCCACCTCTCTGTGGCCAATGTGGTTGTCATCGGCCTGATGCTGATCGTCTTCGTGCTGGCGGCCCTGCTGCCGTTCCCCGGCGCCGCGAAGCGAGCCGCCGCCCGTCGCGCCGGAGACGAATCGTGAGCATCGCCCCGAGCACCCCTCCGATGACCCCGTCGAAGTCCTGGACCGTCAAAGTCCGAGAAAAAGGCGTCGAGGCGCTGCCGCCCGAGAGACTGCTGCCGGACGGCCAGCCGACCTACGTGGCCTCCTGGATTTACGTGTTCGGGGTGGCCTCGATCGCCTCCCTGATCGTGATCATCGGCTCCGGCACGATCCTCGCCCTGAAGGGACCGGCCTGGTGGCACGAGACCGGCGTGGGACACTTCTTCAACAGCATCCACATGTGGAGCGTGGAGCTGTTCTTCTTTGCGATGGTCGTCCACCTGTGGGGCAAGTACTGGATGGCCGCCTGGCGCGGAGGCCGCGGCCGCGTGTGGGTCACCGGCGCCATCACCTTCCTGGTCGCGGTGCCCTGCGCGCTCACCGGCTACGTCTCTCAGCAGAACTTCGACGCCCAGTGGATCTCCACGCAGGCCAAGGACGGGCTCAACTCGGTTGGGGTCGGCGCCTTCTTCAACGTGACCAACTTCGGCCAGATGTACAGCTACCACATCTTCCTGCTCCCAATCGCGGTCGTGGCGCTCGTGAGTATCCACGTCCTGCTCGTGCGGCGCAACGGCGTTGTGCCCCCGTTCGAGCTCGAGGAGAAGCTGGCGGCGCTGACGGCCGCGAGCCCCAATCCGAACGGCTCCCCGCAGGCCTCGACGGGGGGGCGGGGGTCCCCGCAGGCCCCCACCGGGGGAGGCGTCCCCCACGCTTCGACGGGCGGGCAGTCATGAGCCTCCTCGGCCCCAAGGATCACACGAAGCCCTGGAGAGGCGCCTACGCGCCCTACGACTTGGTCAAAGAGCTGTGCATCGCCGTCGGCGTCATCGGGCTGTTGGCGGTGGTGCTCACCGTCCTGTTCTCCTCGCCCGACGACAAACCCAGCACGATCGGGCAGTGGTCGCACGAACTGCCGGCCAACTTCCTCACCACGGCCGCAACTGAGCTCGACGGCACAAGCGGGACCGCGACGTACGGCCCGCCCTACAACCACAACGGCGAAGGCCAGCACGCGGCGTTCCTGTATCCCCAGAAATGGCTGGGAGTCAGCCATCCCATCAATACGGCGGACGACTTCGTGATCAAACCGCTGGAAACGGTACCCAACGACCCTGCGCTGCAGAGCGCGCTCGCCGAGTACAAGGCGGTGCCCGAAAAGCAGAAAAAGGAATGGTCGGAAGCCTACGCCAAGCCGCTTGAAGAATATGCAACGGCGGTGGAAGAAAAGAAGGCGCTGCCCACCACGGTGTCGGTCGACTCGAGCACGGGCACCGTGACGGTCAACGCTACCGGCGCCGGGCCGGTGCCGACGATGATGAGCGGCCTTTTGGGCCTCGCACAGAGCGGCGGTCTCGAAGGGGGCCTGGTGACCAGCAGCCAGTTCTTCCAGACCGACTACACCAAGCCGCTGCTGTTCATGGCCAACGGCGGCCTGCTGGAAGAACGCGCCGAAGGACTGCATCTGCTCGGTGAGCAGTGGGGCATGATGAACGAGACGGGCAGCTTCCCGGGCCAGCCCTGGCTGTGGCTGTACGCCCTCTGGTACCAGGTCGAACCGTTCAAGGCCTCCGAAAACGCGGACATCCTCGTGATGCTCGTGATGGGCGTGCTGAGCCTCGCGTTCATCTGCATCCCCTTCATCCCCGGCATCAACAGGATCCCCCGCTGGATCCCGATCTACAAGCTGATCTGGAAAGAGCACTACGGCGCCGCACACAAGACGAGCACGCCGTAGCCACGGTACACCCTCAATGCTCGCGGTGAGCCAGCAGGTCGGCATCCGCGCGGTGAATCAGGTCCTCCGGCGAGTTGCTGTCCTCCAGTTCTGCATAGCCCACCGTGATCGAGCCGCTCGTGGGACCCTCCGACAGCGCGCTGGATACCTGAAGGAAGCGTTGGCGAACCCTCTCGACATCGGCATGCGGTAGCGCGCACACGAACTCATCGCCGCCGAAGCGCATGATCAGGTCGTAGGAGCGCAGGCACGCCCGCAGGGAGTCGGCGACGGCGAGGAGCAGGGCATCTCCTGCAAGGTGGCCCTTTGTGTCATTGACTTTCTTCAGCCCGTCGACGTCGACGAAGGCGACCACCAGCCCTTCCGAGGCACGCCGTGCGCGATCTATCTCCCGCTGAAGCTGCTTGATCCCCGCGCCTCGGCGTCGGACGTGCGTGAGCTCATCGATCTCAGACGCCTCGCGATCCAGCGCCGCCTGAGCGCGGTCGCATGCCGCCAGCATACGGTCGCGGGCGGACTGAGCACGTTCCTCGGCGGCCCTCGCGCGATCGCTCGCCGCGCTTGCGCGATCCGCGGCCGCCCTGGTGCGATCGGTCGCCGCGCCGGGAGTCTGCTCCTCAGCTCCCACCGACCGCGGCTCGGTTACCTGGTCCCATCCTGCCTCGCCGATCTCCCGCATCTCAGCCGTCCGGTCACGCATCGATGCCGTCCGAGCACGCCCATCCGCGGTGATGTCTCGCGCCACTGCCGTTCGCAGGCGAGCCTGCGACTGCTCTTCGCGGAGGTTCGTCGCGTGCTTACGATGCACACTGCCCATGTCACGGACCTGCTGATCGGCCCCCTCGGCGGACTCCTGCTCGCTGGCGGACTGCTCCTCGTCCGAGGCCGCCTGGTCTATATCTGAAAACGTCTGGTCGGAGTCCGAGGAGGTCTGGTCGCTGTCCGAGGCAGTCTGGTCAGCGTCCGAGGCATCCCGGTCACTGAAAAATCGTGGAGGCAATGATTATTTACCTAATTCAGACAAATAGGCTTTGGTGATGTAATGGAAAATTATAGACTACCACGGGCCACCACGGTGCAGGAAAATCACCATATGGGGTGATGTGGCGAAGCGCTCAGGCGGCTGCGTGCTCACCGATGCCGATGAGCTGCCTGCACGCCTATGCCGAAAGGCCCGCAAAGCGCGTAGCCCGAAGCGCTTGGTCAGCTGCCGTGCTCGCCGGTATTGATCAGGCCCCGCTCGAGCGCGTAGGCCACGAGCTCCGCGCGGGTGGAGATCCTGAGCTTCTGCTGGATGTGCGCCCGGTGGGTCTCCACCGTTCGCACCGACAGATACAGCTGCCCCGCGATCTCGGCGTTGGTGTGCCCGAGCGCGATCAGCCGCAGCACGTCCACCTCGCGCTCGGAGAGATCGTCCGGCGGGCCGGGGGGCGGCTCGGAGGCCATGCGAGCACCCAGCCTGGGGTTCAGGTAGCTCTCGCCGGCCGCGGCGCGTCGCACCGCCTCGACGAGCTCCTCGTCGGCGGCCTCCTTGAGCACATAGCCGAGCGCCCCCGCGCCGAGGGCCTCGCGGGCAAACGCGGGCTCCTGCTGCATCGTCAGCACGACGATCTGCGTGTCGGGCGACTCCTCGCGGATCGCGGGAATCGCCTTGAGGCTCGAGCCGTCCGGCATGTTCAGGTCGAGCACCAGCACCCCCGGATGGTGGCCGCGCACATAGCGCCGGGCGCTCTCCACGTCGCCCGCCTCGGCCACGACCTCGAAGTCGCTCTCGCTGTCGAGCAGCATCCGCAGCCCGCTGCGCACGACCGCATGGTCGTCGGCAAGAACGATGCGGATCTGCTCGGCATCCTGGTCGGTCACACGCGGGAAGTTACCGACTGCTTTCATGGAACGCCGAATGGACGCTTCACCGACCCCACTCTCCACAGAGGAGCTTCGCCGGCTGCACGCCTACTGGCGGGCGGCGAACTATCTTTCGGTCGGCCAGATCTACCTGCTCGCGAACCCGCTGCTGCGCGAGCCGCTCGAGATCGAGCACGTCAAGCCACGCCTGCTCGGGCACTGGGGCACCACCCCGGGTCTGAACTTCGTATACGCCCACCTTAACCGCGTGATCCGCAAGCGCGATCTGAACGCGATCTTCCTCGCCGGGCCCGGTCACGGTGGCCCGGGAGTGGTGGCGAACGTCTACCTGGAGGGCACCTACACCGAGGTCTACCCCCACATCGGCCACGACGAGGAGGGGCTGCGCAGGCTCCTTCGCCAGTTCTCCTTCCCCGGCGGCATCCCCAGCCACGTGGCGCCGGAGACGCCCGGCTCGATCCACGAGGGGGGCGAGCTCGGCTACTCGCTGGCACACGCGCACGGGGCGGCCTTCGACAACCCCGACCTGCTGGTGTGCTGCGTAGTGGGGGACGGCGAGGCCGAAACGGGGCCGCTGGCGGCGAGCTGGCACTCCAACAAGTTCCTCGACCCCGTGCGCGACGGGGCGGTACTGCCGGTGCTGCATCTGAACGGCTACAAGATCGCCAGCCCCACCGTGCTCGCACGCATCCCGCCGGCGGAGCTGCGCTCGCTGCTGGAGGGGTACGGATACGCGCCGCGCTTCGTCGAGGGCGAGGATCCGCCGCGGATGCACCAGCTGATGGCCGCCACGCTCGATGAGGTGGTGGGGGAGATCGCGGAGATCCAGCGCCGCGCCCGCGAAGCCGGCGACCCCTCGCCGAGCGATCCACACCGGCCGGCTCCGCGCGAGCGGCTGCGGTGGCCGATGATCGTGCTGCGCACCCCCAAGGGGTGGACGGGCCCGAAGGAGGTGGACGGGCTGCCCGCGGAGGGCTCCTTCCGCTCCCACCAGGTGCCGCTCGCCGACCTCGCGGGCAACCCCGAGCACCTCGCGCAGCTGGAGCGATGGCTGGGCTCATACCGCCCGGAGGAGCTGTTCAACGGAGATGGCGCGCTGCGCGCGGAGCTTCAGGCACTCGCGCCCGAGGGGGAGCGGCGCATGGGCTCCAACCCGCACGCCAACGGCGGGCTGCTACTACGGGCGCTGGAGCTACCCGACTTCCGCTCCTACGCCGTGGAGGTGAGGGCGCCCACGGCGAGTAGCAGCGAGCCCACGCGCGTGCTGGGGGCGTTCCTGCGCGACACGATCCGCCTGAACCCCGACCGCTTCCGCATCGTGGGGCCCGACGAGACCGCCTCCAACCGTCTGGGCGCGGTGTTCGAGGCGACCGACCGCACGTGGGAGTCGCGGCGGCTGCCCACCGACGATCACCTCGCGCCCGACGGCCGTGTGATGGAGGCCCTGAGCGAGCACCTTTGCCAGGGCTGGCTGGAGGGGTACCTGCTGACGGGCAGGCACGGCCTGTTCAACAGCTACGAGGCGTTCATCCACATCGTGGACTCGATGTTCAACCAGCATGCCAAGTGGCTGAAGGTGACGCGCGGGATCCCCTGGCGCAGGCCGGTCGCCTCGCTGAACTACCTGCTCTCCTCGCACGTGTGGCGCCAAGACCACAACGGCTTCTCCCACCAGGACCCGGGCTTCATCGACCACGTGGTCAACAAGAAGGCGGAGATCGTGCGCGTGTACCTGCCCCCGGACGCCAACTGCCTGCTGTCGGTCGCCGACCACTGCCTGCGCAGCCGCGACTACGTCAACGTGATCGTGGCCGGCAAGCAGCCCTCGCTCGACTACCTGAGCATGGACGAAGCGATCGCGCACTGCACGCGCGGGATCGGTATCTGGGAGGCGTTCTTGAGCGACGGCGAGGAGGAGCCCGACGTGGTGCTGGGCTGCGCGGGGGACGTGCCAACCCTCGAGAGCGTGGCGGCGGCGGCGCTGCTGCGCGAGCACCTGCCCGAGCTGAGGGTGAGGGTCGTCAACGTCGTCGATCTGATGCGCCTGGAGCCCGAGAGCGAGCACCCCCACGGCCTCTCCGACAAGGAGTTCGACGCGCTGTTCACCACTGACCGCCCGGTGATCTTCGCCTACCACGGCTACCCCTGGCTGATCCACCGCCTCACCTACCGCCGCGCCAACCACCACAACATCCACGTGCGCGGCTACAAGGAGGAGGGCACCACCACGACGCCGTTCGACATGGTGATGCTCAACGACCTCGACCGCTACCACCTCGTGATCGACACCATCGACCGCGTCCCCGGTCTGGCCGAGCACGCCGCCCACCTGCGCCAGCACATGACCGACGAGCGGCTGCGCCACCGCGCCTACACTCGCGAGCACGGCGAGGATCCGCCGGACGTCACCGAGTGGCGCTGGCTGTTTCAACCGTGAACGTGCTGGTCGTCAACGCCGGCTCGAGCTCGCTGAAGCTGGCGCTGCTGGACGAACGCGACAACGTGCTGGCAGCCCGGGAGATCGAGCATGGGACCGTCGTCGGGCCGCTGGGAAAGACCGACGCGGTCGGCCACCGGATCGTGCACGGTGGCGAGCGCTTCCGCGAGGCGGTGCGGATCGACGCCGAGGTCGAGCAGCGGCTGCGCGAGCTGACCGATCTCGCGCCGCTGCACCAGCGCAAGTCGCTGGACGCGCTCGATGCCGTCACCGCGGCGCTCCCCGGAACGCCCGCGGTGGCGTGTTTCGACACCGCCTTCCACGCCACGCTGCCGCCGTCGGCGAGGACCTACGCGCTGCCGGCAGAGTGGCGTGAGCGGTGGGGGCTGCGCCGCTATGGCTTTCACGGCCTCTCGCACGCCTGGGTCGCCCGCCGCGCCCCCGAGCTGCTGGGTGTGGACGGTAAGGGCCTGCGGATCGTGAGCTGCCACCTCGGAGCGGGCGCCTCGTTGTGCGCGATCCGCGACGGCCGCTCGCTCGACACGACGATGGGCTTCACCCCACTGGAGGGCCTCGTCATGGCCACGCGCTCGGGCAGCGTCGACCCCGGACTGCTCCTGTGGCTACTGGAGCACGAGCAGCTCTCCGCGGGCGAGCTGGCAGAAGCCCTGGAGCACCGTTCCGGGCTGCTCGGCCTAGCGGGCAGCGCCGACATGCGCGAGATCGTGGCCCGGGCCAGTGGGGATGACCGATCGGAGAGCGCCCCGGCCGCGCGGCTGGCGCTGGAGGTGTATGTCCACCGTCTGCGCGCGGGGATCTCCGCGATGGCCGCCGCGCTCGGCGGGCTCGACGTGCTCGTGTTTACCGGCGGCGTGGGCGAGCACTCGGCCGAGGTGCGGGCAAAGGCCGCAGCGGGTCTCGCGTTCCTCGGCGTCGAACTCGACGACGAGCACAACAGCGAGGCGCACGCCAACGGGGAGGCCCGAGCCGACGGGCAAGGTGGAGCCGACAGGGAGATCGGAACCGGCGGCGCCCGTGTCCGCACACTGGTGCTGACCGCGCGGGAGGACATCGAGATCGCGCGGCAGGTCAGGTCGCTGCTGGCGCGTTAGCCGCGGCGGACTCCGGAACCGGAGCGTAGAGGCGCACGAGCCGCTCCACCCCCGCGGTGCAGACCCCAAGGCTGACCAGCGCGGCGACGACGATCGCCGTCGCGACGTCGGCCGAGAGCACGTGCTCGGCGAGCCCCAGGGAGGCGATCGCGGCCGGCACTCCGAGCTGCGCGCTGGCCGCCAGGCCGGCGGCCGCGGGTCGGCGAAGGAGTGCGGCGGCGAGCAGGTGGATCGCGACGTTCAGGGCCGCCAGCACGCCGGCGAGCGCAAGCAGCGCCGGGTGCCTCAGGAGGCCGCCCAGATCCAGCTGCGCGCCGAGCACGACGAAGTAGAGCGGGATGAAGAACCCGTCGGCGACGCCGCGCATCTGCGTGGAGAGGCGTTTGGGACCGCCGATCAGCGCGACCGTCACACCGGCGCCGAACCCCGCGATCAGGATGCTCGCGCCCCCCTTCTGCGCGATCCACGCGAGGAGGAAGAGGACCAGCAGCGAGAGGCGCAGGTCGAGCGCCCAGTGGCGCTGCTTGGAGAGGCCGCGGACACGGTGAACCCACCGATGGCCGCGCAGCAGCCGGGCCACACCGAGCAGCGCCAGCACCGCGCCCGCCACGAGCCCGGCCCCGAGCGCGGCGTGGCCCACGCGCGCCGGCTGCAGCACGATCGGCACCGAGAGGATCGTAATGACGTCGGCGATCGTGACCTGCGCCATCACCACCATCACGCCGGGGCCCTCGATGCCCGTCTCCTCGAGCGCCGGCAGCAGCACTGCGGCCGAGCCCGAGGCGAGCAGGACCACGTGAAGCGCCGCGTGGCCCGTGCCCGCGATGCTCGCGGCCAGCAGCCCCCCGGGTATGGCGAGCACGCAGACGACCCCCGCGAGCAGTCCGCCGCCGCGCAGCGACGCGGGGAGCCGCCGATCGCTCAGTGGCAGGTGCATCCCGACCGTGAGCATCAGCATCGCGAACCCGATTTCCCCGAGGAACGAGACCGTGCCGTTGGCCGGGTCCACGACGGCGAGCGCCGAGGGGCCGACGAGCACGCCGGCGAGGATCTCGCCGATCACCACCGGCACGAACCAGCGCCCCACGCCGAGCAGCGGCCCGCCGAGGCCGGCGAGCACGATCACGATCAGCGTCTCGAAGCTCACGGAAGGCCGAGCCTATGCCCTCGCCGCGCTCGGCGCCACGGCGGCTGTCTGTCTCGTCTCAGCGTGTGGCGGGTTTACCTGGAGGCGGGAGAGGTGTTGGCGGCCCAGTCGTGAAGGAACGTTTCGGTGGCGGCTGCGTCGAGGGGGCGGGCGAACAGGAAGCCCTGTCCGCTGTCGCAGGCCTCGTCTTTGAGTAGGGCCAGCTCCCGCTGCTGCTCGATGCCCTCGGCGAAGGTCTCGAGCGAGAGCGCCTTGCCGAGCTGCACAAGGGTGTGGATGAGGGTCTCGCCCTCCTGGTTGTCCTTCAGTGCTGAGATGAACGAGCGGTCGATCTTCAGTGCATCGACGGGAAACCGTTGTAGGTGGGCGAGTGAGGAGTAGCCGGTTCCGAAGTCGTCGATCGCGATCCGCACGCCGAGCTGCTTGATCTGGGCGAGCCGGCGGGCGGTCTCTTCGACGTTGCGCATCAGGGTGGTCTCGGTGATCTCGATCGTCAGCGCGTCCGGCTCCAGGCCGCTGCGGGAGAGCGCGCCTTCGATGTCGGCTATGAGCTCGTCGGTGTCGAGCTGGCGTCCGGAGACGTTGACGGCGATCGCGATCGGGTACCCCATCGCGCGCCACTTGGCGCCCTGGGTGCAGGCCTGCTGCAGTACCCATCTACCGACGTCCGTGATCAGCCCGGTCTCCTCGAGGAGGGGGATGAAATCGTTGGGTTGGACGACGCCGCGCGTGGGGTGCTTCCAGCGGATCAGTGCCTCGACTCCGTTGGGGCTCATGTCGCTGAGGTTGATTGTGGGCTGGTAGGCGAGGAAGAACTCTTCGTTATTGAGCGCGTCGCGGAGGTCCATCTTGAGTTCCAGGCGGTGCTGCATGGTGTGCTGCATGCCGTCCTCGAATACGACGTAGCGGTGCTTGCCGTCCCACTTGGCGCGGTACATCGCGATGTCCGCGTCGCGCAGGAGCTCCTCGGCGGAGATCTTCTCGCCTGCTGCGATCCCGATGCTCGCGGTCACGCTCACACGGATTTTCCTGTCGGCTCCGAGCTTGAATGGCTGCTTGAGCGCCTCGAGCAGGCGCTCGGCGATCAGCTCGGGGCCGACGGACAGCGTCAGCTCTTCGGAGATCACGACGAACTCATCCCCACCCAAGCGGCCCAGCGCGTCGGATTCGCGTATGACGCCGTCGAGCCTCGCGCTGACTGCTTGGAGGAGTTCGTCGCCGACGCCGTGACCGAGCGTGTCATTGATGCTCTTGAAGTTGTCGAGGTCGACGAACAGCGCTGCCACCGACGTCTGCGTGCGTGCGGCGCGTGCGAGCATCTGCTCGACGCGGTCCAGGATCAAGGTCCGGTTGGGCAGGCCGGTCAGTGAATCGTGGGTGGCGAGGAACGACAGCTCGTCCTCGCGCCGGGTGAGCTGCTCGTCGGTCCGTTGGCGCTCGATCTCGAAGGACTCGCACATCCGCACCAGGCTGAACTCGAGGCTCAGCTGCAGCAGGTTCTGGGCTTGGGAGAGCGCCTCGAGCGACACACCCATTTGCGTGGCATCCTTGAACAGAACCTCGGCCATCACGTTGCGCCAGACAAAACAGCGTTTTGTCACCTCGTCCAGCGATGCCGCGCGGTGCGCGGCCAGCTCAGCGAAGATGAGCCACGTATCCTTCCCGGCCTCGATGGCCACCTCCATACTCTCTCCTGCGACCCACCGGGCTACCGCGATCGTGGAGCTGATACTGATCTTCTCGAAGCTCTCCTGAACAAGGGCATCGACATCGTGACCCTGCCCCGTGGTCCTGGCAACCGTCTCGTTGAGCACATCCTCAGTTCGAGTCTTCAGCACCTCGCCGAGACGCCGAAGATCCTCGCCGGTCTCGTGCGCGGGAAAGGTTGGGGGCGTTAGAGCTAGCATCTCATCATTCCTTTGCTGTGCGCCGAAACGATCGCTCAACTCGAGAGATCGACGGCCAGCGCCCGTTCTAGAAGACCATCTCTTCTGCGGTCAACACATGTATGTGCTCCTGCAAGCAAACAGTCTGGCGTCACAGAACGAATCGTAAGGCTGACACATCGGCGAGACCGTACTTTCCCGTAAACCCCCGCAGGGGGTACGGATAAAATTAATTATACGATCAGTATAAATAGGGTAGGGGACTATAAGGAAGCGCATTTTTACCGCGCCTAAAGTCTGCGGGAAACTACTCTGTACCAACCTGACAGGATACCCGAACATGGGTATATGACCCGAATTCTCATAAGCGAGCCTGACAAGACAGTGCGACGGAGACTGGCGCGCATGATCGCTCGTCTCGGTCACGAACCGATCACGGTAAAGAGGCTGATGCCTGACCAGCTGACAAGCGCGGATGTTCTGCTTGTCGAGCCAGCCGCTCCGCTTGGCGCCGTACTCGCACAGGCGACACACCTCGCAACCCCGTCGCTGCCGATCATCTGCTCTAGCATTGCCAAACCCTCGACGGAGCTCGCCGAACTCGACATCCAGTTCTCCGCCGTCCTCGTCAAGCCCTACGCAGGCAAGCAGCTGAGTGTCGCGATCGAGCGTGCGCTTGCCACGCGCACTGCCCGAGGCGACAGACCACAGAGTCGTAGCATCCCGAGATAGCCTTGGCGGCGGCTGCAAGAAGTTTGCGTGGCTGAATGGCGATGTCTCAGGTGAGCTTCAGCGTAGGAGTCGCAGAGTATTCACCCGACGCGTGGGTTCTCGGCGCAGTGTTTCGGGCGGGGGACGAGCCCCCATTGCGCCAGGACGCTCGGGTCAGCTCGCGGGTCGGCCGACGAGCGAGGCCATCGTTGAGCACAGGCGAACAGCGCTCGTAATCGAGGTCGAACAGCTCCACCTGATTGGAGGTCCCGGTCAGCGTGAACACCCTGTCGACCTGGGTGGGACCGCGTGCGACGAGCAGACCCCGGTTGGCCCGCCGTGCGCTGATGCCGGCGTCGGCGATCACGCGCGCACCGGCGACGTCCATGAAGGTCAGCTCGCGCAGGTCGAGCACCACCAGGTTCGAGCGGGCTTGAGTTTTGTGCAACATCCGCGCGAGCTCCGCAGACACCGTGAGATCCAGCTCGCCAGCCAGATCGACCCAGATCGAACCGTAGCGCCCCGTCCTCCAGGCACAGACGAAAGATGGCGGCAGATCTATCAGTGCCGTCACCGTATTGGTGGGAAATAACGCTCGCGACATGTCACCCCCTACCTGCGAGCAGATTAGCACATTTTAGGCTACTATTCTAACCAACCGGCAAATCCCTGAAACTCACATTAATTAAGAAAATGGGCCAAGCCTTCCCATATTGGCGCAGCTTCAGGACGAGCGCCGGTAGCGGTAACCGAAGCCACGCACCGTCTCGATCGGTGTCGACTCAGGCGCCGTGGGGTCGAGCTTGCGGCGCAGGTAGCCCACGTACAGCTTCACCTGCTCGGGAGAGACCCCAAACGAGTCGCCCCACACGAGCTCGAGCAGCTGATCGCGGCTGAGCACCTGATTGGGGTGGCGCACGAACACCGCGAGCAGCTTGAACTCCAGCGGCGTCAGGCGCACCTCTCGGTCGGAGTAGGAGACCGCGCGCTGGGAGTAGTCGATCCGCACGAGCGAATCGGCATAGGTCTGCTGCTCCTCGGCGCGGGCGCCCGAGCGGCGCAGCAGCGCCTGTACGCGCGCGACGAGCTCCTGGTGGCCGAAGGGCTTTACCACGTAGTCGTCGGCTCCGCCCTGCAGGCCGCGCACACGCTTCGAGCTCGGTCTCGCGCGCGGTCAGCATCAGCACCGGCACGTCTGAAAGGTCGCGGATGCGCTCGAGCGTCGCCCACCCGTCGAGCTCGGGCATCGCGACGTCCAGGATCACGAGATCGGGCGAGGCCGCATAGAGGTCGCGCAGCCCCGCGCGACCGTCGGGCGCCTCGCGCACCTCGTGCCCGGCGCGTTCCAGCACCCCGCGCAGCAGATCTCGCGTGATGGGGTCGTCGTCCACCACCAGGATCCGGGTGCGGCTCATACGCTACTCATACCACCTGACCCCCCGGAATCCAGCGTGCCCCGTCGATCATCTGCACATGGCACGAATACTCATCAGCGAGCCCCACGATGGCGTCAGGCGGATGCTGGAGCGCATGGTCACCCGTCTCGGCCACAAGCCGATGCTCGTCAGGGTGCCGGCGCCCGAACAGCTGCAGATCGCCGACGTGCTGGTGGTCGAGCCCGCGGCGCCGACCGGCGCGGTGCTCGCCCAGGCGGCCTGCATCGTCAACCCGTCGCTGCCGCTCATCTGCGCCAGCGTCACCGCGCCGCCACCGGAGCTCGCCGAACTCGGCGTGGTGTTCGACGCCGCTCTGGTCAAGCCATTCACGACCGAGCAACTCGGCGCCGCGATCGAGGAGACGCTGCGCGCTCGCAACCCCCACCACGGGGACCGCGCCGCGTAGCCGGCGAACCGGCCGGGCGCAACGAACCTGCCGGGCGCAAGCCTGGGTCGGGGCGCTCAGTCGGCGTAGGCATGGCGGATCGCTTCTATCTCGGACCGCGCGCCGAGGAACGCATCGAGCAGCTCCGGGTCGAAATGCCGGCCGCGCTCGTCCTTCATCATCTTGACGGCCGACTGGACGGGCAGCGCGGAGCGGTAGACCCGGTCGCTTGTCAGGGCGTCGAAGACGTCGGCGATCGCGGCGATGCGGCCCTCCGGCGGGATGTCCTCACCGGCGAGCCCGCGGGGATAGCCGCTCCCGTCCCAGCGCTCGTGGTGGGTGCGGGCGATCAGCGCGCCGAGCTGCACGACCTCCGCCTTCGAGCCGGCGAGCATCTGAAACCCCGTCTCGGCATGGCCCTTGATGACCTCGAACTCCTCCGGGGTGAGCTTGCCCTGCTTGAGCAGGATGCTGTCGGGCACCGCGACCTTGCCGATGTCGTGCAGCTGGCTCGCAAGACGCACGAGCTCGCAGCGGTGCTCTGAGAACCCCGTCCTGCGCGCCAGGATCTCGCAAAATGAGCTCATGCGATGCAGGTGGTGCCCGGTCTCCTCGTCGCGGAACTCGACCAGGCGCGCGAGGCGGAAGATCGTTTCGGCCTGGGAGGCCCACACCTTGTTCTCGGAGAGCTTGAGATCCTGGAGTGCCTCCTCCAGCATGTCGCTGCGCTCCCGCACCGTGGTCCGCAGGCGCTGTACGAGACGCCGGCTTTCCGCATCCGAGCGCCAACGGTGCAAGGCGTTGGCCACGTTGATCAGCAGCTCGCCCGATCCGACGGGCTTGACGAGGTAGCCGTAGGCACCGAGCTCGATCGCCGTCATCGCCAGCTTCACGCTGTCCTCGCCGGTGACCATCAGAACCGCCACCTCGGGATGGTCCTGGCGGATATGAGCGAGCAGATCCATGCCCGATTCGCCGGGCATGTTGACGTCGAGCAGCGCGAGCCGATATGAGCCCTGCCGCAGGCGCTCGCGGACGGTGCTCGCGTCGCAGGCGCCCTCGCAGGAGTAGCCCTGCTCGCCCAGGACCCGCTCCTCCCAGCGCCGCAGCGACTCGTCGTCGTCGACTATCAGCAGCTCCGGCACCTGCCATCACCCCGCGCGCTCGATGACCTGGGCGATCTTCGCGAGCAGCCCGGGTCCGGAGAATGGCTTCTCGATGAGCGTCATGCCGGCGTCCAGGTGCCCCCCCGCGTCGAGGATCGGCTGAGCGAAACCCGACATCAACAGCACACCCACCGTGGGTCGCCGCTCGAGCAGCTGCCTGGCCAGCTGGGGCCCGGGCAGCTGCGGCATGATCACGTCGCTGAGCAGCAGGTCGATCTGGCCCTCGTGCATGTCGGCCACCCGGAGCGCCTCGGGACCGTTCTCGGCGACGATCACCTGGTAGCCGGCGCCAGCCAGGATGCGGCGGGTGACCTCACGCAGCGCCCGCTCGTCCTCGACCAGCAGGATCGTCTCTTCGCCTCGCCGCACCGGGGACTCTCCCGCCGGCTCGGCGGGAGTGGTGCCCTGGTCGGTCGCCGGCAGCAGCACCGTGAAGGTCGTACCGACATTGGGCTCCGAGTAGATCTGCGAGCGTCCGCCGGCCTGCTGGATGATCCCGTACACGGTCGCAAGCCCCAGGCCGGTCCCCTGACCCGGCGGCTTGGTCGTGAAGAACGGATCGAAGGCCCGCTGCATCGTCTCGCGGGACATGCCCACGCCACCGTCGCTGACACGCAGGCGGACGTGGGGGCCGGGCGAGAGCTCGGGCCGCGAGGCCGCGTACTCCTCGTCCACGTCGACGTTGGCGGTGTCGATCCGAAGCACCCCGCCATCGGGCATCGCGTCGCGCGCGTTGACCGCGAGATTGACCAGGATCTGCTCCAGCTGCCCCGGGTCGATCCGCACCGGGCGCAGGTTGCCGGCCAGGGAGCTGCGCAGCTCGACCTGCTCCCCGAGCGTACGGCACAGCAGCTGCTCGATGTCGCTGACGACGTCGTTGAAGTCGACGACCTCGGGCTGGACGACCTCGCGGCGGGCAAACGCGAGCAGCTGGTGGGTCAGATGCGAGGCCCGCTCGCCCGCTAGGCGAATCTGCTCGACGTCCTCGCGCGTACCGCGCCAGCGCGTGTCGCCATCGATCCCAGAGGCGGCGTCGAGATCGTTTGCGATGAACGCCGCGTAGTTGATGATCACGGCCAGCAGGTTGTTGAAGTCGTGCGCTATGCCGCCCGCCAGCTGCCCGAGGCTCTCCAGGCGCTGAGCCTGATGCAGCTGGTTCTGAAGCCGCTCCCGCTCCGCCTCCGCCTGGAGTCGTTCGCGCTCACGAGCCGCTATGACCCGGTCGCTCACGTCGCGGATCGCGGCGATCCCAATGGTCCCCTCTTCGGTCTGAATGCTCGACAGGCTGATCTCCGCAGGAAACTCGCTGCCATTCCGCCGGCACCCGAACAACTCCAGCCCGGCGCCCATCGGCCGCGTGCGGGGATCGGCGAAGTAGCCCGCCCGGTGAGAGCGATGCGCCTCGCGGAAGCGCTCGGGCACCAATATCTCCACCGGTTGCCCCACCAGCTCCCTGCGCTCATACCCGAACAGCGCCTCCATCTGCGCATTGACGAGCACGATCAAGCCCCCGCGGCCGATCCCCACGATCGCATCCGGCACGAGCTCCAACAGCGCCGTCATCGCGTCGGGCGCCAGGTCGAGCAGCGCCAGATGCGCTGCAAGCTCCCGAGACCGGGCCGTGGGCTCGGACTTGACAGCGGTAGGGCGGCGCTCCCTTTGGCCTCTACTTTTCAGGCCGGAGTTCCACATCCCGGGCCTTTTCCACATCACTAGCGTAGCATCCGAAAGTGCCGGATACATCAGTTGACCGTATTTATTTCTCTTGAATCAGTGAAATAATTATGATCCATTTAAATCGGTTTCAGGAAAAGGTTTGAGTTCGTCCAGGCCAGACGCTTCATCTGGTAAGGCGCTGTCCTGAGAGCATCTGGAGACGGGTATGACAGGCGGCGGCCATGTCGAGCAGGTCAAGCCGATCTGAGCGCGCCGTCCGCTCTGGCCCGTAGTGGTCGAGTGTGCGCAGGGTACGTTCGTAGGCACGTCGCGCAGGCCCCTCCTCGCCGAGCGCATCGTGCGCGCACGCCAGCTTGAAGGCGGCGGGCCCGAAATTGGGATCGATGTACAGAGCGCGCCGCAGCGGCTCCACGGCGGCTCGGGCATCGTCGCGAGCGAGCTCGGCGACCCCGCGGATGAAGTGCGCCTGGGGATCCAGCGGGTCCAGTGCGAGTACATCCCGAGCGATCCCCACCGCGAGGTCGAGCTCGCCGCGATCCGCGGCTCTCATCGCGTCGGCCGGCGTCGGCCGGGAGGGCAGCGGAGCCACCGATAGGCCGAGGACCGGCGCGGGGCGCTCGACCTCGGCGCGGGCTCCACTCTGTCCGGAGGGGCGCACGGGCGCCCGGCGAAGGGACCCACGCGCATGTGGGGACCGCGGACCAACCCCCCCGGATCCCCGAACCTGTGAGAGGGAGAGCGCTTCTCCGCGAATCTGCGAGAGGGGGCCCGCTTGACCGGAGAGCCGGTCGGCGGCTCCCAGCAGCAGCAGGCCGGCCGGGGCCAGAGCCCCCTCGAGCGCCCCCAACACGATCTCGACCGTCGGGCGGTCGAAGTAGATCAGGACGTTGCGGCAAAGGATGACGTCGAAGGGCTGCTCGCCCGCCGGGGGGATCGGATCGCGCACGAGGTTGTGCCGGCGGAACTCGACGAGCGCGCGCAGCCGCCCGCCGACGGTACACACCCCATCGGCGCTCGAGAAGTAGCGCTCGCGGACTCCTCCCCGCAGGTTGCGCACGGCGCGCTCGCCGTAGCGGCCCGCGGTCGCCTGCGCGAGCGCGGCGGGCGCGATGTCGGTTGCGAGCACGCGCACCGGAGGGGAGGCGGACGCGAACGCCTCGCACGCGAGGATCGCCACCGTATAGGCCTCCTCGCCGGAGGCGCACCCGGCTACCCATATCCGCACGACGTCCGATCCACGGGCGCGGGCGGCGTCAAGCGTCGAGTACCACGCGATCGCGTCGAGCTCGGAGCGATGGCGAAAGAAGAAGGTCTCACGGATCGTGACCTCGTCGATCAGCCGCCCCATGGTCTGCGCCGAGACCGCGCGATCGAGCAGGGCCTCGGCGGTGAGGTCGCGATCGACCCTGGCGATGGCAGCCTGGAGGGAGGGGAGCTGGGATGGTTTGAGCTGGATCCCACTCTCCCGCTGGATCATCCGCGCGACCTCGCTCAGCGCGGCGCTCACGGCCGGCCTCTCATCCAGTCCAGCTTGGCGAGCTCGTCGCCGATCGCCGCCGGGGCGAGCACAGTCTTGGCTCCGCGCTCCGCGGCGACCCGTGGCATCCCGTAGATGCCCGAGCTCTGCTCGTCCTGGGCGATCGTCCGTCCGCCGGCGGCGGCCACGGCCGCCAGGCCCTCGGCGCCGTCACATCCCATGCCGGTCAGGACAACGACCACGGCTCCAGCCCCCGCGACACGAGCGAGGCTGGAGAACAGCTCGTCTCCCGACGGGCGGTGGCCAGCTGCGGGCGTGTCGCTGTCGAGTCTCAGGCGCCGGGTCCTCTCGAGCTTCATATGCGCCCCATCAGGCGCGAACCAGACGCCCGGCGCAAGCTTCTGGCCATCGCTCGCCAGGCGTACGGGCAGCGCAAGCTCGCGGTCCAGCCAGGCAGCCAGCCCGGCGGTAAAGCCGGGGGTCATGTGCTGCACCACGAGAATCGGGACTCCGTAGTCCGCGGGGAGTCGTGCGAAGACGTCGGCGAGCGCCCGCGGTCCGCCGGTCGAGGCGCAGATGCCGATCACCTCGCTGCGCGGCCGCGCGGAGCGAGGCGGCGAGCCCGACGGACGGCGAGCCGGGGCTCGCGGATCGCTCTGGGACGGCTTGCTCATCGCTCTCCCACAAGGCGCCTGACCGTCTCCAGCAGCGCCTGCTGGTCGAACTCGTCCTTGACGATGTAGGCGTCCGCGCCGGCTTCGGCTCCGCGCTTGCGGTCCTCCTCGCTGCCGCGCGAGGTGACGACGACGACCGGCAGCGAGGAGCGCTGCGGGTCCGAGCGAATCGCCGCGAGCAGCTCCAGGCCGTCCATCTCGGGCATCTGCAGGTCGGTGACGACGATGTCGAAGTCGCCCTGGGCGCCCAGTGCCTCGAGCGCCTCGCGACCGTCGCAGGCGACCTCCACCTGATATCCAGACGCGCGGAGGATGCTGCGCTGCAGCTCGCGCACGGTGAACTGGTCGTCGACGACCAGAACCTTCGGCGTCTGCCTCGCCTCGCGCGCGGCGGCGGCGCCGACGCGCGCCGCGGTCGAGGCGCGCGAGGACTGGCGGACCAGGTGGGCCGGGTCGAGTACGAGCATGACCGCCCCATCGCTGAGGATCGCGGCTCCGAGGTAGCCCGGCTCTGCGCCCAGCGAGAGACCGAGCGGCTTGACGAGGACCTCCTGCTCGCCGACCACCTCCTCGCAGGCGACGGCGAGGCGCCCGTTGGTCGCCTCCACCACGAGCGCTCGGAAGACCTCCGGCAGATCGGGCGCCTTCATGCCAAGGACCGGCGCCAGATCGCAGAGCCGCAGGGGCTCCCCGCGAACGAGGATCGAGGGTCGTCCCTCGAGCATCATCACCTGCTCCACCGCGACCACCTCGCGGACGCTCGCCAGCGGGAGCCCGAACCGCTGAGCCCCGCGCCTGACGATCAGCACGCGCAGCAGCGCGAGGGTGACCGGCAGCAGCAGCGTCGTGGAGGTGCCCCTGCCCGGCTCGGTGTCGATCGCGACGCTCCCGCCGACCGACTCCACCTGGCGTTTGACGGCATCGAGCCCTACGCCCCGACCGGCGACTTCGCTCACGCCCTCGGCCGTCGAGAACCCGGGCTCGGCGAGCACGTCCACGAGCGAACCGCGGCGGGCGCCCTCGGCGAGCGCGGCGGCGGCGACGCCGCCCCCATCGTCGCGCACCTCGATCGCGACCTGTCCGCCGTGCGGCTCCGCGTGCAGCTCGAGCTCGCCGCGGCGCGGCTTGCCGGCGCGCTCGCGCACGTCGGGAAGCTCGATCCCGTGCGCGACCGCGTTGCGCAGCAGATGGGCGATCGCCTCGGACATGCCGTCGAGCAGCACCCGGTCGAGCTGCGTCTCCGCGCCGGTGATCTTCAGGTCGACCTGCTTGCCTTCGGCGGCCGCAAGGTCGCGCACAGCCCGCGGCAGCGGGCTTGTGATCGAGCTCAGCGGCACCATGCGCAGCTCGAGAACAGTCTCCTGGAGCTCGTCGAGCAGGCGCTCCCCGCGGTCCACCTCCCGCTCGATGGCTTCCTCGACGCCTCCCGGAGCGCTGCCGAGCATGTGCTCCAGGCGCCGGTGATGAAGGACCGTCTCGCCGACCGCGTCAAGCATTCGGTCGACCTTGTCGGCCGCGACTCGGATCGAGGGGGACCCAGCGGGTGTCTCGTTCGCCACCGGTAGCTCGATCTCTGCTGGCGGCATGGACGTCGCGGGTGTCCCGTTCTCCACCGGCAGCTCGCTGTTGGTCGGTGTCCCGTTCATCGTCGGCGACTCGGTCTCCTCTGCCGGCGGCGCGCTCGCCGAGGCGCCGATCGCGAGCGCTTCGACGGCGGCCGGCGCGACCCCGCGCTCACCGGCGACCGCGTGGCGCAGTGCGCCGGTGGCGTGCAGCAGGGGTTCGGTCAGCCCGGGGGAGAGCGCACCGGCCTCGCGCGCCCGCTCCAGCACGTCCTCGATCGCGTTGGCGATCGCGCCGGCCTCCTGCAGGCCGACCATTCCGGCGCTGCCCTTGATCGAATGCGCGTGGCGGAACAGCGCATCGGTGGTCTGGCTGGACGCCTGCCCAGCCTCGACGGCGAGCAGGCAGGCATCCATCCCGTCCAGGTGCTCCGCGGCCTCCTCGCGGAAGATTTGAATGAGCTCCGCGGGAACGCCGGCGGCGGTCATCGCCCGTCCTCCGAGGCCACAGAGTCGAACAGAGCGTCCACCGCGAGCACGCCGACCAGCGCGCCGTCGAGGACCGTGCTCGCGAGCAGATGCCGCGACTCGGACTTCTGCATGGCGCCGGCGAGCGGGCCCACGTCGATCACCTCGTCGACAGCGAACGCCGCGCGCCGCCCGCGGCACTCGGCGACCAGCAGACGCGGGGGGCTGCCGTCGCGCTCGATCTGGAGGATCCTCGCGAGATCGAATGCGGGCACGATCTCCCCGCCCAGGTTGCGCAGCCCCAGCACGACGTCGGCCGCTCCCGGCACGGGAGTCAGCTCACCGAGATCGACGACCTCGTGGACGTACTCGACCGGCAGCGCATACTGCTCGGCGCCCACCCGCACCCGTATCTGGACTCCGCTCACAGGATTCCGTCCGCGCTCAGCGGACCGCCGCGTCCGCGTGGCCGTTTGCGGCCGCCAGCCCATAGCGCTCCAACATCCCCTCCAAGCCACGCACGAGCTCCTCGACGCGCTCGGAGGTGCCGGCCCGCAGCTGCTGCTCGGCCGCCAGCTGCTCGGCCGCCCGGCGGATCTCCACCATCGTCGTGGCCGCCTGCGCGGC
Organism: uncultured Solirubrobacterales bacterium; assembly: GCA_963771915.1. Classification (GTDB taxonomy): domain Bacteria; phylum Actinomycetota; class Thermoleophilia; order Solirubrobacterales; family Solirubrobacteraceae; genus Palsa-744. Next base: position 2,381,475 of record CAVYVD010000001.1, on the reverse strand, counting down.
GGCGTCCTTCTGGTTGTCGGTGGCCGCCATGCTCTGCTCGGTGGCGAGGATCGTGGAGTTGCTCTTCTCCTGGATGCCGGTGGCGATCTGGCCGATCGACTCGGTCGAGTGCACGGTGCGCTCGGCGAGCTTGCGCACCTCGCCGGCGACGACGGCGAATCCCCGGCCGGCGTCGCCGGCCCGCGCCGCCTCGATCGCAGCGTTGAGCGCCAGCAGGTTGGTCTGCTCGGCAACCCCGTTGATCAGCTCGAGCACCTGGCCGATCTGCTGGCTGCGCTCGCCGGTCTCGAGCGCCTCGGTCGCGGTGATCTGAGCGTTGTCGGCGATCGCCGCCGCGCTTGCGCTGAGCTCCTCGAGCGTGGCCGCGACCTCGGAGATCGCGGCGGACTGCTGGCTCGTGGCGGCGGCCGCCTCGAGCGTCGCGGCGCGCATCTCGCTCGTGGCCTCGGTCAGGGTGCTCGACGTCGTGCGTATCTGCTTGAGCAGACGGCGGGTCAGGCGTACGGTGTAGAGGGTAAGCAGCGCGGCGCACAGGATCGCGAGCGCGCCGGCGAGCAGCGAGACGAGCAGCGCAGAGCGTGCGGTGGCTCGTGCGGAGCTCCGGTAGCTCTGATCCTGGGCGTTCTCCTGAGCGACCACCACATCGAGCTGGCGGTCGACGCCGCCGAGCAGACTCGCGATCCGATCGACCTCCGCGGCGGCAGCGGGTGTCCCCGCGTTTCGCGCCAGTGCGGCGACGGTGGTTCCCAGCGCGGCGACGTTCCCGCGAGCGCGGACCAGCGTCGCCTGCTCGAGCGGTGAGTCGATCGTGTCGCGCAGCAGCGAGACCAGCGCGGAATCGAGGTTAGAGTGGTCCTTGCGCAGCGCCGCGATGTCTGCGGCGCTCGCGCCCGTGGCGAGCGGTCGCGCGCCATTCAGGAAGTCATACACAGTCGTCCGCGCTTCAGCCGTCTCGGCGATGGTGGCGGTGTTCTTCAGTGTCGCTTCGTACTTCGCCGTGCTTGCCCCAAAGCGCCACACCGTCACGCCGATCGCGGCGCCGAGCAGAACGACGATCAGCGCACCGGCGATCGCGATCCGTCGCGTCGGAGCGCCCAGCCGCTCACCGAGGAAGGTACGCATGTGAGCTGTATCGGTAGCTGCGCGGTTCATCTGTAACGCTTCGAGCCCCGGCACGGACTTCCAACGCGGTTGTTGCGGGTATTCCGCATACCCAGCTGCGGTTAACTACCTGTTTTTAGGTACTTAATGCTCATATCTAGAAGAAAAGCACGATCCGCCTCATCAAGACGCCGGCCGCTGTCGAAGATTGACGGGAGAACGATGTCCTCACCTGCACATACCTCCCCCGCCGAGACCCTCACGGCCGCGCCCACCCGCAATGTCCTCGTGATCGACGATTCGGCGCTGATCCGCGAGGCGGCGAAGATAGCGCTGGGCACGATCGGCGGATGGCGGATCGTCACGGCGGTCTCCGGCGAGGAGGGCATCGAGCGAGCCTGTTCAGAGCGGTTCGACGCGATCCTGCTCGACGTGGTGATGCCCGGCATGGACGGTATCGCCGTCGCCGAGCGCCTGCACGGGATTCCCGCGACGGGCTCGCTCCCGATCGTCCTGCTGACGGCACACGAGCGGCTGGAGGACAGCGAGCGCTTTCGGTGTGCCCCTGTGATGGGAGTCATTTCAAAGCCATTTGACATATCGGATCTCTCCCTGCAAGTGGCCGAGCTTCTCGGGTGGCCGGTGGCTGACAGATGAACCCCGCCACGGGATCCACCGACGACGCCCTGCGCGCGATCTGGCAGAAGCATCGCGCTGGCGCCCTGGAGCGCGTGGGCGTGATCGAACGAGCCGTACGGGCATTAGCCGCGGCCGACCTCGACGAGCAGCTGCGCGTCGAGGCGCACCGCACCGCCCACTCGCTGATCGGGTCGGTCGGAACATTCGGCTTCATCCGCGCCTGTGATGCGGCACGTAAGCTCGAGCTCGAGCTCGCCGACCCCGCCCCGAAGCGCGCACCCGAGATGTCGAGGCTCATTGCCGCCATCCATGACGAGCTGCAGGGCGAGGCGCTCGCGCCCCAGGGCACCCGGCGCATCGAGCCCACCGGCGATCGGCTGCGCGTCCTGGTTGTCGACGACGACCGCGTACTGTGCGAGCGCATCGCCGCGGCCGCGGCGATGCGCGGGGTGCGCTGCGACACGGCCGCCAGCCCGCGGGAGGCGCGTAGTGCGCTGTGCGCGGAGTGCCCTCCGACGATTGTGCTGCTCGATCTGACGTTCCCGCCCGACGGCATGACGGACGCCTACTCGCTGCTGTCGGAGCTGAGCGCGGCGACGCCGCCGATCCCCGTGATCGTGCTCACCGGCACCGGCGTCTTCACCGATCGTGTCGAGGCGGCGCGGCGCGGCAGCCGCGCGTTCCTGACCAAGTCGCTGCTGCCGGACGAGGTGCTGGACGCCGTCGAGCAGTTCCTTGAGCGCGAGCGTCTGGTGGCCACACGGGTGCTCATCGTCGACGACGACCCCGCCGTGCTCGAGGCCATGCGCGTGCTCCTGGAGCCCCATAACCTGGAGGTGTCGACCCTGGCAGATCCCCTGCGCTTCTGGGAGAGGCTGGAGGAGGTGGCGCCCGAACTGCTGATCCTCGACGTCGACATGCCCGGCGTGAACGGCCCCGAGCTGTGCCGCACCGTCCGCAACGATCCCCGCTGGAGCGGCATAGTCGTGATCTTCGCCACCGCCCACACCGACGCCGCAACGGTCGAGGAGGCGTTCAGCGCCGGCGCCGACGACTACATCGCCAAGCCGATCGTCGGAGGAGAGCTCGTCAACCGAGTCGCCAACCGGCTGGAGCGCATCCGTCTCTTTCGCGCCCAGGCGGAGACGGACTATCTCACCGGCCTGGCCACCCGGGCCAAGGCAGACAAGGATCTGGCGCACCTTGCCGCGCTCGCGGACCGCTTCTCCGAGCCCCTGTCGGTGGCGATGCTCGACGTCGATGGCTTCAAGCTCGTCAACGACCGCCACGGCCATCTCGTCGGTGACAGCGTGCTGCGACGCCTCGGCGATCACCTGCGGCGCGACTTCCGCGGCACCGATGTCATCGGACGCTGGGGCGGCGAGGAGTTCATCGTGGGCATGTACGGCATGACGCGCTGCAACGGAGTGCAGCGCCTCGCCGATACGCTCGAGCGGTTTGGCGAAGAGGAGTTCACAGGCGACCGGGGGACGTTGCGGGTGAGCTTCAGCGCGGGCGTCGCCGAGTACCAACTCGACGGTTGCGATCTCAAAACGGTGCTGCGCGCGGCGGACGAGGCCCTCTACCGCGCCAAGGCAGCCGGGCGGGCGCGCGTGATGGAGGCCGTGAAGAGCAGCGAGCCCGATCGACTCGCGGCGCCGTAGAGCTCATTCGCCTCGAGCTCTCGTCATCAGCTCCCGTCATCAAGCTCCGGTCAGGTCGCGCCGCGCGAAGATCGCACACTGCCGCGAACGCGCTGCCCACCGCGATCCCGAGCATGACGATGCGCGGCGCCGGCGCGGAACGGCTGCGCGGGCACGAGCCCGACGTGCGCGAACGGCGTCAGCTCGACGAGCCACCTCGGCGCGCCGAGCAGCGAGCCGACGAGCTGCCACAGGAACGCGACGGTGACGAGCCCGTAGGCGATCCCGCCGCTCGCTCGGGGCGCGACCGCGTAGGCCAGCGCGGCGACCCCGAGGAACAGGAGCGCGACGGGCAGGCAGTTGGCGCCGGCCTCGAGCATCCGCGGCAGCGAGATGCTGACGCCCTGCGAGGCGGCGCCCGCCCAGGCGAGCAGCCCGGCGGCAACGGAGATCGCCGCAGCGCCGCCGCGCCGCCAGCAGGAGCCGCCCGCCGAGCCAGCCGCGGCGGCCGACCGGCAGCGCGAGCAGCGTCTCGAGCTGCTCGTCGGCCTCCTCGTGCCGTGCGGCGCCGACCTGCGCGCACGCGAACAGGCTGACGGCCAGGATGAAGAAGATGAACACGAAGGCGAGGTAGCCGGCGGGCGTCACGATCGAGCCGGAGCCGAGCTTGGCCAGCTCGCGCTGCACGCTCTTGGAGATCCCGGCGGATGAGATGCTCTTCGAGACCACGCCGAGGATGAACGCGAACGCGGCGACGCTGCTCAGCCACACGACCAGGCTGCCGCGCTCGCTGCGCAGCGCCTGCGCGGTCGGCGAGGAGAGCAGCCCAAGGCGCGGGTCGGCGCTGTCGCGCGCCGGGAGCACCCCGGTGCCGACGTCGCGGCCGGCGGCGATCCGTGCGGCGGCGACGAGCAGCAGCACGCGTCGCCGCGACCGGGAGCAGCAGCACCAGCGGCCGGGCGCCGGTGAACGGGCGCAGCTCCTCCGCCCACCCGAGCGGCGTCGCCCAGCGCAGCCAGCCGGCGCCGCCGGAGGTGTCGGCGATCACCCGCAGCAGCAGGGACAGCCCCACGACCGCGCCCCCCAGCTCGAGCGCGATCCGGCGTGTCGGCGCGAGCTGGCTCGCGAGCGCGCCCACGCCGACGAACACCGGCACGACCGACACCGTCGCCAGGGCAAGGTAGGCCGACCCGCCGGCGGGCAGGCCGCCCGCGACGAAGCCGGCGAACTCCGCGAGCCACAGGATCGCGATGCCCGCCGCGATCGCGGCCATCGCCGCGAGAAACGCCGTCCGGCGCCCGACGGCCCCGGCGAGCACGAGCTCCATCCGGCCCGCGTCCTCCTCGGCCTCGCAGCGCCCGCACCGCCGCCAGCAGCCCGAACACCGCGGCGACGATCGCCAGCGTCCCGCCGACGCGCCAGGCGCTGTAGCCGCCGACCGTCAGCAGGTCGTACGGCTCGCCGTAGAACAGGCGGAGCGCCTTGTTGCTCGGCGAAGCTGTGGGCGAACGCGAGCCGGCCGGACAAGCGTCGGGTAGGCGTGGCGGTAGCCGACCGGCTGGATGTAGGCGTAGACCGCGAACAGGTAGCGCGAACGCGATCGTGCGGACTCGCGCGTCCCGGAATGCCCGCCGGGCCAGCGCGCGCGCGGGCATGGGACCCGTGCGGCCAGTCTGCCGGGGCGCGGGCGGCTCGCCGGGCACGCCGCCCGGAGGCTGGTCGGCCGCTGCGCCAGCCGCTAGGACAGTCGGACCGGTCGCGAGCCGTCGTAGTGGTGCAGGAAGATCTCCTCGAGCGACGGCTCGCGGCTCGTCAGCGTCGCGACCGGATGCTCGGCGAGCGCGGCGATCAGCGGGCCGACGCTGCCCGAGACCTCGAACCGCAGCGCGTTCGGGCCCGGCGCTCTGCACCTGCGTACGCCCGGCAGCGGCGGGAGCGCCGGCGCCTGGCCCGTCGAACGTGACCTCGACCGTCTGCGCGGCGAGGTGGCGCAGCTCCTGCGAGCGTCCCCTCGTCGACCAGCCTGCCCTCCCTGAGGATCCCGACGCGGTCGCAGAGCGCCTCGACCTCGCTGAGGATGTGCGAGGAGAGAAAGACGCGTCTGCCCGCGCTCCTTCGCCTCCTTCACGCACTCGCGGAAGGCCATCTCCATCAGCGGGTCGAGCCCGCTCGTCGGCTCGTCGAGCAGCAGCAGGTCGGCGCGCGTGGCGAGCGCGGCGATCAGCTGCACCTTCTGGCGGTTGCCCTTCGACAGCGCCCGGACCTTCTTGCGAGTGTCGAGCTGGAAGCGCTCGACGAGCTCGCTCGCGGTAGGCGACGTCGGTGCCGCCGTGCAGGCGCGCAAGGAACTCGAACGTCTCGGCGCTCGTCAGCGACGGCCACAGGAACGGCTCGCCCGGCGACGTACGCGACGCGGCGGTGCGCCGTCACCGGATCGCTCCACGCGTCGACCCCGAACAGCTCCGCCCGCCCGCCGCTCGGGCGATGCAGTCCCGAGCAGCAGCCGGATCGTCGTCGTCTTGCCCGGCGCCGTTGGGCCCCAGGTAGCCGTAGACCTCGCCCTCGCGCGACATCGAGGTCGAGTGCGTCGAGCGCGAGCGTGTCGCCGTAGCGCTTGCACAGCCCCTCGGTGTGGATCGCCGCGCCAAACATGGAGAAGGAGCTGAGGATCGCACGTCTGCGCCATCCGCGCCCCGGAAAGATCAGCGGTTCTCCACCGCGGAGCGGGGGATCTCTACCGATGGACGACACAACGGGCATGGCTAGCGTACGGACATGACCTCACATCTGCGTCTGGCGCCCAACCTCACATCGGAGTCAGCACACCCCGCCCCGGTGAACCTGCCCATCCGCGTGGTTCTGGCTGACGACCACGCCCTGATGCGCAGCGGCCTGCGGCAGCTCCTCGACGGCGAGCAGGGTGTGGAGGTGGTCGCCGAAGCCGGCGAGGAGGCCTCTGTCCTGCGGTACCTGCACGACCATCGGCCACAGGTGCTCGTGCTCGCCTCGAGCTTGTCCGGCGGCTCCGGCGTCGAGACGATCGGCGAGTTGCGCAGCCGTGCGCCGGGGACCGAGATCGTGGTGCTCGCGATGGAAGACAACCCCGCGTTCGTGCAGCGCGCGCTCCTCGCCGGCGCCCTCGGGTTCGTCCTGAAGGACCTGGCCGACAGCGAGCTCACCCCGGCGGTCCGCGCCGCCGCGTCTGGCGAGGAGTACATCAGCCCACGGATGTCCGTCCGGCTGGATGCCCTGCGTCGCTCGCTCACCGAGGACAAGCTGACCTCGCGCGAGGTCGAGGTCCTGCGGTTGATCGCGCTCGGCCACACGAGCGTCGAAATCGCGCGCAAGCTGCACCTCTCCCCGCGTACGGTGGAGACGCACCGCGCCCACATCTCCGCAAAGCTAGGTCTCGCCACCCGCGCCGAGCTGGTCCGCTACGCGCTAAGACACGGCCTGCTCAGAGCCTGAGCGCACAGCGCCGTCACGCAGAGCCACCGGAAGACGGGCCCGCACCACGGTGCCCCCCTCCCCGGAGCTGATGGTGAGCGTGCCGCCGGCGAGGCTCGCCCGCTCGCGCATCCCGACCAGCCCGAACCCCCCGGTCTTGACCGTCGTGTCGAAACCCGCGCCATCGTCGCTCACCTCGATCGAGAGCTCCCCCTCGGACTGGGCGATCGCCACACGAACGGTCTCGGCACGGGCGTGCTTGGCGACGTTCGTGAGCGTCTCCTGCACCAGCCGGTAGACGGTGGTCTCGAGGTCGGCGTCCAGGCGCCCCTTCCCGTCCGCCGCGCCCGTCAGCTCGAGCTGCGAGTCGACCTGAGTGCCGTGCAGCTCGCGGTGGCGGTCGAGCAGCGCCTCGATCGCGGTCCTCAGGCCGAGCTCGTCGAGTGCCGCGGGCCGCAGCTCGGTGATGATCGAGCGCAGGTTCTCGATCTCGCGCTCGATGTGCTCGACCGCTTCGCGCATCGCCGCCCGCGCGCGCGCGGGGTCGTCGTGGCGCAGCACGGAGGAGAGCAGCAGTCGCAGGCCGCCGAGACCCTGCAGCGTCTCGTCGTGGAGCTCGCGCGCCCAGCGCCGGCGCTCGGCGTCCGCGGCGGCCAGCGAGCTGCGCAGCCGGTCGGCTCTGCACGCTCTGCGCGAGCGCCACGGCGGTCGCGGCGCTCGCCGCGAACGTGCGCAGCATCTGCTCGTCGTCCTCGCTGAACGGCGCCTGCGCCGGCGCCGCGGTCGAACGCCGCCAGGACCCCGACCGCCTCGCCGCGGTGGACCATCGGCACCAGCAGCGCGGTCTGCGGCGTCCGGTACGCCGAGCTCCTGCGGCGCGATCCGCAGGCGGGCCGCGACATCGGTGATCCGCTCCGGGCGGCCGCGCCGCAGCACCTGCCCCGAGGTCGAGTCGGCGATCGAGAAGCGCGCGTCTGCGCACGCTCTCGATGTGCCCGGCGCTCGCCTGCACGACCAGCTCCTCGCCCTCGCGCAGCATGATCACGAGGCTGCGCGCCCGACGAGCGCGCGCCCGCGCTTGACGATCAGCTCCAGCACGTGCTCGAGCGCGATCTCCCCGCCGATCGCGACCGCGATGTCGCGGGTCGCCTCGAGCCCGCGAAACGCCTTCTCGAGCTCCTCGCGGCGGCGCTCGCTGGTCTCGTACAGCCTGGCGTTCTCGATCGCCACGCCGGCCCACTCGGCGAGGATCACCGCCGCCTCCTCGTCGGCCTCGGTGAACTCGCCGCCCTCCTTCTCGGTCAGATACAGGTTGCCCCACGCCTGCCCGCGGATCAGCACGGGCACGCCGAGGAAGCTGCGCATCAGCGGGTGGCCGACCGGGAAGCCGTAGCTGCTCGGGTGCTGGCCGACGTCGGCAAGGCGCAGCGGCTGCGGGTGCTCGATCAGCGTCGCCGAGCACCCCCCGCCCGCGCGGCAGATCGCCGATCGCGCGACGCGTCCCCTCCTCGATGCCCGAGGTCAGGAACCGCTCGAGTTCGCCGCGCTGGTCGTCGAGGATCCCGAGCGCCGCATAGCGCGCACCGGTGATCTCACGCGCCGCTTGCAGGACAAGGTCCAGTACAGCCCTCTGGTCGAGCTCCGTCACCAGGGCTCGACCGACATCAAGCAGACGGCGAATCCACAATTCTTCAGAATCTGCGGTCATCGTCCTGGATAGAGCTTACTGGAGCAAATCTTCCAGTTCTCCTGAGAGCGTGAGCGGGTCAAACGGCTTGGCGATCACACCCACCGCCCCCAGCGTGTTCAGCCGTTCCCGCTCGGCCCTCTGCGCCTTCGCCGTGAGGAACACCACGGGGGTGTTCGCAAGCAGTCCATCATCATGGAGGCGGCGCAGCGTGGCGGGACCGTCGAGGCCGGGCATCATCACGTCCATCACCACCGCCTCGAAAACCTCGCCCGCCGTGAGTATCCGCAGGGCCTCCTCGCCGCTGGGGGCGTCCACGACGCTCCACCCGCCGATGCGCTCAAGGCTCAGATGAGCGATCGCACGGATGCTCTCGTCATCCTCCACTAGCAGCAGACGCGGGCTCATCGGAGCGCCTCCTCGGCCTGGGCGCGCTCACCGGTCACGACACACGCCGCGGTCTCCCTGAGCCCCGCGCTCAGCTCCTCGAGCGTTGGCACCCCCGCCGAGCAGGGAGCGTTGGCGCCGGCCAGCGGGAGCGTGAAGCGGAAGCTCGAGCCCTCCCCCGGGGTGCTCTCGGCCCAGAGGTGCCCGCCGTGGCTCTCGACGATGCCGCGGGCGATCGCCAGGCCGAGGCCGGTGCCGCCCTTCTCGCGGGCGTCGGAGGCATCGACCTGGTTGAAGCGCTCGAAGATCGAGTCGAGCTGCTCGGCCGGGATGCCGCGGCCGGAGTCCGTGACCGAGAAGCGGGCGCACCCCTCGCCGGGCGCGACCGCGACCGTCACGACGCCCCCGGGCGGTGAGAACTTGATTGCGTTGCCGAGCAGGTTCACGAGCGCCTGCACCACGCGATCGGCGTCGGCGCACACCTCGAGCTCCTCGACGTCCACGCACAGCCGCACCCCGGCGTCCTCGGCGGTGCCCTGCAGCGCCTGCGCGGACTGGCGCACCAGCTCCCCCACCCCCACAGGCGCGCGCTCCAGCGGCAGGTGCCCGGCGTCCATGCGCTCGATGTCGAGGATGTCGTTGACCAGCCGCACCAGCCGGTCGGTGTTCTCGATCGCGAGCGCCACCATCTCCGCCGCCTCCCCGGGGAGCTCGCCGACGAGGCCCCCCGCCAGCAGGCCGAGCGAGCCGCGAATCGAGGTCAGGGGGGTACGCAGCTCGTGGCCGACGATCGAGACGAACTCCTCCTTGGCGCGTTCGGCGTCGCGACGGCGTGTGATGTCCTCGAAGATCCCGACCACGTGGCTGGGCCGCCCCTGCTCGTCGCGTACGGCGGAGACGCTGAGCATCGCCTGGCGGGTGCTCCCGTCGGCGCTCAGGTAGCCGAGCTCCCGCTGGAGCTGGTCGACCTGGCCGCTGCGCACCGCTTCCGCCAGCGCCCGGTCGGCGCCCTTGAAGTCGCCCTGGGCGATCCGCGAGTAGTCCCCTCCGCGCAGCTCCTGGGGGGTGTAGCCGACCATCTTCGCGAACGTGTTGTTGGCGTCTAGGATCGCCGGCCCGTCGAGGTCGGTGTAGGTGATGCCGACCGCGGCGTTGTCGAAGATCGCGCGGAAGCGCCGCTCGCTCTCGCGCAGCTCCCCCTGCACCCTCCCGAGCTCGCGCTGGGCCAGGGACTGACGGGCGGTCACGAGCGCGGCGAGGGCGATCACGATCAGCACGAGACTGACGTCGGGGAAGAAGGCGTGGCCCAGGGTGGCGCCCAGCAGCACACCGAAGCCGATGCTCAGGCCGATGTAGGGCAGCCACGGAGCGACCCGGTAGCGCTTGGCGGACTCCTCCACGCACGCGCCGGGGTCCCCATCGCGCACCGGGCGCTGCGTGAGCGCGGCCACCGCCAGCGCGCAGTACCCGAGCACGTACAGCGTGTCCACGGGGTCCCCCGCCGTGTAGGTGTCGTGCAGCACCCCGTAGCCGTAGACGGTGTCGGCGGCCACCGTCAGCAGCATCGCGGCGGCGATCCACAGCAGTGGCAGGCGCAGCGCCGCGGGGCTGTGGCGCAGCAGCACGACCGCCACGGCGCCCAGCAGTACCAGGTCGAAGAGCGGATAGGCCATCGAGACGGTCTTCTCCAGCAGGTCTTCCCCCGTGGAGAGCACGGTGGGACCCAGCACGAGGTACCACACGACCGCCCCCCCGCCAAGCACGATCGTCCAGCCGTCGATGGACATGCGCAGGCGCGCCGCGCGGGTCATGCGCGCGACCGGGATGGACAGCAGCGCCACCAGCAGCAGCACGAAGTAGGCGAGGAAGAACGCGTCCGCAGGCGTCGGAAACGGCGGCTGGTTGTAGGCGATGTCGTAGCCGGAGAGGATCGCGTCGGCGATCAGCTCCGCAGCCATCGCGGCGGCGATCAGCCTCCAGAACCGGCGCAGCCAGGGCGCGGGCGCGCAGCGGCGCGAGGCCCCCCACGCGGCCAATATGGCGATCGCGTCGAACAGCGGCAGGAACAGCTGGCCGAACTGCTGGCGGCCGGGCAGCCAGTGAAACAGCTGCCAGCTCAGATATGTCAGCAGGAGCGCACCGAGTGCGACAGCGAGGTTTCGAGTTCGAGTGAGCGCCATCACGTCACCTCTGTTAACGACGACCGCCGGAAGGCCGCCGACCGTATTTCACCGCAGCAGCTGCCGGCCCAGCGCCTCGCGAGCCTCCGAGACGGCGGTCCGCAACTCCTTGAGCTGCTCCTCCTCGACGGCCAGATCTTCGAGCTCTACCGGTGTGTTCCAGGCGCTGGCAGGCGAGCTCCAGACGCCTCGCGCCAAAGGTGGCGGCGGTGCCCTTCAGGGTGTGCGCTACGCGTCTGAGCTCGATCTTGTCGCCGCGCTGGGCCGCCCCGACGATGTCGGCCACGCATTTTGGCAGCAGGGCCTCGAACTCCTGCATCAGGCTTTCGCGCATCTCGAGCGTCAGCGTCTCTCCAAGCTGCACGATCGTGGCCTGGTCGAGCACCTCATCGAACAGCCACCGTTCGATGACAGCCTCGAGTTGCTCCGCCTGCACGGGCTTTGAGAGATAGTCGTCCATGCCCGCGGCCAGGCAGCGCTCTCGGTCGCCCGGCATCGAGTGGGCGGTCATCGCGATGATCGGCACGTGACGGCCGCTCTCTTGCGCGCGGATGCGCCGAGTCGCCTCATATCCGTCGAGCTCGGGCATCTGGCAGTCCATCAGGATGGCGGCGTAGTCGTTGGCGAGTGCCATCTCGGCGGCCTCGAGACCGTTGTGGGCAACGGCCGTTCGCAGCCCGTGCCTGCTCAGCAACGCGTTGGCGACGGTGCGGTTGATGCTGTTGTCCTCGGCGAGCAGCACAACGGGGCCATTTGGTTGCGCACGCGTCGTCACCTGGGGTCGAGGCTCGATGTGAGGAGCGGAGCCGGCGATGGCGGCGGCGATCGCCTCGTATAGATGTGACTGACGAGCGGGCTTGGTCAGCAGGGCGGAGATATCGAGGCCGGCGAACGTCTCGCGCTCGAGTGGGGAGGAGCTGAGTACGAGGATGTGCAACGCGCGCAGGGCGGGGCGCTCGCGAATGGCGCGAACGAGCTCCACGCCGTTCATCTCCGGCATGTGAAAATCGAGCAGCGCCAGCTCAAACGGCTCTCCGCACCGCGACGCATACTCCAACGCCGTAATCGCCGCACTGGGAGTGTCCACGCTCTCGCACGTGAGGCCCCAGGCCCGCAGGTACTGCTCGAAGATCGTACGGTTCGTGGCATTGTCGTCGACGATCAGAGCGTGCAGGCCCAGGAAATCGCGACGGGATCGAACCGGTCCCCCGGACGTTGCGACCGTGCTCAGCTTGGCGGTGAACCAGAAAAGACTGCCCCCTCCCTCCCGCGGCTCGGCGCCGATCGAGCCGCCCATGCAATGCGCAAGCTCGCGCGAGATCGTAAGTCCGAGGCCGGTTCCACCGTATCGCCTGGTGGTGGATTGGTCGGCCTGAACGAACGCCTCGAAGAGGTGGGCCGCCTGATCGGACTCGATGCCGGCCCCGGTGTCCGAGACCTCGAAGCGCACCGTCTCGCCGCCACCGTCGGACACGCGCACCACAATCTCGCCGGAGGCCGTGAACTTGACTGCATTTGAAAGCAGGTTCAGCAGGATCTGGCGCAGGCGGCCGCGGTCACCGGTGACGGTCCTCGGTAGATCCGTATCCACCCAGTGGCTTATCTGAAGACCCTTGGCGTGCGCCTGCTCGGCGAGCATGAGACAGGCATCCTCGACGGCCCCCCGCAGCTCGAAGTCAGTCAGATCGAGCTCGAGAGGTCCCGCTTCGATCTTTGAGAAGTCCAGGATCTTGTTGATGACTCCCAGCAGCGCCTCGCTCGAGGCCGCCAGAGCATCGGTGTACTCCTGCTGCACCGAATCCAGCGACGTGTCGCGCAGAAGATTGGTCATCCCGATGACGCCGTTCAGGGGTGTGCGTATCTCATGGCTCACATTGGCCACGAACGCGGACTTCAGCCGCGACGCCTCCAGGGCCCGAGCCAACGCATCCCTCTGGTCGGTGATGTCGGTTGAGAAGCCGGCGATGGCGGTCACCGCGCCGGCCTCGATTCGAACGGGGAACTTCACCGAGAGGAAGGTGCGTTTACCGTCCGGTGTGAGCAGCTTCTGTTCGGAGGACATTGGAGCGCCGGACTCGATCACCGCTCGATCGGCTGCCCTGACGCGGCTGGCCAGCTCGCCCGAGCCGATTTCGTCCTCGTTGCGGCCCAGGATCTCCTCTGCCTTCAGTGAGCGGATGCGTTCGAACTCACGATTGACAAGCAGATAGCGGCCGTCTGCGTCTTTGATGTGGATCACCGCGTCGACGTTGTCCAGGAGGCCCTGAAACAGATCGTCGCGGACGGACTCGGTCAGCCAGGCGGCATACCGGCGCTCCCCCGCGCCCGTGTTCGCGCAATCCTCCGGGGGGCGCTCAGGACGATGCGTGGCGCCCATGAGCGTGCGCCTCGATCGATTCGGCCAGGGACTCTGCGAGAACCTGTGGAGCCACCCCCTTGCGGAGGTACGCGATCGCGCCCGCCCGCATCAGCTCGCGAACGACCCCGTCGGACTCATCGACGGACAGCATCACGATCGCGGTATCGGGGGCGACCTCGAGGATCCCTCGAACCGCCCGCAACCCCCCGCCCTTGGGCATCTCGACATCGACCACGGCGGCGTCGGGCTGAGTCGCCCTGGCGAGCTCGACCGCCTCCTCGCTGTCGGCCGCCACGCCGACCACCTCGAACCCGTTGCTGAGGGACATGCCCAGCGTCGAGCGAATCACCGGGTTGTCGTCCGCGATCATCAGTCGCGGACGATCTTTGGTGGGTCCGGCGGGGGTCATCCTGGTGGGTCCGGCGGAGGTCATCCGATTATTGGCACTATTTGAAAAAATTGTGATCAATGGAATAACGCATTACATCCATCGTCATCTTGCGGCCTCTACTTGAGTGGGTGGGCGGCCGCCGTCGCGGGCCCGCCGGCCCGCTGGCGGGTACGCCGCTGCCCTGAGCGACGAAGCACCCGTAGGGGCTATTACGTCGGGGTCCGCTCGCGGTCGCGCGCGTCGAGGTACGGTGCGAGGTACTTCGAGGCGATCTTGCTCGGCGGGTCCCAGGTGGGCGTTTCGCCGACCTCCGAGCTGAACCCGTGCCCGCCGGTGATGTGCGCGGTGAGGTAGAGAGGCCTGCCGCCGGTCATGAGCATCCCGTGGATGACGGGGTTGAACGGCTCGGGCGTGACCGAGGCTCCGGCGAGTGCCGCAATCGACAGGGCGGCGGTGTCCGCCTGCTGGGAGGAGACCCCACCGTGCTTGATGGGGAAGTCGAGCGCGTCTCCCGCCGCGTAGATCGGCCCCACGTCGGGGACCTGCCCGTAGGGGTCCACGCGGATGAAGCCGTGCTCCATGAGCGGGATGCCGCGAATCGAGGGCCCGTAGAGTTCGGGGAGCGCGATGACGCGGTCGACCTGGATACGGCGGTCGCCCGGGTTGATCACGACCTCCCCCGGGTGGGGGACCTCGGCGTAGGCGGAGGCGATCGTCTGGATGTGCGCCCGCTCCAGCAGCTCGCTCACCGCGCCGCTGGCAGCCGCGCCGAAGATCGCCAGGGGCGAGTCCTCGGGGGTGACGATCGTAACCGCGAGCTCGACGTTCATGCCGTAGGCGCGCGCGGCGGTCATCAGCGCGAGCTCGTAGATCGGCAGCTGCCAGGGCATCCGCCCGGGCGCCACGAACGCGACGCTGTGGGCGTAGCCCCCCTCGACGTCCCGGATCAGCCCGCCGAACGTCTCCTCGAGGCGGTGATCGTCGATCGTCAGCGCGTGCGGGTAGCGCGAGTGGGCCTTGGCTCCGAGCGCCAGCACGAGCGCGTCGTAGGCGATCTGCTCGCCGGCCTCGGTGTGGGCGATCTGTCCCGCGGGGTCGACCCAGGCCAGCGCGCCGCTCATCAGCGTGGCGCCGGCGTCGTGGACGATCTGCGCGAGCGGGTAGCTGCGGGCGCGACCGTAGGCGAAGGGCTCACGGACGGCCAGCGGCCGGTAGAAGAACTCTGTGTTGGGAGCGATCACGCTCACATCGGTGCGCTCGCCCGCCAGCTCGTGCAGGGCCAGCACGGTCTCCAGGGCGGCGACTCCTCCCCCGGCGACGATCACTCGGAGCTTCTCGGAATGCGGCGTGTCGTTGGTCATGGTCGGGGAGTCTAGATCGCAGCCATCGCCGAAACATCGGGGCTATCCTCAACCCGAGCGGGAATTACTACGTACCGATCGGGGATCGTCTCGCCAACCGGCTTCACCCGGCCGTTCCCAGCAACATCTTGCGTAGTTCTCCGCACTGCGAGCGAGGCTCGCTCCCGATGGCGGCGGAGCCCGAATGGGGCAGACTCCACTGCATGGACCCCTCTGAGCAAGCCTGCGCCGAGATCGAGGCGTAGGTCGTGCTCCAGCACGTCTCCGTCGGGCAGTGGTCGCTGGACGCCTACCGCGACATCGTCCCCGAGCCGATCCTCGAGGGGCTGCGAGAGAACGCCAGAGCGATCGATGGCGCGCGCATCCTGCACGTCAACGCGACCGCCTACGGCGGCGGGGTCTCGGAGCTGCTGCGCTCCTCGGTGCCGCTGCTGCGCGACCTCGGGCTGACCGTCGATTGGAAGGTGATCGGCGGCAGCCAGGACTTCTTCGGCGCCACCAAGGCCCTGCACAACGCGCTGCAGGGCTCCTCGGAATCCTTGAGCGAGGCCGAGCGCGCGACCTACCTGGAGTGCACGCGCGAGAACGCCGCGCTGCTCGACGGCGGCTATGACTTCGTCGTCGTCCACGATCCCCAGCCGGCCGCGCTGCCGAGCGTGCACGGCAAGGGCAACGCGCGCTGGATGTGGCGCTGCCACATCGACACCTCCGAGCCCAACGCCGATGCGTGGCGCTTCCTGCGGCCGTTCCTCGCCGACTTCGACGCGGCGGTGTTCACGATGCCCGAGTTCGTGCCCCCCGACCTGCCGGTCGCGCGGGTGCGCACGATCGCGCCGGCGATCGACCCGCTCAGCCCGAAGAACCTCGACATCTCCGAGCGCACCGCCACGCAGATCCTCGACTGGATCGGGATCGATCTGCCCGGGCGGCTGGTCACGCAGGTCTCGCGCTTCGACCGCTGGAAGGACCCCTTCGGGGTGATCGCCGCCTACCACCTGGTGCGCGAGGAGATCCCCGACCTGCAGCTCGCGCTGGTGGGCTCGATGGCGCTCGACGACCCCGAGGGCTGGGAGGTCTACGGCCAGCTCACCGAGCACGCCGAGAACGACCCGCTGATCCACATCTACACCAACCTCACGGGCGCGAGCAACGTCGAGGTCAACGCCTTCCAGCGCCTCTCGGACGTGGTCGTGCAGAAGTCGATCCGCGAGGGCTTCGGCCTGGTGGTCTCGGAGTCGCTGTGGAAGGGCACCCCGGTCGTCGCCGGCCGCGCGGGCGGAATCCCGATGCAGATGCCCGAGGGCGTCGGCGGCGTGCTGGTCGACTCCGTCGAGGAGTGCGCCACGGCGATGCTGAAGCTGCTGAACGACCGCGAGCTGGCGCGGGAGCTCGGCCGCAGCGGCCGCGAGCACGTGCGCGAGCACTTCCTACTGCCGCGCCTGTTGATGGAGGAGCTGGCGCTCCTGGTCTCGCTCACCTCGGCGTAAGCGGCAGGCGTGCGCGTCGCTCGACGGGGAAGCGGTTGCAACCCGGGTCCATGATCTTGAGCATGTCGATCAGGGCGTTCTGCAGGAGCACCGGGCGAGCCAGGTGCTCCCGGGGCTCGGCGGCGAGCAGCTTCAGATCGTCCTCCAGCTTCTGAAACCAACGATTGAAATCGGGCCGCGCCCGGCACGTGACGAACTGCGCGTAACCGAGGCTTTCGTGATGGCGCATCCCATTCGCGCTCTCCAGCGCCACGGTCGACATTTCTCCGATCGCGCGCTGTTCGCCCCGGAAGAGGCGCAGCGTCGGGTCGAGGTCGTCCCGGGCGAGGATGTCGCGTACCCCTTCGAAGGCGTCCAGCCACATGCGGTTGGCGGCTTCCTCGCCGAGGTCGAGGAACTGGATCTCGCGCCGGATGATGTCCACCCACGTCAGGTACTCGGCGATGACGTGCAGGGTGTTGTCGATCGCGTACTCCCGCAACCCCTCGCTCTCGGCCATGTAGCGAACCAGGAAGTCCTTGGCGACGATGTTGTACAGCCGGCTCTACAGATCGAAGATCGCGCCCAGCAGCGGATCGCGGTAGCGCGCCCGCAGTTCCGCGGCCCGCTCTTCCTTGGTCCTGACCTCGCGCCGCTCTTCGAGTTCGCTGCTCAGGCGAGCGACGTTGCGAGCGCTGAGCAGCGAGCCCCCGATCGCCACCAACGAGAACACCCCGGAGATCGCCGCCACTGTGATCGCCACCGACATCGATGCTCCGTCTTCAGCTTGCCCCGACTGGATCGGCGGTTCGCGGCGTCGGCTCTGCGGGGACGGTTGACGAGGGCCCCACGCCGGGGGCGGTTGACGAGGGTCCCAGGCCGGCCTCGCGCCTGCGCCGGAGCCCCTGCCAGGCCGTGTAGGCGCCACGCGCCGCGATCATCGCGCAGGCGGCGAGGAGGAAGGCGAGCAGGGGGTAGACGATCGGCAGGTACACGCCCGCGTCGAACAGGAGCTGCGCGAGCAGCAAATATGTGCCCCCCGCTCCCGCGTAGAGCGCGAGCGCCGTCCACCACGCGAACGGCAGCCCCACCAGCGGCGCGAAACTCAGGAGCAGGATCAGCCCGAGTGTGAGCTTCGTGCCGACCCCCGTGATCGGCGGACCGTAGCGCGCGGTCGCGATCGCATTCGCCTCGACTTCGGGGCCCGGCATCGGCGTTCGGCTCGAGAACGGGCCACTGTGCAGATCTTTGCCCGCGGGCGCCGAGACGCCTACGACGACGATCTTGCCGCGGAAGACGCTCGCGGGGACCGCGCCGTCCAGGACGTCGATCATCGAGACCGTCCTGAAGGACCCCGGAGGTCCGCGGTAGTCGATCAGCGCCTGGCCGCCGAAGTGCGGTACCGGGTGCCCGGCGGCGACGTCGGCGGTCTGCACCGCGAAGGTGAGCAGCGGCCCGCGCGCGTCGTAGCTCATCAGCCGGTAGACCCCTCCCGGGCCCTTCGGGAAATCGCTGTAGCCGGCGTGCGCGCCCAGTTCCTGCAGCAGTTCGGTGGGGCCGTATCCGACCGTTTCCCCGAACAGCGGGACTTCGCCCTCCTGGTTGAAGATCGATGCGGCGAGCACGATCTTTCCCCGCGCTCGTTCGATCGCTTCGAGTAGCGGAGTGTCGTCGTGAGGTGGACCGGAGCGCCTGAATGTGATGTCGAGGGCGATCACCCTCGGATCGGCGGCCCGCAGCCGTTCGATCAGCTCGGCGTCGCGGATGCGCAGCGCGGGGTTGGGGTAGCGCCCGCCGTCGAGGGCGCGCAGGCTGCGTGGGTCGAGCTCGACGATCGCGATGCCGCGGTCGGCCGGCGCGGGGCCGCGGATGTTGAAGCGCGCGTCGATCGTGCGCAGCTCGAGGTCGTTCAGCGGCCGCGGAGCGAGGACGTAGCCGCTGATCACCAGCGCAGCGGTGACCGCTGCGATCAGCGCGCCCAGCAGCCAGCGCACGCGAAGCGCGAGGCGTTCGGTCTGGAAGTGCGCGGCCCAGTCGAGGATCGGCTCCGTGAGGATGTCGTGCCACACCTCGTAGCGACCCTCGCGCGAGCCCTCGGTCGGCGCCAGCCCCCGCAGGATGCGCAACGCGCTCATCCGCTCGAGCGTCGCCGCGATGCGTGCCGGCGCAAGCCCCGCATAGGCGGCCAGATCGATCGGGGTGTGCGCGATCTTCGTGCCCGAGGGGGTCACGAGATAGCGGATCGCGCGTGCCGCAACGCGACGCTCCTGCAGGGGCAGCCCGTCGAGCGCGGTCTCGACGTAGGAGCGCACGATCTCCGTGCAGCCGCCCAGCCCAGCGAGCGTGTCGAGGCGCAGGCGGGTCGAGCCCGCGGCCAGCTCCCTGCTCCACAGCGCCTGCATGACGAGCTGCAGGTGCGCCGGTTCGATCTGCCCTGCGTCCGGCGGCGGCGCCTCCCCGTCCGGCGGCTGTGTCACTTGGCCCTCCGACCGCGTCTCCTCGTCCGGCGGCTGCCTCTCTTCGCCCTCCGACTGCCCCTCTTCGCCCTCCAACCGCGTCTCCTCGTCCGCCGGCCACTTCGCCGGCAGCTGGGCAACGCCGCGGCCGCGGCCGAGCGGGGTGAGGTCGTCGCGCAGCTGCCGGACCACCTCCTCGGCCAGACCCCGCTCGAGCTCGATCTTGGGCTGAATGGGGGCGCGTAGCTCGTTGCAACGATCCAGAGGCCGCCGGATCGTCTTCGAGCGCCGCCTGCTCGATCAGGCGATTCAGCCGCAGGCGGTTCTGGAAGAGGTCGGGGATCTCGTCCTTGAAGCGATCGAGCCCGACGAGGGCATCCTCGCGCAGCGATATCAGGCAGCGCACGCGCAGGTCCGTGCGCGCGACCACTCCCGCGAGCTCCGCGTCGAAGTGGGGCATCCGCGCGGCGGGGTGATAGAGGAAGTACTGCTCGAACTGGTCCAGGACGAGCAGCACCTGCGCATCCAGGCGCGTGCTCCACGTCTCGAGCGCATCCGCGAGGGAGACGTCCCCGGCAACGGGCTCCCACTCGTGGCCGCTCAGCCGCCGCGCCTCCGCGCGCAGCTCGCGCAGGATCGTGACACTCGGATCCCCATGCCATTCTTTGACGTAGACCACCGCCTGGCGCGGCGCCGCGAGCGTGCTGGGTGCGGGCTGGCGCAGGCGATGCACGACGCCGGCGCACAGGAGCGAGCTCTTGCCGACTCCGCTCTGCCCGTAGAGCAGCGTCAGTCGCGACGCCAGCAGGTTGGCGAGCACCAACTCGCGGTCGCGGTCGCGGCCGAAGAACAGCGCCGCGTCCTCGTCGGAGGCCGAGAAGGCGGCCAGGCCGCGGTAGGGCGAGGGGCTCGAACCGTCGCGCCCCGGCTCGGGCGGGAGCTTCTGCGGCGCCGGCTCGGGTGCCGTCGTGCCCGGTGCCGGCTCAGGTGGCGGCGTGCCCGGTGCCGGCTCAGGTGGCGGCGTGCCCGGTGCCGGCTCAGGTGGCAGCGGGCTCACTCTCCCGGGCGCGCAGGCGCTCGCTCAGATCCGCGACATAGGTGTCCAGCGCGACGTTGTGCAGGCGCACGTTGCGCGCGTCCCACAGCGCGCTGTCGATCTCGTCGACCTCGTGCTGGATCGCCCAGGAGTCGCGGCTCTGCTCGCGCTGCGTCCAGATCTGGTGGAGGATCACGCGCAGGTTCCAGTCGCGCAGCGAGTAGCCGAGGAACAGGAAGTGGCTATTGAGCAGCGTCGCCAGCAACGTCTTGGGGACCAGCTCGTTGAGGTTGGTGTTGGAGAGGAACCTGATGTAGTGGTCCTCGCTGATCACGTAGCTGTCGCTCGTCCGGTCGGCGCGGCTGACGGCGCCGTGAATCTTCAGGATCACCGTCCGATCCTCCACCGACAGGCGGTACTCGTTCGGGCGTTTGATCGGCCTGGCCTCGCCGTCGGGCGGCTTGTGCATGAACTTGCCGGCATGGCGTCCCATCGCCGCGTACCAGATCAGGTCGAACTGCTCGCCCGCGTCCGTGAGGGCCTGCTCGAGCGCGTCGTCGTAGTTGGTGGTGACGATCAGCTGGTGGGGCTGGGCGTGTCCGGCCGCGGCGAGCCGGCGCGGGAGACCCGCGAGGAACTCGTGCACGACCGTGTATCTGTAGCTGGCGGCGAAGACGACGTGCAGGGCGTCGTAGAGCGTGCCGTCGCCGCGCTTGGCCTCCGCGTACTGCGAGACGCGCAGCAGATCGTGGGTGTCCGTGCCCGGGTATCCGTACTCCTTGACCAGATACTGCGAGAGCTCGCCGCCGCTGGGCAGGTTCTTGCCCTGCACCCAGCCCTGGCGGGCGGGATCGCAGAGGTTCGCGCCCGCGCCCAGCAGCGGGACCACGGCTCCGTAGCTCAGCGCCTGCGCGACGTAGTCGTAGTGCTCGGCGAGCGTCTCGGCGAGTGGGCTCATCGACGGCTGGATGCGAGCGGTGGTCGATCGTAGGGGCGCACGAGGTAGGCGTGGCCCGCTGTGAGCACGACCGTCCTGTGGCGACCGGGGTCGGTGACGCGGATGTCGTCCCGGATGGCGCGGTAGAGCGTCCCGCGGCAGGTTTCCTCGATTTCCCAGCGGGTGCCTTCGGCGCTCGCGCTGCCCCAGTTGGATCGCGCGATCATTCTGCCCTTCGTGTTCAGCCGCAGGCTTGGCCGACGGCGGCGGCTCGCGGCCGACGCGAGGCCGGGGCCGCAGCCGCTCGGGCGTCCGAGCAGTCGCAGGACCGGGGTCGCGGAGGCGTGCGGCTGGCTCACCGAGAAGCGCCCGCCCGCGACCACGGCCGACGCGGCGCGCGGCTTCGCGTCGGCCACGGTCGTCAGTTCGAGCCCGACGACGCCAGCCATCGCGTTGTAGGTCGAATCGACCGGGATCTCCACCGGGCCCTGCAGGTGGCCAGATGGCGTCGCAGGCGCCGTCTGGCCGGGTTCCGCGGTGGGCAGGCCACCCGCGGGCGTCGTCTGGCCCGGGGCGATGACCGGGCCGCCGGAGGGCGCCAGGCCCGGCTCCACGGTGACTGTTCCGTGGAGCGGGCGGGCGATCACCGTCTTGCCCGGGACCGGCAGCGCCGTGCCGCTCGGCGATGCCGGGGCGCTCGGCGACGCGGGGCTGCTCGCAGGTGGCGGCAGCGGCCCCCAACTGCCTTCGAAGCCGGCCAGGAACGAGTTCGGGACGGTGCTCCCCGAGTTCGCATAGACGGCGTACATGTTGCCGGTGTTCGACGCGGGTTCTCGGTAGGAGACGAGGATCTCGGTGCCGTCGGGCGACCACGCGGGGAGTTCGTTATCGCCTACGCCGTGAGTGATCTGCTTGGGGGAGCCCCCTTTGAGAGCGATCGTGAAGATCTGCGTGTTCGGAGGGGCTCCGCCCGCGTAGGCCAGTTCGCTGCCGTCGGGCGACCACGAGGGGTCGGAGCTCCCCCCGGGCTGGTTCGTCACCTGGCGGACTTCGCCGCCAGCGGCGTTCATCGTGTAGATCTGAGAGCTGCCCGAGCTGTTGCTCTGGAAGGCGATCGGGCCGGTGGAGGACCACACGGGCCGCGAGTTGCTGGCCGCATTGCACAGCACACACCGCACTTCCCCCCCGTTCGCGTTCATCTCGTAGATCTCTTTCTGCCCGGTGCCCGTTCTGTCGCTGTCGAACACGAGCTGCTGGCCGTTGGGCGACCACGATGGGTCGGAGTCGGCCCAGGGATCCTCGGTGAGCCGACAGATTTCCAATCCGCAGGCGGAGGACTGCTGGCCGGCGGTGTTCCCCGGCGCCGCCGAGAGCAGCTGGCCGGTGACGCCGAACTGCACGGTGTAGATCTGCGTGTTGCCCGTGCGGGTGCTCGCGAACGCGAGGGTGCGGCCATTCGGCGCCCAGGCGGACTCGAAGGCGTCCCCGCCGCCATCGACGCCGGTGGCCTTCAGGGACGTCCCGTAGGGGGCGCCCGTGAGATAGGAGCTTTCGAGATAGGAGGTCCCGCCACCGTCGGAGACGTCGTATGCGATCGCGCCGTTGGTGGCCGCGGGCGCTCCCTGCGCGACCGGCGTGCAGAGCAGGCTCGCGTTCAGCAACAGGGCCAGGGCCGTGACCGACGTGAGACGCGGGGACCGCACCCTCGTGCGGGGCAAAAAGAAGGTCCAAAGATCTGACATGCCGCGAAAATAGTATTGGATTGGCACGCCAAATGATTCCCTTTGTAGGAATCACGCGGGATGGGGCGATCGGCGAGAGCATCGACCTGATGCTCCAGGAGGCAAACGGCCGCATGAAGCAGTTGCCCGATGTGGACGGCGACGCGGTCTACGGCCTGGCGGGCGAAGAGCTCGCCGCCTTCGGGGACCGGGTGGACATCCTCGTGGTCGGCTCACGCGGCTACGGCCCGGTGAAGCGGCTCGTGCTCGGCAGCACCTCCGACTACCTGCAGCGCCACGCGCACTGCGCGCTGCTCGTGCTGCCTCGTGCGGCAGCCACCGGCTCGACAGGGGACCGGACACGCTTGCCGGTCAGTCAAGCCTTACTGGAGTGAGCGCGAGCGTGGCCGAGCCGATGCTCAATGTCGCGACGACGCTCAGCGCTGGAGCGGGGGCCGACACTCATCAGTCTTCGGGAAGAGCAGCAAAATCACGCTTGGCCTTTCTGTACCACCCCATTCCTGCGAGGGGACGCTTCCACCTACCCTTCATCTCCTTCAAAGCACCTTCGTGCGTTGCATCACCTTTTGCAACCGCATCCTTTAGATGTTTGTCCTGTGCCTTGATGACCTCATCTGCGGTTGTTCCATGGTGCGGGAAATCACATGGTCCACCAAGTTGTTTACATGTCATTGTCTTCATAAGTCTCGCTTCCGGTCTGCCGGGCCCGGACTCTAGCGCTAAACCTCGATTGCTGGCCATGGTGGACCACGGCATCTCCCAGCCCATGGACGATCTACCATTCTGGTACCATTATGGGATGAGCAAGCAGATAGCTGTCCGGCTCCCGGATGATCTCGTTGATTTCGTAGACGAGCTCGTTGGCTCCGGCGCCTCGCGCAGCCGAGCGGCATTTGTCACCCAAGTCCTCGAGCGCGAGCGCCGGCGCGCGGTAGCCGCGCGCGATGCCCAGATTCTGGCCCGAACCGGTCCGGATTCCGAGCTTGCCGGCTTGGCCGAGCATGTCGTCGGCCTGCCCTCTGAGCTTGCCTGATGCGACCGATCCATGTCGCACAGCTCGACAAGGTCCGGCCAGTGCTGATCCTTACACGCGAGCTCGTCCGCCCGCACCTTGCGACGGTGACCGTAGCGCCGATCACCACGACCATCCGTGGACTCTCGACCGAGGTGCCTGTCGATACGGCAAACGGGCTCGCGGAGCCCTCGGCTGTGAGCTGCGACAACATAACGACGATCCCCACGAACACCCTG
This sequence comes from uncultured Solirubrobacterales bacterium, assembly GCA_963771915.1. Taxonomy (GTDB): domain Bacteria; phylum Actinomycetota; class Thermoleophilia; order Solirubrobacterales; family Solirubrobacteraceae; genus Palsa-744. The sequence goes on along the minus strand of CAVYVD010000001.1, from coordinate 2,357,392 downwards.
GGAAAGCAGATTGGTGTGCTGCTCGACCACCAAGAGCAGGACCTCAGCCGCGCGATCCAGGCCGCGTTCGATCTCGATTGACGTTCCTCTTGCTTAAAAGAGACCCAATCGCACAACTTGGGTCTCCACCGCACGACCCCGGTCCGTCGATCACCCACACACACCCCCACGTGCACGCCCGCGGTGGACGACCCGCGCTCATCGCGACCGCTGCCTGCCCGCGAAGTTGCCGACGAGCACGCCGATGACGGTGACGAGGTAGATCTGGCCGACGAGCATCTCGACCACCGCGAGGGCGCGGCCAAGGTGGGTGGCAGCGGAGAGGTCGCCGAACCCCGTCGTCGTCAGCACCGTGAAGGTCCCGGCCGTGGCGGAAGGCGCCCGCAACGACCTCCGCCAGTAGCCACGCCTGCGCGAGGATCAGCAGGGCGCCGAGGCCGACCGAAACAAGGAGGAAGGTCCGGGTCGCGCGCGCGTACCGCAGCTGCCTCGGGTCGAGCGCCCTCACGGGTCGATCATGCCGGAGTCAGGGGTCAGCGGGGCCTGTCGCACTCACCGCTCGGCCTGCCCGCCCCTCGCCTGCGCAGCCTGCCCGCCGGCCTGTGGAGGCTCAAGCGGCTGAAGCCCCCCCTCGATCACCTGGCTCTGTGGGCGCCCCAGCCGCGCGGTGACCCAGTCGATCAGCACCTTCAGGCGCTGGCCGGGCACGCCGCCGAGGTAGTACATGTGCACCGTCAGGTAGGTGAAGAACGCGGGGCGACCCCACAGCTCCACGCCGCGGATCGCGCACACCGCCCGCCCGCGCCCCACCACCGCGAGCGCGCCCTTGTCGAAATAGCGAAACGGCGTGGAGGCGCTCGGCGCTCCCGCGCGGATCGCCCGCGCCACGTGACGCGCCTGCTGGATCGCCACGGTGGCGAGCCCCGGCAGCGGCTTGCCGTCGACGTCGCTCGACGAGGTGGCGTCGCCGATCATCGAGATCTCGCGGTGCCCGGGCACAGTGAGATCGGGTTCGATCTGCACACGCCCGGCGCGGTCGGTGCTCGCCCCAGTCGCAGCGGCGAGCGTCGCGGCGAACGGGGCGGCCCGCACCCCGGCGGCCCACACCACGGTGCGCGCGTCGATCCGCTCGGTGGGCGGCCCGTCCGCCCGCGCTCCCTCGGCTTCGCGCGGGCCTCCGGAGCCCGCGCCCGATCCACCCCGCCGGGCGTCCGCCACAGCGATCGTCACGCCACGGGCGTCGATCTCGGTGACCGGGGAGCTCACCCTGACGGTGACCCCGAGCGAGGCGAGCTGGCTGGCGGCCTTGCGCGAGAGCCCCTCGCTGAACGTGGGCACCACGCGCGCACCGGCGTCGAGCAGGATCACGCGCACATCGCCGGGGCGGATACGCGAGTACTGGCGCGCAAGGGTGTCTTTGCAGACGATCGCGATCTCTCCCGCCACCTCCACGCCGGTGGGCCCGCCGCCGATCACGACGAACGTCAACAGCTCACGGCGCTCCCGTTCGTCCGCGCTGCGCTCGGCGCGCTCCAGCGCGCTGTAGAGCCGCTCGCGCAGCGCCAGCGCGTCGGCGAGCGTCTTCAACCCGAAGGTCACCTCGCTCCAGGCATCGTTGCCGAAGTAGGAGGTGCGCGCGCCGCAGGCGACGAGCAGGCTGTCGTACTCCAACCGCTCGCCGCCGTCGAGCTCCAGCACGCGGCGGTCGGGGTCGAGGCCGACGGCCTCCGCCATCAGCACCCGGGCGTTGGCTCTGCGCCGCACCACGGTGCGGATCGGGGGCGCGATCTCGCCGGCGGCGAGGCCACCGCACGCCACCTGGTAGAGCAGCGGCTGGAAGAGGTGGTGGTGCATGCGGTCCACGACGGTCACCTCGACGTCAGCGTGGCGCAGCTCGCGCGCGGCGGTGAGGCCGCCGAAGCCGCCCCCCGACGATCACCCACCCGTCTCACCCGGAATCGGCCCCGAGGCGCTCCAGCAGGTGCTCGCCGACGCGCACCGCGTTGGCCATCGCGGTGAGCGCGGGGTTGACGGCGGAGATGCTGGTGAAGAAGCTGGTGTCGACCACGTAGAGGTTGTCGAGCTCGTGGGCGCGGCAGTCGGTGTCGAGCACCGAGGTGGCGGGGTCCGAGCCAAAGCGGCAGGTGCCGGCCTGGTGGGCGACGCTGGCGACGGGGATCTTATTCTCAGGTAGGCCCAGCGGGGGACCTCCGCGGCCGACCAGTTCTGGGGCTCGCGGGGCAGCCAGTCGCCGCGCTCGAGCAGCAAGATGCGCTTGCCCGAGGGCGCGAGGTGGCGCGCAAGCGTGCCCCCGCCGGCACCGGAGCCGATGATGATGAGGTCGTAAGAGTCCATCAGGAGATCTCCGCGAGGCGCTCCGCGAGGATGATACGGGCGGCGGCCTCGATCAGCGCGAGGTGGGAGAACGCCTGGGGGAAGTTGCCGAGGTGCCGCCCGGTGGAGGTGTCGAACTCCTCGGCGGAACTCGATGACCAAGCGCAAAAGAGCCGCAAGCGGTGATCGACGGCCGCACGCTGCGCCGGGCGGCGCCTGGACCGTCCGCTATCACCCGAAGGCCCGGGCGGAGGCCGACGCCGTTCCCCGCGCACGAGCAACGGGCAGTAGACAACGCCGTCGACAAGCTCGCCGCGTTCGGCCCGCTCCTCGCGTTCCCGCACTCCAGCAACGTCATGGGCGACCCCGGAGGCGCGCTGCGCGAGCTGAGACCCCGCGCCGGCCGCAGCCCCTGGCGGTGCATCTACCAGCGCATCGGCGACGTCTTCCTCGTCGCCGCTGTCGCGCCCGAGGCGTAGAAGGACAAAGCCAGCTTCGAGCGCGCCGTGGCAGCCGCAAAGACCATGCCGACCCCGAGTACCGCCGCGAATGGGAGCGCAACCGCGCTCGCCCGCGCGGTCGCTGTGAAGGTGATCTTCTACCGCGCCGAGCACGGCCTCAGCCAGACCGCGCTCGCAAAGCGCCTGCAGATGACTCAGCCGGCGGTGGCGCGACTCGAGAGCGGGGAGCACAACCCCACCTTCCCCACGCTCCTGCGCCTCTCCAACGCGCTTGGGATCGAGCTCGCGATCGATATTGCCCACACCGGCAAGCGTGCACGACGTAATGCCCTGGAGTCCTTCGAGGGCAACGGCTGCGCGGTCGTCGTGGCTGCGGTCTGAGGTTTGTCCGAGGCCATTAGGTTCCCCCGATGATCGATGCTCTGGCGTTTCGCGAGATCACAGGCGATGACATCGATGAGCTGGCAATGGCGGTCGCTGGTGCCTCTGTCGGCTATCGCGTGTTCGCGCCGCCCGGCTGGCAGCCTCCGCCCGCGAGTGCGCAGGCCGTCGTGTTGCGGCGCTGGATTTGCGGACCCCGGGTTCTGGGGGGAGGTAGCCTACGAGGAGCGAGCGCTCGCTGGTCACGCGACCTTCATCCCGGCGGTGCGCCACTCCCGTCGGCCAGCATCAGAAACGTCGCTCGCTCACCTCGGCCCTCTCTTCGTCAAGCCCGACTACTGGGGTCGCCGCCGAGCTGCTCGCGCACGCTACCGCTGCTGCGACGGCCCGCGGGTTTGCAAGGATGACGTCTGTTCGTCCCGGCTAGTCAGACGCGCGCCCGTCGGTTGTATGAACGCGAGGGCTTCGTGAAGGTCGGTGTGGGCGAGTAGCCGGGGGGAGTCGCACCCCCCGGCCCTCTCAGAACCGGACGTGACAGTCTCCTGTCATCCGGCTCCCATCATCCGGCCGTTGGCGTTGCGCCGGCCTGCCAGTGAGCGAAGAGCCCAGGCTGACGCTTGCGCACCGATGCCACGAGCTTCCATGCCACCTTGGGGTGACGACGCAGCCGCTTGTACTTCCGCATGGCCCATCGCATCAGATACTGGTTGATGCGGTCAAGAGACCGGAGCAACTCGGTCGGGTAGAAGCGACCGTAATAGTTGATCCAGCCTCGCACGATCGGGTTGACCTTGCGTGCGAGGTCAGCGAGGGTCAAGCTGCCCTGCAAGTGCAGCCGCCAGCGTCTGATCGCCTGACGGATCGCCTTCGCGGCCTCACCTGAGATCGCCGGGCAGAAGCTGACGAACAGTCCGCCGCTCCTGTCCACAGCTGACCTCGGACGAAACGTGTACCCCAGGAAATCGAAACGCTCGTGCTCGTCAGAGCCTTTGCGGTTCGAGTCCTTGCAATACACGATGCGCGTCTTGTCCGGGTTGATCTCCAACCCGAGCGACGCCAGCCGCTTGACGGTCGCGTCGAGTACGACACGCGCCCTTGGCTTGCTGTTGCAGTGCAGGATCACATCATCTGCGTAGCGCTCGAATGGCACGCCCGGGAACTCCCGGGCCAGCCATAGATCAAGCGCGTAGTGCAGAACCATGTTCGCCAGCAGGGGCGAGATCGCCGAGCCCTGGGGGCTCCCTCGATCCCGTGCCTGGAGGGTGCCGTCTTCGTGCTGTAGCGGCGCTTCCAGCCACCGCTGCACGTAGAGGAGTATCCACCGCTCGCTCGTGTGGTGAGCGACCGCGCGGAGCACGAGCCGATGATCGAGGCTGTCGAAGAAGGACCGGAGATCAAGATCGATCACCCAGTCCGCCTTCCAGCAACGTTCACGGCAGCGCGCGACCGCGTCCAGCGCCGAGCGTCCCGGCCGATACCCATAGGAATCCGGGTGGAACAACGGCTCCACCTCGGGCTCCAGCATCAGGCGCACGACCGTTTGCGCGACCCTGTCAGCGACAGTCGGCACGCCGAGCATCCTCGACCCGCCGCTGCGCTTCGGTATCTCAACCGCCCTCACCGGCGGCGGCATGTAACTCCCCGAGGACAGCCGATTCCAGAGCTTGTAGAGGTTCCCCGTGAGGTTCCTCTCGAACTCCTCGATCGACTCCTCATCGACACCCGCAGCTCCCTTGTTGGCCTTGACCTTCAGCCACGCCTCCCAGACCAGCCACTTGGAAATCTCAAACGGCTTGCCGTCCAGCTTCAGCTCGCTCGCCGGCTCCTCCCGCATCATCACGGTTGACCACCGAACAAGCCAGGATGACCCGCCCCCTTCGCTCCACCCGCATTACCAGGCTTCACAGCTACCACGGGGCGGTCCGCCCCTGTGCCACGCATCGGTACTCAGCCCCTCACGGTTTCGCCCGCTTGAGGATCTCCCGTCCACGCCCGACCGCAGGCTCGAAAGCCACTGGCCAGCCGCGAGCACGCGGCGACAGGTTCCCACGTTCCACACCAGAGCCCCGACCAAGCTCGCGCCGCCTCCACGCCGGACACCACCTGACCAATCAACAGGCACCCGTCAGGCTCAATCCCGGAGCTACGGCTCTGCCCCGGTTTAGATGTCATTTTTCCCGTTTCGACACGTCATCAGCGGTTCACTCACGTTCGCCTTCTTGGCCGACACCTGACGCGCTCAAAGACGCGCCGTTCCCGCAACGCTCAGCACCCCGGCTCTTTAACCAGCGCACCTTGCGGTGGTTAGCAGCCTCCCCCTGCAGGGCGACTGCGGAGGACCACCAACCCAAACGCTGGCCCCTCCATCTCCAGTGCAGCACCGCATCCAGAACACCCAATCTTCTACATCGCAGCTCCTTCAACGTTCGTGGTCACACAGCCGCCCCGGGTTCACCGTCCTGCCGGCACTTGTGCCGCTGCCTTCGGTGCGCCCCGATCGGGGCCTCCCTTCTGCGGCGTCAGTGCTACTATCCAGGCCACGCCGCGACGATTTGCTCCAGCGGCCCGGGGCCGCAAATAGGATTGAATCGTTCCCCCACTATGACAGTTGTCCGCGTTAGTCTTCTGTGGGTGGTGGTGCCCGGGAACACCCGAGTCCGACTTGGTAGAGTCACAGGGCTTCGTATCGTTCGTCACTAGTGTCCTCCGTCTTAAGTTCCTTTAGTAAGTGTGGTATCCTGTGGTATGCCCAGAACAGGACGGCCGAAGCAGGTGTTGGAGTTGACCGGCGAGGAGCGTGAGCAGCTCGTGCGGTGGGAGCGCCGTAGGAAGTCTTCCCAAGCGTTGGCGTTGCGCTCAAGGATCGTGCTCGCGTGCGCGGAGGGTCACCCGAATACGGATGTCGCACGACGGTGTGGGGTTTCGGCGCCGACGGTTGGTAAGTGGCGTAGGCGGTTCTGTGAGTTGCGCCTGGATGGGCTCTCGGATGATCCGCGGCCTGGGCGGCCGGCGACGATCACCACCCAGCAGGTGGAGGAGGTGTTGGTCGCGACGCTTGAGTCCACGCCGGAGAACGCAACGCATTGGTCGCGCGCGAAGATGGCCGAGCGCTCGGGGATCTCGGCCTCGACGGTCGGGCGGATCTGGCGGGCGTTTGATCTCAAGCCGCACCGCACTGACACGTTCAAGTTGTCCACTGACCCGTTGTTCGTGGAGAAGGTGTACGACATCGTCGGCCTGTACCTCAACCCGCCCGAGCTGGCGGTCGTGTTGAGCGTGGACGAGAAGAGCCAGGTGCAAGCCCTCGCGCGCTCCCAGCCGGCGTTCCCGATGATGCCCGGGATGTGCGAGAAGCGCACCCACGACTATCTGCGGCACGGGACCACAAGCCTGTTCGCCGCATTCAACACGGCTGATGGATCGGTGATCTCGAGCCTGCATCGCCGACACCGCACGATCGAGTTCAAGAAGTTCCTCCACAAGATCGACAGCGAGGTCCCCGAGCACCTCGACGTGCACCTCGTCTGCGACAACTACGGCACCCACAAGAGCCCCGCGATCAGACGCTGGCTGGAGCAGCATCCTCGGTTTCACATGCACTACACGCCGACCTACTCCAGCTGGATCAACCAGGTCGAGCGATGGTTCGCCTACCTCACCGACGATCTCCTACGGCGCTCAGACCATCGCAGCGTGCAGGCGCTGGAGAAAGACATCCGCAACTGGGTAACAGCATGGAACGAGAACCCCAAGCCATTCATCTGGACCAAGACCGCAGAGCAAATCCTCCAGTCCCTATCACGACTTCTACAACGAATTAACGGCGCGGGACACTAGCTTGGGCATCGTCTCCTCCCTCAAAAACTTGCGGCTAGGTAGGTGATGGCCATCGCTGTCGATCCCCCGCCCCTTGGCCGGCGCTGAGCGATGCTCGCCTCGCTGATTGATGTCCACCACCTCGTCGAAGTCTCGGGCTACCCGATCCTCTTCCTGTTGGTGATTGCTGACGCGGGCGGCGTGCCGGTTCCGGGCGAGACTGCGCTGATCGTGGGCGGCGTGCTGGCCAGCCGGGGCAAAATGCATATCGAGATCGTGATCGCGGTGGCGGCGCTGGCGGCGATCGTGGGTGACAACATCGGCTACCAGATCAGCCGCAAGGGGGGCGGTGGCTGCTCAAGCGACCCGGCCTCTTCTACCGCCACCGCCTGATGGTGTTGGAGATTGGCGAGCCGTTCTTCGAGCGCCACGGGCCGGCGGCGGTGTTCCTCGGGCGCTTCATTCCTGGCCTGCGCACGTGGGCGTCATGGCTGGCCGGCGCCAACCGCATGCGTTGGCGCACGTTCTTCATGTGGAACGTACTCGGGGGGGTCTGTTGGGCGACGGGCGTTGGGTTGACCGCCTACTTCGTCGGGCAGTCGGCGAACAGTGCGATCGCGAAGTTCGGGATCTACGGCCTCGTTGCTGTGGTACCCGCACTCGGAGGGGTGCTCCTCCTGCACCTCCGCCATCGTCGCCGTCAGCGAGAGCCAATACGCTTCGGCCTCATGAACGGCTGCTTGGCGTGCGAACTCACATCGGGCGAACGCGAGCTGCCTGGGGCCGAATCCACAAGACGCCGTACTGGGTCGTCGAGCATTGCGTTGGACCGCTCGGCGTCGGAACGCTCATCGTCAAGCCTATCCGCCACGTTACCCACGTCTGGGACCTCAACGACATGGAGGCCGAGGAGTTAGGCCCGCTGATCCAGCGCGCCGCCCGAGCGCTGGCAACGCTACTGAAGCCAGAACAGCTCTACGTGACGCTCTGGTCGCACGCAGGCGGTACGCCTGTGCACATCCACTGGGTGTTGCAGCCAATCGCTGCGGATCGCCCCAGCGATCTGTTCGGCCCTCATCTTCAAGTCGCCATGTTCGATCGCGGCGACACGCCCCCGGCCAGCGAGATGGAGACCATCGCATCGCGACTACGCGCCCTCCTGAGCGCAAACTCAACCTAGACGGGAGGGTGGATGTCATCGACCCGTAGCCTATCACTTACATAAACTTCTGTATATCTGAAAATAATAAAGATGAATCGGACATATCGACAATGCGATACCGATCGCTCACGGCGCCTTAGCCGGGGTCGAGTGGTGAGCAACGCAGCCTCAGATGGCCTCCGGGAGAGGCCGCCTGTTCAGGCGCCCGAGGCGAGCAGGACCAGGTCGTAGAGAGCCAGCGCGGTGCAGGCGAGGGTCAGCGCGATCACGATCAGGGCGCTCATCCGATCGGTGTGCCTCCCGACGGCCGGCGGCATCGGGGGCGGCATGTAGGTCGGCGTGGCCGGGCGGATCAACCGTACGTCCGGTGAGCCTCCAGGTGTGAACCCCATGCTCCCAGACGACCCCGCGCTCAAGTCGAGGGGGCTCACGGGCGACCCACCCGATAAGGGGAACCCGATCGCTCCTCGGCGCCCGCGCCACCCACAGCCACGTTCGCGAGCCGCTGCATCACGCCGGCCCGCCCGTCGCGGCCGGGCTTGAGCAGCTCGATCACCATCAGCGCCTGGCGCGCCAGCACCAGCGCGATCAGGATGAACGCCATCAACCACGCGGCGTGGTCGAGGCGATGGCCGAGCCTGATCTCCACGGCCGCGGCGCCCAGCGCGAGCAGCACCGGCAGCAGCGGGGCCACCAGCGACACGAGCGCCGGCTCGAAGCGCCGCTCCCCCGGCACCACGGCGCCGCCGGGACGCGAACAGAATGCGGCCAGCGCGATCCCGAGATACGCCGCGATCCAACCGGCGTCGATCGGGTTCGCGTTGGAGCTGCTGTAGCCGGCGACCTCGGTGAGGTAGCTGTAGATGCTGTCCGACAGCGCCATCGCCAGCAGGGCCCCCAGCAGGCACCACAGCGACAAGCGGTCCTGACCGGTCATGCCGCGGATCGCGAGCACGATGCAGAAGACGATCACCACGTCGCCGAACGGATAGGCCAGCGTCACCACACCCGCCCACGTGCTGAGGTCGGCGCTGCGCCACAACGGGCCGAGGACGAGCGTCCAGCTGAGGAACAGCAACGCTGTGGCGAGCACCAGGCCGTCGAGCACCCAGCGGGCCTTGCGCATGCCGCCGCCTCGCGTCGCCGGATGCACGACCAGCGCCGTGACCGCGAGCGGGATCGCCGCGAGGTAGCCGACATCCGCCAAGGAGGGCACGGGCACTTCCACGTCGAGGATCAACGCGTAGTAGCCCCACACGACCTCGGCCAACGTCCAGGACGCCGTCGCGCATCCCAGCAGCAGCCAAAACAGGCGTATCCGCTCACCCTGCCGAGTGCGGGCGCGGGCGCGGAAGCACAGCACACACGCCGTCAGCGCCGCCAGCGGGGTGAGGGCGTCGTCGACCCAGAGCGTCGCCCGGGCGCCGCCGATGCGCAGGGCGATCCAGATCCCCGCCAGGCCCGTCACGAGCACGACGGCCCCCAGCGCCGCAGGGAAGCGCCGACTGTCGAGGGACAGTTCCATTTGCCAGGCATCGGAAGGATCGTTGGAACTCTTGACCGTCGTGCCGCTCGCTCGGCGCTACGTCCAGACGAGTGGAGCCTCGCGCCCGGCAGGCCCATCGTGCCGTCGACTCGGCGGGGCAGCCCTCGAGTGGGGCTGTCGCGGCGGGCTCAGGATGCGGCGTTGCGATACAGGCGTACCGCGATTGTGAAGAACACCACGAGAATCCCCGCCGACCACGCGAGCGACTGCCACACCCAGTGGTGGGTCGGTTCCCCCTGGAGCAGCGCGCGCACCGCGTTGATCGTGATGCTCACCGGCTGGTGGCGCGCGAAGGGCTGCAGCCAGCCTGGCATCGTGGCTACCGGGACGATCGCCGAGCTGGCGAAGACGAGGACGAAGAACGGCAGGATGCCCGCGACCTGGGCGGTTTCCGGGTCCTTCGTGAGCAGGCCGATCGTGGCGTAGACCCACGAGAAGCTGTACCCAAAAAGTATCACCAGCACCAGGCCCCCGACGATCGCGCCGATGCCGCCGTGGAAGCTGAATCCGACCAGCAGCCCCAGGCCGACCATCAGCGCCAGCGAGAAGACGCTGCGGCTGAGGTCCGCGAGCGTGCGACCGGCGAGAACCGCCGAGCGGGCCATCGGCAGGCTGCGGAAGCGGTCGATGATCCCACTGCCCAGGTCGTCCGCCAACCCGATCGCGGTGGCCATGCCCCCGATCATCACCGCCTCGATGAAGACCGCGGGGGCGACGTAGTCGACGTAGCTGCCACCGGGGATGTGGATCGCGCCGCCCAGGACGTAGCGGAAGAGCACGAGCAGCAGCGCCGGCTGCGCCGCCGAGATCACCAGCAGCCGGGGGTTGCGAACGATGCGCAGGAGGTTGCGCCTGGCCACGCCCCCGGTGTCGCGGGCGCCCGCCGCGCTCAACCGCGGCGCATGTGGCGCAGTTCGCATGGCCGCGGGCTGGCGCTCGGGCGCGGCGCCAGACGCGCGGGGCTGGGGCGCGGCGTCGGGCGCGCGGGGCTGGGGCGCGGCGCCAGACGCGCGGGGCTGGGGCGCGGCGTCGGGCGCGCGAGGCATGACGTCGGGCGTGCGAGGCGCGCCGCCATCGGTGTCCGCGCCGCCGGCCTGCGCGCCGGCTGCGTTGCCGGTGAGCGACAGGAACACCTCGTCGAGCGAGGGATGGCGGATGCCGAGGTCCGCGAGCACAATTCCGTCCTGCTGCAGGCGCTGGCCGGCGGCGATGAGCACCTGCGTGGCGCCCCTGGTGGGCATACTCACGCGCCGCTCCTCGACGTCGACACGGGGTACGCCCTCCCCGAGCCGCGCGATCAGATCAGCCGCCCTGCCGAGGTCGCTTGCGTTCGCCACGCGCGCCTCGAGCACGTCGCCGCCGAGCCGCTCCTTGAGCTCGCCGGCGGTCCCCTGCGCGACGACCGTGCCCGCATCCATCACCACGATGCGATGCGCGAGGTGCTCCGCCTCCTCCATGTACTGGGTCGTCAGGAGCACCGTCGTGCCGTCGGCGACGAGCTCTTCGACGAAGCTCCACACGTCGTTGCGCGTGCGGGGATCCAGGCCCGTGGTCGGCTCGTCCAGGAACAGCACCCGCGGGCGGCCGACCAGGCTGGCCCCGACGTCGAGCCGCCTGCGCATCCCGCCCGAGTAGGTCTTGACGAGCTTCTCGGCGGCGTCCACGAGCGAGAAGCGCTCCAGCACATCCTGGGCGCGGCCGCGGCGCTCGGCCCTGCTCAGGTGGTAGAAGAGCCCGACGAGCTCGAGGTTCTCGCGCCCGGTCAACAGCTCGTCGACCGCCGCGAACTGGCCGGTCAGACCGATCAAGGTGCGCAACCGAGCGGCATCGCCGACGACGTCGCACCCCGCCACCGTGGCGCGGCCGCCGTCGGGCTTCAGCAGCGTCGCGAGGATTCGCACGAGCGTCGTCTTGCCCGCCCCGTTGGGGCCCAGCAGGGCGAGCACCCTGCCCTCCTCGGCAGCGAGGTCGAAGCCCACGAGCGCCTGCGTCGAGCCGAACCGCTTCGTGACCCCCTCGACTTCGATCATCGACACAGCCGGTCTCCAGGTATGTGGCTCACGCTCTCGACAAGCGGGCGCAGGATCACGCGACCCGGCACTAGGGCGTCGCGGCGGTCGGCGAAGCGCACGTCGTCGTCCCCAGGACCGAACGGCCGCTCGGCGATCGAGTCGACCGCACCGGTACGCCGCGGATGCGGTGTCTGCGTCACGGGATCATCCCCCGCGCTGCCGGCCGATTTTCAGCTGGTCGCACTCGCCGGGGTCTCGGCCTGATCCTCGGCGGACATCGCACTCGCCTCGACCTTGCCCGAGCCGACGCGGGGCAGCACGAGCAGGGGGCAGCGCGCATGGCGCTCCAGGTAGGCCGAGGTGCTGCCGAGCACCAGGCGCAGCATCGGCCCATAGCCGCGGGAGCCGACCACGAGCAGATCCACGTGATCGCCGAACTGGGCGAGCTCCTCGCCGGTGAGCCCGTACACGGCACGGCCCTCCACGCCGGACAGCTCCCCCAGGCGAGCGTTGGCCTCGCGCAGCGACTCATCGATGCCCGCCCCCACCGCGGGGGGCACGACTCCGACGTAGGCGAAGCTTGTGATCGGCACGACCTGCAACGCGAGTACGCTGGCCCCGGCCGGCGCCGCGAGCTCGCGTGCGGCGGCCAGGGCCGCCCTGCTCTCCGGTGAGTCGTCATAGCCGACGCCGATCTTCTCCAACGCGGTGGGGTGCTCTGCATAGCCGCGTGAGGCGACCGCGACCGCGCACGGAGCGCCGTTCAGCGCAGCGCGGGTGTCGTCGCCCAGCATGACGCGGCCGAAGGGCCCGTGCCTGCTGGAGCCGACCACCAGCAGGTCCGCCTGCTGCTCTTCGGCCCGTTTGTGCAGGCCGGCTCCGGGGCTCACCGAGAGGACGCTCACGAGCTCCGCCTCGACACCGGCGCCGGCTCGCTCCTGCTCGAGCAGGCCGTGGGATGCCTCGTGTTCGGTCGGGATGGCGCCGGGTGCCACGGCGTGCAGTGGGCTGAGCAGGTCGTTGCGCACGTTGGCGAGCGTCAGCCTGCCCAGGGGATCCGTGAGACGCGAGGCGAGCGCGATGGCGTCGCGCCCGTGGGGTGTCCCGTCCACTCCGACCAGCACGTTCTTGAACATCAGGGTCTCCTTATCGGTTCGACGAACAAGGGCTCGCTCCTATGGGGGACACCCGCGAAACTGACTATGCGAAGACTGCGACCGGGCATCTCGTGCACACCATAGGGAAACGCGAGCACGGGCCATCGGTGGCTACCCCGGTAATCCTCAGGAGAGACCACGGAGCCGTCTCCCTGCACCCCAGATCGGCGTCGAGGCTCAGCCCCCAGCCGACCCTCCCGGCCCGTATGCCTGCGACGCGCGCGCCCGCGCACCCAGATCCTCGAGTGTCAGAGGCCGCGCGGGAGGTCCGTCGAGGATCCGGCGCGTGGTCACCCGCAGGGTGTGATCAACATGCAGGAGCTCCCCCGACTCGAGCGCCCGCCAGCGGGGATCCTCGTCCATGCGCTCGCTGGCGATCACCACGAGCGGCCGGCTCGCACCGTGCTCGGAGCGGACCCTGCTGCCGAGGCTGCTGGAATGCTCGAGCGCCGAGCCCGGCTCCCGCTCGAGGACGTGGAGCTCGTGGGTCTGCGGGTAGCGCAGCGCCCACAGGCCCTGCTCGGTGGCGAGGATGAGGTTGATCGAGAGCAGCGGAAGGCTCGCGGCGACCCACTCGCACGCCGCGGCGATGCCCGCGCCGACGTCGCCCCGATGGGCGGCGATCTCGCGGGTGATGAGCGCGAAGAAGCGCTCGGAGTCGGTGTCCCCACGCACCAGGGCGAGCTCCTCCCCGAGGTGGGCCTCGAGCCGCTGGAGATTCTCGATCACGCCGTTGTGCGCAAAGAGCCGCCCCTCCTGCTCGAACGGGTGGGTGTTACGCACCTCCAGGGACCCCGTGGAGGCGAAGCGGACGTGGGCCACGAACGTACTGGAAGAGACCTCCCGCGCCTCCCGCCCGAACTCCGTATCCCCGTACGCCGCGATCGGCTGCTTGCGCACGTGCGGGGCGCCATGCTCGTCGAACCACCCGAGGCCCGTCCCGTCCGGCTCGCGATGGCTCTGGACCGCGAGGCTGTCCGGCGCGCCCAGCAGCCAGAAGGTCGCCCGCGCCCGTCTGCCTCCGGCGCTCATGCCGAACAGCCGGCACACTACGCCGCGGCCTCGCCGACGCGTCTGGGTGGCGAGCGCCTGGAGAGCACTGCGCCCCAGTCGCCGTCGTCGATCCTGCCCGGCCGGGTGCCCTGGATGAACTCCCGCAGCACCTCGGAGAGCCCGTCCGGGTCCTCGAGGTGGGGGAAGTGCGCGGCGCGGGGCAGAGTCCTGAAGTGACTGTTCGGGATCGCCTCGTGCGCCCGGCGTCCGTGCAGGAGGGGGATCGTGTTGTCGCGCTCACCCCACACGATCAGCGTGGGCATCGACTCGAGCAGGTACAGACGGTCGGTCGCGCTGACCCGCTGGCCGTGCACGTCGATCACCGCACGGAGCGTCTGCAGGAACGCCTGACGCGCTTCTGGACTCTCCAGCGGACGTAACGCTCGGGCCAGCGCCTGCAGGTGCACGCCGAGGCGCACCTCGCGCTCGCGCAGGCGCCGGCCGGTGTCGCTCAGCGCGCCGAGCAGGCGCCGATGGATGGTCAGCGAGAGCAGGGCGGAGACGCCGGGCAGCGCGGCGGTGCGCAGCACCGGGCTGACTTCATGGCCAAGGCCACCGGAGGAGACCAGCACAAGCCGTTCGGTGCGCTGGGGAAACTGGTAGAAGAACTGCATCGCCACCCCCCCTCCCAGCGAGTGCCCGACGATGCTCGCGCGCTCGATCCCCATCGCGGCAAGCAGGTCGCGGATGCTGGAGGCGTGCGCCCCCAGGGAGTAGTCGCCCCGGGGCGCCGCGGAGTCGCCGTGTCCGATCAGGTCCGGTGCGATCACCGTGTGCTCGCCGGCCAGGTTCAGCGCCACCGACCGCCAGTGGCTGGAGGAGTTGAGCATCCCGTGGATCAGCACCACCGGCGGTCCGCTGCCCGCGGGCGGGCGGGCGATTCTGTACACCACGCGGCGCCCGTGGAGCTCGATCTCCCACTCGTCGAACCGCGGCGGGAGGGAGCTCATCCTCTCCTCGAGGCCCCCCGCGCGGCGCGGCGGATCGAGAGCGCCAGCAGGCCGAGCACGGCGAGCGGCATCAGCCACCAGGCTGAGAGGGCGGTTTCGGCGAGCAGCGCGGTGAGCCCCAGCGCCAGCACCACCCCCAGGGCTGTCCGCCAATCGTCGCCAATGACGAACTCCCACACGCCGGCGAGGAACCCCTGCACGCGTGTCATGCGCCCACCGTCGACCGGTCGTGGGCATCGGCGGGCACGACCCGATCCTCGGCGAGCGGGGGCACCGCACGGCGCAGAGCCCACACCATTGCGTTCGCTGCGATCAGGAGCCCGGGGATTAGCGCGAGGAGGGCGGCGTCGCCGCCCGGCCAGCTCGCCCCCGCTCCCTCCGCCCCCCAGAACATCCCGAAGGAGCTGAGCATCACACCGACGGCGAACTTCATCGTGTTCTCGGGCACCCTCGCCAGTGGAGCCCTCGCCGCGGCACCCGCGGCGAGGACGAGCAGCACGGCGAGCCCCGCGGCGGCGGCAGCCAGCGGGACGCGGTTCTGGTTGGCGCCGAAGGTGAGCACGATGAACGCCACCTCCAGGCCCTCCAGGAGCACCCCCTTGAAGGAGATCGTGAAGGCGTAGCCGTCGAAGCCCGAGCGCCGGGTGCCCGCGGCGCGGGCCGCCTCGCTCTCCTCGCGGAATATCTCGAGCTCGTCGTGCTTGGCCTTCAGGCCGGCCGCGCGCAGGATCGCCTTGCGCAGCCACTGCAGGCCGAAGATCAGCAGCAGGCCCCCGACGAGGACCCTCAGCACATCGATCGGCAGCGACGTGAGCGCCGGGCCGAGCGCCGCCACGATCGCGGCCAGCGCGAGGGTTGCGGCGCCGACGCCGCTCATCGCCGAGGACCAGCTGCGCGTGGTGCCAACCGCGAGGACGATCGTCAGCGCCTCCACCGCCTCCACGGTGCACGCGAGGAACACCGAGAGGGCCAGGCCGATCTCCGCGCCGCTCATGCTCGCGGGGCTCCCGGTCGGGGGGTCGTTGTGCGTGCGTCCACAGGTGCGAAGGGGAGGCGCACGCGGAAGACGGTGCGGCCGGGTCGGGAGTCGAGGGTGAGCGAGCCGTCGTGGCGGTCCACCACGATGCGCCGTGCGGTGGCCAGTCCGAGCCCCGTGCCCTGCCCCACGTCCTTGGTGGTGAAGAACGGATCGAAGATCCGCCCCGCGAGGTCATCCGGGATTCCGGGGCCGTCGTCGGCGATCTCGACCACCGCACAGCTGCCGTCGGCGTGCGTGGAGATCGCGATTGTTCCCCTCTCCCCCAGCGCGTCGATCGCGTTGTCCAGCAGGTTCGTCCACACCTGGTTGAGCTCCGACCCGCGGACCGTGAGCCGGGGCAGCGTGCGGTCGTAGTCGCGCACCACCGCGATCCCGGTGTGCTTGAGCTTGTGCCCGAGCACCGTCAGCGTGGTCTCCAGGCCCTCGTGCAGATCCACCTCCACGAGGCCCCCGCGATCCATGTAGGCGTAGGACTTCACCGCCCCCACCAGCCCCGACATGCGCTCCGTGGACTCCTCCAGCTCCGCCGCCAGCCGGCCCGCCGTCAGCGTGGCCGCGACCCAGCGCAGCGCCGCGCCCGTCGCGGGGCCCGCGAGCTCAGCCACGCGCTCGAGCCACACCTGATCCACGCCCGCCGCCGCCAGCGGCTCGGCCAGGCGCCAGGGCTCCTGTACCTCCAGGGACTCGAGGCGCCCGAGCAGCTCCTCCTCGGCGTCGGAGGCGTCGAGCGCGTCGAGCGCCGTGGCGTGCGCCGCGCGGGAGATCGCCTCGCGCTGCAGCGCGAGCAGCTGCTCCGCCTCCTCCCGCTCGATCCCCGCCTCCACGAACGCCCCCAGCGCCGGGCCGATCGCGTCGAGCGCCTCCGTGAGCTGGGCCGCCGCGCGGCGCGCCGCGGCCGCGGGATTGTTCAGCTCGTGGGCGAGACCCGCCGCCATCGTGCCCAGCGAGGCGAGGCGCTCGCGGTTGGCCTCGATCGCCGTGACCCGGCCCGTCACCGGGGCGACCTGCTGCATCACCCGCCGGTGGACCGAGGGCTGCGCAAACGCCAGGCGGCGGAAGTCCTCGGCGGCGACCACCGCCAGCCGGCACGCGGTCCGCGCCTGCATGCGCACCCCCAGCGGCTTGCCGGTGAGCACCGCAATCGCGCCCATCCACGTCGGCGCCCGCTGCAGGCCGGCCGGTTCGCTGCGGCCGCCCTCCATGAGCAGCGCCTGCGCCTCGCCCTCCAGCAGGAGTCGCAGGCCGCTCGGGGGCTGGCCCTGATCGACGATCACCTCGCCCGGGCCCACGTGGTGGGGATGCGCGAGCGCCACCCACTCCGCGAGCTCCCGCTCGTCGAGGTCGTCGAAGAGGTCGACGGTGCGCAGCTCCTCCACCGTGACCGGCGCGTCGGTCATCACACCCACCGTCGCCGCCACCGCGAGCGGCGAGGACCACGGGGGCGGCCGGCCCCCTCCCAGAGGACCGGCGCGCCGGTGGCGACACGAGCGCTCACGCCTCGCCCAGGTACTCGTGGATCAGCGAGACCGCCATCGAGCCCTCCCCCACCGCGGAGGCGACGCGCTTGACCGATCGCGCGCGCACGTCGCCGGCGACGAACACCCCGGGGACCGTAGTCTCCAGCACGTAGGGCTCGCGCTGCAGCGGCCAGCCGTCGCTCTGCGCGTCGCGCCCCGCGAGGATGAAGCCGCGCTCGTCGCGGGCCACCACGCCCTCCAGCCACTCCGTGCAGGGGGAGGCCCCGATGAACACGAAGCAGGCGTCCACCGGGATGGTCTCCTCGCCGCCGGGGCCCTGGATGCGCAGCCGCCGCAGGCGCCCCCCCTCGGCCTCGGCGGCGAGCGCCGAGGTACCGGTGCGCACCTCGATGTTCGTGCGCGCGGCGATCTGCTCAATGAGGTAGTGCGACATCGACTTCTCCAGTGAGGGGCCCCGGACGAGCACGGTCACCCGCGCGGCGTAGCCGCCGAAGTAGACCGCGGCCTGCCCGGCGGAGTTGGCTCCGCCGATGACCACCACGTGCTGCTCGGAGCACGCGCGCGCCTCGGTCGCCGCCGCCCCGTAGTAGATGCCCGCGCCCGTCAGCTCGGGGAAGCCGGGGATCTCCAGCTGGCGATAGGAGACCCCGGAGGCGACGAGCACGCAGCTCGCGCTCAGCACCCCGCCGCCGCTGAGCGCCACCAGACGCGCCGCGCCCTCCACGCGCAGGCCGACCGCCTCCTGGACGGTGAGCAGCTCGGCGCCCAGGCGCCGCGCCTGATCGGTCGCGCGGCGCGCGAGGTCCGAGCCGCTCAACCCCGCGGGGAACCCGAGGTAGTTCTCGATGCGGCTCGACTGCCCCGCCTGGCCACCCGGGGCCTCGCGCTCGACCATCACCGTCCGCAGGCCCTCGGAGGCGCCGTAGACCGCGGCCGCAAGCCCCGCGGGACCGCCGCCGACGACCACGAGGTCGTAGTGCTCCTGCGCGGGGGTCCCCGCGACGCCGAGGCGCTCCGCCAGCTCCAGGATGGTGGGGCGCTCGAGCACCGTGCCGTCCTCCAGCAGCGCCACCGGCAGGCGCTCCGCGTCGACCCCGGCGACCCGCAGCAGCTCGCGCGCCTCCCCGTCGCGCTCCACGTCCAGCCACCGCGTGGGGACGCGGTTGCGCACCAGAAAGTCGCGCACCTCGTGGGACTCCTTGGAGAAGCGGTGGCCCACCACGCGCACGCCGCCGGATTCCAGCGCCGCCCCCGCCTCCCAGGTCGTGAGCAGGTCCTCGACGACCGGGAAGAGCTGCTCCTCCGGGGGGTCCCAGGGCTTGAGCAGGTAGTAGTCGAGCGCCACCTCGTTGATCGCCGCGATCGCCGCCTCGGTGTCCGCGTAGGCGGTCAGCAGCACCCGCTTGGCGTCGGGGACGATCTTGCGGGCCTGCACCAGGTACTCGGTGCCGGGCATGCCCGGCATCCGCTGGTCGGCGATCAGCATCGCCACCCGCTCCCCGCGCTTGCGCAGCTCGCGCAGGATCTCGAGCGCCTCGGGACCCGACGGAGCACGCAGCACCCGGAAGCGCTCGCCGAAGCCACGGCGCAGGTCGCGGCTCACCGCCGCCAGCACCGCCGGCTCGTCATCGACGGCCACGATCGCGGGACGCCGCTCCGAGGACCTGGGCTCGGGATTGGCGGCGGGCTCGGGGTGGGCGGCCACGGCTGTGCTCTCGGCTTCGGTGGGCATCGCTGAGAGGAGGGTAGTGGCCCCTGAACCTCGGAGTGGCTGGCTGCTTCCACGGGCGTCGACTGGGCGTCGTGGAGCTCACCCAGCCCACGGAGCTTGAACTCACACCGCCCCGCGGGCTGGGCTACTGGCTGCGTGCGTATGTGGCGACGACATGGCCGAGGCGGCCGAGCACATCGGTGGTGGGAGCGACCTTCGCGTTCTCGTAGTCGGAGAGCCGGGAGGCCGACGTGCCGGCCGCCAGGGCGAACTGGCGAAGCGTCAAGCCTGTCTGGGCACGCCAGGAGCGGATTTGCGCAGCGTACTCGGACCGTCCGTGTAGGGCGATGTCCTGGCGGGCGTGGCGGATCACGCCTGTCATGAGCGCATCGACGCCATAGTGCTCGCCCCATGTCGCCACGGTCTCAGCCGTGCGCGCCGCGGGACCCCAGGGGTTATTCCGGATTGCATCGGCGAGACGACGCCAATCCGACAGCGAGCCGCGATCGATGATCGTCTCGATCGCCTCGGCTGGCCACCGGTCCAGCGGTGCGGTGGAGTCGAAGTCGACGTTGCGAAAGTGCACGGTCATCGCGCCATCCTCGCCGCGAGGTCCGCAAGCACCGACTTGACCGTAGACCACTCGTGCCAGCGCTCCTCCAGCGCCTTGTAGCTGGCCAGCTGAGTGGTGACCTCGGCGTCCCGCGGTCGTGGATCCGCCAACTGCCTGACGAGCTGTGTGGCCACGGCCTCGGGCCTGCGGTTGAGGTCGGCGTAGTAGTCGTCGATGCCCCGCAGCACAGTGGCCGCCTCGTCGAGTCCCATGCGATCCGCGAGAGCCGCAACGTCCAGGTAATCCCTTGTCTGGTTGCGGCTCAGGGCAAGCCACGCCTTGATCCGCAGGATCTCCGCCGCGGTTGGTATGAGAAGCCGCCTGCCCTGCACCTCGATCTCGGTGCTCTCCAGCGGCCGGCCCCGAAGCAGCTGACGCACCCCGGTCTCGATGCCACCGAGCTCGCCCAAGATGATCTTCCCGGGTTGGACCCTGGCCGTCGACCAGTCTCCGAGCGCCTCCAGGTTCTCGAGGATCGAGTCGAAGCGCTCCTCGAGATCAGCGACCACATGGTCGTGATCGAGCGACTCTCGATGGTGGGCGTAGAGCGCTGCCGCCGATCCCCCGACCAAGACTGCCCCGGGGACCAGCGCTTGCAGCTGCGCCGCCTTCTCCAGCACGTCACCCAGTAAAGACCTCACGCCGGTAGGTTATCAGATCCGAGAACATAACCGCCACCGCTCGCCGCGAACGGGCGGACATCACAGCTCTTGTGCTGTGATGTATAACATCCCAGATCGAGATGTCTGACATAATAATCGATAGTACCGGGGCCACCAAGGATCTCCTTCATGCGCTTGGCGATCAGCTCGCGGCGCATGGCGAGCGCTACACGCTTGCCGTAGTCGGCGGTTCGGCGCTGCTGGCACTCGGGCTCGTATCTCGCGCCACGAGGGACGTCGACATCCTCGCGATCGTCGAGGATCGCGAGTTGGTCTCGGCGCAACCGCTCCCCGCGGCCCTGCTCGACGCCGCGCACATCGTGGCGCGCGACTTCGGACTGTCCGATGACCCAGGACCCACCTCGCTGCTCGACCTCGGATTGCCCAAGGGCCTCTACGAGCGTGCACAGCGACGCACCTACGGTCCCGCCCTCGAGATCCTGTTCGCCTCCCGCGTCGATCAGATTCATCTGAAGCTCTATGCGACAGTCGACCAGGGCGTGGGCAAGCACCTCGACGATCTGACGACGCTGCAGCCCACCGAGCAGGAGTTGCTCGACGCCGCCCGCTGGAGCCGGACTCACGATCCGTCGGAGGGCTATCGCAGTGCGCTGGAACGTGTCCTTGCCCACTTCGGAGTCGATGATGGACCTCTCGACCGTTAGCCGCCGGCTCAGCGACCGGCTCGTAGCGTTTGCGTGGGATGAGTGGGCCCAGATGGGGCTGCTTGCCACGCCGCACAGACGCAGCCCGTGGGTGCAAGATCCCGAGTCGCTGATCGTGTTCACCCTCGAGGTCGCGCGCGCGGAGCCCCGTCTGTTCGACGAGCTGATGGACTGGATGCTCGTCAACGAGTCCCTGCTGAGCGTCCGACGCCTACGAGCGATGTGCATCGACGAGACCGACAGCGCGCTCACGACAGCCGCCCTGGGATGGCTTGCCCACCGGCGCCCCCGAGCACGTCTGAGCAGTCACGGGCCGACATCGGCCCCCGCGACCCTCCAACCGCTGTTCCGCGTCGAGGGACCCGTGAACGAAACCGACGAGGACTTCGCTGCCGCCGGCTTGTCGCGTCCGCCCCTCTCCCCGTCACACAAGTCTCGCCCCCCCGACCCGACAACACCCATCAACCTCGCCTTCCGACTGCGCCAGATCCTCGGCGTGGGCATCCGCGCCGAGGTCGTTCGCGTCCTGCTGACCATCGAGGCTCCGTGGGTCAACGCCCAGACGCTGGCCCGCTCCACGGGTTACGCCAAGCGCAACGTCCACGATGCCCTAGCCGGCCTGAGCACGGCCGGGGTGGTGTCCGCATTCACCGTCGCCGCCGAACAGCGCTACACCGCGCACCGCCCCGCGTGGGCAGCCCTGCTCAGCTGCAAACCCGACGAACTACCAGCCCACCGCGACTGGCCCCAGATGCTCGGTGCCCTCAGACGCATACTGCGATGGTCCGAACAACCCGAGCTCGCAAACATGCCGGACTATCTACGCGCGAGCAGCGCCCGCGACCTGATCGAAACCATTCGCCCCGATCTCGCATTCGCGGGGACCCCCACAGACCTCAGCACATCACCCGAGAACACGCTGAGCGAGCTCGAAGACGTCACCGAGTCCGTGCTGATCACCATGAGCGCCAGTCCTCAGCGCGTCGAGTAGAACGCGCCGCGCGGCTGGCACGAGTGCGATGACCAGTGTGTCGCTTGGGTTGGATACGTCAATCCCGTCCAAACATGCAAACATTCCCCGATGGCGCGCCATGGCGTAGACGACACTCCGCGTGTGGCCGTCGTCGCCGCCGGCGCAGGCGCCCGCGGGGCGTTCGAGGCCGGCGCCCTGTCGGTGCTCATTCCGTGGCTTGACGAGCAGGGGCTGCGCCCCACGATCTACGTCGGCACGAGCGCGGGCGCCATCAACGCAACGCTGCTCGCCGCGACGGCGGACCTGCCCGCCGCGAAGGCTGGCGAGCAGCTGCTCGAGTTCTGGCGCAGCGTGACGATCCGCAAGGTGTTCCGCTCTCCGCTGCGCAGCGGGCCGAGCACGCTAGCCACATATCTGGGCCAGCTGGTAGGGGTTGCTCACGTGGTAAACCTGCTGGACACCACACCCCTCGTCGGTTTCGCCGAGCAGACCTTCGCGCCCTTTGCCGAGGCGCTGCAAAGCAACGTCGCTGGCGGCAAGGTCGACGCGCTCGCAGTTGTGGCAACCGATGCCCACGAGCGCACCACCGTGTTCGCCGACCTCGCCCCAGGCATGCCATTGCCCCTCACGAACCTGGGTCGCGCGATCGACTATCTCCCCACCGCGGTGGGCTTCAGGCACGTCCTGGCGTCCTCCGCGATCCCGGTCCTGTTCCGCCCGATCGAGGTCAACGGCGCCTACTACACCGACGGAGGGGTGCGCCTCAACGCACCGCTGGCCCCCGCGGTCGCGCTCGGCGCGACGCACGTCGTGGTGGTGGCGACCCATCCCGACACCTACCCCGACGCGCCCCCAGCGACCACCCAGCGTCGCCCGCCGGACGTCATCGACAGCATCGCCAGTGTGCTCGGCAGCCTGCTCGCGGACGGCATGGTGGAGGATCTACACACGCTGGACAAGCTCAACGCGCACGCAAACGGAACCACGGTGCGGCTCATCCCCCGCCTGTTCGTCGGTCCCAGCACACGCCACGAGCTGGGCAAGCTCGCCGCACGCCTCTACGCCGAGAGCCACCACGGCCGGAGGGCGATTCGCGAGCTCGACTTCCGCCTGGCCCACGCCCTGCTCGGTCGCGCCGAGAAGGGCGACGGCGACCTGCTCAGCTACATCCTCTTCGACGAGGCATTCCTCGAGCAGGCCATCCAGCTCGGCATCCGCTATGCAAACCGCAAGGTTGACCACGGCTCACCGTCACCGTGGGTACCGTAAGCGTCGGTCGATCCTGCCGATTCACCGCAGCAGCGCGAACAGCGGCCAGCGGCCGGGGACGCCCTTGAGCTCGTGAAAGCCGCGGTCCTCGAACGTGAACGGCCCGCCCACGACCGTCCCGAAGACCGTACCCGAGACGAGCACCTCGCCGGCGTCCGCGAGCCCGCTCACGCGCGCGGCGATGTGGACCGCCATTCCGCCGACGTCCTCGCCGATCAGCTCGCACTCGCCGGTGTGCACGCCGATACGCACCTCGATCCCGAGCCCGCGGGCGGCGTCGGTGATCGCCAGCGCGCAGCGCAGCGCGCGCGACGGGGGACCCGCGAACGTCGCAAGGAAACCGTCGCCGACCGTCTTGACCTCGCGGCCTTCGAAGCGGTGCAGCTCCTTGCGCACCTCTTCGTCGTGGCGCGCCAGCAGATCGCGCCAGCGGCCGTCGCCGAGCTCGGCCGCACGCCCCGTCGCGTCGACGATGTCGGTGAACATCACCGTCAGCAGCGCCCGCGCCAGCTCTGCGCCGCCCCGTCCGCCGGTTAGGAACTCCTCGATCTCTTCGACGATCGCATCGCCGTCGCCGACGAACGGGAGGGAGTCGACTCCGTCCAGCTCGATATGGCGGGCGCCCGGGATGTGCTCGGCCAGGTAACGCGAGTGGCGTGGGTCCCAGGCGCTGTCGCGGGATCGGTGCATGACCAGCGTTGGAACGCGGATGCGTGGCAGTGTGTCGCGCACGTCGAGGTCGGCCGCGGCATTCAGGAGGATGCGGGCGTCACTGGGGCTTGCCGCCAGGCGCTGCAGGCGCGAGAACCACGCCGCAAGCGTCGGGTCGCCGGCCATCGAAGGCGCCAGCACCGGGAGCCCGGGACCGTCGGTCTCACCCCAGGCGGCGACGGTGCGCTCGGTCCACCGGGCGCGATCTTCCACGGTCATCGCCCAGTCGTAGTCCGCGGCCCAGGACGTGCGCGCTATGGACGCATACATGATCAGCGCACCCACCCGCTCCGGGCAATCGGCGGCGAGCAACGCGCCGACCGGCCCACCCAAGCCGTAGGTGAACACCGCGGCCCGCTCACTGCCCACGGCATCCAGTACCGCGAGCGCATCGCGCGCCTCCTGCTCGAGAGAGTAGGACTCACCGACGACGCTGTCGGACAATCCGGTTCCGCGGCGGTCGAAAAGGATCAGGCGGCTGAACACCGCAAGACGCTCCAGCAGACGACGCAGGGCGGGCGACTCCCAGAGCTGCTCGACCTGGGAGATCCAGCCGGGCATGAACAGCAGATCAAGGATCCCATCTCCCACGACCTGATATGCGATGGTCGCCTCGCCACTACGCGCGTAACGCGTTCTGGGAACCATCAGGGTCCGATCAGACTAGCCGTTGGCGACGTTATGGGGACGCGACGGCACGGCGGTGACGGGAACCGGCGAGGTCTTCAGCAGCTCGCTGGTGACGGTCCCGAGAGCCTTGTGCAGCCGGGAGTGCTGCTCGCAGCCGACGACGATCGCACGGGCGCCGTGGCGCCTTGCGGCGTCGGTCAACGCGGTGACGGGGTCGTCGTCTGAGACCTCGGCCAGGATGTTCACGTCGAACATCGAGTCCTCGCCCTCCAGCAGCAGCTCGTCGATCAGCGCCCGGCCGAGATCGCGTCGCTCCTGCGGGGTCGAGAGCGGAGATGGCGGAGCGTGCAGTGCGCGGCAGGCGTGCACGATCACGAGCTTCCCGCTGGGAGGCAGCTCATGCGCTGCCCAGGCAGCCGCCCGACGCGCGCTGTCGGTGCGGTCATAGCCAATGACCAGGCATGGCCCGCCGGCATCTGGGGTGGCCTGGCTGGACTTGCTCATGTCGGTTCCGCTCGCGGTCGTTGGTGTAGGCGCGCGCGCCGGTCGCCGAGGCGCCGATCGCGACCGACATCGCGGCGAACTCCGACTCGACGTTGACGAACTCGCACGGGGCGAGCTCACCGTCCTTGACGAGCTGCGCGAGGTTCTCGACGATGTGCGTCTGGGGGGAGATCGGGTAGGCGCAGATCACCTCCGGGCGGCATAGCGCCACAGCCTCGGCCACCGCGCGCGAGCCCTCAAGCTGTCGCGGCATCGCTCACCCTCCCTCCACAGCCGCACCGCTCAACTGCTGCGCCTCGTCCGCCACCCAGGCGTAGGCGGCCAGCGCGGCCGCCGCGTTGCCCTCGGCGACCGCCCCATCGAAGCGCTCGCGGATGGCGGCCACCACGGCGTCGAGCGAGATCAGGCCGCTGAGCGCCACGAAGCCGCCGAGCAGCGCGGCATTGGCAACCAGCCGCCCGGTGTGTTCACGCGCGAGGTCGCTCGCGGGCACCGTCAGCAGCCGCTCGCGACGGAAGCCCTTCGCGAGGTCCCCAATCCCGAGCTCGTCGAAGCTCTTCGCGGTGTTGATCAGGATGAAGCCCTCCGGGCGCAGACCTCCGAACACGTCGACCTGGTGCAGCAGCGTCGGGTCCTGGACGATCAGCGCGTCCGGCTCCATCACCGGCTCGCGCGTGCGGATCTCGTGGTCGTCGATCCGGCAGAACGCGACCACCGGCGCCCCCATGCGCTCCGAGCCGAAGCTTGGGAACGCCTGCGCGTGGCGGCCCTCGTCGAACGCCGCCAGCGACAGCATCTCCGCCGCGGCGACGACGCCCTGGCCGCCGCGGCCGTGGATGCGCACCTCGAACATCCCTCACGCCTCCGCACGCTCGCCGGCGGGACGCTCACTCGTGCGGACGCGCATGACGCCACCCTCCCGCGCCGCGTCCAGCAGCACGCGCTGCTCGGCGGCCGCGACCAGCTTGCGCGTACGGTCCACCACGTCCACGCTCACGGAGATCGCGTCGATCCCCGCGCGCACCAGCAGCTCGGCGTACTCGGGGTGAACCGAGGGAGCCTGGCCGCAGATCGAGGTGCGCAGCCCGAGCTCCCGCGCGCGCGGGATCAGCTCGCGCAGGTAGGCAGTCACGGCGGGGTCGCGCTCGTCGAAGGTCTCCGCCAGCACCTCGTTGTCGCGGTCGGCGCCCAGCAGGAGCTGCGTGAGGTCGTTGGAGCCGATCGAGATGCCCGCGACCCCCAGCGCCGCGTACCGCGCCAGGTTGAACAGCACCGAGGGCACCTCCGCCATCACCCACAGCTCGAAGCCCGAGCGCTCCAGCAGGCCCGAGGCGGCGATCAGCTCGCGGCAGCGGCGCAGCTCCCGCGCAGTGCGCACGAACGGCAGCATCACGTGCAGGTTGTGCTGCCCCGCGTCCCACACCCTCCGCACCGAGTCCAGCTCCAGCGCGAACACGTCGGGCTCGTGCGTGTAGCGCAGCGCCCCGCGGTAGCCGATCATCGGGTTGGACTCCTGCGGCTCGAAGCGCTCGCCCCCGCGCAGCCCGCGGAACTCGTTCGTGCGGAAGTCGATCGTGCGGTAGGTCACCGGCCGCGGCGCGAAGCCCACGGCGAAAGCGCTCAGCCCGTCGGCCATGCGGGAGACGAAGTCCTCTCCGCGGCCCTCCTCCAGCAGCGTGCGGGGATGGTCGCCCGCGAGCGCCTCCAGCACCATCATCTCCGCGCGCAGCAGGCCCACGCCATCGACAGGGAGGTCCTTCACCCGCTCCACCTGCGAGGGCTCGGAGAGGTTCACGAGGATCTGCGTGCCCGTCACCAGCGCGCCCGCGGAGACCGCCGCCGGGCCCGGCGCCGCAGTCGGACCACCGGCGAGCGGGCCCGCATCCAAGGGGCGGGGGGGCTGGAGAACACCCTCCAACACGACGCCGCGCGTGGCGTCCACCGTGATCAGCTCGCCGTCGCGCAACACGCGCGTGGCCTCGCCGGTGCCTACGACACAGGGGATTCCCAGCTCGCGTGAGACGATCGCCGCGTGACAGGTCATGCCGCCGGAGTCGGTCACGATCGCCGCCGCGCGGCGCATCAGGGGAAGCCAGTCGGGGGAGGTCATGTGGGTGACCATCACCTCTCCCTCGCCCAGGCTCGCGGCGTCGGCGAGCGAGACGAGCACCCGTGCGGCGCCGCCGGCGCTGCCGGGCGCCCCGCCCAGCCCGTGCAGCAGCACGGCCTGGGGCTCCGCGGGCTCGGCCGCCGCGACGGCCGGGGCGGCGCCGTCGTCGTGCAGCGTGGTGATCGGGCGGCTCTGCAGCATCCACAGCGCGCCCTCGGGGTCGAACGCCCACTCGGTGTCCTGCGGGGCGCCGTAGTGCTCCTCGATGCGCCGGCCGAGCTCGGCCACCGCCACCACCTCAGCGTCGTCGAGCACCGGCGCCAGCGCCTCCTCCTCGGAGAGGGCGCGCTGGGCGGTGCCGCCGCCGGGGGCGTACTCGATCACGAGCTCCTTGCGGTGCACCTCGCGGCGGCGGATCGCGAGCGTCGCCTTCTCCACCACGTAGCGGTCGGGCGAGACCGAGCCCGAGACGACCGCCTCGCCGAGGCCGAAGGAGCCCTCGATCACGAGCTCCCCGCGCTCCCCGGTGGCCGGGTTGACGGTGAACATCACCCCGGCCCGCGTCGAGTTCACCTGACGCTGCACGACGACCGCGATGTCCATGTCGGCCTGCGCGAAGCCATTCACGCCCCGGTAGTAGATCGTGCGCGCGCCGAACAGCGAGCGCCAGCAGCGGCGCACGGCGTCGATTACCGCATCCGCGCCGCGGATGTTCAGGAAGGTCTCGTTCATCCCCGCGAAGGAGGTCTCGGCGGTGTCCTCGGCCGTCGCGGAGGAGCGCACCGCCACCGGGAGGATCCGCTCCCCGCCGTCCCCCCCGCCCGCGAGCTGCTCGTAGCGCGAGCGGATCTCCTGGCGCAGCTGCTCGGGTATCGGGGTCTAGTCGAACAGGTCGCGCGCGGCTGCACCCGCCGCCTGGAGGGCGGCGGTGTCTTCCACGTCCACACGGTCCAGCAACCCGGCCAGCCGCTCGCGCAGCCCCGTTTCGGCGCAGAACGCCGCGTAGGCCGGGGCGCCGACCACGAAGCCGTCGGGCACAGGCAGCCCGGCGGCGGTGAGCTCCCCGAGATTTGCGCCCTTGCCGCCCGCATAGGCGACGTCATCGCGACTCAGACGCGAGAACGGACGTACCGGCTCGCCGGTAAGGAGTGGGGCATCGGTGGCAGCACTCATCGGGTCATCGCTCCTCGGTCGCTCCTATTTGCAGACGTGCAACCAGTCAAGCGCGGGAGGTGCTCGCCGGCCAGCGCACTCCCCACTGAACCCACTCCGTAGTTCTCACCACGTACATGAGGCTCGCCATTCATGACAGCGGCTCACGCACCCGCGAGCGTATCGCTCTCCCGTTGTGCGCCACCGCCATCCTCGCCGAAGCGCCTGCGCGCCAGGCGCCAGCCCGAGGTCGGGAACTCAACTTTCTCCTCGGGCCCCTCGCGGCCCACCACGCGCGCATCGAAACCCTCCCGGAAGACATCCAGCATCGCGTGGTTCTCGCAGAGCACCTCAGCCACGAAATGCGTGATCCCCCGCCGCTCGGCGGTGGCCGCCAGGCGCTCGATGAGGATCGTTCCCAGGCCGCAGCCGTGGAGGCGATCGGCGACCTCGACCGCCACTTCAGCCCGCGTTTCCTCGAGCTGGACATAGATCGCGTGACCGACGACCGCGCCCACTCCGTCATGCGCGATCAACCCATAATGCTCGGCGTCCACCGCGCTCGCCAGGTGCGCCGCGGAGGCGATGTTCGCCGCCCCGCTGAAGAACCGCAGGCGCCGAGCTTCCAGGCACAGCCCCGACAGGAACGACCGCAGCGCCGGCTCGTCCTCGGCAGTCGCCGGACGGATCGTCACAGACGAGCCGTCTCGCAACCCGACGGTCTCCACTTCACTGGTCTTGGCCCTCCCGGTCGCAGACCGAGGCGGGGCGGCAGATATGGCTTTCACGATCACCCGAGCCTCCCGCATCCGCGAACACCTCACATCCGGCTCCAGCCGCAGCCCCGACGGGAAGAACTACGGCTCCCATCGGTCCGGCCCGATGTCCGTGAAACGCCGCACCGCCGGCAGTAGCTCGCGCGGATGCTCGAGTGGGGGAGAGTGGCGAGGATCGGGCTACGCTCATCCCATCAAGGAGAAGGTCAAATGACTCACTCGCGCACACCCTGGGCTCTGAGTGGATTGACGGCCGTTCTGCTCCTGGCCGGCTGCGGGGGGTCCTCGGGCGCCAAATCCACCCACGCCCCTACCGCCAAGTCCACCCAGCAGGCCAGCACGCCCACCCAGCAGGCCGCCACCGGCGCAGCCACGGTCTCGCAGCCATCCGTGTCGTCGAGCAGCGGCGCTACCGGCATTGTCATGGGCTCCTCAGGCGGGGTGACGGCCACTCTGCACGCCGGCACCCACCATCCCAAGGTCGAGGTCCCCTGGCCGATCCGGTTCACGGTCTCAAGCGCCGGGCGCCCCGCGTGGGCCAGCGTGAGCTACGAGTACCTGTTCGGCGGCCAGGTCGTCGCCCATCGCTCCCACTACACCTTCACGGGGCACTTCTCGGACGTCTTCAAATGGCCCTCCTCGGCGGTCGGCTACCCACTGACGTTCCGCGCCGTGATCGTCTCGGGTGCGAAGACCATCGATCTGGACTACCCCGTGCAGGTAACTGGATGAGCAGACCGGCGGGGGCGGCGGTGATGGTCGATGACGCCAGCAAGAGCTTCGGGCGGATCGGTGCGCTGCGCGGGGTGTCGCTGCGAGTCGATCCGGGCGAGGCCGTCGCGCTGACCGGCCGCTCGGGATCGGGCAAGAGCACGCTCCTGAGCCTGATCGGCGGTCTGGAGCAGCCCGACGAGGGACGGGTCCTGATCGACGGACGAGCGATCTGGAAGGAGGCGCATCCAGCCCATGCCCGTCGCGAGCTCGTCGGCTTCATCTTCCAGCGCCACCTGCTGTTGGGGACGCTCTCGGCGCGGGCGAACGTGGAGGTCACGCTGATCGACGGGCAGATCCAGTCCCCTTCCGAGGCGGCGCTCTCCGCGCCCTAGAGCTTGGGGACCGATGCTCGCGATCATCACGACGAACCTGCTGCGCAGCCGCGCGCGCACCGTCTTCACCGCCGGGGGCATCGCCGTCGGCGTGGCCACCATCGTCGCGCTGCTGTCCTTCACCCAGGGCCTGCGGGACACGGCGGACGAGCTCATCCACCTCGGCGGCTCGGAGCTAGGCATCTTCCAGGCGAACGTCTCCGACCCCACAGCCTCGATCCTGCCCGCCGCGAGCGTGAGGCAGATCGCCGCACAGCCCGACGTCGCCGCCGCGACGCCACTGCTGCTGATGGTCGAAACGGTCTCCTCCGCCCCCGGCGCGGTCGTGTTCGGCGCCGATCCGAGCGGCTTCTTCACCCACAACCTCGTGATCGTCGCGGGTGGCCGCCCGCGACCGGGCGAACGCGAAATCCTGATCGGGGACCGCCTCGCCGAACAGCTGCACCTGGCTCCCGGCGGCACGCTCGTCGTCCAGGGACGAGCCTACCGGGTCGCGGGGATCTATCACTCGGGCGTGCTGTTCGAGGACTCCGGCGCGGTGCTGGCGATCGACCAGGCCCAGCAGCTCACGGGCCGCTCCGGCGAGGAGACGGACGTCGTGGTGCAGCTCGCGCCGGGCGCGCACGCGTCGGCCGCCGGCCGGGCGATCGAACACGCGCTGCCGGGCACCCAGGCGATCACAGACCCCCAGCAGGCACTGCGGGCCGGCGCCAACGGCACGCTGATCTCCAAAGCGATCCTCGTGATCGTCGTGATCGCCTTGATCGTGGGGGCGATCAGCGTCGCCAACACGATGGCGATGTCGATCATGGAGCGCCAGGGCGAGCTCGCGCTGCTGAGCACCGTCGGCTGGTCCCCGCTGCGCGTCGCGTCCCTGATCTTCGGCGAAGGGATCGCGCTCAGCACGCTCGGCGCCGCGCTCGGCCTGCTGTTCGGGGTCATCGGCGGCGGCCTGCTGGTCAGCGCCCTCGGGGTCAGCGCCTACGTCTCCCCCTCGGTCACCGCCTGGGGGCTCGGCCGCGCGCTGCTGGTCGGCGTCGCGATCGGAGTCCTCGGGGGCATCTACCCCGCGTGGAGGGTCACGCGCATGACGCCGCTGAAGGCCCTCTCGGGAACCTAGCGCCTTCGGCTACCTGATGGTCTTCCTCGGCCTCAGCGAGCGGCTGCCCGCGCTCCAGAGCGTGCTCGTCCTCGACGGCACCGGCTATCGCAAGGACCCCGAGAAGACGGCGGAGACGATCGACGCCGACGGCTGGCTGCACACCGGGGACATCGGCCCCTTGACTTCGTAAGTGTTTCGATATAGTATTCGTAACTGTTCCGTAAGCCCTGCAGAAAGGCCGCCAGATGTCGTCGAGCACTTATCGCTACCGTGAGCTCTTGCTGGTCCTGCTGGCGCTCTGCGCGAAGCGTCCTGTGCGCCACAACGATCTCGCGGCTGGGCTCAGGCGTCGTGTGGGCTGCGACTATCGACCTTCCCCGGAGCGGGTCGAGTGTGCGATCCAGGCGCTGGAGGCTGAGGGCCTGATTGAGCGCGAGGCGCGCGACGGCGCAATCTCCTACAGGACGACAGCGTCCGGGGTCAAGGCATTGGATGAGCGCGACGAGACGCGGATCGACACCTTCCTGTTCACCGATGTGGTCGGGTCAACAGCGTTGCTCGATCGTCTCGGCGACCACGTGGCGCACGCCTTTCGCCGCCGGCATTTTGCGCTGCTGCGCACGGCGATCAGCGAGCACGCCGGTACCGAGGTCAAGAGCATGGGCGACGGATTGATGGTGGCATTCACCGACGCGCGCTCGGCCGTCGCGTGTGCCGTGGCGATGCAGCGCGCAGTGGCGGCCTGCGGGGACCCAATGACCCTGCGGATCGGGATCGACATGGGCGAGGCCGTGCGCGAGCAGGACGACTTCTTCGGCAGACCGGTGATCGTTGCGCGGCGACTTTGCGACGTGGCGCAGGGCGGGCAGGTTGTCGTGTCCGAGACGGTGCGCAGGCTCGCCGGCCCCCCGAGCGCTCATGCATTCGAGCCTCTCGGTGCGCTCGCGTTGAAGGGGCTCAGCGAACCGGTGAGCGCTACCGCGCTGTGCCCCGCAGCGGCCCCATCAACGGCGCGAGACTCGCTTTCCCAAAACGAGCGGCGGTGGCGAGAGCACAGCAAGCAATCCACCGCCGGGATGATCGGCGTAGCGGTGGTCTAGGGAGCGGTTGCGTTGCCCAGGAGATTCTTCCGACACGGCGAGCTCCCGCTCGTCCTGCTCACACTGCTCGCCGAGCGCCCGAGGCACGGCTACGAGATCATGGCCGAGCTGAAGCGTCTCTTTGGACCCCGCTATCGCCCCTCGCCCGGCAGCGTCTACCCCGCGATCGAGGCGCTCCATACCGAGGGGCTGATCGACGGTCAGACCCGCGACGGCAAGACCACGTATCGCGTCACCGCGGCCGGCGAGCAGGCGATCGAGGCACGCCGCGACGCACTCGCAGCGCTCGAAGTTCGCACCGGCGCGCGGTTTGGCAATGCGGACTCGCTCGAACCGCTGCTGGACCGCTTCAGAGCGCGGCTTGCGCCGCTCTCGGGCCGAGTGGACCCACAAGCCATAGCGGCCGTCCTGCAACGAGCGGCGGCCGACATCGAGAGTCTCGACGGGCTCTCAACAACCAAGGAGGCAAACTGATGACCGATGCATTCGAGCGCGCCGCCGAGCGCGCGGAAACGGAGTCCCGACACCGCCGGAGCGAGCGGTGGGCGCATGCCCATCGAAAGGGATTTCGGATCCACGCGATGGTCTTCGTCGCCGTCCAGATCCTGATCGTCGCGGTGTGGGTCCTGCAGTGGCAGCTGGGAGGGACGGCATACCCCTGGTTCATCTATGCGCTGCTCGGGTGGGGTGTCGGGCTCGCCGCGCACTACGCCGCGGTTCGCGACAGCTTCAAGAACGGACAGCGCTCCGCATGAGCGTTCTACTTCTATGCGGCGATCGTCAGCTTTGCCCTCCACGGCTGACGGGAAGACACCGAGAACCAGTACCGCAACCCCGCCAAAGGAACACATCTGTTCATGATCACCCTGATCATCGCCGAGATCGGCGGATGGCTGGTCCTCATAGCCGGTCCACCGGACTCCTCGACAAGCAGATCTTCTGAGCCGAATGGCGCTCACAGCAGACAACGTACCTGCGTGGTGGGGCCGGGCCCGCGGGTGACGCGGGCGCTGCCCGCCCCGGACGGTCCTGCGATCGATCGCAGCCGCAACGCAAACGAGCAGCCAGAGGACGACGAGGTACACAGCCCGCAGTGCAGGGTTGTCCTCGACGTCCCTGCGCACCGCCGCCGCCGTGGGTTGTCCTCACGACGGCTCCTGGCCATGAGCGGAAGTCTTGCGCGCACCCCGGACAGGCATCGCTCGCTACGTCCGACCGGCAGGGTACAAGCAGCCGATGAGCGATCAGGAGCTGGAGCGGGCCGTCCGGGAGCTGCGCGCGGAGGGCTACGCGCCGAAGGAAATCGCCCGCGCGCTCGGTGTGCGCCCGGCGACGGTGGCGCGGCGCATGCGCCGCGGCGAGCTGCCGTCGTTCGCGCGGACGTTCTTCTGCCCGTGGGACTCCGGCGGGGTGCCGGCCCCGGTCGAGCTCGCTCGCGAGCTCGTGCTCGGCGCGGTCGAGTACGCCCGCGGCCTGGGGTTCGCCCCGCACCGCGACTTCGAGCGGGCACGCGGCCATCTCGGAGCGTGGGAGGGCCCAGGCGCGATCCGCTTCGGCCGCGACGGAAAACCCTCCTTCACCCAGGGCCCCCACGACGACCCCGGGATGGTCCTGCGCACGCTCGAAGAATCCGTCGGGTCGGGGAACTTCCACTTCACCGTATCCACCGCCCCGCACCACGGGGTGCCACTCGGCTGAGCCTCGATCGCTTGACCGACGCGGCCTGAAAGCCACGTGGCGCGCACAACAGCGCAAAGCCGCCGCCCATGCAGAAACCGATAATGCCGATGCGCCCGCTGCAGTCCTCGCGCTCGGCCAGCAGCGTGCGCGCCGCCTCGATCTCTTCGTACGCGGGCCCGCTACCCGAGCGCGAGGCGCTCATCGTCGCCACCACGCAGCGGATCCCGCGGCCCGAGTACAGGTCGGGCGCGAACGCGACATAGCCGGCGCCCGCCAGCCCGTCGGCCTGCGCGCGGATGTCGTCGGAGAGCCCGAGCGCGTCCTGGATCACGACCACGCCCGGGTGCGGCCCGGCATCGCTCGGCGTGGCTAGATAGCCGCCCAGCTCACCGGACGGCGTCATGTAGCGCAGCTCGGGCATCACGGGCATTGTGACGACAGCCGCCCGCTGGCGCATTGTTCGGATCGCGCGCCGTCTCGCGCCCGGTTCGCGCGCAAAGTTGCGCACAGTGATAGCCGTCCGAACGCAGACTGCTGCATTCGCCGGACCGAGCGAGCATAGCCCGATCAGTGGGTGCCGGCTGCTGCGTTTCGTCCGACTCGATCATCTCGCCGATAACGCTTGGTCGCCTGCTGTTGGGCGAATCCGCAAGCGGTCTACACTCCGAGCCACGGTCCGGTCGCAGCGATCGCTTTGTCGCCGTGTGATCGCGTGACGTCAGTTGGCGGGACGATGAAAGCAATCGTGCGGCCGGCGGCAGGCCGGGTCGTGGCAGCCACGCTCGCTCGCCGCTCAAGGGCCCGGCCGACTGCTGCTCGGGGTCGGCGACCGGCCAAAGCGGCAGCCTCGCGCTGATGGCCGGCACGGCGACCAGCGCGAGGGCCGTCCCTGCTTTCGTTCAGCGACGGGCCTCCGCCTCGGCGCGCACAGCGCCCCGCTCCGCGCGGAAGGTAGGCGCGGTGACTACAGGGAGGCTTCGCGGAGCTCCGCGAGACGCACCGCGACCAGGTTTCGCACGACTTTCTTCGGTAGCGGACGGTCGACGGGGAAGTGGAGAGAGCTCCTGGTCATCGTGTAGCCCTTGAGCTCATCGGCGAGCTGCCCGAGGACCGAGCCGCTGAAAGGCAAGTAGCTCAGGTGATCCTTAAACGCGGCAAAGCCGGCGACGGTCTTTCCGCTCACGCGGAAGGCGGGAACACGGTACGAGATCCCCTGCTCAGCGTCCGGGACGATCTCAAGGATGGTGCGGCGCAGTGCCTGAAGTGTGCTGCGCTTCGGCTCATCGACACCCCGCAGGTACTCGTCAACTTCTTCGGCGGACATTGGTTCACAGTCTACGAACGATGGCCCGGGTGAGATCGCCCGAACTCCTCTCCCAGAGTCCTGCTCCGCCGCCAGCCCAAGTATCTCGCCTGCGCCCGAGCCGCACACGCTAAGGGCCTATCCCGGAAGGGTTTTGTAGGCCAGCGTTGAACTTTGATCTGAGGGCTGTCATGCCGTTTGATCAGGAGGTCTGTCATGGGCTACATGGTCAGTAAGGATGATGGTTGGCGGATACCGGACTGGTTGTGGGAGCGGATCGAGCCGCTGCTTCCAGCACCGCCGTTTCACCCGTTGGGCTGTCACGCACCGCGGGTGCCCGACCGTGACGCGATGGACGCGATCATGCTGGTGCTCAGGACCGGGATGCAGTGGAACGCGCTGAACGCGACGGGCGTGTGCTCCTCATCCTCCGCGCACCGGCGTTTTCAGGAGTGGGAGCAGGCCGGGGTCTTCCACGAAATCTGGCGTCAAGGACTACTGGAGTACGACGAGGTCGTGGGCATCGACTGGTCGTTCCTCTCGGGCGACGGGGCAATGACCAAAGCCCCACTGGGAGGAGCCAAGACCGGCCCAAACCCTACTGACCGGGCCAAGGGGGGGCGAAGCGTTCGGTCCTCACGGAGGCTGCGGGCGTCCCCGTCGGGCTCGATCACGACGGCGCGAACCGCAACGACCACAAGCTGCTGAAAGGGACGCTGGACTCGATCCCGATCGAGCGGCCCGAGCCGACCCCAGAGCACCCGCAGGGCATCTGCCTGGACAAGGCGTATGACAACGCCGAAGTCCGCGGACTGATCGGCGGCTACGCGCTCACGCCGCACATACGCGCACGCGGCGAGGAGATCGAGGAGAAGGCCCACAACCCCGAGTGGAAAGCACGCCGCTGGATCGTCGAGGCCTGCCACTCCTGGCTGAACCGCAACCGCGGGATACTCATCCGCTGGTCAAAGAAGGACGAGAACCACCTCGCCCTCCTACAACTCTCCAGCGGCCTCATCGCATTCAAGAAGGCGCAGCTCGCCACCCTCGCCACCACCCAACCGGGATAGGCCCTAAGGGCGGACTCAGGGGAAATTGGCGCCAATGGACGGCGCGCTCTCTGTCGGCGGTCGCGGACGAGGCGAATACCGGGACTGACGCGTGGGGTGGTGGGGAGCGATCTGACGCGCGTTTCGCGCGCGCTCTCAAGGCTGGGGCGTGAGTGCTTTCAGCGCTTGTCGCGCTCCAGTGGTGGGTGCGATCGCGACGAGCCCGCGGTAGAGCTTGACGAGGGCGGCGCGATCGACCGTCCCGGTCCGTACCCGGTCGCAGTGCGCCGACTGAATCGCGGCCTCGAGCTGGAAGCGTCCCAGAGGCGCGCCAAGTGCGTGCGCGCGTCGCAGCAGCGCCTCGCCTTCGGCGATGAGCGAGCGGTCCCACAGCGCGGTGTCCTGCTCGCCGAGGGGCGGCCAGGGCATGCTCGTGCGCGCGGGTGCCCGTGACTGCGCGAGTGTGAGCACGAGCCACCCCTGCGGGTTGTCGGGGACGCCGGTTGCCGGCCAGGTGCGCAGCGCCCGCTCGAAGGCGTCGGCGAGCGCATCCTCGGCGAGGGTGATATCCCGCGTCAAGGTCGTGAGCAACGCCACGAGTTGCCCATACGATGCCCGCGCAACACGCTCGGCGACCGCGCTGGGCACGTCGCCGTTCAGTTGACCGGCTGTGCGCCCTGCCATGAGCCGTCCACGTAGCGGGTCGCGGTCGGCCGGATCTCAATATGACCCCACGCCGCCGATGGTGCCTGGCGCGCCCACTCGATCGCGGCGTCGAGGTCCTGGACGTCGATCACGAACGTACCGCCGAGTTGCTCCTTCGTGTCGGCGAACGGGCCGTCTTGCACCACGAGCTCACCGCTGGCGAGCGTAACGGTGGTGGTCGCATTCGACTGCTTCAGCACCTCGGCACTGGCGAGCACGCCCGCTTCGTCGAGCGCCTTCGCGTACTCCTGGAACGCGCGCATCCCTTCGGCGAGGGCCTCGGGGCCGAGTTCGTCGGCGGTCCGCTCGTGATAGTGGAGCAAGAGGGTGTATCGCATGACTGCCGTCCTTCCGGGTCGCATTTTCGATTCTTTCACCGCAATGACGAACGAACAGCGGCGAGATCGACACGGAGTCCTTCGCAGAGCGGAACCCCGCTTCGCGCGGGAAGGTGGCATCTCGAACGCCTGCGATCAGACGAGCGCCAGGGACGAGCACTAGTCGCACCGGCGCCGATGCCTCCCGGCAAGGCCACGTTGCACGAGCAGATGGTCCCAGCGCGCGCGGTCCTGATGGGCGAGCAGCACCGGCTCCCCGTGCGGCCCGAACGCGCGCACGCAACCGCGAGGTCTGCAGCTCCATCAGGGCCAGCAGGCCTTGGACCTCAGGCTCGCGCCGCATCAGTGCTGCGAGGATCCTTCCGAGGCGCAGCGCATCCGCGCACAGCGCCGGGCGGATCCAGTGCTCGCCGGCGCTCGCCGCGTAGCCCTCGTTGAACACCAGGTAGATCACCTCGAGCACCGCCGACAGACGCTCCGCCAGCTCGTCGCGAGCAGGGACCTCAAATGGCACGCGCGCCTCCGCGAGTGTGCGCTTGGCGCGAATGATGCGCTGCGCGATCGTGCCCTCGGAGACGAGAAACGCGCGCGCGATCTCTGGCGTCGACAGGCCGCCAAGCAGACGCAGCGTCAACGCGACGCGTGCCTCCCGCGACAACACCGGATGGCACGTCATAAAGATCAGGCGCAGGACGTCATCCTGCACGTCTTCGACCCGCGCGGCTAGGTCCGGGCGGTCGAGCTGTTGCAGGATTTCCAGCTCGCGCCCGATCAGCTCCCGTTTACGCTCGAGCGTGATGCGCCGGCGTAGCTCATCGATGCCCTTACGCTTGGCGGTGGCCATCAGCCATGCGCCCGGTCTGTCCGGGATACCCGATTCAGGCCACTGCTCGAGCGCCGCGACGAGCGCGTCTTGGGCCAAGTCCTCGGCCACCGCCACGTCGCGCACGATGCGAGTCAGCCCGGCTATCAGCCGGGCTGACTCGATGCGCCAGACGGCGTCGATGGCACGATGGGTGGCCGACGGCGTCACGCGCCTACTGCTGGGTGGTCTGCTCGCGCAGACGCTCGTCGGCCTCGCGCAGCTCAGGCGTCAGCTGCTCGCCGAAATCGTCGGCGACGAAAATCTGGCGCAGCTCGATCTCGACACCGCCGTCGAACGGCGCTCGCTTGAGCCACTCGACCGCCTCCTCGCGCGACGCGCACTCCCAGACCCAGTAGCCCGCGACGATCTCCTTGGCCTCGGTAAAGGGGCCGTCGATGACGGTGCGCTCGCTGCCGTTGAAGCGGACCCTTGCGCCCCTGGAGGTCGGGTGCAAGCCCTCGCCGGCGAGCATCACGCCCGACTTGATGAGCTCCTCGTTGTACTTCGTCATCGCCCCCAGAAGCTCGGTGCTGGGCATCTCGCCCGCCTCGGACTCGGGGCTCCCGGGGACCAGAACCATGAAACGCATTGGTGCCTCCTTGTGGTGGATTGAGTAGTCACTGCCAGCACGTCGAACGAGGTCGGCCGAAATCGACACCGTCCAGGGATTCTTCTTGGTTGACGTCCGCCGCGAGGACACGCTGGCTGCGGGTGTGCCTGAAGGTCTCTCGCGCGAACCAGCCTGCCGACCCCGCCCCGAGGCGCGGATCGAGGTGAAAGCGACGTCTGCCGGTGGCGACGCCGGAACTCGATGGCCGCGAGCTGGCGTTGAGGCGCTGGTCGAGGTCTGCGAGTTGGTCCGGCGCATCGCCGGCGAGCCCGAGCGCTGGGCTGCATAATCCCCGGATGCGCATCGACCGCCTGGCCTCCTCCGGGCCGACGTTCTCATTCGAGTTCTTTCCGCCCAAGACGGAGGCGGGGGAGGAGAACCTGAGCATGGCGCTCGCCGAGTTGCGCGGCCTGGACCCGTCGTTCGTGTCCGTCACCTACGGCGCCGGCGGATCCACGAGGGGCAAACAATCGAGATCGTCAAGCGCCTCCGCGAGCAGTACGGGCTGGAGGCGATGGCGCACTTCACTTGCGTGGGCGCCACCGTGGCGGAACTGCGCGCCACGCTCGACGAGATGCAGAGCGCGGGCATCGACAACGTGCTCGCGCTGCGCGGCGACCCGCCCGCGGGCCGGGAGCAGTGGCGCAAGACGGAGGGCGGCTTGGAGTACTCGTGCGAACTGGTGGAACTGATCGCCGCCGACTACCACTTTGCGATCGGCGGCGCTTGCTTCCCCGAGACGCACATCCACGCAGTCAGCCCCGAGGAGGACCTGGAACACCTCGCGGAGAAGGTGGCCGCGGGCGTGCAGTTCCTGATCACACAGTTGTTCTTCGACAATTCCCTCTACTTCGACTTCGTCCAGCGCGCACGCGCGGCGGGCGTGAACGTGCCGATCATCCCCGGCGTCATGCCGATCACGCAGGTGGGGCAGGTCGAGCGCATGGCCAAGCTCTGCGGGGCCTCCATTCCCGACGCCCTGCGTCGCGAGCTGCACGCGCGCGGCGAGGACCCCGAGGCGGTGCTCGACTTCGGCGTCGCCTACGCCACGCTGCAGTGCGCGGAGCTGCTGCGCGAGGGCGTGCCCGGCATCCACTTCATCACGCTCAACCGCTCCCCCGCCACGCGCGCGATCCTCAGCGCGCTGAGAATCGCAGCCGTGGTAGCCGGCAGGGCCCGACCGCGCGGCCGTCCGTCCGCGGAGGTCCGAGCAACACGCGATGAGATAGCTCGTCGCGTCGAGGCAGGCGACACAGCCGAGCAGGCATCGCAGCGCCCCCTTAGGTAGCCGGCTTTGCAGCGACCGCCGACGCGCAGATCGCTCTCGCATGCCACGCACCCGAAACACCAGACTCGGCGGCACAGCGGCAAACCGCCGAAAGACCACCACCTGCGCGAGACCGGGCCGCGACATCGGACGGCTCGGCCCCGCTTCGATTCCGCGGCAGGATCCGGAGCGCCGTGGCGTCAGACCTGCTCCGCGCGGACTGAAAGACCCCGACGACAGGCAGTACGCCAGGACGCGAGTGGTGGCCTGGAGGGAAAGCAATGACGTTTCCCGGCGAGCAACGCCCTGGCGTGGGAGGGGACCGGTGGTCCGGTCGCGCGCTCACCGATGCGGACTGGTGCGGCGGTGCCGGTCGCGCATCACAACGCCGTCGCGCGCGCCTCCAGGTAGCGGCGCTCTGGCAAGCTCGTCGTCAGGCGCGCCGCGGCTCGGTAGCCCGCGGCGGCCTCGGTGCTATCGCCGGCGAGCTCCAGCATGTGCGCGCGCACGGCGTGAAGACGGTAGTGCTCGGCGAGACGCGGATCCTGCTCTACAACGCTTAGCTCCGCGAGCCCGGCCTCCGGGCCGTGCACCATCGCGACCGCGATCGTACGGTTAAGCGAGATCATCGGGTTGGGTGAGATGCGGTGCAGCAGGGTGTACAGCGCGAGGATCTGCCGCCAGTCGGTTTGATCGGCGGAGGCTGCTTCGCAATGCACGGCCGCGATTGCGGCCTGAAGCTGATACGGGCCCACGCCCGTGTTGGCGAGCGCGTGCTCGACCAGCGATCTGCCCTCGCTGATCGCCCGCACACCTGACTCCCACCGCATACCAGCTTGACGGCATAGCGGTATTGCATTATCATCGAGGCATGGCGAAGCGCAAGACGACCCTCTACATCGACGACGACGTGATGACCGCCACCAAGGCAACCGCGATGGCGATGCACAGCACCGACAGCGCATTCGTCGAGGATGCACTCCGCGCGTACCTCAAGACGAGCCGAGCCGAGGCCGCCCGTGTCGACCTTCGCGCGGTTCTGGATCGACTCGCGGCCCAAAACCCCGACAACCTCTCCGACGAGGAGGCTATGGAGCTGGCCGTCGAGGAGGTCCGTGCCGTTCGCGCCGAGCGGCGGAGCCGCAAGTGAGCAAGCCGCCCCGAGCGGTCGTAGATACCAACGTTCTCATCGCCGCCGCCATCAAGCCCACGGGCACATGCCGAGAACTGCTCGACGCAGCGGTTGAACTCCAGTGGCAGCCCGTCCTCTTTCACCGCAGCTGCTCAGCGAGCTGGAGACCGTGATGCGACGAGAAGTTCAGATCGAAGCTCACCGAGGAAGCCATCCGGGACTTCATCGCCGGGCTGGTGGACGTCTCCGAGGTCGTGGCCGACCCGCCGTCCACGGCGGTCCATACGCGCGATCCCGACGACGACTACCTCGTGGCCCTGGCGCTCGCAGCACGTGTCGATGGGCTCGTCTCGGGGGACCGGCACATCACCGACTTCGCCGGCTCCAGCGTCCTTGTGCAGACGCCTCGGGACTTCTTGGCTCGCGTCAGCGAGGCGTAGGCAGCCAGCCGCCGCGCGACGATCGGCCGCGCTTCGGCTCTGCGCTGGTTCCGACGACCTTCGGGTTCAGATTCCTATAGCGGGGGCGGGATTGAGCGCTAAACCTGCGACCGCAGTCGTCCACCGCATCGCAGAGCTGCGGCGCCTCTGAGCCGGCCGACTGCGACCGCTTGGTTCGGCAACGAGGCTGCCGACGGGGTGCCGCGCTTTTGGCGCCCCAGGCCGTTGTGCAGCGATCGCTTCAATGTCGGCCCGCCTTGATAAACGTTTCGTCGGTATCGTTTAGTAAGCTGGTTGCGTGGTAAGCGATCGAATGTCAGCCTCCCCGCCGCAGCCGCAGGCGAGCGCCCGCGCCGGCGAGTACCGCCTTGCGCAGAACGGCCCCGACTGCTTCTGGGCCTTCCGAGGGGGACTGGGAGGGCTGGTTGGGGTTCTTCCTCGAAGGAGTCATCGAGGTCGCGGAATCGACCACCCACACCACCCGGCGCCTCGTGGCGATGATCGAGTCCGACCGCCGGACGATCCACTCATTCGGCCGCGGCGCGGCGACGGCGCACCGGGTGCACGATCTCGCGGCGCGATTCATCGTGCTGGGCGCCTCCTCGGCCGCTAAGCAGCTCGAGCTCACGAGCCCCCCGGTCTACGCCGCGATCGAACGCCTCGAGCGGGCCGGCATCCTGCGTGAGGCCACCGGCCGGCGGCGCGGCAAGCTCTACGTCTACGACAAGTACCTTGCGATCCTCAACGAGGGCACCGAGCCCGAGGAGTAGGTTCGCAGCAAGCCGGGCGGGGAATGGAGCGGGATAGCGCGCGGTGCACAACGGGTTTTCGACTCTGTTCCCATCGGCGATGGCCTGACAACCAAGACGACAACTGTCTGCTACAATTGTCGGCGTGCCACTGATTGTTGGAGAAGCGCTGAACCGCCGGTCGGACCTCCAGAAGCGCATCGCGCAGCTGCAGGACCGCCTGTCCGCCTGCGTGCTGGCCCAAGAGGGCGAGGAGCCGCCCGAGAGCCCCGATGAGCTGCTGGCCGAGCTCGACGAGCGCTGCGACGAGCTGCAAGGGCTGATCGCGAAGATCAACCACACCAACGCGGGCGCGAAGCTCGCCACCGGAGAGACCGTGACCGAGGGACTCGCACGCCGCGACGTGATCGCCCTGCGTCAGGGCGCCCTGCGCAGCGCGATCAAGACCGCCACCGGCAGCTCGCTGGGCGGACTGGGGATGACGCGCTACAGCCGCTCGGAGATCCGCACGGTGCGCCACGTCAAGGTCTCAGAGCTCCAGAGCCGGCTCGACACGCTCGCCCGACAGCGACGCGAACTGGACAACCGGCTGCAGGAGCACAACTGGCAGGCCACGCTGATGGAGTGAGAACAGTCGGTAGCCGACAGGAGCGAGCGTCAAGGCCCGCGACCCGGCCAAAGGGCCGTCGCTGTACTTGTAGAACGCGAACGCCCACCGATCGGCGCTGCCCAGGTAGCCGAGCCGGCACAGGTGAGTCGGGGTCGCGTCGATCCGCTCGCGGGACTCGGACGATGTGCCGGTCGCGTGCCAGCTGTTCTTCGCAAGCGCGTCGACATAGGCGAACGCGCCGCGGAATCGAACGTCGATCGCACGACAGTGCTCTCCCCACCGATCGAGCGCGTGCCGTTCGAGCCGCCCGCGCAGCGCTGGGCGCATGTGCTCGGGTATCCCCCGTCGCCGTGCACCAATGGTGGTGCTGCTACGCGGCATCGCGCAGCTCGGGGGCGGGGAGCGGGTAGCCGAGCTCGCGCAGAGCGCGGCCGAATGCCCGCTCGGAGGCGGCCGGCACGACGATGTGACGCTCGCCCGCGAGCAGACACAAGCGTCGCGTGCGCGCGTCGTTGGCGACCAGCGTCGCGAGCGCGGGGTCCCAGCACTCGATCAGGCGAGCTACGCCGCCGTCCTCGAGCCGGCCGGCGCGCTGCTGGAGATCGTCGAGCAGCCGCACGGCCGGCTCGGGCAGCGCCGTGGCGCTCCGCGCGGCGAGGAACTCGGAGAGCTCCGTCAACGATCCGC
Source organism: uncultured Solirubrobacterales bacterium (assembly GCA_963771915.1). Classification (GTDB taxonomy): domain Bacteria; phylum Actinomycetota; class Thermoleophilia; order Solirubrobacterales; family Solirubrobacteraceae; genus Palsa-744. Next base: position 2,313,484 of record CAVYVD010000001.1, on the reverse strand, counting down.
CCGCTTCCAACGCCGTCAGCAGGCGCTCCGCGGTGAGCCGCCACACCCGCTCGGAGGTCCGCTCGGCGTAGCGCTCCAGCACGATCCGATCGGCGGCGGCGAGCGACTCCTCCATGACCGCGATCTCCAGCGTCGCCAGCACGCTCAACACCGGCCGCACCTCGACCGGCGGCGGCTGGTGGGAATCGGGGATGCCGAGGCAGTACGCGCCCAGCGACGTCAGGCGCACATGGCTCAGCCCGTCGTAGCGGCTGAGGAACCCGAGCTCGTCGGCGCCCCACAGCTCGCGGAAGTCATCGCGAGCCTCGACCGGCGAGACGTAGGCCACGTCGATCACGCCGAGCGTCGCCGCGTACTCGAACAGCACGCACAGCGCGTAGCGCGCCTGCAGGATCTCCCACCCCCCGCAGCCGTCGTAGCCGAGGCTCCCGTAGTTGGGCTCGCCGAGGTACAGCCTCCACGCGTCGCGCGTGACCTCGAAGTCCCGTCCCGACGCGCGCATGTAGCGAAACAGCTCATCGACCGTGATCCAGTCCCCCACCGGGCAGCACGCGAGCGCGTCGGTGATCGCCCCGCGGCGCCCGGCGACGGCCGTGAGGCCACGCTTGCCCTTCCCGTTCTGGCCTTTGATCGCATCGATCCGGCCCAGCTCGTCGAACAGCCGTGTGTCGAGCCAACGCTCCCACGCGCGCCGCAGCGCCGGCGCAGCCGGCCCGGCAAGCGCCCTGCGGCCGGCGGCCGTCAGCCGCAGACGCGCGCCGGCGCGCTCCGCGAGCCCCGCCACCTGGACCAGCAGCGGCCACGCGAACGCCCTGATCGGACCTACCTCTTCGTCGTCGTAGAAGTCGCCGTCGCCGAGCACCGCGGTCACGGCCCGCACCGCCGCGCTTGTTGGACGCCGCGTCCTGTCGCTGACCGCCACCTTGCCGGAATCGATCAGGCGCAGCACCGCCGCAAGCTCGTCGGAGGCCGCCCGTTCGCGATCGCATGCGACAAGCGGAATCGTCTCGGTCGAGCTCTCGCTTTTGTGCGTGTCGTAGTCGTAGCGCTCGACCCGGCGCTTGATCGCCGCCGGAAGCTCCTTCAGCGTGTCGATCGACGGCTCGGGTGGCGCCGGTACCAGCGGTTCGAGCCGCGCCAGCAGGTCGTCGGGGATCACGCCCTGGTGGATGAGCAGGCACAACAGCGACCCCGCTTTGTGACGATCCCAGTCATCGCGAGCGCCCCAGTCGGGGTCGCCGCCGTACTTCGCGCGGAACCGCTCGGCGTCGAAGCGCCGCTCGGGGCCGTGCACGACCTCGGCGACCGCCGCGCGATCCAGCTCGCCGAGGCGCTCCCACAGAGCACCCAGCCGCTCACCCTCGAGCTGGTCTGTGAGCAGCGCCACAAGCCTGGGCTTGCGCTTGGGGACAGTCGTGCAGAGGAGCGCCGCGAGCCGTTTGAGCCTTTCCACTGTGAGGTCGGCGAGCGCCTCCTCGACGGTCGGCCACCACACGAGATCCTCACGACGGTACCTGGCCATGAGCGGAAGTCTTGCGCGCACCCCGGACAGGCATCGCTGTCCCTGGGCATCTCCGGTTACGTCCGACCGGCAGGGTACAAGCAGCCGATGAGCGATCAGGAGCTGGAGCGGGCCGTCCGGGAGCTGCGCGCGGAGGGCTACGCGCCGAAGGAGATCGCCCGCGCGCTCGGTGTGCGCCCGGCGGCGGTGGCGCCGCTGGTGCGGATGATCGCGGCCGAGTGCGCCGCGGAGACCGAGCCGGAGCCGGCGGGGTGTTGGGTGAGCCCGGGCTGGCGTGCGGGGCTCACCCTCACGGAGCGCCCCGAGTGGCCCGGCGGGGAGACGGTGCATCCTGAGACCAGCGGCGTAGTCGGGGTGCTCCTCGCGCGCGAGGATCGCAACCGGAACGTCTCGGTCTGTGGCTACCTCGTGGACGTGTACTGCCTCGGCGTCAAGAACGCGTTCGGACCGCGGCGCATGCGCATCGGCGAGCTGGGGCCCTTCGCGCGGACGTTCTTCTGCCCGTGGGACTCCGGCGGGGTGCCGGCCCCGGTCGAGCTCGCTCGCGAGCTCGTGCTCGGCGCGGTCGAGTACGCCCGCGGCCTGGGGTTCGCCCCGCACCGCGACTTCGAGCGGGCACGCGGCCATCTCGGAGCGTGGGAGGGCCCAGGCGCGATCCGCTTCGGCCGCGACGGAAAACCCTCCTTCACCCAGGGCCCCCACGACGACCCCGGGATGGTCCTGCGCACGCTCGAAGAATCCGTGGGGTCGGGGAACTTCCACTTCACCGTATCCACCGCCCCGCACTACGGGGTGCCGCTCGGCTGAGCCTGGATCGATCGGCCCCGGCCGACGGCCCGCCGCGTGACGTCCGGACCCCGGATACCGGAGAGGACGAACGTCACGATCGCTCGTGCCGTGAGGGTAGTCTTCGGGACATGGACGACCTCGCCGCGATCGACCGGGAGCTCGATGTGGCCCGGGCGCGCGAGGACAACGGCGCGCGTGTTCGCTTGATTCCTCGTGTGCTTGCGCTCCCCGAGACGCAGCCCTTGCACGCCGAGTACCTGGACGAGCTCGCCTACGCCTACCAGGAACTCGGCCGCTTCGACGAGGCGATCGACGCGATGCGCCGGGCGGTCGCAGCCGGCTGGGACGGCGAGCTCGCCGAGCATCCGAGCGCGGAGGCGCTGATCGCCGACCTGCTGTTGCGCGCCGGGCGCACGCAGGAGGCCGAGGAGGCGTGGCTGCAAGCCGAGCGCCGGACCCCGCGCGACCCGCACGTGCACCAGGCGGCGGGAACCGCCTACGCGAGGGTGGGGCTGCACGGCAAGGCGCTCGAGTGGCAGACCAAGGGGCTCGAGGTCGCGCTCGAGGCGGACGAGGTGCAGGGCGCGCTCGTCCTGCTGTTGACGGAAGCGCGGGCCGAGACGCTGGAGGTGCTCGGCCGCGCACCCGACGAGCTGCAGCTGCGCGCCGCAGAGATCGCCGAGCCCCAGCAGCGGCGGGAGCGCGAATACATGGAGGAGCTGCGGGGCCGCCTTTGGGCACCGCGGCCGGCCGCCCCACGACGGGGGTATGTGGGCCTCGCGTGGTTCCCGGCCGAGCAGTACGAGCGCGCGCTGGAGATGTGGTCGAGCTTCGCCGAGGACTACGAGCACGGGCCGTACGCGGCGTACTGCGCGCGGCTGGAGCTGCTGCTGCGCGAGCTGAGATCACAGGGCACCCTGCGGCTCGCGCTCGCGCCGATCGCGATCGACGAGTACCTCTCATGGTGCGCCGAGCATGGTCGGGACCCCGAGCAGTCCGCCAGCCGCGCCGGCTACGCCACCGAACTGGTCGAAAGGGATGTCCTCCAGCCCTGGCCGCCGCAACGCAACGAGCCGTGCTGGTGCGGGAGCGCGAGCAAGTACAAGAAGTGCTGTCTGCGCGCGGGGTGACGCCCGCGCCGGCCCGGTCCCCGGCGCAGCGGTAGGTTTCGCGCGTGGGCCAGGACGATGTCGGCGCTCTGCTCGTCACGCGCACCCGGCGCGTGACGCTCGTTCGAGGCGTTCTACGCAGAGCGCGACCACGCCCGGGCGGGCGATGGGCCGAGGTCGGCGCTATTCCAGGGCGAAGACGTGATCTACGGCCACCGACACGTCACCGTCGGGGACTGGTTGACCGAGGCGCTCAGCTCCGGCGCGACCGCGCTGGCCGACCCGCGAGACGATCGCCCGACGTCCGGGGCGAGACCGGCATCGCATCGAGCATGCGCACTTCACCAAGCTCAGCGCGCTCTCCACGATCGGCGCGCTCGAGGCGCTCGCCGCACAGACGGCGAGCCGAAGCTCGCCGACCGGCAGTGGGAGATGCGCAGCGCGGCACGCGAGGCGGTCGAATCCTGGGAGGAGATCCGCGATGAGCGCAACGGCCCGCAGTACGCCATCGCGTCGTGGCTCACGCTCGCGCTCGGCGCGTACCTCACCGCACTTGAGCGCGGCGTCGAGGTGCAGCCGATGGAGATCGCGAAGTGGCTGACCCGGGCGCTGGCCTGGACAGCGGCAGAGCTGGCCGCATCCGAGGACGAGCCCCAGCCGCTGCTCGGCGCGCTACGTGAGGATGCGGTGCCGCGATCTCGATCACGCCGCGATCTCCTACTCGTGGATGAGTCCGCCGAGCAGGTCCCGGCGCTCCTCGGCGATCGAGTTTTGGCACCCACACCCGATTCGCACCGGCTGAGCTCGGCTCATCTACTGGACCGGCAGGCGCGCGAGTTGGTCATCACGCGCCGCAATCAGCCACGAGCAGTACTAATCACCGTCGAGCGATATCAGCAACTGCTGCACGCGTCGGCCGATTCCACGGCTTGACGCGCCGAGCAAGCCTCTGCCCACACTCCGCCGCGCCGGGGCCAGTGCAACCCGCCGCGCCCACGCGTGGCAGACCGACTTGGCCTTTCCCCTCGATCCGGTGGACAAGATAACGCAAAATGCGTTAGACTGTCCCCTATGCCTGGTCGCAACTTCAAGGCGCTGTACGAGATCGCCGAAGACAACTACGGCTTCCTAACCGTGGATGACGCACGACGAGCGGGCGTTCTTCCACAGCGGCTTGCGGAGATGGCGCGCAGGGGATCACTGCAACGGGAGGGCCTGGGGCTCTACCGTCTTGACCCCTTCCCCTCGCACGAGCTCGACAGCTACCGCAAGGCGACGCTGTGGCCATACCGCGTCGAGGGTGTCCTGAGCCACGAGACGGCGCTCGACCTCTATGAGCTCAGCGACGTCAACCCGGCAAAGATCCACATCACCGTCCCAAAACGCTACCGCCTACGTCGCCGCGAGGCGCCATCCTCCTATCGCTTCCACCATGAAGACCTCGATGAGAGCGACATCACACGGCATGAGAGCCTGCCGATCGTCACACCGGCAAAGGCCATCCGCCAGTGCCACGAGACGAACCTGCGCCGCGACCTGCTGCGCCAGGCTCTGGAGGATGCCAAACAGCGCGGCCTGCTCACCCGCATTACCTACAGCGAACTCATGCACGAGTTCAAGTTCGATCCAGCGACAGCGCCGACACGATGAGCTCTCAACCGCCACCGAAGAGCCAGCCGAAGACCGAGAAGCATCTGGGTCACCTGGTCTCCAAGTACGCGGAGGCGAGCGGACTCGGTGTCCGGCGAGTGCGCCAGCGCGTCTCGGCGATGGCATTCCTCGGAGCGCTGGAGCGCGTGCGTGAGGAGGACTCCCTCGCACGATTCCTGATCAAGGGCGGCATTGGCATGCGAGTTGCGCTTCCGAGATCAGGCACGAGCCACACGCGATCTCGACGCGCTCTTCCACGGCTCGCTCGATGAACTGCTCGCCGATCTCGACACCGCCTTGTGACTTCCTACTCGGGCTTCTCGTTCAGCTACACGCCGCCGGAAGCGGTCCGCGAGACGGGTGCGCACCGCTTCGACGTCAAGCTGACCTACGAAGGCCGCGGCTGGGCAACGCTGCGCGTCGAGGTCTCACCGCCGGAAGGCCGAGCGCACGAGCCGGAATCGGTGCCGGCGCTCAGCGTGAGCGAGTTCAGGCTCACTGGACCGGCCGAGGTGGCGTGCCTCTCGTTGCGTTTTCAGATCGCGCAGAAGATCCACGCCTGCACTGAGCGCTTCCCCTATCGCGAAAACGAGCGCGTTCACGACCTCATCGATCTACAGCTCATGGAGGAGCTGATCGATGACTACAGCCGCGTCAAGGAAGCCTGCATCGAAACATTCGAGCTACGCGGACCGCATCCTTGGCCACCAACACTGACTGTCGAGCCAAGATGGCCCGCCACCTACCGCCAGCTGGCCGCCGAACTCGATTTTCCGACCACGAACATCGCCCAGGCCGCCACGCGTGTACAGGTACTGATCAACAGGATCCACGCCGAGCGACCTGACAAGGCGGTGTAAACAACCTGCGTAGGGTAGATGCAACGGAGACGTCAACATCGAACATTCCCATTTCGGACATGTGCCGTACCCCTCGCGACAAAAGCGGCCGTCGCAGGTTCATCTGAAGTTTCGGGGTTTGCGGCGAATTTGCAGGAGATTGGGCGGCAGCGTCGAGTGCTGTGTGGCGGGGGGGTAATGTGGAGGGGCACCGGCGGCTTCCTCGAATCCACGGGTTGTCAACACTCGTGGGAGGTCACCGCCGATGCCCGTCGTTCCATCTTCGCTCGATTCGTTGCTGTTCCTGCTCGCTGGTGCGTTCAGCGCGCCGACGTTCCAGACGTTCCGCTGCCTGGTCGTGGGGTTCCTCTCGCGGGTCGGGGAGCACACGGTCTGTGGGGTGCTGCAGGCGGCGCGGCTTGAGCGCGTCTGGCATCACAGCCGCGCGCACGACTTCTTCGCTGAGCGACAATGGTGCCCGGACGGGCTGGGATTGTTGCTGCTCGACTTCCTCATCGTAACCTTCGTGCCCCGCGAGCAGCCGATCCGCCTCGCGGTTGATGACACCCTGTTCAAGCGCACCGGCAAGCAGGTGCACGGCGCCCGTTGGCAGTACGACGGGTCTCTACCGGCCGGCGCGGGCAGCCAGCTCGGCTTTGGCAACAACTGGGTCGTGTTGGCGCTGCTCGTCCGCGTGGCGTGCGTCAAGCGCGCCCTCGCGCTGCCGGTGCTCTTTCGCCTGTGGCTGCCCGAGCCGCGGGCCAGGGGTTCGAGGAGGGGCGCTTCTCGCGCGGGGCGCAAGGCGAACCCCGCCTACCCCTCAAAGTCCGCGCTCGCCAGGAGGCTGCTGGACTTGGTGATCTGGCGCTACCCGAACCGCAAGATCGATCTCGTGGGCGACTCGGCGTACGGCTCAAAAGCGCTGCGCGGCCTACCAGGGAGCGTCACTGTCACCTCGCGCCTGCGATGCAACGCCAGGCTGTGTGCTCCCAGGCCGCCAAAGACGGGCAAGCCCGGCCAGCCAGCCAAGAAGGGCGTCAGGCTGCCGTCGCTGAAAGCGATCGCTGACGATCCCGTCACCGTTTGGGAGAAGACAGAGGTGACGCGCTCAGGCCATCGCCAGAGCGTGCTCTGCCACACCATGCAGGCGCTGTGGTACGACGTGTGGCACGAGCGGCCGGTGCGCGTGATGTTGGTCAAGCACCCCAATCACGAAGCTGGCTACGACATCGCGCTCATCAGCACCGACACGACCGCCACCCCCGCGCAGCTGATCGAGCGCTACGACGAGCGCTGGGCGATCGAGGTGTGCTTCGAGGACGCCAAGCAAATCACGGGCGTCGGCGAGGCACGCAACCGTGTCCAGCGAGCGGTCGAGCGCACCGTGCCATTCGGCCTACTCTGCCAGACCCTGACAATCACGTGGTACACGCTCTGCGGCCGCGCCGAGCACGACGTGCGCTACCGCCGCCGCCACGCCCCTGGTACCGCCAGAAGACCAACCCCTCCTACCAAGACATGCTCGCCAGCCTGCGCCGCGCGATCATCGCCGCCCAATACTCACCAGTTACTGCGTCTGGACTTCCCCCATGATGAGTCGATGCGGGTCTCCCACGAGGCGATCTACCAGTCGCTGTATGTGCAGGGCCCGCGGCGCGCTGCGGCGGGAGCTGACTGCTTGCTTGCGGACCGGTAGGGCGCTCAGGGTTCCCAGAGCCCGGACGCGGGGACGAGGCAAGAGCTTCGTGACCCGGGAGGTCTTGATCAGTGAGCGGCCCGCCGAGGCCGAGGACCGTGCTGTTCCCGGGCACTGGGAGGGCGATCTCATCCTCGACTTGGGCCGCTCGGCGATCGGCACGCTGGTGGAGCGCAGCACCCGGTTCACGATGCTGCTGCACCTTCCGCCGATGGACGGCGGTCCGCGTGTGAAGAACGGCCCGGCGCTCGCCGGTCATGGTGCCGAGGCAGTCCGTGACGCGATCACCGAGGTGATCACGACGCTGCCTGTGCAGCTGCGTCGTTCGTTGACCTGGGACCAGGGCGCTGAGATGGCCCAGCACGCGCAGCTACGCATCCAGACCGGCCTGCCGGTCTACTTCTGCGACCCGCGAAGCCCGTGGCAGCGCGGCACCAACGAGAACACCAACGGGCTGCTGCGCCAGTACTTCCCCAAGGGCACCGATCTCACCAGACACAACGCCAGTGATCTCGCCGCAGTCGCTGCCACGCTGAACAGCCGGCCACGCAAGACGCTCGGCTGGCGAACACCAGCGGAGGCCCTCAACGAACACCTCCTCGGTTGCTCCACATCTGGTACGGCCCCTTCGGGGTCGTCTCTCGACGGGCGGGGAACGCCTCTCACTCACGGATCAAGAGAATGAGCTTTCACCCTTTCACCTATACTGCACAACACAGGTGTTGCGAGGACCAGTTGAGCCTGGGCACCCATGAGAAGTGCCACAGCTTGGCCCGTCGGAGCTTGCGACCATCCACGCACACGGGCGACTCCGAGGCGCTATGGGTGATCTGGTTGGAGATCGTGAGCACTCCGTCGAAGCCCTGGTCGCGAGCGATGTCGAGATATCCCCCGACCTGCTCGTCCTTCAGCGCCGCCGAGCCAGTCTTGACCTCCACCAGGCAGGTCCAGCGTTTTCCGCCTCGTTCGCACACGATCGCGCCGTCGGGAATCGTGGTCTTGCCCTCGGCGTTCTTGAAGCGGACCTCCGCAAAGGTGTCGATGCCGGGCGACTTCGGTGCGCCCAGCTCCGCGAGTAGGGCGTGCCCGAACTCGGGTACTCCGTGCATCACGGCGAGGAGACATGAGGTCGCACGCTTCTCCTGCTCCTCCTGGCTGCGTATGCCATAAGTCGGGATCAGACGGGCATGCAGCCAGCTCTCCGGCGCCGAGCCGGGCTGTGTTCCGTCGATGAGAGTTGCCATAGCCGAAACCTATCGAGAATGCGCCAGTGGCGGCATCTACGGACCCGCCCGGTCTTTCGGCTTTTATGACTTGATCTCTTTGGAATCCTCCGCGAGCTCGCGCGCACGTCGAGCGGCGAACTGGGTGACCTGCTGCTCCACGCGCCGCATCTCCACCATCTCCTCCTCCACGCCCTCGGTGATTTGGGCCTCCTCGCCGGCCATCAGGACACCCTGCTCACCGACGGTGTAGCGCGTGACAGCGATCGGTGTGGCGATGCCCTGCAGCGTCAGGTGGGCGACCGCCTCGTCCCGGTCGGTGCAGAGGATGAAGCCGACGGTGGCGCGATCCTCGTCGTGGGCGATTAGCTCGTTGACAGCGTTGACGTAGAGGTTCATCTTGCCGGCGAACTCCGCTCGGAAAGGGCCGATCTTGAGGTCGATGACCACGAAACGGCGGGTCGGATGGTGGTAGAAGAGGAGGTCGAGGATGAACTCCTCCTCGCCAATTTGAAGCGACCTCTGGCGTCCGGCGAAGTAGAAGCCCTCGCCGAGGGCCAGCATGAAGCGTTCGATGTCGGTTAGCAGTACCGCTTCCAAGTCGCGCTCCCTGGCGCCCTCGGCCAGTCGCACGAAGTCGAGGACCACGGGATCGCGGGTGATCCGCTGCACGGTCTCGGCGTCGCCGTCCGGTAGCGTCCGCTCGAAGTTGGTGATTGCCGCTGCCTGCCGTTCGTGCAGGCGGCTGGCGATATGGTGTGCGAGTTCCGCCTTGGACCAGCTCAACGAGCGTGCCGCGTACCAGTCGCGGGTCGGCCGGTCGGAGAGCTTGTCGAGCAGCAGCATCACGTGCGCCCACGGCAATGCTCCAATACCGGACTGGAGCATTTCTCGTTCAGGCCACGCCGGCAGCGAAGGCGCGCATGTAGCGCAGGCTGCTGACGGAGAAACCGCGCGCCCCGGGGAAGGCCGATCGCAGGTCTGCGGACAGCCGCTCGACGATCTTGGTGCCACCGCGTCCGCGGCGATTGCCCTCCTCGGCCTGGCGCCGCAGGATCTCGTGGCCGATCTGCCAATACACGTCGATGAGCTCGGCGTTGATCGCCCGTGCCGCGCGTGCCTGGGCACTGCGGATGCGCGCCTTGATGTCCTCGAGGAACTCCTCGTAGCTGCGCGGCGACTCGGTGGCCCCAATGGGCCGGCGAATGGGTGGATCAGACATCTGGCCTCGGAGCGTACTGACCGCTGGCGTCAGTTCTCGGCCCCTGGCCGTCCCCAAACGCCCGGTCGACGAACGCCGCCCCGTGCGTCGGGTCGGGCGCGTAGTGTCGGTAGATCTCGGTGGTCTTCGCGTCGGCGTGCCCCATCCACTCCTGGATCGCGCGCAGCGGCGTGCCGGCGGCGGCCATCTGCGTGCCGAACGTGTGGCGCAGCTCGTGGAAGGTGATCTCGCGCACCTGCGCTCTGGCGAGGGCGTCCTTGAAGCGCTTGCGCATCTTGGACGGGTCGAGGATGTGTCCGGTCTCGGGGTGGCAGAAGACGAGGTCCCCGTCGCTGCCGTAGCGGGAGCCCCGGTGCAGCGCCTCGAGCCCGCGGGTGAGCCGCGCGGCCAGCGGGACCGAGCGGCTTTCGTGGGACTTGGGGGTGTCCATCCGCCCGCGCGTGAAGTTGTCGGCGACGCGGACACGCCCGACCTGCCAGTCGATATCCAGCCACTTCAGTGCCAGCAGCTCGCCTTGGCGCAGGCCGGTGAGTGCGGCCGCGAGGTACAGCGTCCGCTCGACGGCGCCGAGGGTGTCCTCGGGTACGGCGTCGATCAGGTCGTCCAGCTCGGACGGCTGCAAGAAGCGGACGCGCTGATGCGGGGAGCGGTTCTTCTTCGGACGGTCCACGTGAGCCACCGGGTTGCTCTGCGCCCAGCCCCGCTTGATCGCGAACGAGAAGATGCCGTGCAGGAAGTTCAGGTGGTTCTGGACGGTCTTCGAGGACAGGCCCTCCTCGCGCTTGCGCTTGAGGTATCGCGCGACGTGCGCCGGGTCGATCTTGTCGATCGGCCGCTCGCCGAAGAACGGCACGAGATGTCGGCGCAGGTGCCCTCGGTAGTCCTGGATCGTGGAGTGCTTGCGCTCCATCACGTGCTCCAGGTAATCGACGTAGGCGCCGCCGGCCTGCTCGATGGTTCGCCGGGCCGCGGTGGGAACTATCACGTCGCGCTCGATCCGCTTGCGCAGCTCCTTCTCGGCCTGGGCGCGCGTGAGCCCGTCGGCGGTGCCCTGGGTGCGCTTGAGCCCGAGCTTGTGCTTCACGCGCGCACCGCCCGACCACCACGAGCCGTACCAGCTGACGCGCCCGGCCTTGTCGGCGACCTCGAAGAGCCACCCGCTGCCGTACGAGCGCCTACCGGCCATCCCGCACCGCCCACCGATCGACGGGGCGGGGTTCCTGTGGCATCACAGCTCCTCGTTCTCCGCGAGCCATCGTTCCAGCATCGGGCGCGTGAAGCGGATGTGCTTCCCGACTCGCAGGCATGGCATCCGGCGGTCGCGCACTGCTTCGTAGACCCAGCTCGGCTTCACCGCCAGCAGCCGGGCGGCCTCTGTCGGCGAGAGGAGCGGCCCGTCGGCGAGCATGGCGGGCCGCTCCGGGGCGGGCGAGGACGCTGATATGGAGACGTGGGTATGCCTCACTACGGTTAATGACCGTGAGCGCGCTCAAACGGTCATGTAATTTCTGTGGGGCCTGCTGGGGCCCTGTTGTGGGCGGGCTGGCCGTCGTGTAGCTGGGTCCGTCAGGGCGTGGTTTCGCGGTGGCCACGAAGTGGCGTCCGGTGCCCCGTAGAGGGTGTGGCAGGCGACGGGATGACTCGAATAAAACGGCTGGCCCCGTTTGGGTGCCTTGCGTTGGATCTGTCTCCCGCCGCTTGCCACGGACGCCGCCATGACTTCATAGAAGCGTGCCTATCGCTCGACATGGCTTTGTCTGGCGGCCTCCAAATCACCAGCGCCAACCAGCAGATAAGGAGACCATGTTCATGATCGCAGTAGGCGTGGACACCCACAAGGAAAAGCATCTCGCGGTCGCCGTGGACGACCTCGGACAGCTCCTCGCAGAGATCACCATCACGGCCGACCTTGCCGGGTACCGCAGCATGGCGGACTGGCTCAGCGAGCTCGACGGGGAGGTGATGGTCGGTATCGAGGGCGCCGGCAGCTTCGGGGCCGGGCTCTGCGAGTACCTGCAGGCCGAGGGTGTCGAGGTGTTCGAGGTGGAGCGCCCACGCCGCCGCGAGCGACGCACCGGGAAGTCCGATCGCCTCGACGCGCTCATCGCCGCGAAGAAGGTTCTCGCCCGAGAAGGCCTGTCGACCCCCAGGGGCTCAGGGACACGTCTGGCGCTACAGATGCTCCTTGTCGCGTACCGTTCCGTAGTCGGCGAGCGCTCGAGGCTCTACAACCAGCTGCAAGCCCTCCACGTCGGAGCACCAGGCGCTCTACGGGAAAGGATCGGCCCGGCCCGCAACGGCGCCAGGCTCGCCGAGCGTCTCACCGGGATGCGGACACGCCCAACCGCGAGCCTGCCCGAGAACACCACCCTGCAAGTCCTCCGTGACATCGCCAACCGCACCAGGGCCCTCGACGCCCAGGCCGAGGGCTACACCCGCGAAATCGAGGAGCTCGTTCGCTCCCTCGCCCCGAAGCTCATGGAGGAGCCCGGCGTCGGGCCGATCTGCGCCGGCAAGCTCCTGGTGTTCAACCCCGCGCGCTTCACCAGCGAGGCAGCATTCGCGCGCGCCAACGGCACCGCGCCACAACCCGCGTCCTCCGGCAAAACTGTCCGCCACCGCCTCAGCCGCGGAGGCGACCGCCAAATCAACGCCGCGATCTACACGATCGCGCTCTCACGCTCCGTCCACCACGCCCCAAGCCGCGCCTACATCATCCGCAGAACCGACGAAGGAAAGACCAAGCGCGAGGCCATACGATCCCTCAAGCGCCACCTCTCCCGCCACCTCTACAGGCAGCTCGCAAACACGCCCTTGACAACATAGAAGCATCCAACGGATTGACCTTCGAGGGGGATCACCGGCCCCGCCCGCTGACCAAGCGAGGGACGACGGCGACACGTTGTGGGGGGATTTCGGCGCATTTCGTGGCCTCCGGTCAGATGCAGACCATGTCGAGTTCGTCGATCCGTCGCAATGCTGGCGAAGCGTGGACGCGAGTGCGCTTGACGACCACGACGCCTGCGCGCTCGAGACTTGCGACCGACGCCTCCACCCACTGGGGATCGATGTCGTCCAGGGTGGCAAGCAGTTTGCTGAGTGGACATCCCCGCTTGTGGCGGAGAACTTGCAGGGCCACCAGATTTTCGGTGTAGTGGTTGATGGGGCCGTCAACCTGCTTGGATTCGTCGCGCATGGGAGCTCATACCTCCTGTGTCGGCCCCGGGACGGGTGCAACCGTCTCGGGGTCATTGATGATGGTTGATGCCTCGGGCCTGCCGAGCCATCCTGTGTAGCACTGTGGAGTATAGCACTATAAATGCTATACTGGTTGGGTAGAGTTTGGTCATGACGCCAGAGCAGCGCTTCGGGGCGAATCTCGCCCAAGCTCGTGAGAGACGCGGACTCAGCCAGTCGCAGCTCGCACGCAAGGTCGAGGTGGTCGACACCTACATCTCGCGTATCGAGACCGGCCGGGCGCAGCCGTCCTTCCGCCTGATTGTCAGCCTCGCGCGCCAGCTCGACATCCCGCCGGCGGAGCTGTTCGCCCGAGTCGAGTAGCGCTGATCGCGAGTCCTACCGGCCTCGGCCAGTTGCGCGATCCCGCTGTCCGCGACCGGAGTCCGCGAGGAAGCTGCGGATGACCCTGGATGGACTTGCCAGGGAGCGCCGCAGCCCGCGAGAGACGTCCAACCCGATGTCCGCCTCGTACGGCTCGCGGTAGACAAGCGAGGGGACCTGGGAGCGCGTCGTGCGCATCCTGCCGGCGAGCTGCATGACGCGGCGAGCGTCCTGTCCCTCGGCGCCGAGCTCGTCGCAAGCGATGAACCAGTCGGTGCCCCGGCGGGCGCGGGACGCCTCGACGTAGGCGGTCTCCTTGCTGGTCTGCCAGCCTCCGGACACGACGACGGAGCGCTCGACGGTGGCGCCCTGCTGACGATAGACGTGCTGCGCGTAGGCGAGCCGCAGCGAGTCGATGTCGTCGCCGGCGAGCCGCACCCGACGGCCGGAGCCGTCCAGCGCAACCGTCAGGCCGCCGTGCTCGTCGATGCGAGCGACCTCGCCGCGGGTGCCGTTCTCCACTCTCGGCTGGGCCGGGTCGGCGGTGCTGGGCCGTGAATGCCACGACGTCGCCTTCGCGCAGTCCGTAATGGGTGTGCTCAAGCGCGACCTCCCGACGGCCGAGTTCGCCGCGCTGTGCGCGCAGGTGCTGAGCGCGAGCATTGAGCCGGTCGATCTCCTTGTTGGAGGCGTCCGCGATCAGCGCGACCTCACGGACGCCGTGCTTGTCGGCGAGCGTCATCCAATGCCGCACGGCCGCCTCGCCGGCCTCGTCGCGCGTGTCCGCGAAGTGAAGCTGCGCGCAGTTGAAGTAGTGCGCCATCGCCCGCTCCGGTTCCCCGGCCCGCAGCGCCGCCCACGCCCTGCGCTCCGCGGGGTCCTGAGTGCGGCGGATATCCACCAGCTCTGCCATCGGAACGCGAGCGGCCAGCCGGTCGAACATCCCTCCTGGGCCGATCGAGGGGAGCTGGTTGCCGTCGCCGACCGCGATCAGCTTCGCCCCCGAGCGCTCCACCAACTCGGTGAGCGCATCCATGCGCCTGTGGTCAAGCATCCCGGCCTCGTCCACGAACACAGTCGTGTCCCGGCCTACGTGGACGCTGCCGGTGCTCGCGCGTGCAACGAGGGCATCGAGCGTGGATGTTCGCCCTCCGAGCGCAGGGCTGTCGGCACCGAGCCGCTCGGCCGTAGACCCCGAGACCGCTACGCCGATGGTCTGGCGGCCCGCGTGCCGCTCGGCTCTGGCGGCTGCGTCGATCACAACGCCCTTGCCGGTCCCAGCGGGACCGACAAGGACCGCGGCGCGCTCGGGCCAGTCACGACGCCCAGGGCGTAGCCCTGCTCAGGGCCAACGGGCCGCCGATCCGCTCGGCGACTACGCGCAAGGCGCGTTCTCTCGCGGCGGCCCCGGCGTCCCGTCCGGCGGGCCTGGCGAGTGTTGCCGCACGTCGCTCGATCGCCTGCTCGCGGGCACGCACGTCGAGCGTGGTCATCCGCCCGCCCTCCAAGGTCAGCACTCGCCGATCGCGCACCATGCCTCGTGCAACGCCAAGCGCCTCCTCGGGTGCCATCTCCCCCGCCGCCTGCTCCAGCGCAACGGCACGCAGGTCCCCCGCTTGGAAGACGGCGTGGTGCTCGGTCAGACGCGCCTCGATGCGATCCTCAGCCGGACGCTCCGACCATGTTCGCTCGGAACCTCCGAGCAGCCGCAAAGCCTCCCCTGGACCGAATCCGTGCCGGCGACCCGTCTCGGCCCACACACGCTCCAAATCGCCGCGCGTCGTCAGTGTCTTCGCGCGGCAATTCTCAAGCGCCAGATCACGCAGCTCCCCGCGCTCGGGCGCCCGGCCGTGCCTGGCACGGAACCGCTCCGCGGCCTTGGCGACCTCCCGCGACCTTCCAGAGAACGCCTCGCACAGCTCCCTGGGCACCCCGACGATCTCGAAATACCGGCCGTCCTTGCCCGTCGCCTGCGCGATCTCATACCCCTGCCCGGCCAGCTCGTGCGCAAGTGCGGAACGGTAGAACGCCCCAACCTCGCGAGCAGAGCGGAAGATCGGCCGCGACGCCACCGCGACGATACGCTCGTCCTCGCGCACCGCTGCGGTGATAACCACATGGCTGTGCAGCTGTGGGTCCGGAGCTTGCGCGCCGCTGACCCCGCGTGCCGTGGTGTGTCGGTACTCCGCCGCGATCAGATCCTTGGCGGGCTCTTCGACAACCTGGCCGCTGTAGCGGCGACGCACGACCGGCACCCGCTCGCGCATGTACTGGACCGTCTGGTCGACCGCGCGGGCGCGCCGCCTCGATCTGCTCGCGCTGCCACGGGTCGCCGAGCGCCCAAGCCGTCGAGACGGACTTCGGCGCGCTGAACGTCACATCGATCCCGCCACCACGACCTCCACCAGCCCCCTCCGGTCGCAGCCACCGGCCGCTGGCCGGATGCCGGCCCTCCATCAGCGCGATGAAGTCCGCACCGTCCACCGACTCGCCAGCGTCGATCCCCAAGCGGCCGAGCGTCTCCCCGTCGGCCAACCACCGTCCATGGGCTTGGGACATCTCGCCATCTGGGGTCAGGTAGTAGTCGCCGCGCTCGGACGCCACGGTCTTGCTCTCCATGTAGCGCGCGTAGCCGCCGCCTCGGGACGAACCTATGCTCGCCGCAGTCATCACATAAGTGATGCCCGTGAGCGGGCCGAAACGGTCATCGACTTCGTCACACAGTGATCACACAGCGCTCGCACCCCCGTGCATGTTGTCTGTGCTGGAGCGGCGGAGCGCGCGGTGCAGTCGCAGTGCGGGAAGCTTGCGGCGTCGGTCACGCCGGCTGGAGATGCCTGTTTCGAGTCGCGGAAGGCCGTGTCGCGGCGAATCAGAGGGGCCTGCGGAGGAGCTTCTCAGAGTCGAGCCCGGCACCGTTGCGCGCTGGTGGACGGTTACGATCGCGCATGTGCTCCCCGGACTCGACGTCGCCGCGGTACGCCACTACTGTGAGCAGCGCGTCCCGCCGCACGCCCTACACCAAGTTCGCGTCGAGCTCGTCCACACACGGGGCGCGGTAACGATCGTTGAGCGACGTGCGCCGTGGCGCGAGGGCATCGGCCCCGAGTGGACAACCCACGGCATCGCGCGTATGCGTTACACAGCCAAGACCGGACTCTGGACGCTCTATTGGCGCGACCGCAATGGGCGCTGGCACCGATACGACCTGATCGACCCGACGCCGGATGTCCGCTTGCTGATCGACGAGGTAGACCGCGACCCGACCTGCATCTTCTGGGGCTGATGGTACTCACTCGGAAGTGAGCCGAGCTTGGGACCTCTTGATAATCGAATGGATCACTTAAATGCAAGCATCCAAGTGGCGTGCGGAGCGCAATGCCCGACACTCGCTCTAAGCTTCTCGCGTCGATGATCACACGGATCTCCTTCCACCGATTCAAGCAATTCAAGGATCAGTCCTTCGATCTGCATCCTGGCGTGTCCTTGCTGGGTGGCGGCAACAACGCAGGCAAGTCGACGATTCTCCACGGGCTCGCCATCTGGGAGTTCTGTCGAACGGCTACAGAGATGGAGCGGGGCGTAGATACCTTCGTAGCTGGCCACGCTGACCAGGGATTGGGTCTTGGCGACGATGAGTTCTCGCCGATCAATGTCCCGTCACTCAAGCATCTCTGAACAAACCTGAAGACCCAAAAGGCTACGGAGCCAGACGGCTACACGCTGAGAATACGATGCACGTGGCCGCATAGCAGCGGCGACCGACACTTGGAGTTCGGGCTCTCGCTTGCGAACGACCGATTGTTCGTAAAGACCACCAGCTCGAATCTTGCAGCTGACGATGTAATCCCACGGTTCGCCTATCTGCCGCCTTTCGCCGGTATGACAGATCGCGAGGTGCGGATGAGAGGGGCGATTCGACGCCGACGTATCGGCGAGGGGCTTGCTGGAGCAGTTCTTCGGAACATCTTGCTCGATATGTACGAACGCAACATCAACGAGCGCAAGCGACTGCGAGGGACCAAGACAAAGATCAACGACTCCGATCTCCATGCGCTGCGTAGCTCAGACCCGTGGGAGCTCCTACAGCACAACCTCCGAGAGATCTTCGCCACCGAGCTTGACATCGCGCCCTTTCGCGAGGAGTACCACTCATACATCCAGGTAGACGTCGTCAAGGGAGAGGTCGACGGCTACAAGCTCAGACGCCATCCTGGCTACAACAAGCGCGACCTGATGGTTGAGGGCAGTGGCTTTCTTCAATGGCTTAGCGTCTTCGCCCTTGCCACAGATCCGGAGATCAATGTCCTCCTTCTCGATGAGCCCGACGCGCACCTGCACTCATCGCTGCAGGAGCAACTACTCGATAGCCTGAGTGCGATTACATCGACCACGGGCAGGCAGATCCTCCTTGCCACGCACTCCACCGAGATCCTCCGGAACGCCGAGCCGGCCGATATCCTGCATATTCGAAGTGGTGTGACAAGGAGGTCGGTATCTCACCGAGGAGCGGCAGAAGGTCGGGATGTTGGCGGGACTCGGCTCCGACTATGCACCCCGCATTGATCGTGCCAAGCGAACAAAGCGCATTCTCTTTGTCGAGGGGCGCTCCGACGTGCCGATCCTGAAGGCTCTCGCTATAACGCTCCAGATCGCTTGGCCGAGCAACTGGATCGAGTGGACGACCAATCGTTCACAGAAGGAGCGCAAGCAACTCTACCTTGCCCTCGGAGAGGAGATCGACGGTCTCGTGGTTCTGAGCCTGCGAGATCGTGACGATGAACCCGCAGAGGGCGTCGGCTCTGACCTTATCGACCCCGCAGCATCGGGCGACAGCGGCTTTCATCCGCGCCGATGGCGCCGTCGATACATAGAGAGCTACCTGATCTGGCCACCAGCCATTGCCGCCGCAAGCGGATTGGCCGAGGAAAATGTCACGCGGAAGCTGGCCGACTTGCACGGGATCGCCGTTGGCTCGGGCTTTACAGACTCAGAGCCTCCCCAAGCGCTCTTGGATGTCCGCGGCAAGGGAATTCTCAAGGGGTCGGGGAGCAACGCGATCATGGGGCAGTTCGATGTCAGCGCTCTCGACATAGCGAAGAAGATCGAACCCACCGCAATCTGTGATGACATCAAGACCTTTCTGCATGACCTCGTCGCCTTTGCGTAGGACCAGGTATTGCGAGGCCGGCTGACCCTGTCTCATGGAGGTGGACACCCGCAAGCCCGCAGATCCCCACGAGAAGAGGGGAGGGGAAGCTCAGTCCTGCGCGAGACTCAAACGGAACCCTATTGGAACCTTGGCCGATCAGCTCAGCGGCCCTCCCCACGAAAAAACCCCGCCTGAGCGGGGCTTTTTCCTATAGCGGGGGCGGGATTGAAACACCTACCCGCGACGCTGTCGACGGCCCCGCGCCGGATCAAAGAACGCCTGTATTTGCGGGCAGATAGTAGCAATGGGCTCGCGTAGGACAAGGCTCAGTCCGCCCGACTTGCGCGCGCTCCGGCGACCTTCGTGGTCGGACCCCGACGATCGCCAGCGGCGAAGCGGGCTGCTGCCGAGCGAGGTCGGGAGGCGATACGCCGCTATATCTCCGCCGACTCATCGACTCGACGCTGTCGGCGCGCGGGACGGATCTGATTGACGAGATGAACCAGGTCTGGGTCGGCCGGTGGATCTTCGAGGTCATCACAGCACTTCAGCTGCTCGTCGCGAGCACGACCGATGCCGCTGAGACCTGGGATGCCTCGCGCGCCTTGTGTATGAACGTCCTCGTCCTCGGTGTGCCGGCCCACCCAGGAGATGACAATGTCGTCTCCGTCTCCAAAGACGAGATGCATACGCCAGCCTCGGTAGAAGCGCCTCTCGCATACCCGGTGGTCCCCACCCGTGTCGGCTCGCATGCGGATTCCGCCCGCCTCGCATCCGCGATGCCGCAACTCCTCAACCACACCGTCAAACCTCTTCTTCACCTCCCCGCGGAGAGCTTTGACCCGCGGCTCACAGCGGCGAGCTACGGTGACCTTGAACCGTGATGCCATCAGCCGATCCCCGGGGCCGTGAAGTCTGCGATCAGAGGTCCACGGTGTCGCCCGCCAAAGCGTCTTGCAGACCCTCACGTGCTCCCGGCTGCGCGAGAGCTCGCTGGTCAGCCGCCTCGCGCAGCAGTTGCGAGAAACGGCGCTCGTCCTTGGCGAGAGCGCGCAACCTAGCCAAGCGCTCCTTGAGCTCCTGAACGCTTGCGAACTTCACACGCCGCGGCGAGGTGTCCGCGACGACGTCCAACAAGCCCTTGGCGATCCAACTGCGTACCGTCGGACGGCTCACGCCCAGCTCATCCGCAACCTCGGGCACCGTCAACGCGGGCGCATCCGTGTAGACGGTTCGCTTCGCTTGCTCGAGCACGCGCTCCGCCACAGCCACATCGCCACTCGAAAGGGCGTCGCTGGCGCGCGTGATCGCATCGTCAAGCATCACGAAGCTGGCGACGAACTGCCGATGCTCGCTCTTGGTCATGGCAGGCACTATACCATCCTCTTTCCAAAACCAGCTAGAAAAAGAAGGACACGACCGCCACCAAACACGTCGTGAGATCAAGCGATCAGCACCGCCGTGAGCGAGCAAACACTGGCCGAACGCGAGCGCCCACCCGGCGAGCCTCACCAGCTCATGTTCACGCGAGGCAAGCGCATGCAGATCGGGCCCTTGTCGGGTCCATTGCCACAACATGCGCGCGAGCACGACGCGACCTTGGCGCCTTCTGCTCGCCCTGAGCGCCGCCACGACTCCCGCTGCTCCCCTACCGGCGCTCGGGGGGCACGTTGGGGACACCCCACCGCCCGGTGGGGTCAAACGGGCGGGGCAGCGCCTCAAGGAAGATGCGCCGCGCCAGGGGCGAACTGAAGAAGTGGTGTCGCGCAGCGAACAGCCAGTGCCCCGCGAGCCAGGCAAGACCCCCGATCAGCGTGGCGAGCACTGCCGCCACCGAGCCGGTCGCGGCGGTGCTCAGAAGCCCTCCGGCAACCAGCAGGATGCCGCCGACCCTGAGCACGATCCCGCCCAGCAGCCAGAGGCCGAGGGCGGCGAGCGTGCCCGTCGCGAGCAGGCTGAGCAGCCCGGTCATCGCGCGACCAGGGTGCTCGTCTCGATGCGACCGGTGTGAGGACCCCCGCAGGCGCGGGTCCGGGCTCTCGTCTCGGGCTGCGTGCTCGGGGGCATGGCGTGTCCTTTCGCGTTCGGTTTCGCCAGCGTCGCACACACGTCTACCTCGATCCGCCGAGAAGCTCAAGTCCTCTCGCGGGACGCCAGTGGGCCGCGACGGCGGCGCGTTGGGCCACAGCGCGGCCGTGGTGGCGCCCGGGGTCGCCCGTGCGCCTGTCGGGGGCTCTGTGCGCGCTGTGGCGGCGGCTGTGGGCGAGGACGGCCGAGGGTCTTCGCCGAGGCGCGAAGAAAGGACTTGAGCTTTCGCGGCAGTTGAGCTACCACGTCCACGTCCAACGCCGAGCAAGGCGCCAAATCAAGGAGATTCGTGATGAGCAAGACCAAGCAGACCACCGAGAAGCCCGCCTCCGAGGAAACGGTCCTGAAGGCCCTTGCCGCCCAGCCGCACGCGACCGCGGCGGACATCGCCGCCGCCGCCGGGCCTCGGCCGGTCGACCGCGAGCAAGGTGCTCGCACGGTTGGCCGGCACCGGGGAGGTGCGCCGCACCGAGGGCAGACGCGACGGCGCCCGCCGGCTGCCCGACCGCTTCGCGCTGGCGTCCGCCGAGCCGGCCGCGAAGGGCGCGAAGCCGAAGGCGGCTGAGAAACTGAAGCCGGGGCAACTCGACGGGCTCGTCCTGACCTTCCTGAAGGAGAACACCAACAGCAGCCCGCACGGGCCGAGCGTCGTCGCGAAGGCGCTCGGGCGCTCTGGCGGGGCGATCCAGAACTGCTTGGTCAGGCTGGCCCGCGCCAAGCAGGCGCGGGAGGTCAGCGAGCACCCCCGCCGCTACAGCCTCGCGGCCTGACCGGCAGATCGCGTGTGCGCCCCAATGCTCCTCCTGGGCGAGGGGGAGCCGGGGGCCTCACGCGCCAGGAACCTCCTGCCGAGCCGACGGCCGCGCTCCGCTTGCTACGGGAGCGTCGGCGCCCGGCTGGCAACGCCGGCAGCTCCTCCTCGTCCTACGCCAGCGCGCGCGGTGGTTACGTCCCAAACCCTCGCTCTTGGTAGAAAGGAGCGGCCAACCAAGGTCCGACGGACTCGGCGCGACGGAGGATCGCGGTAGGTCGCGCTACAGCCAGGTGCCCCGTGAGGCGTCGGCGACGGTTCGTACAACGAGCGGTTGTCGACCGTCTCCGGTAGCTTGATGTCGATGTCCCCCACGCGAGACGAGCAAGGCGGGCTTTTGAGCGAGGAGCAGATCGAGGAGCTCACTGGGCACCTACGCGCCGGCCGGAGGCTACCGCCTCACCTCCTTCCGCACCTGTTCGAGACGTCGAAGGAGTATCAGCTTGCCTACGCTGGGAAGGCCCGTCGCGCCGACATTCTTTCCGACACAATGGCCGTGCCGTTGCAGTCGGTTAAGACCTTCGGAGAAGCCGATGCATCGTGGTCCAATATGCTGATTCTTGGGGATAACCTTCAGGTGCTGCGGCGATTGCTCCAAATGAAGGACGCAGGAGAGCTTAGGAGCGAGGACGGGACCGACGGCGTGCGTCTCTGCTACATCGACCCGCCCTTTGCGACGGGCGAGGCGTGGGAGACTCGCGCCGGTCGCGTCGCATACGTGGACCGGGTGAAAGGGGCGGAGTTTCTTGAGTGGCTGCGGCGACGTCTTATTCTGATTTGCGAGCTTCTAGCGACCAACGGAGCCCTCGTCATCCATCTCGATCAGCGTTATGCCCACTATATGAAGGTTGTCATGGATGAGCTATTGCCGGGCAATTTTCGTAACGAGATCATTGTGCCACGCGGAATCAAGGGCGTCCAATCGCAGTTCGACACAATCGACGCACTTGCCCAAGGTCATTATTCGTTGCTGTTCTACAGCAAGACGACAGGAACGCGATTCGAGAAGCTACTGGACCCTGGTTCTAAGCCCTCGCGCTGGGATACGTTCTGGCTTGGCACCGATCGCCCGACAATGCGGTACGAGTTGTTCGGGACTACCCCAACGAGCGGCCAATGGCGCTGGAGTCGAACGAAGGCAGAGAAGGCGATCGCCAACTACGACCTGTACCTCGCCGATGGTCGCTCGCTCAATATCGACGATTATGCAGATGCTGAGGAGACGCGCACCGGCAGCAGACCGGACTTCCTGCGAGAAGGGCCGAAGGGTCCGCAGTGGTACCGTCATGCAAAGACGAGCCGCCTCGCGAGCGACGTATGGATGGACATTCGTACACGTGGTTCCGTAACTGACTATCCGACCGAGAAGCATGAGGATCTGATCGAGCGGCTCGTCAACTGGCTAACCCGTCCTGGGGACCTTGTGCTCGATGCTTTCGTCGGCGGGGGTACAACTGCTGCGGTGGCACAACAAACAAATCGGCGATGGATCGCTATCGACTGCGGTAAGTACGCGATCTTTACGACCCAGGCGCGACTCTTGAGGCGGGGCGGCGACAAGCGCGAGCAATTCACACTGTATAACGCCGGCCTCTATGACTACGATGCCGTTCGAGCTCTGGACTGGCCTGACTACCGTCAGTTCGCACTTGAACTGTTTCAGTGTCGCGACTCTCCTCAGATGATTGCGGGGGTGGATTTCGACGGCTACCTTAGTGATTACCTAGTGTTGGTTTATAAGTTCAGGGAACATCCAGACGCTCGCATTGGTCAGGCCTTTATCGAAGACATCGCATCGATCTGTGGTGATCGGCTTGGACCCCGGTGTTTTATCATCGCTCCTGCTTTGGCGGTTGAGCTTTACGAGGATTATCTCGATGTGCAAGGGACCCGATTCTTCTTTCTGCGAATCCCCTATTCGATTATTGCGGAGTTGCATAAGCGCGCGTTCTCGGAGTTGCGGCAGCCGCACTCCAAGGAGATGGCAAACGCCACGATTGACTCGGTCGGTTTTGACTTCATCCAGCCACCACGTGTCGAGTGTGAATACGTCCGGAAGGGTGGGAAGCTGATCGTCACTGTGCAGGAATTCGAAAGCGAGGCGTACGCGGCCGTGGAGTCAAACGCAGACATTGCGGACTTGGCGATGGTGATGGTCGACTACGACTATGATGGGGAAGTCTTTGACCTCGACGCCATCCGTTTTCGCGAGGATCTTGAGAAAGATGACTATCGGATCGAGATCCCGTCCGAGGCAGTAGGCAAGCAGGTGATGCTGATATACCTCGACGTGTTCGGTAACGAGCACCGTGAGGTTAAGGGTAGCGCTGACTTCCGTGTGCCGAGAAAAAGCAGGCGGCGTAGGGTTACTGCGGCGTGAGCACCTTCCGCAATGAGGACCTCGTCCTTCGGGTCAGGTCAGACTTTGACCCCGCACGGATCCGGCTCGACCGCTATGAGGCGTTCCTCGACGCCCTGTGTGGGGATCGCGAGTACCAGAAGGATGCTGTGCGAACCGTATGTCGGTTTGTCGCGGGCGGCGAGTACTCGTCGGCCGCGGACCTCGCGGAGGAGAATTACGCATCGAACGATCTGCTCGGCGATCGATACGGATCACTCGATGGACTCATGGCGTCGCTCCCCTTTCCAGAGAAGCTCAGCTGCTCCGTCGACCTCGCGACCGCGACAGGCAAGAGCTGGGTCATGTACGGAGTAGCCCATATTCTCCTTGCCGAGGGGATCGTCGATCGGGTGCTTCTGCTGTGCCCGTCGTTGACCATCGAGTCTGGCCTAAAGGTTAAGTTTCGACGGTTTGCTGGCGACAGGACCCTGCGAGAACTGACCCCAGACGACGCTCGGTACCGAGCCCCCGAGATTGTCGACGCGACTGTGACGACGCGGCCCGGCGACATCTGCATCGAGAACATTCATGCAACGTACGAACACGTCCGCTCATCGGTGCGAGACAGCTTTGGCGAAGGTCGTGGGGCAGGGACGCTTGTGCTCAACGACGAGTCGCACCATGTGTTCACGCCCCCGACGGGGGATCGGGCCATCAAGCGGTGGAAGGAGTTCCTCGCCGACGATGAGTTTAAGTTTGCAAGGATCGTCGGCGTTTCAGGCACGTGCTACATCGGCAACGACTACTTTCCCGATGTAGTTGCGCAGTACTCGCTCCGCACCGCGCTTGACGATGGCCGTGTGAAGGAGATCAGATATGTAGCCAAGGATGAAAACCTGAACCAGCACGAGCGCTTCCAGAAGTACCTCAAGCTACACCGGGACAACCAGAAGACCCACCGCGATCGCAAGCCTCTCTCGATCTTGGTAACGGCGAGAGTAGCGGGCGCAGAGGCGCTCGCCGAGGAGTTCGTCCGCTTCCTGGTCGAGGAGACTAAGATCACAGCGGACGAGGCCGAAAGGCAGGTCCTGGTGGTGACCTCGAAGGCCAACCACAAGGGAAATGTTGCGCGCCTCCGGTATGTCGATCGCGCCGACGATCCGGTCGAGTGGATCTTCTCGGTGTCGATGCTCACCGAGGGCTGGGACGTACAAAATGTTTTCCAGATCGTTCCACATGAGCAGCGGGCCTTCAACTCAAAGCTGCTGATAGCCCAAGTGCTCGGCCGCGGCCTGCGTGTTCCGTCGGGATTGTCGCGCCCAGCTGTATTTGTTTTCAATCACTCAAGCTGGTCAAGCGCGGTGGCTGACCTCGTGGACGAGGTGCTAGAGCAGGAGCGTCGTCTGTACTCCCACCCGGTGACCACAGGCGAACACGCGAAGTACCACTTCAAGCTGCACAACCTTACGTACGAGACGCGTACAACCGAGCAGGAACTCACGCCGAGGAACGGGAACGGTCAAGTGCAGCTCTTTAAGCGCGGATACGTGAGCTTTGAGTCGCAGCCGGACGAACTAGAGCGCAGCACCGTGTTCAAGGGCGCGCGTGACGGCCGCGAGTACGTGCAAACGACTGTGGTCCACTACCGTGTTTACACGATAGGCGAAGTGGTACAACGCTTGCGAGCGCGGCTAAAGTCGATCGACGCGGAGGGCAAGACGACGTACGCACGCGAGTACCCCGCAAAGGTGATACGTGGGATCGTTTCCGAGTCGCTAAGAAGAATTGGCGAGACGCGCGGATTAGTTTCCGAGCAGAACCTTCAGCAACTCTTTCGGGCGATGGGCAACGTCCAGCGCAAGGTCGCGAAGGCTGTACGACTCGAGCTCGAACCGAAGCAGTTGATCACGATCCAGACGATCGAGCTACCACGACGTTCGATTTCGCTCACGTCGTTGCGCAAGGAGGCGACGGTCTTTCATGACTCCGAGTCGCTCGTGCGCAGCGATGACGCGGACCGGCGGGCGCTTGAGGAGATCCTTGCCGACGATTCGCTATACCCGAGGTCGGCGGACAGGCTGATCCAGAACAAGTTTTTGTTCAAGTCACCTGTCAATGTCGTGCTTACAACACATGCGCCAGAGCGGGAATTCACTAGGCGGCTGTTCGAGCCCGGCATCGTGGAAAGAGTTCGAGCATGGATCAAGTCACCCGATGTAGGGTTCTACGGAATCAGCTACTCATGGCGCAAGGGTGACCACACAAAGCGCGGAAAGTTCAATCCCGACTACTTTGTGGCACTTGCTGACTCGAAGGATGTCCTGGTCATCGAGCTGAAGGCCGACGACGATGATAGTGATGAGAACAAGGCGAAGCTGCGGTTTGCTGTCGAGCACTTCAACCGCGTGAATGTGGCACAGAGTGAAACTGTTTACCATATGAAGTTTGTGTCGCCAAAGAGCTACGACGCGTTCTTTCAAGCGATCCGCGACCGCACCGCGGTGGCCTTTGAATCGGCGTTGCAGGCGCTTCTCCTTGAGTAGGCGAGGTCAACTGCGCCTAGACTTCAGCGACGCGGTCTCGGCGACATTGGTATGTTTTGGTTCATTGCTCCGGAGCAGCGCGCGGAATCCGTAGCTCCCCAGAGGCGATCAACACCTAACCGACGCCAGGCGTGGTACAGACCGTATTTGGCTGCTGCCCCGTTCTGGAGGCTGGTGGAGTTACACGAGTGAGCGCAGCACGGCCGCTTCGAGGCAGAAGCAGGCGCCTCAGCTGCCGCTCGACCCACTGTCGGATTGGACGAGCGACATGCGTCCGAGTCGCCGATCGGCGCACGCCTGGTCCTCTGGCGCAAGCGCAACTGCGGCTTGAGGGGCTCGCCAGGGAACGCCGGTCTGTTGCGCGAGACCGCCGCCGCCCCGCGCCCCGCCCGCGCGCCAGCTCCGGCATCGACTTGAGGTTCTTCGCGGATCGAGCTACACGTGTCGGTGACCAAAGCCAAATAGCGGCCCGGCGGCACCGTTGAGGGGCGCCACCGGGCCTATTGGACACCAAAGAGGAAGCCTTCGATGCTCCGGAGAACCGTAGCTGTCTGCGGATGCTCCGTCGTGCTCGCCGGCGGGAGTCTCGGTGTCGAGACCGGAGGCAAGCCGTATGAGCACCACGACGAAGGCGCAAGGCGATCTGCGCGAGGACTTCGCCCCGTCGGCGCGTCCGTGGCGGGCCGATCCGGTGGCGTGGGTCGGCGCGCGGCCGGTCCATCCCGGCGTGTTGGTTCTCTATGGCGAGGAGCACGCGAACTTGGCGTTGGCCGACGAGCTGGCACTCGATGGGTATGAGGTCCGGCGGGCCGGCGACCCCGCGATGCTGCGGGCGCGGTGTGGCCCGGGCGAGGTCGAGCTGGTCCTCTTCGGCCGGTCCTCGCACCGGGGCGCGGGCCTCGACGTGCTGCGTAAGCTGCGCGCGGGAGAGTTCGCGCCGCAGGTCAAGCCCGGTCTGCGCACGCTGTGGATGAGCCCGCATAGTAGTACTTTGGTAGCTTGTTACTCTTCTTGTGGTGGCTGGCGAAGGGGTAGATCGTCGAGGCTGATCGTTTGCTGGCAGGTGGTGCAGCGGCCGGTCCAGCACTTGAATAGGGGCTGGAACAGGAGGACTGCCTGGGGGAGGGTCAGGCCGGCCGCGGGTGATTTGGGTGCTGCCGCTCCAGGGTGAGGAATCCGTGGGCGGCGGTCACGAGGGCGGTGTGGTGATACCAGCCGAGCCAGGAGCGGCCCTCGTAGTGGTCGAGGCCGAGCTCGCCCTTTAGTCGGAAGTTTTTGCAGCTGGGGTGCCGGATCTTGTGGGCTGGCGGGGTTTTGGGTGTGTTGGGGGGTGGCGGGTTCTGTCTACGCCGTGAGTTTGATGTCGAGTAGTTCGAGTGCTTTGGCTTGTAGCGGGGTGGGCTTGGTCAGGCGGGTGTAGGTGTGCTCGGCCTGCCTGATTCGGATCGTGTTGCGGGTGATGGTGGCGAGTTCGGCGAGGAGGTCGGGCAGGCTGGAGGCGGGGTACCCGTCGTCGGTCGCGGCGCTGGCGGCCTTGGCTTTGGCGGCTTTTGAGCGGGTCGCGGGCGCGACGGGGTCTGCGGGAGCGAGCGGTGTTTGGTCTGTGAAGAGCAGGGGGGTCAGGCGCCCGGCGAGCTCGAAGGTGACGTAGTAGGCGAGCATGCAGAGGAAGATGTGCGCGCGGACCCTGGTCTCGAGATGGTGGTGGATGGGACGGACCTCCAGGGTGTCCTTCATCGTTCTGAACGCGCGCTCGGCCATCTTCAGCTGCTTGTAGGCACGGACCGCGGCCTGGCTTGAGAGCTGCTCGGCCGTGCAGGTGGTACGGATCACGTAGAGCCCATCCAGCGCGGCCTCCGCGTCGATCTGTGCCTGCTTGCGCTCGAAGGAGAACGCGCCGTCTTCGATCTTGAGCTCGAAGTGCTTTGAGACCTTGTACTTGTTGACGATCTTGCCGGCGCGGGTCCCGATCTCCCCGGCGTGGGCTTTGCGCAGGGAGCCGCGCGGACCCTCGACCATCCGTTTGACTTTCTGGAGCTCTGCTTCGGTCGCGGCAAGCAACTCGGAGCGCTTTCTGGCTCGCTCCGTGGCGACCGCGGGGTTGCGGCAGACGACGAGGCGCTCACCGGGAAACTTCTCCGATGAGATCTCCGCGAGGTTCGTTTCATCGAACAAAGAGAGCTGGATGTCCCCGGCGTTCACGAGCGAGCGGATCTGTATCGCCTTCAGCGCGCTGATGAAACCGACACCGTTCTCCTTGAGCGTCTGCGCGTGTGCCTGGGTGATCATCCCACGGTCACCGACAAGCACAGCATCCTTCACCCCAAAACGCTCGGTGACCGTCGCCACCGCGTCGGGCAGCGTCTTTGAGTCGGTCGTCGAACCGTCGAAGCAGCGGACAGCGACCGGCCGGCCCTCCGGGGAGCAGATCTGACCGTAGTTGACCTGCAGCTTGCCTTTACGCCCATCGCGGCTGTGGCCGAGCTTCGCCAGCGGACAGCAGCGCCCCTCCGCATAGCTCGATGACAGGTCATAGAGCACGAACCCCTCCCCCCGCAGGTGCCGGTCGGCGAGCGCCTTCTCGATCCGCTCCTGACGCACCAAAAGCCAGTCCATTGCCGCCAGGAGCTCGGCCTCCTTCACCTCCCCGAGATCCAGCTCCTCAGAGAGCGTGCTCACACCAAAGCACCGTGTCGCTGAGAGCTTTGAGCCCGGGCCGATCACACGCTGGACGATCATCGCTACCACCAGGTCACGCTCCCGGGAACGCTCACGGCCGATCAGCCGCTCCAGGTCAAGCACGCGCAGCACACCGAGCACCCCGGCGACGTGACCATGAGGCAGCGAACGCTCGATCCCGAACTCCCGGTCGAGATCCACGAGCGTCCTGCCGGCGAGCATCGCGCGGATCCCGTCGATCACCTCTCCCGGCAGATGCGAGAGATTACCGACCGTTTCGTTACGGACCTTGCCATCCACGCGGTAGGAGCGCCGCAGCAACGTGCTCTCATAGACTTTGCCCTTGTAGTGGCGACGAGTAGTCGAGATATGCACCGCACCCGTTCTCTTTGGCATAACCACATCATGCCACACCCACCGGACGGAAAAACCCACTGTTAGTGTCTACACCAAACCACCCAAAAAGGCCCAATCCCCGTAACCACGGACGATCAGGCCTCAAACCCTCAAAAACTTCCGGCTAGCCAGCGCCGCAGCCCCGTAGAGCCGTTCACGCCAGCGCAGTTCGGCGAGCTCGACCGGGCGCAAAACACGGTTGCATATCCAGCTGCAGAGCGCCCATCCGAACACAGGTACGAACACCGGCGCGGCCCATAACCCGAACTGTAGGCCGACCAGCTTGAACAATGCGCTCAACGCTACCGCTACCGCCAAGATCACGGACGCGCCGACGATCATCACGATTCTCTGCGCGTCCTCGTCAGCTTCCTTGTCTGCCCGCGAGCGCCCAGCGAACAACGACCCAGCCCAACCCGGCGGACGATCCATCCGCCCACCCCGACCACGCGAACCACTACCCCGGCGAGGATCCCAGGCACCCATCACGCCACCTCCCCATCCCGCTTCGGCCTCTCAGCCAAGCTCGCCAACAAAGCCGCCTCGGTCCCTCCCTGAACGCCACACGCCTCACCCCGCCACCCGCGCTACCAGGCGAGCCCGGCAACGCGCGGCCCCCCGTGAGACGCCCAGCGAACTGCCCGTCCAGCCACTCCTCCAACATCACCCGCGTGAACCGCAGATGACGCCCAACACGCAGACACGGCAACTGCCCCAGCCGCGCCGCATCCCGCACCCACGACACCCGCACGTTCAACAACGCCGCCGCCGCCGCGCTATCCAGCAACGGCTCAGCCAACGACACCTCTGAGCGCCCAGCAGCCACAGCACCATCCCGGCGGCTTCTACCCCTACTCACATCCATCATTCACTCTCCTTCCATATGCGTCGAGTGGATCGCGGATCGGTTCGCTCACTTACGGCATACACACCCAATAGACGCGCAAGCCGCGCAGACACCCCCCCACGCAAAACGCGCAGGCAGCTCACGAGGTTCTCGGCGCGCTCGGCGCCTGGCGCTCACAACTCGACACGGGCGAGAACCCGGACCCCCGCGCGGAGCTCCTCTTCCACGACCGGCTGGAACTTCTCGACCGTCAGCTCACGCAGACGGGCGACCCCACTGGCCCGCGTTTCTCGGGTGGCCCTCTGCCGTCAGAGCGGCTGGCATAGCCGCTCGCGGCCGGCGCGCGCGAGCGCGGGCCAGTCGCAGTCGGTGAACCCGGGGGCGCCGGGGAACAACTCCAGCGTGATCGGTTCCCGGCCCTGCGGTAGCGCGAGCGCGCGGCCGGCCGGCATCGCGCGGAGATCCGCGGGGTGGATCGCCCGCTCGCGCTGCTGAACATAGGAGTGGCTGTCCCCGCCCGTGAACGTCCGCCCGAGGCGCTCCACTTGATGCGCGGTCGAGGTGTTCTCCCCGACCTGCGCACGCCACACAAGCTGCTCCCCGCACGCATCGGAGACCAGCTGCGCGGTATACGGGTCAGCGACCCCGGCGAGGACGAGCCGAAGCGCGGGCGTTGACCACATCGTCGCGGTCTCGTGCTCACCCCACCGCGCCCGCGCCTGACTCATGTCCTGCACCCCAAGCACGGGGACGATGCCCTGCTGGATACCCTCGCTCAACAGCCTGGGTAGGGAGCGGATCGGCGCGATGTTCGCGACCTCACCCAGTGCGAGCAGCAGCGGCCGCTCAAGGCGCCCGGCGGGTGTGGTGATCGCGAGATCGATCGCGCGGGCACACAGGCTGTCCAGGACGGCGGCGATCAGCGGCGCGAGCTCCTGCTGAATCCGCGACGGGGAGACCACATACAACGTGCCGTGCTGTGCCAACAGCGCCCCAAGGTCGATCTGCGGCGTCACGTTCGGGTCCGCGCTCTCCCTGACCGCCGCACGGGAAGCCCAGGCGAGCGCGACCTGCGCGGTACCCAATACCGACGTGCGGTAGTCCCCTACGGCCTGCGCCCCGACACCCGAGAGCTCCTCAAGCGCGATACTCGCCCCCGCCGCGCGGAGGATCTCCGCGGGCGCCGAGAACTCCGAGCGGCCAAGCCACCCCCGCGCCCGGTCCATCCCCCCGCCCGAGAGCGCCGCCGCGTGAAACAGTGGGGCGAGCAGCGCGCGTGCGGCGACCGCGAAATGCTCGCCGTGGCGGACTGTCTCATCGTCGCTGGCGGGGGAGAGCATCGCGGCGGCGACCTCGACCGCACCATCCCACGTATCGCACCGCGCGAGGGGTGAGAAGCCGACCGTGGCCTCGGGATGCCCGAGTGACCCGGTCGGGTCATACACCGCGACCGGGCCAACCCGCGCGCGGTGCCCGGCGGTCGCGAGAATGTCACCCTTCGTCGAGGTCACGAGCGCTGGCCCGTCCCAGCACGCCAGCGTCGGCGCGATCACTTTCCGCGTCTTCCCCGAACGCGGCGGACCGACGATGATCGCCGCGCAATCCGCCGGCGAGCGCAACACACCATCCCTGGTCCGGCCCGCCCACACATGCGTCCCGGCGAGCGACCCGTCCGGCTGCGCGACCCACGGGTCATCAGACACGCCCGCCTCTACCGGCGCCCTCTCTCCCGGTTCCCGGTCGCGCAGCTCGCCGATCAGCCATAGACCCCCTGCGACGCACCCCGCGAAGCTCACCAATGCCAGTAGTACGCTCACGGCGCTCATGGCCAGCGTGGGGGGTTGGGCCAGCGCGGCGGACCCGGCCGCGGCGGCGGACTCGACCGGCGCGGCGGATACGGCGCTAGCAACGGGGACGGCAACGGTTCAGGACCACCGGGCGGCCCTGGGTATTTCGGCTCTCGCCGTTTGATACGCGGCGTGAGGACCATGCCCAGCGCGAGGAGCAAGAACACGACCATCCCCATCGCGAGAGGCGAAGCTCCGAGGATCGCGCCGAGGGGGTAGCGCGGCCCCAGCGGACCGAACCCCCCGTGCGCTCTCTTCCATGCCCCCGCTACCGGGTCAGCCCACAGCGGCCACACCAGCCACAACGCGACCGCGAGCATCCCTGCCGCGCGGAAACGCTGACCCCACCGCAGGTCCTCAAGCTCCATCGGGCGCAGCACGCAGTTACACACCGCGCACGCGAACAGCCACACGAACACCGGGGCGAACACCGGTACAGCCCACCACCCAAACCGCAAGCCGAACACCGTGAACACCGCGTCCAAGCCCAACACTACGAGCCCCAGGAAGGCACCGACGACGAGCATCCCGCGCAACATCGCGTCCTGGTCAGCCTCCCTATCCGCCCGCGAACGCCCAGCGAAGAACGACTCAGCCCAACCCGGGGGATGATCCATCCGCCCACCCCGACCACGCGCACCACCCCAGCGAGGATCACGAGCACCCATCACGACACCTCCCCATCCCGCTTCGGGCGCTCAGCCAAGCTCGCCAACAGCGCCGCCTCGGTCCTTGGCCTGAACGCGACATGCCTCACCCCACGACCCGCGCCGCCCGGGGAGCCCGGCAGCACCCGGCCCCTCGCGGGACGCCCGGCGAACTGCCCGTCCAGCCACTCCTCCAGCATCGCCCGCGTGAACCGCAGATGACGCCCGACACGCAGACACGGCAACTGCCCCAGCCGCGCCGCGTCCCGCACCCACGACACCCGCACGTTCAACAACGCCGCCGCCGCCGCGCAATCCAACAGCGGCTCCGACAACGAGACCTCCCGCCCGGCCACCCGGCTGTCCTGCCGGCTCCTATTTCTACTCTCGCCCATCATCCACGCTCCTTTCCGCGCAGCCCCTTGGGCTGCTGATCTGTTCGTTCGATCGCCGCGTACAACCCCATAGACCTATAAGCCGAGCAAACGCCCTCCCACGCAAACGAATCTCCCGCGAGAGGCCAGCCAGCCCACTGCTCATCTCGATCTCGCCATCAAAAGCACCACCTCCTAGTCGGGCCAAAAGGCCAAATGCCCCCGAACAAATTTCCGGCGGGCGCAAAAACCTTCATGTGGTATTGACCGTGAGCGCGGCAAAACGGCCACGCACTTTTCGCGAGGCCCCTTCCACACCGACCCCCAGGCACCCTCGATCACCCCGCGGCTCCGGGGACAGCGCCCGCCTTGCAGCCGCCCCGGCAGCGAGGAAGCGCCACCGGCCGGGGCGCAAAGCGCGTGCTCCAGCCAAGCGCGCCGACCATCAAAGCGACACCCAGGGGCGAAGGACGCCAGCCGGTCTGCCCGGCGCCGTGGCAGCACAAGCCGGGTCGGGACCCCTCACGCGACGCTCTAAGGTTGCGGCCGGGTGGCCGCTGCTACCCGCACCGGAGGCGTCGGGCTACGCCCTCCTCGTCAACGTGGCCTCGTGGGGTCTCGGAGGCTTGCCGGCCATCTCCAGGGCCGCCGTCGCGACTCGACGGATGCCGGCTTGCTGTGCCGCAGTCCACCCCGTAGCCCTATGCCAGCCGAACACCGTCCCGCGCGAATCTCGCGCAACTACCGTGTCGGGCCCTCGGCAGGAAGACCACGGCCGACCTATCTGATTATTTTTCGTCCGTCGTCCTGCGACGCAAGCCAGCAGCACGAGCGTCTCGGCGCGCGGCCACACTCGCGAGCAACCCGAAGAGATACAGAGCGGCAGCGAGCGCGTACACCCATCCGGGTTTCGCGGCACTCCAGACCAAGGCGGTTGCGCCCAGCGCGAGGATCGAGAGCCAGTAGTAGGGCGACCTGATCTGCTCCCGAAACGGAGGGTTCCGGTATCTCGCGGGATCGTTCGCCGCCTCCCACGATTGCCGAGCCATGCGTTCGGCAAGCCTCTGATCCCAAGACGCCTTCTTTGGAGCATCAGTCGCCACGCCAGAAATCTACCGCCTCCATCGAGCCCGGCCTATCGACCACTGAACGCCAGGCCGCTCAGTGAGCAAGGCCCATCCAGCGCGGACACAGTTGATGCTCGCGCGCCCCAACGGGAGGCGATACGAGTCGTTTGGCCCGGAGCTCAGTGAGGCCGGCGAGGGGGCCGTAGGCCCGGGTACAATCGGCGTGCTATGCGTGCATTGGCGTCCTCCGCGCTGGGTGGGACGGCCGTCAGGGAGCGGCAGCGATGAACGCTGTCGCGACCGAGGAGATGATCGAGCGCGCCGGCCGTGCCCTGATCGACGCGGCATCGGCGCCCGCCAAGGTGATCCTGTTTGGCTCGCGTGCCCGCGGCGACGCGGACGAGGGCAGCGACTTCGACTTCTTGGTGATCGAGCACGAGGTTGATGATCGTCTCGCGGAGGCTGTCAGGCTCCGCCGCGCTCTGCGGGGTTTCGGCGTCCCGGTGGATGTGGTCGTGATGGATGAGGCGCTGGTCCAACGGCGCTCCAAGGTCCGGGGCACGATGGTCGATCGCGCGCTGCGCGAGGGTCGCGTTGTCGCCGAGTCCTGAGCAGATCGAGTACGCCCAGATGCTGCAGCGGCTGGCGACTGGAGACCTCTATGCCTGCCGAAAGCTCGCCGACGACGCCGAGATTGGCGACCAGATCATCGGCTTCCACAGTCAGCAAACCGTGGAGAAGGCCCTCAAGGTCGCGCTCGTGCTCGCGGACTCGGAGCTGCCGCGCACGCACGACCTCGAGCTGCTCGCCGAACAGGTCGAAGGGGCAGGGACGAAGGTGCCGGAGGAGCTCTCGCGCACCGATTGGCTCACGCCCTGGGCAGCCGAACTCCGCTACGACGAGCAAATCGCGCTCGATCGAACAGCCGCGCTGGCGGTGGCCGAGAGCGCCATCGCATGGGCAGCATCGCTGCTCGATGACTCGGCCTCCGACGTGCCCCCGAACCAAAACCGGGAGGAAAACTCGGGAGGAAGTTTTTCAGGCGCGAGCCCAGAAACAGAAAAACCCCGCGATTTGCAGGGCTTTTCCGAGTAGCGGGGGTGCGCTATGGACCCATTAGCGACCATCCCACCGCCATAGAAACCACGGTGGAGCCGGGATTCTAGCGTGGAACGTGTGCGCTGATGCCTCCTTGGCGCTCTGCTGACAAGAAGGGTTGCCCGGGGATCGCGTGGGGGACGCCTGCTGCGCGGACTGGCGGGCGACCTTCGGGTTCAGACCCCTGGGGTCGGACCATGCGATCACGCTTGACGTCCACCGCATACCAGCTTGACGGCATAGCGGTATTGAGTTATCATCGAGGCATGACGAAGCGCAAGACGACCCTCTACATCGACGACGACGTGATGACCGCCACCAAGGCGACCGCGCTGGCGATGCACAGCACCGACAGCGCGTTTGTCGAGGACGCACTCCGGGCGTACCTCAAGACGAGCCGCGCCAAGGCCGCCCGCGTTGATCTTCGGACGGTTCTGGATCGACTCGCGGCGCAGAACCCCGACGATCTCACCGACGAGGAGGCTATGGAGCTGGCCGTCGAGGAGGTCCGTGCAGTTCGCGCTGAGCGGCGGAGCCGCAAGTGAGCAAGCCGCCCCGAGCGGTCGTAGATACCAACGTCCTCATCGCCGCTGCCATCAAGCCCACTGGCACCTGCCGAGAACTGCTCGACGCAGCGGTTGAACTCCAGTGGCAGCCCGTCCTCTCGCCACAGCTGCTCAGCGAGCTGGAGACCGTAATGCGAAGAGCGAAGTTCAGCTCGAAGCTCACCGAGGAAGCGATCCAGGACTTCATCGCCGGCCTGGTGGACATCTCCGAGGTCGTGGCCGACCCGCCGTCCACGGCGACCCATACGCTCGATCCCGACGACGACTACCTCGTGGCTCTGGCGCTCGCCGCACGTGTCGATGTGCTCGTCTCGGGAGACCGACACCTGACTGACCTTGCCAGCTCCAGCGTCCTTGTGCAGACGCCTCGGGACTTCTTGGCTCGCGTCAGCAAGGCGTAGGCAGCCGTCTGGCCGGCAGCTCGCCGGTGCGGAGGCGATCGTATAGCTGCAAGCGTTCGTGGTGCGGGGTCCGGCCGGTGACGATCACAGCAGCGCGAACCGTGCCCTCACCCGGCCAGGTACACCGCCGCGGCGCAGTCAAAGGCCTCCTCGGGGGTTCCCTCGAATGTGCCGGAGGGCAGCAGCGACGGTTCGTAGATCTCATCGCTGTACTTGTAGAACGCGAACGCCCACCGATCGGCGCTGCCCAGGTAGCCGAGCCGGCACAGGTGAGTCGGGGTCGCGTCGATCCGCTCGCGGTCCTCGGACGATGCGCCGGGCGCGTACCAGCCGTTCTTCGCAAGCACGTCGACATAGGCGAACGCGCCGCGGAATCGAACGTCGATCGCACGACAATGCTCTCCCCACCGATCGAGCGCGTGCCGTTCGAGCCGCCCGTGCAGCGCTGGGCGCATGTGCTCGGGTATCCCCCGTCGCCGTGCACCCGTGGTGCTGCTACGCGGCATCGCGCAGCTCGGGGGCGGGGAGCGGGTAGCCGAGCTCGCGCAGAGCGCGGCTGAATGCCCGCTCGGAGGCGGCCGGCACGACGATGTGCCGCTCGCCCGCGAGCAGACACAGACGCCCGCGTGCGCGCGTGGCTGGCCACGAGCGTCGCGAGCGCGGGATCCCCCGCACTCGATCAGGCGCGCCGGGCCGCCGTCCTCGAGCCGGCCAGCACGCTGCTGCGCAACGTGAAGCTCGAAAACCGGCAGGCCAAGACACCGCAGAGCCGCCCTGAGCTTCAAGCCACATGGGAGCAGCGCGCGGCCGGACAGCACGTTGACCGTGCGCATGTGGAGGGTCTGCAGTCCGGGCAGCGGGGCGGCGTGCAACGCGCGGGCGAGGCACGCTGGCAGGAGCGAGTGACGGATGCGTTGTCGGCGCAGGGCGCGACGTTCGCTGAGCGTGAGCTGCGCGCGAGCGTGCTTGAGCAGGGCGTCGGGGAGCTTGGGCGAGTAGCCGGGGGGAGTCGCACCCCCGGCCCTCTCAGAACCGGACGTGACAGTCTCCTGTCATCCGGCTCCCATCATCCGGCCGTTGGCGTTGCGCCGGCCTGCCAGTGAGCGAAGAGCCCAGGCTGACGCTTGCGCACCGATGCCACGAGCTTCCATGCCACCTTGGGGTGACGACGCAGCCGCTTGTACTTCCGCATGGCCCATCGCATCAGATACTGGTTGATGCGGTCAAGAGACCGGAGCAACTCGGTCGGGTAGAAGCGACCG
This sequence comes from uncultured Solirubrobacterales bacterium, assembly GCA_963771915.1. Classification (GTDB taxonomy): domain Bacteria; phylum Actinomycetota; class Thermoleophilia; order Solirubrobacterales; family Solirubrobacteraceae; genus Palsa-744. The sequence goes on along the minus strand of CAVYVD010000001.1, from coordinate 2,275,754 downwards.
TAATAGTTGATCCAGCCTCGCACGATCGGGTTGACCTTGCGTGCGAGGTCAGCGAGGGTCAAGCTGCCCTGCAAGTGCAGCCGCCAGCGTCTGATCGCCTGACGGATCGCCTTCGCGGCCTCACCTGAGATCGCCGGGCAGAAGCTGACGAACAGTCCGCCGCTCCTGTCCACAGCTGACCTCGGACGAAACGTGTACCCCAGGAAATCGAAACGCTCGTGCTCGTCAGAGCCTTTGCGGTTCGAGTCCTTGCAATACACGATGCGCGTCTTGTCCGGGTTGATCTCCAACCCGAGCGACGCCAGCCGCTTGACGGTCGCGTCGAGTACGACACGCGCCCTTGGCTTGCTGTTGCAGTGCAGGATCACATCATCTGCGTAGCGCTCGAATGGCACGCCCGGGAACTCCCGGGCCAGCCATAGATCAAGCGCGTAGTGCAGAACCATGTTCGCCAGCAGGGGCGAGATCGCCGAGCCCTGGGGGCTCCCTCGATCCCGTGCCTGGAGGGTGCCGTCTTCGTGCTGTAGCGGCGCTTCCAGCCACCGCTGCACGTAGAGGAGTATCCACCGCTCGCTCGTGTGGTGAGCGACCGCGCGGAGCACGAGCCGATGATCGAGGCTGTCGAAGAAGGACCGGAGATCAAGATCGATCACCCAGTCCGCCTTCCAGCAACGTTCACGGCAGCGCGCGACCGCGTCCAGCGCCGAGCGTCCCGGCCGATACCCATAGGAATCCGGGTGGAACAACGGCTCCACCTCGGGCTCCAGCATCAGGCGCACGACCGTTTGCGCGACCCTGTCAGCGACAGTCGGCACGCCGAGCATCCTCGACCCGCCGCTGCGCTTCGGTATCTCAACCGCCCTCACCGGCGGCGGCATGTAACTCCCCGAGGACAGCCGATTCCAGAGCTTGTAGAGGTTCCCCGTGAGGTTCCTCTCGAACTCCTCGATCGACTCCTCATCGACACCCGCAGCTCCCTTGTTGGCCTTGACCTTCAGCCACGCCTCCCAGACCAGCCACTTGGAAATCTCAAACGGCTTGCCGTCCAGCTTCAGCTCGCTCGCCGGCTCCTCCCGCATCATCACGGTTGACCACCGAACAAGCCAGGATGACCCGCCCCCTTCGCTCCACCCGCATTACCAGGCTTCACAGCTACCACGGGGCGGTCCGCCCCTGTGCCACGCATCGGTACTCAGCCCCTCACGGTTTCGCCCGCTTGAGGATCTCCCGTCCACGCCCGACCGCAGGCTCGAAAGCCACTGGCCAGCCGCGAGCACGCGGCGACAGGTTCCCACGTTCCACACCAGAGCCCCGACCAAGCTCGCGCCGCCTCCACGCCGGACACCACCTGACCAATCAACAGGCACCCGTCAGGCTCAATCCCGGAGCTACGGCTCTGCCCCGGTTTAGATGTCATTTTTCCCGTTTCGACACGTCATCAGCGGTTCACTCACGTTCGCCTTCTTGGCCGACACCTGACGCGCTCAAAGACGCGCCGTTCCCGCAACGCTCAGCACCCCGGCTCTTAACCAGCGCACCTTGCGGTGGTTAGCAGCCTCCCCCTGCAGGGCGACTGCGGAGGACCACCAACCCAAACGCTGGCCCCTCCATCTCCAGTGCAGCACCGCATCCAGAACACCCAATCTTCTACATCGCAGCTCCTTCAACGTTCGTGGTCACACAGCCGAACAGGGTTGCCGAGCACGCCCGCGAGCTGGTCGCTTCGGGTGAGGTGGTCGAGCTTGAGGACGGCCGGATGACGACCCGCGAGATCAGGAACATGGAGCAGGCCGTGCAGGCGCGAGTGAGCGAGATGGCGGCCGGCACCGGAGCCGGGGTGAGCGAGCAGGATCGAACGGCGGCGGTGAGGGAGGTCGCCGAGCGGATCGGCGGACCGTTGAGCGCTGAGCAGCAGCAGGCGCTTGAGGTGCTGCGTCGCCGCCGACGTCCACACGATCACCGAGGGGTGCGCGTGCTGCGTCTAGATCGGCGCCTGTGAGCGGTTGGCTTCAGTATCACGACCTTCGGTGTGAGTGACGAAACGGCGGAGACCGCCAACCGCGACGGACGCTTACGGTCCGGTGGGGGCTATGTTCGACGTCGCAGTAGTTCGAGCGTGCTCTCCCAGAAGCCCAGGGCGAGCCGTTCGATGTTGGCGGTGCTGGTCAGTGTCTGCTCGGCGGGTCGCCGCTGCTCGGCGAGCGCGAAGAAGAGGTCGCCGAGTCCTCGGCCGTGCATGACCTCGTCCAATCGCCGGCGGTCGGTGAAGCGGCCGGGGAGCTGGGCCACGCCGGTGATACCCAGCTCGCGGTAGCGGCCTCGTCCGCCCTCGTGGGCGAACTTCTGTGCAACCAGGCTCACGACGAGCTCGTGGTCGATCTCGGCGGGGTGCTCGCGGGCGAGGTAGGCGAGATCCACCAGGTGCTTTGGGAGATCCTTCGAGCACCATCCGAGCAGCTTCTCGGCCGCCAGCTCATTCAGGCTGAGGCCCTGGACCTTGAAGGTGCTGTGCTGGGCGAGGAGGAGGTCGTGGTAGTAAAGCGGCGAGCGAGGTGGGTCAAGCCACTCGCCGGGGCGTACCGAGACGCTCACCCTAAGCGGTCTACTGCGGCGGATCACGATGTCATCGAACGTGAACTCCACCGTGCCGCGAAACTGCTCTCGACCGGCCTGATAGGAGAACGCCGGCTCGAAGGTGATGCCTTGCGAGTCGCCGAGCAGGGCCTGCTCCAATTCGGGTGCGCTCACGGTCTCGGGTTGGCGGTGCAGATAGTCGGCGTCCTGGATCGACTGGCGCGGACTGCTGTAGACGTGTGTCAGCAGCGTTCCGCCCTTGAGTACGAAGTGCTCGCTGTGCGGACCCTGGGCGATATGGCGCACCGCGGCGCTCTTTGCGACCATCAGCAGCAGCTGGTTGCGCGCCAGCCCAGTGCGCTCCTCGGCGCGCTCAAGCAGATCCTGGTTGGTGACGCTCACTTCAGTTCCTTAGCGGAGCTGACGAGTGCCTCGTCGCTGTAAACGCGCCAGCGGGGGTCCACCTTGGCTCCCGGTGAAGGAGCCCGTCCTGGCGCCAGTGCTACCGCGGACTTGCGGCCCAGGTGCGCCTCCAAGTCTGCAGCGCCCGGGATGCTCAGCCTCTCCATGAAGTACCCCAGCCGGCGGTTGAGCACCGGGCCGCCCATCCTGATCGCGTAGGCCACCAGCCGCTGTGGGTCGAGCACGCCCTGACGAGCGGCCTGGTCGAGGGCCGCGATCACGACCGGCATCGGTCCCGCCAGGGCAGGCGCGTCGAGCGAGTCCAGAAGCGTCTTCTCCAGGTCGGCGACCCATACCGGCGCCTGGTAGGAATCGCTTCGGGAGAAGCCGAAGAACTTGCGCTGCGCGATGGTGACGAAACGTACGGTCTGGGCTCCCAGGCGCACCGGGCGCTTGCGGATCGTCACCGCGCACAGCACGGTGCGGGACTGCTGCTCGATCAACCCGTGATGCCACAGGCCCGTATGCCACGAGAGGTAGTAACTGTGATCCAGTCGTCTTAGCACGAGGTCCGCCACCGGCTCGAGATCGTCAAGGCGCGGACGGGGGCTGAGCAAACCAGGACGGTTGACGAGATACCGGCCCGCCTGCAGGCGGTGAGCCTCTCCCTTGGCGACCATCCGCCTCAACAGGCTTTCCACATCCGGCGGGTGCTGCCCGCGCGCGATCGCGAACCGTGCCAGCTCCGGCCCGTCCAACGAAAGATCGAAGGCGCTGCTCGCCTGCCCCCGATCGCGCTCGTCGAGCGAACCCAGGTAGCCGTAAAGAAGATCTCGCGCTGTCGCCGGCCTAGCCATAACACCGGATATGTTACACGACTGGTCGCCCATCCGTGCTACGTTTCCAGCGAAACTGCTGAGATGGCTTGGGCCTCACTCGCGTATGATCGGGCTCGATCGAGCAGCCGCGCTGACACATCGACCACTTTCCAGGGCGTCTCGGCACGCACTCATGGATGCCACCACACCGACGGGCTCGGATAGGTGCCGCCCAGTTTCGGGAGGAAATTCCGGGAGGAAGCTCTGCCGAGCATCATCTCTAGAAACACGAAAACCCTGGGATTTCCAGGGCTTTCGTTAGATAGCGGGGGAACGATCCGCTCTTACCGGCGACCCTGCTGCCCCGGTAGAACGAGTCTCCCCCGGATGGCCTGGATAGTAGCAAGGGCGCGGACGATGGCCGCTTGGGAGGCTCCGTTCGAGCTTAGCCCAGCCGGTCGGCGAACTGCCGCGGCGTGACGACCTCGACGGCGATCTGAGCGGGATCAATGGCAAGCAGGTCGAGGTCCCCGCTGATGATCGCCTCGGCTCCACTGGCCTCGGCAAGCGCGACGAGATAGTCGTCACGGGGATCACGGCACACGGCCGGGTGAGGGCCAGGAGGATCGACAAGCAGGACCGACTGTGCCGCCAGGTCAGCCACGAACCGCGCCGCCTCATCAGACGAGACATACTTCTGCAAGCGTGGCCGCGCAAGCACGATCGTGACCTCCCTCAGCAGCAGCGGCGAGGTGACCAACTCGACGCGACCGTCGAGCGCTGCGTCGAGGGTCAGCACCGAAGGTGCCTGCGGAGAGCGGGCCAGGGCCGCGGAGACGAGCACGTTCGCGTCCGCGACGACGCGCGGCATCAAGCAGCGTCGCGTTTAGCGCGAGCGGCGTGCAGCTCCTCGCGCACTAGCGCCATCGCAGCATCTTCGTCCAGATCGCTGCGCGAGCGGATGCGGGCAACCAGCGAGCGCAGGTCATACGCGCGGATAGCACGATCAACAATCTCGCCCTCGCTGACGTGCGCCTCGGCGGCGTGCGAGCGCAAGATCGACGCAACCTCCGCGTCAAGATCGACGTTCATCTGCTTGCGAGCAGTAGCCATAAAAGAAGCCTACCGCAGCCCTCGTACCGCTCTCAACGACAGGAGCACGGGCGGCATGGGGTCTGGGCGACCTTCGGGTTCCGACCCGACAGCCGCGCCAGCGTACCGCTCGCACCGGGCGCTGCGTAGCGCCCGTAGGCTACTGTCGCGGGCTGCCTGCCGGCGCACCGCAAACCCACCACGGGAGGCAACATGGCAGACCCCAGGATGGAGGGCACCATCACGATACGACGAGGATGTCCCGACCGGCGTGGAACTTCGTTGGCGGTCCGGGTGAATCTCTCAGACGGTGACGAGCGTAGCGGCCTCCTCGGCGACGTGTGTGGTGGTGGGCTGGGTAATCTCTGCTTCGACGGCGAGCGCGAGCTTGGCGAGGCCGTCGTATCCGATGATCCGTCGGAACTGTCGCTCGGCCTCCAGCATCCCGGCGGCAGTCCACCGCAGGGACATCTCCCCGGACTGCCAGCGCTTGACGTTGCGGCTGGATCGCCGGACGCACTCGATCATGGACTCGCACGGGTTGGTGCTCTGCAGCGTGCGCTTCAGCGCGCCGTGGACGCCGAGACGGGTGACGGTGAGCGTCTCCTCCATGCCCTCCCGCAGGGACGCTGCGGCACCGGGGTGAGAGCGCTTGAGCTCTGCGGCGAGAGCCTGGAGTTCCCCAAGGGCACGAGGGTGATCGTCGCGCGCCCACGCGCGGCGTAGCCGGCGCTTGACCTCCGGGCGGTCGCGCTCGGGCAGGTGATCGAGCACGTTGCGCTCCTTGTGACGGACACACCGATGGACCGGGGTGCGCGGCCCCAGGACCGCGTTCACGGCGGCTCTGAGGGCCTTGGAGCCGTCGATCACGACCAGCACGCCCTGCTCGACGTCCAGGCCACGGTCCACGAGATCAGCCAGCAGCGCGGTAGCGACCGTCTTGTTCTCCGTGGAGCCCTCCCACAGGCCGAGCGGGACCTTCACCCCGTCAGTGGTGATCCCGAGCGCGACGACGTTGGTGTCGTCCTTCAAGACGACCCCGTCGAGCATCAGCACCCCCAACCGCACGTCATCCAGGCGACGGCTCATCAGCTCCTTCAGCGTCTGCGCGGTGCGGGCAACGAAGGTGCGCGAGACCGCCGACTTCGACGTCGAGCGCGCCTGCGCCTCGACCTGCTCGCCGACCGGCTCCTGGGTACGCACGAACCTGCGGGTAGAGACGCCCGCGAGCATCCGCTCCAGCACGACCGCGCTCAACACGTCTCGGCTGGCGAAGCGCTCGTAGGTCTCGACAGGCACCTCGCCGCCGCCGTCCTTGGCGCGCACCCGCAGCCGGCGCACCCCCACCCGGCGCGAGCCAAGCGTGACCTCCCCGTCGTCGCCCCCGTGCCGGTAGGCGACCCGCTCAGGGTCGTGCTTGCCCTTGAGGCCACAGACCTCATCGACCTCCTCGGCCATCAGCTCCTGCATCACGCCGAGCCCGACCACCCACGCTCAGCGCGAGCAGGCCCTCCCTCGCCACCCCGACCAGCTCACCCAGCGCGGCCTGCACCCGCTCGGGCAGCGCAGGCGCCTCCATCGGCGCGTCCTCGCTCGTGACCTGTCCAGCATGCACCTTCTTCATGGCGGTTCCTCCTGTCTCGAATGGACCGATTTCGCACTCGCCACGGTCGCAACACGACCGGACGAGGCGGGAGGACCGCCACTTCAAGTTCTACGCCACGCGGGACATCCTCGATACGACTGCGGATACGCGACCTACCGCCAAGCGGGCTAACCGATTTGGCCTTCGACGCTGACTGGCTGCGAAAGGACCTTCCCAAGCTCCCGTATACGGACAAGAAAGGGAAGAAGTCCAAACCGATCCCCGACAAGGGCTACGAAATCATCGAGTGCGTGGCAACGGTGCGGCCAGAAGTGTAGGGCACCGTTCGATGGCCGCCGCACCCCGACCTACGCTTGCAGTCGTGCGCAGAAAGGACTGGGCCGGGACCGGACCATGCCGCCTGCGCTCAGCTTGCGTTGGGATCGCCGCTCGCCCGGAGCAGTTGCGCCGCGTAGCCGCGAGCGACGAGGCGATCGTCGGTGATCCCGAGCGCGTCGCGTAGCTCGGCGATCAGTCGGTGCTCGTGGGCGAGGTCGGAGTCGGGCGGCGCGACGGCCTCAAGCTCGATGAACGTCCCAAGCCGCTCGACCTCATCGAGATGGATGCGGACGCTCTGCCACAGCAGCAGGTGGCGGCACTTGACGATGACCCCGCGTATGCCGATCGCTGCGGCGAGCGCCGCGCACAGCGCCTCGCCGTCGCTGACCTCGATGATCCGGTAACGGCTCTCTCGCTGCTGTGGCTCGCTGGTGCGCTCAAACTGGATCAAGTGCGGACGACCGGGCTGCTCCTCGCGGAGCTTGAGCCCACCGCGGGCAACCTCGAAGTAGGTATCGCGCTGCGCGATCGTGCCGCGATCCTCAGCGCCGAGCGCCCGGCACACCTCAAGCGACGTGGACGGGTCCGGGTCGATCGCCTTCAACTCGATGTTTCTCCGGGGTGCCTGCACTACGGTCGATGACGGCCTATGCGGCCCGGCTCGGCTGTAGGCGGCGCGCTCTGAGCCAAAGCACGAAGCCGCACAGCGCGTAAACGATGGCGATGCTGATGAGCGTGAACTTGATCGCCGAGCAGACGGCAGCGAACGGCGGGGCGAAGCTGCCACCGTCGCCGGCGAGCGTAAGTAGCAGGGCGACGTTTTCGCTCGCGTCGAAGCTCGCAGCGGCAAGCGCGAAGAACGGGACGACGACACCGATGGCGGCAAGGCGCCGCCAGTCGCGCGCCCGCGCCGTGTCGCGGACTGCGAAGCCGGCGAGGGCGAAGAACAGGCCGTAGGAGAGCATGTAGCCGTAGTCGAGCACAAGCGAAAGATGCGCGGCGCTGCGGCCTTTCGGCCCCCATTCGGCCATGATCTGCGCTGCGCGAGCGCGGCTGCCAGCGAACTCGAAGTCGAGGATCGTTGGCCCGTGCGAGATGTGCGAGGGGTCGATCACTTCGAGGATCACCGTGAACGCGACGGTGGCGATCCCGAGCAGGATCAGGACGTGCTTGCGATGGGTTGTGCTCACGAGCGTGCGGGAGCGGTCGCTCGGCCCGTTCGCCATTGGCGCAGCCTACAAGTAGGTGCGGTTCGTGCGGCGCGCTGAGCACTGACGGCGGGCGTGACACCCAACCCCCGCTCGTACTCGCGTCGCCACTCCGCAGTCGTCACTCAGGCATGTTGGTGCTGCCGCCACGCCCGACACGCTCGATGGTCGCCGCTAGGTCGCTGAAGGGCACCGGGTCCGCGTGTTTGCGAACCCAGGCGATGCTTACACTTTTATACCTGCACTCGCGCACTCGGTCAGCAGCTACGACGTAGAACTCCCACTGCGAGAGGTCGAGCGCGTCGTAGCGCTGTGGGTCCTTGCAGGCCTGGACCGAGAACACGAAGACATCCGCGCGGACCTCGGGCTCGGCGCCGAACTCGTTGGTGTTCGCATCCCAGGTGCGGGCGATCACACGCCCGAAGCTCAGCCGTGAGTGCGTGGCCTGTGCCCACGATTGCAGGTAGCCGCTCGCCTTGACCTCGACTCGCAGGCCCGAGCTCGTCGTCACGTCGTAGTTGTCCCACGCCTTCCGCCGCGTCTCGGTACGCCCGAGCGCGAGCGCCACAAGGAACTCCGCCAGCACTCCTCGCTGCGTGTTGTCCCGAAGGTCCGAGAACGCCCAGCGCCAATAGTCCAGCACCGTCGCGTCGGCGCCAGCAAAGCGGTCGGTGCCCTCAAGCGCCTGCGGCGGTGCTGGGCGGAGCCAGCCTTCGGGTAGACGTGACGCAGCCAGGCTTCGACCTTACCGGCATCGCGCACTCCTGCGCCCGACCGCCGCCGGGCCTCCGCGACCTTCGGGTTCCCACCCCGACAGCGCCATGCCTTCGGCCCCTGGCCGACGCTGGCGCAGCGGCGACCTTCGGGTTCTGACCCCGACGATTCGGCGTGGGCTCGCCTGCCCCCCGTGCTGCACCTGATTGTCTCTTGCGGGTCGGCGCGGGCTCTGCTCTGCTCTCCCGCCCCAAGACATCGTGTGGCCGGGCGAGCGTCGGAAGCGCCCGCCCGGCCTGTGGACAACCGAAGAGACGCTTCGGATGCCACGCTCGACACCGTAGCTCTCGCGGCTACGGGTCCAGTCATGGCTACGCCGGGCGGTTTCTTCGGCCGACCGAACGGAGCAACCATGCACATCGTCATCCCTGACGAGCTTGTCCCGCTGTTGCGCGACGGGCTCTACTTCGACCTGCACGGCCAACTGGAGGAGGCCGGCGCCTTGATCGAGCCTCGCGGTCGAGCGGATATCCGGGCCGCGGTCGATGGCTGTTTAAGCCGAGCGAACGGCACTCGGGCGCTGCTCGATGTCGTGGGCTGGATCGAGCCCGTCGATCCCCCGTCCGTCGTGGAGGTTGACGTGCGCAAGCACAAGACGGCGCTGCTGCGGACGCTCCTGACACGCATCGAGTCCGAGCACGGCGTCGAGGAAGACCCGGAAGTCAGCGACGAGGCTCGCGCGATCGCAAAGGCGCGCATCGGCCAGCTCGCGGACCTCATCGTCCAGGCAGAGGGGAGCGCGGCGTGAGCACGGTTACGGTCCCGTCGCGGCTGGTGAACGTGATGCGCGAGGTACTCGTTGAAGAGGTTGCGAACTGCGCGGGAAGAAATCAAAGGCTCCGGCCACAGTCACCCGGACTTCGGGATCGACCCGCAGGAGCTTGAGGACTTTGAGGTCTACCGGACGCTGCTGGAACAGGTCGGGGCGATACGCACCACACCGACGATCGCGGTCGAGATGAGGCTGCGCCGCCGGATACACCGCGAGGCGCTGACGGCGGCGTTGTACCGGCGGGTGGAGTTCGAGCGCTATCTGATGGACGTGGACCGCGACTACCCCGAGGGCGCCAGGCAGGCTCGCATATCCCGACGCCACATCAAGCAGATCGAGACGTTCCTCGCTGCCGCTGGCCTGGAGAAGCGCGGCGACTCCACCCAAGCCGAAGGGAGCAACGTATGAGCACGTCGAAGACGACCCTGATAGCCCCGGATGAGGACGAGCTGGCGGCCGAGGAGAACCCGCTGCTTGAGAAGCTGATCGCAGCGATGAACCGGCCCGTGCCGTCCGAGGAAGACCGGAAGCTGCTGCTCGCGCTCGGCCGCGCGATCCGCCAGCTACGCGAGGAGCGAGGTATGACCCCGGCCGAGCTGACCTGCGCATCAGGCGTCAGGCGGGAGGAGCTTGAAGCGATCGAAGCCGGACGGCCCTACCCCGGGCGACGGAGGGCTCGGCATCGAACCTTGAAGTGCTCGTGAGCGGCCCCGGCGACGTTCGCCGACCCGGCCATCGGCCTTCGTGAGAGGATCACGCGCGCTGATGTTCGACACCCGCTACGACTCGATCGGCGCGCAGTACGCCGCGACCCGCCAGGAAGACCCCGGCATTGCGGCGCTCATCCACGCGGCGCTGGGCGAGGCGCGCACGATCGTAAACGTCGGTGCCGGCGCGGGCTCCTACGAGCCGCGCGACCGGCACGTCATCGCGGTTGAGCCAAGCGAAGTGATGATCGCCCAGCGCGACCCGGAGCTGCCGCCTGCGATCCCTACCGGGGCCTACCCGCTGCCGCTGGAGGATCGGAGCATTGATGCGGCGATGGCGATATTGACGATCCACCACTGGGACCGCGATCAGGAGCGAGGCGTCAAAGAGCTGCGCCGCGTCGCCCGCGGGCCGGTCGTGATCCTCACCTTCGACCCACAGGTCAGCGCCCGCATGTGGCTCATGGCCGACTACCTGCCCGAGGTAGCCGAACTGGACCGGCGTATCTTCCCCCCGCCGCAAACGCTCGCGCGGTGGCTCGACGCAGAGGTCGATGTCCGGGAGGTCCCGATTCCCCGCGACACACCGGACTGGACGCTCGGCTCATTCTGGGCTCACCCCGAGCGGGTACTCGACGCTCAAGCACGCAGCTCGACTTCCGGCTTCGCACGGATGCCCCCAGGGGTCGTCAACCGCGTCGTAGAGGCCGTTCGGCGCGACCTCCAAGACGGCGCCTGGGACGCCCGCCACGGGCACCTGCGCGAGCTTGAGGAGTACGACGCGGGCCTACGGCTGCTCGTATCCAACCCCTCATAGCCGGGTCCAACAAAACCCGCGGAGGCGGGCACCCGGTTGGGCAGGACGCGGCGTGGTCGCGCGACCACGAGATTTTCCGCCGCGGGCTCTGCTCTGATCGCGCCACAAGCCAAAACCGAAGCGGCCGAGCGGGATGCTAACGACACCCCGCCCGGCCAGTAGCACCGAAGCACCATCCTTCGATGCCACGCCCTACCGTAGCTCTCTGCGGATAATCGGCTGTGCTCGCTGGCGGTCCTTTCGGTGCCCGAAAGGAGGTCAGATGAGCGCAGAACCAGTCCGAACATCAGGTGGAGACTCGACCCCGAGCGCGCCCTTTGCGCTGCTTCTCTACGGCGAGGAGTACGCAAACCTGGGGCTTGCCGACGAGCTGGCGCTCGACGGCTACGAGGTACGACGCGCCAGCGACCCCGCCATGCTGCGCGCGGCGTGTGACACCGAGGAGATCGAGGTCGTCATCTTCGGCCAACCAACACGCCGCGGGTCGGGCCTCGACGTGCTGCGCCAGCTACGCGCGGGAGCCCTCGCCCCCGAGGTCAAGCCCATGCTCCGCACGCTTTGGATGAGCCCGAACGGCGACCTGGGCGACGTGCTGCGCGGATTCGAGGCCGGAGCCGATGACGTACTCCGCACTCCCTTCGCCTACCCCGAGTTTCGCGGGGTCAATTTCAACTCCCGAGGATCGCCTGATTTCAACTCGTGGAGCGGGATTTGGGGGCTTAGGCTGCCTGCGAATCTCGGTTCAAGGCCGGTTGCAAGGCCACGCAAAAGCCAGCAAAGACGGGCGAACGAATCCCGAATACGGCGAATAATCCCGTTAGGGAGCAGGGCGCCGATCCTTCACTTTTCGTGCGCTCGCGATCAGCGTTCGCTCATCACGCGAAGGCTCTCCGTGATCGCTGCTCTGAGACCGGGCCGCGTCGTCCTGCGCCCCTCTGCTGCCGCCTGGAGTAGCGCGTCCTGCGCGTAGAGCTGCAACTGCTGGATGCGGGTCAGGTGGAGCGCCAGGGGATCGGCAGCATCGCGGAGCGTCTGCTTCGGAACTCCCAACCCCAAGCGCACCGTGAGGATGTATCGGGTCCGGCGTGGCATCGCCTCGTAGGTCTCGCGCACTCGCTTGGCCTCCTGCTCGCTGAGCGCCAGCCCCTCGGGCGGTGTGTCTGCCAGCACCGCCACCGACAGGTCGTCCGGCAGGTAAGGATCGGCGTTCGTGTTGAAGACCTGATCGCGCTGCTCCAGCCTGAGCGCTACCTGCTCCGGGGTGTAGCCGTGGTGCAATAGCGCTGCCTCCCAAGTTCGCCACCGACTCCGGTAGGCGCTGTCGGATGGGAGTTGCGGGTCATCCTCACCTTGGGCGAGCGCGAGGGCGAGCTGCTGCTGTCGCCACCACGAGAACTCAGCGACGCTCGGGGGCCGCTTGTAGTGCTCGACGGCGCGCGCCAGCGCATCACGGAGAGCATCCTCCGTGTAGCGAGCGATCTTGCCGAGGCGCCGGCTCCTGAGACGTGCTTCCACTCGGCTCACACTTGTCTCCCCGGAGAGTCTGAGCGCTTCGCGGGCGCGCGGCCAGGAGTGCCCAAAGAAGCGGTAGAGGCGCCCGAACGCCTGCACTTCCTCGCCTTCCTCGCGGAGCCTCTGTGAGACGCGCCGGTAGTCATCAATGCTGGGCTCGCGCCCGATGGCCTCAGAGATCCGCCGCAGGGATCGGACGTGCATCGCCAGCTCCGTCTCCGCGTCGCCCTGCCTGCGAAGGCGTGACTCGTGAATGCGCTCGTAGGCGACGTCCTGTTCCTCGGGTGCCAGGGCCTCGTAGAGAACGAGGAGGGCGTCAGCTCCGGTCGCTGGCATCAGTCGAGGTACCGCCAGAACTCCCCCACCTCCTGCTCACGCGCCCATTCCCAGGTGCCCAACAGCCGCCACGGGAAGCTGTGGCGGTGATCGATGATCAGGATCTCATCGGGGAAGTGGAGGCGCTGCTCCCCGTCGCCGTCTTGGACGAACTCCACCGCTGCCCATGCCCCGAGCGTCCGCGCCAGGGCCTCGATATCGACCTCGTGCGGAGGCGTCCGGCCTGTGCCGGCGTGCCAGCGCCGGTGGATCTGGCCGAGGGCGTGGAGGAGCCGTTCGCCTGGCGTCGGCTCGACAAGGCCATCATCCGGCGTGGGCTGGAGCTTCACGGCCCGAAGGTAGGGGTGCCCTGAGAGGCGACCGGGTCGCGCGGGATCGTCGCGCTGCCCGAGGCGCTGGGGGGCACGCAGCGCCGCTCGCGGCGCCTTGAGCGCTCGCCTTCCGGTCGGACGGATGTTCGGCCCTAGCTTGTCGGCCGCCTTGACCCCAGACCACCCCAAGGAGGCCCTGATGAAGACCACGGCAGCCCCGGCGCCCGGTGCCATCCCCGCTGACACCATTACTGATGACCTCATCCTCGCCGCCATCGAGCGCTCTGAACGCCATCGCGTCTGTCGCGGCGCCCCACGCTGGGAGATCTACGATCATCTCGACATCGGCAAGCGCTCCAGGGAGGCCCGCCAGGTCAGGAGCCAGGTGGCGGCGCTGGCCGAGATGGGACTCCTTGAGGCGTCCCGCGCGCACAACGTCCCCATGTGGGTGCTCACGAAGAAGGGTCGGCGGCGCCTACGGGGAGCCGGTGATGTCGAGGCCCTTCTGCCGGAGTCTCCGCAGCATCGCACTTGGGCGCGTGCCCGGACATTGGGCGAGCAAGAGATAGACCGCTTCTGCGAGAGCCTGCGCGGAGTGCTCAGCGAGGCCTTGGAGACGCTTTCCGCTCCCGCGCCCTCCGTCTCGTCTGACACCTGGTATGAGCTAGGCCGGCGCCTTGACTGCCATGCGCGTCGCCTTGGGTCCGTCATTCACTGTCTTCACGAGTGGGCCGAGCCGAGTGATGATGCCCCCGACGTGGATGAACACCGTAACCGCAGCCGGCGTAGCTTCTGCTTCTGGAGCTGGGCTGGCGAGATGGACGGGGAACGTGCGAGTAACGGCAGGGGTGGAGGGTGCTAGCCATCCGAAGCGGTCGCTGACGCCATAGCGAAAAGCCAGGCGCGGCCCGGCTCTCTGGTGCATCATCACTGCCATGAGGACTGCCCTTAGTGCGAAAAGGCCCCATTGGCTCTTGCGCCTCGCGGTTCTTTGCTTAATCGTTGTGTGGTTCGCTTGGCTTTTGCTCATCGCGGTCACAGGAGGCCGGGGCTGGCTCGGGGGTTGGGACTCTGCTTCCGCTCTGTTCGCCTTGGGTCTCGTCATAGCGTTGATTGTCGGCTTCACTGGCAAGGATTAGAGCCTTCACGGAACGCCAAAATAGCCGCGCCAGGATGCTGACAGTGAAGGCTTTTGCCAGGAACGTGACTACAGCGGAGATGGCACTGTTGTTGGCGTCCTGTTTGTCGCCTTCCTCGGGACCGAAAAAGGACTTCACCGCTCGCCAGGCTACTGGTGCCAAGACGTAGGCCATCGCGCCCTCAACCACCATCAAGACGCTGAAGGCAAGGATGCCGTGCGCGGGCTGCTTCCCCTGAATCGTCGTACCCACGAGCGCGGTGAGCGCGCCGAGGAACGAGATGATGCGCCCTACCGTTCAAAGACTTCTGTTCGAGCCTTCTCCTGGTAGTAAGGAGTGGGCGCGACCATCGTGAATACGTTGCCCAGGAGCACGCCGGCAGCACCGATGATGAGGATGGGCGAGACCGTGGGCGTGGATGTTGCGATGACGCTCATGGCGGTTCGTTCTCATGTTCGGACGCCACCACAGGTTCGCTTGAGTGCTGAGACGACTGCCCCGCCTGCATCCTTATGTGACGCTCAGCCAGCGAACCGGAGAGATGGTCCTCGCGGCAGTGTCAGCAGCGACGTTCTGGGGCTACTTCTTTCTTGGCTGGCTTTTCGCTTCGCCGAGGGCGGGTACGCGCATGATGTCGCGCGATCTCGCGCAGGGCCGGTGTTGCCAGCGCGGTTGCTTGAGGCAAGAGAACTCGCAGGTGATATGCCCTCGCTTGCGGAGCTTTGTTCAGGGCTGCCCGCGCCTTTCGGCTCACCACCCCGGTCAGGATCCCAGCTCCCCCTATTAAGGGGAAGTGACTCGCCAGAATGCCAGCGCAGGAGGGACGGGCAGCGAGCAACGGGCCTGGGAGTGCTGGTCAGCGAGGAAGCGCCGGACCCGCTACGGCAAGCTACCCAAGCCACCCGAGCGCGGCGACGTGGAACTCCTGTACGCCAAGCTCAACGAGCAGCTACGGAACCTTGACGATGGCGAGCGGGTGATGCTGGTCATCAACTCCGACGCCTGGCAGGGCACAGTCGGCGAGCGCTGCCGGGAGCTGGACGCCGCAGCGGACTCGCGGCGGGCGTACTCAGCCGAGGAGTGTGAGAAGGCGCTCCTCTATCAGCGCCTCATCGGCAAGCGCACTTACAAGGCTGCGCGCGCCGACCTCGCCGGGGACGCGGGGGACTCAGCCCGCGCGACGCTCGGCTTCGACCATCCCCGCGACCATGTGCCCAACCGGCGCGTCAAGTACGAGCACCGCCGCCGGCTCGATGGCGTCCCGAGCGAGGCGACGATCTCCCGGCATCGAACGAGACGCTTCCCGGAGGCCGAGCGCGCCGATCTGTACGCGGAGTGCTTTATCCGTCTCGTGGAGGAGCACGCCACCAAGTTCCCGGCGTTCCGCGAGGAGCTGCGGGTCATCGGCTTCGATGGCTCCTCGCACAAGGTCATCTACAAACCCGGTGTCTTGAGGGACGATGACGGGAACGCTATCCGCGATGAGGACGGGAGGCCCGTGCCCCGCCTCAAGGGATGGGAGGGCGGCAGCATGTTCAACCCCGACGCCCCCGAGAGCAAGCGCGGCCACGGGATGATGACCGTCACCGGCCACACTGCCCAGGCGCTCCCCATTGCCTGCCGCACTGTCCGCATCCACGACCCCGAGATTGAGTGCGTCCTTGACATCTTCCGGAAGGACATGCCGCGCATCCGCTCGCGTATGGAGCCTTCAGCGATTGGGGTCTCCACGATGGACGGCCTCTTCTCCAGCCCGCGCATCCGTCGCGCGCATCGCAAGCTCGGGTTCATCGAGAACACGCATCGTGTGAGCCGCAGCGAAGACCGGGAGGAGACGAAGCGCCATCGCCAGCAGCTAGGAGCGATGGTGATGCTGGTCGAGGGCTATCCGAACTGGCGCGCGAATGGCCTGCGGGAACTCTATTGCCTCTGTGGTCAGGGCGACACCTTCTCCCGCTCGCGCCTCCTCGCCGATGGTAGCGTCAGCGTCGCCGTGGAGGGCTCGTGTGAGCGCTGCGGCTCCATCCGCGTGACATCGGGTGACTGGCGGCGTGTGAAGAACCCGGACGGCTTCGTGCGCGTTAACCCGATGGACAAGGCGAGCGCAGGTGACGCCGATCTCGCGTTCGGCAACCCGCTCACCTACGGCGACAAGCGCGCCGAAGCCTACGGGCGCAATCGCTACGCCCAAGGCGAGGGGCTGCACGGCAGCACGACGACAAGGTGGAATCTCTTCAAGGACAAGGCTTACTACCGGCGCCTCGACCAGGCTCGGCTCGACGTGCTCCTCACGTACTGCCTCATGCACGGGCTGGCGATGGAGGCGAGGCGCCAGCGGGAGGCGCCGACAGCATCGCTGGTGCCGATGCCCCCGCGAAGGGCGAGCGCGTGCCGGGAGGCGCCCAAGAGGCTAGCCGCCTGAGCGGAGCAGCGAGCAGGAGGACGGAGACGCGCAGCCAACAAGGAGAGGATGAATGCAGGTTCCCGCGAGTGGCGCGATTGCGAGGAGGTCATGCGCCGCATCTACGGGCTGCGCGTGCGAGAGCAGTTGATGGTCTTCGAGACCCTTCGCAAGTACCTGGGGGATGGGGTCGGGGAGGAGACCATCTTCGACAAGGAGATCCACGGGAGGCAAGCTGCTTTGGAGGCGATGCGCCGCGTCGCCGATCATTGGCAATTGGATGAGAGCGTCGCGCCGACCACCACCCAGCACAGGCAGGCACCCTCCGAGGTGACGGAGGGCTGGAGCGTCACTCGCGTAGGAGAAGCCTGGGGACGCTACCGCTTCGCCCAACAGGCGTTCCGTGGCGAGCCGGTCGCTGAGACGGTCGCGCAGAAGAGCCTGCGCCGAAGCGCATCGGGGCGAAAACGATGGCGAGAAGACTACATGAGCGGGCTGCGCGAGTGGCTTGAAACCGACCCGGCTTCGCGAACGACGAAGGACTATGACGACTATGTGCGCCAGCACAACAGCGAAGTCCTGACAGGCGAGAGGGGAGGGCTGACGCTCGCAAGCGCTGGCTCCTTGACGGCTGGCCTGGGGTTGCGCTGGGCCGACACGCTGCGCCTCTGCGACGATGAGGCGGACTACGGCACAATCCGTGCTGACGCCCTGCGCGAGTGCCTTGCCAACGGTGGCGGGTCGCTCGGTCTCATGTCGAGCGAGGGCGTTGGGCACATGCTCGGCAAGCTGCCAAAGGACATCGCGCACATGCTCAGGCGCGGAACGCTCCCTGTGCCAGTGCTGATACTGGCGAACATACGCGGGTGGTACATCAAGGACATCGAAGCGCTCGCTGCCGAGCGTCCGGTCCCAAAGCGGCAGGAAGACGAATTGCGCCCACAAGTGATGAGCACGAGTGAAGTGGCCGCTTTCCTGGGCGTCACTCGTACCGGACTGACCAGCATGTTGCACCAGGAGTCAAAGTCTGCGCCGACTCCAGACGGGCGCATAGCCCATGCCCACTACTGGATGCGCCAGAAGACGGAACGATGGGTGGCTGAGCACGGCAAGCCTAAACCTCGCAGACCCCGAGGCAAATATCGCTTGCGCACTGGCGCCGGCACGGTCAAGCAAGCGCCGTCCCGATAAGAGCCCTGCCGAGGGCGAGAAAATCCGCGAATAATCCCGATAGGGGTTATGGAGCCTCCGCAACCCCAGGCTCAGAGCGGGATTACGAGTTGAAATCGACCCCTTCGCGCCCGCGTACAAGCCCTCGCACGCCGCGAACTCGCCGACACTCCTGACGTGATCGAGTACGGGGAGCTTCGGATCGACACCGCAGCGCACGAGGTCACGATCGGAGAAACCCGTGTCGGTCTGCGCCGGCTGGAGTACGAACTGCTCGTGCATCTTGCGCGTGACCCAGCCCGCGTCCACACCAAGGACGAACTGCTGCGGGCAGTGTGGGGCATCCATACGGCAGTGATGACAAGGACCCTGGACTCTCACGCCTCACGGCTGCGATGCAAGCTCGCTCACGCTGGCGCCGAAGGCTTGGTTCGCGCCACGCGCGGCGTCGGCTACCGCCTCGCCCCGGACTCCCTCCGCCTGCGTCCCGCGAGAGGATGTCCCGCGTGGCGTAGAACTTGAAGTGGCGGTCCTCCCGCCTCGTCCGGTCGTGTTGCGACCGTGGCGAGTGCGAAATCGGTCCATTCGAGACAGGAGGAACCGCCATGAAGAAGGTGCATGCTGGACAGGTCACGAGCGAGGACGCGCCGATGGAGGCGCCTGCGCTGCCCGAGCGGGTGCAGGCCGCGCTGGGTGAGCTGGTCGGGGTGGCGAGGGAGGGCCTGCTCGCGCTGAGCGTGGGTGGTCGGGCTCGGCGTGATGCACGAGCTGATGGCCGAGGAGGTCGATGAGGTCTGTGGCCCAAGGGCAAGCACGACCCTGAGCGGGTCGCCTACCGGCACGGGGGCGACGACGGGGAGGTCACGCTTGGCTCGCGCCGGGTGGGGGTGCGCCGGCTGCGGGTGCGCGCCAAGGACGGCGGCGGCGAGGTGCCTGTCGAGACCTACGAGCGCTTCGCCAGCCGAGACGTGTTGAGCGCGGTCGTGCTGGAGCGGATGCTCGCGGGCGTCTCTACCCGCAGGTTCGTGCGTACCCAGGAGCCGGTCGGCGAGCAGGTCGAGGCGCAGGCGCGCTCGACGTCGAAGTCGGCGGTCTCGCGCACCTTCGTTGCCCGCACCGCGCAGACGCTGAAGGAGCTGATGAGCCGTCGCCTGGATGACGTGCGGTTGGCGGTGCTGATGCTCGACGGGGTCGTCTTGAAGGACCACACCAACGTCGTCGCGCTCGGGATCACCACTGACGGGGTGAAGGTCCCGCTCGGCCTGTGGGAGGGCTCCACGGAGAACAAGACGGTCGCTACCGCGCTGCTGGCTGATCTCGTGGACCGTGGCCTGGACGTCGAGCAGGGCGTGCTGGTCGTGATCGACGGCTCCAAGGCCCTCAGAGCCGCCGTGAACGCGGTCCTGGGGCCGCGCACCCCGGTCCATCGGTGTGTCCGTCACAAGGAGCGCAACGTGCTCGATCACCTGCCCGAGCGCGACCGCCCGGAGGTCAAGCGCCGGCTACGCCGCGCGTGGGCGCGCGACGATCACCCTCGTGCCCTTGGGGAACTCCAGGCTCTCGCCGCAGAGCTCGAGCGCTCTCACCCCGGTGCCGCAGCGTCCCTGCGGGAGGGCATGGAGGAGACGCTCACCGTCACCCGTCTCGGCGTCCACGGCGCGCTGAAGCGCACGCTGCAGAGCACCAACCCGTGCGAGTCCATGATCGAGTGCGTCCGGCGATCCAGCCGCAACGTCAAGCGCTGGCAGTCCGGGGAGATGTCCCTGCGGTGGACTGCCGCCGGGATGCTGGAGGCCGAGCGACAGTTCCGACGGATCATCGGATACGACGGCCTCGCCAAGCTCGCGCTCGCCGTCGAAGCAGAGATCACCCAGCCCACCACCACACACGTCGCCAAGGAGGCCGCTACGCTCGTCACCGTCTGAGAGATTCACCCGGACCGCCAACGAAGTTCCACGCCGGTCGGGACATCCTCTCCCGCGACGAGCGTCACATGATCGCGGCGTCCCCGTGTCAGCTTCGTGTACCGCGCCCACAACGCCATAAATGCCCTGTATAGCTGAGATTCAGCCCTAACCATTATGGCCTCGGCGCGGGGCGGCAACCCCGCCCGAGACCGTGACACAGGAGGTAATCGCTCCCATGCTCGACCGACGTAGCTCAACCGAATCCGAAGCGCACGCCTACCTCGACCGCGCGGTCCTCGGACTCATGCTCGACATCGACCAGCAGCGGCCGTGGTCAGAAGCCGAGATCGCCCGCGAGATCAGCACCCCCGGCCACGTCCCCGCCAGCCTCAAGCGCCTCCGCACAGCAGGCCTCATCCACCGCTGGAACGATCTCGTGACCGCCTCGCGCTCCGCCGTGCGCGCCCACGAGATCACCCAGAGCGCTGACGATCCCGCCTCAGCGGACGAGCGCCACCACGACAAAGCCGTGCTGGAATCCCTGCTGGTACGCGCCAGTGACAGCAAGGGGCCACTCTCCGAAGATGAGATTTGGGAGGCGTCCGGCGCCGACAAGCTCGCCATCGCCGACGCGCTGAATCGCCTGGACGCGGCGGGCCTCATCGAACGCCGTGGCGGGAAGGCCATCGCCTCCGAGGTCGCCACGCACTTCGATCGCATAATGACGCTGTAACGCGCTCACCGTGCGACGAGGTATGCGTCCTTATACGCTCGGGGAGCGCCGTCGGCTGTATCTGCTCGCGCGCTTGGTGGTTAAGCGTCGCTACCGCGAGCCTCTGACGCTTGGAGTGGTCGCCAAGGCGCTTGCAAGCTCCCCTCGCCAGATACAGCGCGTCTACGCGCAGTTCGGCAGCGCCACGTTCCGGGACGATCTTCTCACCAGGCGGATGATCGCCGCGGCCGAGTTGCTATCCCAGCCCGCGATCCCGGTGGGCGATGTGGCGCGGCTGGTCGGCTATCGCCAGCCGCCCCACTTCGCACGGACGTTCCGGCGCCGCTACGGGGTCTCGCCCTCGGTCTTTCGCTCCGAACGCCACGACTGATGCACCTGGATCATTCGGCATCGTTTGCCGTTAGTCTCCGGCCCGGCCGATGTCATTGACACACGCACCGGGCAACTCAGAGACGGCGATCGTGCCCTCCCAACCAGCCAGTGCAGCAGATTTGCCCGAGCCGGCGGACGGTTTGGCGGCTGCTGGCGGTGGTCACCATCATTGCCGCCGCGCTACGTTTGCCGTTTCTCGGCCATCAGAGCCTGTGGCTTGACGAGGTCTTCACGCGCGACATTCTCCGCGAGCCGAGCCTGTCGAGCCTGTGGAATCGCATCAAGGCGACCGAGTCCACACCGCCGCTCTACTACGTGATCGGGTGGCTCGTTCACGCGCGTAGCACGGTGGCCATGCGTCTGATCTCGGCCCTGGCTCTCACCGCGGCGGTTCCGGTGGGGTATATGGCGTTCCGCCGCCTGATCGGCTGGCGCGCTGCGCTGGCGGCTGCGGCCATCCTGGCTGTGGACCCAGTGCTGGTGTCCTACTCCACCGACGCTCGCAGCTACGGCCTGTTCGTGCTGACGGTGCTGCTGTCGGTGTGGGGCTTTGCGGCGCTTCTTGAGCACGGCTCGCGGCAGCGGTTTGGGCTGTGGATGCTCGCCTCGGTCGCGTCCATCTGGACGCACTACTTTGGCGTCTTCGTGGTCGGCGCGGAGGTGGTCGTGCTGCTCGCCATCCGCCCGACCATGCGCCTTGCTACGGCCACCTGGACGGCCGTCCTTTGTGTCTGCCTGATCCCGCTGGTTCCGCTGGTCGTGAATCAGTCCGGCGACGAACGCGCCGAGTTTATCGCCGGTATCCCGCTCACCAAGCGCCTCTCCGAAACGATCCGGCAGTTCGCAATGGGGCCGAACGTGCCGCGAGCCTGGCTGGAGGCATCTGGTCTAGTCGTAATTGGCATGGGTGTGCTCGCAGGTGTCGTGATGGTGGCGCGCTCACGTCGCTCAGGACCACGGGTGCTGCTCGGGCTTGCGGCGGCGGTGGTGGGCGTGCCGCTGCTGCTGGCAGTGTTCGGCATCGAGGACCGCTTCTACGCCCGCAACATCATCGCGGCAGTACCTCTTGCAGCTGCTCTAGCCGCTCCGGCGATGCTACGGCTACGGGCCACCCCACTAGCGCTCTACCTCGTACTGGCCTCGGTGGCATCCGTATGGGTGGCAACCAACTGGCGCTACGAGCAGGTCGATTGGAAGGCGGCGCTGGCGCGTGCGGAGGCGATCGAACCGAGTGCCCCGGTCGTGGCGGTAACGCGCCTTGGCGCTCCAGTCGTCCAAACCTATCTCGGGCGCACGCCAGTTGGCCCCTCGGGCGTCCTGGCACAACGGGCTTGGGTCATCGTCGAACCGACCCGTGCCGCCGGGCAGCGTGCTCTCGGTCCCGCGCCCGTTCCCGTCCTTCCGGGTTTCAGCGCCCTCCGTACCCTCAAAGTACAGGGCTTCCAGCTCGTCCTGCTCAGCGCCGCCAAGCCCAGCCAGATCGCTGTGGGCGCCGGTACTAGCGTCTTTCCCGGCGCCCACCGGCTAAGCGAATCCTCTTAGCTTTCGCTCTCCCGATCCTCGTCTGTCTCCACGTCTGCCGCACCTATGCCTGCCCGAGTAGCTGCCGGTACATGACCCGTGTCTCGCGTGTGGGTTGGGGTTGGTGGTCTACACTCTGCGGGGCGTGCGGCGCTGGTCAATGACACTCTGCTCGCTGCTTTCCGCAGCGTCTTTCGCGGCTTTCAGCTCCGCCGCTGCCGCTGGGAGCGCTTATGCGAGCGAACTGCCGAGCCAATGTCCGCTCGCGTCGAGCGCAGGGGCCGCTCCCGAAAGCGAGCCATCAGCGCAGGCCGACGCCGCAGCCATGCTCACTGAGGTCCCGCTGCCGCCGGGGTCGAGTGAATCCTCGACCGATCCGCCGGAAGCTGGCTCGTTGCTCGCGGGTCCGGGGTACGGGCCACCGGCGACCCCCAACGCGGTGGACGAGCACGCCTGGTGGCTCGTGCCCGTCACCCCCACCGAAACGCTCGCCTACATCTGCGCGCATCTCCCGCCCGGCACCACGCGGCCGTTGTCCGCCGGCCCAAACCGCCGGGGACCAAACCTCCCTGAAGAAATGATCTCGGGATTCACCTGGCCGGGAAGCCCCGGCTCGCTGGTCGTGTGGGTGGTGCAGCTGGCGAACGGGTCAACGGCGCTGCGGGTGGACGCCGAGGTCGTATGGTCAACCCCCCGCCCTGCGTCCGAGAGGATTCCCGCCGGTGCGCGTCTGCTCACAATCGGCGTTCACGAGCCAGGCGGCGCGAGCATCGAGTTCGAGTCCATGCGGCGGACGGTCCTGGGACGGCTGCCTTCCCGTGTCACCTCCATCGCGCGGATCGAAAAGATCGTGGCGTTGCTGAACGAACTCCGGGTGCACCAGCCTGGCGTGAGGCACTGTCCGCGGGGGTTCGGCGGGAGCATTCAGCTCGACTTCTACACCAGTCCGAGCGCATCACCGCTGGCGGTTGCGAACATCACCGCCGAAGGTTGCGGCGGCGTGAGCCTGATGATCGACGGGATGGCCGAGCCAGAACTCGAAGGGGGATGGGATTTGGTCGAAGAGATCAGCCAAGCACTCGGGATCAGGCCAGCGCCTGAGAAGCCGAAGCCCCACCACCGACATCATCGAACGCAGGCATGAGGTGGGCACTCGTTGTGGCGCTGTTGGCGTCCGCGGCGGGCGTCGCCTGCGCTGAGGCAGCGACAAGTGCGCCCAGCCCCGCTCCCGCCACCGCACCCGCGACGCTGCAAGCGCTTGAGGGGAAGATGCGCCAGCTACAGGTGAATAGCGAGCGCTTCTCACAGGTAGCGCGAGGTTACATCACGGTTGCAAACGAAACCAACGGGAAGGTGGTTGGGCGCGTCAAGCACATACCAATGAACGTCCAGCTAACGGGGGAATCGAGCCTCACACCGCAGAGGAGCGAGACTTTCCTCGGGGCGCGGCACACGCCGACGCGGGTCGTGATCGGTTCGACCGTCTATTCGCGCGAAGGCGGACGGCGACGGCCTTGGGTGCGACGGCATGAAGCAGAGCTCGCGCAGAGCTTCGCTTCCTATCCGCTCCACGGCGATCCCGAAGAAGTGAATCTTGGCGGGACGGGCAGCTACGCGGGTCTGCTCAACCTCCTGGCAACTGCGGTGGGACAGATCAGCACGGGCGCACCGGCCGCGATCGAGGGTCAGCAGACAGAAGGATTTAGCGCGACTGTCGAACCTCTCCGGCTGGTCAAGCATCTGACCCAAGAAGATGAGAGCAACCTTCGTCGCCACCCGATCATCGAGCGTCTCGAAGTCTTCCTCACTGAAGCCGGGCTCCCCATCAAGGTCGTGCAGACCCTCGACTCGGCCGACATCCACGAGACAACTACTACCCAAATCCTTGCGGTCAACGTGCCGATCGAAGTCAAAGCGCCGCCCGCGCGGGAGACGGCAGGGCCGGTGCGTCGCCGACGACCGACCCCGAGAAACCAACACTAGAGCTGCTCGACTAACACATCTACGCGAGCAACTTCCCGGGTCAAAATGTTCTCGGCGATGCGTTGGGGGCTACGGGTACAAGAACGTTTGGTGGTTCCTGGCGCACCCAGCGTTCCCGGCGTGCGAAGGGCTCTCAGACCCAACTCAATCCTGCCCAAGTAGCTCTCGGTACATGAGCCGTGTCTCGGGTAGTGGGTCAGTTTCAATCGAGTAGCCCCGCGATCTCCTGGAGGGTCCAGACGTGATCGGCGACACCCGCCGCCATCGCAGGAGTCCGGGGGTACGGGGTGGTGAGCGTCTGGTGCGGCCGGGCGAAGTTGTAGTACATGTAGTGCAGGCTGACCGCGTGCGCAAGGTTCTCGACCTTCTTGGAGAACCCATTCGTGAGGCGCGTGAACCGCCGCATCCCCATCCGTACGGTGAGGTTCTGCCGCTCGACGTAGCTCGTGCTGATCTTCTGCGGGTCCGGCCAGCCCTTGATGACCTCCGACGACGCGCCCGTGCAGACAGCGGGGCTGTAGCGGCGGCTCGCGCTCGGCGTCGGGTCCTGCCCGTAGAGCTTCACGAGCATCGCGTAGTCGATGTCGTCGCCGAACGCCAGATCGACCGCCTGGAGATACGCCTTCAGGCCGTCGGATGTGAGCTGCACGCGGCGCGCGAGACGTTCCTGTAGGTCGGTCATGAACACCCACGCATCGTCCACGGTGCGCTCCCCCACGAGCCACGACGGGACCAGCTTGGTGTCGGCGCAGACCGCTATCCACGTCCACACGTCGCCATACCCGAACGTGCCCTGGTGCTCCGTTGGGACGTTCTTCTGCTTGGAGTAGCAAAACCCCCACATCTCGTCCACCTGAAGGGTCTTGCACTTGAGGTCCCGCAGCGCGCGGTCCTGGTAGTCCGCGCACGCCTCGCCGAGGTCCACGAGCAGCTTTGTCACGGTGTTCTTGGCCGCGCCGGTGATCCGCACGGTGGCGCGGATGCTCATGCCCTCGACCAAGCAGCCTATGACCTGGGCGCGCTTCTCGGTGCTCAAACGGTTCATGCTGACCATTATGCTTGAGGCATCGGACGGAAGAAAGGAGGTCTATGATGCTTGGGCTATGGACCGATCACCGAATTGGTGGCCACCCTCGCACTGTCCACTGCGACAGCTCTAAATTGATGCAGCTCCCAGACGAGGTGAAAAAGCTTGTGTGCTTCGTGCATGCCTCGGGCGGAGGTTGCGAATGGGTGGGAACCGGATTCTTCGTTTTTGAGCCCACAGGCGTCCCCAACGCCCGCGGGGAAGAACAGAGTGCCATCTACATCGTCACAGCTCGCCACTGCGTCCAACAGATCGACCAGACCAAGCCCCCCTTTGATTCGATTGAGATTCGACTCAATACCGTTGATGGCGGCTCCGAGAAGATCGGCACGGATATAGACCTCTGGGTCCATCACGAGACGGCTGACGTGTCTGTATACGCCCTTGCGCCTGGACGGGACAGATACGACTATCTCTACTACCCAATTCGTAGTTACGCAGGGCCGTTTTACGCCTCGGCCGGCGATCCTCAAAACCCCAAGGTTGAACTACCTGATATCGGGCCGGGGACTGAGGTCTTTATGACCGGCCTGCTCGTGTATCACCAAGGCGGCGCGCGGATCATGCCGATTATTCGTGTTGGGAACATATCTGCCTTCCCAGAGGAGAGGGTCGCACTCTCAACCGGACCGGATCATGTCATCCTCATAGAGTCCCGCTCCATCGGTGGCCTCAGCGGATCGCCCGTCTTTGTCCACTTTCCGCCGTGGCGCTATGACCAGAACTGGAATGTGGCGCATCTCGTCCCACCGAGTGTGCCAGGTAACGCGGGTCCAAACTATTTGCTGGGACTAGTTCATGGGGCGTGGGAGACCGAGGGCAACGACATTGATGGTATAGGCGACGCATCGCGCGAGCCGCTGAATGTTGGGATATCAGCCGTGGTACCGATTCAGCGCGCTATCGACGGGTCAATCCTCAAGGTCCAGCGAGAAGCCCTCATCGAGATGCTCCGAGCCAAAACTATGCCTCGGCCGACCACGAGCAACATCAGGACTAGCTAGACGACCAGCGGGCACGTGCAGCGTTGCGCGCGATCTCGGAGCGCTTCTCGGGCGACAGCTTCTCGGCGCGGGCCTTCCCGCCCTTCTGGCCCCCCTTGCGGCCACTGGCCTGCGCTGGTGTCTCGGGGGGCTGGGGCTCTGTGGATTCCCGGACGATCCGGTACGCCATCCGGTTCAGGTCGGCCATCCGGGGATGGTAGCGCCACGGGGAGCGCCACGCCCGGACAGCGGCGCGGCGCCCCGCTCGGCGTCGTCAGTTGACCCGGCCGACGATCTGCACCATGCGGAAGGCCGCACGGGTAGCGAACACGTGGCCATCGCTCGTCTGGTTGACGAGGCCACTTGTGCGCAGGGACCGTATGGTGTCTTTGATGAGCTTGCCGCGTTCGGTCGCACGGGCGAGGTCCCAGACGGACCAGATCGGCAGGTCGTACTCGCTGGTGAGCAGATACAGCACGTCGCGCTCGATCGCGTTGACTTCGGCGACGATAGGGTTCTCGTCAGGCATGGGAGCGTATACCTCCTGTGCTCAGGCCCCGGCGTCGGGTTCGCGCCCGCGCCGGGGCCGCTGGTTGGCTATGGATGCCGCGCAGCGTAGACCCTTCAGCGGCCCCGATGGGGCCGATCCTCAAACTGACCCACTACCATCGAGTCGGGCGTCGATCCCGTACTCGTCGGCGAGCGCATCCGCGCCCTGAAGGCCGAGCGTCACGAGACCGAGACGGCCCTCGCCACCCTCGACCTTGAGCAGCGCCAGCGCACCGTCGTGGACCTTGACCACGCCTGCGCCATCCTCGGCGGACTTCCCGACCTGTCAAGGTCACTCGCCGAAGCCGACCCCGAACTGCGCCGGCAAATCTACGAGCGATTCCAGTTCTCCGTGGAACTCGATCGCAACAAACCCGAGGTACGAATGAAGGCGCTCGTCTCAACCGCCTTTCATGGAAGCCAACGACCTTGAGGACCTTGCCGCGGTCATGGTCGCCGATAAGAGCATAGCGGGGGCGGGATTCGAACCCGCGACCTTCGGGTTATGAGCCCATTGTGGGGGTGTTGTGGGGTGTCGCCTGGTCCGGCAATTGGTTCTATTGCTGGGGATTTGGCTTTCGCTCGATTTGCCGATGTCGTGGAATGGCGTGGGGCATGTTTGCACTTTGTTTGCACCTCAGCCGCATCGATCGAGACCGCCAAGGACCCTGTCGCTCGCGGTCAGTCGGGGAGCACCAGCAGCCGCTCTTCCTGCCGGCGCTCGCGCTCCCGCCACCAACGCTCGACGAGGAGCGGTGGGATCACGGTCAGAACAGCAAAGGTTGCGAAGCGCATCGGCTTATCGAGCCCGTCACCGCTGTGGAGGAAAAGGCCCGAGAGCGACCCCACTGCTCCGGCAACTGCCGCAGAGCGCTTGGGAGCGCGCCCCTTGCTGGACCGGTGCAATCTGCGCCACCACGGCACGGGCTTCTCTCCGAACGGATTCGCGGCAAGCCCGCTCACGGGCAAGCATTCTAGGCGAGCTGCGCGGCGGACTGTCGGCTCTTTGGGACCTTTCTCTGCGATTACTGCATATGCTGCGTATTATGTGTTATCGGCGTCTAGTGCGCTACCGTATCTCCAATGTCCGCTGAACGCGCCGATCGAGTTCGCTCGCTCCCGACGCTCTCACAGGCCGCCGGATTCATCGGCCTGGATACCGGCGGCATGAGCCGCGCGGTTCGGGCGCTCGGCGTCGAGCCGCAGCGGTGGGGCCGCCGGGACAAGCACCTGGAGGTCGCCCAGGTGCTCCAGATCGCCAGGGTCGCTCAGCGCGCTTCGCCGGAGGAGGTCGCCGGCAGCATCCTGGAATGGACGGAGCAGAACCACCCGGACGCGCTGACGCAGACGACCGCCGAGATCGATGCGTTCTTCGCCGAGCTTCCTACGCCAACCGCGACACCCGCCGATGAGTTCGTTGCCGAGCTTCGCTCGGCGCTGCCGCCGCGATGGGCGGACAAGGCCGAGGAGATCTGGCGCGCTCACGCGGGCAGCAGGACCGCTGCCTGCGCTCGATAGGCGACCGAAGTGGCAAGGCCGATCAGGTCCGACGCTGGCCAACCCGACGTGCCAGCGGTGCCTTAAGTTGATCGGGACAGGCGCAGCGGCTATCGTCTACGACGTAAACCCTTGATGGCCTGATGCCGACAAGACTGATGATGGCTTCGACACTCGACACCCACACGACGAGCCAGCGGCATGATCTGCCCGATGAGATCGTCGCGGTGATAGACACGGCGGAGTTCGAGGCAGCTCGACAGGACCCGCGCGTCCGGTCGTTCCTCACGGAGGCCGACGCCTACCTCGTCGAGCTTGAGCAGCAGGGCCGTAACCGCTAGTCCGCTGGTTCTAGCGGCAGCCAGAGCCGCTTGGGCTTCCTGGTTTCGACCGACGCGCGAAAGCCGTAGCGCTTGCGCCACATTGCCGCCGTCTCGTCGTCGAAGGGGTCGACGACGAGCACTGAGGTGGCTTGAAGCTCGGCCGCGCGGCGTGCAGTAGCGGCCGCGTGGAGCAGCAGCAGCTTGCCGTCGATCTCGGCTCGCTTGTCCTTGGCGATCCAGGTGATGAGGGCTGCGGGCACTCGTACAGGGACGACGCCGACGCGGCGGCGATCGCGCTGACTGAGTTCGACCTGAGCCGAAGCGAGCGAGTAGAAGCCCGCGATGCGACGGCCGGCGATGAGCAGACGGGTGCGCGAGGTCTGATGGGCAGCGACCGCCTCCTTCTGGAGCCAGGCGGTCGCAGCCTTGGCCGCCGCCCGTCCCCCGGCGTCGAAGTCGTCGACTGCGAGCTGCAACTCGGTTGGCAGCTCCTCGTCTCTCGAAGGGAGCGTGATCCACGTAGGCTGGAGGTCCACGAGGGCCGCGCTGATGGATTCGGCGGTGGTGACTTCTCCGAGGTCCTGGTTCGCCATCAAGCCGCCGCCTTTGCGCTGCGGGCGGATTCGATCGGAGCGCGCACGAACGGTCCCTGCAGGGCGTAGTGGTTTTCGACGGTATAGCCAAACCGGGTGCGAGGAGCCTTCTTCGCGCGACTCCAGACCTTCAGCAGCTCAAGATCCCGGAGCTCGTCGAGTCCGCGCACGAGCGTATCTGCCGAGAGCCCGTACCAACCGGAGGCGTGCTCGGTCGGCAGCGTGAAGGTTGGGGACTGAGCCAGGCAGATCAGAAGCGTTGCTTTGCCGGCGAGCTTGAGCTCCTTGTGCCACCGCTGCGCGAAATAGGCATACGGAAGTCTGAAGAAGCCACGCTGCTGGCCGGTGGGGCGCTCGAACTCACGTCCTGATCCGTCCTCCATCAGCAGAAAGACCTTACGCACCCGATGGTCGCGCTCGCTGCGAACAAGTCGGCGCTGCTCCAGCCAGGTCCAGTTGCGTGAGATCGTCGTCTCGGAGCTGAGGGTCTGCGGGATGTCGAGCATCCGCACCCAGCTCATAGCGGGCTGGCGAACATCCCAAGGGTGCGACGCAGCGCCAGCGTGCAGCAGGAGCCAGAGGTCGAGGGCGATCGGGCGACGACCCTCGACGAACGCCGCGAGCGGCCCCGGCTGCTTTGGCGGCCCCGGGAGCTGCAGAAACGATCGGCGAATCGGCACACTGCGCCGCCGCGACCGGTTCAGCAAGTCCAATAGGGTCTCCTCGGGCGTGGCCGCGACATCGTTGTCCATGCCATGTAGGATGACACACAATGCGGAGAACACCCCTCCTCGTGCCCTCAATCTATCCGATGTCCCAGCGGTAGCTCTAGTAGAGCAGATTACTCCCGGAGTAGACCCGAGATGAATGCCGGGAAGAAATGCCTAGAAGCCACCCGCGCTCGCAGCCGGGTTCATCGGCCTTTACTGCCTACGGCCAGCGTCTTCTAAAGCGCCACTCGTTCGCCGATCAGGAAGCCCGCGTGAAGTGGAGCGGCTCGCCGAGATCGTTGTCGAGCAGGTGGACGTAGGTGTCGAGCGTGAAGCTGGCCGAATGGTGGCCGAGCCAGCGCTGTACCTGCACGACGTTCCGCCCCTCCGCGAACAGCCGCGACGCGACGGTATGGCGGAACGTGTGGAAGCCCGCCTACTCGACGCCCGCCGCCTGACACGCGGGCGCGAGCACGCGCGTGGCGAGGTTGTCGGGATCGAGTACGGAGCCGGCGGCCGAGCGGAACACGAACTCGCCCTGCGCGGCGCCGTGGGCCGCCAGGCGATCGGCCAGCGTGGGCGGGATGGGCACGTCGCGCTTGGAGTATCGGGACTTGAGTGGGCCGATCACAAGGCCCTCGCCGCGACGGCGGCGCACGCGCTGGCGGACCTTCACGTGTGGTCGCTCGCCGTCCAGCGCGAGGTGGCGGCCTTCGAGTACCAGCAGCTCCGAGCGCCGCAGCCCGGTCGCGGCGAGCAGCTCAAACATGAGCCGGTGCGACTCGTGGACACGCTCGACAACCAACTCCATCGTCTCGACCGCCTCGCCGTCATCGCCCTCAACACGAGGGAAGGGCCGCGGCTGGTCCTCGTCGTCCATGCGCGCCCTGTGGGGCAGCGCCACGTCGGTCGCGGGGTTGTGGCGGATCAGGCCCTCACGACGAGCGGTCGCCAGGCACGCCTTGAGCGGCCCGAGCGCGTTGCGCACCGTCTTGTCCGACAACGGCACCCGCCTGTCCGGCTCCTCCTTCGTCGCCGCCGGCTTGGTCTGATCGCACAGCCAGCCCACGAAGGACGCGATATGCCTGGGCGTGATCTCGGTGAGCTTGGTCTGCGAGGAGAAGTGACTCAGCGCGTACTTGTCGAGCAGCCCCCGGTACTCCGAGCGCGTCTCCTCGCGGAAGCCCCTACGACCCGTGCCCTGGTAACGCTCGATCCACTCGCGGGCGTACTCGTGCAGCGTGATCCGGGAGCGCTCCTCGAACTCGCCTCGCCCGATGTCGGTCGCTCGCGCTGCCTTTGCTCGGCGTGCCTCGTCGAGGGTGCGGCATGACTCCCAGCGCTGCCTGCCGTCCACGCGGTAGGCGAACACGTACCGACTCCCACGCTTGTAGACCCCCGGCGTGCGGGTCTTCTCCATCTTCGCGGCCATCACTCGCCTCTTCGCAGCCCTACGAGGTCGATCGCATCAAGGCGATCATGCCCGTCGCCTTCAGGCGTCACCGGACCCACGCCGAGGTAGCCGGGCAGCAGCGAGAATCGCCTCGGCTCGCACGAGGATCTCCGATGCGGGCACGTCGAGCGCGCCCGCGATCTTGACGATGTTGGCGAGAGCAACGTTACGGACACCACGCTCGATGCCGCTGTAGTAGCCGCGATTGAGACCGGCCTCAAGCGCCACCGCTTCCTGCGACATGGCGCGCTCGCTGCGCAGCTCGCGGAGCGCATCACCGAACGCGGCGTGAAGGGGAGAGATCGCGGACAAGACAACAAGTGTCGCCGCTTGACTACTATGAGCCTATACACTATGAGTCGCAAGGATAACGCAAAGCGCGCTCGCAGGAAGGTCATCCTTCGTGTCCTTCGATGTAGGCGTCGAGGTCGTTGCGGTGTAGCAGGACACGGCGGCCGTCGCGGCGGGGGTGGAGCTTGCCGAGCGCGATCAGGTCGTAGATCCGGTCCTTGCGGCAGCGTAGGCGCTCGGCGGCCTCCGCAACGTTGAGCCACGGCGAGACGGCCGGAGCGCCCGTTGGGATGAGAGCTGCGGCACGCTCGGCTATTTCGGCGAGCTGCTCATCGGTGAGCCTGACGGTCAGCTCGATCATCGCTGGGACCTCCTTCCATGACTCGCGGTCGCGGGGATCGGATTGAATCCCTCTGTGTCTATGACCGTGAGCGTGGCGGAACGGCCATGTAATTTCTGTGGGGCCTGCTGGGGCCCTGTTGTGGGCGGGCTGGCCGTCGTGTAGCTGGGTCCGTCAGGGCGTGGTTTCGCGGTGGCCACGAAGTGGCGTCCGGTGCCCCGTAGAGGGTGTGGCAGGCGACGGGATGACTCGAATAAAACGGCTGGCCCCGTTTGGGTGCCTTGCGTTGGATCTGTCTCCCGCCGCTTGCCACGGACGCCGCCATGACTTCATAGAAGCGTGCCTATCGCTCGACATGGCTTTGTCTGGCGGCCTCCAAATCACCAGCGCCAACCAGCAGATAAGGAGACCATGTTCATGATCGCAGTAGGCGTGGACACCCACAAGGAAAAGCATCTCGCGGTCGCCGTGGACGACCTCGGACAGCTCCTCGCAGAGATCACCATCACGGCCGACCTTGCCGGGTACCGCAGCATGGCGGACTGGCTCAGCGAGCTCGACGGGGAGGTGATGGTCGGTATCGAGGGCGCCGGCAGCTTCGGGGCCGGGCTCTGCGAGTACCTGCAGGCCGAGGGTGTCGAGGTGTTCGAGGTGGAGCGCCCACGCCGCCGCGAGCGACGCACCGGGAAGTCCGATCGCCTCGACGCGCTCATCGCCGCGAAGAAGGTTCTCGCCCGAGAAGGCCTGTCGACCCCCAGGGGCTCAGGGACACGTCTGGCGCTACAGATGCTCCTTGTCGCGTACCGTTCCGTAGTCGGCGAGCGCTCGAGGCTCTACAACCAGCTGCAAGCCCTCCACGTCGGAGCACCAGGCGCTCTACGGGAAAGGATCGGCCCGGCCCGCAACGGCGCCAGGCTCGCCGAGCGTCTCACCGGGATGCGGACACGCCCAACCGCGAGCCTGCCCGAGAACACCACCCTGCAAGTCCTCCGTGACATCGCCAACCGCACCAGGGCCCTCGACGCCCAGGCCGAGGGCTACACCCGCGAAATCGAGGAGCTCGTTCGCTCCCTCGCCCCGAAGCTCATGGAGGAGCCCGGCGTCGGGCCGATCTGCGCCGGCAAGCTCCTGGTGTTCAACCCCGCGCGCTTCACCAGCGAGGCAGCATTCGCGCGCGCCAACGGCACCGCGCCACAACCCGCGTCCTCCGGCAAAACTGTCCGCCACCGCCTCAGCCGCGGAGGCGACCGCCAAATCAACGCCGCGATCTACACGATCGCGCTCTCACGCTCCGTCCACCACGCCCCAAGCCGCGCCTACATCATCCGCAGAACCGACGAAGGAAAGACCAAGCGCGAGGCCATACGATCCCTCAAGCGCCACCTCTCCCGCCACCTCTACAGGCAGCTCGCAAACACGCCCTTGACAACATAGAAGCATCCAACGAATTTAGGAACGCCGTCCAGCGGCGTACGCTTCAGACCCGCCGGGCGTCTCGCGGCGGCCCAGCAGACCTCGCATCCCGCAAGAAGAACGCGCGTCCGCACACTCGAATCGCCTCGTCTTCGCGGCACCGCACCGCTCAACAGCCACCGATGCAGACCAGATGCACAAGCGTGCGAGGGCTGTGTGATCGCTGTGTGACGAAGTCGATGGATGCTTCTATGTTGTCAAGGGCGTGTTTGCGAGCTGCCTGTAGAGGTGGCGGGAGAGGTGGCGCTTGAGGGATCGTATGGCCTCGCGCTTGGTCTTTCCTTCGTCGGTTCTGCGGATGATGTAGGCGCGGCTTGGGGCGTGGTGGACGGAGCGTGAGAGCGCGATCGTGTAGATCGCGGCGTTGATTTGGCGGTCGCCTCCGCGGCTGAGGCGGTGGCGGACAGTTTTGCCGGAGGACGCGGGTTGTGGCGCGGTGCCGTTGGCGCGCGCGAATGCTGCCTCGCTGGTGAAGCGCGCGGGGTTGAACACCAGGAGCTTGCCGGCGCAGATCGGCCCGACGCCGGGCTCCTCCATGAGCTTCGGGGCGAGGGAGCGAACGAGCTCCTCGATTTCGCGGGTGTAGCCCTCGGCCTGGGCGTCGAGGGCCCTGGTGCGGTTGGCGATGTCACGGAGGACTTGCAGGGTGGTGTTCTCGGGCAGGCTCGCGGTTGGGCGTGTCCGCATCCCGGTGAGACGCTCGGCGAGCCTGGCGCCGTTGCGGGCCGGGCCGATCCTTTCCCGTAGAGCGCCTGGTGCTCCGACGTGGAGGGCTTGCAGCTGGTTGTAGAGCCTCGAGCGCTCGCCGACTACGGAACGGTACGCGACAAGGAGCATCTGTAGCGCCAGACGTGTCCCTGAGCCCCTGGGGGTCGACAGGCCTTCTCGGGCGAGAACCTTCTTCGCGGCGATGAGCGCGTCGAGGCGATCGGACTTCCCGGTGCGTCGCTCGCGGCGGCGTGGGCGCTCCACCTCGAACACCTCGACACCCTCGGCCTGCAGGTACTCGCAGAGCCCGGCCCCGAAGCTGCCGGCGCCCTCGATACCGACCATCACCTCCCCGTCGAGCTCGCTGAGCCAGTCCGCCATGCTGCGGTACCCGGCAAGGTCGGCCGTGATGGTGATCTCTGCGAGGAGCTGTCCGAGGTCGTCCACGGCGACCGCGAGATGCTTTTCCTTGTGGGTGTCCACGCCTACTGCGATCATGAACATGGTCTCCTTATCTGCTGGTTGGCGCTGGTGATTTGGAGGCCGCCAGACAAAGCCATGTCGAGCGATAGGCACGCTTCTATGAAGTCATGGCGGCGTCCGTGGCAAGCGGCGGGAGACAGATCCAACGCAAGGCACCCAAACGGGGCCAGCCGTTTTATTCGAGTCATCCCGTCGCCTGCCACACCCTCTACGGGGCACCGGACGCCACTTCGTGGCCACCGCGAAACCACGCCCTGACGGACCCAGCTACACGACGGCCAGCCCGCCCACAACAGGGCCCCAGCAGGCCCCACAGAAATTACATGGCCGTTTCGGCCTTCTCACGGTCATCACTCCATGTGATGACCGCAGCGAGCATCCCCGCGGCCCGAGGCGGCGACTACGCCCGCTACCTGGAGGGCAAGACCATCGCGCCGGAGCGCGGGGACTACTACCTCACACCCGATGGAGAGATGACCCAGGCCGCCGGGCGATGGCTCGCGGACCCGCAGACCCTCGAACGGCTCGGCGTCCAGACCGACCGTCCGGCGGATGGCGAGGATTTCGTCTCGTTGATGGATGGTCGCCATCCGCAGAGCGGAAGGTGGTTGCGGCGCGCGGGCGCGGACGGCGGTCGTGGTGGCGGGATCGACAGCGTGTTCAGCGCCCCGAAGTCCGTGTCGGTCACATGGGCGCTGGCCGATCCGTGGCAGCGCCAGCAGATCGAGAACGCACACGCCAACGCCGTCGAGCAGACGGTCGAATACATGCGCGAGCACGTCCCGGTGGTCCGCCGTCGCTACGGCGGCGAGGTGGTCGAGGGAGCTGGCGAAGGATCTGATCGCGGTGGAGTACCGCCACACCACCGCGCGCGGTGTCTCGGACGCCAGCGCCCCCGACCCGCAGCTGCACAGTCACGTCGTCATCACGAGCGCGATCCGCGAGGACGATCGGATCGTGGCCGTCGCATCCCGCCCCGTGTTCCGCGCCGCCGGGGAGCTTGGCGCGTTCTACCGCTCCGTGCTCGCAGAAGAACTCGCCCGGGAGGGCTACCGCATCGATCGGGGCACCGGCCGGGACGGCAAATACTTCGAGATCGCGGGCGTACCCGAGGAGCTGCGTGAGGCGTTCTCCGGTCGCTCGCGGGAGGTCGCGCGCGCCGCCGATAGGTTCCGTGCCCGCTACGGCAGAGCACCCGAACGTGGCGAGCTGCGAAACCTCGCACTGGAGAACCGCCGCGCCAAGCAGCTCGCTACACGCTCGGACCTCGAGAACGCCTGGCGGGAGACCGCCAGCCGATACGACTTCGGTCCCGACGAGGCATTGCGCCTCCTCGCCGGCGATCGTCCACCCCACACTCTCCGGCCAGTGGAGGACCGGATCGAGGAGCGGCTGACCGAACGTCATGCCGTCTTCGAGGCACGGGAGCTGCGCACAGTCGCGTTGGAGCAGACCGCCGGTGAGCTGACACCCCACCACGCGCTCCAGATCGCGGACGGCATGATCCGCGACCGGCGAATCCTCACCCTCGAAGGCGTCCGGATGACGACGCTCGCGATCCGCGCCCAGGAGCAAGCGATCGAACGGCGCACGACCAGCCTCGCCCGACCCGCTGGAAGGGACGTCGGGCATCCTGCGAGAACGAGCGCCTCGCGCGAGGTCGCAGAGCGCATCGGCAGCCCGCTCACCGCCGAGCAGGCAAGAGCGCTGCTCGTCCTGACCGGACCCGAGCGCGCCGCAGCGCTCGTCGGCCCCGCCGGCACCGGGAAGGGTGTCGTGATCGACGCAACCGCACGGGCCGAGCAGTTGGCCGGACGCATGACTCTCGGAATCGCCGTCTCCGGGTCCACCGCTGAGCGATTGGGCGCCGACAGTCCAGCACTCCAAGAACAGACCCTCACGCTCGACGCGCTCATCGCGCGAGCGAACACGGGCAGCATCCACGTCGGTCCCGACACGACCGTGATCCTCGACGAGGCAGGCATGGCCGACCACAAACGCCTCGACGCGCTCACGGAGCTGGTGGAGCGGACAGGCGCGAAGCTGATCGCAGTCGGCGACGGCAAGCAGCTCCCCTCCATCGGCCCCGGAGGCATGTTCGACCGGCTCACCCAGCACACGCCCGTGGTCGAGCTGGAGACCATCCACCGCACCAAGGACCCCAACGAGCAGAAAGCGTGGCAAGCCCTTCGGGCCGGCGAACCCGAGCGCGCGATGGCTCACTACCAGGCCCGCGGACGACTCCACCTAGCAGACACACGCGATGAGGCAGCCGAGAACGCGGTCCAAACGTGGGCGCAGCTCACCGAACACCACGACATCCGTCAAGTCGCCCTGATCGCCGACGCCTCCAACAAGGAGATCGACCGGCTCAACGCCCGCACGCAACACCTCCGCGCTCAACGCGGCGAACTCGGCCCCGATGAACTCCCGCTCGCGAGCGTCCACTACGGACTACGCCAAGGCGATCACGTCGCGTTCATCGCCCAGCATCGGCCGCCCGGACAGGCGCGCGTAGAGAACGGCACCCGTGGCGAGGTCACGGACATCAGCCGCAATCGAACCGTCACGCTCGCACTGGATGGCTCAGGCCGCACACTCCGGCTCGCCGGCGAGGACATCGAGTCTCTGCGACTCGCGTATGCGCAGCATGTCTACCGCCAGCAGGGCGCGACCGTCGATCGCGCCGTCGTGCTCACGGGCGGCTGGCAGACCAGCAAGGAGACCGCCTACGTCCAAGCCACCCGCGCCCGCCAAGGCACCGACTGGCACCTCGGCCGCGACCAGCTTGGCAACGAAGGACAAGATCCCGACCGGATCACCCGCCTTGCCCAGCGTATGACCAATAGCCGACTACAAGCTCCATCAATCGACTACCGCGAGTTGCCTGGCACAGCCTGGAACCCCACCCGCGACCCGCTACGCCTGCGGCGTCTGCTCCCCAACACGAGCTGGCTGGTGCGAGCCCCAAGGCGCGACGCGCCCGAGCGCGCCGAACGCGGGCGCTGACCGCATTCAGAGCGCACACCACGATGCTCTGCCTGAGTACGTCGAATCACGCGAAAGCGGTCACACCGACAGCCGCCACGCACCCCGGCTAATCGTCCAACGTAGGCACACCGGGCTGACCGTGGAGCCGCCCGCTTACGATCGAGAGGAGGACTCCCGCTGGCAGGGATCCCGGGTGCTTCGGTGCCTCGGGGTGTTGTTCGGCAGTTCAGAGCATCGACCCGAGATGTCCTATTGAGGGGTGAGAGCTATGCCGATGGTGTCTTGCGGCAAACTGTAATGAGGTCGTGATAAGCGTTGAGGTCATAGCGCCCGTCCGGACCCCATGAATCGATCCGGGCCTCGACCGTCAACCCGCACTCGGCCGCCAACGTAGCGAAGAGGTTTCGTGACATCGGCGACCTCCATCCATGGCGACTTGGCAAATTGCCGAGGTTGCGCCCGTCGGCGTGGTGGATGACCGCCACGCCTCCTGGGGTCAACACCCGCGCAACCTCAGCCAGATATGCCGCTTGATCCACAGGCGCAACGTGGACAAAGACGTCGAATGACCAGATCGCCTCGATCGACGAGTCGGGGATGCCCGGCAGATCGTTGCCCGCTGACAGCACGTATTCGACGTTATCGGCCACGGCGAACCGCTCGCGACACAGCACCAGCGCCCGCTCCGTGACATCCACCAGTATCAGTCGTCGAGCCCGCGACTGCAAGACCGCGGACCACCGGCCCGCCCCCGGGCCGATCTCGAGAACGACTTGATCTTCCGGGATCCACACAATCAGCACGTAGTCGATCAGTGCCTGCTTCCATGGGGCCGATGCGTTCCATTCCTCCCCGCCACCGGTCCAATCCCAATGCGTCCAGCGGTTCCGGTTGTCTGTAGCCGAGTTGCTGCGCCACCGCCGATGCGCGGGCCCGAGAACGCCCCGCCGCTGCTCGCTCTCCAGGCGTCGGTCGACAAACTCCCACCCGAGGCGCCGGAGGCGGCGCCCAAGAGAACGGACGGCGTCGCGCGGGGCAGCTGGACCCGTGCGCTTACTGGAGGCGATCACTACGGACCCGACCCTCCGAGGGCCTGGTCGGCCATCGCGGTCGAACCCCCAAATCGGTGATTAGGACGACGACCATCTCCGGGGTGCTGGCGCTCATGGGGCAATGATCCCCCATCCGGACGGTCGCTGCACCTGATGCATTGACAACGAGGCAACTGCCACCAGCGGCTCTTTGCGACACCCGCTTCGCGAACGATGCGAGCGCCTCATCCTGAGCTTGTCAGCTACGCTTTGGGCGCTGTGAAGGTCGCGCCGGTGCGATGATGGTTGCGCGTTGACTCCGGTCGTCGACGAGGGCATCGTGCTCGCCAAGCACCTGACATCTCTCGAAGCCCCACTGAACCCACAGCGCAGCGGTCCACGCCGCCAGGCAAGCGTCGATTAGATCCTCACGATGCTTGTAGGCGCGATCCCCCAGCGGCGAGCGCTCGTCGAGGAGTTGTGCGGTCACAGAATGAGAGCGGAGATCGAGCGGCGGTGAGGCGCTCCGAAGATCAGCGATCCGCTGGATGAGAACATCACAGGCCGCTGCACGCACGGGCCGCCATTCCGCCGCAGATACGCCCTTCGGCTTGCGCTTATAAATCGGTCGTTCCGTCTCGTAGGCAAGCTCGTCAGTGCCGACGATTGTGGTGTAAGGGTAGCACTCGCTGACAACGCGGCCACTCCGCGGAGGGCCAGCGATGCCGTCGGCATAGATCCAGCCGCAGGCTTCCAGTTCGCGCTTGAAGCGCACCCCGGCAAGACGCGGGCTGGCGAGGTTCGTCGAGTTCGCCGAGACCTTCCAGCGGCCATAGCGTTGTCCGACCTGCTTCTCGCACAAGCGCTGTTTGTCCGCATTGAGGACCACGAGCGGCGCATCGACGAACAGGACCACAGCGTCGCTCGCGTGCTCATTCGCCCACACGGCAGTCTCCTCGACGCCCGTAGTCCATCCAGCCGCGACGATCGTGCCGTCCGGCTCGACAGCGACGACCCCCGTCTCGTTAGCGATCGTCGCATCCGTCCAAGCGAGATCGACGCCGAGAACTCTCAATCCGGGCCTCCATGGTCCTCATCTTGGCGAGAGCCGCACTGCCAGGCGGGCATCCGTCCCAGCCGCCTCGACGTGAGGTGTTCACACTTCTGTTCGCACCCCGGCCCGCTTGGCCCTCTCCGCAAGACCACAGAAAGCACGAATCCCGCTCAACTGAGCGGGATTCGTTGAGTAGCGGGGGCGGGATTCGAACCCGCGACCTTCGGGTTATGAGCCCGATTTTTACCCCCCGATGCGCTGAGCCAGGCCCGAAACACTCGACCTGACTGCCGCTCCAAGACTAGCGATTCAGCTAGTTTGCTACCCCAGCTGCTACCCAGGCCCAATCTGCTACCCAACTGCTACCCCAAGGAGTATGATTCGGGCCAGCCCACAAAGAAGCCCCCGCGCGACTGTCATCGCCGAGGGCATGGACACACCGGAGGCCCGGCATGTCAGCACCAAATCCTACCGCCACAGTCTTTGTCCGCGAGCAGCGCGGCCAGGCGTTCTACGAAGCCTTCTGGCGCTACAAGGGCAGGCAGCTAAAACGTCGCCTCGGCCCGGCATGGCTCGACCAGGACGCCGCCGGCGAGTGGGCCGCTCGCAAAGGCCGCGTCGCGGAGGGCTACCTCGATGAGCGCCGGGCGCACGTCGCCGCCGCCGAGCTGGTCGCCTCCCACGCCGATCAGGCCGACAACACGGAGCGCACCGAGCGCGAGCTTCGCGCCAAGGGCATCACCTTCCGCGAGCTCGCGGACGCGTACATGGACTGGATGGCGAACGTCAAGGCCGCGAAGCCCTCGACGCTGCGGGACTACCGTTCGGTGCTCGCCGAGCCCGATCAGGCGTACAGGCGCGGCAAGGGCTCGACGCTCGGGCGCACCATGAAGGCCCTCGGCGACAGGGCCGCCCGCGAGATCACGACGCGGGACGTGGAGGCGCTCCTGGCATCGGTCGCCGCAGACGGCGTATCGCCGCGCACCGTGAACAAGGTCCGCGAAGTCATCAGAGCGATCTACGGCTTCGGCATGAGGAAGGCCACGTTCGGCCTCTCGGAGAACCCCGCCGCCGAAGCCGACAAGCGCGAAGCTCCGAAGCCCGGCCCACTCGCTTACTACAGCGCCGAGGAGATCGAGGCGCTCGCGCGGGCGATGGAAGCCGGCAGCGAGCGCACACAGGACGGCGAGGCCGTTCGGGTATCCGCATACGCAGGTCTTCGCCTCGGCGAGCTGCTCGCGCTCCGCTGGCGCGACGTGGACTTCTCCGGCAGCCGCATCACCGTGGGCCGCGCGCTCAGCGCCGGAGTAGAAACCTCCACGAAGTCCCGTCGCGTCCGCCAGGTGCCGATGCCCGACCAGGCCGCCGCCGCCCTCGATCGCCTCAGCCGCCGCGAGAACTTCACCGGCCCCGGCGAGCTTGTGTTCTGCGGCCCCCTCGGACGCACCCTCGACGCCTCGGCGCTGCGCCGGCGCTACCGCAAGGCGCAGGCCGCCGCAGGGCTCACGCGGCTGCGCTGGCATGACCTCCGGCACACCTACGGCTCGCTGCTCGCCGCCGCCGGCGTGGACCTCGTGAAGATCAAGAGCGCGATGGGGCACAGCAACATCGCCACGACCGAGCGCTACCTCCACGCTCGCCCCGCGTCCGAGCAAGCCGCCGAGTTCACGCGGGCGTTCGCGCCCTCGATCGGCGACCCCGAGGCGGCGGTCGCGGTCGGTTGAGCGGGCGGCGGGCTGCGTCGTACGACGGCGGACGTGGAAGGCGGGACGTGGCAGGCGGCGCGCGCCCCTCGGTGCTCGGCTTCGACGGCTGCGGCCAGCTCGTCCAAGGCCACGCTGAGCGCGTCGGGTCGACGTGGCCGCCGGATGCCTCCGTGCCCCGCCGGCAAGTGCAAACATGACTTGCCTATGGCCTCTCAGCCCTCCAAGGAAGCGGTGAACCGCGCAGGAGCCCTCGTCGCTGCGCTGGTCGCCGTCTACAAGCGGGGCGATGCTGAGGAGTTAGAACGCCTCGAAGCCGACGAGGCGTCCCTCGATGCCGCCGGCGAACTCATCGACTGGTGGCGCAGCCTGCACGTCAAGCCGCTGACGTCTCTTAGCGCGAACCTCCGCTACTACCTGAAGCCGCATGGGCCGGTCGTCGTCGCGCAGCGGCTTAAGCGAGCGCCGACGATGATCGACAAGCTGCTGCGTGAGCCGACGATGAAACTGACGCAGATGGCGGACATCGGCGGATGCCGCGCGCTGCTCCAGGACCAAGCGGCTGTATACGGCGTCGCCAGGCATCTGCGCAGGAACTGGGAAGTCGAACGGACGCGAGACTACGCCGCCGAACCGAAGGATTCGGGTTACCGCGCCGTGCACCTGATCGTCCGCCGGAAAGGACGCCTGATCGAGGTTCAGCTCAGGACCCCGCTGCAGGACGCTTGGGCGAACCAGGTTGAGGAGGACTCTCGGCGTGTCGGACGTAATTTCAAGGGGGGCGAGGGCCAACAGGAGGTCCACAACTACTATGCTGTCGTCTCTGAGCTTCTCGCGCTCAGGGAACGGGACGCGGAGCCCGATGAGGATCTGAGGCAGCGTCTCCTAAGTGCCTACACCACGGCACAGCCCTATCTCACGCACGACTCGGGGGGAACACGATGAGTAACCCAGAGATCCGACACTTCCTCGTCATCTACGACATCCCAGCCCGTGAGGCCAACGTCGACGACAGCTTCGGCTCCGACTACGAGGCAGCGATCGAGGCGTATGCGCAAGCCGAGCGGCTCTACCACGGCCGCGACGACATCGAGGTCGTGCTCCTGGGCGCCGACTCGATCGAGACGATCGAGAAGACGCATTCGAGCTACTTCAGCACGCGCGCCGAGGGCTTCGAGCGGTTCTTCAACGTGCGCGACCTCGTGGCGTCTCTCCGGGAGTAAGCGCGCGCCCGTCTGCGCCGTCCGGGGCAGGTAGATCCGTCGTCCGGGCCGAGAACGGGGCGCAGCGCTGCGGAGGGCCTGCGGGGCGGATTCGGGGAGGGTTAGGGTGGGCGCGATGGCCTCCTCGGCGTCGATCGCCGCTCCCAACTCCGCGAACGTCACGCCGAGGGCGCGCACCACGGCGCGGACGGTCGCCCATGTCGGCGCGGAGCCGGCAAGCTCCAAGCGGGCGACGGGGCCGTAGACCATCCCGCGCTGGTCGCCCTCCTCTGCCGAGAAGAGCGAGACACGCTCGGGGATATGCAGCGAGCACTCTTTGATCTCCCGCTCGCGGGTCTGGAAGTACTCCCAGACATCCACGGCGGCTACGCGCAGATCAGCGCTTGGCCGACACGCTCAGCGACCGGCCGGGGCTCGACGCCCGCGCCGTCGGTGAGACGCTGAATATCGTCCCGGAAGGCGGCCCATGCGTGCTGGTTGACGCGTGGGATGTCCAGCTTCTCGCCGACCATGTAGCGCGCGTAGAACTCCTCGGTGCTCATCCCGTACTCGCGCTCGAACTCGCGGATACCGCGATCGAGAGACTCGGCGTTGTAGTAGAGCCTCTGCACGGTCATCGCCTTCCTGCGTTAGAGCATCGGTCCGACCCGACTCTCCACAAGCCGCCGGACTGGTAGGTCCCTGAATCGCAAAGGCCGCCCGGAAGCGGCCTCGCATCCCTGCCGCCGAAGCAAACAGGGGGGGTGGCGGCATGGTAGCGCCCGCCGGGGGCGCCCGTCAAGGGGCGTCCGGGAACGCCGCCCAGCGCCCGCTGGCCCGCGCCCCTCAATGCTCGGCTTCGACGGCCGCGCCGAGGTCGCCCATGCTCACCCCGAGCGCATTGGCGAGCTGGCGGACCGTCGGCCACGACGGCGATGTCTGCCCGCGCTCGATCCGCGAGTAGGTGTTGAGCGCGATACCTGCCGCCTGGGCCGTCGCTTCCTGCGATAGCCCGCGCGCCTCGCGCAGCCGACGCAGTACGGCTGGCAGAGCTTGATCCACAGGCTGATTCGGCGCAGGCATCCTCAAGCATGGTCGCGCGCGTCGCGCCTCCCGGTCTACGACAGTTATGTCTATACATTTCCGTTCCCCCCTTGGGGGTGTATGCTGGCCGTACATAGACAAGTGCCCCCGCACCGCGTAAACGGCCGGGGGCGTGGCACCGAGAGCGCAAACTCCCGGCGCAGCGGACACCCTAACCGACCGGCA
Source organism: uncultured Solirubrobacterales bacterium (assembly GCA_963771915.1). Classification (GTDB taxonomy): domain Bacteria; phylum Actinomycetota; class Thermoleophilia; order Solirubrobacterales; family Solirubrobacteraceae; genus Palsa-744. Next base: position 2,231,541 of record CAVYVD010000001.1, on the reverse strand, counting down.
TGGGGGGTGTTCTCCTCGCCAGAAGACCGACCTCGGGGCCTCCAACAACAAGGAGGAACCGAAGATGACCAGTAAGCAGAATCCGATCGTCGGCGAGCCTGCCTACATGGCTGGACTGGCGATCATGTTGCAGCTACTCCAGCCGCCCGAGGATCACCGGGAGTTGTGGACTTGGGCGGAGCTGCGCAAGCAGATATCGGACATCGACCCGGCGATCGTGGATGCGGAGCTTGCGCGTCTGGCGGAGCTGGGCGCGGTGGTGGTCGATGGAGAGCGGCTGAAGGCGAGCGCGTGCGCGCGCTGCCTGGACGCGCTCGGCCTGATCGGGGTCTGACGATGAGTGCGCCCGATCCACAGACCGAACCCGTCCAGTTCTACGAGTACGCCAAGCGGCGCCAAGCGCGCGGGCTGGGGGTGCTGCCGCCGCCGTGTGACCATCGCGTCCCGCAGGAGCGCTATGTCGAGATGCTGCGCTTGCGGCTGGTGGAGGGCCTGAAGCTGCGCGAGGTCGGCGAACGCACGGGCGTCGGCCCGGAGCGTGTGCGGCAGGTGCTCGCGCACTACTTCCAGGTGCCGCGCGCACGGTTCCGGGCGCACCGTGGGCTGACGCCGGGGGAGCGCCGGCTGACCCCGGAGGAGTTCGAGGAGCACTTCGGGCAGCTCCCCACGGATGGGGAGGGTTGAGCGGTGGCCATCGTTGACGCACACGTGACGGTGACGCCGCCCGCGATCCTCAGAGAACGGCTCGCCGCCGCGCGGGACGCCAGCGTGGGCTTCGATGAGGCGTGGCCCGTGGCGTTCGCGGCAGCGGTGAACGCTGCGCAGTGGGAGCGTGAGGAGTGGCGGGACATTCTCTCGGGCATGGTCGAGACGTGGCGCGCGGCGTGGGAGCGCCGCGACGCCTCGTGCGCGGAACGCGCGGTCCTGGCACTCGTGACGCCCGGCGGGACGCCGCTACCGGAACGCGCGTGCGAGAACTGCGGGCAGGAGATACCCACCGCTCGCCACCGCGCGGCGCGGTTCTGCTCAGACCCTTGCCGCCGCCACGCCACCTACCTACGCGAACGCGCAGCGGCGTAGGAGGGATGCGTGATGGCGAACGCCTACACGGCCGAGCGCTCACGGCTGCTGCTCGCATTCGGCGAGAAACTGCGCGCCGAACGCGAGCGTCGGAACGTCTCGCAGGAAACTCTCGCGGACATCGCCAACGTCCACCGAACGCACTTCGGCGGGCTTGAGCGAGGGCAGCGCGAACCGCACCTATCGATGCTGCTGGTCCTCGCGGACGCGCTGGAGGTCCCACCGGGTGCCCTGCTCGAAGGTCTGGCCGTGCCGAGGGAGCGCAAGGCCCCGACGCACTCCAAGAGCGGGACCGGGGGCGAGGCATGACCGCCGAGCACGACGGCAACGCCTACAAGGCCGAGCGCGCGCGGCTGCTGAAGGTGTTCGGGGAGAACCTGCGCGGCCTGCGCGAGCAGCGGGGTCTCTCGCAGGAAGGGCTCGCGGAAGTCGCCAACCTCCACCGCAACGAGGTCGGCGTTGTGGAGCGCGGCGAATGCGCGCCGGGCCTTCTCACGCTGCTCGTCCTCGCGGACGCCCTGGGGGTCCCGCTGAAGGAGCTGGCGGAAGGGGTGCCCGTACCGACGGAGCGCAGGCCCGCGCGCGTGGTGATGCCAGGGGGCAGGACATGATTCCGCCCGCAGTCTTGAGGGAACGGCTCGCCACCGCGCGGAGCGGCGGCGTGGGCTTCGAGGAGGCGTGGCTCGTGGCGCTCGCGGCAGCGGTGGACGCGCGCAGTGGGAGCGTGAGGAGTGGCGGGACATTCTCTCGGGCATTGTCGAGACGTGGCGCGCAGCGTGGAAGCGCCGCGACGCCTCAAACGCGGAACGAGCGGTCCTCGCACTCGTGGCGCCCGGCGGGACGCCGCTACCGGAACGCGCGTGGGAGCACTGTGGCAAGGATCGACCCCCGACCGCCACCGCAACGCGCGGTTCTGCTCAGACGGCTGCCGGCGCCGCGCCACCTACCTACGCGAACGCGCGGCGGCGTAGGAGGGATGCGTGATGGCTCATAGGGCATCCTTGGTTGGCCTCGGCCGCCGCCGGGTGAGAGGCGGAGGGTTTACGCTGCGCGGCATTCATAGCCAACCAGCGGCCCCGACGCGGATAGTGGTCCACGCCGGGGCCTAGACACAGGAGAGCGAACCCCTGCGATGGCAGCCGGGGATCGCAGATCACGTCTGGACGATGACTGAGATCGCGGAGCTACTGGAATGAGCCGAACGCCGGAAACGCGGTGGAAGCCGTACCGGCCGTACAGCTACCCCAACGCCCTCGATGGCATGGGCGCCATTGCCGCGCCGCTGCTTGCGAGCGTAAGCATCGCACTCGTCGCGGTGGCCCTCTCCAGCGCGTCGGCCTTTCGCCTTGTGGGCGGGGCTCTGCTGCTGCTCGTCTTTGCCGCTGCGGCCTTCGTCGCCGCCGTGGAGTGTTCATTCATCGCGCGGCAGTACGTCGTCACCCCCAGCCAGCTCGAAGAATGGTGGCCCGATTTCAGGGATCAGCGGCGTCTTGACCTACTTCGGCGCGAGCAACGCTATTGCAAGGACCGTTTCAAACTCTGGGGCAACCGAGCAAGATGCGCCTACGACGCTGGGCTGCTCGGGTTGGGCCTTGGTGTCACGGCGCTACTCGTGCCGCCGGGGCAGATCGACTTCCTGCGGGTCTGTGCGATCGCGCTTGCCGCCGTCGCCGTGGTCTGCGAGGCCGCGTGGATCGTCAACACACGTACTCGTCAGTCCCAGCCGGTACTACCGGAGGTCGGCCCCGAGTCCGGGCCGGGTTCGGCCTCGGCCGGTTCGGGGTCCTCGTAAAGCGAGCACCAATCAAGATGATCGCTGTTCAAGACACCGCCGCACTCCACGCAGTCGTCATATTCCGGGCCGAGAGCGCCCCGGCGCTCCAAGCGTCCGCGCAGTACATCGGCGCGCGTGACCATATGCGGTCGTCGTGGCGGCCTAGCCATCGTGCGCAGGCCTATCGCTCAACGCTCGCCCGAATCAAATTGAGACACCACCGGCTATTTGCACTTCTGTGGCTTGCAGGCAGTGCGCTTGCACTTCGAGCTGGCGTCCACCGTGATCCAGGTGTCGGCTGGCGGCTCGCCAAATGCATCGCGGTAGTGCTCGATCGTCTCGGCATACGCATCGTGCAGCGCTCGGGCGTCCTCCTCGCCACGCATTCCGAAATACGGAAAATGGTCCAGATAGCTGCCGAAGATGGCCTCGCAATCCTCCCGATAAGCTGCCGTGTCAAGGATGTGCTGATGCCATATCTCATCCACGATCTTGCAGGGAACCACATCGGTGTCCGGGTACGCAAGATGCAGAGCGAGAAACTTTCGATACTCGCGCTCCATTAGATCGATATGCGCAAGGTCGTAGCCCCTGCCCTCGTCGGCGTCGGCTAGCTTCATCCTGACATTCGACAGGTCAAGCACTCTGTCGAGGTGCTCAAGCGCAGCGTCGGCGGTGGGAACAGCGGGAGCTGACACGCTCATGGAAGACTCCTTCGGTTTGTCTGCCGACTCCCATACGACGCGCGCCTCGTGTTCGCTAGGGAGACGAACATGTTCATCGGCCGATGTGTAGACTAGCCGATTTGTGTCCAGATCTGGAGCTACCGTCCGGTCTGAGGATGACGGGCGTCTGCCCCCAAGACAGAGCGCACCAATCGGAGACGACGAGGCGTTCCAGCGCTGCGAACAGGGCGACTGCGCGGCTGCGCGCGTTGCCGAGGGTCATTGCGTTGAGCACGTCAGCCAAGAGGGGCTCTGTGTCGCCGTCGCGCGCTGGAAGTCGGGGGAGCCCCTCGACGCCCGAGAAGCCAGCATCGATAGCAAATGCCTGGAGAGGCTGCTCGATGCTCTCGCGAGCATGGAGATTGAGCCGGAATCCGAAGAGCTGACTCGGCTGCGGCCGGGGTCCTGTGGAGCAGTGCATTTCGAGCGCGCCAGTTTCGACGGTAGGGCCGACTTCACTGGACTGAGCTTTCCGGGACCGATCTACTTTGACCACGCAACGTTCCTGGGTCCTGCGGATTTCAGCAAGACGACGTTCGCCCAACACGCCGACTTCGACCACGTTATATTCGAGGATTCGGCCTGCTTCGAGCAAGCAATCTTCAATGACCACGCTGGCTTTGAAAGGGCGAGCTTCCAGGGCTCGGCAACGTTCGACGCCACGAAGTTTAGAAGCTACGTGGACCTTGAGGCCGCGAGCTTCGCGCACGATGCGTCGATGCAGGGAGCGACATTCCAGCTGGCTCGCCAGATCGGCCCGTTTGTGGTGGCCCGCAAGCTGAAGTTGGACAAGTCCGTCTTCAGCGAGCGTGTCATGATCGAGGTGGTTGCAGAGGCGGTGACAGCCCGGACCACTGTCTTCGCGGATGGCGTGCGACTATCGGTGGGGGGCGCGGAAGTTGACTTGCATCAGGCAGACCTCGGGCGCGCATCGACGCTTGCCGGCATTGAGAAAGACGGCGCACAACCCGCGCTCGTCACGCTGTGTGGCGCCCAAGTCGCCGGTCTGTCTATCTCGGGCTTCGACCTTTGCGATTGCCAGTTCTTCGGTGCCCACGGGCTGGAGTCGCTGAACATCGAGTCGAGTTGCGAGTGGCTTCATCCGCGGAGTAGTCGGTGTATCGACCGCGAGATGATTGCCGAGGAGCGCGACTGGCGATGCCGCGAGCAACGGCGACGTTGTGCTCGACGTAGAGCGTGCCGATGGCTGACGATCCACTGGAGCGATCCCGACCCGGATCGACAGAGACGAACTGAGACCCGCGAAGTGCTAGACCCGGGGCAGCTCGCCGGGCTATATCGGGCGCTGCGCAAGGCACGGGAAGACAGCAAGGATCAGGCCGGGGCGGCTGATCTCTACTACGGCGAGATGGAGACGCGGCGCCGGACTCCGATACCCAAGAAGCGGGGTCGTCTGCGGGCGTGTGCTGACAAATTCGTGATCTACGGGTATTGGCTGCTCGCGGGATATGGTCTGCGCGCAAGCAGGGCGGTCACGGCGTTGGCCGTGATGATCCTGCTCGTCGCTGCCCCACTCGCGTTGTGGGGTTTTCATCCGCCGAGAGCGTATCTGCGGTCGGTTCTGTTTGCCGCCCAGAGCAGCCTGACATTGGTGCATCCACCCGAAGCGCATCTATCCGCATCCGGGGAAGTCATCCAGATTGTCGTCAGACTCGCAGGCCCGGCACTCGTCGGGCTGGCGATTCTCTCGCTGCGTAGCCGGATCAAGCGGTAAGCGGTCGAGCCGACCGTTGCCAGCGTAGTGCCATCGCGCGGACAAGGAGGCGAAGCCGACGCCTCCGGTGAACGTAGCGGCGGCCACCCGGCCGCGACAACTCCCGCCGTTCAGGGTGCCCGTAGTCCTCGCGCGCCCTCAACCACCGACTCGCGCGTTCCCTTGGTGCTGCCGTTCGTTCGCGTTGCGTTCAGCGATCAACGAGCCCACTTGTCCGGCGCGGCGCCGGGCTGCCACGCCCGCGTGACGCCGGGCTGCCACGCCCGCGTGACGCCGCCGCCCTCCTGGCGAAGTTCCCGGCTGTAATCGGAGAGCTGCGCATGAAACGCCAGCTCGTGCCGTGGGTCCTCCGCCGCCTGGTCGATCCAGTCGCGCCACACCACGAGCGCGCACAGCACCTCGACGTGCGCGGCGTCCTCCCACCAGCCGTCTTTCAGGTGCGCCAGCTCCCGCGGATAGCGGCCATAGAGAGCCACGATCGAGCCCCACATGTAGGACCGCCATTCAGGGTCGCCGAGAACGGGTTCGATCCAGGGCGCGTTTCGATCCGGGGCCGTCGCCGGCGAGGAGGCCGAGATCGAGGAGTCATCGCGGCGGGGGTCCTTTCCCTCGGCGAGCCCGGCGCAAACCATCTGCGCCGCGACGCGCGACGCCGGTTCTCCGCGCTGTTCGGCGAGGGTCTCCAGTTGGGCCATTGTTGGGTCGGGCAGGGTGATCTTCATGCGGTAGCTCATCGGGCTCACCTCCGTCGTGATTGACGATCGCGCTGTTCGCGCCTCTCATGGTTAATGACCGTGAGATCGTCAAAACGGCCAAGCAGTTTGGGGCCACAAGTGGTCCCGCTCGGGACCCGTGCATCTAGTCTGTGCAGTCGTTGGTGCTGTGGGGCGGGCGTGACCCGGGCCGCAGCCCGTCAGGCGAGCTGGCGTTCGGGCATCGCGGGCCGCCGGAGGTGGTGGACCAGCCTGTTGATGATGCGCGAGGTCGCGCCGCGGGCGAACCAGGAGGCGGCGAGGAGGCCGCGGCCGAAAGTCGTTGGATGCTTCTATGTTGTCAAGGGCGTGTTTGCGAGCTGCCTGTAGAGGTGGCGGGAGAGGTGGCGCTTGAGGGATCGTATGGCCTCGCGCTTGGTCTTTCCTTCGTCGGTTCTGCGGATGATGTAGGCGCGGCTTGGGGCGTGGTGGACGGAGCGTGAGAGCGCGATCGTGTAGATCGCGGCGTTGATTTGGCGGTCGCCTCCGCGGCTGAGGCGGTGGCGGACAGTTTTGCCGGAGGACGCGGGTTGTGGCGCGGTGCCGTTGGCGCGCGCGAATGCTGCCTCGCTGGTGAAGCGCGCGGGGTTGAACACCAGGAGCTTGCCGGCGCAGATCGGCCCGACGCCGGGCTCCTCCATGAGCTTCGGGGCGAGGGAGCGAACGAGCTCCTCGATTTCGCGGGTGTAGCCCTCGGCCTGGGCGTCGAGGGCCCTGGTGCGGTTGGCGATGTCACGGAGGACTTGCAGGGTGGTGTTCTCGGGCAGGCTCGCGGTTGGGCGTGTCCGCATCCCGGTGAGACGCTCGGCGAGCCTGGCGCCGTTGCGGGCCGGGCCGATCCTTTCCCGTAGAGCGCCTGGTGCTCCGACGTGGAGGGCTTGCAGCTGGTTGTAGAGCCTCGAGCGCTCGCCGACTACGGAACGGTACGCGACAAGGAGCATCTGTAGCGCCAGACGTGTCCCTGAGCCCCTGGGGGTCGACAGGCCTTCTCGGGCGAGAACCTTCTTCGCGGCGATGAGCGCGTCGAGGCGATCGGACTTCCCGGTGCGTCGCTCGCGGCGGCGTGGGCGCTCCACCTCGAACACCTCGACACCCTCGGCCTGCAGGTACTCGCAGAGCCCGGCCCCGAAGCTGCCGGCGCCCTCGATACCGACCATCACCTCCCCGTCGAGCTCGCTGAGCCAGTCCGCCATGCTGCGGTACCCGGCAAGGTCGGCCGTGATGGTGATCTCTGCGAGGAGCTGTCCGAGGTCGTCCACGGCGACCGCGAGATGCTTTTCCTTGTGGGTGTCCACGCCTACTGCGATCATGAACATGGTCTCCTTATCTGCTGGTTGGCGCTGGTGATTTGGAGGCCGCCAGACAAAGCCATGTCGAGCGATAGGCACGCTTCTATGAAGTCATGGCGGCGTCCGTGGCAAGCGGCGGGAGACAGATCCAACGCAAGGCACCCAAACGGGGCCAGCCGTTTTATTCGAGTCATCCCGTCGCCTGCCACACCCTCTACGGGGCACCGGACGCCACTTCGTGGCCACCGCGAAACCACGCCCTGACGGACCCAGCTACACGACGGCCAGCCCGCCCACAACAGGGCCCCAGCAGGCCCCACAGAAATTACATGACCGTTTGCCGGGAGTTGCGGTCAATAACAACATGAGCGCCTCCCTCCAAAGCGGAGTGCCGGCCCAAGCGGGCTCGACAGCGCACCGCCCCCTCACCGCCGCCGACGTGCTGAGCGCCCGCGAGGTCGCCGAGCTGCTGCACATGCCGACGAGCACGGTCGAACACCTCGCGCGCCAGGGCACCCTGCCGTCGCGCAAGACCGGGCGCAGGCGGCTCTTTGTGCGCCAGCACGTCGAAGCCGTGCTCCTCGGCGAAGCCGCGGAAACAGTCCCCGAGGATGGGTAAGTGCTACCCAAACCTGCTACCCCACCACGATATGAGCCGAACGCCGGGCACTGTAGACAGCGAAAAGGCCCGGATTTCCGGGCCTTTTCTGGAGTAGCGGGGGCGGGATTCGAACCCGCGACCTTCGGGTTATGAGATCGAACAGACCCGGTTACGTGGGTCCTGGGAGCCCGGTTTTGCTGGGGTTCGGTGCTCTCAGTGCGGCTCCGATCCGCTCCTATTGGAACGACGATTGGAACGACGGCCTACCCCTCCTCCTGGGCCAGCAAGCGCCCCGACCACTCGCGCAGGATCGGCAGCAGCTCCCGCACGGCAGAGCGGTCCAGCACTTCATCGAACCTGTCCTCGTACCGGGCGGCAACCGCCCACGGCGTAAGCTCCTCGATCTGCTCGCGGCGCTCGGGGAGATCGAGCCCGTGGTGCTCCAAGAGCGTGGTCAGATAGCCGATGCTGTGGGTTCGCTCGAAGTCGATCCCACGGAAGGCTAGGACCGCCTTCAGGCGCTTCTCAATGGCTTGCTGGGCGTGGAAGCCAAGTATGTCGTCGGGTACATCGGGATCGTCCAGCAGCTTGTCGAGAAGCGCCTCATCGCCCTCAGCCTTGCGCACCAGCAGCAGCGCCAGCTCGCGCGCTTCAGGACTCGGCAATGACCCGTCCCTCGCTCATCGCCTCGTGGATCATCGTGCCGCTGACCGCCGCCCACTTCTGCGCGTAATGCTCGCTGACGACCACCACATCGGCCGGGATCAAGAGGCGCCCGAGGACCCGGCCCAGCCGCGCCATCTCTCCAAAGCGGTCGCCAACCTCCTGCTCGATCACCAGGAAGTCGAAGTCGCTCCGCTCGTCAGCGTCCCCGCGAGCACGCGATCCGAACACGATCACCTTTGCCGGAGCGGCAGTCGCCTCGATCAGCGCCCGCCCGGCGCGCTCGATTGTCTCCCCATCAGCAGTACCACTCATGGCATATGTCCCGTGTGGGCTTCGTACCGCATAGGATCAAAGACTACCTCGCAGGGTGGCGCGCGGCCAACGGCCCGCACCGGCACGGCGATCCACAGAACACCAGCTCACCAGGACGATGCCGCCCCTGCGCGCCCATCAAGGCGAGCGCTCCGCCTAAGCACCCGGCCCGCGGCCCGCGTAGGTACGGCAATCTGACCGCGCCCCCGGCCCCCGGCTAGGCAGCACCCCCACGCCGACCCCTGAGCGGCACCCCGCCTGCGCTGCCACCGCCGGGGCGAGCACCGCCCCTCGGCTGGAACCGCGCGCCGCCCCAGCGCGCCCCCCGCGAGTTGCCGGCGGGCGAGCCGAAAGGGAGCGCCGCCCTGGCCGCGATCGTCACCCCGGCCAACGGTCGAGCCGCGCGAGCTGTCGGCGGGCGAGCCGAAGGCGAGCATCGCCCTGGCCGCGATCGAGCGGCGCCCCTGGCGCCCGAGCTGCACACCAGCTCCCCGTGCGCGAGCGCACCCGCGCGAGCTGCCGACGCGGGGGCGAGCCGAAGGCGAGCGCCGCCCCCTGGCCGCGATCGTCGCCCTGGCCGCGATCGAGCTGCGCGAGCTGCCGACGCGGGGGGCGAGCCGAAGGCGAGCATCGCCCCCGGCCGCGATCGTCGCCCCGTGCGCGAGCGCACCCGCGCGAGCTGCCAGCGCGGCAGGCGAGCCGAAGGCGAGCGCCGCCCGGCCGCGGTCTAGCTGCGCGCCGGCCGCGGCGCCCCCGAGCTGCCCGGCGGGCGAAGCCACCCCTGCGCAGCGTCGTCTCGGAGCACGAGTCCACACCAGGGCGAGCGCCCACTAGCGCTGCGTCTCGTCATCCGGGGCGGAGTGATTCTCGGCGGGGCTGGTGTCCTCCTGTTGCTTCTGCTCGCCTTGCTTTGTGCTGTCCGGCTGGGGCGTCTCTGAGTCGTCGGCGTCCGAACAAAAGGCGCTCTCTACGAACTGCGCGCCGTTGGTAGGGTCCGGTGCAAAGTGGCGGTAGATTTCGGTGGTCTTGCCATCGGCGTGTCCATCCACTCCTGAATCGCGCGGAGTGGTGCTCCCTTCGCGGCCATCTGAGTTCCGTATGTGTGGCGCAGCGCGTGGAAAGTGATCCCACCCTTTCGGCCTACCCTATGCCCGAGGTCAGCGCCGCGCATCGCCTCATAGAAGCGCTTACGCAACTTGCTCGGATCGTAGGGATTGCCGGTTTCCGGGTGGCAAAAGACAAGATCATCCTCGCCTTTATATGCACTTTCTTCGTATAGTCGCTTCAGAGCGTCAGCCAGCCGCTTCGCCATCGGAACTGACCTATCTTCGTGAGACTTGGGAGTTCCGAATCTACCTCGGGTGAAATTATCGGCTACGCGGATACGTCCAATAAGCTCGTCTACGTCGCTCCACTTCAACGCAAGTAGCTCCCCCTGGCGTAGCCCGGTCATGGCTGCCGCAAGGTATAGGGCAACCTCAATTTTACCGAGCACATCATTTGGAATCTTACTGATGACAGACTCAAGCTCGGACACCTTGAGAAAGCGCAGCCTACTGTCCTTCGAGCGATTCTTCTTGGGCCTGTCAACGTTTGTGACAGGATTCGCGTTCGCCCATCCCCGCTTGCTCGCGTAGCGGAACAACCCGTGGAGAAAGGTCACATGATTTTGGATCGTCTTTGACGCCAAACCTTCGTCCCGCTTGCGCCTCATATACGCTTCTATCTTCGGTTCCCCTATCTTGTGGATAGGGCCGTTCCCGAAAAATGGCTTGAGATGCCGTCTAAGATAGCTCTTGTAGTCTTCGATGGTCGAAGGCTTGCGTTCCATGATGTGCTCTAGGTGCTCGACGTACCTATCGCCAACCTCTCCGAGCGAATGACGGTCAGCAACCGCGAGGACCACATCTTTTTCCATCCTTTTGCGCAGCTCCCGCTCAGCTTGCGTGCGCGTTAGGCCGGTTTTACTGCCCGGTGCGCGCTTTGCACCGATCACTCGCTGCACGCGCCTCGTTCCAACCCGCCACGAGCCATACCATGTTTCGATGCCGTTCTTGTCCTTGCGAGGGAACAGTCGGCCGCTTCCGTAGGAACGCTTACTCATGGCCGCTCACCCGTTCCCGCATCACGACTCGGGTTCGGCGCAGTCCGCTTGCGGTCCCTACGCCTCGGTGTTGTCCGCCAGCCACTTTTCCAACAACTGAGGCGTGAAGCGGATATACCGGCCAACTCGCACGCATGGCAGTTGGCGAGTACGCACCGCTTCGTAAATCCAGCTCGTCTTGACGGACAAGAGCCGCGCCGCATCCTCCGGCCGTAGCAGCGGCGCTCCCGCCGTGGCAATGCCCGGTGCTTGCCTGTCCACGCCTTGCGGGGGGATGCGAGCTGACATGCTCTATCTGGCCTTTCGGTCGCTCTCCAATCGCAGCGAGGTTGTTCCTCGCTAGGGAGTAAGCCGACCTAGCCTCGTCTCGCGCAACCGAATTGGTGCCAGCCGGGGCCATCAGGTCGCTAGCGAGCGATTCCGCGCCCGCCATGAGCATCGCTCCAGCGGCGGTAAGGGCGGATCGAGTCGCAGGCGACGGGTCGCTACGATCTACGTGCATGGGAAGACCTCATTTCTTCTCGTGCCGCCCTGTCGGTGTTATCAGCACCGGCAGGGCACTAACCTTTGTTAGTGCAAGCCATTATACACCTGATGCGGACGGAATTGGAGATTTAGCCTTAGCTGAGGGGAAACTTGCGCGTGCAGACGATCCCGCCAGCGTTCGGCATATCTGATGCAGTTGGAGCATCGTTGGTGCTGGCATCCTGGCAGCGGCTCGTCACGCCGGGCGCGGTAGGACCACGCCATCGAGTCGGCGGACGCGAGGGCACCCGCAACGTTCGCAATCCCACGCGACTTCACTCCAAAACCATGAAGTGACAAGCCTGCATCGGCAAGTGCCCAAACGATTTCTGCGACCTCGGGTGTGCCTTGCCGGCGACAGACGGAGCCAATGCCCACCCGTGCCTCTTGACGGAGGTTCACTCCCTCTGCTTCATAGAGGGTAACGCACTGCTCGTAATCTGCTCGCGTCCATCCTTGGATGACCGGGATATAGGGCAGCTCGGGCGCACGCTCGCGCAATTCTAGGAAGTTGGCGATCGTGCGCCGCTGGTGATCTTCGACGGTTAACCCGGTGCGCGCCAGCATCTTGGGCTCACACATCCAGTCCATCGGTGCGGCCCAATCCAGCATCCCAATGTCGGCCGCGTATCGCCGTGTCGCCTCGACGTACTCAGTGGACGTCGTTACCCAGCGGCCGTGCAGCTCCAACTCACTGAACCCGCCAGAGTCAAGCGCCCATCGTGTCGCGGCACGCGGGAGGTTCTTTCTGAGTGCGAGGCGACGGTGCGAGATAAACAACGGCCCTACCTCGTTCGTCAACCAATTAACTTCATGCGTGCCGAGGTAGAAAGTCCAGCCGGGGTCGTCGTGTGACGAGCCGCGAGGGGATGGTGTTGGCCCGCGGCCCGCGGCGTCATGGCGGATTGCATCACACGCGGGCGCATCGCGCGCCCGCCCCTCGTGTGTAGCGGGCCAGTGTCCCGACGTGCGATCGACGGCCGGTTGTATTCCGAGCGCCGATGCGCCCGTGGGCTGAGTGACGATCTGCCCGGCCGATGAGTTGAAGGCGAACGGCGCCCTGAAGCGCGAGCTGGGTCCCGACCTGCCATCGGCGGCGGCTGTACCCCCAGCGCCCCAGCTCCCCCGCGAGTTGCGCAAGGTTTCGCCGTGCTTGGGGGCCTTCATCGGCTGCTAGCTCCCCGGCTCGCCCTGGAGGACCGGCATAGCTCCGCGATGGTGAAGTCCGCGCGGCGATGGCCGAGGCATAGCGCAACGTGTGTCACTTCTTCACGTCGGAGCTTGTTCGCCCACGCGCCTGTGATCCGCTTTCGGTAGTTCTGGCGCCTCCATCCCTTCCTTGGGCGGAACGCTTCTGCGACGATCGGCAAGTCGCTAGTCCCAAAGTACGCACGCATGATCGGGATAGGTTGGCTGTAGTTGCTCATGTTCCGCCCCTACAGCTCGGCGCAGTTCGGATAAGTGCGCCGCTCGATCGGCTCGCCTGCCGCGTCAAACCCGCGCAGCTCGTAAATGGTGGGGATTGCCTCCAACTGCTCACGGCCTGCTACGGCTTCGCGCCGCCACCGCTCGCGCTGGTCATTGGCGAATTGGTGAAACGCGGCGTCTAGGTCTGCCGCGGGCACGTCATCCAGCGGGATCACGTCTAGGCGGAGAATCGAGCAGGCAACGCGCCGGGCGTAGTCCTCGACACTCAGACCCTCACCCTTTGCTTGGTGGTAGCGGTCGTCCCACCCGCCGGGAAGGCTGCGAGCGGCGCGGTAGTAGTAGAGCGCGTTTGCCTCGGCGTGCATTGGCTCCCCCGTCTCAGAGTCGGCAAGGTGGAGCGCGACTAGCGGCGCCAGCTCGGGGAACGCTCTAAGCGTGGCGTCGTGCCCGCATCCAAAGCAATCGGGCTCCCGGTCGTGACGGTGACGGGACTTGCCGCTGTGCGTGCCGTGGGCCTCAAAAACTTCACTTGTGACTCCGAATACCGGGGATAGGTCGCTTGCGTCGTCCTTCTCCCGCAGCTCCAAGTGAACAACAACACGCGAGCGGTTGGCAAGGTCACGGATAAGTGTTCGGCGGATCATGGTTCCTCCTGTGGATTTGGGCTCTCCCGAGCCATTTGGGCGGATGCCCAAACACAAGTGCCGCCGTAAGCAGGTCGTGGAGGAGCTGTCAAGCAATTGATAATGTGACTTCTGTGCTCCCGCCGCAGGCGGGAGACTCTCAATTGCTTGAGCCCGAAGGGCCTTGCAGCGGGGGAGCGACCTGCTATTCACTCTCCCGGCGAATCGTCGCCGGGTAACTTTCACCAGCGCTCGTCGTGCCGGCTCGGCCTCTAATTGCTACTGGAAACCTTGCCCGGCGTCCCTCTTGATCGTGTGCGTCATTTTTTGCCGTTTGACGCATGAGGTATAATGTTTTCATGGCTTCTTCTACCCGCGCGTTGCCGGCCTTTGAGGTTTCCAAGGTTGGTTTGGGTAAGCTGCTCGCTCGGCGTGGCGGGAAGACTCGTGCTGTCGCTGAGCTGATACAGAACAGTTGGGATGAGGCTGTGACGCGCGTGAGCGTTGACCTAACCCCCGTCGCGGGTCGTCGGCAGACGTACCAGCTTGTCGTTGAGGACGACGCGCCTGACGGCTTCGTTGACCTTTCCCATGCTTACACCCTCTTTGCAGAGTCAGTTAAGAAGCGTGACCCGACTCGCCGTGGTCGCTTCAACATGGGCGAGAAGATGGTCGTCGCGTTGTGCAGCGAAGCCGAGATTTCGTCGGTGACGGGCACCATTGTCTTTACTGGCGATGGGCGGCGTCACTTTCCGCGTCGCAAGCGTGAGCGCGGCTCGCGCTTCTCAGGCGTCCTAGCGATGACTCGGGGCGAGGCGCAAGAGTGCGCAGCGGCCATGCGCCGTCTGATTCCCCCCGCTGGAGTAGCGACCTTCTTCAATGGTGAGCTACTGCCGGCGAGAACGCCGGTCCTTAGCTTTCAGGCCACGATTGAAACCGAGCAGGCAGACGACGATGGCAACCTCCGTCGCTGCCAGCGCCGGACGACGGTGAGCCTGCACGAGCCGAGCGACGGTGAGCGGCCCACTATCTATGAGCTGGGTATTCCCGTGGTCGAACTCGCTGGGGATGACCGCTGGCACATAGATGTAGCTCAGAAGGTGCCACTGTCCCTTGAGCGAGACAACGTGCGGCCTGCGTACTTGCGCGCACTCCGCGCGGAGGTAATGAACCACGCGGGCGAACTACTGCGCGAGGATGACGCCGACGCGCGCTGGCTGGATGACGCGATGACCGACAAACGCGCCGAGCCGGGAGCGCTCGGGCGAGCACTTGATCTACGTTTTGGCGAAAAACGTGTCGTGTTCGATCCCAATGATACGGAGGCGAACCACCGCGCGGTCGCGGCTGGTTTCACGGTGATCGCGCCGCGCGGGCTACCGAAGGGAGTCAGCGCGAAGGCGCGCGAGCTTGGGCTTGTGAAGGTCGCGGGCGAAGTGACACCTTCGCCGCGCCCGTACTCCGATGATCCCGACGCGCCGGTACGGCGGGAGCTGCCAAGGTCGGAGTGGACTGAGGGTATGCGCAACATCGCGGAATACACGGAGACGCTTGCCCGGCGGCTCCTCGGCGTTGCGATCAACGTGGCGATGGTTGACGATCCTGAGTGCCGTAACTTCCGGGCAGCCTACGGGCAGGGGCAATTCGACTTCAATGTGCGCGTCTTGGGACGTGAGTGGTTTAACCAAGGGCCATCGGATCGCGTTAACGCTCTTGTCATTCACGAGCTGGGCCACCACTATGAGGGCAATCATCTGTCCGAGGGGTACTACGATGCGCTGTGCAGCATCGGGGCGAAGCTCGCACGACTCGCGCTTGAGGACCCCGACTTGTTCTCCCGCTTCACGCCGACTCAGGCCGCGGCAGAGTTGCCGGCATCTGCGAGCGCGTAGGACTTTCTGCCCGTGGACTGCTTGATGAGCTGAGCGACGCCTTGCTTTGCGAGGCTGGCGAGGACACCATGAACGATCGAGGGCTCCAAGCCGGTCGCGTCTGCGACCTCTCGTGCGGTCAGCGGAGTCTTGGGTGTTGCCTTCGTGCGCAGGACGGTCACGATCGCCCGTTGGTTGGCTCCCTTGGGCCTGCGAGTGCCACTCGCTCGTTTGGGCGCCCGCGCTCGGCTCGGGGCGGAGGACTTCGGCGGACGGCCGCGGCGAGTC
The DNA here is from genome assembly GCA_963771915.1 of uncultured Solirubrobacterales bacterium. Classification (GTDB taxonomy): domain Bacteria; phylum Actinomycetota; class Thermoleophilia; order Solirubrobacterales; family Solirubrobacteraceae; genus Palsa-744. The sequence goes on along the minus strand of CAVYVD010000001.1, from coordinate 2,215,768 downwards.
CTGCCGTTCGCGGCCGGCGCGGCTATGGAAGGGTCGCCAAGCGCTCGTGCTGCCGCCTCGATCCTTTCATATTCGTCTGCCGCGGAGCGCAGCTCGTGACGCCGCTTGTCAAGTTCTCCCCGGATGCGATCGAGCAAGTCTGACGATGCCATATTGGCCCTCCTCGTGGTTCGCTAGGACTCTCCGTCGGGGGAACGTAGCACGAGGACAGGAAGCCACAATGGCGGGAGGGGCATGAGGTTCACCGCTGGAACGGGCCGCGCGCCCACCCCCGGAGGGGGCGGGCTCGCGGCCCTGCCGGCTAGGCAGCGACGGGGACCTCCTCCGTCTGCTCCTCGGGGGAGTCCCCGTCCCGCCGCGGGCGGTCCAAGAACTCGACCGCAGTGGCGACGATCTCCATGCCGCGCCGCTTCGATCCCTCGACTTCCCAGGCGGTCGGTTCCAGCCGCGCCGAGACACCCACGAGGCGCCCCTTGCACAGATGCTTCGCGCAGTTCTCCGCTTCGCCGCCCCAAACGGTCACGTCGAAGAAGTCCGCCGTGGGAGCGTCGTCACTGGCCGGCTTGATCGGCTTGCGAACCGCGAGGCCGAGGGTCAGTACGGACTTGTCGCCCGCGCTTGTCGAGACGGTGCGCAGCTCCGGGTCGCGCGTCACTTTCCCGATGAGAGTGGCGGTGTTGGTGGGGGATGAATAGGCCATTTCGTTTTCTCCTTGTTCGGTGGTGGTGCGGTTGACGAATCCCGATCCGGCCGGCGACCGCCGCGCGGAACCGAGCCCGCAGGGCGAGGGGAACCCCCCTTGCGGGGGTTGCAGCGCATAGGCGGCGCCGGCCAAAATCGGGGAGGAGACAAAGCGCAAGCCACCACCCGTCGCATGGAGAGAGCCGACGGAATGGCCTCGCCCAACAACGACGCGGACGGGTCGGCTCAAGCAACGATGTGGGGGCAATCAGCGCCATGTCACGAGTACCGCCCGCCCGGCGGGACTGCCCGGAGGGGCGACACTCTTAAGCCGAGCTGCGCACCACTCATGCAAGCGAACTGACACCGAGCTGCACATCAGCTCCTCGTGCGCGAGCGCACCCGCGCGAGCTGCCGGCGGGCGAGCCGAAGGCGAGCATCGCCCCAGGCCGCGATCGTCACCCCGGCCGCGATCGAGCTGCGCGCCTGCCGGCGCGGCGGGCGAGCCGAAGGCGAGCATCGCCCTGGCCGCGATCATCGCCCCCGCTGCGATCGAGCTGCACACCAGCTCCCCGTGCGCGAGCGCACCCGCGCGAGCTGCCGGCGGGCGAGCCGAAGGCGAGCATCGCCCTGGCCGCGATCGAGCTGCGCCGCCCCCGGCCACGGTCGAGCACGGCCCCGGCGTCGAGCTGCGCGCCGCCCCGCAATCGGTCCCGTGGGGCGGTCGCGCAGTTCGTCGCCAGGTCACTCACTCACGGGCGAGCTGTCCGCGTCGCCGGCCTGCTCCTTCTCATCATCGCGTCGCCGCCACGAGAAGGGGCCGCGCAGCTCCGGCGGCATCTGCTCGTGGGAGTCGATGCCGTCCACCCACTCCTCCCCGTGGTTCTTCCAGTAGAAGAAAGCAATCTCGTCGGTCTTGCGGTCGCGCTCCTCGCGTGTGGCGAACTTTTCAATGTCGATGTCGCCTTCGACATCCACCGCGATCTCCAGCTCGCCGCGGTGATAGACGACGACTAGCGGCCAACTGCCGAGATCCCAGCCGTCGCGTCCCCAATTCGGAACGTCCTTCCAGCCGAGCCGGCGCGCAAAGCCCATCCGGTCGTATCCGTCGTCTCCCGGCCAGCGGGTCTGTGTGCGGTTCGTCGTGCTGTCGCTCATGGTTCCTCCTGTGGATTTGGGCTCTCCCGAGCCATTTGGGCGGATGCCCAAACACAGGTGCCGCCGTAAGCAGGTCGTGGAGGAGCTGTCAAGCAAATTCGCAAGTACAAGCAGTGCCCCGCCGCAGGCGGGGACTTGAAATTGCTTGACGGCGGGGGAGCGACCTGCTAACCGCGTTGGCGCTGCTAGCCCGCTGGTCTTGAGCTGTGGCCGATCCGTGATTGCTGCTCGTCTGTGGGCTCGGTGTCCGCCCTTCGGCCACCCGCCGTCTCCGCCACGTACCGTCCATACGCCCCGCGCCCTCTACTGCCTTCCAGCCTCGCCACCCACCATCCCCGCCACGTACCGTCCATACGCCCGCGCCCTCTACTGCCCTCCAGCCTCGCCACCCACCATCCCCGCCACGTACCGTTCCCTTCCATGCCACCCACTGTCCGACTACCAACCCGGTTGTTCCATGCCACCCACCACCCGCCACCGCCCCACCTGTTCGTCTTCTTTCCTCTGACCACTCCTGTAGTTACGCTCGACCCTCTGCTTGCTGCTGCCCGCTCGCTCCCGCTCCCTGCTCTGCATCTGGCCTCGCCCTGAACATCTGTGATGTGTTGGGTCGAGGAAGGGGGTCCCCGGTTTGGAGCGCAGCGGAGAAGCGGGGACCCCCTTCCTCGGGCTAGATGCAGAGCCCCAAACTGCGGGAGCGAGCGGGCAGCAGGTGTTCGGTTGGGTGTTCGGCTTATAGCCGAACACCCAACCGAACAAGGCCACGGGACAACCGAGCGCGTGCGCGCCCGACGCCCCGTGGCTTCTTAGACCCGCGCCGCGGCGAGAGTGGGGCCGCCCGACTGACCTCGGAGTGCTGGTGTCGGACGCGCAAACGGCTCTGTTGCGGCCGGCACGCTTCGCCTCGTACACCGACCACGTCGGCGGCCCGAAAGAGCGTGTCGAATCGACGTGCGCCCTGACCGGAACGGGATCGTGGACGGTCGCGGGGGTCAACGCCGAGCGTTCACGACCAGGATGCAACGACCGTGAGGATGAGCCCGCGATGACGACTTGCGGACGGAAGCGCGCCGCGGCCATCGCTGCCGGCAAGTGAGCCAGTCGAGGACCAGGCTCCGCGGGCTGCCCGTGAGGACAACGCCTGCGCCGATCAGCAGCATCATAATGAGGATCGTCGCTCACGCGCTCGGGGCCGAGCACTTCGGCGAAGCCAGGCGGTCTAGGATTAGCGGTCCACCAGCCGACCCAAGGCGCGGCGATGAGCAGGCCGGTTCCGATCGCACCCGAGCCGACGAGGCGGATCGTCCGCACGCGCGGGCTCGCCTCTACGACGCGAGCGCGATGCGCGTTCCGTGGAGCCAACCCGACTCAATGCGAACCACTCCGCACGGCTTCCCGGCGGGCAAATGTCGCTTAACGAAGCCGACTAGGGGGGCTGTGCGGCTACCGCTTGCGAGGTCGATGCGCTGTCCACGCCGGCCACCGGCCCGGAAGTAGCTGTGCCGCGCGCGCGGGCGTGCCGCGCGGGCTTCCCCTAAGACGCCTCTCTAGCGAGGAACCGATAGTACGCCGGCCACCGGAAACCAACCCACGCGGCACGCAGCTCCCATTCCGAGCCCTCTGGCTTACCCCAGCCATTCTCGTCGCCCGAGCGGTAAACCACGTAATGCTCTCCGTCCCCTATCCCGGTTGTTCCCAGCTCAACAAGGGGATGCCGAGCGTGCTCTCTTGGGCGACGCTCCCCAAACGCAAGTAGCTCAGCCAAAGTCGCTGGTTGAAGGCCGTGCTTGGCGAACGCGCTGAGCACTTCATCGCTGTCGATCGCTCCATCGAGGAAGGCTACGGCTACTTTGACCTTCGTCTCCCCCGGCTCGATAGGGAAGCTCTCATCCGTGATCCGCGAATCAACCTTGTGATATTGCCCTCCCTCAACCATTGCGCTCAACGGCCTAGAGTAGTCAACGACGATCTCTGCCTTCGCCTCAATTTCAAGCCGCTCGTCGGCGGGCCTCACCACCAAAGCTCGCGCACTGCTCACCTTACTCACCAACCTTTGATTGCATAGAAAGCCATAGCCGCCCAACCTTAGCAGATCATCCGACCCCGTGTCGTCGCGTAAGCCATCACAGGCTCATCGCCGCCTGTCGAATTGGCATTGGGTAGTGCCACGTGAGCGACGCAACAAGAGCTTCCACACGCTGTCGTGCGACATCCTCTCCGATGTGTTCCATGCATATATCGCCAATAAGTGTCCCAAGCTCACTCGCATCTTTGACTGTCAGACCTCGACTCGCAAGGGCCGCAGTACCAAACCGCATACCTGACGGGCGGAACGCAGACCGTGGATCACGCGGTAGAACATTCCTGTTCGTAATAATGCCCAAACCCTCTAGCTTGCGCTGAACCTCAAGACTGTCAAGCTCATCTGGAAGCCGCACCAAGCACATGTGACTCTGCGTCGGACTTATGATCTCCAAGCCTGCGGCCCCGAGGGAATACTCCAGCGCATGACAGGTGTCGAGGACATTCCCAATATAGGCGGCAAATGGCACACCGTCGGGATAGTCGCTTTCTCCCAAAATCTCTAGCAGCGCTTGTCCAGTAGCGGCGATTTGCTGTAGGTGAGGGCCGCCGCTCGTGCCAGGGAAGATCGTTTTATTTATCGCGCCCATATGATCCTCTCTAGCAAAAAGCAAGGCACCACGCGGGCCGCGAAAAGTCTTGTGCGTCGTCATCGTCACAAAATCTGCGCCGTCCTCAGCAGCCTTGAATGGCGTGTCGTGACGTTCCGCCGCCACGAGGCCACTTATATGAGCCAGGTCCGCCAGTACAACAGCGCCCGCCCGGTGGGCGAGTCTGCACATTTCCCCGAACTCGTAGGCCCGAGGGTATGATGAAAAGCCGATCACAACTAGCGTCGGTCGATATACCTCCAGCTTCTCGCAGAAGCACTCCATATCCAGCTCAAACGTGTTCGGCTCCGTTTCGCGCAGACTGTACGTCTCGTGCTCAAAAAACTTCAGGAAGTTGCTTGTCGAGTGCAGATGCGACAAATGTCCCCCGTCAGAGAGACCGAGGCTGAGTATTCGGTCGCCAGGCTTTAGCATGGCTAGATACACCGCCGCGTTCGCTGGTGATCCCGACAGCACCTGCACGTTGACGCCGTAGCGACCTGTGGAGTCGAACACCTGTAGCGCCTTCGCCTGCACAAACGACTCTAGCTCGTCACTATGAACGTTTCCGGCATAATAACGCTTGCCAGGATATCCCTCTGCATACTTGTTGCTCCAGATTGAGCCGAGTAGCGCCAACGTAGCGGGCGACGGATAATTCTCGGCGGCGATCAAGTTCAGCGTGTCGCGCTGACGATGGTACTCGTCCACCGTCAATCCGCCGATAGGCGCGCAAACTGATCCCACGTCAAGAGTGCTGCTCACTGTGAGCCACCAATGACGCTTTGCATCGTCGCGTAGGGGTACTCCCGCACACCGTCGAAGTAGACCGCCCTCTCGTCTTCCTCCTCCGTCATTGTCATAAACCGATACTTGTAGTCACGGCCCCGCTCAATAGACACCAGCCTCACCATGCGGAGCATCGGACGGATGCCGTCGTGTATAAAACCCGACCGAAAGCGCGCCATGTGTCCAACCTGCACAATCCGATCAGCCCCGGCGCCTGACAAAGCATCCGCGACATCCCAAAGCTGGTCCCACGGGTCAAGTGCGATCGTCTGCACATTGCGGTCAATCAGCGGCACAAGCTCGCACCAATGGTTCATCGGATGAATGTAAAGGGTACGGCTAAGAGGGTGGTTCTCAATTTGACATGGGCCGCCAGTGACAATGATCGTCCAGTCGGTGCCCTTCGGTGCGTGAACCTCCCAGCCGAGCGCTTCTGCTTCCAACCGAGCCCGTTGAACGTGAGCCTCGGCGTCAGGTCCACAAAACTGTCGCGGGAAGCGATCTGCCGCACCTTCTAGCGCTTGCTTGAGCGCTTCAACCAACGGCTCAGGGTCGCCTCCAACAAAGAACGTCTCTTGTAGCGAAAAGCACCCCTCTTGGGAGTATGACACGATGTCATACATCATCTTTGTAGCGGTTCGAGCATAGTCGGCTAGGCCGTCCGACACGAGCGCAATACTCCGCTTTGGGCCGAACTCGATCACGTCCGTTCCAGACGGCACTCTCCGCTTGACTGATTCGACCGCCTCAGCTTGACCCCATACACTCACGGCGTCGGCGGCTTTCAGCACATAGTCCTCAACCGCGCAGTTCGGCTGCCAATACATGACAGAGAGCGCTCGCGTGATTGGATGATCCGGGTCCAAGTCATACATGCACTGCGCAAATGCCAGCGCAGTGAGAGGATCACGGCTCGGCAGCTTTGCGATTGTAACGTTCTTTGTTGCAAGGCTGCGGTACAGCGTAAACAGCGACGCCATCGGCACATTGCCCACCATTATGTGTGCCACTAGGCCCTTGGGCCAATAGCGCTGATAAACGGCCTTAGTTCGCTCCCACTCATCAAGCAGAGTCGGATCACCTAGATCGGCCTCAAGAAAGTCGTACTGCTCTGCCCTGGTTAGGACCACGCCCATGAGATTCACGTCCCACTCAATAAACGGCCGTGGATATCCAGTGACGGACGGCCCATGCTCAAGGACAAGTTTCCGCCACGGGTTAGCAGGATCACGCCATGCGCTGCCAACACGATCAAAGTAGATTGTCACGTCATCAATCGGCATGTGGCGCAGCTCCGCGAATACATCGCGTGACCGGCGAAGCCCATCCTCGATTTCACCGACGCTGACCCGAGGCAATAGGGCCTTATCTCCACTCGCAAGCGTAAGTGACTCCAGTTCATCACTGTCATCGGTGCTCACGCGCCGCCCCGCGACCAGTATTGGGAGATTCAGGGTCGGATTCATCGTGCTCCCTCCGTGATACGTTCGTATTGTTCCTGCTTGAGTTTGCGCTCGGCATCCATCACTGCCATGATCTCTTGGAACTCAAGATGAGTTACTTCGCCTGAGTGCCCGTACTGCCTCCAGAGCCACGAAATCAGCTCGTCCATTACAAGCCGCATTACCGGAGCCTTGGTCGATAGCTCGTGCGACGCTGCTTCAAGGACAACAATCTCCCGACCGCCAGGGGCGGGCTCTGCAAAAGCGTCCTGCACGTCGTCAACGCACACCCAAGAGTCCTCGGCGGCTGCCAGCGCGAAAGCATCAGCTTGAAGGCTGCACAACTCACGGCGTGTAGCGGTCAGTCCCGCCCAGTCCTCGTCACAGGCGTCCTGCGCAAACGCCCACGCAACGTCATGGCTCAGCACTCGACCGACCAACGTCGGATCGCTTACGACCCCCGTTCTCCATTCCTCAACGATGTTTCGACCGATCGCGGCCGTCGTGGTGCTCTCTACATCGACAACGGGCAACACCATCACAAGGCTGCCAACGACCTGATCGCGCTCGCTTTCGTCAATGAGCGTTGCAGCCCTCAATGATGCGCGCGCCGCCAAACTCGTCCCAACAAGACATACCGGCGCGAGGCGCGTCGTGCTCCTGTGGTTAAGCACTGCAACTATGTCGTCGGCGAGAGATGACATGGTGAAGTTGACGATCTCTCCATCGCTCAGGCCGATGTGGTTGCTGAGGTCGAACCGAAGAACGTCAAAGCCGTGTCGCATGAGGTACTCAGCGAACACCGAGTAATGATGTATTCGCCTCTCATATCCTGGCGGCATTACCACAAGGCCAAGGCGCTGCGTCCATGATGTGCGGCCATATACGCACAACAGCTCGTCGCCGCATGGCTTGGTGACGCGGTAAGCAGTTAGTGCCTCGCTCGCCGGCCTATTGCGTGTGTCGTCGAACATCTACTGGTCGCCCCCTTGAGCTGGTCGGGCATAACGGTTTAGGCTAAGGCCGCACCCGCGTTGCTCGGCTGATTGCACGCGCCGAGTAACGTCGAACACCGGGCCGGGCCGGCCGCACCCACACACCTCACCGCTGCATTGGACATATCCTATGTCGTCAGATAGATATATAGCGGGGTAACTCAGTGCCGTCGCATCAACAAAGCTGAGTAGCCCTTCACCCCCGTCCGTTAGCACTGACAAATCGCTTGGGCGACGTGCCTGGACCTCTAGCCAAGGGGGAATATGCTTATAGCCGGCGTCACACTCGAACGTCACCGTGTTAAGCTCGACTGCGTTGTATGCGTCTCGGACACGATCGGGCGCTATTCCAAGGTGAGTCCATATCAGCTCGGTTAGCTCACTCCTGCTTATATGTTCACTGGCACGCTTCTTCCATCCACCCGCTGTCAGCACGAACGGCTCCCGCTCGGCCAGATTTACCGTACGACCCTCGTCGGCCATCCAGCTAAGAAAGTCGTGCAGCAGGGAAGGTGGCCCTACGATGGCCGGCTGTGTGTCAGGAGCTAGATTTTCCAACTCACTTAGCATCTTTTCGTGCTGAAGCTCGCCATCCCTCACCGCAAAATGGGTTTCATGCAGCAAGCCGACCAAAGTCAGCACGTAGCTGAACCAGATATCGTCTGCCTCATTAGCATGAGGGCCGAGAACAAAAACCTCGCGCGCCTCCGGTATATCGAATAGGTCTCGGACCCCGAACAGCACTGACCCAACGAACCGCTCCAGCGTTGGTTGATCTCGCGCGACGATGCTTACGCTTCCTTGCGTGCCGCTGCTACGGGTCAACTGCACTCCACCACGGGTTGCGCTTTCCACCCGCCGATGCTTGTAAAGGGCGGCAGGTAGCAGCGGCACGTCGGCGAGCGATCCGGTCGCCGTGATTTGCGTTGGGGTAAAAGAACGATTCGCGGCTAGCGCTCCGTAGTATGAATTAGTCTCGATGTGGTGACTGATCGTATCCACGAACCAGGCCAAACGGACGTCTTGTGGAACGTCAATCCCTCCCAGCCCTGTGTCGCCATACAGAACTTGCTCAAGAGAGCCCATATCTTTTGCATGTACGTGGCGTGTAATCGTCGTCCCCATTTCACTTCACTCCCACGGCCAGCGCAGATAGCCGATCGCCATACTCCATAGTTACCGCGTCATCGAGTGCCCTCCCGATCCGGGCAACGTCTCCGTCAATACTTGCTAGCGGAGCGCTCGCAAAGTTCAATGCGAAGGCCGAGCTGCCCCTACGGCTGTCAGCATATCCGGCTATGCCGGGCATGAACCGTAGCCCGCGACACCCTGGCTCGACAGCGGTGTCATACTCTGAGGGCACAACTACCCACGTAAATAGTCCACCTTCAATCGCTATCCAGCGAGCTTTTCGTCCGAGATGCTTCGCTAGCGCCCTCGTCGTGGCGTCTCGCTTGACACGGTATGACGCCTTTAGTCTTTTCACATGCTCCTGCCACCATCGCTTCTCAAAAAGCGCTGCGACAAATAGTTGGGTCATCGCGGAGCTGCACAGGTCAGTGCTTTGCTTTCCGAGATTCAGCTTCTCTAGTATCGGGCTTGCTGCCACAACCCACCCGAGCCGTAGTCCCGGTGCAAGCATCTTGGAGAGGGTCCCCTGATAGATGACACACTCCGCGCCATCGCTGCTACTTACGGCCGCGTCTAGCGAGTAAAGCGTTGGAAGCGCCGCTCCTTCGTATCGAAGCAGGCCAAAAGGATTGTCCTCAAGCACAACGAATCCGCGCTTGCGTGCCAGCGCGACAAGCGCCTTTCGACGAGGAAGCGACATCGTAACGCCGGATGGATTGTTAAAGGTCGGAATCGTGTAGACGAGCTTGACCCTTCTCCCTTCGCGCTCCAATGCGTCGATCGCGTGCTCTAGGCGCTCGACAGGCATCCCATTGCAATCGACTTCAAGTTGCGTTACATGCGCCTGATAAGCGCGGAAGGCGATTAGTGCTCCGGGGTACGTTGGCCCCTCAGCCACAACCGCGTCTCCTGGGTCGATCAGGGCCTTGCAGACAAGATCAAATACCTGTTGACCACCTGTCGTAATCAGGACGTGCTCGGACTTGACAGCAACTCCCTCGGCGGCCATCACCTCGACGAGACATGCCGTGGCCGCCGCCATGCCTTCGGTAGGCGAGTATTGCAACGCACGCGCACTCCAGTTAGCAGCGACCCGAGCCATTACAGACGAATACAGTCCAGGCTCAAACATGGTGGTATCCGGCTGGTTCCACCACAGCACAGCATCCCCGTCATCGGAAGTGGCGTCGCGCATCGCGGTTGAAAACATTTTCTGATAGAACTCGGCGCCGGCCAGCTCGGAGCCGTTGTAATCGCGTCGGCTAAGCTGCATGGTGCTCACTTTGGGGTTGCATTAGGCCGCCACTCGCCTCTGCACTCGCCACTACACCGCGCGTAGGAGATGATCGTTTCGATGTTGGTAGCCACCAGCTCCACTCCCCAAGGAGCATCATTGCGGCAGGCACGACGACGAGGCGGACCAGGCTTGCGTCGATAGCGATAGCCACAGCCGAGCCCAATCCGATCTCCTTAATTGACGGGAGTCCAGTCCAGACGAAGATGCCAAACGCAAATACCAAAATCACCGCCGCGCTACTTATCGCCTTGGCACTTGCATCAATGCCCTCTGTCACAGCGCGTCGCGCGTCGCCACCTTCTAGCCATTGCTCCCTAATCCGGCTGAGTAGAAATACCTCATAGTCCATCGAAAGGCCGAAGGCGATAGCTAGGACGAGTGGTGGAGTCAGAGTGTCTATATAGCCTGGCGCCACACCAAAGAGCGAGTCAAACCATCCCCATTGAAAAACAACTACAAGCGCACCGTAAGCCGCGCCGACCGACAAGAGATTTAGGACTATAGCCTTGAGGCACAATATCGGCGACCTAAGCAGCAGCATTAGCACAATAAACGCCAGCAAGAGAAGTACAACGATCACCTTCCACATATTCGCCGCGAACTCGCTCTCAATATCGACCAAGCTCGCAGATGTGCCTCCAACCGAAACTGTCACGCCATATGCTTTGCTTGCCTTACCGAATCGACTGCGCAGTCGTTCTACTAGCTGCGTTGCCTGTGGACCCTCGGGATTGCTATTCGGCGTGACAGTAAATAGGGCGTAGGAGCCGGCATTGGACACGCTTGATCGTGCAGACGAATGAATATCGGGCAACTGCATAGCTAGAAGGCGGAGATGTTCGGCCGCGTGTTGCAGTACGGATCGTGACCCTTGCCTACCCTGAACGGTGACGTTAATCGGGCCGAGTGCGCCTGGGCCTTCGAGTGTCGCGGCCTCAGTGAAGCCCATACGTGTGTTATTTTGCGGTGATAGCTGCTTAAGGGCTTCTGTTCGTGTTTTCATGCTGAGCGCTGGGACACACAGGGCCACAAGGAGACTGCCTACCACGAGCAACGATAGGGCCGGACGCCGCGTGGCAGTCCTCGACCACCGCGCCGCTAGTCCCCGACTCGGTTCGCTACTGAGCCGTCGCGTAAATCTCTTTTCAGTTGCCAGTCGCCGTCCGAGTACGATGACGAGAGCGGGAAGCAGCGTTACGCACGCGGCCACTGAGACGGCTACCACAAGCATCGCGCCGAGGGCCATCGAGCGCAGGGTGTTATCTTGAATCACCCACAATGCTGTCAGTGATGTTATGACAGCTACCCCGGAGACTGCGATTGCCCGTCCAGAAGTGCGAAGTGCGATGTCCCCCGCCGAGGCGAAGTCGCTAGCTGCCCGCAACTCCTGTCTTACCCGCACAAGCAGGATGAGCGAGTAGTCCACGGCCACTCCAATACCCAAAAGCGAAGCGGCGTCTGTGACGAAGATTGATAGGTGCATAAAGAGCGAGGTCAGAAAGATCAGTGCGCCCGTGACGATGACCGAGATAATGCCTAGCGTTACCGGAAGCGCAGCCGCCCAAGGCGATCCGAACACCAACAGCAGCACGACAAAGAGAATCGGGAAGCCGATGATCTCGGCTTTTGTTACCTGCTGCTTCGACGTATAGTCAAGGCCAGCCCAATATGCGCTTTGTCCGAGAAGATGTACTTGTACTTTATTTATTCCTCGGGTTTCGACGCTAAGCCGATCACGCAGGACTTCTACGATGTGTTCGGCTGCTGCTTCATTTGCCGCTATGGTTAGCGGGAGGACGACGGGTTCCACGAGGCCGGTACTAAAGAGCGCGAGCTGGAGATCGTGGCGTGAGAGAGAAACGCCGCGAAGGCTTTGGATGGCTGCCCGAACGTGCTGAATATCATCCGTGAGCGCTGTAGCTCTAGCACCTCTTTCGGGCCACAGCAATACGGCTAGGCTGGCGCGGCTAATGTCTGGAAACTTCCGCTTCAGCAGTGAGTCAACCCTAGCCGACTGTGATCCCGCAACGGTGTATCCGCCTTGAGATAGGCGGTCGTTTTGATGTGCTGCCAAGGGTAGGGCTACCGCTACAATCCCAAGCCACGTCAAGAGGACTGTGCGCGGCCTGGCTGTCACGAATCGGCTAAGACGATACATTGAGACCTCGCCTCGCCCGTGGTGCGCGCCTGCTTCTCTGTCTGGTTACATTGGCTATGCCGGGACAGGCAGCCGAACTTCTGGCATACGCGTTGCTCCCATCTTCAAAGTGAAAACTTGCAGCGAACGGAAAGCCGCCAATTGGGCATTGTGATGGTAGTAGGATGCCTTCCGGGTGATATGCGACTGTCTGACGGTTCCGACGGCGGTAATAGAGCAAGCCAGCAGGACCGATAGCCGTGCTCACGCTAACGACTGATACGTTTGCCCCGTCAGGGACAGTGGGTGTGCGAGGGATAGTCGTAATGAGCTGGCCGCCAAACGGTCCTGTATCCGCGAGGATTTGGCCGGGGAACACGAGCTGCGCTGATACGGGCGTGTTGCCGGCCGCATAAAACAGCAAAGTCGTGTGCTGATCGACAGACGGTCCCATGACGATCGTGATTTCGGCTTTCTCTCGCACGGTGATGGGTCCAAAGGGAACCTTAGCGATTGCGCTGCCGTGGCCCATGATGGCGTCTCGTGGACACCCTTCGGGTCCATCGACTTCGAGTGTTTCGGGTCTACAGACAGCAAGACCCAAAGTGCTTGTACCGAGTTCGACACCACTCGGCAGGCTCATACTTACCTGCGTCAATGGTGGTGGCACTCTGCCGGTATTTGTGCCGATTGTGAAGGTAATCAGCATATTGGTTCCGGCGCCCAGGTGATTAGGCGAAAAAGCGGTCGTGAGTTTGACTAGCTCGGCCGCATGGCTGGTAGCAGTGCTGGCCATGAGCATGGCTAGCAGCGCGACACCGAGGTTGAGAGTTTTTACGGCTTGCTTACGATACATTTGCGTGGGTATCGCTTATACCTTGAGTTGTCCTACGACATTGAGCGATATGGCGTAAGTGCTTCGGTTTGAGGCCCCTTCAATATGAAGCGTTCCGGTTGCGTTGGCAAAGCGCCCCGTGCCGTGTGTCACTGATACGACCCCGGCAAAGTGCGCGTGAGAACCTTCTGCGTAAACTGAGGCTTGGCCGCTGCCGACGACACTGCCACCGGAAGGATAAGCGGCGAAACTTATACTGGCCTTTGCATATGAAATCCTGATCCGCACCGCGAGCGTACCGCCGGGAGTGCCCGAAGTAGGCCCTTGCTCGTAGAGCACCCCGGAATGATGAGCAACGAGCCGCAGATTCGCGCGCTCACTAATACTTATCGTGTGAGCAGAGTAGGCGTGCGCGTGACTCCCCGCTGCCGGTGTCGCGGCTGATGTTGCGCTGTTAGACATGGCGGGCACGAGAACAATCGTCAGAGCCGCGAGGATCAACGCAGTGTGCGCTAGCGGGTTGTGGGTACGAGGTCTGTTGGGCATATGGGAAAACGCTCCGGGGTGGGAAGGGGCCGCAGGCCGTCGGCCCTTTGGCGACCGAGATGTATGTCTACCAGTCGGCAGTCTGCGTTTGACCGTCCAATGTGGTCGCTCGTCCGACCAGACTGGACGGTCCAGAAATGCGCTGCCCTCAGTCGTCCGAGGAAACGCGCGCGCCGTGTGACGCAAGCTCCAGCAAGCGGAGCGCGGCATCTAGCTCGCCTATGCAGCTACGAATCGGGCGCTCCAACAAGTCCTCCGCCAGCCGGACTCGACTTCCGACTGTTTGCCGACGGAGGTCAAGGACGGAAGCAGCAGACGACGAGTTGCATCCCGCATCGAGATATGCGCGTAGGGTTCCTAGTAGCTCTGTGCCACCATCGGGGCGGCTACGAAGTGGTGTCAAGAAGGTCCGTAGCCACGTCGCCAATGTGTCGTTCTCCAGCGTCGCGGCGAGCAAAGGTCGATCGGCATACCGGACGATCTGCCCTGGTCTGTAAGCACACAGCGAGGCGGCGCGTGCTTCTCGGTGCGTTTGGCGCCATCCGGCGATCCCCCTTCCCAACCCACCTATGGCGATATGCCCACACGTAGTTCCATAGCTTGACAACGCACGTTCGATGTCTTTGACCCGGAGCTTTTGCGGCGCTCCAAACCATGCCCACACCGCACCAGCGTTACTTACGGGCAGCAGGTCGTAGCCTAGCTCGGTCTTGACTCGCCGCAACAATCTGTGAATACCACTACCCACGGCAATCAAGCCGATATGCCAGAAGGCGTGAAGATCATATTCCAGCTCATCTAGTTCAGCTATATCTACTGCCTCGTCAGCCAAGAGTCTTTCCACGATTTCTGCGCGACGTTGATCGGGCTGGCGCGCGTTCTGTTGGTTGTACTCACTCTCGACTGCCGCTAGGAGATGTTCGAGCATGACGTCCAGCGTGCGGCGGAGATCATGCAACTCTGCGGCGTCCGTGACGCCAATGCGCTTTGCCTGCTCAGCGACGAGTTCACCGAGTTCGGCGTGTCCTGCGACATAGCCTCGGAGTACAGAACTCGGACTTACGCCTATGCGCGCCGCTCGCCGCACTTGGATGGCAGCCTCAGATGGGAGCAAGGTCGCGCGCGGGAGGCCGTGCTCAATAACCTCCAAGCTGTGGTCAAACATAGCGGCGATTGAACTCCGAACGCCCGCCTGATAAGCCGCATTTGCCGGCTCGTCGGAGACTGCTTCGACCCGCGTGTAGATTGCCTGCACACACTCTGAGCGATGCCCTCGAAGCCGCTGGCCGATCTCGCCAGCGAGACCGTTGCCTGGCGTTGCCTGGCGTGATGTCGCCGCCTTACGACCGTTGTTGCCTATCGCCGCCATTGTTTTTGGAGACTCACGCGATCACTGCCCCCTAGTCGGCGAGCCCGCGGCCAAGGGAAAGCTACTGGATGGCGGAACTGGCCGGGCACTCGGGACATCAGTCCTCCCTTGGACCGGACCGCCGTCGCATGGCCGCCACCCTAGCGGGAACTTGTTCCCTGGTCATGGGCCACCCTGCCGACGAGGGTTCCGAGCTTATGCGGATCAGCCAGAGTCCCCAGGTCGCCCTTGGTCGGGCGATCCGTTTGCGCCGTGAGCAGGTCGGCCTGACCCAAGAGGCTTTGGCCGACGCCGCAGACCTCGACCCGACCTCGATACGTGGCCTTGAGCGTGGCATCGCTAATCCCACCTGGGATGTCGCCGACCGCATCGCACGAGCGCTCGGACTAGCCCTATACGAACTCGCCCGCAGAGCGGACGAGCTTGAGACCGCCGATCGGCGTCCAACGAACCGCCTCTTGCACGACTAGCGCTAAGGCCGCACGGACCCGCTGAGCGGCTTCGTCTGGCTGGCTCGCGCATAAACATAGCTACCTGTCCCAATTGTATCTAGCACAATTGGGACAGGTAGCGAAGGATCAGCGGGTATATGCCCGACTCGCTCGACATCTTCGCGGCCAACCTACGGCGCATCAGGCTAGAGCGCGGCCTGAGCCAGGAACATCTCGCCCACACGGCGGACCTCAACATGACCCACCTTGCAAAGATCGAGCGGAGCGAGCGCGAGCCAGGCGTGCGAACCGTCGCAAAGCTGGCCGTCGCGCTCGGAATCTCCGCTGCCGACCTGTTCAGCGGCATCGATGGACGGCCGCCGGCATCCTCTTGAGAAAGCTAGTCCTGCCCGAGCAACTGCCGGTAGCCCGTGTCTCGCGCGTTGGGAACAAGACCTCAGAGCCCGGCTCATCGCTAGTGCGCGCACACAGCACATTTCGCGGCGCCAACATTCGCGCGTACGTGCGTGTCCGCGGATGCGGCGCTCACCTGCAAGGGGGCGCGCGGGACGAAGCGCGGCTCGTCTCGGTAGTCGGGAGGCAAGCTCGGGGTCCGCAGCATCGTCCAATCGCCATCGAGTATGCTGTCGCGGCTAGTAAAGACCGTCCGCTGACGGGCCGGGTGCGTGCCCTCCCGCGAGCCGGCGTGCTTCTGGCCGTCCCATGCTGTGAACGTCTGATCGGCGGTCTCGACGAGCCGGCGCAATGGTCGCTCGCGTGCTGTCTGGAAAAGAACGGACGGCGGCGTGGCGTGGGCCGAGAAGCGCCCCTGAGTCCATCCATCGAGCAGCCAACGGTCGTATCGCCGTAAGCGGTCGATCTGCTTGTGGGAACGTTCTGTGCGGTCAGACTCGACCAGCACGGCCCAATTCCCTGCGTCCGTCTGTGCCGTCAAGGTGGCGTCAGGCTCCAAGTAGCCTCGGCGGCTGCTTTCGGGATGGAGCTTCACGGCTGGCGAGGCAGGAAAGCCGGCCGCGGCCAGCTCGGCAGGGTCGATTCGTGCGCTGTTCGGTCCCTGCCACAGAAACGGCGGCATGACGCGCAGTCGGTGTACGGTTTGCAGTTTTTTGTGCATGGTGTGGAGGGGGTCGTCGCGGCGTTGCCATCGGCGCCCACCGCGACCGGATTCGCGCTACGCATCGGCGTTGACCTAAAGGCTGCCCTGCTCTCCGCTTGGTCCGGCGACACTGAGCGAATGTGGAGCGAGGCGAGGGCGGCTATTGGGCGGCTGCCGGCGTTTGGCGGGTAAAGACTCCACATCGGCCCATATGGGCCGATCCGCGCGTCGGGTCGTGGGACCCTTGCGCTGGCGGGTAGCAGTCGGCGCAAGGTCCCACGATTTGGTGTTTCACTAGGAGCGATGGGAGCCTTCCCGGCTAGCTGTTGGCGGCAAACAGTGACGGGAGGTTATATTCGAGCGATCGAGGCGAGCATGTGGTCGAATCCTCGCGTAGAGAAGCGGGGAGGCTGGGCGTGCGTTCCATTGTCCAGTCTCCGGCAAGGATGCGCTCTCGGCTAGTGAAAACCACCCGCTGCCTCGCAGGATGAGTCCCTTCTCGTGGCCCGGCGTGCTCGTGGCCGTACCATGCAGCAAAGGTTTGATCGGCGGTTTCGATCAGGCGTCGCAGTGGTCGCTCCCGCGCCGTCAAGAAGATTACTGATGGAGAGATTGAGTGCGTCGCAAAGTGACTCTGACGCCAACCGTCGAGCAGCCAATAGTCGTAGCGACGTAGGCGGTCGATCTGCTTGTGCGGTCGTTCGGTCCGGTCATACTCAATGAGCACTGCCCAACGGTCGTCGCCCGCCTCCCCGATGAGCGTGGCGTCAGGCTCCAAGTACCCGGCGCGGCTGTCTTCCGAGTGTAGGCGCGTACCCTTCGGGACTCGCGCCGCTTGGGAGCACTCGAACTCCTCATCTTCTCTTGCTTCAATTCGTCCGTTTCGGGGTCCCAACCAACGAAACGGCATCCGGTCGATGAGTCCGCCGGTCAGCTCGGGCACTGCTGCCTGGGCGATCTGGAGGACGAGTGCCGCCAGTTGTAGATCATGTTCGGTGTAGCTGATGCTCGTGATTGCGGCCGGCGTGTAGGCGTCGCCGCTTGGCACCCTGCCTTGCTCTGCCAGCGCGCCCCAGCCCAATGTGCTAAGTCGATAGTTCCATTCTGCGCTGCCGATTTCCGGTATAGGGCGAAAGCGATCGAGGTATCCGCTGTCGTGCAGGCGCTTGAGCCGCTTCTGCCCAGCTCGTTCGCCGGAGCCCCAGCCAAGAATCACAAGCTGGCTGGATGAAAGGTAGTTAACGTCGTGAATGAGCGCCATGAGCCGAAGGTCCCGCTCCGTGAGCCCGATTGCTCGCGCAGGGTGCTCTCGGCGCCCCCACTGGACCGTCCCCGCGCTCAGACCGTCACCGGAAAGCATCATCCTTTGCCTTACGGCTGCGGTGGTCGTCATCGTCACGCCGCCTCTCTTTTTCTTGTGAATGGTCGTCGCGGCTCCTCGGTGATTTCCACCACCATTTCACGCTCGCCTGCCTTCTTATCGCCTACCATCGGCACCCACTTATGCGGCGCCGACTCTCCAGCAATCCATACCAAAACTTGAACTGCGTATATCCCGGCCGGGACCCAGCCTGGCGCGATTTTGTCACTTGGCAGCTCAACCACGTATCGCCGTCGTGATCCGTCGCGTGACTCCGCGACGTATGCAATCGGCTCGCCCTGCTTCGGTTTGAGGACTACGGCGACTCGGGTAATCTCTAGCAATGGCGGGCATTGTGCCCAAGCGGGAAGATCGACATGCACGGCCCGATGCCGGGCCACGATCGGGGTCTTGATCGAGTGAACTAGCGGCGGCTCTATATAGCGTTCGTGATCGTGGGGGTGGTCGCCTCTGCGCTGCTGCTCGCGCTCGTGATGTTCACGCGCCCGGACGGCCGTTGGACTTTCCACTAGCTGCTCCATCGGTACGGTGCCTGCTGTGGCTGCCGGCTGTGGGACACCTTGGGCGAACCAAAGATTCACCGCGCGGTAGTCCGGCTGCTGCACAATATCCATCGGGTCGATTCGGATGCGGCGCTGGTCGTCCGTGTCGCCACGGATATTGTCTTGGAAGACTTCCATTGCTAGGGCCGCTGCGGCGCGAGCGTCTTGAAAGTCTCGCTGACGAAAGATTGACACATTTTGTAGCAGACTTCTTACCCCGGCTCGGACTCGTTCATCAACAATCTGGCCGGTGTATTGGAAGGCTGCGGCAACCTCGATGCCTCCTGAGCGCCCCTCCGAGAGTAGGGTCGCAAAAGCCGGGATGAAGACGTTGTGTGCCTCGTCGATGACCAACGCGGCTTGCACGCGCTCGCTGGCGTCCACTCGCTGTATTTGGTGGAGTGCTCGCTGCACGAGCAGGATCAACATTGAGCAGAATAGATTGGCGTTTGACTCTCCGACGGCCCCCTTGCTCCCGTTGACTATCAGTATCTCTCGACGCCTGATGATGTTTTCTAGGTCAAGTTGAGTGGGATGCGTCATTAGGAGATTGAGGCTTGGTGAGGTAAGGAATCGGGCGATCTTGTTGGCGGGTGCCGCGACGGCCTCCGTGACAAAGCGGGGGTTATCCTTGACCATGCTCGGAAAGGTGTGCTCCCAATACTCACGAACGAAGTCAATCTCGTGGTGGCAGCGCAGCTCGCGCGTCACCCATTCCCGGTAGCCTGTGTCGTAGGGGTCGAGCAGGGCCTTGACGTGCTGGAGCGCCGGGACTGGCTCTACGATCGTCACCGCCTGGATCGCAGCACGGAGAAATAGGTCTGAGCGTGGGCCTACCGAGGACTCGCCGGCCAGCTCCCGAATGACAGAGATGAAGATATCCGCGCGAATCTCGGGGGTAAGGTGCCCTGCCGTAAGGATATTGAGCCCGTATCTTGGCGCCCCAAGGTCCAGATAGTGAAGCCGGCGACGAGCTGGTATGAGGCTCAAGCAGAGACGGGCAAAATCCTCCTTCGGGTCGATGACGATGAGCGCTCGCTCGTCGTCCTCTCCAACTGACTTAACATGGGGGGCGAGCGCTGCGGTCTTTCCGGCTCCTGCGGCACCGAGCAGCATCCATCCCTTTCGCCGGTCGCGGGGGTGGATTCCCACCGGCCCATGCTCGTCTTGCATGACGGCATGGGCGGGGTCGCGGCTGATTGCGCTCGTGGCCGTTATCTCTCTTGCGGATATGCGGCGTAGCGGAACGCCCTTGAGTCTCAACGTTGGCAAGTGCCAGAGTGACGCGACCTCAGCGCTTGATAGCGCTCCGCTCCAGAGCGCGGGGAACAATTGTGGCAGGCCGCGGGCGGAGCGCCATGCGTATAGTCTGCGTCGTAGTCGCATTACTCGCACGCGGAGATAATTCTCTCCCCGCGCCTCTTGGATGACGCCGGCCACCTGGCGGGCGTGTGGCTCGTGGCCTCGGGGCACGATTACTCGCATGTCGAACCACCACCATGCCCGTCCGACACCCTCTACGGCGCCCTGTATGTGCTTTTGCGCCACGACGCTATCGACACCCGGCTCGGTTGGGCCAAAGGAGCCATCTGCCATGAAGCGCCGCTCGCGGCGTCGGAGTGCGTGCCCGGTATAGCGCTCAAGCACGGTTGGTGCTGGCGTGAGAAGTAGCTCCAACGTGCAAGGCGTCGTGAGCGCGTGCATCACTGAGACGAGGCTTTCCATTAGTGAGTGCTCGTAGTCCTTCGTGGTCGCCAACGCCCATACCCATCTTCTTGCCTTCTTCACGCGCAGCATGTCCACCTGGACGGGCGCGACCCGCTTGCGGTGAAGTAGCGCCCGTATGGCGACCCACGGTGAGACGACTGAGCTGAGAGTGAACGGGTCGGCGTGCGCTGCGTCGATCGGGATGACGCGCGTATCGGGATAAGTCGCACGCAGCCGCGCGGCGATCGAGGCGTGATAGACGGGCGGGGCTTGCACTAGAAAACGCACGGATCGTGCGCCCCCTTCGCTTACGATCTTCAGCGCGAGCGTTGGGGGACCTGTGAGTGGACGGCGGACGATGCCCGGCCTCAGCGCTCCCGCGATCCCGTCGAAGACCTTGCTTATCTCATACGGCGAGGCTTGGTCATCGCGCCCCAAGCGCAGCTCTGCACATAGCACGCTGCCTGCCTCTGCACGATGCCGGCGGGCGCGCAGGCGCGTGAAGCCCACGAGCGCGCCGACGGCCAAGAGCGCGCAGGCCATGACGGCGGCGATATGCAGGCCGAGGATCACGGCATCGGTGAGCGATGTGAGGACTGATGAGACGGTGGTGGCGCCTTGCTTCTTGGCTGCGTGGGTTGTACCTCCAACGGCGTGTCGGATGACGCCGGGCGCGAGTGTCCGTAGCCAGATGAGCAGACCCGCGAAGCTGACCGCCATGAGGGTGAGCGGCCCGAGAAAGCGTCGTGCGAAGTAGTGCATTTTTCTCAGCCTTGCGGGACGGCGTAAGTCTCAAGTAGGGCGGCAAGGCATAGGAGGATCACGGTTGCGATGGCGAGCAGCGCCAGCTCGAACGGCTCTTGTCGTCCCTGGCGAGCGCGGCGCCAGCCGGTGAAGGCGAGCGCGAGCGCGCCCCACTCAAGCGGCCACTGAGGCAGGAAGGACGCTAGGCCGAGCCCGTAGGACCCGAGCGCAAGTCCGGCGAGCAGCGCATTGGCCCCGAGGCTCGCGCCCACGACAACATCGCCCACCGCCACGACCGCGGCTCGCCGCCGTGGGCCGACCCTCAAGACGGCGAACAGGAAGGGGATCATCGCCTCGCGCACGTTGTTAGCGAAGATGAACGCGGCAATGCTGGCCGAGCCCCCCGCCGCGGGGACGAGCCGAATGTCAAAGAGGTAGCCGCGTAGCTGGCCGGCGACCGGGATAGCGACGAGTGCCGAGATAAGCGTTACGAGCCACAGAAGCGCGTAACTATCGAGCATCGTGCTTGGTAGGCTTCTGCCTCTTTTGCGTGCGACGGGGCGGTCAGTGGTGTTGGCTAGCTGTCGGTTGCTGGTTGCCATTCGGTGAGCCTCCATCCTTTTGTCGTGTGTTCGGCTTGTGCGAGGTAGACGTGATAAGCGCCCTGTGCTTGGCTGCCCACGGGTGCGACTTCCTCATAGGTGACGACGATCGCGTGCCTGTTGCTCTGCCGTATCACGCCGACGTATCGCCCGCGGCTGTACGCTTGGCTGACTTCCTGTAGATGGTTCCTCACGGCCTGCGCTGCATCCCGGCGTAGCTCCTCCGCGAGCTGCCCCGTGGCGAGTGCCAACAATTCGGCGCGCTCCCGAGGGAGCGTGGTGGCGCTCCAGTTGACCCACACGTTCGCGTAGCGCGCGATCACGCTCGCGGCGCTGCCGGTCGATTTTACGTGGGTCGGCTGTGGTTGCGGGGCTTGCCCGCGGCTGGTGTGAGTGCTTTTCTGCGGCTGCGGTGAGTAGGGGTCGTGCAGCCCGCATCCGGTGAGGATCGCGCTCGCAACGAGGATGATTGGGAGTGTCCGTTTTCTCATAGGCCGGCTAGGTGTCTGGAGGTGAAGCCGACGGTGGTCTGTGGTGCCCATCCGGGTCCGCCGTATGGGTTGGCGTCGCTGGTGCCCCAATCGCGTCCGTCGATGCTGACGAAGACGTGCGCCGCGTTCGCCCAAATGGTGAACTGCCGGCCGGGTCCTTCAGCACCGAAGCTCATAAACCCGTTCGAGTCAAGCGTCGGCGTGTTGATTCCCGAGGCTTGGAGCAACATGGAGACGGCGCTAGAGCAGTCCAGCCCGTCATATGCGTTACCGGATATGTGCTCGTTGGCAGCGTTGTGACAGTAGGTGCCGTGGCTCGGACGCGCGGGGGTGACGTGCCCGCCGCCATAGCAGTAGTGAATGTGAGCGGCGGCTATCTCGTCCGCAACCGTCACGAGCCGCGTCAGTAGCGCCCCTGATGGCGGCTGGATTACCGAGCCGCCTGCGCTCACGTTCGCCGCTTCGAGCTGCTGCGCGAGCGCGAACGCCTGACGCGCATAAGGCACAGACGCCGGAGGGGTGCCCTTGTAGTAGATGAGGGCGTTCAGCGTGCGTTGATCGAGGCCGGCGTCCGCTCCGAGCTGGTGCAGGTAGTCGGCCGCGGCGGCGATCGAGTCGAAGTCATCGGTGATGCAGCCGTGCGGCGCGCAAATGTGGGGGTAGTGCGCGGGCCGTTGGGAGGCGATCGGCCGGTAGGCATTTGCGTAGCCTGCCCATGTGGAGGGAAGGAACTGCATCGGGCCGAGTGCGCCGGCCGAGTTCGGCTGGAACGCGGTCGGGTCGAGGCTGTAGTCACTCTCTGTCTGGTGCAGCGCCGCGAGGACGTAGGGGTTGATGTGGTAGGCCGCGGCGGCGGCTTGGTACATCGGCACGTACACCGCAGGAATCCCCCCGGCGCTGCCCACCGTACTTGGGGCCGGCGAGCCAGAGAGCGCCGCCACCACGGCGATAAGGACGACGATCGGCGCGCGATCAGCGCCGCGGCGAGCGCGGCAGCTCGCGCGGCCACCGTCTTGCCCGGGGGTCGAGGATGATCCGGCCGGCGACCGTCGCGGCATCCATTACGCTGCCACTTCCGCGAGCTGTTGGTGCCAGGCGGGGTCTGCGAGCAGACGCAGCGCGCGCCACGGGTCGTCGTCGGCGTCCCTGAGTGCTTGGCGGCGGATCGGCTCGTCGAACTCGGGCTCGTGCGTGCATATCCAATACTCAAGGTCGGAGTAGCGCGACGTGATCGTGCCGCGCCCGCGAGGGCCGTTGTCGAAGTAAGCGGTGGAGTATTCGCGCTTTACCGTCTTGAGTGCCCCAATCGCCTGAATCTCCTCGGTCGTTAGTCCTAGCTCGTCCTTGAGGTATTCAATCTGTCGTGGTGACTGATGAAACGTCAACTTACGGGCCGCGTTGTCAACGAACGCGCGGCCGGCGGGGTTGTTGAAGTCTGACAATTGTTGGCTGACGCCTATCAGCGCCAAGTTGTCGTGCCGGGAGCGGCGCGGTAGCTCGTTAACCCAGCGACCCGTTGCTTCGTTTTCAACGAGCTTCCAGACCTCCTCCAGAGTGAGATAGAACTTAGGCGTCCGCCGACCCGTCGGATGTGACCGCCATCTTCGAGGTGTCTCTGGATGTTTCGTGCAACCCGCTCTGCTGTGTGCTCGACGATCTCGAACATCGCGGCGCCGGAGAAGTGATCGGGGATTCGACGTGTGTCAAACACGACTAGCGGCGCGTCGCGCGGGATCGTCGTCTCCTTGTCGGCTAGATATGAATAGGGGCCGTCGGCGCAGAAGTTATGTAGGCGAGCTGCTATGTCACGCAGAGAGCGTCGGCCATCTGACCGGCGCCGGCCGCGGCCTCACTGGCCGCTCGTGCGGTTAGTGTTTCCTGCAATAGCAGCTCGCGGGGCCTCTCACCCGTTATCACGCACCGCTCGTAGACCTGCCGTATCGCGCGGCCGAGCAGGTTCTCCTCAAGCGCGCTCAGTCCATACTCATCCCGCCGGCCTGTGCCGATAAGCGTCGCGTGCAAAGCGATGAGATAGTCGATCTTCTCTGCATCGACAGACGCAGGGTCCGGGGTATCCCACGGACAAATCGCGTCAGCACCAGAGCCGAGACTAACATTGGCCGCACCGGGAATCAGGGATGCTAGGAACTCGTAGTGTCCGCCGCGCTCGATGACGGCGCCGTGATCCCCGCGCGCTAGCGCACGCGAATAGATGTTGTTCACCAACATCGTCTTGCCGAACCCGCTCTTGCCGGTGACGATCGAGCATGTGGTTACTGTGCGCCGGGTCGAATAGGTCTAGGCGCTCAAGCGTGCGGCCGACTGAGGCGTAGCCAAGTGGTATGCCCGATGGCGACCCGCAGCGAGTACCGACAAGCGGCGTCGTGTCGCCCACGTTCACCGACACGTACTTGCGCGTTCGCGCGGCCGTGTCCATCCCGGTCGGCAGACTTGAGGACTGGACTTGCCGCTGCGCTGCGACGCCAGGATGCAGGTGGGCCTCGTTCGCGCCTGCTAGCTCGCGGCCGATCCCGTCAAGGATCTCGGCCACGGCCTCGGCGTCCCCTTCCGGTTCGCGGACCGACAGATAGCACCCGACGCGGTATATCCCGGCGCCTGTCAGTGCCAGCTCGGCGTTAAGGTCCGCCGCCTCAGTCTCTTGGGCGTGCTGGTCGGGGTCCAACGGCCGACCGCGCATCTCAGTCCCGCGGTTGTTGCCGAAAATACGTCGATAGCGTCGCTTGTGAAACAGACGCTCGCGTGTGCGGTCGGTCGCGTGAAGGTGAACGGCGACCGTGAACGGAGAGTGAGCCGACATGAGATAGAGAAGCCACCCGAGCCACGTCTGCTCAGGAAGCGAGCCGACATACCGTGTCTGCTCGACGTGCTTCCGATCCGCAGGACGTTCCGCTCCCGTAGGTCGATCGGCTCAGGGCACAGAGCGCACCGCAGCTCGACAGCATGGACCTTCGCTTGCCGGGGTCGGTAAGCTCGCTCGAGCGTCGCGGGTAGATCAAGCCGCAGCTCAGGGTCGCGGCCGGCGTCGGCGTCGGCCTGGCGCGAAGCGCGCCCAAAGCAACTGTGCGACCTCGCTGCCGCCCAGATCGTGCGCGCTCAGGCCGATCGACTCTAGGTCGGTTCGCATCCCTTCTGTGTGGCGCGCACTTTCACGGGCCGCACGCTCATACGTCGCAGGGCTGAGGGTAAGCGGGCCATGACTGGAAGGGCGCAGGGCCAGGCGCCCGTCCCGGACGGGTAGCCACGGGACGACGACGAAGTACCGCATATCGAGAGCTGCAAGCGCTTGACTTTGAGTGCGGATCGACTGTTCCTCTGCAAGCCCCAAACGCTCGATGGCGACTGCCAGCTGCCCCACCCCTTCGAGCGGGCGTCCTGCACCGCCGAGTGGCAATCCTCGCGCTCGGCGGCTAGTAGCGCGTCGATCGGAAGCGGGGTCGCTTGGGCGACCAGCTCAAGGCTTTGCCGATCGTCAGGCAGTCTTGCGGCGATCGAAGTGAACGCACGCGCGATATGCCCCGGCCCCGTCCGTGTCATGGATCAGGGGGTTAACCGGCGATACCTCGATCCATCGACGAGTGCGCCCGACTGGAGCACGCCGACTCCCTCCGCGCTCAGGGCTTCCAAGCCGAGCAAGTCACCGCTCGATGGGCACGCGCGAGTCCTGCGCGCTCGCCGCGGTATCCGTGGCCGGAGCCCTCGCGCGGGGGCGGCCACTACGAAGCCTCTCGCGCGTACATGCGCGACGTGGCGTGAAGCGGGCAGCTCGCGCGGAGCGAGCACCCACCGTACGTGATCGAGCAGCACCCTCCCGAAGCTCACGCGTCGCGCCGCTGGTGAAGTAGCTCACCGCAACGGGCGCGGTGAGCAGAACGGTCCCCAGCCACAACGCGATCGGCGTCGGAGGATGCAAGAGGTCGATTACGCCGAGCGCGAGCGCTGCGCAACTGACGATGAGAAGCCACTGACGCCACGTCAGTCCCATATAGGGAACCGGCGTGTCAACGTGCCGGTAGGTGCGATGACTCACCCTTTCCTGCCTTTCCTCGGAGTACGCGGCGAGGACGGCGCACGAGACGGGCGTCCCTTCCGAGGCTGAGCCGGTGGCCGCGCCGAACCTGAGTCAGACCCAGCGGGCCGCGGGCGCTGCCCGGTAGAGCCCGGCCGCTGTGCCGGCCGCGGTGAACCTGCCCGCCCGCCACCGCCACTCTGAGGCCGCGCCGCGGCGCTCGCCTGCGCTCGCGCGACCCCGCCTCGCCCGGACTGTGCCTCTCGACTCGAAGCTCCCCGCGGCCCCTGAGCGCCCCCTTGAGCCGGGCGTGACGGCGGGACGACAGGCGGGCGCTTTGGGCCAGCCGACCCCTTGCGGGCAGCACGGGCAGGCCCGCCCGAGCCACCCTTTCGCGGGACCGGACCGGGGCCACCACCGCGCGGGGGCCTGCGCGAAGGCCCTGACCCCCGCCCGCCCCCACGCGATGCCTTTCTCGGCCTGCCGCCGGGCGAGGCTCCCGCGCCCGCCCTGCCCCGCGCAGCGCCCGATCCTCCCCTCCCTGCGGACGCGCGAGGCGAGGGCGCCTCGCCGGCAGCTCGCCATGCCTCGCGCATCCGTGCAGGGGTTTCGCGCAGCTTGTCGCCCGCTCGCGCCACGCGCTCGCGCCCAGGCGTCCGTCGAGGCCGCGCCGAAGGCGGACCGACTGCAATCGCGCCGCTTGCCGCGGCGGCTGCGACATGCGGTCGTGCCTGGCGTCCGGCCAGGCCAACGAGCCCACCGCGCGGCGCTCCGAGCTGCCCCGCAGCGAGCCCGATCCCCCGCCCCCCCGCGAGCATCGCTGCCTGAAGCCCGGTCCTCGCACGCTGAGCCTTGGCTGCAAGCGCGCCATTGCTGACGGTGCCCCCACCGCCCGAGGCGCCCCCAGGACTCACCCCGAGTCCACCGAGGGCGTTGCGAACGTGCCCGAGGACCATGAGCGGCCACTTCCACGCAATGTAAAAAGTGACAAGGGCCGCGAAGGCGCCTATCACGCGACTGCCGATATGAGCGCCCCCGCCGAGATTTGTCACGTCAAGACTGATCGCGCCCGCGACCGCGAAGATAATGCACCATCCAACGGGGATCACGCAGATTCCGACCAATGCAAGCAACCACCCCCGCGCGAGATAACCAATCGTAGGTAGAGGGGTAAGCGCAATAAAGAGTGGGCCGGAGACGAACAAGATCGCCGTCACTACCAAGATGAGTACCTTAAGTGCGAAAAGCGAGACGGCGAGCACAAGCGCCACCAGGCCGAGCAGCCCCAAGAACGCACCCCCGAGCCCGAAAATGACCGAAGCACCGAACATCACAAGGACTGTGCGATGAAGCCCTTGAGCAACGATCGACCACGAAAGCATTGTGTGAGTCAGAACGTTGACAAAGGCGACCCCATTCTCGAAAGAAAAGCGATACAACACCAGCCAAAACACGGCGCCAATTACCCGGAGAAGCGTGTTGCTGGGATGTGCGCGGAAGGTAAAACTAACCGCAGTGTCGCGTATGGTGCCGATGATGAGCGTCGTCGGCAGGATCGCCCCCGCGACCCACATCATGTTTGCCTCCAGCCGGCCGACAGTCGGCCAAACAGACGTGTCGGCTACGTTCGGCAAGGCAACTAGCCACTCCAACGTATGAATATCAGCGTGCTTGAGAAAATCTGGCGTCAGAGCTGATAGAAGCGCCCCGAAAAGCCCGTTCACCACTTCGTTGAGCAGTTCACCTATCGA
Source organism: uncultured Solirubrobacterales bacterium (assembly GCA_963771915.1). Lineage (GTDB taxonomy): Bacteria > Actinomycetota > Thermoleophilia > Solirubrobacterales > Solirubrobacteraceae > Palsa-744. Next base: position 2,187,923 of record CAVYVD010000001.1, on the reverse strand, counting down.
CGGGAGGGGATTCAGGTTGGGGCCGATGTTTGGCCCGATACCGCTCCCGAGGATGCCACTGGCCTGCGCCACGGGTGCCCAGGCCAGCATTGCGACTCCCACGCCGGCAACGATCAGGAGAACTAGGCGTGTGCGGCGGCGTGACATGCCGGCCTATGCCACGATGGTCGGGAGCGCCGCGAAGATGGCGACCCCGACTCCGATGTTGAAAATCATGTCGTTGGCGCGCGAATGACCAGTCACCTTTGCTGCTCCGACCGCGATGCCTGCCACGGTGAAGCCGGCGAGCACGATCGAGATTAGATAGCCCTTGAGATGGTCGAGAAATTCAGTGACGCCCGCAATTTGCTGGGCACCCTGAAAAATAGGCATCCGGCTTAGCAGCTCGACATGCCCCACCGCAACCGTGACGACCGCAACCGCCACACCTAGCGCAACCAAGACCATCGCTCCAAGCAAACGTCGCAGCGGGGTAGACACCATCAGCCCGGTCCGTTCACCGGGAACGAAAAAGACCTGCGTAGGGAAAAAGACCTGCGTCGGTACAGCGAGAGTTGAGAACATCTTTTCTTCTCCTTCGTCTTGGTAGTTGTTGACAGTTCCTAAATTGACGTTTCGCTTTACTGACCGAGATATGCGAACTGACCAGCAGCCGAACGCGGGCCAGTCTTGGTAGGCGCGACTACCTCCACCGCGGACGACCGGGAAGTTCCAACCTCGGCGACGTGCGCCGGGACCTCCTGTGCCTGTGACGCCCGGCTCTTGTGCAACCGTGGACGACCGGCCGCGCGTCTACGTCGCGGGCGCACGACATGGCGCGGCCGGCGCAGTACGCGCGTCACTTTCTTCTGAGCTTTGGCTTTGCCGGGCGCCGTCGAAGCTATGGCGGGGCGATACACCGCCTGTGAGTGCCGCTCGCCGGGTCCAAAGGCCCTCATCCCGACCGCCACACAGAGCAGTAGGCCAACGGCTATCGCGCTGGTTCGCCTCCAAGACAACGAAGTAAGCCACGCAGCGGCGACGCCTACAGTTACCCGCAGACGCAGCCAAACGTCCGAGTATGAGCCTTTCCGAGTCGGCGGCGCTATTGCCTCAGCGAGCCGGGCCTGCATCGGAAATGGTGCAGGCGGGGTATCGAATACCAGCTCACTTACTGCCGGTTGTGGATGCCGATGCTTGCGACGACGCCGGCCCGGTACTCCGTCGCGGCCGTTCTCGCGCCCAGTCCCCGCGAGCGCCGCGAACCATTCCTCAGTGTCGTCTTGGCTTTTTTCTCCCTCCCCTACTTCGGGTGACGGCGCCCCGTCGTCCGTTGATTCGGTCCTCTTACAGTCCGTCGCCAACCTGAGTGTCACAACTGCCTCGCGCTCCAGCGGCGTGCCGGGCAGCGGGTCTTGCTCAACGACGGTGCCCTCCTGAGACGACCCGCCTTCTACGGCCTCGATCGCCGCAATGAAGCCACCCGCTCGCACGACTCGGACGGCCTCCGCGCCCTGCGCGCCCGTCAAGTCGGGGGCTACCCGGTCGCTTTGCGGCGCTACTACCGCGATCGGAGCGGCACTCGGCTCCGGGGGGATAGCGTCTTGCGCTCCGAGAGGGTCAAGCACACGAGCGGCGGATGAGACGGCCATGCACTCTAAGCCGAGCTAACCCCCTCTCCGACAACTGAATTGCAGATGGGCGCCGCCCGGCGCCCCTTCCTTCAGTCGCTAGCGCGAACGATGCGACCGGCGACGAAGCATCACCGATAGCGCTGCTGAGGTCGCGCCCGGTGCGCTAGCCAAGATCGAAAGCCGGCTTGCGCTGAGCGCTACACGGGAGAGAACGAATACAACCTTTGCCCGGCCACGTCTTACCTTGGCGCGTCTGCTCATATTCGCCACGCGAATCCGGCCTCGCACTGCTTGTACCCTGAATTGGATGGGTCCTACCACGCCAGCCGGAACAAGCGCAATGACAGTCAACTTATGACCATGCACCGCATGTTTCACGAGCAGAGGCGGCAAGCGGGCCGGTGGCGGTTTGGTCGTGCTGGAAGCGGATGGGGTTGAGAGTCACCGTCGCGGCGTTCCCTGAACTACTGTTACCGGCCGCATCTGTCAGCCAAACCCGCACAATCTGGCCTCCTGCACTTGCAGGAAGCGTGATCGGGCTGTCGTGGCCCGTGGGCGTAGCACTGCCACAACCGACCCCACTTGGCGGACATAGCTGGTAGATAGCACCGACGATCGGCGCGACATGAGAGGGATCGGTCCAGCTCACGATAAATGAGCCATCTGACTGCGCGACGGCCTTCAACCCAACGGGCGGCGGCGGGGGCTGATTCGCAACAACGATTTGCTCCGTCAACTGCGTTTCATTGCCGGCGGCGTTGTAGGCGTCGAGCGTCACCGTATGAGCACCGTCGGAGAGTTGCGTGGTATCGACTGTGAATACCGGGCTCAAAGGCTGGCATGGCAACGGCTTCGTGTAATCACACACCCCTTCGCTGGTCGCAGCAACGTGTCCATCGACTGAGACAGTCGCCTTCGAGATTCCCGTTAGATCGCTCGCGTGGAAGCTCACTTCCTCGGTGCCGCGGTGAAAACCCCCTGCTGATCCTGTCCCCCACAGCGCTCCGCTAGGACTTGCGATTGACGGCGGCGCCAGCTCACTGAGCGTCACCTTCGCTCCATATAGCGCTGCCCATGCCCGATGCAGCGTAGAGCCAGTGGTGCAGCCTCCGGCGGCTACGCACTCGATCCCGACGGATAGCGTAGAGGCTTCGTTAAACTTTCAATGTCCCGTTTAGGCTCCCTGAGCCAAAAGGCTCACCTACGCCACAGCCTTCTTCTACAAGGGTAAATGTGCATGTCTCAAGGACGGTACTGTCCGCCTTCACGAATGGCATCCACCCGTTGTCGGCGTAGGCGCCTAGATATCGGTCGTCTTGAAGCCCGACGGCGGTCGTTCCCGGCGGCACGACGAACCGCCAGCCAGCTACAGCGCCGTCCGGCGCCACGCCTGAGCTGCCAAGCCTGTCGGTAGCGAACATTCCAGTGCTCTGCGAGCCTGTTTGTGGTGGACAGACTTGTCCTACGGTCAAATGAGTTGGGTCACTGTTATATTCTTGCCAACTGTTATTTGCCGAGTTCGGAGCCTGACTACATGCGAGGTCTGGATAAGTGTTAGCCGACGCGCTCTGTGCTGCGCCGATCGCCAGCGGAAATACAAGTATGACGGCCGCAAACCATTTCATAGCATGATTACCTTCGTGGGAGAGTTTTTCGCCTGCCCCGCCTGGAGAGGAGCATAGCTTATATCCACAACAGTATTCGCCTGTGACCGTAGGCGCACCGCACGATGCCGCGTCGTTATGTGAGTGAGTTCTACCCGCGAACGACCATGCCGGCGGCTAAAGATGTTAAGAATGGCCTGCCCATCCGAGGGCAGATTGAGAAAGCGCACAAGCAAAGTCTTTCCTCGATGGCGGACAGACAGGCGCGGGCGTGGCAATCGCCGGCTGGGTGTGCCTAGTTCTCGATGAGGGGCCACGAGCGCAGGTGTAGGTGGTGGCGGCGTTGTTGCGGGCTCGTTACGTTCGCCGGCTTCGATGATGTTCTCCAGTCCGGCAGCCTGAAAAAGCGCTGTCACGTCGAGTGATCCACCTGCGGCCCGCGCTGTGCTGATGAGCAACTGCTCGGCCTGACTAGGCTCGATGCCCGGCTCGTAGGCGCGCAAAGCGGCCAACCCTGCTGCCGCCGTAATCGCCGCTGCCTGACTTGTCCCTCCATATTCAGTCATGGGAGCGCCGCTTATCGGGTTGGCCTCTTGAAGATCGCAACCCGGCGCAAGCAACGCGAGCTGTGGTCCCGTGTTAGAAAAGGCACACGGAGCATGGTTCGCACCCGAGGCGCCGACCGCAATAATTGGCGATACCGCCGCTGGATATGAAATTGACTGACTACCTTCATCACCCGTTGCGGCGACAATATCAAGCCCAGCATTGTGAGCGGTTGTCGCTGCGTCTTCAAGCTCCGTAAGTTGTTCTGACGATGGCTGATCCTGAAAGCCCAGAGATAGAGATTAATGACCTTCAAGTTAAACTCGGGATGCCGCGCTGCAAGGTCTTGGCAGGCGACTATCGCCTGCTTGTAAGCACCGACAGTCAAAGAGTCTGTTGTGCTCTCCGCCCGGATGGAAACGATGCGGACAGCGGTGGGGGCAGCTCCTACCATTCCCCAGCCGTTGAATGGAGCTGCCATTTCCATCGCCATCAATGTGCCATGTTCAACAGGACTCACGTCGTTAGGACTTCCCCCGTCAAGTGCCTCCCGGTCGATGACCTGGGATTGGGTATCCGGGTTCAAGTTAACTCCACTATCTATCAGACAGATGCCGGCCGGCTGTGCGGGTGCTGGAGCAAATGGTAGCCATGTGCCGCGGTCGGCTATAGTCTGACTCGGAGGATAGGCCAACTCACCCCGAGCGGCAATCGGCGTGAGAAGCATCCCGGCGCCGGTCAGAAGTGCCATCACGCTAATAGAGCAGCGCGTCATGTTCATCCTAGAAGGCGTATGTAGGCAGATGGACTCACAGCGGAGGCAAAGGGATAGCCGACCACATGGGGCAAGTGGGCACGAAAACCGTAGCGGCTAAACCCTATAGGTGAGAAGGCATAGTGGTAGGTGAATCTTCCACGGCTATCCGTATGGAGCAGCGCAATCTCCCGCCACTCCCCCGCGTAGTAGATTTCGAGGCTGAGTAGTGCTCCACCGGAGGGAATGTAGCCACCAGCGACGTATCCGTGAAACTCGAACGAGCGCCCCGGCTGTGCTTGTCGTGGTGCCGTGAGGCGCACGCCGGCCTTGACTGTCTCGTGGTACTGGAGCTGGGCGGCAAAGCTCGGGTCTTTGCTGCGCGAGCGATATCCCACGGTGAGTACCCGTGAGGGACCCCTTGGCACACGGAACTTCCAACCACCACGGGCGTCAGTCGTGCTCGTCGCCTCCAGCACGTCAGGCGCCCCCGGATAGTCCGCCTGCCGGCGCAGCTCGATCACGGCGCCCTTCATGGGCGATCCCGCGTGATCGAGCAGTCTGCCCTCCAAGATGAGCCCTGAGCGGTCAAAGCGGCGGGTAAACGCCTTGGTAGTCAGCTTTGGATCGGTCGCGCGCAGACTCGCGTGATCGTCACACTCAGCGTTGCACGCGCCGCGAGCCGCGAGTGCCTGTTCCTGCTGTTCATGCTGGACACGAATAAGATACTCCCCACCATTTTCAACCACGACGCTTCGACTGAGAATCGTCGTCGTGTTCCCGGCAGCATCACTCACAAGCACGCTGACTTGATGCGACCCGTCCGGGATTTGCGCAGTGTTGAAAGGAACATCTACGTTACTAACTGCCTGCGGACACGGGAGCACATGCAGGAAAACGTCGCTGCCGTTAGGTTCTTCCTTGTAGGGCTCACAGTTGCCGCCGTTAGCGTCAATGATCTGCCTAGAAACCGTCTTGCCATCTGCCTGGAGAATCGCCTGAAACACACCCGATGCCGGATCGGTGGCCGTAACCTCAATATCCGCCACTCCACGCAACGTACTCGCGCTAGCTAGACCTCCCCCTGTCTCCACCGCAGTCGGCCCCGTACTCTGTTCAAGCACAATATCAGCGCTACGCAAATACTCGTATGCGTAGCAGCCTTGCATTAGGCAGAGTACGTCGAAAGCCAATTGGTGCGCAGGCAAATGACTTGACGGGACAATTAGCGTGTCAGCGGGCGCATAAGGCAGACCTCCGCATGTCGTCTTACTACATTCGGTGACAAGATTGCCACGCCTGCAAGCGACTCCCGGTGCGGCCCCAGGTGCCGTCTCGCATAGATCAAATATGTTATGTTCATTTTCGATATTTTCAGGCGCCGCCCAAAATGCCCTGGCACGGGCGTTCACATATACTTCTCGGTAAATGGTTGCTGCTGCTATCTTTGTGCCGTTCGGCGCACTAAATGTCCACGACGACGCCGATTTAGGCAACCCCGGAAAGATCGACGCGCTAATTGGTTCACCCGTAGCGCAACCGTTTTCCGCCCTAACGACTAGCCCTGGCGTTTCGGCCCAGCCGCTTGTCGGAAGCGATGCGTGCGTAACCGGGTCGGCGCACGAGTAGACGTGATATTGACCAGCCCACGCGACCGCCACCGCCCACAACAACAGCACCACCCCGCCAGCCGACCCGCGCAATGCGATCCGCGCGCCGGCTGAGATTGGCGAGTGCGGCACGCGGAAAGAAAGCAACGTAGGACTCACCCTCTTACAAGATGAATACGGGTAGCTGGGCTAGCTGCCGGAGCGAATGGGTAGAAGACAGCCGGTGGCAACGACGCACGGAAGCGAAAGGTCGTAGGGCCGATGGCGGCGAATCGGTAGCGGTAGGTGAATCTCCCACGGCTATCCGTATAGAGCAGCGCAATCTCCCGCCATTCACCGCCGTAGAAAAGTTCCAAGCTGACCAGGACCCCTCCCGCGGAGACATAGCCGCCGGCCAGCCGCCCGTGGAAGTCGAACGAGCGCCCCGGCTGTGCTTGTCGTGGTGCCGTGAGGCGCACGCCGGCCTTGACTGTCTCGTGGTACTGGAGCTGGGCGGCAAAGCTCGGGTCTTTGCTGCGCGAGCGATATCCCACGGTGAGTACCCGTGAGGGACCCCTTGGCACACGGAACTTCCAACCACCACGGGCGTCAGTCGTGCTCGTCGCCTCCAGCACGTCAGGCGCCCCCGGATAGTCCGCCTGCCGGCGCAGCTCGATCACGGCGCCCTTCATGGGCGATCCCGCGTGATCGAGCAGTCTGCCCTCCAAGATGAGCCCTGAGCGGTCAAAGCGGCGGGTAAACGCCTTGGTAGTCAGCTTTGGATCGGTCGCGCGCAGACTCGCGTGATCGTCACACTCAGCGTTGCACGCGCCGCGAGCCGCGAGTGCCTGTTCCTGCTGTTCATGCTGGACACGAATAAGATACTCCCCACCATTTTCAACGACAACGCTTCGACTGAGAATCGTCGTCGTGTTCCCGGCAGCATCACTCACAAGCACGCTGACTTGATGCGACCCGTCCGGGATTTGCGCAGTGTTGAAAGGAACATCTACGTTACTAACTGCCTGCGGACACGGGAGCACATGCAGGAAAACGTCGCTGCCGTTAGGTTCTTCCTTGTAGGGCTCACAGTTGCCGCCGTTAGCGTCAATGATCTGCCTAGAAACCGTCTTGCCATCTGCCTGGAGAATCGCCTGAAACACACCCGATGCCGGATCGGTGGCCGTAACCTCAATATCCGCCACTCCACGCAACGTACTCGCGCTAGCTAGACCTCCCCCTGTCTCCACCGCAGTCGGCCCCGTACTCTGTTCAAGCACAATATCAGCGCTACGCAAATCTGCGTAGCCTTCACAGGCTTGCGTTAGACAGAGTACGTCGAAAGCCAATTGGTGCGCAGGCAAATGACTTGACGGGACAACTAGCGTGTCAGCGGGCGCATAGGGAATGGGGCCACATAGGGCCGTAGTTTTACATTCCCGGTAAACGTAGACATTGCCCCGCTCGCAACGTGCTTCGGGATTGGCGTTGCCGGGCACTTCACAAACGTCAAAGGCGTTAGCTTCGTTGTAGACGTTTTCAGGTGAAGCCCAAAAAGCCCTTGCCTCGTAGTTCACATTGGCTTCGCGGTAAACTGTCGCTGCGCCGATCTTTACGCCGGCCGGTGCGCTGAATGTCCATGACGATGTAGATTGGACCTCCACAGGGGTAAGCGATACGGAAAGCGCGCCGCCAGTGGCGCAGTTGTTTTCATCATGGACCGCCATTCCTGGTGTTTCGGCCCAGCCGCTTGTCGGAAGCGGGGCGTGCGTGATTGGGTCAGTACACGAATAGATGTGATACTGGCCACCCCATGCCACCGCCACCGCACACAACAACACCACTACTCCCCCCGCCATTCCACGCAATGCTACTCGCGCCGTGAAGGCTCTACTCGGCAACGGCAGGCGGATGGAAAGCAACTTTAGAGTCACCCTTTCAGAAGATGAATGTGAGCTGGCGGACTCGCCGCTGGCGAGAATGGATATACCACGGCTGGTGGCACAGACGCACGGAACCTGTAGGTAGTTGGAGCAACGGCAGCAAAGCTATAGCGATATGCGAAGGCTCCGTTGCGTTCTGTATTAAGCAGTGCAATCTCCCGCCACTCGCCTCCATAATAGATTTCCAAACTGACCAATGTTCCGCCTGCGGCGATATAGCCACCCGCCAACTTGCCACGAAAGTTAAACGACTGCCCTGGATGCACCCGACGCGGGGCTGTAAGGCTCACTCCAGCTCGCACCTTCTCGTGATACTGAAGCTGTGTAGCAAAGCTCGGGTCCTTGCTGTGGGAGCGGTATCCGACAGTCAGCACGCGCGAGGGACCCCTTGATACACGGAACTTCCAGTAGCCCTTCGTATTGGTCGTAGTCGTCGCTAGCAAGACGTTCTGCGATCCTAGATAATTTGCCTGCTGATCCAGCTCGATCACCGTGTCTTTCATGGGTGATCCAGCGTGATCCAGTAGTTGACCCTCCACAGTGAACCCGGAGCGGGCATAGTTGCGGGTAAACGCTTTCGTAGTGCGCTTTGCGTCCGTGGCGCTCAGACGCGCGTGATCGTCACACTCACCATTGCATATACCATGTAGCAAGATTTCTTGCCGCTGACGTTCGGCCTGTTCTTGGCGCTGAAGCTGGACAATGTATTCCCCGCTGTTGTTGAAAACTACACTCCGATTGAGCACCGTCGTAGTGTTTCCCGCAGCATCGCTTACTAGCATGGTTAGCTGATGTGGACCGTCAGGCACCTGTGCCGTGTTGAAGGGAACATCTACATTGTTCACCCACTGCGGGCATGGAGCCGGGTTTAGAAATACGTTGGTTCCGTCGGCTGCCACCTTGTAAGGCTCGCAACTCCCGCCATTGGTGTCGATGGTCTGTCCGGGAAGCGCTTTGCCGTCAACCTCGAAGATAGCTTGAAAAACCCCCGCGCCCGGATCGTTCGCACTGATATCAATATGCTCGATCCCCTGTAGTAGCGTTTGCGTCGTAAGACTACCCCCGGCCGCAGTTACGGTCGGGCTAAAATCTTGCTGGAGAGTGATATCAGCGCTGTGCAGCGTCTCAGACCCGCCGCAGCCTCCAGTCAGACACCGCACCGTAAAGGAAAGCTGGGTAGATGGAAGGTTACTTGGGGGAATTACAAGTACGTCGCCTGGGGAATAGCAAGACCGCGGCTCGCACAAAGTCGCGCCATTATCTCCCAGCTTACACGCACTCGTCATGTCCGCGCCTGCGCATGAGTCAAACGCATCGGTAGAGTTGTAGTCATTTTCAGGAGACGCCCAATAGGCGAGCGCGCGGTATCCGATTTCAGCGGAACGGTAGACTGTCGCCGCCACGATGCGGGTGCCCGCAGGCGTAGTGAACTTCCACGTCGCATGAGTGCCGGTGAACTGCGCCCATGCTTCTCCCTTGAGTCCACCGACGGGACTAGTTGCGCAGCTATCATCGACCGGGCCGCTTTCACTGCTCCAGTTATCAGTAGGCAGTGGCGCCCCTGTAAAGGGATCGCTGCAAGAGTAGACGTGATAGTGGCCCGCCCATGCGACCGTAACCAGCACCAGCAAAAGCGCAACTCCACCGAGAACGCCCGCAGACATGATCCGTGCCATGCGCAAGGTCAATGGTGGCGTAGAACCCGCGTTGCCATTTGTCTCTATTTGGCTCAATGTTTGCCTAGATAGTCCGGGGGCACTCCCCCACCGCTCTGAGTGGGTTGTGGAGCGCTTGTAGACGCAGCGGTTGTGCTTGTCACCACCGATGCGGCACGCGCCGAAGGTTCCTTCAAGTCGCTGGGGGACGACGGGGCCGGTTGACCGACGGCTAGATAGCGGTCACTCTTACTTGGTGGCACGGGCAGGCTATTGTGCCTTCGAGCCGAGCCATGCGCAGAACTTGACAGGCGAACTTTGGGAGCAACGGCGGCGGCTATTGGGCTCGTCCACGCTTTAGCCAAGGCGGTGGGCTGGTAGGTTTGCTGGACGACATGATGTACGTGGTGATGAACTGGCCTGTGGGACTGCCCCGTGATCGAGTGAACGATATTGCCCGTGAGGGCACTGCCAGCGACTACTAGCGCCGTGCCCGCCATCGTGGCCTTGGCAATTCCAGCGCCGCCAAGAACCTCCGCGGCACGCTCACCACTCCCGCGGGGAAGAAACGGCACGCGCTGTTCGAGCCATATGGCGAGCTTGCCGAAGCCCCCGCTGTGCCCAAGAGGCACGGCGGGCATCGGAAGAAACGCGGCAGCGGCGGCGCGCTGGAACTCGCGTCCGCGCATTTCGCGCCGTAGTTGACGGTAGACCCGCCCGCAAGGTACGCAGGCGCTTACGTGCGCTCGTGCTAGCCGCGCATCACGTTCATCTGCCTCGCCTGCGGCGTCAGCGGCTATCGCTGCTTCACGGAACTGGCACATGCGGCCCGCAGCCGCGATAGCGGCGACTCGATCCAGCTTTGCGTTGGCGCTACGGACCGCCGAGCGTACCTCTCCGAGCGGGAGCCCTAGCAGACGTGCGGCCGGCACGGGGCCAACTTCGTTGCAAGCCATGACGGACACAACCTTGCGCTCACGCGCGTCAAGGTCGGCCATAAGGTCGGCAGCACGAGCGAATCGGTCCCTCAGCTCCAGCTTGTCGAATGGGTTGGCGCCCGATGTAGCGTGCTGGGCTGCCTCGAACTCCACTCGGACCCGCGAGCCAAGGCGCGTGAAGTGCCTGCCTTCTCGGTATCTCCGGCATCGGTGATCGACCGCAAGCCAGAAAGCTCCGAGCAAGTGGTGTTCGTTGCGGACCTCGCGTGGCGACATGACTACTGCCGTGATCGCGTCGTCCACGACTTCATCTTGCGCGACCTCCGGCACGCCGCGCCCCTCCCTCCGGCGCCGCAACTGCCCAATCAGCTCGGCTCGACGCCTGTGCAGCTCTGCCGCTGCCTCATCCGGCGACCATCCGCCATTGCGGTGTCCTGACCGGATCACGCGCGCTCCCCTCGCCCTACGACGTAGGAGCAAAGCCCGCCATACGGTCGATGTCGAAAGCAGCTCATCCATGAGTAAGCCGAGCTAGGACAGTCTCGCGCAACGAAATTTTACTCCTCATCGTGCGAATCGGCGCAATCCCCAGGCGGGACCTAAAAGAAGTCGCTCGCCACAGGGGCCTCGACAGCCCCCGATCGAGCCTCCCTGCTAGCGCCCCGCCTGTCTGAAGATGCCAGTTGCGGGGCGCCGCGACCCCGCTTCAGGCGGGACGACCGCGCTCATGCGGCAACGCTCGGAAGGCGCGAACGCGCTCAACGGAGAGGCGTTCCCGTACAATGACGGGCTCTAGGGCGCTTCTGATGCCGGCCCGTGGCGTGACGGTCGAATTGCATCACACCCACGCGCAACGCGCCCACTCCTGGCGCCCGAGCTGCGCGCCGGGGGCCAGCTCCCCGAGCGCGACCGCCGCGAGCTGCCGGCGCCGCGAGCAAGCCGAAGGCGAGCATCGCCGGCCCCCAGATCGTCGCCCTCGCGGGATCGAGCTGCACGAGAGCTGCCCGTGGCGTACCGAGCAACGTATCCCGTTCGGCGCCCGAACGCAGCAGAGCCCCCCACTCGCGGAGAGAGTCAGGGGCTCCAAGGGGTGCGGGGTTAGTAAACTTCGTGGAGGGGCACCTGAACGTCGGCCCGGCAAATTGCGCAACCGGCGACATGAGCAACGGCGAACGTCGAGGTGCCCTACTTCACGACCTGGCCCAGCCTGCGGCGTCGGCGGGCTATCGCTGCTTCACGGAACGCCCGCAGGCGCGATAGCGGCGACTCGATCGAGCCGAGACGGACCGCACGATCCCTCGATTTGCGCTGGGACGTGCGAACGGGTGCGAACACAAATTGGAACGACATTGGAACAACGGCGGTGCGCGCGTTTGTGTCGTCCCACCAAAAAAGCCCCGCATTTGCAGGGCTTTTTTGAGTAGCGGGGGCGGGATTCGAACCCGCGACCTTCGGGTTATGAGCCCGACGAGCTACCAGACTGCTCCACCCCGCGGCGGGCCCGCCAGTTTAGCAAAAACCACCCCGAGCGCCCCGCTGGCGCACCGTGGGCCCCGCCCTCCGGAACCCCCCTCTTACGCAGATCCGCTCTGGCGGCATTGCGGCCAATCCTGCCCTCCGAACCTCCCCCGCGCTCGTCCCATAGCATCCGGCCCATGCGCGTCGCGGTGGTCGACATCGGCACCAACTCCACCCGCCTGCTCCTTGCCGATGTCGACCCCGGCGGGTCGGTCGCGGAGCTGCTGCGTCAATCCCGCGTAACCCGCCTCGGTGCCGGTGTGGACTCGGGTGGGGGGCTCTCCCCGGAGGCGATCGAGCGCACCTGCGCGGTGCTCGCCGACTACCGCGAGCTGATCGACCGCCACGGCTGCGAGGCCAATCTCGCCGTGCTCACCTCCGCTGTACGCGATGCCTCCAACGGCGCCGCCTTTGCCGAGCGGGTGCGCCGTGAGTATCGTCTCGACGCCCGCACCCTCTCCGGCGACGAGGAGGCCCAGCTCACCTTCCTCGGCGCCATGAGCGACCGCGAGCCCTCCCCGGAGCCCACCGTGGTGATCGATATCGGGGGGGGCTCCACCGAGTTCATCGTCGGCCACCACCGCGCCGCGGGCTTCCACGTCTCCCTCCAGGCGGGGGTGGTGCGCATGAGCGAACGCCACATCCACTCCGACCCCCCCGCGCCCGCGGAGCTTCAGAGCCTCGCCCTCGACACCCGCGCCGTCTACCTCGGGGGCCTCCCCCCCGAGGAGCGCGCGCTCGTGCGGCACGGCATCGCCGTCGCGGGCACCGCCACCTCCGCTGCAGCCATCGATCAGGAGCTCGATCCCTACGACCGCGCCCGCGTGCACCGCTACCCCCTGCTGCTCGCCACCGTGGAACTGCTGCTCGCGCGCCTCGCCGACATGACCGAAGCTCAGCGGCGCCGCGTCGTCGGCCTGCACCCCGACCGCGCCCCCACGATCGTCGCGGGCATGATCCTCCTCAGCGAGGCCATGCGCGCCTTCGAGTTCGAGGGCGTGGAGGTCTCCGAGCATGACATCCTCCGCGGGGGCGCCCTGCGGTTGGCGAGTCCGGGGAGCGAAAACGTGCTCCCAATATTTCCAAAGAACCGGCTAAGTGGGTGATCTAAAATCTTTTGAGAGAGGGGGTTGCATTCAATTCCGATATCCAATATACTTTTCCTTGAGGCGGTGTAAGGCTCTGTGTCTTGCGCTCCTTAGCCGGTCCATAGACCTGGGCGAACTTGCCGAGCGATCGGCATTCCCGCCGCCCGGGTCACCCTACCCCCCGAGGCCTCTGAGGAACGTACCCCTGCCTGTCCCTCGAGGCCTACCTGAGGAAGCCGCCCCCTGCCGGGCGGCTTCCTCGCTTTAAGGGGCGCCCTACGCCAGATTCGACCTGCGCGGGTACGCGACGCCGGGGTCCGTCAGCACGTTCACCAGCGCCGGGCCCCCCGCCGCCAGCGCCCGCTCCAGCGCTCCCCGCAGCTGCTCGGGGCGCTCCACCAGCTCGCCCTGGCACCCCAGCGCCTGCGCCACCAAGTCATAGCGCGTACCCGGGCGCAGGTCCGCCGCCACGGAGTACCCGTACACGAGCTCCATCGGGTGCTTCTCCAGACCCCAGATCCCGTTGTTGCCCATCACCCCCACCACGCTCACCCCATGCCTGGCGAGAGTGTCCAACTCCATCCCCGCGAAGCCGAACGCCCCGTCCCCCAGCAGCAGCACCACCTGTCGCGCCGGGCGCGCCAGCTTCGCCGCCAGCGCGTACCCCGGCCCCGCACCGAGGCACCCGAACGGCCCCGGATCGAGCCAGCATCCCGGCTCGAAGCTATCGATCACCCGCCCCGCGTAGGAGACGAAGTCGCCCCCGTCCCCGATCACGATCGCGTCGCGCTCCAGCATCCCCCGGAGCTCTCCGTACACTCGCATCGGGTGCAGCGGCGCGCGCTCGTCCTCAAGCTCCGCGCGCTCCGCCTCGCGCAGCTGCGCCTCCCCCGCGCGCAGCTGCTCCACCCACCGCCGCGGAGCCCCGCCGGCCGATCCCCGTTCGCCCGCCGCCGCGCACAGGTCGCTCAGCGTCTCGCTCAGCGATCCATACAGCTCCACCGCCGGCTTGCGCGGGTGCGCCCGCGCGGGCGCCGCCACGTCGATCGACACGATCTCCGTCCCCTCCCCAAATGCCCCCCCGAAGCCCAGTCGGAAGTCCATCGGCACCCCGATCACCAGCGCCACGTCCGCCTCCCGCAGCGCTCTCGCGCGCGTGCGCGAAAAGCACAGCTCGTGGTCCGCGGCCACGCACCCCCGGGCGAGACCGTTGAGGAACACCGGGATCGCCAGCGCCTCAGCCAGCTCCTGGAGCGCCACCTCTCCATGGCCCCAGTAGAGATCCGTGCCCGCCATGATCACCGGGCGCTGAGCCTCCCCCAGGAGCCTCCACGCCGCTTCGATCGCCTCCCCAGAGGCCCCCCTCGGCGGCGGCGGGCGACCGGACGTCCCCGCCGCCGCAGTTCCCTCCAAAGCTCCCTCCCCACCACCCCGGACCCCGCCTGAGCCGGTTCCGCCACACGGCCCGAATGCGGGCTCCGGCGCCTCCGTGAAAACGTGGTCCATGGGTAGGTCCACAAACGCCACCCCCCCATGCGGCGCAAGCGCCGCCGCGAACGCCCTCTCCACAAGCACCGGGATCTCCTCCGCGCTCTGCGCCGTCGCCGCGAGCTTGCTCAGGGGCGCCACGAATGGCACGTGGTCGATCTCCTGCAGCGAGCCCTGCCCCCACCGTCCCGCGGGCGCGCGCCCCCCCAGTACCACGATCGGCGAGTGGTTCGCCTGTGCGCTCGCCATCGCGCTCATCCCGTTCGTCACCCCCGGCCCCGCGGTCAGCGCGCAGACCCCCACCTCGCGCGTCGTCTTCGCCCAGCCCTCCGCCGCGAACGCCGCGGTCTGCTCGTGGCGCACGTCCACGATCTCGATCCCCTCCGCACGACAGCCGTCGTAGATCGAGAACAGGTGGCCCCCCGAAAGCGTGAACAGCCTGCTCACCCCGTGCGCCCGCAGGCGCCGCGCCACCAGACGCCCCCCGTGGAAGGTCGCCTGCGGCTGCGGTGATGGGGTGCTCTCTGCGGCCATCGCGTGCCCGCGACTCTACCGCGGGGCCGTGCGCCGCGAGAATGCCCGGGGTGGGAGTCGAACCCACAGACCCTTTCGGGGCACCGATTTTAAGTCAGGTCAGCCGCGTGCCTGGGTTTGCCAGGGGTCGGCGAAGCTCCAACTACAGAGCCACTCCGCGGGCGGCGGCGGGCTCGTCCTCTGCCTGGGTCTGCGTGGCTTGCGTGGCCCTCGGCGTGGCCCACCCGGCGGCGTCGAGGAAGTCTGCGTCCCCGAGCCCATCATCGATCAGGTGGACGTAGGTCCGCAGCGTGAAGCCGGGGTCGGAGTGCCCGAGCCACATCTGCACCTGCTTGGGGTTCTTGCCGCTGGCGAAGAGGATCGACGCGCAGGTATGGCGGAAGGTGTGGAAGCCGACCCACGGGACGCCTGCGGCCTTCGCGGTGGGCTTCAGGACGATCTTCCAGCACCAGTGGCGCTCCAAGCGGCAGCCGTCCGGCCCCGTGAAGACCAGCTCCTCGGGCCTGCCACGCCGCGCCCAGAGCCGCTGTGTGACCTTCTTCGACAGCGGGATGTCACGTTTGCCATTGATCGACTTCGGAGGCCCTACAACGCCCTTGGAGAACTGCCGGCGGACCCGTAGCCGCTGCGCGCCGAAGTCGATGTCCTTCCATCGCAGCTCGATCGCTTCGCCGACCCGCATCCCGGTCATGGCGAGCAGCCGGAAAAGCAGCTCCCACTCGGGCGGGCACGCCTGTAGGAACCGCTCCAGCTCATCGGAGTCGAGCGCCCTGCGCTGCTCGGCGGCGTCCTGCTCGATGTCCGCCCCGCCGGGCCGGGCGATCCGCACCCCCACCGCCGGGTTGTGGCGGATCAGGCCATCCTCCGCAGCGGTCGCAAACAGCACCTTGACCGCGGCGACGTGCCCGCGCACGGTGCCCACGGCAACCCTGCGGCCCCGCGCCTTCTCATCGAACAGCCACGCCACGAACTCGCGGATATCGCGCGGCTCTATCTCCGCGATCGTCCCCCCGCGCCTGGCGAAGAACGGGATCGCGCGCTCCTCGATCGAGAAGCGATAGCCCGCCCGGGTGGACTCCCTGAAGCCCCGCGAGGTCCGGCCCGTGTAGGAGCCGATCCACTCCCTCGCGTACTCCTCGAAGGTCAGCACGGCCGTCTCGCGGTGCTCCCCGCGGCGGATGTCCGCCCGTATGGTCGCCTTCAGGTCCCGCGCCTCCGCGTAGGTGCGGGCGAAGCGCTTGCGTTCCTCGCCGCGGTGGCGATATCTCACGACGTACCGGCCACCGCGCTTGTAGACGCCCGGAGTTTTCGTCTTCTCCAGCTTTGGTGCAGCCATCACGCCTCGCCTTCGATCGCGCCCAGCTCCTCCACCAGCTCGCCGGGCTTCACGCCCAAGCCGCGAGCGAGTAGCAGGACGCTTTTCAGCCGAGGTTCACGCAAGCCGCGCTCAAAACGACTGATCGCTGTCGGATGCACTTCTGTCTCTCGAGCAAGGCCGTCCTGAGAGAGACCGCGCCCGCCGCGCACCTCCCGCAGCCGGCGCCCGAACGCGACACTCACGGCCGGGTCTTGGTTCTCGGCCATAGGTCAGCCCTCCCCGTGGAGCGCGCGCATCGTGTCCATGCTCGGCGCTTCGTCGCACAAGTCGGCGAGGTGCATATCGAGAGCGGACGCCACGGCGCACAACGTGTCCCACCGCGGGTTTCCGTGCCCCCGCTCGATCCTGCCGAGGTGCCCTGTGGACACCCTGGCCTTGTAGGCGAGAGCTTCGATCGTGAGGCCCTTGGCTTGGCGCTGGTGGCGGATCACCATGCCGAGCGCGACCAGCTCCAGGTGATACTCCCCGGGCATCAGATCGTCACCAGTTCGAGCGCGTCGAGCGTCCGCGCGCAAAGAGACGCACGAACCGTCCCGTCGTCATCGATCAGCACGCCCTCGGCTGCGAGGTCCTCGATAGCGGCCTCGACGCCTTCCGGCGGAAGATCCGATAGCTGGCGTTCGAGTTCTGCCCGTGTCCACCGCTCAGGGTGGTCATCGCGTAGTACCTGAAGGACGATCGCCCGCTTGATCTTCCTCTCTTCGGGGTCTATCGCCGGTTGCTGCTGTTCATCGGTCATCGTCGGTTCCTCCTTGTGGTTGGAGGCCCCGGGGGCGGTCTTCTGGCGAGGAGTGGCACCCCACGTCGGTAGGGTGTCCGCTGCGCCGGGAGTTAGCGCTCTCGGTGCCAGGTGCCCGGGCCGCGTGTCGGTCGCGGGCACCATATGTTTCGTCTCGCCGAGACTAGCGCAGACTGGCCCATATGACAAGTCAACAATCACAAGCCCTCGGCCGCGCTCTCCGCGAACTGCGCACCCGCGCAGGGCTCACACAGGCTCACGTAGCCGCTGAGGCCGGCTTCGACGGGGCCTACTTGTCTCGCGTCGAGGGCGGCATCCGGGATGTCCAATGGTCCACGGTGCTGCGCTTCCTCGATGCGATCGGCGCCGACCTGCACCAGCTCGCCGACGCGATCGACCATGCGGAGGATTGAGTGAGCCTGACGCGGCATGGCAGCACACCTCCCTACCCGGTCGATCATCGGCCTCCCCCGGATTCGCGCCATCGGTCAAGCTCCGAGGCCCTGAAGTAGCTGCGAGCGCCTTCCTTAGTCAGCGGGAGCCCGTTGCGTCGCCGCCGGGAGGCCAGCGTGTAGAGCTGACTCGTGCTGATCCCCAGGTGCGCCGCTGCCTGCTCGACGGTGAGCCACGGCTCCGCCTTGGGTTCTGCGCGGTCGGCAAGCAGGATTGCTACGCGCTCGGCGATCTGCTCGACCAGCGCGTCAGGAAGATCGAGGGTGATGCTTACGTCGAACCCCCCACGACCGAAACGACATATACGACCGAACCCCTCACGTGAGCGCCCTTCGGTCGTTTGCGTCGTTTCTGTCGTGCTCCGTGGAGACCCAGCGCGTCGCGCGGCGCCCCCCGGTAGGTGTAGGGACCGGCTGCGCGAGCCCGGCGTCGTCCAGCCATTTCAGGATGGGTTCGACGGTTCGGTTGCGGCCGAAGTGGTCCCGGACTTCGGTGGTGGTTCGCCCTTCCTCGCCCCTGGCCTTGATGAACTCAAGCGCCCGGTCGGCGTCGGGGTAGCCGGTGGCGGCGCCGAAGATGAGTCGGGCCGACTGTTCGCAGTAGCGCCATACCGCGAGAGCGGCGTGTAGGTGCTCAGCCCGGATGTCCGCGGAGAGGTCGAGCAGCGCGTACAGCAGCGCTAGGCGCAGGACTTGGGGCGCTGCGCGTCCCAGCACGGCGCCGAGCAGTCCGGGGCGCCCGGTGCTCAGTGCACCGTACCTTGCCTCCCACACCTCCCACGCCTGCGCGTCGAACGTCATGGCCTCCTGCACGGAGGCGTGGCGCTAGGCGAGCTCGACCTCCTCGGCGAGCGCGTGGAGTTCGCTCTTGGGCAGCTCGCCGCCGCCGCGAGGGAGTAGCTTGGAGCGGCTGGCCCAGACCCAGAGGAAGCGGTTGGCGAACCCGTTGGCGGCGTCGGTGTCGGTCAGCTCGCGGCGCACCTCATCGGGCGTGATGTGCGCGCAGATCGAGAGGAGCGCCCCGGTCGCGCGGCCGGGCTGATTCTTCGAGAGGGAGGCGGCGCTGCCGGTGTCCCACAATTGGCGGATCACGGGTGAGAGCCTGTTGCCCTCGCGGCGCATTACGCGCAGCACCCGCGCCAGCTCGGACTCCTGCACGAGCAGCCGCTTGTCGGAGACCCCTTCGTCTACCAGCTCCTCGACCGTCTCCCCGGTCGGCTTGGGCGGCTTGCCCTCCTTGACCTGCACCTGCTTGAACGTGGGATCGCGGACTTGCCAGATCAGGCCCTCGCCGCTCGCCAGGCCACCACTAACCCGTGTTGTGGCCCAGTCCGGGTCGGCCAGGGTCAGCAGTTGGCGGATTCGCCCCCACGATGTGCCCTTGCGCCCAGTGCTCGTGTCGCCCACGTGGCGACGAATAGGTTGGTGGTGTGCTGGTCCCCCTCGACCGGAAAGTGCGCGCCGCGGCCGAAGGAGTTCCCGGCGGCCGCGAGGAACTGCACGAGCAGCGCCGCCGCGCTCGCCTCGGAGTGCGGCAGGATGGTGCTCACCACGCGGCCGGGGAGCCCGTACAGCGCCTCCTCCGCCAGTCCAGGAAGGCTCGCGCCGCCCGCCACGGGTCCGGTGGCGACACCGCCGAACGGCTCGCCATCGACCGCGGCGGTGAAGTTCTTGTATATGTCCGGGGTGACGCTCACGCCGCCGCTCCCGCGGTGGCGCTCGCACTCCGCAAGGTTCCCTCGATCTCGCGCTCGGCCAGACCGGCGGCGAGGGCAGCATCGCGCAGCCGGGCGTAAGCCTCCCCCGCGTCGAGTTCACCCGCCGCGATGTGCTCAGCCGCGCGGCACGCCGCCCAGAAGAGTGAGGCGTTGCGCCCGCCGACCTGCGCCTGCCCGACGGTGCGGAGAAGCCCGTCGAGAAGTCCCCCGCGCTCGCCTCGCGCCGCCGGCCTCGGACGTGCAGGCGCGGTGTAGGCGCGATCGTCAGGAAGCCCACGGACCACCTGCGCGAGCGTGTAGACCTGAAGCTCCAACCGGCAGCAGACCACCGGACGCGGCGGGTTGTACTTGTGGTTGAAGGAGCCACAAGGGCGAAGCACCCGCGCGGGGTCGGTTGCGTGCAGGTCTCCGCCAAGGTGGTGAGCGAGCCGCCGGTTGGCGAGCCGCGCCCACTCCGGCGGGACCGACTCGCGCAGAGGCCACCAAGCATGTCCCCCGCCGGAGCCGGTGAGGACCACGATCGATGGCAACGGGCAGAAGTCGCGCAGGCGCACGAGTGCGTCCGGGCCGTCGAGGTCCGCCCAGAGAGTCCAGACCCGCTCGACCGCGGAGGCGATGCCGTCTTCGCGCACGCGAGGCGCGGCGCCGACGTAGACATTCAGGCGCGGCGCGAGGTCGCAGACGATCCCGGGGACCCGGTGAATCTGCCCGACGCGAACGAACGCACGATCCGCTAGCGCGGGCCGCCCGTCGGGCGTCAAAGGGCGTAGCTCGATGAGGCTCGTGTCGGGCTCCCCGCCCACGATGGCGGTGAGTTGGAGTCGCAGCGCCGCGTCCTGCGGGATGCGCTCTACAGGTTCGCGTCGGGCGCGTCGGCTACGCTGCTCGCGCATCCCGGCCACCACGATTGGCCGTCCCGATCGAGCGTCGCTGCCCTGCGGCGCTCGATCTGTCTGTAGGGGTGGGATCGATCAGGGCGAGGACCGATCGACTGGTGTAGCGCGATGTCCTGTGCCCGATCCGCACTCTGTCGAGTACGCCTTCCTGCGCCAGACGACGCACCGTGCGCTCGCTGGCGCCGATCAGCCCGGCCACCTGCCCTGGAGTGAGAAGGCCGGGAAGCGGCGTCCGGCGGCCGGCCGATACTGGCGTAGTGGATTCCATGCCGGACATGCCTTCATCCCACCACCATCACGACGCGACTTTTGCGACAGCTAACGACCCCAACCGTCGCTGACCCCAGCCACCTGACCGCTGCCGAGATCGCCGCGATCAAGCGCTATACCCGCCGGCTACGGCAGCGCGAAGGCCACTCCGTGACGACCGCACGTGACGACACGCTTGCGTCGCTTGCGATCTTTGCGCGCAACGAACTCGTCAAGCAGCCCGAGGTCAACCAGCGTCTCGCGCGCGTCGCCGAAACCCGCAGCCTCGCCTCCGGCCCCCGCGAGAGGTTGGCCTACTGGAAAGGGATTGAGAAGCTCTCCCGCGACCTCGACCAGGTACTCACGGTTGCGGATATCGACAACCTCGCCAAGCGCTGGGAGGACATCCAGTGGCGCCTCGCCGACGGCTGGCCGGTGCTCGGCGCCGGGATCACCGGCGGGCGTCCCGGCCGCGACAAGACGATGAAACCCGAGGCCGTCATGCTCACGCTGCGCTCGATCGCGCTGCGCCCGGCGGCCAGAAAGCAGCTCAACCATGAGCATGAGAAGGGGTATCGCGGCACCCGTCAGAGAGGACACCAGCATACGCAGGGCGCGCACGACCACGGCGCGATCCGCGGCGACGAGCTGGCCGCCGCCGAGGCCAACAAGCGGGAAGGTCGCCAGGGACGCTACGCGATCAAACACGCGACCGTGACCAAGCACCGCGAGCGCCTACACGCGCTGCTCAGTGAGATCGGGCCATAACGACTACGACGCACGCCGCCCATCGTCCACGGCGGACACCCTGCGCGCACAACCCGGGGGGTAGCCGAAACCTCAACGCCTCCGGCCCCCTGACCCGCCCGGTCAAATATCCCCCCCGACGCGCGTAAAGCGGAGCCAGTCCCGTCTTAACGCGCTTTCGGTAGGAAACCGTGACTGCGAGCGGGTCAACGTAGACTCCGTTTGAAGTTTCTGGCCCGGCGCGGTGGCTCATGGAAGCTCCAATACGTACCCGTACCGACCTCAAAACCCGTACACGTCGCCCGGCGACGGCGAGCGGGTCACAGACGGTCGTCTACCGAGTTCTGGGATCGTGGGGGGCTAAAGCAACTCGTGGGGGGGAAATCGACTGCACGCGGGTCACGGCCGCTGGCGTTGAAGTTTCGACCCGCCCCCCATGTCGCCGAGGATGTCCCGACCGGCGTGGAACTTCGTTGGCGGTCCGGGTGAATCTCTCAGACGGTGACGAGCGTAGCGGCCTCCTCGGCGACGTGTGTGGTGGTGGGCTGGGTAATCTCTGCTTCGACGGCGAGCGCGAGCTTGGCGAGGCCGTCGTATCCGATGATCCGTCGGAACTGTCGCTCGGCCTCCAGCATCCCGGCGGCAGTCCACCGCAGGGACATCTCCCCGGACTGCCAGCGCTTGACGTTGCGGCTGGATCGCCGGACGCACTCGATCATGGACTCGCACGGGTTGGTGCTCTGCAGCGTGCGCTTCAGCGCGCCGTGGACGCCGAGACGGGTGACGGTGAGCGTCTCCTCCATGCCCTCCCGCAGGGACGCTGCGGCACCGGGGTGAGAGCGCTCGAGCTCTGCGGCGAGAGCCTGGAGTTCCCCAAGGGCACGAGGGTGATCGTCGCGCGCCCACGCGCGGCGTAGCCGGCGCTTGACCTCCGGGCGGTCGCGCTCGGGCAGGTGATCGAGCACGTTGCGCTCCTTGTGACGGACACACCGATGGACCGGGGTGCGCGGCCCCAGGACCGCGTTCACGGCGGCTCTGAGGGCCTTGGAGCCGTCGATCACGACCAGCACGCCCTGCTCGACGTCCAGGCCACGGTCCACGAGATCAGCCAGCAGCGCGGTAGCGACCGTCTTGTTCTCCGTGGAGCCCTCCCACAGGCCGAGCGGGACCTTCACCCCGTCAGTGGTGATCCCGAGCGCGACGACGTTGGTGTCGTCCTTCAAGACGACCCCGTCGAGCATCAGCACCCCCAACCGCACGTCATCCAGGCGACGGCTCATCAGCTCCTTCAGCGTCTGCGCGGTGCGGGCAACGAAGGTGCGCGAGACCGCCGACTTCGACGTCGAGCGCGCCTGCGCCTCGACCTGCTCGCCGACCGGCTCCTGGGTACGCACGAACCTGCGGGTAGAGACGCCCGCGAGCATCCGCTCCAGCACGACCGCGCTCAACACGTCTCGGCTGGCGAAGCGCTCGTAGGTCTCGACAGGCACCTCGCCGCCGCCGTCCTTGGCGCGCACCCGCAGCCGGCGCACCCCCACCCGGCGCGAGCCAAGCGTGACCTCCCCGTCGTCGCCCCCGTGCCGGTAGGCGACCCGCTCAGGGTCGTGCTTGCCCTTGGGCCACAGACCTCATCGACCTCCTCGGCCATCAGCTCCTGCATCACGCCGAGCCCGACCACCCACGCTCAGCGCGAGCAGGCCCTCCCTCGCCACCCCGACCAGCTCACCCAGCGCGGCCTGCACCCGCTCGGGCAGCGCAGGCGCCTCCATCGGCGCGTCCTCGCTCGTGACCTGTCCAGCATGCACCTTCTTCATGGCGGTTCCTCCTGTCTCGAATGGACCGATTTCGCACTCGCCACGGTCGCAACACGACCGGACGAGGCGGGAGGACCGCCACTTCAAGTTCTACGCCACGCGGGACATCCTCATGTCGCCTGGATCAGACCACATCGGCGGCGGGGGTGAGCGAGAACTGTTGGAGCCGCTCCATGATCGTCACGTCGAAGTGCCGCATGAGATCGGCTCGCCCCCATAAAGCGTGTTGGCAGCCATCCACGAAGAACGGGGCCATGTCGAAAACCAGCTCGGGGAACTCGGGAACATAAGCAGCCGCCGGCTCGGTGGCGCGCCGAAGGTTCACGCTGCCGCTGACCTGCGACCCCTGCACGAAGGCGAGGTCTGCGCCCGAGTAGCCCATGATCGGCGCATAGCCCGCTGGTAGGACGCTGCTGTCGGCCCCAGAGTCGATGAGGCCGGGGATCACCCTGCCCCGACCATCGAGACCCGTCACGTGCAGAAAGAGATACGGACGAACCCCGCCGTATCCAAGCTCGCGGTAGGGGACAACCAACGGGTCAGGCATCTGCTGGCCGATCTCCGATCGCTGGGGCGCCCTACAGGATGTAGACGCCCTCGGTCCGGTCCGGGACCGGCATGAGCACGTCATCCTCATGGACCTCGGGCTTGTCGCGCAGCTCCACCGAGTCGAGTGCGCTCGCAACGACCCTGCCGTCACGGATGGCCACCCAGCTCCCGGCGTAGGGGGTCAGATCCTCGCGGATCACGACATCCGACTGGCGGGAGACGTTGACGCTCATGGCGTAAGTCTAGGGATGCGGTCCAGCGGTGTCGATGCCTGCGAGGTCCCGCCCACGTGGCGGATCGGGCGGCGTCCCGGGGCCTCATGTGGCCCATTACGTGGCCCACCTGGCCCGGCGCCGGCCATCCCCGGCCAAGCCATCCATGCCGAAACCCGCACACTTGCAGGCGATTAGCGTCATGCCCGGGGTGGGAGTCGAACCCACAGACCCTTTCGGGGCACCGATTTTAAGTCGGCTGCGTATACCGTTCCGCCACCCGGGCCTCGGGGCCCTCCTCGCTCCACTGCCCCGCCCAGTTTATGAGAGCGGGGGGCGGCAGCACCTCGCGGGCAGAGCGCGTGCACGGGCTCCCAAACGGGTATACGACTCCTGGCGCCCCCCGGCCGCAACTACCCGGTTGGTACCGTGTCTATAGGTACAAAGTCGGGATTGGACCACCGTGGAGGTCACCGCTCTAAAACCCACCGCCGCGTCCGGCCTACGAGGGGCCAGCCCGCTGCTGCGCCTGCAGCCGGACGAGCGACTGATCGCACTCACCCGCCGTGGCCAGCACGCGGCGTTCGAGACCCTCTTCTCGCGCTACCACACGCGCCTGCTCTCCTTCTGCCGGCACATGCTGGGCTCGCGCGAGGACGCCGAGGACGTCCTGCAGGAGGTCTTCGCCGCCGCCTTCAACGCCGTGCTCGCCGACGAGCGCCCGATCAACGTGCGGCCCTGGCTCTACCGGATCGCGCGCAACCGCTCGCTCAACCACCTGCGCCGCGCCTCCGCGATCGGGGTGGACTCGATGGACGTGCACTTCTCCGAGAACGGCCTCTCCACCGGCGATCAGGTGCTGCGACGCGAGAGCTTCCGCCAGCTGATCGGCGACGTGCAGAAGCTCCCCGAGACCCAGCGCACCGCGCTGCTGCTGCGCGAGATCGACGCCCTCTCCTACGACCAGATCGCGCTCGCGATGGAGACCACGGTGCCCTCCGTGAAGTCCCTGCTCGTGCGCGCGCGCATCTCGCTGGCGGAGTCCGCCGAGGCGCGCAAGCTCAGCTGCGAGGATGTCCGCGGCGAGCTCGGCGAGGTGGCGGAGGGATTGGCCAAGCTCACCCCCCCCGCACGCCGCCACCTACGTGACTGCGAGCGCTGCCGCACCTTCCGCAAGCTGCTCAAGGACAACAACCACGCGCTCGCCACCGTCCTCCCCGTCGGTCCCCTGTTGCTGCTCAAGCACCTGGTTCTCAGCAAGTTCGGCGCCTCCGCCGGTGCGGGCCACGCCGCCGGCGCCGGGAGCGCTGGCGCCGGGGTCAGCGCGGGCAGCGGGGCTGGCGCCGCGGGAGGCCTGCTCACCGCGGGCGCGGGCGCGGGAGCCGCAGGCGGGACGAGCGCCGCCGGAGGCCTCATCACCGCGGGCGCGGGGGCGATCGCCACGAAGGCCGCCGCCACCCTCGCCGCCGCCGCGCTCGTCACCGCGGGAGCTGTCGCCGCGAGCCACCCCAGCCGCGTCCGCCACCACGCCCCCGCGGCACCCGCGGTGGCCTCCACCGTCGCGGCCGCCACCGTCGCCACCCACTCTACGCCGCTGGTCGTCCGCTCCATCCCCCAGCCGCTCAGCACGGGCGTCCACGCCGCCGCGGCCACCACCCTGCGGCTCGCGAGCCGTCGCAGCCGCCGCCACACAGCGCGCGATCCGGAGCTCGCCGCCCGTCTGCGCCACCCCCACGTGCTGCCGGTCTCCACCGATCTCGCCCCAGCCGCGCCCGCCCCCGTCGCCGCCGCCAAAACGCCGGTCGCGCCGCCCGCGGTTGTGCAGGTGACCACCGAGACCACCCAGCTGCCCCCAGCCACCACGCCCCCGCCCGCCGTGAGTCCCCCGGCGACGACCACGACGACCACGACCGGTTCCACCACCACCACGCCGGCGGAACCCGTCGAACCCGCGCCCGTCACCACCCCGGCGCCGCCCGCACCGGCCGGTGAAGCGAGCGGCACGGAAACGCCCAGCGGCAGCGAATCGCAGACGACACCCCCAACTGAAACCCCCAACGCCGGCGTCCCCACGCAGTAGCGCCCGGCGGCGAACGTCTCCGGGCCCTATTCGAGCGCGAACGTCCCCAGGGGCTCTTCGAGCGCGCCTTTGACCCCGACGTCCAGCGGGGAGGTCACCTGCCGGTTGCCGGCGACGGCGGTGAGCATCGCGATCTGCACCCCCCGCCGCTCGCCCGGTCGCCGGGCGAGCACGAGGATGTCGCGCCCGTACATCTCCCGCCCCCGCAGGGTGGTGGTGTAGAAGACGTTGTAGGTCGCGTAGCTGGAGACCGCATCGATCTGCGTACTGCCCTCCCCCCGCAGCACGAATCCCGACTGTCCCGGGACACGGGTGGCGGCAAGGCGGGGGATGTAGGTGGCCGCGTACATCGCCAACTCCGCGCCGAGCTCTCCGCGGTAGGGGGGCAGCGTGAGGGAGCCCACCGCGAAGGAGTCCTCCAGCCGCCCCCCCTTCAGGCGCCGCACCCTCGCGTACCCGCCCGGATAGGGGCTCGCGCGGTGGAGCCCCCCATAGCTGAAGCTGAACGGCACGGGGCCCCCGTGGGAGATCGTGGGGCTCGCGAGTGTCAGCGCCGCGCCCGCGAGCGCCGCCAGGAGCAGCGCGAGCGCCGCCACCCACAGCGCACGCACCGCCGGCGAGGCGCGTCGCCAGCGAGGCGCCAGCAGCTCTCCGAGGGTGGGTCCGTACTCGCTCTTGAGGGGCAGCGCGGGCATCCGCGCCCGAGACTACCCGAGGCCGATGACTTTCAGGCGCCGGCTCAGCGCCTGGGCGGCGAATTCGCGGGTTTCGCTGACGCGCACCCCGAAGAGCTCGATGTCCTCTTCGCTCTCGTTCATCCACTTGGGGCGCAGCACCCCCTCCGCGGCGGGGGCGACCTCCGCGAGGGTGCGGCCGATGGCCTCCCGGTAGCGCTCGTCCTCGAGCGCCATGTCGCGCAGGAAGCGCGCGCCGAAGGCCACATGGCGGTGCTCGTCGCGGGCGACGTTGATGAAGCCTTCGACGAAGGCCGGGAGCGTGCCCACGCGTTCGTTGTAGGAGATGATGAAGTGCTGTCCCGTGAGGGCAAGCATTCCCTCGATCACCATGTGGTAGATCGTGACCGCCTCCACCAGCGCCTCCGTGTCCTCGGGTTCCTGCGCCAGACGGTCCACGCGGCGGCCCAGCAGCTCGTCGAAGAGCACCCCGAACTCGGGGTTCAGGTGCTCGCTGGTCTCCGCCAGGCGGCCCACCAGGTCCCCGGCCTCGAGCACCCCCACCTCGGAGTAGAAGCGGTCGAAGAACGCCACGTGGCGGGCCTCATCGGCGATCTGGGTGCAGAGGAAGATGCGCATGTCCTCATCCGGGCACGCCCGCATCATCGGCCCGAGCTCCGCCGCCACGCGCTGCTCGCCGACGAAGAAGGAGCTGAGCCCGTACATCCGCGCGTAG
The DNA here is from genome assembly GCA_963771915.1 of uncultured Solirubrobacterales bacterium. GTDB lineage: Bacteria > Actinomycetota > Thermoleophilia > Solirubrobacterales > Solirubrobacteraceae > Palsa-744. The sequence continues at coordinate 2,160,409 of CAVYVD010000001.1, read as the reverse complement.
CGCTCCTCCGCGTCGATGCGCTCGTGCCAGTCGACGCGGTCCTGGGTGAAGTCGAGGTCCTGCACCGCCCACTGCTGGCGCTCCCACAGGGAGTAGAGCTGGCGGTAGTCCAGCAGCTCCACCCGGCCGCGATCGCCCTCTTCGGATAGCGCCGGGTCGCTGGTCGCACGGAAGTCCTCCCGCTCGCCCAGGCTCGGCCCGCTCTGAACCTGCTGTGTGCTCTCGGACATTCGCTCAGACTACACCATCGCCTGGCTGTTTGGCCAGACAATTTCCTCCCCCTCACTCCCCCACGGAGAAGAGCGCTTCGAGGTCGTGGCGGGAGTAGGCCTGGAAGGCCACCATGGTCTGCGTGCGGGCCACCCCGGGCAGCGTGGTGATCTGACCGGTGACCACGTCCGCGAGCTGCTCGTGGTCGGGGACGCGCACGATCGCCACGAAGTCCCACTCGCCCGTCACCGAGTAGGCCTCGGCGACACCCTCGATATCCGCGAGCGCGCCCCCCAGGGTGGAGAGGGCGTCGCGTTCGGCCTCGATCAGCACCACCGCGTTGGTCATCGTCATGGCGTGCGGGCCCCCCCGGGCACATGCGCCTCCCCAGGGGCAAGTACCACGACCCGCGAGGAGCCGGCGGCCTCGACGTCGTCCTTGAAGGCCCCCGCGTCGGTCTCGATCGGGGGGAAGGTGTCGTAGTGGCAGGGGATCACCTCCGCGGCCCCCACCAGTCGGGCGGCCTCCACGGCGTCGAAGCGGTCCATCGTGTAGTGGCCCCCGATGCACATCAGCGCCACGTCGATCGGCTCGCGCCGGCCCACGAGCCGCAGATCGGAGAAGAGCGCGGTGTCCCCGAGGTGGTAGATCGTCCTGCCCGCGAAGCCCACCACGAGCCCCGCGGGGGTGTTGACGGTGCCCTTGGGGGTGGTGGAGGTGTGCCAGGCGGGCACCAGCCGCACCCAGCCCCAATCGAACGTGACGGTCCCCCCAAGGTTGGGGTCGTGGACGTTCCGCACGCCCGCCTCGCGGAGCTCGTTGGCGATCTCCACGATCGCCACCACCTCGGGGCCGGTGCTGGCCGATCTTTGATCGGTGGCGATCGAGACGGTGTCCCCGATGTGATCGGCGTGCCCGTGGGTCACGAGGATCGCAGTGGGACTCAGCTCCTCGGCGGCGAGGGCCGCCTTGGGGTTCCCGGTCAGGAAGGGATCGATGAGCACCGTGGTGTCCCCATTGCGAAGCTCGAAGGCCGCGTGGCCCAGGAAGCGGATCTCCATGTTCAACTCAGCCTCTCTATCGGTTGTGTTCCCACGTGCCTGCTGCCCGTGGGGCGAGCTGAAAGCCTACGGCGACGCCGCCGAATATGCCGAGGCGGGCGCGCTCGGGCACGGCCTCAGACCCTGGAGGCCCTCATGCTGCTGAGGCCATATCCGGACACGAGCCCCACGACCCCCCCGACGACGCCCGCCAGCCAGCTGGTCCCCCAGAGGGAGAGCGGCAGCGCGGGCAGCACGAAGGGCAGCACCAGCAGCACCACCGCCACCACCGCGGTCCCCAGCAGGTCCCCGTCATAGTGGCGCCGCGCGCGGGCGGCGCGGATGTCTGGCACCGCCCATGCCGCGAGCAGCCCGAGGGCGCCCGCGTTGGCGCCACCGAGAACCGGAACCGGGTAGGCCGCGAGCGCGGCGAGCGCGCCGGTGACACCGGCACCGAAGAACGTGACGAGCACCGCAAGGGGTCCGTGGCGGCGCTCCAGCAGCCAGCCGTACACCGCTACCGCGACCACCGCGCAGAACACGTAGACGCCCGGCGTAAACCCCCTCCAGTAGGCGAACTGAGTGGTCAGGAGCTTCCACCAGTCGCCGTGCAGCGGCCCCGCGACCACCAGCCGCAGGAAGTCCACGTAGCCGCCGCTCGTCAACACCCACACAACGCAGCTCGCCGCCACCAGCGCGATCGTGGCGTACGGCAGCGACTCCCCCCGCACTCCCTCGATCTCTCCCCGGCGCAGTCTGCCCAGCGAGGGCACCGCCAGCCGCGAGCGGTGCGGCGCACGCTGGGGGATGTTCTCGCGAGGAAGCTTCGGTGCGCGCCGGCGCAGGCGGTTGCCGCAGTAGGGACACTCGGTGATGTAGGGGCTGACCTCCGATCCGCAGCGCTTGCAAACCACGAACAGATCGGCACCCGAAGACATCGCCAGTCCATTCTAGGCGCCCGCCTCTGTGGGGCCCCGGAGATCGACCGGAGGCGCTCCGGCTCGCGCGCGTCCCGGCGCAGCGGTAAAGTCCGCGCATGAGCGCACTCGGCTACGACAAGCAGCTCTACATCCTCGCGTTCGACCATCGCGGCTCCTTCCAGAAGAAGTTCTTCGGCATCGAGGGCGATCCCGACCCCGAGCAGACGGCGATGATCGCCGACGCCAAGCACCTCGTCTTCGAGGGTCTGCAGCAGGCCGTCTCCGCCGGCGCGGACCCCTCCGTGACGGGGGTGCTGGTGGACGAGCAGTTCGGCTCGACTGTTCCCGAGGAGGCTCGCGCGCGGGGGTTGGCGCTGGCGATGCCCGCGGAGCGCTCGGGCCAGGAGATGTTCGACTTCCAGTACGGGGAGCAGTTCGGGGAGCACATCGAGCGCTTCGATCCGGACTTCACGAAGGTGCTTGTGCGCTACAACCCCGATGGGAACGCGGAGGACAACCGCGAACAGCTCACCAAGCTCAAGCGGCTCTCGGATTGGCTGCACGAGCGGGGGCGCAAGTTCCTCTTCGAGCTGCTCGTCCCCGCGACGGGAGCCCAGCTGGAGACGGTGAGCGGCGAGGGCGAGCGCTACGACGCGGAGCTGCGCCCCGAGCTGATGCGCCGCACGATCGCCGAGATCCAGGACGCGGGGATCGAGGTGGACGTGTGGAAGATCGAGGGCGTGGACGAGCGCTCCGATTGCGAGATGCTCGTCGCGCAGGCCCGCTCGGGTGGACGCGAGGGCGTGGTCTGCGTGGTGCTCGGCCGGGGGGCGGACGACGCCAAGGTCGACCACTGGCTCGGGCAGGCCGCCCCGGTGGAGGGCTTCGTGGGCTTCGCGATCGGGCGCTCGATCTGGTGGGACCCCCTCAAAGCGTACGTGGACGGCAAGATCGAACGGCGCGCCGCAGCCAAGCGGATCGCCGAGAACTACCTGCGCTTCGTCAAGGTCTACGAGCGCGCCGAGGGCCGAGCCCCGGTGGGTTAGGGAGGGGCTGGTTGCGATGCACGCCATGAGGATGAGGCGGAGCCCCGCGGAGATCGAGGAGGCCTTCGCAGAGGAGATCTCCCTCGATCGCCACCGCCGCGACTCGCTGAGGCGCACCGCCGAGCAGCGCGCCCGCAGGCGTCACGTGGAGCGGAGCAACAAGCGCGGCACCGTCCGCTTCGCGCTGCTCGTGCTAACGCTGATCATGACCGCGGCGATCGTCACCGTGGCGATGTTCTTCACGCTCTACCAGCTGCTCGGCTAGAGGGTGGCGCAGTCGGCCGCAGGCCGGCTGGCCGAAACGGGGACTCCCCGGAGGCGCGTGTATCCCGGCTTCGGTCGGGCCCCTCGCTCTTCGATCAGAGGGTGGCGCAGTCGGCCGCAGGCCGGCTGGCCGAAACGGGGACTCCCGCCGAAGGCGCGTGTCTCCCGGCTTCGGTCGGGCCCTCGCTCTTCGATCAGCTCTCGCCGAGGTCCTTAATCGCATCCTCCACCTCGGAGCGGACCTCCTCGGTGGGCTTGCCCTCGGCCTGCTGGCGCTGAATCTCCAGGTAGATCTCGGTCCGGAAGACGGGCACGTCATGGGGCGCCTGGATTCCGATGCGGACCTTCTCGCCGACGACGGACAGCACCGAAACCTCGACATCGTCGCCGATCATGATGCTCTGATTGGTCTTGCGCGTCAGGACCAGCATTGGTGCACCTTCCGTTTCGGCCGAAGGCAATCGGCGCGATTACCCCCGGACCGAGGCTCGTGTCAAGCATATAGTCCGGGAGCCCGGGGAAGGCGACCTCGTCCGGCGGTCCACGGGCCCGTGCAAATAACGCGCACCACTCCGGATTTCTGTCATGGCGGCCTCCGAAGTCGCTGCCGGGGCGATCCACGAGCCTTATGCGCTAGTCTCCCGGACCGTCCATGGCACGAAAGTCTCTGCGCCCACAACTCAACCAGATCCGCGCCTGGGTACGCCAGGGTCGCACCGACGCCTGGGTCGCCCACCAGCTCGAGGTCACCGTGCAGGAGATCGAGCAGTTCAAGCGCCAGAACGAGCTGACCAGCGACGAGGACCCCACCTCGGGCGCCGCCGTGGTCGACTTCCACGAGGAGGTCGACCTCCGCGCTGAGGACGACGCCCTGATCGCCGCCGAGCTCGAGGCCGCCGCGCAGGAGGCCGAGCGCGCACGAGCCGAGGCCGAGGCGGCCGCGGAGCGCGAGCGGGCAGAGCGGGCCGAGCGCGCAGCGGCCGGGGGGGAGGAGGCCGAGGAGGACGAGGAGGAGGAGGAGGAGGAGACCCCGACCCGCCGGCGCAGCCGGCGTGGTGGACGCGGGCGGCGGCGCTCCCCCGCACGCGCCAGCGGCCCGCTCGAGGGGACCTTCGAGCACGGGGAGGAGGGCTACGGCCTCTGGCTCGACCCCGCCGTCCAGGACAACCCTATCTACGCCGAGCACTGGGCCGGCCACCGCCCCGTCGAGGTCCTCATCGAGGAGGACCAGATAATCATCCGCCGCGTGGGCACCGACGATTAGGACGTCGCCCTACCGCTCGGCCGCGACCCGCCGTCCCCCGGCGTAGTCGGCGGCCTCGCGGAGGTATCTCCCAAAGGCGGCGTCGACCACGATGCCCGAGTCCCACGCCCAGGGATCCCCTGGGGCCGTGTCCATTGCCAACTGCAGGCACCACGAGGTGCCCCTCCCGTAAAGTTGCGCGAGCTCCTCCGCGGAGAACCTCCCACCCAGGCGCCTGCGCAGCTCCGCCACCAGGGTCTCCGCGATTCGCTCCAGCAGCGCCCTGCGCTCCGGCGGGGCCTCCCTGAGGCGGCGCTCACCCTGATGCCACTGGTAGATCGCGTTCTCGAAGCCCGACACGGGGCGCGAGAGTAGCAGCCGCCACCGGAACCCCCCGCCGGAGGAAAGGAGGAGGGGGGGGTCGCTCAATTGGAGGGCAGGCCGGTGATCATGTAGGTCTGCTCGCCGGGGCGCCTCATGCCGAGGCGGCGGGCCTCCTCCACGAGCGTCCCCGGGCTTGTCAGGGAGGCGTGCTGAGCCTCCAGGACCGTGTGCTGGCGCTCCAGCGCCCCCAGTTGGGCGCTGGCGCCCCTGACTTCTTTCCACGTGGAGAGCAACGAGACCCCGGCGCTCAGGTACAGGTAGAGCAGCGCCACCAGCACACACAGCATCGCCATGCGGCCCAGACGGTCCCAGCGTATGTGCGCCCCGGCGGAGCGTCGCCGAGCGGGATGGGCTGAAGCCGTGGCCATCCCCTTCGCATTCGCCCTCCCCGGCCGAGCTCCTGCCGACGAAGAAAAAAGAGGGGCCCGGCGCGGCTCCGCCACCCTCGACTGAAGGAAGAGGGGCCCGACCGAAGCCGGGGGACACGCGCCTTCGGCGCTGGCCGATTCGGGGATGCGAGCGGAGCGAGTGTCGCCCTAATCGGTCCCCGTTTCGGCCAGCCGGCTACGGCCGGCTGCGCCACCCTCTAGCCGCGGAAGACCGAGCGCCCGGGAAACTCGGCGTCGGCGCCGAGCTGCTCCTCGATGCGCAGGAGCCGGTTGTACTTCGCGGTGCGGTCCGAGCGCGAGGGGGCGCCGGTCTTGATCTGTCCGCAGCCCGTGGCCACCGCGAGGTCGGCGATCGTCACGTCCTCGGTCTCCCCCGAGCGGTGGCTCATGACGGCGGTGTAGCCCGCCTCGCGCGCCAGCGCGATCGCGGCGAGGGTCTCCGTGAGGGTGCCGATCTGGTTGACCTTGACGAGGATCGAGTTGGCGACCCCCAGCTCGATACCGCGCCGCAGGCGCTCGGTGTTGGTGACGAACAGGTCGTCCCCCACGAGCTGCAGGTGCTCCCCGGTGCGCTCGGTGAGCGTCCTCCAGCCGTCCCAGTCCTCCTCGGCCATCCCGTCCTCGAGGGAGAGGATCGGGTAGCGCCCCGCGAGGTCGGCCCAGTAGTCGGCGAGCTCCGCCGCGCTCAGTGTGCGGCCCTCGTGCTCGAGCACGTAGGCCCCCCCGCGGTAGAGCTCGCTGGTGGCGGGATCCAGCGCGATCGCCACGTCCACGCCGGGCTCGTACCCGGCGGCCTCGATGCCGGTGAGGAGCATCCGCAGCGCCTCCTCGTTGGAGGCCAGGTCCGGCGCGAAGCCCCCCTCGTCCCCCCCAGCCGTGGAGAGGCCCCGCTCGTGCAGGGTGCGCTTCAGCGCGTGGAAGACCTCTACCCCCATGCGCAGGGACTCCGAGAAGCTCTCCGCGCCGCAGGGCACCACCATGAACTCCTGGAAGTCCACGCTGTTGTCCGCATGGGCGCCGCCGTTGAGCACGTTCATCATCGGCACCGGAAGCACCCGGGCGTCCTCCCCGCCGAGGTGGCGCCACAACTCGAGGCCCTCCTCGGCCGCCTGGGCGTGCGCAGCGGCCAGGGAGACCCCAAGGATCGCGTTGGCGCCCAGCCGCGACTTGTTGGGGGTGCCGTCGAGCTCGATCAGCGCCCCATCCAGGGCGGCCTGGTCGCCCGCATCCAAGCCGCGTACGGCGTCCGCGATCTCGCCGTTCACACCGGCCACCGCGCGTCCCACGCCCTTCCCTCCCCAGCGCTCCCCTCCGTCGCGCAGCTCGGTGACCTCAAACTCGCCGGTTGACGCCCCCGAGGGGATCGCGGCGCGGCCGTGGGCTCCGGAGCGCAGGGCGATGTCCACCTCGACCGTCGGGTTGCCGCGACTGTCGAGGATCTGGCGGGCGTGGACTCTGTCGATCTGGCTCATCGCTGGACGCCGCCGCTCACACGCTCGGCCGGGCGATCGATCCTCGCGCTAGCCGCTCGGGGTCGCGACCGCTCCGCCGCTCGTGGTGGTGGTCTTCGGCGCCTTGTACTGCTTGCAGTCCTGGACCACGTACCCCGTGCGACATTCCGTGCGCCCTTCCCAGCGTTTGCGGAATTCCTTGACGAACTTCGCGAGCGCGCTCTGCTGCTGCGTGGCGGCGAGCTGCTGCTTGACAGATTCCTTGACCTGCGCGAGGCTCTGCTGAGTGGGCGCGTGAATGGCCTTCACTTCGTAGACGTAGTAGCCGAAGGGCGTCTTCACCGGACCGCTCAGCACACCCACTTTGGCCGCGAAGACCGCTTCGCTGAGCGCCTTCTGCTCCTCACCCTTGACCACGCCCGGCGTTTCGCCGCCGTTGCTCTTGCTGGTGGGGTCGATCGATTTGCTCTTGGCGACACTCGCGAAACTCTTGCCCGATTCGACTTCCTTCTTGGCCTGACTGGCGGCTGCTTCGCCTTTGGTGAGGATGAGCCGCAGGTCGCGCGTTTCGGGCTTGCCGTACTGGGCTTTGTGTTCGTTGTAGTACTTGGTCACCGCCGCTTCATTCACCTTCTGTTTGGCTTCCTTTGTGACCTTTTCCTGGATTTTGGTGGTGAGCATGCTGAGCTTCACCCGCAGAAGCAGGTCCGAGACGGTCTGTCCGGTGCTCGCCAGGAATTTCTGGAATTCGGCTTCCTTGGGGAACTGCTGTTTCTTGAGCTGGTTGAAGCGCGCGGTCACTTCCTTATCGCTGACCTTGACACCCTGTTCTTCGGCCTGCCCGAGCACCCAGTCGGCCGAGATCAGGAAACCCAGCACCTGCTGTTGCAACGCCTTGTACTGCTGCTCGCACTCCGTTTTCAGCGCCCCTTCGGCCTTCGGCTGCTGGCCCTTGGCGGGCTTCGGTTCGACTTCCTTGAGGTGGGCGATGCATTTGATATAGGTGGGTGGATCGGGCAGAAACGGCTTGGGCGCTTTCTGTCCCGGCACCGCGCCGGCGCTGGCGGCGGCCGCGACACCCAGCCAGTGATCGTAGGTTTCCTTGCTGATCGACTGGCCGTTGACCTGCACCACGGCGTCGCCAGGGATCCCACCGCACGCGGCGAGCCCCCCAGCGGCAAAGAAAACGGCGCCTAGCGCCGCGATCCAACGAGTCGGCTTGAACACAACGCGGAGCACTCTAGCGGAAAACTATAAATCCTGTTTAAGTACCCCGCTCGCAACCGCCGCGCCCGGTCGGCGACGGCGCCCGTCGAGCCGGTGGGCAGGCCGGTACGTCCGCTGCGGGCAACCGTCCTACGCCGCCTCGCGCACCACCGCAAGCAGCACGTCCGCGGCGTGCACGACCGCGGGGAAGCGCTCGGGGCCCTCCCGGGGAACGCGCACGGAGACCTGGGAGCGGCCGGACTCGTACAGCGCCTCCGGTAGCTGCTCGCGCAGGCGCCTGGCGCGGGCGGAGTCGAGATCGATCGGCGTCACCGCGAGGCGCTCGCCGCGAATACTCACCGAGCGCGCGCCCGCCTGGCCGAGCTTGATGCGGGCGCGCTGCAGCGCGAGCAGGTTCGCCAGCGGCTCGGGCACCGGGCCGAAGCGGTCCTCGAGCTCCTCGCGTAGCCGCTCCACGTCGGCCACCTCCAGCGCGCCGGCGACACGACGGTGGATCTCAATCTTGGCCTGCTCGTAGGGGACGTACTCGGGCGGCACATAGGCATCCACGTTGACGTCCAGACGCACCGGCTCGGGCAGCTCCTCGCCGTCCTCGCCCTCGGCCGGTCCGGCTTCGCGGACGGCCTCGTCGAGCATCTGCATGTACAGCTCGAAGCCCAGCGCCGCCACGTGCCCGGACTGCTCGTCGCCCAGCAGATTGCCCGCCCCGCGGATCTCCAGATCGCGCATCGCGATCTTGAAGCCCGATCCGAGCTCGGTGTAGTCCGAGAGCGCCGAGAGCCGCTGCGCGGCGTCGGGGGTCAGGGCCGCAGCGGAGTCGTAGAGCAGGTAGGCGTAGGCGCGCTCGCGGCTGCGCCCCACGCGCCCGCGGATCTGGTAGAGCTGCGCGAGGCCGAAGCGGTCGGCGTGCTCCACGATCAGCGTGTTGGCCTGGGGGATGTCGATGCCGGACTCGATGATGGAGGTGCACACGAGCACCTCCGCGCCGCCGCGCAGGTAGTCCATCATCACGCTCTCCAGCTCCCCCTCCGCCATCTGACCGTGGGCCACCGCGAAGCGCACGCCGGGACACAGCGCGCGCAGGCGCTCCGCTGTCTCCTCGATCGACTCCACGCGATTGTGCATGAAGAAGGCCTGCCCGGAGCGCTCGTGCTCGCGCAGGATCGCGTTCTTGACGAGCTCCTCCTCGTACTCCCCCACATAGGTGCGCACCGGCCGCCTCCCCTCCGGGGGGGTCTCGATCACGGAGATGTCCCGCAGCCCCGCCAGGGACATCTGCAGGGTGCGGGGGATCGGGGTGGCGGACATCGAGATCACGTCGACCTTCAGCTTGAGCTGGCGCAGGAGCTCCTTCTGCTTGACCCCGAAGCGCTGCTCCTCGTCGACCACGAGCAGGCCAAGGTCCTTCGGGCGAACGTCGCGGGAGAGCACGCGGTGGGTGCCGATCAGGATGTCGACGCCCCCCTTGGCGAAGCCCACGATCGCCGTCTTCTGCTCGGCGGGGGTGCGGAAGCGGGAGACGTGCTCGATCGTGATCGGGTAGTCGGCGAGGCGCTCGGAGAAGGTGCCGTAGTGCTGCTGAGCGAGGATCGTGGTGGGTGCGAGCAGCAGCACCTGCTTGCTCTGTGTCGCCGCCTTGAATGCCGCGCGCAGCGCGACCTCGGTCTTGCCGTAGCCCACATCCCCACAGATCAGGCGATCCATCGGGCGGGGGGCTTCCATGTCTGCCTTCACCGCCTCGATCGCCTCGCGCTGATCGGGGGTCTCCGTATATGGGAAGCGCTCCTCCAGGTCGCGCTCCCACTCGGAGTCCGGCTCGAAGGCGTGCCCCGAGCGCCGCCGGCGCTCCGCGTAGAGGCTGAGCAGCTCGCCCGCGAGCTCCTGCGCGGCGCGGCGCGCGCGGGCCTTCATCGCATCCCAGCGCGAGCCCCCCAACTTCGAAAGCGGGGGGTGCTCGCCGCCGGCCCCAACGTACCGCGAGATCTTGGCGAGCTGTTCGGTGGGCACGAACACGCGGTCGTCGCCCTGATATTCAAGGTAGAGGTAGTCGCGCGTGACCCCCGCCACGGTGCGGGTCTCGAAGCCCGCGAAGCGCGCCACCCCGTGGTCCTCGTGCACCACGATGTCCCCGGTGCGCAGCTCCGTGAAGGAGCGCAGCGCGCCTCGGCGCGAACCGCCATCGAGTCCCGCGCCGGCGGTGCGCTCGGCGCGGCGGCGGCGCAGCAGGCGGTGCTCGGGGAAGACCGCGAGCTTCAGGGAGGGCGCGATGAAGCCCTCGCGCAGCGAGGCCGCCGCGAAGCGCAGCGAGGCCTGAAGCGGCGCGGCGCTCACGTCCACCCCGGGGCGCAAGTGAGACTCCGTCGGGGCCGCGCCGTCGGAGTCGAGCACAGAACTGCCTCCGGGTGTGCCCGCGCGCGCAGCTGTCTCCCCCAACCACGTCGCTTTCAGACGCGCAAGGTTGTACGCCGCGCGCTCCCCCTCCCCGCGGCGGGGGAAGGCCACCACGGTGCGGTAGCCCGAGCGCACGAGCTTCTCCAGCTGGGGCTCCGCTTCCGCCAGCGAGCGCGCCGCGGTGTCCGCGGACTGGGCGCGCAGCTCGAGCTGCTGGCCGGAGGAGAGCGAGGAGAGCCAGATGCGCGTACGCGCCTCCAGCGCCCCGTAGATCTCCTGGGGGCTGACATAGAGGTGGTGGGCGTCGGCGTCGTGAAATGCCGCGCACACGTCGCTCCAGTGGTCATCCAGCGCCGGGCCGAGCTCCTCCTCGGCGGCGACGAGCACCTCGGTATCCGCTCCCAGCAGATCCAGGAGCGCCCCGAAGCGCTCCACCGGTAGGAGCTCCGCGATGTCCGGCCGCTCGGCGGCATCCCCCAGCGCGGCGATCTCCGCCAGCTCGCGGTGCTCGGCCGCGAGCTCCGCCGCGGGCGCGATCTCCACCTCCTCCACCTCCCCCAGGGAGCGCTGCGTGAAGGTCGAGAACCAGCGCAGCGATTCGATCTCCACGTCGAACATGTCCACCCGCACCGCGCGCTCCTCGGTCGCGGGGAAGATGTCGAGTATCCCTCCGCGCACCGCGAACTGCCCTCGCTCCTCCACCTGATCGGACCGCTCGTACCCCGCCGCCACGAGCTCCTCGGCACACTCCTCCAGGTCGAGCAGCTCGCCTCTGCGCAGGGTGAACGAGCGGGGGCGCAGTGCGGGGTCGGGCACCTTCTCCGAGAGCGCCACCGCGGAGACCACCACCACCGGGGGCTCCCGCTCGCCGCCCCGCCCTCGGGAGGCCGCGGCCGGCGGGGCACCCGCGCCCGCCTCGGGCTCGCCGGCGGAACCGGGGGGGCCGGTCTGCTCGAGCAGGGCATCCAGCGCCGCGACCCGCAGTCCGATCAGGTGCGCGGGGGGAGTCAGATGGGACTCGTAGGCGACCCCCCTGGAGGGGTAGTAGCGGACCCTGCGGGGGAACAGCCAGGCGCGCAGATCCAACGAGAGCTCGCGGGCCGCGCGGTCGTCGCCGACAACCACCAGCGTCGGGCGCGGCCCACCGGGGCCCGCGAGGCCGATCTCGGCGAGGCCCGCGATCAGGTAGGGGCGCAGCGAGGCGGACACGAACGCGTGGCCCCCCTCGCGCGCCAGGCGTTCCCCCGAGGGGTCGTCCTGCACCAGGCCGAGCAGCGGCCTGAGACTCATGAGCGCACCAGGCCAAGCAGCGATCCGAGGCTCATGAGCCCACCACCAGGCGCTCCACCTCGTCGGCCGCGTGCTCCACCAGCTCGCGGACCTCCTCGGGGCTCTCGCGGAAGCGCCCGAGCACGTGCGCGGAGACGATCTCGGGGTCGGTGGAGTCGGGGCGGCCCACGCCCACGCGCACCCGCCAGAAGTCCGCGCCTCCGAGCTCGTGCTTGAGCGACTTCAGGCCGTTGTGGCCCGCCAGACCGCCCCCGAGGCGCGCGCGGACCTCCCCGAAGGGGATGTCGATCTCGTCGTGCACCGCCACCACCCGCTCCAGGGGGAGCTTGTAGGAACCACGCGCCGGGCCCGCCGAGCGGCCCGCCTCGTTCATGAAGGTCTGCGGCCACAGCACCGCGACGGGTATCCCCCGGCCCGCGGGGGTCCACCCAGGCGGGCCGGCCTCTGCGGAGGGGCCGGTTCCTCCGGGCAGGCCGGCTGCCCCGGAGGGGTGGGCCTCGCCATCACGACGGGGGACCCGCCCCTCCGCGATGAGGCCCCTGAAGCGGGCCCTCGGCCGCGGCAGACCCCAGCGCTCGGCGAGCGTGTCGGCGACCATGAACCCCACGTTGTGGCGCGTGCGGGCGTACTCCCTGCCGGGGTTGCCCAACCCGACGATCAGCCACTCGCTCGCCGCGCCGCCGGAGCCGCCGCGCGTGCGTGCGCGGGCGAATGGCCGCGGCAGCGGGCGTCGCAGGGGCCTGCTACTCCCCGTCCGAGGAGCCCTCGGCTCCCTCGGCCTTCTCCGCCTCGCCGACGAGGACGGTCTCCGCCTCGATCTCGGTGTCCGCCTCCGTCTGCAGTCTCGGAGGAGTGAGCGTCGCGAGCACGGTCTCCTCGGGATCGTCCAGCAGGGCGACCCCCGGCGGGGGGGTGAGCGCGGCGAGCACGAGGGTCTCCCCAATCTGCATTCCCGAGACGTCGTGCACGATCGCCTCCGGGATCGCGGTCGGCAGTGCCTCCACGTTCAGCTCGCGCGTGATCTGCTCAAGCACCCCGCCTTCGCGGGCGCCCGGGGACTCCTCCGCGCCCGTCAGCTCCAGCGCCACGACCGCGTGGATCGGCTTGTCCAGGCGCACCCGCAGCAGGTCCACGTGCACGGTCTCCCCGCGTACGGGGTGGCGCTGGGCCTCCTTGAGCATCACCGGAGTGGGCTTGGCCCCGTCCACGCTCAGGTCCAGCACGGCACCCGCCCTGGCCAGCGCCAGCCGCAGCTCGCGGGCGTCCACGTCGAAGCTCAGCGGCTGCCCCCCACCGCCGTACAGGACCCCCGGCACGCGGCCCGCGCGGCGCACGCGGCGGGCCTCGCGCGAGCCGGAGGACTCGCGGCGGCGTACATCGAGCTGGGTGGCGGTCTGGTCGGCCATGGGCGGCTTGGAGACTCTAGCAATCCGCGGTGCTCCCGATCCGCGGGCCCACCCGCAGCAGGGAGATCGAGATGCCCGTGAAGAAGTTGCCCGAGCGCCGCACGCGCACGCACTGCACCACGGGGTAGCGCCCGCTCACCTTCCATGCCACCCGCGTCTCGCCGACGGAGCCCGTGAGCGAGTGGTCGGTGGTGGACTGCGTCGAGAGGATCACCACCGATCCCGGGCGGCGCAGGGTGGCGGCGTCCGCCCGCACGGTCGCCGTGCAGGAGGGGCTCGCGCTGCAGCCCGTGAGCTGGTAGAGCATGGCTCGCCAGGCGCCCCCCGCCTCTGCCTGCATCAGCGCCCACTCGTGGTCGCGTTCCACGTTTTCCGCGGAGAAGAAGCGCGCCAGCATCCCGCTGATCGCGAGGAACAGCACCACCCCGATCGCGATGAGGACGGCGCGTTTCAGAAGAGCTGGTTCTCGCCGCCGAACACTTCGCTCACCGAGTCGTCGGTGAAGATCCGCCGGATCGAGTCCGTGAGCAGCTCCGCGCACGGCAGCACGCGGATGTTCTCGGGGCGCTCGGAGGGGACGGGAATGGTGTCGGTGACCACGATCTCCTTCAACCCGCAGGCGGTGAGGTTCTCGAAGGCGGCGCCCGAGAAGGCGCCGTGGGTGGCAGCCGCGTAGACGCTCTTGGCGCCCGCTTCGTAGACCGTCTGGGTCGCCGCCGCGAGCGTTCCCGCGGTGTCGATCATGTCGTCTACGATCACCGCCGTCTTGCCCTTCACGTCGCCGATCACGTACGCGATCTCCGCCACCTGCTGGGCGGGGCGCTCCTTGTCGAGGATCGCGAGCTCCGCGCCGATCTTGGAGGCGAACTTCTTGTTGAGCTTCACGCGGCCCGCGTCGGGGGCCACCACCACCAGATCGGAGAGGCCGAGGTCCTCGAAGTACTGGGTGAGCATGAACAGCGCCGTCATGTGGTCCACGGGCTTCTGGAAGAACCCCTGGATCTGGCCGGCGTGGAGGTCCATCGTCAGCACCCGGTCGGCGCCGGCGGCCTCCAGCATCCGCGCCACCAGGCGCGCGGAGATCGGCTCGCGGGGGGCGGACTTCTTGTCCTGGCGGGAGTACCCGAACCAGGGGGTCACCGCGATCACGCGGTGCGCGGAGGCGCCCACGGCGGCGTCGATCATGAACAGCAGCTCCATCAGGGAGTCGTTGGCGGTCACCCCCGTCTGGCGGTTGCCGCAGGTGGACTGCACGATGAACACGTCCGCCCCCCGGATCGACTCCTCGTAGCGGCAGTACACCTCGCCGTTGGAGAACGTCTTCAACGTCACCGGGCCCAGGTCCATCTGCAGCTTGCCCGCGATGTCCACCGCCAGCTGCGGGTTGGCGCGCCCGCCGAACAGCATCAGCCGCTTGTTGTAATCGATCGGCAGGCTCGTCGCCGCGGTCTGGGTGCGCGTGTCGATCACGCTGCTCATCGTTCCTCGGAGTGTAAAGCGCTATCGCGACGCTGTGCGTACCCCTCGCGGTTCTGTTGGCGCGCACGCGCCACCCCCAGCGCGCCGGGGGGCACGTCCTCGGTGATCACCGAGCCCGCCGCGGTGTAGGCGTCGTCCCCAACGGTCACGGGGGCGACGAACGCGGTGTCCACCCCGCCGCGCACGCGCCTGCCGATCGTGGTGCGGTGCTTCGCGTGGCCGTCGTAGTTGGCGGTGATCGTGCCCGCCCCGAGGTTCGAGCGCTCGCCCACGTCGGCGTCGCCGATATAGGAGAGGTGCGGGATCTTCGCGCCCGCGCCGATGTCGGAGTTCTTGACCTCCACGAACGTCCCCACCTTGGAGCCCTCTCCCAGCAGCGCCCCGGGGCGCAGGTATGCGAAGGGGCCCACGCTCGCGCCCGCGTGCACCGTGGCGCGCTCCACCCACGCCACCCGCACGATCGCGCGCTCACCGATGTGGGAGTCGATCACGGTCGTGTGCGGGCCCACCGTGGCGGCTTCGTCGACCTGCGCGTCGGTGAGCGTGGTGTGCGGACCCACGATGGCACCCTGGCCCACCTCGGTGGCCCCGCGCAGCGCTGTGCCCGGCTCGATGCGGGCGTCCCGGCCGATTCGGACGTTCACGTCGACCCAGGTGGCGAGGGGGTCCACGATCGTCACCCCCGCGCGCATGTGCTCCTCCAGGATCGCGCGTTGCGCGAGCGCTCGCACCTGGGCAAGCGCCACGCGGTCGTTGACCCCCAGCATCAGGTTCGGGTCCGCGACCGTGTGCGCCACCACCGTCGCCCCGTCGGCGCGCAGCAGGTCGAGCACCTGCGGCAGGTACAGCTCTCCCTGGGCGTTGTCCGCGCTCAGGCGCGGCAGCGCCCCCAGTAGGGCGTCTCCCGCAAACGCGAAGATGCCCGTGTTGACCTCGCGGATCTCGAGCTCCTCCGCGGTGGCGTCCCCCGCCTTCTTGGTCTCCACCACACGCGCCACCGCGCCCCGCTCGTCGCGCACCACGCGCCCGTAGCCGCTCGGGTCCTCCACCACCGTCGTGACCATCGTCGCCGCCGCGCCGCCGCGAGCATGCGCCTCCACCAACTCGGCAATCGCCGCGGCGCTCACCAGCGGCACATCCCCGCTCAACACCACCACCGTCCCCGCCGGGTCGATCGCATCGGCCGCAGCGAGGACCGCCCCGCCGGTGCCGTTGGAGCGTGGCTGTATCACCAGCTCCACCCCGGCAGGCAACACCTCCGCCAGGGGCCGCGCCGGCGAGTCCACCACCACGACCTTCCCCGCGCCCGCCTCCAACGCCGCCACCACCGGCCACAGCCCCATCGGCCTGCCGCACAGCTCGTGCAGCACCTTCGGCACGTCCGAGCGCATGCGCGTCCCCTGCCCCGCCGCCAAGACAACCACCGTCGGAGGGATCATTGCGGACACGATAGACATAGGGGGGCAGGGAAAATCATTCTCCCCCTCCGGGGAAACCGCCCCGCGCGGAGCGCGGGCGGAGGGGATTGAGCTTGCGTAGGTTGGGGGGCAGGTACAACCATTCCCCTCCCCTCCCCTCCTGGGGAAACCGCCCCGCGCGGAGCGCGGGCGGAGGGGATTGAGCTTGCGTAGGTTGGGGGGCAGGGACTCGAACCCCGATTCTCAGGACCAAAACCTGATGTCCTGCCATTGGACGACCCCCCAGGGGTTGAGATCGCCTTACGCGCGCCAGCGTACCGGCGAGGGTGGTTGCAAGAATCCATTCACCGGCGGATGGCGCATACCTTTCATCCTAGCCACTCTCATCGACCGCGCGCGAGCCCGGCATGAGGGATCTCAACTCCGCCTTGAGGACCCCCGCGGGACGCGGCCCCCGCCGGCGCCGGCCTCGGAGGCGGGGCCGCTGGTGTGGGCGATGCCGAGCACGCGCATCGCCTTCAGCCCGAGACTGAGCTTCTCGCGGCCGTCGCTGGAGCTGACGTCCAACCCGGAGAGCTCGCGCACGCGCTCGAGGCGGTAGTAGATCGTGTGGCGGTGAGTGAAGAGGCGCTGCGCGGTTCCCGCGACATTGCCGTCGGCGTCGAGGAAGGTCTCGAGCGTGCGCACGAGCTCGGTCTCGTACTGCTCGTCGTAGGCCACGAGCGGCTCGACGGTCTCCGCGTAGAAGCGCTGCAGCTCGCGGGGGTTCTCGCTCATCGTGGAGAGCAGCAGCCGGTAGGCGCCGGTCTGCTCGAAGGCGAGCGCGCCCTCTTGACCACCACCCGCGGTGGCGCTGCCCCCGCCTTTGGCGGCGGCGCCTCCACCCTCGGCGACGTTGGCGGCGAGCAGCGCCTCGTTGGCGGCGCGCGGCAGGTCGGCGGGGTCCTCGGCGATGCGGCTGCGCCCGACCGCAAAGGTGCAGCCGGGCAGGCCCGCCTGCAACTCGCGCAGCACGGAGTCGGCGGCGCGCGCGGCGATGGGCTCCTCCCCCCCGGGTACCAGCAGCAGCACTTCCGCGCCGGCGGAGCTCCCACCCAGCCCGATCCAGCCCTCGGGGCCGGGTGCGTGGCCCCGCTCAGCCGAGCGGGTGCCCGCCGGACTGAGGGTGCCCGCCGAACTGTGGGTGCCCGCCGGACTGTGCGCGCCCCCATCGCGCTCGGTGAGGGCGGCGATCGAGCGACTCACCACGGCGCGGGCGCCGCGCTCGGCGACAGCGCGGACGCGCGTACGCCAGCCCTCCTCGGTGGGCGCCTGGGGGTGGGCGCGGGCGACGATCATGCTGGCCCCGTCCTGGAGCTCCAGCGAGAGCTCGCGCCCCCGCGTGAGGAGCTCCTCACGAGCGCTCAGCTCACGGGCGAGGATCGCCCGCAGGAAGTCCGCAGCGGCGTTCTCGGAGGCGCGGCCGGGGGCGCGCACCCGCTCGACCTCGGAGGCGATCATCGTCACGAGCAGCCGCCGCATCGAGGCGCTGGGCTCGGTGCGGGCGCGTAGGTGCAGCGCCCCCACCACCGCGTCGGCGACCCGCAGGGGAATGCTGCTGACCCCCTCGCCCCCCGCGAGCAGCGCGCGCTCCTCCGCGGGGGAGCGCGCCGCCACCGCGAGCGTCCCCCCCTGGGCATCGGTCACAGCGAGGCTTGCGTCGAGCGCGCGGGCGGCGGCGCGCACCACCTCGGGCAATCCGGCGCCCGACTCGACGGCCTCGGTTACCGCGTCGAGGGCGGCGAGCTCGGGCAAGGCTCAGACCGTGTAGTAGACGACGGCGAGCCCCCCGGCCACCCCGATGCCGACCAGCACCGCGAGCACGTACAGCGAGAGCAGGCCCGCCGCCACGCGCTCCCACAGACGCGTGTA
Organism: uncultured Solirubrobacterales bacterium; assembly: GCA_963771915.1. Lineage (GTDB taxonomy): Bacteria > Actinomycetota > Thermoleophilia > Solirubrobacterales > Solirubrobacteraceae > Palsa-744. Next base: position 2,142,340 of record CAVYVD010000001.1, on the reverse strand, counting down.
GGCCGACAGCGCGGGGGCGAGGATCAGGCCGATGTAGAGCGCCAGGCTGAAGACGGCCGCACAGACGGCCACGAGGTAGGTGATATCCGTTCCGCTCATCGTGCGCTCCTAATTGTTACCTACTGCGCAGGCGTCCGCCGGGTGCTTCCCTCAGGGACCGGCGGCTCGTCGAAGGCATGCTCGCCGAAGCGCCGCTCGAGGGGGTGTCCTGTGCACCCCGCCGGTCAGCCCATGGCGGGAGTCCTCTCCGGTCAACTCGTGGCGGGAGTCGCATCGGCGAAGCGCGCCCCCACGGCCTCCGCGGCGAGCGGCGCGGGCACGCGCTCGGACTGAGCGCGCATGGCCGCGCGTGCACGGGCAGGCCCGCGGGACCCGGCGAAGAGCCCGAGCACGGTGGGACCGGAGCCGCCCACGAGCACCGCGTCGGCATCCGCCGACCGGGCATCCCGCAGGGCGGCGTCGATCTCCGGACAGAGCGCGCGGGCGGCGTCCTGGAGGTCGTTTCCCAGGAGCTCCGCAGGCGGCAGGGGGGAGCCGTCGGCGAGCGCGCGGGCGAGCGCACCGCGAGCGTCCTCGAGCTCCGAGAGCTCCCTCGCGAGTTCCATGCGGTCGGCCTGCGCATATACCTGAGCGGTGGAGAGGGCGCGCGCCGCCGGCAGCACGAGCACCCCCAGGGAGACGATCGGGTCGGGGAGTCCCTCCAACTGCTCCCCGGCCCCCCGGGCGAGCCACCGTCCGGGGCGCACCTGGGCGGGCACGTCGGCGCCGAGAGCCCGCGCGAGCTCCTGCAGGAGGTCGGGTCGCGCAACCCGGAGGCGGCCGCGGCGAGGCGCAGCGCGGCGGCGGCGTCGCCCGAGCCGCCCCCCAAGCCGGCGGCGACCGGGATGCGCTTGACGATGCGCAGTTGCAGCGGCGGGGCGTCCCAGCCGGTGGCGGCCCGAAACGCCGCGAGCGCGGCGGCGGCGAGGTTCTCTGTGGGCGGACCCGGGACGCCGGGGCACACCACCACGTCGCCGCCCGCGCTTCGATCGGGCGCGACCGAGAGCGTGAGCTCATCCGCCAGCGAGATCGACTGCATCACGGTGGTCAGCTCGTGGCGGCCGTCGGGGCGGGTGGGACCGAGAAGGAGACCCGAGGTTGATCTTCGCGGGCGCCGGCGCTCGCAGCGGGAGCGCGCTCATAGGACATCCTTCGGTTGCCTCGGCCACCGTCGAGCAGCGCTCGCGCCAGCGCGCTGAACTGCTCGGGGGCGAGCCGCTCGGCGCGCACATCCAGGGGCAGGCCCATGCTCGCGAGCGCGCTACGCACCTGCTCGCGCTCCGCCACGCCAGCCAAAGCCAGTGAGCGCGCGAGCGCCTTGCGCCGGTGGGCGAAGGCGCCCACCACGAGGCCCCGCAGCGCGGGGAGGGCGGCGGGCCCGGTGCGGATGAGCCCGACCAGCACGGAGTCCACGTTGGGCACGGGGTAAAAGACCGTGCGGGGGATCGCGCGCACGATGCGCACCTCGCAGGCGAGCTGGGCGAGCACGGAGGGCACGCCGTAGGCGCGTGGATTGCCCCGCGCCGCGGCGAGACGCTCGCCGACCTCGCGCTGCACCATCGCCGCCCAGCTGCCCACCGTGGGGAGCTCCTCGATCGTGCGCAGCATTGCGCCGGCGGCGACTCCGTAGGGGAGGTTGGCGATAACCTTCGTGGGCGGCGGGCGCAGCCCCGCGAGGTCCACCGCCATCGCGTCCCCCCAGTGGAGGGTGACGTTCTCGAAGCGCTCCAGGCGTCGCCGAGCGCCTCGCGCAGCCGCTCGTCGATCTCGACCACGTGCACGTGCGCGACGCGCTCGGCAAGATACTCCGAGAGCACCCCCAGGCCGCCGCCGACCTCGAGCGCGACGTCCCGCTCGGACGAGCTCCGCGACGCGCCCGATCACCCCGAGGATGTTGGAGTCGACGAGGAAGTTCTGCCCCAGCTCGCGGTCGGGGCGCACCCCGAACTCGCGCATCCGGCGCAGCGTGGGCTGGGTGGGAAGGACGAGGTCGTCCACCACTGCGCCCCTCACCATCCGAAGACGCGCGCGGAGGTCCCCTGCACCGCGGCGCCGAGCTCCTCGATGGAGACCCCTCGCAACTGCGCGATGAAGGCGGCGGTGTGGGCCACGAAGGCGGGCTGGTTGGGATGCTTGCGCACGGGCTGGGGGGTGAGGTAGGGAGCGTCGGTCTCCACCAGCAGACGATCCTCGGGCACCCGCCGCGCGGCCTGGGCGAGGTCGGGGGCGCTTTTGTAGGTCACGTTCCCCGCGAAGGAGATCGCGTAGCCGCGCTCCAGGCACTTATCGAGGTGGGTGGGCATCGAGAAGCAGTGCATCACCACGCTCACGCCGTCCGCCTCCCTGGCCAGCTGCCCCAGCGTGTCCTCCTCGGCGGCGCGGGTGTGAATCACAAGCGGCTTGCCCAGGTCGCGCGCGAGCTCGATCTGCGCGGAGAACGCGCGCTCCTGGTCGGCGCGGGGCGCGTAGTCGCGGTAGTAGTCCAGCCCCGTCTCCCCGATCGCCAGGCAGCGGGGGTGGGCGGCCAATGCGCGCAGCTCGGCGAGGTCCGCGCCGTCGAAGTCCGTCGCGTAGTTGGGGTGCCTCCCGATCGCCGCGTACACCTGCGGGAACACCTCCGCCGCCGCGAGCGCCGCGCGGCAGGAGGCCCCGTCGGTGCCCACGGTGAGGATCCGCGTGACGCCCACGCGATCCGCCGCCGCGACCAGCTCAGCGTTGGGGGGCTCGCAGAGGTCCAGATGGGTGTGGCTGTCGATCATCGTCGGACGCTGTGTCGGTCGTTCTTTTTTTTGGGGGAGGAGGGGGGGTACGTTGTGCGGTGCGGACGCTCAGGGCTTGGGAAACAGGGGTTCGAGTTCGCCAACGGGGGCGGCCGGAGCGGGGATGCCGGCCCCGAGGCGGGCGGCGGCGAACGTGCGGTCCTCCGCACCGAGCGCATCCAGCAGCCGCTCGGTGCTGGCCGGCAGGTAGGGGGCAAGCAGGAGGCTCACCACGCGCACGCCCTCGGCGAGCGACGCGAGCACTCCATCCAGGTCTCCCGCCCTCTCCTCGTCCTTCGCCAGCGTCCACGGCGCACGCTCCTCAACGAAGCGGTTCAGGCGCCGCACCCGCTGCCAGATCGCATCGAGCGCCTGCGTGAGCTCGGCGCGGTCGAGCAGCGCCGAGACCTCCTCGGCGAGGCCCTCGAAGTCGCGCGTGAGCTCGCCGTCGAGCTCCGCCGCGGGCAGCACCCCGCCGCGGTAGCGGCGCACCATCGCAAGTGTGCGACTGGCGAGGTTGCCGTACTCGTTGGCCAGCTCGCGCTCGTAGCGCTGCTCGAAGGCGCTCGTGGAGACCGACCCGTCCTGACCGAAGGGGACGTCGCGCAGCAGGTAGAAACGCAGCGCGTCGGAGCCGAAGCGGTCGATCACCGCGAACGGGTCGAGCACGTTGCCCAGCGACTTGCTCATCTTCTCCCCCTCCATCAGCAGGTACCCGTGCACGAACAGGCGATGGGGGAGCTCCAGCTCGGCGGCAAGCAGCAGCGCGGGCCAGTAGACGGCATGAAAGCGCAGGATGTCCTTGGCGATCAGGTGGTAGTTGGCCGGCCAGAACGTCGCGGTGAGATCGGTGCTCGCATCGATAGCGGGGGCGGGATTCGAATCCCACCCACCCGGGGCGGGATTCGAATCCGCCGGCGCGCGCGCGTAGGAGAGCGCGGTGTAGTAGTTGAGCAGCGCGTCGAACCACACGTAGAAGACGTGCTCCGGGTCCCACGGCACCGGCACCCCCCAGGTGAGCTTGTGGCGCGTGAGGGGCACGTCGCGCAGACCCGAGCGGATGAAGGAGAGCGCCTCGTTGTAGCGCGAGCGGGGGGCGATGAAGTCCTCGCGCTCGGCGTACAGCCGCTCCAACTGCTCCTGGAAGGCGGAGAGCTTGAAGAAGTAGTTCTCCTCCTGTTCGCGCACCAGCTCGATGTGGTGGATCGGGCAGCGCCTGCCCTCCTCGATCTCGTTCTCCGCCTTGAAGTCCGCGCACCGCGGGCAGTACCACCCCTCGTAGGTGCCCTCGTACACGTACCCGTTCTCGCGCACCCGCGTGAGGATCTCCTGCACCTTCGTCATGTGCTGGGGGTCGGTGGTGCGGATGAAGAAGTCGTTGGAGGCCCCCAGGCGCGGGGCCAGCGCGCGGAAGCGCTCCGCGTTGCGATCCGCGAGCTCCTGGGGCTCCAGGCCCAGCGCGTGAGCCGCGTCGGCCACCGGCTCCCCGTGCTCGTCGGTGCCCGTCAGGAAGAACACCTCCTCCCCGCGCTGACGGTGGTGGCGCGCGAGCACGTCCGCGGCGATCGTTGTGTACGCGTGCCCCAGGTGGGGGGCCGCGTTGACGTAGTAGATGGGGGTGGTTACGTAGAAGGACGGCATCTCTCTCGCCGCCCCAGGCTACTGGCTTGCACTCTCCATCAGCCCGCGGTAGAGCTCGTTCGCGCCCACGTTGGTGAGCTTCGCCACCACACCCGCCGCGGGGCGCGCGCGGGCGCCCGCGGAGACGAGCTCGCGCAGCGCCGCCAGCGCCTCCTCGCGGCTCGCGGAGTCTCCCTGTGCGGGACCCACCACCAGCGCCACCTCGCCCCGGGGAGGGTGCTCGCGGTAGTGCGCCGCCAGGTCGGCCGCGCTTCCCCGGCGGACTTCCTCGTGCAGCTTGGTCAGCTCCCGGCACACCACCGCCGGGCGAGTCGGGGCGTGCTCGGCGAGCACCCCCAGGGTGGCGGCGAGGCGCCGTGGGGACTCGAACGCGACGAGCGTCGCGGGGTTGTGCAGCAGCGTCCGCTCCAGCTCCCCCCGCTTGCGGGGGAGGAAGCCGGCGAAGCACCAACGCTGCGCCGGCAAGCCGGAGGCGACGAGCGCGCTCATGGCGGCACTCGGTCCGGGCAGCGCCTCCACCGGCACGCCCGCCGCGATGCTCGCACGCACGAGCTCCCAGCCGGGGTCGGAGATCAGCGGGGTGCCCGCGTCGCTGACCAGCGCCGCCGTCGCCCCCCCGCGCATCCGCTCCACCAGCTCCGCGGCGCGCTCGCGTTCGTTGTGCTCGTGGAAGCTGAGGAGCTCCCGGGGCTCGATCCTGTGGCGGCGCAGCAGTAGGCGGGTGTGGCGGGTGTCCTCGCACGCCACCACCTCCGCCGTGCGCAGTGTCGCGAGCACGCGCAGGGTCACGTCCTCGAGATTGCCGATCGGGGTGGGGCACACCACGAGCCTCCCGCTTGCAGGCGCTCGCCCAACGTGCGCGTCCTCGCCCACCATTCGGCCAATATAGAGAGCGTCGATGGCCCAGGAGACCGACCCCAAGCCGCAGTACAACCGCTACCGCGCGGGTCGGAAGCTGCTGCCGGACCCCCGCCGGAATGGGGGCGATGTGCGCGACGATTCGCTGCTCGGAGCGACCCGCCACCCCAGTGCCCCGCGTGCTCCCTCTCGCTGGCGAGGGCTCACCCCCAAGCGCGTGGTGCTCGGCCTGCTCGCATTCGGCGCCGGCTGGCTCGTGCTCTCGCTCGTGCTGTTCCTGGTCAGCTCCCACTTCGAGCGGACCTCCCTGCCGAGCAACGTCGCCGGCGTGCTCGACCCCGCCGGCTACCCGCTGACGTCGGCCAACAACATCCTCGTGCTGGGCTCCGACCGGCGCCAGAAGGACAGCAAGGAACCGGGCGCGGAAACCACGGGCTTCGGGCGCTCGGACACGATCATGCTGATCCGCACCGGCGGCGGGCACGCGGCGCGTCTTTCGATCCCACGGGACACCGTCACCGAAATCCCCGGCCACGGCCTGCAGAAGATCAACGCCGCCCACGAGTACGGCGGACCGGCGGAGTCGGTCTCGGTGATCGAGCACTGGCTCGGCATACCCATCAACCATGTGGTGGAAGTCAACTTCGAAAACTTCCCCCAGCTGATCGACGCGATGGGCGGCGTCACCTACACCGGGGGCTGCATCGTCGCGAACCTCGACGGCGGCTCGGCCGACGGCGGCTTTACCCTGCGCCTCCCCGCCGGCACCCACCACCTCGACGGCGAGGAAGCGCTGGCGCTGGCGCGCACACGCGAGAACCTGTGCGCGCCCAACGAGACCGACATCCAGCGCGAGGAGCACCAGCAGGCGCTTTTCACGGACATGAAGAGCCAGCTGCTCTCCCCCTCGAGCTTCCTGCGCCTGCCATGGATCGCCTGGCACGCCCCGCCGGCGATCATCTCGGACATGAGCGGTGCCGAACTGCTCGGGATGTTCGCGGCGCTGGCCGTCACGGGGACGCCGCCGACGCACGTGCTCCTGCCGACCGGACAGATGACCCTGCCCAGCGGCGAAGAAGGCTTGACGATCTCCGAAGCTGCGCGCCGGGCGGACGTGGCGCGGTTTATGGCGGGGTAGCCGTCAGTTCGGCGGTAGCCGTCAGCTCTTAGCCGCGACCGGCTCAGACTTCTTGGCAGAGGAGCCCTTCTCGGCCTTCGCCTTGCTCTCGGAGGCCGAGCCCTTGCCGTTGGACGAGGAGCCCGTGTCACTGGAGGAGGAGTCCGTCGAGGAGCTGGACCCAGAGTCCGAGGAGGAGCTCTCCGCGGCGGCCGCGGTCTCGCGCTGGCGGTTGCGGGTGCCGTAGTCGGTGTTGTAGAAGCCCTTCCCCTTGAAGTGCAGCGCCGGGGCGTGCAGCACGCGCTGCACCTTCACGCCCGTCTCGGGGTCGCGGGTGAGCGCCTCGTCGGAGAACGACTGGAGGACCTCGAAGGTGCTCCCGTCCGGGCGTCGATACTCGTAAATCGGCATTGGCACTCAGATTATAGGAGTGCCAGGCACAGAAGAGAAGGGGAGACCATGCTCAGTCAGCCGATTCTCGGACGTTTGAGTCCTCCTAATCGGCCGATTGTCGGACAGGTCCTCCTAATCGGCCAGCAGCGCCCGCGCACAGGCGATGCCGGCGCGCACCGTCGCGCCGAAGTCGCGGTCGGGCTCGGTGAGCATCCGCAGTGCGAACCCATCCCCGAGCGAGAAGAGGATCTCGGCGATCGCCTCGGGCTCGGCGTGCAGGCGCAGCACCCCCTCCTCCTGGGCCACCGTGAGCATCCCGGCGACCTGCTCGCGCATGGTGCGCATCAGGTTGGCGTACTCCACCGCGATGTCCGCATTGCGCCGCGAGAGCGTGAAGAGCTCGAACAGGAGCGTAACGAAGTCGGGGTCCTCGCGGATCATCTCCTGCAGGTGTTGGGCCATCAGCCCGATGAAGTCCTCCGCCGTCTGCGCCCCCACGAGCTGCTGCTCCAGCCGCTCCAGGCGCAGCTGGCAGTCGCGCCGCACGGCCTCCGCGAGCAGCCGCTCCTTGGTGCCGAAGTAGTAGTGCAGCAGCCCCCTCGAGACGCCCGCCTCGCGCGCCACTCGCTCGAAGGTGGAGCCCGCGGTTCCGTGCTGGGCGACGCTGCGGCGCATCGCCTCGACGATGCGCTGCGCGCGCTCGCCCGAGAGCGACCTGGTGGCCCCGCTCCGCGCGCCGCTCTCAACAGCAGAAGCCATCGTCGGGCGTGGCGGGCCTTCCAGGCTGCCTTTGCCCCTCTAGGAGGAGGGGGCGCCCACCGAGCTCGGCGCCTCCTGCACCGGCATCGTGGTGGAGCTGTAGTCAAACTCCTCCTCAGCTCCGAACAGCATGTCGAGCACCTTCGAGCGCAGGCCCTCGCTGAGCGCGAGCGCGAGCACCCCCCCGACTAGCGCCAGCAGCAGCGTGCGGCTCAGCCCTCCCCGCCGGCGCCGGCTCCGGGGGGGCTCTTTGAGCGCAGTGGAGACATCGCGCAGCGCCCCCACCGCCTCGGCGAGCTCGCGCTGGAGCTTGCGATCCTCGAACAGCGCCTTGGTCGCGGGCGTCCCGTTGCTCATCCGTCCGTACGCGCTGCGCGCCGCGAGGTACGCCGCGAGCAGGCTGCCGCGCAGATCCTCGTCCTCGAGGATGCGCTTGACGTACTGATTGCTCTGCGCGGCGCGAGCCGCCGCCGAAGCCTTGCCGATGCTGTCTTTTGCCGCCATGCGGGCCACCACCTCTGCTGGAGCTTTACCTTGGGTCCACCCCAATATACCCCTCTGCACCCGCCCAGGGGCATGGCGGAGCGCCAGGGGACCCACACGGGCGCGGGACGTCGCGCCGATCGGGGCTCTACGCGTGCAGCGCGGCCTGTTCTTGGGCGGTGGGGAAGGCCCACGCGGCGCGTGGGCGCTGCTCCTGGCGAAAAACGAAGCGCAGCTGCTGCGGAGGCCTGAGCTGAGCAGCGTTGGGACGGAAGGTGGCGCACGGCTCGGGGAGGTCGAGGGCGCAGAGCAGGTTGCGTCGGAAAAAGCATTCATCGCACGTCACCTTGCGCGCGCCACGCGCGCTCTGTTTTCTTTGCGCCAAGATCGCTCCCCGTGTCTCTTGATCGTGTTCTCGATCGTGATCGTGTTCTCGATCGCTCCCCCCGGTGCGGCCGGGTGGGTGAGCTCACGACGGCAGGGATCAAAGCACCCGCCGACCCCCCGCTCAAGGAGCCTTCTCGCAAATCGCAGGGAAAAGATTTTCTACCCGGAAAGAGCCGCCTTTACGTCACTTTCCTGTGACAATCTCTTGGATAGGGCCGCATTTTCCGAGATTCTCGGCCCTCGATCGGTCTCACCGGACCAACCCAAAGGACTCGCCCGCGCAGTCGGCGACATAGCGGGCGATCGCCAGCGACGAGGTCGCCGCCGGGGAGGGGGCGTTGCGCACGTGCAACGCCCGCTCGGTGGCGGAGAACGCGAAGTCATCCACCAGACGACCGTCGCGAGCCAGCGCCTGGGCGCGCACGCCGGCGAACGCGGGACGCACGTCCTGGGCACGCAGCTCTGGGACATAGCGGGCGGCGGCCCGCGCGAACGTCGCGCTGCTGGCGGCGTGGCGCAGCTCCGTGATCCCCGGTCGCCACCAGCGCCCAAGCATGCGCCAGGTTCCCGGCCAGCGCAGCGTGTCCAGCATGTCCTCACGCCGCACCCGCCCGAGACTGTAGGCGTCGCGTGCCAGCACCGGGAGCGCGGTGGGGCCGATCAGCACCTCGCCGTCGATGTGCCGCGTCAGGTGGACCCCCAGGAACGGCAATGAGGGATCGGGCACAGGGTAGATCAGCGAGCGCACCAGGTGCCTGCGCTCCCTCGCCAGGCGCAGGTAGGCGCCGCGGAAGGGCACGATGCGGGGGTCCGGGTCGGCGCCCGCCGCCACCGCCAGCCGGTCCGACCAAGCGCCCGCACAGAAGAGCGCGTGGGCGGCCTCTGTGGTACCCCGCGCGTGCTCCAAGCGCAGCGCCCGAGCGCCCACGCGCACGCTGCGAACGCCGCATCCCGTCACAATCCGCGCCCCGCCCTCAAGCGCGTCGCTCGCGTAGGAGCGCGCCACCGCGGCGAAGTCGACGATCCCCGTCGCCGGCGAGTGCAGGCCCGCGATCCCGCGCGCATGGGGCTCGAGCTTCGCGGATGCCCGCCGCGTCCAGGCGCCGCAGCCCAGGAACCGCGTTGGCCCGGCCCCTGCGCTCCAGCTCCTGCAGGCGGGCGAGCTCAGAGTGCTCGCTCGCCACGATCAGCTTCCCGCACACCTCATGCGGGATCTCCCGCTCGGCGCAATAGGCGTACAGCTCGCGCGCGCCCTCCACACACAGGCGCGCCTTCAGTGAACCCGGCTGGTAGTAGACCCCCACGTGAATCACCCCGGAGTTGTGGCCGGTCTGGTGCGCGCCGAGCTCGGGTTCGCGCTCGAGCACGCACACCGACAGACGCGGATGCCGACGGGTCAGCTCGCGGGCGAGCGCCAACCCAAGGATTCCACCACCGACGATCGCCAGATCGCACTTGGGGGGCGCCTCCGAGGAGACCGGGGGACCCTGGAATGACACAGGCGCCACTCTAGCGTCGCACCCGGAATCGACCGGCGCTCTCACAGAGATGCTTCCCAGCAGGGATAATCTCCGTGCCCTGGTACAGCCGCTGAGCATCGCACGATGAGCGCCCTGGAGCTCTCCACCCACATCTCCGCAACTCCCGAGGAGGTGTGGAAGACCGTCATGGACCCCCACCGCCTGGGCGAGTGGGTCACAATTCACCGTGCGCTGCGGTGGGCCGATGGCGGACCGCCGCGGGTGGGATATGAGATGGAGCAGCAGATCCACCTGCGCGGAGTCGGCCTCGACGTTCACTGGCGCCTTGTGGAGTGCCTCCCCTGCAGACTGGCCGTGTGGAAGGGTCGCGGACCGGCTCGCTCCCGGGCGCACACCGAATACGCCCTCCGCGCCGAGCAGGGGGGCACGCACTTCGACTACCGCAATGAGTTCCGCCCCCCACTCGGGCCGGTGGGGGCACTGGCCTCACGCGCGTTGGTGGGCGGCATTCCCGAGCGCGAGGCCAGACACACGCTCGAGCGCCTGCGGGAACTGCTGGAGGACGGCCCCATCGCCGGTCCCTGACGCCCCTTCCTCAGACCCGGAGGCCAAGCCATCTCCTTGGACCCGGAGGGATCCGGAAGGAAATGAATCCGGGATGGGGAAAGGGAAGACAAGCAAACGTCGAACCGCAGCAGACGGCGCGGCAGCGACGCACCACACGCTTAGCCGCCGCACCATGCTGTGTCTGGAATGACATCTGGCTTGCGCCGCAGTACAACAACCTGTGATTGTTGTAAGGTAATCCAGTAACCCAGTGATGCAAATCACGCAATCCGAGTGAACAGGATTCAACTGTGACCGACTTCCTTGACGAGAAGCACCGAGAGATCACCGATCGACTGGCTGAGCTGAAGCCGCTGATAGAGGAGTACCAGCGCCTGGAGGCAGCCGTCGCCGCGCTCGACGGCTTGGGGGGATCGGCCGCTCCCGCCGCGCCCAAAGCCACCGCCACAGCCACCCGCAAAGCAGCGCGCAAAGTTCCCGGCCGTCGCGGACCAGGCCGTCCCCGGGGCTCGAAAACCAAAACCAAAGCCAAAGTCAGCATCGCCGCCGCGGCTCCCGCGGCAGCGCCGGCTGGACGCGGGGGCGCAAGGCGCAAAGCCGGTCGTCGCAAAGGCAGCGGCACGCGTGCGGCACAGGCGCTCTCATTCGTGCAGGCACAGCCCGGCATCACCATCCCCGAGCTGGCATCCCGCATGGGGATCAAGCAGAACTACCTCTACCGCGTGCTGCCCACACTCGAGGAAGAGGGCAAGGTAAAGAAGGAGGGGCGCGGCTGGCACCCTAAGTCCTAGTCTCGTCGTCCCTGGCGGCGTCCTCGGTCGCTCGCGTACCGAAGCCGGGAGACGACACTCGCTTCGCTCGCATCCCCGTTTCGGCCAGCACGCCACGCTTCCTGCGTCCTTGCCAGGAACGACGATCCGTCGGACTTAGCGTTTAGCACGGGTCCATAACGCGAGAGCCCCGAGAGGTCATGTCCTCCCGGGGCTCTCTTTTGCGGTGAGTCAGATCAGGCCCAGGTCCTGCACTGCCTGGCGCTCTTCCTGCAGCTCCTGGATGCTTGCGTCGATACGCGCGCGGGAGAACGAGTCGAGGTCGAGACCCTCCACGATCGACCACTCACCGCTGGCGCAGGTGCAGGGCAAGCCGCAGATCAGGCCCTCGGGGATCCCGTAGGAGCCGTCGGAGGGCACACCCATCGAGACCCAGCCTCCGTCGGTGCCGCTCACCCAGTCGTACATGTGATCGATCGCGGCATTGGCGGCGGATGCCGCAGAGGAGGCGCCCCGCGCCTCGATGATCGCGGCGCCGCGTTTGCCCACTCGGGGCAGGAACTCCTCTTCGATCCATACCTGGTCATCGACTGCATCCGCGGCGACCCGGTCGCCGACCTTGGCGTGGAACAGGTCGGGGTACATGGTGGGCGAGTGGTTGCCCCACACGCCCATCTGGGATATGTCGCTCACCGGAGCGCCGAGCTTCGCCGCGAGCTGTGCGATCGCGCGATTGTGGTCGAGGCGCAGCATCGCGGTGAAGCGCTCGCGGGGGATGTCGGGCGCGTTGTTCATCGCGATCAGGCAGTTGGTGTTGGCGGGGTTGCCGACCACCAGCACCTTCACGTCGGGTGCGGCGACCGCGTTCAGCGCCTTGCCCTGAACGGTGAAGATCTCACCATTGGCGCTCAATAGCTCGGCGCGCTCCATGCCCTTTGTACGGGGGCGAGAGCCGACCAGCAGCGCGACGTTGGTGCCGTCAAAGGCATCTGCCGGGCGGTCGTGCAGATCGAGGCCGGTGAGCAGCGGGAAGGCGCAATCTGTCAGCTCCATCGCGACTCCCTCCAACGCGCCCATCGCCTGCGGGATCTCCAGCAGGCGCAGATCGACCGGCTGCTTGGGCCCGAGCAGCTGACCCGAGGCGATGCGAAAGACGATGCTGTATCCAATCTGCCCGGCGGCGCCGGTGACGGTGACTCGTATGGGATTGCTCAACTCTTCATCTCCTGGAGGTGGGTGGTTGGGTGCTCGAGGTGGTGGGTTGTATTGGGGCCCGCCCCGGGCTTCGTTTGTAGTCTTCGCGCCCCCCTCCGCGCCTATGCCATCTCCTTTTGCAGATTCTCGTCGATCGACGCGAGGAACTCCTGCGTGGTCTGCCAGGACTCCTCGGGGCCGATCAGCAGCGCGAGGTCCTTCGTCATCTTGCCGCTTTCGACCGTCTCCACGCAGACCCGCTCCAGTGTCTCGGCAAAGCGCGCCACCTCGGGTGTGTCGTCCATTCGCCCCCGGGCCGAGAGGCCGCGCGTCCACGCGAAGATCGAGGCGATCGGATTGGTGGAGGTCGGCTTGCCCTGCTGGTGGGCGCGGTAGTGGCGGGTGACCGTTCCGTGCGCCGCCTCCGCCTCGACGGTCCTGCCGTCCGGGGTCATCAGCACGCTGGTCATCAGACCGAGCGAGCCGAAGCCCTGGGCGACCGTGTCCGACTGCACGTCCCCGTCGTAGTTCTTGCAGGCCCACACGTAACCGCCTTCCCACTTCAGCGCGGCGGCGACCATGTCGTCGATCAGGCGGTGTTCGTAGGAGATGCCGGCGTCCTCGAAGTCAGACCTGAACTCGGCCTCGTAGATCTCCTGGAAGATATCTTTGAAGCGTCCGTCGTAGCGTTTGAGGATCGTGTTCTTGGTGGACATGTAGACCGGATAGCAGCGCTCCAATCCGTAGCGCAGCGAGGCGCGGGCAAAGTCGCGGATCGAGTCGTCGAGGTTGTACATCGCCATCGCCACTCCGCCGCCGGGGAAGTCATAGACGTCGAGCTCGATCGGCTGGCTGCCATCGGCGGGGGTGAAGGCGAGCGTCAGCTTGCCCGCGCCCGGAACGACCATGTCGGTGGCGCGGTATTGGTCGCCGAACGCGTGGCGGCCGATCACGATCGGCTTGGTCCATCCGGGCACCAGACGGGGGATGTTGGCGATCACGATCGGCTCACGAAAGATCACCCCGCCGAGGATGTTGCGGACGGTCCCGTTGGGTGAGGGGTACATCGCCTTCAAACCGAACTCCGCGACGCGCGCCTCGTCGGGGGTGATGGTCGCGCACTTCACGCCAACCCCGTGGCGCTTGATCGCATCGGCCGCCTCGACTGTGATCCGATCGTCGGTGGCATCGCGGCTCTCGATGCCCAGGTCGTAGTACCTCAGGTCCACATCCAGATAGGGCAGGATCAGCTGCTCCTTGATGAACGACCAGATGATTCGCGTCATCTCGTCGCCGTCGAGCTCGACTATGGGGTTCTTTACCTCGATCTTTGCCATGTGTTTGAGTCCTTGGGGTCGCTCGGTCGCGATCGCCAGAGCCAGCCCTGCGCTGGCGCCCCCGTCGGGAGCGCGACGATCGCGCGGCGATGCTATCGCGAGGCACTACTCTGTACGGCGATGGCCACCGTCTCACAGTCCACCGGCGAGAGCACGGCCTCCTGGGAGACCCACGAAGTCTTCAACCAGGCCCCCCCGCTGGAGGGGGTCGACGTCTTCTCCAGCAACCTCCCGCTGGTCGAGGCGCTGCACCGTGAGGGCGGTGGGTGGGCCAAGGAGCGCGCCGCTGCCCTGGGCCAGTTCGTGGGGGGCCTGCCTCAGCAGTTCTGGGGGCGCCTGGCCAACGAGAACAGGCCCGTGTTGCACACGCACGACCGCTACGGGCACCGCATCGACGAGGTCGAGTTCCACCCGGCATGGCACAAGCTGATGGCGATGGGCGTGGAGAACGAGCTGCACTCGCTGCCCTGGACCAGTGGCGAGCCCGCCGCCCACGTGGCCCGCGCGGGCCTCTACATGACCGCGATGCAGGCCGAGGCTGGCTTCGCCTGCCCGATCACGATGACCTTCGCCGTGGTCCCCGCGCTGCGCGCCACCCCCGCGCTGGCAGCGGAGTGGGAGCCACTGGTGACCGCCACCACATACGACCCGCGCCTCGTGCCGGCCGCGGAGAAGGGCTCGGCGATTTCGGGCATGGCGATGACCGAGAAGCAGGGCGGCTCGGACGTACGCGCCAACACCACCGTGGCGCGGCCTCTGAACGGTGGGGGGGCGGGTGGGTCCGGATCCGAGTACGAGCTCGTGGGCCACAAGTGGTTCTGCTCGGCGCCCATGTCCGACATCTTCCTCGTGCTCGCCCAGACCGACGACGGCCTCTCCTGCTTCCTGCTGCCCCGCGTCCTGCCCGACGGCTCGCGCAACGCCTTTCACATCCAGCGCCTGAAGGACAAGCTCGGCAACCACTCCAACGCCTCCAGCGAGGTCGAGCTCCACGGCGCCTGGGCCCGCATGGTCGGCGAGCCCGGCCGCGGCGTGCCCACGATCATCGAGATGGTCGGCCACACCCGTCTGGATTGCGTGATCGGCTGCGCCGCGGGGATGCGTGCCGGAGTCGTCGCCGCGACCCACCACGCCGCCCACCGCTCGGCTTTCGGCAAGCTCCTGATCGACCAGCCGCTGATGCGCAACGTGCTCGCCGACCTCTGCCTGGAGTCGGAGGCCGCGACGATGCTCGCGATGCGCCTCGCGCGCGCCTACGACGAGGCCGGCGCGGAGTCGCTCGCCGGCAGCGAGGAGCTGAGCGACGCCCACCTCTTCAAGCGCCTGGCGACCGCCGTTTCCAAGTACTGGGTCTGCAAGCGCGCCCCCAACCACGCCTTCGAGTCGCTGGAGTGCCTCGGGGGGAACGGCTACGTGGAGGAGTCCGGGATGCCGCGCCTCTACCGCGAGGCGCCGCTGGCCTCGATCTGGGAGGGCTCGGGCAACGTGATGAGCCTCGACGTGCTGCGGGCGCTGGTGCGCACCCCGCGCTCCCTGGAGGTGTTCCTGCACGAGCTCGATCTGGCGCGCGGCGCCGACCGGCGTCTGGACGCCCACCTCGACGGCCTCAAGGACCAGTTCTCGGACCCCGCCACGCTTGAGTCCCGAGCGCGGCGCGTGGTGGAGTCGATGGCCCTCGCGCTGCAGGGCTCGCTGCTCGTGCGCCACGGCGCCCCCGCCGTGGCCGACGCCTTCTGCGCCTCCCGCCTCGGTCGCGACGGCGGCCTCGAGTACGGCACCCTCCCCGCCGGCACCGACTTCGAGGCGATCATCGCACGCGGCCGCGTGCAGGCCTAGAGGCCGGCTGGCCGAAACGGGGACCGATTAGGGCGACACTCGCTCCGCTCGCATCCCCGAATCGGCCAGCGCCGAAGGCGCGTGCTCCCGGCTTCGGTCGGGCCCCTCTTCTTTCAGTCACGACCGGACCCCACCCGCCCCGGGCCGCTCACGGCCTACCATTGAGGCCTATGCCCGTACGCAGGAACTTCCAGCTGGCGCGCGTCTTCGGCATCCGCATCGGGGTGGGGGCCGGCTGGTTCGTGGTCCTCGGCCTGATCCTCGTCTACTTCGCCGACACCCTCACCCCCTACTTCCACGAAGCGATCGGAGGTTCGCCCACCACCGCCTACCTCGTGACGGTCGCGATCGTGCTCTCCTTCTTCGCCTCCGTGATCCTGCACGAGCTCGGCCACGCGCTTGTGGCGCGCCGCAACGGCGTCCCCGTGATGGGCATCGAGCTGTGGGCGCTGGGGGGCCTCACCCGCACCGGCCCGATGCCCCGCGCGGGGGTGGAGCTGCGCGTGGCCGCCGCGGGGCCGCTCGTGACCCTCGCGGTGGCCCTGATCAGCGTCGCGCTCGGCGCTGCCGCGGCGAGCAGCCACCACTTCTTCGCGGTCGCGGTCGGCAGCGGCGGGGTCGCCACGACGCCCGTCGTGATGTGGCTGAGTTGGGTGGCCACGCTCAACGTGCTGGTGCTGATCCTCAACCTGGTCCCCGCCTTCCCCCTCGACGGCGCCCAGATCGCGCACGCGCTGCTGTGGTGGCGCACCGACGATCGCAACTACGCCACCCGCGTGGTGGGCCGCATGGGACAGGGCTTCGGGGTGCTGCTCGGCGCGGCGGGCCTCGGCATGCTGCTGGCGTTCCAGGACATCTGGGGCGTATGGCTCGCGCTGATCGGGATGTTCGTCTACCAGAGCGCCACCGGAGCGGTCCTTCAGGGGACGGTCAACAAGCGCATCCAGCAGCTGAGGGTGGCCGACGTGATGGACCGCGAGCCTGTCACGATCCCCGCCGAGACCGGGCTGCTCGACGCCCAGGAGCACTTCTTCCTGCGCTACCGCTGGCCCTGGTTCGCGGTGGTCGACCCCACCCGCCACTTCCTCGGGGTGGTGCGCTCCGAACGCGTGGACGCCGAGATCGCCGCCGGGCGGCCCGCGCTGCCGGTCTCCGACGTGCTGGAGGAGAACCTCGCGATCCGCATCGAGCAGGATCAACCGCTGGAGTCTCTGCTGCGCTCCGAAGGGCTGGGGCGCCTCGGGGCGATGGTGGCCGTCGACGACGACGGCGTGCTGCGCGGGGTCGTGACTGTCGCGCAGATCCGCCAGGCATTGCGCCCTGCCGCTGGCACCTAGAGGGTGGCGCAGCCGCCGCTGGTCGAAACGGGGATGCTGGCCGAAAACGGGGACTCGCGCCGGAGGCGAGTGTCTCCCGGCTTCGGTCGAAGGCGAGTGTCTCCCGGCTTCGGTCGGCGAGCCGGGCCCCTCTTCTTTCAAATAGAGTTCCGGCCGGATGCCAGCACATGACGTCTTGATAATTGGCGCAGGTCTCGCCGGCCAGCGCGCAGCGCTTGCCGCCGCGCAGGGCGGCGCGAGTACAGCGATCCTCAGCAAGGTCCACCCCGTTCGCTCCCACTCCGTGGCCGCCGCGGGGGGGATCAACGCCGCGATCAGCCTCGAGGACGACTGGCACTCCCACGCCTACGACACCGTCAAGGGCTCCGACTTCCTCGGCGACCAGGACGCGATCGAGATCATGTGCTCCGAGGCCCCCCAGGAGGTCATGCACCTGGAGCACATCGGGGTCACCTTCCACCGCAACGAGCAGGGCCTGCTCGACCTGCGCGCCTTCGGGGGCGCCTCAATGAAGCGCACCGCCTACGTCGCCGACATCACCGGCCAGGCGATCCTGCACGTGCTCTACGAGCAGCTCATGCGCCACCACGAGACCGTGGAGCGCTACGAGGAGTGGTTCGTCACCTCGCTGCTGCGCGACGAGCAGGGCCGCTGCTGCGGCGTGATCGCGCGCGACGTGCGCTCCGGGCGCATGGACGCCTTCCACGCCAAGAACGTGATCCTCGCCAGCGGCGGCGCCGGGCAGGTCTACAGCCCCACCACCAACGCCCTGATCGTCACCGGCGACGGCATCGCCCAGGCCTACCGCCTCGGCGCTCCGCTGATGGACATGGAGATGGTCCAGTACCACCCCACCACGCTCGTCGAGAACGGCCTCCTGATAACAGAGGGCGCGCGGGGGGAGGGCGCGACCCTGCTCAACTCCGAGGGGGAGCGCTTCATGGAGAAGTACGCCCCCAACAAGATGGAGCTCGCCTCCCGCGACGTGGTCTCCCGCGCCGAGCAGACCGAGATCCTCGAGGGCCGCGGCGTCGGCCCCGACGGCTCGGGCATCTGGCTCGACATCACCAAGGTCCCCCGCAAGCGCACCCTGGAGGCGCTGCGCGAGATCGTCAACATCGGCAAGGACTTCGCCGGCGTGGACATCACCCGCGAACCGATCATGATCCGCCCCGGCCAGCACTACATCATGGGCGGCGTGAAGACCGACGTCAACGGCGCCACCCCCATCGAGGGCCTCTACGCCGCCGGCGAGGTCGCCTGCGTCTCCGTGCACGGCGGCAACCGCCTCGGCGCCAACTCGCTGCTCGACACCCTGATCTTCGGCCGCCGCGCCGGCGAGCACGCCGCGGCGCGTTCCGCGGCGATGGCGATGCCCAATGGCTCGGGCGCCGACGCGCAGCTGCGCGAGGACGTGGCTCTGATCGACGGCATCCTCGCCCGCGGCAGGGCTGGGAGCCCCACCCCCCCGCGGCGGATCTCGGAGATCAAGCGGGAGCTCGGCGAGACCATGAACCAGTACGTCGCCGTCTACCGCGACCAGGCGGGCCTGGAGAAGGCGCACGAGGTGGTCAAGCGCCTGCAGGAGGAGGCCGGCCGCGCCTACGTCGACGACCGCGGCACCGTCTTCAACCAGGACGTGCTCGGCGCGATCGAGCTCGGCTACATGCTCGACTGCGCCGAGGCCACCGTCGTGGCGGCGATCGAGCGCAAGGAGTCCCGCGGCGCCCAGTTCCGCACCGACTTCCCCGAGCGCAATGATGAGGAGTGGCTCAAGCACATCGATATCACCGCCTGCCCCGACGGCCCGGTGGTGAGCTATTCCCCCGTGACGATCACGCAGTGGCAGCCCGAGGAGAGGAAGTACTGATGGCCGAGACACATCGCCCGCCGGAGCCGTTCAAGCTCAGGGTCCGCCGCTACGACCCCGAGTCCGGCGAGGCCCCCTACTGGGACGAGCACACAATCGAGCTCGAGCCCCACCGCTCAGTGCTCGAGGGGGTCCTGCAGGCCAAAGCGCGCTTCGACGGCTCCATCGGGATCCGCTGCTCCTGCCGTGCGGCGATCTGCGGCTCCTGCGGGGTGCGCATCAACGGCGAACCCGGCCTCGCCTGCCACACCCACCTCGACCACGCCCGCGCCTCCGCCAAGGACGGAGTGATCGAGATCGAGCCCATGGGCAACATGCCCGTGATCAAGGATCTCATCGTCGACATGGACGCGGTGCACTGGAAGAAGATCCAGCGCGTCACCCCCTGGCTGATTGCCAAACAGCCCGTGCCCGAGCGCGAGTACGTGGTGCCCCGCGAGAGCATGGTCGACGTCACCCAATCCATGGCCTGCATCCAGTGCGGCGCCTGCGTGTCGGACTGCCTGGCGATGGAGGTCGACCCCGGCTTCATCGGCCCCGCCGCGCTCGCCAAGGCCTACCGCTTCGTCGGGGACCCCCGCGACGACCGCCAGCGCGAGCGCCTCGTCGACCTCTCCGACGACCCCCAGGGGATCTTCGACTGCACCCACTGCTTCAAGTGCGTCGAGGCCTGCCCCAAGGACGTCAACCCCATGGGCCAGATCATGCGCCTGCGCCGCATCGCGATCTCCGACCAGCACATCGTCGACCCCAACAACGGCGAGCGCCACGAGGCGGCGCTCACGACGCTCGTGCGCGACTACGGGCTCCTGCACGAGGCCGAACTGCCACCGCGCTCCTACGGGGGCAACTCGTGGTTCGGGAAATTCCATCCCGCCGCGGGCAAAGAGCTGCTCTCGCTCCTGCCCACCGCCGTCAAGGCGATCGCGCGCGGGAAGATCGGCATCAAACTGGCGCTCTTCGGCCACAAGATCCCGCCCGCCGACCTCCAGGCCGTCAAGCGGATCTACCAGACCGTCGAGGGCCGCCCGGAACGGTATGAGCTCAACCTCTACATCTCCGGGGAGGACGAAGACCAAGACGATGCCGCGGTCGCCGTCGCGGCGGGCGGAGGTCTCACAGGGTCCAGCGGCGGGGATCCCGTGGAGTCCCCGACGGAAGGGAGCGCAAGCTGATGAAGGTCGCCTACTGGCCCGGCTGTGTGAGCCGCGGCTTCACCCCCGAGCTGCACGGCTCGATGGCCAGCGTCGCACCCCTGCTCGATATCGAGCTCGTCCAGCTCGACCGCGCCAACTGCACCGGCTGCGGCGTGATCGCCGAGCACAACCAGGAGCTCGCCGACACGCTCAACGCGCGCACCTTCGCGCTCGCCCAGCAGGTCGAGGGGGCGGAGCTGATGATGAACATCTGCTCCACCTGCCAGGGCGCCCAGAGCGAGTGCCAGGAGCGCCTGGATGCGAGCGCCGAGTATCGCGCCCACGTCAACGCCACCCTCGCCCCGGAGGGCCTCACCTATGAAAAGGATCCGGGCGGGGCTCCCTTTACAAACAAGAACTTCCTCTGGCTGCTCGTCGAGGAGATCGGCCTCGATGCGCTGCGCACCCGCGTCAAGCGGCCCCTCACCAACCTCAAGGTGGGGCCCTTCTACGGCTGCTACATCGTGCGCCCCCGCAAGCGACTCGGGATCGACGCCGAGACCCCCCGCGATCACTACCTCGAGCAGGTGATCGAGGCGCTCGGCGGCACCGTGATCGAGTACGCCGGGATGCGCAAGTGCTGCGGCTTCCCGATCGTCACCATGAACAAGGAGGCATCCCTCAGGCAGGCCGGCCGCCACCTCGGCGACGCCGTGGACGCCGACGCCGACTGCCTCGTCACCCCCTGCCCCCTCTGCCACCTGAACCTCGACCTCCAGCAGCCCGCCGCCGAAGGCGTCGTCGCCCGCGAGCTGAAAATGCCCGTCCTGCATCTCCCCCAGCTGGTCGGGCTCGCGCTGGGACTGAACCCCAAGGAACTGGGGATGAACCGCCACGTCGTGCGGCCCAGCTCCGTGATCGACTGGTCCACGTCGGTGGTGGGCGCCGCCGCGTAGACAAGTAGCATCACCTGCATGATTCGTGTGGGGATGGAAGAAGCCGCAGCCAACCTCTCGCGGCTGATTGACAGCACCCGTAGTGACGAGGACGTGATCATCGAACACGCAGGCCGTCCGGTGGCCAAGATCGTCGCGTACGATGAGCCACCAGACGAATCTGGCGCAGTCCACGAGAACCCATAGGCTGCGCCGCGTGAAGATCCTCACGGTCGTCGGCAACCGCCCCCAGTTCATCAAGGCCGCGGCGGTCTCGGGCCCGCTGCGCGCCGCGCACGAGGAGCTGCTGGTCCACACCGGGCAGCACTACGACGACTCGCTCTCCGAGGTCTTCTTCCGCGAGCTCGAGCTCGCCCGGCCCGACCGCGAGCTGGGGATCGGCGGCGGCTCCAACACCTCCCAGCTGGCGCGAATGCTCGCCGCCCTGGAGCCGCTGCTCGAGGCGGAGCGGCCCGACGCGGCGCTCGTCTATGGCGACACCAACTCCACGCTCGCCGGCGCGCTCGCGGCGAGCCAGGCGGGGGTCCCCGTGGCCCACGTGGAGGCGGGGATGCGCTCCTTTGACCGCGCCATGCCCGAGGAGCGCAACCGCGTGCTCGTCGACCACCTCTCCGAGCTTTTGCTGTGCCCCTCGCTCCTCGCCGCGGAGAACCTGCGCGCGGAGTCCGTCGCCGGGCGCATCGAGGTCGTGGGCGACGTAATGGTCGACCTCGCGCTGAGCCTGCAGCCCCCGGCTCGTGCGGACGGGCGCACGCTCGCCGCCCACGGGGTGCGCGCCGGCGCCTACCTGCTGCTCACCGCCCACCGCCCCGGCAACGTCGACGAGCCCGACCGCCTGCGCGCGCTCGTGGAGCTCGTGCGGGCGCTCCCCGGGCCGGTTGTCTTTCCCGTGCACCCCCGCACCCGGGTCCGCCTGGAGGAGGAGGATCTACTGGACGCACTCGCCGCGATCGAGGGCGTGCGCCTCACCGAGCCGCTCGGGTACGCCGAGCTCGCCGCGCTGCTCTGCCAGGCCCGCGCGGTGCTCACCGACTCCGGGGGGCTCCAGAAGGAGGCGTACCTCGCGGGGGTGCCCTGCGTCACGCTGCGCGCCAACACCGAGTGGGTGGAGACCGTGCAGGCCGGCTGGAACACCCTAGTGGACCTCGACCCCGACGCCGCGCTCGCAGCGCTAGAGCGTGAACCCCCGGTGCAGCGGCCACAGCTGTACGGAGACGGGCACGCGGCCGAGCGCTGTGTGCGGGCGATCGATACGCTCGCCTCGCGATGATCTGCTCGGACTGCCCCACTGCCGCTCGTCGGTGGGCATGGAGGCCCACCCCCCACGCGCCCGGTGCCCAACTCGCGCACGCGGACGATCCCCAATGAATGACAGCGGCTGCACGGGGGCAGGGGCGGCTCCCATTCGGGTGGGGGTCGCCGGCCTCGGCTACTGGGGGCCCAACCTCGCGCGCAACCTCGCCGCGATCCCCGGCTGCGAGCTGCGCTGGTTGGCCGACCCCTCCGAGCGGGCGCGCGCGCTGGCGGCGCAGAGCTTCCCCGGGGTGCCCCTCACCGGCGATCTGGAGGAGCTGCTCGGGGACCCCGACCTCGATGCGGTGGTGCTCGCCACCCCCGTGCCCACCCACGCCGAGCTCGCCACGCGGGTCGCGCAGGCGGGCAAGCACTGCTTCGTGGAGAAGCCCCTCGCCACCACCGCCGCCGACGCCGAGCGCGCCGTGGCCGCCGCCGAGCGCGCAGGGCGGGTGCTGATGGTGGGACACCTGCTGGAGTACCACCCCGCCGTGGACCGCCTCAAGGCGCTGCTCGAGGCGGGGGAGCTGGGGCAGCTCTACTACGTGTACGGCAACCGCCTCAACCTCGGCAAGCTGCGCGCCGACGAGAACGCCCTGTGGAGCCTCGGCGCGCACGACGTCTCCGTGATCCTCCACCTGATCGGCGAGGAGCCCGAGGAGTGCGCCGCCCACGGGCGCTCCTACCTGCGCGAGGGGGTGGAGGACGTCGTCTTCTGCTACCTGCGCTTCCCCTCCGGGGTGGTCGCCCATCTGCACCTCTCCTGGCTCGACCCCCACAAGGAGCGCCGCCTCACGATCGTCGGGGCGCGGCGGATGGCGACGTTCGACGACATGCGCCTAGAGGGCAAGCTCACCCTCTACGACAAGGGCTTTGACCAGGACGTGCGCTCCTGGGGGGAGTACATCGCCCGCTCCGGGGAGATCTTCTCCCCCCGATCCCCAACGTCGAGCCGCTGCGCGTGGAGTGCGAGCACTTCCTCGAGTGCCTGCGCACCGGCGCCACCCCCCGCTCCGACGGGCACTCCGGCCTGCGCGTGGTGCGGGTCCTGGAGCGGTTGCAGCAGTCGCTGGACAGCTAGACCTATACGGTAGACCCCGCGATGCCCCCCACCTTCGACCTGCAATCCCACTCGCTGCACTCCGACGGCGAGCTCGCCCCCGTCGAGGTGGTGCGCGCCGCCGCCGCCGCCGGCGTGGAGCTGCTGGCGCTCACCGACCACGACTCCGTGGCGGGCGTCGAGGAGGCCCTGGAGGAGGGCCCCCGCGCCGGCGTGCGGGTGATCCCCGCCACCGAGCTCTCCTCGGTCGACGAGGCATACGAGGAGCTCCACATCCTTGGCTATCTCGTCGACCACCGCGACCCCGCCTTCGCTGAGATACTTGAAGACCTGCGCGGCGACCGCGAGCGGCGCGTGCTGGCGATGGCCGACCTCCTGCGCGCGGAGGGCTTCGCGCTCGAGGACTCCGAGCTGCTCCGCCGCCAGGTCGCCGGCGAGGTGCTCGGGCGCCCCCACCTCGCACACGCTCTGCTCGATCACCCCGCCAACGCGGAGCGCGTCGCAGCCGAGGGGATCGGCAGCCTGCGCGAGCTCTTTCCCCGCTACCTCGTTCCGGGCGTCCCCACCTACGTGGCCCGCACCCGTCCCACCGTGGGCGAGGCGATCGAGCTGATCCACCGCGCCGGCGGCCTCGCGGTGTGGGCGCACCCATTCTGGGACGTGCGGGAGCCCGCCGCCGTGCGCGCGATGCTCGAGCGCTTCACCGCTCTCGGGGTCGACGGCGTCGAGGCCTTCTACCCCACCCACACCGCCGAGCAGGTCGCTCTGCTTTGCACCATCGCCGAGGAGCTAGACCTGCTCACCACGGGCTCCTCGGACTTCCATGGCTCCGAGCACAAGACCTTCGCCGGCTTCAGGGCGTTCGAGCTATATGGCCACGAGCCCCGGCTGGGTCCGATGGGCGCAACCCGCGGGCGATGAGCAGGTCCATGACCATGTCCACCGCCGCATCCACTGTTTCGCTGCCCGAGCTCAGCACCAGGTCGGCGTGCTCCGGCGCCTCGTAGGGAGCCCCCACCCCCGTCAGGCCGCACAGCTCCCCCGCGAGAGCGCGCGCGTAGAGGCCCTTCGGGTCGCGCCGCTGGCAGAGCTCCAGCGGAGCGTCCACGAACACCTCGATGAACTGCAGCTCCGCCGCCGCGTGCAGCGCCGCCGCCGCCTCCCGGTCCGCCGCATAGGGGCTCACCAGGCTCACCAGCGCGATCGAGCCCGACTCCGCGAGCAGCCGCGCCACGTGAGCCGTGCGGCGCACGTTCTCGCTGCGCGCCCCCTCATCGAAGCCTAGGTCCCCGTTGAGCCCGTGGCGCAGGTTGTCCCCGTCCAGCAGGAACGCCGGGCGGCCACCCCCCACCAGGCGCTCCTCCACGGCGCTCGCGATCGTCGACTTGCCCGCTGCCGGCAGGCCCGTGAACCACACCGTCGCGCCCACGCACCCCAGCGCCTCCCAGCGCCGCCCGCGGGTCAGGGCCGAGCTTTGCCAGCGTACGTTCGGGCTGCAGTCGCTCTCCGTCGGCGCCTCCGCATCCCCGATCCTCACTACGCCCGCTCCCCAAACGGCTCCTCCGCGCGGATCGTGTCCGGCCCGGAGAGCTCGAAGGCGGCGTGCAGCGCGCGCACCACCGACTCCACGCGCTCGCGCGGGATCACGCAGGAGATCTTGATCGGCGAGGTGGAGATCATGTCGATGTTGAGACCCTCCGCGGCGAGCACCCTGAACACCTTCGCGGCCACACCCGGATGCGAGCGCATGCCGGCGCCGACGATCGATACCTTGCCGACCTCCTCGTAGGCGATCAGCTCCGAGAAGAGCTCGCCGGCCAGCGGCTGCAGCGCCGCACGCGCCTCACGCAGATGCTCGCAGGGAACCGTGAACGAGATCTCGGCCAACTCGTCCCCCGCGGGCCTGTTCTGGTCGATCATGTCCACGTCGACGCCGCCCTGCGCGAGCGCCTCGAAGATGCTCGCCGCCACGCCCGGCTTGTGACGGACTCCCGTCAGCGTGATCATCGCCTCCGAGGTCGAGTGGGTGACGGCGGTGATGAGTGGCCTCTCGGCATGGTCCATGTTCTCTCCTTCCGACACCACCACGGTACCGGGACCGTCCTCGAAGGAGGAGCGACAGTGGATCCGCACCCCGTGGTTGCGCGCGTACTCCACCGAGCGCAGCTGCAGCACCCCCGCGCCGGAGGCCGCCATCTTGAGCATCTCCTCAAAGGAGACCACCGGCAGCCGGCGGGCGTCCGGCACGATCCGGGGGTCCGCGCTGAAGACGCCCGCAACGTCGGTGTAGATTTCGCAGACCTCCGCGCCCAGCGCGGCGGCGACGGCGACCGCGGTGGTGTCCGAGCCCCCGCGGCCCAGCGTCGTGACGTCCCGCGTGGTCGTCGAGACCCCCTGGAAGCCCGCCACCAGCACGATGTGGTCCTCCTCCAGCGCCGCCCGGATGCGCTCCGCGCGCACGTCGAGGATCCGCGCGCGTGTGTGGGAGGTGTCGGTCACGATCCCCGCCTGCGAGCCCGTCAGCGAGATCGCGCGGTGGCCGAGATCCTTGATCGCCATCGCCGCCAGCGCGCAGGAGATGCGCTCGCCGGTGGAGAGCAGCATGTCCATCTCGCGCGCATCCGGGGCCGAGGAGACCTCCTGCGCCATCGCGATCAGCTCGTCCGTGGTCTTGCCCCGCGCGGAGAGCACCGCCACCACGCGCGCCCCCGCCTCCCGCCTGTCCACGATGCGCCGCGCGGCGCGCTTGATGCGCGCGGCGTCGGCCACCGAGGTGCCGCCGAACTTCATCACCACGAGATCACGCACGGGCTGAGAATAGACGGGCGGGGCGAGCGGGGCGAGCGGGGGGAACGCGGGAGGAGCGAGCGCCGAATCCCCGCGCGAAGCGATGCGAGGGGGCCTCGATAAGGCGGAAGAAGATCGCGGCCGCCGCGAGCGAGAGGGAGATCGCGGCGAGGAGGTACCCGAGCGAGAGCCTCCCGCCCGCCGCGAAAGCCAGTGCCACCACGATCGGGGAGTGCACGAGATAGAGGCTGTAGGAGCGCCGCCCCGTCCACGCCATCGGGGGCGAGCGCAGGAAGGCGCCGAAGGATGCGACGACGAGGGCGACGACCACCGTCAGACAGGCTCCGAGGGCCACCACGACGGCCGCGAAGCCTTCCATCGCGGGGTCCCCGCCGAACGGTATCCACCAGTCGGCGGTCAGCCCGCACACGCAGGCCAGGGCGAGCAGGAGCTTCACCGAGATGTTCCCACGGGTACGTCCGCGCAGGCGATGCGCCAGCTGTTCGATCCGCGGGAGGCGGAAGGACAGCACCATCCCGAGCACGAACGGCGGGAGCTCCAGGAAGTATTCGCTCGAACCGTGCCACGCAAGCGCCGATTCGCTGGAGCCGTGCCACGCGAGCGCCGCACAGCAGAGGAGGGCCACGAGGGCGCTCCACGAGTGCCTCTTCTTCCCGCTCCCCGAGGGGACCCATACGGCGACCGCAAGCAGGAGCGGCAGCGCCAGCGAGAACAGCACCTCCCAGCGCAGCGACCACAGCACGTCCAGCACGGCCCAGTGCCCCGTGTACTTCGACAGCAGCCCCGCGTCCTGCCGCATGGCTTCGAGTGTGAGCGGTTCGGCGTGGGCGTCGAGCCACCAGCTCGCCGTCGGCAGCGAGGCGTGGCTGACGGCGAGGTGCAGCGCCGCCGCGAATGCCACCGCGGCCCACACCGGCAGGTAGAGCCTGAGGAGGCGGCGGGGGTAGTAGGAGAGGGCCCGCGGGCGCCCCCCGCCCGAGGCGGTGGGGAGCGAGAGAACGAAGCCGCTGAGCACGAAGAAGACGACCACGAACTCGGGCCCCGCCCAGAGGATGTGCAGAGGGGTGTAGGTCAGGAGCCAGCCCACCGAGCCGCCGGCCGGGAAGGGTCCGTCGTGGTAGGGGCCCGCCAGCGTGGGCTCGGAGGCGAGCAGCGTGTGATGCGCAAGCACCACCAGTGCGGCCAGGCCGCGCAGGCCATCGAGCGACGGGAGGCGCCCGCGCTCGGATGGCGTGGCCTCGCCATCGCCGGGCATCGTCCCGCGCTCGCATGGTGTGGCCTTGCCGTCCACGGGCATCGTCCCGCGCTGATCTTCGGCGCCCCGCGCCCCCCTGCTTAGCGGCGCAAGACAATCGTCGGCAGACGTCCCGCCAACCGGCTACAGCGCGCGGCGCCCGGAGAGCGCCTTGCCAAGTGTGACCTCGTCGGCGTACTCCAGGTCCGAACCCACCGGCAGGCCGCTCGCCAGGCGGGTCACCGTCAGCTGGGGGGCGCGCTCGTGCAGGCCCTGGGCGATGTGCAGCGCCGTGGCCTCCCCCGTGGTGGTGGGGTTGGTGGCGAGCACCACCTCCCTGACCGCGGGCGGGCCCTCCTGGGGTGGGCTCACGCGGGCGTAGAGCTCGGCGATCTTCAGGTCCTCGGGGTCCACCCCATCGATCGGGGAGAGCGCCCCCCCGAGCACGTGGTACACGCCCCCGAACTCGTGGGTGCGCTCCATCGGGATCACATCGCTGGGCTCCTCCACCACACAGATCACCCCGTGGTCGCGGCGGGGGTCGCGGCAGATGCGGCAGCGGGGTTCGTCCGCGAGGTTGAAGCACACCTCGCACAGCCCGATGCGCTCCTTCACCTCGAGGATCGCCTGCGCGAGCGCCGTGGCGTCCTCGCCGGAGACCCGCAGGATGTGGAAGGCCAGGCGCTGCGCGGTGCGGCTGCCGATCCCGGGCAGCTTGGAGAGCTCGGTGACGAGCTTCTGGACGGGGGGCGCGAAGGTGCTCACAGGCCCGGCAGGCCGAGGCCGCCGAGCGCACCCAGATCGAGGCCCCCGGTCGCTCCGCCGAGCCGCTCCGCCGCGAGCTCCTGGGCCGAGCGCAGCGCCTCGTTAACCGCCGCGAGCACCAGGTCGCCGAGCATCTCCACGTCCTCGGGGTCCGCCGCCTCGGGGGCGATCGTCACGGACTGCACCTGCAGGTCCCCCGAGACCTTCACCCTCACCACCCCCCCGCCCGCGGCGGCCTCCACGGTCTCGTGCTTGAGCGCCTCTTGCGCCTCCTCCATCTCGCGCTGCATCTTCTGCACCTGCTGGAGCATCTGCTGCATGTTGGGTCGCCTCTGCTGGGCCATGGGTTCGCTCCTATTCGCTCTCGTTGATCGCCTCACCTGCGCCGACAAGCTCCTCCGCGTCGAGCTCCTCCTTGAAGCACGCCACCCACTCCTCCTCCGTGCGCGGCGCCCCCGGCGCCTCTCCCTGTGCGAGCGGGGGCAGCTCCTCGCGCAGCTCGTAGGCCACCCGCAGGCGCCGCTCCCCGGTGAGCTGGCGCAGCGCCTCGCTGACCGCCGCGCGGTGGGCGCTGTCTTCGGCTTTCTTCTTCAGGAACGACGCCGTCGAGGCGAACGCCACCGTGAGCTCCCCCTCGCTCAGCGCCACCGGGCGGGCGTCCTTCAGCACGGCGCTCAGCAGCTTGTTCTCCGCCCCCACCAGCTCCACCGCCGCCGCCCACAGCGCGCCGAGGTCCTCCAGATCGTGCGCCGGGGGCGGCGGCTCGGGCGCGTCCGGAGGCGGTGCCGTGGGCGCATCGGGAGGCGGTGCCGTGGGCGCATCGGGAGGCGGTGCCGCGAGCGCATCGGGAGGCGGTGCCGCGAGCGCATCGGGAGGCGGTGCCGCGAGCGCATCGGGAGGCGGTGCCGTGGGCGCATCGGGAGGCGGTGCCGCGAGCGCGTCAGGAGGCCGTGCCGCGGGCGCATCGGGGGCCGGTGACGAGGACTCCGGCGCGGGCGCCAGCAGCTCCTCCGCCGGGTGCGCCCCGGGGGGCTCCGGGGACCGCGCGGGCGTATTCAGCGGCAGCCCACGCAACCCTCCCCCCTCCTCCCCCCAACTGCGCCTCCAGGCGCTCGATCCGCGCCAGCAGCGCTCGCAACGAGCCGTCGACCTCGGGCCTGCAGGCCTTCACCAGGGCGAGCTCCAGCTGCGTGCGGGGCTCCCCGCCCGCCTTCACCGCCTCCAGGGCGCCGCCGAGCTGCTCCAGCAGGCGCACCACCGTGGCCGTTTGCACCCTCCCCGCCTGCGCCCACAGGCGCGCGTCGGCCTCCGGGGTGAGCGACAGCTCCGCAGGCACCTCCCCCAGGGTCGCCACCACCAACAGCTCCCGCGCGCGCACCTCGAGGTCGGCCGCGAAGGCCCCCGCGTCGCGGCCGCTCTCCGCGCAGCGCCCCACCGCCAGCAGCACCTCCCTGGCATTCCCCCCCTGCACCGCGTCGATCGCCTCCTCCAGGAGCTGGGAGTCCGTCACCCCCAGCACCGCCAGCACATCCCCCAGGGCGATCTCGGAGCCGCTGTAGGTGACCAGCTGCTCCAGCGTTCCCAGCGCGTCGCGGAAGCTCCCCGTCGCCGAGCGCGCCACCGCCGCCACCGCCTCCGGGGGGATCTCGATCGACTCCGCCGCCGCCGCCCTGCGCACCACGCCCGCGATCTGCTCCACCGTGGGGCGCTGGAAGTCGAAGCGGTGGCAGCGGTCCACCACCGTCGCGGGGACCTTCTGGGCCTCGGTGGTCGCCAGCACGAACACCGTGCTCGGGGGCGGCTCCTCCAGCGTCTTCAAGAAGGCGTTCCACGCCGCCGTCGAGAGCATGTGGGCCTCGTCCAGGATGTACACCTTGCTGCGCCCGCTCACCGGCGCGAACGCCACGCTCTCCCGCAGCTCCCGGATGTCCTCCACCGAGTTGTTGGAGGCCGCGTCCATCTCGATCACGTCCAGCGAGCGCGCCTGGGCGATCGCGCGGCAGGGTTCGCACTCCCCGCAGGGCTCCACCGTGGGGCCCCGCTCGCAGTTCAGGCACGCCGCCAGGATCTTCGCCATCGAGGTCTTCCCCGTCCCCCGTGAGCCCACGAAGAGGTACGCGTGGTGCACCCTCCCGCGCTCCACCGCACCCCGCAGGGTGCGCACCACCGGCTCCTGGCCCACCACGTCCGCGAACGTCCGCGGGCGGTGTCGGCGGTAGAGGGACTGCTGCTGTTGCTCGCTCTCTGGCACCCCTGGCTGAGTCTACCCGGGGCCGCTCACTTCCCCCAGCGGGTAGCGTCCGCACTCGTGGACCCCCCCTCCCAACCCCCTCCCGCGGGACCCAGCGACTTGGAGGATGTGGGCGTGCCTCCCCAGGGCACACCCCCCAAGCACGGCCGCGCGCACGTGGGGGGGGCGCTCGCCCGAGCCGGGGCGGCGCTTGCGATCGTCGCAGGGGCCCTGCTGCTGCGGGTGGTGGGGGGGGTGGGATTCGTCAACTACGACACCCTCTACGCACTCGTCTGGGGGCTGCAGCTCACGCGCGGGGAAACCCCCCAGTACGGGATCCCCATCGCCCCCACGCCCCACCCCCTGGTGGAGGCGCTCGGGGTGCTCCTCGCGCCGCTCGGGGCGAGCGCCACCGAACAGGTCACCGTGGCCCTTGGCTTCCTCGCCCTCTCGGCCTGCGGATGGGCTGTCTACCGCCTCGGGGCCCTCTGGTTCAACCGCCCCGCGGGGGCGCTCGCCGCGCTAATCCTGCTCACCCGTGTGCCCACCCTCTCCTACGGGGTGCGCGCCTACGTGGACCTCCCCTACCTGCTGCTCGTGCTCAGCGCGCTCATCCTCGAGAGCCGCCGCCCCCGCGCGGGGGCGGCGGTGCTCGCGCTGCTCGCCCTCGCCGGGCTGCTGCGACCCGAGGCCTGGGTCTTCTCGGGGCTCTACTGGGTCTATCTCGCCTCGGGAGGGCGCACCCCCCACGAGCTGGCGTGGCTCGCCCTGCTCGTGGCCTCCGCGCCGCTGGTGTGGGTGGCGAGCGACCTGCTGGTGACGGGGGACGCGCTGTGGTCGCTCACCAACACCCGCCACACCGCCGAAACGCTTCACCGCGAGACCGGGATCGCGAAGGTCCCCGAGTACATCCCTCGGCGCATTGGGGAAATCCTCGGGCCCGCGGGGCTCGCCGCGGCCGCCGCGGGGGGCGTGCTCTCGCTGCTGTGGCTGCGCACCCGCGCGCTCCCTGGCGCGGTCGTGGGAGTGGTGGCGGTGGTGGTGTTCGCGGGGTTCGCCACGGTGGGCCTGCCAATCGACACGCGCTACGCCTTCCTCGCGGCCGCGATCCTCTGCGTCTTCTGCGGGGGCGCGCTCTTCGGCTGGATGGAGCTGCCCCCCGGCGGGCGCCGGCGCCGGTGGATGCTCGTGGCCGCCCTCGCGGGCGTGGGGCTGCTCGTCTCGATCCCCTCCCAGTACCGCACCGACCACCACCAACTGGACGAACTGGCCCGCCAGCAGCGCATCCGGGGCGCGCTCCTCGCGCTGGTGCGCGAGGGCGCGATCTCCTCGCGCTGCGAGCCGATCGGGGTCTCCAACCACGCCCCCATCCCCCTGCTCGCGCTCTGGCTGGGCAGCCCCCCCAGCGAGATCGTCAACCTCCAGGTGCAGACCCTCGCGCGGGGCACCTACGTGGACCCCGCCAACACGGAAGTCCAGGAAAACTACATCCTCGACCGCAACGACCCCCACCGGCCCGTGGAGGTGCCTGCGGACTTTACCCTCACCCGCTCCAGCCACGATTGGCTGATCTTCCAGCACTGCTCCTAGCAGGCCACCGTGCACCCAGTTGAGGCTCCGCACTCCCCAAAGCGGCCGCGCACCCCGTCGAGGTCCCAGCGCTTCCCAAAGCGCAAAGCGGACCGTGCACCCCCCGTCGAGGCTCGCCGCCGTCCGCCGATCGCCGCTCGCGACTCCAGATCGGGAACACCCGCTGCGCCTGCCGGGGATCGCTTAAGGCTGCTTCCTTCCGGACCTGACCTGGTTCACAAGCCGACACCGCGCGGGGACCCGAGCCATCGACGCCCCAAGCGGCGGAGCGACCGGAGCGAACACCCCTCGGGGGGGAATTCAGCCCCGCTAGAGCGGATTGCGGGTTCAGGGCACCGCTACCTCCCCGCCTAGCACGGTCCACGGCTGATCCTAGCGCGCGGGACCTCCCCGCGCGGGGCCCTCCGGAGTGGCGCCTGGAGGGGACGCCCGGAGTGGGCCGGCCCGCGGGAGTTTCCACCAGCAACTCACCACAAATGTGTCGCGTTCCGTTAGGCTGCGCATCCGTGATGAACCTATACAACCCCCTCCCCCCACGCGTCGGCCTCGGTCTGGCGACGCTCGCCGCCACCGCGCTGATCGCCGGCTGCGGCTCCAGCGGCTCCAGCACGATCGGGATCGGCGACGAGAGCACCGCGGCGAGCGCCGCCGTCGAACACGCCCCCGCCACCACCACCGGCACCACCCCCACCAGCGGCCCGCTCTCCGTCGAGCCCACGATCACACCCCCCAAGGGCCCCGCTCCGAAGACACTCGTGACCAAGGAAATCATCACGGGCACCGGCGCCGAAGCGAAGGCGGGGGAGTCCGTCACGGTCAACTACGTCGGCGCGCTCTACAGCAACGGGAAGGTCTTCGATGCGTCGTGGAACCGCAAAGAACCCTTGACCTTCCCGCTCGGCCAGGGCCAGGTCATCCCCGGCTGGGACAAAGGCGTCGCCGGGATGCGCGTGGGGGGCCGGCGCGAGCTGGTGATCCCCTCCGAACTCGCCTACGGCAAGCCCGGGCGGCCTCCCACGATCCCGCCCAACGCGCCGCTGATCTTCATCGTCGACCTGCTGTCGGCTTAGAGGGTGGCGCAGGCGGCCGTAGGCCGGCTGGTCGAAACGGGGACCGATTGGGGAGACACTCGCTCCGCTCGCATCCCCAAATCGGCCAGCGCCGGAGGCGCGTGTCTCCCGGCTTCGGTTGGGCCCCTCTTCCTCCAGTCAAAGGTCGCCACGAAGCTTCGCCTCGCCCGCCTCGCCGCGGCGGCGCTCGCATCGGGGGCCGCCGCCGCGGGGGCCGCGGGCTGCGGAGGCTCACACCCGCGGCCCGCCGCGCTGCGCCTGGAGCGCGCGGACCTCGTGCTGCTCGCACACACCCTCCAGCGGCTGCAGGCCCCCACTAGTGGCGAGGACACCGCGACACGCGCTGTGTGGCCCGCCCTCGCGGGGGGCCTACCACGCAGCCTCTCCCCCGCGCTGCTCCCGCCCCTCTCCGTCGCCGAGCGCCGCGCCACGGCGATCACGCTGCCCGCCGTGGTAACCACCGAAGGGGCCCTCACCGGCCCCGCCGCGGGGCTCGCCGGCCTGCTCAAGGCCTACACCCGCCTCACCCAGCGCGGGTGGCAGTTCACCGCGGCCGCCCTCGCCACCGAGTCTGCGGGTTCAGCCCTCCCGGGAGGCGGGATGGCCACTACCCAAGCCGCGCGGTTCCTGCGCTCCAACTCGGCGCTCTACATCTACTGCATCTATGACGGCCACTACGACCTCTCCCTCATCGCCAAGGCCCTGCCAAACGCCTACCACACGCTCGGGGGCGCCCCCGCGTTCGGCGGGTCCCTCACACAGGCCCAGGTCGACGCCCTCGCTCGCGTCTACTCCCACACCCGGCTCGCGCCCCACCCCCCGCCGGGCCTGGTGGTGTAGCGCCCACGACAGCCGGGGCGACGGCGACGAGACCCGCCGGGTCCAAGCCACGGGGCTGGGAAACCCCTACGAATCGCAAGGGTAGTGGCCGAAAGGCGATCAGCCGCCTTACAGGCCCATAGAATCGGGCCTCTCCGGGCACGTAGCTCAGTGGGAGAGCGCTCGCTTCACACGCGACGCGCCATCTGTGTCGAAAATGCCCTGATCGCCAGTGTTCATCGGGGATTCCGACGCCTGACCGGCGTCTCGGACGGGGCGGGATCAGGGGCGATTCGACGGGGTTTGGGCAGCGGAATAGGGCTGCTGCCCAAACGCTATGCGGCCACGGGGGGCTCGTAGAGCGCGCTCGTGGCCGCTACCGATACGCCGTATGCCTGGAGATCGACCGGCACACGAGGGGAAGTCAGAGGGCCGAGCTTGCGGAGAGCATCGAGCGTTGTCGAGAGATCGACATCGCCTGTGGCCTGGGGGGTGGGCAGGAACATGATCTCCTGGCCGTCGGGAAACACAAGCACGAACGGCGCCCTGTCCTCGACCGCGTCGGCCATCGCGCCTCCGAACTCCGGCAAATCACTCGGGATGACAACAGCTCCGTCGGGCCAGCGGTGCGTCTCCGAGAGCATCTCGGTCTCCATCGCACCAAGCGCCTGCTCGGCGGCTGCTCCTAGCGGTCGTTTCGCCATGCTTCGAGGATATCGCGAGCGTGCTCACGAAGAAAGTCGCGCGCCGCAGGGACGCCCTCGCGCGCGGAGCCCTGGTGGAAGGGCTGTGCCGGCAGCTTGCGAGTTCCCTCGTAACGGTGTATGTGGGTGCCCTTGCCCTCGGCGTTGTCGATCAAGCAGACCATTCGCCACCCTTCGGCGGTCTGCGCCTGGAGCATGACGGAGAACTTGAGGTCGTCCGGTCGTCCCCGGTAGCGGACGAAGACCCGGCCGTCGGGGAGACGAATCTCGAATGTGCGCTCCTCGCTCAAGCGATGCAGTATGCGCCGCGGCGAGGACGAAGGCCCGACTTGGGATCTACCGCCTTGCCCAGATGTGCGCGTCGTAATCCAGCGCTCAAGCGCTCATCCGGTCGAGTACGCGACACCAATGGGCACCAGCACCACCAAGCGGGCATTCGTCGAGGCCACCGGCAGCATGCAGGCCCAATAGAATCGGGCCTCTCCGGGCACGTAGCTCAGTGGGAGAGCGCTCGCTTCACACGCGACGCGCCGCTTGCGCCGGAAATGGGCTGATTGCCAGTGTTCATCAAGGATTCCGGTACTCGGCCCGTGGCGCGGATGCAGCGGGATCGGACGCGATTCCGCGGGATTTGGGCAGCGGATACGGGCTGCTGCCCAAACGTCATCGACCGCCACCGCCCACCATCTCCGCGATCCGCTGCTGCTCGTCAAGCATTCGCTGCACCGAGTCGGTCGAGTTAGTCGTGCCATGGCCTCCGGCGATTGTAGGCACCCGAGATCAGGTTCAGCGGACAAAGACCCACAATGGGCGCGAGACAGATGAGCTGGCAATGTGCGATGCCGCGCACCGACAAGGAGGCGAAGCCGACGCCTCCGGTGCACGTAGCCGCGGCCATCCGGCCGCCACAACTCCCGCCGTCGGCGCTGTCCATAGTTCTCGCGCGCCCTCGACCAGCGACTCGCGCACTCCCCTGAGTGCTGCTGTTCCGGCGCCGCCTCGCGCCCTGGGATCATCCGGCCATGTCCAAGGATCGGATACGAGAACTGCTCCTCGCCTCCGACGTGCTCGTCGTGATCCGGCGCTCAAGTGCTCATCCGATCGAGTACGCGATCATCCTCTTGGTAGAGCGCAACGGGACTTGGCATACGGTGCGGACCTTCGACAACGCCCACGCTCCCGAAGAGCACCATGAGCACCGCTACGTCGGCTCCGAGAAGCAAGCCCCGGTAGTCACGTACGGCCCGGTCAATGATGCGATGCACGCCGTCGAGGTCAAGGTGCTCGGCGGCTGGGGCGATATCGTTCGTAGCTGGGAGAACACGCGATGAGCGACACCGTAGAGAAGACCCACAAGCTGTTCATGGAAGCGTCGCTCAGCGACGACGATCTTGGGTACCCCGACAGGGTCGCGTTCATCCCTGGCGATCAGGAGTGGGCCGACGAGGCCCTCTGGCGCAATCTCACGGAGGGCCGCGCGACCGTCCTCGTGAGCGACGAGATCGAGTTGCTGTTGATCCCGCTGCCCCGGAGCCTGATCGACCGGCTACGCGGGCGCGTCGGCGTCAACGTGACCCATCGCGCCCACGGACACGTCGCGCCCTACGCAACCGCCAGCCGGCTGGGTCGCCATCCCGTGCGCCAGATGCGCGAGCTGGCGCACGCATAGCGAGCCGTGCCTGCGCGGTGGGCATAGTCCGAACTCCACACTACGCCCGGCCAGTCCACCCGTCGGGCGGCGCACCCGGTACCCATGCCCGCGTGACGCCGCCGCCCTCTTGGCGAAGTTCCCGGCTGTAGTCGCCGAGCTGCACGTGGAAGGCCAGCTCGTGCCACGGGTCGTCCGCTACTTGGTCGATCCAGTCGCGCCACACGACGAGCGCGCATAGCGTCTCGAAATGCGATGAGTCCTCCCACCAGCCGTCTTTGAGGTGCGCCAGCTCCCGTGGATAGCGGCCGTAGAGGGCGACGATCGAACCCCACATGACCGATCGCCATTCCGGGTCGCCGAGAACCGGCTCGATCCAAGGGGCGTGGCGGTCGGAATCTGGAGCCTCCGTCGGCGGTGAGGCCGAGATAGAGGCGTGGTCTCGCCGGAGGTCCTTGCCATCGACGATCCCGGCACAGACTATCTGTGCCGCGACCCGCGACGCCGGTTCTCCACGCTGTTCGGCGAGGGCTTCGAGCTGGGCCACTGTTGGGTCTGGGAGGGTGATCTTCATGCGGTAGCTCATCGGGCGCACCTCTTTCTTGATTGACGATCGCGCTGTTTGCGCTTCTCTGGTTAATGACTGTGAGATCGCCAAAACGGCCTTCAAGGAGATCAGCAGCGCCATGGGCTGGTCAACAGCGCGCTCGCTGCCTGGAGCGCTAGGCGCATTCGGGCGTCGGACCAAGCACCGCTATGGCGGCTATTGGCCTCTGCACCGCTATTGGGATCACGCAGAATGGTCGAACTTTATGACCATGGATAAGGACATTGCGGCGTTCCTTGTCCGACTCCACGCCGAGCGAGGGTTGCCGACGGACTGATGCGTCTCGCGCCCATCACCACGTTACGACAGCTCCCGATCGTGGCGGACTTGCCCCTGAAAGCCCCTCCGGAGGGACCGTGAATGGGCAGCAATGGGCAGCAGCGGCGCCCAGGGGGCTCCGCTCGCCGCCGCCAACAACGTGCGAGGCCATAGAATCAGGCTCTCCGGGCACGTAGCTCAGTGGGAGAGCGCTCGCTTCACACGCGAGGCGATGCTTGCGCCGGAAATACCCTGATCGTCAGTGTTCATCAGCGATTGTGGGCCTCGGCCCGTGGCGTGGATGCGGCAGGATTCGGCGCGATTTGGCTGGATTTGGGCAGCGGAATGGGGCTGCTGCCCAAAGCCTGGGTCGAGAAACATCACCCCAGGGCCTTTCGCTGTCGGCGCGGTTGCGAAGCAGAGGCCTTGCGTCTGCGGGTACGTCGTTCCATGCGACGTACCGTTTGGTCAAGCAGTTGCAGATAATGGTCTCGCCCAAGATTCGGCCACGCGAGCAGGGACGGCGCGTTAGGGACACCGGCGGACAAGAGGCCGAGCGTGCCCGGATCAGCGTTGGCGGAGTCGTGCACCTGCGAAAATGCCTTGGACGTGCGCCATGCAAGAGCGTCCAGCGCATCGACGTAGATGACCCAGCGCAGCCCCGCATCATGCCGAGAGAGCACGAACGTTCTCGTCAACCCGGCCAGCGAAAAGGCGGTCAGCTGGCCTGGGTCAGCCAGCCCGCGATCACTTGGCCCGTAACCAGGACGCGATCGTCAACTGCACCAATCTCCCAGGAGCCCCTGTGCGCCCGCGTGGATTGGATGGTTGGCCATCTGGTAGTACGGACGAAGGTGATCCTGGCCAGCCATAGCCTCTAGATCTCGGAACGTGAGGCGCTGACTGTCTCCCTCCTCGTTGGCCCATCCATAGGACTCTCGGAACCCTTTGCCGTGCTTTGTTGTCATTTCGTCAGAGCGGCCTCGAATGCCATCCAGCACGTCCGGCTCGATTGGGTGGAGGCCCAAATCCTCGGCACGACGTTGGTACTCCTTCGCGTGCTTCCATCGACTCACAGCATCGTGGTCGAGATAGCGACGAGCCCGCTGCTCACCGCCGCGACTGACAATTGCGGCAACAACCGCCGTCTCGTGCAGTGTCCGCCATCGCGCCATAGCGCCTGAAGCGAACCCGTGCTCGAGTAGACACAGGATCTCTCCTGCCACCGCCAGGCCGCGGGCGTGTAGGCGAGCGAGGACTTCATGCTGGTCGGTCCCCGCCGCTCTGTCATGGAACGTCCTGCCTGCCTCCCATGCGACCTCGTGAAGGATGCGAAGTTCGTCGAGTGCTGAGTTCCAGCGCGCGTTGAGAGTCGCTGCGAAGAGATCGCTTAGCTCGCGGCGGCGTTCGAGGACTGCCGGCCTCTGCATGTCGAGGCTCTTAACCGCGAGATCCGAGGCAAAGGCGAAGGACCCGTCACTGAGCCGGTGGACTTCGTGGGGACGCATCCGCCGGGCGGTCGAGGGATGCAACCGCTGGATCACCTCGTATGTGGCCTCGATCGCACGAGCCACATCGTCGGGCTCGCCCGGGGTTGTCGCAGCCAGCGCGACAACCAGCACGCGGTAGTCACGAACGAGTCGGGCGATGGCAGCACGGCTGTACGCGGCGCGGCGTAGAGGACGCGAGCGGCGCTTCATGCGGGGCCTACGGCACGCGAGGCGTTATCACGTCGTGGTCAAATTACGACGGCAGATGGAGGACGATCCTCGACAGTATCTCACCGCCTAAACGCCTGAGCCGGCGCACCCTGGGCGCGCGCCAGTTTACGTGCCGGTCTGCCTCTGGATCAGCCTGATTCCAGGTCGCGGGAACTCCAGGTCCCGCGCGCAGCGCGGACACGGAGGCGAAGCCGACGCCTCCGGTGCACGTAACCGCGGCCACCCGGCCGCCACAACTCCCGCCGTTCGGGGTGCCCGTAGTCCTCGCGCGCCCTCGGCCACCGACTCGCGCATCCCCTGAGTGCTGCCTTTCTGGCGCCGCCTCGCGTCCTGGGATCATCCGGCCGTGCCCAAGGATCGGATTCGGCTCTACCGCCTTGCCCCTGATGTGCGCGTCGTGATCCAGCGCTCAAGCGCTCATCCGGTCGAGTACGCGATCATGCTGCTCGTCGAGCGCGACGGGGAATGGCACACGGTGCGCACCTTCGACAACGCCCACGATCCGACCGAGCACCACGAGCACCGCTACATCGGCTCCGAGAAGCAGGAGCCGATCGTCACGCATGGGTCCGTGAACGACGCGATGCACGCCGCCGAAGTCAAGATCAGGGGAGGCTGGTCCGATATCGTTCGTAGCTGGGAGAACACCCGATGAGCACCGTCTACGACAAGACCTGGGACCTCTTTATGGCTGCGTCGCTCAGCGACGACGACCTCGGCTACCCCGATGAGGTCGAGTTCGTTCCCGGGGATCAGGAGTGGGCCGACGAAGTGCTCTGGCGCAACCTCACCGAAGGCCATCCGACCGTCCTCGTCAGCGAGGATGCCGAGCTGCTGCTGCTCCCGCGGCCCCGCAGCCTGGTAGACCGACTGCGGGGACACGTCGTCGTCAACGTTGCTCATCGCACCCAAGGACAAGCCTCGCCCTACGCGATTGCGGGCCGGTTGGGCCGCCATCCCGTGCGCCAGATGCGCGAGCTGGCGCACGCATAGCGAGCCGTGCCCACGCGGCGGGCACGGTCCGAACTCCAAACTACGCCCGGCCAGTCCACTCGTCGGGCGCCGCGCCCGGCACCCATGCGCGTGTGACGCCGCCGCCCTCTTGGCGAAGTTCCCGACTGTAGTCGCCGAGCTGCACGTGGAAGGCCAGCTCGTGCCGTGGGTCGTCTGCTACTTGGTCGATCCAGTCGCGCCAGACGACGAGCGCGCACAGTGTCTCGACGTGCGATGAGTCCTCCC
Organism: uncultured Solirubrobacterales bacterium; assembly: GCA_963771915.1. Lineage (GTDB taxonomy): Bacteria > Actinomycetota > Thermoleophilia > Solirubrobacterales > Solirubrobacteraceae > Palsa-744. The sequence goes on along the minus strand of CAVYVD010000001.1, from coordinate 2,102,374 downwards.
ACCAGCCGTCTTTGAGGTGTGCCAGCTCGCGCGGGTAGCGGCCGTAGAGGGCGACGATCGAACCCCACATGATGGATCGCCATTCCGGGTCGCCGAGAACTGGTTCGATCCAGGGGGCGTGGCGGTCGGAGTCTGGGGCCTCCGTGGGCGGCGAGGCCGAGATAGAGGCATGGTCCCGCCGGGGGTCCTTGCCTTCGACGATCCCGGCGCAGACCATCTGCGCCGCGACCCGCGACGCCGGTTCTCCGCGCTGTTCGGCAAGGGTCTGTGCAGTCGTTGGTGCTGTGGGGCGGGCGTGAGCCGGGGGCGCAGTCCGTCGGGCGAGCGGGCGGCTTGGGCGTTGTGAGCGGAAGGGATGCGCGGGCCGCCGGGGGGCGGTGGACCGGCCTGTTTGATGGATGCGCGAGGTCGCGCTGCGGGCGAGGCTGGAGGCCGCGGCCGAAAGTCGTTGGATGCTTCTATGTTGTCAAGGGCGTGTTTGCGAGCTGCCTGTAGAGGTGGCGGGAGAGGTGGCGCTTGAGGGATCGTATGGCCTCGCGCTTGGTCTTTCCTTCGTCGGTTCTGCGGATGATGTAGGCGCGGCTTGGGGCGTGGTGGACGGAGCGTGAGAGCGCGATCGTGTAGATCGCGGCGTTGATTTGGCGGTCGCCTCCGCGGCTGAGGCGGTGGCGGACAGTTTTGCCGGAGGACGCGGGTTGTGGCGCGGTGCCGTTGGCGCGCGCGAATGCTGCCTCGCTGGTGAAGCGCGCGGGGTTGAACACCAGGAGCTTGCCGGCGCAGATCGGCCCGACGCCGGGCTCCTCCATGAGCTTCGGGGCGAGGGAGCGAACGAGCTCCTCGATTTCGCGGGTGTAGCCCTCGGCCTGGGCGTCGAGGGCCCTGGTGCGGTTGGCGATGTCACGGAGGACTTGCAGGGTGGTGTTCTCGGGCAGGCTCGCGGTTGGGCGTGTCCGCATCCCGGTGAGACGCTCGGCGAGCCTGGCGCCGTTGCGGGCCGGGCCGATCCTTTCCCGTAGAGCGCCTGGTGCTCCGACGTGGAGGGCTTGCAGCTGGTTGTAGAGCCTCGAGCGCTCGCCGACTACGGAACGGTACGCGACAAGGAGCATCTGTAGCGCCAGACGTGTCCCTGAGCCCCTGGGGGTCGACAGGCCTTCTCGGGCGAGAACCTTCTTCGCGGCGATGAGCGCGTCGAGGCGATCGGACTTCCCGGTGCGTCGCTCGCGGCGGCGTGGGCGCTCCACCTCGAACACCTCGACACCCTCGGCCTGCAGGTACTCGCAGAGCCCGGCCCCGAAGCTGCCGGCGCCCTCGATACCGACCATCACCTCCCCGTCGAGCTCGCTGAGCCAGTCCGCCATGCTGCGGTACCCGGCAAGGTCGGCCGTGATGGTGATCTCTGCGAGGAGCTGTCCGAGGTCGTCCACGGCGACCGCGAGATGCTTTTCCTTGTGGGTGTCCACGCCTACTGCGATCATGAACATGGTCTCCTTATCTGCTGGTTGGCGCTGGTGATTTGGAGGCCGCCAGACAAAGCCATGTCGAGCGATAGGCACGCTTCTATGAAGTCATGGCGGCGTCCGTGGCAAGCGGCGGGAGACAGATCCAACGCAAGGCACCCAAACGGGGCCAGCCGTTTTATTCGAGTCATCCCGTCGCCTGCCACACCCTCTACGGGGCACCGGACGCCACTTCGTGGCCACCGCGAAACCACGCCCTGACGGACCCAGCTACACGACGGCCAGCCCGCCCACAACAGGGCCCCAGCAGGCCCCACAGAAATTACATGACCGTTTCAAGCCGCTCGCGGTCATTAACACTGATGGCCGCAAACGACCGCTCACAGCTCGACCACCACCCCGAGCGCCCCCACGCCACCCCGCTCGACGCGGCATCCGTGGAGGCCGTCGCGCGGCGGGTGGTCGAGCTGATCCGCAGCGAAGGCGGTTCCTCGATCGCGCGTGGCCTGGTCGATGCGGCGACGCTCGCCGCGGAGTTGGGCGTCGAGCGCTCCTGGGTTTACGCGCACCGCGACGAACTCGGTGCCATTAAGCTTGGGTCCGGCTCGAAGCCGCGCCTCCGATTCGATGTGGAGGTGGCCCGGGAGGTGCTCGCCCGCTCCCCCGGCACCAGCGAGTCGCACGAGGCGGAGATGCCGGTGGCCGCGGGCAGCCCGGGGGGGTCGGCGACACGGGCGAGTCGGTAGCGATCTGCCACTGTTGCCCATCAAGGGCACCGCGAGGTCCCTAAACGCCGGCAGAGGGTGCCGCTGATGGGTCGTCAACCGTTCGGCGGCGGGTTGTCCTGCTCGACCTCGACTATCGCGTCGGCAAGCTGTCGTAGATCCGCGCCGAGGGCGCGTAGGAGCCGGATGAGGGTGCTCCAGCGAGCGTCGCGCCGTCCACCCTCGATGTTGGACACGTACGCCTCGCTCGTGCTCGCGCGTTCGGCGAGCACCTTCTGCGTGATGCCAGCCCGATCGCGCAGGACCCGCATCCCTTGGCCGAGGACGTGGGGATCGTCGGTGTTGTCGGAGTCCATGAGTGGTGTCGCGCGAAAACTGGACTTGCGATATCAGGTGTGTTGCGCTACTGTGCGCCCACACAATAAGTGGCGCCCGCGGTGCGAGAACACCCGGGCGCCTGGCACCGAGAGCAGACACTCCCGGCACGCCAGCCAAGCTACCAGCAGTCCGGCGGCGCGGCTTCCTTGCCAGAGCAGTCCCCTCGGGGCCTCCAAACGAACGGAGGAACCGAAGATGACCAGCGAGCAGCAGCAGGGCGAGTGGACCGATGAGGAGCAGGCGGAGCGAGCGATCGTGTTGCAGGTGCTCCGCGATGACCACCCGGAGCGGTGGACGCGGGTGGAGCTGGAGCTGGAGATCGAGGATCGCACCGCGCAAGTGATCGCCGACGCGCTGGTGCAGCTGGAGGCCGAGGGCGTCGTGATCCTCGACGGCGAGCACATACGGGCGCCGGCGTGCGCGCGGCGCATGGACTCTCTCGGGCTGGTGTCGATCTGATGCCCGGCGAGAGCACCATCACCATCCCGGCCGCTCTGATCGTGCTGGTCCGCAGTGGCGCCTACGGCGACCTGCACGCCTCCCTCGGCGAGCTGCGCGGCGTGATCGAGGCTTCCCGCAACGTCGGAACGATCGGGCAGCGCTACACGCTGATCGAGGGTTGCTTCGCCCGAGTGGACGCTACACGCGCGCTGCTCGACCTGGTTGGCTGGACCCACTTCCCCGCGAAGGGCGAGGTCGTGGTCGATCTCGCCAAGCACCGTCAAGCGCTCCGTGGAGCACTCAGCGCACGCCCGGCCGATGAGGGCCTCCCAGGCGATCTCGTGACCGCGCTCCGGGTGCTCCTGGCGGCAGCCGGATTCGAGCCACAGGAGAGCGAGCGATGAGCCAGGAGAGCGACGTGTGATAGCCGAGCGTGCCCGGGAGCTGGTCGCGCTCGGGCGGGCGATCCGCCGGGTGCGCGAGGAGCGCGGCATGGACCCGGACGCCCTCGCCGCGGCGGCTGGGATCGACCAGGGGCGCCTCGACGCGATCGAAGCCGGCACGCTCGACCTGCGCTACGACGTGCTGCTCGCGCTCGCCGACGGGCTCGGCGTCAAACCCTCCGTGCTCGTGAGACCCACACCGGACGCAGATCTCGACCCGCGCGCGATAAGGATCGCGTTCGGACGGCGCCTCAGCGAGCTACGGACCACGCGCTGCATAGCTCAAGAAACGCTGGTCCGCAGAACCAACCTGCATACGACAGCGATCGGCCGCTACGAGCGCGGGGAACGCGAGCCAAGGATCTCGACAGTCCTGCGCCTCGCTCGCGGCCTGGGCGCGCAGCCCGCAGCGCTACTGGACGAGCCGCGAGGCGGTGATGCCTGATGCCGCGTCCAGCTACAGGACAGGTGGTCGTAGACGAGCGCAGGCGCAGCCCAACATTCGGACTGCGCTTCCGCGCCTACGGACGCCGCGAGTACGTGAGCCTCGGCACCGCCGAGGACGGATGGACACGAGCAAAGGCACAAACAGAACTTGAGAACGTCCTCGCAGACGTACGACGCGGCATCTGGCGCCCGCCGGTCGCGGAGGTCGTACAGGCCCCGCGGGAGGTCCCCACCTTCCACGTGTTCGCGTCGGAATAGTTCGAGCGCCAGAAGGTCGAGGGCGGACGGCGCGGGGGTGGGCTCACCGACGCCGGGAGGGCTGACCTGGAGTGGCGACTGTCAAACCATCTGCTGCCCGTGTTCGCGTCCCGACGGCTGGATCGAATCACCGTCGAGGATGTGGACCGCTACCGGCTGGGCAAGGTCCGCGAAGGCAAGCTCGGCGTCCCGTCGATCAACAAGACGCTCACTACGCTCGCCGCGATCCTGGAGGCGGCGGTCGAGTACGGGTTGATCGACCGCAACCCCGCACGCGGCAGACGGCGACGACTTCCAGCCGTTGTCCCACGGCGGTCATGGCTTGACCGGGCCGACCACATAGCGGCGCTGCTCGACGCCGCTGGCGAGCGCGACAAGCGCGCCGTGGTCTGCCGCGGCCAACGACGCGCGCTGCTCGCCACCCTCACCTTCGCCGGCCTGCGGATCGGCGAGGCGCTATCCCTGCGCTGGCGTGACGTGGACCTCGCACGCAGGACGATCACCGTCCGCGCCGCGAAGACCGACGCGGGGGTGCGCACCGTGAACGTGCTCCCTGTGCTGCGCGACGAGCTGGGCGCCTACCGGGCACGGCTCGACCCGCCAGCCGACGTGCTGGTGTTCGGCACCGCGACGGGCAGACGGCAGGGCGCGACCAACGTCCGGCGGCGAGTGCTTACCAAGGTCGTCGAGCTTGCCAACGCGAAGCTCGCCGAGGATGAGGTCGAGCCGCTGCCCGAGGGCCTGACGCCTCACTCACTGCGGCGGACGTTCGCCTCACTCCTGTTCGCCATCGGCGAGGCGCCGCCTTACGTGATGGCGCAGATGGGCCACACAACGCCAAACCTCACGCTGGCGATCTACGCGCGCCAGATGGACCGCCGCGATGGTGAGCCGGAGCGCCTGAAGGCCCTCGTTGAGGGCCTTCATTGCCCCCGGCGACCGATCCTGACCGGAGCGGCATAACCTCGGTGAGCCACGATATAGCGCTGGCGCCTATACAAACTTGTCATCGACTTTGACCGGCCATCGCGCACGTACCGCCTCGGTGCTCTGAAATGCTGCGCAAAACGATGGATCGTCGGCGGCGCGGCGAATCGTGCGACGGAGGACCGTCTGCATCTTGGCCATGTCCTCGACGGCCTTGGCACGTTGGGTGACATGCAGTAGGTCGATCGGGCTGCCATGAACACTCTGCGACCGAGCCTCGTAGACGCGCCCGCACGTCGTCTTCGATACCCCAGCCACACGCAGCTCGCCCGCGAGTGCCGACACGCGGTGGGTGAACTGCTTGGTGGCTGTTCGGTCACTCGTGTTGATCAGCGCCTCAAGACCCGTCACCAAGACGGGAAGAGCCAGGTCAACGTAACGCAAACGGACAGATGACTCCTGCATCCACATCGCACGCGCGACCCTCTCGGGAAACCCCGCGGTTCCACCAGCGTGCATCTTCCCGAGGAGTTTGGCCAGTTCTGCGGCCTCTGCGGCGTCCAGCCAGTCTCGCCGCTCGGGGTACGGACGGAAGGCGATCGCCGCGTCGCCCGGCCCAGAGAATGGGACGACTTGGAGCGAGCCATCCTCGTACTCCACAACCCGCGCGGCGTACTCCGTCGTGTGGGCATTATCAACTATGAGCCGCGAGAACCCGAGCAACGACACCAACTCCCCGGCAGGGTCCCAGCCGTACCGATTCTGCTCCCACTCGTGCTTGGGTATATCGAAGGCGTACGCATAGAGGAACCCCTGCTGCGGCTCCGCGATGAAGAAGTGGCCGCGTGGCATACATGACGACCAGATGAGCCGGCAGAGGGCCAGCGGCAGGCGTTCCAGCCGCGTGTACTCGGACAACTCGACCGCCGGCGCTCCAGCCGGAGGGTGTTCGGCGAGGTCGTCCTCTGTTCCTGTCCCTGTCGCAGGAACGAGCAGCATGTCTCGCACCCGAACGATCGAAGAACGCGTTGGCGGACCTGAGACAACCTTCAAGTTGCGGCTATCGGCCGTGTGCGCCACACGCCACAACGTACCCAGACGGATGGCCAGACGGCGAGCCCAAGTGCCTCAAGGCCCTCGTGGAAGGCCGTGAATGGGCAGCAATGGGCAGCAGCCCCCCCGCGGCTGCTCCGGCCGAGGCGGCGGACGGCCCACGAGCCCAATAGAATCAGGCCCCGAGGGCACGTAGCTCAGTGGGAGAGCGCTCGCTTCACACGCGAGAGGTCGGTGGTTCGAAACCACCCGTGCCCATAGAAAGAAGGCCTGCAAATGGCCAGTTTGTTCGGCGCCCAGCTAGCCGCCTCAGACGTCATGAGTGACGTCATCCGCGTTATTACCCGCGAAACCCCGCGGCCGGGCGCTCTGAGCATGCGTGAGGTCCCCGCTCCTACCGGGGGACCGTCACTGTCTCCAGCGGCGAGTTGGAGGGTGTGCAATCCCGCAAAGACCGCGTTGAATGGCTTGCCGGCGAGGCCGAGGAGGCGAAGGTTCGCCGGCCCGAGGTGCTCACTGCGGAGGAGGCAGCCGCTTTGCTACGGGTGGCCCGTAAGTTCATCTACGCGCATGCGCGGGAGCTCGGTGGCTACCGCCTGCTGGGGGATCGCGGCCCGTGGCGCTTTCGTCGTCTGGACTTGCTCGAGCGCCGCGAGCCCCCTGTGCATCGTCGCGGCGCTCAGTGGACCCGCGCCGGGCGACCCAGCACAGCCGGACCTGCTCGCACGCCGAGTGGCGCGCCGATCCTGCCCGCCGAGCCTCGCCGCAGGGCGAGCTGAGCGCCCGCGCCGCCGGGCGGCCTGAGGGAGGCGATCCAAATGGCCCGACGCAGAGGGGCAAAGCTCAAAGAAGACCGCCTCAGCGACAAAAGCATCGTGTTCTCGGCCGACGTGACCGTGGCCGTCGGCGACCGCCGGCACATCACGCTCGGCTACAGCCGGGAGGGAATGGACCGCACCGCCGCCCTGAAGCGCCTCGCACAAGAGGAGGCCAAGGTCGCGCTCGGACAATGGGAGGATCCCCGACCTCCGGAGCCCACCGGCGCCGAGGTCACCTTCGAGGTCTACGCGAGCGACTGGTATGCAGCCAAGGAGCGCGAACTCTCTGAGAACGCGCGAAAGGACCTGAAATGGCGGCTGACCAAGCACTTGATCCCTTTCTTCGGTCCCTACCTTCTGGGCGACATCGATAAGAAGCTTGTCAAGGCATTTCGCGAATTCAAGCTCCAGGAGCGCGATCAGCCCGCCGGCGAGCGGCCCGTAGACAAGCGCGGCCAGCCACTCAAGCCGCTGTCGAACACCTCGATCAACATGGTGCTTCAGGCATTGAGCGCGATCTTCAATGAGGCGGTCGAGGAGGACGAACTGCTCGAAGCAAACCCTGTCGGCAAGAAGCGGCTGAAGAAGGACCCACCGAAGCGCACATGGCTGATGCCCGATGAGCTACTTGACCTGATCGAGGCGGCCGAGCGTGTGGACCAGCGCCACAAGCCCGAGACGCTCGAACGCGCGCGCGAGGTTCAGGCGGCCCTCGCCCACGGCGCCACCATCACGCAGGCCGCGGTCAGCATTGGCCGGGCGCTGTCGACGACCCAGCGGCTCGCGGCGATCAATCTGGAGCACCGAGAGCCGAGCCCGCGCCGGGCGATCATCACGACGCTCGGGCTCGCCGGGCCAAGGGTCTCCGAGCTCTGCGCGCTCGAGTCGCCCGACGTGGACCTCGCCAACCGCCGCCTGGCGGTCGATGGGAGGAAGACCGACGCGGCGGAGCGCAAGATAAAGATCGTCGACTTCCTTCGCGGGGAGCTCATCCGTTACAAGCTCGAGGTCGCGTCCGATCCGGACGGTCCGCTGTATCCGACTGCGACCGGAGGGCGGCGTACGAAGGACAACATCCGTCAGCGGGTTCTGCCGGCCGTCGTTCGCGAGGCTAACCGGGTACGTCGCAAGCGGGGCGAGCCACCGATCCGCGAGGACATCACGCCTCACACGCTCAGACGCACGTTCATCTCGATGCAATTGGCCTACGGGCGCGACGTGCCGTTCGTCCAGCGCCAAGCTGGGCATAAGGACCCGCGTACGACGCTCAGGATCTATACCGAAGTCATCGACACCGACTTCGGCCCGACCGCCGAGATCCTCGAGCTGCTTACGGCCTACAGCGGGGCGGGTGAGGGCTCGGCGCAGCGGCGGCGGGCATCCGCCATCGAGCGCAATAGCGTGGGCCCTACAATCCCAGCGCGAGCGGCGCAGCGATCACCAAGCGCCAGGCAGGCTGCCAGTCATCCTGCAGTCGCGTTGGGATCGAGCTCGGCGAGGCCGACTCGGACGGGGGCACCCTAGGAATCCATTTCGAGCACCCCAAGCGCTCCGGGCCTCACTAGGGGATTGCATGCAGGCATTGGAGAAGGCTCGTATGAGCCTCGAGGGCTATGCGTCCATTGCACCAGCGCCTACCCCGGTCGTGACGCACGTTGGGGCCCTCCAGCAAAGCTCAGCGCCCATCTTCTGCGCTCTCCAGCGAGCTTGCGGTGATCGTCTTGGGCTCCAAAGGCCGATACGTCGAGCGCACTCAGAGGTGGATCGCGATCGAGCGCTCTGGGGCGACGCGATCGTCGATAACTGGTTCCTCCGTGACGTCCGCTTAGCTCGCTATCCGCCAGGGCATTCATGTGACAAGGTACCCTTGTCGGCCACAGTAAAGGTGCGGTTTTGCGGGGGTTTTTGGGCACACAGGTACTCCCCTATTAATCGGAGGGTAGATCGGAGTACAGAACGGCGGGCAGATCGGCGCGTAGGTCGGCCCACCCGGGTCCAGGGCCGGGTCGGTATGCGCCGGGATTGGCTGCGTGGAATCTAAGAGCCTGTCTTAAAATAAAGGATTCGGCCGTTGTCCTGTAGAACTGGGTGCGTATGGCACCAGCGCGCCGGTATCCGAGTGATCTGACGGATGAGCAGTGGAAGCTGATCGAGCCCGTGCTTCCGAAGCTGCCGCGAGGGCCGGCCGGGCGCCCCCGAAACTATGACCGACGCGAGATCGTCAACGCCATCCTCTACCTCAACCGCTCCGGCTGCTCGTGGCGGATGCTGCCCAGCGATTTGCCGTACTGGAAGACGGTCTACCACTATTTCCGGCTGTGGCGCATGGACGGCACGCTCGACCGGGTCCACGATGCGCTGCGTGAGCAGGTGCGCATCAAGGAAGGGCGCGACCCAAAGCCCACGGCGGGAATCGTCGACTCGCAGTCGGTCAAGGGTGCGGACACGGTCGGTAAGGAGACGCGCGGATATGACGCGGGCAAGAAGATCAACGGCCGAAAGCGCCATATCGTGGTCGATACGCTCGGGCTGCTCTTGATCGTGATGGTCACCACTGCCTCCGTCCAGGATCGCGACGGCGGGCGCTCGATCATCAAGCTGCTGAAGAAGAAGCTCCCCAGCGTGCGCCACATCTTCGCCGATGGCGGCTACTCGGGCGAGCTCGTCGAGTTCGCCAAGCGCACCTGGAAGATCACCGTTGAGATCCTCAAGCGTGCCCCCGACCAGAAAGGCTTCGTCGTGCTCCCCCGCCGCTGGGTGGTGGAGCGCACCTTCGCATGGCTGATGCGCTACCGCCGGCTGGTGCGCGACTACGAGAGTCTGCCAGTCACACATGAGGCGCTCGTCAAGTGGGGGATGATCGGGACGATGCTCAACCGACTCGCACCACCTTCTGGCTCGGGGCCATGGGAAATCGCAAATGAGCGGAAATGTGCAATTTAAGACGCCTTCTAAGTGTTCGCGTAAGGTCGGGAGCCGGTGATTCTCGCGTCGCCCGCGAGCGCCTAGCAGCCCGTGGGATGACCCTTGAGGGCTGTGCGGTTGGTGTGTGGGAAGCTAGTGCGGCTGGGTTCTAGAGTGCTTTGCGTAGCTTGCGTCGTGCACGTTGCAGGGCGTTGTTTACGCTCTTGGCGCTCTCGCCCAGCTCCTCGCCGATCGCCTTATGGCTAAGGGCCTATCCCGGTTGGGTGGTGGCGAGGGTGGCGAGCTGCGCCTTCTTGAATGCGATGAGGCCGCTGGAGAGTTGTAGGAGGGCGAGGTGGTTCTCGTCCTTCTTTGACCAGCGGATGAGTATCCCGCGGTTGCGGTTCAGCCAGGAATGGCAGGCCTCGACGACCCAGCGGCGTGCTTTCCACTCGGGGTTGTGGGCCTTCTCCTCGATCTCCTCACCGCGTGCGCGGATGTGCGGCGTGAGCGCGTAGCCGCCGATCAGTCCGCGGACTTCGGCGTTGTCATACGCCTTGTCCAGGCAGATGCCCTGCGGGTGCTCTGGGGTCGGCTCGGGCCGCTCGATCGGGATCGAGTCCAGCGTGCCCTTCAGCAGCTTGTGGTCGTTGCGGTTCGCGCCGTCGTGATCGAGCCCGACGGGGACGCCCGCAGCCTCCGTGAGGACCGAACGCTTCGCCCCCCCTTGGCCCGGTCAGTAGGGTTTGGGCCGGTCTTGGCTCCTCCCAGTGGGGCTTTGGTCATTGCCCCGTCGCCCGAGAGGAACGACCAGTCGATGCCCACGACCTCGTCGTACTCCAGTAGTCCTTGACGCCAGATTTCGTGGAAGACCCCGGCCTGCTCCCACTCCTGAAAACGCCGGTGCGCGGAGGATGAGGAGCACACGCCCGTCGCGTTCAGCGCGTTCCACTGCATCCCGGTCCTGAGCACCAGCATGATCGCGTCCATCGCGTCACGGTCGGGCACCCGCGGTGCGTGACAGCCCAACGGGTGAAACGGCGGTGCTGGAAGCAGCGGCTCGATCCGCTCCCACAACCAGTCCGGTATCCGCCAACCATCATCCTTACTGACCATGTAGCCCACGACAGACCTCCTGATCGAACGGCATGACAGCCCTCAGATCAAAGTTCAACGCTGGCCTACAAAACCCTTCCGGGATAGGCCCTAAGACCGTTCAGGGTCCTGCTCAGAGACTCGCGCTCGTGTTCTGAGAGGGCACTGATCTCTTCCACGATCAGCTTGAGCCGCTCGCGCGCGAGCGTCACCTCCGACGGGTTGCTCGCGTCGCGGGTTGGCGCTGGGAGCATTTCGGCGAGCGGCCGGCTGTGTGGGTCGTCGTTTTGGGTGTGCTCGGTATGCAGCGAGTGCGCTGTGCTGAGCAGAGTTTGGTTGTGGGTGCGGCTTGCGCTTACAAGCATCATCACCTCGCGACGCATCACACCATGGCAAAGTGGTGGAACTGCGTTTTGCGTGCGGGGTCCCAGCGGTGGATGGCCTGCCAGAGTCCGAAGCGCGCCATCTGCAGTAGGTCGGCGTGCTGCCCGTTGGTTAGGAAGAACGTTGTGCATACGTGGCGTATCAGCGGCTCATTGAGCTCGATCAGCGTTTTCTCGGCGTAGCGGTCCCCGAGTTGAGCGCGTCGAAGCAGGAGCTCTTCGCCGATCTCGCGCCCGCGGCGCCCGGACGCGCCGGTGGGTTGAGGAACCTTCGCTGGCGCGCTGTCAGCTGTATTCTGGTGGTCGCTTCTCGCCGGTTTCGTGGACGGTCGTTGGGGTCCTCTCACGCTTGGTTGTCGCACAGGACGGCGAATGGCTATCCGACGGTGATGGCGTGATCCGGGGGACCGACCGGCTGGGCGTCGTCATCGCGAGGCGTCCACCATGATTTGCTCAGGCGCGCAAGTCATCAAGTCACACGCAGTGAGACGGGAGTGAAGTGAGGTTGAACCGGACCTACTCGCAGATGAGAAGGTCGGCGGTGTTGGGTCTGTTCGTTGGTGCACTGGATTGGCCAGGTCGCTGATACGCCGCGCCGGCGTACGAGACAGCTTCTCATCTGGCTAGACAAGAAATAAACAGACAATCCACGTCACATCAGGCCGTCCTACTCGGCCGATACCTCCGAAGGCACGGCGTTCTTACAGATTCTTACTAGCGCTAGTAAGAATTGCCTCCGAGACGGGGTAGGTTTTTGGTCTGTAGCTACAGCCTCGACCAGTGGGTCTGCGAGCACGAAGGATCCGAGCGAGTCGTGTACCGCCGCGGCAGACGTCGGGGGCAACTCGCGGAGAGCTATGCTGTGTCGAGAAGATCAAGAAAATTGCGCAGAGCGCGATAAATAGCCTAAACTGCGAGTATCGTGCTAGACTTGCTTGAACGCGATCGAGGGAACCTCATGCCAGCCGTCCGCTCACAACCCAAGTTGCTCTCCACCAAGCAAGCCGCGGAGTTGCTGAACGTCAGCAAGCGCACGATCCTCAACTGGGTCGAGAGCGACAAGATCCCCTACATCAAGCTACCCGGCGGCGACTACCGCATCCCGCTGGCCGGACTGCTCGCCTCGCTGTCTGGGACCTACCGGCTCGACGAGGAGGCCCGAGCGCTGGATGAGCGCTACGCAGCCCTCAGCGATGCGAAGATACAAGCGGCGCTAGCAAACGATGACTAGGTTCACAGCTCACGCATAGAGTGCCGCCCGTGCGGCCGGTCGTACTCGACGCCAGCGTGGCCCTGCCCGCGGTCCTCTCTCCACACGGCTACCGTCGACGCTTCCTGGTTGTGCTGGCGCTCGGCGCGCTTGCCGCCCGCCGGGATCTCCTGCGGCAGGAAGAGCACGCGCTGCGTGCCCAATCAGCGAGCGCCGGCGTACAGGTCGGCGGGGCGGCACTGCCCCACAGTGTGGCCGGGGGAGCGCGTTGCGCCTGCAGCGTCGCTTGGCGTGCCTCCCCGCCAAGCAGCTCGTTGGCCTCGGGGTAGGTGAGCCACGGCGTGTCCGCGACCCGGCGATCAACAAAAGCTCACCACCTGCCGATGAAGTGGTTAGGATTTGTCGCATGCCGCGTTCTGAGCTGGGGATCATCAAGCAGCACTTCGGCAACCGGCCGTTCCGCGTCCGCGAGGCCGTCGACGCCGGGATCCGGCGGCATCAGATCTATCGGCTGCGTGACGAGGGCGATCTGGTCGTGCTCTCGCGCGGCGTGATGCAGTCAGTTGACAGCGACCCGGCCATGAACAGCGAGTTCGCGGCGCTCGCCGCGCGGGTTCCGGACGGGACGATCTGCCTGGGCTCGGGCTTGTCGTACTGGGATCTGTCCGACGAGCTGCCCGCGAGAATCGACCTCGCCGTTCCGCGCGGCGCTCACTGGCCGAAGATCGACATGCCGGCAACCCGGCTGCATCGGTTCGCCGCCGAGACGTTCGGCCTGGACCGGCTTGCTCAGCACACCGACGCCAGCGAGCCGTTCTGGATCTATTCGGCGCCGCGGTGCATCGTCGACGCGATGCGCGTGCCTCACATCGTCGGGCGCGACGTGGCGCTTGCGGCGCTGTCGCGCTACACGCGACAAGCCGGGGCGGACCCGCTCCGACTGACCGCGCTCGCGCGGCAACTCGGCGGGGAACGCCGGATCCGGGAGGCGCTCGAGGTGATCCTCGCGTGAGCGACGACATCGTCGAACACGCACAGAGCGCCACGCGGATCTTCCGCCAGATCCAGGCACTCGCCCGCTCAGACTACGGCGGTAACACCAACGCCCTGCTCGTCGTTTACGCCGTCGAGGGGTTCCTGCGCCGCCTGGCCGCGTCGCAATACGCCGACAAGATGACCCTGAAGGGCGGAATGCTGATGGCCGCGATGTCGGCTCGCCGGATGACCAAGGACGCCGATCTCTCCACGGTGGGCGTCAGCAACGACGAGGCCGTCGTCGCGGCCGCCGTCGCCGAGATCGTCGCCACCGAGCTCGATGTTGACGACGGGCTCGCATTCGATACCGACACCATCCGAACGGAGGTCATGCGCGAAGACGCCGTATATCACGGGGTGCGGGTGAAGCTGATCGCGCATCTGGTGACGGCAAGGATCACGACGACGCTCGACTTCTCGTTCGGCGACCCGCACCGGTCGACGGTCATCGAGCTGCCCGAGCTGTTGGGCACCGGCACGATCCGGCTGGCGTCCTACCCGCCGGAGATGAGCCTGGCCGAGAAGGTCGCGACGATGATGAGCCGCCGCGAGCTGAACACGCGCGACCGCGACTTCGCCGACACCTGGGTCCTCAGCCGCGTTCACAGCTTCACGGCGACCGAGCTGCACTCGGCGATCGTCGACGTGGCCGCCCATCGCAACCACGAGGTGGTGACCCTCGCAGTCGCGCTCGCGGACATGCCGGACCGCCAGCAGACGTACACGGCGATGCTCGGACGGATGGCCTACCAGCGGATGCCGCCGGCATCATGGCACGTGCTGGTTGATGAGATCCGCGCGTTTATCGACCCACTGATTGAGGACGCCAGCCGCCAACTGAATAGGTGGGATCCTGCAACCCAGACCTGGACGCGCGCGGACAGCTGAGCCGCAGGCCTGCATCGCCACACGACTGGCCCTGAACCTGCCTGGGGCTGACGTGGGCCGGCACGCCCACCGGCCTTCTCCGGGGCGCGATGTAGTCCGCCGACACTACATTGGCCTGTAGATCGGCGGCGAGCGGCCCTCAGCAGAGGATGTCCCGCGTGGCGTAGAACTTGAAGTGGCGGTCCTCCCGCCTCGTCCGGTCGTGTTGCGACCGTGGCGAGTGCGAAATCGGTCCATTCGAGACAGGAGGAACCGCCATGAAGAAGGTGCATGCTGGACAGGTCACGAGCGAGGACGCGCCGATGGAGGCGCCTGCGCTGCCCGAGCGGGTGCAGGCCGCGCTGGGTGAGCTGGTCGGGGTGGCGAGGGAGGGCCTGCTCGCGCTGAGCGTGGGTGGTCGGGCTCGGCGTGATGCACGAGCTGATGGCCGAGGAGGTCGATGAGGTCTGTGGCCCAAGGGCAAGCACGACCCTGAGCGGGTCGCCTACCGGCACGGGGGCGACGACGGGGAGGTCACGCTTGGCTCGCGCCGGGTGGGGGTGCGCCGGCTGCGGGTGCGCGCCAAGGACGGCGGCGGCGAGGTGCCTGTCGAGACCTACGAGCGCTTCGCCAGCCGAGACGTGTTGAGCGCGGTCGTGCTGGAGCGGATGCTCGCGGGCGTCTCTACCCGCAGGTTCGTGCGTACCCAGGAGCCGGTCGGCGAGCAGGTCGAGGCGCAGGCGCGCTCGACGTCGAAGTCGGCGGTCTCGCGCACCTTCGTTGCCCGCACCGCGCAGACGCTGAAGGAGCTGATGAGCCGTCGCCTGGATGACGTGCGGTTGGCGGTGCTGATGCTCGACGGGGTCGTCTTGAAGGACCACACCAACGTCGTCGCGCTCGGGATCACCACTGACGGGGTGAAGGTCCCGCTCGGCCTGTGGGAGGGCTCCACGGAGAACAAGACGGTCGCTACCGCGCTGCTGGCTGATCTCGTGGACCGTGGCCTGGACGTCGAGCAGGGCGTGCTGGTCGTGATCGACGGCTCCAAGGCCCTCAGAGCCGCCGTGAACGCGGTCCTGGGGCCGCGCACCCCGGTCCATCGGTGTGTCCGTCACAAGGAGCGCAACGTGCTCGATCACCTGCCCGAGCGCGACCGCCCGGAGGTCAAGCGCCGGCTACGCCGCGCGTGGGCGCGCGACGATCACCCTCGTGCCCTTGGGGAACTCCAGGCTCTCGCCGCAGAGCTCGAGCGCTCTCACCCCGGTGCCGCAGCGTCCCTGCGGGAGGGCATGGAGGAGACGCTCACCGTCACCCGTCTCGGCGTCCACGGCGCGCTGAAGCGCACGCTGCAGAGCACCAACCCGTGCGAGTCCATGATCGAGTGCGTCCGGCGATCCAGCCGCAACGTCAAGCGCTGGCAGTCCGGGGAGATGTCCCTGCGGTGGACTGCCGCCGGGATGCTGGAGGCCGAGCGACAGTTCCGACGGATCATCGGATACGACGGCCTCGCCAAGCTCGCGCTCGCCGTCGAAGCAGAGATCACCCAGCCCACCACCACACACGTCGCCGAGGAGGCCGCTACGCTCGTCACCGTCTGAGAGATTCACCCGGACCGCCAACGAAGTTCCACGCCGGTCGGGACATCCTCCCTCAGCAGCTTGACACATACACGCGAGGGCACCGATGCCGAGTAGCCTACGTGGTGTCGGTCCCCTACTCGGCTCGCCAACCAGCTCACACGAAAGCGGGCGTCGGCGCCGCGCCCAGCGCGACTGTCGCAAGTCGTCCGCTGCAGGCGTGTCGCAAGCCGCCGATGTGCGCGCCTGCTTTTGGCGAAACGCAAGGCTGCGTGTGCCGACTCGGATGGGTCCTGCTTCGGTGTTTCCGCGAGTATCGCGGCAGTCGACCTTCGGGCGCGCAGGGCAAGTGCAAACGCGGTGGGGCGCTCATGTGGTGCCGGTGATCGGCACCATCGAGACGTTGCCGATGCGGTCGCGCGCCGAAGCCGCTGTCGAACGACAGTGATTTCGTGTTAGGCTCGCGCGCATGTTCAGGGGATGGCGGTGCATCTTGATCGCTTTCGCGTCACTGATGATCGGCGTCGGCGCAGCGTCCGCACTGACAACGGTCACGGTCAAGCGCTGCGGCTACGCGGCCAAAGGCTTCTACGGCAAGGACGCGATCTATCCGTGGCACATGTCATGCGCGCGGGCCCGGACAATTCTTGCCGGCGCCATCAACCCACACGCCAAGCACATCAACCTGACCGCGGACGGGGCCGCCACCGGGGACGCCGGGCCGGTACTCATTGACGGCCGCTGGTGGGTGTGCGGCGGTCGTATGGGGTTCTACTTCTGCGGCTATCCCTACCGCCCGGCCTACGTCTCAGGGACCGGCGGCGGAACCACTTGGAAGGGTCCCTTCACAGAAGAGTCCGACTACAACGCGTGCTCGGCCGGGGGCGCCTGCGGTCCCCAACATGTTGTCTATCTGCCGCACTGAGCGGCATTGCGCTGGCGACAGGTCGCCGAACACAGGACAGTCCACGAATCTGACCTGGGGAAATCCCGGTGGCTGGGCGACGCCCGGGGTCGTCCAGCGCGGGAGAGCCTCGGATTCGGATCCCAAACGAGCGTCTGCGTGCGTACAGTCGAAGGCATCTGGGTTCCGGAACGCGCGGAAGTGTCCCACCGACTGACGGGTCCGACGGCCGACATATCGTTGGCGTCATATGCCGAAGCTGCCCAAGCCTCCGATAACGGCCAAGCAAGAGGCGCAGCTGCGAAGCGTCGAGCTACCCGGTAAGTTCGCCGATCACTTGCGCGCTATCGCCCTCGGCGACAAGCCTTTGCCGGATGCACCCGGTGAGCGCCACCACTACGTGCCGCAGATGCTGCTCCGGCGCTTCCGTGCACCGCGCTCGCGTGAAGTGTTCCAGCTCGATAAGACGGACGGGACCTGCACTGGCGTCACACCGAAAGATGCTGCTTGGGAGCCTGACTTCTATGCGGTCGAGAGCGTTAATGGCGACGCCGCCGGCCTCATCGAGGCCCTACTGGCGCTTGGCGAGAACTATGCGGCGCAGGCACTCGACCGATTCTTAGCGCATCCGGAGGAGCTGACCGAGGACGACCGACTCGACCTGGCCTTCTTCGTCGGCATGCAGGAGCAACGAGGCCCCGGTTTCCTGACTGAGCTCAAGGCGCGTATGGAGGAGTCAGCAACCATGCACGCGGCGGTTCGGCTCACGAACGTCCGTGGCTCGACCAAGCATCAGCGTCAGGCTCAAGAGCTACGCGATGACCTGGTGGCAGGCCGGGTGTACCTGGAGATGCCCATGAACAACGTCCTGAAGATGATGCTGGAGACGTTCGCGCCGATTGCGTTCATCGTTAGGGACATGCCGTGGACGTTGCTTACTACCACGGGCGATGATCGGTTCGTCTGCTCTGACTGGCCTGTCACGAAGCATGACGCCGCTCCTTCGCATCCGTGGTCGGCCGCTGCGTGGCTGTCATCGCCAACTGTGCGCACTACCTTCCCGCTCTCATCCAAGGCATGCCTGCGCATCAGCCCCGGCGACAGGGACCATCTCGCGGTACGCAACACGAAGCGCCAGGTGCGGAGCATCAATCTGAGAACGTACGGGTGGGCGACAAGCTATGTGTACGGCCCGTCGGCCGAGGCACTCACCGAACTACACGAGTTCGCGCTAGCGAATCCGGATGATGTTCCTCGGCGCACGCCACATCGGCACGTCATCCTGGAAGATCCCGAGACCGCCGATCCGGCGGTGGCCGATCGGAACGAAGCCCGAGGCCGGCCTCGCACATTGGCTGTGCGTCAGCGGGACGGCAGCTTTCGCACGATGTCCTACGAGGTGATCGACTCAATCGACGATGCTCGACGTGCGATAGGCCCGCGGGCGCCATCATCTTCTGATGAGGCGTGAATACATGGCCACGAACGGCTAGCCAGATCTGGACCTGCTTTCTAAACCAAAGGGTGGGTCAAGACTCGCCGACCCTCGGTCCTCCTGCGCGAGAAAAGCAGGCGCCCCCCGCGTAGCCATCGAGACTCGTGAGTTGGACAAAATCCGAGCACGCCACACTGCAACTGACTCATCTCGCTTGCGCTCTCGATCCACGCGCTCCACGGTCTCGTTCCGGCGCAACTGCGGGCTCCCGCCGGGGCAGCTCCTACGCAGGACGGATTTCACGCTCCGCAGCCGGTGCTCAGGTACCCGAGCACCGGCGGGCAGGCCGACGGGCATCGCCTGAATCAGCGCTCCGAGGTTCACCGACGCGCCATCCGCCGGACCTTGCGCGACTCACCGACCCCCCAGCGAATGGACGCGTGGGACGCCGGCGAACATCCGGCCATCACCGCCCCATCAGCCGAAACGCGGACGCGGGAACGGCGTGGCGGTGGAGCCAAGCGAAGCCGTCACTCTCAGACGCGAACGTTTCACGCCGGCGGGCGCGTTGAGCGCGAGCCGTGCCTCGGCATCAGGACATCTTTGGGGTTTTGCGGGTGACCCGCGTAACCCGCGTCCAAATACGCCCAAAACGGCTCAAATGACCTACCATTGACCGACCCGACCCGGACGCTGATCGTCCAAAGCCCTGGAAACATGGCCTCCAGGGCAAGTAGCTCGCAGCGGAGCCGAACGCTTCACACGCGAGAGGTCGGTGGTTCGAAACCACCCGTGCCCATTTCGACGAGGGCGGAGCCTGTCAAGCTCACGATTCCGATGTCGCAGGAGGTGGCGATGCTGTGGAACCAGGAAGTGGAAAATCCATATCAGCACGTCGGAGCGATCTACTTTTTCTTTGAGCGCGCCAGCGTTGAGCGGGGTACTCGATCGCGTGAGAACGACGCTCGTCGAATTGGTCGCGGAGACGCGTGCCGGAACCCCGACCGACGCCGAGGCGCCCTCTGGAGCGGTCGCCGATCACGCGGTCAATGTAGTTGTGCATGGGCGCGGTGCGCGCATCAACGTCACGTCGGCCAGCGCGAGCGGTGATGGCGCGCGCACTGTCTTGGTGGCCCTTCGCCCCCTGAGCATTCGCGATGGCGTCGGGTCGGCGCATTCGTGGTAGGCATCGCGACGGTGGCGGCAGCCGTCGTAGCGCTCGCACAGTGGCAGGGGTGGTTCTGATCGACGCGACGGGAGTGAGCCCGCTCGGCAAGCGCATCTCCACCCGGCCTCCCAACGCGTCACCCCCTTCGACGGGGGACTGGCCATGTCCACCGCACTTTTGCTGACAATGTCGCGGTGCCTCGCCTGGCCATGTTCTACGGAATCGTCATCTGGATGTACCGCCCCGATCATCCTCCGCCACACTTCCATGCCCAGTATGGCGATGAGGTCGCTCAGATCGAGCTCGCCACGCTGCGCATTCTCAATGGGTCGCTTCCACCGCGTGCGCTGCGGCTCGTCCGAGCGTGGGCACGCCTCCATACCGAGGAGCTCGCTGATAACTGGTGCGCGCTCAGGAACTTGAGCCTCTGGCGCCGATCGAGCCTCTGCCCTAGCTAGTGTCCTGAGTCGTAAGTTCGTGCTGTAAGTGTGGTATGATGCCGGGATGGCTACTGCTCTTGGTCGTCCCAAGGCGGTTTTGGAGCTCACCAACGGTGAGCGTGCGCAGTTGAAGGGGTGGGCTCGTAGGCGTCGTATCGTGCAGGGGTTGGCGTTGCGCTCGCAGATCGTGTTGGAGTGCGCGTATGGTCACTCCAATAAGGAGGTCGCGTCACGGCTTTCGGTGAGCGCGGCGACGGTCGGTAAGTGGCGGCGGCGGTTTCTCGCCGACCGGCTCGACGGGCTGGTAGACGAGCCGCGGTCTGGGCGTCCCAGGACGGTCGGCGATGAGCGCGTCGAGGATGTGATCGTCAAGACTTTGGAGACCGTGCCGCCGGATGGGGGGACGCGCTGGTCTACGCGCCAGATGGCCGCCAAGAGCGGGCTCTCGCAGTCAACGATCTCACGGGTGTGGCGGGCCTTTGGGTTGCAGCCTCACCGGGTGGAGCACTGGAAGCTTTCAAAGGACCCGTTGTTCGTCGAAAAGGTCAAGGACATCGTGGGGCTCTACCTGGACCCGCCGGAGAAGGCGATCGTGCTCTGCATGGATGAGGAGACACCAGCGCAGTAGGTAACTTCGAGTTTGAGTGGCTGGTGGGGCGTCCGGTGGGAAGGAGTCTGCCGTGACGTGTTGTATTGATGAGGCTGATGGCGTTGCGACGCGCTCATGCCGACGAGTACGCGGTTCGGGTGAACCGGGCGGTGGAGTTGCTGGCCGATCGGTCGTCGGCGGACGCGGTGCGCGGGTTGCAGGCCGAGTGCGGTCTGTCCGAGCGTCAGGCGCGTCGGTATGTGAACGAGGCGCTGGAGCGGCCGGGCGGGGTGGTGGTGCCGGAGCGCACGGTGGTATTCACGGTGAGGCTGGCGCCGTCGTTGAGCGCTGGTCTGCGCGAGCGTGCGCGGGCGAGTGGTGTGTCGTTGAGCGCGGTGACGGCGGCCGCGGTGGCTGGGTATCTCGATCAGGCCGGCGAGCGGCCCGGTGGCAAGGCGCGTTGAGATCGAGTTCGTTGGTGACCGCCTCGCGGACGCGCGGCTGGCGCAGGCGTATGTGCTCCTGGCGCCCGAGCGGCGCCGAGTGACCGGTAACGAGCGGAGGGATGATGAACCAGAGCAGCAGCAACATGGTGGGGCGGTCGGGCAGGGTGGCCGCGATCTACGCGCGGGTGTCCTCGGATCGGCAGCGCCGCGAGCAGACAATCCAGAGTCAGGCCATCGCGCTGCGTGAGCTGGCCGCCGAGCGCGGGCTGCTGGTCACAGAGGATCTGGTGTTCGAGGATGAGGGCGTCTCGGGCGCTGTGCTGCGTCGCCCGGAGCTTGAGCGGCTGCGCGACATAGCGGTCGAGGGTGCTTCGAGGTGCTTTTGTGTCACGCGCCGGATCGACTCGCGCGCCGCTATGCCTACCAGGTGCTGCTGCTGGAGGAGTTCCAGCGCGCGGGTATCGAGGTGATATTCGCGAAGGAGCCCGAGCGCTCCGGTACCCCTGAGGATGAGCTGCTGCGCCAGTTCCAGGGAATGATCGCGGAGTATGAGCGGGCGCAGATCGCCGAGCGTTGTCGCCGCGGGAAGCTGCATCGCGCCCGGGCCGGCGCGGTGTCGGTCCTCGCCCGAGCACCGTACGGCTACCGGTATGTGAAGAAGTCCGAGCACGCCGACGCGCGCTTTGAGATCGACGAGACCGAGGCGCTGGTCGTGCGCGAGATCTTCCGCCGCTACCTCGAGGATGACGAGTCGATCGCGAAGATCGCGCGCTGGCTCTCAGAGCAAGGCGTGCCGACCAGGACCGGCAAGACTGGCTGGAACAACGCGACGATCTGGGGGATGCTGCGCAACCCGGCCTACGCCGGCCAGGCGGCCTACGGCAAGACACACGCGACCGGCGCGCCCGTCCGTGCCACGCGTCCAGCGCGCCAGCGCGGGCAGCGCTCCGCCTATGTTTCGCGGGAGAGCGTCACGCATGATCAATGGAAGCGGATCTCGGTACCGGCGCTCGTGACCGAGGAGCAGTTCGCGCTCGTCCAGGACCGTCTGCACCGTCAACAGCGCTTCTCGCCACGGAACACCAGGCGACCGTCGCTGCTGCAGGGGATCCTCGTGTGCCGCCACTGCGGCTACGCGTACTACCGCTGCTCGACGCGCAGCAAGAACGGGATCCTGCGGGAGTACTACCGCTGCTCGGGCACCGACGGGCACCGCCGTCCCGAGGGACGCATCTGCGATAAGCGGCCCATTCGCCTGGCAGAGATCGACGAGCTAGTCTGGAACCGCGTGTTCGGGCTGCTCGAGGACCCGACGCTAATCGAGGCCGAGATCAACAGGCGACTTCAAACGATGCGCGCCGCGCACCCCGCCACCGGGCGTCGAGACGCACTCGAGCGCGACCTCACCCGCGCCCAGAACGCTGCGACGGTTGCTGGACGGCTACCAAGAGCAGCTCATCACGCTCGACGAGTTCCGCACCCGCATGCCCGACCTGCGCAAACGCGAGGCCACCCTGCAAGCCCAACTGGACGCGCTCGACGCCGAACTGCACGACGCTGAGACCTACCTCAAGCTCACCGAGACGCTCGAAAGCTTCCGCGCCCGGCTCACCACCACGGCCGAAGACCTCACCGTCGGGCAGCGCCAGCAGATCATCCGGCTCGTCGTGCGCGAGGTCCTCATCGGCGAAAACGACGTCACGATCCGCCACTCAATCCCGGTCCCGACCGGCGACCGACCACCCGGTTATCTACTGCGTTTGGGTAGTCGAGAAGAGCCAAATACAAGCACTGGACCGCACCCAGCCGATCCTGCCCGTGCTACCCGGTGTCCCCGAGCGTGCCACACACGACTACAAGCGACACGGCACAAGCAGCCTGTTCGCCGCGCTGAACATGACGACAGGCAAGGTCATCGAGTCGCTGCACTCACGTCACCGCGCGATCGAATCCAAGAAATTCCTTCAGAAGATCGATGACGAGGTACCCGCCAACCTGGACGTTCACCCCGTTCTCGACAACTACTCCACGCACAAGACCCCGGCCATCAAGCGCTGGCTGGCCGCACACCCACGGTTCCATTTGCATTTCACGCCGACCGGCGCATCATGGATGAACCTCGTCGAACGCTGGTTCGCGGAGCTCACCTCCCGCAAGCTCAGGCGCGTACCCACCGCTCCGTCCGAGAGCTCAACAAAGACATCCGCGACTGGACACAGCACTGGAACGAAAACCCCCGCCCCTACGTCTGGACCAAGACCGGAGGATGTCCCGACCGGCGTGGAACTTCGTTGGCGGTCCGGGTGAATCTCTCAGACGGTGACGAGCGTAGCGGCCTCCTTGGCGACGTGTGTGGTGGTGGGCTGGGTGATCTCTGCTTCGACGGCGAGCGCGAGCTTGGCGAGGCCGTCGTATCCGATGATCCGTCGGAACTGTCGCTCGGCCTCCAGCATCCCGGCGGCAGTCCACCGCAGGGACATCTCCCCGGACTGCCAGCGCTTGACGTTGCGGCTGGATCGCCGGACGCACTCGATCATGGACTCGCACGGGTTGGTGCTCTGCAGCGTGCGCTTCAGCGCGCCGTGGACGCCGAGACGGGTGACGGTGAGCGTCTCCTCCATGCCCTCCCGCAGGGACGCTGCGGCACCGGGGTGAGAGCGCTCGAGCTCTGCGGCGAGAGCCTGGAGTTCCCCAAGGGCACGAGGGTGATCGTCGCGCGCCCACGCGCGGCGTAGCCGGCGCTTGACCTCCGGGCGGTCGCGCTCGGGCAGGTGATCGAGCACGTTGCGCTCCTTGTGACGGACACACCGATGGACCGGGGTGCGCGGCCCCAGGACCGCGTTCACGGCGGCTCTGAGGGCCTTGGAGCCGTCGATCACGACCAGCACGCCCTGCTCGACGTCCAGGCCACGGTCCACGAGATCAGCCAGCAGCGCGGTAGCGACCGTCTTGTTCTCCGTGGAGCCCTCCCACAGGCCGAGCGGGACCTTCACCCCGTCAGTGGTGATCCCGAGCGCGACGACGTTGGTGTCGTCCTTCAAGACGACCCCGTCGAGCATCAGCACCCCCAACCGCACGTCATCCAGGCGACGGCTCATCAGCTCCTTCAGCGTCTGCGCGGTGCGGGCAACGAAGGTGCGCGAGACCGCCGACTTCGACGTCGAGCGCGCCTGCGCCTCGACCTGCTCGCCGACCGGCTCCTGGGTACGCACGAACCTGCGGGTAGAGACGCCCGCGAGCATCCGCTCCAGCACGACCGCGCTCAACACGTCTCGGCTGGCGAAGCGCTCGTAGGTCTCGACAGGCACCTCGCCGCCGCCGTCCTTGGCGCGCACCCGCAGCCGGCGCACCCCCACCCGGCGCGAGCCAAGCGTGACCTCCCCGTCGTCGCCCCCGTGCCGGTAGGCGACCCGCTCAGGGTCGTGCTTGCCCTTGGGCCACAGACCTCATCGACCTCCTCGGCCATCAGCTCCTGCATCACGCCGAGCCCGACCACCCACGCTCAGCGCGAGCAGGCCCTCCCTCGCCACCCCGACCAGCTCACCCAGCGCGGCCTGCACCCGCTCGGGCAGCGCAGGCGCCTCCATCGGCGCGTCCTCGCTCGTGACCTGTCCAGCATGCACCTTCTTCATGGCGGTTCCTCCTGTCTCGAATGGACCGATTTCGCACTCGCCACGGTCGCAACACGACCGGACGAGGCGGGAGGACCGCCACTTCAAGTTCTACGCCACGCGGGACATCCTCCAAGACCGCCGAACAGATACTCAACACACTCCCAGCATATTGTAGATCTCATCGAGTGCTCGCATCGGCTCCTGGATCAGATAAAGCGCGGCGAAGCAGCCGAAACCGGCCGCGCCCGCGCGGGCGCTGGGCGACTGGCCACCGAAGCCGGCCGCGCTCACGTGGGCGCGACGCGGCTCGCGACCGAAGCCGGCCACGCCGGCGACGGCGCGACACAGCTGCCAGACAGGCCTCGCCCAGGCGGCGACGGGATCGGCCGCGCTCGCCGACGGGCTCGACGAAGCCGCCGCGGGCGCCGGACGTCTCGCCGCCTCCGACACTCAGCTCACGACCGGCGCGGCACAGCTGGCGCAGGGCAGCTGACCGAACAGAACGGCCTCGCACAGCTCGCCCGCATCCAGCAGCAGCTGTGCGAGGGCCTGGAACGGCTCGCCGAACTGCCGGCCGAGCTCTCCCAGCTGACCGCCGGCCTCGACCGGCTCACCGCCGGCGCCGATCGGCTCGCCACCGGCACGCGCGAATCCGAAGAGGGCGCGCTTGCGCTCCACGGCGCCCTGCAGCGCCTGGCGGTGGGCGGACACAGCCTCAACAGCGGGCTCACCGGACTGAGCGGCGGAGCGACCCAGCTCGCCGGCGGGCTCGGCAAGCTCGCAAACGGCAACGCCCAGCTCGCCACTGGGCTCGGCAAGCTCACCAACGGCAATGCCCAGCTGGCGGGCGGGCTCGGCAAGCTCACCAGCGGCAACAGGCAGTTGGCCACCGGGCTCGGCAAGACTCACCGGCGGCAACGCCCAGCTCGCGGGCGGGCTCGGCAAGCTCGCTGCCGGCAACACACAGCTGGCGGGCGGACTCTCCTCCGCGGACAGCCGCACCGGGGCGCTCGCCGCCGGCCTGCACGGGGCGCAAGCGGCCGCTGCAGAGCTACGCCACGATGCTGCGGGGCTACCAGCAGGACTACCGACTGCTGCACGCCGACTCGCCGCACGCGGTCGACTCCGGCTACCTCGTGCTCACCGCGCTCGACGGCACCGTCTCGCCGATGCGCGAACAGGTCGCGCAGCTGGTCAACGTCGACGGGGGTGGCCAGGCCGCGCGCGTGATGGTGGTCGCCTCCAGCCCACCCGACGCGCCCACAACCGCAGCGCTCAGCAGGAGGCTGCAACGCAGCCTTCCCGCGCTTGCCGCCGAGACTGGAAGCAAGGTCGAGATCGGCCAGGGCGCGCAGTACCTGCTCGACTACACGAACGCCAACACGGCCCGCTTCCCGTGGCTGGTGCTAGCGCTCGCGATCGTCGCCGTGCTCACGCTGATCGTGGTGCTGCGGGCGCTCCTGCTGCCGCTGATCGCCGTGGCGCTGAACCTCGCCACGATCGCCGTCGCGCTCGGAGCGCTGGAGCTGCTCACCGAGGAGCACGTGCTCGGCGGCCCCGGCTACATCGACGCGGCGTCGGGCGCCGGCATCATCTCGATCATGTTCGTCCTCTCGATCGACTATGAGGTCTTCCTGCTCACACGCATGCGCGAGCAGTGGGCTGCGCAGGGCGACTCCGAGGGCGCGATCCGCTACGGCCTGCGGCACACCGCCGGAGTGATCACAGGCTCCGCCGCGATCATGACCGCCGTCTTCCTCGCGTTTGCCGCAGCCGACGTCATTCCACTGCGCCAGTTCGGCGTCGGGCTGACGATCGCCGTGGTACTCGACGCGACGATCGTCAGGCTCGTGCTGCTCCCCGCGATCATGCGCGCGGCGGGCCCCCGCGTATGGTGGATGCCAGACTGGCTCGCCCGCAGGCTTCCAGCCCTCGAGTGAGACGGGTTGCCGTGCAGATCACTGACCGACGATGGGGTCTTCTACCGATGCGCCGGAGCAGCGCAATGGCGAGTCTGCCTGTCGAGTACGTCATCCGATCAGGAGGTCTTGGATGTCCATGGTGAATGGGGCCAGCGTCGCGAGCGTCGTCCCGGCAGGCAAATGGTCAGTCGACGTTCCGCGCTCGAGCGTCGCGTTCGCCGTGAAGCACATGATGCTCTCGAGGGTGAATGGATGCTTCCGCATGTTCGACGGGATGCTAGAGATAGGGGCAGGCGCCTCGCGAGCGACGGGAGCGATCGAGGCCGCCTCGATTGACACGAATGAGTCCGTGCGCGACGAGCACCTGCGACGCTCGCCCGATTTCTTTGACGTCGAGCGCTATCCGGAGATCGGTTTCAACTCGACCCGGATCGAGTATCTCGACGGCAAACGCTTTCGTATCGTGGGCGACCTGACGATGCGCGGCGTCACCCGCGAGATCGAGCTTGACGCGCAACTCAACGGCACGGGACGCGAGGCAGGCGGCGATGGGCGGATCGAGCTCGAGCTGCACGGACAGCTCAGCCGTAGAGACTTTGGGCTCACCTGGAATCAGGTGCTCGAGGCAGGCGGAGCGCTTCTCGGCGACAAGGTCAAGATCGCCCTCAATATCTCGGCGGTGAAGAACGACGCGTCATGATCCACGCGGCGTTCTACTGATCGCTGGCGGAGGTTAGCCGGGCGCGCCACTGCTTGGTGTCCCAGTGCGCCGGCTCGGTCTCCGCGAGGAATCGCTCGAGCACCGCGATGAAGTGCGCGGGCGCCTGGCGGCGAGGGCCCCCAAGGAGTAGTCGCCGCCACCTGGCGCCGACGCGCCGTGCCCGGGAAGATCGAGTGCGAGGACCGTGTGGTCCCGCGCGAGCGGCTCCATCACCGCCTGCCAGTTCTCATACGTGCCCGCCATCCCGTGGATCAGGAGCAGCACCGAACCACTGCCCGCCTCGGCGTAGGTCACCGAGCGGCCGTGGAGCATCACCCTCCTGGGCTCGATTGCCGCCGGGTGGCGTCGTTTGGTCTTCGTCTCGGGCATCGCTCCATCGCCTTCAGGACTTGGTCCTGTCATGTATAGCCATCCCTGCGGTCACGATCGTCTCGCGCAGTGTCTCCAGTGCGTCGTGCTTGGGGCGCCAGCGCAGCTCGCGTCGTGCCTTCGCCACGTCCATGATCACCGGCTCGCGGAAGACGTTCACCCACTGGGCCTGTGCGGGCAGGACGCCGCCCAGGTGAGCGATCGTCTTCGCCACCGCGTCAACGGCCAGCTCGGGCACCGGGATCGAGTACCAGCCGAGCTCGCGCGCGAGCTCCGCGACGGTGAGCTGCCCGGGCCCGGCGAGGTTGTACACGCCGGGCGCACCGCGACCGAGCACCCCGGCGCGTATTGCACTGGCCACGTCGTCGTGGTGCACCAGCTGAAACGGCACGCCCGGATCGGGTAGAACCGGCTTGAGGATCGGCACGCCGTCGAGCAATCGCAGGACCAGCCCGGGCAGCCGCTCGGAGATCTGCGTGTAGGGCAGGCTGTCGATCAGCAGCGGCGCGTCACGTCCCGCGACGACGCACGGACGGAACACGTAGGCGCTGGTGGAACTGCCATCGAGTGCCTCCCGCAACAGCGCCTCGACCTGCGCCTTCTGGGCCGAGTAGTAGTGGCCGGCGCTGCCGCGCGCGGGCACGTCCTCGGTGAGCGGCTGAGGATTCTCGCCAAGGAATCCGTACGCGGCCACCGACGACGCGTACACCAGGCGTTTGGCGCCGGCTGACACCGCCGCCTCGAACACGTTGCGCGACCCCTCCAGGTTCACCGCGGAGGTCGCCTTCGAGGAGCCCATGATGATGAACGCCAGGTGCACGACCACGTCGGCGTCCTTCACCAGGTCTGCTACGGCCTTGCGGTCGAGCACGTCCCCGCGCCGGTATGAGACCTTCTTCCAGTCGCGCGCCGCGGGGTCGAAGGACCGGCGCGCCATACCGAGCACCCTGCCCACCTCGCGTGAGCGCTCGAGCGCCGCGACCACCGCCTGGCCGATCTCGCCGGTGGGGCCCGTGACCGCCACGGTCAGACCCGCCGAAGGAGCTGGGCGTTGTGTCATCGGACCGTTGTACCGCACCGCCACCGGATGTGCGGCTATTCGGCGCGCACGACCAAGAGGGCGTCGGTTACGTTTACGGTGATGCGTTTCGCTGCCGACCGTCCACTTGGCGTTGCGGCGGCCACGGTGCTCGACTACCGCGAGCTTGCGCGCCGCAGGCTCCCTCGTCAGCTGTTCGACTACGTCGACGGCGGAGCCTACGAGGAGGCCACGATGCGCGCAAACGTCGCGGACCTGGAGGGGGTTCTGTTGCGGCAGATCGTCATGCGGGACGTGTCGAGGCGCGATCAGTCATGCGAGGTGCTCGGCCAGCGACTGGCTCTCCCCGTGATCCTCGCGCCGGTCGGCCTGGCGGGCATGTGCGCGCGGCGGGCCGAGGTGCAGGCCGCGCGCGCCGCGCAAGCCGCCGGTGTGCCCTTCGTCGAGTCGACCGTCTCGATCTGTGGCGTCGAGGAGGTCGCGAAGGCGACGTCGACGCCGCCCTGGTTCCAGCTCTACGTGATGCGCGATCGCGGCCGCGCCGAGGACCTCATGTCGCGCGCACAGGCGGTCGGCGCGCCGGTCCTGGTCCTGACCATCGACCTCGCCGTGGTCGGCGCCCGCCATCGCGATACGCGCAACGCGGTGGTCGGAGAATCGTCGGCGTGGGCGAAGATCCGTCGCGGACTCGATCTGGCGAGTCATCCGCGCTGGATCGCCGACGTTGCGCTCGGCGGCAGGCCACTCACGTTCGGGAACCTCGCGAACGCCGTTCCCGGCGCGCGCAGCCCCGCCGATTTCAAGGAGTGGGTCGACGCGCAGTTCGATCCGAGTGTCACCTGGGAGGACATCGCGTGGGTGCGCAGGAACTGGAGCGGGCGACTCGTGGTCAAGGGGGTGCTCGACCCCGAGGACGCCAGACGGGCGGCCGCCGTCGGCGTCGACGGCGTGGTCGTCTCCAACCACGGCGGCCGCCAGCTCGACTCGGTGCCCTCGACCGCGGTCGCGCTGCCGGGCGTGCTCGACGCGGTCGGCGATCAGATCGAGGTGCTGGTCGACGGCGGCGTGCGCACCGGGCTCGACGTCGTCAAGATGATCGCCCTGGGGGCGAGAGCCGTGCTGGTCGGGCGAGCGTGGGCGTGGGCCGTGGCTGCCCGCGGCGAGCCCGGCGTCCGCCACATGCTCGACATCCTCAGGGCCGACATCGACACCGCGCTCGCGCTCACCGGCCGGACGTCGGTCGCCGACCTCGACGCCTCGGCGCTATACGGCATGGGCTCAGCCCGCAGGCTGTGAGGATCTCATTGTGCTGTTTGCTTCCACTGGGTCTTCCGCTTCGCCTTCGCGGGCGGTCTCCGCGCCGAGCGGACGAGCGCTACCGTCTGTGCATGGAAATGGTTTCCTCGGAGCCGGCCAAGCCCCGGCTGCGCGGCGTATTCCATGAGTACGCGTTCTTCGTGTCGATCGCCTGCGGCCTCACTCTCATCCTCGCGGCGTCCGACGGAAGAGCGCGTCTGGCTGCGGCGATCTACGCCGCAGCCGTGTCCGGGCTGCTCGGCACAAGCGCGCTCTATCACCGGGTGACGTGGCGGCCGAAGGCGCGGCGCTGGATGAGGCGGCTCGATCACTCGATGATCTTTGTGCTCATCGCCGGCACCTACACGCCGGTGGCGCTGCTCGCGCTGAAGGGATCGCTGGCAAGCGTGATCCTGATCGTGCTGTGGGTCGGAGCGCTGGGCGGAGTCGTGTTCAAGCTGTTGTGGATCGACGCTGGCCGATCTCGGATCGGTAAGTGGTTGTTCGCGGCGGTCTACGTCGTGCTGGGCCTGGTCTCGGCGGCCGTCTTCGGGGAGCTGCCCGCGGCAATCGGCTGGCTCGGCGTGGCCGGACTGGCAACCGGCGGCCTGCTGTACGTGGTTGGGGCAATCGTGTACGCGAGCGGCCGACCGAACCCGTGGCCGAAGGTGTTCGGCTACCACGAGGTCTTCCACGCGCTGGTGCTCGCCGCCGCGGGGCTGCAGTACGCGGTCATCGCCTTCGCGGTGTTGCCGCGGGGCTAATCGGTCCGCGGCCCGGGCACATGCGCCGTAGCCGGGCGGCTCGGGGGCCTCGGCGAGGAGGTCTCGGGCAGTCTATGGTTTTCTATCGAGTGTTAAATGGTCCATAGAAAGCCCCAGTGGTGCATCCGGCAAGCTCCGACCCGGCCCTACGCCTGAGCCCCCTCGGACGCCGCGACCGTCGCCTCGCCGCGACCGCCGTCCGCCCTCGCCGGCCCCGTCCCCTCTCTTGGGCACGAGCGCCCCGGCAAGCAGGCAGACCAACAGGAAACCGGTCGCCATCGCGAAGGTCTCGGTAAAACCGGTGACCGTGGGCAGTCCGTTGGCGGTGTTCCCGGCGATGAAGGTCGCCGAGAGCTGCCCCCCGAGCGCGCCCCCGAGCGTTCGCATGACGGTGTTAATGCCGCTCGCCACCCCCGTCTGGTGGCTTGGCACCGCCTGCACG
Organism: uncultured Solirubrobacterales bacterium; assembly: GCA_963771915.1. Classification (GTDB taxonomy): domain Bacteria; phylum Actinomycetota; class Thermoleophilia; order Solirubrobacterales; family Solirubrobacteraceae; genus Palsa-744. Next base: position 2,071,207 of record CAVYVD010000001.1, on the reverse strand, counting down.
ATGAGGTTCCCGAGCGCCGCGAACGCGAGCCCGATCCCCACTCCGAGCAGCGCGGCGGCGATCAGCAGCTCGTATGGGTGGCTGTGCGCGACCGCAAGCAGCGCGAACGAGGCGGTCGTGAACGCGGTTCCCACCAGCAGCGCGGTGCGCGAGCCGAAGCGGGCGGAGATCCGCCCGGCGTAGAGGCCGAGGATCGTCATCCCGATCGTGGCGGGCAGCAGGTACAGGCCGGAGACGACCACCGACGCGCCGAAGCCAAACCCAGTGCTCTTGGGGAGCTGCGCGAACTGGGGGAACACGATGAACGAGGCGTACATCCCGGCCCCCAGCAGGAAGGCCGCCAGGTTCGTGGTCCACACCCCCCGCACCCGCATCATCGTCATGTCGATCAGCGGTTCGCGGCTGCGCATCTCGACCCTGATCCAGGCGATCGAGAACCCCACCCCCACGAGGAGCAGGATCGCCGTCTTCGCCGACACCCAGCCCCACGTGGTGGTCTCGCTGATCGCGAGCAGCGCCGCCGAGAGGCCCACGGTCATCAGGGCCGCGGCCAGCCAGTTGACACGCCCCGGGACGCGTACCGGCGATTCCGGGATGAAGCGCCACGTCGCGACCGCGGCGAGGAGGATCGCCACGAGCGGGATCCAGTAGAGCCAGTGGTAGTCGAGGTGCTCGACGATCACCCCCGAGAGCACGATCCCCGCGCCGGCGCCCACCCCGAGGATCGCCGAGAGCAGGCCGATGCTCCCCGCCACCTTCCCGTGCGGGAACTCGTCGCGGACGATCCCGAACGCGAGCGGGAAGATCCCCCCGGCCGCGCCCTGGATGAAGCGGCCGACGATCATCGGGATGAGCGAGCTCGACAACGCCGCCAGCAGGGTGCCCCCGGCGAGGATCACGAGCGTCCACAGGAGCAGGCGCTCCTTGCCGTACATGTCGCCGAGGCGGCCCAGGATCGAGGTTCCCACCGACGCGGCGAGCAGGTAGCCCGTGAGCAGCCACGCGATCCCGGTCTCCGTGGTGTGGAGCGCGTGCTGCATCGTCGGCAGCGCGGGCACCACCGCGGAGCTCAGCATCGCGTACGCCAGCCCCGCGAGCGCGAGCACCGCGAGCGTGACGTTCGGATGGGTGCGCCCTGGGGCGTGGTCCGTGCTCGTCGCGGTCATCGCGCTGAGGTCCTCGATCTCCCGCGGGAGCGCATGGGCTCAGGAGTCGGCAAGGCGCGTGAGTAGTGGGACGGCTTGGGCGAGCGCCTGCTGCTCCTGCTCAGAGAAGCCGTCGGCGATGGCCCGTATCAGCCAACCCTCGCGCTGGCGGCGGTCCGCCGCGAGCGTCTGGAGTCCTCTGTCGGTGAGCTCGAGCAGGGCGCGGCGCCCGTCGGCGGGGTCGGGTCGGCGGCTGATCAACCCGTCGGCCTCGAGCTCGCAGACGGTCTGGGCCATCGACTGCGGGCGCACCCGCTCGGCGGCCGCCAGGTCGCTTGTGCTTCTGGCGCCCTCGCGATCGAGACGTCCGAGCACGGCGCTGTGCGCGAGCGAGAAGCGGTGCTCGGCGCGGAGCCGTCGCACCAGTTGGCCGAGCACCACCCGCAGTTCGCTGGCGACGAGAGAGGGATCGACGGACGTTGCCACAGGAGAGACGACACTATAGCGAGAAGGCCAGGCAAGCTGCACAGGTTACCTGTATAATGTGGATGTGAGCAGAAGTGCAAGGGTAGATACGAGCCGGACGGCAGACGTGACGCGAGGGAATGGCGGCCCACCCGGTCCACAAGCTCCAGCCACACCGACCTCGGGCCCACCCGCCCCGAACCCACCCGCCGCGGACCGCTACAAGTGGATCGCGCTGTCGAACGTAACGCTGGGGGTGCTGCTGGCGACGCTCGACGGCTCGATCACGCTGATCGCGATGCCGGACATCTTCCGCGGCATCCACCTCGACCCGCTCGTCCCCGCCAACAGCTTCTACCTGCTGTGGATGATCCTCGGCTTCCTGGTCGTGACGAGCGTCCTGATCGTGAGCCTCGGGCGCCTCGGGGACATGTACGGGCGGGTGAAGATGTACAACCTCGGCTTCGTCATCTACACGCTCGCCTCCCTGGTGCTGACCGTGGACTGGTTGAACGGGCGGGCGGGGGCCACGTACCTGATCGCCTTCCGCGTGGTGCAGGGCATCGGCGCCGCATTCCTGCTGGCCAACGCCGCGGCGATCATCACCGACACCTTTCCCGCCAACCAGCGGGGGATGGCGCTGGGCATCAACAACATCGTCGGCGTCAGCGGGATGTTCGTGGGGCTGGTCCTCGGTGGGCTCCTGGCGCCGATCGATTGGCGGCTTGTGTTCTTGATCTCCGTGCCGGTGGGGCTGTTTGGCACGGTGTGGGCCTACCTGAAGCTCGAGGAGCGCAGCACCCCCAAACGCGCATCGGTGGATTGGTGGGGCAACATCACGTTCGCGCTCGGGCTGGTCCTGATCATGGTGTCGGTCACCTACGGCATCCGCCCCTACGGGGGCCACGCCACGGGCTGGAGCAGCCCGCGGGTGCTCGGGCTGCTCGGCGCCGGAGCGGCGTTCCTGGTCGCGTTCGCCGCGATCGAGCGACGGGTCGCCGAGCCGATGTTCCGCCTGCCCCTGTTCCGCATCCGCGCGTTTACGTTCGGGACGCTCTCGACATTCCTATCGGCGGTGGCCCGGGGTGGGCTGCTGTTCATGCTGATCATCTGGCTGCAGGGCATCTGGCTGCCCCTGCACGGCGTCGACTTCGTCGACACACCCCTGCGGGCGGGTATCTACATGCTCCCGCTGACGATTGGCATGCTCGTCGCCGGCCCCACCTCCGGGTATCTCTCCGACCGCTTCGGGGCCCGCTGGTTCGCGACGGGGGGAATGCTGGGCTCCGCCCTCAGCTTCTTCCTGCTGACCCTGCTGCCGATCGACTTCTCCTTCCCGCTGTTCGCGCTCGTGCTCACGATGGTCGGCGTCTCGATGGGCATGTTCGCCTCGCCGAACCGGGCGGCGGTGATGAACAGCCTGCCGCCCCAGCACCGGGGCGCCGGGGGCGGGATGAACCAGACCTTCCAGAACTCCGCCCAGGTGCTCTCGATCGGGGTGTTCTTCACGCTGATGATCCTCGGGCTGGCCTCGAACCTGCCGCACACGCTGTCCTCGGGACTCCAGGCCCACGGCGTCTCGGCCGCGGCGGCGAGCGGCGCCGCACACACCCCGCCGGTGTCGGTGCTGTTCGCGGCCTTCCTCGGCTACAACCCGATCGAACACCTCCTCGGGCCCCACGTGCTCGCCTCGCTGTCGGCCGCCAACCACGCCACGCTGATCGGCCGCTCCTTCTTCCCGCAGCTGATCTCGGCGCCGTTTCGCACAGGGCTGCACGAGGCGTTCCTGTTCGCGATCCTCGCCTGCCTGGTCGCCGCCGGCGCCTCGCTGATGCGAGGCGGCAAATACCACTACACCGCGCCCCCCCAAAAAAAGTGAGGCGTCATGAATGAGCACCGTCGCCAGCTCGCAGCCGTGTTGTACGCCGCGAGCCACGCCCACGACCAGGGTCGCCCGAATCGGTTGGAGCGCTTCAGGAACGTCGAGCCGCCGACCGCGGAGCTTCTCGGGGTACTGATTCGCACGAGCAACGCGCTGCGGATACTCGAGCTCGGCACCTCCAATGGGTACTCCACGCTCTGGCTCGCCGACGGCGCCGAGGCGACCGGGGGGAGGCTGCTCAGCGTTGACGTCGACGCCGAGCGCACCCATCTCGCGCGCGAGAACCTGCGAAGTGCCCTGCTCGATGACCGCGTCGAACTGCGCACCGAGGACGCCGGGCTGGCACTCGCTCAGTCGAGCGACTCGGAGTGGGATCTCGTGTTCCTCGATGCCGAACGCCCCGCCTATGCGGGCTACGTGACGGATCTCGTTAGGACGCTGGCGCCCGGCGGGTTGCTGGCGGTGGACAACGTCCTCTCACATGAGCACGAGCTCCACGAGTTCACCTCGCGGATCGAGGCCGAGCCGACGCTGACGCAGACGGTCGTGCCCGTGGGCGCGGGGCTCAGGTTGGCCGTGCGCGATCGCAGCGCCTGAAGAGGACGCGAGACATGGCGCGGTGCGATGGCCCATCGCCCGATGGGTTTGGTCGAAACGCAGAGCTGGACCTTGGACACACCGCGCGCCTGGCCTGCCTCACTCCTCATAGACCAGCAGCGCATGCGCCGTGTGCGGCGCGAGTCGCTCCCGCCCCCTCAGAGCAGCGAGCTCCACGAGGAACCCGCAGCCCACGACCTCTCCGCCGAGTCGGCCGACCAGGTCGCACAGCGCCGCCGCGGTGCCGCCGGTCGCGAGCAGATCGTCGTGGACCAGCACCCGCGTGCCGGGGCCGATCGCGTCGGTGTGCAGCTCGAGTTGGCTCGTGCCGTACTCGAGGAGGTACTCCGCGTTGATCGTCTCGTAGGGAAGCTTGCCCGGCTTGCGCGCCAGCACGAACCCCGCGCCGAGCTCCAGCGCGAGCGCCGGCCCGAGCAGGAAGCCACGGGCCTCGGCCGCGACCACGCAGTGAGCCCCCAGGGGGCGGGCGTACTCGGCCAGACCCCCCACCGCCAGCGCGAGCGCCCCCGGGTCGGCTATCAGGGGCGTGATGTCCTTGAAGAGGATCCCCGGCCGCGGGAAGTCGGGGATGTCCCGGATCAGCGCGCGCAGCCGCTCGGTGCTCTCGCTCGCCGCCCCAGAGTCATGCACCCGCCAATCCTCGCACGATCGATCCGCCGCGGCACGCGCGATCGACGGCCCCTCCGCAGACCGCCCGCTGCGCAATGATTGCGCGATGGCGCCCCCCTCCGAGGTCGCGGTCACGGCTCCCTTCGCGGGTGTGGTGGTGGCGGTCCCACACCCCCCCGGGGGGCTGGTGCGGGCGGGCGTGGCGCTCGTGGTGCTGGAGGCGATGAAGATGGAGCACGAGGTGCTCGCCCAGGCCGACGGGGTGGTGCGCAGTGTTGAGGTCGCCGTGGGGGACGCGGTGCAGGAGGGGGAGGTGCTCCTCGTGCTGGCCGCCGATGAGGGAACGACGCTCCAGGCGCCCGGCGGAGGGAGTCACGCGGAGCTCGACCTCGAGGCTCCCCGCGCGGATCTGGAGGCGGTGCGCGAGCGCCACGCGCTCGGGCTGGACGCCGCGCGCCCGCAGGCCGTGGCGCGGCGGCGCGAGCTGGGTCGGCGCACCGCGCGCGAGAACCTCACCGATCTCGTGGACGAGGGCACCTTCGTGGAGTACGGCCCGCTCCTCTTCGCCGCCCAGGAGCGCCGCCGCGCACGCGAGGAGCTGATCGCCCAGACCCCCGCGGACGGCCTGGTCGCGGGAGTGGGGGAGGTGGGAGGGGAGTCCTGTGTGGCGATGTCCTACGACTACACCGTTCTCGCCGGCACCCAGGGGATGCGCGGCCATCTCAAGAAGGATCGTCTCTTCGAGCTCGCCGAGCGCCGCCGTCTCCCGGTGGTGCTGTTCGCGGAGGGCGGAGGCGGGCGCCCGGGCGACGTGGACTGGCCGCTGGTCGCGGGCCTCGACTGCCGGGCTTTCCACCTCTTCGCCCGCCTCAGCGGGCTGGTACCGCTCGTGGGGATCGCCTCGGGCTACTGCTTCGCCGGCAACGCCGCCCTGCTGGGCTGCTGCGACGTGGTGATCGCCACCGAGGACTCCTCGATCGGGATGGGGGGCCCCGCGATGATCGAGGGCGGCGGCCTGGGCGTCCACGACCCCGCGGAGGTGGGCCCGATCGGGGTGCAGAGCGCAAACGGCGTCGTCGATCTCCGGGTCCCCGACGACCGCGCCGCGGTCGCGGCCGCCAAGCGCTACCTCTCCTACTTCCACGGCCCCGCCGAGCAGTTCTCGGCTCCCAACCAGCGCCTCCTACGCCAGATCGTCCCCGAGCAGCGCAAGCGCGCCTACGAGGTGCGCCGGGTCGTGGAGACCCTCTGCGACGAGGGCTCCGTGCTGGAGCTGCGCCGCGGCTTCGGGGCGGGGATGCTCACCGCGCTCGCCACGGTCGAGGGCCGGCCGCTGGGGATCCTCGCGAACGACCCCTCCCACCTCGGTGGCGCGATCGACGCGAACGCCGCGGACAAGGCCGCCCGCTTCCTGCAGCTCTGCGACTCCTTCTCGCTGCCCGCGCTCCTGCTCTGTGACACCCCCGGCTTCATGGTGGGGCCCGCGGCCGAGCGCACCGCCACCGTGCGCCACTTCGCCCGCATGTTCGTGACCGGGGCCAACCTCGAGATCCCCTTCGGCACGATCGTGCTGCGCAAGGGCTACGGGCTCGGCGCCCAGGCGATGGCCGGGGGCTCCTTCAAGGCCCCCCTGTTCACCGTCGGCTGGCCGACATCGGAGTTCGGCGGGATGGGCCTGGAGGGCGCGGTGCGCCTGGGCATGCGCCGCGAGCTCGAGGCGATCGAGGACCCCTCCGAGCGCGAGCGTGTCTTTTCGGCGACCGTCGCTGCCGCCTACGAGCACGGGCGCGGCGTCAACATGGCCGCCTACGGCGAGATCGACGACGTCATCGACCCCGCGGACTCCCGCCGCTGGATCGCCACCCTGTTCGACCCTCCCCCCGAGGACTGGCGCCATCGCGTCGCCAAGCGCCGGCCCTACGTCGACGCCTGGTGAAACTACAGCGCGCTGGCCGCCGCCATGTAGAGGATCGCCTGGACCCGCGCGAGCGCTCCCACCGCGCTGTCAGGCACCAGCAGCTCGGGGTGGTGCAGGGGCCGCGACTTGAAGTCCGGGGCTCCGGCGAGCCCAACGAAGGCCATCGCGATCGGGGCGAGCATGCCGAAGAAGGCGAAGTCGTCCGAGCCACACGAGCGCCACTCCGCGGCGCCCTCGAGGCCCGCGCTCGCGAGCAACTCGCGCGCGGCCGCGACGATGCGGGGGTCGTTCTCGAGCGCCGGCTCGCCCGGCGTCAGCTCGACGCTGCCGCGACAGCCGTGCGCGGCGGCGACGCCCGCGACCACCTCCTCGACCATCCGCCGCAGCGCGAGGCGATCCTCGGGTCGGTGGGCGCGCAGGGCGGCTCGCCCACGCGCCCGCGGGGGGATCACGTTCTCCGCGCTCCCCCCTCCAGCACCCCCACCGTCAGCATCGCCGGGTGCAGCGGGTCGATCCGGCGCCCCACCTGGGCGTGGAGCGAGACCACGATCTCAGCAATCGCCAGGATCGGGTCGCTCCCCAGATGGGGGTAGGCGCCGTGCGAGGGCTCCCCCTCGACCACGATCTCCACCGTGTCGCATGAAGCGTTGACTGCCCCCGCGATCGAGTGCCACCGCCCCCCAGGGCAGCTCGGGGTGCACGTGCGCCGCCACGATCGCCCCCGGAGCGAGCTTCGCCAGATCCTCCCGCGCCAGCTGCTCCGCGCCGGAGGGGTATGCCTCCTCGCTCGGCTGGAAGACCGCCAGCAGCGGCGCGGGCAGCTCCTCCCCGAGCGCGTGCGCCGCGCGCGCCAGCGCCACCAGCGCCGCCATGTGGACGTCGTGCCCGCACGCGTGCATCGCGCCGCCGCTCGCGCTGAAGGGGGCCCCCGTGCGCTCCTCGATCGGCAGGCCGTCCAGCTCCGCGCGCACCGCCACCGCCTTGCCCTCCGTCGCGTCCTCCGCCGGCCCCACACGAGCGATCCGGCCGGTCCCCGCGACCGTCGTGCACGCCACCGGCAGCTCCCGCGCGACCGCCGCCGCCGTCCACTCCTCCGCGTGCGCCAGCTCCGGGTGTTCGTGCAGCCGGTGGCGGAGGGCCACCGCGAGGGGGAGCTCGCGCTCGATGGCCTCGAGCAGCGCCTCCACGGAGTGCTCAGTAGATTGCGGCATAGCGCCGGCACACCTCGCTCACGTCCAGGTCCGCCACAGCCGCAAGCTCGGTGCGCTTGATGCCGACGAAGGCCTCGTACAGCGTCTGCCCCATCCACCCGCGCGCCGTGTCGTCCCGCGCGAGCGCCCCCAGCGACTCCTCCAGCGACGCCGGCAGCGCGCCGACCCCGTAGCGCTCCGCCTCGGCCGCATCCAGGCAGGCTGGATCGCGGTCCAGGATCGGCGGCGCCGGCAGACCCGCCCGCGCGCCCTCCAAGCCAGCGCGTACGACCGCGCCGAGCGCCAGGTACGGGTTCGCGCTCGCGTCCGCTCCGCGGTACTCCAGGCGCAATTGACCCGCGGGGTCGGCGGCGGCGAGCGCAACGAGCGGGGGGATCCGCAGGAGCGTTTCGCGGTTGCGCTCCCCCAGGCAGACCGCGCCCGCGCTCCAGCGGTGGGGGGTGAGGCGCTCGGAGGAGACCGGGCTTGGGGCGCACAGCGCGCTCAGCGCCCCCGCGTGGCGCAAGATCCCCGCCGCGAAGCTCCCTCCCAGCTCGCTCAGGCCCGCCGGGCGCTCCGCGTCGTAGAGCAGCGGCGCTCCCGCGGCGTCGAGGAGGCTGAGGTGGATGTGCACGCCGTTGCCCGGACCCAGAGGGTCGAGCAGCGGGGTGAAGCTCGCGCGCAGCCCCCGCCGACGGGCGATCTCGCGCACGATCTCCCTGAGCACGACGCTGCGATCCGCGGCCGCCACGCCCTCCGCGGCCTGTACCGGGATCTCGAACTGGTGTGCCGCGAACTCGGGGAAGATCCGCTCGGGCCGCACCCCCGCCTCGACCAGCGCGCCCATCGCCTCGGCGGCGAACGGTTCCGCGCGCCGCTGCGCCTCCAGCGAGAACGGCGCCGCCGGGGGCTCCCCGCTCAGGAGCTGGAACTCGTGCTCGAAGCTCGCCACCACGCGCGCGCCGAGCTCCCCCTCGAGGTCCTCCAGAGCCCCGCGCAGGAAGCGCCGCGGGCAGCACTCCCAAGGCCGCCCGTCGGTCTCCACGATGTCGCACAGCACGAAGTCCAGGGCGCCGCCGCGCGGGTCCGAATCCAGGGCGCCGCCGCACGGGTCCGCCTCGACGCGCACTCGGGTATAGGCGTCCGGCAGCAGGCGCAGGTCGCCCGTCGAATCGAACGGCGTCGAGTCGGCGAGTGGGCCGTGCGGCGTGAGCGAGTGGTTCGCCGGCACCCAGCCGATGCCGGCCCGCAGGTGCTCGTCGAGATCCGCCGCGAGCACCGAGCGGCCACGCACGATCGCGCCGAGGTCGCAGCACACCAGCGCGACCAGCTCGGCGGAGCTCACCTCTGGGGCTCCCGCGTCGTGGGCGCGAGTCCGCAAGCCGCGCCGCGTGAGCAACGCCCGGTCGGGCTCACCTCGGCGGCTCCCACTCATCCGGGCGGCCCCGCTGCCACCGTGCCGTTGTCCCAGATGCCCTCACTCAGCCCGAGCGCGCCAGCGCCGGCGCGCACCGCTGGCGGCGTCATCGGCGGCGGCCGCGACGATCACGCCCCCCGCCGGCTTGTCGCGCCGCTCGATCGCCGCCGCGAGGCTCTCGGCGGGCTGCATGTGCACGCCCCCGCCCCCGAGCGTGGGGTAGGTGTCGGCCACCCCGTAGAGGTCTCCGCGGGGCCCCCGCACACGCCCGACGACGCAGACGAAGTGCCCCACGTCCCAGTCCGGCGGCGGGCCGCTCCGCTCGCCGTCGTAGAGGTAGCGCGAGCATCTGATCGATGCGCGCGTGCGCGCCCCAGAGGTGGTGGGTGGCGAGGTTGGCGATCAGCGTCGACCGGGTGCTCGAGCGCCGCCGCGAGATCGAACAGGCCGCCGAGCGTCCCCGCGGTCCAGGGGCCGCTGTAGGGGATCGCCGCGAGCGCGCCGCCGGAGAGCCGCTCGATCGCGCTCGCCACGCCGGCCGCCGTGGTGCCCGACACCGCGGCGTCCTCGACGAAGGGCAGCGACAGGCGGTAGTCGCGCCGCCCCGTCTCCCCGCGCGGCAGGTTGCGGGAGTCGGGATGTGTGGAGACGATGCTCCCCGCCGCCGCCGCCACCGCGTCCTGGTCGAGCGGCTCGCCCCCCTGGCGCTCGATCCCGGCCGCGCGCAACGCGAGCGCGCCGCAGAACGCGCCGCACAGGTCGTCGCGCTGGGGAAGCTCCCGGGCGTGGACCGCCAGCAGCGCGCGGGCCCCCGGGAGGAGCGTCATCTCGGGTGAGGCCGTGGAGGTCATCGGAGAAGAGGCTAGCCTTAGCGGAAGATATGCCCCCTGGCAGGATGCCGTGAACCCTCCGACCGACGCCCCCCCGACCCTCGCCCCCATCCGGCCCACTCCCCCGCGCGCGACGCGCGAGCTGCGGATCGGGATCGACGCGCGCGCCGCGGTGGAGGTTCCCGCGGGCAGAGGGCGGGTGGTGCGCGAGCTGCTGCGGGCGCTCGGGGAGCGCGAGGACGAGGGCCAGCACTACGTGCTCTACGCGCGGGAGCCCTGGCGCGAACAACCGCTGGACGAGCGCTTTCGCTGGCACACGATCGAGGCGCGCGACCCCTGGTGGCACCTGCGCGCCGCGCGGGCCGCCAACCGCGAGTGCGACGTGTTCCTCTCGACCAACTCCTACCTCACCGGCTGGCTGCTGAGCATCCCCGACGTGCCGATCGTCTACGACCTCGCCCCCTTCGAACCCGCGATGAAGCCCAATCGCCGCTCGGTGGTGATCGAGCGCCTCACCTTAGGCCGCACCGCGCGCCGCGCCGCGGCGCTGCTGGCGATCTCCCACGCGACCGCCGACGCGCTCGGCGAGCGCTTCCCCGCAACCGCCGCGCGCACGGTCGTGGCTCCCCTCGGGGTCGCCCCCACGCTCACCCGCGAGCTCGCCCCCGCCGAGTCCGCGATGCTGCCGCCCGCGGGCTTCGTGCTGGCGGTGGGGACGCTCGAGCCCCGCAAGAACCTGCCCCGCCTCGTCGAGGCCTATCTCGGTCTCGACGGGAGCCTGATCGATCGCCACCCGCTGGTGGTCGTCGGCGCGCGGGGCTGGCAGACGGGCCCCACGCTGAGCGCACTGCGCTCGCTCGGGGAGCGCTGCACGATGCTGGGCTACGTCACCGACGCCGCCCTCGCCGAGCTCTACCGCCGCTGCGCGGTCTTCTGCTACCCCTCCCTGGGTGAGGGCTTCGGCCTACCCGTGCTGGAGGCGATGGCGGCCGGCGCGGCGGTGCTCACCTCCAACCTCTCCTCGCTGCCCGAGGTCGGGGGGGACGCCGTCGAGTACGTCGATCCCCGCGAGGTGACCAGCATCACAGCCGGCCTGCGGCGCGTGCTGAGCGACGAGCCCCACCGGGCCGAGCTCGGCCGCCTCGCGCTGGCGCGGGCCGAGCAGTTCACCTGGGAGGGGTTCGCCGAGCGGGTGCTGAGCGTGCTGGGCGCCGCGGCCGATCGGGCGGGCGCCGCGGCTGATCGCACAAACGCCGCGGCGGATCGTACGGGCACTGCGGCCAATCGCGCGGGCGTCGCCGCCGATCGCGCTAGCGCTACTTGAGCACCTCGAACTCCGCGCGCATGTTCATGGTGGGGAAGCGGAACGCGAAGTACTTCTCGTAGGTGTCGGGGAAGCGGTTGAAGAGCCGGCTCAACCCGAGCGCCCTGAAGGGCAGCCACATATCGAGGCTCACGTGGATCACGCGGAAGCGGACGTCGGTGTAGTGGGCGAAGCGGGGCTCCGCCAGGGAGCGGATCGCGATCGTGGAGAAATAGTGGCGGTGGGTGGGGTCGCCGTAGGCGAGCACCGAGGAGAAGTGCGGAGTGCGCAGCTGGATCCGCGCGCCGGGTCGGGCGAGGCGATGCAGTTCCTCGAACACCCGAATCGGTTCCCCGACGTGCTCGATCACGTCCTGCAGCAGGATCTGGTCGAAGCTCGAGTCATCGATCGGATAGGGGAACACGTCGAGGTCGTGCACGATGTCCGCGTCGGTGTCCGAGGAGATGTCCAGCCCCACCGCGCCTTGAGTCTTCGACGATCCGCAGCCGATGTCGAGGATCGCCCCCGCTCCGGTGGGCACGAGATCGAACTGGTGGGGGTCGGTCAGCCGCCCCAGCAGACCTCGCGGGTCACCCATTACCCGCACCGTAGCGCTCGCCTGGCCGCAGGACGAACCCGGCACTGTCGCCGGCGCCCTGCCTGTTCAACTCGCTCGCCCGGCGCTTGAAGTCCTCAATCTCCGCGACGCTGAAGAGCTCGGTTCCCTGGCTCTCCGCGTAGGAGCGCGGATCGCGCAGCGGGATGTCACGCCTGTACTGCTCGCTTCCCCAGAATTGGAGGGAGTCGGAGTCGAAGAACACGCGCGAGATCCTCATTCCGGCCTGCTCCGCGAGGATGCCCATCGATCGCGGAGTGTGGACGAAGAGATGCCTTGGCGCGTCGAGCTGCACCCAGTCCGCGCCGTAGTTCCGCCACGCCCAGCCGCTCGCCACGGGCACACGGATCAGGATGCTTCCCCCGCCGTTGAGGCGCTCCCGCAGCTCCTCCAGAACCACCGCGGGCTCCCCCATGTGCTCGAAGGAGTGGTTGAGCATGATCAGATCCCAACCGCCCGGCATTTCCTCCACGCCCAGCTTGCGAATCGCGGCCCGCCCGCCGATCTCCAGGTCGTGGGCGATGTAGGGGTCGAAGCCGCTCACGCTCAAGAAGCCCTGGCCCAGCATCCAGATGAGCGTGTGCCCGCTGCCAGATCCCACGTCGCACACGGCCGATGACGTTCTCAGTCCGAGGCCCGCGAACCACTGCAATTGCGGAGGTATGCGACCGGCGCGCACGAGGGCGTCGACCACGCCGACCGGCGCGCGCAGCAGCGCGATGGCGCGCGCCTTCTTCACGCTCACCAGGAGCGAGCGGTCCACGCCAGGTGGCGCGTCGCCCAGGGAGTAGTAGTTCTCCGGGTAGAACCTGGAGAGATCCTCGGGCACCTCAAGCAGTTGCAGGCAGCCGCACCCAGCGCACTCCAGGTACTCGAAGGGCTCCCGCTCGCCGAACATCATCTCCCGCACCGTGAACACACCGTTGTCGGTGGCGTTGGCGCAGATCTTGCAGGCGGGAGCGCTCATCGGCTCGCAAGCACCCGGTCGTAGGCGGCGGCGATGCGCTGCGCCGCGGCCGCTGTGGAGTAGCGCTGCACCACCTCGCCGGGGTAGGAGACCCGCGCGCCCGGGGGTCGGCTGAGCGGGCCGGCGGCGAGCGCGCGCGCGATCCCCATCCAATCGCCGGGAGCCACGAGGTCGACCGGCGCACCCGCCAGTACCTCGGGGATCGCGCCGCTGGTGCTCGCGACGATCGCCAGGCCCACGGCCAGCGCCTCGGCGAGCACCAGTCCGAACTGCTCCTCCCAGAACGCGTGGGGCACGTCCAGCGGGTGATAGGCGGCGGTGGCGGAGGAGAGACTGGCGAGCACCATCGCCGACGCCCCCGCGAAGATCGCCGGCATCTGCTCGTAGGGGACGCTGCGGATCTCCAGGACATCGGCGAGTCCCAGCTCGGCGGCGTGCTCGCGCAGGCGCCGCTCCTCAGGACCGGAGCCGACCAGCAGCAGCCGCGGCCGCAGGCTCCGCCCGTCCTCTCCGGTCACGAGTCCGCGGTGCAGCGCGGCGAGCGCCCGCAGCACGTCGTGGTGACCCTTCTCCCACACCAGCCTCCCTGGGGAGACGATTGTGTGCTCCGCGGATACGGGCTCGGACGGGGAGGCCGCGAAGCCTCCCGTGCGCTCCGCGACCGGCGGCCCGGAGGAGGCGGCCGCGAAGCGCCCCTGCTCCGCCGGCAGCGGCCCGGCGGAGGCCGCCGCGAAGCGCCCCGTGTCGATGCCCGGCAGGCAGACGCTCATGCGCTCGGGGGCCACGCCCTCCAGGCGCAGGGCCTCGGCGGCGCGCTCGGTGGCCGGCAGGAAGAGGTCGGTCTCCGCCAGCACCAGCTCGCGGTAGCGCCGCGAGTGGCGGTTGCGGTAGGCCGCCATCAGCGGCAGCGTCTCCCAGATGGTCTGCACGAGCTTGAAGCCGTGACGGCGCCTGCGCCGGGCCGCCTCGGCGGCAAACCAGTAGGAGAGCTCCTCCCCGTGCACGATGTCCGCCGACGCGAACGCCTCCTCGGCCGACAGGTAGCGATCGCCGAGCGCCCTCGCGCCGATCTCGCCCACCGCCCCGCCCGGCAGCAGGTCGCGCAGCGCGCGCACCCGGACGGGCCGCAGTCCCTGGGGGGTGGCGTAGCGGTTCGAGCCCGTGAGCAGGAAGGAGACCTCAAAGCGCTCCGGGAGCTCGCGCCAGGGGTACAGCTCCCACTGCGTGACCTGATGGCCACGGACGATCAGGACACGGGGCACGGCCGGCAGGCTAACCGGAAACCGTCCCCGCCGTCCCGCCTGCGCCGCGCCCTCCTAGCGCGGGGCGCCGCCGGGTGTCCGGGATGGGAAGCGGGAGGCGATCGCGCGGCGGTAGCCCTCCAGGCTGGCCGCCCCGGTCTGCTTCCACGTGAAGCTCGCGGCCCGCTCGCGGCCGCGCTCCGCCAGACGCTCGGCGAGCGCCCGGTCTCCGAGCAGCCGCTGGATGGCGGCCGTGATCTCCTCCTGGCGCTCCGGATCGAACATCAGCGCCGCCTCGCCCGCCACCTCGGCCAGCGCAGGGGTGTTCGAGCAGGCGACGGGGAGGCCCCGCAGCATCGCCTCGAGCACCGGCAGTCCAAAGCCCTCAATCAACGAGGGGAGCACGAAGGCGCTGCTCAGCGCGTACAGGCCCTCGAGCTGCTCCTCGGAGAGCCAGTCGGGGAAGCGCACGCGGCGCTCCACACCGAGCTCGGTGGCGAGCGCGCGCAGCTGCGCCTCGTAGGGCGTGGGGGAGCCTGGCAGCACGAGCACCACGTCCTCCCCGAGCGCCGGGAGCGCGCGCACGAGCCGGTGCAGGTTCTTATAGGGGCGCTTCTGCGCGACGCACAGCAGGACGCGCGCATTCCCCAGGTCGAGCTGGGCGCGCAGGGGGCCCTCGGCCATGGGGGCCACCTGGGGGGGGCGGGCGGCGAGCGGGGTGGTGTGGATGCGCTCGGGGGCCAGCCCCAGCGTCTCGGTGAGATCCCTCGCCGCCGCGTGGGAGATCGTGAAGATCCGGTCGGCGCGGCGCAACGCGCGGCCCACCCGGCGGCGCATCGTGCTGTGCACCCGCGGGCTCGCCTCCCATTCCTCGGGCCGGTGCAGCCAGATCAGGTCGAGCACCGATACGACGCTCGCGACCCTCGGCACGATCGCGGGGCCGGTGTTCGCGGGGCTGTGCAGCACGTCCAGCCCGCGGGCCGCCGCGAGGGCGGGGAGCGCGAGGTACTCGGCCGGCACATGCAGAGGCGGGCCGTGCAGGGAGACCGGGACCGTCACCCACCGCACGCTCTGCGCCCACGGCTCCCCCCGCAGGTCCGCGGGTGCCTCGCGCGAGACGAAGACCGTCACCTCCGTCGCCGGCTCCGCCGCGAGCAGCCCGCCCGTGAGCTCGCGCGCGTAACGCCCCGCCCCGCCGCCGCGCTCCCCGAGGAAGATCAGGTTGAGCCCCACACGCAGAGGCGACGGCGGGGTCAACGTCGCCCCACCGCCGGGATCAGCTCGGTGATCTCCCGGGGGGTGGCGCGCGTGAGGAGGATAAGCAGCCCATACGCCCCCAGGACGATGGCCGTAAGCGCCACCGAAGGCAGCGAGCCGAGCGCCACCAGCAGCGCGAGCGCCACCGCGGCGGCGAGGATTACCTTGGGGAGGATCGCGACGCCTGGGCGTAACTCGGGGTGGCCGCGCGCGAGCACGAGCAGGTAGCCGAGCGCGAGCGTCGACTCGCCGCAGAGCGTCGCCACCGCGGCCCCCCGCGCTCCGTCCGCGGCGGCGAGGATCAGCGTGAGGGAGCAGCTGACGAGCAGCGCGGCGGCGTTGACGATGAGCAGCGCCCCGTAGCGCTTGATCGACAGCAGAGCGTAGCCCCAGCCGGCAAGCAGGAAGGAGGCGATCATCGCGACACCCTGGATGCGCAGCACCGCGACCGCGCCCGCGTATTTCGGCCCGCCCACGACCGCGACGATGAACGGCGCGCCGGCGAGGATCCCCAGCGCGGCGGCGACCCCCAGGATCAGCGACACCTCGAAGATCCGCTGCATCGCGTAGGCGAGTCGCGCGCGATCGTCGCGGGCGGTCCGCGCGAGCAGCGGCAGGGCGTTGCCCACGAGCAGCCCCGGCACCGTCACGAGCACCACGAAGACCCGGAAGGACATCGCGAACAGCCCGCTCTGATGGGCACTCGCGGCGAGGCTCGTGATGATCTGGGCGGTGTAGACGTAGACCGTCCCCACCGCCGTGGCCAGCGAAAAGGAGACCGTGAGCCGCAGCAGCGCGAGCCAGTTGTGCGGGTGCAGCTCCAGGCGCAGCGCGATCCTCCCCCGGACCAGCACCGCGGTCACCGGGACCAGCAGCGCGTAGACGAGCAGCGTCACCGCGAGCAGCGGGAGCACCCCCGCCCCCACCGCCACCAACGTGACGATCGCGATCACCGTCAGCGCCTGCCGGCCCAGGTCCAGCAGCGTGAGGGTACCCAGGCGCAGATCGGCGGCGAGCGGGATCGAGAGCGTGTGCTGGTAGACGAGCGCGATCGTGGCAAGGCTCGCGAGCACGGTTCCCGCCAGCAGCGCCGCGTCGTAGCCGGCGAGCACCGCGAACAGCGTCGCGACCACCACCCCCACCAGTGTCAGCGCGACGCGCAGCCCGAGCAGGTCGCGCATCAGCCGCTCGCGCTCGGCGCCCTCCCGCATGGCGAACTCGCGGGTGCCGAGGTTGGACATCCCGACGTCCGTCACCAGCGCGACCACGCTCACGAGCGAGATCACCGTGGTGTACGCGCTGAAGCGCGCCGGTCCCAGGTGGCGGGCCAACAGCACGATGGGGATCAGCGACAGCCCCACGACCGCCGCGTAGCCGCCGAGACGCAGGACGCCGCCGCGGATGATCATCCCCCCCGCCGCGGGAGTGTCCAGCACGTTGGGCTCCACGCTCACCGCGACGCCGCCCGGGGGGGTGGCGGGCACGTTGGGCTCCACGATCATCGCGACGCCCCCACGCGCGTGTGTCGAGCACGGCCGGCTGCGCGATCCCCCCAGGCGCGCGCGTAGCTCGCGAGCGTTCCCCGCGCGGTCGCCTCCCACGTGAACGCGGCCTGGCGCTCGCGGCCGAGCGCGACCAGGCGCTCCGCCAGCGCGGGGTCGGAGAGGAGGTCGATCAGCGCGCGGGAGATGTCCGCGACCTCGAGCGGGTCGAAGTAGCGCGCCGCCTCCCCCGCCACCTCGGGGAGCGCCGAGGCACGGGAGCACGCGACGGGTACGCCGCGGCGCATCGCCTCCAGGATGGGGATGCCGAAGCCCTCGTTGATCGAGGCGAACACGAAGCAGCGCGCGAGCGCGTACAGCCCCTCGAGATCGGCGGAGTCCACGTACTCCGGGAAGGCCACGTTGGCGGCGATCCCCAGCTCGCCGGACAGCTCGCGCAGTTCGCGCTCGTGCTCGGTGGGGTTGCCGGGAAGCACCAGCCGCGCGTCGGGCCAGCGCTCCACCACGGCGGGTATCGCGCGGACCAGCCGCTCCAGGTTCTTGTGGACCTTCTTGGCCGACACGCTCAGGATCACCGGGCCCTCGCCGAGGCGCAGCCGCGCGCGCAGCTCGCCCTCCGGCGTGGGGGCCGTGAGATCGCTCACGCCGGCGGCCAGGGGCACCACGTCGATGCGCTCGCGCGGCACGCGCAGATACTCCACCACGTGCTCCGCGCCGGCCTCCGAGAGAGCGATCACGCGGTCGGCCCCACGCGCCACGGGCGGCACGACGGCCCGCCACAGGCGGACGGTCCCCGCCTCGCCCGGGTCGGGGGCGACGATCCAGGTCACATCGGCCAGTGTGACGACGTTGACGGCGCGCGTGCGCAGCGGGGCGGTGAGGGCGACACTGTGCAGCAGGTCCACCCGCCGTCCCGCGAGCGCCCCCAGGAGGGTGAGCTCGCTGAGCGCCTTCAGGCCGCGCCTGCCGAGCAGCGGGTGGGTGAGTAGCTCCACCCCCCCCTCCTCCCAACCCTCCCGCTCCAGGTACTCGCGCCCGCGGGGGTTGCAGAAGACGCTAAAACGGATCCCGGGGGCGACGCGCACGAGCTCGGGCACCAGCGCGCGCACGTAGGTGTCCAGGCCCCCCATGCGGGGCTCCAGGAAGACCGCGTTGATCCCCACGCGGCGGGGCAACTCGCCGCTCACGCAGAAGCTGTCCAGACGCCGTCGCAGGACACCATCATCGCCACGCTCGTACCGAGGATCCAGGCAAACAGCGTGGCGGGAATCGCAATGATCACTCCCCCCTCGAGTGAGAAGAAGCCGCTCGCGATCGCCAGCGAGGCGAGGAGCACGAGGTGCGCCAACGCGGCCCCCGTGGCAACCCACGCCGTCCAGCCGGGCAGACCACCGCCGCGGAATACCAGTGCCGCGTATGAGCCGAGCGCCAGCGCGGTGGGAACTCCGAACATCGCGAGCAGGCCGAACGCGAGGTCATAGAGCAGCCGGGGATCGGGCACTTCGCCCGCACGATAGACGAGCACGAAGAAGGGACGAGAAGCCGGCGAGGAGGAGCGTGACGAAGCTGACGCCTCTCACCCCAGATCGCGCAGATCGGCAGTGCGAAAATGCGCTCGCCGAGCAGGAAGGGCCGTGGTCCGGTGTGGAGCACGGCGCCGGCAAGGAAGCGATCTCCCAGCCGGTCGCGCAACCATGAGAGGTGCCGGGCATCCGAAGCCTTGGGGGCGGCGGTGGCCTTGATCTCGATCGCGAGCACGTTGCTCATGGGCATATCGATGAGGAGATCGACCTCGTGCCCTCCGTCCCTGGCGCGCAGATGATGCAGACGAGGCCTGGACGGGCTGAGTTCGACCTCGGGCCTGATCTGCGAGACGACAAAGGTATCGATGATGCGCCCGAGCAGGTCGCCGTCACGGAGTACCGTGGCCTCGTCGAGGCGCAGCGCCGCCGTTGCCAACGAGGGGTCGACGAGGTACCGCTTGCCCGCCTTGGCCAGGCGGGACAGCCTGTTGCTGCTCCACGCGGGCAGCGTGTCGAGCACGAGCAGGTTCGTGAGCAGACGCTCGTAGGCAACCGCCGTCTTGCGATCGATTTTGGCCGCCTCGTAGAGAGTCTTCTCGCGCGCGGCCCCCGCGGTGTTGAGGGCCAGCGCTTCGAAGTAGAGCCGAAGCAGACGCGGGTCGCGAGCGCCGTCAAGCGCCTCGACATCGCGGGTGAGCAGCTGGTCCAGGTACCCGTCGAGCCACGCCTGCCGGGTCATCCGGGAGGGAAGCAGAGCGGCATCTGGAAAGCCGCCGCGGAGCGCGAGCTCCACGTAGCCCAGCAGGTCGGGCGGGTCAGGCGGCGCCGGGAATGCTTCGAGGTCGGCGCGGGCGAGCTTGTCGAGGAACGGCTCGCCCGCGAGTCCGCCGGCCATCTCCCGCACGGTCAGCCCATACATCTGCACGCGTACGAGCCTTCCCGTTCCCGGCCACATCTGGGTGTCGAGGTCTGCCCGAACGCTGCCCGTCAGCAGAAAGCGCCGGCGCCCGTGCCGTCGTCGACTGCCCGCTTGATCGCGCCGAGCACACCCGGGACCGCCTGCCACTCGTCGAGCAGCACCGGTGTCGGGAGCGCCCGCAGCGCGACGTCGGGATCGGCCCGGAAGGCCTCGGCCTCGGCCTCCACGTCGAGGCGCACCACGGTGCGGGCGTGGCGCCGCCCGGTCGTCGTTTTCCCGGTGGCGCGGGGACCTGCGATCAGCAGCGCCGGCAACTCGGCGAAGAGCTCCTCCAGGCGTCTGTCAGCCAGGCGCGGTACATAGTCCCGAGACGGCACACGCCCCACGATACCGCTTTTGCGCGGTCCTGAGTCCCGCTTTTGCGAGACCTTTAGTCCCGGTTTTGCGCGGTCCTCAGTCCCGCGACGGTGTCTGTCGCCGCTCAAGATAGGTGCGAATGTGAAGCGCGCGAGGGTGTCATCAGGGTAGGGATGTCGACACCGGTGTGGGCGCTGGTGTGCGCGAGGATCCGGCTCGCCATCAGCGAGCCGCGGCGGCGTTGGTGGCGAAATGGCGGTCCAGCTCGTTGGCATATGAGCGACCGACGGATGCCTTGTGTTCGTCGAGCCAGCTGCTGAACACGATCTGTCCAAGTGGAGGGTCGTGCGAGACGAGCAGCCCGGCCATGAGGCCCTTGATCTCCTCCGGGGTGAGCACGACATCGCGAACGAACAGGCCGAGCGCGCGGGCAGCGAGCGCCATCAGCGGCGCCGGCACGTGGACGATCGGCGAGCGTGTCTCCAGGGCACTCCGCACGCAGGCGACGAGCTCGAAGAACGCCATCTTCTCCGGCCCTGCGGCATCCACGACAGTGTCGCCAGTGAAGCGCGCCGCCTCCACGCAGATGCGCGCGAGGTCCTCCACGTGCACCGGCTGCACGGGGTACTCACCATCTCCGGGCAGCGCGAACAGCGGCATGTGGCGCAGAATCCAGGCGATGTTGTTGGCCAGCACGTCGCGGTCGCCGCCATAGACCCAGGTGGGCCTGACGATCGAGTAGGGCAGGCCGGTCTCCGCGAGCGCGTACTCCACGAGCGCCTTGCCCCTGAAGTAGGGCAGAGGGGAGTCGATGGAGGGATTGGCGATGCTGACGTGCACGATCCGCTCCACGCCCGCGTTCCTGGCGGCGTGGAACAGCATCCGCGAGCACTCGATGGCGTTGGCGAAGCTGGTGGAGCCGTGGTCGAAGCGGACCCAGAAGGTGTTGTAGAGCGTGCTCACCCCTTCCAGGTTGCGCGTCAGCGCGGCGGGATCGTCGAAGCGGTAGCAGCACGCCTCGACGCTCGCCTGCAGCGGATGGGCGCGGTCGGGGTGAAACGTGAGCGTCTTCACGCTCCGCCCTCCCTGCAGCAGCCGCGCGGCGATGTGGCCGCCGGTGTAGCTGAATGCTCCGGTGACGAGGTCGAGAGATGCTTGTTTGCTCATGATGCCTCCTTCTGTTGCGTAGGCAAGACGGCCTGTGCGAGCGCCGAAAGCTGGGTGGCGAGGTCCAGCAGCGACTCCACGCGCGAGGAATCGCGCTGCAGATGGCTGAGCATGTCCACGCCGAAATACAGCGCGACGAGAGCGAATGCGAGATCGCGTGGCGGCGCGAGCGCCTGCAGGAACGTGCCGGCGAGCAGCTGCTGGATCTTGCGCTCGACCATTTCGATCCACGGCTCGATGCAGGCGGCGACCTCTGCGCCGAGACTCGGGTCGGTGACGCCGCCGCTGACCATCTCGCCGAGCACGGTGATGTATCCGCGTTGCAGGTCGTCCCGGTAGACGGTGCGCGCGAGGGCGACCAACTCGGGGACGGTGGTGGCGCGCTCGAACGCTGGCCCGTACTCCTCCATGCGGCGCTCGCCGATCAGGTTGAGCACCGCCAGCAGCGCATTTCGCACGCTGCCGAAGTGGTAGAAGATCAACGCCTGATTGAAGTCCCCCTCGCCGGCGATCGCGCGCGCGCTCGCCCCCGCAAAGCCCTTCGTCTTCAGCGTCCGCAGAGCGGCCTCCACGATCTGCAGCTTCGTGCCGCTGAGAGCCGCCGCATCGGACGGGTTCTGCGGTTGGTCGGGTGACGCCTTCGACTCCATCCCAAGTATTTTAGCAGTCGCTCAAAGCGACTGCTCAAATATGCGCAGACACAACAACGCCCCTACCGCTCGAACACCCCCACCACGTTCGAGGCCCCGGTGGCGAAGGGGAAGTCGGCCTCCTGTTCGCAGAAGACCCGGAACTGGTAGCTCGCCGGCCCGGGGAGGCGGAAGCGATAGAGGTAGCCGAAGCGTGCATGGGCGTCGGTGCGGATCACATGGAACTCGATCCAGGGCCCGCCGAGGGAGCGGGCCTCGAGCACGATCTGCTTGCCCCCCGGCGGGATCGGCCCGCCGAGCAGCCGCCCGCTGAAGCGGATCGCGCCGGTCGAGCTCGCGGTGCGCGGGGCGACGCGCAGCCGCAGCGCGGCGGGCACCGTGAGGCTGAGGGTGCGGGTGGCCACCGGGAGGGCCTCCCCGAGGTGGCTGCGGTAGGCGATGCGCAGCCGGCAGGAGGAGAGGCCGCGGGGAAGCGCGAGGCTCCAGCGGCCCCCCGCGTCGGTGCGTGGAGCGGCGAGCGCGCGGGTGGCGGCGCCGGCGTAGGCGGGCAACTCGCCGACTTCGACCTCAGCGCCGGCGATCCCGCGGCCTTCCGGGCCCGCGAGCCGCCCTTCGATCGCGCGGGACACGCCATAGCGGCCGCTGAGGTGAACGCCCGAAGTCCCCCTCCAGCGAGCCGTGAGGGTGGCGTGTTCGGAGGGGTCCTCGCCGTTGGCGGGACCGCGCGTGGCGCCCGCGCCGGCACCGGCGCCAGCGCTCGGGGGGACGGGGTTGGCGACGGTGATCTCGCGGTCGAGCACGGTGGCGGCGTTGCCCGCGGCGTCGGTCACGCTCACCAGGAGGTGGTGTACGCCGTTGGAGAGCCCCGTGGTGTCGAACGGCACGTCGACACTCAGCGCCGCGGGGCAGGGCTGGGTGTAGAGGAAGGCGGGCAGCCCATCGGTGGTCCCACCCACATCGCGGCAGCGCCCCCCGCCTTCGTCGAGCACCCCACGGCTGGCGATCTGCCCATCGACCCGGAAGATCGCTTCGTAGACCCCCGAGCCCGCGTCGGTCGCGTGGAAGGCGACATCGCTGGTCCCGCTCACAGTGGGGTCTTCGGCGAGACCGCCCCCGACAGCGGAGGCAGTGGGCGGCGCGGGCTGAGAGAGGACGAGGTCCGCGGCGAAGAGCTCGACCATGGCGTCGTACGTCATTTTGCCGCCTTCGCTTGTTGGGCACAGTACTTCTGGTGCGACTGAGCCACAATAGGTGCTCAGGGCGAGGTATGGACTATTCAGCGCACGACTGGGCACAAGAAGGCGATTTTCTGTAGCGAGAGGACTCACGAGGCTGCCCTGACTTACGCAACCACCACCAGCGGCACATTCGTCAAAGATCTTCACGTCGGCACCCAGAGCTGCGTCTCCCGATAGCCAAAAGAGGTAGGAAGCACTTTTGTTCCCTCCACCAGCTATGTTCCCCGCTCGCCACAGCGTCGCGCCTTGAATTGTCTCGCCTGCGGGAGCATCGAATGCCCATGTGGCTTTGTCATTTTCCGAATCTGGATTATGGATATAGCCTGCGTCCAGCGCAGCGACGAGCCCGCCATCCGCTTCACACGTATTCGAGGTCACGTCATAGACAGGATGATCCGGCGCGCTCCACCCGTCCGTAGGCGCGACCTGCCCGGTGGGGGTTCGACACGAGTACACGTGGTACTCCCCCGCGCACGCGCTCGCGGCGAGCACCGCGAGCGCGAGTCCCGCTGCGAGGCCGGTGGCGGCCGCTTCCTTCAACACCCGCAGAGTCATCTCCTCAATGTCGGTCTGGGTCCCCGAATGGCCCCCCTCCATTCTGCCACGCGGAGATGGAATGGTCCAGAGTAATGAAACGCCGGCGAGGCCGGCGGGAGCCGCCGCGCCTACGCGGCGAACCGCAGGGGCAGCTCGGCGAGGCCGTAGATGCCGGTGATGCCCTCGAACACCGGCTCCCCCACGAGCTCGAGGCCGGGCATGCGGGGGGCCAGGAAGGCGAGCGCCTCCTGGAGCTCCACGCGGGCGAGGTTGGCGCCGAGGCAGAAGTGCACGCCCGCCCCGAAGGTGAGGGCCCGCACGCGACCGCGGTCGATGGCGATGTCGAAGCGCTCCGGCTCCCCCGCCCCCTCGGGGAGGTCGCGGTTGCCGGTGAAGGCGCACACCATCACGATCGTGCCCATGGGGAAGGTCACGTCGCGGAAGGTGAGCTCCTCGGTGACGATGCGCGCGGTGAAGGGGGTGATGGGCTCGAAGCGCAGCGCCTCCTCCACGGCCCGTGTGGCGAGCTCGGGGCGCTCGGCGAGCAGGGCCCACTGGTCGGGGTGTTCGGCGAGCAGGCGCACCGCGTGGGCGAGCTGGGCCTGGGTGGTGTCCACGCCGCCGATGAGGACGTTGAGCACAAGGTTCACGCACTCCACGTCCGAGAGCCGCTCCCCCTCCTCTTCGGCGGCGATCAGCAGCGAGATCAGGTCCTCCCCGGGGCTCTCCCGGCGCGCGCGCACGAGCGCCCAAGCGTACTCGTAGAACTCCGCGACCGCCGCCTCGATCTCCGGGCGGCGCTCCAGCATCGAGATCGCGTCGAACTGGCGCTGAATCCAGTTGGACCAGTGGTGCAGGCGCGGCGCGTCCTCCAAGGGCGCCCCCATCACGTGCGCGATCGCCTGCGAGGGGTAGGGCTTGGCGATGGCCTCCACGAACTCGCAGCCGCCCCCCTCCAGCTTCGCGAAGATATCCTCCAGGAGCTCCCGCATCACGGGTCGGTAGCGCTCGACCGCGCGGGGGGAGAGCGAGGGGTTCACAAGGCTGCGCAGGCGCGTGTGGTCGGGGCCGTTGATGTGGAGGATGTTGCGGCGCATCTCCTCATACAGGGGGCCCTCGCGGACCTCGAAGATCTCCGCGATGGTCATCCCCGGGAAGACCGCGGAGCGGGTGCGCAGGAAGAACTCGACGGCCTCCCGGTCGAGCACCGCGTACCCGTAGGGTCCCGCGGCGAGCCATCCCTCCGCGCGCAGCTCGCGCATGGTGGCGTGGAAGCGCTCCCCCCGCAGCTCGGGGTCGGTGTAGTCGAGGCTCGGGAGCTCGAGCTCCTCCACGCGGGGCATTGCGCGACGCTACCACGCGCGCACGCCAGTGGGCGCGCGCCGTAGCATCCCTCCTACTCCCTCCTGTGCCTCGGTCTGCGGGGGCGGCAGCGGCGAAACTCCACCTGCGCGATGCGCCGGCAGAAGCGACAGGCTGCCCTTCGATCTATTTCTTGGGGTGGACGATCTGCTTGAGGCCCGCTCCGGGAGTGAACTTGGGGGCCTTGGAGGCCTTGATTTTGACTTTCTCCCCCGTGCGCGGGTTGACGCCCTGGCGGGCCGCCCTTTTCACCACGGAGAACTTGCCGAACCCGGTGATCACGACCTCGTCGCCTTTCTTGAGCGCCTTGCCGACGGTGCTCACGAATGACTCCAGCGCGCGGGAGGAGTCGGCTTTGGAGAGGCCGCTGTCGGCGGAGAGTGCGTCGACGAGCTGCGTCTTGTTCATGAATGCTTCCTTTCGAATTGATGGTGGCGCAGTCGGCCGAAAGGCCGGCTGGCCGAAACGGGGACGCGAGCCGAAGGCGAGTGTCTCCCGGCTTCGGTCGGGCCCCTCTTGTTTTGATCAAATACCAGCAGGCGCGCAGACTAGCGCTATCGGCGGAAAGACCGCTTGTCGAAAGGGGATGGGCTCAGCGAGCGAGCTTCTTGCCGGGGTTCAAAAGACCCTTCGGATCGAAGGCGCGCTTGATCTCCTCGTGCATGCGCAGCGCGCCCGCGGGCCACTGGCGGGCGAGCTGGCCGCGCTTGAGCCAGCCCACGCCGTGCTCCCCGCTGATCGAGCCCCCGAGCTCGGCGGCAAGCGCGAACAGCTCCTCGACGGCGGCCCTGGCGGCGGCGAGGTCGGACTCGCTGTGGGGGTCCACGAGCAGGTTGGCGTGCAGGTTCCCGTCCGCCCCGTGGCCCCACACACAGGAGCGCAGCCCGTGGCGCGCGGCGATCTCCCCGAAGCGCTCCAGCGCCTCCGCGAGGCGCTCCACGGGGACGACGACATCCTCGCTGACCTTGCCCCCCCGGACCGCGCTGACCGCGCCGGCGATGCCCTCGCGCCACAGCCACAACGCCTCGCGGTCGGGGCGGCGCAGCTCGATCGCGCTGGAGCCGAGCGCAGCGGCGAGCTCGGCGTGCGCGGCGCGGGCCTCCTGGAGCGTGCCGTCGACCTCGGCGAGCAGCGCGAACTCCGCCCCTGGAGGGAGGTCGATCCCCGCGCCGCCCCCCCAGGCGCCAGCCGCCATCCGCAGGGCCTCCCCGTCGAGGAAGTCCAGCGCGGCGGGCACGATCCCGGCGCCTAGCACCTCGAGGATCGCCGCGCACCCCTGCGCGGCGGTGGCGTGGAAGGAGATCAACGCCAGCGCCGCCTCGGGGGCGGGCAGCAGCCGCAGGCGCACCGCAGTGATGATCCCGAGCGTGCCCTCGGAGCCGATCAGGAGGTTCTTGAGGTCATACCCCGCGACGTCCTTGCGGTGAGGACCCCCGAGCGCAATCGTCTCCCCGGGCGCGATCACCGCCTCCAATCCGGTGACCCAGCTGCCGGTGACGCCGTACTTGAATGCGTGGGGGCCCCCCGCGTTGGTCGCGACGTTGCCCCCGATCTGCGACTGCTCGGAGGCCCCCGGGTCGGGGGGGAAGCAGAGCCCGTTCTCGCGCGCGAGACGCTGCACGTGGCGCGTGCCGACCCCCGCCTCCGGGTAGATGCGCCACAGCCCCGGCTCCAGTTCGCGGATCGCGCGCATGCGCTCCAGCGAGCACACCACCCCGCCCTCGATCGGCACCGCGCCGCCGGCCAGGCCGGTGCCGCCACCGCGCGGGATCAGGGGCACGTCGCGCTCGTAGCAGAGCGCCAGCACCGTGGCGACCTCGGCGGTATTGCCCGGACGCACCACGAGGTCGGCATGGCCGCGCAGGCCGCGCGTGTGGGTGGCGTCGTGGTCGTAGGGGGAGAGCCTCCCGTTGACGCCTGTGGAGGCGGGGCCGAGGACATGCTCGGCGCCCACCAGCCGCGCGAGCTCGCCCCGCAGAAGGGTGGTGTCCTTGAGCGCGGCGTACACCGCCTCAGCCTAGTGCGCTCTGTGCGCGATCGGTTCCCGCCTGCCCTCCCGCGGCGGCGGGGGATCGGGCTGCCCCACACCCTTCAGCGGCGCAAGCATCTGCTCGAGCTGGCGGCACATCAGGCGGTGCCCGGTGAAGGGGTCCACGGCGGGGCGGCCGAGTGCGAGGCTGGCCTTGCGGTCGCAGAGCGCGGTGTTGGCGGGCAGGAACGGCTCGGGGGCGCCCTCCCGCACGAGTTCCATGTCGCAGTCGAAGGCGCGCGCGAGCAGGCGCAAGTGGGCGAGTCGGCCGAGGATCGTGGGGCCCGCGGTGTTGTAGATGCCCTCGCACTCCCCCGCCAGCAGATCGCAGACCCGCTGGGAGTAGTCGCGGGCGTTGGTGGGCGAGCGGCGGATGCCGGAAGGCGCGGCGAGGGTTTGCCCCGCGCGCAGCCGCGCCACCCAGCGCAGGGGCTGCCCCGAGCGCTCCCAGATGCGGCGCGCGCGCGCCTCGGGGTCCGCCGAGGGGAGAGAGAGGTTGATCCCGTACAGCTCCGCGGGGCGGGTGATCAGCCAGCTGCCGCTAAAGCGCTGGACGAGGCGCTCGCAGGCGAGGAGGGAGCGCCCGAGCGCGGTGAGCGGCTCGGTGGGGTCCTCCTCCCCCCAGACCTCCCCCGAGGGCCGCAGCCCGCTGTAGACGAGGTCGCCGGAGACCAGCACGTAGCGGGCGCCCACGGCGCGGGCGGCGGCGAGGGTGTTCTCGGTCCCGAGCAGGTCGAGCTCGGCCAGGCGGAGCTCGCGCTCCAGGCTTCCGCGTGCGCTCTGCGCGGCGGTGTGCATGACCACGTCGGGCTCGAACTCCTCAACCAGCGCCGTGCAAGCGCAGCGGTCGCTCACATCGAGGGTGGCGGCGCGCGCGCCAGGCACGCTCACGGGCGCGCCCCGCCAGGTGCCGAGCACGCTCCAGCTCCGTTGTGCCGCGGCGGCGGCCAGGTTGGAGCCGATCAGCCCGCCGGCGCCGGTCACGAGCAGCCGCATCGCGGCCTCCCTTGCCGGGCCCTCGAGTCAAGCCGTTTGCTCCGCCCCTCTCCCTGCCAACCCCTGCGGCGCCGCATTCCCCTGCCACGCATCGCGTTTACGATTATACATCAATGTACGCCCTTATCAAGGATATGTAAAAAAACCACATATAGAGAAAAGACCAGCCTGGCGCCGGACCTCCATCCGGGCGCTGGGCCTCTATCCGGCGTGGGCGCCGGGCAGGAAGGCATCGGTCCCGTAGCGCGCGAAGGGGATCGGCGCCGCGATTAGGCCGTTGGCGAGCATCCAGCTCGAGAGCTCCTCGATGTGGGCGGGCTGGAGGGTCCCGACCGATCGGAGATCGGCCAGCACGCCGCCGGAATCGAAGAGCGGCAGGTAGGCGCGCAGCGAGGCGGCGGTGAGCGCGCGGGGAAGCGAGGGGTTGAGACGAAGCAGGTCCGCCAGGGAGCGCCCGGGATCGCGGAGGGTGTCCTCGTAGCCGTGGACCGTGGCGGCGAGGAAGTCGCGCACGAGTGCGGGATCGGAGGCGACGAGACCGCGGTTGGTGAAGGCCACCAGACCTGGGTAGGGCGGTCCGCCGTTGCGATCGAGCCAGAAGGGGGTGATCGGATGACCTTCGACTTCGAGGCCCACGCCGTCGTCGGGCACGAAGCCGGTGAACGCCGCCAAGCGCCCCGCCACGAGCCCCTGGGCGCCGTCGAAGCCGACTGTCACCACGTGCACCCCGGCGGGGTCCCCGCCGGCGTGGCGTACCTCGGTGTCCAGCACCGCCCGGTCGGAGGGCACGCCTGTGATCCCCACCGTCCGGCCCTGCAACTGGGCGGGAGAGCTCAGGTGCTCGGAGGCGAGCGCGATCAGCCCCCCGACGGGGCGCTGCACGATCGCCATGATCGCCTCGTCCTCCCCGCCGCCGGCGATCTCGCTCGCCACGTCGCTGCCGTCGGCGAGCCCGAACTGCGCGCGGCCCGCGTCGACGAGGCTGAGCGGTTCGGCCGTGGCGCTCGGCTGCTCCACCTGCAGGTCGATGTTCTCCCGCCGGTAGTACCCCGCCGCGAGCGCCCGGTAGATCCCGGCGTGCACCGCGTTGGGGGTGAAGTCGAGGATCAGCGTCGCCCGCGTCATGTGGGGCAGCGCGCCCGGGAGCGCCCCCGCCGCGCTCGCGCCGTCCGCCGCCCCCGCGGCACCGCCCGCTGGGTTCGCGACGCCCGTCGCACCCGCTGGGCCCGTCGTATCCGCCGCGCTGCCCGCCGCCCCACAGCCGCCGAGCACGAGCGCGGCTGCCGCAAGCAGGATTCCCACTGGCAATCGGTATCTTGCGATCATCGTGAAAAGCGCCGCCTCCCCACCGCAGGCAGATACGGCGGACCCGCGCACGCTATCGGGGGAACCGGTCGGGGAGCTCTACACCGCGGCGGATGTCGAAAGAGGTGCCCGCCCACCCGGCGGGCGGGCGGGCACCCATTCTTTCGAGGATCCGATCGGGCGCCCTGGGGAGTACCCATTCACGCGGGGGGTCTACTCCTCGATGTACCGGGGGCGGTTGTGGACGATGCGCCAGTTCGCGGGGTTCGGGACCAGCGAGGAGACCAACGAGCGCTTCCGCTATCTGCTGGAGCACGGGCAGACAGGGCTCTCCACGGCGTTCGACATGCCCTCCCTGATGGGCCACGACTCCGACAGCCCGCGCAGTCTCGGGGAGATCGGCCGCGAGGGTGTGGCGGTGGACACGGTGGCTGACATGCGCACGCTGTTCGCGGGGATCGACCTCGGCGAGGTCTCGGTGTCGATGACGATCAACGCGCCGGCCGCGATCATGCTCGCCTTCTACGTGGCCGCGGCCGAAGCGGGCGAGACCGCCGACGGCGGCGCGCTGGGCGTCGGCCCCGTTCCCGCCGAGCACCTCGCGGGCACGATCCAGGCGGACATCCTCAAGGAGTACATCGCGCAGAAGGAGTGGTGCTTCCCGATCGACCCCGCGATGCGCCTGTGCGGGGACATGATCGAGTGGTGCACCAGGCGGATGCCGCGCTGGCACCCGATCTCGATCTCGGGCTACCACATCCGCGAGGCCGGGGCGACCGCCCAGCAGGAGCTCGCGTTCACGCTCGCGGACGGCCTCACCTATGTGCGCCAGGCGGTGGAGCGGGGCCTCGACGTGGACGAGTTCGCGCCGCGGCTCTCGTTCTTCTTCAACGCCCAGATCGACCTCTTCGAGGAGATCGCGAAGTACCGCGCGGCGCGGCGGATCTGGGCGCGGGAGTTGCGCGAGACCTTCGGCGCGCAGAACCCCCGCTCGTGGCTGATGCGCTTTCACGCCCAGACCGCGGGGGTGAGCCTGACCGCGCAGCAGCCGCTGAACAACATCATCCGCACCACGGTGGAGGCGCTCGCCGCGGTGCTGGGGGGCGCGCAGTCGCTGCACACCAACAGCTACGACGAGGCGCTGGCGCTGCCCACGGAGGAGGCGGTGCGCATCGCTCTGCGCACCCAGCAGGTGATCGCGCACGAGACCGGCGTGGCGAGCACCGTGGACCCGTTGGGGGGCAGCTGGTTTGTGGAGGCGATGACCGACCGCATGGAGGAGCGCTGCTACGAGTACTTCGAGAAGATCGAGCAGCTCGGGGGGATGGTGGAGGCGGTCAAGCGCAACTACCCCCAGCGCGAGATCGCCGACGCGGCCTTCGAGCTGCAGCGAGAGATCGACTCCGGCCGGCGGATCGTGGTGGGGGTCAACAGCCACGTGCTCGAGGAGGAGGAGCCGATCCCCACGCTGCGTGTGGACCCGGCGCTGGAACGCAAGCAGCTCGGCCGCCTGCAGGCGGCGCGCGCGAGCCGTGACGGCGCGGCGGTGGAGCGCACCCTGGCGGCGTTGCGCGGGGCGGCGGCACAGCCGGATCGCAACCTGATGGAGCCGCTGCTCGACTGCGCTCGCGCGTGCGCCTCCGAGGGCGAGATCGTGGAGTCCCTGCAGCAGGTCTTTGGGGAATACACGGAGATGCCTGTTTTTTGATCTTAACCGGACCTTTGCCCGCGCAAAGGGTGTTCTCGCATACCTTGGGTACACATGGCCGAGCGACCGATCGACAGGCGTACCTTCCTGAGGGGGGGGGTGCTGGCGGGAGGGGCGCTGCTCGGCGGCGGCGCGGCGGTCGCGGCGATCGCGAAAGAGATCGAGGAGCCGCCCGCGCCGGCGCATCGTGCGCCCAGGCACGCTCCGCCCCCCAAACAGCCGACGGGGGGGACCACCGAGCAGGTCTTCCCATCGCCGCCGCCCCCGGCGCCGGTTCGGGCCCACGGGCCGAACATCCTGGTGATCGTGGTCGACCAGCTGCGCACGCCGCAGTGGTTCACCGCCTCGCCGGCGATGGCGGGGCTGCTGCCGAACATCTCGCGCCTGCGTCGCGAGGGGGTCTCCTTCGAGCGCCACTACACGGCCTCCAACGACTGCACACCCGCGCGCGCGACGCTGCTGACGGGCCTCTACACGCACCAGACGGGATGCATGATCACGGGCGGCAGCACCCTGGACCCTGGCTTCCCGACCTGGGGGACGATGCTGCGCGAACACGGCTACGGCACGTGGTGGTTCGGCAAGTGGCATCTGACGCACGGGGACAACAAGTGGAACATCCTGGAGAACGCGGGATCGCTGGAGCGCTATGGGTTCTCCGGCGGCACCTATCCCTCCCCGGACGGCGGGCCGGGCCAGGGTTGGAAGGTGGATCCGCGGATCGCGGACCAGTTCGAGGAATGGTTCGCCGAAAACGGTGACTCCTCGCGGCCGTGGTGCACCACGGTGTCATTCGTGAACCCCCACGACATCGCGTGGTGGCACAAGTGGACCGCCCGGGTCCCCGCGGAGAGCAGCGCGCCGGCGCTGGTGCGGGGGCTGCCCCCCAACTTCGAGACGCCGGAGATGCTCGAAGCGAACCACAAGCCGCTGCTGCAGCTCTCGCTGCTGCGGACCGCGGAGGCCTCGTTCGGGCCGGTGCCGTACGCGGGAGCAGGTCTGACCTCGGCGTGGGAGCCGTTCCTCGACCTGTACGTGAAGCTGCAGCGCAACGTGGACGGGCACATCGGGCAGGTGCTGCGCACCCTCGAAAGCCGCCCCGAGGTGGCGGCGAACACGATCGTGGTGTTCACCTCCGACCACGGCGAGTACGGCGCCTCCCACGGCCTGCGCGGCAAGGGCGGGGGAGCGTACGAGGAGGCGATCCGGGTGCCGCTGATCGTCAAGGACCCGCGGGGGGCGCTCACCGCCGCGAGGGCCCGTCCGCGCACGCAGCTGACCTCGAGCGTGGACGTTGCGCCGCTGCTGCTGAGCATCGCGAGTGGGTCGAACGCCTGGCGGCGCAACCCGCGTTACGCGCACATCGCCGGGCGGGCGGACCTGACGGCGATCCTCGCCAACCCGCGGGCGCGGGGGCGCCCCTACGTGCTGCACACGACCGATGAGATCGTGACGGAGTTCGCCACCGAACCCTATGCGGCCAACGCGCCGCTGCACGTGGTGGCGCTGCGCACGGCGGGCGCGAAGTACGCGACGTACTCCAACTGGAGCGCGAGCGGGATCGAACTCGAACGGGAGGGGCAGGAACGAGAGCTCTACGACCACCGCACACGCAGGGGTCGCATGGAGTTGGAGAACGGAGCAGCCGCTCGGAGTGCGGCGGGCAGCCGCCTCCAGGACACGCTACACAGGACGTTCGCACGCGCGCTGCGCAATGAGCTGCGCGGCCCGCTGCCGCGGCACCTGCACGAAGCGCGCGGGCTGGGCCTCGAGAACTACTTCCTGACCGCCAAGAAAGCCGCGCGTGGCGCGGCGGCCGCGAGGTTGCGCCGAGAGGAAGGCGAAAGCGGACCGCTGAGCCCATTCGGCCCCCATCGCGAAGATCTTGGCCCCCCCGCAAGTCCGCGGGGCACGCAGCCCGGCCGACCCCGGATCCTCCGGCCCGGCTCCCGTTCCTTCAATCGCTGAGCGCTCCTACGGGATGGGCCGCGCGGTGGAGGTCCCAAGGATCTGCCCGGAGGCCGCGAGCGCGCGCACGGCGAGATCGGGCTCGGCGGTGCTCACGTGGATCGTGGTCTGGAATCCACCACGGGGCACGGTGAGCACGGGCGCGAGGCTTTCGGCCGACGCGCCGGCGAGCACCTGCCAGGAGGCCACCGCGGTGGCGCCGTTCCAGCTCGCCTCCACGGTCGCCGTACCCGCCCCGTCCGGGGTGGGCGGGCTCGGTACCACGGCGATCGCGGGCGCGGTGGTGGGCTGGGCGCTCCACGGGGAGAGGTAGGTGCGGAAGTCCTGCACGTTCTTGCCGAGTGTGCAGTCGAGCAGCACGTGGCCCGAGGCGTCGAACTCGGTGAAGTTGGGCAGCCCCCCGTAGCCGAGCAGCCAATCGCCGCCGGGCAGGCTCAGCGTGTTGCCCTGGCTGGAGGCGAGCAGGGTTTTGGTCGGGTTGACGAAGCGCTTGACCAGGGTGACCGTGCGAGCGCCGATTTCGAGGCGCAGCAGCAGGCCGCTCGATTCCCTCTGCTCGGGCGGGTCGGAGGCATTGTTGAACACCGAGATCAGCCCCCCGGGCTGGAACTGGGCGTCGTGCTGCCAGTAGAAGCGCACGCCGGGGCCGAGCTTGAAGCTGGAGTGCCTGCCGTCGCCGAACAGCCAGTTGTAGCCGCCGGTGTGCATGTTCACGTCGTAGAGCGTCCACGTGTTGCGCGAGGAGAGCAGCACATTGCCGGGTTCACCGGAGCCCGTGCCCCCGGGGTTGGAGCCCGTCGGGGGAGGTGGGGCCGGATCAATCGAGTTGATGTGCACGTAGTCCCAGGGGTATTCCCCGGAGGAGACATGGTTGAGGGAGTCGCTCAGGGGGATGTGCCCGAGCGCGTGCCACTCCCACATCACGAGACCCGTCCTGATGTCGACCTCCTCGATCACCGAGTCCAGGAGGATCCCGTGGGGGGAACCGTGCACGGAGGCGAGGCTCATGTGGATCGGGTCGAAGGCGTCGATCCAGGCTGTGCCCTGAGGGGTGAGCAAGATCTCGTGCAGGTCGGCGCGGTAGCCGTTGCCGGCGCGAACGGTCGCGATCTGGTGGTAGGCGTTGTTGTAGATCACGTCTTCGCCCTCCCCGAAGCCCACCCGGATGATGCGGCCCTGCCACCAACTCAGTACGGGCCGGCCTTCGTAGCTCTGGACCTGGAAGTTGGTGGCGGACTCGCCGGGGGGCAGCGGGTGAAACCACACGAGCCCGCCGTTCTGTTCGGCGATCATCGGCCCCGCGGAGCCAAGGCCCTGGTAGGGGGCGAGAAACAGATCCCCGCTCGCGGCGGGGAGAGCGGGAACCCCCTCCTTCGGCGTGGTGACGGTGACCGTGGAGGGGGTGAGTTCGGGGGCGGAGAGGTAGTGCCGCACGGCGTGCGGGTCCCCGGGGTTGGCGGGGAACTCTTCCTGGCTCACAGCAGCCTGGTGGGCGACGGTGAAGGTGGTGCTCACCGTTCGATCCAGTCCCCCCCCGCCCGAGCCCCCGCTCGTGCCGGTCCCCAACATCGCGTGGACGCTCACACGCTCCCCGGGCACGAACGGCTTGGCGGGCAGGAAGCTCTCGCCGGTCCCCGTGGAGTAGGCCTCCAGGCGCCCGCTGTGCACCCCGCTGCGCGACCCGACGACATGCACGTTCGCGACCTGGGTGCCCGCTGCGCCGAGGAAGCTGATCTGGGTGGCGGGGGAGGCGTCGGGAGTCCCCGGCAGGGGCGAGACCGTGACCGGGTTGGCGGCCGCGGCCGCAACGGCGGCCTGGTCGCCGAGCGCGATCGAGGCGGAGGTGGCGCCTCCCCCGCAGGAGCAGAGGGCCGCCGCGAGCGAGGCCGCTGTGAGCAGCGCTCCCACAGCTTTTGGGGCGTATCTTGCCAGGCTGTTCTTTCTCATTCCCTTGAGCGAACCCTATATCGCCCCAACCCCTGAAAGTCGAACCCTGATCGCCCCAACCCCTGAAAGTCGAACCCTGATCGCCCCAACCCGCCGCGCGAACCCACATCGCCCCGACCGGCCCGCGCGCGAACCCCCCATCGCTCCGACCCTGGGACGCGCAGGGGCGAAAGCCTGCTTGCGCGGCGACGTGGCGAGCGACGATATCCTTCGCTACGCATGAGCGAGAGGCACCGAAGCCGGTCTCCCGGCCACGGCGCGGGGTCGTGGACGCCCATACGGGTCTGGAAGGCCGGGCGGGCTTCCAGACCCGTATGGCGCAGTCGCGGAGCGCGCCCAGCCGGCCCGCGCCACGGGCACCACCGCTGGCTGCGCCGGTCGCTGGTGCTGGGAGGCATGGTGGTGTTCGTGTCGAGCGCGGGCGCGCTCACGGTGGGCGGCAAGCGCATCATGGCCGAGGAGGCCGCGTTTCGCGGCCCGCCCGCGCCGCAGTGCGTGCCCTCGACGCTCGACCGCAGCGATCTGCTGCCCGGCACAAAACTCGAGGTCTCGCCGCTGCCGGACTCCCTGGACGCCACGCCGCGCACGCAGATCAGCCTGCTCGGCATCCCCCGCTCGCAGCTCGCGCAGATCGCCGTCAACGGGTCGGTCACCGGCGGGCACTCCGGCCGCGTGGTCGCCTACTCCCAGGGGGACGGCGCGAGCTTCCTGCCCTCCCAGCCCTTCATGCCCGGGGAGACCGTCACGGTACGGGGCAAGCTGCTCGCCGGCAAGAGCTGGGAGCCGTTCGCCTACCGCTTCACGGTCTCCGCGCCGGACACGATCCCGTGGGAACCGCCGGGCAAGGTGCCGGCGGGAACGGCCGGCGAGGTCCAGCACTATCACTCCGCGCCGAGCCTGGACTCGCCCTCGATCCAGGTCACGACCGGCGCCGGGGTAAGCCCGGCGGGGGACATCTTCATCGCCCCCTACTCCGGCCCGGGCGGATACGGCCCGATGATCGTCGACGGCACCGGCCAGCTCGTGTGGTTCGATCCGCTGCCCAGCGGGGTCTACGCGACCAACCTGCAGGTGCAGACCTACGAAGGCCAGCCGGTGCTGACCTGGTGGCAGGGGCACATCCCCAAGCAGGGGTTCGGCGAAGGGGAAGAGGTGATCGCCAACAGCTCCTACAGGCAGATCGCGCACATCCACGCGGGCAACGGCCTCAAGGCTGACCTCCACGACTTCCGCGTGACCGCGAACGATACCGCGCTGATGACGGTGTTCAACCCGATCCACTGCAACCTCACCGCCGTCGGGGGGCCCCAGGACGCGGCGGTCAACAGCAGCGCCTTCCAGGAAATCGACCTGCGCACCGGGCTCGTGCGGCGCGAATGGCAGAGCCTCGATCACGTGGCGCTCAGCGAATCCTACTCCACGCCCTACGGCTCGAGCGCCGAATGGCCGTACGACTACTTCCACATGAACTCGCTCGACCAGGAGTCCAACGGCGACCTGCTGATCTCCGCGCGCAACACCTGGGCGCTGTACCAGCTCAACGAACAGACCGGCCAGGTGCTCACGCGCGCGGGCGGCAAGCACAGCACGATCAAGATGGGCTCGGGAACGCTGACCGCCTTCCAGCACGACGCCACGCTGCTGCCCAACGGCCTGATCAGTGTCTTCGACAACGGCGGGGTCCCCGTCGTCCACCCGCAGTCGCGCGGGATCCTGGTGGCCCTCAACCAGCAGACGGGCACCGAGACGCTGGTGGCCGAGTACGAGCACCCCTCCGCGCTGAAGGCGGGCAGCCAGGGCAACGTGCAGCTGCTCCCGAGCGACAACCTGTTCATCGGCTGGGGCGCGGAACCGTGGTTCTCGGAATTCAACTCCTCCGGCCAGGTGCTGTTCGACGCGCGCATGCCCCCGGGCGACCAATCCTACCGCGCCTACCGCTTCCCCTGGACCGGTACTCCCTCGAGCCCACCGTCGATCGCGGCGAGCGCGGCCGAAGCCGGGAGACACTCGCCTTCGGCCAGCGCCTCGGGCCCAGTGACGGTGTACGCGAGTTGGAACGGGGCGACCGAGGTCGCCTCCTGGAGGGTGTTCGGCGGCCCCGCCCTCCCCACGTCCGCCCACCCGCTCGCGGGCGTGGCCAGCGGCGCCCGCGGCGGCTTCGAGACGGCGATCGCCACGCCCGGCCCCGAGGCCTACGTGCAGGTCCAGGCGCTCAGCGCCTCCGGCGCGGTGCTGGGGACCTCGGCGATCATCAAATCGTAGGCGCGGAGATGGGTCGGCGGGAGCGCTCTGCACACGGCTGCCGGAAGGACCCGGGTGCAGGCCGATCGGACGCAGAGGGTGCCTGAGCCGCGCGGGCGCGCCAGCGAACTGGCGGCGCTGGCGGGGGAGATCGAGGGCTGCCGGCGCTGCCCGCGGCTGGTGCAGTGGCGCGAGCAGGTGGCGCGGGAGCGGCGCGCGGCCTTTGCACACGAGCGCTACGCGGGGCACCCCGTGGCGGGCTTCGGCGACCCGGGCGCGCGTGTGCTGATCGTGGGGCTGGCCCCCGCGGCGCACGGAGGCAACCGCACGGGGCGGATCTTCACGGGGGACCGCTCAGGCGACTTCCTGTTCGCGGCGCTGTGGCGCGCGGGCTTCGCCAACCAGCCCACCTCGACCCACCCCGGAGACGGCCTGAGCGTGCGCGACACGTGGATCACCGCGGCGGTGCGCTGCGCGCCCCCTGCCAACCGGCCCACCGGCGCGGAGCGCGACGCGTGCCTGCCCTGGAGCGTCCGGGAGCTGCGCCTGCTGGCAGACATTCGCGTGGCCCTCTGCCTGGGGGCGTTCGCATGGGACGCCGCCCTGCGGCTGCGCGCGGCCGCGTCCTCCGACCCCAAGCCCCTGGGGCTTCCACGACCCCGTCCGCGCTTCGGCCACGGCGCCGAGCACTCCGGGGAGCCCTTCTCGCTGCTCGGCTGCTTCCACCCCAGCCAGCAGAACACCTTCACCGGCAGGCTGACCGAGCCGATGATCGACGCGGTCCTGCTGCGCGCACGGGAGCTGGCGGGGCTCGCGCACCGCTCCGCCGGACGTTAGAGCCGATCGGCGCCGGCGCCTCAACCAGCTTGACGTTCCATCCGGCTTGACGTTTATTCACCGCTGAAAGGATCATGGTTGTCATCAGAGCGTGGGACTGGTATCTTACTGACGTGCGTCTGACTCCAAACTCCACCGTCCGGCGGCTGCGGGGCGCCTTGTTGGGGGCGCTGCTCGTGTGCTTGCTGCTCGCCGGCTTCAGCGCCTCGGCGAACGCCTCCACGACGTATGAACTGCGAGGGGAATGGACCTATACCGTCACCTGTGCGTGCAAGTTCCCTACAGGTACCGAAAGCCTGAAAGGGAGAACGGTGATCTCAAAGATGGATCAATCCAGCGGCGAATTCTCCGGCGCCGGCCTGGTGGAAGAGCAGGCTCCGGGCTCCATCTTCGGCACTGTCACGGAAGCCCCCAAGGAAGACCTGTCGGTCACCCTTGGCTTCACAACAGGGAAGGAATCGGCCACCCTGACGGCCACGGGGGAAGTCAAGGACGCAGGCAAGGAAATGGAAGCTTCCGGAACCTGGGCCGATCCCAAAGAACCTGCGCAGCATCCAGCCGGCACCTTCAAGGCCACAAGGGTCCACACCTGGGCAGAAGTTCTGCAGCGAGAAGAAGAAGAAAGAAAAGCCAGAGAAGCCAAAGAAGCCCAGGAAGCCAAAGAAGCCCAGGAAGCCAAAGAAGCCAAAGAAGCAAAGGAAGCAAAGGAAGCAAAGGAAGTCAAAGAAGCGCTGGAAGCCAAAGAGGCCAGAGAAGCCAAAGAATCCCAGGAAGCCCAGGAAGCAAAAGTAAAAGGCGAAGCAGAAGCAAAGGTGGCCCAGCTCGCCAGAGAAAAATCTGAAAAAGAAAAGTCTGAAGTCGAAATCATGGCTCTTCAGACGGCCCAGTCGGTCAAGGAAGCCAGAGAACAGCAGGAACGCGAAAAAGAGGCCGGATCAGCTGGCCTGAGCGGCAGCACGTTCACAGTCGGCGCCACCGGAACGCTCTCGCTCTCGCTCTCCAACCCCAACACCTACTCGATCTCCGGGGAACTCACGCTGACCTCCGGCGGGAAGGCGAGCCACGGCTCCTACACGGCCACCTCCCACGGGACCAAGGCGGTGAAGCTCAAGCTCTCCAAGAGCGTGCTCGCCGCCCTCAAGAGCCACAAGGTGCTGCACGTCACGGTCAAGATCACCACCGACGCCGCCGGTAAGACGTCCACAACCAAGACCTACGGCATCACCCTGAAGGCCCCCAAGCGCCACCACTGAGGAGGCGCTGGGGAGCGCAAGGGTGGCAGGGCAGGCCCAGCAGCGGGCCGCCGATTCGCGAGCTGCCCACCACCCCTGCTGAGCCACCCCGCCGGGGACCCCGCGTGGAGGCGATCGCCGGGCGGTAGCCTCACCGGGCGGATGCACGTGGGCCTGAACATGATCTACCTGGTGCCCGGGGAGACCGGTGGGATGGAGGTCTATGCCCGCGAGCTGATTCCCGCGCTGCTCGACGCCGCTGGCCGATTCGGGGATGAGAGCGAAGCGAGTGTCTCCCGAATCGGCGGGTCGGATTCGGGCGGGCCGGGCTCCAAGATCCGCTTCACCGCGTTCGTCAATCGCGAGGCCGCCGCAACTCCCGGTGGGCCCTGGGGCGAGCTGCTGCCCGCGGTGACCGTGCCGGTCGACGCCCGCCGCCGCGAGCAGTGGGTGCTCGGCGAGCAGGCCCTGCTGCCTCGCCTGGCCGCACGCGCCGGGGTGGACATAGTGCACAGCCTCGCCAGCACCGCGCCCGCGTGGGGGCGCTACCGCCGGGTGGTCACCGTGCACGACCTGATCTACGCCCGTTTCCCCGAGGCCCACTCCGGCATCCGCGACCGCGGCATGCGGGTACTTGTACCACTCGCGGTGCGCCGCTCCCAGCGGGTAATCGCGATCTCCCAGAGCACCCGCCGCGACCTCGTGGAGCTGCTCGGCACGCCCCCCGCGAAGATCGACGTCGTGCCCCAGGGGCTCGGCTCCGTCGCTCACGCGCCCGCGCTCGCCGCGCGGGAGACCCGCGCGCGGTTCGGGCTGGGGGAGCGGCGGGTGCTGCTGACCCTCTCCGCCAAGCGCCCCCATAAGAACCTGCTCGCGCTGATCGGGGCGCTCGCGCGCATCCCCCCCGAGCGCCGGCCGCTGCTGGTCGCGCCCGGCTACCCCACCTGGCACGAGGCGGAGCTTCGCGCGCGCGCAGCCGAGCTCGGGATCGCCGGGGACGTGCGCCTGGAGGGCTGGCTGGGCGAGCCGGAGATCGAGGGCCTGTGGGCGCTCGCCGACGCCTTCGTCTACCCCTCGCTGTACGAGGGGTTTGGGCTGCCCGTGCTCGAGGCGATGGCCCGCGGGGTCCCCGTCGCCTGCGCCGATGCCTCCTCGCTGCCAGAGGTCGCCGGCGGCGCCGCGCTGCTCTTCGACCCCCACGACGAGGGTGCGATCGCGCCGGCGATCGAACGGCTGCTCGACGACCCCGCGCTCGCGCGGAGCTTGCGCGAGCGGGGCACGGCGCGCGCCCGGGAGCTCACCTGGGATCGCACCGCGCGCCTCACGCTCGAGAGCTACGCGCGGGTTGCGCGCCCCCCCTCCTCCTCCCCCCCTCCCCCGCCGGGCGGGGTCCCGCTCCCATAGCTCGCCAGCACCGCCCGCAGCGAGGACTCCAGGGAGAGCCGCTGGGCGTTCTCGGCGAACCAGCGCGCGGTGCTCTCGCGCATCGCCATCCCCGCCTCGTGCACCCGCACGATCGCCGCCGCCACCGCCTCCGCCTCCGCGCGCGGGGCGACCACCCCGTTGACGCCCTCCTGCACCAACTCCACCGCCGCGTTGTCCTCGCCCGCGACCACCACGCTCGGGGTGGCGTGCGCGGATGCCTCCACCACCACCATCCCGTAGCC
Organism: uncultured Solirubrobacterales bacterium; assembly: GCA_963771915.1. Classification (GTDB taxonomy): domain Bacteria; phylum Actinomycetota; class Thermoleophilia; order Solirubrobacterales; family Solirubrobacteraceae; genus Palsa-744. The sequence continues at coordinate 2,030,564 of CAVYVD010000001.1, read as the reverse complement.
CTCCCGTCGCGAGGTCGAGAGCATGCACAGCGCCCGCGTGAGCGCCGCGTCGATCACCGACGCCTCCACGAAGCCCGGGGCGCTCGCGATCTCCCCCACCCCGTGCTCGGCGATCGCTCGCGTGAGCGCCTCGCGCTCGGGGCCCGCACCGTAGAACTCGCCCCGCAGCGCGGGCTCCCCGATGCGCTCCGCCGCGAGCGCAAACGCCGCGACCGCCAGAGGGGCGCGCTTCTCCGGGATCAGCCGCCCCGCGAACACCACCAGCGGCTCCGCCGCGCGGGCGGTGGGGGCCTCCAGCGAGCCCGCGTACTCGCCCTCCAGGATGGTCGGCTCCCCGCGCAGCCCCTCCGCGCACAGCCGCCGCGCGTGCAGCCGTGAGAAGCAGAACGCCCGCTGGGGCACGCGCGCGCAGAGCCGCTGCACCGCGTTTCCCGCCGCTCCGCCGAGCGGGCCGAGATACTCGCGCCAGTACTCCCGGCTCCACACCTCATGCCAGTCCACCACCAGCCCATATCCCCCCAGGGGCCGCGTCAGCGCGGCCGCCAGCAGCGAGAAGTAGGGGAAGGACCCGGTGTGCACCACCTCGTAGCGGCGGCCGTGGCGCAGCAGGTGCCACAGCACCCCCAGCCCGAACACCAGCGGCGGGGCGATCCGCCGGCGCCCCTCCTCGGTGTAGAGCCCCATGTGCGGGCCCGCCGTCACGACGCGCACCCGCTCGTCGAGGTCCACCCGCTCGCCCCGCTCCCACTGGCGCAGCGTCAGGTAGGTGACCTCGTGCCCCTCCTGCGCCAGGCGCTCGGCGAGGTTGCGGTACCAGCGCTCCGCGCCACCGACGGTGTACGGGAACAGGCAGTCGTAGACTAGGCAGATCCGCATCCCCTGGGAGACTGCCAGGAATGAGCCCGAGAAAGCTATGAGCACCGCGCAGAAGACCAGGCCCACGACCGCCGAGCAGGTCCGCTCGACGTTGGTCTCGGTGGTGATCCCCTGCCTGAACGAGGCCGAGAACATCGAGCTCTGCGTGCGCACCGCCCTCGAGGTGCTGGCGAGCCGCGGGATCGACGGCGAGGTGCTCGTCGTGGACAACGCCTCCGAGGACGACTCCGCCGCGCTCGCCGCCGCCGCCGGGGCGCGCGTGGTGCACGAGGCCAGACGGGGCTACGGCAGCGCCTACCTCGCCGGCTTCGCCGCCGCGCGCGGGCGCTACATCGTGATGGCCGACGCCGACCTGACCTACGACTTCAACGAGATCCCCCGCTTCGTGGCGGCGCTCGAGGAGGGCGCGGAGCTCGTGATGGGCGACCGCATGGACAACATCCAGCCCGGCGCGATGCCCTGGCTGCACCGCTACGTCGGCAACCCGCATCCTCACCGGCCTGCTCAACCTGTTCTTCAGCACCGGCGTCAACGACGCCCACTGCGGGATGCGCGCGCTGCGCCGCGACGTGCTCCCCCGCCTGGACCTGCGCACCACCGGCATGGAGTTCGCCTCCGAGATGGTGATCCGCGCCGCCAAGGAGAACCTGCGGATCGCGGAGTTCCCGATCGAATATCACCCGCGCGGCGGGGAGTCGAAGCTGTCGAGCTTCCGCGACGGCTGGCGCCACCTGCGCTTCCTGCTGGTGCACAGCCCCACCCACCTCTTCATCCTCCCCGGCGCCCTGCTCGCCGGCCTCGGCACGCTGATCGTGGCGTTCGTCGGCGGCGGCCTCGACTTCTTCGGGCGCTCCTGGGGCCTGCACGCGCTGATCGGCGGGGCGCTGCTGATGATCGTCGGCACCCAGATCCTCGCACTGGGCCTCTGCGCCCACGCCTACGGCACCTACTTCATGGCCGCGCCGCGATCCCTGGTTCGACCGCATGCGCGCGCGCTTTCGCCTCGAGCACGGCCTGCTGCTCGGCGGCGCCTTCATGCTCGTCGGGGTCGTCGCGGGGCGCGGTGATCGTCGCCACCTGGATCTCCCACGGTTTCGGCTCGCTCGCCGACGAACACCTCGCCGTGGTCGCCGCCACGCTGTTGATCGTCGGGATTCAAATCTTCTTCTCCTCGTTCCTCCTGAGCATCCTGGGCCTGCGCCGCAAGTGAGCGCCCGTGCGGTGTGGTGGTCGGCCGCCGCGATGGGCGCGGTGATGCTCGGCCTGCTGCTGTGGCAGCTCGCGACCCCCCGCCCCTTCTACACCGGCACCAACAGCGTCGGGGTGCGCAGCGTCGTCGCCAACCTCGCGGTCGGGCAGAAGCTGTGCGTTCCCGGCCTGCAGCTGCCCGCCGACACCGGTCGCGCGCAGTTCGCCGTGTTCGCCCACCGCCCCGAGTTCACCGCCACGCTCAGCGTGATCGCCGCCGGCCGCACGAGCACCTCGACGATGACCGGCGTCCCCGGTCCCGGCTCGCTGGCGTACGCCAGCGCACCGATCCCCACCACGCCCGCCGCGCCCACGTCGGTGCCCGCCACCGTGTGCATCGCGCCGCGCGACGGGCCGATCGAACTGGGTGGGATGATCGGGCTGCAGGCCAACCAGCTGCCCGCGCGCCTCGACGGCGCGCCGTGGGGCAACCGCATCGGCGTCTGGTTTCTGCCGCCCGCCGGCGTGGAGCGCTCGCTGATCGAATCGGCGGGGGCGATCTTCTCCCGCGCCGCGCTGTTCCGCCCCGGGATCGTCGGGCCGTGGACCTACCCGCTCCTGCTCCTCTGCGTACTGCCGCTGTGCTGGGTGCTGTCGCTGCTGGCGCTCGCGCGCGCCGCCGCGCGGCGGCCGCTGCGGGTGGCGGGGCGCAGCGTGCGCCTGGGGGCGGCGGTCTTCCTGGTCGCCCTTCTCAACGCCGCCTCCTGGGCGCTGATCACGCCGGCATTCAACGCGCCCGACGAGCCCTCGCACTTCTCCTACGCGCAGTACTTCGCCGAAACCGGCCAAGCGCCGTCGCACAACCCCAATGGCAAGCCCGAATACTCCACCGGCGAGGTGATGGGCCTAAACGCTGTCGATGTCTACTCGCAGGTGGGGCTCCCCGACGGACGCCCCCCGTGGTCGCTCACCAGCGAGCGCGCCTGGGAACACGAACTGGCGGTCGTGGCCCACCCCGCCGACAACGGCGGCGGGGCCACCGTGGCCGCCTCGCCCCACCAGCCCGCCTACTACGCGCTGCTGGCGCCCGCCTACCTCGCGGTCAGCTCGCAGTCCACCTTCTCGCAGCTCACCGCCATGCGCCTGATGTCGGCGCTGCTGGGGGCGATCGTGGCGCTGTGCGCATTCGGTGTGGTGCGCGAGGTGCTGCCCCGCCACCCCGCCGCGGCCGTCGCCGCCGGCCTGCTGGTCGCCTTCCAGCCGATGTTCGGCTTCATCTCCGGCGCCGTCAACAACGACAACGGTGTCAATGCGCTCGCGGCGATCTCGCTCTACCTGACGATCCGCGGGCTACGCCGGGGCCTCACGTGGCGCACCGGCCTCGCGCTGGGGCTGGCGCTGGCATTCACGCCGCTGATGAAGGAGACCGGCTTTGAGATCTACCCGGCGGTGGCCGTCGGCCTCGTGGGGATCCTCTGGCGCCACCACCGGCTGCGCGACGCCCGCGCCTGGGCCGCGCTCGCCGGGGCCTTCGCCGCGGTGCGCGGAGGGTGGTCGCTGCTGCAACCCGTCTTCTACCCCCCCGTCCCAGGCCAGGCTCCCGGGGGGGGCATCTCCGCCGCGGGCGCGCTCACTACCGCCGAGCACATGCCGGGGCGCTTCCTGGTCTACCTGTGGGAGCTCTTCCTGCCGCGCCTCTCCTTCATGGGGAACCTCTTCCCGCCCGGCTGGCCCTTCAAGCAGATCTACGTCGAACGCGGCTGGGGGGCCTTCGGGTGGTACACCTGGCTCTTCCCCAACTGGGTCTACAACACGATCGTCTTCGCGATGGGACTCGTCGCGCTGCTCGCGCTCTCCTCGGCCGTGCGCGAGCGCCTCGCGGTGCGCGCGCGGTTCTTCGAGGTGGCCGTCATCGCGCTCTACCCGATCTGCGTGCTGGTGGCGGTGGAGGCCGCGTTCTTCGCACCCAACGGCGGGCGCACCGTGGTCGCCGAACAGGGGCGCTACATCTTCCCCGCGATCGCCGCCCTCGCCGCGATCGCGGCCTCCGGGACCTTCGGCCTGGGCCGCCGCTGGCCCGCGCCGCTGGCCACGGTGCTCGTGGTCGCGATGATCGGCCTCAGCTACGCCTCGCAGTGGCTGACGCTCGGCAGCTTCTACACGTAGCCTGGGCTCCGATTGCCGGCGCCTGGCGGCGTCCTCGGTCGCTCGCGTGCTGAGGTGGGCGTGGCTTCAGACCCTCTGGTTTCGCGCTCGCGCAGCGCGTGGCGCAGGCCCGCTTCGACCTCGTCGGTCGCGTGCTCCCAGGTGTGGGAGGCGACGAACTCGATGCCCTCCCGCGAGCGCCGCTCGCGCAGCGCGGGGTCGTCGAGCAGGCGCTCGAGCGCGTCCGCGATCGCGGCGGGTCCAGCGGGGCGAGCTCGAGCGGCGCCGTCCGCGCCGAAGATCGACTCGGCGCTGACCCCCGCGAGCTCGACGCAGGGCAGGCCGCAGGCGAGCATCTCCTTGGGCATCAGCGAGAAGTTGGTCAGCGACAGGCACAGTCCCGACGGTGGCCTCCGAGTACAGCCACGAGAGCTGCGGCGGGGTGAGCACGCCGAGGTGCTCGTAGGGGAAGGCCGCGTCGCAGCGGCTTGTCGGTCGCCGAACAGCACGATGCGCATCTCCGGCCGGCGCCGGTGGAGCTCGCGAGCGCCATCAGCCCGATCGGCACCGCGCGCCGCGGGGTGGCGTGGCGCGCGTAGTAGATCGACCGTGTCCTTGCGGCGCGCGACCGGGCGCGGGCGGTAGGTGTCGTGCTCGACGCCCAGCTGGAAGGCGTCGGCGCTCGCGCCGTAGCGCTCGATCAGCAGGTCGCGCAGCCAGGGGCTCGCGGCGATGCAGTGCAGGCCCTGGCGGTAGGTGTCCTGCGGCGAGCACCCGCTCGACCGAGGCCGCGTAGAACTCGGGCTCGTGGTCGTTGACGACGTAGACGCGCGCGCCCGGCACTGGTCGAGCAGCAGCGCCGGGTGCACCGTCTGCCAGCCGGTCGCGATCGCCACGTCGGCGCCCTGCCAGGCGTCGAAGCCCTTGTAGACGGGCGCCTCGATCGGCGCGAAGAACTCGCGCAGGTTCGCTGCGCAGCACGCGCGGGCCACGTCGCGACTGGTGCATGCGCAGTCACGTCGTGCAGCCACACGCTGCAGACGTGCCCGCGCCGCTCGAGGCGGGTGAAGATCTGCAGCAGCGTGTTGTGCCCGCCGCTGCCGCGGCGGAACGGGGGGATCACCATCGCGATGCGCAGGCGCTCGCGCTCGGCCATGCCCGGGCACCGGGTCCAGCAGCGGCGCTGAGCCGCTCGCGCGCACGACGCGCCGCCTCGTCGTAGTCCTCGTGGTGCAGCGCTGCCCCACAGCTCGGGGCGGCAGTGCGAGCTCGCCGCGGCCGGCGCGGCGGCGGCTGCGCGGGCACGTGCCGTTGCTGCTCGCGCCTCGGTGCGGGGTCCCCGCCGCCCGCCGTCCGCGCCCGGCTGCGGGAGACGGCCCCGCCGTCGCGCTCCCTCCAGCGACAGCCGCCGCGCAGCAGCGCGGGCACCCGCTCGGCGCGCGAGCCGAGCGCGGCGAAGACGCGCCGCCCGGCGTGGTGGACGAGCGAGCGCGCCGCCCAGCGGGCCCGCTCGGCGCCGCGCATGCCCCCCTGCTCAGCCATCCAGCGCAGCGTCCGCGCCCGCGACCTGCCGAGCAGCGCCGCGCAGCGCGAAGGGCTCGACGTGGCCGGTCGTCTCGCGCAGGCCGCGGTACTCGTCGAAGTAGCGGCGCATGAACTCGAGCGGCCCGTAGTCGTGCGCGTGCAGCACCGCCGCGCCGGGGTGGTAGACCTTCGCCCAGCCCGCCGCCAGCAGGTCGCGCGCCGAACGCCTGGTCCTCGGCGTAGGCGACGTCGCGGAAGCGGATCTCCTCCCAGCAGGCGCGCGCGTAGCAGGCGTTGACGTTCGAGAGGAAGGTCGGCTCGCCCCCGCGCTGGACGCACCGGCGCCGCCGTCGGGCGGAGAAGCGCCGCGAAGAACTCGCGTCAGCTCGCGCGCGATCATCGGGCTCGTGTCCGGCGCGCGGCAGGTGCGGGCCGTAGGCGGCGCCGACGCGCGCGTCGAGCGTGAACGCCTCGCGGTAGGCGGCGAGCCAGCCCGGGCACGGGCGTCGCGTCCTGGGTGAGGAAGCAGATCAGCTCGCCCGCGGTGCGCTCCGCGCCGAGGTTGCGGGTGCGGCCGTGGCCGAACTCCGCCGGGCTCGATCTCGAGCAGCTCGCACGCCCGCCGCGCGCGCGATCTCGACGCGAGCGATCGCGCGAGCCCGAGTCGATCACGAGCACCTCGTCGGCGCCCCTCGCGCGCGAGCGCGTCGAGCAGCTCCGCCAGGTAGCGCTCCCCGTCCTTGACCGGGACGACGACCGAGACGCGGCTCACGGCTCATCCCTCGGCGAGCAGGCGCCGCTTGACTGCTCGCCGCGGTTCGTGCGCGCCACGGTCAGCAGCCGCCGCGGACTCGCGCGCAGCACCGCGCAGCGCGCAACTGCGCCGCGCTCCGGCGCCTGGCGCATCAGCGCGTTGAGGTCGAGGTGCCAGCGCTCCAGCCAGTAGGCGCGCTCCTGCGCAGCGCGCGACCGCCGCGTTCGCGCGCGCCTGCACCTCCACCAGCTCGGCCTCGAGCGCCGCCACGCGGGCGCGCAGGCGCTCGAGCTCGGCCTCGGCCGTCTGTTGTCCGTTCTCTGTCTCGGTGACGGCGGGGTTGCGGTCCATGTCACAGGTTCTCCGCGATCCGCGGCGCCTCGCGGTTGAACACCCACGACGCCGAGGACGAAGACGCCACGACGATCGCGAGCGGGATCAGCGCGCTCCAGCCGCCGAGCGCGTACGCCGGCTGAGGGGTTGGCCTCGTGTCGCGATCAGCGCGTGGCGGATCTGCGGATGAGCGCCGCGAGCGGGTTGAGCATCAGCACCGCGAGCCGTGCAGGACGAGGCGTGGGGTTCAGCTGTTGCGCCGCTCCACCGTACTGAGACCGGGTGATCATCGGCGAGGCGTAGAAGAGGACCTGCGAGCTGACGTCCCAGATCGGCTGGATGTCGCGGAAGCGCACGAACAGCGACCGAGAGCAGCATCGCCACGCCGGCGGCGAACACCGCGAGCGCGAGCGACGAGCAGCGGCAGCTCCAGCCAGCTGAGCATCGGGCGCGACGCCGGCGACGAAGGCGAAGATCGCCACCACGATCAGGTTGAGCCCCAGCTTGAACAGCCGCCGTCAGCACGACCGAGAGCGGGATCACCAGGCGCGGGAAGCGGATCTTGCGCACGAGCGCCTCGCGATCCAGCAGGCTCTGCACGCAGCTGGTGGTCCCTTCGAGGAAGAACGTCCACAGCATGATCGACGCCCAGCAGCTGCGCACCGTAGTATGTTCCCGCGGCTGCTTGCCGTTGTCGACGTGGAAGATCTTGGTGAAGAACACCTACAGCACGCCGAAGAACAGCAGCGGCCGCATCAGCGACCACACGTAGCCGAGCACCGAGCCGAAGTAGCTGCAGCTTGAATTCGGTGCGTCGCGAGCGTGAACGTCAGGTTCAGAAGCGCCGCAGGTCGTCGCCGAAGCGCGATGGGACCGTGCACGCGGTGGCTCCCGGGCGCTCGCGGCGGAGCGGGCAGCCCGACATCCGGCTGGTGCTCACCGCCGTCTCGCATCTCGACCCCATGGCGTGTTCGTGCGCGGTCGACCACGCTCGGTCGGCTGAAGTTCCCCGCCGTGGACGATCGACCGACGACGAGGTCATGTCCTCGACAGGTCGATCGCGTCCGCGCCCGTGCCCGGCGCGCGCGAGCGAGGGGGTCAGCGTGTAGCGGTCTGGGCGTCAACCAGTCTCGAAGCGCAAGCCGCACGATCGCCGTCTCGCCCGCTCGGAAGGAGCCGCTGTCGCGCCCGTGCTCGAGCGCGGTCGTCGTCGCGAACGACCGTGGCGCCGACGCTCGTTGCGCAGGGTCGCCGCCGAAGATCGGGATCGTCGAGGTCCTCGTTGAAGCGGACCTCGATGCACGCGATGCAGCGTGTCCGCGGTGGCCGATCGCTGGCGATGCGCTCGCCGCCGGCGTCCTCGAACCAGGCGTCGACGATCGTCGGCGTCGCGGCAGTCGCGTGCGGTCCTCGGCGGGCGCTCGCGTCGTGGCGTGGATCGCTGGCCGAAGTTGAGCTTGTTGTAGCGCGCGCGCGATCGCGCGCGGGTTCGCCGATCTGCGACCATCCGCCCGTTGTCCAGCAGCATCGCGCGGTCGCAGAAGCGCTCGACGGCGCTCATGTCGTGGGTGACGAACAGGATCGTGCGGCCCTCGCGCTTGAGCCGGTGGAACTCGTCGAAGCACTTCTGCTGGAAGGCGCGCGTCGCCGACGGCGAGCACCTCGTCGATCAGCAGGATCTCGGCGTCGACCTGGATCGCGACGGAGAACGCGAGCCGCACGAGCATGCCCGAGGAGTAGTTCTTCAGCTCGCATGTCGAGGAACTCCTCGAGCTCGGCGAAGGCGATGATCTCGTCGAAGCGCGCCCGCGCCTCGCGGCGGCGTGAGCCCGAGCATGATCGCGTTGATCATCACGTTGTCGCGCGCGGTCAGGTCCGGGTTGAAGCCGACGCCGAGCTCGATGAACGGCGACAGCCGGCCGCGAACGAGCAGCTCGCCGGTGTCGATGCCGTAGATGCCGGCGAGGCACTTCAGCAGCGTGCTCTTGCCGCTGCCGTTGCGCCCGACGATGCCGAAGAACTCGCCCGGCGGCGATCTCGACGCGTGACGTCGTCGACGGCGTGCAGCTCGTCGTAGGTCGTGCGTGCGGAACGGGTGCAGCGCGCGCTCCTTGAGCGTGTGGTACTGCTGGTGGGGCAGGCTGGAAGGTCTTGCTGACGCCCTCGATCGAGACCGCGGCGGGGCCGCAGGGCGCGGAGGCCGCGGGCGCGGCGAGAGAGGAAGGGGAGGTGGTTGCGAGGGTGGACAAGGGCAGATGAACGCTACCAACCGCGTGTTCGGATCCCCGCCACATCGATTGCTTGCCGCGGGCCGTCTACTGTCCCGATCGGGAAAACTTTAGGTAGTTCGCGGTCATCTACGTGGAAAATGTCCCGATCGGTAGTTTTACTGCTTTTGGCCTCTGATTCTCGCTATCATTATCCCGATCGGTAAATATGTCCCGCTCGATCTGCAACCCCACCGACCTTGGCTCCGCTCTGCGCCGCGCGCGCAGGGCGAGGGCGCTGCGCCTGGAGGACGTCGCGTTGACGGCCGGGGTGGGGATCCGGTTCGTCAGCGAGCTGGAGCGCGGAAAGGCGACGGCCCGCCTGGCCGAGACGCTGCGCGTCGCCCAGGCGCTCGGGGTCAACCTCGTCCTGGAGGATCCGCTTGAGCAGCCGGATGCTTGAGGTCGTGTGCTTCGATCGACGGGCGGGGACGCTGAGCGATTCACCGAGCGGTCTCGGCTTCGCCTACGATCCGGCCTGGGTCGTAGGCGGTGGGCACCCGTTGTCGCAGTCCCTGCCTCTGAGCGGCGACTTCGGTCCCGCGCAGGTGGAGGCGTTCTTCGGGGGACTACTCAAGATCCCGATTCAGGGTCTGCAGGACACGGTCGCCAACGAGGCGCTGTGCCTGGAGATCGGGCGGCGTCTCGGCATCCCAACAGCGCAAGCACACCCACGTCGTGCCGGCGATCGAGAGTGCCTGCTGGTCGCCCGCTACGACCGCGCAATGAGCGACGGGCACACCCGGCGGCTGCACCAGGAGGACTTCTGCCAAGCGCTCGGCATCCCCAGCGACCGCAAGTACGAGGCGGAGGGCGGGGCCGCGCCATCCCGTCGCAGGCTGCGCGCACTGGCGCAGCGCGCCCCTGTCGAGGCGCGCGCGGTGCTCGCGGGCGCCGGTTGGGCGTCGGACGTCCTCGATGCGATCGTCGATGTGGTGGAGGCGCGTGCAGCCCTGCTCGGCGAGCTGGCGGCCTGAGAAAACCCCTGAAGGGGGAGCCTCACACGCGCTGCAGCACGTACACGTCCTGGTTGTCCTGGTTGCGGCCGGGCTCGAACGCCAGAACGCGCCAGAACGGGCATAGCTGCGCGAGCAGCCACTCCGGCGAGAGGAAGGCGGTGCCCCAGTCGGGGTTGACCACGCCCCAGTCGCCGTTCGCGCCGAACTCCTGGGCGTACCACCAGCCGCGCTCGTACAGCCCGCCTACGATCTCGTCGGACTGCTGGGGGGTGCGGAGGGTGTTCTTGACGTAGAAGTCGACCGAGGTGAGGCCGTGCGTGGTGCAGACGAGGTTCCCCCCGGGGCGGATCAGCCGGCGCATCTCCTCGAACCAGTGCAGGCCGAGCTCGGGGGCGAAGTGCGACCAGATCGAGATCGCGCAGGCGAGGTCCAGCGAGCCGTCGGGTAGATCGAGTGGCGGGCGGTCGCCGCTGAGGAAGAGGTTGACGCGCGGGTAGGCGCTCCGCGCCCACTCGATCGCCGGCCCGTTGGGGTCGCAGCCGTGCCAGCGCACCTGGGGGTAGGCGGCGGAGAGGACCCGCACCAGGCGGCCCGAGGAGCAGCCGAAGTCGAGCGCGTCCGCAGCCGACTCGATGCTCGCGCCCACGCTCCCCAGGGCGCTCGCGACCATGTCCGCCTCGTAGAGGCCCCCGGCGGCGGCGAGCGGGCCACGGGCCATCGCGTGGACCTCATCCGGCGGCTGCTCGGCGCCGAGCCCCAACTTCTCCAACACCACGGGGATGCTCAGCCAGACGCCGAAGCTGAGCAGCAGGAAGACCCGGTGGCGGCTGTCGGGGGCTCCGGTGTAGTAGGCCTGCAGCTGCTCGTCCCGCGCGATCGCGGCCTTGACCTCGCCGATGTCCGCCGCGGAGAGCCGCTCGTAGAGCCGGCGGCTCACGATCTGATCCTCCTCGGTGGCCCGCCGCGGCTCGAGCGCGCGGGCGAAGCGCGCGGGCGCGCCGGGCTCAGGGGAGATCACGGGAGGGGCGGGCGCGCCCGCCTGCCCGTTCTCGCTCTCGCCCTGTCCGGCAGGAGGCTCCGCGGGCGGCGCGAGCCGCGCAGAGGCGAGCTGGCTGCCCTGCGCTGCCAGCTGGCGCAGCCATCGGGTGCGGGGGGTGTCTCGCATCGCACGGAACGTATCAGCCGGGGTTGAGATGGCTCGGGGGGCCGCCCATCAAGCCATCGGTACACCGGTGGTACACTCACTTGAATGGCGACGTCCCACCCCCGTATCCAGGTGACCGAGGATCCCGAGCTCGCGCGCGCGTTGCGCTCGGCCGCGCCGCACCTTCCGCCAGGCCTCTCACGCTCGCGGCAGGTGCGCGAACTCGCGATCGCCGGGGCGCGCCACATCGCCGATGAGCCGCCGAGCGAGGAGGAGCGCATGGCCGCGCTCGAGAAGCTGGCGGGATACTTCGACCGCCCCGAGACGGCCCCCTGGGACTGGGATCTGCTGAGCGACGTCAAGCGCCATGCCGAGTCGCGGACGATCTCGCCTCCCGCGCTCTCGGCGGAGACCCTGTTGAGTCGCTGGCGGCGGCTGCCGCCCGTGGACCCCGCGGCGTTCCGTGAGGACATCGACCGGCTGCTGAACACAAGCCTGTGAGCGACGAGTCCCCGCCCACCCGCGGGATCCTCGACACCTCGACCGTCATCCTGCTGGGGCGCCTCGCGGACGCGACGGCGCTCCCCGCCGAACCGCTCATCACGGCCGTGACGCTCGCCGAGCTCTCGGTTGGCCCACTGGTGGCCAGCGAGGAGAGCGAGCGTGTCGCGCGCCAGTCCCAGCTCCAACAGGCAGAGGCCGACTTCGACCCGCTCCCCTTCGACGCCGGTGCCGCCCGGGCCTTCGGGCGCGTGTCCGCCTCACTGCGGCGCTCCGGCCGCAAGACCACCGCGCGCGCCTACGACGCGATGATCGCGGCCACGGCCCTCGCCAACGGCCTGCCGGTCTACACCTGCAACCCCGCCGACTTCAGCGGCATCGATGAGCTCGACGTGGTCGCCGTTGCCGTACCCGATGCGCCGAGTACGCCGACCTCGTCTACTCAGACTCGATGAGCCTGACCCCGACGCCCATCGCCCGGTAGGTTCCGAGTGCCCGCTGGTCGGCGCTCAGAATCTCGGCGTTGTGCCTGGCCGCGATCGCGGCGATCAGCGCGTCGTAGAGGGCGCCGCCGCGAACCCCGGCCTCGACCGCTCGCCGCAGGGTGTTGCGCAGATCCCCGCCATCCATTGCAAGCCACGGCTGCGTGAAACCGCGTTCGAGGGCCTCCAGGACGACCGACGGTGCTATCCGTCGTCCCTCGGGCATGCGGCTGAGCGCCGAGGTCGTCTCGTAGGCGACATGCGCGAGCAGCCGGACCTCGGCCTCCGCAAGCGCGGCGCGGGCGGGATGGTGAGCCTCATGCCAGGGCGCAAGCGCCGCTATCACGACGCTCGAATCCGGTGCTATCACCGTCGCACGCGCTCGACCGCCGTGCGAACCTCCGAAACGCTCATCGGGTCCATCGGCTGGCCGGTCACGATCACAGGGAAACCGTCTCGCTCCTCAACGCGGGCGGGCACATCGGCGACCGTGAGCTCCAGCCTGCCGTCGGCGGCGGTCAGCTCCAAGGCGCCAGCGCCATGCACCCCAAGCTCTTCCCGGAGGGCCTTCGGGATGACCAGACGCCCGACACCATCGATGGCAACTCGCATGGGCATAAGATTACCAATTCGGGTAAGCATTGGCGTCCGCATCGACGGGCGCTCCCGTCGATCAACTGAGTGCCCACCAATTGGTGTCTCGCGAGTGGGCGGCCCCCGACACGCCACCGCGATATCGTCCTCGGCCGTGAGCTTGCAACGTCGCGCAGCGGCCCCGCGCCTGATCGAGTGGACCGGTGAGCGCTGCGTGCCTTGGACCCCTGATGTGCAGGTCGTCTACGAGCACTTCCACCGCTATCTGTGGGCAGCGCGGATCGTCGGCGGGCGCAGAGTGCTCGACCTGGGAAGCGGGGAGGGGTTCGGCACCGCCATCCTGGCCGAGTCGGCCGAGCAGGTGGTGGGCGTGGATCTGGACGAGCGCACCGTCGAGCACAGCAGGCTTAACTATGCGGCCGCGAACCTTGAGTTCCACGTCGGCACAGCGATCGATCTGTCGTCCTACGAGACTGGATCCTTCGGGGCGGTGGTCGCGTTCGAGATCATCGAGCACGTGCGCGAGCAGGAGCGGGTCCTCGTGGAAATCGCACGGTTGTTGGCGGATGACGGCATTCTGGTGATCTCCACGCCCGATCGGCGCCTCTACAGCGAGGTCAGCGAGCAACACAATCCGTTCCATGAGCGTGAGCTGGGGTTCGAGGAGTTCATCGAGCTCCTGGGGGCGCATTTCCCACATGTGGCCACCTGGGGCCAGCGAACGATCACCGGTTCGCATATGAACACGCTCGACGGCGCATCGAGCAAAGGCAGAGTGCCCGTCTCGGCCGACTTCTACATCGAGCGCTCGGGTGAGGAGTGGCACATAGCCGGCGACCCCGCCCCCCTCTACATAGTCGCGCTGGCGTCGAAGGTCCCGCTGCCCAAGCTGGCAGACACCTCGACACTTGCCGACTGCGATCTCGAGCTCATGCGCACCAAGGAACATAACACGGAGATCGCCAAGGGTGAGCGAGACGCCGCTCTCCGCCTGAACGAGGAGCAGGTTAGACTCAACGAGGAGCAGGTCCGCCTCAATAAGGAGCAGTTGCTGATGCTCGAGCGGGAGCGCTCAGCACATGGCCGTGCCATGCGTGAGGCGCAGACGCTAGCGCACGAGGAGCTCGCCCAGCGCGATCAAGACATCGTGCGCGGACAGGAGGATATCGTTGGGCTGCGCGCCGAGATCGCCTCCCGCGAGGCAGAGATAGTCTTACGCGAGGACAAGATCGCCTCGGTCGAAGCGGAGCTCCTAGCCGCCAAACAGCTGAATCGCCGCACCGAGGAGTCGGTGACGTGGCAGACCTTCCAGCGGGTGAAAGGCAGGCTCTATGGTGCGATCGGCGAGGGATCTCTCCTCGCTCGCACCTTGCACCTTTCGCTGCGCGTCGCAGGCAAAGTGCTTGTCAAGCGGCCGCCGCCTGCTCCCGAGCTTGCTGAGGGCACCAGCATCGAGGAGGCAGATAAGGACGGAGACGCCGAGATGATCTCGATGCCTGAGTGTGAGAGCCCAAAGGTTTCGCTGATCATCCCGTTGTACGCGCACGCCGAGCTGACGCGAGCGTGCCTTGCCTCCATACGCGAGCATACTGCCCACGCGAGTTATGAGGTGATCCTCGTCGACGACGCCGCCGACGCTGGGACAAAACGTCTGCTCGATGGGGTGCAGGGAGCGAAGATCATTCGCAACGAGGAGAACATCGGTTATATACGCAGCGTAAACCGCGGCGCAAGCGTCGCCAGCGGACGCTGGTTGGTGCTGTTCAACAACGACACAGAAGTGACACGGGGTTGGCTCCTGGCGATGCTTGCATGCGCGGAGTCCGCAGAGGATGTGGGTTTGGTGACTCCGAAGTACGTCTACCCTGACGGCAGTCTGAACGAGGCTGGCGGGATCGTGTGGCGCGACGGCACGGGTGCAAACTACGGGCGCGGCGACGCACCGGATCTTTTCCAGTACGAATACCGGCGCGAGACCGACTATGGATCGGCGGCGGCGCTGATGGTCAGCGCCAAGCTCTGGAAGGCGACTGGAGGCTTCGACGAGCGCTACCTCCCCATGTACTACGAGGACACCGACCTGTGCTTCGAGGCGCGCGAGCGAGGTATGCGAGTTTTGTACGAGCCCGAGGCGATCATCGTTCACATCGAGGGCGCGACCGCAGGCAACGATGTCGAGTCGAGCCACAAGCGCCACCAGGAACGCAATCGCCCGAAGTTCGTCGCGAAGTGGCGCCATCGGCTGGAGTCCGAGCAGCGGCGTCCAGCGCCGACGAACGTACGCATCGCCGCGAATCGTCACCAGGGCCCGCACGTGCTCGTGATCGACCATCGGGTTCCGATGTGGGATTGTGACTCCGGGGCGTTGCGGATGCTGAACATCATGCGGGCACTCATGGGACTAGGGGCACAGGTGACATTCATGCCTGACAATCTCTCACCGACACAGCCATACACACGGATCCTTCAACGCATGGGGATCGAGGTGCTCTACGGTGCGCTCAACGTCAATGCTGAGCTGGCCACGATTGGCCCCAGGCTGACTGCGGTGATTCTGTCCCGCCCTCAGATCGCAAGCCGTTGGCTCGATGTGGTCAGGGAGTACGCTCCGTCTGCCACCGTCGCGTATGACACAGTCGATCTCCATTGGGTGCGAGAGGCTAGGCGCAGCTCGATCGGCAACTCGTCAGGGGTACCTCTTGCGGCTGATAACGGCAGCTTGGATTCAATTGGGCCGAAGGCCGAGGCGCTGCGTCAGATCGAGCTGGCAATGATCCGGGCGACCGACACGACACTCGTGGTGAGCGACTCAGAGCGCACTCAAGTAGAGCGGGACGTTCCTGACGCAAAGGTGCTCGTTGTGCCAAACATACACGAGGTCGAGCAGTATGTGATGCCGCCCGAGGAGCGCTCCGGAATTCTCTTTGTGGGAGGCTTCGAGCATCTGCCCAACGTCGACGCAGCCGTACGTCTGGTGAGGGAGGTCATGCCGGCCATATGGCGCAAGGTGGGTGACGTGCAGGTCACGATCGTCGGACCCCATGCGCCGCCCGAGGTCCAGGGGCTCGCCTCGCCACTGGTTGACGTAGCGGGATGGGTCGAGAACCTCCAGCCGCTGTTGGAGGGCTCCCGGCTGATGGTGGCTCCCCTTCGCTACGGCGCTGGGATGAAGGGCAAGATCACGCAGGCTCTTGCGGCGGGCCTCCCGGTCGTCACGACCTCGATCGGCGCCGAGGGTCTGAAAGGCCACGACGAGGAGTGCCTGCTGGTCGCCGATGACCCGCAGGGACTGGCGGCGCACGCGATCCGGGCGTGGCGCGACGAGGAACTATGGCGGCGCCTCTCGCGCGCCGGCCAAGAGCTCATCGCAGAGCGCTGCTCTACCGAGGTTGTTTCAGAGCGGCTCAGCCAGTTGCTTGACGGCGTCGAGGCCGCGGTGGGCGGCGGCGATGCACATGGATGATCTCATAGACAGCCTCGACGTCCAGGGAGAGTGTCTCGCACTGCGGGCTCGCAGATCAGCGATGGCATTGCGCCCCGAGTTCAGGACCAATACCCTTACGCACTGGGCTTGCGTAGGACCACGATGCCCTTCCACACAGTCATCGACTCGATCGCCAAGAGATCACCGACGGCGTCGGGCTGAGCTGACCGCACCACATCACCGGCCGCGTGGTCGATCAAACGCTTGATCAGGCCGACCATCCCGATGTCGTGGCTCGGCATCGAGATCGGTGTGGCGACATCGGGCTGTATGGGTGTCGTGGAGCTGTCGAGGTGCTCGATGTCCAAAGGAGAGCCCAGCTGTCCGCCGTCATGCCAGCTGGGCAGATAACCGGTGCCCCAATCCTCGATACAATATAGTCCGCCCGAACGTAGGTGTTCGGTGTAAAGAGCCTTCAGCGAGCGGGCAGTGGTAATCCCGAAATGTGAAGCGTCGTCGATGATCACGTCAAAGCCGTTGGGTGCGTAGTCTTCGCGTACGCGTCGCATGAGCGCCGCATCGGTCTGATCGCCTTGAATGATGTGCACGCGACTACCGAGTTGCAAGTCGAGCGGGGTCAGGTCGACGCCGATGATGGTGGCCAACGGGAAGGCATCCCGCCACATCTCCAACGATTGGCCGGTCCAAACTCCAAGCTCAAGCAGCGTAAACGGGCGGGGGCGCAGAGAGGCCAGCAGCTGCTCATAGACCGGGAGGTATGGTGCGGGCTTGACGACATGATCTGCGACCTTGCTCTCAGGCAGGCGCAGCCACCCTTGAGCTTGGGTGCGGCCTCGGAGTCTAAGGGCGGTCTTGCGCATTAGGTTACCTACCGACGCCGCAAGCCCGCCCAAGCCTGCCAATGTTTGCCGAGCTGATCTCTGCCCCGTCGATCGGGCTGATCGTGACATTTGCGCTTGTGGCTCCGGGTGGAGCGGTGGCATAGATGCGCTGGTTCGTGCCCGCGACCGCCTGCCCGGACTGAACGTCGTCGTGAGGATTGCCGCCGATGAATTGAACGAGGACGGGAGATGAGCTGCCCCCGGTCTGGGTAACGCTGACCGCAAGCGTCTCGCCTGCGCATACGGGAACCGTGCGCGTGACGCTGACCCTCAGCCTACCGCCGGCGCTTCGTGGCCCTCCCCAGCAGGCCGGAACTCCGACGGGAACGCGGTCGCAAGCGGAGACAGGCGTGGGCGGCGGAGGCTGGCTGACGAGTCGGTACAGGTCCCAACCACGCTCGCTGAATTCGATCTTGCCATGCTGGGTCAGCACCTGAGAGAGATAGTTGGGCTCGTTCAGCAGGCGAGAGGCTTCGGTGACTAGCACCCACCCGATCCCGATCGCATGCAGGTCCGCGAATGCCTGGTTCCCGGTTACCGGCAGGGGCCCGTGGATCTCCAGACGAGGTATGACCTCGTAGGAGAGAGTGTCCAGGTTGCGTCCATCGGTGAGCCACACGCGCTCGAACGAGTCCGATGCCATCAGCGAACTGGGCGGAGAGAGCCGGTTGAATGCCAGCATGGCGGGACGCTCCAGGAACGCCGCTTCTTCGTAGCTCGACGCCTTCCAGCGTCCGATCGCCGCGTAGACGGGCGGCTTGTGGTTCGGTACGTTCCAGAACTGACCGATACTCACCGAGAAGGAGGCGATCGTGGCGAGGGTCACGCCGAGAATCCCCATCCACTGCGCTCGCGCCCGCAAAGACCCAACTCGGAGGACCATAAGCGTAAGCGCGATGGATACGAAGGCGATCGGCAGCAGATAGCGCAGATACCGCAGGTTCACCCACCAATAGGCCATGGCGACGAGTAGAGCGGTCCACACCACGATATTGGCTCGCGAGCGTTCGCGAGCGCACCAGCCAAACAGCAGGGCGAAGAGGACCGCTCCGATGAGAATCCCAAACGCCCCCGGTGGCGCTGCCTGCTCCATCAGGCTCGGATCGAGCACCGCCTTCCAGACGACCGTGATCGGGCCGAACGCGCCGGGGTGCGGCCAGAATGGAAAATCGGCTTTTTCGTTCACCGGCAGCCAGTACTTGCTTCGGAAGATGTTGTTGTAGGCCGGCAGCACGGGATTGCCGGTTTCGATCCAGCGCAGCACGAGCGGAGGAAGGCTCGTGATCGCGGCTCCCAACGTGGCATAGCCGAGACGAGTCCTGACCGTGCGCGAAGCTCGCCCGGCGCCGATCCAGCCGAGCAGCAGCATGGCGAAAAGAGGAATCAGATGCAGCTTCAGCGAAGGTCCCGATCCCGCCAGCAGTCCCAGGGCGAAGGCGACACCGCGCGGGCTCGGCCCAGTATCCGTTCGCATGGTCTCCACCACCGCGACGCACAGCGCGAGGGCGCAGAGCGCGAGCAGGAGATCGTCGTAAGCGGTGCTGGCCTGCCAGAAGAGGTGCGGCGTTACCACGACTGCCACCGCCGCGAGCGGTCCGAGCGCGCCATGGCGGCGACCCCACCACCAGAAGGCGACTGCCGCGAACATGAGGCCGAGCAACTGCATGTAACGCCCGACGGCAGGGCCGTCCAGCAGATGCCCGGAGACGGCAAGTATCTGAAACCAGCCCGTGATTTCGAGCTGGACATGTGTCGGTATAGAGGCAATGTGACCGGTCTGGGCCCAGAGCTGAGGCAGATACGCCTTCCCATAGAGGGCATCGAACTGGATCTCGGGTGCCGCCGTGTAGATGGCTGCCCAAGCGCACGTCAACAGGATCAAACCGGCGCTCGCAAGTCCCACGGCTGAACTTCCCACCTCACGCGCGAGTGAGCGGCGGTGCGCGAGGATCTGGGTCCCCAGGCGCACGCTTCCGACTGTTCCGACGACGATCACGAAGATCCCGGCAGTCCACCAGCGAAGAACCGATAGGTGCCCCAGCAGGATCGTGCCAAGGCTCACTGGGCCAATGCCCGCAAGCCAGGCGACGAGGGCGACTCGGGCCAGGTGAGGAGCGCCGAGCAGGCGCAGCAGCCGCTCTCCGATATCCCACACGGCTGCCATCGTCAGGACTGCGCATACCATGGCTACCGCCTGCCCACCGGGAATCGCCGTGGCGAGGAGAACCGCGAGTAGGAGGGCGCCAGGGCCACCCACCGCAAGCCACCGCCAGCGAGCGGGTGCCGCGGTGGCCACGAGCGCCACGAGAATCGCCGCCGCCGCGTTTGCCCAGACGTACTTATGCGCCAGCTCAGCGGTGAAGATTTCGCTCGAGTGCAGGATGTGCCAGCCGGATACAAGCTGGACGACCAGCAGGGTCACGAAGATGGCAGCCGCAAAGGCAGCCTGCAGGCGAGGTGATCGCGCTTTGGGTGGAGCGGTGAACTCAGCTCCGCTCACGTCCACATCTCCATGGGCCGGCAACGGCCGGGCGAGCGAGGCGAGGACGAAGCGCACCGGCGCAGGCTACAATAGCGTGCGGGGTCATGGCGGTGACACTGACCTTCGATCTTGAGGACAATCGTGTCTCGGCGGACCAGGAGATTCGATTTGTTCGTATGACTGAGGCGTTTGCGGCGTTTTTGGAGGATGCTGGCGCACCCTGCACTTTCTTCGTGGTGGGGGAGCTTGCTGCCGCTCATCCCGGTCTCATCCGCGATCTCGCCGCCGCGGGACACGAGATCGCGTTGCACGGCCTGCGGCATGTCACCCTCGGGGAGATCGGTCCGGGAAGGTTGCAGGACGAGCTTACGCGGGGACGTACTCTGCTCGAGGATCTGACGGGGAGAGCGGTGAGCGGCTTTCGAGCGCCGATCTTCTCCCTGACGCCAGCCACCGCGTGGGCAGTCGAGGAGATCGCGGGCGCGGGGTTCATGTACTCGTCCAGCGTGCTGCCGGCCGGCAATCCGCTACATGGCTGGCCCGGTGCGCCGCGCCGGCCATTTCGCTGGCCCGGAGGACTCTTGGAGCTGCCCTGTCCCCTGTTGGGACGAGGCCGCCACGCCGTGCCGTTCCTCGGCGGCGTCTACCTGCGCTATCTGCCGCGCCGCATCGTGGCCGCCGGCGTGAGACGACTAGACGGGGACGCGTGTGCGTGGAGCTACATGCACCCATACGACCTGGACACCGGGGAGCGATTCTTTGTGCTGCCCAATGCCGGTTGGCTGACCAGTCGTATCGTCCACGCTCGTCGACGCGGTGCGCTCGATCGTCTGCGAGCCATGCTTGACGCTGCCGGAGGGATCGGGCCACCGCTCGGGCAAATCGCCGTCGCCGGGCTGCCGGCCCCCCGATATTCGCCCTACTAGTCGCGCAGGTAGCAACCACCGATCCGGCTCTACTGCAACGCGCGATGCCGCCGGCGCAGCGGCCATCTGGGCGTTTGCCCTCTGCTCTTCGGCAGGAATTCGGGACCGCTCAGCGATGACGTGGACGGGGCTCGCTGATATCATCGCGGCGGATGTCGGCTCGCCCGGAGGGTGTATTACGGTTTCAGTGGCCCAGACGAATGGCGAGGTCAGTCTGGGCTCGCATTGTCGTGACCCTTGCGCTCCTTGCGCTCGTCGGGCTGCATCTGGACTGGGGTCAAATCCAGCAGCGCTTGCGCCACGGCAATCCGGAGGCGCTGCTGATCGCAATTGGGCTGATCGGTGTAGCTTTGATCGTGGGGGCCTACCGCTGGCGTGCCCTGCTGCTCGCCGCGGGCGTGAACCTCGAGACACGCGAGCTTGCGCGTGTCTACACGGTATCGACTTTCTCGGGGACGTTCCTGCCGACCTCGGTGGGGGGCGACGTGACGCGCGCCCTGCTGGTGGCAAGGCGCGAACCGCTGCTTGGAAGGGTCGCAATGACGATCCTCGTCGACCGCTTCGGCGGGATGATCGGCCTGATCGCACTCGCCTGGGCTGGGGTGATCGTACAGCCCGCGAGTATTGCACGAGGACCACTGGTGTTCCTGGCGTGGGTCACCGGCGGATTGATAGTCGGAACGGCAATCGTCGCGATGGCTGTGCTGCGCCCCTCGAGGCTCGCACGGCGGCTTGTTCCCACTCGCCTGGAGCGCCTTGCCCTCGGCTCTCGGGATTTGCTACGGACCTATGCGCGGTCCCCGCGCCTGCTCGTTCTCCTTGTGGTATCGAGCATCTTGTTTCAGGCGCTGGTGGCCGCGCAGGTCGTTTGCCTCGCTCGTGCCATCGACGTACATCTTCCCTACGTGACCGCGGCCGTCGCAGTGACCCTCGTTACCGTGGTCACCCTCATCCCCATATCGATAGGGGGGTTCGGAGTGCGTGAGGGAACCTACGTCGTCTTACTCGGAGCCGCCTCGGTGAGCGCGTCGGATGCGACTCTAATCTCGCTGCTCACCGTGGTCACGCTGTTCATTGCAAGCCTGCCCGGAGCGCTCATGCTAGTCCGGCGAGGGCTTGTACCAGCTCTCAACGTGCGTACGGAACCGTGAGCGCCCAGGCCATCCTTGTCGAGGTTGGCGCCCTCATGCTGCTTGTGTCGACCGTGGTGTTGGTGCGCAGACGCCTACTCTCGATTCGCTATGGCATGGGATGGATTGCCGTGTCGCTTGGAGGCCTCTTGGGAGCTCCGCTCCTCGGCCTCGTGTCTGGGGAGGTACACCGCTTGGGGTTCACCCCTACCGGCTTCTCGCTCGGTATCTTCATCATCTTTCTGGGACTACTCTGCCTACAGCTGTCGGTCTCGTTGTCGGGACTGCACCACGCAATTCAGGACTTGGCGGAGCACTGCGCGCTGGTCGAGGAGAGAGTCCGCCATCTGGAGAGTCCTCATGCCGTGAGCTCCGACACTGTGAGCGCCGACAGCCAAGCTTCGCGGATTCCCTATAGGGAGCCGGTATGAGTGGCTCTGGCTCCCCAGAGATGCCACTTGTGCTCATCCCGGCGCTCAACGAGGAGCGCAGTATCAGCCAAATTGTCGCGACAGCTCGCTCCCTCGGGTATCCGGTGTGCGTCATCGACGATGGCTCCACTGATGCCACTGCCCAGACGGCACGAGCAGCTGGCGCCACCGTGCTGCGGCTCCCACTCAACATTGGCGTTGGGGGAGCCCTTCGCTGTGGTTTTCGCTATGCCGTCGCAAAGGGCTACTCGACGGTCGTTCAGGTTGACGGAGACGGCCAGCACAATCCATACGACATCCCCGCAATGCTCGAGACACTGGCGGTGAGCGGGGCAGATATGGTTATTGGCTCGCGCTTCGCCGATCCCGAGGGCTGCTACCCGGTAAGTCGCGGCAGGCGACTGGCAATGCGAGCGCTAGCGTGGCAAGGGGGCAGATCTGTGCATGCTAAGATCACCGATGCGACATCTGGTTTTCGCGTGATTCGTCGACCTCTGCTGGGGTACTTCGCCGTAGATTATCCTGTTGAGTACCTGGGTGACACGGTGGAGGCGCTGATCGCCGCCGGTTACCGTGGAGCGCGAGTCGTCGAGCACCCCATTCGCATGTCGCCTCGATCGCATGGTAGTTCAAGCGCCAGTGTGTCGGCAAGTGTCTGGTATGTGATGAGGGTGTTGCTGGCGGCGAGCCTGGTGCGTGGACGCGCGACCCGGACCACGTCTGGACTTGGACGGGACGGCGATCACCGCGAGCTGTCATGAGCACCCTTGGTCGTCGCTCGTGCAGACGACTGCTCGGTGTACGTTATGGTGGCGCGTGAGTGTTCCTGATCTCCAGTCCACAGCGGGGCTGCTAGCCGAAGTATTTCCTTCCAGCAAGATGGGGCAGGTGGATTATCTGCGGTGGTTGTACGTCGATTCTCCGTTTGGGGAAGTGATCGAGACAAACTTGGACGATGATTTGGGACGAGCAGGTCATTATGCGGTCGTTCCGATTGCGTTGACGGTGGATGGCGTCAGGCATGCTGGGGCCCTATCGCTCAACACGGCGGTGCATGAGCGGGCGCGGGGCGGAGGTGTGTTCGTGAATCTCGCGAACGCGACGTTCGACCACGCACGCAACCTGGGGATCGAAAAGGTACTCGGTGTCGCCAACGCGAATTCGACCCCAGGGTTTGTGCGCAGGCTCGACTTCGAACTTGTCGGGCCATTACCTACCACGGTCATTGCCCCTATGCCCGGTCTCGCTCCCACGGGTTTTGACAGCCTTTGGTTGGGTTCCCATCCAAGTGACGAGCTTGCGTCGCACGAGCACCTTTTATCCCCGCCACAAGCCGGTCTGGCGCGTTTGTGGAGTGTCGAGACTCTGGCCTGGCGCCTCGCTGCACCAACGCAGCACTACGCTATACACAGTAGAAACGACGTACTTGCGGTAACGACCGTTGATCGTCGCAACGGTATCAACATCGCCGTGCTGGTCAAGGTGTTCGCCGCGGAGCCCGTCACTGCACGTGCAACCAGAGCGCTGGTCCGATCTATATGCCGATGGCATCGAGCGCCCCTAGCGCTGCACGTTGGGCTCAACCAGCGGTTTTCACCCCGCGGAGTATCGCTGCCCGTGCCTCTACGGCCTTCCCCTCTCAATCTGATCTATCGCAGCCTGGACCATGATCGCACCCGTCCACAAATCCCCTTCTTCGAGCTACTTGATTTTGATGCCTATTAGTAGGGCGGGTGGCCGAGGCATCGCAGCCCCCGGCTCCCTCGGAAGCTCAAGCAAACCGGGATTCTTTGGCGTGCAAGCAATCTGGGTGCGCCGCTACAATCGCCAGCGTGACCGACATTGAGACGCCCGACTCGCGGCTCGAGCAGATAGCCCGACTCGCCGGACCTACGGTCGAGCAGCGGCTACAGGGCTCACTGCGCAGCTACTGGCTTGACCGCGCTGCCCAACACACACACGACAGCTACGGCGGCATTCCGCTCGCCAAATTCCCCGAGGATCTGCGTGTCTACGAGCACCTGCTCTGGGCAGACCGGCCCAGCGTCGTCATCGAGATCGGGGCCCATTGCGGAGCGAGTGCGCTTTGGTTCCGCGATCGCCTACGCACGCTGGCGGCCTATGGCCTTATCTCCGAGTTTCACGTTGTCACTATCGATATCGAGGTCGATAACGCTCGTCAGCACCTCGACCGGGCCGACTCCAACTGGGAGGAGAGCATCTCGCTGGTGCCCGGCGATGTCTGCGACGAGAACCTCCCCGCTCGAATCGCCGAGCTCCTTCCCGATGCACGCTGCCTCGTGGTCGAGGATTCGGCCCACATCTACTCCACCACGATGGCCGCGCTCGCCGGCTTCTCTCGGTTTGTGTCTCCGGGTGGTTTCTTCGTGGTTGAGGATGGTTGCGTGGACATCGACATGATGCGCCTGGAAGAGGGCTGGCCACGTGGCGTACTCCCGGCCGTCGCGGACTGGCTGACCAGCCCCGCCGGTGAGGGCTTTGGTGCCCGTCGCGACTTGGAGCTCTACGGCATGACTTGCCATCCAGGGGGTGTGTTGCAACGCAGCGCTTGACTGAGTCGCGGGAAAGAGATCAGCGTATCTGGTGGGACTGTCGCCTCTCGATGAGGGAGGCAGCGGAGGTGCAGTAGACCATCTCCCAGTAGCTCGGCAACAGCGGATCGCTCACAGTCGCCGCCACCGCGCGCCGGGCCTGGAGCCCTCCGCCCGGATCCTCTGTGCGTCCCGGAGCTCCCCCAGGACGAGCCGGATCGTCGCGGGGCTCACGCCCGGGAGGGCGCGTTTGATGTCGCGCCGTCGAAACTCTCTGGTCCTTGATCGCGTCGCGCACCATCTCGGAGTCCGGCGCCGCGGCGCCGGCAGGGCTCGCTCGAAGCTGCTCAGCGCGTTGCCTGCCTGTTGCTCCCCCAACCCTCGCTCCGCTCTCGTCTGAGGGTGTCCTGGCCGATCTTCCAGTACAGCTCGATGAGCGACTGGTTGGCCGCAAGAGCAGCTCGTGTGCGAGCGGCCAGCACGCGGGCCTTGACCTCAGCAAGGAACTCCGGGTAGCCGGAGGGCAGCGGGTCCGTCTGGCGCGCGGGTGCCTTGGCCACATATCGAGCGTATTACGCCTCACGGACTCCTGTGCTCCCCGATGGGTCGAGCTCCCGCTGTGGCGAGCGGCAGATGTTCTGAGAGCAGACGACTGTCTAGATAACAGGACAAATGTCTTGAAAGCAGGACATGGCCAAGTACAGTACCTCGGTGCTACACTCGCCCCCGATGCCAACCCGCTACCCCCGCCACTCGATCACCGAGACGCCCCCCGTCCACGAGGCGCTGAGTGAGCTGCGCCGCCGCGGCGAGCGCATCCGGCTCGGGGAGCTCGTGATCCTCGGCGCCCGCGCGCGACTGCGGGAGCTCCAGGCCGAGCGCGACGAGGAGGCCCGCAAGCTCGAGCTTCGCCGTGACCTGGTGCAACGGCTGCGTACCGGCGAGGGCCTCGATGCCGCCGCGGCCTACGAGGTCCGTGAGCACGGCTGGACGCATACTTGATCGGCTACAACCGCTCGCTGCTGCTCGACAACTCGGCGTGGGCGCGACTGCTCGACGGGCGCCTCACCGGCGCTCACCGGGAGACCTTCGAGGCGGCGCTCACCGCCGGTCAGCTGTGGACCTCTCCCCCGACGCTGCTAGAGATGCGCTACAGCGCTCTCGACGGCGAGCAGTTCGCTGCGCTCACCGGCGAACTCGACGCGCTCCCGCACGCGCCGCTCACCTCCGAGGCCGCCGCGCAGGCACTCACCGCCCAAGCCGAGCTCGCCGCCACCCCCGGCGTCTCACACCGCGTCAAGCCAGTTGACCTGCTGATCGCCTCCGTCGCAGCCGCCGCGGGCCTGGGCGTGCTGCACTACGACCGCGACTACGACGCGATCACAGAGCACACCTCGCTCTCCTTCCCAAGCGTCTGGATCGCCCCACGCGGCAGCCTCGGTTGACCACCCATCCGTCGAATCCCCCGGACCGGCGTCAAGCGCTGACGCGCAACCTACGATGCTCAGGGGGATGAAGCTCCGCCCGCGCCACGCCCCCCCGCGCCGCCCCCTCCTCGGGGCGCTCCTCGCGGGCCTGCTCACGCTCGCGCTCGGCCTCGCCGCCGCCACCGCGCCCGCCGCCGAACCGGGGGTGGTGCTCGCCGACGGCTTCGCCCCCCACGTGGGGGATCTCAAGGCGCTCGGCACCCACTGGGTGCGGGTGTTCGCCACCTGGTCCGATCTCGAGCCCACCCCGGGGGTCTACTCAGTCAACTGGCTCGCCAACTATGAACGGCTCTTCAGCGAGCTCCCCGCGGGCACGAAAGTGATCGTCGCCGTCGTGGGCGCCCCCCAATGGGAGACCGGCTCCTCCAACGAACACACGCCCCCCGCCAACCCCGAGGATTACGCCGCGTTCGTCGGCGGCCTCGCCCAGCACTGGGGCTCCCGCGTCGCCGCGTACGAGCTCTGGAACGAGGAGGACTCCCCCTCATGGTGGGTCGGCGCCCCCGATCCCGCCGCCTACGCGGCGCTGCTGAAGGCCACCTACCCCGTGGTGAAGGCCGCCGAACCCAACGCCACGATCCTCGTGGGGGGGCTCACCGGCAACGACTACCCCTTCCTCGAAGCCCTCTACCAGAACGGCGCCAAGGGCTACTTCGACGCGGTCGCCGTCCACACCGACACCGCCTGCAACATCGTCTCCCCTTACTCCTTCCTGCGCGAAAACGACGGGCACATGATCCCCGACTCCTTCCTCGCCTACCGCGAAGTCCACAACGTGATGCTCGCCAACGGCGACGACAAGCCCATCTGGATGACCGAGCTCTCCTGGCGCACCACCAGCGCCACCTGCAACGAAGGCTTCTGGGCGGGGCGCAAGGCCCAGGGCGTCACCGAACAGCAGCAGGCCACCTACCTCGCCCAGGCCTACCATTGCCTCGCCCAGGACCCCTACGTGCAGGTCGCCATCTGGTTCCCCCTCCAGGACGAAGGCCCCGACACGGCCGGCCTGCTGCGCTCGGGCGGCTCCCGCAAGCCCTCCTTCGCGGCCATGCAGGCCTACGCTCACCACGGCGACCAGCTCACCGAATCCTGCGGCTCCTTCTCCGGGCCCAAGATCGACGTCTCCGCACCCGCCAACCACGCCACCTACAGCGGCGCCCTCCCGATCAGCGTCTCCGCCCGCGACTCCCAGGGGGTGGGGCGGATCACGCTGAAGATCGACGGCAGGCTGATCCGCAACTACACCAACCAGGGCTTCCCCCGCACGCTGGCCGGGGCGCTGCACTGGCACGGCGCCGCGAGCATCCGCTCCGGGCGCCACATCCTCACCTTCATCGCCATCGACAAGCTCCGCAACACCACCGAACGGAGCCTCGTCATCTACCACCTCCTCCCTCACCGCAAGCATCGCCATCGCCACGCCCACGCGTGAAGTAGCGTTCCGCCATGTGAAGGCGATCCCCCTATCTGGCCTGCAGGGACCGGTGGTGCTCGAGCCGAGCGTCTTGGCCGACGAGCGCGGCTTCTTCAGCGAGACCTACCGCCTGGAGTGGCACGAATCCGCCGGGATCCCCCCCCACGAGAGCTTCATCCAGGACAACCACTCCCGCTCCACCCGCGGGGTGGTGCGGGGGATGCACTTCCACGTCGGGCCCGGCGTCGCCAAGCTCGTGCGCTGCGCCCGGGGGCGGATCCTCGACGTGATCGTCGACCTGCGCCGCGGCTCCCCCACGTACGCGGGGTGGGAGGCCGTCGCGCTCGATGACGAGGGCATGCGCGAGCTCTATGTGCCCATCGGATTCGCACACGGCTTCTGCGTGCTCAGCGAGGTCGCCGACGTCCTCTACAAGCAGACCGCCTACTACGACCCCACCCTGGAGCGCGGCATCGCCTGGGACGACCCCGAGGTCGCG
This sequence comes from uncultured Solirubrobacterales bacterium, assembly GCA_963771915.1. Lineage (GTDB taxonomy): Bacteria > Actinomycetota > Thermoleophilia > Solirubrobacterales > Solirubrobacteraceae > Palsa-744. The sequence continues at coordinate 2,002,550 of CAVYVD010000001.1, read as the reverse complement.
ATCGAGTGGCCCGCGGAGATCGAGCCGATCGTCTCCCCCCGCGACGCCGCCGCCCCCACGCTGCGCGAGCTGGCCCCCGAGCTGCCCTTCGAGTATCAGAGCCCCTCCCTCCCCTGAGGCTCGCGCCAAACTGGCAAACTTCCAGGCCATGGCCCTCCCCCACCGCCTGGAGCGCCTGCGCGAGCGCACCCACGGCTACACCCTCACGCCCCGCCAGTACCTCCTCGTGGCGTACGCCGCCCTCCTTGCCCTCACCCTGATCGTGCTCACCGGCGCCGCCGTGCGGCTCACCGGCTCCGGCCTCGGCTGCCCCACCTGGCCGAAGTGCTACGGCAACCTCTACCCCCCCCTGAGGACCCACGCGGTGATCGAGTTCTCCAACCGCGTCATCTCCGTGCCCGTGGTGCTCGCCGCCGGTCTCGCCTGGCTCGGGGCGCTGCGCCGCCGGCCCTACCGCCGCGACCTCATGTGGCTCGGCGCCCTGCTGCCCCTCGGCGTAGTCGCCCAGGCCGTGCTCGGCGGGCTCACCGTGCGCGGCAAACTCGACTACGGCTGGGTCATGGGCCATTTCGCCCTCTCCATGCTGATCCTCGTGGCCGCCGCCGCCCTGGCGTGGCGGGCGCGGTACGAGCCCGACCGAAGCCGGGAGACACTCGCCTTCGGCTCGCGTCCCCGTTTCGGCCAGCGCCCCTCAAGCGGCGATCGCACCCTCGTGTGGTCCACCCGTGCCCTGGTCGGCCTTGGGGCCCTGACCATCTTCGCCGGCACCGCCGCCACCGCCGCGGGCCCCCACGCGGGGGGCAACCCCGGGGAACACATCAACCGCCTGGACTTCGACGGGCGGGGCACGATGGACTTCGTGATCCACCGCCACGCCGAGATCGCCCTCGTATTCAGCCTCCTCGCGGTGCTCGTCTGGTGGCTCGCGCGCCGCCGCGACGCCGATCCCCTGGTGCGCCGCTCCACCACGGTGCTCGGCGTCCTGCTCGCCCTCCAGGGGGCCGTGGGCCTGGACCAGTACGAGACCCACCTCCCCACCGAGCTGGTCTGGATCCACGTCGCTCTCGCCTGCGCCGCCTGGCTCGCCGCGCTGTGGACCGCCTACGCGGCGGGGCGCCCGCCCCAACCGGCCGTCGAGACGCCCGCGCGAGAGATGCGGCAGGATGCCGTCCTCGCTGGGCGCTAGTCTGCCCGCTTTAAGCAATCACACCCCACACGGGAGGAGTGCCAACATGACCAAGAACGAGCTGGCCGACAAAGTCGCAGAGCGTACCGGACTGGCCCCCGGCCAGGCCCGCCAGGCGTTGGACGCCACAATCGAGGCCGTCTCCGAGGAGCTCGCCGCCGGCGGCGAGGTCGCCCTCGCCGGCTTCGGCAAGTTCAGCGTCAGCCACCGCGCCGCCCGGCAGGGACGCAATCCCTCCACCGGCGCCACCATCAGCATCGCCGCCAGCAAGGCCGCCAAGTTCTCCGCAGCGAGCGCGCTCAAGAGCCGCCTCAACTGATAGGTACTCAGGCGCTGCCCGAACCCGAACCCGGATGCCGCGGCAGGCCGTCGTCGGGGATCGGCTCCCAGGGGGCGGCCGAGTCCACGAACTGGCGGTACTGCGGGCGGATGCCCGGGTCCGCGTCGAACGTGCCCATCCGGATCACCACCCGCTCGTCGGAGAAGGGGTCACCGCTGAACAACGCCGAACCGCAGGTAGTGCAGAACAGCTTGGGCACTCCCGTCGGGGGCCTGTAGGCACGCAGCTGCTCGGCGCCGCTCAGCAGGCGGAAGCTCGCTCGTGGGAACAGGCAGTTGGCCGAGGAGCTCGTGCCGGTGCGCCGCTGGCAGTGCGTGCAGTGGCAGTAGCGCGCCGCCACGCTCGGGGCGCTCACCTCGTAGCGCACCGCACCGCACAGGCAGCCCCCCTGCAGGGGGGCCTCCGGCGAGGGGGAGGAGGGTGTGGCGGACACCTCGGATGATCCTATCTCGCCTGCGCAATCTGCGACCCATCGCGATCTGTGCGGGTGGCGGACACCACGGACCTGCCAGAGTGGCTGATACCGCGGCCTGCGAAAGTTCCCGGTGAACGTGCAGCCGCGAGCGCAGATCGACCCCGAGCGGCTCGCCCGCCGTGAGGCGCGCAGCCGCGCACTCGCCCGCCGTCGGCGGGCGCTGGCCGTGGGCTGTCTGCTGGCGATGCTCGCCACGGTGGCCGCCGTCGTCGCGCTTGCCGCGGGCGGCTCCTCCGCCCCCCCCGCCCCGCGCCCCGTCGCCGGGCTGCGCGGGGGGAGACACTCGCGTGCCCGCGGCGATGGCGCGAGCAGCGTCTCCGGACCGGCCCCCGCTGGGTCGGGGCTCGCGGGGGCCGACGCCGGCCGGGGCGCCGGCGCGGGCAGACGGACGGGCGCGCGCGCCGGGGCGGTCCCGATCCTCATGTATCACGTCATCAACCCCCCGCCCCCCGGGGCGCCCTTCCCGGGCCTCTATGTGCCCACGGAAGAGTTCGCCGAACAGATGCAGGCGCTCGCACGCGCCGGCTTTCGCGCGGTCACGATGGATCAGCTGTGGGCCAACTGGAGGGAGGGCGCGCCGCTGCCGGCGGGCAAGCCGATCGTGCTCACCTTCGACAACGGCTACCAGTCCCAGTACACCAACGCCCTCCCCGTCCTGCGCCGGATTGGGTGGCCCGGTGTCGAGAACCTGCAGCTCACCGGCCTGTCCCCCTCCCAGGGGGGGCTCTCCCCCACACAGGTCCGCGGCCTAATCGGCGCCGGCTGGGAGCTCGACACCCAGGGCTTCAGCCACGCCGACCTCATCACCCTCGACCCCTCGGCGCTGCGCTATCAGGTGGCCGTGGCGCGCAGCGAAATCCAGCGGCTCTACCATGTGCCCGCCAACTGGTTCTGCTACCCCTCCGGCCACTACGACGCGGCCGTGATCGCGGCCGTGCAGGCGGCCGGCTACCGCGGCTCCACCACCGTCGTCCCCGGCTGGGCCCAGCCCTCGGGGGACCCCTATCGGCTTCCCCGCCTGCGCGTGCTCGGCGGTACCACCGCGCCCCAACTGCTCAGCGAGATCGCCGCGATCCGCACCGACGAACCTCCGCCAGCGTCCTACGGCAGCGACTGAGCAAGCCCCAGGGGAGGCTCGATAGGATGCCGCGCATGATCTTGGCGACCGTGCCCGGCTGGGGCTCCTGGACCTTCAACCCGATCGTGATCCTCGCCCTAGGGCTCGCGGCGGTGGTGTATGCGCGCGCCTACCGCCGCGCCGCCGCGCGCTCCGAGGCGATCGGCGCGGGGCACTGGGTGCCCTATGGGGCCGGGCTGCTGGTGCTGGCGGCCGCCCTGCTCTCCCCGCTCGACCCGATCGGCGACCGCTACCTGCTCTCCGCGCACATGGCCCAGCACGTGCTGCTCTCCGACGTCGCCCCCGCGCTGATCGTGCTCGGTCTGCGCCGCCCGCTGCTGCCGCTCGGCCTCTCCCGCGAGGCGCTGCTCGCGGTGGCGCCCGGGGGCCGCTTCGGCCGGGTGCTCGCACGGCTCACCTCCCCCTACCTCGCGATCCCGCTGTGGGCGCTCGCCACGTGGGTGTGGGCGATCCCCGGCATCTTCGACTTCGCCGCCCAGCACCCCACCGTGCACGCCTTCGAGCACGCCACCCTCTTCTACACCGGCCTCGCCCTGTGGTGGCTGATCGTGGACCCCCTGCCCCGCGCGCGCCTGCGGCCCGGCGGGGAGCGCCTCGCGCTGCTCGGCTTCACGCGCCTGGCGAGCGCCGCCATCTGCCTGCCCCTCACGTGGCTGGCGCACGCCCAGTACCCCTACTACGTCGGCGTCCCCCGGGTCTTCGGCATCTCGGCGATCAACGACCAGCACCTCGCCGGGGCCGGCATGTGCTTCGTCGAGTTCCTCGTCTTCGGCATCGCCTTCGCCGCCGTCTTCATCAGCATGCTGGGCCGCTCCGAGGCCGGCGCCGCGGTCGCCGAGCGCGCCGCGGGCGAGCGCCTGCTCACCTGACCGCCGCCGCCCGCCGGGCCTGGCCTCACCTGACCGCCGCGCGGGCCTGGCGCCGCGGGCGGGCGCCTGCTGACCTACCTGGTCACCTGCGCTCGGCGATGGCGTAGGTGACCGCCGAGTTGAGCTCGCTGCCGCTGTATTCGTGCTCGGCGACCGCCGGGGTGAAGCCGGTGCTGAAGTTGAGCTTCCTGCTCAGCGCCCAGAGCACGAACTGGAAGAGGACGGCCTTGCCCTTCGGGGGGCAGATGCTGCCGTAGGTCGCCCTGCCCGAGCCGTTGAGTCCCACGACCGCCCCCGCCGGCAGCGAGCCCGCGGCGATCCCGGAGAGGCTGGGATCGATGCCGGACACCACCCACCGGATCCCACCTTCGGGCCCGTTGGAGCCGTCGTCGATGATGAACAGCACGAGCTCCGCGGTGTGGGCGGGCAGGTTGTGCCACTGCAGTGGGGGGGAGATGTTGGCCCCTTCGCAGGTGTACTGCGAGGGGATCGTTCCGTTGAGCGCAAACGCCGGGCTGCTCAGGGACATCGCCCCCGGGGGCGTGTAGACCTCGCCGTTGATATGCGGGGGTGGGGTGGTCTTCGTGATGGGGGTGGCCTTCGAGGTTGAGGTGGTCTTCGGCGCCGGGCGCGACGCGGACCTCCCGGCCGACGTTCTGCCCGATGCGTCGCCGGACGGGTTGGCCGGCGTGGTGCCAGACGAGCCGGCCGACGCGGTGCCCGGCGAGCTGCCCGCGTGCGCTTTGGTGGTGGACACCCCCTTCGACGCCGCCGCCCCGCCGCTCGTGACGCTCTGAGAAGCAGGCGCCCCGAAGCCGCCCGCAGCGGCCACGGTGGTGACGTCGGTGGTCACCTTCGAACTACCCCCGCAGCCCGCCAGAGCCGCGGCCGCGACGAGTGCCGTGATCACAGGTGGTCCAAAGACCCAACTCCTCATTCCACTAATGCAATCAGGTCTGGAGCAACCGCGTCGCGCTCAGCCGCAGCCGGTGTTGTTGCCGCAGCTGCTGCAGGTGTAGCACGAGCCGGTCCGCTGCATCATCCCCCCGCACTGGCTGCACGCCGGGCCGAGGTCCAGGCCCTGCAGCCTCGCGGGCACCACCGGCGGGGTGTCGGTGAACGAGGCCGTGGGCGCGCTCCCCCCGCCGTTGCCGCCCGACGCCTTGGGCGCGGCGATCGTCCGATCGCTCGTGGTGGCGGGGCCCGCGGTATCCGAGGCGATCACCGACTGCGCCGCCTCCTGGGCGGCCTTGCGGGCGCGCACCTCGGGGGTGAGGATGCCGAGCTCCTCCTGCACGTCGGCGTCCAGGAAGCGCGAGGCCAGCCAGCGCATGATGTAGTCGGGCATCGACTTCGCGAAGGGGATCTCGGGGTTGGTGGTGATCCCCTCCGGATCGAAGCGCATGTAGCAGAACTTCTGCACCAACGTCTCCAGCGGCACCCCGTACTGCAGCGCGATCGAGATCGCGGTGGCGAACGAGTTCATCATGCCCCGCAGCGTGGAGCCCTCCTTGCCGATGTCGGTGAGGAAGATCTCCCCGATGCTGCCGTCCTCGTACATGCCCGCGGTGATGTAGCCCTCGTGGCCGCCGATCGAGAACTTGTGCGTGATCGACTGGCGCTCCCTGGGCATCCGCTTGCGCTTGGGCCCGACCTCCGCCAGGGCCTTGGTCACAGCCTGCTCGACCAGCGCGTCCACGTTCACCTTCGCCGCCGGCTCCTCCGACTGCGCGTCCGTGCGCAGCGCCTGGGCGGTCTTCGAGCCGTCGCGGTAGATCGCGAGCGCCTTGATCCCCAGCTGCCACGCCTGGGTGTAGGCGTCCGCGATGTCCTCCACGGTCGCGCTCTGGGGCAGGTTGACGGTCTTGGAGATCGCCCCCGAGATGAACGGCTGCACCGCGCCCATCATCTTCAGGTGGCCCATATGCGAGATCGCGCGCTCCCCCACCGCCACGTCGAACACCGCCAGGTGCTCCTCGCGCAGGCCCGGGGCGCCGAGGATCGTGCCGTGCTCGGCGAGGTGGGCCTCGATCTGCTCGATCTGCGGCTCGGAGTAGCCGAGCGTCGCGAGCGCCAGCGGGACCGTGCGGTTGACGATCGTCATCTGCCCGCCCCCCACGAGCTCCTTGAACTTGACCAGCGAGAAGTCGGGCTCCACGCCGGTGGTGTCGCAGTCCATCAGGAACGAGATCGTCCCCGTGGGTGCCAGCACGGTGGCCTGCGCGTTGCGGTAGCCAAGGCGCTCCCCCAGCTCCACCGCCTCCTCCCACGAGCGGCGCGCGGCCGCGAGCAGCTCCCGGTCCGCGCAGTGGGTATCGGCGATCGCGTGGGAGGCGTCGCGGTGCATGCGCATCACCGCGTTGTGCTCCTCGCGATTCTCCGCGTAGCGCTCGTAGGGGCCGAGCGCCCCCGCAACCTCGGCCGAGCGGCGGTACGCGCGGCCGGTCATCAGCGCCGTGATCGCCGCCGCCGTGCTACGACCCCCCTCGGAGTCGTAGGGCATTCCGTCCGCCATCAGGTACGCCCCGAGGTTCGCGTAGCCCAGGCCGAGCTGGCGGAAGGCGCGCGCGTTTACGCCAATCTCCTCGGTGGGGTAGCTGGAGGGCCCCACCACGATCTCCTGGGCGAGCAGCATCACGTCGACGGTGTGCTCGAAGGACTCCACGTCGAGCGTGCCGTCGGGGCGGCGGAAGCGCATCAGGTTGATCGACGCCAGGTTGCAGGCGGAGTCGTCCACATGCATGTACTCCGAGCACGGGTTCGACGCGTTGATCCGCCCCGAGTTGGGGGAGGTGTGCCAGCGGTTGATCGTCGTGTCGTACTGCATCCCCGGGTCCGCGCAGCGCCAGGCGGCCTCGGCGATCTCCCGCATCAGCTCGCGCGCGGGGATCGGATCACCGACCGGCTCGCCGGTGACGCGCGAGGTCAGGCGCCACTCGCGGTCCTCGGCGACCGCCCGCATGAACCCGTCGGTGACGCGCACCGAGTTGTTCGCGTTCTGGTACTGAATCGAGAAGAAGCCCTCGCCGTCGATCGACATGTCGAAGCCCGCGTCCCTGAGCGCCTGCGCCTTGTCCTCCTCGTGGGCCTTGCACCAGATGAAGTCCTTGATGTCGGGGTGATCGACGTCCAGCACCACCATCTTCGCCGCGCGGCGGGTCTTGCCGCCGGACTTGATCGTGCCCGCCCACGAGTCCGCCCCGCGCATGAAGGACACCGGCCCCGAGGCCGTGCCGCCCTTCGCGAGCGGCTCCATCGAGCCGCGGATGCCCGACAGGTTGATGCCCGACCCCGAGCCCCCGCGAAAGATCATCCCCTCCTTGGTGTTCCAGTCGAGGATCGACTCCATGGTGTCCTTCACGGAGAGGATGAAGCAGTTGTGGACGGCGACGTTGTTGGAGAGGTACTCGCCCGACTCCGTCTGGATGTCGTAAACCTCCATCTCGCCAAGGTCGTCGATTGCGACGATCTCCTCCTCCCGCAGGTCGGGGCAGCGCTTGGGATTGCGCAGTGTGAGCGATTCCAGCAGCTTCTCCTGCTTGCTCGAGCCTATGAAACCAACCAACTCCGCGAAGCGGACGCGCTCAGAGCCGATTGAGATGAGAAGCTCGTAAAGGTCGTGGCGATCCGGCCGAGGCTCTTGCTTGTGCAGGCGACGTGAGTAGATACCGAGCATCCCGAGTAGCAGCTGAATGTCCTCCGTCCAGCGCTCCCCGATCACCGCAAAGGCGATCCGTGCGCTCTCATCGCGACTGCGACGAATGCTGACGTACCCGTCGGCCTGGAAGATGCTGCGCAGATAGGCCGTCACCTCATCGTGCGAGGCGGTGAAGAGGCACTTGGGGGCGCGGATCTCCGTGCCTCGGTCAAGTAGACCCCACGACTCGACGAACTGGCGCAGCACCTCACCGTAGAGGCGGATGCGCCGCACACGGATGTGCTGGGTATCTGCCTCTCGCACCTTGCGATGCACATCCGGAAAAGCTATATCGAGGTTCTGGATCACCCAGTCGTACTCGTCGTTGTTCGCGACCTGGAACTCGATCGTCAGTGAGCGGTTGGTGCCGGTGTACTGGCCAACGAAGCCATCGGCCTGCAGCCATCCGGCGAGCGCCGCCTCGGCGACCTTGACCCGATCTATCTCGGCGAGCCCTTCGAGGAGCGAATCCTCGCTGCCCGCGCCGACCGCGACGCAGATCGGGTCGTAGACCTTCGCGCGATGGGGATGCAGGTGCATGCGCATCCCGACCTTCAGCTGATCGATCCGGAGCCAAGCAGGCTGTGTGCGGCGCTCGGCCACCGCCTTTACAACATGGTCAGGCGTCGCTTCGATGAAGCTGCCGTTGCGCAGACGGGCGCGAAGCACGCGCTTGCGCCCGTTGGCCTTCGTCGCAATGACCCGAGTCACGCCATTTGCGTCATAGACCTCGTGGCCGACCAGATCGCCCTCGACGAGCTCGCCGATCGGGACCATGCCCTGCGGCGTCGAGACCAGAGCATGATACGGCTGGCATGCCGAGCACTGCGGCTGCTCCTCGAAGCCCACGTTGAACCACACCGGCGAGTTGAAGGCCGCCATCTGGTGCAGCAGGATGTGGGTCAGCTCGGCCTCGAATGCCTCGCCGTCCTCCTCGGCGGCGAAGTAGCCGCGCTCGCGGCCCCACGCGGCGATCGTGCCCGACACGCGGCCGATCATCTGCTTGACCGAGTGCTCGCGCGCGGGATGATCGAGCTGCCCGCGGAAGTACTTCTGGGCGACGATGTTCGTTGCGTTCTGCGACCAGCTCGTGGGGAACTCCACCCCGCGCTGCTCGAACGCCACGCGATCCCCGTGTCCGATGCGCGCGTCGCGCAGCTCCCACTCCACCGCATCGAAGGGGTGTGTCCCGAGGGACGTGAAGAGGCGCGCGATCGACAGCGCCCGCCCAGGCGTCGTCTCCTCGACGGTGGTGGGGTGGGACGTTGTCTGCATCGGCCTTGCTCCTTCCGCGGCGTCATCGCTCGGTGGACGCCCACTCGACTCTGCATTACCTGGGCCGAGCATCGTCCCGCGCGTGGCGGTCGGAAGTTTTCCGTAGTGCGTCAGACCTCCATTTTACTAGGTCTGGAGCGAGATTCCGGCCAGTCCAGCGGAGCTCAGCGCCCGAGTCTGAGCCAGTCCGAAAACTCCTCCCAAGTGCCCGACAGGCGCCAGCCGGCCTCCGCAAGGGAGTGGCGCAGCGAGACCGTCCAGCGGGGCTCGTACGCCCACCAGCGTGCCAACCCCCACGCGAGGCACACCACGATCAAGAGCGCCGCCAGCGCGGCCGCCACGATCGCCCCCGGCGAGGGTCTCTTGACGGTTGCGGGCGCTCGTGCGGCCCCGGTCGGTGCGACCGCGGCGGGAAGTTTGGCGGGCGTGGCGGGCGCGGTCTTCGGTGGCGTGACGGTCATGGTCGTGGGCGCGGGAGTAGCGGCGGTCGCGGTGTCCGTCGCGGAAGCGCCTGCCGGAGTCGCGCTCCGCGCTGTGCCCGCGGCGCTCGCGGGGGAGGCCGCTCCATGGACCCGCTCGCTCGCAGGAATCGGAACCTGCGCCGCGGACCCGCTCTCCGCGGCGGGCGCGAGGGACAGGCCGAGGGCGGTGGGCACGAGGACCAGCGCCAGTGCTCGGGAAATGCCTCCGCGGGGGCAGCGCATCGCGACTGCCATGCTAGAGGTCGGCGTGGCCGGGTGTGCCGCGGCAAGTGTGCGCCCGGGCCGCTGCTCCTACTCGAAGTGGACGAGGCGCGGGGCGACGTCGCCCAGGCGCTGTGCCCTGAGGAGTAGCTCGGAGGGCATCTGTATATCGCCCCCGCCGTCCTCTCCGACGGCGCGTGCGAGTTGATCGCGGTTCTCGGCGAGTATCTGCAAACGCCGCAGGAACTGCGGGCCCGCTCGACCCGGCGGGCGATGGATGGCCAGTGCTCGCCGAGTGCGATCCACGCTCCCAGATGTTCGGGGGTCAGCTCGGGATCGCCGCCAAAGAGCTTGCGGGCGCGCGCGATCTGCGTGAGCAGCATCGCGTGGTTGCGCATGCGCTTGGCCCCCCGGGGAAGATCTGGCGGAAATCGCAGGATCATCTCCTCGACTCCCTCCAGTTCGCAGGAGTTGTCCAGAAGATAGCTTCGGACGAGCCTTTCGGCCAGGCCGCGATCGCGGGGCTTCGCAGCGCTGATGACGGCGCCCTCCAGGGAGCTCTGCGACTTGCCACGCTTGATTTCACGGCCGATCAGCCTTTTGATTGCGTCCCGCCTGCGGTGGTAGCGCCTCCGCCGGCGGGTGCGCCGCAGCGATGCGGCGGCCATGCAGGCGAGAACGGCACCCTCGAACGCGAAGGCACACGCGGCGATGGCGGTCGATCCGCGCACTCCTCCCGAGATGCCGAGCACATGCTCCATGAATGGGAGCGGCCGTCCGGTCCCATGCGGGATCGCACCCAGCAACAGCGCGCCCACGCAGCCGCCGATGGCGCCAAGGACGAATACCGGCACGCCGATCAGGAACCTGCGCGATGAGGTCCGGCACGTCGCTGGGCCTTTCGAAGGCCGAGGACAAAGGCCGACGCTCTCTCTCGTCGCACTCGCCGGAGCTCAAGGGCGTTCGGCCGACGTCCAGCGGGGTGCATCCCTTCAGGAGAGGCTCCAGGTCGGCGCTCTTCGGCGGCGGAAGCGTCAGCTGCAGCTGCACGATCTTCTCTAGATATCTACGGCCCGCGTCGCCCCCCGAGCTGGTCTCGCGGAACCTCTCTTCCGCCGACTTCGCGATCAGGTGCATGTCTGCGATGAAGACGGTTACGACGTTGGGATGAGAGAGGAGCTGGTTTGCCACCTCGCACACTTCCATCGCCCGCGCGGGCGCGCAACGCTTGAGGTCGTCCACAAAGACCACCAGACGCCTGTTGTGCAAGGCCTGTCCGATCAGGTCCCCCAACTGCTCGCGAACCTGGGCGATCGTACCGCGAGCGGCCTCGGAGGCCGGGTCATCGATGAAGCGCGCGATGTGGTCGAGTGCCGAGAAGAGATACGAGGACAGCAGCGCCGCCATGATCAGCAGCACGGTCAGCGAGCCCGCCGAGGCGCCGTAGCTCTTCACGACGGTGGTGGCTTCCACGGCGCTTCGGATGGGATCGATCGAGATGGCGGTAATCGCGATCAGGCCGGCCGTGAAGCCGATGCCCACGCGACGGCGCCAGCGATCGCGGCTGCTCACCATGGCCGCGGGGAGCGGCTCGACCAGAGATCTCCACCAGGGTCGGCCTCGCCCGGCGGCTCTTGCCACCTGAGCCGCCAGGGCCGCGCCGAGGTGGGGGCGTCATCGTGCATCCAGGCGTTGAACCAGCAGATCAGATTTTCACGGTCGCCCGGTTGTTCCCTGGCGTGGAGGCGATCCACGATCATTTTCGCCAGCGAGGTCTTGCCCGCCCCCCAGGGCCCGGAGATCGCAATCGTCAACGGGGTGTCGACCCCCTCGCGGCTGATCAGGTCGGCAACGGCGTCCGCGTAGACTCCATACCCGAAGAGGTCGCGCCGGTCGTCGTCCAACGTAGCGTCCGACAGCATCCGCAGACGCATGCGCGGCGTCTTGTTCGCCGCCGCTCCGGCCGGTGCCGCCGCGCCGTTGTGCGGCCCTTCCGCATCAGGTTCGCGCATCGCTCAAACTCCCAGCCCGACGCGCAGGAACGGTCCCTCGAACCTGGGGCGATCGTCATCGCAGGAGTGCCTCATGTCGGTCTCGTCATGCCGCACAGGGGCGCTCAGAGATCCTCGCGCGTCAGGTCCACGAGGAGCGGTTGTGGGTGGAGCGTGGCGGCGTGCACGATCGCTGGACGCCCGCCGAATGGGGGCGTGCTCACCTCGCGGTGACCGAGCATGGGCACCGTCTGGTTGGAGGCGTTTAGCTCGTGCTGGGGAGGGTCCCAGGGTCTGCGCCTCTGCACGCTGCTGGAGAGCCCGAGCGCGCTTCGCTGTCCCAGCCGTTCGGTGAAGTACCCGGTCGAAGGGGCCCCCGCACCGGGGAGGAGGATCATGGTCGCGCAGCCGGAGAGAACCTCCTCGCGTTCGGCTTCGCCGAACTGAGTCACGCTCTGCGCGCCCAGGACGACCGCGAGCCCGACGCTCGGTCCGAGTGTCAGGAGCGTCGATAGCCGCACACGCTCCTGGATGCGCGGCGCTTCTCCCAGCATCAGCAGCGCAGGGACCCGGTGGCTCGCCCGGCCGTGCAGCCAGCGCTGCGCGGCGAGCGCCACGCTCAGAGCGACCGTGGCCTCCGCCGTCCGTGCCCCGGAGATGGGAAAGCCGACGATCAGCAGCGCGGGCTCTTCGACGAGCAGCTTTAGGGCGAACCCGGGTTTTTCGCTGAGGCGACGCACCTCGGGCGACGCGAATGGCCGCAGGCCATTGACGACATCGCTCACCGCGTTGGCGAACTCGGCGTCTTCGAGCGCCACCAGCCCACTGAGGTCGCGCACGGGTTCGCTGCTCTGGGGGAAGCGCCTCAGGAGGGCTTCCAGGCGCCGCCGATCGCCGATCCCTTCGAGCAGCGCGGCCGCCGACGGTGCGGGTAGGCCGCGTGCCAGCGTGAGCAGCGCCATCAGGATGCGCATGTCGCGACGGTGGGAAGAGGTGGGTTCGTGGGGGCGCTCACGTCCCAAGATCGCCTCCGCCGCGACTTCGATGGTCTCCTTGGAGTCCAGCTCGTCGATCCACCGCCACGAGGACGAGGCGGCGGGGTCTCTGTAATCCCAGTGGTAGACCTTGGCGTTGAGCTGTCCCCTGCCCGCGCCGTAGTGGCGCAGCGCGGGCCACAGATCGCCACGCACGTCAAGGGCGAGGACGCTGCGCCCGCCGGCGAGGGCCCCGTAGATCCAGGGGACGACGATGGAGCTCGTCTTGCCCGCGCCCGTCGGCCCGATGACGACCGCATGGCGCACGATGTCCTGCTGGGAGAGCTCGATCTCATCGCGGAGCAGCCCCCACTTGCGAGCCGGTTGGCGCAGGCGCCCGAGGGGGTAGGCGCCCGGAGCCGTGACAAGCTCTCGGGGACGCGCGAGGCCGCGGTAGTCGAAGACGCCCGGGAGGAGGCCGGGCGGCGGCGGGGGATCGTCGGGACCCAGCAACCCGCGGCGCGCCGCCCGCGCGCCGCGTCGGACAGGCGCCTGTTCGATCCAACCCACGATTGCCTGCACGAGGCCCGCGGCGGCCTTCAGCGAGAGGCGCATCACTTCCCATGCGACCCGGAAGATCGAGAAGGTCATCGCGTCAGGCGCTCCCGGCCGAGCCGGTGTCGGGCGGGCTGGGGGCCAGAGGTGGACTGGTGGTCGAGCCGGTGTCGGGCGGGCTGGGGGCCAGAGGTGGACTGGTGGTCGAGCCGGTGTCGGGCGGGCTCGTGGCCGAGGCGGCCAGAGGTGGGCCTGTAACCGAACCCGTGTCGGGCCGGTCCGTTGCAAAATCCGACGGCCACACCGCCACGAGCGTGCGATCGTCGTCGTAGGTGGCCTTCGCGAAGTCCACGAGGTACGGCCACGACGTGAGCGGCGGCGGGACGGCCAGTTCGCGCGCAAACAGCCGCCCCACGTCGCCAGTTCCCGCAGCGAGCGGCTCGGAGAAGCCGTCGGTGCAGACCAGCAGCACCTCGCCGACCCCGAGGTGGACGTTGCGCACCTCCGGCTGCGGAAGGTAGGGCAGGGCGATGACGGAGCTGGTGGAGAACTCCTCGTCGGTCTCCCGCTCGCCGACCAGCAGCTCGTAGACCCCACCGGCGAGGCGGTAGGCGGGGGAGTCCCCGATCGCCGCGACCGACGCGCTCGCGTACCCCGTGCCGCCCGCCTCGACGACGGCGACCGTCAGGGTGGTCCCGAGATCGTGGGACACCTCCCTGGTCTCGTCGTGGTCGGGGCGAGCGTAGCTCTCCCCGCCCCCCTCGCGGCGGTGCTCGACGACAAGCGCAGACGCAGCTCGATTGAAGACCTTCGGCCAATCGAGGGCATCCGGCGTGCACTCCGCCAGCTGCTCCTCGACGGCCTCCACGGCGTGCCTGACGACGAGCGCGGCTCCCAGCCCGGAGCGCCTCGCCGTGCCCATGCCATCGGCCACCGCGACGACGAGGGCGCGGCGGGCGGAGCTGCCCAGGAGGCAGAAATCGTCCTCGCGGGACTTGCCGTGAAAGCGCTTGGCGCGGCCCCTAACCGACGCCGCGCGCACCGTGAGGCCGTGCCCGGTGCCGCCATCGACGGCCGTGTCGGGGCGATAGGGGGAGCTGCGCGCATCGAGCCTGGGCTCGACAAGTCGCACCTGGTCGGGGCCGAGCTTCAATGTGTCCCGGCAGACCGGAGGTGGACGCCACATCTCGATCGCGCCTCGGGCGCTCTACAGCACGTCGGCCTTGAGCGATACGAAGCCCTCGGGCTCGGGCACCGCTATCTCGTCGCCCCCGCGAGACAGGGCTTCGGCCGACTTGCTGATGCTCTCCACGAGGCTCGCGCCGAACTCGGCGATCGCATTTGCGGCCGACATCCCGTCGGCCGCGATCCAGGCGTACCGCGGATCGGAGGCCACCGCCTTGATCGTGTCCCCCTTGGCCTCGCCGATGCCGAAGGCCAGTATGTGCGGATGCTCGCGAAACGCGCTCGACTTGAGCTCTTCGAGCGGGTCGCGCCAGGCGGACTCCGGCTGATCGGTGGGCTGTCCATCGGAGAGGAAGAAGACAAGGGGCCGGCGCACCTTGTAGCCGCCGGCCTTGAGCGTGGCCACATCGCCGGGGAGCCGCAGCCTGAGATCGGTGAAGACACTGTGGTAGCTGGTGCCTCCGTCGCGGCAGGCCATGGTGGGCATGTTCATATCGTCTGTCAGCGGGCCCAACTCCAGGCGGCAGAGAGCGTCGCCCGCGAAGGTGACGATCCCAAACCGCGCCTTCTCGCCGATCGCCGGTGACGTGGTGGCGGCGTCGCGCAGCTTCAGGAGTGCCTGGTTGAGCGCATCGATTGGCTCGCCCTGCATGGAATACGACTCATCGCCGACGTAATAGATGGGAAGCACGTCTCCCCGGGTCTCTTGCATGGCCTCTCCTGAAATGTAGGATCTCGTTGCCCGGGATCTTGCCAGATACCACTTGCGGCCAATGTCTCGACGTGTTCCGGATGCAGAGCTTTGAGTGCCGCAACTGTTGGATCTTGTATCGCGATATCCGAACGACACGATGCTCATCGAACTCGCCCACCTTCACCTCGACGAGCAAAGCGCGATCGGAAGCGGCGGTGAGGGCGCGATCTACGAGATCGATGCCCAGTCGGTGCATTCAGCCGGCTGGCAGGGGCCGGCGGTCGCAAAGCTCTATAAGCACAGCCTCCCGGAACCCGCGCTGCGCGACCTTCTCGATCGGGTGCGGTGGGCGGACTCGCTGAGCGCGGGGGTTCGCGCCGAACTCTATCGGGCGGCGGCCTGGCCGCTGATGGTAATCGGGGACCAGGGAGCGCTCGCAGGCATCGTCATGCCCGACGAGCGCGAGCGCTACGAGGCGCAGATACACCTCCCGAGCGGTGCGAGCCAATTCGTGCTGATGAGCTTGGAGCACGTGCTGCAGGAGGACGGGTATCTGGAGACGCGCTTCAAGATCCCATGCGACACCCGCGTCCGTGCGGCGCTCGGCGAGCGACTGGCGGCTGCCCTGGCGGTGCTCCATCGGCACGGGATAGTGGCGAGCGACATCTCCCACAGGAACGTACTGGTCTCGCTCGCCGAGCCTTATTCGGTCACGCTGATCGACTGCGATTCGATGACCTTCCAGGGAAACTCCCCGTTGAGGGTTGTGGAGACCCCCGATTGGGAGATCCCGCCCCAGTGGGGCGAGTACCCGACCACGCGAGGGGCCGACGCGTACAAGCTCGGCCTGGCCGTCCTGCGCCTGTTCGCGCGCAGCCAGAGCGAGCGCCTCCCCGGCCCGGTCGAGCCCTATGTGCCCACAGCGCTGCGCGATCTGCTGAGGGACGCCCTGGGATCCAAACCCGGGCTGAGGCCCTCCGCGGGGCGCTGGCAGGGCGCACTGAGGGATGTCCTGGGAACGCCGCTGGTAGAGGACTTCCCCGGACCCCCCTCCAGGAGGAGCACCCAGGCGGGGACGCCCGGTCGGGGGGGACATCTGGGGGCAGGGCCGCCCCGCCGAGGCGGGAATGCGGGAGCGCCGGCGGCGTGGCCTCCCGCCACGACGACCATGTTTCAGGCTCCGCCTCTCGTGGGCGCCGTGGCGGGGGTGGGAACCGCGACCCCGATCGCCGCGCCGGGGGCGCCCGCGGCCCACACCGGCGCGCTCGGTCCAACGCCTCCCATCCCCCCGCCCCCGCTGGCCCCCGGCTCCCTGCCGCGCACCGGATGGCCTGGGCGTGGAGCTCGGATCATGCTGGTCCTCATCGTGATCGCCGCCGCCATCATCGCCGACGCCCTGCTTAACTCCTCCAGTTCCACCCCCCAGTCCATCTCGAGCACGACCGCTCCCCTCACCGGCCAGGGGTCTCAGCATCGCTCCGCGCGTCCACCGACCGCCTCCGCCGGTCCGCGGTCTCACCACAGTCGCCCGCACTCCCACCGCCACGCGACTGGGGGCGCCGCCGCAAGGGGGAGTGCCCCATCCTCGGCAGGATCCTCCACCAGCTCGGCGTCCTCCGCGGTCGGCCGGAGCTCGGCTGCGCCCACCGGCCAGGGCTCGGCTGCGCCCACGCACCAATCGTCGCCGCGCCCCAGCCCGGCCGCCGCGGCCCCACTGGAAGGCAGCGCCGAACAGCCTCGCTCGTCCTCTGGTGGCGGCGGCGGTGGCCTGCAGGGCTCCGCCCAGGGCGAATCGGGCTCCGGCGGCGGGGGTGGCGGCGGCCTGCAGGGCTCCGCCCAGGGCGAATAGATCTTCGGCGGCGCAGGTGCCGCGGGGCTTCTGCTCGAGGGACCAGAGCCCGTGCGGCGCAGATGCCCGCAGGGCTGTGCCCAGGGTGGACCGGACTCGGTCAGTGCTCAGCCGATCTGCAGGGTGCCCACAGCGACCCGCGCGGCCGCGGACACCCGGCTGGCGCTGATCAGTAGCGTCAACGTGTAGGTCGCCCTGGTGGCGGCGTGCAGGACGAAGTGAAACCGCCCGCGGCTACCCACGCGACCCCCCACCGCGGTCTTCCACCCTCCCGACCCGCTACGGTACTGGATCGCCAGGTGCGTTCCCACCGGCGCGCCGTGGATGATGCAGATACCGCGATCCCTGTGCCTCACCGGCACCGTCGGGGACGACAGGTGGCAGCTCGCGCTCGCCGTCGGCTTGGACCGGGGGCGCGGCCGCGGGGCGTTCCCCACGGTAACCGGCGGGCTGGTGGCGCTGCGGCCCGTGTTCGTGTGGATCACCGCCGTGAGGGTGTGCGGCCCTCTCAGCCCCTTGGTGTCCCAGTGCAGCGAGCCAATGCAGATCTGCTGCCCCTGGCAGGAGATCTGCCCGATTTCGCTGACACCGTCGAATACGACGATCGAGGTCGGGTAATCCACCTGGCTGGGGTCGGTGGAGCCGCTCACCGCCACGGTCAGCGTTCCTCCCAGCCCAGCGCCGCTGTGGGGGCTGGTGATCGTGACGGTCGGACCCGGGCTGATGACGTTGACCGACACCGGTGCGCTGGTGACGTGGAGCCCCTCGTCTGTGGAGATCCGCGCGGTCAGCGTGTGGGGGCCAGAGAGCCCTGTGGTGTGCCAGCTGACCGACCCCTGGCAGGTCTGCTGTCCCTGGCATTTGATGCTCCCAATGTTGTTGACGCCGTCGTAGACGGCGATTTCGGTCGGATAATCGACCTGGCTCGGATCCGTTGCGCCACTAGCTGAGACCGCCACCGTGCCCTTCACTGTGGCGCCGCCCACGGGCGAGGTGATTGAAACTGTCGGCGGCGGGCTCACCACCGTGACCGTCACCGGAGCGCTGGTCGCGGAGGAACCGTCGCTCGTATTGGCCTGCGCCGTGAGCGTGTGGGACCCCGACAGGCCAGTGGCTTCCCATTTGATCGAGGCCGTGCAGGATTCCTGGTTTTCGCATTCGAAGTCCCCAATGTGGTTGACGCCGTCGTAGAAGGAGATCGTTGTGAGATGGTCCCCGGCGCTGGCCCTCCCGATAGCATCGATCGTGACGGCTCCCTTGACGGTCGAGCCTTCCGTGGGGCCGGTGATGGCGATCGTCGGGGGGGACGATGCCCCTCGCGCGGTGAGGGGCGCCAGGGAAAGCGCTGCGACCACCGAGAGCAACCCGACGTACAGCGCCATTTCCCGAGGCCTTGGGATCTCCCGCGAAGACATTGGACGGGCAGTAGTCTAGACACAGCTCCCGCGGGACCGCTCAGTTCGAGATAGTCAATTGCGGCCCTCGGGAGTCCAGTCCCGACGATCCCACCCCACGCTCACGGGGCTCGACAGTGCAAAGCGGCTCCGGCCCCGGGCAGAACTTTGGCTTTCGTCAGAGCAGGTCCTCGATCGCGGCGAGCGCGTCGCGCAACACCGCATCTGGGGGGCGCATGGCATCAAGGGACGATATCCGCCGCGGTTCCGCGCGCGCGAGGTCCCCGTAGGCCGCTGCGATCCGCGCAAAGAACTCCTCCCCCTCCAACTCCAACCTATCGGGATCGAGCGCTCGTGCCCGCTGGCGTGCGCGCCCCGTGGCCGGGGAGATGCGCAGCAGCAGCGTGCGGTCCGGTTGCAGATCCCCCGTGGCGAAGCGGTTGATCGCGCGGATCTCCTCCACCCCCAGCTCCCGGCCCGCGCCCTGGTAGGCCAGGGAGGAGTCCACGAAGCGGTCCAGCAACACCAGCGCCCCCCCTCGAGCAGGGGGAGCAGCCGCTGCTGGACGAGTTGTGCGCGCGCCGCCGCATACAGCAGCGCCTCCGCGCTCGGGGAGATCTCCAGGGCGGGGTTCTTGACGAGCTCGCGGATGCGCTCGGAGAGGTGCACCCCGCCGGGCTCCCGCAGCAGCTCCACTCCTCGCCCGCCCCCGCGCGCCGCGATCTCCCGCGCGAGGCCCTCGGCGAGCGTGGTCTTGCCCGCGCCGTCGAGGCCCTCGATGGTGATCAGCGTGCCCCGCACCATCGCCTGACCGTATCGCCTCAGAGGGTGGCGCAGCCAGCCGAAGGTGACGAGCCGGGCCCCTCTTCCTCTGTCACGATGGGCCGCGTGAGTCCCCCCCCGGCGCAGGCGCTCCCCGGCATCGACGCCCACCCGCACGCGCGTGCGGTGCTCATTCCGGCGCTCCCCGATGAGAGTTCCGGGCGGGCTCCCTCGCACGCCTACCTCTTCCACGGGCCCCCCGGCGTGGGCAAGCGCACCGTCGCGCGGGCCTTCGCGGCGGCCCTGCTCGCCGAGGGATCCCCCGCGCCGGAGGCCGCTCGCGCGCGGGTCTCCCGTGGAGCACACCCCGACCTCACCTGGGTCACGCCCTCCGGCGCGGGGGAAATGCTCGTGGGGGACATCGACCGTGCCGTGATCGCCGCAGCGGCCCACACCCCCTTCGAATCGCTGCGCCGGGTGTTCGTGCTGGAGGACGCCCACACCATGAACGACCAGGCCGCCAACCGCCTGCTCAAGACGCTGGAGGAGCCCCCACCCTTCGTCCACATCCTCCTGCTCGCCCCCAGCCCCCGGGAGGTGCTTCCCACGATCGCCTCCCGCTGCCAGCACGTGCGTTTCGACCACCTCCCCAGCGCCCGCATCGAGGAGCGCCTCGCGGCCGACACGGGATCCCCCCGGGCGCCGCTGAGCGGGACCTGAGGCTCGCCGCCTGCGCGCGACTGGCGCTCGGAGACGCGCGCCTCGCGGGGGAGCTCGCGGGTGCGCAGGGGGAGGTGCTGAGGGAGCGCGCGGAGAGCTTCGTGCGCGGCGCCCTGCACGGCGAGGGTACCGTGCGCGGGACCGGCGGGACCGTGCGCGGGACCGGCGGGACCGGCGGGACGGGCGGGACGGGCGGGACGGGCGGGACGGGCGGGACGGGCGGGGTGGGCGGGCCCCTAAACCAACTGCTGCGGGCCGCCAGGGAGGCGGGCGCGGGGGCGGCCGCGGCGCTCTCGGCGCGCGTGGCGGGGGAGCTCAAGCTGCTACCGGTCAAGGAGCGCAAACGCCACGAGCGCGAAACCGCCGACGCTCAGCGCCGCGTCGAGCGGCGCGCGCGAACGGGCACGATCGACCTCGCCCTGCGCCTGGCCCAGCTGTGGCTGCGCGACCTCTGGTGCGTTGCCGAGGGGGCGGGCGGGCTGGCCTACGCGCTGGACCGCCTCCCCGAGCTTGAGCGCGACTCCGCCGGGCACTCCCCCGCGCGGCTGCGGGAGGGCGTGGAGCTCGTGCGGGACACCCGCCTGCGCCTCTCCCTCAACGTCTCCGAGGAGCTCGCGCTGGAGTCCCTCGCCTATCGCCTCCAGGCGCTGCTCGCCCACTCGCCGTAGCGCTCGCCCGGCGCAAGCTCCTCCCCCGGCGCTCCCGGGGGTGCGGCGATCAGCTTCGCGACCCGCCGCGCGATCGCCTCTCGCAGCGCGCCTACGGCGGCGTGGTAGCGACGCGCCCTGGCGGGCAGCGAGTGGAGATCGAGCGCGTCGAGCCGGCCCAGCGCCCGGTCGGCCTCGCGCGCGCGCTCCAGGGCCTCCGCCCAGATGACTTCCAGGTAGGCGATCGCGGCGGGGAGCTGCTCCTCGGGCAGGCGCCCCGGGGTCTCGATCTGGCGCACCACCGGGATCACCTCGTGGATCAGCCAACTCTGCTCGGAGTGGGCGCGCAGCATCAGGGATACGTCGGACGGGGAGGCGACAGCGCTCTGGGTGAGGTTGCGATCTCGATAGTCGGACATGCGCTCGTGCGGCCGCCGCGAGGATTGCCTGATCGCGGCCCACCACTGGACTCGGCGGAGATCCCGCGAGGCTTTAGGCGGCCCAGAGGCCCGCCAACGTATTTTCCCGAAGGCTCTCCGCAATTTGGCGAAAAACCGAGGCGCCCATCGTCCCGGACGCAGGTCGGGAGACCCTCCGCGTTCCCGCTAAAGCCGACTCCCGGCGGGACCGATGTCGATTGTGGTGGCCCTCGAACGCGACCCGACGGCCCGGGCGCCCGGGCAGTACACCCGCTCGATAGTGCAGCGGCTGAGAATGCGCACCCTGCTGACGCTGGGGGCGCTGGCGGTCGCCACAACCCTGATGGGGCGGCGCTTCGGTTGGCATGACCCGCGCTTCCTGGGCGCGGAGGTGGGGCTGCTGATCGCGATCTTCGCGATCTCGCGCTGGGTGCTGCCGCTGGTGGACCGCCACGACCGGGGCGCCACGGGCGAAGAGCAGGTGGGGGAGCTGCTGGAGGGACTGGGAGATCGGGGGTGGCGCGTGGTGCACGACGCGAGCCTCGGGAGGGGCAACGTGGATCACATCCTGATCGGCCCCGGGGGGGTGTTCACGGTGGAGACCAAGAGCCATCCCGGGCCGGTGCGGGTGGGGCGGATGCACGGCTCGGTGCTGGGCCAGGCGCAGGCGCAGCGCAAGGCGATCGAGGCGGTCGTGGAGGAGCACGTGGAGCCGCTGGTGGTGTTCAGCCGCGCCTGGGTCGATCGGCCGCTGAGCCGGCGCAAGGGGGTGCGGGTGGTGCCGGCGCGGATGCTGCTCGGCTACGTGGACCGCCAGCCCCAGCGCCTGGACGGGCAGGCGGTGGCGCGCGCGCACGCGCGGCTGGCGCGGGCGCTGGCGGAGTACCACGCGCACACGCGCCCGCCGCGCCCGGGGCGCCGGGCGATCGGGAACCTGCCGCTGCCGCGGTAATCCCTCTCGGGGCGCCCGGGTGCCAGACAATCCGAACCCCTGCCGCTGCGGGTAGTCCCTCTCGGGGCACCCAAGGTGCCAGACAAATCCGAACCCCTGCCGCTGCCGCGGTAGTCTCTCTGGGGTATGGCGAGCGCGGTAAGCAGCCTCCCGGCGGTGGAGCGGTCCACGACCTCGCTGCCGCCGGGCCCGCGGTGGCCGGCGCTGGCGCAGACGGTGGCGTGGGCGGTGTCGCTGCCATGGATGCTGGAGCGCTGTGGAGCGCGCTACGGGGAGATGTTCACGATGCGCTTCTTCCCCAGCGGCCGGCGCATGGTGATCGTGAGCGGGGCGGAGCTCGTGAAGCAGGTGTTCACGGCTCCCCCCGAGGTGGCGCCCTCGGCAGCGGGCGCCTCGCCGATCGCGCCGGTGATGGGACCGAGCTCGGTGCTGACGCTGACGGGCCCCGAGCACATCCGCCAGCGGCGCCTGCTGCTCCCGCCGTTCCACGGGGAGCGGATGCGGGAGTACGAGGATGTGATCGTGGAGGCCACGCGCCGCGACGTCCGCTCGTGGCCGCTGGGGGAGCCGATGAGCCTGCAGGAGCGCACGCGGGCGATCACCCTGGAGGTGATCCTGCGGGCGGTGTTCGGCGTGGAGGCCGAGCGGATGGGGGCACTGCGTGAGGCGATCGGGGGGCTGTTCGAGCCGCTGCGGCTGCCGATGCTGCTGCGGGTGGCGCTGAGTCGCCCGACGATGGAGCGCCCCGGGGGCGCGTTCGGGCGGGCGCTGGACCACATGGACGAGGTGATCTACGCCGAGATCGCCCGGCGGCGCGCGGAGAAGGATCTTGGGGAGCGCACGGACATCCTCTCGCTGCTGATGCAGGCGCGCGACGAGGAGGGCGTCGAGATGACCGACGCGGAGCTTCGCGACGAGCTCGTGACGCTGCTGCTGGCGGGGCACGAGACGACCGCGACCTCGGTGGCGTGGGCGATCGAGCGCCTGGTGCGCCACCCCGAGCGGCTCGCGAGGCTGACCGCGGAGATCGCGGAGGGGGAGAGCGAGGAGTACATGCAGGCGGTGATCCACGAGACCATGCGCGTGCGCCCGGTGGTGCCGCTGGTGGTGCGCATCCTCGAGGAGCCCCTGCGGGTGGGGGAGCACGAGCTGCCGAGGGGCACGAGGGTGGCGCCGTCGATCTACCTGACCAACCGCGACCCCCGGGTGTATGAGTCACCGCGGGAGTTCCGCCCCGAGCGCTTCCTGGAGAGCCAGCCCGAGACCTTCGCGTGGATCCCCTTCGGCGGGGGCATCCGGCGCTGCATCGGGGCCTCCTTCGCGCTGCTCGAGATGAGGCTGATGCTGCGCACGATCCTCAGCGAGCTGGAGCCCTCCCTCCCGCGCGAGCGCGTACGACGGCGCGCCACCGGCCTCCCCGGCGGCGCCGGGCGGAGGAGGAGGTTCGCCGCGGGCGAGCGCATCCGCAGGCGCGCGATCACGCTGGTGCCGGCGGAGGGCACGCGCGTGGTGTGGCGCGGGCGGGAGTAGTAACCTGAGCGGGCGGGTTTCGTGCGAGCGCGCGTCCCCGCCGGAGCGGGCCACCGCGGGGGTGGGAGCCGGGCGAGCGTCCCGGCCGGAGCGGGAGCTACGGTCCCGAGGGTGAAGGAGATCCTGGAGGCGATCGAGAAGGCGCGGCTGGAGCTCGGGGCAAGCCCCGCCGACCGGGTGGCGTGCGCCCGCGCGCGCGGGGTGCTCAGTCGGGCGCGGGAGCTGTGGGAGACGCTCGACGCCGAGAGCCGCGCGGCGCTGAGGGGCCCGGCTGCGCGGCTGCGGGAGCTGGTGGACGCGGAGGCGCAGAGCGAACAGGCCCCGCCCACTCCGGAGCAGCTGCTGGAGCGCTTTGGCCTGGGGGAGTTCCGCGCGGGTCAGCGCGAGGCGGTGGCGGCGGCGCTGGAGGGGAGGGACACCCTCGTGGTGATGCCGACGGGCGCGGGGAAGTCGCTGTGCTACCAGCTCCCCGCACTGGCGATGAATGGGATGCCCGCCCAACCCCTGGTGGTGGTGGTGAGCCCGCTGATCGCGCTGATGAGCGACCAGTGGAAGCGTCTCGCGCAGACTGGGGTGAACGCGGTGATGCTCGCCTCGGGGATGGAGGAGGGCCACAACGGCAGAGCGCTTCTGGACATCGAGTCGGGGTGGGCGCAGCTGGTGCTGGCGGCGCCGGAGCGCTTCGCCTCGCGGGCGTTCCGCGAGGCGTTGGGGACGCGCAAGGTGGGGCTGTTCGTGGTCGACGAGGCGCACTGCGTGGCGGAGTGGGGCCACGACTTCCGTCCCGACTACCTGCGCCTGCACGGGGCGATCGCGGCGGTGGGGCGCCCGCCGGTGATGGCGGCGACGGCGACGGCGACCCCCAGGGTGGCGCGGGAGATCGCGGCGAAGCTGGGGCTGAGGGAGTGGCTGTCGGTGAGCTCGGGCTTCGACCGGCCGAACCTCGCGTTCGACGTGGTGAGCGTGGAGGGCAAGGGGGCGGTGGCGCGCAAGCGGGCGGCGCTGCTGCACGTGCTTCAGAGCCCCACGGCCCGCCCGGCGATCGTGTACTGCGGGACGCGCAAGGACACCGAGGAGGTGGCCGAGCTGATCGCGGGGAGGGGGATCGCGACGGTGGCCTACCACGCGGGCCTGCGCCCGGATGAGCGCCGCAGGGCACAGGAGGCGTTCATGGGGGGAGCGGCGGAGGTGGTGGTGGCGACGAACGCGTTCGGGATGGGGGTGGACAAGGCGGACGTGCGCACGGTGGCGCACTGGGCGATCCCCACGAGCCTTGAGGCCTACTACCAGGAGGCCGGCCGCGGGGGACGCGACGGGAAACCGGCACGGGCGCTGCTGCTGGCCTCGCGGATGGACCTCGGGAGGCTGATCCGCTTCAACACCGACCGCCAGAGCAATGTGGAGGACGTGCGCGCGTACACCGGCCGTCTGAGCCGGCGCGCGAACGGAGGAGTGGTTGAGATCGCCCCGCGGGAGCTGGACGACACCGAGCGGGTGCTGCTCTCGATCGCGGAGCGAGCGGGCGCAGCGGAGCTGCAGCCGGGCGCGAGGGGGGTGCTGCGGGTGCGCCTGACGGGCGAGCTCGACGGGCGCGCGGCCTACCAGGCGATCAAGGCGGCGAAGGATCGGGGGTGGGAGTCCTACAGGGCGATCGAGCAGTTCATCGCCAACGGCAGCGAGTGCCGCCGCAGGCAGATACTCGAGCACTTCGGCGACTCCCAGGAGGGTGCGCGGGAGGGCCGCTGCTGCAGCGTGTGCGATCCGGACCCCGAGCTGGAGCGCGCGCTGGCGGCGGGCACGAGCACCGCGAGCGCCCGGAGCGGGCGCGGGGGGCGCGCAGGCGCAAACGGGGCCGGGAGCAGCGGCGCGCGGAGTCCGGCGGGGTCGGCGCCCAACGGCTCCACAGGGTCGACCCGCAACGGCTCGACGGGGCCGGTCCTCAACGGCTCGATGGGGCCGGTGCTCAACGGCTCCGATGGGGCCACACTCAACGGCGCCGCAGAGCCCCCCGAACCGGTGGACGAGGAGCAGTACGAGAAGCTGCGCGAGTGGCGTCTGGGCCGCGCGGAGGGCAAGCCGGCGTTCACGGTGGCGGCGAACACGGTGCTCGAGGAGATCCTGCGCCGCCGCCCGGGGAGTGCCGAGGAGCTGATCGAGATCCGCGGCATCGGCCCCGCCTTCTGTGAGAAGCATGGGGAGTCGCTGTTGGAGGTGTTGGGGGCACTGTGAGAAGGGGGCTCCGCGGGCTCAGTGGCGCTTGGGGTCTGAGGGATCCTGGGACGGCGAGGGCGGCCCCTTCCTCGACGCCGGTGCCGTGGCGTTCTTAAAGCCTTCGGAGATGGCGGCCTGCAGGAGCTCACGATCGAAGGCGACGAGTGCGGCGCAGCGCCTGTCCGCCGTGCGCGCGGCGAGCGCGGAGGCGAGTTGGACGGCGTCATAGGCGCGCAGACCGTGGGTCCCGGCCAGATCAGCGGCGCTCCCGATGATCTCCTCGGTGACTGCGACCGCAATGAACCGTGGCGGCCGATCGGGGGTGCCGGCGTAGTCGACTGTGAACGCTCGGATAAGGGTCAGCGAGTCATCGAGGTCGAGTTCGCCGGAGCGCTGCTTTCGCCAGATCGCCGCGGTGACCTCCACGCGCGCGAGCGCAGATATGACAAGCGGCACGCGCAATCGCCTGATGGACTCATACCCGGCCTCGTCGGCGTAGAGCTTGACGAGTGCGGAGGAGTCGGCGAAGACGCTCAGCCGCGATCCTCGGCTACCAGAGAGGAGAGCGACCGCCCGCGACCGGCGCGTCTGCGCGCACGCGCCAGTGCGGCACCGGCGGGCGCGGGGTGGGGAGCGTTGGGCACGGCCGCCAGCAGGCCCGCCCTGTTCAGGCGCTCGCGCAGCTGCGCCGCCTCGTCCCCGGCAAGCTCGGGGTCGACGGCGGCGCTGAGTACCGCGTGGGCGTAGGCGTTGACGCTCTCGCTCCGCGCGGCGGCGGCCTGCTTGAGGAAGTCGGCCAGTCGATCATCAACCCGGAGGGTCAACTGCTTCATGTTGTCATGGTAGCAGGCAAGACATCAGTCTGGCGGCCGGGGACCCGATGGAGTCGGCGACGGCGATAGCATCCGAGCACGTGCCGACGTAGCTCAGCTGGTAGAGCACTTCACTCGTAATGAAGGGGTCCGGGGTTCGAGTCCCCGCGTCGGCTCTCCCGTCTTCGCCATGGTTTCGGCTTGGTTGCTGGGGATTAGCTTGGTTGGGGCGCGTTGGCCAAGCGGCCATGAGGTGCCGAGGGAGGCCGAGACGGACACGAATCTGCTGTGGGGGTGCTGTGGGATACAGCACTGGGCCGCTAGGCACGCGGAGAGCTTGCGTGAGGGGTTGCCGCTACGGCTGGCGGAAGATGCCGTGCGTGCCGATTCGCCGCCAGATGATGTGCGGCTCGCCGGGGCGCAGCTCGTCGCCGTACTCGAATGTGGCGCGTCCGTCGGGAGCCCAGGTCATCTCTCACACACCGGGATAGCCCTGCACTCGCTTGACGCGAAGCCCAGGCTCGAACCTCCCACGTCCTAAGCAGGCGATGAACTGGTCGAGCGCCTTTTCCCACGCCGCCGCCTGCTCGGCGGTCAGGGCCTTGTGATCGCGCAGGAACCGGCGTCGCGCCTGGTAGGTCGGCACTAGACCGAGCTCGAGGCCCGCAGCGCGGCCTTGAAGGCGTCGGCGTCCTCGTACACGTCGCCGGGGTCGGTCGCCGCTTCGCGGTCAGCTTCCAGCTCGCCGGAGAGCCAGTCGGGGGTCCAGAACCATGCCTGCTCGGGGTCGATCCGGCTGTTCGAGAGGCTGCGCAGGAGCACGGCCGCGCCGTCGAGCGTGTTCTCGGGCAGGTGCTCCACCAGCTCGTGCAGCTCCGTCTTCGTCATGCTCTCATTCTCGCGCGCTCCGCGGATCATGGTGCATGATGGGCGTGGAGGTGCTTCAGGTCTCCCGCCGCGTCTGGCGGCTACCTTGTTGTGCGGGGAAGGGGCCGGAGGACCAAGGAAGGCTTCGAGGGCCGTCCATGCCGTCCCGTGGGTCAGAGGCCCGAGTCGCAGCGTCCAGCCGCCACCTAACTCCTGCCGGACCGACACCGAGAGGTTCGCGGCCTGAAGCTTTGTCGCTGTTACTGTAAGAGCCTAAACCACAGCGATCGCCGCATAACAGTCGGCCATCACAGCCTGGCTCCCGACACCTCCACGTCCGGGGAATCTGATCCCCGAAGGGGAAATCCTGATTGGATATGGAAACGGTATTTCGCCACTGAGGGTGCAAATCACGAAGTCTTGCCCCGGCCAACCGCGCTCGATGGTATCCGCTGCACGCCTGGTATTTGGGTGGGTGCGGATGTCATCTAGCGTCATGGCTTTGAAACGGAGGGACAACCGAATGCCCCTGCCGGGCGCTTTCAAGACGAGTGAGCCGGTCGATGGTGTCGCCTCGACATCGTCGAGCCTGTCGAGCACAATCCAGTCGTTGTCGCGCATCGAAAATACGAGGCTGCCATCCTTATCAAAGAGGTCGAGATTGAGTAACATGTTCTTATTCTCGTCCAGGCTGAACCAGACCATCCGGCGTTCCTGGATGAGGAGAAAAACCTGGCACCTGATGTATAGTCCGCCGCCGGCTTGCAGAATGACCTGCTGGCGCTTCCAGTTGGAATGGCCCACGAGGTGGCCGTCAGTTCGCTTCAGGAACGGATCGGCCTTGAGAGCGCGCAGCTGATCTCTAGAGAACGCACCGGCGTCGGCCTCTCGGTGGCACTGCGAACACAACGCAATGATGCCCTCTGCCTCTTCGTGTTCTCGCTCGTGCCACGGAGGATCGAAGTGGTGCCAGGTCAGGTAGGGAGAACCGCAGCCATCTACCGGACAGCCGCAGCCGACCTCGCGCCTGAGCTCGCCTCTCACGTCGGCTCTTGGGGTTCGGTCCATCCCGATATCTTTGCGCGCTTCGGGCCGAGACGGGATGGAGTCTTGTGTCTAGGCTTTGCTTGCGATGTCGCGGCAGCGCGGGCCGAGGTGTAGACTATGCGCTACATCCGCACTGCGGAGAACCGCCCGAGGCGCACATGCCACCTCCAAAACCGGGGATTCTCCTAGTTGGGATCTTTTTAGAAGATACGAGATTGAGGATGGTCGACCGACCGGCGTGGGAAGCTAGTATTCGGGAAATGCAAAGCCGCTCACACCCTCCATACCCCGGCCCCCGTGGGCCTGCTCGCAGCGGGGCCGGCCGCTGGAGTCCGGTCCGGCTGCAGCACTCTCAGGCGCTTCGGGCGGTGCTGCTCGCCTCCGTCGCGAGCTCGGGTCTCATGGGGATCGCGGCCTCGCAGGCGGCTGGTGTGGCCACGGGCCGAGGTGTGGCGCGTGGAGCTGGGATGGCGCGTGGCGCATGGGTGAGTGGACCGGCCTCTGTCATCGGCAGGGCGGCGCATACGCTGAGCGTCAAAGACGAAGGGCATCTGCATCTGATCAGCAGCTCGGGGTCCAACCTCATCGAGGAAGGTCCCATCTCGGGGACGATCCCGGGCAGGGCGAGAGTGAGCTTCAATGTCGGACCCACGGTGTACGCCTCGTTCACGATCTACGTCCAGGGCGGTGGCTCGATCAGTGGGCGAGGCCACGGGGCGCTGCACTCGACGAGCGCCTACTCCACCTTCGGGGGCACCCTGTCGGTCACCCACGGCACCGGCCGCTACGCCCACGCCTCCGGGACGGGCGGCCTCTATGGGGCGATCAACCGAAAGAGCAGCAGCTACCCGATGACTGTGCAGACCGTGGGCGAGCTGCACTACTCGAAGTTTCGCGCGGGCCCGCCCAGGCCCTCGCGCCACGGAACTCAGGCCGTCGCACCACGAAACCCAGACCATCACGCCACGGGGCCCAGACCGCCGGGTCGCGGAGCCGACCGGCGGTTTAGCTTTCGCGCGCGACGCTGCTCGGCGCGAGCCGCAAACGCGCCGGCGATCGCGGGGACAGTGGCGGTGTGCGCTTCTGGGCCTACCTCCTGGTGGGTGGGGTGAGCGCGGCGAGAGTGGGCCCTGGCTGGTGGTGACCCTGATCGGTTGTGGGGGAATGGAGATGATCTGGAGGAGGGAGTCCGCAGCGCGGCGCGCACCCACGCTCACGGCCCCGCCGGTGTGGGCGGTGACGGTCCCCGCGATCGGGGGCCTGGCGGCACTGGGGTGGGTGGCATTGAAGGTGGGGGCGCTCTCCTACGGGGGAGGGTTCGTGATCGTCCCGCTGATGCAGCACGATGCGGTGACCCACTACCACTGGATGACCGCGGGCCAGTTCCTGAACGCGGTGGCCCTCGGGCAGGTGACCCCGGGCCCGCTGGTGCAGACGGTGGCGGTGGTGGGGTACGCGGCGGCGGGCGTGGGCGGGGGCCTACTGGCCGCGGGGATCGCGTTCGCGCCGTCTTTCGTGTTCGTGCTGGGGGGCGCACGCCACTTCGACCGCCTGCGCTCGAGTGCCCTCACGCAGGGCTTCCTCGGGGGCGCGGGGCCCGCGGCGATCGGCGCAATCCTCGGCTCGGCGGTGCCGCTGGGGTTGGCGCTCTCGGAGCCCTGGCAGGCGGCGGTGCTGGGGGGCGCCGGAGTCCTGCTGCTGGTGGCCCGGCGGGGCGTTGTGGCGACACTGCTGGCGGCGGGTGCTGTGGGCGCGGTGCTCGGTGTGGCGGGGGCGCCGCTGCCGCATTGACGGCCGTCTCACCCCACGCCCGAAAGCGACCGCGAAACGGGCGCGGCGGTGGGCAGCGTGAAGCGGACCTGCGTCCCCCCGGGGGCGTCCGCGAGCCAGATACGACCCCGCGGGCCTCCACGATCGCGCGCGCGATCGCCAACCCCAGGCCGCTGCCGGGGCCGGTGCGGGCGGCGTCATGGCCGCTGCGGTAGAAGGGCTCAAACACGTGGGGGCGGTCCTCGGGGGCGATCCCCGCGCCGGTGTCCGCCACCTCGACCTCGACGGTGCCGTTCGCCGCTGCCGCCCTGATCGCGACGGAGCCGTCCGGGGGAGTGTGGCGAATCGCGTTCTGGAGCAGGTTCAGGAGCACCCGGCGGAGCTTGTCGGGATTCCCGTCGGCGGGGGCGAGGTCCAGGGGGAGCTCCGCCTGGAGAGCCACCCCCGCGGCCTCCGTGGCGGGGCGCACCAGCTCGCAGGCCTCGCCGACGAGCTCCGCGAGATCGACGGCCCCGGTGCTCCAGGCCACCTCGCCCGCATCGAGGCAGGAGAGCTCGAAGAGATCGTCGATCAGGGTCCCCAGGGTGCGCACGTGAGCGCCCATCGTGTGCACGTAGCGGCGCGCGGTGGCGGGGTCAACGAGCTCGTCCTCGAGCGCCTGCGTGAGCAGCCGCAGCGTGCTGAGCGGGGTGCGCAGGTCGTGGGAGACCGCCGCGATCACCTGACGGCGGGCCGCGTCGGCCGCGTCGCGTGCGTGCTCCTCCGCGGCGAGCGCCGCGATCATGCGGTTGGCGGTGCGCGCGAGGTCCTCGAGCTCGCGACCCGAGTGGGCCTCGATCTCGATCTCCCGCTCCCCGCGCTCCAGCGCGTGGAGACCCTCGCGGATCGCATGCACGTCGCGCACCGCCCCCCGCAGCAGGAGCTGCGCGGCACGGGTGGCGACGACCGCCGCGAACAGCAGGATCGCGACGGTCATCCAGGCGTCGTGGGGGGATACGAACATCACGGCGGCCCCGATCGCGACCGCGGCGAGGAGCTGCCCGAGGGCGAGACCTACACCGAGCTCGAAGCGGTGGTGCAGCGTGGGCAGCCGCAGGCGCCCGCTGTCGGCGAGCCCGGCGAGCGCCAGCGCGAGCAGCCCGACGGGCAGGAGGATCTCGACGGTCGTGAGCAGGGAGCCGCCGATGGCGGCCATCACCGCGCAGGCGGGGAGCAGCGCGAGCAGCAGCACCGCGATCGAGCTCCACGCCGAGCCCCACGTCGAGCGTCTCGTCGCTGCCCGCCGATCGCCTCCACGCCTCGTGGCGGGGAGCGGCAGCCGACGCCGATCGCCTCCGGGCCTCGTGGCCGCAAACGGTAGCCGACGCCGATCGCCTACGCGCCTCATGGCCGGAACCGGTACCCGACGCCCCACACGGTCTGGATGAAGCGCGGCTGCGCGGAGTCCGGCTCGAGCTTGGCGCGCAGGCGGCGAATGTGGACGGTGACGGTGAGCTGTCGGTGTAGTCGAGGAGTTGCCACACGGCTCCATGAGCGGTCGCGCGAGAAGACCTGCCCGGGGTGCCGCGCGAGGAACATGAGCAGGTCGAACTCGCGCTCGGTGAGCGAGATCTCCCGCTCGCCGACCGTCACCGTGCGGGTGGGGGGCTCGATGCGCAGCCCCTCGAACTCGAGCAGGGGCATGGACTGTGCAGCGGGGCGCTCGCGACGCAGCACGGCTTCCACGCGCGCCACGAGCTCGCCGGGGGAGAAGGGCTTGACGACGTAGTCGTCGGCGCCGCGGCGCAGCCCCACGATCCCCTCGGCCTCGCGGCCGCGGGCGGTGAGCAGGATCACGCGCGCCGGCGAGCCCTCGAGCTCACGCAGCCGGCGCATCACCTCGAGGCCGTCGATCCCGGGGAGCATGATATCGAGCACGACGAGGTCCGGGGCGGCTCGGCACAGAGGGCGAGCGCCTGGGCACCATCGCCGGCGACGCGCGTGCGGTAGCCGGCGCGCTCCAGATAGCGCGCCACGACCTCGCCTATGGTGGGCTCGTCATCGACCACCAGCACCGAGGCGCGGGGCTGGCTCTCCACTGCATCTGCCGCTGCGGGGCGCATCGCTTGAGCGATCATGACAGCGGGGGCTCAGCCGAAGGTGAAGTCGTAGACGGTGACCCCCGGCGGCGGTTGCACCGTGAGGGTGTGAGTCTGCACGGAGGGGAGGCCGACGAGGTTGTAGACGTCCTGGAGCTGCACCATCGCGGTCCCGTCGTGCACATTGGTGCCGGCGAGGGCCTGCGGGATCGGCTTCCCGTCGAGCAGCACCCGCACGGGGCGGGGGTGGCCGGGCGATCCCATCACCAGATACACGCGCCTGGCCCTGAAGCTCAGCTGCACGGCGGCGCCGGTGCTCAGCGGGGTGCTGCCCCACGCGCCCACCCTCAGGAGACCCGCGTAGCGGAGCTCGCTGAGCGGGGGCGGCTGGGAGGGAAGCGGACCGTAGTCGTGCGCTCCGGCGAGGAAGGGCCCGTTGGTGAGGCGTTCGCCGCGTTCGGTGCCGAGATAGGACTCGGGCGTGATTTCGGCTTCGGAGAGTTTGAGGGCGTGGACATGGGTCGGGCCGCTCAGGCCCGTGGCGCCGGCTTCGATCAGCAGGCTGCGGATCGCGCGCTCCTTGGTGGCGTACTCCCCCTCGCCGAAATCCTCCAGGCGGATGCGGCCCCGGGCGTCGATCAGGTACTCGGCGGGCCAGTACTCGTTGTTGTAGGCGTTCCAGGTGCCGTATTCGTTGTCCTGCACCACCGGGTAGTGGATCCCGTTCTGGGCGACCGCGGCGGCGACGTTGGCGGCGGAGTGCTCGAAGGGGAACTCGGGGGTGTGGACCCCGATGATCTCGAAGCCCCTGCTGTGGTACTTGGCGTACCAGGCGTTGAGGTAGGGGAGGGTGCGGATGCAGTTGATGCAGGTGTAGGTCCAGAAGTCCACGAGCACCACATGGCCGCGGAGGCTCGCGAGCGGAACGGGCTTGTCTGAATGCCCGCCCGCCCCAGTGTTGAACCACTTCTCGGCGTCCACGAATTCCGGGGCCTGGCCCAGCACGGGCAGCCGCAGCCCGGCGTCGGCCTCGCGCAGGCCGGCGTCCTGCCGGGCCTTGCGACCGCGCAGCGCGGCGAGCTGCACGGTGGCGGCGTGACTGCTCTCGAGGCCTTTGGTGGGGTCGGTGAGGATTGAGGGGAGGCCGCTGGCGATGGAGGTCTCGAAGCGGGTGTCGTAGTTGCGGAGCATCGCAAACGCGATCAGCACCATCACGGCGCCCATCGCCATCTGAAAGCGCGCGCCGCGCCGCGCGAGGGGAGCGGTGAGCCGCCGCCCGCCGAGCATCAGCGCGTAGAGCACCACCGCGGAGCCGATCCCGTAGGCGAACGCCACGGCGAGGCGCGCCGCGGTGAAGGTCTGGGAGGCGGAGGCGGTGATGACTCCCGCGAGGATCGGGCCGGCGCAGGGGGCGTAGACGAAGCCGAGCCCCCCGCCCACGAGCATCCCCGACCAGAAACCCTCGCGCGGGCGTCCCTCGGAATCCTTGCCGGCGCCCACCCCGCCGCTGGGACCGAGGCGGCTGAGCCGGGCCTCGAGGCGGTCCCCGAGCCAGGGCACGAGCAGGCAGATGCCGAAACCGATGAGCGCGAGGATCGCGAGCGTGCGCAGCAGGCTGTCGGGAAGGCCGAGCGCGGAGATCACATAGACGAGCGCGACGGTGGCGAAGGTGAAGGAGAGCGCGAGGCCGGTGACCACCCCCAGCGGCCGGCGCCGGCCGCCGGTGACCCCGGCGGAGAGCGCGACCGGCAGAACCGGCAGCACACACGGGGATACCGCGGTGGCGGCGCCGGCGATGAATGCGAAGACGATCAGCACGAACATTTGCGGCAATCCTCGCGGACAGATATTTCCGATCCCTTACGCGGTCCACTCTAATCGTCACCGGGCGCCACCGAGCCGGGGGCCCCAACCACCGAGCCTGGGGCCGTAAGAAAGTCGTAAGGAGACCGCTGCACCATGGCCCGGCGGGCAGTGGGCCCGACCAAGACCATCATTCCCTATCCGAGGAGACACATGAGCACCACCCGTTCCACGCACAGGCGCCTCGCGCTCGGGGCGTCGCTGCTGATTCTCGCGGCCATCCCCACCGTCGCCCAGGCCGCCTCGCACCCCGCGATGAAGCACCACCCGGCGATGAAGCACCACCCCACGATGAAGCACCACCCGGCGATGAAGCACAGCAAATAGCCCCGCGCCTCGAGGTCGGGGCGCACCGTGAGCACCGGCTGCCAGGGAGGAGGGATCGTCCGCGATGGGCGCCGGCGGCCAGGGCGGGGAGGAGGATCCTCCGAACTGGTCGGCCGCGCCCCCCGGGCGAAGAGCCCTCTCAGGCGGCCCGCTCCAGCGCCTCCGGGCCGGTGGCCACCAGAACGGGGGTGATCGTGTGCTCGACGAAGCCGATGACCCTGACGACGGCCTCGCAGCTATCGCACACCAGCTTGGCCTCGAAGAGCTCGGGCCGGGTCGCGCTGCGCGACAGGACGGCGGCGCAGGTTCCATTGTGGTTGTGGGCACACATGGGGGGCTTCCATAGAACGCTTGGCGTGGATCGGTCTTCCGACCCGAACCCCCATTGGGGGACCTGGACGGTTCCTGTATCGGCGCCCGAGGGCGACTGCATGAGGATCGATGCGCCACTGCGCGGGCGCCGCGATAGGGCCCGCTGCGGCGGCGGCGGCCTCCAGGGCGCGCGCACGGCGATCCGAGGCTTTACACTGGCAGCCGACCTCAAGGGAGAGGTGGCCGAGTGGCTGAAGGCACTCGCCTGCTAAGCGAGTATGGGGATTAAACTCCATCGCGGGTTCGAATCCCGCCCTCTCCGCCATTTGCTCGACGTTCGAACCCCGGCTCGGGTTCGCACGTCGTCCCGGTCGCGCCGTCCCAGTCCTGCTCGCCGTGTCCGACCGCTTCGAGGTGCGGGCCACACGGCGAGAATCGTGAAGCCTGACCCGAGATCTGGGCTCACCATCGGTGCTCTTTGCCCACGGCGCCCCTACGGCGAGGATGGGTGCGGCAGCGTATAGGCGGTCTTGCCGTCGCCCTCGCGCTTGACCTTCGTGAGCTTCCCCCGTCTTGCGAGGCGGCCGAGGTTGCCGCGAATGTCAGAGCCGCGCATAGCCGTGACCATCACCAGCTCGCTCACC
Organism: uncultured Solirubrobacterales bacterium; assembly: GCA_963771915.1. GTDB lineage: Bacteria > Actinomycetota > Thermoleophilia > Solirubrobacterales > Solirubrobacteraceae > Palsa-744. Next base: position 1,967,284 of record CAVYVD010000001.1, on the reverse strand, counting down.
GTATGGGAACCGTGTTCGAGGGCTGCAAGAATTGCCTGCTGGACGTCGTCCGGCGAAGCCGGCTTATGCTCCTCCTGCTCCTCCTCCTCGCCGTAGGACTCGGGGAGGGCCCCCGCGTCCGTCTCGGGCTCGGCGACGATTGGCGGGGGCGTGGCGTGCTCGCGCGACTGCTCCGGGGCGCTCGGCACGGAGGTCGCTGGCTCGCTCGCTCCGGCCGCCGAACCTCGCCGGCCGATCTTCGATCGGTCGCTCACGCGGCGGCGAGGGGGCGCAGACGGCCCCGGCGTCTGCGCTACCGGGGAGGCATCGGGGAGCGCCGCCTGCGCCTCGATGGAGGCGAGCGTGTCGGCTGCTGTGGTCAAGCGCTCGTACTCGTCCAGCAGCGGGCGGAGCTCCGCCATGCGCAGCTGGAGTTCGGTGCGTATCCTCGACAGCAGGTCAGTCGCCACTGCGGCCCCCTCGGTTCAGATGCTCCCTCTAGGCAAGAGCATGCGCCAGCATATCTGGCGGCCTGAGACCCCGGTGGACTGAGTCCGAACGGTCAATCGGAGCGTTAGGAGCCGCAGGCCTCGCCGATCCCCCGCGCGCCCGTGGGTCTCGGTGACGAGGATCACCTAACAGCGCTCGGCACCGCGGGCGGTCAGCTCCCCGCCAAGCTGTCTGTTTCTCTCTGCCGCGCCCTCGGCTTGGCGATCTCGCGGGAGCGTCAACCGGGCAGATGGGGCTCGTGGGCGCGGACCGCTAGGCCCTACCCCTCGGGCTCCTCGGGGGGGCTGACGGCGAAGACGATATGACGGCGGGCGACCACGAGGAAGGGGTGGCTCTCGGGAGGCCCGCCGTCGAGGGGCGTCAGGGAGACCTCGGTGAGTGTGAGGAAATCGCGCTCGGAGGCGTTCAGCACGTCGGAGACACGGCTGCGATACCCGTCGCGGGCGAGCGTGATCAGGCCTTCGATGCTGTGGCGGGCGGTCTCGATGCGGACGCGCTCCTGGCGATGCTCCATGAGTGCCTCCTCGGGTGTCGCCCCGGCGCTCGGGGTGTCGCTCATGCCTCCATTATCGACCCTCCGCGGCGGGGGTGGCGTCCACACCTCGTCGCACTGCCGGGACGCTGGGGCCCACGCGGGGCTCAGGAGATGCGCTCGGGCACCCGCGCGGGCAGTCCCGCGCGGGCGATGGGCGCGACGGGACCGCCGGTGTCGTGGGGGCGGTTGCGCTCGTCGCGCACGATGTAGAGGGGGCGGTGCTTGACCTCGTCGTAGATGCGCCCCACGTACTCCCCGATCACCCCGAGCGCGATCAGCTGGATGCCCCCGAGCAGGAGGATCGCGATCGTCAGCGAGCCGAAGCCGGGGAGGTAGGAGCCGGTGAGGCGCAGCCCCGCGACGACGGGAATCGCCACGAAGGCGAGGCCCGCGGAGAGGAGTCCCACGTAGGTGGCGAGCTGCAGGGGGACGTGGGAGAAGGAGGCGATCGCGTCGAGTGAGAAGCGGAGCATCTTGCGCAGGGTGTACTTGGTCTCCCCGGCGTGGCGGGCGTCGCGCTCGTAGGGGACCGCGGTCTGGGTGAAGCCCACCCAGACGGTCATGCCGCGCAGGAAGCGGGAGCGCTCAGTCATCGTCAGCAGTGCGTCGAGGGCCCGGCGGTCGAGCAGTCGGAAGTCGCCGGAGTTGGGCTCGAGGTCGACCTGGGCGAGCTTGTCGAAGAGCTTGTAGAACCAGGACGCCGTGGCGAGCTTGAAGGCTGTCTCGCCCTCGCGCTGGCGGCGCACGGCGTAGACCACGTCGGCGCCGGTCTCCCAGCGGGCGACCATCGTGGGAATCAGCTCCGGGGGGTCCTGGAGGTCGGCATCGATCATCGCGACGACATCCCCCGCCGCGTGCTCCAGCCCCGCGGTGAGCGCCGCCTGGTGGCCGAAGTTGCGGGAGAGATGCACGACCCTGATGCGGGGATCCTCCGCCGCCATGCGGTCGAGCAGCTCGGGGGTGGCGTCGGTGGAGCCGTCGTTGACGAGCACGAGCTCAAAGGTGTAGTCGGCGACGGCGGCGCAGGCGCGGCGCACGAAGCGCTCGACGAGCTCCTCCTCGTTGTACACCGGGGCGACCACGCTGAGGAGGGTGGGGCTGCGGGGGGGGAGTCGGACATGGGGCCTTCCAAGCTGGTTAAGTAGCAGGCGTGGAAAGAGTAGAGGACGCGGCCAACCTAGAGGACGCGCCTAAGGGGAAGCTGAAAGCCCCGATCGCGGCGCAGTTCGTGAAGTTCGGGATCGTGGGCATCTCGAACACGCTGCTCACGCTTGTCGTGTACACCGTGCTGCTGCGGGTATTCGGGGTGTGGTACCTGGCGGCGTCGGCGATCGGTTTCGCGGTGGGCGCCACCAACGGCTTCCTGCTCAACCGCCGCTGGACGTTCCGTGAGCACGTCGGCGACGCCTTCACGCCGGTCCGCTGGGGGATCGTGCAGACCTGCGGCCTGGGCATCAACGAGATCCTCCTGTACCTGCTGGTCCACCACGCACACCTGGACAAGCTCCTCGCCCAGGTGTGCGCAACCGCCGTGGTCACGGTGACCACGTTTATCGCCAACCGCGCCTGGACCTTCAGGATGCGCCCCGCCGCAGACCCCGCTCTCTGAGGCGGGGCCCTAGCGCAGCACGGCCAGCAGCGAGAGGCCGACAGGAATGCGGCCCCCGTGCCCGACCAGGGCGGCCTCGAGGTTGAGCGGCTGCTGCAGCAGCCAGTTCAACGGGGCGGGGGGCACCCACAGGTCGAGGCTCGATTCGGTGGCGCGCGCATGCAGGCGGTCGAGCGCGCGCAGCGCGATCGCGGCGGGCAGCAGCAGGGAGTTGAAGTGGGTCGTGCGCACGCACTCCCAGCCGGCCTCGCGCGCGGCGCCCTGGAGGGTGGCGCGGCTGTAGCGGCGGTGGTGGTGGTTGACCTCGTCGTGGCCGCTCCAGAGCCACTGGTAGGCGGGCACCGTCACCAGCAGCGTCCCGCCGGGGGCCAGCACGCGGCGCAGCTCGCGCAGCGCCCCGCGGTCGTCCTCGAGGTGCTCGATCACATCGAGGCACAGGGCCAGGTCGAAGGAGTCGGCAGGGAAGGGCATCTCCATCACCGAGCCCTCCACCACCTCGCCCACGTGGCGACCCCGGGCGAGCTCGGCGCTGGGCTCGGAGAGCTCCACGCCGGTGACCTCGCCGTAGTGCGCGAGGTCCACCATGTTGCGCCCGCTGCCACACCCCGCGTCGAGGATGCGCGCACGGGGAGGCAGCGCGAGGCGCTCGATCGTCCGCTCCAGCACCCGGCGACGCCCGCGGTACCACCAATGGCGGTCCTCCACCCGGTGGGTCTGCAACTCGTACTCGAGGTTCACCGACGGCATCTTCCCGAAAAGCCGCCCCCCCGCGCAGTGCGGGTGCCCACGTCCCGGCCCGCGGCCCCCAGCGCTCAGCGCCGGTGGTGGTGGTGGCGGCGGTGGTGTGCTTTCTGCCTCGGCCTGCGGAGCGGTCTGATCGTGAGGTTCTGGGCGATGATCGTCGAGCGGTGCCCGGCGCTCAAGAGGAGCACGTCCAGATGAACTGGCAGCCTGCCAAAACGGGCCAGCAGGCTGGCGCCGGCGGCGTTGAGAGCGATCGCGACCGTGATCCGCTGGCCCGCGGGGATCGTCACCTTTGAGGAACCAACGGTGACCTTCGTGGAGCGGTTTCCGCCGCGGTGCCGCGCGGATACGGCAATGGGCTTGCCGTTGTGGGTCGCCTCGATGGTTGTGAGAGTCGATTCGACTTCACAGCTCGTGCCCGCGACGCCGGTGCAGGAGATCGTGAAGGTCACCTCGCCGCCGGTCCCTTTGGCGGAGCCCACCTGAGAGGCGTGCGCCACGGGCGGCGGCGGGGGCGTGTAGGTCACGCTCACCGACCTTTCCGTGGAGAAGCCCGCCTGGTCGATCGCGAGCGCCTTGATGGCGTTGGCGCCCTCGACGAGTGGGACGCTCGTCGACCACACGCCCCCCGCTCCCACGCTCACCACATGCCCGTCCACCGTGAACGAGGTGATCGCCCTCGTGTCCGAGACGGTGCCCGAGACGGTGACGTTCGGCGTGGACACCGTCGTCCCATTCGCGGGTGAGGAGATGCTCAGCGTCGGGGGCGAGCTCGGGGGGTAGCCCGCGAGCACGCCCGAGGCCAGCGATTCGACTTCGGATAGCTTGAAGGCCTGGATGAAGGCCATGCGCAGGGTGTAGGTCCCGCCTGCCGGGATCGTGGCCTGATAGGGCATCTGAAAGCCGTTGTAGCCTTCTTCCGCGGCGGTTCCGCGGTACACCGAGATCGGGCCGCTGGGCGGGGTGTCGTAGACGATCGCCCCCTGCGGGTGCACGCCGTCCCCTTCGCCCGGTGTCGCGGCGTCCTCCTTGTAGTAGATCCTCCCCAGGCCCGCCGGCAGGGTCACGGTCTGCCCCGCGGTGGTGGCTGCGAACACGTTGGTGCCCGGGAACTGATACGCGCCGCCCACTTCGTTGGCGTTTTCGGTCTCCTGGTCGTAGAGCGCGTTCAGGGAGTGGGCCGCGCCGTCGGTCGAGTGCCAGGTGTCCGTCATCGCCGCCACCTGATCGGCACTGCTCGTCGTCCATTCGCGTTCCAGATCCACCCCCGTGGAGACGAAGCTCGTGCAGCTGCTCGTGGTCGGCGGGAAGGCGGTCGACGGCGAGCACCTGACGATCGGGTCGGTCTCGGTGACGGTGGCGAGGCCGGTCAGGGGGTTGAACGACCTGGCAACCAGCACCTGCGGGGCGCCGGGGAGCACGCCTTTGACTTTGAGGATGCCTTCGACGGCGCTCGCCGCCGCCGGGCTGTAGGCGTTGGCGCCGTCGATCTGCAGCTCCGAGCGAGTCGAGGAGCCCGGCGGGAGGGCGATGTCGTTTTCCTGATACAGCACGGCGTTGCAGTCGAACAGGCCGTTGCTGAGAGCGAGCGTTTCCGGTGTGTACAGGTAGGAATATTCCAGACCACAATCCCCCACCGAATCTATGTTGAAGTGTCCGACGAACGTGCTCAATACCAGTCCGTAGTCCTGGTCGATGCCACCTGTCTGGTGGAGCGTGAACCGGGAGCCGACGATGCGCGGCCCGTGGAACGGATCCGCCGCTTCTTCGGCGGGCACACCTGGAGCACGTTCCGCTTTGTCGGTGGACGGCACAGCCCGCAGGACGCATGGACCGCTCGGCAGCAATTTCGGCTCGACTGTCAGCTTGAACGTTTTGCCTTCCGGTTCCACTTCCCCCAGGGCGCTGAACGGCTTGGGGGCTCCCGGCCCGTAGTAGCAGCGCAGCGCCAGCCTTTCGGTGACATTCGTGGTGCCTTCGACGGTGAACGCAGGCGGCGGAGAGGATTCGCCTTCGTCGTTGAGCGCATAGGTCGGGCCGGCGGGCGAGGTGATCTGCGAAGTCGCGATTTCAAGCGCCCCGGCCGAGGCCACGGGGCCTGCCAGCGCAAGCAGTGACAGCGCACCGATGAGCATCGCGACGCGCCGCATGGGGTTCGGTAGCACTATGAGCCTCCTGGGAGCAGTGGACACCGGTGACCTCGCCGTGCGGGCGATGGTCTGGCCGCTACGACACGGCGGCGTAGGTGTAGTTGCGGTCGAACCTGTGAAATCGCTCAGGGCGTGGGGCCCGCCGGCGCGAGCTTCGCGTGCTCGCGCTCAGGGGTCACCCGCACCACGTCCCACGCGAGACCGACCTTCGCCATCGCGAGGATCAGCCAGCCCGAGGGGTCCAACTCGTACCAGCGCAGGCCGTGGAAGGCCGAGCGGGGGAAGGCGTGGTGGTTGTGGTGCCACGCCTCCCCCAGCGAGGGCAGCGCCAGCCAGAAGACGTTGGTCGAGCGGTCCTCCGTGTCGAAGCGCCGGCTGCCGAAGAAGTGGCAGATCGAGTTGATACTCCACGTGATGTGATGCACGAGGAAGATCCGCACCAGCCCGCCCCACAGCAGGGCGGCGAGCGCCGCGGGCAGCGAGCCCCCGCTGAGCCCGAGGCCGAGCAGGAAGGGGATTCCCAGGGACGCCAGTGCGATCCACGGGAAGGAGCGATTGATGCGGCGCATCCCCGAGTCCTCCACTAAATCCGGCGCGAAGCGTTTCGAGGAGGCCTGGCCGTGGGTGCTGAACAGCCACCCCACGTGCGCGTGCCACAGGCCGCTCGCCATCCCCCCCAGGCCCGCCCCGCGACCAGCGTGGGGGCTGTGCGGGTCGCCCTCCTCGTCGGTGAACGCATGGTGCTTGCGGTGGTCGGCCACCCAGTCGATCACCGGCCCCTGGAGCGCCATCGAGCCCGCCACCGCCAGCGCGTAGCGCAGCGAACGGTGGGTCTGGAAGGCGCGATGGGTGAGCAGGCGGTGGAAGCCCACCGTGATCCCAATCGCGCTCAGCGCGTACATCAGCGCGAAGATCGCGAGATCCCGCGGGCCGAGAAAGCGGTTCCACAGCAGCGCCCCCGCGAGGATCACGCCAAGCAGCGGTACCACCACCGCGGCGATGTTCACGTTGCGCTCCAGGCGGGTCACTGCCCGAAGATACCGCCCCGCTCGGTCCCGGTTACATGACACTACGAAAACGAAACAGCACCGGCCCCCCACACTCCCTCGCCAGCCACGCCCCGCCCGCCCGCGCACGGAGCACGAACGCCTAACATCGTCCGACAGCACGCCCCAAAAAACGAGCGAAGGAGATTCCGTGGAGGACCTGGCAGGCCGCACCGCGCTGGTCACCGGGGCATCCGGCGGGCTCGGCGCCCACCTCGCGCGGCGCCTGGCGCGCGAGGGGATGCACGTGGCGCTCACCGCGCGGCGCGGGGATGCGCTGAGCGCCCTCGCGCAGGAGCTGGACGGGCTCGGTGTGCGCACCGCTGCGCTCCCCGCCGATCTCTCCGACCTTGACCAGGTCGATCCGCTCCTCGAGCGCGCCGAGGCCGCGCTCGGGCCGATCGACCTGCTGCTCAACAACGCCGGCATGGAGCTGGCCGGAGCCTTCACCGCCCTCACGCGCGAGGAGCTCACCGGGATGGTCGATCTCAACCTCACCGCCCCCCTGCTGCTCACCCATCGGGTACTCCCCGGCATGCTCGCCCGCCGCCGCGGCCACGTGGTCTTCATCTCCTCGCTCGGCGGCAAGGTGGGCCCCGCCTACGACGAGCCCTACGCCGCCACCAAGGCCGGGCTGATCGGGCTCAACCAGTCGCTGCGCGCCGAGTATCGCCACGAGCCCGTCGGCTTCTCCGTGGTCTGCCCCGGCTTCATCGCGGGGGACGGCATGTACCAGCGGATGGTCGAGCAGGGCATCCGGGCCAACCGCCTGATGGGCGAGACCACCGTCGCAAAGGTCGTCGACGCCGTCGTGCGCGCGATCCGCCGCGACCTGCCCGAGGTGATCGAGAGCGGCGCCCCGATCCGCCCCGCGCTCGCCCTCGCGCAGCTCGCCCCGGGGTTCTCGGAGCGTGTCGCGCCGCTGTTCGGGGTCACCGAGCTCTTCCGCCGCACGGCCCTCGCGCGCGGGCGGGGCGGCTGAGCACGCCCGGTCCACGAGCCGCGGACGCCGCCCCTCCCCCATCCCAACCCGACGACCGGCACGAGCGCGGCCCCGCTCGCCGGGCCCCGGCTGGCTGCGCCACCCTCTAGGACTGGCAAAGAAGGGCCCGGCTCCCCGGCCAGCAGCCGGCTGCGCCACCCCCTAGGACTCGGAGTACGCCGGCTCTCCGGCCCGCTCGTGCTCCGCGACGGGCTGCTCGCTCGTCTGGCGTTCGGGGCGCAACACCGCGAGGGCGACCGCGAGCGCGGCCACGATCAGTCCCGCTCCGACCGTGAACGCCAGCTGGTAGCCGCCGGTCAGTGCGCTTGCGTGTGAGTGCCCCCGCGCCAGCAGGCTGTTGGTGCGGGTCGCCGCGAGCGTCGCCACCACCGCCAGCCCCAGCGCGCCGCCGACCTGCACCGTGGTGTTCACCAGACCCGACGCCAGGCCCGCATCGCTCGGCGTGGCGCCCGACATCGCGAGCTTCATCAGCGCCGGGAAGGATCCCCCGATGCCCGCGCCGAGCAGGATCATCGTCGGCAGGATGTCGCTCACGTAGCTGCCCTGCACCGGCGCCCGCGTGAACAGCGCGAGGCCCACCGCGATCGATACGAGTCCCGGGATCAGCGTGCGCCGCGCGCCGAAGCGCATGATCAGCGGTTCGGAGAGGCGCAGCGACATCGTCCCCATCACCAGCGTCGTCGGCAGGAACGCCAGGCCGATCTGCAGCGCGTCGTAGTGGAGCACCCTCTGCATGTACAGCGCGCCGAGGAAGAACACCGAGAACATGCCCGCCACCGTGAGCGCCTGGATCAGGTTCGCCCCGCTGACGTTGCGCGAGCGGAAGATCCGCAGCGGGATCAGCGGCGTGCGCGCGGTCGCCTCGCGCGCCACGAACCCCACCAGCAGCGCCAGCGCCACCGCGCCGAGCTCCAGCGTGCGCGCCGCGCCCCAGCCCTGTTCGGCCGCCGGCTTGACGATCGTGTAGACGCTCAGCATCAGCGCGCCCGTGATCAGCACCGCCCCGGGGATGTCCGCGCCCTCGCGCAGGCCCACGCCCCTGTCCGCCGCGATCAGACGCCGCGCGAGCACCGCCGTGGCGATCCCGATCGGGACGTTCACGAAGAAGATCCAGTGCCAGTCGAGCGCCTGCGTGATCAGGCCGCCCGCGAGCAGCCCGATCGAGCCGCCCGCGGAGGCCACGAAGGCGTACACGCCGATCGCCCGCGCCTGCTCGTGCGGCTTGGGGAACATCGTCACGATCATCCCCAGCCCCACCGCCGAGGTCGCGGCGCCGCCGGCTCCCTGCACGAAGCGCGCCGCCACCAGCATCGTCTGGTCCTGCGCGAGGCCGCACACCAGCGAGGCGCTCGTGAACACCGCCAGGCCCCCCAGGAACACGCCCCGGCGGGAGACCAGGTCGCCGAGGCGCCCCGCGAGCAGCAGCAGGCCGCCGAAGGCGATCAGGTAGGCGTTGATCACCCACGCCAGCGCCGACTGCGTAAAGCCGAGCTCGCGCTGGATCGTGGGCAGCGCGACGTTCACGATCGTGCCGTCCAGCACGATCATCAGCACCCCCGCGCACAGCACGTAGAGCGCCAGCCAGCGCTCGCGGTCGTCGTGCTGGCCAAGCTCGGGCGATTGGCCGCCCGCGGGGATCCGCGAACTCGCTGCCGCCGGCGGTTGGTGGGTCTCGGTCATGCGCGGTGGGTGGGTCTCCGTGGTGGCTGTCGTCCGTCGTCGAGCATCGCCCGCTCTCCTTGCAGTCGGGTTCGAGGTCCGCCCCGCCGGTCCCGAGGCGGAGCCACTACTGATAGCACCCGGTTCAAGGGCCGTGACCGGCGCCTTTCGGTGACTCGCGCGGGCCGCGTCACAAAGAGGACCCCTCGCGCAACGATGGGGGTGGTGCCACCTTTGCGAGCAGACCACACCGATGCGCTGCGCCGCTGCGCGACCGGGGACGAGGAGGCGTTCTCCGCCTTCTACCGGGCGCACCTGGACGCGGTTCTGGCGTTCTTCCTGCGGCGCGTCGGGGATCGCGAGCTCGCGCTGGATCTCACCGCGGAGACATTCGCGGCGGTCGTGGTGAGCGCAGGCACCTACGGGGGCGATGCTCCTCCGGTGGCGTGGCTCTTCGGGATCGCGCGCAACAAGCTCAGGGAAAGCCTTCGCAATGCCCGCGTCGCGGACGCGGCGCGGCGGCGACTGAGCATGGAGCCGCTCGTCCTCGACGACGCCGGACTCGCGCTCGTGGAGGAGCGCGCCAGCAGTGGCGAGAGCGCTCTGACGCGGGCCCTACGGGAGCTCCCAGAGGACACGCGCACGGTACTGCTCGCGCGGGTGGTCGAGGAGGAGGAGTACGGCGAGATCGCGACGCGCATGCGGTGCTCCCCCCAGGTTGTCCGTCAACGCGTGCACCGCGGCCTGGAGCAGCTGCGCGCCGGAATGAGGGAGGGGTCGTGAGCGACGTATTCGATGATCTCGAGAGCCAGCTGAGGCGCTCGGTCCGCGCCAGGCGCAGGACTCGGCCGTGGTGGGTACGGCGTGGGCACAGGCGCGCGGCGGCGATCGTGTTCGCCGCGACCCTCCTGATCACCGCGGGAGCGCTCGCGGCGGGCGGCGTGATCCAGATCGGCGCGCCCGCCGGCGAACCGCTTACCCAGCGCCTGGCCGAGCTGCGCGGCGGCGGAATCGTCAAGGGCACCGTGCGTCTGCTCCCGCTCTCCACCCCCGACCCCGTTGGCGGACCGCCGTGGGGGATGCGCATGTACAGCGAGAAGGTCGGCGAAGGCTGCGTCCAGGTCGGGCGGCTGGTGGACGGGAAAGTCGGTGCCATCGGGCAGGACAACGCGTTCCACGACGACGGGAAGTTCCACGAGTTCGCGGCTGGTGCCTTCGGGGCGAAGGGCGGGTGCACGCTCCTGGACGGCCGCGAGCGTCTCTTCCTGAACGCCACCCTCGGCGATCTTCCGGCCAGCGCGTGGGAGGGCTACGTGTGGGACACGTGCGTCCCGAGCACCGCGGGTCCCTACGAACGTTTCGCCGAAGACGGCAAGCGCAAGCCCTACCCCGTCTGCCCCCAGGCCGACGAGCGCGACCTCTACTACGGCCTGCTCGGCCCCGACGCCGAGAGCATCACCTACGTCCTCGACGGCCACCGCCACACGCAGGCCACAGCCGGGCCGGAGGGCGCCTACCTGCTGGTCACCAGGGCCTCGCCGAAGCAGCTCTTCAACTTCAGCGCCGGCGGCACCCAGGACGTGGTGCCGGTCGACGGGCCCATCACCGAACTGCACTACCGAGACGGCGCCACCTGCCATCTGACCTCGCGCAGCTGGATCGGAGGCGGGGACGCGTGCACGCCCGAGCTGAGGGTGCCCGTCGGATGGACGCCCTTCAAGACCCCCGCGCCGACCGCGGCGCAGGTGCTCTCCCCGCTGCACGTGCGTCTCCTTCCTTCCAGGCGCGGGGGATACGAAGCGCTCGTGCGGTTCACCTCCCGCGTGGCGGCCAACACCGCACGAAGCGGCTACTGGGTCGAATGGCACGAAACCGGACAGCCCCCCAAGGTGAGCAGCTTCGGCAAGCCCAGGCCGGCATTTCCCGCCGCCGGAGAGAGCGAGACGATGCGCCTTGGCCGGGGCCTGGGCCGGGGCCTTCATCCCGGCGTGCTCACCGGCGAGATCGTCTTCGAGAACCAGACGGGACCCGGCAATCTGGAAGAAGCGGGCGGAACGGTGAAGCACATCGTGGGACGCTTCACGTTGAGGGTGCCCTGAGCTGGACCGAGCGTCGCCGCCACGCACGGCTGACGGTGCCGGTGCCGGTGCCGCGAGCTGAGATTGAGTGTGTCGCGGGACCGCTCAACGGATGCTCTGAATGATCGAGATCAGCTCCTCGGGCGGATAGCCCTGCTGGCGGGCGAAGCCGACGAGCTCGCGAGCCCGTGCGATGACCGCGCCGCGCTGGGGGGTGCCGCTGACGCGCACGCCGAGCCCGCGGCGGAACTCCAGGAGACCCTCCTCACGCAGCGCACGCAGCGCACGCAACACCGTGTTGGTGTTGACCGCCATCACCGCCGCAAGATCGCGGGCGGGGGGCAGGCGCTCGCCTGGCTTCGCCTCGCCCTCCGCGATCGCGCGGCGGATCTGCGCGGCGACCTGGTCGTGCAGGGGCGTGGGGTCCGAGCGGTCGATGCTCCCAAGCATTATGCTATTCATATTAGCACCATGCTCATCACTATGAAGGGAGCGCCCGCGTGCCTGTGACCATCCCGCCGCCCCAGGCAGCACCATCCCCCGCGGTCGAGATCGAGAGCGGCGTGATCGAAGAGGCGCGACGGCGCCAACGCCGCAGGCGCACGGCGGGCGTCGCGCTCGGCGCCGGCGCTGTCCTGATCGCGATATCGGCGCTGCTGATCGGTGGCGGCGGCAACAGCAGCTCGGGAGCGCCGGGCGAGCCGCCGCCGGAGAGCCCGCTGAAGCTGACGCTCCTGCACGGGCGCGCGTTCGCCGGGGGTCAGCCGGCGCTGATGGGTGTCACACCGTCGCTGCAGGCCGGCAACGTGGGGGTGTGTGTGACGGTCGTCAACGAGGGGAGCTGCAACGGGCAGCTTCCCACCGCCGCCGATCCCATCTACGGCGGCGGAGAAAAATCCCGCCGCGAGGAACGGGTCGGGTCGGAAGGGGAGATCGATGCGCTCTTCACCGGCCCCCGCGTCGCCGCGATGCGGGTGGCGCACCTCGGCACCTTCAAGGCCTAATCCGCGCCCGGACTTGCCCCGGGAGCGAAGCAGATCGTCTTCTACCGCCCACCGGGCTCGCGCGGCTCGGTGCTGAACCCCGGGCTCAGCCCCCAAACCATCCAGGGAGGCTTCCCCCGCTCCCAGCTCGGCCCCGCGCTGAGCGAGACGCTGCTCGACGCCTCCGGCCACACGATCCCAGTCGGCAAATCGCAGACGTTCACGCTCCCCAACAGCTACTGGCAATCGCCGCAGGCACCCCCATCCCAGGGGCGCTGCGCGGTGAGCTCAACGCTTGCGGGGGTACGCACCGAATGGGGCCAGGTGGCGACCAAGATCGCCCCCGACCCCGCGATCACCACTCCCGGCTGGCTCACATGCCTGCACACCTGGTTCTCCCTCGGCGGGGTCAGCTATGAGACCGCGATCCTGCTCAACGCCCACTCGCCGGGAAAGCCGCCCGCAATGCTCTGGGGCGCAATCCCGGTGCCGGGACACACGGGGGTCGTGGAGATCCCTGCAGTCCAGCGCGAGGTACACCTCCCGCCGCTCAGCCCTGCGGAGGCGAGGCGGATTCTCGCCGTGGACACCAGGAGAGGGGGACGCGCGCGGGCCGAGCAGATCCTGCGAGAAAGCGAGCGCAGGACATTTTGGAGTGTGCTTGTCCCGCCAACGATCGCCCGCCGCACGGGGCCCGCCTGGGCTCTCGTCCGCGACGGCGACAGCCTCGCGCAGCGACTCGCGTTCCTCGAAGCGCTGCACGTCACCAAGATCGACCTTCCAGCCGGCATTTCAGCGCGCCGCACCAAGAAGGCGAGCGAGGCCGGCGCGTGACCTGCTCACTGCCAGGGTGAAGCGATAGCCTGCCCGGGCGATGAGCGAGCATTATCAGCGCCCGGGCTGGTTCACGACGAACGTCTTTAACCGTCTCGTGGCGACCCTCACGCGACTTGGGATCAGCGTGGTCGGCACCCGCGTCCTGGAGGTCCGGGGACGGACCAGCGGCCAACCGCGCCGCACGCCAGTCAACCTGCTCACCTTCGACGGTCGGCGCTACCTCGTCGCGCCGCGGGGGAACACGCAGTGGGTGCGCAATCTGCGCGCGAGCGGCGAGGGTCGACTGCTCGTGGGTCCCCGCAGCGAGCGCTTCACCGCGACCGAGCTCGCCGACGATGAGAAGGCGCCGGTGTTGCGCGCCTATCTGAAGCGCTGGAGGTTCGAGGTGGGGGTCTTCTTCGACGGCGTCGGCCCGGATGCAGAGGAGCAGGAGCTGCGCCGCGTCGCTCCCCGGCATCCCGTGTTCCGCATCGGATGAGTCTCGTTATCTCCCTTGGGGTCATGGGCGCCTATTTCACCCGACTTCCGCACGAGGTAGGTGGATTTCGGGCTTTCGTGGGCTGAAGTCCGCATGAATACTGGGGTTTTGTTCGCTGGGAGCTGAAATCTTGTAGGCACACGTTTTGTGGTTGTGGGCTTGTGTTCGTCGGCTCGTGTGGTTAGCGTGTAGGCAGGATGTATCTGCGGACGACATCGCGGCGGACCAAGGGCGGGGAGGTGGTGCGCTATCTGGCGTTGGAGCGCAACGAGCGCAACGAGCGTGGTGTGCCGGTCGCGAAGGTGATCCACAACCTCGGTCGTGAGGACATGCTCGACCGTGAGGCGCTGGAGCGTTTGGTGCGCTCGATCCAGCGGTTCCTCGGCGGTGAAGAGGCGCTGCGGGCGGGCGCCCCACATGGGTTCGAGTTCGTGTGCGCGCCGGAGTGCGGTGGCCCCCATGTCATCGACGCGCTATGGGCAGAGCTCGGGATCGGGAAGACGATCGCTCGTGTCGCTGCTGGTCCTGGTCGTGGCCGCGCCGGTGTGGAGCGCGCGATCTTCACGATGGTCTGCCAGCGCGCTCTGGAGCCCGCGTCGAAGTTGGAGGCGACACGGTGGGTCGGGCGTGATGTCGTGATCGACGGTGTTCAGGGTGTCTCAGACGATGAGCTCTACCGTGCGATGGACTTCCTGCTCGAATGCTCTGAGCGCGTGCAGGAATCGGTGTTCTTCAGCGTCGCGTCGCTGCTGAACCTCGAGGTTGACGTGATCTTTTTCGACGCCACCTCGACCTACTGGGAGACCGAACCCTCCGAGGGGACAGACGAGCAGCAGGAATCGAGTGAAACCGGTGAGGATGACGGGCCGCTACGGCGCCTGGGTCATTCCAAGGATCACCGTCCCGATTTGCCGCAGGTCGTGATCGGCTTGGCGGTCACCCGCGAGGGTATCCCGGTGCGCTGCTGGGTCTGGCCGGGCAACACCAACGACCAGACGGTCGTCAAAGAGGTCCAAATACCTGCGCCAGACCAAGACCGGTCGGCTCGTGCTCGACCACCAGAAGATCAAAAGCGAGGAGCGCCTGGACGGCAAGTACCTGCTCAGAACCTCAGACCCCAGCCTCAGCACCGAGGACATCGCGCTCGGCTACAAGCAACTCTTGGAAGCCGAGCGCTCCTTCCGCGACCTCAAGGGCGTGCTGCGCCTACGACCCGTTTCCCACTCCAAGGACGAGCGTATCCGCGCGCACATCCTGATCTGCTTCCTCGCGCTCGTGATTATCCGCGTCGCCGAGACGCGCACCAGCGAGACCTGGCGCACCATCCGAGCAGAGCTCGGCACGATCCGCCAAGGACTCTTCTCAGGCCAGGACGGCCAGTTCACCCAGACCACCGAGCTCACCCGCACCCAACGCGAGCTACACACCCGCCCTCGGCGTCCCCGAGCCCCCACGCTTCGGGAACATCACCCCCGCCTGACACGCCCTCAGGCGGTAAGCACACACGCACAAGCCGCACAAAGCCCAGTATCCCCAGCATTCATCGAGGATTCCTGGCTCTACACGCACCTACCTCGTGCGGAAGTCGGGTGGTACTTCGACGGGAGCGACGAGGGTCGGGGCCGGACTTTGCCCCCGGAGGAGATTGAGGTGTGGCGGGAGCCGCCGCCCGTTGTGCCTGCGTAGACTGAGGTGCGCCGTGGACTGCCGGCCCGACCGGACTGGTGGTCGCAGGCCGGCGTGGTCGAGGAAGTCCGGTCTGTTGGTGCGCTATATGCTCGCCGTCTGTGAATGCGAACGAAGGCAGTCGGCGCCGCGAACTGCCGCAGCGCCCACGGCGGAAGCAGTGGCCGGGACGACGGAGGGGACGGGTCGGCGCCGCGCTCGTCCTCGCCTGCGCGGCGTTGTACGGCGGTGTGCCGATCGCTGCCGCGTCGAGCTCCGACGCCCAGGCCACGCACGCCTACCTGCTCGCCAAGTTCAGGCTCGCCACGGCGCTGTTGCACGCGGCAGCCACGGCGCGCGATGCGAAGAGCGCCGCGGCGAGGCAGATAGCTCGAAGAATGCCCAGGGGTGGTGTCGGGGATGCCGCAGGAACCGTCCCGGTTTCCGGCGCCCCCACCCCGTGTCAGGGGCGAAAACGCCCGCCTGACCCAGCAGAAGCAAACGATCAAAGGGGAGCTCGGTGCGGCGCTCGCCCAGCCCGGCGAGCGCTCGGATCCCCCGGCTGAAGAAGCCTACGCCGCCGAAGTCCGCCCGCTGTCGTGGAGCAACCCGGCGATCGCCTCGGCGCTCGGAGCCACGGCCATGCGCGAAGGCGTCTCCGCCCCCGCCCGCCGTTCTGCGCCGACGCAAGAGCGTGGGCCCAGAGCGGCTATCGTGCCCTGTCGGCGGCCCGCCGGGAATTCGAGACTTCAGAAGCAGCGCGGAGGAGGAACTCCGAACTGAAGGCAGCACGTTACCTGGGCACGCTGCTGAAGCTGAGCACGCTGCCGAAGCCTTACGAGAACGCATCGGATCGAGCGCTGATCCGGAAGACCAACGCGGTCGAAAGCAAACTCCTCGCCAACGGCGAGGCCGGCCTGCGGACGTTTCTCGGCTTGGCTCGAATCGTCGGGTTCCCGCACGCCGAGACCGAAGAGCCACCCAAGCGGATCACTCTGGGCCACGGACGCACCGCCGCCGGCACTCGCTTCGAAGTGAGCACCGGGTCCGGCCCGCTGAGCACTCCGGGCTCTTGCCATCGGTGGGCGACGGTCGCATACACCCGGCCGGACGCTCCCGAAGTGCTGAGCGTGGGCGGCCCCAACAACCCATCTGCCTCTCCCCACCCCAATACGGGCACCCCGCGGTGTTCTGCGAAGCGGGCATCGAGACGATCCAGACCGCGGTCCCGGCCTCGGTACGCTCGGTCAGGCTGATGCTCGCCGACGGACGGACGATCCAGTCGCGCGTGGTCCGCATACGGCGACGAGATGGTGGCCCTGCGGGCATCTACGCCCAGGAGATCCGTGGCAGCACGAGCCACGCCGTGTCCCTCGCCGAGCTGGATGCCGGCGGGGGCGTCGTGCTCACCGTGAGACTGCCGCGATACCGCTGTGTCAAACCACGCAAGGAACCTGAAGAACGTCTGACAGGCACAAAGCTCGCCAGCGGGCGCACCCCCGAAGGGGAAACGTTCACGATCAGCACTTTCGGCAGTTTCAACGGCGAGCCTTCCCTCAGCGTAAACACCGGTCTCGACCCGGAACTCAATGAACCAGCGATCGGACTCAGCGCGAGCAAAGCGTTCCCCTGGTCGCTGCAGATCGGGTGCGCCCCGCACCCCTACGCGATCCTCTACGGAATCCTCGCGCCACCAGGAGAGTCGGTGGTGGCGCAAACCCCCCAAGGTCCCGTCGCGCTGAACGTGGTCCCGGTGCAGCCGCGCCTGCACGCGAAGGGGCCGCTCGTCTACGGCGTGTTCAGCGCGCTGCCCTCCGCACTGACGGTGCTCGGGGCGGACGGCTCGACCGTCTACACCGAAAACCTCCAGGCAAAGGCCACGGAAGCGACGCAGTTCTGCGAAGGCTACGCGGAACCGTGACACACACGGCCTCGCTCAACCGCCGCCGCCGTAGCTGACGCGCACCAGCGCCGGCCCGTGCGGTCCTGCCGACGTACGAGTGCGGGCGGCTCGCGGCGCTGCTCGACTACGGACTGGGGCTGCTGGGCACAGTTCTCCTCGTGCTGGCCCGGCCCAGCGTGGCGGGCAGCACGAGCAGGGCTCTATGCGGCCGCCACGACGACGCTGCACCCGTCGCCGTCGAACGCCTCCAGCGCGTTGCGCCGGGCGCGTTGTCCGATGAGCTGCGGCTCCTTGCCGATGGGGACGATGTCGATCGCGAGCTCGATCCCGAGCGCGTCGGAGAGGCGTAGGAGCGTGGGGAAGGTGGGGTTGTGCTCGCCGCTCTCCAGGCGCGCGATGGCGGGTTGGGTCATCTGGAGGCGCTTTGCGAGCGCGGTCTGGCTGAGGCCGTGCTCGGCGCGGTAGGCGATCACCTTCGCCGCGATCGCGCGGGCGAGCGCGGTGCGCTCCCACTCGTGGCGGTACTCGGGGTCGGCGTCGAGGTGCTCGGAGAGCACCTCCTCGTGTGTGGGCAGGTCGGATAGCTTCATCGTGGCTCCTCGATCTACCAAACTTGTGATAGCGCGTGAGGGTTATGCTCGATCTCGGCGAGCCTGGTCTTCGCGGCCGTCACGGCGCGCGCGAAGCCGGCCTTGTCCTGCTGTGCCTCGGGCACCACCCGCGGCCGGCCGTTTGGGATCGACACCGTCAGGGAGATGCTCTGCAACGCCGCATACGCCGCATACGCCGGGTACGTCTCCGGGCGCAGGGACACCACGAAGGCGATCAAGGGCCTGCACGAGCCGATCGTGGACGACGCCCTGTTCGACCGGGTGCAGCAGATGCGCCGTCAGCGCGCCCGCAACCTGAAGCCCGGGCGTCCCTCCCAGCGCTACCTCCTGCGTGGCCTGGCACGCTGCCGGCGCTGCCACGCCAAGATGCAGGGCACCACCGGAGGCCGCGAGCAGACGGCCCGCTACTACTGCGCAACGCGGCGCGCCGACCGCTCCTGCGACCAGCCGATCGCCCACACCGAGCAGATCGAGGCCCAGCTCGTCAAGTTCATCACCGGGTTCGCGTCGACCCCCGCGATCCGCGAGGACATCCTGCGCCGCCTCGCCAGCACCGCCGTCCCCGAGAGCGGCGAGACCGCCAAACGCCGCTCCGCCCTCGAGGAGCGCCTCGCCCGGATGCGTGACCTCTACGAACTCGGCGACCTGCAGCGCCCCGAGTACATCGCCCGCCGCGACGCCATCCACGCCGAGCTCTTAGCGCTCGCACCGCAGCCGCTCCCCGACCTCGACCACGCCCAGCAGGTGCTCGAAGACTTCACCGTGTTCTGAGAAAAAGAGACAGAGCCCGCCGCCAAGCGACAGTTCCTCAGTCTCATCTTCGAGGGCGTCTGGCTCGACGCAAACCGCGTCGTCGCCGTCCACCCCAAGCCGTCGTTCCTCCCCTTCTTCAAGGATCGGCGCCCACAGTCCGCTGCCTGCGCGGGGGTAAAGTACGGGAGCGACGGGGGTCAAACCCTCGTCCGGCATCGCATCGAGATCCGCCGCCGGCAGCGATGACGCCGGGCATCAGCCGACGGGCGCGAGCCCCAAGCGATCGGCCAACTCGCGCGGCGTGAGCACCGACAACTCGCTCGAGGCCACATCGAGCAGGTGCCGACCACCAGAGACAGCCGCATCGGCCCCGTGCGTCTGCGCAAGGGCGATCAGGTAGTCGTCGTCGGCGTCACCGGGCCCTCGGAGAGCCGGGCGCCACGTCCCCCGACCATCTCCGCTCTCGATCGCGGACGGCCGCGACGTACGCCGCTGCGCGCTCTAGCGATGCTTCGTCCCTGCTTCGTCCCTGCTGGTATCCGTCGCTGCCGCCAGTCCCAAAACACACCAATTAGCAGGCATTTCCTGAAGTGGAGCCAGGCAGGATCGAACTGCCGACCTCCTGCTTGCAAAGCAGGCGCTCTCCCAGCTGAGCTATGGCCCCTGGAAGGCTCAGGATACCCGCTGTGGAGCAGGGTTCGGCGCTCAGGCAGCTCTGCGCCCGGCGGCATCCGCGGCCGTCTCAGGCGCTCGTCTGCCGATATCTGCCACTTCACGCCGGTCTATAGGTTTCCGTTGGCGGACCGGACAATACCCTATTGACCGAACTATCCTGAGAGGAAGACGAGATGAGCGTTGGGCGGACGCTCCGAAAGCTTCAAGCCGTTGCACGGGAGCGGGTCGACGTGGGTCCGCCCAGCAATCACCGGGCGTACGGTTGAGCCCTCCACGAGCGCCCCGAGCTGGGCCTTCTCGTCCTCGCCGCGACGCATCGCCTGGCGGTAGACGCGGAGCGCGAGCGCGGGGTGGGTGTGGCCCATTTCGTCCATGACGGTGCCGGGGTCCTCGCCAAGCGCGTACAGCATCGAGCAGAACGTCCGGCGTAGCGAGTGCGGCGTGAGCTTCGGCAGTGGCGGCAGGCCAGCGGCCTCCAGGCGCATGTTCGCGCCGCCCACGGCGCCCGTGCCGTTCCTCTCCTTGCCGTCGAACACCGCGGTCGGGCGCCCGAGGACTCGCGCTCGGAAGTTGTCGTCGCTCATCCGTGCGCCCTTCGCCGTCGGGAAGAGGTAGGCGTCCTGCTGGCGTCCCCGGACGGCGAGCAGCTCGTCTCGGAGCGCGCCGCGTGTCTTCACCCGCCGCCATCCGGCGTCGGTCGTGGAGCCGATGTGGAGCCATCCGCCGGCCAGGTCCACGTCGCGCCAGCGCAGCGCGCACAGCTCGCCGATTCGCAGGCCGGCGAATGTCAGCGTGGCGAGCATCGCGCGCCGCTCGATGTGCTGGCACGCCGGGTGTGCCTGCTGGTCAAGCTCGCCCGCGGCGTCGAGCAGGGCCTTGATCTGAGTGGCTGTCTCCAGGTAGCTGCGGCGGGGCGCCCGTTCGCGGACCCTGCGCCCCCGGCTCCAGGCGGGGTTGCGCGCGATCAGCTCACTCTCCACCGCGCCCCGTTCTGGGTAGCCCGGAATGGCGGAGCTATATGCGGGGCTCGATCGTGGCCCTCTACGGTCGCTATCCGCGCGAGCTTGCGCACCTGCAAGATGGCTGGTGGGAGGATGCCGCGCACCGGGAGGTGCTGTGCGCGCTCGTGGTGTGGCGAGACTGGATCGACCAGGCGGCGGAGGACCCCCGGCACGAGCTGGCGTTTCATGTGCAGCTCTCGGACTACAGCCGGGAACTTCGCCAAGAAGGCGGCGGCGTCACGCGGGCGTGGCAGCCGGGCGCCCGCCGGACGGGTGGGCTCGTTGATCGCTGACCGCGACGCGAACGAAAAGCAGCACCGAGGGGAGGCGCGAGTCGGTGGTCGAGGGCGTGCGAGGACTACGGGCACCCCGAACGGCGGGAGTTGTCGCGGCCGGGTGGACGCCGCTACGTGCACCGGAGGCGTCGGCTTTGCCTCCGTGTCCGCGCTGACGCGCGGGAGCGGTGGGACTACTCCCACATCGCAGCAGTATCCCGCCGCTCTACGCGGCAGCGCTGCGGGGGGCGGCGGGTGTCGGCAGGGCTTCGAGCAAGGTTCGAGGTAGGCGGGTGCTGGCATCCCAGATCTCGATAGCGACGAGCTTATGAGTCGCACGGTCGTAGTCGCGTAGACCGCCAGGGACGCGCTCGCTGACGACATCGTCGGACTCGCCGGTCGGGAGCCAGGCGATGTCCGCCGCGGGGTCGTAGTAGGCGTACATAGTCATTCGAGGTTACCGTGTCAGGCTCCCGGCAACTAGCCCACCCGCCACGCCGACACGATGCGCGCTGTCGTTTCTCCCAGCTGAGCTATGGCCCCAGGGTCAACCGAGTCTAGGGCAAGAATCGACGATTCGAGAGTCGCGGAGGCTACCAGCCGTAGTCCGGGTCGGTGCGATCGAGCCACAGGCTCTTCTGGCCATGTGTACCTAGTAGGGACTCAGGGACCCCTGCATCTCCGCCTTGTGGTTCTCGTGCGTCGAGGATCTGGTGACGGCCGATTGGTAGCCCCTCGCGGCGGGGTCCGTTGAAGTAGGCGTCGCTCTCATCGGGCAATCCCCACTCGGAGAAGGCGCCTGTGATGCGGTCTCCCGAGGCGAAGGCGCGGGAAGGGGCGGCGCCCCCCATCGGTAAGGGGGCAACCGGCTTTGCGTGAGGCGCGGGCTCGCTCGACTCCTCCCCCAGCACTGCTTGCATGTCCAACTCCACCGTCTCCTGGCTCCGGTAGAGGAGGTCCGTGTCCGGATAGGCCTCCACCCGGGCAGGGGCATGGCCCTCGGGAGCGGCCGGGTACTCCTCGGAGTCCGCCTCGTGCACCCCATGCGCTGCGTCATCCCCCCGGCGAGCCGGACCGAGAGCCTCTCGCTCTTGGCGGATCACCTCGCTTGGATCGGCGCCACCGAGGCGCTTGAGTTCAAGGTGCTCGCGGATGGCGTCATCGAGCAATCCCATAGCGCCCCAAACCATACCTCGCCGGTCCGCCACGTTTTTTTTGGGATTGCGATCGGGGCCCGCCAGCCTGGGCAAGTCTGGCCAAGGAGCGGCTTCGAACCACTGCTATATCCAGCAGGCTCGACGGTCTGCTCGTTTCGCCGGGCTCCAGCTGCATCTCGCTCTGACTACACTTGGTCCCATCGCGCCTTGGCGATGCGTGGGGCTATAGCTCAGTTGGGAGAGCGCCTGGATCGCACCCAGGAGGTCGGGGGTTCGAGTCCCCCTAGCTCCATTTCTAAAGATCCCTGCTAATCCACTGGTTTTCACGCGCTCGGCCGGGGTGGCCACGTAGCTCGTGGCGAGCTGGTCAACTTCCGGTCAACTTGCCCACCGCCCGGGCCAGACGCCGATCCAGTCGGCTAGCGTGCGGAGGTCCCATGCGATCTAGGAGGAAGATATGGGATCTGAGAGCGGCACCCGCCGTCGTGTCCGCGTGGAGCGCGGCATCTACAGGCAGGCCAACGGGAAGTACGCGGTCTGCTGCCGGCACGCCGGCACGCTGCGGTTTCGCACCGTCGGCTTTGACCTCGACCTCGCGCGCCGCGAACGTGTCGCACTGATCGCCGCGGCGCAGCGCGGCCTCGAGCCTGTCTCGCCGCGCCTTCGCTTCGACACCGTCGCCGCCTGGTGGCTCGAGCGCTTCGAGGCGGGGGTCGCCGCTGCAGAACGCCACCCGCGCACCCTGGAGGCCCACCGCTACCAGCTCGACGGTCACCTGCTGCCGGCGCTCGCCTCCCGTCGCATCGCGTCGATCACCGTCGATGCGATCGCCGAACTGCTGCTCGAGCTTCGCCGCAAGGGTTGCTCGCCCAAGACCTCAGCCGGCGCCCTGGCGACCCTGCACAGCATCATCCGCTACGCCCGGCGCCACGGCTGGATCACCCTCGACCCGATCGATCAGCTCGAGCCCGAGGAGCGCCCGCGGGCGGTGCGTCGCCGCCAACGCGTCCTGGGCCGCGCCGAGATCGAACGGCTTCTGGCGGCCTGCCCGCCACCCGGGCGCCTGATGGTCGCCACAGCTCTCTTCAGCGGCCTGCGCATCTCAGAGATGCTCGGCCTCACCTGGGATGACATCGACTTTGTACGCGGAGTGATCCACGTGCGGCTGCAGCTCTCACGCGCCCATCGCGAGATGCCCGCCAGCCGCGTACCGACCAAGACCGCCGCCTCGGTGCGCAAGATTCCACTCGTCGCCCAGCTGGCGCATCTGCTCGCTGCGCACAAGCAGGCGACGCCCTTCGCGGCGGACACCGACTGGGTCTTTGCCACCGCCTGTGGCACTCCCTACGGACACCGCAATGTCGTTCGGCGGGTGCTCCAACGCGCTGCTCGCTCGGCTGGGCTCGACCAAGAAGGCTGGCCGCCATTGCGATTTCATGATCTGCGCCACACCTTTGCCAGCCATCTGATCGTCGATCTTGGGCTCGACGTCGCACAAGTCAGCCGCATCCTCGGCCACGCACGGATCACCATCACCCTCGATACATACACCCATCTCTTCGACGATGCCCGGCACGCTCAAGACATCCGCACTCGCATGGCGGCAAGCCCATTCGCCGAGCTGCTCAGCGAGCCAGAGAACCGAGGCGGGACAGTGCACCAGCTGCGTTAGCGCTACTCGCGGCCACCGGTGCAGCCCTCCCCATCTCTGAGTTCGGCCTCGAGCGATGACCGATGGCAAGGCCAGACTTCCGCATCGGCCCCGAGCAGCCGCCAGGTCAACGAGCAACATCGATTTCTCCAGATCGCGTGAAGGAGGCGCGTCGGCTGCGCCGCTACGTGCGGTGTCGGTCCTCGCCGTAGTGGCCGATGGGGGCAATGTCACGGCCTGTTGCGAGGCAGTACCACCACGCGACGTCCGCCTGCTCGTCCCACGACGGCCTTGCGGGGTGAGTGTGGCCAGGGCAGGCCGGGCGAGCTTCACCCCAGGCGCCGCGCGTCTCAGGGAAGAACTGCTCCTGGAGATAGTCCGCGAACAGCTCCAGCAGCAGCGCGCCATGCTCCTCTGGCTCAACGATGAATGAGACACCGCCTCGCTCAGATGGCTCGCGAACGTGCACCACCCAACACGTCTCGCCGCGCCATTGGTCTCGCCCGTAGGACACCTCCACGGCGATCGCCCGCGGCTGTTGCAGATCGGCAAGGACGGCTTCCACCGCCTCGGTCAGCCAGCTTGGCGGGCGCTCCGAACTCACTTCACGATCATTGCAGCACGACTGCTCCCACATGAAGGCAGTCGCCCAACTCGGCACCACGCTCGCTCGTGCTTCGGACGACCTCCGAGCGCAGCGGCTGACCATCAGCTCAGCGCTCGCTTTTGCCGAGGTTGCGGAAGCGCTCACTTCGCCGTTCGCCAGACTCGATCGTCGTCCCGAGCGGGAGCGTGAATGACCCCTCCGACACGCTCGCACCCACGCGAGAGCGGCAGCGATGAACCCTTGCGCAGACCACATTGACGGCACGCTCGACCGCGGAGTACGATAGTCGCTCGATGCTCAGCGACCGTGTGCTAGCGCGCCTGACGATCCTCACGCCAGACGCGGGCGTTAGGCTCTCGGGAAGATCCCAGTCCGCTGTCTACAGGTTGACCGGTGGCCGGCTCGGCGGTCGGTTCGGACGGGGACCCGTCCTGGTACTCACCACCATGGGGCGACGGTCGAGGGAGCCGCGTTCTACCGTCGTGCTCTATGGCCGCGACGAGGATCGGCTCGTGGTCGTCGGGTCCAACACCGGAAGCGAGAGGCCTCCCGCTTGGGCGCTGAACCTGCTAGCCAACCCTGAAGCCGAGGTCCAGATCGGTCGCACTCGGATGCGTGTTCGCGCCAGAGAGGCCGATGCCAGCGAGCAGCCACGGCTGTGGGGACTCATGAGCGGGCAGTACCACGGCTTCGACATCTACCGCACGCGGACCGCCCGCGACCTCAAGGTCTTCATCCTCGACCAGTTGACATGAGCAAGCTGAGACTCAGCATCACGATGTCGCTGGACGGCTACGTCGCAGGTCCTGAGCAGAGCGAGGAGAACCCGCTCGGGGTAGGCGGGATGGAGCTGCACGAGTGGTTCTTCCCGCTCAAGGAGTTCCGGGAGATGCACGGCGAGCAGGGCGGCGAGACCAACGTCAGCTCCTCGGTGGTGGAGGAGCGCCGCGCAAACATCGGCGCCACGATCATGGGACGCAACATGTTCGGCGGCGGCACCGGACCCTGGGGCGAGGATCCGTGGTCAGGCTGGTGGGGCGAGGACCCGCCCTACCACCATCCGGTGTTCGTGCTCACTCACCACGCGCGCGAGCCGCTTGAGATGATGGGCGGCACCACCTTCCACTTCGTGACCGACGGGATCGAGTCGGCGCTCGCGCAGGCCAAGGACATGGCCCAGGGGCAGGACGTCTGGCTTGCTGGGGGCGCGTCGGTGATCAACCAGTACCTGGCTGCCAGCCTCGTCGCCGAGGTCGACATCTCGATCGCGCCCGTGATCATGGCCGACGGCGAGCGCCTGTTCGAGGGGCTCCAGCGCGGGGCTCTCAAGTTGACGCAGATCCGGGCCGTCGACGCACCCGGCGTCACACACATCAAGTACCAGGTTGGCTGAACCACTATCGAGCAGAGGCGAGCAGGCTGTGCGTGTCGGGCTGCCCCGCGGTGTCAGCGCGAGCATCGCCCGAGCGGCGACGGCGACCTTCCTTTGCGCGGAAAGGAGGCGCGCCCCGCGTAGCCAACGAGACGCCCGAGTTGGACGACCACCAGCAGTCTGCCAGGATCCTCGGCTTGCTCCTGCTCCTGGGGCGAAAGCAGGCATACCAGTCGGCGAGATCCAGGGTTGTGCTCAGGACGACGGAGAAGAAGTCGGTCGCGTCCTCGCCGCCACGGGCGGCCTACCGAGGAGTTGCCGGCGACCTGGCGGGCGCCTGCCGGCCGCGCGCGTCCGTCGAACGCTCGTGCGTCGCGTTCAGGCACTCGTCGCCGGGAGTGCCCGAGTCGTGGATAATCGCCAACGATCCGCCTGCATCCGCGCCAACCTCGGCGCATTCGCTGACGCATAAATCCCCTGCTAATTGGCACCTTTCAATACGGAACAGCCGTGCAGAGCGGGCGCATCGCACCCAGGAGGTCGGGGGTTCGAGTCCCCCTAGCCCAGATCATGCAGTAGGTGCGTGAGAGTGACTGTGCGTGGCTGTTTGACGGGTCGGTGGCTTGTTGATCGGCGATTTGGTTGGGCGGTGTTGTGTGTGACGCGCTCTTGGGGGAGCGTTGGCGTGTGCTCGGCCGGTTTCGGGGTAGCGGTGATTACGGCCGGGTGGCCGGGTGGTCTTCTGGGTGGTGGCGGGGTCGTTGGCGGCTGGTGTCAGCCGGTGGCGGCTGGAAGCGTTTTGAGTTTCTTGAACGCGGCGAGGAGCTCGGCTGCCCATGGCCATGTGTCCTGGAGGTGGAGCTTCGCGCGGCGGCCGGAGAACGCGAGCCGCCCGGCGACGTGCAGCAGCCGGTAGCGCAGCCGCTTGGGCTCGGCCTTGGCGAGCTCGCCGTCGAGGAGGAGCGCTTGGGTCCAGACGATCAGGTCGTGCGCGAGCATCACGATCTCCAGCCACACCTCGTTGAGCGCGAACTCTTTGAACGGGAACTTGGACAGGCCGGTGTCCTTGTCGTCACGGATGCGGTCCTCGACGTGGGCGTGCTGGCGGTGGCGGCACTCCAGGACGGCGATGTCCTGGTCGGGCTGGTCGGTGAGGATCGCTTGGAAGCGGTAGCCGTCGTGGTCGGTGAACGACAGCTGCGCGCCGGGGTGCGGGCGCTCACGCCGGACGATCAGCCTGGAGCCCTCAGGCCACGCGGACAGATCGACCATGCCGGTGATCTCGCCGACCTCGCCGTTCTTGCGCGCCGAGCCGTCCTGGTCGAGCGCCGCAACCCACGCGTCCTCGGGGATCTTGAGGATCGCGCCGCGGACCGTCTCGGTCAGCTCGTAGCCGACCGAGAAGCGCATCCGTGCCTCGCGGCAGTAGTCGACCAGCCCGTGCGTCGCGCCGGCCGTGTCCGCGCGCACCAGGATCTCCAGAGCCTCGACGTACTCGGCCGGGATCTGCGCCAGCGCCAAGTCCAGCACCGCCTTGTGATCAGCGGCGGTGTTCGAGCCGGCGTTCCCGGGCCGCAGAAGGCCGCCGAGCGCCTCGCGCGTCTCATCCAGGTAGACCTGCAGCGGGTGAAACCCGTAGCCGCCCTTGTAGTTCCCGGCCGCCTTCTCCTTCTCCGAATGCGCCGTGATCAGCGTCGCGTCGACATCGATCGTCAACCGCTCCGGCGCACCATGCAGCTCCCAGAACCGCTCCCGCGCCCGCGCGTGCGCGTCACGCAGCGCGTCCAGCAGCCCGGGCTCGGAAGCGACCCGGTCGATCATCCGAAACGCTGTCGAGTCAGACGCCACCGCCCCGAACAACGCGTCCTGCTCACGGACCGCACCGAGATCCGAGACGCACTCGCCGCCATCGACGAGCATCACCGCGAGATCACGGATCACCCGGCCCGGATCATGACCACGACGGCGCTGCTTGATCCCGGCCAGCCGCAGCGACAGCGCCCTCGTAAGCCCGAGCTTGTCAGCCACCTGCGCGACCAGCGCGCTGCCCGCGTGCGACACCAAACCCGCTCCGTCCGACGTGACTTCTACGGTTACCGGGCGTCCATCACGCATCACCTTCAAGGTGAACCTCCAAGTTCGGGATTCGGCCCTTCAGCAAGCCCAAGACTCCCTGCCCAGTCGGACGTTTCCGCGCCCCCGCCCACCCCGGGGGCGCGGTCATTACTGCACGCTCCGGGCTAGCTCCACTGAACTTGTCTGTGCGCAAACCACGGGTGCGCCGACGCGGTAGGTGGGCAGGATCTCGTTGCGGCTGTTGACGCGTAGCTCGGCGATGAGGATGCGCAGTAGTGCTTTGGCTCGGTCGGGGTCGCCCGTCTCGATGACATGGCCGAGTTGGTCAGCAACAGCGTTGAGTGCGGCCGTGTCGGGCGTCGTGGGCGTGTCGGCGGCGAGGTCACGCGCGAGTGCTTGGTCTTGGCCGCGCAGGCTGTCGAGGCGTGCGTCGAGGTTGGATAGCCGCTCGGTGAATCGTGCGGGGTTGAGGTTGCCGGTCTCGAAGGCGTCTTGGTAGCGCTCGATCGCGCGTTCGGTGCGGCTGATCTCTTTGGAGAGTGATGCGCGCTGCTCTGTGAGCGCGTCGCGGTCGGTGTCGTTGCTCGCGGCGGCTTGTGCGATGGCATCGCGTATGAGGCCTCCGTGCCGGTAGAGCCCTGTGAGTTGGGTAAGGATCGCGGGCTGCTAGTGTCCTCCGTCTTAAGTTCCTTTAGTAAGTGTGGTATCCTGTGGTATGCCCAGAACAGGACGGCCGAAGCAGGTGTTGGAGTTGACCGGCGAGGAGCGTGAGCAGCTCGTGCGGTGGGAGCGCCGTAGGAAGTCTTCCCAAGCGTTGGCGTTGCGCTCAAGGATCGTGCTCGCGTGCGCGGAGGGTCACCCGAATACGGATGTCGCACGACGGTGTGGGGTTTCGGCGCCGACGGTTGGTAAGTGGCGTAGGCGGTTCTGTGAGTTGCGCCTGGATGGGCTCTCGGATGATCCGCGGCCTGGGCGGCCGGCGACGATCACCACCCAGCAGGTGGAGGAGGTGTTGGTCGCGACGCTTGAGTCCACGCCGGAGAACGCAACGCATTGGTCGCGCGCGAAGATGGCCGAGCGCTCGGGGATCTCGGCCTCGACGGTCGGGCGGATCTGGCGGGCGTTTGATCTCAAGCCGCACCGCACTGACACGTTCAAGTTGTCCACTGACCCGTTGTTCGTGGAGAAGGTGTACGACATCGTCGGCCTGTACCTCAACCCGCCCGAGCTGGCGGTCGTGTTGAGCGTGGACGAGAAGAGCCAGGTGCAAGCCCTCGCGCGCTCCCAGCCGGCGTTCCCGATGATGCCCGGGATGTGCGAGAAGCGCACCCACGACTATCTGCGGCACGGGACCACAAGCCTGTTCGCCGCATTCAACACGGCTGATGGATCGGTGATCTCGAGCCTGCATCGCCGACACCGCACGATCGAGTTCAAGAAGTTCCTCCACAAGATCGACAGCGAGGTCCCCGAGCACCTCGACGTGCACCTCGTCTGCGACAACTACGGCACCCACAAGAGCCCCGCGATCAGACGCTGGCTGGAGCAGCATCCTCGGTTTCACATGCACTACACGCCGACCTACTCCAGCTGGATCAACCAGGTCGAGCGATGGTTCGCCTACCTCACCGACGATCTCCTACGGCGCTCAGACCATCGCAGCGTGCAGGCGCTGGAGAAAGACATCCGCAACTGGGTAACAGCATGGAACGAGAACCCCAAGCCATTCATCTGGACCAAGACCGCAGAGCAAATCCTCCAGTCCCTATCACGACTTCTACAACGAATTAACGGCGCGGGACACTAGTGTCCTGAGTCGTAAGTTCGTGCTGTAAGTGTGGTATCATGCCGGGATGGCTACTGCTCTCGGTCGTCCCAAGGCGGTTTTGGAGCTCACCAACGGTGAGCGTGCGCAGTTGAAGGGGTGGGCTCGTAGTAGTGCTTTGTTAAATCTTACTCGTCTTGTCGGGTGGTGTGCAACGGGATTTGGTTGAGATCGATGGGTCGTTGGCAGGTGGTGCAGCGGCCGGTCCAGCATTTGAAGATCGGCTGAAACAGTTGGACCGCCTGAGGTAGTGTCAGGCCGGCCGCTGGCGATTTGGGGTCTGCCGCTCCAGGGTCAGGAAGCCGTGGGCGGCGGTGACGAGCGCGGTGTGGTGGTACCACCCGAGCCATGAGCGTCCCTCGTAGTGGTCGAGGCCGAGTTGTCCCTTGAGCTGTTTGTAGTCGAGCTCGATCTTCCAGCGCAGCCTGGCGAGCCGCGCGAGCCGCTCAGGCTCGGTGTCGGCGGGCAGGTTGGAGAGCCAGTAGTCGGAGGGCGCGTCCTTCCCGGCGGGCCACTCGGCGATCAGCCATTCCTCGCGAGGGGGAATCTGCCCGCCTTTGGCCCACTTCCGCTCGTGCGCTCGCCAGTGGTGCGCGGAACGCACGCGCACGAAGATGAACGTCGCGGTGACAGGCTTGCCGTCCGGGCCGTCACGGAAAGCGACGGTCTGTGCAGCGGTCTTCCCCAGACGCCCAATCAACTCGCCGATCGACTCTGGCTCGCGGTCGGGCCGCGGCCGGGAGTACCGGCGACCTTTACTGCCCTCGTTCGAGGGCACCGCGAAGACGGTCTCGGGCGAGAACACCGTAGTGGTTGGTCCGACTGACAGCACGTACTCGCATCCCGCGTCATCGAGGCGATCGCGCAGCCTAGTGTTCTCACCGTATGCTTGATCGCCGAGCACTGGCGCCTTCGGGATCTCCCAGCCAGCAGCACGCTCGACGAGCTCGACGCCGAGCTCGGGCTTGGTCTTGAACTGCACCTCCTCGGGAATCTTCGCCCCGCGGCGGCGCTCGGCATCCTCACACCACTCCTCAGGGATATACAGCGCCCACCCCAACGGCACCGTGCCACGCCCTCCCACCGCGTGCACCGACACGCCGATCTGGCAATTGCCTGTCTTTCCCAAGGTCCCCGAGTACTGGCGCTTGACTCCCGGCGAGTCCCTACCGTCCTTCGGGAACCCTGTGTCATCCAGCACCCAGGCCTGCACATCGATCGATGGCGCCACCCGCTCCACGACCGCCTTCACCACCAGCACTGGATCCCACGGGCTGTCCGCCAAGAACTGCTGCATCGAGTGATAATCAACCTCCTCCCCCAACCGCGCCACGATCGGCTCAAGAGACTTACGCTCGCCCTGCTCGATCAACCCCCGCAAATACAAGGCGCCGTTGACCATCTGCACCGGACGATTCACCGCCCCGGCCAGCACCTCCTCCGCGAACTCCTCCAAACGCTCACGCACCGCCATCGGCGGATCAACACCCACCACATCAGCCACAGCCACCATCATGCCTCCTCGCGTCGGGAACACAGACGCAAAGAGGATTCGCCGCCCAACCAGCGAAACCTACCAAAGACTTAACAAAGCACTACTACGAGCCCAACCCTTCAACTGCGCACGCTCACCGTTGGTGAGCTCCAAAACCGCCTTGGGACGACCGAGAGCAGTAGCCATCCCGGCATGATACCACACTTACAGCACGAACTTACGACTCAGGACACTAGCGGTTGGCGTTGGCGGCTTTGTGCAGAGCTCCCGCGTACAGGTGCAGCAGACAGGCACAAGCGAAGCCAACCTCATGCTGAGCCTCCCGAGCGCCAAGCTCAGCAGCGCTCTCGCCTCGCTCGGACAGCTCGCCCCGGTGCGCGCCGATACCCAGTCGCTGCAGGACGTCACCAACACCTACGACACGGCTCGTCAACGACTGGCCGACGCGACCGCCGAGCGGCAGGCGCTGCTCCGTGCGCTGGCGGGGGCAACCACCGAAGGACAGATCGACAGCCTCCGCGAACGAATCTCACAGAACCGCGGTGCGATCGCCCAGGCCCAGTCGGCGCTGCATACGGTCTCACAACATGCGAGCACCGCTGAAGTAGAAGTGACCGTACTTGGCGACGCGCACACAGGAAGCGAAGGACTGACCCTCCACCGAGGGCTGCACGACGCGGGCCGAGTGCTCATCGTGACGCTCGTCGTCCTGCTGATCGCCGCCGCGATACTTGTCCCGCTGGCGCTACTGATCGCCGCACTCCTCACCGCCCGACGGATGTGGCGCAGGTACCAGCGCGAGCGCATACTCGACACGCGCTGAGAAGAACGAAACCCTTGCTGTCGTCCCCCGACGAGCCACAGTCACATTCATGCGCTTATCGCACATTCCGGGTTGGTGAACCGCACGTTGAAGTCGTGTTCCCAGGTCCGGCCGTCGAGGGACTCTCGTCTTTGTGTCCAGCGCGCGAGCCGCGGCCCATTCGCCGCGCTAGCTTGTGGGGTCGTGACGGCCCAGCCTCCTCCCCGTCGAGCGCTCGTCGCTCGCCGCGCAGGGGTGATCCGCTCGCGCACGCGCACCGCCCTCGCCGCATTGTCGGCCTGCGTTGTCGGCGTGGTCTGCTGCACGCCCGCGCCGGCCGCCGCCGAACCGGTGTCTCTGGTGGGGCTCATCTCGGCGTCCCGCTCAGCGCGCCCGCCCCCCCGTCCTGTCGGAAGCCGGCGAAGTCGGGTACGAATGGCGGCGCTGCTCCTTCTACACCACGATGGTCGCCGCCGATGGCGCCGCTCACCTGTGGCCGCTGGATGATCCCTCCGGCAGCGCCGCGGATGTGGTGGGCTCGTCGCCCGGTCACTACCTTGGCGCGCACGCTCCCGCCCCGAGCGGGCCACTGCTCGAACAGGGCGGCGTGGGAGCGGCGTTCGACGGGAGCACATCCGCGGTGACGCTCCCCGGCGCCGCGGGCCCACAGGGAGTGGGCACCTACACGTATGAGCTGTGGGCGCGACCAACCGAGATCGACGGGGTCTACCGGTTTCTGATCTCCGACGAGGAAACGGCCGCGGGTAAGCGCGAGGGCACCGGCATCTGGCTCTCCAAGGCGGGGCTTGGGTTCGAGCGCTGGAGCGACGGCGTGAGCACTTCGATCGACTACGCACCGGGCCTGCCGCTCAACGTGTGGAGTCAGGTGGTCGCGAGCACGACGGTTCGACGATGACCCTCTTCGTCGATGGCGCACAGGACGGCTCCAGGGTCACCACCGCCCCGCTGAGCATGGCTGCCGGTGCACGGTGGCCGGCGCGGGGGCGCGGGCCGGCTTCTTCGCGGGTGACCTCGCGGATGTGGTGCTCCACCCCAACGTGCTCGCCCGGGCACACGTCGCCGCCCACTATGCCGCACCCACTCCCCGTGCGCCTCGATTGCCGGCGCGCGGAGCGCCTCGTACACCCCCGCCCTCGCCGATCTCGGCGACACGCTCTTCGCGACTGTCACGGTGGCGGGCACCGCTCACGGCGCGAGTGTTACTGGGCAGAGCGAAGGGCCGGTCGACGACGGGCACGGTGTACGTGCTCGGGCTCGTCTATCAGATCGCCCAGTGGGCCGAGCGCTACGAGCCTGCGCTCGGCGGCCCCTACTCCGAGGCGGCCACCAGGATGCTCAGGTTCACCGCCGACGTCACCGAGCCCGACGGCTACCTGCCGATGCTCGGCCACCGCCACCACATACATGCCCAGCCAGGACCCCAACGTCTACGGGCCGATGGCCGCCGCCGATCCCGACTTCGCCTTCACCCGCGGCGCGCACGGAACCCCGTCCCCCGACGGCGCGGTGCTCTTCCCGGTTTCCGGCCTCTTCCTGATGCGCTCACCGCTCGGGTCGGTAGCCAACCTGCCCAACCAGACGTTCCTCACTTCAATGCGGACACCTACCGGACGAGTCACTCCGATCTCGATGCAATGGGGATCACGATGTACTCGGGTTGCGCGGAGGTGCTCCCCACATCTGGGCTCTACACCTATACCGAAGAACCGGGCCTCAAGTACTTCCACGGCACGCGCTCGCACAACACGGTGGTGGTGGATGGTGGGGACCAGGAAGCGGGCTCCGCGGTGGCTGGCAGCCATGGCTCCTCCAAAGGCTCGACGTGGGCGAGCGGCGTGAGCGGGCTGTATCCGGGCGTGACCCACCACCGCACGGTGGTGATCCTCCGGCAGGGGCTCGTACTCGTGCGCGATCAGCTGAGCAGCTCCACCAGCCACGAATACAGCCAGACCTGGCATCTCGCGCCGAACGCCACGCCGGGCGCGGGCGCGAGCGCCGAGAGCGTCACTGCGCTGGTGGGGGGCAAGCCGCAGCTCCAAATCACCCAGGCAAGTCCCGCGGGGATGACGCTGCGGAGCTTCGATGGCGCCACCTACCCGATGCGGGGCTGGTACTCCTCAAGCTACGGCTTCAAGCAGCCAAGCTGGGCGCTCCAGTTCACCCGTGGCGGCCCGAGCGCGAGCTTCGCCACGCTCCTCGCGGCGGGCCCCTACGCCTCGCGGGGGGCGACCGTCACAGAAGCCCCCGGTCCGCAACCGATCTGATCGATGTGTGCGTCGGCGCCAGCGTCGGCTACGCGGTCACCGTCCCGCACGACAACGACACCTCCCCGGTGGTCACCGCCGGCGCGTGCGCGAGCTGAGCCTGCCATCCGTGTGCCCGGCTAACGACCGCCAGCAGAGCGGCGCCTTGCTGAAATGATCGCGGAGGCCTACGCCGCAGGCCGACTCGACGGCCTGCCGGGCGACTACGGTAGACTGGGCCTCCATGTTCCCAGCTCTGGAGGAGTCAGACCCCGACGTCGCCGGCATGCTCATCCGAGAGGATCAGAGGCAGGCTGAGTCCCTGTTCATGATCCCATCGGAGAACTACTGCTCCTCGGCGGTACTCGAAGCAAACGGGACGGTCCTAGTGAACAAGTACTGCGAGGGTTATCCGGGCAAGCGGTACTACGAGGGCAACGAAATCATTGACGAGGTTGAGCTGCTCGCCCAGGCGCGTGCGCGAGAGTTGTTCGGAGTAGACCACGCCAACGTACAGCCATATTCAGGATCGCCCGCCAACCTCGCCATCTATCTCGCGTTCGCCAAGCCGGGAGAGACTGTCATGGGCCTCTCTCTGCCGGCGGGGGGTCATTTGACTCACGGGTGGCCGGTATCCGCAACCGGGATCTGGTTCAACTCGGTCCACTATGACGTCAACCCCGAGACCGGACGCGTCGACATGGATGACGTGCGACGCCTCGCGCTGAAGCACCGTCCCAAGCTGCTGTTCTGCGGCGGGACCGCTGTACCCCGGTTCATCGATTTCGAGGCCTTCGGAGCAATAGCCAAAGAGGTCGGTGCCCTTATGGTTGCCGACATCTCGCATCCAGCGGGTTTGATCGCAGGTGGCGCCCATCCCTCACCGGTGCCACACGCAGACATCATCATGACAACGACGCACAAGACGCTGCGTGGTCCTCGAGGCGCAATCCTGATGTGCCGCGAGGAGTACGCCAAGGCACTCGATCGGGCTGTCTTCCCGGGGTTGCAGGGAGGGCCGCACCAGCATCAGACGGCGGCCATTGCAGTCACGCTCGGTGAGGCTCTGACGCCCGCCTTTGGCGAATACGCCCACCAGGTCGTCACCAACGCAAAAGTGCTTGCGGACGCGCTCCTGCAGCGCGACTTTACGCTTGTTTCAGGCGGCACAGACAACCACCTGATTCTCCTCGATATGGCCTCGAAGGGACTGAGTGGTAAGGAGGCGTCCACCGCTCTCATTCAATCGGGCATCGTGACCAATGCCAACACTATTCCCTTTGATCCACGGAAGCCATTCGACCCGTCGGGCGTGCGAATCGGCACGCCGGCAGTGACTTCACGCGGCCTGCGGCCCGAGCACATGGACACGATCGCCCAATGGCTAGACGAAGTCGTTAGCGCCGCCCGTCGAAGCGAGACGAGTGTCTATGCGCGCGTACGATCCGAGGTTCGCGATCTCATGGCGCAGCACCCGGCGCCCGGCTGCAAGTCAGCCCCCGTGATGTCGTCCTGACGGACGAAGCCCCTGCGGCTGAGCCCACTCCCGGCGGGTCACGTGCACCCGCTTTGCAGAGCGTGATCTGATAACTTGAGTAGTCCTATGATCACGAACCTCCCGAAAGGGCTTCTCGATAGGTCTCAGTGCAGACTCGTCATCGCTCGCTGCGGCGATCTCGTTCTCAGGCGCTCCAGCTACGTGTCTAGCGCGAACCGCTTCCGCTGCCCGCGCTGCCCGCAGCGCCTGTCTCGGAGCTCTCTCTAGCCAGACCTCTCGCGTCCACCGCCATCCGTAAGCATCTTAAACTATGGGCCCGTCCCCCGCCACACGTTTGGCCAGTTCACGCAAACCGCTCGAGGGTCGCGGAATCGCGCCCGGTACCTGCGGTGAGTTTGCGCAGGGACCGCTGCCGAATGACCAGGAGTTCCATGTCACCTGCCCGATCACAATAGGAGCACTACAGTCGTTGTCGAACTCCGACGTGCCCGCAACTACGAAGTCACGGGTTTGGAACCATACCAGAAGAAGCTCGAATTGGCCATCAAATATACCTGTGAACATCTGAAGCTTGAGGAGGTAGCGCTCCATGCAAAGTCGTGGAGTAATATTGATATTGCGAAGGGGATGGGGTCGAGTACTGCTGACGTACTCGCAGGCATACGAGCTGTCGCACACGCCGTCTGCCAGAAGCTGCCGCCGGAGATTGAGGGAAAACTTGCGACCGACGTTGAGTCATCAGATGGGACTATGTATCCTGGCATTGCCGCAGTGAACCAGAAGACGGGAGTTGCAATTCGCCAGTGGCCATGGTATCCCGAGTTTGTGATCGTTATGCTCGTACCCCAGGAGGCAGTTCTGACTGAGGCGATTTGGTTTGAGGGAAAGGAGGCGCTGGCGTCGGACTACGAGGAGCTGTTGGAGACTTTTGACGCAGCCGTTGCGGCGAGGTCGATCCAGGTTTTTGCCGCGGTGTCAACGCAGGCCGCCGCATTGAATGCAGGCTATCTCGTGAACCCCTATGCCGATGCGCTGGTCAATCGACTTGGCGATCTAGGCGCACTGGGGCTGAACGTTGGTCACACTGGCACGGTGTGTGGACTGCTCTATCCCAATACACTGCAGGGTCGGCAACGGGCGGGTGCCGTTTGCCTCGAGATGAAACAGTCGTTTCCCCAGTTGAAGGAAGTCGTCGTAGTCAACACACCTCCGTGCCCAAAAACGGACACAACCGTAAATGGTCTGTCTACGCAGTGAGCAACGTCACAGAAACCACCAGAAGTACGGCAAAGAATCGCTGAATTAGAAACCCATGATGTGGCGTGAGCGTACGATGTACTCGGGAGGAAGCAAAGGCCAACATTGAAAACCACGTCGTTGTCCCAGCTGCGACGCCCAGCACCCACTGAGTTGTCGCCACAGGCCCATGCAAGTGCATGACACTCACAGTTGACAGGCCGAGCCATAGAGTTGCGGTACCTGGGTTTAGGAGCGCCATGCCGATCACCGCGCGGTGGGATACAGGATTTGTTCGGCGCGTCCACAGAAGTACCGCGGCGATAAGGGAGAACCCAACGGCCAGCCAATGTGCTACTGCGACATTGACCGCTGCGACGGCAATGATATCTGCAGTTGCAAGCAGCGCATAGACGACATCGATAGCCGCAGCACTAACAATAATCGGCGCGGCTCGCCGGGCACCGTCGCGCGCGGAAGTCACACAGAGCACGGTATTTGTTCCTGGCGGCATCGACACCAGCAGTGCGATACCAAAGCCAGAAGCAAGAGCATTCATGGGACGCGCCACTGTCCCTGAAGGGCGCTACCGATACGAGTTGACACCGATGCGACTGTCATATGTCAGGTTTCTGCTCAGCTTGACCTTGATGTCAGGAAGACGTCGGGCGATACGCCATCGACGTCTAGCAGCCAGCCACCTCGTCCGCGACAGCCACGATCGTAATATCGTCATATCGCTTGTGACTGGCCGCGTAGCGGGCGCTCGTTTGCCAGTGCTTGTCAGCGACGTCACGATAGCCGATCACGATACGAAAATCGGATACCTGCGTCAGGCCGTCGACGCGGAGCTCGACCGATGTGTGGCGATTTATGCCCAAGCCCGCGATCACCCCCGTTATGTTCCCGTTTCCGACGCGGACGTGTTGAGGGCGGTCGGTAGGGCAATCTCGACGTCAATGCTGAGAGCAGGCCCTGAGCCGATATTCTGAATCGGCACCCAGAGGATGCCCTCAAGCATGATCTGCGGCCCCATGAGCGGGGAGTCTGGCCTGTCTGGCCTGATCTTTCGCGTCGCATCCACAATCGGTACGACCACCGGGCGGTGCGCCTCTTCGACCTCGCGGCGTGAAAGCTCCACCTCTTCTTGGGTCTGCGTCAGTGCGTCCTCCGTATATCTCAGCGAGCGGATCGCGACGAACAGCGCCCCAAACGTCGCCAGAGCAAGCACGAAGGTGGCCAGCGCCGTCGGATCAATATCGTCGGTGATCTCGATACCAGGGAACACACCCTGAAGCATACGGAGCAGTGATCGAGCGTGCATGTCCATGGATGCGTCGCGACGGACCGCACGAGCGTGGGAACGCGGGGGCTGGGGGAACGCCGGCTGAGACGCTGCGCCCCCCGAACCCTCCGATGGTTGATGGGTCGGCACAAACGGCGGTGACGGCCGCCTGCGATCAGTGGTATTGATGCGGCATGCTGCCGACCGAGGAAGCCCAATTCGACAATCCCGCGTACGCATCGCTGTGCGGCTCGCATGCGCAGATCGCGCAGGTGCGGGGGCGCGCGCGCCGATATCCGGCCGACGTGGCGCCGTTCCTCGCTCTGCCCACACCGCCCTCGGAACAGGACTGGCGGGACGCCGCCGCTCTCGTTGCGCCGGGAACCTACGTGGCCGGCCGGTACGGCGGCACCGATCTGCCAGACGGCTGGCGGGCAGTTCAGGCGTTCGATCTTGTGCAGATGATCGAGGAGCGGGTCACCGGGACCGACTGCTCAGAGGCGATCTCGCTCGGCGCCGCGGATGTCCCCGAAATGCTCGAGCTCGTTGCCCAGACCGAACCGGGGCCGTTTCTGGCCAGAACCATCGAGCTTGGCGACTACCTGGGCATCAGGCGCGACGGGGAGCTCGTCGCGATGGCCGGCGAGCGGTTTCACCTGGACGGCTGGACCGAGATCAGCGCGGTCTGCACCAAGCCCGACCATCGTGGTCAGGGGCTGGCCTCTCGGCTCATGGGCGCGTTGATCGCAGGCATCCAGCGGCGCTCGGAACGAGCATTCCTGCACGTCATGAGCACCAACACGAGCGCGATCCGGCTCTACGAGGAGCTCGGTTTTCGCGTGCGGCAAACCGCGACGCTCACCGTCGTGACGCGCGAGCCGCTCTGAGAATAATGCGGCGGGTTCATTGTTTTGTTTGCGTATTGCGAGAGCCGTGATACTCGATCGCACAAAAGCTGCTCGCGCCGCCGGTCTGGGAGGGCGTAGGCGTACACGTCTTGGATCCGAGGATGCTGCCCCCGCCTCCCGCGTTGAGGGCGAAATCGACCGTGCCCGTCGGGACTTCGGCGGGGGATTTACCGCTCGCGTCTCCAACCTGGGCTGTGCACTGGAAGTATTCGTTGGGCAACCCCGGATAGAAGAAGTTGCAGTTGACCTGGATCGCCGACTTACGCTTGCCTGCCTTTTCTTCTTCTTCTTCCTTCTTTTTCTTGGCTTCTTCTGCTTCTTTGGCCTTCTTTGCTTCTTCTTCGTTGGGGGGCCGGATGTCCGCGTGGCCGTCCAGGTCTCTTCTTTGCGTCCGTAGGTGTCCGACCACGTTCCCGACATCGTTTCGCCGGAGATCGTGCCCACGAACGTCGCCGTGTAGCGCGGGACAGATGTGTACGGACCCGTGACGATTTCCACCGACGTTCCGCTGATTTTGCCGCTGATCGGGGAGAACGGGTTCGGGCTGGACGCGGTGCCCGACAGGCTGCCTGCGGATTCGGTGATCGTCCAGGTTTGCGCGGCCGCGATAGATCCCGACCCGCAGCAACTCCAGGTGCCGGCGACCGTGGCGGCTGAGGCGGCGCTTGCGGGTCCGAATGTCGCGAAAGCCGCGATGCACGTGGCGCACGTCAAAAGCAGGCCTCTCAGCGATCTCACGGCTGCCTGTCTACCAAACGGCGGATACCGCTGGCCATGTCCCTTCTACGCATCTCTACGCATCTGCGGGCATACTTGGTGCGCCCACCATGCACGGTCAGACGCTTACGGACACGGAGCTGCTGCTGGAGCTCGTCGGGGAGGCGTACGGCTTCGAGGATCTCAGCGAGTTCCGCTCAGGAGTGCTCGACGTGCTCGACCGCATGGTGCCCTCCGACAGGGTGGCCTACAACGAGATCGCCGCCGATGAGGCCTTTGTGGTGATGGTCCCCGAGGTCGACGCGAGCCTGCTGCCCGGGTTCGCGGCGCTCGCGCACGAAAACCCACTGATCGCACGCTACCAACGTACCGGCGATGGGCGTCCGTATCGCATCTCGGACATGGTCGACCGGCAGACCTTTCACGCAACCGCCCTCTATCAAGAGTTCTACCGGCCCATGGGGGTCGAGAGTCAGGTGGCGTTCTCGCTGCCCTCCCGCCCGCAGCTGCTCGTCGGCCTCGCGCTGACGCGTGAGCACGAGGACTTCTCAGATCGTGAGGTGCAGCTGCTGGTCCTGGCGCGCCCCCACCTTATGCAGGCCTATCGCAACGCGGAGCTGCGAGGCGCGCGCGTAGCGACGCTGGCCGCCCTCGAAGCAGGCCTTGACACGCTAGGCCGCCACGTGGTGGTGCTCGACTCGCACGGACGGGTGGAGTTCGCCACCGACGGCGCCAGGCGGCTGCTGGGGGAGTCGCTTCGGACACCCGGCGGGCTGCCGGACGGGGTGCGGGCATGGATCTCAGCGCAGCGCGCCCCCCGTCCGGCAGCCGAGCCATACGTGTTCGGAACGACTGAGGGCAGCGTGCTCGTGCGGCTGCTGCCGAGCCGGCGCGAGGACCGCCGCCAGGTGCTGCTGCTCGAAGGCGCACCGGGGGAACTGCACGTCGCGGCGCTGCGCGGACTCGGGCTCAGCGCCAGTCAGGCCGAGACGCTGCGCCTGCTCACGCTCGGCTGCTCCCCCGCGCAGGCGGCGACCCAGATGGGCATCGCGCCGCGGACCGTCGACAAGCACCTCCAGCACGTCTACGCAAAGCTCGGCGCGCCCACCCTGTCACAGGCGACCGCGACCGCATGGGCGGCCGTCGGCGTGGTCGGGTAGGCCTCGCGGTCGAGCTAGAGGAGCATCCCGCCCCCGTGTCCCCCTCGCGCAGGATCCGCCGCATGGGCGACGTTGACGCCGTCTACCGCGAGCTGGCCATTCCCCTGGCCGAGATCACGCTCCGCACGAGCCGCTCCTCGGGTCCCGGCGGCCAGCACGCCAACGTGACCGCCTCACGCGTGGAAGCCATCTTCGATGTCCTCGCCTCGCCCTCCCTGAGTGAGGTGCAGCGCTCCCGCCTGCTGGCGCGCGCCGGACCGCGGCTGGTGGCGGTGGCCCAGGACGAGCGCTCGCAGGCGCGCAACCGGGAGCTCGCCCTCCGGCGCCTCGCCGAGCGTCTCGAGCGAGCTCTGGCGGTGCCCCGCAGTCGGCGCGCCACCCGCCCAAGCGCCGCCTCCCGCGCTCGCCGGCTGGCGGACAAGCGCCGTGCCTCCCAGCGCAAGCAGGAGCGCAAACCACCGCCCGCCGACGGGGGATAGCTTGCTGGCGTATCGATCTCCATCGGTGGCCCCTCGACCGGGGTTCCTCGACGGCCCAACTGGCCGATCTTCGCCTCATCGTCGCTCGCGCAGCAGCTCCTCGATGGTCCGGCCGCTCAGTACCGAGGCGGGCAGTTCGGCGGCGACGTCCGACCCCGGGCGTGCCTCCTCGTCGCGCCGCTTGAGCAGCAGCCACTGGGATTTGAGACCCGCCCGCCCTGTCCGCCCGGGCCCCGTACGCTGCAGCGCGAAGCCGCCGCGAAGCTTCTCGCCGTGCAGGACGAAGACGGCGTGCCCGCGCTCCAGCGCCTCGGGCCAGGCCACCCTTCCGCCCCGCTCGTAGTGGCCGCGGTCCCACACCACCACTGCCCCGCCATCGGTTGGGCCCTCGAAGGCGTTGTGGTCGATCCCGTGGTCGGGGACCTGGACCGCCAGGCGCTTGACGGAGGGGTCGAGCGAGGGGCCCTTGGGCACCGCCCACGATCGCATCGCCCCGGCGACCTCGAGACGCAGGTCGAAGTGGCGGGTCCTCGCCGCGTGCTGCTGCACGACGAACACGCCGGCGCTCACTCCCCGGATCGCGAACTGCTCGTGGCCCTCGATCGGGACCTCATTGACGGCCACGTCCGTGGGGGCGGCGCCCGGTGGGCCCTCCCCGAGGAAGGCGATGAGCGCATCGACCGCGGAGGAGGGGCCCTCCGCGTGCACGGCCACGGTCCCGTCGTCCGCGTTGCGCACCCAGCCCGCGAGGCCGAGCTCATCCGCTCGGCCTCTGGTGGCCTCGCGCAGGCCCACGCCCTGCACGGTTCCGGCGAGGACGGCTCGGATCGCCCGCGGGCGGCTACTCATCCCTGGAGCTTGGTGGAGGGTTGGAGTGTGGTGGAGCGCCGCCCGCCATCCGTGGAGCCCTGCGAGCGCCACGGCGCAGGCGCCGGTACAGATAGGCGACCACGAGGAGGTTGACCACCAGCGCTCCCGCCTTCAACGGGGTGGCTTTTCGAATCAGCTCCCACACCTCGGGAACCAGCAGGATCGAGGTGGCCACGAGCGTCAGCCACTCGCCCCAGGGCCTGCGCCGCGCCAACCCGTAGGACTCGGCGGCCTCCAGCGCCCCGTACCCCAGGGCGATCGCGCCGAACACGGTGTTCTCGCCGAGGGGGATCCTGTGGACGGCGTCGATGATCTTGCGCATCACGTTGCTGCTCGGGTCGAGTCCCGACTTGTTGGCCAGGTGGGTGATGGCTTCCGCCCAGTTCGTCTGGGGGTGGGTGATCAGAACGACGCCCAGGGCGATCAGCACGACCGCCCTGAGGCCGCGCTCGGCGGCGATCCAGGGAAGCAGCCGGTCGCGTCGAGGGCTTTGGGACCCTTGGGATGAGTCCGCTGTGAGCACAGTCCGCGCGATGCGCGCAACCTACAGCTTCAGAAGCTGTGGATCGGCGTACGCGACACGGATCTCGGCATACTCCCAGCTCCGGAGGCTACGGATGGCCGTGGCGCACGCGCTCGCGGACCTCGGCGTAGCGCAGCGCCTCGTAGGCGATCAGTGAGCAGAGCAGCGCGGCGAGGATCCCGAGTGTGAGCAGCGCCGGCAGCCTCGTGCCGGCCGGCAGCAGCGCGAGCAGGACAATCGCGCAGAGGAGCCGCCGCCGGTTCAGCGTGTGCATGTTGCGCAGGCGGAAGGCGACGTGGGCGAGCAGGTACAGCGCGGCCCCCCCGAGCAGCGCGGCCGCCGGGACCAGCTGCAGCGAATCGTCGACATGTCCGATGATGCGCTTGATCCCGACAGCGATCAGCGCGATGCCGGCGACCATCGGGAAGTGCAGGTAGGAGTAGGAGTCGCGCGCGATCTCATTGCGCTCCCGGCCCTCCGCGGCCTGCTCCAGGCGCCGCGCGGCGGCGATCGCGACGACAT
Organism: uncultured Solirubrobacterales bacterium; assembly: GCA_963771915.1. GTDB lineage: Bacteria > Actinomycetota > Thermoleophilia > Solirubrobacterales > Solirubrobacteraceae > Palsa-744. The sequence goes on along the minus strand of CAVYVD010000001.1, from coordinate 1,924,343 downwards.
CGAAGTACACCCACCACAGCGCCGCCGCCACGACCACGCCGAGCACCGCGGCCGCGACGATGCCCGCGCCGATCACGACTTTCGCACCGACGCCGATCGCAACGATCGACTCGCCCAGCGCGATGATCACGATCGCCCCGTGACGCTCCGCGAAGTGCCCCGGCACCAGCCTCCAGCCCTCGGCCCCGAATAGGTAGGGGCCACCCATGTCGAGCACCAATGCGAGCCCCCACAGTCCCAGCCGCGGTGCGCCCGCGGTGAACGCCGCGGCGAACAGAAGTCCGGCGCCCACCGCCGTGCTGGCGGCCAGTCCGAGCACCGAGTGGCGCAGCGCCGGGTCCTCGTGGCTGGCGAGCAGGAACAGCACGATGTGCGCCCCGCGCACCGCCGCGTACGCGCACGCGAACAGCATCGCCTCCGCGCCGAATGCGCCTGGCACGCACAGCGCGGCGACGAGGAACGCGGCCATCGCCGCGAACATCGCCAGCCGCACGGCGCCCTCCTCGGGGTCCACGACGCTGGTCAACCACGCATACCCGGTCCACGACCACCACAGCATCCCCAGCACCAGCATCCCCTTGAGCATCCCCTCCCACGTGGGCGTGCGCGCGATCAGCGTGGTGCACTGCGTCAGCGCCAGGACGAACACGAGGTCGAAGAACAGCTCCAGCGGCGTCACCCGCTCGCCGTCGCGCATCACCGCGCCGATATGCGGCAGGCGGCTTGGGCTGGGAGTGGCGGCGCTCACCCGCGGCGCTGTGCGACCGCCTCGGCGGCGGCCGCGCTGCCGATGAACGGGGCGAGCGCGATGTAGCTGACGTGGTCCGCCAGCTCCGGGAGCCTGCGAGTGTCGCCCCTCAGGATGTAGTGGTTGAGCAGCTCGAACACCCCCCCGACGATCGCCTCGCCCACGATCGGAGTGGAGGGCTGGGAGGGGGCGCCCTCGCCGAAGTCCATGTCGAGCAGCTCGGCGTACCCCGCGTTGGCCTCCTCCACGCGGCTGTAGACGTGGGGGTAGGCGATCAGGATGTCCACGCACGACACGTGCGCCATGGCTGGCTCGGAGGCGAGGAACTCCAGCAGCGCGCGCACTCCCGCGCGCACCCCGCCGATCCAGTTGGTCTCGTGGGCGAGCGCCCGGTTGACTGCCGCTTTCGCCCGCGTGTGTCCCACCTCGTAGGTTGCGAGGAACGCTTCCTCCTTGTTCTCGAAGTGGCTGTAGAAGGTCTGCAGCGAGACCGCCGCCGCCGCCGCGATGTCCTCCAGGTTCAGCGCCTGGTAGCCGTCCCTCGCCGTGAGCCTCGCGATCGCGTCGAAGATCCGCTCGCGCTGGTTGAACTCGACGAAGCCGCGCGGGAGGTTGTGCTCGCCGCGCGGCAGCCCCCGAACCCCCCAGGGCGCCACCGGCGAGAGGCTTCCGGGGGCGCGCCCTCCCTCCAGGCGGCGTGGCTTGTGCGAGCGGGGCCGGCGGGGGATACCCGCGGGGGTGGGGTAGTAGCGGGTGATCCAATCCATGAGCTGCGGCACGACTCGCGCGAACTCGGCTTTCAGGGACTTGTTGGAGCGCACTTCGCGCACGCGCGTGTGGATGATCTTGCGCAGCGCGCCCACGAACGCGCGGGCCACCGGATCGGGAATCGTCCCCGGTCCCGGCGCGCGCTCGAAGCCGGCGCTGATGAAGCGTTCCAGGCGGGTCGCCCCGTCCGCCCAGCGCTGCACCCCCACGGTGCCGGAGGCGCCCATCTCCACGCAGATCAGCCGCGCCGCGTCGGGGCGCTCGGCGATCGCGTCGAACAGCGCGCGGACGATCGCCTCCAGCTGATCCAGCCACTCCACGCCCGAGCCCGCCGCGAGGCCGAGCAGCCGCTCGACTTCGGTCTCCACGACCGTGTCGTAGGTCGCCAGCAGGCAGTCCTCCTTGTTCGCGAAGTGCTCGTAGAAGGTCCGCCGGGAGATGCCGGCGCGGGCGACGAGGTCGGAGATCGTGGTCGCGACCACCCCGCGCTCGTTGACGGCCTGCACCATGGCATCCACCAGCCGTTCGCGCTGATGCGCAGCCACCTCGCTGCGTGGGAGCGCCTGGGGTCCGCGCGGCAAGGCCCGCTGGGGACTTGGGCGTCTGCCGGCCCGCGCGTCTCGATCGCCGTCCGGGCGCCCCGGGGCATTCATGCTTTTGCGGCCGTCCTCGGACCGTGTGGTTCGATCGCCGTCCGGGCGCCCCTGGGCATTCGTGCTTTTGCGGCCGTCTCGGTTGCTCGACCGCGCCCCGTCCGTGCTCCCGCGGTCGCCGGTCCCCTGTGATCGGGAGCCACCGGTTCCTGGGCCCCTGCCACTGCTCTGCCTCCGTCCCTCCGACACACACACCACCTTAGTTGACAGGGGTGGGGCGTGCCAATGGCTTGACCTTTGGGTAGATGTCGCGCTATCTGCCCTTATGTGTTGACAGGATGAGTAAAACGTGATTTATATGTGTTTGGGAGGAGCAGTTCGGGGGAATCCCATGGAGTGACCGCCAGAGATCGGTCAACGGGTTGAAACGTAGGGGTAAACCGGTGATGGCTTCGAATCTAGCACCACGTATAGGGCTGGGGGAAAGGGCTCGTGGCAACGCCACCTCTAGGCTTTTGTGATGGCATTCTGTAGGCAGGGTGCTATTAGCTGTGAGTTACGGGTCAAGGGGGGGCGGGGAGTCCTTCGGCCGACCGGGCCAATCGCAAGGGTAGGGAGGATGATCGTCATGAAAGTGTTCGTCTGCGAGGAGCGGCGGATGCGGCGGGCTCTGCATCCCCGCTGGCCGTACCGGCGCTCGCACTGCCGCCACGATCTGCACTGGCTGGTGCGGGTGCGCCCAGTGTGGTGGTGTGCCCATGGCCGCGCTCACCCGCTAGCGGCGCTGCCGCCGGCGCGCCGCCGGCCGCTCGGCCGATAGAGGAGGCCGCCGTACGGCGGATCGGCAAGCACCGGCGTTTGCGGCCTGTGGAGCGCCGGTGTCAGCCGCTCGATGGAGGTGGAGCATCGAGCGGGTCCACCCCGGGAGGGGGCCGCAGGGGTCGGGGTTCGAGAATGCGGTCCGTGCATCGAGAATACGGTCCGTGCACTAGGATCGGGCGCAGTGGTGAGAACGGGCGAATCGATCGGCTTGCAGGCAGACGCTCCACCGGTGGGCGACCCCGGGGAGCCCGAGCTGCAGCGTCTCTCGATCGCCACGATCCGCGGTTTGGCGATGGATGCGGTGCAGAAGGCGGGCGCCGGGCACCCGGGCACCGCGATGGCGCTCGCTCCGCTCGGATATGCGCTCTTCAGGCGCGTGCTGCGCGCGAACCCCCGCAACCCCCAATGGCCAGACCGCGACCGCTTCGTGCTGAGCTCGGGGCACGCGTGCGTGCTGCTGTACTCGCTGCTGCACCTCAGCGGCTACGAGCTCTCCCTGGAGGACCTGCGGCAGTTCCGCCAGTGGGGCTCGCGTACTCCGGGGCACCCCGAGCGTGGGCACACCCCCGGCGTGGAGGTCACCACGGGGCCGCTCGGTCAGGGCTTCGCCAACGCCGTGGGGATGGCGATGTCCGAGCGCTTCCTCGCCGAGCGCTACAACCGCCCGGGCGAAGAGGTGGTGGACCACCACACCTACGCGATCTGCTCCGACGGGGACCTGATGGAGGGCATCAGCCAGGAGGCGGCCTCGGTCGCCGGGCACTTCGGCCTGGGACGGCTGGTGGTGTGCTACGACGACAACCGCATCACGATCGACGGGAGCACCGCGATCTCCTTCGACGGCGAGAACCACCTCGCGCGCCTGGCGGCGGACGGGTGGCATGTGCAGCGGGTGGGGGACTCCGAGGATGTGGAGGCCCTCACCGCGGCGCTCGCGACGGCGCGCACGGAGACCGAGCGCCCGTCGTTCATAGCGATCCGCTCGCACATCGCCTACCCCGCACCCCATGCCGTGGACACCGCGGCCTCGCACGGGGCGCCGCTGGGGGAGGAGGAGGTGCGCGCGGCGAAGCTCGCGATGGGCTTCGACCCCGAGCGCCACTTCTGGGTGGACGAGCGGGTGTACGCCCACATGAGCCTCGCCGACGCCGGCGCGGAGGCCGAGCGTGCGTGGGGGGCACGCTTGGATGCCTGGCGCGGGGAGCACCCCGCCCTGGCGGAGGATTGGGAGCGTGCCTGGGCCGGGCGCCTGAGGGAGGGCTGGCGGGAGGCGCTGCCGAGCTTCCCGGCCGGCGAGCAGCTCGCCACGCGCGCGGCGGGCCAGAAGACGATGGCGGCCTTCTCCGCCTACGCACCGACGATGCTCGGCGGGGCGGCCGACCTGGTGGAGTCCACCAAGACGGTGTTCCCGGGCGCGGGCCAGTTCTCGCGGGTGCACACGGGGCGCAACGTTCCCTTCGGCATTCGCGAGCACGCGATGGGGGCGATCGTCAACGGCGCGGCGGCCCACGGGGGGATCGTGAAGCCCTACGGCTCGACCTTCCTGATCTTCTCCGACTACATGCGCGGGTCGGTCCGCCTCTCCGCGCTGATGGGCCTCGCGGTGGTGTGGGTGTGGACGCACGACTCGGTGGGCCTCGGCGAGGACGGCCCCACGCATCAGCCCGTCGAGCACTACGCATCGCTGCGCGCGATCCCCCATCTGTGGGTGATCCGCCCCGCGGACGCCAACGAGACCGTGCACGCCTGGCGGGTCGCGCTGGAGCGCGAGGACGGCCCGGTGGCGCTGCTGCTCTCCCGCCAGGGGATCCCCGTGCTCGACCGCGGGGACGGGGAACTGGCCCCGGCCTCCGAGCTTGAGCGGGGGGGATACGTGCTGTGGGACTCGCGTGGCCGCTCGGCGATCGGTGGCGCAGATGACGGTGGCGCAGCCGCGGGGGAGCCCGATCTGATCCTGATCTCGACCGGCGCCGAGGTCCCCACGACGCTGGCGGCCGCCCGAGTGCTGGCGAGCGAGGGAACGGATGTGCGGGTGGTCTCGATGCCCTGCATGGAGCTCTTCGAAACCCAGCCCCAGGAGTACCGGGACGCCGTACTGCCCCCCGGGGTCTCCGCGCGCCTCGCGGTGGAGCCCGGCGCGAGCATGAGCTGGTGGAAGTGGGTGGGCTCGGGTGGGGACGTGCTGGGCATCGACCGCTTCGGCGCCTCCGCACCCGGCGCTCGCGTCCTGGAGGAGCTGGGCTTCTCGGTCGAGAACATCGCCGCACGCGCACGCGCACTGCTTTAGCTTTTTGGGGTCGCATCCGAGGGGTAGGCTGTAGCTCGAGCCTGTAGGCCAAGCGACCCAAGGAGATGCAGATGCCCTCCCAGACCCTCTCCCCCCTGCACCGCCTCTCCGCATTGGGGCAGAGCGTGTGGGTGGACTTCCTCTCACGCGAGTCGATCCGCGGCGGCCACCTGCAGGATCTGCTCGACGCCGACGCCGTCGTGGGGGCGACCTCGAACCCGACGATCTTCCAGAAGGCGATGAGCACGGGGGAGGCCTACGACGAGCAGCTGCGCGAGCTGGGCGAGCAGGGACTGGACGCGCGCGAGACCTTCTGGCGGCTGGCGGAGCGCGACATCAAGGACGCCTGCGACCTCTTCCGCCCGATCTGGGAGGGGGGGTTGGGACGCGACGGGTACGTCTCGCTCGAGGTGGCGCCCGACCTGGCCTACGACACGCTGGCGACCTTCAACGAGGCGATGAAGCTGCACGACACGGTGGACCGCCCAAACCTGATGGTGAAGATCCCCGCGACCAAGCCCGGCCTGGCGGCGATCGAGGACGTGATCGCGCAGGGCCGCTCGATCAACGTGACGCTGATCTTCTCGCTGCGCCGCTACGCGGAGGTCGCGGAGTCCTACATGCGCGGCCTGGAGCGCCTGATCGCAGCCGGTGGAGACCCAGGCGGGGTGGCCTCGGTGGCGAGCTTCTTCGTCTCGCGGATCGACACCGAGGCGGACCGGCGCCTGGACGAATTGGAGCCCGGAGGGGGTGGGGTTCCCGACATCGATCGTCTCAAGGGGCGCCTCGCGGTCGCAAACGCGAGGCTCGCCTACCAGCACTACCGCTCCGTCTTCCGGGGAGCCCGCTGGGAGTTCCTCGCCGCCAAGGGCGCGACCCCCCAGCGGGTGCTGTGGGCCTCGACCTCCACCAAGAACCCCGCCTACCAGGACACGATCTACGTGGAGGAGTTGATCGGCCCGGACACCGTCAACACGATGCCGGAGGAGACGATCCGCGCCTACCAGGACCACGGCCGTCCGCAGGCGCGTCTGCAGGCGCAGGGCACAGAGGCGCGCAAGCTGCTCGATGAGCTCGCCCGCGCGGGTGTCGACTACGACGATCTCACCGACACGCTTGAGCGCGAGGGGGTCCAGAAGTTCTCGGACTCCTTCGAGGAGCTGATCGCTGCGCTGGCGGAGAAGCAGGCCACACTGGCCGTCGCGTGACGGGGGAGGAGGGGCCTGGCTCGCCGACCGATCCGCGTTCGGCGTGGGAGCTACGCGCGATTTAGGTGGCGCCGATACCGTCAGTGGTCTTGCCCAACGAGGTCCACTCACCCACCCCGCCCTCGGAACGGAGGGCTTGGCTGCTCGCGCTCGCGCTCTGCCTGCTCGGCGCCGGCGTGCTCGGGGCGGTGCTGGCGAGCGCTGTGGGCTCCACGTCGGGTGCCGCTGTCGCCGCCGCGCCCGCGGTGCTCGCGGATGCCCCCACGCCCACTGCGGCCAGCGCCTCCGAGGCGGCGCTGCTCTCCGGACGGGGTGTCGCGGCCGGGCCCTACGCCACACTGGCCGGCGCGGGCCGTGGGAGGACTGCCTCCGGCGGGGCTGGCACCCGAGGAGAAGCTGCGGGCGCTGGAACCTCGAAGGGGACGACGCGGGATGTCGCTTCCGCTGGGGCTGTGGTTGCGAACCCGCCCAGCGCCCGCGGCGGCGGCGATGCGGGCGGTCTGCTCGGCCAGACCGAAGTGCACATCCCCGCCGCCTGGGAGGCGGGCTTCTACCCGATCTACGCCGAGGCTCAGCGCGTGTTCGGCGTCAACTGGCTGCTGCTCGCCTCGATCCACAGGCAGGAGACCGCCTTCTCCACCGCCCCCTCCACCTATCATGCGCTCAACTTCGTGGGCTGCTGCGGGGGGCCGATGCAGTTCAACGTCACCAACGGGGGGCGGGCGTCGCATCCACCTGGGATCTGGTGCGGGATGCCTACAGCTTTGGCACGCGCCCAGCGGTGTACGACCACCGCACCCCCCACCACCCCTCGATCTACGACGACTACGACTCGATCATGGCCGCCGCCTGGCTGCTCTACTCCGACGGGGCGGGCGCCGCGCTCGATGACTCGGCGTGGTGGGCGGCGTACGATTACTACGGCCACGACGCCTACGGCGTGGAATACGCCGACGAAGTGCTGGCCCGCGCGATCGGCTGGTCCCAGCACGGCTTCTGCATCAACTGCGGCGTGGAAGGCACGATGGTTCAGGCCGTCTACGAAGCCTACGGCGCGCCGGTGATGGCGACCTATACCGCTGCCACCGCAGCCCGCGCGGGGCGCACCCACCGCGCGCGGCCACGACGATAGCCGCTCACCCCTGCGCGATCAGCTCGCTGGCCACCTGATCGGTGGCCAGCGCGGTGCCGCCAAGCAGGCGGCGGGAGAGCTGGGCGCGGCGGAAGAACAGCGGAGCGTCGTGCTCCCACGTGGCCCCGATCCCTCCGTGCACAGAGATCATCGTGCGCGCCGCGTGGTCCAGCGCGCGGCCCGCCACCGAGCGCGCGGCGCCCGCCGCCAGCGCGAACTCCGCGGGCGCCCCGTGGCGCGACCAGCCGGCGTAGTAGAGCAGCGAGCGGCCGTTCTCCAGCTGGCGCAGGACCTCGGTGAGCGAGTGCTTCACGGCCTGGTAGGAGCCGATCGCGCGGCCGAAGGTGAAGCGCTCCTTGGCGTACGCCACCGAGACGTCGAGTGCGCTCTCCACCGCGCCGAGCGACTCCGCCGCGATCAGCGCCTGCGCCAGATGCCACGCCTCGGCGAGCGACCCTTCGGGGGCGTCCAGGACGCTCGCGGGAGCGTCCTTCAGGGATACGTGCCCGAGCGCGCGGGTGGCGTCGTAGCGGCGCACCGCCTCGAAGCTGACACCCGTGGCCGAGGCCTCCACCGCGAAGCCCACCGGCCTGCCGGCCGATTCGGGCGACACTCCCTGCGCTCCCATCCCCGAATCGGCGAGCAGCGCGACTCCCACGAGCAGATCGGCGCCCGTGGCGTCCGGTACGAACGCGACCTCTCCCGTGACGCGCGCCTCTCCGGCGCCCTCGCCGGCCACGGCGCTCGGCAGCGGCGCGCGCTCCATTCCGCTCGCGGGGTCCACGCTCCATGCGCTCGTGATGTCGTCCGGCGGGCGCGCCGCCAGGTAGGCGGCTCGCCGCTCGCCGCTCGCCAGCGCCTGGAGCAGCGGCGCCCCGGCGGTGGGGGAGTCGTTCAGGATCGCGGTGGCCGGCAGGTGGCCGAGCAGGGGCACCGCGGCGAGTACGCGCCCGCACTCACCGAGCACCAGCATCGCGTCGAACACGTCCAGGCCGGCGCCGCCGTGAGCCTCGTCGATCAGCAGGCCGGGCCAGCCGGCCTCGCGCGCGGTGGGCCAGAGGTCGGCCGGGGTGCCGCCGCTGTCGAGCGCCTCGCGGGCCTCCTCGAGCGTCTTGAAGCGCGACAGCGCGCCGCGCGCGGACTCGCGCAGGAGGACCTGCTCGTCTGAGAGTGCGAGATTCATCGCTTGGCTTTCCTTTGGGGGGAGGTCGGGAGGGGGCCCTGCCCTCTTTTCGTCGCAGATGCGAGATTCATGCCTTTGCCGTCTCCTTGGATCGCAGCTCCGAGAACGGGACGCCCTTGTCAAGGCGCGGCTCGGAGGGCAGCCCCAGCACGCGCTCGCCGATCGTGTTGCGCAGGATCTCTTCGGTGCCCCCCGCGGACTTCAGGCCGGGGAGGAAGGAGATCATGTACGCCCACTCGCTCCCCTCCTCCAGCGCGTCGGGGCCGAGCACGTCGGCGATTAGGTCGCCGGACTTGATCGCGCCGTTGACGATCGTCACCTTCGCGAGGCCCGCCTCGGGGCCGGGGATCTGGCCGCGCTGCAGCGCGGTGAGGGTGCGGTAGCCGGTGAAGCGCACCGCCATCAGTTCGCTTGCGATCTCCCCGAGCTGACGGCGCACCTCGGGGTCGCGGCGGGCGTGCGCGTCGGCGGCGATCGCGCGGGCGAAGCGCGCGGAGTTGTAGCCGAGGCCCTCCCCGCCGAGGCCGATCGTGACGCGCTCGAACATCAGTGTCGTGAGCGCCGTTCCCCAGCCGTTGCCGACACCTCCCACGACGGCGTCGGCGTCGAGCGCCACGTCGTCGAAGAACACCTCGTTGAACTCCGCCTCCCCGGAGATCTGGCGCAGGCCGCGTACCGTGACCCCCTCGCCGTCCAGCGGCACGATGAACATCGTCAGGCCCTTGTGCTTGGGGACGTCGGCGTCGGTGCGCGCGAGCAGCAGGCCGTAGGAGGCGAACTGCGCGTTGGTGGTCCACACCTTCTGGCCGCTCAGGTGCCAGCTGCCGTCGTCCTGCAGGCGCGCGCGGGCCTGCACCGCGGCCAGATCCGAGCCGGCGGCGGGCTCGGAGAAGAGCTGGCACCAGACCTCGTCGCCGTGCAGCATCGGGCCGAGATAGCGGCTCTTCTGCTCCTCGGAGCCGTGCGCGATGATCGTCGGGCCCAGCATCCCCACGCCGATCGCGTCGAGGATCCCGGGGACGCCCGCGCGGGCGATCTCCTGGCCGCAGATCAGCTGCTCGATCGGGCCCAGGCCCTGGCCGCCGTACTCCGCCGGCCACGTCACCCCCGCCAGGCCGGCCTCCGCGAGCCTGCCCTGCCATGCGCGTCGTGCGGAGACGATCTCATGCTCGTCCTTGAGCGCCCCCTCGCCCTGTAGTACCGGGGCCTCTGTCTTGTGCTGCTCCAGCCAAGCGCGCGCCTGTGCGCGGTATGCGGCCTGCTCGGGTGTGTCATCGAGATCCACGACGTCTCCTTGGTTGACTGACCAGTCAATCGCCTCCCGACAAGGTACTCCTTCCGCCTGGAGATGTCGAGCGTCAGGCGTCCGGCGGCATATAGGGCTCGGGGACGGGGCGCTGGTGGTAGACGTTCTTGAAGGCGTCGTCCAGCAGCTCCCGCGCCTGGGTGCCGGGGGCGGGGGAGTGCAGCAGCACCACGCCGAGGCGCACCCCGTGGCGCTCGGCGGTCGCCACCAGGCAGCGGCCGGCTTCGATGGTGTAGCCGGTCTTCAGCCCGGTGACTCCGGGGTAGCCGTAGATGAGGAGGGGGTTGTTGTTGTCGAGGTAGAGCTTTCCCCCCTTGATCGGGAAGGGGCGCGCCGCTTCATAGGTGCGCGTGATGCGGGCGATGCGGGGTTGTTCGAGGGCGACGTGCGCGAGCTCCGCGAGGTCGGCGGCGCAGGAGTAGTTGTGGGTGTTGTAGAAGCCCGAGGGGGAGGAGTAGTGGGTGCAGCCCATTCCGAGCGTGGCGGCCTCGAGGTTCATCTCGCCGACGAAGCGCTTCACGGTGCCCGCCACGTGCTGGGCCAGCGCCACCGCGGCGTCGTTGCCGGAGGGGAGCAGCAGGCCGTAGAGCATCGTCTCCAGTTCCACGTCGCGTCCGAGCGGAAGCACACCCACCTTGGAGCCGCTCGTCTCCTCGGCCTGGCGTGTCACGAGCACGGGAGCGTTGGGAGCCCCACTCGGCCCACCCGAGCGCACGGTGAGCAGCGCGGTCATCATCTTTGTGAGGCTCGCGATCCGCAGGCGCGCGAATGGATGCAGCTGCCACAGCACCCGGCCGGTGTCGAGGTCGAAGAGCAGGCCCGCGCGGGGCTGCTCGGGCGAGTTCAGGTGGATCGGGTCCGCCGCGGGATCGGAGAGGCTCATTGCCAGCGGGGGTCTCCCCAACGGCAGGCCGGCGGGGGAGAGCAGGGGGTGGGCGGCATGTGCGGCGGCGTCCGCGCGCCGGCCGTGGTGGGCGGCGCCGGCCGAGGCGTGCGTGTGCCACGGGTGCGCGAGGGCGGCGAGTGCCGCGAGCGCGACGATGAGGGCGATCCCAAGCAGCGCCCGCCTGCGCCGGCGTCGACGCCGGCGGGCCGCCTCGCGCGAGCGCCGGCGGCCGGAGGGGGCCATGAAGGGGGAGGTTCTCATTTACGGAAGTCGAGCAGCGCGCCGAGGATCCCGACGCCCATCAGCACGAGCACGACGATTGATATCGCGGTCCCCAGACTAATGCCCCCCTGGGCGGAGATCGTGCTGATGGTGAGGAAGGCGAAGCCGACGATGAAGAGCGCCGCGACGAGCAGCACGAGCAGGCGAGTCAAGATCGCAGCAGACTACCGGTGTGCCTGCTGGCCGATCTTCGATCGGTCGACGCCGGTCCGCTGCCGCGCCACGTGCTGGTCGGCGTGGTAGGAGGAGCGCACGAGCGGGCCGGCGGCGACGTGCTCAAAGCCGAGCCCGTACGCGGCGCGCTCCAGGGCGGCGAACTCGTCGGGGTGCCAGTAGCGCACGACTGGGAGGTGCCGAGCGGAGGGGCGCAGGTACTGCCCGACGGTGAGCACCTGCACGCCGCGCGCGCGCAGCGCCGCGAAGGCATCCACGAGCTCTGCGTGGGTCTCGCCGAGGCCCACCATCAACCCGGACTTGGTGGTGACCTCGGCGCCGCCCAGCTCCTTGGCGAGGGCGAGCACGCGGCAGGAGCGCTCGAAGGAGGAGCCCCGCCGCGCGATGGGGTAGAGCCGGGGGACGACCTCGACGTTGTGGTTGAACACGTCGGGCCGCTCCGCGATCACCTTGGCGAGCGGCATCTCCTGCCCCTGGAAGTCGGGGGTGAGCACCTCGATCAGGCAGCCCGGGGCCTGGCGGCGGACCTGGCGGATGACCCCCACGAACGCGGAGGCCCCCTTGTCGGGCAGGTCGTCGCGGTCCACGGAGGTGACGACGGCGTGGCGCAGGCCCATGCGCGCGATCGAGCGCGCCACGCGCGCGGGCTCCAGCGGATCGCTCCACGTGGGGCGCCCGGTCTTGACGTTGCAGAAGCCGCAGCGTCGGGTGCAGGTATCGCCGAGGATCATGAACGTCGCGGTCCCCCGCTCCCAGCACTCCCCGACGTTGGGGCAGGCGGCCTCCTGGCAGACGGTGTGCAGGCCCTCCTCATCGATCAGCTGGGTGAGCGCGCGGTAGCGCACGCCGCCGGGTGCGGGCACCTTCAGCCACGGGGGCTTGCGCTCGCGCAGCGGGCGCACGTTGGGCCCGAGGACCTCGAGCACGTCCATCCCCCCGGGGTTCGAGCGCGAGCGGGTGGGAGTGGCCGAGCTCACGCGGGCACCGCCTCCGTGGCCGTGGGATCGTCCGCGCCAGTGAGCGCCGCCGCCGGGCGATGGGCGCCGGGCGATGTCCGATCGGTCCTCGCGACCCGCGCCGCCGCGGCCGACCCCGCGATCCCGAGCCGCTGCGGGGAGACGAGCCGCTGGCGGCCGTGGGCCTCGCAGAGGTGGTGGGCGATGCGGCGCCGCAGGCAGCTCATGGTCTCAGGAGTGCACGCGGCCCCGCCGCCGCCGCGTTCCAGCTCGCGGGCGATCGAGGTCATCTCGACATCGGGCAGCCCGCAGGCGACAACCCAGGAGAAGGGCTCCAGGTCGTTGTCCACGTTGACCGCGAACCCGTGCGTGGAGACCCCGCGCGAGACGTGGACCCCGAGCGAGGCGATCTTGCGCTCTCCCACCCACACGCCGGTGTAGTCGGGGCCGTCCTCTGGGCGGGAGCGTGCCGAGATGCCCTCCTCGGCGAGCGCCGCGACGATCGCGTCCTCGATTGTGCGCAGGTGCACGACGACGTCGGTGACCCCCATGATCGGGTAGCCGACGAGCTGGCCGGGACCGTGGTAGGTGACGCGCCCGCCGCGGTCGGTGCTCACCACCTCGATGCCGCGCGAGCGGTAGACGTCCTCGCCGAGGGTCAACTCGCCCGGCTGGGAGCGCCGCCCGTGGGTGTAGACGGGGGGGTGCTCGAGCAGCAGCAGCGTGTTGGGCAGCTCTTCGGCCTGGCGGCGTGCGCGGAGAGCCTCCTGCGCGGCGAGCGCCTCGCGGTAGGGGATCGTGCCGAGGTGGCAGACCCACAGCTCCCGTGCGTATCGACCAGCGTTGGTCATCTCGATCCAGCCTAGCGGCCGAGGTCGCTACAACGTGAGCGCCGCCGGCTCCTCCAGCAGCTCCCGGACGCGGGCGAGGAAGCGCGCGGCGTCGGCGCCGTAGAGGATGCGGTGGTCGCAGGCGAGCGTCACGGCCATCGTGTGGCGGGCGACCACGTCGCCACCGCCGTCTGCGCGCCGGCCAGCACCACGGCACGCCGTTCCAGCGAGCCGACCGAGAGGATCGCCGGCCTGCGGCGGGTTGATGATCGCGGTGAAGCTGCGCACCCCGTACATCCCGAGGTTGGAGACCGTGAACGTGCCGCCGCCGAGCTCAGGCGGGGTGATCGTGCCGGCGCGCACGCGCTCGGCCAGCGCTCGGGTCTCGCGGGCGATCTCGCCGAGCGACTTCAGCGCGGCGTCGAACACCGTGGGCACGACCAGCGCGTCCGCCATGCCTGCCTCCCCGCCGCCCGCCTGTGCCCCGCCGTCCGCGCCCACGGCCACGGCGACCCCGACGTTCACGCGCGAGTGCAGCTGCAGCTTGCCGTCGCGGTAGCTGCCGTTGGCGCGCGGGTGCTCGCGCAGCGCCAGCGCGCAGGCCTTGACGACCATGTCGTTGTACGTGGGCGCCTGCGCGGGGGAGAGGCGCTTGAGCTCCGTGCGCAGCGCCACGCACTGCTCCATGTCGACCTCGATCTGCAGCGTGAAGTCGGGGATCGTGGCCTTGGACTCCGCCATCCGCCGCGCGATCGCCTGCTGGGTGCGGGTCAGCTCCACCACCGTGGTCTCGCCCTTGGCGGTGGCCACTCGCTCGGCGAGCGTCGCCGACTCGGCGCACATTGCCGGCGGGCGTCGCCGGATTGGCTGCGGGGGCGCGGCGTACCTGCCGCCTGCACGTCGGCCTTGACGATCCTCCCGCCGGGCCCGCTGCCGGTGAGCGCGCGCAGGTCCACGCCGCTCTCGCGCGCGATTCGCCTCGCGAGCGGCGAGGCCTTCACGCGATCCTCGCCTCCATGTCGCAGCGGGACTGCCTGCGGAGGGCGCCGCGTCGGCCGCTGTCGGGTCGGGGGGCTGCGTTGCGCTGCTGCCGGCTGGTGGCGCCTCCTCGACTGCTGCGGCCGGCTCTGCGGCTCGACGCATGGGTCGGCGGCGCCGCCGCCTCCCCGACGTGCGCGATCAGCGCGCCGACCGCGAGCGTGTCGCCCTCCTCGGCGAGGATCTGCAGGACGCCCTCCTGGTCTGACTCGTAGATCATCGTCGCCTTGTCGGTCTCGATCTCGACGAGCTCCTCGCCGCGGCTGCACGCTCCTCGCCGTCGCGCTTGAGCCAGCGCAGGATCGTGCCCTCCTCCATCGTGTCCGACAGGCGCGGCATCACGATCTCGGCCATCAGCGCCCGCCACCGCCTTCCGCCGGCGCCTGTGCCGAGGACCGTCGCAGCGCGGCGTGCACGATCTGGGGCTCGTGCGGGATAGGCGATGTCCTCGAGCGGCTTGGAGTAGGGCATCGGCACGTCCGCGCCGGTGACGCGCTGCGACGGGCGCGTCGAGGTCGTCGAAGGCCTGCTCGGAGATCAGCGCCGCGAGGTTGGCGCCGACGCCGCCGTGCGGCCAGCCCTCCTCGACGATCACGCAGCGGTTTGTCTTGCGCGACCGACGCGAGGATCGTGTCGAGGTCGAGCGGGCGCAGCGTGCGCGGGTCGATCACCTCGGCCTGCACGCCGTGCTCCTCCGCGAGCGTCTCGCGCGGCGCGCTCCGCCGTGACGCGCCATCCGCGAGATGCCGACGATCGTCACGTCCGACCCCTCGCGGCGCGACGGCGCGCGCGGCCGAAGTCGAGCACGAGCTCCTCCTCGCCGTCGGGCACCTCGCCGCGTACCCCGTAGAGCGACTCGTGCTCGATGAAGATCACGGGGTTGTCGTCGCGGATCGCGGCCTTCAGCAGGCCCTTGGCGTCGGCGGCGGTGGAGGGCGCGGCGACGAGCAGGCCGGGCACGTGCAGGAACAGCGCCTCCAGGCAGTGCGAGTGCGTCGGGCCCGAGCTGGTGGCCGGCGCCCTGGGGCATGCGCACGACCAGCGGCACGCGGGACCTGGCCGCCGAACATGTAGTGGATGTGGGCGGCGTGGTTGACGATCTGGTCGAAGGCGAGCAGCGCGAAGTTGATCGTCATCAGCTCGACGACCGGGCGCAGGCCCGTCATCGCCGCGCCGACGCCGACGCCGACGATCGTGTTCTCGGAGATCGGCGTGTCGCGCACGCGCCGCTCGCCGAACTCCTCCAGCAGGCCCTCGGTGACCTTGAAGGCGCCGCCGAACACGCCGATGTCCTCGCCCATCAGGATCACGCGCTCGTCGCGCGCGAGCTCCTCGCGCAGGGCCGCGTTCAGCGCCTCGCGGTAGCGCATCGTCGGCCATGCGGCGCCCCCGCCCATCCGCGCGTCCTCGCCGGCTGCAGCGCGCTCGGTCATCTGCTGCGGGATCTCGCTCCGCGCCGTGCCTGTGTGCCAGCCGGCCGATCGGGCGCGCCGTCGGCGTCCGCGGGTCGGTGGTCTCGCACCGAGTACCAGCCGTGCACCTCCTCGCTCGAGCACGTACACGTCGTCGTAGAGCGACTCGGGCGCCGGGAACGGCGAGGCGTCGGCGAACTGCCACGGCCGCGTCCACCGCGCGCGATCGCCTCGCTCGTCGATGCGCTCGCGCTCGGCCTCGTCGACGACGCCCTCGGCGCTCGAGCAGCTCGCCGAACGCGGGGATCGGGTCGCGCTCGCGCCAGTGGGCGACCTCCTCCTTGGTGCGGTACTGCTCGGGGTCGGCCATCGAGTGGCCGCGGAAGCGGTAGGTGACCGCCTCGACCAGCACGCGGCCGGCGCTCCTCGCGCACGCGGCGCGACCGCCTCGCAGAGGACCGCGTGGGTGTCGAGCACGTCCATCCCGTCGCAGCGCATCCCGGGCACGCCGAGGCTCTCGCCCTTGCGCTGCAGGTCGGTGACCGCGGAGTGGCGCCGCAGCGCGGTGCCCATGCCGAACTGGTTGTTGGTGACCATGAACACGACCGGCAGCCGCCACAGCGCGGCGAGGTTCAGCGTCTCGCCGAACGTGCCCTGGTTGGAGGCGCCGTCGCCGAACGTGCACAGCGTGACGTCCTCCGTGCCCTGCGTAGTCGCTCGCCAGCGCGATGCCGGCCGCGATCGGCAGGTTGCCGCCGACGATCCCGTAGCCGCCCATGAAGCGCCGGGCGAGGTCGAACATGTGCATCGAGCCGCCGCGCCCGTGCGAGCAGCCGTCGACGCGGCCGAACAGCTCGGCCATCACGTTCTCGGGCGGCGTGCCGCGCACGAGCGCGTGGCCGTGGGAGCGGTAGGTCGAGATCAGGTAGTCGCCGTCGCGCAGCGCCCGGGCGCTGCCGACGATCGTCGCCTCCTCGCCGATCGAGAGGTGCAGGAAGCCGCCGACCTTCGCCCGCGCGTACATCTCGCCCGCGCGCTCCTCGAAGCGGCGGATCAGCGTCATCGTGGCCAGCCACTCGCGCGCGCGTCTCGGGTCGGGCAGGGTTGCGCTCATCCGCTCATCAGTGCTCCACGGTAGCCCAGCGCGGCGATGAACTCCTCCGCCTCGAGCTGCGCGAGGTCGGCGCGCAGCGCGCGCGCGCAGCTTGCGAGGCCGCCTGGGGGGGCAGATCCCAGAACAGCACGACTTCGCCGCTGTCGATCTCGACCACCTCGATGTGGTCGACGCGCGCGGGGTCCGCGAGCAGCGCCGGCGCCCAGGCCGCCGCGCCTGACGATCAGCCGGTAGGCGCGGTTGGCCCTCATGCCGCGCCGCCGCCGATCGAGGGGCGTCGGCTCGCCGACGTGCAAGTCGGCCGCCTCCTCGATGCGCGCGCTCGCCGGGAACACGCTGCTCGACCCGACGAGCGCGGCGAACGTCGTCATCGGCCGCCGCCGCGGCGCTCGCGACGCGCGCGAGTCACCGTCACCGATCGCAGCGCAGCTCCCTCGCAGCACCGCCGCCGGGTGCATCTCGCAGGCCGCGGCGGCGATCAGCACGTTGTCCGGGTCCTCGCAAGACCGCGGCCCCCCGGCGAACGCCTGGCGGAAGGCCGCCTGCGCGAACGGGACGGCGCGGCCGATCGACTTCGCGTAGGTCGCGACGCGCATCGCCAGCGCGCTGTCGAACGGGAACGGCTCGGGCCAGCGCAGCGGCTGCAGGCCGAGCTCAGTGCGCGCGCGCTCGATCTCCTCGCGAGCGATCTCCTGCTCTCGGCGCAGCGGAACGCGTCGAAGCGCTCGGCGCCCGGCAGCTCGCGCGCGAGCACCGGCTGCCACTCGAGCGGGTCCCGGCAGCACTGCAGCACGCGCTCGGCGGCGAGGTATGCCAGCGGGCTCGCGAGGTCGAAGTAGAAGGCGGAGTCTGATGCGCAGAGCGTAACCCCGCTGCGGCCCCGCTGGGCCTCAGCCGTGGATCAGCCAGCCGTCGGCGGCGCGGCCGGCCTCCATCACGGCCTCCGAGAGCGTCGGGTGGCCGTGGACGATGCGCGCGACCTCGGGGAAGCCGCCCTCCAGCGCGCGCACGTTGACGAGCTCCTGGATCAGCTCGGTGGCGCGCGCTGCCGACGATGTGCCCGCCGAGCAGCTCGCCGTACTTCGACTCTCGCCGACGACCTTGACCAGGCCGGTGCGGTCGCCGTAGACGGTGCCGCCGCCGACGGCGCCGTAGGGCACCTTGCCGACGACCACCTCGTAGCCCTGCTCGCGCGCCTGCTCCTCGGTCAGCCCGAAGGAGCCGACGTTCGGCGTGCAGAAGGTGGCGCGGGGGATGTCGACGTAGGCGATCGGGTGCGTCGGCAGCCCGGCGGAGTCCTCGGCGGCGATGATGCCCTCGTCGGAGGCCTTGTGCGCGAGCGCGGGTCCGAGGACGAGGTCGCCGATCGCGTAGACGCCCGCGCGCGATGGTGCGCAGCGCGCCGTCGACCTGCACGAGGCCGCGCTCGTCGAGCTCGACGCCCGCCTCGGCCAGGCCGAGCCCCTCGACGTCGGCGCCCGCGGCCGGCGGCGATCACCAGGTAGTCGACCTCGGCCGACTCGCCCGCACCGTAGGAGAAGCTGACGCTCTCCGCGCCCGCGGCCTGGACGTCGGCGATCGGGGTGCCCGTGTGCATCTGGATGCCCTGGCGCTTGAGGCCGCGCTCGACCAGGCGGGAGATGTCGGCGTCCTCGGTCGGGAGCACGCGGTCGAGCACCTCGAACAGCATGCACCTCGCTGCCAAGCCGCGCGAAGCCGGAGGCGATCTCGGCGCCCGAGGCGCCCGCGCCGACGACCGCCAGGCGCGCGGGCACCTCGGCGAGCGCCCACGCCTCCTCGGTGCCGATCACGCGCCCGCCGAGCTCGACGCCGGGGATCGAGCGCGGGACCGAGCCGGTCGCGAGGATCACGGTCTCAGCCTGCGAGCTCATCGCCGCCGACGCGCACTCCGACGGCGGTCGGCGCTCCCGCCGTCCCCGCCGGAGAGAGGCGCAAGCGAGGCCTCGCCCTCGATCAGCTCGATCCCGTTTTTCTTGAACAGCCCGCGCACGCCGCCGGTGAGTGTCGCGACGACCTTCTCGCGGCGCGCCTGCACGGCGGCGTAGTCGACCTCGACGCCGCGACCCGCAGGCCGAACTCGCCCGCTTCGCGGATCTCGCTCAGCAGGTCGGCCGAGCGCAGCACCGCCTTGGCGGGGATGCACGCGTAGTTCAGGCAGCGCCCGCCGACCTTGTCCCGCTCGACCACGGCCGTCTTCTTGCCGAGCTGGGCGGCGCGGATCGCGGCGACGTACCCGCCCGGTCCCGAGCCGATCACGATGCAGTCGTAGGAGGTCTCGGCCATTGTGGCGCGAGCCTATCGCAGCGGCTCGCTCGGCTCCGTCGTGCCTGCGCCGGCCCCGTTTCCGAGGCGTTCGCCGGCCTGGATGCGGCCCATCACGCGAACCAGCTTCCAGAACAGCCAGCCGCCGAGGCCGATGCCGAGCAGGCACAGCGCGGCGGCGAGGATCGTCGAGGCGACGACGAGCGCGAGCGAGGTCACGATGATCTGGAAGGCGAGCAGCGCCTCGAAGCCGAGCACCGCCCAGTAGCGCCGGCGGTACATGCCCCACGCCAGCGCGCGAGCACGAGGCCAGGAAGACCGCGCCGGGGACCGAGCCGCCGCGGCTGCACAGGTCGTGGATGGTGAGGCGCCCACCACGACCCCGACCGCGAGCAGGCCGCCACGGCGACGGCGACCAGCAGCGCCGGCGGGCGCTCCCCGTCGGCCAGCGGCGCGAGCGCGGCGCGCGCGCGCTCGTCGCGCGCTCCGTGCGCGAGCGCGGACCGCCCTCGGCCTCCGGGGGTCGGTCGGCTCGCGGCTAGCGGGCGGCAAGCTCACGCTCCGGGACGCGCCCACCGAGCGCCTCGCGCAGCGTGCGCGCGGCCCGCTCGGGGTCCGCGGCGCCGGCTATCGCCCGCAGGACGCCACGCGCCGGGCGCCGGCGGCGATCACCGCCTCGACGTTGCCGGCATCGAGACCGCCGATCGCGAAGAACGGCACCCGCGAGTGCCCGGCGGCGTAGCGGACGAGCTCCAGGCCGACCGCCGGACGACCGGGCTTGGTGGGCGTCGCGTGGACGGGACCCACGCCGATGTAGTCCACGTTCGATACGCCCCGATCGTCGAGACCCGCGCCGGCCGCGTCGATCTCCGCCGGGGCATGCGTCGAGAGGCCGATCAGCATCTCCGGCCCGACCAGCTCGCGCACCTGTGCGACCGGCATGTCCTCCTGGCCCACGTGCACTCCGTCGGCGCCCGCCGCCAGCGCCACCCCTGGGCGGTCGTTGACGAGCAGCAGCGCCCCCAGCTGCTCACAGATCGTGTGAGCGGTGCGCACAACCTCTGTGAGCTCGTCGTCGGAGAGCTGCTTGTCGCGCAGCTGCACGACGTCGACGCCGCCCGCGATCGCCGCGCGCAGGACGCCCGTCAGCTCACGGCCGCCGGGTTCGGAGCGATCGAAGATCGGTGACAGACCAGGTACAGCCGCGCCGCGGCGAGGCGGGCACGTCGCTGGTCGAAACGGGGACCGATTGGGGAGATACTCGCTGCGCTCGCATCCCCAAATCGGTCAGCGCCGCAGGCGCGTGTCTCCCGGCTTCGGCTGCAGGCCGGTGTCTCCCGGCTTCGGTCGCCCTTGTCGGGGGTGGACATGCAATCAAGTCTCGCATGAGCTCTCCGCATGGCGGGGCTAGCATCATCCCCATGCAATACTCGAGCGGCCGATGTCGCCATCGTCGGGGGCGGGGTCATCGGCCTTGCCGTCGCCTGGCGGGTGCGGCTGCGCGGGATGTCGGTCGTCGTGCTCGAGCGGGGCGCGATCGGCGGGGAATGCGCTACGGGCGTCGCCGCCGGCATGCTCGCGCCCGTCTCCGAGGTCGAGTTCGGGGAGGCCGGGCGAGGAGTGCTCGAGCTCGGGCTGCGCTCCGCGCACATGTGGCCCGGCTTCGCCGCCGAGCTTGAGCGGGCCTCCGGCGTCGAGGTCGGGCTGCGCCAGACCGGCACGCTGCTCCTCGCGCGCGACGAGGACGAGGCGCGCGAGCTGGAGCGCCAGCTCGCCCTCCGCGAGTCGCTGGGCCTGCGCGCCACACGGCTGCGGCCGAGCGACGCGCGCGAGCTCGAGCCGGCGCTTGCGCCGACCCTGCGACTGGCGCTGGAGGCGCCCGAGGACCACAGCGTCGATCCCCGGCTCGTGCTCGCCGCGCTGCGTCGCGCCTGCGAGCTCAGCGGCGTGCGTGTGCGCGAGCACGCCCCGTGGTCGCGCGTCGAGCTGGAGGGGGGCGGTCACGCTCGCCGGCGGTCGAGCGGGTTCCCGCCGGGCAGGTGGTGCTCGCCGCCGGCGCGTGGACCGCCGAGATCGCGGGTCTGCCCGCGCAGGCGCGGGTCCCCGTGCGGCCCGTCAAGGGTCAGATCCTGCGGCTGCGCGATCCCGCCGGGCCCGGACTGCTGCGAGCGGGTTGTGCGCTTCGAGGGCGGCTACCTCGTTCCCCGCGGAGACGGGCGCTATGTGCTCGGCGCCACCGTCGAGGAGCGCGGCTTCGAGGAGCGCCCCACCGCCGGCGGGGTCTACGAGCTGCTGCGCGACGCCCACGAGCTCGTGCCAGGGGTGCTCGAGCTGCGAGATCGAGGAGCTCTCCGTCGGGCTTCCGGCCCTGCACGCCCGACAACGCGCCCGCGATCGGCCGGGGCGCGGTGGAGGGGCTGGTGTGGGCCACCGGGCACTACCGCAACGGCATCCTGCTCGCCCCGCTCACCGCCGAGCTGGTGGCCGGGGTGCTCACCCGTTCCACGCCCGAGGGAGAGGAGCATCGCGCGCTCCTCTGCGCCTGTGACCCCCTGCGCTTCGGGTCCCCCGACTCCTCTCACCCCGCGCGATCCCCGGCCGGAGCCCCTGTGGGGGTCCTCGAGTGATCCTCCTAAACGGGCGCGGCTGCGACCTGCGGGCCGGAGAGACCGTGGTCGGAGCGCTCGCGCGGCTCGGGCTGTCCGCCGACGCGCGCGGCGTCGCGGTCGCGGTCGATGGCGAGGTCGTTCCCCGCGCCGCCTGGGAGACCTTCGCGCTCTCCCCGGACGCCCGCGTGGAGGTGCTCAGCGCGATGCAGGGAGGATGATCTGTCAGTGGCGTCCTCCACCGCCCCCACCCAGGCCGACACCGACCCGCTCACGATCGCCGGGCGCAACCTGCGCTCGCGTCTGCTGCTAGGCACCGGGGGGTTCCCCTCGCTCGAGTTGATGGCTGCCGCGATCCGCGCCAGTGGCTGGAGCTCGTGACCGTCGCGCTGCGGCGCGTCGATGCGGCCGCGCGCGGCTCCCTGGTCGACGTGCTCGCCGCTGCCGGCGTGGAGCTGCTGCCCAACACCGCCGGCTGCCACACCGCCCGCGACGCCGTGCTCACCGCCAGCCTCGCCCGCGAGGCGTTCGCCACCGATTGGATCAAGCTCGAGGTGATCGGCGACGAGGACACCCTGCTGCCCGACGCCCCCGAGCTGCTGCGCGCCGCCGAGGAGCTCGTCGACGAGGGCTTCGTCGTGCTCCCCTACACCACCGACGACCCCGTGCTCGCGCGGCGCCTGCAGGACGTCGGCTGCGCCGCGGTGATGCCGCTCGGCGCCCCCATCGGCAGCGGCATGGGCATCCGCAACCCCTACAACCTCGCCCTGCTGCGCGACGCCGTGCAGGTGCCCGTGGTGCTCGACGCTGGCATCGGCACGGCCTCCGACGCCGCCCTGGCGATGGAGCTCGGCTGCGACGCCGTGATGGCGGCCTCCGCGATCGCCCGCGCCGAGGATCCCGTGCGCATGGCCCGCGCCATGCGCCACGCCGTCGAGGCCGGGCGCCTCGCCCGTACGGCGCCGGACGCATCCCCCGCCGCCTCTACGCCACCGCCTCCACGCCCGACGAGGGCCTGGCGGAGTTCCCTACTTGACCACTTCGATCGTGCCGTTCATTGTCGCTGGGTGGATGGTGCACTGGTAGTGGATGATTCCCGGCTTGGTCATCTTGAACTCGAAGGTCCGGCCTTCGGCGAAGTTCTTGGAGGCGAACTTGTGCGGGCCGCTCTTGCTCGTCACGTTGTGTTCGACGGGGTCGTAGTTGGTCCACTTGATCGTGCTGCCCACCTTGACCCTCACCGTGTCGGGGTCGATCGCGATGTTGCGGTAGGCGATCTGCACGGTCCCGCTTTTCACCGGTTCCGAGGACGAGGGGCGAGGCGTACTTGCGGCGTCGTGTCTCCTTCCACCCCGCTTTTCGGCGCGCTTTCAGCACCTGTCGCGGCGGTGCCAGTCGAGTTGGAGCCGCCGGACCCGCAGCCGGCGACCAGCAGGAGCGCCGCGCACACTGCCGCGGCGGACAGGCCTTGCCTCACAGTTGACCCTCCCCTCTCTGCATGGTGTCAGGTGTCAGCCTAGCTTAGACTGGCGCTCCATGGCGCGCTCCCAATCCTCTCCCGACAGCGCGCCCGCGCGAGGCGATGCCGTGCCGCTCGATGTCCCCGCGCCACTTCCTCACCGGAGGCGAGCTCAGCCGCCGGGGAGCTCGAGGGGCTGCTCGTGCGGGCCACCGCGCTGAAGGCCGCGCCGCTCTCCTCCCGGGCGCTCGCGGGACGCAGCGTGGCGCTGATCTTCCAGAAGCCCTCCACGCGCACTCGCGTGTCCTTCGAGGTGGGCATCCACGAGCTGGGCGGCCACGCGGTGGTGCTGCGCGGCGACGAGCTGCAGCTCTCGCGCGGGGAGTCCCTGCGCGACACCGCGCTGGTGCTCTCCAGGCACGTCGCGGCGGTGGGGCTGCGCACCGGGGCGGACGATCTGCTCGAGGAGCTCGCCACCTACAGCGCGGTGCCGATCGTCAACATGCTGAGCGCCCGCCACCATCCCTGCCAGGCGCTCGCCGACCTGCTCACGCTGCGCGAGGCGTACGGGGCGCTTGCGGGCCTGCGGCTCGCGTATGTGGGCGACGGCAACAACGTCGCCCGCTCGCTTGCGGTGCTGGGCACGCTCGCGGGGATGCACGTCGCCGTGGCCTCGCCCGCCGGGTACGCGCTGGAGCCCGACCTCGCCCTGCCCGCCGCGGCGCGGCGGGCGGCTGACGCTGCACACCGACCCCTACGAGGCGGTGGAGGGCGCGTGCGCGGTGTACACCGATGTGTGGGTGAGCATGGGCGATGAGGCCACCGCGCACGAGCGCCGCTCGCGCGCTGGCGGACTACCGCGTCGATGACGCGCTGCTCGACGCGGCGGCGCCGGGGGCGTTCGCGATGCACGACCTGCCTGCGCACCCCGGCGAGGAGATCACCCCCGAGGTGATGTACGGCTCGCGCCAGCGCATCTGGGAGCAGGCGGAGAACCGCCGCCACGCCCAGAAGGCGCTGCTCGAGCTGCTCATCGCCGAGGGGGCCGATAGCGGGAGCGCCGGCGATCCACGCGCGCTCGCCGCGGACCCCTCCTCATGAGTCCCGCCGGCCATCCTCGCGCGGCCCCCGCGAGCGCGGCCAGGCCCGAGCGCGGCCAGGAGCTGGAGCTGACGGTCGACTCGCTCGCCTACGGGGGCGAGGGCGTCGCGCGCCTGGGCGAGGGCGGCTACGTGGTGTTCGTCGCGGGCGCCGTCCCCGGCGACCGCGTGCGCGCGGGCGTCTACAAGCGCAAGCGCAACTACGCCCACGCCCGCACGCTCGAGGTGCTGGACGCCAGCCCCGAGCGGATCCCCCCGCTCGCGGATCACCCGGGTGTGGCCTGGCAGGTGCTCCCCTACGAGCGCCAACTCCAGATCAAGCAAGCCCAGGCCCAGGAGGCCCTGCGACGAATAGGCGGGTTCGCGGGCTTCGAGGTCGAGCAGATCGTGCCCGCGCTCGAGCAGTGGCGCTACCGCAACAAGCTCGAGTACTCCTTCGGCCACGACCTCCACAGCGGGGAGCTCGTCTGCGGCTTCCATGCGCCCGCCGGCTGGAACATGGTGCTCCCGATCGAGGACTGCCTGCTCGCCTCCGAGCGAGGGCAACCTCGCGCGCCGTGTGGCGATGCGCTGGTGTCGCGAGCAGGGCCTGCGTGCCTGGAGCCGGGGTGGAGAGGAGGGGGGCGGTCTCGGGGACGCCCCTCGCCGCGGGGGGCGCACAGCGGCGCGGCGAAGCGCGGGGCCATCGGATCCGCCGGCCGATGGTGCCTCGACGCCGCCCGCCGGGGTCCATCCGAGCCCGTCCCGGGCGCGGGACCCGATGGAGCCGGCTCCTCCCGCACCGCCGCGGCCGAGCGGGAGGAGAGGACCGGGCCGGGGCCCGACGGGCGCGCGCTGCTGCGCAACCTCGTGGTGCGCGAGGGCCGGCGCACCGGCCGCCTGCAGGTGCGGATCGTGACCACCGACGGTGAGCTCGACGCGCCATCGCTCGCCGCGGCGCTCGCGGCGGAGCTGGGGGAGCAGCGCCTCTCCGGGGTTCTCTGGACCCGCTCGCGCCAGCTCGCCGAGACGACCGCCGGGGGCGAGACCGAGCTCGTCTGGGGCGAGGCCGAGCTGCCGGAGCGCCTGGGGGAGCTCGAGCTGCGCATTTCCCCCGAGGCGTTCTTCCAGACCAACACCGAGATGGCCGAGGTCCTCTACGGGATCGCCGCCGAGTACGCCGCCCTGGAGGGGTGGGAGCGGGTCTACGACCTCTACTGCGGCATCGGCACGATCGCCCTCGCGCTCGCCCCTCGGGCGGGGGAGGTGTGGGGGATCGAGCTCATCGAGCAGGCCGTCGCCGACGCGATCGCCGCGGCGCGGCGCAACGAGATCGCGAACGCCCACTTCTTCGCCGGCGACGCCCGCCTCGCGCTGCCAGAGCTGCTGGCCCGCGCGGGGCGCCCCGACGTGCTCGTCGTCGACCCGCCCCGCGCGGGGCTCTCCCAGAAAGTGGTGCGCCGCATCATCGAGTGCACCCCCCGGCGGATCGTCTACATCTCCTGCAACCCCACTACCCTCGCCCCCAACGCCGCCCAACTGGTCGAGGCCGGGTGGGCCCTGCGCAGGGTACGCCCGGTGGACATGTTCCCGCAAACCCACCACGTCGAGTGCGTGGCCCTGTTGGAGCGCCAAGGCACCGCTGCCACGGCGGACGTCTCTGCGCGCGCGGATTCCTCTACCGGGGCAGGAACCGGGGCGGGCTCAGGGACGGACGGCGGGTAGGCTTCCGCTCTCGATGCGCGCCGTCACCATCCGCGAGCAGGAGATCGTGATCGAGGAGCACCCCGACCCCGCTCCGGGGACCGGCGAGGTGCTCGTGCGGGTGCGCGCCGCGGGGCTCAACGGCGCCGACATGATGCAGCGCCGCGGGCTCTACCCCGCGCCCCCCGGATCGCCGCAGGACATCCCGGGGATGGAGCTCGCCGGGGAGGTCGCTGCTCTTGGCCCCCACCCGCCCGGCGCGGAGCGCTTCGCACTGGGCGATCGTGTGATGGCAATCGTCGGCGGCGGCGCGCAGGCAGAGCTGTGCGTGGTGCACGAGCGTCAGCTGATGCCGGTACCCGAGACCCTGGAGTGGCAAGCCGCGGGAGGGGTGCCCGAGGTGTTCACGACCGCCCACGACGCACTCTTCACCCAGGCGCAGCTGCGCCCCGGCGAGCATCTGCTCGTGCACGGGGGTGCCGGCGGGGTGGGCACCGCGGCGATCCAGCTCGCCCGCGCGGCCGGCGCACGAGTGACGGCGACGGTGCGCCGCGAGGAGTCCCGCCCCGAGGTGGCGGCGCTTGGTGCCGAGGCGATCGCGCCCGAGGGCTTCGCGGAGCAGGGGCCGTTCGATGTGATACTCGAGCTGGTCGGTGCCCCCAACATGACGGACAACCTGAACGCGCTCGCCACCGGAGGGCGGATCGTCGTGATCGGCGTGAGCGCGGGCGCGAAGTCCGAGCTCAATCTGCTCGCGCTGATGGGCAGGCGCGCGCGCATCCACGGCTCCACGCTGCGCGCGCGGCCGCTGGAGGAGAAAGCGCTGGCGGCCCGCGCTCTGGAGCGCGAGGTGCTACCGCTGCTCGCCTCGGGCGCCCTCATCGTGCCGATCGCCGCGACCTTCCCACTCGAGGACGCCGCCGCGGCCTACGACTGCTTCGCGGCCGGCGGCAAGCTCGGCAAGATCGTGCTCGAGATTCAATAGGGAGGCTGTGCGGCCCACCACTCGCCGAGCACCCTGAACGCCTCCCAGAAGTCGCGCTTGGCGGCCTGCTCGTCCAGGGACTCATCGATGTTGGGGACGTACAGCGCGTCGATCATGGGGGTCAGCCGCTGGATCTCCCCCACCCGCGGCGCCAGTGGGCGCGCGAGCGGGACTTCGAGCTCGTTCAGCGTGGCCAGCGCCTCCGCGCCCATCGCGACGACGATCTTGGGCTGCACGATCGCGATCTCCTCGACCACACGCGCGATGCACTCCGGATCGGCCAGGGAGGAGTCCGCCAGGGGGCACTTCACGCACAGCGTGCCGTACACCGCCAGCGGGTCGATCGAGAGGCGCTTGAGCGACTTCATCAGCGCGCCCCCCGCCCTACCGTAGAAGGCGACTCCCTCCTCGATCTCCGAGGGCATGGGGGCGTGCTTGAGAAGCATCACGTCCGCCTGCGGGTGGCCCGAGCCGAGCACCGGCATCAGGTTCCCCCGCGGGCAGTGCGGGCAGCTCTGCAGCTCGCGCGTGAGGGTGTTCAGCTCGCGGATCGCGCGCTCCAGGTACTTCTCGCGGATCTCGTCGTCGGTCGCGGGCATGGACGCCGTTGGTTTTGACAGCTCGCCGGCTTGTCCTTGGCGCTGCACCGGGTATTGCGCTTTGTCCGTCACGGTCAGGGGTTGCCGCCGGTGGCCCGCCGCACCCTGCGCGCGGCTCGCGCCCGCCGCGCGGACGGGGGGGTGGCCCTGGTCTCCAGGAACTTGAGTGCCTGCACGTACAGCAGGCTCGTGGGCCGCGTCACGATCTCGGCGTCGCGCAGGGACTGCAGGAACTCCTGCGGCCCCTCGAAATCCCGCATCCGCACCCGCACCGAGCCGAGACCCCGGGCGACGTGCGAGTCCGAGCCCGCGCCCGCGGCGATCCGGTACTTGGCGGCGAAGCGCGCCGCCTCCTCGTTGAACGCCCCGATCGCCACGCGCGGGTTGTAGACCTCGATCGCATCCACCTCCTCCAGCACCGGGAGGAGGTGCTCGTAGTCGGGAACCGCGTGCATGCGGTCGAAGGGGTGCGGCACGTACACCACGCCGCCCTGGCGCCTGATCTCCGCGATCGTCTCCACCAGCGTCATACCGCGCGGGATGCGCTCCTCGATAAACAGCCCGATCACCTCGCCTTCGCTGGCGGTCTTCACCTCCTCGCCCACGATCACCTCGATGGGGTGGGCGGGATCTGATTCCGCTGCCCGCGCACGGGCCTCCAGCGCCCCGGAGACCTCGTTGTGGTCGGTCACCGCGATCGCCCCCAACCCCTGCTCGCGGGCGGTCGCCAGCAGCACCTCCACCGGAGTCGCGCAGTCGGGGGAGTGGTCGGTGTGCATGTGCAGGTCCACATCGATCACCGGCCTCCCCGCCAAACGCCCACGCAGCGCCGGATCCCCCTCGGGGTCGCGCCGGCGCGCGGCGAGCTCCCCATAAAGCCCCTCCAGCTCGTCCGTCACGAGCGCCCAGGCGCGCCCCGCGGCTCCCGGCGCCACCAGCCGATAGCCGGCCGGGAAGTGGCGCTCCATCAGTTGCGCGGTCTCCGGGAAGCTCGCCGTGCGCGCGTCGAGGCGCCCGAAGAACGTCGTCACGAAGCGCCGCCCCAGGATTGTGGAGAGCAGCCGCTCGGTGGGCGCGTGAAAGGAGCCCACGTTCAGCGCGCGCGAGTGGCGCAGGGCGGCGTTCGCGGCGCTCGGTGCGAACGGCTCGTGCACGTGCACGAAGTCGAGCGCGACCGCCCCCAGCAGCTCCTCGATCGTGCGCGCCACGTCGATCGGTAGCGCCCGCGTGGGGCGGCTCGAACCGGTGGGCACGTCGAGCACCTCCCCCACCGCGATCACCCCCGGCTCCCCCCCGCCGGTCCCCTCCAGCAGGCCCTGCGGATGCTCCCGCGCCGCCCGCAGCGCCCGCCGCGAGGCTCGCACCCGCTCCTGCGAGCGCGAGGGGGCGAGGATCAAGACGCGGTGCCCCCGGCGGGAGAGCTCGCCCGTGACCTCCCGCACGTAGGTGTTGACCGCGTTGTCCTCGGCCTCCCACGGGTAAGGGGTGACGTGGGCGATCGAGAACGACGGGACCATCGCCTCCAGGTTAGGTCACCCGGCCGCTCGGCTACTTCGCGCCGGGTGTGGTCTTCGCGACACCGGCGGTCCTCGTGGCGCGGGGGGTCCTCGCGGCGGCGGCGGTCTTCGAGGCGCGGGCGGTCTTCGAGGCGGCGGTGGCCCTTGAGACGGCGGTGGATCGCTTGGCTTTGGCGCCCCCCGCGGGCACCCGGGGCGTGCGGGCGTACCTGGCGATGAACCTCTCGGTCTCCTCGCGCGCCCGATCGTCGGGGCGCTGGTTGTGGGGGGACTTCATGAGGTAGGAGGAGGGTCCGTCGAGCTGGCCCGCGACGCCGTGGTTGAGCGCCAGCTTGCAGCAGCGCACCGCGTCGATCACGATGCCCGCGGAGTTCGGGGAGTCCCACACCTCGAGCTTCAACTCCGCCGTCAGCGGCACGTCGCCGAAGGCCTGGCCCTCCAGGCGGATGTGCGCCCACTTGCGGTCCGTGAGCCACGGCACGTAGTCCGAGGGGCCCACGTGTACGTCATTGGCGGGCAGCTCGTCCTCCATGATTGAGGTGACCGCGTTGGTCTTGGAGATCTTCTTGGACTCCAGCCGCTCCCGCTCGAGCATGTTGTAGAAGTCCATATTGCCCCCCACGTTGAGCTGGGAGGTGTGCAGGACCTTCACCCCGCGGTCCCCGAAGAGCCGGGCGAGCGCGCGGTGCACGATCGTGGCGCCCACCTGCGACTTGATGTCGTCCCCCACGATCGGCAGGCCCGCCTGCCTGAAGCGCCGGTCCCAGTAGTCCTCGCGGGCGATGAACACGGGGATGCAGTTCACGAACGCGCACCCCGCCTCCAGCACCTGCTCGACGTACCACTTCGTCGCCTGCTCGCTACCCACCGGGAGGTAGGAGACCACCACGTCGGTGTGGGTCTCCTTGAGGATCCTCACGATATCCGCGGTCTCCCCCGGGGCCTTCACGATCTTCTCCTTCAGATACTTGCCGAGGCCATCGTGGGTCATGCCGCGGTGCACCGGCACCCCGAGCCTCTTGGGCACACCCCGTCCGCCGGTGGCGAACTTGATCGTGTTGTTCTGCCCCGCCCAGATCGCCGCCCCCAGATCCTTGCCGACCTTCGCACGGTCGATGTCGAAGGCGGCGGTGAACTCGATGTCGCGCACGTGGTAGCCGCCGAGGTCCACGTGCATGAGGCCGGGAACACGGTGGGAGGGGTCGGCGTCGGCGTAGTAGTGCACGCCCTGCACGAACGCCGAGGCGCAGTTGCCCACGCCGACGATCGCAACGCGGACCTTCTCCTGCTGATAGCTGGCCGGTTCGGGGATGCGAGCGAAGCGAGTGTCTCCCGGTTCGGTCCTGCCGTTGGTGGAGGCGGCGCCGTTGATGGTGGTTGAGGTCATCCCGGGAGACTACCCCGACAGCGCGCCGCGCACGTGCCAGATGCGCTGGGCGACGGTGATCACGCTGAGCACCGCGAGCACGTAGACGGCGGGCTGCAGCAGCTCGAAGCTTCCAATCGAGGCGCCGCGGGCGAAGATCAGGCCGATCGAGAGGATCACCACCCGCACGGGGCGCGTGGCGATGCCGACCTTGCACTCCACCCCCAGCGCCTCCGCGCGCGCCCGGGTGTAGGAGACCATTAGCGAGGCCAGCACCGCGACCACCACTGCTGCGGCGCCCACACGGTTGCCGTGCAGCGCGAAGTAGCCCGCCACCGCGGTCAGCACGATCCCCTCCTCGATGCGATCGAGCGTCGAGTCCAGGAACGCCCCGAAGGGGGTGCCCTTGCCGGACATGCGCGAGTAGCGCCCGTCGAGCGTGTCCATCACCGAGCCCACCACGAAGGCGATGCCCCCGAGGAAGAACAGGCTTTCCCACACCAGCACCGCGGCGAGCACGTTCAGCGCCAGACCCGTCAGCGAGATCGCGTTGGGGGTCAGGCGCGACTCGATCAGCCGGTCGCGCACCAGCTCGCGCCGCCGCGCCGCGGTCAGGGGGACCCGTCCGCCCGCACGACCCCTCCCTCTTCCCCGCCGTGCCCCTCCGAGCCCTTCACGCCGTCGAGCCGGTCTCACTGGGGGGGCGTGTCGAGGGGGCATGTGTGCTTGGAGGGGAGGGAAAGAGGGGGCGGCGGCGGGATCGGTCCTCTACGCGCTCGCCCCCGCGCTCGCCGGCGAGAAGCGCCACACGGCGGGGCGGGCGCGTGCCAACCAGCGCGCGCCGTAGGCGGAGACGGCGGCGGTCAGTGCGCCGAAAATCGCGTCGAGGATGAAGTGGTTGGCGGTGGCGATGATCACGAAGGCCATCATCAGGGGGTACAGCAGCCATAGTACGCGCAGCGCCCGCCAGCGCGCCAGACGCGCGAGCGGCCAGCCGATCAACAACGCGAACGCCACGTGCATCGAGGGCACCGCCGCGTAGATGTTGGTGAGTGCGCCCGTCATACCGCCACCGCCGTGCGCGGTTTCGACGTGCACCCTGGTGAAGTCCGAGACCGAGTCCACGAAGCCCCACTCCGGCAGAAAGCGCGGCGGTGCGGTCGGGAAGACGATATAGCCGACGAGCGCGATCGCCATCGCGATCACGAGCATGTTGCGCACGAAGTAGAACGAGCGGTTGTGGCGCAGATAGAGGTAGACGAGCGCGCCCACCGTGACGGTGGTCTGCGCGTTCACGTACAGCCAGCTCGACACATCCATCAGCAGCACGCTGCCCGACGCCCACGCCTGCACGGAGGGCTCCACGAAGAGGTGCAGGGTTTCCTCGATGTGGATCAGGGCCCGCGCGTGCTGGAAGGCCGCCGTGGCCCTCCCCTCGACCATCCCCCGCACCAGCCGGTAGCCCAGGTAGACGGTTCCGAAGAGCAGCACCTGGCGGATCACGTCCAGCCAACCGTGGGGCAGGACTCGTGCCTGCGTCAGACGGAGCCGGGCGACCATCGGGGTAGCCTAATGGATGCTCAGGCGCAACGTGGACCCTGACTGAAGATGCGCGTAAGAGAGAACGCGATGCCCACCTGGATCGCACCCGCGGCGCGCGCATCGATCACGGTCCATCCTCCGGGGGCGCCGCGCACGCATCCCCGCCCCCGCTCGAGCGCCCAGTAGGGGGTGAAGCGCACCCGCACCCCGTAGCGCCCCGGGCGGGGCACGCGGAGCGTGAAGGAGCCCGCGCCGAGGGCGCTGAGCAGCGCCGGGGGCTGCGCGAGCGGGGGCGCTCCCGCCACCGCGAACAGGCGCCAGTGCGTCGAGTGCCACACCTCGTGCAGGTAGGGCAGCCCGCGCGCGATCAGACGGCCCTCCGCTTCCCCCGCGAAGTCCAGGCGCACGTCGGGCAGGCCCACATAGGAGACCGCGTTTTCGTAGAGCCACGCCCTGTAGGCCGCGGGTGTGAGCGAGCGCCCCCCGTCTTCATAGAAGAGCGCCGCGTGGCGAGTGTCGAGCTGGCGCTCCCAGCCGCGTGCGAGCAGGATCGAGCCGTGCTCGGGGAGGTAGACGGACTCCCAGTGGGTGCCCATCATCGGGACCTCCACCCGCAGCGGCACCCCGCCGGAGCGCTCCTTCAGCTCCCCGAGCAGGGGCGCGTAGTAGGAGGCGTTCACCGAGGGGTCCCCCACCAGTTCGGACACATCGTTGATCGGGGTCTCCAGCTGCCAGTAGAGGAGCACGGGTGCCAGAAGGAGCAGTGCGAAACGGTGGTGATCCCACAGCGCACCCGCCACGAGCGGCGCCGCGAGCAGCTCCCCGAGACGCGCCGCATTGCTGCCCACGGGGGTGTGCAGCGCAAAGGCGCCGATCAGCGCGAGCGCATACAGCCACGCCCCCCGGGCGAGCACGCGCACGGCGCGGGGCGAGAGACCCGCGACTGCCCTCTCCGCGAGCCGCCCCTCCGGGGCTCGATCTGCCATTGCCGTCCCCCCGGCCACGCGGGGGAGCATCAACGCGATCAGCGCCACCCCGGCGAGGCCGGGCCAGAACACCGACGGCGCGAACGGCTCCCACCCGCCTTCGGGGAAGGCGAGCGTGAACAGCAGGATCGGGGCCAGCGCCGCCGCCACGACGGCGAGGCCACGCCGCGCGATGGCGAGCTCCCTCCGCGCGCCGCCCGCCAGCGCGTAGGCGAGGCCGGCGAGGGCGAGAAAGGCGCCCGCGACCGGACTCGCGAGGCTCGTGAGCACCGCGAGCGCCACCGCCGCCAGCGTCCCCGTTTCGACCGAAGCCGGGAGACACGCGCGAGTCCCCGTTTCGGCCAGCAGCGCCACCACCGCGAGCAGGCCCACCGCGAGCCCGAGGCTGAAGGCGACGCGCCCCGAGAGCATCGTCACCGAGACCCCCAGCGCGAACGACCCCGCCGCGATGCGGGCGCCCCCCACGGAGAGGGTTCGCTGCGCGATCACCCCGAATAGGCCGGCGGCGGCTACGGTGGCGAGCGCAAGCAGCAGGCGGTTCCCCAACAGCGCCCCCAGGGCCGGTGCGAGCAGCGAGTAGCCGGGGAGGTAGTGCCCGCTGTACCAGCCGTTGTCCCACAGCGTGAGCCCCACCCGGGCGAACAGCTCGCTGCGGTAGGTGGCCGCCGCGAGGTCCCCGCTGGGAGGCTGGAGGATCAGGTAGACGACCGCCAGCGGGATCGACACCGCGAGCGCGATCGCCCAGGGGCTTCGCAGTTGTCTATTCACAGGGCCCTATGAGGCCGGCGAGCCGGGCCCCTCATTTTGAGACAAGAAGGCGACCACCCGCTCGATCGCGTCGGGCCGGTCCAGCCACCACCAGTGGCCGGCGTTGGAGAGCTCGAGCAGCTCGGCATGGGGGAGGGCGCGTGCGTACTCTCCGGCGAAGTGCGGGGGGATGTAGGGATCCTCGAGGCCCCACACCACCAGGGCGGGCATGTCGAGGCGGTAAAGCTCGGCGCCGGCCTGCGCGAGCAGCTCGGGGGGGGAGCCGCGGTAGAGCCGCAGGATCGCGCGCTGGGTGCCCTGGTCGAAGTGGTCGAGCACGCTGTCCAGCCAGGCGTCGGGCAGCGGTCCCGGGGTGGCGTTGGCCTCGAGCGTGGCGCGGCGCAGCACCGGGCGGGTGGTGGCGCCCATCGCGATCTCCCCGAGCAGCGGCGTGCGCCACAGGCGCGCGGTGCGGTGCCAGCGGTAGCCGGGGAGGAGGGGGATCGCGTTCATCACGACCAGCCGCTCGATCCGCTCCGGGTGAAGCTGCGCGAAGGTGAGTCCCACCACGCCCCAGTCGTGCACCACGAGCCGCACGCGCTCCACCTCCACAAGGTCGAGGTACCGCTCGATGAAGCGCGCATAGCCTGGGATCGAGTAGTCGAAGTGCCCGGGCTTGCCCGAGCGCCCGAAGCCCGGGAGGTCGGGCGCGAGCCCCCGGTGCGCTCCAGAAACCCCACCCTCGCCTCGGCCCTCGCTCGCGGATGCCTCCAGGGCAGTCGGCGCCAGCGAGGCGGTGGCGATTCCCCGCCGAACTCCGGCGAGCCGACCCAGTCGTCGGAGTTGGTGGGCACTCCGTGCAGGTACAGCACCGGCGCCGAGCCACCGCGTTCGTCGGGGGGCGGCGCGCTGCGCCAGAAGACCGGCAGCTCGCCGATCTGAGCGTTGTGCTCTCTGACATCCGGCACCGAGCCGAGCATATACCGGCACCGGGGCGCACGGGCCGGATCCCCGCGCCCATCCTCGGGCCGTATCGCGGGCCGATCCCCTACCGTGGCCTCGTGCCGACCGCCGTGTGGACCCCACCCGCTCGCCGTCGCGTGCGCGTGGTGCGCGACCGGCTGCGCGCGGTGTACGGGATCCCGCGCATGGCTGTTCACGGGGATGGGCTGGCCGAGCTGGTGCTGACGGTGCTCTCGCAGAGCACCAACGACCGCAACCGCGACGTCGCCTATCTGCGCCTGCGCGCGCGCCTGCCGACATGGGAGGCGGTACGGGACGCTCCCCTGGAGGAGGTGGAGGAAGCGATCCGCCCGGGGGGCCTCTCGAAGGTCAAGTCCGAGCGGATTCAGCGAATCCTGCGCGCGATCTCGGCAGACCCCCGACCGGGCTCTTCGGGCCGGGCGCCGCGGCTCTCCGATTCACCCTCACTCGATTGGCTTCCCCAGGTGGAGTTGGGGCAGGCGCGGGATTACCTGACCGGCCTTCCCGGGGTTGGCCGCAAGACCGCCGCGTGCGTGCTGCTGTTTGCGTATGGCCTGCGCGAGGTCCCCGTCGATACTCATGTGGCCCGCGTCGGGGGACGCTTGGAACTGCTGCGAGCGGGTGCGCCCTTCGCGGAGCTCCACGACCAGATGCTCTCGCTCACCCCTCCCGGGGAGGAGTTGGAGTTACACGTCAATCTCCTGCGCCACGGCCGCCGCACCTGCCACGCGCGCGCGCCCGCCTGCGACGAATGTGCGCTGGCGCGCATGTGCCCCAGCCGGCGCGCTCAGGTCCCCCGGATGCGGCGAGATCCCTAGAATCGCTCTCGAGGCATCGTTTGGGACTCCCGGACGCGACGACTCTTGCGAGAGGCTCTCTCAGAGTGGGCGTCTGGGCCATCGCGGCCGCTGGAAGCGCGCGAACTCCTGCGTGTGTGAGGACTCCCGCACACTCGAGCGGGCCGGCGTGTGCGAGCCGCCCGGCGCGGGTTCGGCGTGGGACTGCGTGACCTCCTCCGCAGCCATACGCGACGGGATCAGCGAGGGCCCGGGGATGGTCCGGGGGCCGCTCGCCGGGTGCGCCCAGCGGGGCGCCAGTGTGGATATGGCCCGCGATCCGGGGGAATACCAGACCAATATCCGGAGAAAACCCGTACTTATGATTGAGAACATCCGAACTTCGAAGTATGATCGTTGTTCAGACATGCTTGGCCCCCCCCACGGGGTCTTGATTACTGGACTATGGACAGGGGTCCACCGTACAAATGACAGGGGTACACCGTACAAATGCCAAGAACAAGCTCACATACTGACAGACTCAACGCCGACGGGGAATGGGTCCGCTCAATTCCCAGCCTGCGCGAACCGCGCTACTCCCAGTCGCTGGAGCGGGGCCTGGCAATTCTTGGGTGCTTCACACCCGAGCGGCCCGTGCTTGGGATCGCCGACATCGCCGACGAGCTCGGTATGAGTCGCAGCACCACACACCGCTATGTAATCACGCTCGTCGCACTCGGCTACCTGGAGCAGGGGGCCTCGCGCAAGTACAGACTCGGTCTGAGGGTCACCGACCTCGGAATGTCGGCGCTCAACTCCACCGGGCTGCGCGAGCACTCGCGTCCATACCTGGAGGAACTGCGCCAGCGCACCTCCTACACAGTCAACCTGGCGGTGCTCGACGGGCCGGAGATCCTCTACGTCGACCGCGCCCGCAGCTTCCGCCGCGGGCAGAGCAAGATCGACCTCGGGCTCTCGCTGGGCTCGCGGCTGCCCGCCTACTGCACCTCGATGGGCAAGCTGCTGCTCGCGTATCTCCCCGACCACGAGCAACGCAACCTGCTCACGGACATGAAGCTCGCAAAGCGCGGCCCCAATACGATCACGAGCAAGAAGGGTCTGCGCTCGGAGCTCGAGCATGTGCGGGATGAGAGCTTCGCGGTCAACGACGAGGAGCTCGCCTCCGGCCTGCACTCGATCTCCGCGCCGGTGCGCTCGGAGTCGCGCGAGGTGATCGCCGCGGTCAACATGGCCGCGCACAGCTCGATGATCTCGCTCGAGGAGCTGGTCGAGCACCTCGGACCGCACCTCGTCTCCACCGCAGACCGCATCTCGGCGCGCCTCGGGTATCGACGCGACGACGAGCGCGAGTAGCTCTCTGGACGGCCGCGCGGCTAGTTGAGCGCGCGGCCGTACTGGCGCTCGTAGTAGGCGCGGTACTCCCCCGAGCGGATCGGCTCCCACCACCACGCGTTCTTGCGGTACCACTCGACCGTCTGCTCGAGACCCTCGGCGAAGTGCACCCGCGGCTCCCAGCCGAGCGCGCGCACCTTCGCTGAGGAGAGCGAGTAGCGGCGGTCGTGCCCCGGCCGGTCGGTGACGTGCTCGATCAGCGACTCCTCGGCGCCCGTCAGCTCGAGGATGCGCCTCACCACGTCGATGTTCGCAAGCTCGTCGGGCCCGCCCGCGTTGTAGATCTCGCCCGGAAGGCCCCGCTCGAGCACGCACCCGATCGCTCGCGCGAAGTCGCTCGCGTGGATCCAGTTGCGCACCTGCCGGCCGTCCCCATACACGGGGAGCGGATCGCCGTGCAGCGCGTTGAGGATCATCAGCGGGATCAGCTTCTCGGGGTACTGGTGGGAGCCGTAGTTGTTCGACCCCCGGCAGATGCTCGCCGGCAGGCCATAGGTGTGGAAGTAGCTCGCCACCAGCAGGTCCGCGCCGGTCTTCGTCGCGGAGTACGGCGAGGAGGGTCGCAGCGGGGAGGCCTCGGTGAAGGTGCCCACCTCGATCGAGCCGTACACCTCGTCGGTGGAGACCTGCACGTAACGCAGACCCCGCTCCCGCGCCGTCTCCAGCAGCACGTAGGTGCCGAGCGCGTGCGTCCTCACGAACGCGTCGGGCTCCGCGATCGAGCGATCGACGTGCGTCTCGGCCGCAAAGTTCACGATCGCCTCCGGAGAGGCCGCGTCGAGGGCCTCGGCCACTGCCTTCGGGTCCTCGATCCCGCCACGGACAAAGCGGTAGCCGTCCTCCCCGGCGACGTCCCGGAGGTTCTCCTCCCGCCCCGCGTAGGTGAGCTTGTCGAGCACCGTCACCGCGTCGCGGTGCTCCTGCATCCGTACGCGCACGAAGTGCGAGCCGATGAAGCCCGCGCCGCCGCAGACCAGCAGTCTCATGTACGCATCATCCCAGCTCGCGCCGCCAGATATCCCGCCAATCCGTCGCGCCAGTCAGGCATCGGCAGTATCTCGGCCCGCTCCGACTCCAGCACCGACCACGCCGGCCGCGGTGCCGGGCGTGCCATTTGCTCACTGCTGATCGGCTCCACGCGGCAGTCGCGCTCAGCCTGACGGAAGATCTCCTGGGCGAACCCGTTCCACGAGACCGCGCCGGCGCCCGTGAGGTGCACGAGTCCGCTCACCCCGCGCTCCAGCAGTCCGAGCACGGCCGGCGCGAGATGACCCGACCACGTCGGCGAGCCGATCTGATCGTCGACGACTCGCACCGCCTCGCGCTCGTCCGCCAAGCGCAGCATCGTGTCAACAAAGTTGCGTCCATGCAGCCCATACAGCCACGCTGTGCGCAGGACCGCATGGTGGGAGGAGGCCGCGAGCACCTGCTGCTCGCCCGCGAGCTTGCTCTCGCCATAGACAGAGCTCGGGCCAGTCGGGTCGGACTCGACATAGGCGCGCCTGTGGCCGTCGGCGTCGAGCGGCGCCCGCCCGTCGAAGACGTAGTCGGTGGAGATGTGCAGCAGTGGCACCCCGATCGCCGCCGCCGCACGAGCGAGGTTGCCGGCTCCCTCGGCGTTGACCGCGTGAGCCTGTTCGCGATGTGTCTCGGCCCCGTCGACATCGGTCCACGCCGCACAGTTCAGGACTGCCTCCGGTCGGCGGTCCTCGAAGAAGGCGATCACCGCGGCCGCGTCGGTGATGTCGAGCTCCGGCAGGTCCACCGCCTGCGGCTCGTGGCCGGCCCGTTCCGCGACAGCGCACACGTCGCGCCCCAGCATCCCCGCGGCGCCCGTGACGAGTGGCCTCACGGGATCGAGATGTCCGAGTTGTCGCCCACCATGAAGCGGTAGGCGCGCGGCTGGCGCTCGCCGCGGCGCACGCTCACGTTGCGCCCCAACAGCGAGGACTCCATACGGCCGTCCAGATCGCAGACCGAGGAGCCCTCCAGCAGGATCGAGTGCTCCACCTCGGCACCCGTGATCGAGCAGCGCTCCCCGATCGCGGTGTAGGGACCGATGTAGCAGTCGCGCAGCTGCGCTCCCGCCCCGATCACCGCGGGGCCGCGCACTCTCGTGCGCTCCAGGCGCGCCCCCCGCTCGACCACCACGCGCCCATCCACCTGGGAGTCGATCAGCTCGCCCTCCACGCTGCGCACGATGTTGTCGAGGATCAGCTGGTTGGCCTCCAGCATGTCCTCCAGGCGGCCCGTGTCCTTCCACCAGCCCCGCACGATGTGCGGCTCCACGCGCAGGCCCGAGTCCACGAGATGCTGGATCGCGTCCGTGATCTTGAGCTCCCCCCGGGCCGAGGGCCGGATCGCCCGCGCCGCCTCGTGGATCTGGGCGGTGAACATGTAAACTCCCACCAGCGCCAGGTCCGTCGCCGGCTGCACGGGCTTCTCCACCAGCGCCACCACTCTGCCCGTCGTCTCCCCGGGCTCGGCCGGCGCGAGCTCCGCCACGCCGTAGTTCTCGGGGTCCGCCACCGGCGTCAGCAGGATCAGGGCGTCGGGGCTGTGCTCGCGGAAGGCCGCCACCAGGTCGGAGATTCCCCCCTGCAGCAGGTTGTCCCCCAGGTACATCACGAACGGGCTGCCCCCCAGGAACTCCTCCGCGGTGAGCACCGCGTGCGCGAGGCCCGCCGGCTCGTCCTGCACCACGTAGGTGATCCGCACCCCGAAGCGTGCCCCGTCGCCCGCGGCCGCTTCGATCTCGGGGCCCGTCTCGGGCGCGATGATGATCCCGACCTCCTCGATACCCGCCTGCGCCATCGCCTCGATCCCGTAGAAGAGCACGGGCTTGTTCGCCACGGGCACGAGCTGCTTGGCGCTCGTGTGCGTGATCGGGCGCAGGCGCGTGCCCTTGCCGCCGGAGAGGATCAGGCCCTTCAGTTGCTCCATCGAGCCGCGAAGGCTAGTAGACACCGTCGAGCTTGCGGTGATCCCATGTGACCCGATCGAGCTCGACGAACTGCAGCGCCACCCGTTTGGCGACCTGCCGGTCGACCACTTCGCCCACCTCCGCCGGCAGCTCTGGATCGGAGCCCCGCCCGCCCGGCTCCCCGCGCGGGGCGGCGTAGCGGGCGAAAATCTCGTGCCCCAGGGCTTTGACGATCTCAAGGTCGCGGTGGATGGCGACCTCGCACTCCAGCATCACCCCGCGCAGCTCCTGATAGAGCTCCCCCGCCTCCACCTGGAGCGTGGCGCGTGGGTCGCGCTCCAGGTTGCGCACCTTCTGCGAGGCCGCGTACGTCCACGACCACAGCTGTGGCTCGGGCCGGCCACCGGAGCGCTCGCGCGGCACGTACCACAGTGGCATCAGGTGCGGCCATCCCCGCGGCCCGAGGGTGGCGCACACAGCCGTGCGCTCCTCCGCGAGGAACGCCGCGGCCTGCGCCCCGTCCATCCTGATCTGATCCCGCCTGCTCATCCCGAACCGGCAGGCTAGCGGGCGGGGCGTCAGCTCACACCGGCGGGGACCGCACGCAGGCGTGCGCAGGCGGCGAGCACCGCCTCGCGGGCGTCCTCGGGCTCGAGCACGGCGGCGTCGCCGGCTTCCCTGAGGACCTCCCGCACGAGCCAGCGCACGCCGGCGAAGCTCAGCTCCACCACCACCGAGCCGTCGGCGCGCTCCTCCACCACGCGGCGGCTCTCCCGTGCCCACCGTGCCCGCTCGGGGGAGACCCACAGGCGTGCGGTGCGCGAGGACTGCACCTCGCCGGTGCGCATCCAGCCCTCCACTTCGGCCGCCGGATCGACCTCCGAGCGGGGCTCGAAGCGCTCGTCGGTGACCACCGCACGCCTGATGCGATCCAGGCGGAAGTGGCGCATGTCCTCTCTGGCGGGGTCGAACGAGGCCACATACCATCCCTCGCGCCCGTTGACGAGCGCGTAGGGCTCCACGCGGCGCTGCGAGAACTCGTCCTCGTTCTCCTTGTAGTAATCGAGCTCGATCAACCGGTGCTCGGTGATCCCGAGTGAGATCTGCCGCGCCACGTCGGAGTCGTCGCTGCGGGCGTGCGCCACCTGTAGGCCCTGCTCCATCGGGTCCCCCCCAAGGGCTGCGACGATCTTCTCGCGCGCGGATGTCAGGGAGCCCTCGGGGATGTGCTCCCCGAGCAGGTCGATCGCCGCGATCAGCGCCTTCGCCTCCACTGGCAGCAGCCGCGCGGGGCGGTCGAAGTTGTCGCTGTAGGGCTCCGGATCGACCTCGATCACCGCTCCCTTGTCCAGCTCGAGGATTTCCGCATAGAGCACGTAGGAGCCGCCGCCGAAGTTGACGACGTTCAGCACGTCGATGTCCTCGCGTAGCTCCTCCTCGCTTAGCTGCAGGCGCTCCTGGAGGTCCGCGAGCACCTCCCGCCGCCCCTCGCGGCCGGCGTGGATCAGGATGCCGGCGAGCGTCACCAGGCGCGCGAAGCGCTCCGGCCTGATCGCGGTCTCCATGCGGCGCGGCTCCTCGGGCGAGGAGTCCTCGGTCTCGGTCTTGCGCCGCCGGCGGGTCTTCGCGGGCTGCACCCGCTCGCCTCCGCGAGGCCCGCCGCGGGTGCCCGCCTCGCCGTCGGTGAGCGTCGGCGGGCTCTCGCGGTGGCGCTGCTCCACCAGCTCCAGGCGCCGGGCGAGCTCCTCGAGGAGCTCGGGTGGGCCCAGCAGGCGGGCGTGCTCGCCAAGACTCAGCACCCATGAGACGAGCATTCGCGGAGTCGCGTAGGCGGTGAGGAAGATCCGATCGCCCGATCCCTCCTCCTCGGCTGCGCGGATCCCTCCGTAGCGGCCGAAGTGGCGCTCGATCTGCCAAGCGATCCGCTCGCCGAGCAGGATCTCCGCGGTCCCCCGATCCTCCCCCAGCTGCCACTCCGCGCGGTTGGCGTACGCGCGCGGATCGAAGTCGGCGGGGCGCCTGAAATCGTGCTCCGCCTTCGTCGCATACGCTACTTTGCCGCGGATGCGCGAGAGACGGAAGACACGGATCGCGTTGCGCTCGTGGGCGCGGCCGAGCAGATAGAACTCCCCCCCCTGGAACAGCAGGTGGTAGGGGTCCACGCGCCGAGCGCCCAGCTCGTCGCGCTCCATCGTGTAGTAGTCGAAGGTGATCGTCTTCTGGCGGAAGATCGCCGTCTCGACCTTCGCCAAGCGCGCGGAGAGCTCGTGGCCCCCGGCCGAGGCCGTGATCCCGAGCGCCACGGAGCGCTGCTGCTCGGGCGCTCGCAGCGGACTGGGCCGCCCCCAGGTGATCTGCTGCAGCGCGAGCCGCAGCGGCTCCGCGTAGGCGAACTCCCCGTCCAGCAGGTGCAGGGCTGTCTGCAGCGCCGCGAGCTCCTCGTCGGTGAACTCGATCTCGGGCAAGTGGAAGCTCTCCGAGCGCAGCGAGTAGCTCTCCTGCTCGGCCGCCGCGTCCGCGGGCCGGTCCACCGTGAGCTGGATTCCCAGCGATTCGAGCTCCGCACGATCCGCGTAGAAGCGCCGCGCGAACGCGTCCTCGTTCATCACGCTGTACCCCTCCACGTCGCGCCGGATCTCCAGTGCCGTGACCGGCCGGCGCTCGGCCATCAGGTAGGAGATCAGCGAGAGCTGGCGGATCAGCTTCTCAGTGTCCTTCGCCATCTATCGTCAAAGATAGAACCCGCTGGCGAGACGGTGATCGCGCCCCGGCCCGGCGCACCCGCTATTTGCGGAGATTGCGGCCCGCGCGGGGCGATGTTCAGGCGGCCTCGCGCACCCCGGATTCGAGCTCGCCCCGCGCGGGGAAGTACGCGGCCGCGCCGAGCGCCCGATCGAGCTCCGACCAGTGGCGCCCGGGGGCGAGCTCCCGCTCGAGGCGGTCGAAGCTGCCCAGGCGCCCACCAAGGTTGTCGATCATGTGCACCAGGGTGGCCTCCCGCGTGCACGGCACCACTGGGCTGCCGTGCTCAAGCGAGCCGTGGTGGGAGAGGATGATGTGCAGCACCGCCCACTCGAGCTGCTCGGGGAAGCCCTCGATCTCCTCGATCTCCCGGCGGATGCGGAAGTAGCCGAGCGCGATCTCCCCGTGCAGGCGGCCCAGGTCGGTGAGGTCGATGGCCCGGCCGCCCCCGCCCTCCTTGGTGTATGCCTTGAGCTTGCCGATGTCGTGCAGCAGCGCCCCCGTGACCGCCACATCCCGGTCGATGCCCGGGAAGGTCGCGGAGGTCGCGCTCACCGCCTGCGCCACCCCGAGGCAATGCTCCAGCAGCCCGTGGGGGTAGGCCTGGTGGTAGTACTTCGCGGCGGGCGCCATCCGGTAGCCGGCCCACATCTCCGAGCGCTCCCCCAGTACCCGCTCCAGCAGCAGGCGTAGGTGGGGCTCCTGGATCGTGAGGATCAGCTCGCGCAGATCGCGCTCCATCTGCCCCGCCTCGCGCAGTGGTCCGGCGAGCAGGTCGCTCGGCGAATAGCTCCCAGGCTCCGCGGCGGCGAGCTCGCGGAGGTTGAACTGGGGACCGAAGCGGGGGTGCACGCAGTAGCGCCCACGCACGTGCACCGGCTCCCCGGGGCGCGCCATCGCCTCGATCTGCTCGAGGCCCTCCCACACCATCGCAGCCACCGCTCCGGTGCGGTCGCCCAGCAGCAGTCGCAG
This sequence comes from uncultured Solirubrobacterales bacterium, assembly GCA_963771915.1. GTDB lineage: Bacteria > Actinomycetota > Thermoleophilia > Solirubrobacterales > Solirubrobacteraceae > Palsa-744. The sequence goes on along the minus strand of CAVYVD010000001.1, from coordinate 1,880,921 downwards.
GTAGTCTCCGCCGTCGCGCCGCGGGCGGCGTTCGAGCTGGCGCACCAGCAGCACCTGGTCGATCTCAACGCCGTCTGTCAGCTCGTTGATGAGCATGAGCCTGAAGGTAGAGGCCGATGCGGACGGCACGCCCGCCGCTGTCAGCCGAGTCCGGAGATCCGCCAGCTGTGGCCTTCCCGGACGAGCTCGACCGTGGCGAGGCGGAGCTTACCCGACCAGGTGCTCTGCACGGTGGCGGTCGCGGTGGCGCCCCTCACCGCGATCTGCTTGACGGTCAGTTCGTAGCTGTCGATCGACCCGAGCTGGCGTTTGAGCGCCTGCTTGCAGGTGCTCCCCCCGGTGCTGAGCCGCGCGCGGGCGGCTCTGAGAAGTCTTCGTCGCAGACCTTCTGCTCGTTCACCGCGGTCACGTCGGACTGGAGGTCGGAGATGCGCTGGGCCACGGCGTGGGCTTCGCCTTTGAAGCCGCCCGTGGAGACCGCACCCCCGCAGGCCGCGAGCCCGAGGGCGAGCAGGGCGGCGGTGAGGAGGGAGGGGCAGGCGCGCTTCATCTACGGCTCCAGGCGGTTGGGTCCGCGGTAGAGGAAGGTGACCTCGCGCACGTTCTCCTGGCCGAGCATCTGCATCAGCAGACGGGTGAGGCCGAAGCCGAAGCCGCCGTGGGGCGGGGCGCCGTAGCGGAAGAAGTCGAGGTAGTACTGGATCGGCTCCGTCTCCACATGCTTCTCGCGGGCCTGCTCGAGCAGCACGGGGAGGCGGTGCTCGCGCTGCGCGCCGGTGGTGATCTCGATGCCCCGCCACAGCAGGTCGAAGCTCCTGGTGAGCCCAGGTTGGTCGGGGTGGCGCATATGGTAGAAGGGCCGCACCGCGGTGGGGTAGTCGGTGAGGAACGCGAACTCGTGCCCGTGCTCTGCGCGACGATCGCGCTGAAGCGCCCGCTCGCTCGGCGGGTCGAGGTCGTCGTCGGGCCCGGGTACGTGCTCGTGCCCGTGGGCGCGCAGCAGCTCCTTGGCCTGGGCGAGCGGGATCCGGGGGAACGGCAGCGAGGGCACCACCACCTCGACACCGAAGGTCTCGCGGATCGCCTCGCCGTGCTCGGCGGCCACCACGCCGAAGACGTGCGCGAGCCATGCCTCCTCGAAGGCCATCACGTCCTCGTGGGAGTCCACCCAGGAGATCTCCACGTCCACGCTCGTGAACTCGGTGTCGTGGCGGGAGGTGAAGGAGGGGTTGGCGCGGAACACGGGGCCGATCTCGAACACCTTCCCGAAGCCCCCCGCCATCGCCATCTGCTTGTAGAACTGGGGGGACTGCGCGAGGTAGGCGGTGCCCTCGAAGTACTCCACCTTGAACAGCTCCGCGCCAGACTCGCTCGCGGAGCCCATGAACTTCGGGGTGTGCAGCTCGATGAAGCCCTGGTTGCGCCAGTGCTCGCGCATCGCGTGCTCCACTGTGGTCTGCACCTCGAAGATCAGGCGCCGGTCGGGGCGGCGCAGGTCGACGTAGCGCCAGTCGATCCGCTTGTCCAGGGCGGACTCCGGTGTGACCGGCAGCTCGGGCTCGGCGAGGGCGTCGACCTCCAGGGTCTCCAGGCGCACCTCGATCCCCCCGAGCTTCACGCGCTCGTCTGCGGCCACCCCGCCGGTGATCGTGACCGCGGACTCCGCGGTCAGCTCCGAGACCGCCCGGTTGAGCTCGCTCGGGGGCTCGCTCTTCTCCAGCGCCACCTGCGCGAGCCCGGTTTCGTCGCGCAGGATCACGAACTGCATGCGCTTCTGGTCGCGCACCGCGTTGACCCATCCGCGCAGGCGCACGCTCTCGCCCACCCTCGCTTGCAGATCGGCTATCGCGGTGCGCTCCACGCGGCGGGATCGTATAGAAGGCCGAGGTTCGGAAGCGGGAGGGGTCGGAATGGGCTGGGCCTCGACCAGCCGATCCGGGGTTCTCCTCCGCGGGATGGTCTGCGTCATCGACGGTCCAGGCTGGGAGGGTCAGCCTGGACCGTCGATCTGGAGATGTCGCTACACGGGATGCTCAGTCCGTCATCTTCGGCTCAGAGCTGGGCGAGGTCCTTCTTCAGCTGGGCGAGGTCGAAACCATCGGGGTTCTTTTCTTTTTGTAGATCCTCGGTCGAGATGTAGGCCCAGGCCTCGTCGCAGTACTTTTCGAAGAAAGGCACCGTCATCTGCTGCAGCGCGCCCCAGGTCACGATGTCGAGGTTCGCGCGCTTGGCCACGCAGCAGACGTAGTGCCCGCCCTCGATCTGCGCGCCCTCGACGACGCTCCAGGGCTTGCCTTCGTTGAACTGTTCCATGGCCGAGCCCGGGAATTCGATGCCGATGCCGACCGCCTGGAAGATGTACAGCGCCTGGTAGATCTGTTCGAGGTTCTTGGGCTCCAGTTTGACAAAGGCGCCGATCTTGTGGCGTTTTTCGGTGACGTCGACGATGCCTGTCTTGCGGCGGTACCTCAGCACGTCGCGGACATTCGAGCCGTTGTCGGTGGAGTTGTGGCCCGGAGGTCCCGCGCTTTCGTTGAAGCCGGTTCCAGCGGCGTAGTCGCCGAGCACGTTGGCGGTCGTGAACGTCGCGGGATTGCCGCCCTCGGCGGTCAGAAGCATCGTCTCGTGCGCGGGACCCGCCCACGCGCAGTCGCCCCACTCGTCGTTGCCCAGCATGCCCCAGCCTTTCGGCGAGAAGAGCGTCTCGTGGCCGAATTCGCCCGGCGGCGGTGGGAGCTTGGTCGTGTCGAGGTACTTCGTGAACAGCAGGTCGCGGTCGTCCTTCGTGGCGGGCTGCTTGCCTAGCCTCAGAGTGGGCATCTCGTGTTCTCTTTCTGGTTCGGGTGGTCGGTGGTGTCCGCTTCTTTGTTTCCCTCGATAGGTGGGTCCGTTGGGGCCTGACTTCGGTCGGTTGGGCGTGTCGAGGCCCTCGGAGTTGGGATGCAAGCCTCTCCACGAGCGTCTGGAGAGGCGACGGGTTCCTAGAACTGGACTCTACAGATTCCTGCTGTGCGGTGGATGGAGCCAGAGGCGAGAACCCTCGGGAGGCGCGACGTGGCGAGGCTCGTGGGCGCTCTCGAGGGCTGTAGCGCTATGCGCCGAGAGGTAGGGTAGGTGCTACCCTATAGTCATGAAGAAGACCAGCGTTTACTTGGAGCCCGAACTGGATATGGAGTTGGCGCGGGTGGCTCGTGGGGACGGTGTGACGAAGGCCGAGTTGATCCGTCGTGCTCTCAGGCGCGCCGTCGAAGAGCATCCTCAGCCCCAGATCACCGCGATTGGGCTCGATCGCGACCCCAAGCCGGTGGAGCTCTCGCCTGAGGATCGGGAGATCGCCGATCTCCTGCTTGCCGAGCACGACGGGCTGTGATCCTGGCCGACGCCTCGGCGATCTTCGCCCTGCTCGATCGTGCCGATGAGCGCCACGACATGACTCGCGCGTGGCATGCGCGGACGCGGCCGGCTTTGGCGACCGTACCGCTGGTGCTGGCCGAGGTCGACTTCCTGGCGGGCAGCCGGGGAGGTCAGGGGATGCGTGCAGCATTTCGGCGAGACGTGATTGCCGGCGCCTATCGCGTCAACTGGTGGGAGGACGCCGCTGCGCAGGCGGCTGAGATCGCCGAGCAGTACGCGGATCTGGGTGTCAGCCTGGCCGACGCGAGCCTGGCTGCGCTTGCCGCGCGCCTGCGGACCACCGAGATAGCCACCTTCGACGAGCGTCACTTCCGCGCGATGCGGCCCCTGTCGGGCGGGGACGCCTTCCGACTGCTGCCGCTCGATGCGGCGTAGCACCACCTCCGCGCGTAGCGACGCGTGTTCGGCGGAACTTGCCAGTGCGGGTATGACCAGGTTATACTTTGTGATGTGAAGACGGCGATCTCTCTTCCGGACGAAACCTTTCGTCGTATGGACCGCGCCGCAAAGCGGTTGGGCGTTTCCCGCAGCGAGCTCTTCGCGCGGGCGGCGAAGAATTGGCTGGATGCCCTGGAGGACGATGGCACCACCGAGGGGGTCAACCGTGCGATCGCCGGACTCCCGCCCGATCATGGGTTCACTGACGCGGCTGCTGCGGCCTTGGCCGCTGGTGACCGGAACTGATGGTGCGGGGCGAGCTATGGTGGGCCGATCTCGGCCTGCCCAGGGGCTCTGCCCCGGCGCTACGGCGTCCGGTGCTGGTGGTCAGCGCTGATCAGTACAACCGTTCCAAGTTACGCACCACCACCGTGGTTGTGCTTACGAGCAACGTCCAGCTCGCTGCGCTTCCGGGTAACGTGGCAGTGCCCGCGGATGTCGCTGGCCTCGAAGCTGATTCGGTCGTCAACGTCACACAGATCGCCACGATCGATCGGGGCGCCCTCGAGGACCGCATCGGCGCGTTGCCGGACTGGCTGATGGCTCAGGTCGATGCCGGTCTCGGGCGCGCGCTTGCACTCGCTCGCCTCTGAACATGCGCCGGTGAGCCAAAGCCCTGGCGCTGGCCGACTGCTAGCATGGTTCGGTAGCGGAGACTTTTGTCCTGTGCGCTCTGTTCTCTTCAGCGAAGTACACAATCTCCCGGGGGCGACGCTGGTGTGGAAGCCGACGAAAAGAGCGGGCATGTGGCGGGGCGAGCGTCTGGGCTAGAAAGGACGCCTTGGATGGTTGATGACCTGGACCGCAGTGATCGCAGTCCTTGCTGCCGGCTTGGGATTTATGGCCGGCGATGCATGGGCGGACTGGCTGCCGACCGTGGCGCGAAAGGGTCCGGAGATTCAACGGGTCACCTTCGATGCCAATGATGTACCGTGGGCCGCGTTTGAAAGCGAAGGCACAGACGTCGCTGGCCGATCCACCCCATTCATCGGCCGCCTGACAAAGGACTATCGCTTGGCCGATGTCCATGCTATTCCCCGTATACTCGAAAACGAAATTATCCGGGTCGATGAAATGTCTGTCAACTCGAGTGGAATTGGCGACGTGCTGCTGGAATACGGCCCTCACGCGTCTGAACAAGACAAGGCGCCGCCTAGTGGGGTGGCGATAGCGGCCTGGCATCCGGGCCGCTCCATAGGCAAGCCGATTGAACTGTCGGGCGATGTGTATCGAGGCCCGAGCATGGCGATCAACTCGACCGGCACGGCAGTTGTGCTTTGGGTTGGCCTCGGCCAGGAACGAGTTGTCAGTGCCGCCCGTGTCAAGAGCGGCCGCCTGCTTGGAGAACAGAAAATCCCAATAGCGGATGGTCATGTACCCGATAGCATGGAAGTTCTGTCGAGCCTCACGGGTGGCTTCTCGGCCTCCTGGCAACTCCGGGCCGGCGGTGTGGGGCTCGGTGCCGTGGAGTTCCAATTGGTCGCAGTTGATAACGACCGCGCGTCACGCACCGGTGTCTTCTCGGTGCCGGCCATGACGCCATGGCCCATATTCGTCCCGGGTGCCCTCGGAGTGTCCGGAGCAAGCCTCGTTTCGGACGCTCGCGGCGATCAGGTTGGCATGTGGGGAGCGACCACCGAAGAAGCGACGGGGCGCAAGGAAGACATCTACGTAGCCTCGCTTCGTGCCGGAGGCCCGTTCGGTCCATCGCAGCTCATTGCCGAAGCAGACGAATTCGGACGAAGTGATTCAGAGGTGGTCATCGGCCCAACTGTGCGGATCACCGCCATATGGCAACCCACTCGCTTTGGCGAGATTCTAGCGGCGAGTGGCAATGTCGGGCATCCACTTGGATTACCGCATCCGGTCTCGCGTGGTGGTTCCGGTACGTCACAGACCGCACCGCTCGTTGCCGTGACCTCACGCGGTCAGGTGATCGCTGTCTGGTCTGCCCAGCGAGGCACTTCCAACTCGACGATCATGGCGGCAACGAGCGACGGGGGAGCGCACTCACAAAGCCGCACCGCATTTCGGTAGGCGGGCTCTATATCCATGGTTGCGAAACTCCCACCCTGCTCGCGCCTGACCACGGCGGCGGGGTACTCGCTGCGTGGGCCTGTACGTACCGCCGACACGAGACGATCAACGAGTACGCGCGGTACCGGCCGTAGCCCATTGCACAAATGTTCACGCGGACACGTCTCGGGCTTCCCCGATGAGCCATCGAGGCGCTTGACGCGATCGTGGTCTCCTCGAACGGTGCGCCTGTCTCCGCGCCGCCGGCTCACCGCCGCCAGCGGCGCGGCCGATCCCGCGGCGCGAGACCTGCTACCGCCCCCTCTCCAGTCGCTCCCGTGTCGCCATCGACCATGAAGCCCACAGCCGCGAGGGGACGGCGCAAAGGGACCGGCAAGCGCGCCGCGCAGGCCCTGACCCTCATGCAGGAGGCGCCAGGCGTAACGGTCCCCGAGCTCGCCGCCAATATGGGCACACATCCGACCTACCTCTACAGGGTGCTTCGGGGCCTCGAAAAAGAAGGCAAGATCCACAAGGAAGATCACGGCTGGTATTCCAAGGAGGCGACGCCAGCGAGCTCCCCTCGGTGACCTGACGAGGATGCTTTGGAGGCCACCTGCGTGGTGGGAAAATTGACGGCCCCGGCAGCGGGTACGACTGGCCACACTCTATCTCAGTGAGCAGAAAATGCTTATCGTCGAAGATCGTCCCGGCCGAACTCTCACAGGCTTCCTTTCGCAGCTGCGTTCAGGGATCACCGCCGGTGGAGTCAGGTAGCCACCGATCCAATACTCCCCTGCCCTGAGATGAAACGTGACGAGTCCGATGGACTTGGTGCGTGCTTCAGCCACGGGTGTGGCGGTACGGGTCGTGACTCGTACCGCCACACCAGGGAGCGGACGGGGGCGGCCGGCAGCGTGCCGTCGGCCGCCCGCCCCGTAGGAGGTATACCCAAAAGTTGTGGATGCGCGTGAAGAGAGAGGCGGCGTGCTCTCCCGGTTGATCAAGACCGAACGCCGGGGATGCCGGCGAGAAGGAGAGCACGCCATGAGTGATGTTACGCGGATCGCGGATGATCGCGACGAGGACAGCCGGGTCGGGTTGGATGGGCTCGCGCGTGAGGGAGCTCGGCGGATGATCGCGGCGGCCCTGGAGGCCGAGGTCGATGAGTATGTCGCGTCGTTCAACGAGGAGCTGGACGAAAACGGGCGTCGGCTGGTGGTGCGCAACGGCCGCGCTAAGGAGCGCCGTGTGACGGTCGGGTCGGGCACGCTGCCGATCCGGGCGCCCGGGGTGAACGACTGCCGTATCGATGAGGAGACCGGGGAGCGCCGGCGGTTCTCGAGCCGGATCCTGCCGCGCTACGCGCGCCGTTCGCCGAAGGTGACCGATGTGCTGCCGGTGCTCTACCTGCGCGGGCTCTTGAGCGGGGACTTCGGGCCTGCGCTGCGGGATCTGCTCGGGGAGGACGCCTCGGGGCTCTCCTCCTCGTCGATCTCGCGGTTGACCGAGTCCTGGCGCGAGGAGCACCAGGCGTTCAAGCGCCGGCGGCTTGACTTCGTCCGCTACGCCTACCTATTCGCCGATGGCGTGCACGTCGGTGTCCGCTTGGGCGAGGACAAGCGCCTGTGCCTGCTGGTGATCATCGGTGTCCGCGAGGATGGCCGCAAGGAGCTATCGGCGGTTGAGGACGGCTACCGCGAGTCCAGCGACTCCTGGGCAGAGGTCCTCAGAGACCTCAAAGCGCGCGGCATCAGCGAACCGAAGCTCGTGACCGGCGACGGCGCGCTCGGGCTCTGGGCGGCGCTCAGGGACGTGTTCCCGCACACCCGAGAGCAGAGATGCTGGGTTCACAAGATCGCGAATGCGCTGGATGCGCTGCCCAAACGTGTGCACCCGCAGGCCAAGCGGATGCTGCACGAGGCGATGGAGGCCCCGACCCGCAAAGACGCCAACCACGCGATCGACGCGTTCGTCACGGAGTTCGAGGCGAAGTGGCCAAAGGCCGCCGAGAAGCTCACCAAGGACCGCGAGCAGCTGACCGCGTTCTACGACTTCCCTGCCGAGCACTGGCGCCACCTGCGGACCACGAACCCGATCGAGTCAAGCTTCGCGACGGTCAAGCTGCGCACCCGGGTAACGAAGGGCGCCGGCTCCAAGGACGCCGCGCTCGCGATGGCCTACAAGCTGCTCGACGCGGCCCAGGAACGCTGGCGCGCCTTCCACGGCGCCGAACTCGTCAAAGAACTGCTCAACGGAACGACATTCAAGGACGGAAAGAAGGTCACAAACGACGAAACCACCACGACAGACGAGAGGGTCGCCGCCCGATGATTCTTCACCCCCTCATCCACAACATTTGACAATTGCTCCTCCTGATCTCGAAATGAGCAGTGGAGACGAAGCAGGGGTCACAACAGACGCTAAAGACGACCGCCACCAACGATGTAGCCAACGGGACTACGCGGACCTCCGGTGAGGTCTTGCCAGAGTGGCGCGACGGAGCGTGTTGCGCCGCGAGCGACGCCGTGTTTCTACCCCGTCAGCTTCGGCCAAACATAAGGTCGAACCCCGACATATCGCTCGCAGTGAACGCTTTCTCGGCCTCGTACTGTTCGGATGTTCCTCCGGTGCGGTTGTTGAGGGCGCCGTTGTGGGGGGCATAGACCTTTTGGCAGAGGTGGAGCCAGTCGTCTTTTGACATGGGGACATCAAAGGTCAGATTGCCTCCGAGCGCCAGGTTGGCTGCTCCGAGTACGAAGGTCGCGAACTCTGGGTCGGGTGGGCTGCTTTGGTCGGCGAGGTCTCGGCAGAGCCGCGTGGCGAGGGTCGCGTACCAGACCGGTGTTACGTCTTCGGTCCGAATCCTTCGCAGCAGGCGCCAGTGACCGCGTGCCCACCACCGCGGGACGGCGGCGGAACCGTCTGGGTTGATCGCCCAGCAAAGGGGCGGCGGCATCCTGGTTCGCTGGAAGTCTTCGCGCTGATAGGCGGCCAGCCGGCTGAGCTGTTCTGCGGTTACGGGGCGCCCTCGTGCGTTGAGGATGACGCGGACGGCCTGGGTCGAGATGGGGCACTGGTAATCGTCAAGCAGCTCGATGACGGCGGATGCGAGCGAGTCTGGACGACGCGCTCGGCGAAGTGGAAGTTCAGCAGGTGTAGGCATCATGGGGGATAGCTTAGCGGATGGGAAGACGGATAGGGATTTGAGCCCTTGAAGGTACGCCTTCAAGAAGGCATAATGAGGGGCATGGCGCGTAAGAAGACGACGATCTACCTTGAGCCCGACCTGCTGACGGCCACCAAGACGCTCGCGGCCAGCTCCGGCCGGCGCGAGTACGAGGTGATCGAGGACGCCCTGCGCGCCTACATGCGCAGCGACGAGGCCGCCGCCGGCCGGCGCGAGCTGCGCGCGATGCTCGACCGCTGGACGGAGGACGACCCTGGCCTTGGCGAAGATGAGGCGATCGAGCTCGCTACGCGCGAAGTGCACGCCTACCGCAGCGCGCCAAGCGCCGATAGGCGCACCTGTGCGCCGGGTCGTGATCGACTCCAACGTGCTGATCTCCGCGCGGCTCTCGCCAGACGGCACGCCCGGCCAGCTGCTCGCGGCGTGGCTTGACGGACGCTTCGAGCTGATCGCGAGCCCGGCACTACTCGCCGAGCTGGCAGGGGTGCTTGAGTGTCCCAAGTTCCGCCGCTGGCTCGCAGTCGAGGAGGCCCGCGCGTTCGTGCGGACAGTGCGCACCAGCGCGACGCTCATAGACGATCCACCGCAGCAGCACCACGGCCTGCGCGACCCCGATGACGCATACCTCCTGACGCTTGCGCGGAGCGCAAAGGCCGACTGTCTCATCTCGGGCGACGCCGACCTCACGAGCCTGAACAGCCCACGGCCGCCGGTCATCAGGCCCGCCGACTTCCTCGCAAGCCTCGATGCCGACGACTGAATGTGCGGTGGAGTCGGAGCGGAGCCTGGCCCGCCTCAGGTCTGTAGGGACGAAGCAGACGCGGAAAACAACCACCGTCAACGAGCGCCAACGAACGCGCAAACCCTTGTTTTATGGGCTATTCGCGCGCTACGGACACCATCCGCTAGGCTCCAGGCCACCTTTGCAAGCCTGCCGCGCAACTACTTGACGATCGTGAAGGAGAGCTCGTGCGCGTGGGAGTGCCCAGCGTCGGTGCTGGCAACGATCGCGACCGTGTAGCTGCCGGGCGCAAGCCTGATGGTTCGGGAGACACGGCCCTGAAATGTGATTGCGTTTCTCAGTGCACGACCCGTAAAACTAAGTCGGCCATCGGTGAGGGTGCGTGAGCAGCGGCGAACGCGGTAGCTCCGGGACGTTTCGGCGACGCACCTGCCGCCAACCTCGCGTCCGGGGCTCTTGTGAGTGAAGGTGAGGTGAAGGTCTGCGGCCTCGCTGAGCGTGACGTCGAAGGAGGTGCCGACGGGCATGTGACGTGATCGGGCGGCGATGTTTGCCAGCCGGTCGCCCAGCCGCCAGACCCTGTTCGTCTCGGAGGCGCTCTCGATCTTCGGTGGCGCCGCAGCGGCGCCTGCCATGGTTGCGCTGGGCGAATCCCCGTTCACCGCTGGTTCATCTGGGGGATAGCGAGATGCGAACACCTCCACGTTGCTGAGCTCGTGCGTGGCGACCGGTTCGAAGTTCCCTCCAGTCACTAGGACGTCTCCGTCCGGGAGAAGTGTCGCGGCGTGTTCGACACCGGTTGTCTCGGGTCCGGTGAACGACCAGGAATCGGTGGCGGGGTCGAACACTTCGGCGCTGCTCGCCGCGCAGCAGTCGTCAGCCGGTCCCCTCCCTCCCCCGAGACAGTATTCGTGACCGCAGTCGCCCCCTCCGGCGACGAGTACGTCTCCGTCCGGGAGCAGCGTCGCGGTGTGCTGCGCGCGTGCGAGGTTCATCGGCGCACGCGCGGTCCACGCGTTGGTTTCCGGGTCGTAGATTTCGGTGCTGCTCACCGAGGAATACAGCCTCCCGCCGAGCTGAAGTTCATCGACGCCGCCGGTCACAAGCACGCTTCCGTCCGACATGAGTGTGGCGGTCTCATCGGCGCGAGGGTGTGCCATTGGTGCAACTTCGGTCCAGGTATTGGTGTTCGGGTCGTACTCTTCGACGCTCGAATACACCGTATAGATGGGCGGTTTGGGGAAGGGGTATTCGTAGGTCCACCCTCCCGCCACGAGGACGTCACCGTCCGACAGGAGCGAAATCGTCGGATACGACCTAGTGTCCCGCGCCGTTAATTCGTTGTAGAAGTCGTGATAGGGACTGGAGGATTTGCTCTGCGGTCTTGGTCCAGATGAATGGCTTGGGGTTCTCGTTCCATGCTGTTACCCAGTTGCGGATGTCTTTCTCCAGCGCCTGCACGCTGCGATGGTCTGAGCGCCGTAGGAGATCGTCGGTGAGGTAGGCGAACCATCGCTCGACCTGGTTGATCCAGCTGGAGTAGGTCGGCGTGTAGTGCATGTGAAACCGAGGATGCTGCTCCAGCCAGCGTCTGATCGCGGGGCTCTTGTGGGTGCCGTAGTTGTCGCAGACGAGGTGCACGTCGAGGTGCTCGGGGACCTCGCTGTCGATCTTGTGGAGGAACTTCTTGAACTCGATCGTGCGGTGTCGGCGATGCAGGCTCGAGATCACCGATCCATCAGCCGTGTTGAATGCGGCGAACAGGCTTGTGGTCCCGTGCCGCAGATAGTCGTGGGTGCGCTTCTCGCACATCCCGGGCATCATCGGGAACGCCGGCTGGGAGCGCGCGAGGGCTTGCACCTGGCTCTTCTCGTCCACGCTCAACACGACCGCCAGCTCGGGCGGGTTGAGGTACAGGCCGACGATGTCGTACACCTTCTCCACGAACAACGGGTCAGTGGACAACTTGAACGTGTCAGTGCGGTGCGGCTTGAGATCAAACGCCCGCCAGATCCGCCCGACCGTCGAGGCCGAGATCCCCGAGCGCTCGGCCATCTTCGCGCGCGACCAATGCGTTGCGTTCTCCGGCGTGGACTCAAGCGTCGCGACCAACACCTCCTCCACCTGCTGGGTGGTGATCGTCGCCGGCCGCCCAGGCCGCGGATCATCCGAGAGCCCATCCAGGCGCAACTCACAGAACCGCCTACGCCACTTACCAACCGTCGGCGCCGAAACCCCACACCGTCGTGCGACATCCGTATTCGGGTGACCCTCCGCGCACGCGAGCACGATCCTTGAGCGCAACGCCAACGCTTGGGAAGACTTCCTACGGCGCTCCCACCGCACGAGCTGCTCACGCTCCTCGCCGGTCAACTCCAACACCTGCTTCGGCCGTCCTGTTCTGGGCATACCACAGGATACCACACTTACTAAAGGAACTTAAGACGGAGGACACTAGGATGCTTGGGGCGCGCGGTGGGCTCCCACGAGTCCGTCGCAGGGTCAAAGAGTGCGGCGCCCTGCCCGGCTTCGCCGAACGTGCCGGTCAGGAAAACCCAGCCGCTGGGCAGCAGCGTCGCGGCGTACGCGCCTTGCAGTTCGGTCGGCGCCGGGACGGTAGTCCAGATGTTGGATCCTGGGTCGTAGGTTTCTGCGGTCGCTTCCGGGCCGCCCGGCGTTTCCGATCCGCCGACCACCAGTACCCGCCCGTCCTTAAGCGACGTCGAGGTCTGGAAGGAGCGGGCGACGAGCATCGGGGGGCCCTCGGCCCACGTGCCGTTGGTAGGGTCGAACAGTTCGGCCACCGAGAGGTTGGTGTGGGTGCGCCCACTTCTTCTGTGAAGCCATTGTAGCCGCCAGCGACCAGAACGTCGCCGTCGGGCAGCAGGTTGGCAGTTTGCCCAGCCCGTGGCTCGCTCATCGAAGGTGCCGCGAACCAGCTCTCTCCGCCCGTTTCCGCGCTGCCAGTACCGGTTTGTGGGGTCGAGCCTTCGGCCGACGGCGGAGCAATGAAGGGCGCCGGCTCGACCGCAGCCAGCGGAGATGTGCTAGCGGTGGCGGTGCCGCCTTCCGTGCTCGCCTCCAAGCGGCACACGATTTTGAAGCCGAGATCCGGTTCGCGGATGCTGAACGTCGCTGACGGGCCACTCTGCAGGACACGTTCATCACTGCTGTTCACAAAAGTGTACGTGAACGTCGGCCCGTTGCTCCAGCCGCTCGGCACGCAGGTAATCACCTGTCCGACGACTGGTTCGCCCGTGAGCGTCGCCTCGCCGCCGCGCGGTGCCAGAGGGGGGTCTTCATTGCCCTGCACGAAATCTCGAATCTCCGGTGCTGTGAGGTTCGCGGACACATTGATCGCGCCGACGTGGCAGCGCTCTCCGTCGACGATCTGAACATCATCTAGGACACCTACCACGGTGCGCACCCCGCCGAGGTCGCGTTCGACAGGCCCACCAGAGTCTCCCCCACAGGCAGAGCCGCCGGTGTTGCTCGTGCAGATGAAAACGGCTTCCCCTTCGCCGCCGCACTCTCGGCTGGGTTCGACCGCGGTGCCAATTACGTACAGGTTCCCGTTGAGTTCTTGCGTAGCGGGATTCTCTTCGCCATATCCCGACAGCAGCAGGTCCGCGCCTACTTCCGGGCTCACATCGGAGGACGGAAGCATTGCGGGCTTCACCTCGCTGGTTTCCGTCACGGGCAGGGCCAGATTGAACACTGCCACGTCGTCGGCCGCGCCGGCCCCGGCGCTGTAGTCGAAGTCCGGATGGATACGCGCCGCTGAGACAAAGCGCGCTTGCACGGTCGTGCCGTTGCTAATTTCTTCAGCCGTGATTGCGGATGCTCCCGCAACGACGACGAAGCTCGCTGCCGGAAGCGCTTTGCCGGTTGCGGGGTCATAGGCGCAGTGGGCCGCAGTCATGACATGGCTCAGGTCGATGAGCGTGCCGCCGCATAGTGACGACACCTCCTTACCGCCGGATTCGTATTCGGCAAAGATCGCGACCTGCCACGGGATTTCAGAGATCGACGCCTTAACGCCGCTGACGATTGCGGCGTGTGCGCGCCAAGTTCGGTGGTGGGCCTCTCGCAGCGCCTCGTCTCGCCGATACATGCCAAGCGCCCTCGCGCGGAGCGTAGACGAGGCGGGGTGTGCGGGCACCGCGTGCGCAGGGGATACCAGCACGAGCCCAGCGGCGATCATCAGAGTCGCCAATGTGGGGAGGCTGCGCAGGTGCCTGACCCAGCGCTCTGGAACGAACGGCACGCGCGACCGTACACAACTTAAGTTCGGCATGGGGACGAATCGTATGGGATCGCTGAACTTCGTGCCGACTCGCATGTGACGTCGCATCGACGGGCTGAGCGACTCTCGATGGGCTCCAGGTATCGGGCGCCCAGAGTGCCATCTCGGATGGTCGCTGCTCCTGACAAGGCAGGGGCGATGATCGTCGCTTAATCCTCACTTGCTCGCAGGAAGATGGCGACCGTCTCACGCGAAAGCCCGCTGACGTGCGAGATCGCCTCGGCGGTCATTCCCGCATCGGCTGCTCCGCGGATGGCAAGCGCGGCCCGTTCGTGCGCCTCGATGAAGACGGCGCCCGCCTCTCGCAACCGCTGCTCGATCTCGGTGTCAGGCACTGCTCCGCTGCGCCTTTGGCGTTTGGACAAGCCGATCTGCCTCCGTAGACGCAGGCTCAGCGCTTGGCAACGGGGCAACGCGCGACGTGGTCTTGCGCTTCGGCGCGTCGCTCGGCGATCAGCTCATCGGCGAGGCTGCGCCCCTCGCCGAGACCGGCGAGCATTCCCCTTGCGCGCTGCGCCGCTGCCCGTCGCTGCTGCGCGGCGTTCTCGGCTGGGCGGCCCGTTTTCAGTGTTTGCTTCACTGAGGCGAGTCTAATCGATCACGCAGGCCTGCGGACAAGGATGCGTGCCTGTGCGCCGGGTCGTGATCGACTCCAACGTGCCGGTCGTCGATCGCCGTGCGGCCAGTGGGTGCTGTAGTGGAAGCCCGCGGCGTGGTAAAGTGCTGCGTGATAGGGGATAGATTTCTATGGCATCCACATCCGTACTGCTGACCCGCCGCGAGGCCGCTGAGATCGGCCGCGTCCCGCTGAACGCGATCGACAAGGCGATCGAGCAGGGCGTGGTGAAGCCCAGGCGCAAAGAAGGCAAGCCGCTGCTCCCCGCGCACGAACTCGCGCTGCTCGTCCTGCTGCGCCAGATCGATGTCGCGCTCCCGACCAAGGCGAAGCAGCACCTGCGCAAGTGGCTGGCAGGAGCGCAGCCGCAGGCTGTCGGCTCTGAGCTAGCGCTATCCGAGGCGCTGCGCGTGGCGATGACTGAGGATGCCGCGCAGACGATCGAGCGCGCCGAGTCCTACGCCCGTCTGCGCGACCGCTACGTGGAGCACAATCCGGCCGTGATGGGAGGCGAGCCAGTCATCACGGGAACCCGAGTGCCGGTACGAACGATCGCGAGCCTGATCGAGATGGGCGAGACACACGGGGTGCTGCGCGAGGACTACCCGCACGTCCCGGAGGAGGCATACCCGGTCGCGGTGTTGTGGGCGCACACCAACCCGCGCCGCGGCCGTCCCGTACGCCCCTGGGACGCCGCTGCGAGCCGTACCGTGCCCCAACGTCGCGCCGCGCAAGGCGCGTGAAGTTCTGGATCGACGAGTGCCTGACGCCGGCGCTCGTAGCCCATGCGCACTCCCATGGGCACGAGGCGACATGCACGCGCGACCGCGGGCAGCTCGGCACGCGAGACGACGAGCTGCTGGCGCTCGCGGTCGGTGAGGAGTTCGTGTTCGTCACGAACAACCACGCCGACTTCGTAGGACTGAGCAATTGTCAAGAGTTGTGGATGAGGAGGTGAAGCATCAGGCGGCGACCTTCTCGTCCGTTGTGGTGGTTTCGTCGTCTGTGACCTTGATTCCGTCCTTGAACTTCACGCCGTCGAGTACGTCGGTGACGAGCTCGTGGCCGTTGAAGCGTCGCCAGCGTTCCTGGGCGGCGTCCAAGAGCTTGTAGGCCATCGCCAGGGCGGCTTTCTTGGAGCCCGCGCCCTTGGTGACCTTGGTGCGCAGCTTGACGGTCGCGAAGCTACTCTCGATCGGGTTCGTGGTGCGCAAATGCCGCCAGTGCTCGGCCGGGAAGTCGAAGAACGCGGTGAGCGCGTCCCAGTCCTTGTCGAGCTTTGAGACCGCCTTGGGGTACTTCGCGTCGAACTCGCCACGGAAGCGCTCCAGCGCCTTGCGAGCGTCCGCGCGGCTGGGAGCCTCGGCCATCTCGTGCAGCAGGCTCTTGGCGCGTGGTTGCAGCCGCTTGGGGAGCGCGTCGAGGCAGTTCGCTGTCTTGTGCACCCAGCAGCGCTGCTCCCTGGTGGCGGGGAACACGCCCCGCAGCGCGGCCCACGCGCCGAGCGCGCCGTCACCGGTCATGAGCTTCGGCTCGTTCATGCCACGGTCACGGAGATCGCGGAACACGCCCGCCCAGGAGTCCTCGCTCTCGCGGTAGCCGTCCTCGACCGCCAGCAGCTCCTTGCAGCCGTCCTCACGCACGCCGATCACGACCAGCAGGCACAGCCTGGGGTCCTCGCCGAGACGGACGCTGACGTTCACGCCATCGACGAACAGGTAGGCGTAGCGGTGAAACCGCAGCTCACGGGCAACGAACGCGGCGTGCTCGGCCTGCCACGCCTCGGTCAGCCGCTGGATCGAGCTGGACGACAACCCCGAGGCGTCCTCGCCCAGCAGGTCCCTCAGCGCCGGGGCGAAGTCCCCGGTCGAGAGGCCGTGCAGATACAGGATCGGCAGCACCTCAGTGACCTTCGGCGAGCGCCGCGCGTACGCCGGCAGGATCCGCGAGCTGAAGCGCTTGCGCTCCCCGCTCTCCTCGCAAACGCGCTTGTCGTTGACCCGTGGTGCGCGGACCGGGACTGTCCCCGACCCGACCGTCACCCGCCGCTCACGCGCGCGACCGTTGCGGACGACCAGCCGCTTCCCGTCCTCATCGACCTCCTCCACGAACGAGCCGACGTACTCCTCGACCTCGGCCTCAAGCGCCGCGGCGATCATCCGACGCGCACCCTCACGAGCGAGATCATCCAGCGTAACCGGACCCTCAGTCTCCTCCCCGACGGGGAGCCTGCGAACATCTGACATGGCGTGCCTTCCTGCCGGCCATCACCGGCATCGGTCTTCATCAACCGGGAAGGTACGCCGCCTTGCCCTTCACACGCATCCACAACTTCTGGGTATAGCTCCGTAGGACTCTGCACGAACGCCGAGCTGCACACGGGGCTCGTCGTCCTGCCACAACGCCCACGCGACGCTCAGCTCCCGCTCTTCAGCGATGCCATCGCTCACATCGAGCGCCGCGCCGCGCAGGCCAGCGAAGCGCCCGCTGACTGGATGCTGAACCGCGTCGTAGAAGTCGATGACGAATCCGACGCATGTAGAGACGTACTACTTCCCAACCGCTGAGGCGCCCAGAGCGAGCCACCCAGCCATACCGATCGTGCTTGGTCGGGCAGTGTGCCGCTTGCGAGGGACGAAGCAGGGACGAAGCAGATGCGGAAAACAACCGCCGTCAACGAGCGCCAACGAACGCGCAAACCCTTGTTTTATGGGCTATTCGCGCGCTACCGACACCACCCGCCCGGCGCCAGGCCGCCTTTGCAAGCAGGAGGTCGGTAGTCCGAATCCACCCGGCTCCATGGGGAGCCCGCATTCCGCTTTCCTGCGGGAAAATGCCGCAAGGGGTCGCCTGCTTGACTCGTAGGAGGTCGCTGGATAAGAGAGCCGAGTCAGCGCCCGAGTGGCCGGGGGTTGCTCGCACCCCCATGTCACGACGCTTGGTGGCTCGCCCATGTGGCGTTCGCGGAAGCGCGGCTGCCGGCGCTCCAAACAAGCGGAAGCCGTCCTACCCGGCCGGGCGCCCTGGAGTGCCACACGCTCACAGCCCAGGGGAAGCAGCACAGCGAATGCGAGGCGAACGAGACGCCACTCGTCGTTCGGCTCGGGATCGCCGCGTAAACCATCAGTCATCATCTCGGGGTGATCGTTCTCGCCGTCAAGGCGCTGCTGGCGCCGTCATTCGTCGTGGGAGCGTCGGTCGCCGCACGGCGTTTCGGCCCGTGGGTCGGCGGGGTCATTGGCGGGCTTCCAGTGGTAGCCGGTCCGATCTTGCTGGTCTACGCACTTGCGCACGGCCGTGTTTGGCATGTGTTGGATTCGCCCTCGGCCTGCTGCTGCTCCCCGGCACAACCTGTGACCTCCCCGTGATCACGTCCCCGCCGGCGTGGGATCTACCGGTCCGCGCCACCTGCGCCCTGGCGCTGGTACTCGCCCTCACGACAGCCGCGGGATGGCTTGGGCCACAGCTCAGCGGGCTGCTCGCCCCGTTCCCGGTGATCACCACGGTTCTGGCCACGTTCACCCACACCCAGCGCGGAGCCGGCGAAGCGGTGCGGCTGCTGCGCGGAATGCTCTCCGGCTTCGTCGCGTTCGCGATGTTCTGTTTTACGCTCACGATCTCGCTCCGTGCGTCGGGCGTTGCCGAGGCCTTTCTGTTCGCGACAGCCGCCGCACTCGTTGGGCAGGCCGCGATGATTTCGCGCGCGTGGCGCACCTCGGTGGAGGCCCCCGCTTGAAGACCCACATCGAGTCGCCACCAGCCGGCGAGCCAAGGGGATACGGATCGCCGGTAGGCTCGGCGACCCCCCGCTCTGGTATTTGTCCGGCGGTGCCCGACTGGAAGATCCGCGGTGCCCTCGCGCAGGACATCGAGCCCGTGCTGTCCCTGTGGAACGCCGCCGGCAGCGCACCGAGCGCAACCGACACGCGTGAGAGCCTGGAGCGCCTGCTGGCCTCCGACGGGGAGGCGCTCCTCCTCGCACACGCCGGCGGAGTGCCGCTCGGGTCGCTGATCGCGGCCTGGGACGGGTGGCGGGGCAGTTTCTACCGGCTCGCGGTCCACCCCGATCGACAGCGGCGGGGGATCGCCACTGCGCTGCTGCGGGAGGGCGAGCGCAGCCTGCGCGCGCGTGGCGCGATCAGGCTCACCGCGATCGTCATCGACGACGATCCCGCCGCGATGGGCTTCTGGCGGGCGGCCGGCTACGCACAGCAGGAGCATCGCGCCAGATTCGTACGCCTCGTGGAGAGCTGACCTCGGCTCGACCCGCATGCGCCGCAACCTGCTCATCGTCCTGGGGATCGCCGCGCTCGCGTGGGCGGTGCTCGCGATCGCGCTGGGCTCCCCCAGCCTGAGACTGCTCGGCTCGGGCGCGACGGGTCCCGGCGGCGTCTCCCCCGCGTGCCTGCCGGCTACGCTCCAGCACTCGGCCTCGCTGCCCGGCACCGATGTCGACGTCTCGCCGGCGCCGGAAACTGACACCGCCAATCCCAACACCCAGATCAGCTTCCTGGGGGCGCCGGCGGGGGAGATCCGCGGGGTCTCCGTGGTGGGCGAACGCAGCGGCCCCCACCCCGGGCGCCTACTCGCCTACTCGCAGGGCGACGGCGCGAGCTTCGTGCCCGGCTCCCACTTCGACGCCGGCGAGCGCATCGCCGTGCGTGCCGTGATCGGAGCCGGCGACGGCGGGAGGCCGATCGCCTTTCACTTCCGCGTCGATACCCCCTATCCGACCGCGAGCACCCCCAAGTTCCCCAACCCGCGGGCGGCACCCGCCGACTACCAGAGCTTCTACACCCTGCCCGGCGTCCAGGCCCCGGTGCTCACCATCACCGTGCCCGATCGCGATCCAGCGGCGGGCGACATCCTCACGACCAACGGCCCCGGCCCCGGCCAGTACGGGCCGCTGATCTACACGCCCCAGGGACGGCTCGTCTGGTTCGAGAAGCTCCCCGGGGGCGAAACGGCGGAGGACCTGAACGAGCAGACATACGAAGGCCGGCGCGATCTGACGTGGTGGAGGGGGCGGGTGCTCTCGCTGGGCTTCGGCCAGGGGGAGGACATCGTCATGAACTCCCACTACCAGACCGTCGCCAGGATTCCCGGGGGCAACGGCCTGAGGGCCGACCTGCACGACTTCCAGATCGCCCCCCACGACATCGCCTACATCACGGCGTTCAACCCGATCCGCTGCGATCTCGCGCCACTGAGGGGGGCGCGGGACGGGACGATCGTCGACACGGCGATTCAGGAGATCGACATGAGGACGGGCCTCGTGCGCTGGGAATGGCACAGCCTCGACCACGTGGGCGCCTCGGAGTCCGAGGTCGAAACGCCGACGGACGCAACGCCCTGGGATTGGTTTCACCTCAACTCGATCGATCCCGAGCCGGGCGGAGACATCTTCATCTCCGCGCGCAGCACCTGGGCCGGCTACCAGCTGGAGGGCGGCACCGGCAGGGTCCTCTGGCGCCTCGGCGGCCTGAGGAGCTCCTTCAAGATGGGGCCGGGCACGGAAACGGCGTGGCAACACGACGGGCGCGTCCTCCCGGACGGGGAGGTCACCCTCTTCGACGACGGCTCCAACCCCCCGATCCACCGCCAGTCGCGCGGCGTGCGGATCGCACTCGACTTCTCCACGCGCGAAGCGCGTCTCGCTTCCGCCTACACACACCCCGACCCGCCGCTGCTCGCCGCAAGCCAGGGCAACATGCAGACGCTGGCGGACGGGAACGCCGTCGTGGGCTACGGCGGGCTGCCCGAGATCAGCGAGTACGCCAGGGACGGCTCGCTGCTCTTCGACGCCCACCTCCCCTACGACCTGACCTTCTACCGTGCCTTCCGCTTCCCCTGGAGCGGGCGCCCGGAGAGCCCGCCGGCGGTCCTCGCGAGCCTCAACAGCACCGGCGAAGAGACGATCGTGCACGCGAGCTGGAACGGAGCGACCGAAGTGGCCTCGTGGCGCGTGCTCGCGGGGGAACGTCCCGAGGCGCTCAAACCCCAGACCACGATCCCGGCGAGCGACTTCGAAAGCTCGACGATCCTGCCCGAGAAGAAGTTCGCCTACGTGGCGGTGCAGGCGTTCGACTCAGCCGGCCGCGTGCTCGGCACCTCCCGGACGGTAAGGACGATCAGCTACGCCGCCTCGCTCCCGAGCCTCGGTGGATAGGGGAAGGAGGAGGGGGAGGGGGGAGGGGATGAGGCTCAGTACGCCGGTTTGGTGGAGTGCTTGTGCGGGGCCACCGTGGCGGGAGCGCTCGTCGTCTTCGCGGTCGAGCTCCCGCCTTTGCCGCCGCACCCCGCCAGGGCGGCACTGGCGGCCAGGGCGGCCGCCAGCGTTAGCATGGCGGTCAGTGGCGTTCTTCTCATTGGCCGCGCTCCAATCGTCGCTCGAGGACTCGGGCGCTCACCCTACCAGGCACCCGCGGCCGCAGGCGATCCTGGGCGATCGGCCGTGGTCGGCCGGGCCGTCGTGAGCGTCGAGGCGCCGGCGGGCCCGGCGGCGGTGGAGCCCCCCCCGGCCGGGAGCGGGCGGGGCTCGGGTTCGAGGTGGCTGCTGGCGGTCTGCTGCGTGGCGCAGTTCATGGTCATCCTCGACCTCAGCATCGTCAACGTGGCGCTGCCCTCGATCCAGTTGAACCTGGGGTTCTCCGCGCCCGAACTGCAGTGGATCGTGGATGCGTACGCGATTACCTTCGCGGGCTTTCTGATGCTCGGGGGCCGCGCCGCCGACCACTTCGGGCAGCGCCGGATGTTCGTCCTGGCGCTGGTCCTATTCGGCCTCGCCTCGCTGGCCGGGGGCGCCGCCCAGGGCCGGGAGACGCTGATCGTCGCCCGCGCCGCGCAGGGCCTCGGCGGCGCCCTGATGGCGGCGTGCTCGCTGGCGATCATCACCTCCTCGTTCGCGCCGGGCCCGCACCTCAATCGCGCGATCGGCGCGTGGGCGGCGATGAACGGGCTCGGCGGCGCCGCGGGGGTGCTGTTCGGAGGGATCATCACCCAGGAGATCAGCTGGCGTTGGGTGCTGCTTATCAACCCCCCGATCGCGATCGCGGCCGCGCTGGTGGCGTATGCGGTCGTGAGCGAGCGCCGCGGAACGCGGGAGGGCAGGACCTTCGACCTCGCGGGCGCGCTGACGTTGACGATCGGCCAGATGGTGCTGGTGTTCGGGGTCGTGGAAGCGGGCCTCAAGGGCTGGAGCACGTTCGCCGCGCTCGGCCCGATCCTCGGCGGCGTGGCCCTGCTGGTGGTGTTCGGCGTGATCGAGACGCGCCTCGCCACCGAACCGCTGATCCCGTTCAGGGAGCTGACCAAGCCGCTGCGGGTCGCCAACAACATCGTCCTTCTGTTCAGCGCCTCGCTGTTCCCGATGTGGTTCGTGAGCTCCCTCTACCTCCAGCAGGTGCTGGGCCTCTCGCCGCTGCATACCGGCCTGATCTTCCTGCCGATGACGTTGATGATCATGCTGGTCGCCTCGCGCACCGGCAAACTTGTGAGTAGCTTCGGGGTGCGCCCGGTGCTCGGCGGCGGCCTCGTGATGTTGACGGGCGGAATGCTGCTGCTCGCGAAAGTCGGCTCCAGCGGGAGCCCGATCGTGTACATCATGCTCCCCGGGCTGCTCACGGCGGCGGGGATCGCGATGTCGATCGTCCCCTCCACGATCGCCGCCACCCAGGGGGCCAAGGAGGGGCAGGCGGGGCTCGCCTCCGGTCTCGTCAACACCTCGCGCCAGGTGGGCGGGGGACTCGGGCTGGCGATCCTGGTCACGCTCGCGACCCAGCGCTCGAGTCATCTGATCGGCACCGGTCAGCAGGTGCCGCAAGCGCTGACCAACGGCTTCCGCCTTGCCTACCTGATCGGCGCCGGCCTGGCGGCGGCGGCGGCGCTGGTCACGTTCACGGCGCTGCCCCGTCCCGCCGGCGCGCTGAGAGGTGCGGCGCGGCCCCTGGCGGTGGCGATCGGGGTGGTCCTCGTGGGCTTCGTCGCGATCGACCAGGCCTTCGCGGGCTCGCACGGGGCGCCGGTGGGGGCGTACACGACGCGCGGCGCCTACAGCTTCGTCACCGAGCCCTCCCTCCACCCGCCCGTTCTCCACAGGGACGGCCCCACGCTCGCGGGCAGGCTGGCGGGCGGCTACATCCTCACCGCCAACTTCTACAACCTCAACTACCCCCCGCTGGTCGGTCAGAGCGGGCCGTTGATCCTCGACAACGACCTGCAGCCGGTGTGGTTCGAGCCGGTGCCGGAGAAGCTCGTCGCCTCCAACCTGAGCCTGCAGACCTACGAGGGCAGGCCGGCGCTGGCGTGGTGGCAGGGGGTAGTCACGAACACCGGCTCCACCGAGAGCGGCGAAGACGTGGTGGTCAACCAGCACTACCAGACGGTCGCGCGGCTGAAAGCAGAGGACGGCTGGGTCCTCACCCTCCACGAGCTTCTGATCAGCGGGGAAGACGCGTGGGTTACCGCGAACAAGAACATCGCCAGGAACCTCTCCACCTACGGCGGCGCCTACAACGGGGCGCTGATCGACTCGGCGGTACAGGAGTACGACCTCAAGACCGGCAGGCTCCTGCGCAGCTGGGACGCGCTCGAGCACATCCCGCTCGGGGACTCCTACGCCAGCGTGCCCACCAACGGGTTTCCCTGGGACGCCTATCACGTCAACGCGATCGATCTGAGCGGCAACGGAATGTTCCTCGTCTCGATGCGCAACACGTGGGCCGCCTACCTGGTCGACATCGACACCGGCAGGATCGAGTGGACCCTGGGCGGCAGGCACTCGAGCTTCAAGTTCGGCCCCGGAGCCGCCTTCCAGTGGCAGCACGACGTGAAGCTGCAGTCCGGCTCCACGGTCAGCATGTTCGACGATCACTGCTGCCAGCTCACCGGCGGAGGCACCTCCGTCCCCGCGACCGGGCCCTCTCGGGGGCTCGTGCTCGAGCTCGACCAGAGCACGCACACCGCGACGCTCGTGTCCCAGTACCCCGGGGGCGATCGGTTCGAAACCGAATACATGGGCGACACGGAGCCGCTGGCGAACGGCAACACGTTCGTCGGCTGGGGCTCGGAACCCTACTTCTCGGAGTACAGCCGCTCAGGCCGGCGGCTCCTTCAGGCAAGCTTCCCGGGCTCGGACCTGAGCTACCGGGAGACGCTCGATCCGTGGGTCGGGGAGCCGCTCACCCCGCCCTCCGGTGCCGCCCGCCAGAGGGACGGCGGGACCACGGTGTACGCGAGCTGGAACGGCGCCACCCGGGTCGTCTCCTGGAGGGTCCTGGCCGGAGCCGGCGCGGGTCGGCTGAGCGCGGTTGCCGGCGCCGCCAGGTCGGGATTCGAGACGGCGATCCCGGTGCCGGCGGGCTACACGAGCTTCAAGGTCCAGGCGCTCGGCGCCGACAGCCGGGTGATCGGAACCTCACGGGTGTTCACGGGGTAGGGGCACCTCAGCGCGCCGCGAGCGGCTCCTCGAGCTCCCACTCCGCCAGCGCCCGGCTCACGGCGCGCTCGAAGGGCAGCGGCTGGAAGCCGAACAGCTCGGCGAGCTCCTCCGCGGCCCGCTCCGAGCGGGGCAGCACGTCCGCGACCAGGCTGCCCATGAGCGCCCCCACGAGCTCGACCGGCGCATCGCCGACCGCGGCCGCCACAGCAGCGGTAACGGGGGTGATCGAGATCGGCACCGGAACCGCCGGGCGGCCGATGCCAAGCGCCTCGGCGATGCTCTGGAGCATGGCCCCGTAGGAGAGTACGTCGGGTCCGACGACGTCGATCGAGCACCCCGCGGTGCGCTCCCGCAGGGGTGCCTGGATCAGGCACCGAACGACGTCCGCCTCGGCGACCGGCTGCGTGCGACGCTCGCGCCAGGGCGGCAGCGCCAGCACGCGCATCCGCTCGACCAGCCGCACCATGAGGCGAAAGGAGGGGGAGTGCGCCCCGATGACGATCGAGGCGCGCAGACCGGTCGTACCGGCCACGCCCTCCATCAGGATCTCCTCCACCTCCAGGCGCGAGCGCATGTGTGGCGAGAGCGCGCCGATGGGGGCGATGCCGCCTAGATACACAGCCCGCGCGACCCCGGCGAGCCCGCAGGCGCGCACGAAGTTGTGCGCGGCGATGCGATCGCGAACCTCGAAGCTCCTCTCGCCGGGCTCCATGGAGTGAACGAGGTAGTACGCCGCCTCGCAACCCGCGAGCGCCTCCTCGAGGCCCTCCCCGGTGAGCAGGTCGCCCCTTACCGTCTCCAGCTCGAGCCCGTCGGGCATGCGGCGGGGGTCGCGCGAGAGGGCGCGCACGGGACGGCGCTCGGCGAGCAGGGCGCGCGCGACGAGATTCCCGACATATCCTGTTGCGCCCACCACCAGCTCCAGCTCGACCACCCCATTCGCAAGTCGATGGCCTCAACCTCGTCGGCGAGGAACGGCGCTCCCATCCTGCCACAGGGAACGCGGAGGAGCTCGAGATCGCGGTTCCCCCCGCGACCGTCCCGGATGCCTGTCACGCTGTCGAGGTGGCCGAGGAGCTGCCGGAGGTGATCGTTCCCGATGTCGCGGGGTGGCGGGTGTGGCTGGGTGAGTATCACGAGAGCTCCGACGGGGTGTGGCTGTGCCTCGCAAAGAAGGGCGCCACCGAGCCCACGAGCCTGACCTACGATCAGGCTCTGGAGGAGGCCCTCTGCCACGGCTGGATCGACGGCCAGGTGCGGGGGGGCGACGAGCGCACCTACCGGCAGCGCTTCACCCCCCGGCGGGCGCGCAGCTCGTGGTCCAAGCGCAACGTCGCCCACGTGGAGCGGCTGACGGGCGAAGGCCGGATGCGCGCCGCGGGGATCACCGCCGTCGAGCGGGCCAAGACCGACGGACGCTGGGAGGCGGCCTACGCGGGCCAGGCCTCGATCGAGGTGCCGGCCGACCTCGCGGCCGCCCTGCGGGCCGACCCCGCGGCGGGGGCGATGTTCGAGACGCTCACCAGCCAAAACCGCTACGCGGTCCTGCTGCGAATCGATGCCGCCAAGCGCGCGGACACCCGGGCCAGGCGCATCGAGCGATTCGTGGCGATGCTCGCCCGGGGCGAGACGCTCCACCCTCAGAAGCGCACGCGCCCCGGGTGAGGGCGCGCGCAAAGCCTACGCCCCGGCGACCGGCGCGTAGGGCGAGCCTCACTCCACTTGGCAGAAGCGGCGCCCTCAGACGGGGCTGACCACGACCAGCGGGATCGGGCGGGAGGTGCCCTGCTGGTAGACGTCGTAGCGTCCGCGGTTCTTGTCGTTCACGAGCCGCCACAGACGCTCGTAGTCCTCGTCCCCCGGCTCCAGGGTGCGCGCCACCCCGGGGCTCCTCGCGCGGCCGATCTGAATCTCCACTTCGGGCTTGGCGCGCACGTTGAAGAGCCATCCGGGAGCACGATCGGAGCCGCCGTTGGAGGCGACGAGCACGTAGTCCGCGCCATCGGCCGCGTAGACCAGCGCGTTGCAGCGCCGCGCCCCGCTGCGCCGCCCGGTGGAGCGCAGCAGCAGCGTGGGCACCCCGACCATCCTGTGGCCAACCCTCCCGTCGCTGCGCTCGTAGAGCTGCTGATGGAGCTTTAGGACGGGGCCCTGGAGTGTGTCGGTCAAACCCACAGCAGCAGTGTACTCAGCCCTGGTCCCCCTCGACACCCGCTACGGCCGCGGAGGGCGTCTCGACGCCCCATAGGTGCGGGATCGCGTACGCACGCCACGGCCGCCAGCGCTCCGCCACGCGGGCGGCCTCGCGCGGGGAGCACCCATCCCCAAGGACGCCGATGCGGCCCTCCCCGGCGCGGGACATCCCGGCGCGGTCAGGACCGGAGCGACCGAGCCGTTCCAGCCCGCGGAGCACACCCAGATCGGTTGGGAGGAAGGCGTCGGGGTCGGCGAGGGCGCGCATGGCGATGTACTCAGCGGTCCAGGGTCCGATCCCGGGGAGCGCGAGCAGGCGAGCGCGTACCTCCTCGCGGTCGCTGCCGGGGTCGATCGCGAGCTCCCCGTCGGCGAGCAGCCGGGCGAGCGCCTGCAGGGTATGCCTCCTGCGGGCGGGTCCGCCGGGCAGCTCAGCAGGATCGGCGGCTGCGATCGCGGCGGGGTCGGGGAAGAGATGGGCGAGGGTGGATGGGTCCCGGTCGTTCGCCGGCAGGGGCTCCCCGAGGGCGCCGACGAGGCGCGCGGCGGCGGTGCGGGCGGCGGGGACGGAGATCTGCTGGCCGAGGACGGCGCGCACGGCCAGCTCGGCCCCATCCACAGCCCCGGGCAGGCGCAATCCGGGGGCGGCGCGGACGAGCGGGGCAAGCAGGGGATCGCCCCGGAGGTGCTCTTCAGGAACGGCGGGGTCGGCGTCGAGGTCAAGCAGACGCCGGCAGCGCTGCACGGCGGCAGTGAGGTCGCGCAGATCGGCGAGCCGCAGGCGGCACTCTATATGGCCGTTTACGGGCACGAGCGCGACAATGCCGTGGCCGCGAGGCAGGCGCAGGGTGCGCCGGTAGCTGTCCCCGACGACCTCCTCGACGCCCGCCACCGCGCGGTCCCCGAGGAAGCGCAGCAGTCGCCCCCAGTCCAGGGGCTCGCGGTACGCGAGGCGCACAATGATGGGAAGCCCGCCCACCCCCGGCCCCCCCTCCCCCAGTGCGCCGCTCGCTCGCGCGGCGCGTGACCCACGGGCAGCGGGCCGCCGGCGCAGCTCCGTGGGCGTGCGCCCGTACACCGCGCGGATGGTGTCGTTGAACTGGCGCACGCTGGCAAAGCCCGCGGCGTGGGCGACGTCGATCAGGCGCAGCCGAGTCGTCTCGATCAGGATGCGGGCGGTCTGCGCGCGCTGCGCGCGGGCGAGCGCGAGCGGGCCCGCCCCGAGCTCCGCGGTGAGCTGGCGGGTGAGGTGGCGCTCGCTGTAGGAGAGGCGGCGCGCGAGCCCGGCGACGCCCTCCCGGTCCACGATCCCGTCGGCGATCAGCCCCATCGCGCGAGCGGCGAGGTCCCCGCGGCGGTTCCACTCCGGGGAGCCCGGAGCGGCGTGGGGGTGGCAGCGCAGGCAGGCGCGGAAGCCCGCGCTCTGAGCCGCCGCCGCGGTGGGGTAGAAGCGGACGTTGCGGCGCTTGGGCACGATCGCGGGGCAGCTCGGGCGACAGTAGATCCCGGTGGAGGTGACCGCCACGAAGAAGCACCCGTCGAAGCGGTGGTCGCGGCTGCCGAGCACCCGATAGCGCGCCTCGAAGTCCCCTGCGCTCGAGCCCCTCCCCGGGTCATGGACGCTCCGTCTGCGTGGCACAGCCCCAGTATGAACCCCCAGGTTGGCGGTTTTCGGACAGCGACGTTCCGCCTCCCTACCCAGTCCGATTTCCGCCAGACTCCCACGCGTTAATGTGGCAGAGTGCCCGTATGAACTACACAGTGATCGAGAGTCCCGTCGGCGAGCTCCTTGCAAGCGCGGACCCAGCGGGTCAAATTACGGGCCTGCACTTCCTCGACGGCCGTACGCCCGCCCGCGACTCGAACTGGGTGCGCGGCGAGCGGTCCCTCGCGCCGCTGCGCCTCCAGCTGGAGGAGTACTTCGCGGGGGAGCGCCGCGCGTTCGAGCTCGACCTAGCCCCCAGCGGGACACCCTTCCAGCTCAGCGTGTGGCGTGCGCTGTGCGCGATCCCCTACGGCGAGACCGCCTCCTACGGGGAGATCGCGGCGGCGGTGGGCCAGCCGGGGGCGGCGCGCGCGGTGGGGGGAGCGAACAACCGCAACCCCATCGCGATCGTCGTTCCCTGCCACCGCGTGATCGGCGCAGGCGGGTCGCTCACGGGGTACGGCGGGGGGCTTCCCCGCAAGCGGCAGCTGCTCGCGCTCGAGGCCGGCGTGCCCGCGCTTGTGTAAGTCCCCCGCGCGGGCCGGGAGAGCCAGGGTCGGGCGTCTGGGCTGATGCTTCCCTGCCGGCACCCCGCGTAGGGCCCCCGGCCCGCGTGGTCCCCACGCAGGCCGGGGTGAGCCGGGTCGGGCGTCGAGGCTATATTCCCCGCGATGCCCCGTCACCTGATCTCAATCGACCAGGTCGACGACGTGCTGGCGCGCGAGATCTTTGATAGCGCCGACGACATGGCCGCGGCGCTGCGGATACCCACGCGCCTCTCCAGCCTCACCGGGCGGGTGGTGGCGCTGCTGTTCTTCGAGCCCTCCTCCCGCACGATCCTCAGCTTCAGCGCCGCCGCCGCGCGCCTCGGGGCGGCGGTGATATCCCACCGCGGGGTGGAGTCCTCCTCGCTCTCCAAGGGGGAGTCGATCGAGGACACCGTGCGCGTCGTGGGCAGCTACGCGGACCTGATCGTGCTGCGCCACGAGGCCGCCGGCGTCGCCCGGCGGGCGTCCGAGGTCAGTCCGGTGCCGCTGATCAACGGGGGAGACGGGCCCAACGAGCACCCCACGCAGGCGCTGATCGACATGTACACGATCGAGCGCGAGCTCGGGCGCCTGAGCTCGCTGCGGGTGGGGATGGGCTTCGACCCCTGCCACTCCCGCTCGATCCACTCTCTCTGCCGCGGCCTCAGCCACTACCCCGACAACGACGTGCTGCTCGTCGGTCCCCAGGAGCTGTGGCTCGCTGAGGAGGAGCTGCAGGAGCTGCGCGGGCGGGGGCTGCGGGTGGAGCAGAGCACCGACATGCAGGCGCTCCTCGCCCGGGAGGTCGTGTACGTCAACCGCTTCCAGGTCGAGCGCATCGAGGACCAGGCGACCGCGGCGGCCTACCGCGACCGCTACTGCATCACCGCCCGGGAGATGCGCGACTCGGAAATCAAGCTGCTGCTGGACCCCCTCCCCCGTATCCACGAGATCGCCGAGGAGGTCGATCGCCTGCCCGAGGCGCTCTACTTCAAGCAGGCCGCCAACGGCGTCCCGATTCGCATGGCGCTGCTCTCGATGCTGGCGTAGGCCCTATGGGCCTGTGGGGTGGCGGCGTACGCGAGGCGCATACTCGAGAGCGGTGGGCGGGTCACCCCCGACCCCGGTAGCGCTGCAGGGCCACGGCGGCCCAGATCGCCTCGACCACGCCAAACGGCCACGTTCCAGCCAGGAAGCCATATACGCTTGAGAGCAAGCAGCCGCAGGCGAAGGCAACGATGAATCGGGGATGCCGGCGCTCGAAGGCATACATGGTCATCATGAACGTGACCGCGGTGGCGCCAAAAGCGGTGAGCACGGGGTCAGAGTCTGACGGTGCCGTCCAATCGTCTCGCCGCTCAGCGATTTAGCGACACGCGACCTGCGGATGCCGGCGCCTCGGCACTTGCGTCAAAGAGCGCACAGACCTCGAGCGTCTCACAGCCGCAGCCACTCGCGGCATTCAGCCACTCACGCATCGATTGGGCGCGCACGATGACCTCGTCGACCTCGGGTAGCTTTCGGCCGGCGAGGTCGCGCAGCTGCTCACACGCAGGGGGCCCCTCGCCACCGGCACTCAGCAGCAGGCGCGCCTCACTCAAGGAGAACCCAGCACGCTTGGCGATCCCGATGATCTGCAGCTGGCGGACTGTCTGCTCGGTGTATCGGCGCCGACCGCTGTCGCGCTCGGGCTCGGGGAGCACTCCGATGGACTCGTAGTACCGGATGGTCGAAGTCTTGAGACCCACCATCTGGGCGACCTCGCCGATGGTCATCTCGCCTCACTCATGCTGGCCCTTGACTTCAAGGCGGGTTGAAGCCTCACAGTACCTCACAGTAGCTCATACACCCTGCCCAAAGGAGGACCTCGATGCCCACCGACCCACCAATCGCCTGCTCGCTGACCGCCGCGGAGATACCCGCCCGCCTCCTCGGCATCAGCGCCCTCGCACGGGACGCCTCTCTACTCAGCGTCGCGACCACCCCTCGGCACGCAACCCTGCGCTTCCGTGTCGAGGGGAACATCCGCAAGCGGCTTGCCGCCTTCGCCGACTCAGAGTCGGAGTGCTGCTCCTTCCTAGACGTCACGCTGCGCGAAGAGCCAGAGTCCGTCGAGCTCGCCATCACGGCACCACCCGGCGCCGAGCCAGTGCTTGCGGGCATCGTCGCCGCGTTCAGCGAGGGGACCCCGGCGGCATGAGCTCAATGTCGACACCACACCGCCCCACGAAACCAAGCACAAAGAGGATCTTCGCCGGGGGAATCGCACTGGTGGCTCTTTGTTGCGTGATCGGGCCACTGTTCCTGACGGCTGTGTGCGTCACTGTCGATCGCCTTCTCGGCGGATGGCTCGGCATCATCGGGGGCGCCGTACTCGCGGCTCTCGCGGCTCTCCTGCTTCTACGAGCCCGTCACCGTCGAAGGGACTGTTGTTGAAAGCTGCTGCCATTCCCCCTGGGACTTCCCGAGAAACATCCGCCAAACTGTCACTGCCATACAACGCTCCATCCCCAAGCCGAGGGGGTGATCCTCAACTGCGGCGAGCACGCACGCGCCGCGGTCGGCGAACCACGACGCAGAGGAACACGGCGGCGAGCACCGCGAGCAGCAGCACGAACACCGCCAGCGCAATAGTCACAAGAGGAAGCCTCCCCATTCCGCTGACTTCGCCCGCGGGAGGGCGTACCCGCGCGGGGGTTGGCGCCAACGCGCTGCCGGTGGCGCGCACGGCATAGGCGACCCGGCCCTCCCCAGCCCCAGCCCCATCCCCAGCCCCGAGCGTCGTGACCCAGGCGGCCAGCGCCTGGCCGCCTGACTGATCGAACGCCGCGGCCGGCGTCCCGTTGCGGCCGGGCGGCGCCACCGTTTCGGGCGCCGCGAAGGACACTTCACCCGCCCCGGCGTAGTGGCCCCGCGCCGCGCGGACCGCCCGCCGTCGCGGGTTTGGGGCCCCTCTCGCCGTACGCGGTGCCGCGCTCCACAGCGCGAGCGCTTCCGCGTCGGGGGCCGCTACGAGATCCGCCAGCATTGCATCTTGTCCCTTGGGAGCCCCCGAGATCGTCACGGGCGCCCATGCTCCGCGACGCAGGGAGACCGGCGAGACGCGCACCACGTAGCGGCCCGCGCTCATCCCCGTCCACCCCATCATCACCGCCTCGCTGGCGAGCCTGATCAGGCGCAGCGAGCCCGCGGGCGGCGGGAAGCCGGGGAGGTCGCGGAAGCGTTCGACAATGAGGGCTGCGCGGGAGCTCAGGACCGGGCGCGAGCTCGAGGCAGGACGGGAGCTCGGTGCCGCGTGGGAGCTCACTTCGCAGAGGCTCAGCTTGATCGCTGTGAGAGGCCTCCCGCCCAAAGCGGAACTCTGACTGCTCCAGGCCACGATCGCATGGCCGTCGTCGCTGATCAGCGCCCCAATCTCTGGTTCCGCGCCGGCGCTCCCGAGCCTCCGTGCAGAGCCGATCGGGCCCGCGGCGGGGATCTCGCGCGCGTAGACGCCTCCGGCGGAGACCCATGCAATGAGGATGTCGGCGCGGTAGTCCATCGTGGCGGCCACCGCGCTCACCGGGGCGGAGCCCGTGGGTAGGAGACGGGGGGGCGCGAGCGAGAAGCTGTAGTGGCGCTGCACCCGCACAGCGATCGCCCACCCCGCCCCATGGATCCATACCGGGGAGGCAAGCACGGTGTCGCCGAGATACGAGCTCGAGGCCGCGACTGGCGTCGCGGGGCCGCCGAGGGGACTCGACGTGAACGCCCCCGGTGTACGGCCCTCCGCCATCGTCCCCCCGCCCGCGCCACTGCCCGCCACGACCACCTGCCCCGCCGCTGTACCGGTTGCTGCGCCGATCCCCGCTAGGCCGCTCACTCCGTCTGCCAATGGGTGGCCCCCACCGGGCAGGTCGTCCGTCGAGAGCGTCGCGCCGAATGCCTCGGCGCCAGCCGCGCCCGAGTGGCACTCGCGCGGCGCCAACCACAGCAGCGCCCCCGGGCCGCTGCGGCTCTGGGGTTCGGAGCTGGGGAAGACAATCAGCGGCGACTGCTGGGAGGAGAACGCGATGGCACAGCCGGAGAGGGGCTCCGGCGAGGACCAGCGAGCTGTCGCGACCGGCGTGGCACACAGCGCCACCGCGACCGTCACTGCTGCAAGCGCGGCGGCCCTCAAGCCCCCGGCCGGCCTCTAGCCGGGTCCGCCGGACGTCACCACGGCCATCGTCATCGTGGCCGCGACGAGCACCGCCGTGACCGCGATCACCGCGCGCTGTCCCGCGACGCTGCCCGGAAAATCCGGTTTGCGCAGGCCCAGACCAAGCGAGAGAACCAGCGCCCAGCTCACCAGCAGGCCGCCCGCGATGTAGAAGGGCACCTTGCTCTTCGCCGCCCCCAGGACGGGAGCCAGTTGCAGAACGGCGGCGTGCATCACGGGCGAGCCTAACACGGGAAACGGAGATATGCTCATCCGCGTGGCGCCCGAGATCGTACGCACACCCGACGAGCGGTTCGAGGGCCTGCCCGACTTCCCGTTCGCTGGGCGCTACCGAGAGGTTGGGGGTCTGCGGATGGCGCACCTCGACGAGGGCGAGGGACCACCAGTGGTCTTCCTGCACGGCGAGCCCACGTGGTCGTTTCTGTGGCGCAAGGTGATCCCGCCCGTGCGCGACGCCGGCTTCCGCTGCGTGGCGCCCGACTACGCCGGCTTTGGGCGCTCGGACAAGCCCGTGGATATCGGGTGGTACTCCTACGACCGCCACGTCGAGCTGATGGTGAGCCTGCTGGAGGACCTGGATCTGCGGGGGGCGACGATGGTGGTGCACGACTGGGGCGGGCCGATCGGACTGCGGATCGCGGTGGAGCACTCCGAGCGCATCGACCGCCTGGTGATCCTCGACAGCGGGATCTTCACCGGCAACCAGAGGATGTCGGAGACGTGGCTGGCGTTCCGCGACTTCACGGCGCGCACGGAGGATCTGCCGGTGGGCTTCCTCGTGAAGGGCGCCTGCAAGAACGACCCCGGGGATGAGGTGGTGGCGGCGTACGAGGCGCCCTACCCGAACCCGGCCTCGAAGGCGGGCGCGCGGGCGTTCCCGGCACTGATCCCGTTTGAGCCGGACGCCCCGGGTGCGGAGGAGGGACGGCGCACGCTGCACGCACTGCGCGAGGACACCCGCCCCACGCTGATCCTGTGGGGAGATTCGGACCCCGTGCTGCCGATGTCGGTGGCGGAGAGCTTCGCGGGCGCGATCGGCAAGCCGCCGCCGCGCCCGATCCTCGACGCCGGCCACTTCCTTCAGGAGGACAAAGGACCGGAGATCGGCGCGATCGTCGCGGAGTGGCTCACCGCATAGGCCCACCGCTCACCGCGTGGACCCGCCGGATCGATCGCCGCCCGAGTCCACCGCTTCGCATCCGTGGTCGCCCACCCGCCAGCTTCGCGGGACTCAGCTCGACTGCTCGGTGATCTGCGGATGCTCGGGTGCCGGCGCAAGCGCCGGCTCGGAGCGCGCCGCGCGCAGCTCGTAGTCCTGCCGCGCCCCCATGTCGGCGTTGGCGACAACACGGTCGACCTTCGTCACCCGGCCGATGCCCTCGGCGACCGAGCGCGGCAGCAGCGTGCCGAGCTGGTAGGTGCGCTTGGTGGATTTGGGCATCCACACTTCGACGGTGCCGTACTGGAGCGCCTCGACGACGGCGTCGGCCACCTCGGAGGGCTCGACGTTCGTGAAGCCGCGCGCCTTCCCCAAACCGCTGCCCAGCTCGGTGTTGACGATGTAGGGCATCACGTAGCTCAGGTCGATGTGGGCGCCCATCAGGCGCAGCTCGCCGCGCACCGCCTCGCTGAGGCCGACCACGGCGTGCTTGGTGGCCGAGTAGGTGGCGATGCCGGCGGTGCCGAACTTGCCGGCCTGGGAGGCGATATTGACGATGTGCCCGCGATCGCGGGGGATCATCCGCGCGAGCGCGAGCTTCATCCCCAGGATCACCCCGTGGAGGTTGATGTCGGTCGTCCGCCGCGCGGTGAGATCGTCCTCGTCGATGAACCGGCCGACCGGCATTATCCCGGCGTTGTTGACGAGCACGTCCAGCGGCCCCACCTGCTCCTCCGCGGCGTCGAGGAAGCGGGTGAAGGAGTCGCGATTGGTCACGTCGAGCGGGAGCGCCACCGTGCGCGGGCCAAGCTCGGTCGCGGTCTGCTCGGCGGCGGGGAGGTCGACGTCGCCGATCGCGACTCTCATCCCCGCCTCCAGAAATGCACTCGCCGTGGCGCGGCCGATCCCCCGTGCGGCGCCGGTGATCGCCGCGCTCTGTCCGGCGAGGAGGCGGGGCTGTCTGGCCATCGCCAGAGAAAGCTAGCGCACCTTTCACACGGACGCCGGGTTTGAACTGACGAGCGACCTACCGGAACCTGGGGCCGGCGGGGCGCCAGAGAGAGGGGCACACACCGCTCGGGCGATCCACGGCATCGCCCGAGCATGTGTGAGAGGGGGCGGTGGGGTTTGCAAATACCCACCGGCCCACTCCCGCGGTCGAATGGGAGCCGGCCCATTCGCGACCGGTACTCCATCCGCGACCGGTACTCTTGGGGGTATGCCGCACTTCCTGTTCGAGGAGCAGCGGATCGCCTACACCGAGTACGGAGGCGGACCCGCCGCCTTGACACCCTCCGGCGGGCGCGGTCGCACCGCGCGCTCCGCGCCCGCCTCAGCGCGGCCGTTGATCCTGGTCCATGGGCTGTTGCTCGCCCAGACGATGCACGCACGCCTGGCGGAGGATCTCGCGGCGCGCGGCAACAGAGTGGTGACCGTCGACCTCCTCGGCCACGGCGAATCCGAGCGCCCGCGCGACATGTGGCGCTACTCGATGCACTTCTTCGCCGAACAGGTGCTCGCGCTGATGGACCACCTCGAGCTCGAGCAGGCGGTCGTGATGGGGACCTCGCTGGGTGCCAACGCCGCCTTGGAGATCGCGCTGGAGGCGCCCCAGCGGCTGCGGGGGATGGTGATCGAGATGCCGGTGCTCGACAACGCGCTGCTGGTGAGCGCGCTCACGTTCACCCCGATCCTCGTGGCGCTGACCTTCGGGGAGCCCGTGATGAAGCTTGTGGCGCGCGGCGCCCGCGCGATCCCCCGGGGTCTGCTGCCCCGCTACGGCAACGTGCTGCTGGACACGATCCGTCAGGAACCCGGGCCGGGGGCCGCGGTGCTGCAGGGCCTCTTCTTCGGGCGCGTCGCTCCCCACCGCACCGAGCGGCGCACGTTTGAGATGCCGGCCCTCGTGATCGGCCACCGGCGCGATCCCGTGCACCCCTTCTCCGACGCGGGGATGCTCGCCGAGGAGCTCCCCAACGGGCGCCTGCTGGAGGCGGACTCGCTGGTCGAGTTGCGCCTGCACCCCGAGCGGCTGACCGACGAGATCGCGGGTTTCCTGGACGAGGTGTGGGACGAACGCAAGGCCCGCGCCAAGCGCCCGACGAGGCGGTCCCGCGCGGCTCCTCAGGAGGAGGGGGGCGGGTAGAGCGCGACTTCGCTGAGGGCGACATGCCCCGGCGCCTGGGTGGTCCCCTGCGAGGCGGCGGGCGCTTTGACGATCCACACGACCAGCCAACGGAACGCCCGGCCCTTGGCGCCGAGCTTCAGGTGGGTGACCGTCTTCTTCAGGACGTGCGAGGAGCTGAGCTGCGTCCAGCCCGGGGTGGTGATCGTGGCGGGCGCCTTGGCGCCGTTGGCGCCGTACACCTGGACTGTCATCCCACGGGTCGGCGTGCGCAGTTCCACGCTGCCCAGCTTGGTGGAGCCGCGCAGATCGATCAGCAGGCCCTCCGCCAGGTTCGGAAAGGAGTGCGCCTGCACCTGCGCGGTCCACGCGGTCGTGGATTCGCCGTCGATAGCCAGCGCGGGGTCGCCGAAGCCGGCTTCGGGGTAGCCGTAGGGGTTGTAGGTGGAGGCCGAGTTGGTGTCCAGCAGGATGGGTTCCCTCTTGCCGGATTCCCCCTTCGATTTCGATTCGGTGGTGGAGGTGCCGGTTTCGGTGGTCTTGGTGCTCGTGGGCGTCGTCGACGTTTCCCCGGAGGAACCCGTGGAGGATTCCCCGGTCGAGCCCCCCGTGGATTTGGGCGTGGCGGTGGGGGCGGGAACCTTGGGCGGTTTGCCGGTCGAGGAGGGCGGGAACAGGAGGCTGTTGGCGGAGCCCTTGGACGGGGAGCCCGTACCCGTTTTCGCTGCGCCGCTCTTGCCGGGCGCCGCCGGGAGGCCCGTGGTGGGGACACTCGCCGCGGGCGCCGGGGTCGTCACGGCGGGGGCCAGTGCGACCGTGGCTGCCCGCGGGGCGCTGCTGTGCCCATTGAGGGCGGCAGCCACCGCGGCGGCGGCGCCGATGGCGAGAATGGCGGCGCCCAGCGCCAACGCGCCCAGCGGCCGCCAGCTGGGGCGCTCGCCGAGGCTTCCGGGCTCGCAGGCGCCGCACTGAAGGCACCACTGCTGGCCCTCCCGCAGCGGAGCGCCGCAGTGCGCGCACACACCCCTCCGGGGGAGGTCTTGGCCGTCCCCGGAAGAGGGCGAGGGAGATCCGGACGCGGGCGGCTGCTCGGAACTCGGCGCGGCGGGAGGATCGGCGAGCAACGTGTTCACTGCCTATCAATTCTACCCATGCCCCCCCAATTCGACGCCCGTACCGCCGCGGCGGCCCTACGGACGGGGTGGCGGCGGCCCTCCGGGGACGATCTCCCGGCCGGTGGGGCGCAGCTGCTCGTCCAGCTCAAGCTGCCAGTAGTAGCGCGTGAAGGTGCACCCCTCGCGGAACTCCCCCACGTGCGGCGCCACCGTCTCTCCGCCCGCCATGCGCACGATCAGCTCGGGGTAGGTGCGGCCCGGCAGGGCGGCGTACGCGGGCGCCGGGAAGGCCCCCCCGAAGCGGGTGTTTACATCGGTGATCCCGAGGCCCACCTCGGGGTCGCGGAAGACCTGGATCGTGGCGGGACCCCGCACCAGGAGCGCCTCCATCACGCGAACACCCAGCTCGATCAGTTCGGGGTCGCGGATGCTCGCGCCCTTGATCGACTCCCCCCCGCGGGACTCGAGCATCGTGCGGGGGATCGCGTTCAGGCAGCGCCCCTCCGGGTCCCCGAGGCAGTCGATAGAGAGCTCCGGACCGCGCATCGCGCGCTGCACCATCACCGGCTCGCCCTCCCCGCCGGCTCCCCCCTCGGCGACGTAGCGCACGAAGAAATCCTTCTCCGCGGGGTCGCGCGCCAGGTGGATCGAGCGCGCTCCCGAGCCGCGGCGGGGCTTGACCATCACCGGATAGGAGTCGGCTCCCGCTCCGGCAGGACGGTGGGCGGGGAGGGCAGCCCCAGACGCGAGAGCAGCAGGTGGGCCTCGTACTTATCGTACGTCGCGCACGCCACCTCGGGGGAGGGCACGAGCGCGGGTAGGAGTCCGTCAACCCGGGCCTGCGCCAGCACCTCGATGTCGAGGTCGGTGAGCGGGATCACCGCCCCCACCCCATGGCGCTCGCACAGCTCCCGCAGCGCCGGCACGTAAGCGGGGTCCTCGATCGGCGGCACCGCGACGCGCACGTGCGCCGCGTACTGCGCGGGGGCCAGCGGGTTCGGGTCGGCGGCGACCGTGGTGGTGAGTTGCGCGAAGCAGGCGACGATGTCGTAGCGCTTGCCAACTCCGGTGAGGAGGATCGCGGGGGTCATGTCCAGCCGCCATCAGAGGGATCGTGTCCAGCTCCCCGTCTCGTTGTTGAGAGGCCACGTCCAGCCCCCATCCGAGGGGTCATGTCCAGCCCCCGGTCTCGCCCTTGTAGAGGCCCGAACCTCCCAGCACGATCGCCAGGGTGCGCCGCGCGATTCGCAGGTCGAGCGCGAGCGAGCGGTGTTCGATGTAGTGCAGGTCGAGCTCGATCCGCTCGCTCCAGGGCAGCGAGGCGCGGCCGTTGACCTGCGCCCAGCCGGTGATCCCGGGACGGATCGCGAGACGCCCGCGCTGGCGGGAGGTGTAGCTCGCGACCTGCGCCGGCAGCGTCGGGCGGGGGCCGATCAGCGACATCTCCCCGCGCAGCACATTCAGCAGGTTGGGCAGCTCGTCGAGCGAGGTGCGCCGTAGGAGCGCCCCCACGCGGGTGATGCGCGGGTCGTTTTCGTTCACCGCCAGGCCCGCTCCGATGCGCTCGGCGCCGCTTACCATCGTGCGCAGTTTGCGCATCTCGAAAGGGCGCCCCTCTCTGCCGATGCGTCGCTGACGGTAGATCGCGGGTCCCGGAGACTCCAGGCGAATCGCCACCACCGCCGCGGCCAGTACGGGGGAGCTCAACGCCAGCAGGGAGGCGGAGACCGCGATATCCACGGCGCGGCGGATCACCGGAGGACTCCCCGTATGGGTGTGCACCAGACCACGATCGATCGACGGACCGGTGCCTTCATCGGGTCCCCTCGGCGGCTTCCCACGTTGCACTCGTGCCGTGGCGCAGCCAGTCCCACAGGCCGAGCGCGAGCGCAGCGGTGGTGAGCACGTAGTAGCGGCACACCAGCAGCACGCGCGTGCTGGCCGATCTTCGATCGGTCACCCCGCCGAGCCCGGCGGCGGCGAGCAGCGCCAGCTGCAGTGCGAGCGTAACCGTGTAGAGAGAGCCCGAGGCCCCGTTCGCGACGAGCGCGACATTGGCGGCCAGGGCGATCGCGTGCAGGAAGGGCGTCGCGTAGCGCAGCACACGATGGGAGAGGATCATCAGCGCATAGCCCGCGGGGTAGCCGCGCGGTGAGAGCATCCCACCGCGCAGCACGATCGGCCAGGTGTGGCTCATCATGCGCCGCTTGCGCGCGAACTCCCCCTCGATCGACGGGACCATCCGCTCGGTGGCGCGGGCCTGGGGCACGTACACCGCGAGCCAGCCCCGCTTGACCATATTGAAGGGGAAGGCGAGGTCGTGGCCCATGATCGGGTCCACCACGAGGTAGGACTCCCGGCGGGTGGCGTAGATCGCGCCGTTGCCCGCCGTGATCGAGTAGAGCCGCGACTCGATCCCGCGCACCGCCATCTCATAGCGCCAGTACACCCCCTCCTGGTTGGTCCCCTCCTGGTTGGGGGCCCCAGCGCCGCGGGAGCGATCGGACTCCCGGGTGAAGTGGACCTGCCCACACGCATAGCCCACGCGCGTCCGCGCGAAGGCCCCCACGAGGGCGCGCAGCGCGTCGGCGTCCCACAGGGCATTGGCGTCCGAGAACGCGAGGACCTCCCCGCGCGAGCGCTCCACGGCGGCGTCCTGCGCGCGCACCTTGCCCCCGCGGGGCAGCTCCAGCACGAGGTCCGCTCCGGTCGCCCGCGCGCGCTCGGCCGTCGCGTCCGTGCAGCCGTCGCACGCGACGATCGCCTCCAGCAGCTCGCGCGGGTAGTCGAGCGCGAGCACGTTGGCGACCTTCGCCTCGATCGAGGCCTGCTCGTCGTGCGCGGCGATGATCAGCGAGACGGACGGCAGCGAGTCGGGTGGCAGCGAGTCCGATCGCTGGGTGTACGGGGATCGCGCTCGCGCCAGCACCGCCAGCGCGACGGCATAGCCGAGCTGCGTCCACACGATCAATGCGACCGAAAGCCAGAAGAGGATCTCCAGGGCGGGGCGCAGCATCTCAGAGGACCTCACATTGCCAGTACTGGCAGTCCGGGGACTCGCTCGAACTCGCGCGCGTTGGAGGTCACGACAGTCAGGCCGTGCGCGAGCGCGGTGGCGGCTATCCACAGGTCGTGCGCGCCGATGATCGCGCCATCCACCTCGAGCCGGGACCAGACCTCCGCATGGATGCGCGCCACCTCCGGACCGATGGGGATCGGCTCGAGCCTTGCCAGCACCCCCTCCACAAACGCCAGGCGCCGTGCGCGTACGCCATCCCCCACGGCCCGCTGGACATCGTGCAGCAACTCGCTGACTGTGATGACGCTGATCGAGTGCTCCTGCTCCCGTTCCCGCGCTGAGAGGGCGCGCGCGTAGAGCTCGCCACCGCGCTCCGCGTCGACCAGGACGGAGGTATCTATGAGGAAGGCCACGCGGACTCGGGAGAGCCGAGCTTCCCGCGCGCCGCCTGGACGTCGCGCGCGAAGCCCTCGTCGACCGGCGGCAGGCTGGTTATCAGTTCCCCGAGCTCCCTGCCCGTGATCCCCCGCGGCCGCGACGGGGGCCGCAGCTCAGCGACCGGAGCGCCGTTGCGGAAGATCTCGATTTCCTCCCCCGCACCCACCCGGTTGATGACCGATGAGAAGTTCCTGGCAACCTCTGTCGTGCTCATCCGAACCACCCCGCCCACGCTATCAGATAAATCAGATACAACCGAGCAGCTGCCCATACAGCTCCATGTGGGCCCCAGCTACCGCCTCCCACGAGTACGGGCCGGCCGCGGCAGCGCGGGCGCTGGCCGCCATCTCCGCCAGCGCCGCCGGATCGTCGAGCAGCTCCCGCAACGCCTCCCGCAGCGCCGCCGGGCTCCCCGCCGGGACGGTGCGCGCGGCGCCGATCGCAGCGATCGCGGGGAAGCCGCCAACGTCGCTGAGCAGCAGCGGCTTGCCGAACGCGAGCGCCGTGAACAGCACGCCCGACTGGTCGGCCTCCAGGTAGGGCAGCACCACGAGGTCCGCCCGGCGGAAGTACGCGGGCAGCTCGGCGTCGGGGACGAAGCGCGGCACGAAGCGCACGCTCGACGGAGCCGCCTCACTCAGAGGAGAGACCTCGAAGCGGGGCATCCCGACGATCCACAGCTCGGCTCCCTCGATCCCCCGCCACGCCTCGAGCAGCACGTCGAGCCCCTTGTACGGCCGCAGCAGCCCGAAGAACAGCACGACAGGACTCTCCGTCTGGAAGGGCGGCGGGCCGCCCGGCGGCTCGGCGAGATGCGTCAAAGCACCGTGGGGGATCACATGCACACGCTCGGGGTGGACCCCCAGCTCGCCCACGAGACGCTGGCGGCCGTGGTCGGAGTGCACGACGACCGCATCGAAGCGCCCATACAGGCGCCGCTGCGCGGCCAGCTGCCCCGGCCGCGGCTCGCGCGGCAGCACGTCGTGGGCGGTCAACACCAGCTTCGGCCGAATGCCCGCGGCTGTGCGGCGGTGCGGTGGAAGCAGATACGCGTCCAACTGCGCCACCGTGAGCCACTGGAAATGCGCGATGTCCGCCGCGCGCGCGGCGCGGCGGTAGCGCAGCATGTCCGGCACGTGCTCGGCGAGCTTCAGCGCCAGGCGCGCCCGCGAGCGCCTGCTGGCCGAAACGGGGACCGATTGGGGAGACACTCCCTCCGCTCGCATCCCCAAATCGGCCAGCGCCGAAGGCGCGTGTCTCCCGGCTTCTGTCGCGGTGCTCCTGTGGGCGAGCCGGTAGAAAGCTCGCGCCGCCGATACCCCTCGGCGGGCGCCACCGGGCCATACGCGAAGCGGCTCGTGAACAGCTCGACGTCCGCGCCCGCCGCCGCCAGCGCCCTGCACAGAGCGTGGTCGTAGGGCGGTGTGTAGGCCGAGGGGTCGACAACGTGGACACGCATCGCCAAGACAATAAGCGTGGCTGGCGAGACAATAGGCGCGCGATGAACACCGAGCAGACCTCCACGCCCGCCGGCTCCCCCAATCGGGAGCCCTCACGGAGACCGATCGAGCTGAGCTTCTGTGTGGTCAACACCTCCCAGCGCGAGCTCCTGCTGCGCGGCCTGGACGCGATCGCGCGCGAGCGGGCGGCGCTCCCGTTCGCCACGGAGGTGCTGGTGCTCGACAACGGCTCACGCGACGGCTCCGCGCAGGCGGCGCGCGCCCATCCGGCGGTGGACGAGGTGATCGCCATGGGCGAGCGGCGCGGGAAGGGACTCAACGACTCCGAGCTGCTGCGCCGCGCGCGGGGGCGCTACGCGCTGCTGCTGAACGAGGACTCCGAGCTGCTGTCCGGGGCCGTCCGCTCCCTGTACGAAGCGCTCCAGGCACGGCCGGACGCGGCCTGCGCGGGAGCAGCGCTGCGCCGGCCGGATGGGACGCCGCAGGCCTCCGCCTGGCGCTTCCCCACCCCCCTCGCCGCGCTCGCCGGCGCGCTCCTTCTGCACCGTCTGCTG
This sequence comes from uncultured Solirubrobacterales bacterium, assembly GCA_963771915.1. Classification (GTDB taxonomy): domain Bacteria; phylum Actinomycetota; class Thermoleophilia; order Solirubrobacterales; family Solirubrobacteraceae; genus Palsa-744. Next base: position 1,838,264 of record CAVYVD010000001.1, on the reverse strand, counting down.
GTCGTGCAGAGCCGCGGCGGGTGCACCCGCGAGGTGGACTGGTGCCAGTCCTCAGCGCTGCTCGTGCGCCGCGAGGCCGCCGCGCGGGTCGGCTACCTGGACCCCGACTTCTTCGTCTACTCCGACGAGGTGGACTTCGCACGGCGCCTGCGTGACGCCGGCTGGCGCAGCCTGTGGGTGCCGAGCGCGGTGGCAGCCCACCACGAGCAGCTCTCCACCGCCGCGGTACCCGAGCGGCGGATCGTGGAAATGGCGCGCAACCGTGACCTCTACATGCACAAGCACCACTCCACCGCGGCTGCGCGCGCGGTGCGCTGGTTGACCGCCTGGAGCTACGCGCTGCGCGCGCTCGCCGCGCTCGCGCTTCCCGGCCACTCGCCCGCGCGCTACTGGTGCCACGTCACCGCGACGCTGCACCCGGAGCGCGGCGAGGGTCTGCGCGAGGCTGCCGCCGAATACAACCGCGAAGGCAGAGAGAGCGGCAGTGAGAGGGAGACCTGAGCGACGGCCGCACTCACGTGCGGGTGGGCCGCGGCCGGTAGGCGATCGCCGCCCGCACCAAACCCCGCGCTCCGCGCAGCTCGTGCGGCCGGAAGAAGCGGGTCAGGAAGAGCAGCGCCGGGACCAGCGCCAGCCACAGGGCTCTCAGCACGAGGCCGCCGGGGCCGCTGGTGGGGAGCAGCAGCTCCCCCGAGACCGCGACCCCCGCGAGAATCGCGACCAGCAACGTCAGGCGCGCCCACTCGAACGCCACGTGAAATAGCGAGCGCGTCAGGAGGTAGAGCACCGCGAGCACCGCGATGTAGGCGCCGCACAGGGCGAGGCCCGCTCCCGCGATGCCGAGGTTGGCGCCGCCCGCGGGCACGAGCCACAGCAGCAGCGCCACGTTGACCGCCAGACCCGCCGCCGCCGCGGGGAAGTTGCGGGTGGTGTTGCCCGCTCGGCCGGCCAGCACCATCAGTACCGGGTAGAGGCCGTACAGCGCCCATCCGAGCGCCAACCACGGCAAGGCTTTGTAGGCGCCGAAGTATTCCGAGGCCGCCAGCAGGCGCACGAGCCAGCGGCCGAGCAGCGTAACCCCGCAGACCATCAACCCCGTCGCCAGCACGTAGTAGGTGGTCACGAGCGAGTAGAGCCGCGAGGCCTCTTTGTCGCTCTGGATCGAGTAGGCCAGCGGTGGCCACGCGTACTGGAAGCCGCGCACCAGCAGGAACACCACGGTCGCGAGCTGCAGCGCGATCGAGTAGAGGCCGGCCGCGCTTTTTGAGTAGACGCGGAAGAGGTAGAGGCGGTCCACCACCTGCAGCGCGTACACGCTGACGTCGGCCGGCACCGTCGGCACGCCGAAGCGCAGCATTGCCCGCAGGTCGTGGAAGCGGAAACGCAGGGAGAAACGGCGCGCTCGCGCCAGGACCACCCAGAGGCCCAGCACCACCACGGCCGAGGCGCCGAAGTTGCCCAGCAGCAGGCCCCGGGCCTGCTGGTCTACGAACACGACCAGCAGCACGGTGAACGTGACGGTCATCGCCACGTTGGCCATCGAGGCGTACAGGTAGGTCCGCGCGCGCTCGTCCACGCGCAGCTGGGCGTAGGCCATTTCGAGGTTCGTAAAGGCCCACATCCCGAGAATCGCACAGTCCATCAGGTCTGGGTCCCGGGAGCCCAGTACCAACTGGGAGAGCTCGGCCGAGAAGACCAGCGCGAGGAGCGCCGCGACCGTCGTCGTCCACGCGACCGTCGCCGTCACCGTGCGCGCGATCCGCCCGCGACGCTCGGTGTCGTGGTCGGTGAAGTAGAAGCGCACGAACGCCTCCCCCAACCCCACGCGCAGGAAGATGCTCGAGAGGATCACCGCGGTCAGCAGCGTCTGGTAGGCGCCGTAGCCCTGGGTTGGCACGTGGCGCGTGTACAGCGGCAGCAGGATCACCGCGAGGCCCTTCGCCACGATGTCCGCCGCCTGGTAGGCCGCGCCAGTCGTAAGCAGGCGCTTCAGGTAGTCGCGCACGACTGCAACCTACCTCGGGTGTGCCGTCGGCGATGGACGGCGATCCCAGCGCGGCGACGCAAATGGCCGCACTACGCGGTGGGAGTTGCAGCAGTGCGATTGGGCGAAGCGGGGGAGCCGGCTTCCCGGAGATCGCTCGACGCGGCGTCACTGCGGCCTCCCACAGCGAGCGCGACCCCGATCCCCAGCAACAGCCACATCTCCGGGTCCTCCAGGAAATCCGCGTAGGTGAAGGTGTGCAGCACGAGCGCCGCGAAGCATGCCGCCAACGCGATCCTCGGCGGGGAGCGTCCCGCACCCCCGAACAGCACCGCGAAGGCCACCACCAGCAGCGCCACGTACAGCGCCAGACCAACGATCCCCTGCTCCGCCGCGACCGTCACCGGGATCGTGTGCGAGGCGGAGGTCGCGCTGCCGCTGGTGACGTGTTCGTGGGAACGGTACTCCAGCGCGAAGGAGCCCGGCCCGAAACCCAGCAGGGGACGGTCGGCGAAGAGCCGTAACCCGCCTTCGATCAGCTTCGTGCGCCCGCTGGTCGCGTTGCTTGCCGAGCCGCCCTTGCCCGTCAATCCCAGGTGCAGGCTCGGCGGCGCCACCACCACCGCCACCAGCGCGATCGCCGCCAGCGCGATCGTCACATAGATCGTGCCGCGCACATCCCAACGGTAGGCGGCGAGCACCGCCAGGCCGAGCAGCACCGCGGCGATGCTCGACTGTGAGAAGCTCGTCACGAGGCCCGCCAGCAGCCACAGCAGCACCACGCCGCCGAGCAGCACCTCGCGGCGGCGCACGCTCCACAGCACCCCCGCCGTCACCCCGATCATCACCAGCGCAAGGAAGCGGCCGTAGATGTTGGGATCGAAGAAGAGGGAGTTGACCCGGAAGTAGTTGCCGTACTGGTCGGCCGCCACCACCTTCGGGTTCAGGAACAGCTGCTTGCGGTCGTACTCGACGAAGCCGATCCCCGCGAACACCGCCGCCAGTACCACCGCGACGGCCAGGCACTGCAGCAGCAGCTCGCGCGTCCAGTCCACCTCGCGCAGCAGTGCGAACAGCAACGCGAAGGGCACGTAGAAGAACACCATGTTCTCGAGCGCCTTGGAGAAGTCTGAGGAGTAGGTGGCCTGTAGCGCGTACAGCACCACCGCGGCCAGCAGCAACCATTCCAGCAGCACCGGCCCACCCCGCTCGGGGTGCTCAGAGCCGCCGTGCAACCGCGGTGCCAGATATGCGAGCGCGCCGGCGCCGACCACCAGGTAGAGCGGGATCAGGAGATTCGAGGTACTGCCGCCGGTCGCGATCGGCAGGCGAAACGGCAGCGCGAAGATCGCCAGCAGTGGAAATGCCCGTGGCTCTCTGTGAATCGACACGGCGAGCGCAAGTACCACAATCACTCCCGCCACGACCGCTGCGCCGGCCTCCGCCGGGTGGTGTCGCAGGTGTGTCAACTGTGAGGTGTGCCAGATATCCGCCAGCAGCAGCGCCGGCGTCAGTACGAGCACGGCGAGCATCGCGACCGCGCGCTGTTGGCCGAAACGGGGACCGATTGGGGAGACACTCGCTCCGCTCGCATCCCCAAATCGGCCAGCGCCGGAGGCGCGTGTCTCCCGGCTTCGGTCGGAGATCGCTGGCGGGCGGGCGAGCACCACCACTGCGACCAGCAGCGCCACCGCGATCACGCCAAGCTTCTCGACCCCCTCTCCAAAGCCGTGCGCGGAGGCGAGGATCACGGTGCTCACGGGCGCCCCTTCAGTTTGAAGGAGAGCGTGGATTTCACCGTGCGATCCAGGCCCAGCAGTTTTACCTGAATGCGGTATTCGCCGGCTGGCGCGAGACCGCCGCTCTGCGCCGGGCCCAGCTGGCCGTTCCAACAGAGCGACAGCTGTTTGTACCGTTCGGCAGGCAGCGCTCGCACGATGGTTGCCACGCTCTTTTCAGCCGCGTCGACGATTTCCACCGTCACCGCTTCGGCCTGCGCCGGCTTGAACGAGAGGTACTCGATCCGTTCGCTGGCGTTCACCTGCCGCGTCGGTACCTTGCCGCGACAGCCCGCCACCGGCGTGCTCGTCGGGTAGAAGGCTTCGTCGGCCTCGAAGTTCTGCACGGGCGTCGGGGTGTGCTTGAGCCGCTGGGTCAACACGAACGCGACGAAACAAGCCACCACCAACGCGGCGAACACCACGCGCGCGAGCTTCTGAGCTTCCAGTGGCTCACCACGCGTACGCTCCCCCGCGGAGCGATAGATGGGGTCCCGCCCACCCGCGGAGCCCTCTCCTGTCAATCCTTCCCATCCAGTGCGAAGCGCTCCACGGTGTCCGAGCGCAGCCCCAGCCGCAGCGTCTCCAGTGAGAGCACGTCGGTGGGGACGATGTTGCCGAGGTTGCACTCGCTGCCGAAGAACTCCAGAAGCCACACCTGCTGCTCCTTGCGCGGCGCCTCGAAGATCATCCGATCGCAGTCCACCGCGTGCGCGATCTCGTCGATCAGGCCGCTGCGCACCTCCCCGTCGGCCCGGTAGATGCCGGCCGTGCCGGACTCCCGAGCCTCCGCGATCACCTTCCACGCGCCCGCCTCCAGGTCACGCTCGATCTGCTCCACCCACACATACGGGGCCATGATGAAATCAGTGTCCTTGCTGCCCACCTCGGCGAGCACCGTGAACCCGGCGGCAGCGAGCGTGCGGATCAAATGTGCCTTAACCTCGGGCTCAAGCGGGATCGTGCCGTCCGAGAGCTCGACATGACGCAGCCCCAGCTCGCGCAGCCACGCGACCAGGCCCTCGACGCGACCCTGCTTGATCGCCAGCTCAGTGAGCGTACCGCCGAGCATGACGGGGATGCCGTGCGCGGCATAGCGCTCCAGCTTGGGTTTCAGGTTCGCGCTCACCAGCGCCGTGCCCCACCCCAGCTTGACGATGTCCACGTACTCGCCCGCGACTTCGATCAGACCCTCCACCTCCGCCAACGAGAGGCCCCGGTCGAGCACATGCGTGAGGCCCCGCTCACGAGGCTTGCGCGAGCGCTCCGGGATGTCGAGAAAGCTCGCGGTCGGGGACCCCAGGCTCGTCACTGGCGTGGGGCCCAAGGAGCCCTCACTGGCCTGTGGCGCCGGCCGCTTCCCCACCGGCCGGCGCTTCGGCGACGTTCTGGGCCGCTGCGCCGGACTGGGCTTCTCCGCTGCCTGAGGACGCCCCTGCACCCGGCGAGGCCCCTTCGCTCGGGGACTGGGAGGGCGGGCTCGGATTACCGGAGCCCACCAGCGAGGTCTTGTCGGCACCGGCGACCACCACCACCGTGGCCCCCCCCACGAGCGGCGTGATCGCGCTTTCCAGCGGCGCCACCTCGCCGATTCCAAGCGTCTGACCCACGCTCTGAGCTTCGGGACGGTGTCCGCTCGCGTACTCCACCACCGACGTCGAGCGTTCGCTCGGCGGGCGCGCGCTGAGCGCGGCCGCCTGGGTGTAGCCGCCCTGCTGCAGATTCCCCGACAGCCGGTGCGCCAGGCCTGTGGCTTCGGTGGCGTTCAGCACCACCACGTGCGTTTCCGCCGGGCTTGCAACCGCCGAGCCGCCGTGCGCGGGGCGCGCGCCGTGGCTGTGGGAAGAGGTGGAGCGCGCCGCGGTTCCGGTTCCCGCGCTCGGCGACGAGCCGCCACTGAGTGACAGCAGCACGGCGAGCAGCGCCGCCACCCCCACCGCCACGCCACCCACGATCAGCGCGGTCGCTTTCCGCGGCGAGCGCTCCTCTTCCTGGAGGAACTGAAAGCTCGTCACCCCCTGCGGGCGCGCCGAAGGCGACGAAGGAGGGCGTCCAGAGGCCTGCGGGCGTGGGGGCAGCTGCGGGCGCGGGGGCAGCGGGGGGCGCGAAGGCTCTTGCGTCGCCGGGCCACCTCCGGACTCGGCGGCGAGCGGTCTTGCCGGGGCCGGCGGAACGGGGGCACGCGGTGGCGACCCCACGGTGCGTGTCGCCACCGCGGAGGACGCCGCGACGGTGGCTGCCGCCGCCACCGTCGCCGGTGCGATCTTGCTCGACGCGGCCTCCCCCCCAGCCGGCTCGCCCAGCGCCGCGCTCGCGGGTGCCTGCGCCGGCTCGTGGGCATCCTCGGCGGCCGCTTGGCTCGCCACAGGCTGTCGAGTGTCCTTCGCCGCGAGCTCCCCCACCGGCGTTGGGTCCCTCCCCGCCTGTGCGGTCCCGGCCACGGTCGCGGGCCGGACGGGAATCTCCGGGCCCGCGGCGACCGCGGGGGAGTCGGAAGACCCGCCCGGCGCCCCCTCCACTGCCCTGACGTCGCTCGCCACGATCTGGGCGGTGGGTACGAACGCCGGCTGACCCGGCACGGGCGTCGCGGTGGGCTTCACCGTGGGCATTGGTTGGCCGGAGACCGCTGGTGCGGATTGGCCGGCCCGCGGCGGCGGCTGGACGACGCGCCCGGCACGCAACGCGGCCTCAGTGCTCACCCGCTGCTCGAGTTCCGCGGCGCGCTCGGGGGCGCGCCCGGCCCATTCGCGCAGGCGCCTGATCTCGCGCGCCTGCGAGAAGACGAGCAGCGAGAGGACCGCGATCCCCAGCAGAGCCGTGAAGGCCGCCAGAGCGCCAACGTCCAGGAGCTTGTTGGATAGCGAGAGCGCCGGCAGTAGTGCGATCATGCGTCGCCAGAGTGTAGGAGGGGCACAGGCGCCTCCGGCGCGGTTACGACCCGCGGCTCGTACTCGGCCGGATCGATGAGCTCGGGCTCGGCGGGCTCGTTGTCGGCGGACTCCAGCTCCGGCTCGGCGGGCTCGCCGTGAGCGGGCTCCCAATCGCTCCGGCGCGCCGCCGAAGTCAGGTCGGCAACCTTCGCGGCGAGACCCGCCGCGTCCCCCTCCAGCACCAGCAGATTGATCTCCTCGAACATCTCCTCCACCACCTTCGGCGCCAGCGGCTCGCGCTCGGCGAGCAGGATCTTCTCGGTGGAGGTCGGCCGAGGGCGCTCATAGTCGTTGAAGAGCTCCTCCTGCAGCTTCTCCCCAGGCCGGCGCCCAACCTCCTCGATCTCGATGTCGCGGTCGGGGTCGAGGCCCGAGAGCTCGATCATCGCCCGCGCGAGCTCGACGATAAGCACCGGCTCGCCCATGTCGAGCACCAGCACCTCCGCGGTGCGCTCGGGGTTTGCGCAGGCGGCGTAGCGCCGGTCCGCCGCGGCGGGCGGGTCCCGCCGTGGATCGAGCCCGCGAAGCCGATCCCGCTCACGCCAGCGGTCGAACTCCCCCTGGGGACCCAGCGAACCGGCGCGGATGATCAGCTGCACAGCCTCGGGGATCGTCATGAAGTAGCGCGTCATGCGCCTGTCGGTGACCGTCACCGGTCCTCCGCGCGCGATCTGGCGGCGGAAGATCGGCACCACACTGCCGGAGGAGCCGAGCACGTTGCCGAAGCGCACCGCCTTGTAGACGGTCCCTCCGAAGCGCGCCGCGGCTCCCTCCAGCGCGAACTCGGCCAGCGCCTTGGAGGCCCCCATCACGGTCGCGGGGGCGACCGCCTTGTCGGTCGAGACGAGCACGAAGCGCCCCACCTGGAGCTCGCCGCAGACCTTCGCCATCAGGCGCGTGGCGATCGCGTTGTTGCGCACCGCCTCCACCGGGTTTTCCTCCATCAGCCCCACGTGCTTGTAGGCGGCGGCGTGGAAGACCACGGTGGGGCGGTGCTCATCGAGCACCTCGCGCATCCGCTCCTCCTCCCTGCAATCCGCCAGCACGGCCGCCAGCGCTCCGGGCGGGACGTGGCGCTCGTCCAGCAGCTCGCGGTGGATCGCGAAGAGGTTGTCCTCAGCGTGATCGAGCAGCACCAGGCGCCGGGGGCCCACGTGTGCGATCTGGCGGCAGAGCTCGGAGCCGATCGAGCCGCCCGCTCCAGTCACGAGCACCACGGCCTCTCGCGCGAGATAGGCGCCCACCCGGTCGAGCTCCATCAGCACCGGCTCGCGCCCGAGCACGTCCTCGACGCGCACCTCACGCACCTGTCGCGCGATCGTGCCCGCGCCGCGCGCCTGGAGCAGCTCGAAGACGGTGGGCAGCGTGCGCACCGGGATCGCCCGAGCGCGACACTCGCGCACGACGCGCCCGCGGGTCGAGCCGGGGGCGGAGGGGATCGCGATGATCACTTCCTCGGGCTCCGCCTCCTCGAGGATACGCGGCAGGTCGGCCTCGGTGTTGCCTCTGACCTTCACCCCGTCGATCCGCAGTCCCCGCTTGCGCGGGTCGTCGTCGAGGAAGCCCACCGGGGTCAACCCCAGCTCGCGGTTGCGCACGATCTCGCGCAGCACCAGTCGCCCGCCGTCGCCGGCGCCGACGATCAGCACGCCGCGCTCACCCTCGCGCACGCCGCGGAAGGCCCCCTGCAGCCGGCGCTCGTGGATCGCGCGGCCGATCACCCGCACCCCCACCAGCAGCACAAGCGCCAGCAGGAAGAACAGCACGATCACCCCGTCGGGCAGGCCGACCGCCGAGCTACCCCCCCTGTGGGGGATCTGCACGGGGCGCGTCACCGCCACCCCCACGACGCTGAGCAGCACGATCGCGACGACCCCCCGGAGGATCGCCTCGTAGTCGCGCTGCCCGGAGTAGCTCCAGCTGCGCTGGTACACGCGGGCGAGCACCAGCACCAGCACCCCCCCGAGCGCCACCCACAGGATCGTGCGTTCCAGCAGCACCGTGTAGATCGCGTGAACCGGCGCGCGCGCCTCGTCGAAGCGCAGTTGGAAGGCGAGGTAGTACGCGAGCGCGACCAGCACCCCGTCCACGACGATCTGGGGCAGCATGTGCCGGTGGAAGGGGATGGGGGCCGCCGAGCGGAGACGTCGGCGCATTGCAGGGAATTGTAGGGGTCTACTTGAAGAGCGTCAGCTCCGAGATCGCCGCCGTTTCGCTGCCGGGGGGCAGGCGGGTGATCCACAGCAAGTAGTAGCGCAAGCGCGCGCCGCGGGTATCCAGCGGGATCGTGATCTGAGCGGGGACGGTACGCGGTGGGGCGAGCTGCACCCAGCCGCGTTCGGAGAGGCTCTGCGGAGACTCGTAGGGGAGGCCCGAGTCGAACGTGTTCGTGGCGTAGACGGCCGCGGTCAACCCCGGCGTGGGCGTCTGGATCTCGATCGCGCGGGCGCGCAGGCCGGGGGCCGCGTCGACGTACACGCCCGTTCCGGGCTTGCGCCCGAGGGTGTCGTCCAGGTAGTGCTCGGTGCTCCAGAGGGTTTCGGGGTCGCCGTCCACCACGTTGGCCACCTGGGTGGGGTGTTCGGGTTCGTTGCCGTAGGGGTTGTAGTCGTGGGCGGCGGTCTGTTCCAGGGGGACCGCCGTGAGACCGGGTTTGGCGGCCACGCCCGGGGCAACCCCCCGGTGGGTGTGGCCGGCGGCGAGCGCGAGCCCCAGCGCGATCAGGCCGCCGAGCAGCGCGAGCGAGCCGAGCCAGCGGACAGGGTGGCGCATGTGCCAGGGCAGCCGCCGGCGGGCGGGGGCGGGCAGGGTGCGCAGCACCGAGGTGACCTCCCCGGTGGCCTGTCCCGCGCGGGCCGCCTCGATCGCGAGCACGTCCTCGAGGTCGGCGAGCAGCGCCGGGATGTCCGGGTAGCGGCGGGCGAGGTCCTTGGCGGTGGCCCGATCGACGACGGCGGCGGTGGCGGCGGAGACCTCCGGCCGGCGGTGCTGCACGTCGGGGATCTCCTCGCGGACGTGGCGCATCGCGACCGCCACGGGGCTCGCGCCGGTGAAGGGGATCGCGCCGGTCAGCAGCTCGTAGAGCACCACCCCCAGGGAGTAGATGTCCGACTGTCCCGTGACCGGATGGCCGAGGGCCTGCTCGGGGGAGACGTAGTCGGTCGTGCCCAGCACCCGCCCGTCGAGCGTAAGCCCCTGCTCGGTGAGTGTGCGGGCGATTCCGAAGTCGGTGATCTTCGCCGTGCCCTCCGCCGTGAGCAGCACGTTCTGGGGCTTAACGTCGCGGTGCACGATCTGGCGCTCGTGCGCCGCCCCCAGCGCCCGCGCTATCTCGATCGCGTAGGCGATCGCCTCGGTGATCTCGAGCGGGCCACCGCGGCGGATCAGGGCCTTCAGCGTCTCCCCCTCCACGTACTCGAAGACGATGTAGGGGGTGGCTCCCCCGGGGGACGCGATGCCCGGTCGGGCCTCGCGCGCACCATTCTCGCCCGCCCCATCATCGCCCGCCCACCCCTCCTCTCCGGCGTCGATGACGGTCACGATGTGGGGATGGCTGAGCTGGGCCACCGCGCGGGCCTCCCGCCGGAAACGCTCCAGCTGAGCGGAGTCCGAGGCGATCTCGCGGTGCATCAGCTTGATCGCGACCGGCCGCTCCAGCACGATGTCGAACGCGCGGTAGACCGTGGACATCCCCCCCTTGCCGATCTGGGCATCGAGGCGATAGCGCCCGCCGAGTGCCGTGCCGAGCAGGGTTTGCGGCATCGCTCTATTTTGGGCCCTCCGCAGGCGGGAGCGAGATCTACAGCGCGATCAGTGCGATACCGGCGAGCGCCGCGGCGACTCCGACCGTCTGGAATCGCGACAGCCGCTCGCCCAGCAAGCCCACCCCGAGGGCGACGGTGACGACCGGAAAGAGCGAGCTGAGCACCGACACGAGCGAGAGCTGGCCGTGCGCGGCGGCCGTCATATACATGATCGTGCCGACCACCAGCAGCACGCCCGGGATCGCGAACAGCGGGCTCACACGGACGAATCTGATCGCCCGAAGCTCGCGCCCGGCCCACAGCGCCACCAGCGCCACCAGCGCCAGCCGCGCGTCGAGCAGCGCCCACGCGCGCCCGTGCGCCGAGGCCTTTGGCAGCGCCGCCAGAAAGACACCGAAGGCGACCGCCGACCCCGACGCCCACAGCACGGCCGCGCGCGGATCGGAGTAATACGCGGTGCTGTGATGAGCGGAGCCGCGACGAGCGACGAGCACGGCCCCGCCCATCGCCAGCACCAGCCCAACCGCCTGCGCCGGCTTCAAGGAATCGCCGCCGGCGAGGCCCCACACGACGGGGATCACGACCCCCGACGCTCCGATCGGCGCCACCACCGACAGCGGCCCCAGCTCGGCCGCCTTGTAGAAGCCGATCAGCCCGCCCGCATTGCCGGCGCCCGCAAGCAGCGCCAGCCACATGTCGGTCGAGGGCAGCGCCCGCCCGCCGTCGAGCGCCAGGTACAGCGCGCACGCCCCGAGCGCCGCGACCTGCGAGAGCACCAGCACCGTCACGAGCTGGTGGCGGCGCACCAGCTGCGGGCCGATGAAGTTCGACACGCCATAGCAGAGCGAGGCGCCGAGGGCCAGGGTGATCGCGAGCATTGGCGTGAGTCTGGCAGCCGGGGGATGCCGCGCCGGGGGGCGATCCTCGCTGGGGCCATGTGGGTGGTGGCGTGGGTTCGGGCGGATTCGCTGCTCCCGACGCATGCTGGACCGTCGCGGACCCTCAGGTTTCGATCGTGACGAGCGTGCCGATCGGCGTGTAGGGCCAGATCTCTGCGGAGGCCGCAAGCGGGAGCTCGACGCAACCGAGGCTCTGCGGGGTGCCGAATGACGCGCGATCGAAGTTGTGGAGCGCGTCGCCGCCGTTGAAGTAGCTGACCCATTTGATCCCGGGATCTTCGTAGTGCGAGCCGTCAGGGTTGGTGCCGCTCATCGTCGTTTCGGGGAGGTGCTCAAACACCGGGAAAGTTCCCAATTCGGTTTCCGCCCCGGAGATGCCCGTGTTCGCGGGTGAGGTGATGATCGTCTGACCGTTGTGCCACAGCGTCATTGTCTCCGGGGCTTCGCGGTGTACGTACACGTAGCTGTAGCCGCTGGTCAGGCGCCTGCCGGAGATCGCGTCGCTCAGCAGCGCGCGCCACACCGTCGGCCCCGCGACCCCATCGACCGTGAGCCCATTTTCGTTCTCGAACTTCATCACCGCGCCCTTCGTGATCACGGTCGCCTGGTCCGGGCTCCACATCGCCTGCAGCTGGTGAGGGGTGTTTGGATAGCGCCAGTTGAAGCTGCCACTCGGGGGTTCGACAGCCGCCCGCGCCTCGGCGCTCGGCGTGCGCGCCACGGCGGTGCCCGATGGCTGCCATTCGAGCGGCAGGTAGCCGGCTTCGGCGAGAAGCTGATGCAGGCGCAGCGTTGAGCCGGGCGGAACGGTCCATTCGATCTGGCTGGTGGTGCGCAGCCCGCTCCCGCCCGTCGTGACGGCAACCGCTCGCGGGAGCTGGACCTGCAACTGGGAGGCGAGCGCCGCCCCCAGGCCCGACGGGGTGAACACGAGCGTGTGGCTGTTGGCTTCGCGCCAATGTCCGGGCGTGCTCGGGGAGAGCCGCGGACGAGTCGAGCCCAGCACGTCGCTCACCGGCTTTGAGAACGTCAGGTCGATCGGCGTGGCGGGAGAGATTCGCGCGCCGGCCGCGGGGAGGCTGACCATGACCGGGGCCTGGGACGGCGGGAACCAGCTCACCTGCGTAGGCGTCCCGAGCCTCTCCCAGGGACGTGCGGCGGCGGCGACCTCGACTGCGCCGGTCGACGCCTGCGGCCCGAGTGAGATCGAGCTCCGAGCGCTGCTCAGCGTGTGGTAGGTCGGGCCATCCGTGCCGCTCCCGTAGGACACTGCGCTCACGGATCGATCGAAGCTCACGCGCACCTCCGAGCCCGAGGGCACCGTCATCCAGCGCTGGGTCACCTGCGCTACGGGCGCGCGCAGCGTCAGCCGCTCGTTGCGTTCGCTTCCCAACGCCCAGCTGAGCCATCCCGGCCGGCGAACCTCCACGTCCACCGTCACCTGCTCGCCCGGAGTCAGCCGCTTCAGCGGGGTCAGCCGCCCACCGTGGATCGCGAGCGGCACCCTCCGGCCGTTTGGTCCGTACGCCCGGACGCGCTCGATCGTCCCGCCCAACGGCTGCACCGTCACCCGTGCGAGCGCCGTCGGATCGCTGGCCAGCGTCACGCCCGAGAAGGCCAGCACCGCCACAGCCAGCAGCGCGAGGATCAGGACGAGCGTCACCCCCGCGCCAAGCAGGGCGCGCGTCCGACGATGCTCAGGCGACACGGAGTCGCGATGAGCCGAGGTCATCGCCATGCATGGATCGTAGGACGATTGAGCGGGGATCGCCGGTTGGGCCCGTTGCAGCCCCGTGTGCCTGACTCGGTCGGCGGCGAACAGAACCATCGCAGGCCGTCTGTAGTCTCGGCGCATGGCCTATGCCCAACAGCAGATACTTGGCGATGAAGCCCACGCCGCCTCGCTAGCGGCGTCTGCTCTGGAGGGGCACGAGTACGGCGCCGTGTTCACGCGGCGCTGGGTGGTCGAGCTGATCCTCGACTTGGTCGGCTACACCAGCGAGCGCGATCTGGCTGCCTTGCGGGCCATTGAGCCAGCGTGCGGCTCGGGAGCCTTTCTCGGTCCGATTGTTGAGCGGCTCTCGCGTTCCTGTCGTCTGCATGGAAAGGATATCTCTGATGCGGCCGATGCGCTCCACGCCTGCGACCTACAGCCGGCGCACGTCGCCGAGAGCGGTGGCGTGGTCGAAGAGCGCTTGCTCGCAGATGGTTGGGCCGTCGATGATGCTCGGGCTCTCGGCGAGCGCTGGGTGGTGCACGACGACTTCCTCTTGGGCCTCCACGAGGTCGGCACGTCGGACTTTGTGGTTGGCAACCCTCCGTACATACGACTCGAGGCGGTATCGGCGTCGCGGAGCGAGGCTTACCGCCGTGCTTGTTCGACAATGGGCGGTCGGTCGGACGTGTATGTCGGGTTCTTTGAGGTTGGCTTGAATGCCCTGAAGCCCGGCGGGGCTCTCGGCTTCATTTGCGCGGATCGCTGGATGCGCAACCAGTATGGGCAGCGCCTGCGCGGTATGGTTTCTGGTGGGTTCTCTGTCGAGGCGGTGATCGAGATGCACGATGTCGACGCGTTTGACGAGGAGGTGAGCGCGTACCCATCGGTGACGATCCTCCGGCGTCAGCCGCAGGGGCGGGTGATAGTCGCCACCGCGCACAAGAGCTTCGATGAGAAGGCAGCGCGCCGTGTTCGTATTTGGGCAAGTCGCAAGAACGATCTAAGGCTAAGCGACCCCGGGTTTGAGGCGGCACGTCTACCGACATGGTTCGAGGGCGTTTCGTCGTGGCCGACCGGCACTCCCGAGCGGCTCGCGCTCGTAGCCAGCTTGGAGCGACGATTGCCTGCGTTGGAGGACGGCGCGACTGGAACCCGGGTGGGTATCGGTGTCGCGACCGGAGCGGATCAGGTTTTCGTGGTCAAGAACCCAGCACTCGTCGAGGAGGATCGACTGCTGCCGCTGGCGATGGCACGTGACACGTTGAGCGGGCAGCTACGTTGGTCCGGCCACTATCTCGTTGATCCATGGGATGGCGACACCGGAGCGCTTGTATCCCTCGATGCCTGTCCACGGCTGCGTACCTACTTCGAAGCGAACGCTTCGGCGCTGAACAAACGCAACGTCGCCGGCAGGCGACCGCAGCAGTGGTATCGCACGATCGATCGAGTCAGCCACCCGCTCACGGCCAAGCCTAAGCTCCTGGTCCCTGACATCAAGGCGGAAATCCATCCGGTGCTCGACCCAGGGGGCCTGTACCCACACCACAACCTCTATTGGGTCGCCAGCGAGCAGTGGAATCCGGAAGTTCTCGGTGGGCTACTTCTTTCCGGTGTCGCGCAGATGTTCATTGAATGCTACGCAGTGAAGATGCGTGGCGGATATCTACGGTTTCAGGCCCAATACCTGCGCAGGATTCGTGTTCCTCGCCTAGACCTGATCCCGAAGCGCACCGCAAGAGAATTGGAGCAGTCCTTTGCTGCTCGGGATGTCGAACGTGCGACCGCGACCGCGCTCGATGCCTACGGCCTGAAAGAGCTCCCGGGGTAGGAGCCCGTGCCGAGGCCGCGAACTACAGCGGCATGGATCAAAGCGCCTTTGAAGCCGCAGTTCGGCAGTACTGGGTAGTTCGGGAGGGACAGGCGCACAAGCAGCGCGAGTCCGGCCGAGTCGATGCCGGTCTACGCGGCGCTGTCACCGGCGGCGCTCATATGGACGCGATGGCCGAGTTGATGGAGTCGATCTTCATCGACGCCGGCTTTGCGCCGTCCAGCATCAGCCGTCGCTCGGCTGTCGAGCTACCTGGCTATTTCCGGCCGGAGAAGAAATGGGACCTCGTCGTCGTTCATGGCGACGCGCTCGCGGCGGCGATCGAGTTCAAGAGCCAGGTCGGCCCTTCGTTCGGCAACAACTACAACAACCGCACTGAGGAGGCGATCGGCAACGCCACCGATATTTGGACGGCATACCGCGAAGGCCTATTCGGAACCGTCCGCCCGTGGCTGGGCTACTTGTTTCTGCTCGAGGAAGCCCCTGGATCGATCAAGCCCGTTCGTGTCAAGCAGCCATTCTTCGAGGTCGATCCCGTCTTTCTGGATGCCTCTTACAAGAAGCGCTACGAGATCCTTTGCCGTCGCCTCATTCTTGAGCGTCTCTACGATGCGGCCTGCTTCCTCACGGCCTCCGCGGACCCCGCTTCCCCGATCCATGAGCCGGCTTCCGACTTGAGCTTCACGGCCTTCGCGAGCGCGATCCGTGCCCGTGCCGCGGGATTGCTGTCCACTGAGTGAGCGGCACGCTTCGCCGCTCCAGCACGACATGCCGCCTGCATCAACAGTGCCATGAGTCGTCTACACCCGGATCTCGATGCGGTGTCCAGAGCACGTCCGACCCCCGTCGCTCCCGCAATCTCGCCTCGCCCAGGACGCGCGGCCGTCCACTACGGCCAACTCCCGACTGTGCATCACGCCACAACGCGTCGCTCGACCGCGTGCCAGACTTCCCCTGGGGGCGCTTCTTCGACGTCGCCAAGTGGGCGCTGCTGGCCTACACCCATCATCGCGGGCATAATCGAGTACGCCTTCCTGCGGGACAACCTGCACGGCGGCGGACTCGTCGTGCTCACGCTCTCGCTCGTCGTGTTCGCCGTCCACGTGCCGGTGCTCATCGGCTTCACCGTCGCGCGCTACGCCGAGCCCGAGGGCACCACGGCGGCCAGCGCCAGCCCGGCGCGGTAGAGCGCCAACGGCCATAGCGCTCGCCCGCGCCTGCCAGGCCGGATCAGCGGGGCGCTAGCCAAGGTGGAGAGGAAGGCCGTGGCGGCGCCCGCGGTCAGCGCGGGGACCGCACCCGGCGGGACTCCATGCTGCACGAGACGCCGGGCCTTGAGTGCGGTGGCACCCGCGATCACCGGCAGGCCGACACGCCATGAGAGGGCGTGGGCGTCCTCGCGGGCGAACCGCCGCGCGCGCGCCGCGGTGAGCGCGGCGCCGTTGCGCGAGACCCCCGGCAGGAGGGCGAGCGCCTGGGCGACACCGAGCGCGAGGCCGTCAAGGGGGGCGGCGTCCTGGAGCCCTCGCGCCTGCGGGCGAAGGTCCGCCCAGGCCATCGCGGCCCCGCCCAACGCAAGGCCCGCGGCGAGCGCGCGCGGGCTGCTCGGGCGACGCTCCAGGCGCTTCTCCAAGAGATATCCCACGAGCGCGGGCGGAGCGAGGGCGAGCACCGCCGACACAAGGGCTCTGCCATCCAGCTCGCGCAAGCCCCGCGCCAACTCCCCGCGGAGGGTGGCCGATTCGGGAGACGCCCGCTTCGCCGAAGCCGGGGGACACTCGCCTTCGGCGAGCATCCCCGCATAGACCAGCAGCGCGGCGGCGGCGCCCGCGTGCAGCGCGACCTCCAGGGAGTTGCTCAGCTCGGTGTCCAACTGCGCCTCGGGCCAGCCGGCCAGGCGAGGGAGCAGTGCGATGTGCGCCGAGGAGGAGAGCGGGAGCACCTCGGTGGGGCCCTGCGCCAGACCGAGGAGCATCGCGTGGCGCAGGGAAAGTCTAGGCGGCATCCGAATCGGCGGCGCGTCCACGGCGCCGAATGATCCCGTAGCCGATGCCCACAATGACGAGCGCGAGGATCACGTAGTCGGCGTACTCGAAGCCCTTGCGCACGCTCGTCCAGTCCCCGCCAAGCGCATGGCCGGCGAGCGCGAGCGCGAGCACCCAGGGGATCGATCCGATCACTGTCAACACCGAGAAGCGCGGCAGCGGCATCTTCGCCACGCCCGCGGGCAGTGAGACGAAGGCGCGCACCAGCGGGATCACGCGGCCGAAGAGGACGGTCATCTCGCCATAGCGCGCGAACCAGCGGTCCGCGCGGTCCACCTGCGCGGGGCCCATGTGAATCAAATGCCCGTGGCGTTCCATCAGCTCCAGGCGTCCGCCGCGGCCGATCGCGTAGGCGACCCACGAGCCCACCAGCGTGCCCAGCAGCCCCGCCAGCACGATGCCGGTCATCGTCAGGTGGTGGTGCGCGCCCGAGCCCCCGGGATCGGCGACGGCGAAGCCCGCGAACAGCATCACGACCTCCGAGGGAATCGGGATGCAGGCCGAGCCGAGCGCCATCAGCAGGAACACCGCCGGCAGTCCCCCATCGCGGACGAGGTGCCAGGTGGTCGTGACGACCGATTCGGTGACCGAGGCGAGGACGAGCATGAGCGCGTCAACGATACCGTCCACCTCGATGCGCGTCTGGATCGACCTGACCAACAGCCCGCATGTCCTGGTGATGCGCCCCGTGATCGAGGCGCTGGAGCGCGACGGCCACGAGGTGCGAGTGACCGCGCGCGACTTCGCGCAGACGCTCGGGCTGCTGCGCCGCTTCCAGATCCCCCACACCGCGATCGGCCGCCACCGCGGCGAGCGGCTCGCCGCGAAGGCCGGGGGCCTCGCGCTGCGCTCCGCGGCACTCGTGCGCTGGGCGCGCGCCAACGGCAGCTTCGACATCGCACTCGGCCACGGATCGAACGACGTGAGCGTCGCCGCCGCGCTGCTGCGGATCCCGAGCGCCACGATGTTCGACTACGAGTGGGCCGCTGTGCAGCACCACATCAACTGCCGGCTCGCGAACGCGGTGGTGGTACCCGACGCGATCCCGCCCGAGCGGCTGGATCGCTACGGCGCGCGCGGCAAGGTGCGCGCCTACGAGGGCCTCAAGGAGGAGTACTACCTCGCCGACTTCCAGCCCGACCCCGCGATCCTCGCGCAGCTGGAGCTCGACCCCGCGCGGCCGATCGTCGTGGTGCGCACCCCCCCGGAGGTCTCGCTCTACCACCGCTTCGAGAACGACCTCTTCGTGCAGGTGCTGGAGCGCTTGCGCGACGCCGTGGCCGGCGGGGAGGGGGTGCAGCCAGTGGTGTTGCCTCGCACCGCCCAGCAGCGCGCGGAGCTCGCCGGGGTGCCCGGCTTCATCGTGCCCCGCCAGGCGATCGACGCCCAGTCGCTGATCGCCCACGCCAATCTCGTGATCTCCGCCGGCGGCACGATGAATCGCGAGGCGGTCGCCCTCGGGACCCCCGTCTACACCACCTTCGAGGGTCGCCCTGGGGCGGTCGACGAGCGCCTGATCGCGGAGGGCCGGTTGCGCAAACTGCTCGATCCCGCCCAAATCGATCTCGCAAAGCGACCCCCAACCACCGCAAGCGCACGTATCCGCCGCGACCCGCGGGTGCTCGTGAACCTGCTGCTCTCGCCACTCGGTTAGGCCCGGGTTCCCAGCCGACGGGCTGGGTCAGGTGCAGCGGCGCTCCTCAATACTGGTGGGCACGCCTGGCCTCCCAGCGCTCGATCCCGAGCCGACAGAGGCGGTCCACGAGCTCCGGGTAGGGAATCCCTGAGGCCTCGATCAGCTTCGCGTACACGCTCGTAGGCGTGAAACCGGGCATCGTATTGAGCTCGTTCACCAGCACCCTCTCGCCATCCACGAAGAAGTCCACGCGGGCGAGGCCCTCGCAGCCGGTGTATGCGAACACCTCCAGCGCCAACTTCCGCACCCGCGCACTCGCGGCGGGGGAGATGCGGGCGGGCACGACCAGCCGCATTCCCCCGTCGTGGTACTTCGCGGCGTAGTCGTACCACTCCTCATCCAGCACGATCTCCCCGGGCACGGAGGCGAGCCCAGGACCAAGCACGGCGCACTCGACCTCGACCCCGTGCGCCATCGCCTCGACGATCACGAGGGGGTCGTGGGCAAAGGCGCCGTCGAGCGCCTCGCCGAGCTGAGGGGCCTCGGTGACCTTGGCGATTCCCACCGAGGAGCCGAGGTGAGCGGGCTTGACGAACACGGGGAGCCGCAGGGCGGCGATCTCACCGAGCACCTCGGTGGGTGCCTCGCGCCAGCGCTCGACGCGGGCGCCGGCGTACTCAACCTGGGGTACCTCGCAAGCGGACATGAGCTCTTTGAAGAGCACCTTGTCCATGCACAGAGCCGAGCTCGCCACGCCGGCACCGACGTAAGCGACGTCGAGTGTCTCCAGCACGCCCTGCACGATGCCGTCCTCGCCGAAGGGCCCGTGGAGGGCGGGGAACACGACGTCAGCATCGAGTAGTCCCTCTCCCGGACAGAGGCTGAGCCGCTCCCCGCCATGACGCCAAGCCCCGTCGCGCTCGATCTCCACCCAGCGGACCTCGTGCCCGGCGCGCTCCAGGCCCTCGCGCACGGCGCGGGCGGAGGCCAGCGAGACGTCGTGCTCGGAGGAGCGCCCCCCCGCGAGCAGCGCGACGGTGAGCGTCCTGGCGCCGTCGCTCGCGGGCACAGAGGCAGCGTCCTCTCCGCGGCCAGAGGCGGCGCCCTCCCCGCGGCCAAGGGCGGGGGCGCTCATGGGGCGGCGCCTGCGGCAGGGGCGGCCGGCGAGGAGGCCGTGCTCGGCGTGGTGCTGGGCGTGGTCGTGGTGGTCGTAGTGGTGGTGGTCTGCTGGGAGAGCACGCCCACCGTGAGCGTGATCGTGGCCCCGCGCTTGGCCTTGACCCCGCCGGCGGGGCTCTGCTGCAGCACGAGCCCGTCTTCGGCTCCGTTGGTGACGGTGCCGGTGGTCGACTTCGCGACGAAGCCCGCGCCGACCAGTTCGCCTTCGGCGCGTTCGGCCTTTTTCCCCACGACGCGGGGCACGGTGACTTCCTGGGTGCCCTTCGCCACCACGAGGTTCACGGCTTCGCCACTGGGCACCGTGCCACCCGCGGCCGGGGACTGCGAGAGCACGGTGCCCGCGGCCTGGTCGGATTCTTCGCGCTTGGCGACAGTTCCCGCGTGCAGGCCCGCGGCGCGCAGCGAGACTCGCGCTTCGGCTTCGCTCTGCCCGGTCACTTCGGGCACGTTCACCTGGGCGGGGCCGCTCGAGACGAACACTGTCACCGGGCTGCCCGCGATCAGCGGCACGCCCTGGGAGGGTTCGGTGTCGATCACTTTGCCGACCGGCACGGTGGCGCTGGAGCGGCTCTGTTCGCTCGGCTTCAGGCCGTCCTGGATCAGCTTGTGCGCGGCCTGCGCGCCCGTCATGTCTCGCACGTCCGGCACCCCCACGCTGCTGGGGCCGGAGGAGACGGTGATGGTCACGCGCGTGCCCCGTTGCACCTCCCTTCCAGCCGGCTCGCTCTGGCTGATCACGAGGCCGGTGGAGACCTTCGCGCTCGGGGACGGTAGGGAAACCGGCGTGAGGCCCTGCGCTTTGAGCGTCGCTTCGGCGACAGTGGCGGTCGCGCCGACGACGTAGGGCACGGTCGCCTCGCGCCTGGGTGCGGGCTGCAGCGCCAGCAGCACGGCCGCGGCGGCGGCCAGGGCAAGTAGCGCGGCGCCACCGGCCCACCACCAGCGCCGGCGGCGTTTGCGAGCGGCGTCCTGTTGGCCGATCTCCGATCGGTCCTCCTCCCCGGCCGAATCCCCGGCCGCCGCGAGCGGCAGCAGCAGCGCGGTGGCGGTCATGGGGGCCGCGGGGCCGTTGCCGTGGGGCACCGTCGATACCCGTCCACCCCCGGCGGGAAGTCCTCGGCGCACGTGTTCGAGTGCCGCGATGAACTCCTCCGCGTCGGCGAATCGCTCCGTGGGCTCCTTGGCCAGCGCACGCAGCACGACCGCATCGAGCTCGGGCGGGATGACCTCCACGCCTCTGAGCGAGCTCGGCGGGGGCGGGCTGGCGGAGACCTGCTTGAGCGCGATCGTCACCGCGGTCTCGCCATCGAAGGGCACCGAGCCGGTGAGCAGCTCGTAGAGGACGATCCCCACCGCGTAGATGTCGGACGCCGCGCTCACCGCGTGGCCCTGGGCCTGCTCGGGCGAGAGGTACTGCGCTGTCCCCATGATCGACCCGGTGAGCGTCATGTCGGAGACGCCGGCGCGGGCGATCCCAAAGTCGGTGACCTTCGCGCGGCCCTCCTCGTCGAGGATCACGTTGTGGGGCTTCAGATCGCGGTGGATCACGCCGCGGCGGTGCGCGAAACGCGCGGCCTGCAGGATCTGGATGACGATGTCGATCGCCGCCACGGGGTCCAGCGGGCCCTGCTCGCGCACCACGGCCTTCAGGGAGCGACCGGGGAGGTACTCCATCGCGATGTAGTACGTGCCGTCCCACTCCCCCCGGTCGAAGATCGCCACCACGTTCGGATGGGAGAGACCCGCGGCGCTCGAGGCCTCGCGACGGAAGCGCTCCACGAACTCCTGATCCTCGGCGAAGCGGTGGTGCAGCAGCTTGACCGCCACCTGGCGCCCCAGGAGCTGGTCGCGCGCGAGGTACACGTCGGCCATCCCGCCGGTGCCGATGCGCGAGAGCACCTCGTAGCGGCCGTCGATCACGGTGCCGGATTCGATCATCGCCGGGCCGCCCGGGTCGGTGCTCGAGTCGCCTCCAGGGGGGCGGCTCGGCGCAAGGCTACGCCTTCAACCATGGAGCAGCACTTCCATCACCCGCCGCGCGATCGGCAGAGCGTACGTGGCGCCGTACCCGGGCACGCCCTTGACCGTCACGGCGATCGCGACGCGGGGGGCGGCGGCGGGGGCGAAGGCGATGAACCAGACGTTGTTGACGGCGGTGCCGATCTCCGTTTCCGCGGTGCCGGTCTTGCCGGCCACCTGCACCCCTGGGATCCGCGCGTTTTCGCCGGTGCCTTCGTTGACCACGGCTTCCATCATCGAGGTGACCGCCGCGGCGGTCGAGGGCTTCATCACCACCGACTGCACGCTGGGGGCGATGCGCTGCACGGTGCGCCCTTCGGGGTCGACGATCCGGTCGGTCAGGTGCGGGACCATCAGCCGGCCGCGGTTGGCAACGGCGGCGGCGGCCTCGGCCATCTGCAGCGCGGTCACCCGCAGTTTGTCCTGGCCGATGCCCATGCGCCCGACGTCGACCAGCGGGCTGGTGGGCGACAGCAGGCGTTCGCCTTCGTCCGCGTACTCGCCGCTGGCCGACATTTCTTCGGCGGGGTAGTCAAGCCGCGGCTTGGCGTCAAAGCCGAAGCGGCGCATGTAGCGGGCAAGCGTCCGCTTGCCGACCTGTTCGGCGACCTGCGCCCACACGGTGTTGACCGATTTGGCGAGCGCCTGCGTGAGCGTGAGCTCGCCGAAGCTTTCGTCCTGGTCGTTGCTCAGCGGCACTCCCGACACCACGACGCCGTTGCGGCCGCTGAGGGTCGAGGAGGACGTGAACTTGCCTGTGTCGATCGCCGCGGTGGCGGTGACGACCTTGAAGGTGGACCCCGGCGCGTAGCCGTACTGCACGGCGCGGTTGACCAGGGGGGCTTCGCCGTCGGTTTTGAGCCTTTCCGCGGAGGTGTGGGAGCGCAGCGCGTTGGGGTCGTAGCTGGGGGTGGAGGCCATCACCCGCACGGCTCCGGTGGACGGTACGAGCGCGACCACGGCACCCTGGTGGCCGCCGAGCCCCGCGATCGCGGCCCGCTGGGCGGCGGGGTCGAGTGTGGTGATCACTTCATCCCCCCTTTCGCCCTGGCCCTGGAGCTGATCGAGGATCGACTGCAGGTTGCTCTGGCTCTGTTCACTGAGCGAGGCGTTGCGGTAGCGCTCCAGGCCGGTGCGCCTGAACGTCAGAGGGTAGGAGTAGCCGATCGCCTGGGCGAACTCCTCCCCAGTGGGGTAGGTGCGTTCGTAGGTGCCTTCCCGTGTGCGCACGCTGCGCGCCAGAACGGTGCCGTCGGCCGCGAGGATCGCCCCGCGCTGGATACGCTCCTCCTTCAGCAGCGAGCGTTTGTTCAGCGGGTTTTCACGCAGCGATGAGGCCTCGAAGACCGTCCAGCGCGAGGTGAAGGCGACGAGCAGGGCGAACAGCAGCACGACGAGCATGTAGAGCCGCACGATCGGCCGGTTCATCGCGGGACTCCACCTCTGCGCTGCTCGCCGGCGGCGGTCATTCGCTCAACTCTTCCAGTTCGAGGCTGTGCATCAGCGCGCCGGCGTTGCCTTCGGAGCGGAGCTTGTGGTCGAGCAGCGCCCCGCGCCGCGAGTCGCTCAACGTGGTGGCGCCCACCCCGGAGACGTAGAAGCTGTTGTAGAGCTTGATCCCCCCGGGGAGCTGGTAGGGGAAGCCCTGATAGATCGTCACCAGACCGCGGCTGTTGGTCCCGATGAAGTAGACCAACTGCGAGGCCACGTATCCACCGGCAGCCAACAGCCCGAGCACAGCGAGCACAACCAGCGCGGGTAGCACGCGGCGCAGGCGGCGCGCTGGGGCCCGATCGGCCCCCGTCGGCGCGACGCGAGGACGGCGGGCCGCCACGGGCGGAGACGGGGCGGGCATGCCAACGACCGTGGGCTGCAGCTCCTGATCAGCGCCGCCACCGAGCTGGACCTCTTCCAGGCGCAGCAGGATCACGGTGATGTTGTCGCGCCCGCCGGCGCGGTTGGCCTCGGCGATCAGCGCCTCGCCCACCTCGCGCAGGCGCGCGTCGGCGTGCTGGCGCAGGAGCTCGGCGAGCCGAGACTCCGGGACCATCGAGGTGAGGCCGTCACTGCACAGGAGGTAGAGGTCACCGGGGCGGGCCCGGAAGGAGCGGGTGTCGATCTCCACTGTCTCCTCGGGGCCGAGCGCGCGGGTGATGATCGAGCGTTGGGGGTGCTCCTCGGCTTCCTCTGGAGTCAGGCGCCCCTCGCGGATCAGCTCGTCCACGAGCGAGTGGTCATCGGTAAGACGCAGCAGCTCACCATCGCGCAGGCAGTAGGCGCGACTGTCCCCGACGTGGGCGATCGCGACCTCCTGCTCGCCGACGTACAGGGCGGTGAGCGTGGTGCCCATGCCGGCCTGCTCGGCGTTTTTGCGGGAGAGCTCGTAGATGCGCGCGTTGGCGGCGAGTGCGTGCGCGGCCAGCGCCTCCTCCGGGCTCGAATCGTGGGGGAGGCCGGCGTGGAAGGACTCGACCGCGATCTTCGAAGCCACCTCGCCGGCCTGCGCTCCGCCCATGCCGTCCGCGACCACGAACAGCGGCGAGCGGGCGAGCAGCGAGTCCTCGTTGGCGCGCCGCTGCAGGCCGGTGTCGGTACCCGCGTATTGCTCGGCGACCCGCAGCATCAATCGACCTCGAACACGAATTCGCTCTCGCCGATCCGCAGATGATCGCCTGGGTGCAGGGGGCGGGGGGTGTCGAGCAGCTCCTCGTTGAGGTAGCTGCCGTTGGTGGAGCGCAGATCCTCCACCACGAACGTGCCGGCCTGCTCGTAGATGCGGGCGTGGCGGGAGGAGGCGAAGGGATCCTCGAGGCGGATCTCGGCGTGATCGCCGCGGCCGAGCACGAGCTCGCCGTCGAGGTCGTAGATCATCCCGGGATCGTGACCGCTGGCGCGCGCGACCACCAGGCGGGGAGCGCGGCGGCTGACATCCGAGCGGCTGAGCGCCGAGGCGGAGTACATGCCGGTGGCGTCCGGCGGGGCCTCCCTGCCCGCCACAAAGGGGGTTGGGTGGGCTCCGCCGCCGCCGCGGGGGGGGTTGGATCGGATCAGATCGCGCAGGGCGCTGCGCGCGACCCACAGCAGGAAGAGATAGAGCACGGCGATGAAGCCGAACTTGAGCGCGACCGACACCGGCTGGAGCGTATTCATTGCAGCTCGAACACGATCTCGGTGGAGCCGAGCTTGATGCGATCGCCCACCTGCAGCGGCTGGACCTCGTGGAGCTGCTCGCCGTTGAGGAGCACCCCGTTGGTGGAGCGCAGATCCTCGATCGCCCAGCCCTCGGCGGTGGGGCCGATGTGGGCGTGGCGGCGGGAGATCCCGGCGTCCTCGAGAACGATGTCGCAGTCGCGGCCGCGGCCGATGATCGCGCCGCCGGGCGGGACGAGTAGCCGGCGGCCGCCGGTGAGCAGCAGAGCGCGAGCGGAGCGGCGGCCGCGACTCTCCTCCAGCGGCTCGCGCAGGCGACGGGAGCTGCTGTAGATCATCGTCTGCCCATGCTCGTCACGCCCGCTCGGCCCAGCGTCCCACTCGACCCCGCCGCGCTCCTCCCCGGCGCTCTCGCCCTCGTGGTCGTCAGGGCGCACGAGGCGCGCCTGGATGCCGAACTCGCCGAGCGCGAGATCCGGGTCCGTATGGAAGGCGATCATGGGCGGTGAGGCGAGCGTCAGATCCTCGGCGCGGGCGTGCTCGAGCAGGTAGGCGCATAGCTCGTCGATCAGATCGGCCTCGACGCCGTCGTAGCGGGCGCGATCCCGGGGGGAGAGCCACACGGCGTACTCGTTGGGGGCGTAGACGCGCGAGACCGAGGCGGTGCGGTGCTCATCCATCTCGCGCGCGAGCTTACGCGCGAGTTCCATGGGGCGGACCTCCGAGCGAAAGAGGCGCCCGAAGGCGCCCTCGACGAGGGACGTGAGTGTGGTCTCAAAGCTCTTGAGGGGGTTCATCGATATGCGGGATCGCGATGGTGGAGCGTGCGGCGTGACGCCTCGAGGCCCCGCCACCCCCACTTTAAGGCTCGCCGGGCAACGATCCCCTACACGGGCCCGCGCACCGCGCGGGCCACGACAGCGAGCATCGCCCCGAGGGCAGACCCCAGGATGACCCCGCGCGGGGATGGAATCGCCGCGCCCCCCAATCCGCTCGCGCCGGCGAGGGGAAAGCCGCGGTCCACCAGGGGAACGCTCGCGGCCAGCGCCCCCGCCCAGATGATCGCGGCAAGCGCGTCGAGGAGCGCGCTGCGCCCACGCACGACCCACGGCAGGAGAGCGGCGGCGAGCGCCCACAGCGCGGCACCGAGCAGCAGGGCGAGACCGAGCAGAGGCCCGAACGCATGTGCGGCCGTGGTGCTTAGGGATCCCTCCCAGGAGGCCGGGGCACCGAGGCCCGCGGGACGGCCAAGCCACAGGTGCTGCCCGCCGCGATCGAATGGCAGCTCGGCGAGGCGCAGCCACCAGTAGCCGAGGGCGCCAAGCAGGGCGCGCGCGCGCCAGCGGGTGGCCTGTCCGGCGAGCGCGGGAAAGGCTCCGGCGAGGCCGGCGAGGCCGAGCAGGGGTGCGAGCGTGGCGGCGGCCCACCGCGGACCCGGGCGGCGCACCAGCAGCACGAGCGGCAGCGCCGCGCAGAGCACGATCAGCCCCACACCAGGGCGGGAGGCCGCGATTTGCCATATGCAAAAAGAGAGCGCGGCGGCGATCCAGCCAAGACGCGAGATGGTGAGCCAGCCGGCGGTGTCGGGCCGCTCCGCGGCGGGCTGCTCCTCGGCAGGCTGCTCGGCGGGGTGCTCCGCGAACGCGCCGCCGCAGCGAACGTCCCAGGCCGTGACGCAGGGCGTGTGCGATCGCCTCGCCCAGCTCGGGGAGCGTTCCGCGCCGCCGCGGGTCGGGGTCGAGCGCCAGGTCCAGGGCCCATGTGAGCTCGCGCGGCAGGTCGCGGCGCAGACCCTCCAACGGCGGCAGCTCGCTGCCGATGCGGCGCGCGGTGGCGGCGGGGGTGGGACCGCGCACGGGGTTTACTCCGCTGAGAGCCTCGTAGAGGACGAGCGCGAGCGAATAGAGATCGGCGGGCTCGCCGACCTCGCGACCCTCCATCTGCTCGGGGGCCATGTAGGCGAGGGTGCCGAGCACGTCCCCGGTGCGGGTGAGGGTCTCCTCGCCGGCGAGGAGCGCGCCGCCGAAGTCGGTCAGCTTGGCGATGGCGGTCAGGCTCTGTGGTACCCGCTCTCCCGGCGCCGGGGCGGTGGGCTCCTCGGCGAAGCGCGGCACGAGCACGTTCTGGGGCTTGATGTCGCGATGCACCACCCCGCGCCGGTGGGCATGCAGGAGGGCGTCGATGAGCGCGAGGCCGATCTCGAGCGCCTCCTCGTCGCCCAGCGCCTCGCGAGCGATCAGCTGAGCGAGGGTCTCGCCGTGGACGAGCTCGGAGATCGAGATAGAAGGCGTCCTCTCCGGCGCAGGCCTCGTACAGCGCGACAATCGCCGGGTGGGCGAGGCGGGCGCAGGCGAGCGCCTCGCGGATGGCGCGTTCGCGATCCTCCGCCGCCGGGAGGGGGATCACCTTGACCGCGACCTCGCGGTCGAGCAGCTCGTCGTGGGCGCGCCACACGACCCCGAAGCCGCCGGCCCCCAGGCGCTCCAGCAGGCGGTAGCGGCCGAGCAGGGGAGCGATCCGCCCCCCGCTGATCCTCTCGACAGGAGCGCGCTCGCTGCCGGGCGCGTGCCGAGGTGCGATGAGGGTGTCGTGGGAGTCCACCGACTCCTGCGTTCGCCGGGGCCCTCGCCCTCCCTGCCGCGGCATTGCAGGAGAACTCGCGGTGAGCGAGAAGTTGCAGAGGTCACTAGGGAGGAGGTGGATGGCCGGGCGGGCGGTCATACTGGTTCTCTTCCGCAAGGCAAGACCTGTAAGGAGCGGACGGCTTGTCGTTCTTCGACGATGACGAGGGGGGAGCGCCGCGGCCAGCCGCCACGGGCGGTCGGGCAGCCAATCTATCCCGCTCGCAGCCTCGTCCGCGACGCCCACAGCGCCCCCCCGCAGACGGTGCGCACGTGGATCACCACACGATGATGGTGCGCCGGCGGATCGCCGCGGGCGTCGCGGTGGTGGCGCTGATCGCGATCGTGCTGCTCATCGACGGCTGCCTGAAGAGCGGCAAGGAAGAGGCCCTGAAGAAGTACAACGGCGAGGTCGGCCAGCTGGTGGGGGAATCCGACCGGCTGGCCGCGCACCCGCTGTTCGCCACGCTCGCGGGCGCCTCGGGGGAACAGCCGCTGAACGTGCAGCAGAAAGTCAATGAACTGCGCGAAGTGGCTCAGAAACAGGCCGAACAGGCCAAGCGGCTGAGCGTCCCTGGCGAAATGCAGGCGGTTCAACGCAACCTGACCCTGGCGTTCGACCTGCGAGAGGAAGCGCTGGGGAAGGTGGCGGCGCTGGTACCCCAGGCGCTGGGGGGCAAGGGCAAGCAGGCGAGCACGCTGATCGCGGGAGCGATGGAGATGTTCCTGGCCTCCGACGTGGTCTACTCCCAGCGCGTCGCGCCGCTGATCCAGCAGGCGCTGGCGGCGGACGGCATCCACGAACTGGGCACGTCGGGCACCCAATCCCTGGCGAATCTCGGGTGGCTGGAACCGAGCACCGTCGAAGAGCGTCTCACCGGGAAATCCTCGGGCTCCACCCCGAGCGGGCAGATCGCGCCGGGCACGCACGGCTCGGCGCTGACGGGTGTGAGCGTGGGCTCCGCCAATCTCGAACCCGAATCGACGGGCACGCTGAACCACATCGGCGGCGGTCCCAACCCGACGTTCACCGCGATGGTCGAAGACTCGGGGAGCAACACGGAGACCAACGTGACGGTCGAAGTCACGGTGATCGCCGGCGGCAGGCAGTTCAAGAACAGCCGGACGATCGCCAAGACCGAACCGGGCGTCACCTCGAAGGCGAGCGTTCCCGTGGAAGGCGTCCCGGCGGGGGCGGGCCGGGTCACCGTCTACGTCAAGCCGGTCCCCGGCGAGACCAACCTCGAAAACAACAAGGGCACCTACCTGGCGGTGTTCGCGCAGTAGGGCCCCCCCCCTCCCCCCTCTCGACCCACGCGGCGTCGGACATGGATCGCCTCCCGAGCCCCAAGCCGCTAGTTTGTCCTCAGTGGCCGCCGCGAGCTTGACCGACACCCAGGGCATCCTTGCGCTCGCGGCTGCGGCGGTCGCGGCGCTGGCGCTACTGGGATGCGTGGCGCTGAGGCTCAACATCCGCACTCTGCGGGCCGCCCAGAGGGTCGTGTTGGGGGAGCGCGAGCACGATGTGGTGGCCCATGCGGCGCAGTTGCAGGGGGCCTTCGAGGATCTGCGTGAGTACGTCGGTGAGGTGGCCACGCGCCTGGAGGAGCGCCTTGCCGACGCGGAGGCGGGCGTTCGCGGAGCGATCTCGCACCGCGCGCTGGTGCGCTACGACGCCTACAACGAGCTCTCGGGAAGACAATCGATGTCGATCGCGCTGCTCGACGGAACGCGCTCGGGGGTCGTGCTCACCTGCATCCACCACCGCGACCAGGCGCGGTTCTACGCCAAGCAGGTTCACCAGGGCCAAAGCGAGCTGGAGCTCTCCCCGAGGAGGCGGAGGCGATGCGTATGGCGCTCTCCCCGGCGGGCGCCGGCGGGGCCTCCGACGAGCGGCTCCCCGCCTGAGCGATGCCCTCCGAGTCCGAGGAGGGACGCCCACGCGTCGGCTATCTGGGTCCGGCGGGAACGTTCACCGAGGAGGCGCTGCTCTCCAGCGCAAGGCCGGACTCCGTGGAGCCGGTGGCGCTGGCGAGCATCTACGACACCGTGCTGGCGGTGCGCGAGGGGACCGTGCAATGGGCGGTAGTGCCGATCGAGAACTCGCTGGACGGGTCGGTGACGGTGACGCTCGACCTGCTGGCCGAAACGGGGATGCGCGCCGAAGGCGCGCGTCACCCGGCTTCGGTCGAAGGCGAGTGTCCCCCGACTTCGGTTGACGAGCGGGGGGACCTCAAGGTCGTCGGCGAGGCGCTGCTCGCGGTGAGACACTCGCTGATCGCGGCGGAGATGGTGGGGCTGGAGGAGATCGACACGGTTATCTCCCACCCCCAGGTCCCGGGGCAGTGCACGCGCCTGCTGAGAGGCGAGCTCGCCCACGCGCAGGTTCTGGCGGCGAGCTCCACGGCGGAGGCGGTGCGGCTGGTGGTGAGCGAGCGCCGGCCCGGACTAGCCGCGCTGGGAACACGGCTGGCCGCCGCCATCTACGGCGGGACGGTTGTGCGCGAGGGGGTGCAGGACCGTGACGACAACGTGACGCGCTTCGTGTGGCTGGGGCGCGTCGGCCGCGGGTCCGAGCAGGCTCCGCCGCTGCGCGCGCAGGATGGGAGCGGCAACGGATGGAAGACATCGGTCGTGTTCTGGGGCTCGGGCGCGGAGCGGCCCGGATGGCTTGTGCGGTGCCTGGACGAGTTCGCCCGGCGGGCGATCAACCTGACCAAGATCGAGTCCCGTCCTCAGCGCGCCCGCCTCGGCCATTACGTCTTCTTCGTCGACCTCCAGGGCAGCACCGGGGATCCAGCTGTCGCGGAAGCGCTCGAGGGAATGCGGGCGGGGTGCGAGCAGGTGCGGATACTTGGCTCCTACAGGGCCGGCTGACGCTACACTGCGGCGCACGGATGGATACCACCGTTCCACCAGACTCAGTTCGGTCCGTGCCGCCGTCCGAGCACCGGGGGCACGGACATGAGAATGGACGGGTGCTCGTTCTGAACGCGACCTTCGAGCCGATCAACGTGTGCTCGGTGCGCCGCGCGGTGGTGCTGCTGCTCAAGGAGAAGGCCGAGTTGGTGGAGCGGGGACGGTGGGAGCTCCACTCGGAGAAAACCACCCTCGCACGGCCCGCGGTGATCCGCCTGGTCGCGTACGTGCGCGTGCCCCGTGATGCCCACCAGCGCAAGATCACGCGCCGAGCGGTGTTCGCCCGCGACGGGTGGATGTGCCAGTACTGCGGCTCGCGCTCCAGCCTCACCGTGGACCACGTGATCCCCCGCTCCAAGGGGGGCTCCTCGAGCTGGGAGAACATCGTGGCCTCGTGCGCCCCCTGCAACCGCCGCAAGGGCGACCGGCTGCCCCGCCAGGCGGGCATGCACCCGCGGCACGCGCCGCGGGTCCCGAGGGCGGAGGTCTTCATCCACGTCGCCAGCCCCTCGATCCCGGCGGCATGGCGTCAGTACCTGCCGCAGGCGGCCTAGTACCTACCGTAGGCGACGAATAGCGAGGGGGCGCCGCAACCCCGCGGCGCCCCCTCGCTCAATGCCGACTGGAAAACCGAGACTGCTGGCGATGCCGGAGGGACCAGGCCGGCGGCCGTCTCGTGGTGTCCCGGGTTGGATTCCGCCAAGCGGTCCAGCCACCGACCTAGCGGCCGGTCACCTCCAGGGTCCCGCAAGAACTGTCACTAGACGTACGGACCACCTCCTTTCTCTGGTCTCGCCAGAGTAGCGGATAGGGGTGACGTCGAGCAAGGGGTGATTGAAAGAAGAGGGGGCCGACCGAAGCCGGGAGACACGCGCCTTCGGCGCGCATCCCCGTTTCGGCCAACCGGCCTCTATGCGTCGGGACCCGCGCCGTTCTCGTTCGCGTCGACGGACAGCTCGCCGGGCTCACCGGCGACGCTGATGGGCTCGCCCTCGAGGGCCTCATCTCCCCCGTCTCCTTCGACCACCAGCGCGATGGCGCTGACGGCGTCGTCCTCCTTGAGGTTCATCACGCGCACACCCGTGGCGGAGCGCCCCTGGCGCGAGATGCCCCCGGCGGAGGTACGCTGGACCATGCCCCCGACGGAGATGAACACGAGCTCGTGGTGCTCGCGCACGACGAGCGCGCCCGCGAGCCCGCCCTTGCGCTCGGTGAGGCCGATCGTCTTGACGCCTTTGGCGCCGCGGTTGGTCTTGCGGTACTGGTCGATCAGGGTGCGCTTGCCGTAGCCGTTCTCGGTGACCACCAGCAGGTCCATGTCGTCGCGGGCGACGTCCATCGCGATCACCTGGCCGGGGCTGGCGGGATCCCTCTCCCCCACGTCCATTCCGCGCACGCCGGTGGTGTCGCGGCCCATCGAGCGCGCGTCGGACTCCGCGAAGCGGACGGTGAGGCCGGCGCGGGAGACCATGATGATCTCCTCGCCCTCTTCGACGGCGCGCACAGCGAGCAGCTCATCCTCGTCGCGGATGTTGATCGCAATGATCCCGTCGGCCTTGATCGGGGTGTTGTAGGCGGCGAGCTCGGTCTTCTTGACGGTGCCGTCGCGGGTGGCGAAGATCAGGTACTTGGCCTCGCTGAAGTCGCGGGTGGAGAGCACCGCCTGGATGCGCTCGCCGTCACGCAGCGGCAGCACGTTGACCAGGGCGCGGCCCTTCGCGGTGCGGGAGGCCTCGGGGAGGTCGTAGACCTTCGAGCGGTAGACCTTGCCGCGGTTGGAGAAGAACAGCAGGTAGTCGTGGGAGGAGCAGACGAAGAGGTGCTCGATGAAGTCCCCGTCCTTCATGTCCATCCCCGTCACGCCACGCCCGCCGCGCTGCTGCTGGCGGTAGGTGGCCAGCGGCAGCGACTTGATGTAGCCGGTGTGGGTGATCGCGATCACCATCTGCTGGTCGGCGATCAGGTCCTCAATGTCGATCTCGTCCTCGGAGTGCGTGATCTCCGAGCGGCGCTCGTCGCCGAAGCGCTCGCGGATCTCGGCGAGCTCCTCCTTAATGACGGCCAGCACGCGGCTCTCGTCGCCGAGGATCGCGCGCAGCTCGGCTATGCGCTCGGTGACGTCGTCGTGCTCCTGTTTGATCGAGTCGGCCTCCAGGGCGGTGAGCTGGGAGAGGCGCAGGTCGAGGATCGCGGTCGCCTGGATGTGGCTCAGCTCGAAGCGCTCCACGAGTTGCCCGCGCGCGGCGTCGCGGTCGCGGGAGGCGCGGATCAGTTCGATGATCGCGTCGAGATTGTCAAGGGCGATCAGCAGCCCGAGCAGGATGTGCGCGCGGGCCTCCTTCTCGGAGAGCTCGTGCTTGGTGCGACGCACGATCACTTCGCGCTGGTGGGCCACGTAGTTGTGGATCACCGAGAGAAGGTTGAGCGTACGGGGCACGTTGTCGACGAGCGCGACCATGTTGACGCCGAATGTGCTCTGCATGGGGGTGTGCTTGTAGAGCTTGTTGAGCACGACCTTGGGGATGGCGTCGCGCTTGAGCTCGATCACAAGGCGCATCCCGCGCTTGTCGGACTCGTCACGGAGGTCGGAGATCTCGGGGATGCGTTTGTCGCGGACGAGGTCGGCGATCTTCTCGATCAGGTTCCCGGGCCCACCCTTCTTGACCATGAAGGGCAACTCGGTGACGACGATCGCCTCCTTGCCGTGGGTGAGCGGCTCGATGTGGGCGCGCGCCTGCACGCGCACGCGCCCGCGCCCGGTCTCATAGGCGTCTTTGATCCCGGCGCGGCCGAGGATGATCCCGCCGGTGGGGAAGTCGGGGCCCTTGATGTGGCGCATCAGGCCCTCGACCTCGATATCAGGGTCGTCGATGTAGGCGAAGGTGGCGTCGATCACCTCGCGGAGGTTGTGCGGGGGGATGTTGGTGGCCATCCCGACCGCGATGCCCGAGGAGCCGTTGACGAGCAGGTTGGGGAAGCGCGAGGGAAGGACCAGCGGTTCGCGCTTGGAGCCGTCGTAGTTGGGCACGAAGTCGACGGTGTCCATGTCGAGATCGCGCAGCATCTCGGTGGCGATGCGGGCGAGGCGAGCCTCGGTGTAGCGCATCGCGGCGGCGGGATCGTCGTCGAGCGAGCCGAAGTTCCCCTGGCCGTCGACGAGTTGGTAGCGCATCGAGAACTCCTGCGCCATGCGCACGAGCGTGTCGTAGATGGCGGAGTCCCCATGCGGGTGGTACTTGCCCATGACCTCGCCGACGATCAGAGCGCACTTCGAGTAAGAGCGGTTGGGGCTGAGCCCAAGCTCGTTCATCGCGTAGAGCACGCGGCGGTGTACGGGCTTCAAACCGTCGCGCACGTCCGGCAGTGCGCGACCGACGATCACCGACATCGCGTAGTCGAGGTAGGCGGTGCGCATCTCCTCCTCGAGCGCGCGCGGTTCGATGTTGCCGCCGCCGATCACGTCAGCAGACGCCATTCCTCACCTCCTTAGACATCAAGGTTCACGACGGCGCGTGCGTTGTCCTCGATGAATGCCCTGCGCGGCTCGACCTGGTCGCCCATCAGCATCGAGAAGATACGGTCGGCGGCGGCGGCGTCCTCGAGTGTGACCTGTGCGAGCGTGCGGGTCTGGGGGGCCATTGTGGTTTCACCGAGCTGCTCGGCGTTCATCTCGCCGAGTCCCTTGAAGCGCTGCAGTTTGACGCCCTTCTGCGCGACGCTCAGCACTGCCTGACGCAGCGCCTCAAAGGAGGGCGCGTCCTCACGCGCGTCGCCGAGGCGCACCTCGAAGGCGGGGGTGCCGGCGAGCTCGATCAGCTGTTTGTGCACCGAGGCAAGCTGGCGGTACTCCTGGGAGTCGAAGAGGGTGCGGCGGATGCGGTGGGTGCGGGCGAAGCCGGTGCGGGTCTCGACGGCCTTGACGCGCAGCTCCAGCGGATCCTGCTCCACGAGCTCGGTGGCGTGCGTCTCACCCACGAGGTCCGCACGTGAGAGCAGCTCGATCGCCTTCTCGGCGCTCATCACCTGCTCCCCGAGCAGCGAGGACTCCTCCAGGAACTGGACCATCTCGTGGCCGTGGGCGGCGCGCAGCGAGGAGGCCCAGCCTTCGTACTGCTTGAGCAGGCGGGTGAAGCGCAGCCAGCGGTTCTCGGTGAGCTTGAACTGAGTGCCATGGCGGTCGAAGATGTCGAGCTTCTCCCACTTGTCGGAGAGCAGGATGTCCTCCAGCTCGGAGTCCTTCTCGATGTAGCGCTCGCGCGAGCCCTGCTTGAGCTTGTAGAGGGGGGGCTTGGCGATGTAGACGTAGCCGGCCTTGATGAGCTCTTCCATCTCGCGGAAGAGCAGCGTGAGCACGAGCGTGCGGATGTGGGCGCCGTCGACGTCGGCGTCGGTCATCAGCACGACCTTGTGGTAGCGGGCGTTCTCGATGTTGAACTCGTCGCGGACGCCCGTTCCGATCGCAGTGATCAGCGCCTGGATCTCGGTGTTCTGCAGGACCTTGTCGATGCGGCTCTTCTCGACGTTGAGGATCTTGCCGCGCAACGGCAGCACCGCCTGGGTGTTACGGTCGCGGCCCTGCTTGGCGGAGCCCCCGGCGGAGTCGCCCTCGACCACGAACAGCTCGGCGAGCGAGGGGTCCTTGACCGAGCAGTCGGCGAGCTTGCCGGGGAGCGTGGAGTTCTCCAGCGCGGACTTGCGCCGCGTGAGGTCGCGGGCCTTGCGGGCGGCCTCGCGGGCGCGCTGGGCCTGCACGGACTTCATGATCACCGCGCGGGCCTCGCTGGGGTTCTCCTCCAGGAACTCGCCGAGGCCGCCGTTGACGATCGACTCGACGAAGCCCGCCATGCCGGGGTTGCCGAGCTTGGTCTTGGTCTGCCCCTCGAACTGGGGGTCGCGGAGCTTGACGGAGATGACCGCGGTCAGCCCCTCGCGGACGTCCTCGCCGGTGAGGTTGTCCTCTTTCTCCTTGAGCAGGCCGTGGTCGCGGGCGTACTTGTTGAGCGTGCGCGTGAGCGCCGACCGAAAGCCCGACATGTGGCTGCCGCCCTCGCGGGTGTTGATGTTGTTGGCGAAGGAGTGGATCGACTCCTGGTAGGAGGAGTTCCACTGCATCGCCACCTCCACCGCGCCCTCCTCGCTCTCCCCGGCGAAGAACACGACCTTGCGGTGGACGGTCTCCTTGTTCTCGTTGAGGTAGGCGACGAAGTCCTCGATCCCCCCCTCGTAACGGAACTCGGCGGCGTGGCCCTCGGCACGCTCGTCGACGATCGAGATGTGCAGGCCGCGGGTGAGGAAGGCGGTCTCGCGCAGACGCTCTTCGAGGGTGCGGAAATCGAAGTCGAGACTCTCGAAGATGTCGGCGTCGGGGAGGAAGGTGACGGTGGTGCCGGTGGATGCCCCGGAGGGGAGCTTCTCGCCGCGACGCAGCTCGCCCTGGGGGGCGCCGCGGGAGTACTCCTGGGCCCACACGTATCCATCGCGGCGGATCTCGACGGCGAGGCGTTCCGAGAGGGCGTTGACGACCGAGACGCCGACGCCGTGCAGGCCGCCGGAGACCTTGTAGCCGCCGCCGTCGCCGAACTTGCCGCCGGAGTGCAGCACGGTGAGGACGACCTCGATTGCGGGGCGTCCCTCCTTCTCCATGATCGCGACGGGGATCCCGCGGCCGTTGTCCACGACCGTGACGGAGTTGTCGGGGTGAATCGTGACGGAGACCTCGGTACAGAAGCCTGCGAGGGCCTCGTCTACGGAGTTGTCGACCACCTCGTACACGAGGTGGTGCAGGCCCATGACGCCGGTCGAGCCGATGTACATGCCGGGCCGCTTACGGACCGCCTCCAGGCCCTCGAGCACGGTGATGTCCTGCGCGTCGTAGCTGGTGCCGGCGCCCATCGCCGGGTCATTGGTGGCGCCCGATCCCGAGGCGGCGGACGGCTCGGGATCGTATGTACTGTCGCTGTCTGCGGCCAATTGGCCTCCACTCCATGACGTGAGAAAGCCCCGGAATCCGAGCTCGACAGACCGCGGACCGGGGCGCGTGCGTTGTTCAGGAGACAATAGCACAAGCGGCCCCCGCTTCGGCCCCCGGGAACGTCTGAAATGCAGCTGAATAGCAGGGAAAACAGCCCAGCGAGCTCAGTCGGTGCGACAGCGCAGCTTGTGCAGGAGCTCGTGGCCTAGAGCGCCGTTCAATCGGTCGATGAGCTCGGGTGCCATCAGGTCGAGCTCCTGCGACCACACGGCCGCGACGCAGCGCACGCTCAGCACCCCGTCGCGCTCCCCCACCGGGCGGGCCGCGGCGGCGATCGCGCCCCCCACGACGACCTCCCAGCACTCCTGCACACGCGCGAGCGTGCTCGCCGGCGCCAGCGTCGAGGTGAGGCCCTCGAGCGCGTGGGAGAGCGGACGGGGGGCGGACCTGCTCACGCCGCCAGCGCCTCCTGGAGGATCGCGCCGGAGCAGACGCGCAAGCACGTCAAATGGAGGCCCCCCATTCCCGAAGCGGACGTCGGGATGTGGGCGAGGTCGGTGGTGGCGATCACGCTCTGGCCGGCTCCCGCGAGCTCGCCGACAAGCAGCTCCCGTCGCTGCGGGTCGAGCTCGCTCATCACATCGTCGAGCAGCAGCAGCGGGGTGCGGCCGCGGTGCTCCGCGAGCACCGCGCGCTCGGCGAGCAGCAGGGCGAGCAGCGCCATGCGCAGCTCGCCCTGCGAGCCGTAGCTGCGCAGCTCACGTCCGTCGCGTAGGAGAACGAGCTCGTCGCGGTGCGGGCCGTGGGAGCCGAAGCCGCGCTCGATCTCGCCGGAAAGGCGCTCCTGCAGCTCGGCGACGAACTCCTCGACGTCCGCGGCGTGGGAGCGGGGGCGGTAACGCATCGCCACCTCCCCGCTCAGCCCAAGCAGAGCGGCGCGGTCGGCAAATCGCCCGCACAACAGCTCGACCACGCGTTTGCGATCCTCGCGTAGGGCGAGCGCGTGACGGGCCAGCTCGCGGTCCCAGGTGGGCAGGGTGGAGCGTGAGGCACGGCCGGCGCGAATGCCGGCGAGCAGCGCGTTGCGCTGAACGAGCGCGCGGGCGTAGGCGTGGCGCGTCGCCACGCGCAGGGGCCAGAGCGCCGCCACCACGCGATCGAGGTGGGCGCGGCGGGGGGCGGGAGAGCCTTTGAGCAGCTCCAGCCGGTCGGCGACGAAGACACCCAGGAGCGGGCGGACCTCGACGTCGAGCATCCTCTCCACGACGGCGCCGTCGACGCACATGCGCTTGACGGGACGCTCGGCGCCATCGCCGCTGGCGCCGTAGGCGACCGTGAGCTCGTGGTGCTCACCGCCGTCGCGGACGCTCACGGCGACGCGGGTGGCCTGCTCGCCGAAGCGTACGAGCTCCCGCTCGTTGCGGGTCCGCAGGGCGTGGCCCGTGCAGCCGAAGTAGAGCGCCTCCAGAAAGTTGGACTTACCGCAGCCATTGGGCCCATGAAGCACGGTCAGGCCCTCCCCGAGGTGGACCTCGGCGCGAGCGTATGTGCGGAAGTTCCGCAGCGTGACGCTTACGACACGCACAGCCGTCTCTCAGGTGTTGAGGCGAATGGGCATGACCAGGTAAACGAAGTCACCGTCCCGCGGAGACTCGACTAGGCCGGGGCGCAGCGGGCTGATCAGCTTGATCACGAGCTCGTCGGTATCGATGCTCTCGACTCCGTCGCGCAGGAACTCGGGGTTGAAGCCGATCTCGAAGGGCTCCCCGTGGAAGGGAACGGGGATCGTCTCGCTGGCCTCCCCCACGTCTGGGGTCTGGGCCGATACGACCAGCTCGCCCTCGCGGAAGGCGAGGCGCAGCGGCGCGTTCTTCTGCGCGAGCAGGCTGATACGGCGTACGACGCCGATGATCTCGGCGGTCGAGAGCCTCAGCTCATGCTCGACGGACTCGGGGATCAGCTGGCGGTAGTTGGGAAACTGGCCCTCGATCAGCCTCGAGGAGAGAACCACCCCGCCGAGCTCGAAGACCACCTGGTTCTGGGCCACGCCGACTGTTAGATCGGCGCTTTGGGACTGCTGGGCGATCCGCGCTAGCTCCTGGAGCGCGCGGGCGGGGATGTTGGCCTCCAGACTACTTTGCAGCGGGGTCTCGAGCGTGGTGCGCTTGACACTCAAGCGATAGGAGTCGGTGGCGACCATACGTAGCTCCTGGTCCGCGGCTGAGATCAGGATGCCCGTGAGTACAGGCCTGGTCTCGTCACGAGAGGCCGAGCGGGCGACGCGGTCGATGGTCTGCACAAAAGCCTCCGCCGGCAACGTCATGCGCGCCTCGTCGGTCGGTAGGGGCAGCGAGGGAAAGTCCTCGGCGCGCAGCGTGCGTAGATGGAAGACCGCCCCTCCACAGAGAAGCTCCACGTCCTGCTCGGTAGGGCGCAGCTCGAGGCTGACGGCGTCGGCTGGAAGGGCGCGGACGACGTCTAACAGTAGGCGGGCCGGCAGTAGCGCCTGTCCAGGACGAGCTACCTCGGCAGCCAGTGGTACTCGCAGCCCAACATCCATGTCAGTGGCGAGCAGTTCGGCGCCAGTCTCGGAGGCGGAGATCATCACTCCCGAGAGGGCCTGGACGGCGCTACGGGTGGAAGCAACCCGCGCGACGGTCTGCAGTTGTGCAAAGAGGTCGGTCGTGGAAAGGGAAAGCTTCATCTACGTTGCCATCGTAAGGAGGTTGGTGATAGTAGGGGCTGTGGGGATGTGGAAAGGCAGTGTTTGGATGGGGATTGAGCACTGAGCTCTGTGTGTGCGTTGTGGAGAGCGCGGAAAGTGTCGCAAGCCCGCCGGTCAGCAGCCGCTCTGCTCAACGTGCTCGCGTAAGTTCTCCACAGCCTCCCTGGAGGCGGCGTCGGCCAAGATCCGCTCCTTGGTGCGGTCTAGGGCGTAGAGCACAGTGGTGTGGTCGCGGTCCCCGAAGTGTCTGCCAATTGCGGCCACGGACTCGGTGGTGAGCTCTCGGGCAAGATACATAGCGACCTGGCGGGGCCATGCGATACGAGCTGCGCGCGAGCGAGAGAGGAGCTCCTCGGGGGTGAGGCTGAAGTGCCGGCAGGCCGCCATTTGGATGTCCGAGAGTGAGCGGGGGGCGGAGACTGCACGGGGGTAGAGGTTGTCGAGGACCTCTCCCGCGAGCTCGGCGGTGAGGGGCCGGCCGGTGAGCGAGCCGAAGGCGACGATTCTGATCAACGCACCCTCGAGGGCGCGTACGTTGAGTGCCACGCGTCTGGCGATCAGCTCGAGCGCGTTGGGGTCGGGGAGCTCGATTTCGTCCTGCTGGACGCGCTTGCGCAGGATCGTGAGGCGGGTGCTCAGATCGGGGGGGCGGATGTCGGCGACCAGGCCGGCCTCGAAGCGCTCGCGTAGGCGGTCTTCCAAGGCCTGGAGGTCGCGGGGGGGGCGATCCGAGGAGAGAACAAGTTGGGAGCCGGCTTCGTGGAGGGTGTTGAAGGTGTGGAAGAACTCTTCCTCGGTGCGGGTCTTGCGCTCGAGGAACTGGATGTCGTCGACGAGCAGGACGTCGACGCGGCGGAAGCGGTCCTTGAAGGTGTCCATGCTCCTGTCGGCGAGGGCGAGCTGGAACTCGTTCGTGAAGGTCTCGCCGGTGCTGATGCGGACACTCAGGCCGGGACTGTAGTCGAGCACGAGGTTCGCGATCGAGTGCAGAAGATGGGTCTTGCCGACTCCAGGGGGACCGCAGATGAAGAGCGGGTTGTAGGCCTGCCCCGGCAGCTCGGCGACGGCGAGGGCGGCCGCATGGGCGAGGCGGTTGGAGTCACCGATCACGAAGTGCTCGAAGGTGAGCCGTGGATTGCGGAATTGACCGGCCTGAACCGTGAGCTCGGGGGAGAGGTGCGCCGTGGGTGCGCCGGGGCTCCGCCTGGAGTCGGCGCCTCGCCTCGCGACCCGGGTCGCTCGGACTCCCCCCGGGGGGGGTGGGGGGAGCTCGCTCTGCAACACGTCCACGGTGGCGCGGGGCCCCAGGACAGCGACGGCGCAGGACCGCAGGAGCCGCCCGAAGCGTTCGCGGATCCATCCACACGCCTGCGGGGAGGCTTCGAGCACGAGCCGCGCCCCGTCAATCTCTCGCGGCCGCAGGGGCTCCAGCCACACCCGGTAGGTGGATTCGTCGACCGCGCCTTCGAGCTTGCGCTGCACCTGTGCCCAGATCTGCTCCAATTCTGTGCTCACGGCAGCGTTGATCCGCTCCTCGGGGAGGGGTTGAGGGAACTCTCAAGAGGGGGCCCGCGAGGACCCGGGAGGCTGAATATATCCAAAGCCCGCGGGGGCTTTGTCCTTGCGCGCCACGGACGGCGCAATTGGCGAGAAAAACCGGAATCCCAGGTACGCTGGCTACGGGATCGGCGGCGCTCTATACTGCGGGCAGGCACCAGTCCGCTCGCTGTGCCGGCCCGTGACTAACGGAGCGGTCTTCGTGCGGGCTTCCCGGTGCCCGAGAGCGATCATGAAGCGCACTTATCAGCCAAAGAAGCGTAAGCGTGCTCGCGCGCACGGTTTCCGTGCGCGCATGCTCACCCGCAGCGGTCGGCTTGTTCTCAAGCGTCGGCGTGACAAGGGTCGCAAGCGCCTGTCGGCGTGAGGGAATGGCGCCGCGAGTGCCACGCCGCGCCGCCAACCGGGGACGCCTCTCACACAGCTCCGAGTTCGAGCGGGTCTACCGCCACGGGCGCTCCTCGGCCAACCGCCATCTGGTGCTCTACCGCTTCCCAAACTCCGCGGCGCAGCGGCCACGCCTGGGGCTCTCGGTCTCCCGCAAGGTCGGGGGCGCGGTCGAGCGCAATCGGGTGAAGCGGCTTTTGCGCGAGGCGTTTGCTCGAGTCGAGGGCGAGCTGAGCGCGGGCCAGGATGTGGTGGTGGTGGCCCGTCCGCCCGTGAGCGAACTGGCCGAGCGTGAGGGCTTGGCGGGCGTCGATGCGTCGCTCGGGGAGCTACTCACGCGGGCGGGCATGCGCACGGGGGGGGCTGTGCCAGATGCGCTAAGTGGGGATGCGTCGGATGGGCGGGAGGACAGCGGTGGGCGCTGACGCCGACCCTGGGCTCGCGGCCTCTCCGGGCGGTGTGGTGCGCGCGGCGCGAATCGTTGCGAGCGCGCCAATCGTGGCCTATCAGCGGGTGATCTCGCCAGGGCTCCCACGCCGCTGCAGGTATGAGCCGACGTGTTCGCGCTATGCGGTGCGGGCGATCGGTGAGTACGGCATACTGAGGGGCTTGGTGCTCGCCGTTTGGCGCCTGCTCAGGTGCAACCCGTGGAGCCGTGGTGGATACGACCCGGTGGGGGACCAGCGAGTGTTCAAGGTCCAGTCCGCACCCAACGCTCGGCCCTGACGCGGATCTGGGCGAGCACTCGGAGACAGCCTCCACGCACACATGCCGATCCTCGCGAACATCATTCAGGAAGCGTTCTCGCCGCTGATCAGCCTGTTCGAAGCGATTCTGGTGTTCATCCACGACCACGCGGGCATCAGCTGGGGACTCGCGATCGTGGGGCTGACGGTGGTGGTGCGCGCGGTGATGATGCCGCTGACGTTCAGCCAGTTCCGCTCGATGCGCAAGATGCAGCTCGTGGCGCCGGAGCTGAAGGCTCTGAAAGAGAAGTACAAGGACGACAAACAGCGCCAGCAGGAGGAGATGATGAAGCTCTACCGGGAGAAGGGGATCAATCCCTTTGCCTCCTGCCTGCCGCTCGTGCTGCAGTTGCCGGTCTTCATCTCGCTCTTTTACATGCTGCGCACGGACCTCAAGAAGCACATCTGCGGCCGGGCGCTGACGGCGCACGGCATCGTGACCTCGAAGGCGATCGAAAAAGCGACCTGCAGCCAGGTCGCGCCGCACTCCGACGCGGCAAAATTCCTGTTTGTGCCGGACGTCACGGCGAAGGCGACGGGCGTGGTGCTGGTGGTGCTGCTGGTCCTCTACGTGGGGTCGCAGGTCACCTCCACCCTGCTGATGAGCGCCAGCGCCGAACCGAGCCAGCGGTGGATGATGCTTGGTCTTCCGTTGGTCTTCGTGTTGTTTCTGTTCAGGTACCCGGCGGGGCTGCTGATCTACTGGATCACAACCAATCTGTGGACGATCGCGCAGGGCTACGCTGTCCGTCGCCGCATGGGCCTCCCCCCGCCCCCGGCGGGCAAGGGCATACCCGAAGCCGGCGATGGGGGTTCGTCGAATGGAAAGACGAGCTCGACGGGAGAACCCGCTCTGGTGGGGGTGGGCACCGGTAGCGCACCTCCCCCGCCGCCCCGCAAGAAGAAGAAACGCTCGGGTCGCCGGCGATGAGCGAGCAGCCCGACGACGAGCCCGACGAGCAGGAAGATCCGGCCGAGATCCTCACGGAGTTGCTGGAGGAGGTCGTTGACGGTCTCGGCCTGGAGTGCAAGGTTGGCGTCGAGGTGGGGGGGGGCTTGCTGCGGGGCTACGTCGAAGGCGAGGACGTCGGCCTCCTGATCGGTCGCAGGGGCCAGACAATCGATGCGATCCAGCATCTGGCGCAGCGGATCGTCTTCCACGGAGGAGAGTCGGGAACCCGCGTGGTGATCGACGTGGACGGATACCGCGAGCGGCGCATGCGCATGTTGCACGAGGATGCCGATGAAGCCGCCGAAGAGGTGTTGCTTTCGGGGGAGGCGGTCGAGCTCGCGCCGATGCCGGCGTCGGAGCGCCGTGTCGTCCACGAACACCTGCGCGAGCGGGGGGACGTTCGCACCCACAGCGAGGGCGAGGAGCCCGAGCGCTATCTGGTGATCTCACCGGTGGGGGAGTAGCGTTTCACGTGAAAGCATTGTGCCTGAGGCGGCGCGCCTAGAGGAGCTGGGCGACCGCTATGGGCTGAACGGACACCAGCGCGATCAGCTCGAGTCGATCCTGCGAGGGCTGGCGGCCAGCGAGCGAGCTCCGACGGCAGTGCGCGACCCGGAGAGGGCGGTGGATGTCCATTTGGCCGACTCTTTGGTGGCGCTCGAGCTGGAGGTATGGGGAGCTGTGAGCCGTATCGTGGATCTTGGCGCAGGAGCGGGCTTTCCGGGTATGGCGCTGGCCGTGGCGCTGGGACAGAGCGAGGTTTGGCTGGTAGAGGCGCAGGCGCGCAAGTGTGCCTTTGTGAAGCATCTCTGTGCCTCGGCGAGGATCGCCAACGTGCGGGTGGTCTGTGCGCGGGCGGAGGAGTGGGTGGAGGGGGTGGGGACCAACGATGTGGTGCTTGCGCGCGCCCTGGCGCCCCCGGCGGTGGTGGTCGAGTACGCCGCGCCGCTTATGCGGATGGGCGGCGCCCTGGTTGATTGGCGTGGGCGTCGAAACGCCGAGCAGGAGCGCTCAGCGGCGACCGCGGCCGTGCAAATGGGCTTGGAGCTAGTGGAGATCCGCCGCGTGGAGCCCTATGCTCAGGCGCGCGACCATCATCTCCACCTCTACTCAAAGGTGCGAGAGGCGCCGGAGGGATTCCCGCGTAGGGCGGGGATCGCGCGCAAGCGGCCGCTGGCGTGAGGCAGACGCCCTCTGACCGCGATCGGCGCTAGCGTGCGGATCGCATGGGCACGGTTTACGCGATCGCCAACCAGAAGGGCGGGGTGGGCAAGACGACCACGGCGGTGAATGTGGGGGCGTGTATCGCGGAGGCCGGCTACAAGACGCTGCTGGTTGATGTGGACCCCCAGGCAAACGCGACGGTGGGACTGGGCCTCCCGCGCAACACCCCGGGGCTGTACGAGGTCCTGACTGGGGTGTGCACGGTGGGGCAGGCGCTGGCGGAGACGACGATCGCCGGCCTGGCGCTCCTCCCGGCGGGCCCGGGGTTGGCGGGGGCCAACGTGGAGCTGCCGCGCATGGAGGGGTTCGAGGGCCACCTTCGCGAGAGCCTCGCGCCGATCAGGAGGGATTTCGAGTACATCCTGCTGGACTGCCCACCCTCGCTGGGGCCGCTGACAGTGACCGCACTGGTGGCGGCGGACAGGGTGATCGTCCCGGTGCAGACGGAGTATTTCGCGCTGGAGGGCCTGGCGGGTCTGTTGGAGACACTGGAGCTGGTCCGCCGCGAGTTGAACCCGGGACTGACGGTTGCGGGGATGCTGCTCACGATGCACGACAGCCGTACTCGTCTGGGACGCGACGTGGAGCGGGAGGTGCGGGAGCATTTCCGGGAGCTGGTGTTCCGGACCGTGATCCCCCGTAACGTGCGCGTGGGGGAGGCACCAAGCTACGGCCTGCCCGTGACCCACCACGACCCGCACAGCGCGGGGGCGGAGGCGTACTTCGAGCTGGCCAAGGAGGTGGCGGCCCGTGGCTAGACCAAAGCCGGGAATGGGCAGGGGCCTGGAGGCGATCCTGTCGGTCTCCTCGCCCGGCGCGGCGCGGGAGGAGCTGCGGGAGGTGCCGGTGGGGTCGATCTCGCCCAACCCCCGCCAGCCGCGCCTGCGCTTCGACGGGGACGCGCTGAACGCGCTGGCGGAGTCGCTGGGCGAGCGGGGGGTCCTGCAGCCGGTGCTGGT
This sequence comes from uncultured Solirubrobacterales bacterium, assembly GCA_963771915.1. GTDB lineage: Bacteria > Actinomycetota > Thermoleophilia > Solirubrobacterales > Solirubrobacteraceae > Palsa-744. Next base: position 1,793,274 of record CAVYVD010000001.1, on the reverse strand, counting down.
GCGACCGAAGCCGGAGGGGACGTATGAGCTGATCGCCGGCGAGCGCCGCTGGCGAGCGGCCCAGATCGCCGGCATGAAGACCATCCCGGCGCTGGTGCGCCCCCACGACGACGCTGCTGTCCTGGAGCTGGCCCTGATCGAGAACATGGCGCGCGAGGACCTCAACCCGGTGGAGGAGGCGCGGGCATGTGCGGCGCTGGTGGAGGAGCTGGGCCTCACCCGCGAGCAGGTGGGCAGGCGGGTGGGTCGGGGCAGGGTCGCGGTCTCAAACCTGATGCGACTGCTGGATCTGCCCGACGAGGCCCTGGAGCTGCTCGAGGGGGGCACGCTCAGCGAGGGCCACGGACGCGCGCTGCTACTCGCCAAGGACCATACCGCCCGGCGCCAGCTGGCACGAGCGGCGGCGGCGGAGGGGTGGTCGGTGCGATCGGTGGAAGACCGCGCCCGGCGCAGCAATGAGGGTGGTTCGATTGGGCAGAGGCAGCGCGCTCGTACCCCGCCTGGCGGGGTACACCCAGATCAAGTGGAGGCAGCGGCGGAGATCGAAGCAGCGCTCGGGGAGGTCCTGGGGGCGGAGGTCAAGGCGCGCCCGCTTGCGGCCGGGGGCTACCGCGTCGAGCTGTCGTTCGCCTCCCGCGAGGAGGCCATGGAACTGGCTGAGCGCTTGGGTGCTCACGCGTCTGCCTAACTATTGACGGCCTCCTCTCGGGCCTGTGCGCCGCGCCGAAACAGGAAGCGCAGCAAGGCGGACGGCCGCTAGACTCCGCCTTCACGGGCGATTAGCTCAGTCGGTTAGAGCGCTTCTCTGATAAGGAGTAAGTCCCCGGGGTTTTGCCCGCATTTTCCGGCTTAAAGCAGCCGATTCCGTCCGATCCCAGCGCTATAGTGTGCCCTGAATGTGCCCCGCTGAGCACATATCGGGCGGCAAAGCCGTAGCTCTATCCGGCGCTTGGACTTTGGGCGCCCAAGGTGGGCGGATCGTCTGATGTCGGTCCAGCGCCACAACATCGCCGACGGCACTCGGTGGAAGGTTCGATGGCGTCAAGCCGGTGGCGTCATGCGTGCGCGCTCGTTTACGAGCAAGCAGGAGGCGATTGCATTTGACGCCGACGTGAAGGCGCGCAAGTACAGGGGCGAGACCCTGCCACGCGCTCACCGCGAAACGATCGCCGAGGCTTTTGACGAGTGGTGGCGCCTGCGCGGATCGACCAAGGCGCCAGCGACACAGCGCACGTACCTCGCCGCATGGAACCCGCATGTGCGCGGTCGCTTCGACCATCACGACATCCACGAGCTTGTATCCAATCCGCAGCTTCTTGACGAGCTGGTCGCCGACATGCGCGAGCGCGGAGTCGGCAATGCGGCGCAGCGCAAGGTGCTGGTCGTCTTGTCTGCCGTCCTAACAGCCGCAGTGGAGTGGAGGCGAATCCCGGTCAACCCGGTCCTGGCGATGCGCAAGCCGCCGGGAACACGGGAGCGAATCCCGCATCCATTCCCCCCCGTCGTCGTGGAGCGCATCCGGCTTCGCATGACGAGACGAGAGACCAAGGACCCAACTGGAACGCGCGCGATGGGCGATGCGTGTCTCGTCAGTCTGCTCAGCTACGCGGGCTTGCGCCCCGGCGAGGCGCTGGCGCTGACGTGGGGCGACATCGGCACCCGAGCCATTGCGGTAGACAAGTCCGTCAGCGACGGATGCGAAGGCCCCACCAAGACAGGCGCCGTCCGGTCTGTGCCGTTGGCTCAGCCCCTCGTTACCGATCTGGCTGAGTTTCGATACGTCCTCAATGCACCCAGCGACGACACCCTGGTCTTCGCCGCACAGGATGGCGCCTGCTGGTCGCGGTCGGACTGGAACAACTGGCGTAACAGGGTTTGGAACCCGACCATGAGCGGCCTCGCGCAAGGCGAAGAAACCTTGCAGCGCTTGGCGACCGCCGTTCCATACGACTGCCGAGCCTCATTCGTCAGCCTCTACCTGCGCGCCGGGCATAGCCCGTTGGAGGTCGCACAGTGGGCAGGCCATTCTCCGGCCGTCATGTTCAAGCACTACGCCCACGTCATCGATGAGCTGGTAGGCGAGCCCGTGCTACCAGTCAATGAGCAGATCATCCGTGCGCGCGAGGCGGTCAAGCAGATGTCGCCCGGTGAGCTGGATGACCTTGCCACCGAACTACTGGAGCGGCCAAAAGTCGGGGCGGGCTCCGGCGTCGATGCCATGTACTCGCCGCACATCGTGCCCGACCCACCCACAGACCCATCCAAAACGGCGTAGAAACCAATTTGAGGGGTAGCCAGCCGCACTTCGCGCGGCTGGTCCGCCACCCGCCCCGCCCCGTTTTGATCGTGGATGGCGCCTCACGCCTCCGGTCTTTACGGGCGCGCGTTGCACACCCTTTCGCTCCCGCATCCCACCGCCTCAACGTAGTTGATCCAGTGGGATGCGGGAGCAGCCCGGAGGCGTGAGGCGTAATGCAGTGTGGACGGGTCGGGGCGGGTGGCGGGAAGATGATGAAGAAAACAACCGAAAAGAATCTGTAGGAAGAAAAAAACAGCAGGGAAGTTATGTACGGAGTAGCCGACCGTCGGGTATAGAAAAGAAGTGGTTGCAAAGGCTCGGCTACTCCATCAAGAGATGGAACAGGCGATCGAGCGTGCGTCAGCCGGAATGCTAGCTGTCGCTGCGACCGCGAATGCGGTCAAGCTCGGCATCGACAACGGTTAGCAAGCTTGGTAGGTCGTGCTCAACGATGTACCAGAGCGTCGGAAGTTCGAGGTTGGTGTAGGCATGAGCCATTACGTTGCGCGCGCCCCGAATCTCACGCCAGTTGATCTCCGAGTGGCGAGCGCGAAGCTCATCGGTTAGACGGCTCGTCAAGTCAGAGATGCGATACAGCCGCATGATGATCGCGTCCTGCACGTCGGCGTCTTCGAGGAAGGCGTCGGGACCGTGCGCCTTTATGGTCGATTGGATGCGCTCGGCGTCTGAACGGATTTGCAGAAGCCGACGCTCGTCCTTGTCCTCGGTCACAAAGGCACAGCCTCTCGTGCAATCTTGTCAACAAGAGGTCGAACGTCCGGCCGGTCGTAGTAGGGGTTACGCGCGTCCACGGTAATCACGTCCACATGGCAGCCAAGCGCGTCCTCCATGTCGGCTGCGAAGGCAAGGGCCGCAGTGGGGGGGCGATCTGGCCCGACATCGACTAGAAGGTCTACGTCGCTGCCTGGATCAACGTCGCCTTTGGCGACTGATCCAAAGACGCGGACATTCATAACGCCGCTGCGAGCGGCAAGCGCTTCGATTTCCGCGCGGCGGCCACGAAGGTCGGAGAGAGTGTATGGAGGCGATGCCATGATTCAAGGATACGTCTTACCGGCGCTGCATACCTGCCGGCAGCGCCGTGGATGGGGCGGGCGGTCTGCGCGGCCTGGCCCACGGGAACGGATCGACCCGACGTAGACGTGGTTCGGATCGGCGATCGACGGGTGCGTCAGCTTGCGGCTTGCTGTGCTTGACGCTCGGCCTCGCGCAGCAGCTCCGAGGCCGGTATGCCGAGGCCATCGGCGAGCTGCCAGACCGAGCGGATGCCGATGTTGCGCTCCCCTCGCTCGGTGTCGCCGACGTAGTTGGTCGTCAGGCCACTGACGCCGGCGAGGGCTTCTTGCGTGAGGCCGCGTTCGTCGCGCAGCATGCGTATCGCCTTGCCGAAGGCGTGGTGGCGGGGGCTGATGGCGGGCATCCACTGGACCCTTGCCGACGCCCCTCTGTTCGTCCACCAACCATCAGGGGGATTCGCTGCTAGAGTCCCGCACGCTTATGGCCGACGTGCCGACACGCATGGGTGCCGAGCCGAGACACGGCGAGCGTGTCCGCGTGCCGCACGGCCAGCAGCACATCCCTACAAACATAATGGCCCCGGCGACGGCTGTAGACCGCCCCGGGACCGTGGCAAAGGAGAACTACCTCCCATGCACACGCAGACTAACCCAGGGGAGTCCGAGGAGTTCGCCCGCCTTGACGGGGCGATCCTCGGACTTCTCGTCACGCCGTACAACCCGCGTCCGTGGTCTGAAGATGAGATCGCGCGGGCGATCACCCTACCCGGTGATGTCCACGAGTCGGTAAAGCGGCTGCACAAGGTCGGGCTCGTCCACCGCTGGCACCGGCTCGTGAGCGCGACCACGGCAGCAGTCCGCAGCGAGGAAATCGCCCAGGAAGACGACGACAATCCGGTGCTCGCGGCGGATCGGCGCATGGAAGGCGAAGTCCTGCACGTCCTCTTGCGCACGAGGAACGTCATGCCGATGTCCGAGACGGACATCCGCCGCGCGCTGCGCATCAAGAAGAAGGACAAGCTCGGCGTGCTCGACGCGCTGAATCGCTTGCGCACAGCGGGGCTGGTGGACCGTCCTGGTGGGCTGGCCGTCGCGTCCGACGCGGCGGTGCGCCTGGATCAGATCACTCTCTGACGCGGGTGCAGCCATGCGCGTCACGGAGCTTGACCTGAGCCCCGCCGCTCTTGCCTGCCTTCTGGCAGCCGACATAGCCGACGTGGACCAGCTCGTCACGCATATGGCGGACGAGCTGGTCCGCAAAGGCTTCGGGGCGACGGAGCTGCACGAGATCGTCTGTCAACTTAAAAGGAATGACCTAGCGCTCATGCCGACGCCAATGGCGAGGGTTACGTATGTCCCGAATGAGCGCTCCAGCGCTGTGTTTCGTCTGCGTCTCGTTGAGGGGTTGACCTTGGGTGAGATCGGCGAGCGGTTCGGCGTATCGAAGGAGCTGGTGCGCCGCATCCTGCGCAAGCACTTCGGTCTGACCGGCTCGCCGCCCGCCGTGAAAGCTCGGCGGTGGGCGGCAACGGAAACGCGGCGTGCGAACGACTTGGCGCGGGCGCAGGCACGCGCCGATGAACTGATCGCCGCGTGGCGCAACGGTGTTGATGCGCGTCATCTGGCCGAGACATTCGACCTACCGTGGACGAGCGTCGAAGAAGTCATCCAGACGACGGCAACCGACGCAGATCGCGCCGCCCGAGCGCGTGTGCGATCAGCACGACGTAGACCGCCGGGCTGGCGTCGTCTGCGATGAACACCAGCAGCAAGCACGCTTCCGTCTCGGTCGGTGTCGATCGCCGGGGCCGGTAGGCCAGCATCCGAAGCGGCGCATACCGCGTGTCCAGCACTGGCGTTTGTGCGTGCGTCATCGGATACAAGTGCTGCGTAATCCGACGGAGTCGGAGCAATTGTCAAGAGTTGTGGATGAGGAGGTGAAGCATCAGGCGGCGACCTTCTCGTCCGTTGTGGTGGTTTCGTCGTCTGTGACCTTGATTCCGTCCTTGAACTTCACGCCGTCGAGTACGTCGGTGACGAGCTCGTGGCCGTTGAAGCGTCGCCAGCGTTCCTGGGCGGCGTCCAAGAGCTTGTAGGCCATCGCCAGGGCGGCTTTCTTGGAGCCCGCGCCCTTGGTGACCTTGGTGCGCAGCTTGACGGTCGCGAAGCTACTCTCGATCGGGTTCGTGGTGCGCAAATGCCGCCAGTGCTCGGCCGGGAAGTCGAAGAACGCGGTGAGCGCGTCCCAGTCCTTGTCGAGCTTTGAGACCGCCTTGGGGTACTTCGCGTCGAACTCGCCACGGAAGCGCTCCAGCGCCTTGCGAGCGTCCGCGCGGCTGGGAGCCTCGGCCATCTCGTGCAGCAGGCTCTTGGCGCGTGGTTGCAGCCGCTTGGGGAGCGCGTCGAGGCAGTTCGCTGTCTTGTGCACCCAGCAGCGCTGCTCCCTGGTGGCGGGGAACACGCCCCGCAGCGCGGCCCACGCGCCGAGCGCGCCGTCACCGGTCATGAGCTTCGGCTCGTTCATGCCACGGTCACGGAGATCGCGGAACACGCCCGCCCAGGAGTCCTCGCTCTCGCGGTAGCCGTCCTCGACCGCCAGCAGCTCCTTGCAGCCGTCCTCACGCACGCCGATCACGACCAGCAGGCACAGCCTGGGGTCCTCGCCGAGACGGACGCTGACGTTCACGCCATCGACGAACAGGTAGGCGTAGCGGTGAAACCGCAGCTCACGGGCAACGAACGCGGCGTGCTCGGCCTGCCACGCCTCGGTCAGCCGCTGGATCGAGCTGGACGACAACCCCGAGGCGTCCTCGCCCAGCAGGTCCCTCAGCGCCGGGGCGAAGTCCCCGGTCGAGAGGCCGTGCAGATACAGGATCGGCAGCACCTCAGTGACCTTCGGCGAGCGCCGCGCGTACGCCGGCAGGATCCGCGAGCTGAAGCGCTTGCGCTCCCCGCTCTCCTCGCAAACGCGCTTGTCGTTGACCCGTGGTGCGCGGACCGGGACTGTCCCCGACCCGACCGTCACCCGCCGCTCACGCGCGCGACCGTTGCGGACGACCAGCCGCTTCCCGTCCTCATCGACCTCCTCCACGAACGAGCCGACGTACTCCTCGACCTCGGCCTCAAGCGCCGCGGCGATCATCCGACGCGCACCCTCACGAGCGAGATCATCCAGCGTAACCGGACCCTCAGTCTCCTCCCCGACGGGGAGCCTGCGAACATCTGACATGGCGTGCCTTCCTGCCGGCCATCACCGGCATCGGTCTTCATCAACCGGGAAGGTACGCCGCCTTGCCCTTCACACGCATCCACAACTTCTGGGTATAGCTCACGGAGTCGTCGTGACCACCTGAGCGCAGTCTATGTTTCGGCATTGGTGACACTGAAAGGCCGAACCGCATCGACAGCTATTGGGCGCAGGCGATCATCGCTCAGCCAACGAGTAATCGCTTCGGGTAGGCCGTGCTCGTCGGCCGCTGTCCGTACCTCTTTCGAATAGCCAAGACCATCGGCGGCGTCATCGACGTAGTTCCACACGCTCACTCCATGCTCTGCAAGATCGAGCCACCACAGCCCTGTCGGGACCTTCCTGCTGTGACCTGGCAAGAGCATCGTTGCGTCGGGTGTCGGATGTCCACCCCGCTCACAGTGTCCGTGGTAGTCAGATGCCCGAAAGCGACCACCGGAGCGGTTGCGAAGACGCTTTGGCTGCCACAAATTACGTCGTTCATCCGATGTCGCACGTAGCCACGCCATCGCCTCCTGTTGGTCTTCAGCAAACGCCCAGGCTAGGTACTCGACCTCCACAATCTGTCGCAAGAGTGCCGCTGCACCATAAATGTTCCCGTGTTCAAGAAGGGTGATAGTCCCGGTTAGAAGTTCTCCGCCGATCTCGACCACCAAACCCAAACCCACGGTGGCGTCGCTCCCAAAGCCAAAAGGAGATTGTCCGTCGGGTCGATCGGTGCCAAACAAATAACCACCGGCCCACAGCAATTCGCCAACCGCACGAAACGTCGCGGCAAGCGCGTGACACACTCCCTCGCGTGCAGCGCGACTAGCCTCGTCGGCTGTAGCTTTCTTCAGAAGCTCTGGTGTTAATTCCTCAAACGTCATAATTGTGGCCCGACACAATCGGCACCGTAAGGCCAACTGCGGACGGTTCGCAAGCGGGACGGATGACGCGCGCAGCAGCACGCCTGCCACAGGTGCATCGTGGTCTGTTATCGGAGACAGGGTACTGCCTCCTCCAGCGGATTCGCCGTGACCACCTGAGCGCGTTTCGCTCCCTGTAGCTGAGCGGACGGCCCTTGCCCGTCAACCCCTTCGGCCTCCCTCCATACCGGCCGACCCTCCGGCCTACGGGGTGGACAGCCTGCGAGCCGCCCGCTTGGCGCTCGGTATCGAACCACTCACAGGAGGTCATACCGACATGCCCCGCAGGAAACCCGCAGCAACACCCGCACCCGAGAGCAGCCCCACTCCCAGCACGAGCCGAGGACCGGCGCTCAACCGCGCCACCCTCATCTGTCGCCTGACCCGCGACCCGCAGCTCCGCCACACCAGGAGCGGACGCGCGGTCTCCACTCTGCGCGTCGCCGTCAACGACGGCCCCGAGCCCACGTTCCACGATGTCGTCGTGTGGGGTCGCACGGCCGAGGTCGTCTGCGAGTACATGCGCAAGGGTCGCCTGATCCACGTCGAAGGTCGCATCCAGCCGCGAAGCTGGACCGCCAAAGATGGCAGCGAGCGCCGCAGCGTCGAGGTCGTGGCCAACCGCGTCCAGTTCCTCGGCGGGGGCGCATCCCCGGCCGTGGACGTGGAGACGGCGTGATGAGCGCAGAACCTCGCATCTACGTCGCCTGCCTGGCGGCATACAACAACGGCCTGCTGCACGGCGAATGGATCGACGCGGATCAGTCCGCCGACGAGCTGCACGAAGCGGTTGCGCGGATGCTCGCTGCGTCACCGCAGCCGGGCGCGGAGGAGTGGGCCATCCACGACTACGAGGGCTTTGGCTCCCTACGTCTCGGCGAGTACGAATCGCTTGAGCGCGTCGCAACCATCGCCGAGGGCATCGCTGAGCATGGCGACGCTTTCAGCGCATGGCTTTCCTACGACGAATCGCAGGACGCCACCGACATGCAGTCCTTCGAGGACGCATACCGCGGCGAATGGGATTCGCTGCGCGCATACGCCGAGGACTACGCGGAGTCGACGGGCATGTACGACGCCGCCGAGAAGTCGGGATCGCAGTACGTCGTCGTGGACATCGACATGCTGACGCGCGACCTCGACATCGAGCTATACAGCGTCCGCTCCGACCGCGGCACGGTCTACGTCTTCGACCCCTACGCCTGAGCGAGTATCTGCCGACGTTGGCAGCAACTCCAAAGCTGCCCACTCGCCCGACAGGCGATCGAACGCTCATCAACGGCTGCTCGATGGCCTCGGCGTCTGAGCCCGCAAGCGACGCTCGTGCGCTTCGCAAGAAGCGTGTGCCGACGCTCCCCGGCCGCCGCCTGCCGGGACGATTATCGCCGGCAGCGTTCCGCGTGGCCGGGGCGGAGGCAAGCGGTGGCGACTTGAAAGCCGGGCGCATTTGCATTTCAATCCAAGATGACCACGATTCGACCGACGGCAGGCGACCACGCTTACGATCCGCGCAGCCAAGAATCCCGGCTACTACGAGACGCCGGAGTTCGCTCGGGATGACTACTACACCGAGCGTGACAGCGTGCCCGGACGGTGGGTCGGTAGAGAGGCAACGACCCTGCGTCTCGCCGAGACGCCGGAGCGCGGCCAGCTCGGCACGCTGCTTTCCGGCCGCTCACCGCGGACGGGGGAGCCCCTTGCCGGTGGTCGCGGGCGCACCCCGACAAACGCCGGATTCGACCTGACGTTCACCGCCCCGAAGTCGGTCAGTGTGCTTCTCGCCATCGGCGACGAGGACATGCGCCAGACCATCATCGCCGCGCAGGAGCGCGCCGCCCTCGCGGGGCTCGACTACTTGGAGCGCCAGGAGTGCTTCGCCCGCCGCGGAGTCGACGGTATCCACGTCGTGCCCGCGGGTGGCTTCGTCGGTGGCGCCTACACGCACGAGATGGCCCGCTCGGGCGACCCCCACCTGCATACGCACGTCGTCATCGCCAACCGCGTGCTCGCCGCCGATGGCCGCTGGACCGCACCCGACATGCGGCCCGTCTACGCCGCGGCCAAGACCGCCGGCACGATAGCCGAGGCCGAGCTGCGCAACGAGCTATCGCAATCGCTCGGCGTCCGCTGGCAGCCGGTGGCCCACGGGACCGCCGATGTTAAAGGAGTCCCCGCGGCCGTCCTTGAGCACTTCTCCAAGCGCCACACCGAGATAGCCGAGATGGCGCTCGCACGAGGCTGGACCACCGAGCGCGGCATCGCCGAGATTCAGCGCGAGACACGCGACCATAAGCCGCAGCTCGACCGCGATGTCGCGCGGGCCGGCTGGCGGGCCCGCGCGAGCGAGCACGGATTCTCCGACCACGAGCTTGCCAACGTCATCGACCAAGGACGAGTCCGACGGCCGCAGCGCTTCCGCAGTGACTTGGCCGAGCACTTGGCCGGACCCAACGGACTGACGCGCCAGGAGTCGACGTTCAACCGTCGCGCGCTCATCCAAGGCATCGCCGCCGGTTATCCCGAGGGGATCTCCGCAACGGAGTTGCAGCGCGCCGCCGATCAGTTCATCGACACGCACGGCGTCCCGGTCTCGCCCCGCATCGGCCACCAGCCCGAGCGCTACACGACACTCGACATGCTGGCAACCGAGCGCCGGCTGCTCGATGTCGCTACCGTCCGCTCAGCCAGGGTGCCGCTTGTGCGCTCGGAGACCATAAATCGCGTCGTCGCACGCTCGCGCACGCTCGGCAAGGACCAGGCCGATGCCGTCCGGCACCTGACCTCCAGCACGGCACGGACCCGGCTCTTGGAGGCCCGCGCTGGTTACGGCAAGACGACCACTCTGCGCGCGGTACGCGAAACATACGAGGCCGCCGGCATACCCGTCATCGGGACCGCATGGCAGGGGCAGGCAGCACAGACATTGCAGCGCGAGGCCGGGATCGACGCGAGCACGGCCGCGGGACTTCTCCAGCAGATCGAGCACGGTACAGCCCAATCCCCGAGCGAGCGGTCCTCGTCGTTGACGAGGCGGCGACCATGCCAACGCGCGCCCTCGTGACGCTGGCCGGCGAGGTTGCCCGCCGCGACGGACGGCTGGTCCTCGTCGGCGACCGCGACCAGCTCCCATCCATCGACGCAGGCGGCGCGTTCGCCAGCCTCGCCGACCGGCTCGGCGCCGCGCGACTGGACGAGAACCGCCGGCAGCGAGACGAGCTGCAACGCGCTGTCGCCGGCCATCTCGCCGCCGGACGCGCACCCGACGCCATCGCCCTCCTATCAGAGCACGGCCGATTCCAGACCTACGACGACGCACGGCAAGCCCGCGACGAGCTGATCGCCGAGTGGGCGCACACCGCGCTCGACGCGCCCGAGACCGCGCTGATTCTCGCGCACGATCGCCACGAGGTCGCCCAGCTCAACAAGCTCGCGCGCTCACGACTGGACGACGCCGGCCAGCTCGGTACAACGCGCCTCCTCGCGCACGGCAACGAGTGGGCCGTTGGCGACCGGCTGCTCTGCCGCCGCAACGACTACCGGCCCGAGGTCGATGTGCGCAACGGCACGCGCGGCACCGTTACGAATGTCGATGGCGAGCACAAAACGCTCGCAATCCGCACCGACGATGGCCGTACCGTCGAGCTGCCAAGCGACTACTTGGAGCACGTCCAGCACGGCTACGCCAGCACCGGCCACACCAGCCAGGGAGCGACCGTCGATCGCACCTACCTACTTGCGACACCCGAGCGCGGCGGACGCGAGTGGGGCTACGTCGCCGGCAGCCGCCACCGCATCGACCTTCGCGTCTATGCCGTCCACCACGATCGCGGCGAGGCACAGCACGAGCTAGAAAAGACATGGCAGCGCAGCCAAGCCAAGACGCTCGCCATCGACCGGATGCACGAGGACGACCGCGACCTCGCACTCGGCTGAGCTGCCCAGCGCATCCCCACACCCAACCGGCAGCCACCGCATGGGCGGGAGCGCCCACGCGACGATCGCTCCCGCGACGACGACCGCTCCCGCGACAGTCGTGATCGTGATGACGACATCGGTCGTTCACTGTAATGCGGCCAGATCACCCAACCGCGCTGCACGACGCCTTTTCGTTGTAAGCATCTTTGCGGCAAAAATCGCTGCCCTGCCCCATTGTCTCTCGCGTGTCCGTGTGACCCTGGCACACTTGCCTAATGCAGACGAGGAGGATGGCGACCTTTTGTTCTGGTTTCGCCACCGCGAGCGCAGCAGCGCTCCTTGCCGTGGTGGTGGCAACTAACCTGCCGGGGGCCGCGCGCAAACCACGCGCAAGTCACGGTCACACAAGCCTCCAGAGCAGGCGGTTCGCGGTTCAATCGTCTGTCGTTCAGGAACCTCCACAGAAACACCGACATGGAGTGATCTTTGTTGAGACTGTTACCAACACGGGCTCGATCCCTATGTACGGCTTCCTTGTGGAACCGTTAACTGCTAATCCGTCGTCGGGCCGGTCCTTGAACGTACCGTGGTCGCCTACAGTAAAATGTCGCGTTGGGAACTTCGCACGTGATTTTGCCGATTCTACAAGAGGACAAACCCCCAACCTTGGAGAGGGATGCAGCGTTCAAGGTGGACTGAGGCCAGGATCATCCGCCACGCTCGCCTTCAGTACAGACTTTCCGACCGCTGGAGAAGCAATAGCTAGCGCACATCGAGACCCAGCAGTGCTCCCTCTGTCACGACAAGGGACATTACTGCTCAGCCTCTGATCCACTGGCCGTATTGGAACTCTACTACTCAAGGACGCTAAATCGTAGTCCATTGACGTAGCGTCACACGAGCCGGCGGCGCCGAGCCGGCGATCAGGAGCGCCGTGCCCCGCGGCATTGTGCGGATTTCCGCGGCCGTTGCTACGGGCTGACGTTCCATCGACTGTGTGCGCGTACGGTGTCCAAAGACTCCCTCCTGAGTAACCGCAACACGCTTACGGTCGGTTTCTCCCAGCAGCATTTGAACCCACTGTAGCGTCGGCAGATCAACAGTGCCACCAAAGATCAAGCGTCCCCCGTGATGGTTAGTCAACAGCGTGCGTGTCCCTGGCCCATCCCAAAGAAATTCAGCTTGTCCCAAGTCTTGCAGCACAGTCACAAGCTGGATACCTTCGCCAGCCGCCATACTCGAATACTTCGGCAGTTCCTTTATCGGTGTTATATTTGCCACCTCATCAAGCGCAAGTAGAACCGGCGGATTGAGTTTCCCGCACTCCCCGGCACGCTTGAATGCCGCCTCGACCAGAGACGTGACCAACGCCGTGAACAAAGGCGCGTAATACCTCGATTCAATCGCTGGTGAAATGATGTAAAGCGTTGCACCAGATCGCGCCGGATCACCGTTTGCTTCCGAGCTACCAAATACGGTCGCCGCCGTTATGTCGGTCATCTTTCCCGACGCCGCTCGACATGTCGCTAGCACTCGCTCATTCCCATACGCTTTTAGAGCCGTGCGTGCCGTGAGGTAGATCGAGTCCCGCAGCTTGTAGTGCAAACCCCAAACGGCCTCGACAGCCAGAAGCGCATCACGGTAATCAGAAAGTCGCCTCCGTACTTCGTCCTTCATCCGCCCGCCCTCGCCGCCACTCTCATCGTTTACGCCACTTTCGCGCAGCCACCGCATGACAGGCTCCATCGAGGGACCGTCGATCGCGGCAGCCAAAAGCAGCGGCCCCAAATAGTCAGCGGCCGTGGCGTCCCAAAACTCCTGCCTCGCATTGACACCGCCGTCTGCGAGTTCCGAAGCTGAGATAAGCGAGGTAGCGACACGTTGCGCTGCCGACCACGGTTCGTCATCCATCACCGCTACCAACGGCGACCACGTGTTGGAGCCGTACCCTCCTTGATTCGTAGGGTTGTAAATCAGAACTGGCGACCCCTTACGCTCCCGCGCCTCCCACGTGTTAGCCAGCAAGTCACCCCGGATGCTGGTTGCGATCACCGGACCCTCCCACCGCTTAACCGCGGGAACGAGCATCGATGTCGTCTTGCCGGTTCGAGAAGCGCCTACGACAAGAACGGCCGAACAACTCGGCGCGGCCAACGCTGGCGCGAAGCCATCCATGCCGAGCCAATCAAGAACCCGCGCCTCCATCGAATCCGCGGCCAACCTACCAAGCAGCACCCGATCGGTGGGTTCGCCCGACACCGCAAGGTCCCCCATGTCGCGCGGCGCCGGCCAGGGCGACTTCGCCCACCTATCGAGCATCGCCTCCGCCCATGAGCCATCTTGTCCGGTCACTGTTCCGCAAGTCTGTATCCTACAACCCCTTGCAGCGCGGCCCGCGCACCGACTCCCGAGTCAGCCGACCACAAGCGATCTATGAGCCAGGACGATCCCAAGGCAGGCGACGACCAGCACGACTCGCCTCCCGGCCCGACAGTCAATCGGGACAAGCTGCCACGGGCAGACCCCGACTCCAATACGCCGAGTGCGGCCGCGCAGCCGCCCCGCCGCGGCGGTCCCGGCAAACGGGCGCTCCTCGCCCTGGGAGCAGTGCTTCTGATTGTCGGCGTCCTGATCGGGGCCAACGCAGGCGGCGGGAAACCGACTCCATCACCGCCCCCCGAACCACTAACGCCCCCCGAACAGACGACGACAACCGACACGGCAACGACAACCGAACAGACGACGACAACGACGACACCCACGCCCACGAAGCCCGCCTACCCCCACCCTATACGGGTCGCTTTCACGCGCAACACTCCGTACAGCATCGACACGCCGCACATCACACGCGAAGGCTACGGTGCCGTCGTAAGTAACGATGTGTGGGGTGGCAGCAGTTCAGCATATGAATTCGGTTTTCTGGAGGGAGGGTCCGAAGGCAAGGTAGCTCCGTGGACCGGCCAAGGAGCACCAACCTTCGCCGCCTGTCAGGAAATCCTCAACTCGGCGACGCAGCAACATGTCCCTCTCGAAGAACCGGGACATTGGATTTGTGCCGAAACGCCCACGGGTCGCATCGGCTTTATCAGGTACGAAGGCAGCAGCAACGAAAGCGAAATCTTCAACCTATACATGATGATGTATATACCGGGCCACAGCTAGTGTCCCGCGCCGTTAATTCGTTGTAGAAGTCGTGATAGGGACTGGAGGATTTGCTCTGCGGTCTTGGTCCAGATGAATGGCTTGGGGTTCTCGTTCCATGCTGTTACCCAGTTGCGGATGTCTTTCTCCAGCGCCTGCACGCTGCGATGGTCTGAGCGCCGTAGGAGATCGTCGGTGAGGTAGGCGAACCATCGCTCGACCTGGTTGATCCAGCTGGAGTAGGTCGGCGTGTAGTGCATGTGAAACCGAGGATGCTGCTCCAGCCAGCGTCTGATCGCGGGGCTCTTGTGGGTGCCGTAGTTGTCGCAGACGAGGTGCACGTCGAGGTGCTCGGGGACCTCGCTGTCGATCTTGTGGAGGAACTTCTTGAACTCGATCGTGCGGTGTCGGCGATGCAGGCTCGAGATCACCGATCCATCAGCCGTGTTGAATGCGGCGAACAGGCTTGTGGTCCCGTGCCGCAGATAGTCGTGGGTGCGCTTCTCGCACATCCCGGGCATCATCGGGAACGCCGGCTGGGAGCGCGCGAGGGCTTGCACCTGGCTCTTCTCGTCCACGCTCAACACGACCGCCAGCTCGGGCGGGTTGAGGTACAGGCCGACGATGTCGTACACCTTCTCCACGAACAACGGGTCAGTGGACAACTTGAACGTGTCAGTGCGGTGCGGCTTGAGATCAAACGCCCGCCAGATCCGCCCGACCGTCGAGGCCGAGATCCCCGAGCGCTCGGCCATCTTCGCGCGCGACCAATGCGTTGCGTTCTCCGGCGTGGACTCAAGCGTCGCGACCAACACCTCCTCCACCTGCTGGGTGGTGATCGTCGCCGGCCGCCCAGGCCGCGGATCATCCGAGAGCCCATCCAGGCGCAACTCACAGAACCGCCTACGCCACTTACCAACCGTCGGCGCCGAAACCCCACACCGTCGTGCGACATCCGTATTCGGGTGACCCTCCGCGCACGCGAGCACGATCCTTGAGCGCAACGCCAACGCTTGGGAAGACTTCCTACGGCGCTCCCACCGCACGAGCTGCTCACGCTCCTCGCCGGTCAACTCCAACACCTGCTTCGGCCGTCCTGTTCTGGGCATACCACAGGATACCACACTTACTAAAGGAACTTAAGACGGAGGACACTAGTGTCCCGCGCCGTTAATTCGTTGTAGAAGTCGTGATAGGGACTGGAGGATTTGCTCTGCGGTCTTGGTCCAGATGAATGGCTTGGGGTTCTCGTTCCATGCTGTTACCCAGTTGCGGATGTCTTTCTCCAGCGCCTGCACGCTGCGATGGTCTGAGCGCCGTAGGAGATCGTCGGTGAGGTAGGCGAACCATCGCTCGACCTGGTTGATCCAGCTGGAGTAGGTCGGCGTGTAGTGCATGTGAAACCGAGGATGCTGCTCCAGCCAGCGTCTGATCGCGGGGCTCTTGTGGGTGCCGTAGTTGTCGCAGACGAGGTGCACGTCGAGGTGCTCGGGGACCTCGCTGTCGATCTTGTGGAGGAACTTCTTGAACTCGATCGTGCGGTGTCGGCGATGCAGGCTCGAGATCACCGATCCATCAGCCGTGTTGAATGCGGCGAACAGGCTTGTGGTCCCGTGCCGCAGATAGTCGTGGGTGCGCTTCTCGCACATCCCGGGCATCATCGGGAACGCCGGCTGGGAGCGCGCGAGGGCTTGCACCTGGCTCTTCTCGTCCACGCTCAACACGACCGCCAGCTCGGGCGGGTTGAGGTACAGGCCGACGATGTCGTACACCTTCTCCACGAACAACGGGTCAGTGGACAACTTGAACGTGTCAGTGCGGTGCGGCTTGAGATCAAACGCCCGCCAGATCCGCCCGACCGTCGAGGCCGAGATCCCCGAGCGCTCGGCCATCTTCGCGCGCGACCAATGCGTTGCGTTCTCCGGCGTGGACTCAAGCGTCGCGACCAACACCTCCTCCACCTGCTGGGTGGTGATCGTCGCCGGCCGCCCAGGCCGCGGATCATCCGAGAGCCCATCCAGGCGCAACTCACAGAACCGCCTACGCCACTTACCAACCGTCGGCGCCGAAACCCCACACCGTCGTGCGACATCCGTATTCGGGTGACCCTCCGCGCACGCGAGCACGATCCTTGAGCGCAACGCCAACGCTTGGGAAGACTTCCTACGGCGCTCCCACCGCACGAGCTGCTCACGCTCCTCGCCGGTCAACTCCAACACCTGCTTCGGCCGTCCTGTTCTGGGCATACCACAGGATACCACACTTACTAAAGGAACTTAAGACGGAGGACACTAGCCGCACTACGATGTTCGACGAGTTTGACCGCTATAGGCAACAATCGGCTCGCGGCGTCGAATCTCTCGTCGCGGTACTACGGATCATCGGTGCGCTCTTTCGTCACCCGCGTTTGCTGCTAGCTGGCGTCGCTATTCTCGCGTTCATCGGTGCGGTGAAAGAATTGCGTTACGGGCTTCTCGTGCCCGTCGCGCTCGTGCTTCTCGTTGCAGCGTTTGTTCTTTGGCGTCGTGGCGAATGAACTAAGAACTGGCCCCGCGATTCTGGCGTAGGGCGCACGATTACTGTAACAACATAGCGCATACCGGAGAATTCGCCGATACGGATATAACTTAGAACACGACCGGGGCCGCTTACACGCTGGCGCTACAGCGTATGCGGTAACTCTTGTGGGCGTGCCGTCCGACCATACGGACGGGGCTTTCGGGGCGGGGCGGCCGGCAGGCCGTCCAACGGGGACGCACGTTCGCGGCCACCAAGTTACCGACCGCGATGTTGAAATCCTGCGGTGGATCGCCCGGCATGGAGTTGTCACCGCCGAGCTGGTAGGACGCCGCTTTTTCTGGCGACCAGACCGCAACACCTACGGGCAGTGGGCTACATACCGTAGGCTCGCCGCGCTCGAACGGATGCGCCTCATCATCCGCACGCGGTCATACGGATATCCCCTTCCAGTCGTGCGCGTTACTCGGCAAGGCGCCGAGATCGCGGACGCAGGTATCAGACCAGCTCCGCTCGTCGCCACCCAACTGCGCCACACACTCGCACTCGTATGGCTCACCGAGTACCTACTGACCGAGCACTCGGGAGCACAGCTCGTCACCGAGCGCGAATTGCGCGCACAGCGATACCGCGAACTACGCAACGGCGAGCGAGAGATTGAACACGGTAGAGCGCCTGACGCGCTGCTCCACCTGCCGGCGCGCGACGCGAGCGCCCCTATTGAAACGGTGGCGATCGAGTTGGATGTCTCGCGTAAAGACCGGCGCGCTATGGAGCGCATGGTCCGCCAGTACGACCGAGAGGTAGTCGATCGCGTGTGGTGGTTCGTCCGGCCTGTCCAGGTCGAGCGCACGCGCCAGCTCGTCCACGAACTCCATGCCGACGATCGCATTGAGGTACGGCAATGGCTCGCGTAACCATCGAATCGCAGGCGGCGCGCGCGGTTCAAGGCCCGCTCGAAACCGCGCTCCAAGACCTCGTTGCACTCTTGATCGTGCTCGGCGCCTGCGTGGCTCTCGCGCAACCCGGCATCCTGCTCGCCGCCGCCGCGACTGCCGTCTGGCGCTGGCGTAAACAACCATCTCGCAACCGACGAATCCTACGCTCAGGCATCGCGGCAACGCCGCTGCTCTGGCTCCACTCATCAATCACGTGGGCGTGGCCCCGGCGTGACTTGCTTGCGCACGCAGCAATCCTTCCGGTCGCCCCGGTTCCGACATCCCCGACGCTGCACAGCGTGGCAGTTGAGGCTCTCGCCGGACCTCTCTGGCTCGAAGGCGCGACCCTCCTCGTCCACCTACGCCAACGCAGCGTCCACGCCCAGGTACGACGCGACCACCGCCTCGATCAACGACGGTGGCGCGCAATCAGTGGCATCAACCGTCCCAACGTCCCTACGCCTGACTCAGCGCCGACGCTCGCCGACTCGAGGCAGCCGCACCCAAACGGCTGCATACGCATCGGGCTCGACCTCGAAACCGGCATCCCGCTCGACCTCGCCCTACCCACCGACCTCGCCGCGCACGCCTTCCTACCCGGCGCGTCGGGAAGCGGCAAAACCAATACCGTCGCGCGCCTGACCGACGGCGCGCTCGCCAACGGCTACGGCGTCGTCATCATCGACTGCAAAGCGGGCAACCTTGGCGGCATGGCCCGCTCACTCGCAGGTCGCTACCGCACGCCGTTTCGACTCGTAGACCCCGACCATCCGCACTCACTCGGCTACAACCCATGTACGGGTGACGCCCCCGCAGTCGCCAACAAGCTCGTCGGCACCTTCACGTTCGGTCCCAACGCCGAGATTTACAAGCACATCGCCATCGAAACGATGTCGGTCGCCGTCCGCGGCCTGCACGCGGCGGGCGAGCAAGTTACGCTCGAATCGCTCTACGTCGCCTTCGGTCCTCGCGGACTGTCGAAGATCGCACACAGGGTCACAACCGACGGACGGCTTCGGAAACGTCTGCTCGACCTCGATCCTCCCGACGCTGAACGTCTCGGAGCTGCCGGACGCGCCGGACTACAACGCCGCCTCGGCGCCCTGCTCGAAGGCAAGTTTGGCGGCCTGTTCCGTGCGCAGCCCTCGCTCGATTGGAGCGAAGTCGCCGCCGAGCCGTCCGTGACCTACCTCGCGCTGAGCGCCCTGGCAAGCAGCGAAGACGTAGACCTCATGGGACGGGTCATCGTCCAAGACCTCAAGCAACTCTGCGCTCGCCGCCTGCGCCAGCTCGCGGACGGCCTGTCCCTCGCCCCGATCGTTCTCGTCATAGACGAGTTTGCCGCGCTCGATGAGCCCGCACAACTTCTCGACCTACTCCGGCAGGCACGAGAAGCACTCGTGACAATCGTGCTCTCAACACAGCACATGCCCGAGACGTATCCACTCCAAGCTGCTTGCCTCGGCGCCGGACTCATCATCGCTCACCGCGTCGCAGCGCCCGATGCAGAGATGATCGCCGCGCAATTTGGCACACGGCCGGCAACCGACATCACGCACCAAATCGACTACACGAGCGGCGCTTCAGATCAAGGCAGCATCCGACACGTCGATAGGTTTCACGTCCACCCCAACGAGCTACGCGAGTTCGTGCCAGGTCAAGCGGCAATCAAATGTGTCGCGCGTCAGCGCTACACAATCGTTCGTATCTACCGGGATCAGGAATAATCGCCATGAATCAGATCGGTAGAGAATCGACCAAGAGTTTTAGAGTGGCGGGCACCGCCGACGGGGCATTGGCGGCACCCGTCAACTTTAGTGTTCAGCGTACAGGCACCCGCGGAATAACCCGCAACTATCTTGTGACACAAACGCAATCGATCATCGTCTACTGCCCAAAATGCGAGCAGGAGCGCCGCATTAGTACATTTGTACTAGCGCCAGTGGTTTTGCATCAGTGTCGCGGTAGTGCGCTTTCCACCTCGCGCGGCAATCTTGCGCAACTATTCACGGCACGAAGGGTCGCATAAATGGGCATCATGCTACGCACCGACACGCTGCTACGGGAAATCACACGTCGTGGCTGGAGTCTTGCAGACTTGGCACGAGCAGCGGGAATCAGCAGCGTAACCGTAACGGCCGCTCGCTCAGGACGGCCTATCTCCCCTGAGTCCGTCCATCGCATCGCAGACGCACTGAATGGCACCCCGCCCATCGCAGGAATTGATGCGCTCCTATGCGATTAGAGATTGCCGGCGCCGATCTGACCTTGCCAGCATGTTCATCATGGCGTCGTAGGCGTCCTCGTTCGTCATGTGACTGTAGACGCGCTCGATCATCCTTAGCGAGCTATGTCCAACAATCTTTGCGATGAGAACGGGGCTCATGCCGTCACGCAGGCAGTTGGTTATGAAACTGTGACGCATCAAATGTGTGTAAACCCGTTTTTCAATGCCTGCCCGGTAAGCCGCACGCCTGACGAGCTGCAAGACACCGCTTCTCGTCAGTGGCTCGTACGCGCCGCGCCGATCCCGACGCAAGCTCACAAAAATGTCGTCGCACGCCGCGTCCTTTGGTCGTTCGGCCCGCAGGTATCGGTCGATCCGACGTAGGAGTGTTGGTGGAAGCGGCACGAATCGGTCCCGCTCGCCCTTGCCATGAATGTGCAGGTTCGCTTGCCGGTCGCGCCGGATGATTTGATCCGGCCGCAAGGACAGCAGCTCGGATGACCGCAGACCGCAGTCGCCAAGCAGGCGCACGATGATCCTATCCCGCTCCGTCTCCGCTCCCGCTTCGAGCCGGTCGATCTCGTCGCGGTCAAGCACGTCACGCAAGAGGCGTGGAAGGCGGGGGAGAGACGGCATGGCCGGTTCGCCCTCGCCTTCGTGCTCGCACCAATGAAGGAAGCTGCGAATCGCGCGCAGATAAGAATGGACTGACGCCTTGGAAAGCTGGCGGCCATCCTTGCCCCCTTGGTCGAGCAGCGCTACCGAGAGCGCATTCATCTGTCGCGGCCCGAGCTGCGCAACCTCCGACAAGTCGTTTGCCTCGCACCACGGCAGAAAGACGCTGCGCAGCGGGTAGCCATAGCTGCCCTCGATCGTGGATCGAGCCAGCCCGCGTGCGCGGCAGGCCATCAGGTAATCGTCCACGAGCGCCGCGAGGTTCGATGCTGCGCTCGTGCTGGCTGTTGAGACTTTGAGTTGGGGCATTTCGAGTTCTCCTAACCGGATAGCTCTGTCCGGTTGTGTACGGATGCGCTGCCCCGGAGCGCTTGCTATCCACAATTACAACACCACTTCGGCGCTCCCGAGGCGAGCGCTTGCTTTTCTCGAAAGCGCTCCATCGAAACTCGAAGATGCCCGAAGTCGGACAACGGTGGAGCCTGGCGGGATCGAACCGCCGACCTCCTGCATGCCATTTAAGCGCTTTCGCAGACTGCCCTAAAACTCCCAGATGTGAACTTGATTACAGCGCATTAGTGTCGATAGGCGCTGCGAGCCAGCGCTTGCTTGGTACACCACTTTCCACACCATTTGCGTGACAGTTTGGCAAAACAGCAATCACCTTTGCAACGGGCGCGCAATGCGTGTGGTCATGCCCGGCACATTATCCGTCGCCAGGCGGCGGCATGTGCAACCATCGCGCGACGATCATCAGAACGATGGTAGTCACGGTGCGCGCGCCGAGTACGACGAGCCAGTGGCGACATACGGCGGCGCCGACGTGTCTTGCGCGCTGGCGCGTTGAGTGGGGATGGGACTTGGTTGCCATTGGGTTTACCTCCGTAGTGGATTCGATGTCGCCACCACGCCAGTCGCTAAACGATGCGGAGTGCCCCGAGCAGGGCGAGTGCATTGAGGGCCGCAGCCTATAGGTAGGACTGGCATAGTTGGCGAGGACGGAAGCCACACCAGAGGGAAGCGGTGGCATCAAGAGGTCGTCCACAGCGAGCGATTCCGCCATGTCAGGCACGATCGGCGTCTGGCCGTATTGTCGCTATGGACGCGACTGCCTCCAGCGGCCGACGAAACGGTCCTGTGCTTTCAGCAATGGGCGTCGCCTGGGTGAAATACAAGTGGGATGTCATCGGCTGGCGGCTGCGTTGCAGCGATCGTCCCGCCCGTGAGCGTGAGACCCCATTCGATAGACGTGGGAGGAGGGTCGATGATGACCGCGCCTTGTGGGTTTCCCTGTGCATCGAACGGTGGTCCTCCGGGCGTCTGCGTCGTCATGGAATATCCAGCGATCACGTACCAAGTGCCGCCGTTAGGTACGGGGTTGGAGAACAGGGTAAGTTGCGTGGCCCCATTCGCACAAAATGCCGCGCCATTGATCGCTGGATACGGCGGAAGGTCCGGTATCGTTTCGGTGATCGTGCTTCCGGTCAGAGCAGCACGCAACATGGCGGCTGCCTTCCGTCCTTGCCGGCTGTAAGTGCCGGTAGGTTCATCGTCATAGAGCCATCGTCGCCGCTTGAGTGTCCAGTGCGTTGTAGCCATCATCGGGTCCATCGGTAGGGCGGCGGAACCTGTGATAGCGGTGTCAGAACCACAGACGGCATCTTCCGTGAGTTGAACAGTCGCATGGTTGCGCGCGACGTGGATCATGGCTGTACGCACGGCTGGCGCCAGCTCTGCCGCCGTAAAGCCACATTCCCTTTCCGCCTCCACTTTTGGCAGACCTGCGATGGCTTCTTGACAGGTGGTGGAAGGAAGGTAATGTTCCTGGCCGCGAGCAAACTCTGTGAGCGAAATCCGTCCCCGAGCCGTAGCCTGAGAACAAGCAGACGGGTTGCCCGTCTTGGCGGCGAGGAACACCTGACCGAACGCTCGCCGAAGCGCGACCGCGCCTGACGAAGCGAGCGCCGAGCTGCTGAGGAGCGCACAGCTAAGTGCCACGAGCACAACTACGGGCACGCTGGACCGACCGAATGACATGTGCATCGAGACCTCCACGCTTGGACGAGACGACGAGCAACCACCCTCATAGTGGGTTGAGCACCGGACCCTAGCAGACATCCACCCTGATCGTTGGTGTGGATGAGGTCGCCAAGCCGACCGGGCTCCTTGACCTTCCGTACGGCATCACGTAAGGTTGACGGTACGGTAGACCGATAGGAGATACGGCATGGAGCGAACGATCGGAGTGGACAAGGCGCGAAGCAAGCTCGGCCAGCTCGCGGAGGAGGTCGCGGCCGACGACGAGGCCGTCGTCCTCACGCGCCGAGGCGAGGCCCTGGCGGTCCTTGTGAGCCCGGCCGAGTACGACCGGCTGACCGAGACGCGACGACGGGTGGCGCAGGAGGAGTTGCGAGCCCGCTTGGCTCAGGTCCGCCAGAGCGTCGCGGACGCCGGCCTCGACGTGTCGGTTGTCGATGAGGCGATCACAGCCGCACGGGCGGCCGAGTGACGCCAAAGGGGGCGGTCCTCGACACCAACGTCCTACTCACGCACGACGCGATCCACCGCCTCGCTCGCCTGTATGTTGATCGCTTGCCGTCTCACCGTGATGCGCGATAGTGGGGCTGTCGTCTACGGCAGCACCGAGGGTGGGTGAGCGGTGGTTGGAGGGACTACTGCCGGCAGGTACTCCGCCGGGTATTGCAACGCCAGCGCCGCAGGCGAGAGCGACTGTCCGCAAGGTGCCTTGACACGACCTCGCCGTACCACGCACTCCCTAAAGCCCGCGGTGGACCCTTCCTGGTTATGGTCAGTCGAGCTGTCGATCGAGCATGGAGGTGGGACGCATGTCTACGACTGCCGTCTCGCGTTCTCGACGGCCCGGAATGGTCGCACGCCTTCTCGCAGCGATCCCGCCAGAGCCCGCGTCCGTGCCGATCACCTACTCGGCGCAGCTCATCGCCTACGTCGTGGCGATCTGCTTCGTAGCCGTGACGGTCGCGCTGATAACCGTGCGGGCGCCATCAGATGCACCAACTCTTGCGTTCGGCGCCGTCGCAATCTTTGCGCTTGTGCTCGTGATGGTGCGGTCCTTCGGTGGTGTGAGCGCGCCGTGGTCGCCTACCGCCTTCGTCCACCTGGCGCTGAGCTTCGCCTTCGGTCCGGTGGGAGCGTTGGTTGCGGCAGCTGCCGCAACCGCGGCGATGGCTGTCCGCTTGCGCACGGGCTCGTTTCGAGCGACGCTGAACCTCGCCAACTTCTTTCTTGTCAACGTCGCGGCATACGAGACATTCCATGCGCTTACGCGCACAGCGGGATCGAGGTTGTGGATCGTCGCCCTCGCCGGGCTAGGTGCCGGCGCCGCGTCTTACCTCGTCAACAGCGCTGTTCTGGCGGGAGCGGTCAGCCTCTCGTCGGGCGTCTCCATCTGGACCTTCCTTCGCAGCACGACCAGCGTCATTCCCTACGAGCTGGCATACGGCCTCGGCGCCGCCGGTTTCGGCCTCTACTCACAGGACGGCGCACCGTACCTTGCGATGTGGCTCGCGCCAGTCGTCTCGATTCAAGGATTCCTCGTCATGCTTGCTGCGCGCACGAACGCTCACACGGCGGATCGAGAACGTCATGCGCGCGAGCGCGTGGAGCTGCTGCAACGGATCATCACTGCGGCGGACTACGAGCGTTTCAAGACCGCCAGCGACTTGCACGACGGACCTGTCGCGCACATCAGCGGGCTTGCTCTCATCCTGAGCGCAGCGGCCCGAGACGCCAGCGACAAGAGCGCGGCAATGGAAGAAGCAGCCCACGAGCTGCGCAAGGTGCAGGGCGAGCTGCGCACGCAAATCTTCGCGCTCTCCCCGCACGACCTCGACAAGCCCGGCCGATTACGCGAAGAAGTCACGACGAAGCAACTCCGCGCGCTGCGCGAGCGCGGAGTCGACGTGGATGTTGCGATCCCCGATGTCGTGCCCCTTGACCGTCCCGCGCTCGAACTCGTGCATCGCGTCTGCGGCGAAGCACTCGCCAACGTGTCCCGCCATGCGCGAGCAACGCACGTCGCCGTCGCTCTCGTGGCCGAGGGCACGGAGGTCATCCTGACCGTCGATGACGACGGCCAGGGCTTCTCAGTGGAGGACATCGAGCGACGGCGGGCAGAAGGACACTTCGGCACGCGCTTTCTCGCCGAGAAGGCCGAGGTCGCGCACGGAACCCTCGCCGTGCAGTCTGAGCCGGGCAGCGGCTCGCACGTGCGCCTCAGCCTGCCCACCGCTCGATAACCACGACCACGACATCGCACGCGCCCTGAACGACCAAGACCACGCCGAGGCGCGGTCTTGGGTACTGCCCGCCGCGCTCTCGCGCGACCCGACGACGTGTCCTGCTACGCCCAGCCCATGTGAGCGGACGCCACCGGAACGATGTAGAGGCTCGCCAGTCCAACGGCGCTCACAGCGAGCCCGTAGAAGCGCAAACGTGGCTTCATCGGCGTCCCCTTTCGGGATCGACTCCCAGGACGGAAGGCCCGCCTCCGAGTCCAGCACCACCCTTATAGTTGGTGGACCCGCGGACCCTATCAGATATCCACCCTGATAGTTGGTCAACGGTGAGCCCGTTGGAGCGCTCCCACGAGTCGCCCACGACCGTCGCGCACACCAATCTCTGATGGGGTCCGGGCGATAACATGCTGGTTGCGATGCAGAGCGTTTTCCGCCGAGTGTGCCCTAAATGTGCCCCGTAGGGCAATCGCGTTTAGGCCAACATTGGCAGAAACCGCTCGTTTGCAGGCAAAGGGCGATTAGCTCAGTCGGTTAGAGCGCTTCTCTGATAAGGAAGAGGTCCCTGGTTCGAGTCCAGGATCGCCCACTGTTCTGTGCATTGTGCGAACCGCTGGTGGGACGCGGTAGGTGGGGATGATCGTGTGCTGGTCGTGGACGCGGATGTCCTTGATGAGGAGGCGCAGCAGCTCCTTGGCTTGCTCGGGGTTGGCGGTGGCGATGAGCCGGTCGAGTTGGTCGGCGAGCGCGGCCAGGTTTGCCGTGTCGGGCTGTGTATCGGCGTGTGCGGCGAGCGTTTGGACGAGGTCGGCTTCTCGGTCGCGCAGGGCTTGTAGGCGTGTGTGGTGGCACTCGATGCGCTTCTGGCAGATGTCGGGGTCGAGCTTTGAGTCCTCGAACGCTTGTAGGTAGCTGTCGATCTTGCGTTCGAGGTTTTGGATGTCGGCGCGCACGCCGGCGAGTTGTTGCTCGTGCTCGGGGCGGTCCGTGCTGGCCTGCTCGGCGGCTTTGGCGAGTGCGTCGTTGATGAGTTGCCCGTCGCGGTAGATGGTGGCGAGCTGAGCGAGCACGGCGTGCTCCAGGCGTTCCTTGGACAGCCGTTGTCCTGCGCAGCGGGCGCGACCGTACTTGTAGCGGGTGGAGCAGGCGTAGTAGGTGTAGCGGGCGTTGCGGCCGTGGGCGGAGGTGCCGACGTAGGCGCGTCCGCAATGCTGGCAGCGCACGAGCCCGGAGAGCAGGAAGGGCGTGGGGTTGCCGCGCCTGAGCGTGGCGTCCTTGAAGCGTCGGGCGAGGATCTGCTGGGCCTGCTCGAACGTGGTCTTGTCGATCAGCGGCTCGTGTTGGCCGTCATACAGTTTGCCGTTCCAGCGGATCAGGCCGAGGTAGGCGGGGTTTGCGAGGATCACCTGCAGCGCGTTTGGCGACCAGCCATGTTGTCGCGGTGGTGGGGCGCCCTCGGCCTCCAGCCTGTGCGCGATCGAGGTAGTGCCCTGCCTTTCCTGCGTGTACAGGGCGAAGATGTGTCTGAGCACAGGCGCCTTGACCGGGCACGGCAGGAGCGCTTTGCTGTCCGGGTCGCGTGTGTATCCGTAGGGGATGCGTCTGCCCATCCAGCGGCCCTCGCGCACGCGCCGCTCAAGCCCTGCGGTGACGCGGTCCACGACCGTGGCGTGCTCGAACTCGGCGAACACGCCGAGCATCTGCAGCATCATTCGCCCCGCGGGTGACCCGGTGTCAAACGGCTCGGTCGCGGACTTCAGGACGACCCCGAGCTGGTCGAGCTCTTCGCAGAAGGCGGCGAGCTGGCGCACCTTGCGGCTGAGGCGATCGACGCGGTAGACGAGCAGCAGCTCGATCCGGCCCTGCCGGGCAAGGTCGAGCGCGGCCTCCAGGCCGGGACGCTCCAGGGTCGTGCCGGTCGCCTGGTCCTCGAACGCGGCGGCGATATGCCAGTCCTCCATCGCCTGGCAGTAGCGCTCCAGGCGCTCGCGCTGGATGCCGAGCGAGGTCGGCTGGTGATCTTCATCTGTCGATATGCGGGTGTACAGGCAGACGTGCGTCATGACCACTGCTCCTCTTGTTCGTCGCCGAACGGCCGTTCACGGTCGAGGAGATCAGATCCGTCGGCGGATCGCAAGTCCAGGTTCCGCGGCCGGTAGGCGCCGCCGTAAAGCAGTTCGGGCAGGCGGTCCTGCTCCCAACCGTCGAGGTCGTGTGCGCCGCAGAAATGGCAGCGCGGCGCCTCTCGGCGTGGCCGCCACTCGGCGTAGCGGTGGGGATCGGAGACGGGCTCGGCCGGGTAGGCGATCTCACCGCAGGACGAGCAGACGCGCAGCTGCTCGCCGTCGATGAGCGCGAGCACCGCGGCGCGCCCCTGGGCGAGCCGGGCGTGCAGAGGGATGTCGTGCTTCCGTCGCTTGGCCTCACGCTCACGCCAGGCCAGGTAGCCGATGCGCAGTTGCTCCTGCTCAGCGCGCGCCTGCTCGTCACGAGCGGCGTCCTGCTCCAAGTGCTCGCAGGCGAACACGTCGATCAGTCCGCCGGAGGCAAGCTGGTCGTGGTGGCGGCGCAGCTTCGGCCCGGAACCATAGCTGTGGGCGAGTTGTGCCACGCGCTCGCGCTGGCGCGCCCGGTAGGCGTCGGCGAGCCGCGCGACCGCCTCCCGATCCTTGACTATCGCGGGCACTGGCTCCGGTGCGAGCCTGCCCTCCAGTGGATCGGGGTCGAGCTGGCGAGCAACAGCCGCGAACGCAGAGCGCTCGACCGGCTCCATCGGCTGTGTAGACGCGAGCAGTAGCTCAACCACGCACATAGCTGTCGTTCCGAACTGCTCGAAGTGCTCGCTGCGGGCGTACAGGCGATGCTCCTGTAGCAGCGCGCGCCAGGCGTCGGGATCAGAGCGCAGCCGCTCCCGCTCGGCCTCGCTCGCGCGCTGTGCGGTGTCTTCCTCGGCTCGTGCGGTGTCGTAGGGGGCGCGGGCGGCACGCAGACAGTCAAGCAGGCACAGCCCACCGCCCGATAGCGTCAGATCATCCCAGCACGGCTCACTGAGCGCCCGGTGTGATTCGCGTGCCATCGCGCACGCGCCCGCCGCAAACCACGAGACGTTCGCGGCACGGTTGTCGTAGAAGCCGCCGCGTCCGGCCTTCTGTAGCAGCCCGGCCAGCACCTTCAGGAACGCGACGGCCCGCGCATCGGTTGTCGTGATGAACAGCAGGCAGGGGCAGAAGTCGTAGCGCTCTGTCCATGCGGCTTGCGCGGCGTAGGTGGCGTAGGCTCCCGCCTTGACCTTCAGCCGCGCGTGGCTCATCGTTCCCAGGTCAAGCTCCACGAACGCGAGCAGCCCAGGGCCCTGCCCGTCGTGCAGTTCGACCAGCGCGTCCGGCGCCAGCGTCCGCGAGCGCCCCTCCGCCGTAAACGGCTCGCGCGGCTCACGCTCAAAGCGAGCAAGACGCACACCCGGCGTCTGCGTGGCGAGCAGCGCATAGAGCTCGGTCACGCCCGCCGCGTGCGCCAAGAACAACGGGTTCGGCTCGGCACGCTCGCCACCGCGCGGTGCGGGCGCTCCACGCGCGAGCGTGTCCGCACGACGCGAGGGCCACAGGTGATACGGCGCGGAGCCACGCTCACGGTAGGGGCGGCTGCGACCGAGCAGACCAGCACGGTGCAGATGATCGGTGCGGTAACGAAGCGTGCGACCAGGCACATCAGCAAGCAGACACTCAAGCTGAGTCGAAGTCACGACACGCTGATCGCTTATCAGCCCGATGATCCGCAGATCGAGCTCGCTCAACGACACCACCGCCACCGGACCATGAGGCACGCGCCGCCGCCTCGCCGTGGCAGTCACGAAGACCCCAAAGAACGAGATTCACCAATACAGTCGGGCGCGGGCGACCCACCCGAAACCGCGACAGAAAGGCGGCTTTCACGTCGCTGAGCTTGCCAGTCGGACGTGCAGCGATTGGCAACATGAGAGCGCCGGCGACCGGCATCCTCATCGCGCTGATGGCTGCTGACACGCCCACTGTCAGCGAGCTGCCCGTCCTGATCGTCGCGCCCGCGAGCTGCGGCGGCGATCAACCTCGCGAGCAGCTCGACGGCCTGCGTCGCCTGTTGCGTGTCGAGCGACTCAAACCGCGGCTGGACGAGCATCGGCTCGGCACCTCGGTTGGCCTTGCCGCGGCTATGGCGGGCCGGCGCTGCGGAAGCGTTCGCGCGACGCGCTCGCTTCGCGGTCCGCCTGGAGCGATCGTGCCGCTCGCCCGGAACGGGAGAGGTCTGGTGTTGGGGATGGTGTTGAACATCATCAGTCGACCTCTTCATGCAGTTGTGTGCCGGCGGAAGACCGCTGGGCTCCGGGACGGACCCCAGCCCACCAACGAGAGCACGATCCCCGGCGGATGTCAAGGGCTTCTCGCGGCCCTCAACGCGGCCCTCAACGCGGCTCACAGGTCGCTCACACGACGGCCGACGAGCAGACCGGCGAGCTTTACGCTTGAAGGTGCCACCGGGCTACGTCTACGCTCCCCTCGGCAGGCACGCAACCCCTGCTTTACCGGCGATTACCGGGGATCACGCTCGTGTGCGGCAACTTCTCGACAGCGCAGCAGCGCTACGACCTCACCCACGCCCTCGACGAACAGCTCGGGCTCCAGCCCACGCGCGAGACCCGGTCATGTACCCGCAGTTGCTCGGGCAGAGTTGACCGCCGACGGATGGCGTCAACTGGCGTCTCGCGGTAGCGATTGGTCGGTGGGTCGGCGGTCGTTGGTCTCCAGCTCGTCCGCGCGCTTGGCGAGTTCGTGGAGTGCAAGGCCGAGAGCGCGTGCGACACGATCGGCGACATCCCAGGTGGGATTGGATGTTCCGCGCTCAAGGCCTCGAATCGAGGTCGCATCGAGGTCGGCGGCGTCGGCAAGGGACTCTTGGGTGAGTCCGATCTCCTCGCGGCGAAGGCGGACTGCTCGGCCGAGGGCAACCTGTGGGGTTTGGCTGATGCGCACCCCCTGAACCCTCGGTGGGTAGACCCTCCCTGCCTAGGGAACAAGTTCCCGATAGTGTGTGCGCCCCATGTCTCCGCGCTCCCTCGCCGGGCGAAGCTACGGGCAGTCGGAACAGCGAGCTATGCAATACCGTTCCGCGACAAGAACACGGGGCATGGGTCGGGACATCACCACGACTCGGGTGTCGGAGGCCGACATGACAAGGCACAAACCACGCATAAGAAGGGGACGGAGCGCGGCGTTGGCAGCGGCGGCGCTGGCGACGACGACTGCTCTACTAGCGGTCGACCACGCCAGCGCTAGCGCTGGGGCGCGCGGAGCGGCGGCAGGGCTGCGGGCCGTCACCGCAAGCCACAGAAGCCGCGGGCAAAAGCATAACCGTCACAAGCAAGGGCGGAACGCGGCTCAGCCTCGTAGGAACGCTCGCCAATCATCCCCGTGCTACGCCGCCTTTCCAGATGCCAGCAGCAAGACGATCGGGAAGACCACCTGGTACAACCGGCAAGAAAGCATGCGGATGGTCCTGTGCTACGGGTTCGGCTTGGACCCAAGCGCTGACTTCCCGATCAGCGCGAGCATGGTATGCGGCGTGTTGGCGCAGGCGATCGGGTTGCGGGGCGGGCCAGCGGTTCACGATCTGAGTCTCTTCGCGGACGGTGCATGCTCGGGAGACGAGCTCGCGTCCGACCCGAGCGAGCCGGCCAAGTACATCGGCGTCGCCTGCGGCTGGGTAAGCGACATTCTTGGTGTTCTCGCGCCGGCAGGGGCGCTCGGCTCGCTGGGGTGCGCGCTCGCGCCTTCGGTCGGCCACTCGCTCGGCAGCCTATTTGAGTCGGCACACGAGTTTGGTGTGGCAGTAGACGTCGTTCAGCACGGCAAGTGCATCAAGTACTCACCGACTCATTTCGGCAGCCCTTGGCTCGCGGTCACCTGTGCGCCAGGTGACCCTGGCTTTTCGAACCTTCCGTTGGCGGTCCCCGGTGGCAGCAGCGGTAGCGGCGGGTCAGCTGGCGGCGGCCCGAGTGGTGGCGGTGGAGCAACCCCACCCGGAGGAGGAGGCGGTCAGGCACCGGGGGGAGGCGGCGGAATGCCCGGCTCAGGAGGTGGCAGCGTCACGGCCGTCGCCGCCGGACGACTAGACACGTGTGCCCTGCTCGCAAACGGTTCCGTGGACTGTTGGGGCGCCAACGGCGCCGGCGAGCTCGGCAACGGCACAACTATCGGGTCGGACAGCGGCTGCTCGCTCGGGCCATGCGAACCCACACCCGTCAAAGTCACAGGCATCGCAACGGGAACTGCAACAGTCGTCGGAGGCGGCGACGCTTGCGCTCTCCTGAGCGGACATCACGTCGAATGCTGGGGCGGTGACGAATACGGAGAACTGGGAGCTGGCGAACATGGTGCCTTCTCTCCGCTGCCGCTCGAAACGAGTGGTATCGGAAGCGCCACCGCGATAGCCTCAGCCGGGGGGAACGAGACATGCGCGATAGTCGCACTCGGACGGGTCGAGTGTTGGGGGATGAACCGCGACGGCGATCTCGGCGATGGCACGACGGTCGGACCCCACATATGCGGAGTCACGAGCGGACATGCGCCTTGCAGCTTCACGCCCGTCGAAGTAAGCGCCATAGGCGGCGCAACTGCGATTGCTGTTGCTGGCGGCCCGTATCAGCACGCGTGCGCCGTACTCGCTGGTGGAACAGTCGACTGCTGGGGCGCCAATGCCGCCGGCGAGCTAGGCGATGGCGAAACCACGGGACCCGAAACGTGCTCTTACGACGGTGGTGCCGCGTGCAGCGCCACGCCGGTCGCTGTTACCGGGATCAGTAACGCAGTAGCCGTTGCTGCCGGAGCGGAACATACCTGCGCACTATTGGGCGGCGGCGCGGTCGAATGTTGGGGCGGCAACCAGTATGGACAACTGGGTAACGCCACGACCACCGGCAGTTCGAGGCCGGTTGCCGTAACCGGGATCAGCGATGCCATCTCACTCACGGCCGGCGAATACCACACGTGTGCTCTACTGGCAGGCGGAGGCATCGACTGCTGGGGCTATGACGCCCAGGAACAGCTAGGAACGGGTGCTTCTCCGCCCGAAACGTGTCCCGCAAAAGGACTCTTCGAACCTCCCTGCAGCAAGACACCAGCCGGCGTGTCCGGAATCAATACGGCAACCGCGGTGGCGGCCGGGGGTGCCCACACGTGCGCCCTGTTGGCCGATGGCGCTGTCGAATGTTGGGGCCTCAACGCGAGCGATGAACTCGGTTACAGCAGCTCAACGTTTCGTTTCAGCGGCTTCCCGGTTCCCGTTCACGGGATCGAATAACGCGCCGTCACAACGGCAACGGTTAGAGGAGAGAGTTAGAGATGTGCCACGCGACACCATGAACTCGAACCGGATCATGAGGCTGGGGTTGCTGATTGCCGTTCTCGCCGCAAGCTCAGGCGCCAACGTCGCGAGCGCCGAGCCGCGCGGACGCGCTGCGTCCTCGCGTGTCTTCATCAACGCGCTGTACGCGAGTGCGGCCGCTGAACCTAGCTCGTTTGGCCCGGATCACGGGCCGGCTGAATACCTGGAAGTGACGAACTACGTCCAGCAGATCACCTGGTCGTCCTGGGGAGGCTCGCAGGCGACCGGCAGCGGCCAGGTCCGGCTGATGACGGACGCGACATCGACGAGCCCGGTCACGGTGACGCTGGGCGGGCTCGTCGCGTGCGGCGGGCAACCCGTTTACACGACGTATGCACTGTCGCTCGCCCCTGGCGCCAGGGCACCGAAATATTGGCCAAAGGGTCAGACCGGCTCGTTTCCCTGTCGCGTGACCGCGGCCCTGTTCAACCCGAACGATCCGAGTGAACGTACTACGGTCGCCCGCGGCGATTGCGTGCTTTTCAACGGCCTGGAGGTTCCCGGCAGCAACATAAAGGTTCCCTGGACGCCACAGCCGCCGGGCGGCCGGCTCGGCCCTGCGATGTGCGCGACGCTCTGGTCCGGCTGGGCAAAGCCAGTCGCCACCGGCCGGGGGGCGATGCGGAACGGCGTTAGGCAATGGCCCGCAAAGGCCGAACTGAGCGGGCTCGCTTGGTGTCCGCGGCAGGCGCTGGCATATACGACGCTCGTAATGACGATCTATGGCCGCGGCGAACCCATTAGAGGCAAAGGCGGCGTGTCGCAACGCGACGCCAAGCGCCTACGAACCGAGATCGACCGCCCCGGCCTTCGCAAGAGGACATTCCGGCAGAGCGTCAACGGCTGCACACCCGGCATATAGGCGAGCTGGGCGGGTTCGTCGGGATCAGGGACGACTGCCTGCGACACCGGACTCCCGATCTTCAGCCGTGAAAAGCTAGGGCATGGCATCCGTCGATCTTGCCGGCCTGTCGGTGCGTGAACTGCTCGCGTTGTGGGCGGGTTCCCCGCGCGAGCTTCGCAGGCGCGGGGTAGTCCGCACGTTCAACAGTCCGATCGCTGACATCGCCGAGGAATTGGTGGCGCTCCACTACGGCGGGGAACGCGGCTCGTTCAGTCAGAAGACGTGGGACGTGCGTGTCGGCACGGAACTCCTACAGGTCAAGGCGCTGCGCCGGAACGAAGGCGGCAAGCGACGCAACCTCTCGCCCATCCGTTCTGACGACGGCTATGACGCTGTGATCGTGGTCGTCTTCACGGAAGACCTGCGTATCGAGAAAGCAATCCGTGTTCCCGTGCAGTCGTCAACGAGATGTTCGAGCGGCGACCCCACGTAAACGGGCGAATCATCCGCCTGACTAGCCGGCTCGTTGAGCATCCCAACGTCGAACCCATCGAGCTTTCAGACGCCTTCCTCGATGGACGCAGCTAGCGCTATCGCGCCAGCATTAGCGGACGACAACGAGCGCTTTTTCCGGCACGAAAGACGGAGGGCGAAACCCCGTAGCAGCGTCGGAACGCCCGCGCGAAGTGCGGCGGCTGACTGTAGCCGACCAGCCGTGCCACATCGCGCATCGGGATCGAGGGCTGGGATAGCAACTCAGCGGCGAGCATCCTTCTGCCAAGAAGATCGTCGCGGAAGGTGCCGCTGCCGAACTGAGCGTAGGCGCGCTGGAGCTGCCTGGGGGAGCTTGCCAGCGCTCTCGCTACTGCCTTACGCGGCCAGGACTTCGATCGGAGCGTGTCGCGCCCGCTTGCCCTTCGGCTGCGGACGCACGCGCATCTCGATGTAGACGTCGAGCGCATCGGCGACGTCGGCGACGGTGTCCAGCTGCACGTTGCGTCCCTTGCCGTCCAGCAGCCGCGAGATCACCGAGGGCTTGACGCCAACACGACGCGCCAGCTCGGCCTTGGAGATCTTGCTCCCCGCGCGAACCTCGTCCAGCGCGATCAGCAGTTCGGCGAACGCGACCAGCTTTGCGACCTCGCGCTCGTGAGCGGCGCGGCCCTCAGCGGTCGGGAAGCTCCCGGCGAGCAGTTCGGCGAAGACGGCGCTTTCCTTGGACTTGTGCATCGTTCGGTCACCTCAGTTTGGGGAGAGCAGATCGTAGCATAGAAGCTATGACATATCGGGACCGACATCCGGCCACCACTCGGCGCCACCGCGTCCGAGCGCGACGCGGTGAGTCGCCTGGTAGTCCTTGCGGTAGCGGTCGATCCGCCGGTACTCCGACTGCGGCGCCTCTGTTCGCGCGGGCTTGACCACGCCGCCGAGCAACACCAGCGAGGGCAGAGCCAGCCCATGTGCCGGCGCGTTTCGGTCGATAACGCAGAACAGCCGGTAGAGCTTGTTGGAGTGCTTGTCTCGCGCCTCGCAGATACCGCTGAGATCGACCTCCTTCTTGCTGGCCGGCTTGTGCATCAGACGCCAGCGCTGCGTCGAGGTGGGGAACCTCGGCGGGCCGACCTGAAGCACGGCCCTCACGGTCGTCAGCAGCTCGATCCGAACATCAATAGGGGTCTTCTTGCCGGTGAGGAAGCCCCATGCCGGTCGCTCCCCGCGAGCCGTCTCGTAGAAGACGGGCTGCCAGTGATCCTCCTGCGTACGCTTGGTCTTTGCCACCGACCAATCATCGCCTACGACGCGGCAGGAACTTCACGGCGACAGCGCCCTACGCCCCGACATCCAGCGCCCAACCCTCGAACTCGACGCCATCCGCCCGGTTCGCGCTATACCCAGTATCGCCCATACGATGAATCCCTTGCTCTTGAGCGGTTTTCTGCTCTGCTTAGAAAGCCAAGCGGGCGACCTTCGGGACACCAAACTTGCGGGTGCTGCCCATTTCTGCCTATTCACGACGCTCCATGAGTGCTATGAGGCGCTCGGCCAGCACCTCAATCAGGGGACCGAGCGATGCTGCTAACCACCCGAAGCGAGGAGACGGACTTCCTCAGAGACGGACTTCCTCAATGTCCTTGCCGCAACCAAGAGGGAGGTTCGAGTCACGCTTGAGGGGGATACCCCACTGCGCAAGCCACGGCCACGGCAGTCCGCTCGGCTCCAACTGGCGAGGCGGCGCGCGAGACAAGAGCTCGCGTCCCAGCTCGCACGGCGCCGGCCTTTCGCGCCAGCGTCGCCGTTCGGCTGGATGTGACGCTGCCACGGCGGTTCGAGCAGTTCGGCGTTGGGCGGATCGCCAAGGAGCACTTGGACCTTCTCAAGGGTCTCGCATTCCCCGATGACGCCGTCGTCGACCACCTCGAAGTACATCGCAGGATCGGCGACGTCGAGCGCCCCAAGACTGAGATTGTCTGTCTACCGCTCAGGGTGTTCTGTGACGACTTCGACAGGGCGTTCCGGCTCGCCGATGAGCTTGCCGTGGAGGCACCCAGTCGCGGGTGGGGGAGCACCTTTGACGAGCACGACCGCTGGCTACTTAGCCAGGAGGCAGGGGAGCTTAAAGTCATAGAAGGTCTTGATGCGCAGGAAGACGAACAGCTCGCCGAAGACCCCGACGCTATTGTGGATCTTGATATTCCTTCGCGTCAGAACTCGCAGACCGGGAAGTCCGCGCTTCCGCGCGAGAGAGCCTCCAAAGTCAGATAGCGCGCGAGCGCGCCAGGTGGCTGTGCGATCAAGGATTCGACAGCCGCGACCGGCCCGGAGGACCGCCCAGGTGGCACGACGAGGCGCACCGCCTCGACACGGCGGATGTGTTGACCCTTCGCGATACCGGACCAGGTTGCCTTCTCGTGTCCGCACCGCCACGACGCTCGCGTGCGAATGGCGAGCCACGTTGGTCGCAGCAAATCGAGCAAGAGATGTGGAGCCAGCTCGCAAAAACGCGAATGGTCACGGTCCGTTTTGGGGGTTCGGTGGCTCTCGACATCGCGTTTCGTGGTGGCAGCGCCAACCATACCGACATCGACAACCTTGCTCACCGGGTCGTGGGTGCGTTCTCGGGTGCTCTCAAGCGTTCGGTCCCTGACGTGAGCGCGTACAGGGCGTACAGGCTCAACGGTGGCGAGCCTGGTGTACGCGTGCGCGTAATGCCGCAAGACCGTCTGCTGGCGCTGGGTGAAGCAATAAAGTGCGGGCGAGCACTTGTGCGCAGCGAGCGTTCAGAGCGGCTGCGAGCTGCGCGCCTCCAATGACTGGGCGCGACACGGCCATCGCTTGGCTACATGCCTGATTCCAGCCATCGGACGACCTCGACCGCGGCCTACCTGGCTGAGTACGAGTTCATCCGAGAGGGGATGCGCCAGGACCAACGCGAGCGCCAGGGATTCCTTGGCTTCACGCTCGCAGCCAGCGGCTTGATTCTCGGCCTGCTCGTGCGCTCGGCCCCAGCCCGATCGGCCACAGAGACATGCTTTTTGGTCGACCTTGCGGCAGGTGTAACGCTCGTGGCTGAGCAGTTGACAATCCGCGCAAGTCAAGGGGTCGCAAGTGGTGGTGCTTATCTGCGCCTATTTGTGGAGCCGAACGTCACGGGCCTCGAGTTTCAGCGCCGCAATCCGGCATTTCTGGCGAAGGCAAAGGGTGCGACAAGCGCCTCCCGCGGATTCGGATATGCGTACCTCGCCATCACCGCCGCATTTGTTCTCGCGTGGTTTGCGGCGCCGGTCAATGACGGTCGCCAGTGGTAGCAGACGTCCTTGGTCGGGTTCCTGGGCGTACTGAGTGCCCTTCGGGCCGGCAAGCTCATAAGGACGAGCCTTGCTGGGTGGAAGAATGTCAACGAGGCATGGGAGGCCATCTTTGAGGAGGAGAGGCGTAAGCCGCACGATGTCGCCGGCAAAGAGACGCAAGGGCGACAAGCTGGGGCACGGATCGGCGGCCGACATGAGGACTGACCAGCATCTACCGGCCAGCCCTCATTCTGCGCGCGCGTCGGCCACTACGCGGCCTGTCTGGCGCGACTGGATCGACCAAGTAGCAGACGACCCACGGCACGAGCTGGCCTTCCACGTGCAGCTCGGCGACTACAGCCGGGAACTTCGCCAAGAGGGCGGCGGCGTCACGCGGGCATGGGTGCCGGGCGCCGCGCCAGGCGAGTGGGCACGTTGACCCTGGCGGGCGACGCGAACGAAAGGCGGCACCGAGGAGGGGCACGAGGCGGTAGCCGAGGGTGCGCGAGGACTACGGGCACCCCGGCCGGCGGGAGTTGTCGCGGCCGGGTGGCCGCCGCTACGTGCACCGGAGGCGTCGGCTCCGCCTCCTTGTCCGCGCTGGGCCGGGGCAGACCGATCTTCTCCCGGCTGATCGTCAAACGGCCATCCGCAGGGGCATCGGGTGGCCTCCGGCCGCAGTGAGCTACCAGGGGGACGCTAAGAAGCTGCGCCGAGATTTGGAGCGCCAGGGGTGGCGCGTCGAGAAGCGCAAGGAGTACTGGCTGCTCTTCCCGCCGGACGGCTCAACCGCTCCCGCACGGATGCCCGGCACCCCCTCCTCACAGCGAACTTGGAGCAACCTCCTTGCCGATCTCAAGCGGAAGGGGTATAAGCAGTGAGTATGGAATACCGCATCTTCGTCCAGATCCCCGGCGTCCCGTTTGCCGAGGAGGCTTCGTGGGAGCGCCTGATCGGCTGGCTTGAGCACAATCACGGAGACCTCGGCCCCGTGATCTCGTGGGACGACAGTACGACAGCGCGCATCACGGTTGCCACCGACGCCGAGGACGCCGCCGCCGCGGCCGAGATCGCCTCGGGCGCCGTCTCCCGCGCCCTGCACGCGACCGATCTCGGTGCGCTGTACCCGCGGGCCATCGAGGTCGAGCCGGCGGACACCAAGGAAGCAGTCGCCGCATAGCGTTTGGGCAGCAGTCCGATTCCGCTGCCCAAATCCCACCGAATCGCCCCGAATCCACGCCTATCCGCGGCGCGGCCCAGCGGCCATGATTCCCTATGAACACTGGCGATCACGGTGTTTTCGGCGCAAGCGGCAGGTGGCCTGATAAGGAAGAGGTCCCTGGTTCGAATCCAGGATCGCCCATCGCTGAATCCCCGTGGTGGAGCTGGATTTCAGGTTCCGCAGCCTTGCGCTTCGTGGCGTATGAGCTTGGTTCGGCGGCTCGCCTGCCAATAACTGCCAATTCGCACGCCAGTTTGCACGACACAAGAACCCCGACCTGCTGGCCGTCATCTCCCTTGTCGTCTCGTTCTTCGCGTTGACTATCAGCGCCGGTCGTCTAATCCGGCGGCCTAAGATTAGTGCGTTTTGGAAGGAAGACGATCCAAGCGACGGGCTTCAGCAGCCGATGGAGTACATCGCGGATCAGTTCGACCACACGCCGCGCCACGGCCTCGATGGATGCCGCGTCAAGAGCGGGTCCAGCCGGCGGCGAGCCTTCGGGTGGTTGTGTCCGTTGGTAGTGGCCATCGGTGTTAATGATTCCGCTGCCCAAATCCCGCCGAATCGCCGCCCGCGGCGTCCGACAGCAAAGGCCACCCCGCCGCTCTGCGTCGCTGCACTCCGCCTCGCGGCACGTCGCCGAACAGCGGGGAGAACCAGCGTCGCGCGTCGCCGCGCAGATGGTCCGCGCCGGGCTCGCCGAGGGAAAGGAGCCTCGCCGCGATGGCTCCTCGAGACGGTGTCACCCGGGCATGGCAGCCCGGTGAGCCGCCGGACGGGCGGGCTCGTTGACGTGCGGGGCCGGACCAGGGCCTACCTGCGCCCAGCCTGCCCCACGCTGCCCGATTCGCCCCCACGGCTGTCGTAAGTGTCTCCGCCGGACCGTGGGGATGCCTGCCGTGGAAGGCGGGCCTGACCCGCAGACGCAATCAGGGTCGCCCATCGTCGAATCCTCTGTAATGGAACGGAGTTGCGCGGCGCGGTGAGACCCGGCCTCCCGCTCGTCGGATGGAAGCGTTATGGAAGCCGCCTGGAACGTGTCACAGGATTGGTGATCGTGCGTCAATAAAGGCAGAGATGCCTGTAGAGCGCCGCCCTGACCATGAGTTGCTGCACGCCGCCCGCGCCGGCGACGGGCAGCGTTTGGGGCCTTCTATCGCCGCCATCGGGAGGTGGTTCTGGCCTACTTGGGACAGCGCGTCAGGAATCCGGAATTGGCGGCCGATCTACTGGCAGAGACGTTCGCGGCGGCGCTGGGAGCGGTGCTTGACACTGAGCGGGAGGTGCCCGACGAGCCGGTGGCCTGGCTGATGACGATCGCCCGCAACAAGTTGGCCGACAGCATGAGGCGCGGGCAGGTTGAGCAGGTGGCGCGTAGACAGCTCGCGTTGGCGCCGCTCAGCGTCGATGACGAGGATCTGCGGCGTATCGAGGAGCTCATCGACGCCACGGATTTCGCCCTCGAGCTGGCGGAACTCCTGCCGCGGGAGCAGTTCGCGGCGCTGCGGGCACGCATCTTAGAAGAGCAGGACTATCCGGAGATCGCGCGCCAATTGCGTTGCTCCGAGGCCGTCGTGCGCAAGCGCGTAAGCCGAGCCCTGCAAACCCTGCGCGAAGCGATGGTGGAGGCACCGAAATGACCGATTACCTTGACCGGCTCGAACAGCAACTGATTGAGGCTGTGCCACGCCCGACTGAGAAGCCGAGCCGGCGACGGCCGACACGCCGCCGAAGTATCCCCCTGGGTCTGGTCGCGGCGGCGGCGTTGTTGGCAGTGACCGCCACCGCACTCGCCTTCACCGGCATCCTCACAACCGGCTCCGCGGTGCGCCCGACTCACGGACTGTCCCCGACGGCAGGGCTCGGAGTGCCCGCCCGCGGCGGCGCTCGTCTGCTCGCGGTGAGTGCTTCTGATCCCGCGGGAGGTCTTCCCTGGGGTATGCGGATCGTCCACACCACGAGGGACCTGGTTTGCGTGCAGATCGGGCGCCTCTACCACGGTGAACTCGGCCTGCTGGGCCGTGATGGTGCGTTTGGGGACGATGGACGCTTTTCATCCGCTGCCGCCGGATGCGATTGGCCGAGACCTCGGCATCGGCTCACCGGCCAGTAGTCGAAACTGCCAGCCGCCGGGGCTGCTCTCCTCGCAAGAAATAGTGGGCATTCCGCAAAGCGGGCTCGCGGGAGAATCGGGTGAGAGGACTGTAGGCTCCACCGAAAGGCGCTTGATCTCCTTTGGCCTGCTTGGCCCCTATGCGCGGAGCGTCACCTACCGCGTCAATGGACACGCCCGCACCATCGCTGTAGAACCCACCACTGGCGCCTATCTGATCGTCCTGCCCGACCCGCGGCGCGGCGCTCTCGGAGAGGTAGGCGGAGGTACCTACAGCGATGGACCGATCAGTCCTGCAGGAGCGGGACCGCTTGGTGGCGATCACCTACCGCATCGGGGGCACCGTCTGCCAAGAGACGAACAGGCCACAGGCCCCCAACCAGAGAACCGCGCCGGGGGCGCCGGGCACCTGCCCCGAACCGCACTACCGCAGGGTACCCCCCGCGCCCCGTAGCCTCCACCATTCTGTGCGTGTGAGACTGCAACCGACCGCTACCGGGCGTGATACCGCGATCGTGACCTTCACCGCTCCCTACCGCGTGGTAAACGCGCTGAGCGGCTATTCGATCGCCCAGCCCAGCCCATGCCACGAGGGCACGAGCGTGACGCCGATCAACCGCGATATCAGAGCGGGCGAAGTCATCCGAACGCGACTCCCCGACATCTTCGCCAACGCCTGCGGGCAAACGGTCGAGCTTAAGGTGATCTACGAAGAAGGCTCCGCCAGTCCGGTTTTCCCCCACGGGGGCGAAGTTATCATCGGACAGACGATGATCGCGAGACCCCGTTAGGCTGGATCGGGAGGATGGCAACGGGATGGCTCTCGTTGGAGACCGAATACTCAGATCCTGGTTGAGAGGTGGGGCTCCTGATGCTCATGTCCAGCCTCAGGTAGAGATGTGCGCTCCGCCGTGCGCGGGCGAGGAGCTTGGCGGGCGTCACCGATTCGAATTCGCTGGGTAGGAGGGCCACGGTCTCGTAGTCGCCTGGCAGGGCCGACACGTTCGGCAGGACGTCGCTGACGCGTTGCCCGCCGTGCCCTTCCCGGGCCTCTCTGGCGGTGCCGACTTCGGCGCTGAGATTCCCCCAGCATCCGAGCGGGCAGTGCAGCCTGACGGTGAGCGAGCGGCTGCTCAGCTTTGCATCGGCTGCGGCCACGGGGCAGCTGTGGGTGGGGGCGGGAGACACCCCGGGGTCCGCGAGCGAGGTGCGGTAGATAGCGGGGGTGTAGCAGCCGGCCTGCGCGTAAAGCACTTCGCTTTCGTTGAGCGCCGGCAGCGCCTTCTGGAGGACGCCTTCGGCCCCGGTGTCCGCGATCGGGTGGAGCACGGGCTGCTGGAGCGGGGTCCAGGCGATCTCCCGGGTGCCGCCGGCGGCGGGTGCGCTGAGGAGCGCCCGGCCGTCGCGGACGGCGGCGATTTCGCAGGCGGGCACGCCGAAGGGACGAGGGGCCGGCTCGCCGGAGGTGCTGATCGTCGCCTGGCAGCCCGAGGGGTTGGCGATCAGCAGCGTCCCATCTGCTTCCAGGCCGAAGGTGGGTGGCCCGGAGGATCGTTCGTAGGCCGCCGGTTCTGCTGGCAAGGGCACCCGATAGAGGGCCGACTGCGTGTTGAGGTCGTAGACCACGACCTGCGCTGGACCTTCCCCGCCGGGCGGGTTCTCCCGGTAGGCGAGAAGGGGGCCGGCGAGCCGAAGCAGGCTGCTTTCGGGCGCGCGCCAGAGTCGTTCGCCCGATACGGGCTCGAGCGTTGCCGGCAAGGCCAGGGTCGTTTTCACGCCGGTTGCGTAGTCGACCACTATCAGGCAGCCGTAGTCGTCGTAGGCGATCTCTTCGCCTTCGGCGGCGACCGCCGTGTGTGCTTCGAGGCGACTGACCGATGGATCCAGCGAGGGCGTGATCGTGCATGGTCCTCGTAGTTCCGCCAGCGGGCTGCCGATACGCCCGCCCAGCAGGCTTTCGTAGTGGATATCGCTCGAGCCCTTGTAGCTCGAGCCGGTACCGTGGACCATCACCACGAGCCGGGTTTCGGAGGCCGCGAATGTAAGGCTGTCGCCGAATTCGCTCGAAGGCGATGCCACCACCGAGCGCGCTACGCTCGCCGGGGGCCTGCCGGAGGCGTACTCGCGGATCAGGTTGGTCGTACCGCCGCCCCACACGCCGACGAGCGCGGCGTCTCCAGCAAACGCGAGCTCCGAGCTCTGGCTCTGTTCTTGGGACAGGGGCAGGCGGTTGGTGAGGAGCGTCGGCTGCGCAGCGACGGGCGCGGCGCACCAGCAGGCGAGCGCGAGCAGAGAGAGGGTGCTCGCGGCAAACCGCGGCGCCCGAGGCCGATCGCGGTCCGCCCCGCCGAGCATGGCAGCCGGCGCTCGCCGTCGCCTCATCGACCGCATCCCCTGGCGTTCGGCTGCTCTCCCAATACGAGATGCCGTTGGGCGCCGCCGGAGTCCGTGATCGCTGCGGCGATCTCCACCGCCTCGGCGTTGCCGCGGCGCGCCGTCCGGCAGAAACGCTCGTGTGTGCCGCGGGGAAGCTTCAAGCGCAGCAGCCGGCTGCCGCCAGTCGGGAGCGCAAGACGCACGGGTGTCAGCGAGCCCAGTGCAGCGTAGGCCGCCGCGCCGGCGTCTTCATTGTTTTCGTAGCGCAGCGAGTACACGGTGCCGCCGATCGAGCCGGTGCACGCCTGCGGGCACGCCACTCTCACCTCGACGCCGACGTTTGCAAGGTCGCGCTTGCCGACCAGCCTCGCGGAGGGCACCGGAGAGGTGGAGAACGCAGGCAGGTTCGCGCCGATCACGTAGCGAAGCCCCTCTCCGCTGAAGTCCGCGGGCGACCGGCCGATCCACGCCTCCACCGGCGCGGCGGCTTCGCTGCCTCCCACCGTCACGAGCGCCGACGAGGAAGCTTCCGGTTCCGCGGCCTGGTTGCGTCCGATGCGCACCTCGGGTCCCGGCGGCACGCCTGGCGTGATGTCGTCGGCGAGCTCGCGCTCGCCCGTGGCCCAGGCGAGCAGCGCCCGCCCCCCGGGCAGCCATGTCGCCGCGAGGTTGGCTTCGCCAAACAGCGTGTCCTGTTCACCGAAGCTCGCAGCGATCGGGGAGCTCGCGGCCAGCGAGGCGCCTGCGGCGGCCGTGGCATGGTTCAGCAGCGGCCCGGCGCCGTCGGCTGTGATTTCGCTCCAGGCCAGCAGTGCCCGCGCCTGGTTTGCGAGGTCGAGCACCGGTTCGCGCGCTTCGACCTCGGGTGGGGTGACCGTCTGCGGCGGCTGGAACGTCCCCCCCAGCGTCCTCCAGGCAGCCCGCAGTGCGACCGGCTCGGGACGCCCATTCTGCCCGCGCGGTCCCCTCAGCCATGTCGCGAGCTCCTCGCCCGATCGCGCCGTCTGCAGGGACAGCCCGTGGAAGGGGGGTTCGGTGTTGCCGTGGGCTTCGGTGGCCGGGAGTTCGTCGAGCTCGCTGGGGTTGTTCGGCGGCGGCGATCCGGGCGCCCACGTCTCGGTATAGAGGCCACCGGCCGCTGAGCGCCAGGGACCGGCCCACAGCGCGGTGACTTCGCCGCTCGGCGTGAGCGCGATCGCGGGGTCGGCTTCTGCGGCGTCAGCGTCGAGTGTTGCGGGGATGCCGTAGACCCCGCCGGCCTTGCTCGTGGAGACGAGCAGCGGCACTGGCCGTGGGTCCGCGGCCTTCTCTGGCTCGATCGCCCACACGACGGCCGCGGCGCCGGCGTCGTCCAGTGAGACAGCGAGGCTTTCCGGTCCGTACACGGGCTTGGCGGGGGCCCGCCACAGCGTCCGGACCGGCCCCCACGCGCCGTCGGGGGCGCGTTCGCGCACCTTCACGGCGAGCGCGTCCTCGCCCCACTCCTGAACGGTTGCGCGCTCTTCGAACCAGGCGACCGCCACCCGTCCCCCCGGCGAGATCGCCAGCGCGGGCATCGACAGCCGCTGCGGCGCCCCGACCACCGTTTCCACCGGCGAAGCTTCGCTCGCGCCGGCCGGGATCTCCGCGAGATCGATGCTCTGACCTTCGCCGGTCGTCGTGCGCCACGCAATCGCCGTGTCACCCGCGGCGTCGTCGGCGACTCGGAGGCCGTCGTGTTCACCGAAGGGAGCGCCGAGTGTCAGCGGCGCGGCTTCGGCGTATGCGCCGGCTGGTTGCGTCAGGCAGCACGCGCCGGCTGCCAGCACCAGCGAGAGCGTTCGTGCGAACGGTCGCCTGCCCGCAAGAGCTGCTGCGTGACGCGACGGCGTCATCGGGCCGCGATCACGTCGAAGCGCTCGATCACCGGGAAGCGCGGGTGCGCTGCCCCCAGCCGCACGCGGACGACCGGGCCATCTTCGCTGCGCCAGGCCATTTCGGTGG
This sequence comes from uncultured Solirubrobacterales bacterium, assembly GCA_963771915.1. Classification (GTDB taxonomy): domain Bacteria; phylum Actinomycetota; class Thermoleophilia; order Solirubrobacterales; family Solirubrobacteraceae; genus Palsa-744. Next base: position 1,748,354 of record CAVYVD010000001.1, on the reverse strand, counting down.
GCACCGTGTGACCGTCCGCGTCGCGCGCGGGGTAGGCCGTAATCACGCATTCCGTGACCGCCCTGTCCTGGCGCGCCCGCGTGCGGGCGCTCGCGAGCAGCTTGCGCTCGGCTCGATAGGCAGCCGCGGTGCTGCTCGCGGGCGGCGGCTGGCTGTGGCCGACCGGGACGTGGGAGTAAGCCCCGCATTCGTCTTCCACATCTTCAACGGTCATTTCCTCGTAGGAGAAGCTCCCCGGCCCCAGCCGCCGAAACAGATCGGAGCCGGTGGTGGGGCAATCGAGGTTCGTGCCCACTTCGATTCGTTCCGGTGCGCGGGCGGACCGCAGCAGCGCGTAGACGCTCACCCCGAGCGGGAGTGGGCGGATCAGCATGTCGGTTTCCCGTTGGACGCCGGCGACCACAAACGCGGCTCCGGCGATCCCCGCGAGGCCCTGCAGGTGGGACGCTGTCGATGCCAGTTCAGACGGGAGTGACACCTCCCATCTCGGTCCGGACGTGGTGATGTCGAGGCCCCCGGACTGGTTGTAGAGCGACACTTCCATCGGCGACACCCCGCCGTCGACACTCGTGGTGGCGCTCACACCGAGCTCTTCGTGCCTGTACCGGACCGGCCTCAGCGCCGGGCGTATCCAGCGCCGGCCCGCCCGCGCCGGCTCGTTCGCGGCGAACAGATCCGGGTCCACCGCCGCAAAGCGCTCGATCGCGCTCGACAGGCCCTCTGCCGCAGATGCGCTCACCGCGGGCCCGCGCGCAGCGAACGCGGTTGTGGCCGGCGCGCAGCTCGCGGCAGCCGCGAGCAACGCTCCGAGCAGCCGCAAAGTCGCGGTTACACCCAGACGCACCGCAGCCCCCCTACCACCATGCACCTTGAACACGCCCGGTACCAGCGCAGTTGCGGGGACCGTCCTTCTCGCCGCCATGACTACCTGATCGACACGGGTGGCCGGGGCCTTGAAATGACTGCGGCCCTCGCCGCTCCTGGCGGCTTGTCACAGCGGTTGCCTAGACCGGCATGTGCTCGCCGCGAGTCCGTCGTCGAGGAGCCGCGAAAGATGGCCGCACACCGGCACGTTGATTTCCCTCACGGCGGTGCGGGTGCGGATCTACAACCTCGGGAGTCGAATGACCTTGATGATCAGGCGATTGGAGCGGTGGGCGGCGCCGTGCCTGATCGCGGCGCTCTGGGCCGGAGTGGGTCCTGCTGCCGCCCGCGCCGGGACGCCCGCGCCGACATTCGTGCAGGCCGCCACCGGGCACTCCAGCTCGGTGGCCAGCCTGACCGTCACCCCGGGGTCGAACGTAACCGTGGGCAACCGCCTCGTGGTCGAGGTCGGGGTGTGGAGCGAAGCATCGCCCACCGCGGCGAGCGTGACCGACTCGGCCGGCAACAGCTACACGGAGCTGCTGCACCTCAGGTCCTCCGACAACACCGAAATGAGCATCTGGACGGCGCCGGTCACCGCCGGTGGGGGCACCCGGCCGGCGATTAAGGTCACGCCGTCGAGCAAAGCCGACATGGGGGTCGTCGCGCTCGAATACTCCGGGGTCTCGACGGTCGCGGATACGAGTGTCCTGGATCAGTCGATCTTCGACACCGGGACCACCGGCGCGGCCGAAACCGTACTGTCGGGAGCCACCCAGCCCACGACGGGTGCGAACGAGCTCGCGATCGGGTTCTATCTGGACTCCGGCTTCGGCGACGCGCTCACCGGCGGCCCCGGGTACACCACGCGGGCCAACGTCTCACCGGACGGCAACATCGAGCTCCTCGCGCAGGACGCCGTCGTCCACGCCGGCGCCACGCCCAACCCCGCCTTCGGCACCGGCCCCATGACCATGTGGCTGACCTCGACGGTCGTCCTCAAGGCCGGCGAAACGGGTCCGCCGACCGCGCCCGCGGCGCCCACCGCCGTCAGCGCCACGGCGGGGAACGCCTCCGCCACCGTCGCCTGGATCCCGCCGTCGAGCGGCGCCAACCCGATCACCAGCTACACGATCACGCCATACGACGGCACCACGGCCCAGCCGGCCACGACGATCGCCGGCTCCCCGCCGGCGAGCAGCGCCACGATCACCGGACTCGCGAACGGCACCGCCTACACGTTCACGGTGAGCGCGACCAACGCCGTCGGCACCGGGCCCGCGTCGGTGGCGTCGAACTCGGTGACGCCGAGCGTGGACGCCGAAGGCGAATGGGCGCCGCTGACGAGCTGGCCGTTCGTGGCGATTCACCTGTTCCTGCTCTCGACCGGCCACGTCCTGGCTTTCGACGGCTGGCAGCAGCCCGAGCCCACCTACACATGGAACCCGAGCACCCACGAATTCACATCGGCCACCGCGCCCGACAGCATCTTCTGCTCCGGTATGGCGCAGCTGCCCAACGGGGAGGTGATGACCGTCGGCGGCTACGGCGGCCTCACCACCGGGAACACCGGGATCGTCGACACCGCGATCTTCAACCCGGCGACGGGAACCTGGACGCGGGTCGCCAACATGCACGATCCGCGGTGGTATCCGTCCCTCACCGAGCTCGCCGACGGCGAATACGTGGCGATCAGCGGTAACTCCACTAACTCCGACACCTGGGCCGACACGCCGGAGGTCTACAACCCGGTGGCCAACACCTGGACGCTGCTCTCGAAAGTCTCCACATCCGAGGTCCACGAGGAGGAGTACCCGTTCTCCTACCTCATACCCAACGGGAACGTGTTCACGATCGGCCCCTCCGAGGACGTCTCCTACGAGCTCAACGTCGCGAATCAGACCTGGACATCGACCGGCGGGGCGAGCGGGATCACCAACGGCTCCTCAATCATGTACCGGCCTGGAAAGATCCTCTACAGCGGGGGGGCGCCGAGCGTCACGAGCACCATCTCCGCCTCGGCCGACACCTCGATCATCGACCTGACGGCCGCGACGCCGAAATGGCAGCCGACCGCACCGATGCACAACGCGCGCGTTTACCACGCCCTGACGATGCTCGCCGACGGCGAAGTGCTCGCCGTCGGCGGCGAGCCGACCAGCGACCAGGAGATCGTCACCAGCGGCGTGCTGCCGACAGAAATCTGGAATCCCAACACCGAGACCTGGTCGCCCGCGGCGCCGATCGCTGCTGCGCGCAACTACCACTCCACCGCGATTCTGATGCCGAATGCGACGGTGCTCGTCGCCGGTGGCGGGCACCCGAATGGGACCGGTGATCCCGGCGAGTTCTCCGCCCAGATTTACTCGCCCCCCTACCTCTTCGACGGGCCGCGCCCAACGATCACGGCGGCCCCCACGGCTTCGACGTACAACACGAACATCACCGTCTCGACGCCCGACGCCGCCTCGATCGGCGCCGTGAATCTCGTCTCCCTTGGCGCCGACACCCACCAGGGCGACATGGCTCAGCACTTCGTGCCGCTGTCGTTCACCGCGAACGCCGGTTCGCTGACTGTGAAGACCCCGGCGAGCTCGGCGCTCGCGCCATACGGCAACTACATGCTGTTCATCGTCAACGACAAGGGCGTACCCTCGGTCTCGGCGCCACTCAACCTCAGTGCCACGCCGTCCGCTCCGGCGGCCCCGACAGGGGTGAGCGCCACCGCGGCCGAAGGCGGCGCGACGGTGACGTGGACCGCCCCGTCGCCGGGGACGAGCCCGATCACGAGCTACACGATCACGCCGTACATCGGCACGGCCGCACAGCCGGCCACGACGATCGCGGGCTCCCCGCCGGCGAGCAGCGCCACGATCACCGGCCTCAAAAATGGTACGGCCTACACATTCACCGTAAGTGCCACCAACGCCGTCGGCACGGGACCGGCCTCGGCGGCGTCCAATTCGGTCATCCCCTCCGCTCCCACGGCGCCGGCCAGGCCGACGGGGGTCGCCGGGACTCCGGGCAATGCGAGTGCGAAGGTGACTTGGAGCGCCCCCGCGAGCGACGGCAGCCCGATCACGAGCTACACGATCACGCCCTACGCCGGCACCACGGCGCAGCCGGCCACGACGATCGCGGGCTCCCCGCCGGCGAGCAGCGCCACGATCACTGGTCTCACAAACGGGACCACATACACGTTCACCGTGGCCGCCACCAACGCGATCGGAACGGGACCTGCCTCGGAAGCATCCAATGCGGTGACGCCCAGCGGCACGTCGTCTCCCGCGTTTGTGCAGGATGTGTCCGGGCACGCGCACAACGTCGCGAGTCTCGCGGTGACCCCCACGACCACCCTCACTTCCGGGAATCGCCTGGTCGTCGAGGTCGGCGTGTGGAGCAGCGCCGGCGCGACGGCCTCGAGCGTCAAGGACTCGGCCGGGGACGCCTTCACGGAGCTGCTGCACTTCAAAGCCTCCGACGGCACGGAGATGAGCGTGTGGTCAGCACCGGTGAGCGCTGGAGGGGGAACGCGCCCGACGATCACCGCGACGCCGACCTCGACCGCCGACGTCGGAGTCGCCGTGCTCGAATACTCGGGGCTCTCGACGGCCACGGGGACGGCCGTCGTCGATCAGAGCGCACAGGCCACCGGCACGACCAAAGCGGCGGCGGTGGTCGCCACGGCGGCGACCGCGCCGACGAGCGGTCCGGACGAGCTGGTCCTCGGCCTCTACGCGGACTCCGGCTTTGGTGACAACCTGATGGCCCGGATGGGCTTCAACGGCCGGGTGAACGTCTCCTCCACCGAAGATGTCGAGCTCGTCGCCGAGGATGCGCTGACCGGCGCCACCGGTGCGACCCCCAGCGCGAGCGTGCAGACCGGCGCCTCGACGGTGTGGCTGATGGCGACGATCGTCCTCAAGCCGGCGCCCGCCGCCGAACCGCCGGCCGCCCCCGCCGCCGCACCCGCGCTCCTGGTGGCGACCCCCGCCAACCGGAGCGCGACGGTCACCTGGAGGGCACCGCCCAACGGCGGCAGCCCGATCACCACCTACACCGTCACGCCCTACGCCGGCGCGCGGCGACTGAGATCGATAACGGTCTCGGGAACGAGCGCCGTGATCGGCGGCCTGCGCAACAGCATCCGCTACCGCTTCAGGGTGGCCGCTCGAAATGTGCTCGGCACAGGACCGACGTCCGCGCTCACGAACGCGGTCAAGCCCTCGGCGTCGCCGGTGTGGGCTTTCTGGTGCACCCCGATCCCGATGGAAGCGATGCACGTGGGAGCTCTCGACATCTACACGCCGTGGGCCGGTGAGGTTCTGCGGCCTGGCGACCACGCGAGGGGTTGAGTCGACGGGTCCCCGGCAGATGAGATCCGGCGGGCTCCCGCGAAGCGGCCGAGTCTCCCGCGACGGTGGGCGTGACCGGCCGTCCCGTGCGTCTAACCTGGTCCTCGTGACGTACACGACCACAGAGGGCAGGGAGCAGCTGCTCGGCGCCGTCGCGGGCGCGGCTGAGAAGCTGGGCATCGCGCTGGCCTACCTGGGCGAGGCCTACGAGCAGCTGGACGAGCACGCCGCGGAGCGGCTCGAAGAGGAGCTCTTTCGGCCCCTCCAGAGGGCGTACGGCGTGGTGAAACGCGACTACGCCGAGTTCGCGGAGCGCCATGGGCTCCCACCCCGCGCCTTCGAGCCGGAGCACTCGCAGGTTCTGCCGAGCGACGCGAAGAGCGCGATCGACCGCGCGATCGGGTCGGCCTCCGAGGCCGACGGCATCCTCGCCGCGCTGCAGGACTCGATGCTGCCCGTCGAGGTCGGCGACCCCGAGCTGCGCGCCACGCTTGCGCAGGTGCGCCGGCTGCTCGGTGGCCTCCCTGAGCAGGCCCGCCAGATCGTGCGCACGCTCGGGCGTTAGATGGAGCTCCCGGGAGCGTAACGCTACGGTTCGAGATGGCTGTGCGGCTCACCTACACCAGCGGTGGCATCGACTCCGCGGCGCACGCGGAGTTCGAGCGCTGTCTGCTCGCCGCGCGGGCCGCCGAACCCGAGCCGTGGCCCCACACGATCGCCGGGGAACCCCGCCACGAGGGGGCAGTGTTCGAGCGCTCCGATCCGTCCCGTGTCGAGCGCATCGCCAGCCGCGCCCACGCCGCCGGAGCACAGACCGTCGCGCTTGCGGTCCAGGCGGCCCGCGAGGCCCGCGGGCTGTGGCGGCGCACACCCCACCGCGAGCGCTCCGAGCGGCTCGCCGCCATGGCGCGCGCGATCGCCGACCGGCACCTCGAGCTCGCCGCGGTGATGAGCCTGGAGACCGGCAAGAACCGCCTCGAGGCGATCGTCGAGGTGCAGGAGGCGATCGAGCTGATCGAGACCTACTCCGAGGAGCTCGAGCGCCACGACGGGTTCATCGCGCCGCTGGCCAGCTTCACCCCCTCCGAGAGCGGCACCGAGATCCTCAGGCCCTACGGCGTCTTCGGGGTGATCGCGCCCTTCAACTTCCCCCTGGCGCTCACCCTCGGGATGACCGCCGCCGCGCTGCTCGCGGGCAACACGGTGGTCGTCAAGCCCTCCGAGGAGGCCCCCTGGACGGGCGCGCTGCTCGCCGAGGCGCTGCTCGCCGGGGAGCTCCCCCCCGGCGTCTTCAACCTCCTGCACGGCGGGCCCGACACCGGTCGCGCGCTGGTGGAGGCGCCCGTGGACGGGATCGCCTTCACCGGCTCCGCCGAGGTCGGGCGGGAGATCGCGTGCAAGCTCGTGGAGGGCCCCTACGCGCGTCCCGCGCTCACCGAGATGGGGCAAGAACCCCGCGATCGTGACCCCCTCCGCCGATCTCCAGATGGCCGCCGAGGGCCTCGCCCGCGCCGCCTTCGGACTCTCCGGGCAGAAGTGCAGCGCCTGCTCGCGCGCGATCGTGCTCGACCCCGTCCACGACGAGCTGCTCGAGCACCTCCGCGCCTTCACCTCCACGCTCGCCTCCGGCGACCCCTCCGAGCGGGAGGCATTTCTCGGCCCCGTCGTCAACGCGCGCGCCCTCGCACGCTTCCAGGAGAGCGTCGAGGCCGCCCGTCGCGATGGGCTCCTCGCGATCGGCGGGGGCCTGCCCCGCCAGGAGGGATGGTTCGCGGAGCCCACCGTCGTCCACGGCCTCCCGCTCGGGCATCACCTCACGCGGCGCGAGCTCTTCCTGCCCTTCCTCACCGTCACCCGGGTCGCCACCCTCGACGAGGCCCTCGCCGAGGCCAACGCCACCGACTACGGCCTCACCGCCGGCATCTTCAGCGAGGAGGAGCGGGAGATCGAGCGCTTCCTCGATGAGATGGAGGCCGGCGTGCTGTACGTCAACCGCCGCGCCGGCGCCACCACCGGCGCGTGGCCGCGCACCCAGTCCTTCTGCGGCTGGAAGTCCTCCGGCACCACCGGCAAGGGCGGGCTCGGTCCCTACTACCTGCCCCAGTTCATGCGCGAGCAGAGCCGCACGGTGGTGAGCTGATGGGCAGCTCAGCGCCCGGTGCGACAGGGACGAGCCGCGGATGAGCGCCCTGGGGGAGGGGAGGGAGGAGGGGGAGGGGGTGGGCGATACCCCTCCGATCGACTCGCACGCGGCCCCGCGGATGGCCGTGACGCTGGAGGAGTACGCCCAGCGCCTCGCCAGGACCCGCCGTTGGATGCACGAGCACGACGTGGACCTCCTGATCCTCAACCAGCCCGAGCATTACAACTGGCTCTCCGGCTATGACCCCACCAGCGTCTTCTACCACCAGTCGCTGATCGTCCCCGCGGCCGAGGAGCCGCTCACGCTGATCTGCAACAAGGCCGAGCTGGCGCTCTGCGAGGAGACCTGCTGGGTGGGCGACGTGCGCGTCGTGTGGACCCACGAGGATCAGATCGCGCGCACCCTCGAGGTCCTGCGCGAGCGCGGCTTGCTGGGCGCCCGCCGCGTGGGGCTGAACCTGATGAGCTACCACCTGCGCCCCCGCTTCGCCCTGGAGCTGCGCGAGGCGCTCGCGGGGAGCGAGATCCTCGACGTCACCGCCGCTCTCGACGACCTGCGCCTGGTGAAGAGCCCCGCCGAGATCGAGTACCTGCGCCGCGCCGCCCACGTCGCCGACCTGGGGGTGAGCGCCGGCATCGATGCCGTGCGCGCCGGGGCGAGCGACCGGGAGGTGATGGCCGCCATCCAGCACGCCGTCGCGCTGGCCGGGGGTGAGTTTCCCGCCTACCCCTTCCTCGTGGACGCACGCGGAACCCTGCACGGAACCCCGATCGGCAAGGTCCTCACGCCGGGGGACACCGTCTACATGGAGGTCTCCGGAGTAGTGCGCCGCTACCACTGCAACATCTCCCGCACCGTCGTCGTCGGCGAGCCCTCCGCGAGGATCCGCGAGCTCTACGCGCTCGTCCGGGAGGCCCTCGACCGCGCCACCGAGATGCTGCGCCCGGGGGTGTCCGTGCGCGAGATTCTTCGAGCTGGTCGCCTCCCTGCACGGCGGCCAGGAGCAGCACACCTGGGGGCGCTTCGGCTTCTCCATGGAGATCGCCTACCCCCCCATCTGGATCGGGGGGCTGAGCCTGATGCGTGGCGACGAGCATGTGCTCGAGCCCGGGATGGTGATCACGATGGAGCCCGGCCTCGCCTATGCCGAGGGCGCCACGATGATGATCGGCAACAACGTGCTCGTCACCGAGGGGGACCCCGAGGTGCTCAACGACCTCACCAGCGAGCTGTTCTGGAGGTAGTAATCGCCAGTCCATCCCAGAGCCCTATACAGCCAGACCTCGCCGCCTACTTCATGAGCGACGACTCCGCTCGGCTGATCGAGTCGGTGCGGGCCGCCGAGCGCGCGGGCTACCGGCGCGCCTGGCTCAACGACGCGCACACCCTCTGGCAGGACGTCTACGTTCACATGACGCGCGTGCTCGACGCCACGAAGGGCATCTCCGTCGGGTCGGGCGTCACCAACCTCGTCACGCGCCACTTCTCCGTGGCCGCGAGCGCCCACGGAACGCTCGCCCAGATCCACCCCGGCCGGGTCGTGATGGGCCTCGGCCGCGGCGACGCCTCGGTCCACACGATGGGGGTGGCGCCGATGAACACGGCCGAGTTCGGGCGCCAGACGCGGCTCGTCAGGCGCCTGCTGCGCGGAGAGGAGGTCAGCGCGGTCGAGGGCACCGAGTTCCGGGTCCGCTGGCTGCGGGACGATCCCGTGCCGATCATGATCGGCGCGACCGGGCCGCGCAACCTGTATCTGGCGGGCGGCGTCGCCGACATCGTCCAACTCGAGGTGGGCGTCACCGAGGCCGCGGTCCGCTGGGGTATCGAGCACGTGCGCGCCGGGGCCGAGGCGGCGGGGCGGGACCCCGCCGACGTCGAGGTCTCGATCGTCTGCGCGCTGTGGGTCGCCGACGAGCTCGATGAGGCGCGCGCGCGCTGCCGCTGGGCCGCCGAGAGCGCGGCGAATCACATCGAGGAAGTGATGCGCCGCGCCGGCCACGGTATGCCGGAGGAGATGACGAGTGTGGTCGAGCGCCGCCGCGCCGCCGCCCACCGCCACAGTTTCGACGCCCATCTCGACAGCTCGCGGGCCGCCACCGCCTTCCTTACCGACGAGCTGATCGACAACTTCGCGATCGCGGGCGACGCCGCGCGCTGCCGCGAGCGCCTGGAGGCGCTGGCGCGACTCGGGGTCGCCGAGGTGGCGAGCGGCTTCCTCAACGGCGAGCTGGAGCAGTTGCACCGCGTCGGCGCCGAGGTGATCGCACGGTGAACCCCCCCGAGCTCCACGACCGCGTCGCGGTGATCACCGGCGCTGCGCGTGGCATCGGGGCCGTGACGGCTGCGCTCCTCGCCGAGCGCGGAGCGAACGTCGTGCTGCTCGACCGCGACGCTCGCGGTGCCGGGACCGCCGCCGCGGAGATCGAGGCCGCCGGTGGGCGCGCGCTCGGCCTCTGCGCCGATGTTGCGGACCGCGGGGCCGTCGACGGCGCTTTCGCGCGCGTGCTCCGGGAGTTCGGGGAGTGCGACATCCTCGTCCTCAACCACACCCTCCATGCCTGCGGTTCGGTCACCGACACCGAGCCCTTCGAGTGGGAGGAGACGATGGCGAGCAACGTCGGCGGCGCCTTCCTCTGTGCCCGCGCCGTGCTGCCCACGATGATCGCCCGCGGAGGCGGCGTGCTCGTCGGGCTCGGCTCCGACTGCGTTCTGCGCAGCTGCCGCGGCGCCGCCGCCTACGTCGCATCCAAGGCCGCGCTCGTGGCCCTGATGCGCTCGATCGCGATCGACTACGCCCACCACGGGGTGCGCGCGAACACCGTGACGCCGGGCGCTACCGACACGCCGGGGCTGCGCGAGGCCTTCGCCAACGGACGCGACGTCGAGCAGAGCCTCGCGCGAGCGGCGCTGCAGAGCCCGCTGGGCGGCTGGGAGCGCCCGAGGACGTCGCCGAGGCGATCGCGTTCCTCTGCGGCGAGCGCGCGCGCTTCATCACCGGCGCGGAGCTCGTGGTCGACGGCGGGATGACCGTCAGCTACGGCGCCGACTGAGGGTGTAGGCTGGACCCGGCATGAAGCGTCCTAAAGTACGGGCCCTACTCGCGGCCAGCGGTTGTCTGCTCACCGTGGGCGCGGCGCTCGCCGGTTGCGGGTCCTCCACCTCTTCGACCATCGGCCCGGGGCCGCTCGTCGTCGGCAGCTTCGTGCCCTACACAGGCTCCAACGCCTCGTTTGGCCCCGAAGGCTCCGCGATCTGCTTTGCGGGCACCAAGGCCGTCAACGACGGCGGCGGGGTGCTCGGCCACACGTTCTCCTGCAAGCCCTTCGACTCCACCGAAGACCCCGCCGACGCCCTTCCCGTCGCCAACCGCATGATCGCCTCGACCTCTAACCTGGCGCTGATCTACGGCCCGGCGGCGGTCGAGCCCGCGGTCGAGTCGGTGCTCACCAACGCCAAGCTCGTGCACCTCTCGGTGACCGGCGACGCGCGCTACGAAAACCAGACGAGCCCCTACTTCTACCGTCTCTCACCCTCCGACGCGGTCACAGGCACCGCGCTCGCGGCCTACGCGGTGGCCCACGGCTACACGCATGGGGCGGCCGTGTTCACCAACGACCAGTCCGCGCAGACCTCGGTGCCCTCGCTGCTGAAGACCTACCCCAAACTCGGGGGCACCTTCGCGGCCAAACTCACGCTGACGCCAGGCCAGCCCTCCTACCGCACCGAGGTCTCGCAGATCCTTGCTTCGCACGCCGATGCGGTGATCGGTGAGATGGAACCGCAGACGGCGGCAACGTTCTTCTCGGAGATGCAGGAACTCAACAACGGCAAACTGCTGCCGATCATCACCACCTCGCGCGCGATCGAGTCCGACTGGATCAACGCGGTGCTGAAGGTGATCGGCTCGGCGGCGTTCAAGAGATACGTCGTCGCGGTCAGCTTCAACGTGCCGACGGAAGGCCCCGGCTACGCGGCGTTCGTGCACGACCTCGACACCGCCCCGCAGTCGATCTCCGAACGCTCGCAGTACCTGACCGATCCCTTCGCTCAGTGGAACTACGACGGCATCGTCATGTCGGCGCTGGCCATGCTCGAGGCGCACTCGACCGAATCCTCCAAGTGGGCCCCGTACGTGGCCCAGATCGCCGACGGGGTGCCGGGGGCGGTCGTCGTGCACACCTTCCCCGAAGGCAAAGCAGCGATCACGGCCGGCAGGCACATCCACTACATCGGCGCCTCGGGTCAGCTTGTGATCACCCCCTCGCACAACAACGCCGCGCCGTTCGCCGGTTTCGTCTACAGCGGCAAGGGGACCGGGCCGGCGTCGCTGGTGCCCACCGGGGGAACGATCACGCCGCAGCAGCTCGCGCAGGACGAGCGTTAGCAGACGCAGACCGCGCGGCGCAGTAGCCTCGGCGGATGAGCACCTTCACGCTCACGCTGGGGTTCGGCATCGTCACGGCCTCGACCCTCGCCCTCGGCGCCGTCGGCTTCACGCTGCAGTTCGGCATCACCAACATCTTCAACCTCTCCTACGGCCAGGTGATGACGGTCGGCATGTTCGTCGCCTACCTCGTCAACGTGACCGCCGGCGCAAGCATCTGGGTGGCGCTGCTCGCGGGCGCCCTCGCGGGCGGGATCCTCACGGTCCTCATCAACCGCGTCGTGCTCGTGCCGTTCCTGCGCCGCGGCACCTCGCTCTGGACGCTCATCATCGTCACCCTCGCGCTCGGTATCGCGATCGAAAACCTGCTGCTCGTGGTCGCGGGGCCACAGTTCCGCTCCTACCGTCAGAGCCCGGCACATACGCTGCACTTCCTCGGGATGGTCCTCACGCCGCAGCAGCTCGCGATCGTCGCGATCGGCGTCGCGTCGATGGTCGCGCTGCACCTGCTGCTCCGCTACACCCGGCTGGGCAAGGCGATGCGCGCCACCGCGACCAACGTCGGCCTGGCGCGCAGCTGCGGCATCTCGACCGACCGCCTGACGGCGCTCGCGTGCCTGCTCTCGGGTCTGCTCTGCGGCGCCGCCGGCGTGACCTTCGCGATCAGCATCACGACCTTCCAGCACACCACCGGCTTCGAACTGCTCCTCGTCGTGATCGCGGCGGCCGTGTTCGGTGGCGTCGGGCAGCCCTACGGCGCGATGCTCGGCGCGCTGGTCATCGGCGTCGCGAGCGAATTCGCGGCGCTCGTCAGTCCCGACCTCAAGCAGGTCATCGCCTTCGCGATCATCGTGCTGACGCTCCTGATCCGGCCCAACGGGTTGATCTCGGCGCCGGCCGCGCGCACGGAGATGTTGGTCCAGTGAGGACGGGGGCGGCGTCGTCTCTTCGACCAAGTCGGGAGCCGCTTCTGCCCGCCGCCGGGGTGGGTGGGGCTCCAATGGTGGTGCCCCTATGAGCCAGGCGTGGCAGTTCTACTTCATCACGCTGCTCGTCTACACCGGGGTCGACGTGATCGCCGTGCTGGCGCTGAACCTCCAGTACGGCTTCGGCGGGATCCTCAACTTCGCGTTCGTGATCTTCATCGCGATCGGCGCCTACATCGCCGCGGTGCTCACGGCCGGCCCGGCCTCCGCGTCCGGCGGCTACGAGCACTACGTCCTCGGCGCGACGCTCCCCTGGCCGCTACCCCTACTCGCGGCCTTCTTCGCCGGCGGCCTGCTCGCCTTTCTCGTCGGCCTCTTCGCGTTGCGGCCCTCCCGCAGCGACTACCAGGGCATGGTGCTGCTCGCCGTTTCGCTGATCGCCTCGGTCGTCGTCACCTCCGAGGTCAACCTCTTCAACGGCGCATCCGGCCTCTCGCTCGTGCCGCAGCCGCTCGAGTCCGTGCTGCACCTCGGCCTCGTCGACTACGGCTGGTTCTACTGCGCTCTCACCGCCGCCGTCGTCCTACTCGTTGTGCTCCTCGTCCGCCGTCTCACCGCCTCGCCGTGGGGGCGGCTCGTGCGCGCGGTGCGCGAGAACCCGACTGCCGTGCGCTCGCTCGGCGGCAACGTCGAGCGGCTGCGGATGGAGACCTACGTCCTCGGCGGCGCGCTTGCCGCTCTCAGCGGGGCGCTGCTCGTGCAGTTCCTCGGCGCCTGGGCGCCGACGAGCTGGGAGACACCTGAGACCTTCTACTTCTTCGTCTGCGTGGTCGTCGGCGGGGCCGGCTCCAGCCTCGGCGCCGCGCTCGGGGCGGTTCTCGTGCTGACGATCCTCGACAACGGCCTCCAGTACCTACCGATCCTCGAATACTCCCCCGATGTCGGCGCGCTCCAGGCGATCTTCTTCGGGCTGGTCGTCATCGCCTTCCTCTGGTTCCGTCCACGCGGCCTGCTGCCCGAGCGCCGACGGCGCTTCGGCGGTCGCGCCGGGGGCGTGCCTCGGCCCCCAGGGACTCCGGCGCCAACTGCGAAGGGCGCGCCGTGAGGGTATCGCCCGCCGCCGGTGCCCCGCTCGTCGAGGTGCGCGACCTCGTGCACCGCTTCGGCGGCGTGCTGGCGGTGAACGGGACCACGTTCACGGTCGCCCGTGGCACGATCACCGGCCTGATCGGGCCCAACGGCGCGGGCAAGTCGACGGTCGCCGGTGTGATCTCTGGGTTCCTCTCGCCCACCGGCGGGCGGGTGCTCTTCGACGGCGAGGACATCACCGGCCGGCCCGCGCACCGCGTCGCGCGGCGCGGGCTCGTGCGCACCTTTCAGCTCTCCTCCGAGTGCCCGCGGCTGACGGTGCTCGAGAATCTCCTCTTCGCCGCGCCCGACGTCGGTGGAGCGACGCCCGCGGGCGGGCTCTTCCGCCGCGGGCGCTGGCGGCGCAACGAGGCGCTCGCGGTCGCACGCGCGCGGGCACTGCTGCACGACTTCGGGCTCGCCGACGCGGAGGACGCCTACGCCGGCGAGCTCTCGGGTGGGCAGAAGCGGCTGCTCGAGATCGCGCGGGCCCTGATGGCGCGGCCGTCGCTGCTGCTGCTCGACGAGCCGTTCGCGGGGGTCAATCCAACGCTCAGCCTCCACGTCCAGCGACTGCTGGCGCGGTTGCGCGACGCGGGACTGACGATGGTCCTGATCGAGCACGAGCTCGGCGCGGTCGAGCGCCTGTGCGACACCATCGTCGTGATGGCGCTCGGCCGCGTGATCGCGCAGGGGACGATGGCCCAGTTGCGCGAGAACCGCGAGGTCGTGGATGCCTACCTCGGCGCCTGAGGGCCGCGAGTGCAGCGCGCACCTGCTCGTCCGCGGCGTCACCGCGGGCTACGGAGGCCTGCCGATCATCCGTGACGTCACCGCCTGCGTGGGGCGGGGCGAGGTGGTCAGCGTGATCGGCCCCAACGGGGCCGGCAAGAGCACGCTGCTGAAGGCGGTCGTGGGCGTGCTCAAGCCGATGGCGGGCAAGGTCACGCTCGCCGGCGCGGGCCTCGACGGTCTGCGCGCCGACCAGGTGGCGCGCCGCGGCGTCGGCTACGTACCGCAGGTGCGCGACGTGTTCGAGCCGCTCACGGTCAGGGAGAACCTCGAAATGGGGGGCTACCAGCTGCCGCGGCGCGACCTCCCCGAGCGAGTCGAGGAGGTCGCCGCCGCCTTTCCGCAGCTCGCGACGATGCTGGGGAGGGCGGCTGGCAACCTCAGCGGCGGCGAGCGCAAGATGGTCGCGATCGGCCGAGTGTTGATGATGCGACCCACCCTCGTGCTCCTCGACGAGCCGACCGCCGGGCTCGCGCCGCAGCTGGCCGACCGGATGCTCAGCGACTACGTGGGAGCGCTTGCGGCCCGGGACGTCGCCGTGCTACTCGTCGAGCAGCGCGCTCGCGAGGCGCTTGCGATCTCCGACTTCGCCTACGTGATGGTCGCGGGCATAGTGGCGATCGCCGCGCCGGCGGCTGACATTCTCGCTCGGGGGGACCTCGGCGACGTGTTCCTGGGGCGCGCCGCCTCCGTGCCGTCGTAGCCGCGCCTCGGTAGCGGCCAGACCCGATGACCTCGTGCGCTGGCCACAGCGATGGCACGGGAGACTCCACTGTGTTGGAGCCGTCGGTCAGGCCTGCAGTGAGACTCCCTCCGCGACCGCGGCGCCCGCGATGCTCGCGACCATCGCCTCGAAGCACCGCTGCCCGAGCTGGGCGTCCACGTCGCCGGCGTCCAGCACCACCCCGCTCGCGGGTACTGCATCCGCCGGCGTGGGCAGCACGTCGTAGCCCCTCCGCGGATTGAACGACACGGGCTTGGGGGGGTCGCCGACGAGCTCCGGGGTGAGGTGGCGCATCAGGGCGGTCTCCAGGCGACCGGCGTGGTCCTCGGGCCAGAGCGCGGCCCCCTCCGGGAACACCGCGCGCTCAAGCTTCTCGCCGAGATGCTCCCACGGCGCCCCGAACAGCAGCGCGACCGCGCCTCGGCTGCGCTCCAGGGGCCCGCGGAGAGCGTCCCACAGCACCGCGGCGTTCTCCAGGTGCCAGGAGATCACGATCAGCGAGCGCGCTCCCGCCCCCACCGCCCCCTCCGCGAGCGCCTCGATCGTGGCGAGCAGCGCCCCCAGGGTCAGCGCGGGCGCCGGGAAGCTCTCGCCGCCGCCCGAGCGCGGGCGCGAGGGCGCGCCAAAGGGAAGCGTCGGCAACACCACTCCCCCCACGAGCTCGCCGACCGCGGCGCCCAGGCGCTCGGCGATGATCGAGTCGGTGGCCATCGGCAGGTGCGGCCCGTGCTGCTCAAAGGCGCCCACGGTGAGCACGAGCGGCGCCCCGGCGCGCAGACGCTCCTGAAATGCCGGCCAGGCAAGCTCCGCCGCCTTCACGGGGGGATCATTCCAGATCGCGCGGCCCCCATCGCGGCCTCGACGGGCGGCCCGGACGGCTGCACCGGTGAATGGGACGGCTACATTGCAGAGAACCCGATGGTGGCCGACGAGGCGCAGACTACAGCCGACGTGCAGGCGGGGGAGGCTCTCTACGAGCGCGCCCTTCGGGTGCTGCCGGGCGCGAGTACCAGGAGCACGCTGTTCGTGCCCCCGCACCCACCCTACGCCGCCCACGGCGAGGGGTGGCGGCTGCTCGACCTCGCGGGGCACGAGCTGATCGACCTGCACGCCAACAACAGCTCGCTCGTCCACGGCCACGCCTTTGAGCCGGCGGTACGCGCCGCCGGCGAGGCGCTCGCGGACGGCTCGGCCTTTGGGCTGCCCACCGCCTCGGAGGTACGGCTCGCCGAGCGCCTGGCGCGGCGACTCCCATGGGCCGAGCGTTGGCGCTTCGCGAGCTCCGGGAGCGAGGCCGTGATGATGGCGGTTCGCGCCGCCCGCGCCGCCACCGCCCGCGAGGGGCTGCTGCGCTTCGCGGGCTGCTACCACGGCAGCTGGGACGCCGTCGTGCAGCCGGGCGCCCCCGGCGTGCCGCTCGCCGCGCAGCGGGAAGTGCTGACACTGCCCGTCGGGGACGAGCGGGCGTTTCTGGCCGCTCTCGATCGGGACGGAGAGCGGCTGGCCTGCGTACTGCTCGACCTGATGCCAAACCAGGCCGGCCTGCGCCCGGCGGAGCCCGCGTTCGTCGCGCTGGTGCGCGAGGAGACGGCGCGTCGCGGGATCGTGCTGATCCTCGACGAGGTCATCACGCTGCGGATCGCCGTCGGGGGGATGCAGGAGACCTACGGGATCGAGGGCGACCTGGTCGTGCTCGGCAAGCTGATCGGCGGCGGCCTCCCGATCGGGGCGATCGGGGGACGGGCGGAGCCGATGGACGTGTTCGACCCCCGCCGGCTCGACGCCGTGGCGCAGAGCGGCACGTTCACCGCCAACCCAGTCTCGATGCGCGCCGGGGCGGCCGCGCTGGACGCCCTCGACGCCGAGGCGATCGCGCGGATCGGCGCACTGGGGGAGCTGCTGAGCGCCGGTCTCCTCGAGCTTGGGTACACCGTTACGGGCCGCGGGTCGCTGCTCAAGATCCACGCCGAGGACCAGGTGGACCTATGGTGGCGGCTGTACCGCGAGGGGGTCCTGATCGCCGCGAGTGGGCTGGCGTGCGTGTCCACGCCGATGGACGAGACCGTGATCGAGCGCGCGCTCGCCGCGTTCGAGCGGGCGAAGGGAAGCTGAGGCGCGCGGCGGGGGAGGTCCTGGAGGCACTGAGCGTCGTGGGCGAGTTCGGGAACCTGGGAGCGTTCGACGTCTGTGAGATGATTCCCCAGTACGACGTGGGGGGGCCAAACGGCTCGCTACGCGGCCTACGCGATCCTTGTAGTCATAGGTCATCGGGTGCTCGATTCGCAGCCGTCGTTTCACCGGGATACGCTGGATGCAGTGTTTCGATGAGCCCGCTGCCGGCCGGGGCCCCTAGGAGGGAAAGGGAGTGGAGAGCAAATGCACGGGTCCAAAATAAAAGGGTCCAACAGCGACGAAGGCGGCGGTTTCTCGGACGGCGGGCGGGCGCCCGCCCATCCGCAATCTGTTCCCCCGCCCGCCCGCCCGGCGGTCCGCGGGCCGATCCTCGGAGCGCTCGGCCTGTTAGCCGCGCTCGCACTCGTCCTCGGCGTGAGCGCCTGTGGAAGCAGCGGGAGCAAGAAGTCCACGGCGCTCGTGATCGGGGGCTGGGGAGGGGTGATCGACGAAGCCACTCAGAAGTCCTACCTGAATGAATTCGACGCGGCCAACCACATCAAATCGTCGTTCGTCGACGCCCCCGGGGAGCAGCTCGCGCGGGTGGAAGCGCAGAACATGGCCGGCAAGGTCGAATGGGACGACGTCGACTCCCTGGACGCCGGCTCCGCCTACACGCTGTACGCCAAGGGCCAGCTGCTCACCCTGCCCGCGGCGACCGAGGAAGCCTTCAAACGGGAACTGGGCGCCGCCAAGGTCACTCCCTTCGGCTTCTCCCACGGCAGCCTCGGCGACGTGATTGTCTGCAACATGGCCAAGATGACGACCTGCCCCACGACGATGGCGCAGTTCTACGACACCAAGCTCTTCCCCCAGTCGCGCATGTTCGGGGCCATCGAGCCGATCGAGGCGTCCACCACGGCGGAGGTCGCGGCCGGCATGCCGATCACCCAGACTGCCACCACACCGCTCAATGTTCCCGCGGTGATCAAAACGCTCGAAGGGCTCAAGCCCAAGATCAAGGCGTTCTGGCAGTCCGGCGAACAGCAGCAGCAGATCATGCGCAGCGGCGGGGCCGAAATGGGAATCATGTGGAGCGACCGCGCCTACCAGCTCATCGCTCAGGGGATGCACCTGAAGATCAACTGGCTCGACGGCGCCTACGAGCCGAGCTACTGGGCGGTGCTCAAGGGCGCCCCCAACACCCAAGAGGGGCTCGAGCTGCTCTCCTGGATCGCGAGCCACCCCCACGGCGAGGCGACCTGGGCGAACATCGTCCACGACTCGGTCCCCAACCCGGTCGCGCTCGGCTATCTGTCCAAGCCGATCGCCCTGGAGCTCGCTGACAACCCCGTGAACCTCGTGAAGCTGGCGGTGCCCAACTTCGAATGGTATGCCCACCACAGCGCCGAACTGAACACCGCGTACGAGAACTTCCTACGCGGATAGGCGGGCTCGATGGCGGCAGCTGACGCCCTCGCCGGCCCTGCGGGTCAGATCGACCCGCAGGGCCGGCCGCCGGAGAGCTCCCGTGGACGGGGCGGCTGGGATCCGGTACTGGCCAACCGCTGGGCGCTGCTGCTGCTGGCCCCACTGCTGATCCTCCTGCTTGGGTTCGTCGTCTACCCGCTGGTGAAGCTGACGATCGACTCGCTGACCACCGGCGAAGGGACGCGCAACTACCTCGCGGTCATCCAGAGCTCGGCCGGTCGGCGGGCCCTGGTCACGACAGTGCTCGCGGGGGCGCTCGTGAGCGTGCTCGCGGTGGCCCTCGGCGGCCTGCTTGCGTGGTACATCCGCACCACGCGCCACACCGCGGCGCGGGTGGCGCTGTGGCTCGCCGTGCTGGCCCCGTTCTGGATGGGCACGGTCGTCAAGAACTATTCGCTCGTGATCCTGCTCTCCGGCGAAGGCCCGCTGAACAAGCTGCTCGGCCTCCTCGGCATCGCCCCGCTGTCGCTGCTCTACACCTCCACGGCGGTCGCGATCGGGATGGTCTACACGATGATCCCCTACGCCGCCTTCTCGCTCTACGGCGTGTTCCTCACGATCGATGAGACCCTGCTCGACGCCGCCCGCGGCCTCGGGGCCACCCGCCTGCGCGCCCTCAGGACCGTCCTGCTGCCGCTCGCGATGCCGGGAATCCTCGCCAGCGCCGCGCTGGTGTTCGCGATCTCGCTGGGCTTCTACGTCACCCCCGTGCTGCTGGGGGGCGCGCAGACCCCGTTCATGGCGAGCTTCATCCAGGACTACATCTTCACCTTCTTCGACTACCCCGTGGCCAGCGCCGCCTCGGTGATCCTGCTTGCGGTCGCGCTCGCCACGCTCGGACTGGCGCTGTGGGCGGTCGGCCGCGAGCGGCTCACGAGGGCCGCCGCATGAGAGGCCGCCTGTGAACGCCGCGCGGAATCGCGAGATGACCGCTCGAGGGGCCCTCGCGTGAGCGACCGGCTCAGCGGCGTCGCGGGTGCTCTCGTCGTCGCCCTGATCTCGCTGCTGATGCTCGTGCCCGCCGGGCTGGTAGCGGTCCTTTCGTTCTCCGGCGACAGCTTCTTCGACTTCCCCCCTCACTCCTGGGGCCTGCGCCAGTACCACACCTTGCTCCACGACTCCCGCTGGGGCTCGGCGGTGTGGCTGTCGGTCAAGATCGCCCTCCCGGTCGCCCTGCTCGCGGCGCTCGTGGTGGTGCCCACTCTGTTCGCGGTCCACCGCAGTCGCCTGCCCTTGCGCCACTCGCTGCAGCTCGCCGGCCTCACGGGGATCATCCTGCCGATCTCCGCCTATGCGGTCGCGCTGTACGGGGTCTTCACGCAAATCGGCCTGCTGGGCACCTACAGGGGCCTGGTGCTCGCCGACCTGATGCTCGCGATCCCCGTGATGCTCGTCGTGAGCACCGCCGCCATGAGCCGCATCCCCGTCGAGCTCGAGCTCGCCGCGATGGTCGCCGGCGCCGGCCGCACGCGCGCGTGGCTTGAGATCACCGTGCCGCTGCTGCTTCCCGCGATCCTCGCGGGTATGGTGCTCGCGTTCGTCACCAGCTTCGACGAGGCGGTGTTCGTCAACTTCCTCGGCGGCGCCGGCCTCGAAACCCTCCCCAAGGCGATCCTTGACTCCGTGCGCTTCGGCCTCGACCCGGTCATCACCGCGATCGCCACGCTGCTAATGGTGGCCACCAGCGTCGTGATGCTGCTCGCGGCGCGCCTCGCTGGGCGGCGACGGTGAGCGACCGCGAGGCGGTGCTCGACATACGCACCGTGAGCAAGTCCTTCGGCGCGACCGTGGCGCTCGAGCGCCTGGAGCTGCAGGTGTGCGCCGGCGAGCTCGTGACCCTGCTCGGCCCGAGCGGGTCCGGCAAGACGACGCTGCTGAAGATCATCGCCGGCTTCGAGTCCCCCACCACCGGGGAGGTGCTGCTGCGCGGCCGGGACATCTCGCGCCTCTCCCCCGCGCGGCGCGGAGTGGGGATGGTCTTCCAGCAGTACGCGCTATTTCCCCACATGACCGTCGCGCAGAACCTCGCCTACGGGCTGAAGGCGAGGCGCCGGCCCCGCCGCGAGCGCGAGCGCCGCGTCGCGGAGCTGCTCGAGCTCCTGCGCCTGGAAGGTCTCGCCGAGCGCTACCCGCGCCAGCTCTCCGGCGGCCAGCAGCAGCGCGTGGCGCTTGGGCGGGCGCTGGCCTACGACCCGGAGATCGTGCTCATGGACGAGCCGCTCGGGGCGCTCGACCGAACGCTCCGGATCGAGATGGAGGCCGAGATCCGCCGCCTGCACCGCGACCTGGGCACGACGATCGTGTACGTCACCCACGACCAGCAGGAGGCGCTCGCCCTATCCGACCGGATCGCGATCCTCCGGGCTGGGCGCCTCGTCGGGCTGGGCGCCCCCGAGCAGCTCTATCGTCGCCCCGCCAACAGCTTCGTCGCCGAGTTCTTCGCGGGCGCCAACCTGCTCGCCGTCGAGTGGCACGAGATCGCCAAGCAGGGAAGCGCGCGCGTGCGCTGCGCGGGCGGGGAGATCCTCTGCCCCGCCACCGCCGGCCCCGGCGGGCAGACGCTGCTCGCCGTGCGCCGCCGCAGCCTCACGCGGCGGCCCTCGGAGGGCGCCCTGCGCCTGCACGGGATCGTCGCCGAGATGCTGCTGCTCGGGGACGTGCTGGAGGTCGTGCTGGAGGTCCCGGGAGTGGGACGGATCGTGGCGAGCATCGACACCGAGGAGTGCGAGGATCTGCGGGTGGGCGCCGAGAGCGATCTGTACGCGCCGGCCGGTGAGCCGGTGCTGGTGCCGGTGCTGTGAGCCCCGCCGGACCGGCAGGGCAACGGCCCGCCGCTGTGAAGGGGCCGTCGGTGTGCGTGGTCGGCGCCGGGGCCCTCGGCCTGGCGAGCGCGCTCGCGCTGGCGCGGCGTGGCGCGGGGGAGGTGATGGTGATCGAGGCGCGCCACGTGGCCGCGGGCTCCTCGGGGCTGTCGGTGGGGATCGTCGAGACCCAGTACGTGCGGCCGCTCGACATCGAGCTGCGCGCGCGCTCGATGGCGCTCTTCGACGAGCTCGAGCGCGACCACGGCCTGCGGATCGTGCGCAACGGCTACCTCCGCCTTGCCCACGACGCCGAGACGCTCGCCGCGTTCGAGCGCAGTGTGCTGGTGCAGCGCTCGCTCGGCGTCACCGACGCGCGTGTGCTCGACCGCGAGGAGGTCGCCGGGCTGGTCCCCGACATGGCGGTCGGGGATGTGGCCGGCGGACTGTTCGGCCCGCGCGACGGGTTCCTCGACGGCCACCTCTACTGCACGCTGCTCGCGGAGTTGGCGGGCGGCCTCGGCGTGGAGCTGCTGGGCGGCTGTGAGCTGCTCGAGGCGCAGCCCAACGCCTCGGGGGGATGGCGCCTGCGCACGAGCCGCGGCGAGCTCGTATGTGACTACGTGGTCGATGCCGCGGGACCGTGGGCTGCCAGGGTGGCGGATCTGTTGGGATCGCCGATCGCGCTCGAACCTCAGCGCCACCAGGCCGTGGTCGTGCATCTGCCGCGCGAGCTCCCCTACACGATGCCCTCGGTGATGGACTACACCCCCGGGGCGGGTGGGGACACTCCCGGGGCAGGTGGGGTCCGCGACGCTGGAGCGGGCGGGCGCCCGAACCTCCCAAGCGTCGGGCACCCCAACCTCGGCCTCTACTTCCGCCACGAGCGCCCCGGTCAGCTGATCGCCGGCCTGCACGCCGAGGAGGCGCTCGAACCGGCGGCTGACCCCGACCGCTACGCCCGTGGCGCCGATCCCGCGTTCCTGGAGGGGGTGGCCGAGCGGCTCGCCACCCGCCTGCCCTCGCTCGCCGATGCCCGCCTCGGGCAGGGCTGGGCCGGCCTCTACCCGGTGAGCCCCGACGGGCTGCCCCTCCTCGGTCCGCTCCCCGGCTGTCCCGGCGCGATCCTCGCCGGCGGAGCGGGCGGATCGGGGATTCAGCTCTCCCCGGTTCTGGGGGAGCTCGTCGCGGACTGGATCCTCGCGGGCGAGCCGTGTGCGGTCGCGGACGCCGCCCGCCTCGCTCCGGCTCGATACTCTGGCGGCCTCCGATCCGTGGAACCGACGTAGGGCGCCCCTCCACCCCCCCCCTCCCCCCGAACCCGGCATGACCCCACCCCCCGAGCCCGTGATCCTCGCCGCCGTGCGCACCCCTGTGGGGCGCTACGGCGGGGCGCTCTCCGGCGTCCGCCCCGACGACCTCGCGGCGATCGCGCTGCGCGCCGCGGTGGAGCGCGTGCCCGACCTCGACCCCGCCGCGATCGATGAGGTGTACCTCGGCTGCGCCAACCAGGCCGGCGAGGACAACCGCAACGTCGCCCGCATGGCGCTGCTGCTCGCCGGCCTGCCCTCAGGATATCCCCGGCGTCACCGTCAACCGCCTGTGCGCCTCGGGCCTCGCCGCGGTGGTCGTGCCTGCCAGGCGATCCGCGCGGGTGAGATCGAGCTCGCGGTGGCGGGGGGCGTCGAATCGATGACCCGCGCGCCCGCGGTCATGGGCAAGGACGACAAGGCCTTCGCACGCGGCGACCGCGACGGTCTACGACACGACGATCGGCTGGCGCTTCCCCAACCTCCGCGATGGCCGAGCGCTTCCCGCTGGAGAGCATGGGCGAGACCGGCGAGAACGTCGCCGAGCGCTGGGGGGTCAGCCGCGCCGACCAGGACGCCTTCGCGCTGGGAGCCAGCGCCGCTGGGCGGCGGCCGACGCCGCGGGGCGCTTCGCCGAGGAGCTCGTGCCGGTGGGGGAGTGCGAGCGCGACGAGCACCCGCGTCCCCGACATCACGCTCGAGGCGCTCGCCAAGCTGCGCGCGGTCTTCCGCGACGGCGGCACCGTCACCGCCGGCAACTCCAGCGGCGTCAACGACGGCGCCGCCGCGCTCGTGATCGCCTCCGCCGAGGCCGCCGTGCGCCTGGGCGCGCGAGCCGCTCGGCGCGCGTCGTCGGCTCGCGCCGCCGCCGGGGTGGACCCGCGGGTGATGGGCTCGGGCCGATCCCGGCGTGCGCAAGCCGCTCGACCGCGCCGGGCGGCGGGGATCGAGGACCTCGACCTCGTCGAGCTCAACGAGGCCTTCGCCTCCCAGGCCTCGCGTGATCCGCGAGCTGGGGCTCGACCCCGAGCGCGTCAACGTCAACGGCGGCGCGATCGCGATCGGCCATCCGCTCGGCATGAGCGGGGCGCGGCTGGTCGTGAGTCTCGTGCACGAGCTGCGCCGCCGCGACGCGCACCTCGGCCTCGCCACGCTCTGCGTGGGCGTGGGCCAGGGGCAGGCCGCGCTGTTCGCGCGGTAGGCCGGTACCTCGGTCGTGTGCCCGGCGTCGGCATCGGCGTCGGCGGGGAAGGCCGCGCTCCTCGGCGGCGACATCCGAGCCTCGATCGTCCAGGAGGGCTAATGCCGGCCTCGCTGGGTGCCGATGAAGGTCCCGTGACGCTCCGTATGCTCTCGGACCCTCCCCGGAGGCCCGCAACACGCGGCATCGTGCGCCGGCTGCCGCTCGCGCTGGGCGTGATGGCGGCCCTCTGGCTCTTCCCGGCTGCGACACCGGCAGACGCAAAGGTGGTCCCGGTCGAAGTGAGCCCGGGCACGACGCTCAGCTTCGGCCTGCTGCCGCGCAACGTGGAATTCGCTCTCGACGGTGGCGGTGCGACCGTCGGAAGCTTCGACAACCTGGAAGGCGACCCGGTGCTGCACAAGAACGAAACGTACGCGATCTACTGGGATCCGACCGACCACTACCACGGCGACTGGCAGCACCTGATCGACACCTTCTTCCAGGGCCTCGGCGCCGACAGCGGATCCACGGGCACCGTGTTCGCGGTGGACAGCCAGTACACCGACCGGTCCAACCTACCCGCCTCCTATCTCTCCACGTTCCGGGGCGCATACACCGATACGGACCCCTATCCGACCACGGGCAACTGCACCGACCCGCATCCGCTCGAAGTCCCGGACCTGATCGGGCCGCTCAATGCAAAAAAGGAACACATCCCGGTCTGTCTCACCGACGCACAGATACGCAAGGAGCTCCAGACCTTCATCGCGGATCACGGTCTCCAGAAGGGCATGAGCTCGATCTTCTATCTGCTCACGCCCCCCGCCGTCACGGTCTGCTTGGACGAAGGCGCCGCTCACGGCGCCGCGGGCCACTGCTCCGACCACACCGGCTCAATCGTGGAAACCAAAACGGCAAGCTACGAAAACAGCTTCTGCAGCTATCACTCCGACTTCTCCGACACCACCCTCGAGAACGTCACAAAACCTGAAGCGAACACAATCCTCTATGGGGTGCTCCCATGGACGGCGGGAGGAGTCGGCGACTACCACCTGACGGAAAAAGACCAGGAAACCCCCGCCCCCGAATGCCAGGACGGCGGCTTCTATCGCAATGAATCCACTGGCTACTTCGAACAGGAGAAAGCAAAGGAAGCAAAAATAGAATCCAAGAAGGAAGAAGAAGAACATTCCAAGAACACAGAAGAAAAGCTCAAGCAGAAAGAAGAAGAAGCAAAGACCAGGGTCCTCGAAAGTCCTCACCAGCAGGAGCCTAACCAGCCGCCCGCAGAAAAGGTCGGGCCCGACGGCAGTCCCGACACCGGACTGGCCGACCTGATCATCAGTCAGATCGGCGTGCAGCAGCAGAACATCGTCACCGATCCGCTGCTGAACGCGTGGCGGGATGAAGCAGGCAACGAGGTCGCCGACGAGTGCCGCAATTTCTTCCTGGAATACTTGGGGGGCAGCGCGAAGGCTAACAAGTTCACCGACGCCGGCACGCTCTTCAACCAGTCGTTCAACGGCGTCGACGCGTACATCAACGACGCCTTCAATCTGGCCTCCCAGCGACTGCCGTATCCGGGTGTCCCCTGCCTGAACGGCATCAGCCTGGTTCCGCAGTTCACCGCGCCCAACACGGTCAACACGGGCGAACTGGTGGGCTTCAACGGCATGGAGTCCGACATCTCGCTCAACGACGACATCGACTACTCGAAGACGACCGGCGCGGAGGAACCGAGGTACGCGACCTACAAATGGAACTTCGGCGACGGCACCCCCGAAGTTACCGGTTTCGCCCCCGGCGCCCCGTCGCTGAACTCCCCCGAAACCTCCCCCTGCGAACTTCCCTGGAAGGCTCCGTGCGCGGCGAGCACGTTCCACTCCTACCAGTACGGGGGCACCTACGAAGTGACGCTCACCGTAACCGATACGGGTGGCAACACAGCCACCACCACTCAGAAGATCACCGTGGTGGGCCCGCCTCCACCGCCCCCGCCGCCGCCATCACCACCAGCACCGCCCGCTGTTGTCGTACCGCCCACTCCCGTGGTCCCCGCCGTTCCGCCGGCTCCTGTCATTCCTGGTCCCAAAGCCACCGCCGCAGCTGTCTCGAGCTCGCTCAAGAAGGTCGCGAACAGCGGCCTGGTGGTGCGCTACTCGGTGAGCGAGCAGGTGGCGGGCCGCTTCGAAGTCCTGTTGGCCGCCACGACGGCCCATCGCCTGGGGATCGCGGGGCCGGTGGCGAGCGACCTGCCGGCGGGCTCGCCGAAGTCGCTGGTGATCGGCCACGCGCTGCTGGTGACCACCAAGGCGGGCAGCAGCTCGGTGCGGATCAAGTTCAGCAAGAGCATCGCCAAGCACCTGCGGCGCGCGCACAGCGTGACGCTCATGCTGCGCCTCACCGCGCACAGCGCCTCCGCGAAGAACCCGCTCTTCACCACGGTGCTGAGCACCGTGTCCCTCCACGGTTGAGCGGGCGCCGGGGACGACGGGACCGGGCTGAGGCAGGGTCGACCGCGCTCCCGACCGCGGCTCCATCGCGAGCGGCCGCCGGAATCCTCGGAGTCGAGCCTCAGAGCTCGGGGGGATGGCGTGCCACGAACCCCACGTTGGAGCGGATTTCGGGCTGCCAGCGCGAGGCATAGGGGCCGCTGCGCCCGACCGTGTCGAAGCGCATCCAGCGGCCCCCCACGTTGACGTACATGTAGACGTGGCCCGCGTTGGCGTAGATCGTGATCCACTTGCCCGGCCCCGGTTCGCCCCAGCTTTCCAGCTGCCCCGAGGTCTCCGGGATGCTCAGCAGGCCACCCGCGGCGAGGGCGTAGCTGACCGAGCCCGAGCAGTCATAGGAGTTGCTGACGAACGACGCGTGGCCGCCACCGTACACGTAGGGGAAGTCCGCGATCGCGTTGGCCCCCGCGATTACCCGCTGGACGACTTCGGGGATGCCGGCGGGGATCGGGATCTGGCCGTTGCCCCCGACAGAGTCCCCGCCCGGAACAGTGGTGGCCGTGGCGGCGGCCTGCGCGCGGGCGGAGCTTTCGATCGCGTGCATGCGGCCCAGCTCCTGGCGCACTTCCGCATTGGACCGCGCGCCGGGGGCGACGAATTCTTCGGCGACCCTGCTCGGCTTGGCCGCGGAGGAGTGATGCACCGACGCCGGCTGCGGGAAGCTCTTCGCTTCTTCGGGGTCTCGCACCTCGGCGACGGGCTTCGCCGAGGCCACTTCGGTCTTGTGGAGTACCACTGCCGCAGGCGCCTTGTGTGCGTGTGCGTGGTGGGTGGAGGGGACACCTACGACCACCGCCACCACCGCCACGACCACCACGGCGGCTCCTGTGGACGTACCCACCGTGCGGCGCCTGAGACCCAGCCGCCGCGGGGGGGTCGCACCCTCTAGTTGCCGCGTGCCCACACAGCAAGGCTAGCGAGCCGCTACCCTGAGTAGATGCAGGATGAGGCCACGGTGGCCGGGATCGCGAGCGTTCCGGCAGTAGAAAGGTGCCCGCACGTGCGCCTGCTGCACGGGATGCGCAAGCCGGCGAACTGGCTGCAACTCGTGCGCTTCGGCGTGGTCGGCGGCAGCGGGTTCGTGGTCAACGTCGCGGTCTACGCCGTATGCGCGCAGGCGCTCGGGATCGAGTACCGCGTGTCCAGCGTGGTGGCGTGGCTGGTGGCGGTGCTCAACAACTTCGTGCTCAACCGCCACTGGACCTTCGACGCCGCCGCGGGCAGCGCGCATCTGCAGGCGAGGCGCTTCTTCGTGGTGAGCCTCGTGGCGGAGGGCTTCAGCTTGGGTCTGCTGACGGTGTTCGTGCAGGACGCCGGGATCGCCAAGGTGTCGGCCCAGGCGCTGGCGGTGGCGGCCGTGATGCCGCTCAACTTCCTCGGCAACAAGCTGTGGAGCTTCCGCGCCCGCACCTGAGCGCTGTTCGGGCCCCCAGCGGGTACCTATACTCTGGATTCCCCCCACTGCGGAGGATTTCTCGTGCAGGAGATGGTCATTTACGGCGTCAGCTTCGACATGGTCGGCAAGCAGCCGATCGTGCTGCTGAAGACGGTCGAGGGCAACAGGTTCCTGCCGATCTGGATCGGCCACCCCGAGGCGGCCTCGATCCTGATGAAGCTGCAGGGTGCCAGCACTCCGCGGCCGATGACCCACGATCTGCTCTGCGACATGCTCGGCGAGCTCCAGGTCCGCTGCACCCAGGTGGCCGTCACGGAGCTGCGCGAGAACACCTTCTTCGCGTCGATCACCCTCTCGGTCAACGGCCGGGAGCTCGAGATCGACTCCCGGCCGAGCGATGCGATCGCGCTCGCGGTGCGCTCCGGCGCCCCGATCTTCGCCGCCGAGGAGGTGATCGCCGAGTCGGCGATCGAATTCGAGCAGAACGAGGAGGAGTCCGAGGACGTGGTGGAGCAGTTCAAGGAGTTCCTCGACCAGGTCTCCCCCGAGGACTTCGCCTCCGAGGATTCCTAGCGGCTGAGGGCGCTCTGGAGGATCCGCTCGACCAGCGCGTCGAAGTCGATCCCCGCGGCGTCGGCGGCCAGTGGCAGCAAGCTGGTTTCCGTCAGGCCGGGCACCACGTTCGTCTCCAGCACCAGCAGCTCGCCGCTCTCCCCGTCGAGCATCAGGTCGACCCGCGCGACCCCGTGGCAGCCGAGCAGCCCGTAGGTCTCAAGCGCGAGCTCCCGGGCGCGCGCGGCGGTCTCCGGGGGCAGCCCGGCGGGGCACACGAACGTGGTCATCCCGATCTCGTAGCGGGACTCGTAGTTGTAGAACTCCTCCTCGCGCGGGATCGCCTCGACCACCGGCAGCGCGATCGGCTCCTGGGCGGGCGGGCTCCCATCCATCGAGTCGAGCACCGACACCGCCAGGTCGCGCCCCTTGACGTAGCGCTCCAGCAGGACCTTGCGATCGTAGGAGAGCGCTCCCACGATCGCGCCCGGAAGCTCGTCGCTCGCGCGCGCGAACTTCACGCCCAGCGCCGAGCCTTGGCTGGCGGGCTTGACGACCATCGGGAACCCGAGCCGGCGCTCGATGCTTCCCAGCGCCACGGCGACGCCCAGCTCTTTGATCGCGCTCTCCTTGAAGGCGTGGAAGTCCGGCGTGGGTATGCCCGCCTCCCGCATGAGGTGCTTGGCGAGCACCTTGTCGGTGCAGCGCATGCACGCGGAGGGCCCCGAGCCCGTGTAGGGGACCCCGATCGCCTCGAGCAGCTCCTGCACGGTCCCGTCCTCGCCGTCGTGGCCGTGCAGCGCCACGAACGTCGCGTCGGGCGCGCACTCGAGCAGCTTCGACACCAGCTCCGGACCGGCGTCGATCGCGACCGCCTCATGGCCCAGGCGTCTCAGCGCGCTCTGCACGCGCGCCCCGGAGCGCAGCGACACGCTGCGCTCGAGCGAGCGCCCGCCCTTCAACACCGCGACTCTCATCGCCCCTTTGCCCGGCGCCGGGGAAGCTCGACTACGTCGGCCAGCCCGGCTGGGGGCGGCGCCGGCGTCTTGGCCGGCTGGGGGACGGGCGGGGATCCCGTCAATGCGCCGAACATGCCGGTGTCCGCACCCATGATCCGACCGACCCGCCGGATGCCCTCGCGGATCTCCTCCTCGGGGACGCCCGCGAAGTTCAGGCGCATCGAGGAGGCCCCGCTGCGTCCGTCCATGTACGCGGAGCGGCCCGGGACAAATGCAACGCCCTCCGCGCGCGCGAGCAGGTCGGTGGTGTCGACGCCTCCTTGGAGCGTTGCCCAGATGAACAGGCCGCCCTCCGGCTTCGTCCAGCTCGCTCGGTCGCCGAGGTGCTCCTCCAGCGCATCGAGCATCACGTCGCGCCTGCGCCGGTAGAGGCCCTTGAGCTGCTCCAGATATATGCGCCAGTCGTGGTCGGCGAAGTAGGCGGCGACGAACAGCTGGGTCATCGGCGAGGAGCACAGGTCGACGCCCTGTTTGCCGAGGTTGAGCTTCTCCAGCACCGGCCGCGGCGCCACTGCCCAGCCGAGCCGCAGCCCGGGGGAGAGGATCTTTGAGAAGGTCCCCAGGTAGATCACGAGATCCGAGGCGCCACCCCGGCCGGCGCTGGCGGCGTCCAGCGAGTAGAGCGTCGGCAGCGGCTCCCCTTCGTAGCGCAGGAGGCCGTAGGGGTTGTCCTCAAGCACCAGGAGCTCCTGTTCGCGGGCGACCTGCACGAGGCGACGGCGGCGCGGCAGCGACATCGTGACCCCGCCGGGGTTCTGGAAGTTGGGAATCGTGTAGATGAACTTCGGTCGCCGGCCCTCGGCCTGGAGACGGTCGAGCACGGCCTCGAGCTCGTCGATCGGCATCCCATCGCCGTCCATCTCGATCTGCACCACCTCCGCCTGGTAGGCCCCGAAGGTGGGCACCGCCCCGGGGTAGGTGGGGGCCTCCGCGACGATCACGTCACCGGGGTCGATCAGCGCCTTGCACACCAGGTCGATCACCTGCTGGCCGCCGGTGGTGACGATCATGTCGGCGGCGTCCACCGCGGTGCCCTCCTCGGCCATCACCTCCACGACGCACTCCATCGCCGCGGCCATCCCCTCGGTGGGGCCGTACTGCAGCGCGCGCGCCGTGGAGTCCGCGGCGACGTGCGCCATCAGCTTGGCGTAGAGCTCGGGAGGGAAGGTGGAGGTGTCGGGCAGGCCCCCCGCCAGCGAGATCACCTCGGGCCGTTCGGTGAGCGCCATCATCTCGCGCATCGCCGAGGAGCGCATCCCGCTCGTACGTGCCGCGAACAGGCGCTCGTAGCGAGCGAGCTCGTGCGCGGTGGCGCGAGCTTTGCGGGTGGGTGGGCCCCCATCCTCTATCGTCATGGCGCCTCAGACCGTAGCGCACGCGCACGCCGCAAGCGCCCTGCCGCCACGCCTGATCGGATTCCATTCGCCCCACCAGACCAGCACCTCCCGAGCACTCCCCGATTTCCCGCAGTGAACGGCCTCGTCTTCTACATCGGACTCGGACTTGGACTGGCGCTCGCCGCCGGGCTGCGGCCGTTCCTGCCCGCGCTGCTCGCGGGGGCGCTTGCGTCCGCGCAGGCGCTCGGCGTCGGCTTCGCGCACGGCGCCTTCCACTTCCTGGAGACCGATTGGTGGCTGCTCGCGGTGTGCGTCGCGCTGGCGCTTGCCTATGCCCTGCAGATGCTGTTCGGGCTGGCTCCGATCATCGATCCGAGCAATCGCGCGCAGCGCCCCAACCCGCTCGCCGCGGCGCTCGCCGGAATCGGGATCGGCACGGGCGCCGCGCTCTTCGGCGGGACGCTCGCCGCGCACGGCGACTCCGCCTGGCCGGGGGTGCTGGCCGGCTTCTTCGCGGTAGGACTCTCCCAGCGCGCGTGCTGGCCGGTGATCGTTCGCGCGCGCGCGCGGCTGGCCGACCGCGCGGCGCGCGAGGCGCTGACGATCTACCTCGACGCGGCGTCGTTCCTGCTCGCGGCGCTCGTCGCGCTGCTGCACCCGCTCGGCTATGTCGCGCTCGCGCTGTTCGGATGGCTGCTGTTCGCCGACCGGCGTCGCACCGGGCGCAAGTACGCCGGATTGCGCATCCTCGGGCGGTGAGCGCGTGTCCGTGGGCGATCGGCGCATGGCGCGTGCGTAGAGTGCGGCCGGTCGGATGACGCCACCCAAGCTGGTCCTGTGCGTGATTGACGCAATGGCGCCCGCGATGCTCGAGCGGGCGGTGGCGGAGGGAGCGGCGCCGGTGCTGGGGGAGCTGATGCGCCGCGGGCGCTACGTTCCCGACTGCGCGGCCGCGTTCCCGTCGGTGACGCCGGTGTGCGCATCCTCGATCGCGACCGGCGCCGGCCAGGATCGCCACAGGATCCCGGCGATGAACTGGTATCACCGCGAGGAGTCCCGCTATATCGAGTACGGCTCCAGCTTTCGCGCCTCGCAGCGCTTCGGGATCGCGCGCCAGCTCACCGACACGGTCTACAACCTCAACCGCGCCCACCTCGCCCCCGAGCCGCTCACCGTGTTCGAGGTGCTCGACGACGCGGAGGTCCGCACCGCGGGAACCACCTACCTGATCTACCGTGGCCGCCACCGCCACGAGCCCCAGCGCGACAGCGCGCTCACGCGCATCGCCAGCGCCACGCTGCTGCGCCATGCGGTGATGGGTCCGCGCGAGCTCTTCTACGCGGACATCTTCGCCTCCCGGCGCACCGGCTGCCGCTCGGGGCTGGGGATGCCCGGCGTGCGCGACCAGCACTCCGGCTGCGTCGCCGCCCACCTGGTCGAGCACGACCTCTTCGACTTCCTGCTGCTCTCGCTCCCCGACAACGACTGGTACTCCCACAAGCACGGGCCCGAGGGGCAGGTGCGCTCGATCGCGCTCGCCGACCGCCAGCTCGCCCGCATGATGGAGCCCGCGGGCGGCGTGGAGCGCTTTCTGGAGGAGCACGCGATGGTGGTGATGGCCGACCACTCGCAGGCCCCCGTGAGAGACACGGTGGCTCTCCAGGACGCGCTCGCCGAGCTCGGAGTGCTGGAGCCCGTCCGTTCGGCGGAGAGGATCAGGGCACGCTCGCCCGGCGCTCACCCATCCCCCGCTCGCTCGCGTGGAGCGGGCGAGCCGCGCGTCGCGGTCTGCCCCACCCAGCGCGCGGCGATGGTCTACCTGCTCGGTGAACGCCGCCGCGAGGGGCTGCGCTCGGACGTGGTGCGCCACGCGTTGCGGCTGGATGGCGTGGAGCTCGTGATGTGGCTGGAGCTCGACCCCCATGGTGAGCCCGTCGAGGGCGTGATCGCGCGGCCCTCGGTGGGGGAGCTGCGCTTTCGTCCCGGAGGAGAGATCGCCGATCCGCGCGGGGGGAGGTGGAGCGTGGAGGGCGAGCTCAGCGTGCTCTGCGCGAGCGTTCGCGACGGGGTGCTGAACGCGCCCGATCACCCGGATGCGCTGTCGCGCGTGTGGTCCGCGCTGACGTGCCCCACCTCCGGGGAGGTGCTGCTCTCCGCGGCCCCCGGCCACGAGTTCCTGGATTGGGGCCGCCAAGCGCACGTGGGCGGCGGCAGTCACGGCTCGCTGCGGGGCGAAGACTCGCTCGGCGCGCTGATCCTCTGCGGCCTCGGTCCGGATGCCCACCCACCCGGGCGGGCATCCAATCCGACGCCCGGGCAGTGGTCGATACGCGATGTCGCCCCGCTGGTCCTCGGACACTTCGGCTGCGCCGTGGATTGAGCCCGGGTGTCCCCACACCGGGTGAGGCCCAGAGTCCGGCGGTGGGATTTCAGCCGCTCCCCGATTGAGTCCCCCGTCACCCCCGGGCGGGTACCCTCGGTGCGATGCGCCGGCCTTTCGCATTGATCCTCCTGACGGTCGCATGCCTGTTCCCGGCGGCCTCCCAGGCGGCCGCATCCGGGCTCACCACGGGCCTGCGCACCACGGCAAGCGCAAGTAGCGGTGCGACCACGGCGAGCAACCCGGAAACCCCGGTGCCCGTGGCGCCGTCGATCGTGTCGCCCGCCGGCCGGCGGCTCTCGCCCGATGACGTCCTCGAAATCGCCGGCCGCCTGCCCAGGATGCGCCGCGAACGCGCCCGCTACCGCGGCTCCTACGGGGGCGCCTACCTGAAAGGTCCCGGGCGCTGGCAGGTGAGCTACTTCTCCCACCGGGGCAAGGAAATCGGCCAGGTCATCATCTCCGACGCCACCGGCCGGGTGCTGGAACAGTGGACCGGCTTCCAGGTGGCGTGGACGATGGCGCGTGGCTACCCCGGGGCGTTCGGGCGGCACGTCAACGCGCTCTACGTCTGGCTGCCCCTGTGCGCGCTGTTCATGCTGCCCTTCATCGAGTGGCGCCGACCCTTCTCGCTGCGCCACCTCGACCTGCTGGTGCTCCTCTCCTTCTCGGTCTCACTGGCGTACTTCAACCACGGGAGCATCTACAA
Organism: uncultured Solirubrobacterales bacterium; assembly: GCA_963771915.1. Classification (GTDB taxonomy): domain Bacteria; phylum Actinomycetota; class Thermoleophilia; order Solirubrobacterales; family Solirubrobacteraceae; genus Palsa-744. The sequence goes on along the minus strand of CAVYVD010000001.1, from coordinate 1,714,235 downwards.
ATCGGTACCGCTCACCTACCCCCCGCTCGTCTATCTGCTCGTGCGGATGCTCCTTCTGGTGCGCCGTCGGGGAGACCCCTCCGCCGATCCCGAGGCGGCCGGGGACCCCGTGGCCGTTGGGGGCTCCCTGGTGGGCGGGAGGTCCCGCTCGCAGGGCGGGGGGGATCGGATCTAAAGTTGCTGATCCCCACGCCGTGGCTGGCGGTGGGGGTGGTCTTTCTGCTCGGCTTCCGCATCGGCCTGAACGTGACGGACTCCAACGTGATCGACGTCGGCTACGCCGGGGTGATCGGTGCGCAGCGGATCGCCGACGGCAGGCCGCTGTACGGGGGCTACCCCGCCGACAACGAACACGGCGACACCTACGGGCCCGTCAACTACGAGGCCTACGTGCCCTTCGAGCAGATCTTCGGGTGGAGCGGACTCTGGGACGACCTCCCCGCCGCGCACGCCGCCGCGATCGTGTTCGATCTGCTCGCGGTGGGGCTGATCTTCCTGCTCGGTCTGCGCATCCGCGGCCCCACGCTGGGGGTCGCGCTCGCCTATGCGTGGGTCTCCTACCCCTTCACGCTGTACGCGCTGGAGAGCAACAGCAACGACACGCTCGTGGCGGTGCTCCTGCTGGCCGCACTGCTCGTTGCCACCTCGCCCCCCGCGCGCGGCATGTTCGCCGCACTGGCGGGCCTCACGAAGATCGCCCCGCTGGCGCTTGCACCGCTCTTCGCCGCGCACGGGCTGCGGGAACTCCCGGCTTCGGCGGAGCCAGTGTCTCGCCAATCGGCCCCCGTTTCGGCCAGCCGCCGCGCGGGGGCGCTCGCCCTGTTCGTGCTCGCCTTCTGCGCCACCGTCGCGCTCGTCTCGATCCCCGCGCTCGCCCACGACTCGCTGCACGAGATCTACGAGCGCACCGTCGCCTACCAGGACGATCGCGGCTCGCCCTTCTCGGTGTGGGGTCTCTACGGCGGGTTGAAGGGGTGGCAGACGGCTGTGCAGATCGCCGCGGTGGCGCTCGCGCTGGCGCTCGCCGTCATCCCGCGCCGACCGGGCGCGCCCGCGCTCGCCGCCGCCGCCGCGGCGAGCCTGATCGCTCTGCAGCTCGGGATCGAACACTGGTTCTACCTCTACATCCCCTGGTTCTTCCCGCTGGTGATGATCGCGCTGCTGGCGCCGGCAGCGCGCTCGACCCTCGCCGACCCCGCCCCGCTCCTCGCCGCCGACCCACGCGAGGAGGGGCCTCTGGACGCTACGGCGACGCCGGCGCCGCAGGGCGTGGCATCAGAACCTGCTCGATCGAGTCGGCTCGCAGCGGCGTGGAGCAGCGGATCACCACGCCGTTCAGCCAGGGATCCTCCTCGGAGGTCTGGAAGCGCACCGGCATCTGCGTGATTAGCGCCTCCAGGGCCAGCTCGCGCTTGACCCCGATCACGCCCCCACGGGGGCCGGTCATGCCGACGTCGGTGATGTACGCCGTACCGCCCGGCAGTACGCGGGCGTCCGCCGTGGGAATGTGGGTGTGGGTCCCCACCACCGCGCTCACGCGCCCGTCGAGGTGCCACCCGAGCGCGATCTTCTCGCTGGTGGCCTCCGCGTGCATGTCCACGAGGATGTGATCCACCTCCCCCAGTTCCCCCAGCGCCACATCGATCTCCACAAACGCGGAGCGCCCCGGTCGCAGATAGAGGCTGCCGCTGAGGTTGACCACGCCGAGGCGCACCCCTCCGGCGCTCTGCACCACACACACCCCCCGCCCGGGCTGGCCGCGCAGGTAGTTGGCGGGGCGCACGATCCGCGGCTCGGTGTCGAGATAGCGGTAGATCTCGCGGTGGTGGTAGGAGTGGTTGCCGAGCGTGATCGCGTCGATGCCCGCCGCGAGGAGCTGGTCGGCGGCCTTCGGAGTGATCCCCAGTCCTCCCGCCACGTTCTCGCCGTTGACGACCACGAAGGTCGGGGAGTGGCGCTCGCGCAGCGCGGGCAGGCAGTCGATCAGGGTGCGCCGCCCAAGGCTGCCCACGAGGTCGCCGACGAACAGGATGGTCGCCTCGCCCTCAGCCATACTTGGCCCATGACGGGAGGTTCAGGGTCCACGCCTCGATGCCTGCCGGTTTGGATGCGGCCGCTCCGCGGCGGTCTGCGCCACCCGCGGTGCTCGCCGTGCTACCAGCACGGCTGCGCTCGCGTGCGTCGCATCCCATCCACGGATCGACCACCCCAAATCCGTCATTCATCGAGGCGAGGACCCTTGTGAGCGTCGAGGAGCGGGTCACCGAGGCGGCGCCGCCACAACCGCGGGAGCGCGAGCTGGTGGAGTCGCCCGAGACCTCCTTGGCGCCCCCGCGCGTGGTGGTGGCGCGCTGGGTGCAGCTCGTGGCGCTGCCGCTGGCGCTGCTCGCGCTCTGGGCTCTGGCCCGCGCGGCTGGGAAAGTGCTGGTGGTCTTCGTCGTTGCGGCTCTCATCGCGCTGATCCTCAATCCCGCCGTCGCTCTCCTCCAGCGCTCGCGCCTCCCCCGCAGCCTGGCGGTGCTCGCCGTGTACCTCGCATTCTTCCTGACGTTGACAGGTATCGGCTTTCTGCTGGCCAACCCGATCGTCCACCAGGTGCACTCCTTCACCCGCAACCTACCCTCTCTGGTCGCCGAAGCGAACAGGACGCTGGCCAGCCTCGAACACTCGCTCAACCGGGACGGCCTCCCGGTGCACTTCATCAAGCAGGGCAAAACGGCGCTGCAGACGATCCAGGACAAAATCTCCAAGAGCGCCGGCTCGATCGCCTCCTTCGGCGGGGGGCTGCTCACCGAAACGGCGAGCGCGATCTTCGACCTCGTGTTGATCTTCGTGCTCTCCGTCTACATGCTGATCTACGGCGAGCGCATCGGGCTGCTGGTGCGCAGGGCAATGCCCGACGGCGACGGCACTCCCGCGGACGACTACCCCACGCTGGCCCAGCACGCGGTCTCCCGCTACGTGGGAGGGCAGCTGCTCTTCAGCTTTGTGATGGGCGCCTCCACGGGCATCGCGCTGTACCTATTCGGTGTGCTCGGGATCTTCCCCGACGGGCGCAGGTACGCGGTGGCGTTCGCGATGTTCTACGGCGTGATGGAGCTGATCCCCTACGTCGGCCCGATCCTCGGGGCGGTGCCGGCGGTGGTGGTGGCGCTCTTCACCAACCCGATCTCCGCGGTGTGGGTGGCGCTACTGTTCGTCGGCATGCAGCAGCTGGAGGGCCACGTGGTGGCGCCGCAGATCTTCGGGCACACGCTGCGCATCAACCCGCTGCTGGTGATCTTCGCGCTGCTGCTCGGGCTGCAGCTCTATGGCGTGGTGGGGGCACTGGTGGCGCTGCCGATCCTCGCTGTTCTGCGCGAGACGTTCGTGTATCTCAGCCGCCACCTCACCCTCGAGCGCTGGGAGCGCTCGCCGGGCGGCCTGCTGTGAACGGGGAGGCGCTGCTCAGCGTCCGGGGCATCACCAAGCGCTACGGCGAGCGGGAGGCGCTGCGCGACGTCAGCTTCGAGGCCCGCGCGGGGGAGCGGGTGGCGGTGATCGGGCCCAACGGGGCGGGGAAGACCACGTTGCTCTCGATCGTCGCTGGCGTGCAGTCGCCCAGTGCGGGCAGCGTGAGCCTCCCGCCGAGCCGCGTCGGGTGGGTGCCCCAGCAGACTGCGGTCTACTCGCGGCTCTCGGTGGCGGAGAACCTCGAGCTGTTCGCGCGCCTGGAGCGCGCGCGCGAACAGGGAGGGGAAGGGCATCGGGGAGGCGGGCCGGGAGAGGGTGGGCAGCGGGCGGGCGGGCCGGGAGAGGGTGGGCATCTCGATCCCCGAGCGGCCGTCGCGGCGATGCTCGCGCAGACCGGTCTGCAGGAGCGGGCCTCCGAGCGGGTGGAGCGCCTCTCCGGGGGCAACCGCCAGCGCGTCAACATCGCGATCGGGCTGCTCTCCGAACCGCCCGTGCTGGCGCTGGACGAGCCCTCCTCCTCCTTGGACCCCCGCCAGCGGGAGCGACTGTGGGAGTTCATCTGCGAGCACTCCCAGCGGGGGCGGTGCGTGGTGTTCTCGACCCACAATGTCAGCGAGGCCGAGCGCTACGCCCACCAGGTGATCGTTTTAGCCGACGGTGAGCTGCTGTTCGGCGGCTCCCCGCAGGAGCTGGCACGGGAGGCCCATACCGACGGAGCGCTCGGCTTCGAAGGGGCGTTTGTGGAGTTCCTGCGCGAGCGGGGGCACTGATGCGCAGGCTGCGCCCACCCCGACTCGGTCCCCCTCCTCCCGTCTCTCCCGGGAGGTGGAGGCGGTGAGGTGGATGCTCCGCAAGGACCTGCTGATCCTGGCGCGCTCGCGGGTGATGGTGGGGGTGCTGGTCCTCTACCCCGTGGCGGTCGCCCTGCTGATCGGCCTCGCGATCTCGCGGGCGCCGTCGAAACCAAAGGTCGCGATCGTGAACCTCTCCCCCCCGAACGCGGTCGTCGAACTCGGAGGCGAGCGCGTGAACGTGGGCCACTACTACAGCGGGCTCATCAGTCAGGTGCAGCCGGTGCCCCTGGCCACACGCGCCGAGGCGGTGCAGGCGGTAAAGGACGGGCGGGTGCTCGCGGCGGTGGTGATCCCCGCCAACATCGCCTCCCGGCTCTCCTCGGTGATCAGCCAGGGGCAGGTGGAGGTGATCTACAACGGCGAAGCGCTGGAGCAGAGCTTCGTGCACTCGACGATCGAAGCGGCGCTCTCCCAGGCGAACCTTGAGCTCTCCGATCAGATCAGGCGCCTCGCGGCGAGGGTCATCGGGGGGCTGGTGCAGGGCGGGAACCTCGGGGTGGCGGGCGCACCGCAGGACCTGCCGGGCCTGCGCAGCATCCCGGGCATCGTGCGCCGCATCCTCGTGCGCGTGCCCCCCGGGGCGGAGCGCACGCAGCTGCAGCACCTCGCGGAATTCACCGAATTCGCCAGCCAGAACCTCGGGATCAGCCAGGAGGTGCTGGGCACCGTCATTCGGCCGATCCAGGTGCGCAGCACGCTGCTGCACGGCCGCCGCACCCCGCTGGACACCTACGCCGTGGTGGTCGCGGTCACCATCTCGCTGATGTTCGTCTGCGTGCTGCTGGCCGCCGGGGGGATCGCGCTGGAGCGCGAGGAGCACACGCTCTCCCGTCTGGTTCGCGGAGCTCCCGGGGCGCTCCTCTCGCGCGAGTGGCTGATCGCCGAGAAGCTGCTGCTGGCGGCGGGCTGCGCGCTGGTGGTGGCGTTTGCGATGCTCGCGGGGATCGGCGCGTTCGTGGGTCTGGAATGGAGTCGCGCCGGGCAGTGGCTGGCGGCGCTCGCGATCGGCGCGCTCGCGTTCGCGGCGCTGGGGGTGGCGATCGGCGCGCTCGCCCGCGAGGTGCGCGCGGCCTCGCTGCTGGCCTTCCTGCTCTCGCTGCCGCTCGCCTTCCTGGCGCTCGTTCCCGCGGGAGCTGTGGCGGGTGGGCTGTACGACGTGATTCGCGCGATCTCGCTGGTGTTTCCCTACAAGGCGGCGCTGCAGGCGCTGGACGCGGCGGTCAACCGCTCCTCGCCCGGTCTCGTGGTCTCGCTCGCGCACCTGCTGGCGCTCACCGCCCTCTTCGGGGTCCTCGCGCGCCTGGGGCTGCGGCGTACGGACTGATCGCCCGCCCCGCGTGGGTATCCTCGACAGGCGATGGCATTTCCCCAGACGCGCATGCGCAGGCTGCGCGCATCTCCGGCGCTGCGCGGCCTGGTGCACGAGACCGACCTGCGGGCGGGGCAGCTGGTGCTGCCGCTGTTCGTCGAGGAGGATCCCGCCGGCTCGCCCGTCGACCATTCGAGTCGATCGCCGGCGACGCTGCCGGACCTCGCGCGACTGTCGATCTCGGGGGTCCTCGAGGAGGCGCGCACGGCGGCGCGGCTCGGGATCGCCGCGGTCCTGCTGTTCGGGATCCCCGCGGAGAAGGACGCGCAGGGCTCCTCCGCGTGGGACGAGGAGGGGGTCGTGCAGCTGTGCGTGCGGGCGCTCAAGGAGGCCCTGCCGGACCTTCTGGTGATCACCGATGTCTGCCTGTGCGAGTACACCGAGCACGGCCACTGCGGGGTGCTCGCGACCGACCCCGACCCCATCCGTCCCGGCGCGCCCCGCGTGGACAACGACGCCTCCGTGGAGCTGCTGGCGCGGACCGCCGTCAGCCACGCCCGCGCCGGCGCGGACATAGTGGCGCCCTCGGACATGATGGACGGCCGTGTGGGCGCGATCCGCGCGGAGCTCGACGGGGAGGGCTTCGCGGACACCCCGATCCTGGCGTACTCGGCGAAGTTCGCCTCGGCCTTCTACGGCCCCTTCCGCGAGGCCGCGGGCTCGGCGCCGGCGCTCGGAGACCGCCGCGGCTACCAGCTCGATCCCGCCAACGGCCGCCAGGCGCTGCGCGAGGCGCTGCTCGACGTGCGGGAGGGGGCGGACATGGTGATGGTCAAGCCGGCGCTCGCCTACGGTGACGTGATCCGCGCCGTGAGGCGCCACACGGGCCTGCCGGTGGCGGCCTACAACGTGAGCGGGGAGTATGCGATGGTCAAGGCGGCGGCAGCCGCCGGCCACCTAGACGAGCGCGCGACGGTGCTCGAGATTCTCACCTCGCTGCGCCGCGCGGGCGCGGACGTCATCATCACCTACCACGCGAAGGACGCGGCACGATGGCTGGCAGAGTAGACAACTCCCCGATTCTCAAGCTCCGCAGGCGCACGGGCGGGGCGGCGGTGGCGCTCGACGAGCTCGACCGCAGGCTGCTCAACCTGATGCAGGGGAGCTTCCCCCTGGAGCCCCGGCCCTACGCGGCGGTGGCGCGGGCGGCGGAGATCCCCGAGGAGCAGGTGCTCGAGCGTGTGCGGCGCCTGTTGGAGGAGCGGATCATCCGCCAGGTGACCCCGATCTACGACACGCGCGCGCTGGGGTACTCCTCGATGCTGGTGGCGGCGAGGATCGATCCCGAGCAGCCCTGGCGGGCGGCGAAGATCGTCAACTCCCATCCGGGGGTCTCGCACAACTACCTGCGCAACCACGACTTCAACATGTGGTTCACGCTGGCCACCGAGCCGGACTCCCCACTCGGCCTGGAGGGCACCCTGGAGATCCTCCAGCGGCTCACCGGGGCGGAGTCGATCCGCCAGCTGCCGACGCTGAAGCTCTTCAAGATCAGGATGGATCTGGAGATGGAGGGCGACACCAAGACACTCGCCAGCGAGGGGGCGGGCGGGCCACCAAAAGAGGCGGTGCTGGAGGCGGTCCCCTACGACGAGCGCGACATCGCGGTGATCCGCGCCACGCAGGGCGACATGCCGGTGGTGAGCGAGCCCTACGTGCCCGCCGCGCAGTGGCTGGGGATGGAGGTGGGGGAGCTGCTCGCGCACATGGAGGGCATGCGCGAGCGCGGCCTGCTGCGCCGGGTGGCCGCGATCCTCTTCCACCGTCGCGCGGGCTTCTCGGCGAACGGGATGGGCGTCTGGAAGGTCCCGCGGGAGCGGATCATGGAGCTCGGTCCGCGGATGGCGTCCTACCGCGGGATCTCCCACTGCTACCAGCGCCCCACCTACGAGGACTGGCCTTACTCGGTCTTCACGATGGCCCACGGCCGCTCCAAGGAGGAGTGCGACGCGATCCTCGACGCGATCGCCGAGCAGACCGGGATCGAGGAGCGCGCCACGCTGTACTCCTCGACGGAGTTCAAGAAGATCCGCCTGCTCTACTTCACCGACGACTACAAGCGGTGGGAAGACCAGCACGCCTGAAGATGGATCTGGTCCCCGTGGATCTGGTTCCCGCCCACCCGAGTGTGCCGATCGTCCTCGAGCGCGCACCGAGCCGGGGCCTGTGAGGGCTTCGCTCACCGACACCCGCTCCGCGGAGCTCTACCGGCGCGCGCTGAAGGTGCTCCCCGGCGGCGTCAACTCTCCCGTGCGCGCGATGGCCGCGATCGGCCGGGATCCCGTGTTCGTCGCCCGTGGGGCGGGCGCGGAGCTGGTGGACGTGGACGGCAACCGCTACGTGGACTACGTCTGCTCGTGGGGCCCCCTGATCCACGGCCACGCCCACCCGGGGATCCTCGAGGCGGTGCGGGCGGCGGCGGAGCGCGGCACGAGCTTTGGGGCGCCCACGGCGGGGGAGGTCGAGCTGGCGGAGGAGGTGGCGCGACGGATGCCGGGGGTGGAGATGCTGCGCATGACCTCCTCGGGGACCGAGGCCACGATGACGGCCCTGCGCATCGCGCGCGCAGCGAGCGGCCGCGAGCGGATCGTAAAGTTCGCGGGCGCCTACCACGGCCACGTCGACGGCCTGCTGGCGCAGGCCGGCTCGGGCCTCGCGACGCAGGCGATCCCCGCTAGCCCGGGGGTGCCCGCGGGCGCCGCTGCGGCGACGGTGGTGGTGCCGTGGAACGACCCCCAGGCGCTGATCGAGGCGGTGCGCCTGCACGAGCCCGCGGCGATCCTGGCGGAGCCGATTCCCGCCAACATGGGCCTCGTGCCCGCGCGTGCGGGCTTTCTGGAGTTGCTGCGCGAGCAGGCCGACGCAAGCGGGGCGCTGCTGGTGCTCGACGAGGTGATCAGCGGCTTTCGCGTCGCGCGCGGGGGCGCGCGGGAGCTCACGGGAGTCCACGGGGACCTCACGATCCTCGGCAAGGTGCTCGGCGGCGGCCTGCCGGCGGCGGCCGTCGGCGGCCGCGCGGAGCTGATGGAGCTGCTGGCGCCGGCCGGGGAGGTCTACCAGGCGGGCACCCTGTCGGGCAATCCAGTGGCCGTGGCGGCGGGCCTGGCGACGCTCGAGCTGCTCGACGAGGCGGCCTACGCGCGCCTGGCGGCGATCACCGAGCAGCTCGCGGCGGGCCTGCGGGAGGCGGTGGGGAGCGGATACCCACCCGCCCCGGGCGGCGCATCCCGCGTGCGGATCGCGAGCCTTCCGGGCCTCCTCACCGTGTTCTTCAGCACGAGCCCGGTGCACGACCTGGAGGGGGCGCGGGGGTGCGACCTGGAGGCCCATGCGGCGTGGTGCCGGGGGCTGCTCTCGCGCGGGGTCAACCCGCCGCCCTCGCAGTTCGAGGCGTGGTTCCCCTCGCTGGCCCACACCCCCGAGCACCTGGAGCGCACCGTGGAGGCGGCCGCGGCGGCATTCGGGGAGATCGGATGAGGACGCCAACCGCTCCCCCCCTCCCCCCTCCTCCCCCCCTCCGCGGTCCTGCGCGCTGGAGCGCCTGGCGGAGCTGCTGCGCGAGCAGGGAGGGCTCATGGCGAGCCTGCTGGATGGCGACCCCACCGGCAGACGCCCTGCCGGCGGGAGTCCCGCCCAGCCCAACTCCCAACCCCTCGGCGGCTCCGTCTGCAACGGCAGGGGCCCCGCGCAGATCGCCGCGGCCGGCCCGCGGGTGCAGCGGCGCGCCGAGGAGTACGAGCTGCTGATGGAGGCGATCTACGAGGGCTATCTGCTGCACTACGACACACCCCGCATCCTGCGCCCGCCCGAAGCCGACCTGGGTCTGCTGGCGGGCGACCAGCTCTATGCGCTCGGCCTCGCGCGCCTGGTGGCGCTCGGCGATCTGGAGGCGGTGGCGGAGCTCGCGGACGTGATCGCCCTCACCGCGCTCGCCCAGGGAGAGGGCAGGGGCGAGCTCGCCCAGGCAGTGTGGGCCGCGGGCGCGCGCGCCGTGGGCTGGGGCCCGAGCGACTCCCACCGTCGCGCCAAGGCCCTGGTTCACGCGGGGGGCCCGCGGGCGCTGGAGGCGATGCGCGCCGCGGCCGATCCCGCGGCGCCACCGGCGAGCTGAGGCCCGCGGGCACGGGACCCTCCTGGCGGGCTGAGCCGGACAGAGCCGCCCTGGGCAGCGAATCACCAGTGATTGTGCCAATAAGCACCATCACTGCTCGACCGGCGCCGGCCCCCAGGCGTTATTCTTTGCCACCCATGCCCAGCAGGCACGACAAGCACTCCTCCAAGTACACCATCGACCGCGGCGTACCCGGAGCTTTCGAGGGGGAGACGATCACTCGGCGGCGCTTCATGACCGGCTCGGCCCACACCGCGGGGGCGGTCGCGGCCATGTCCTTCGCGCTGCCCGCGCTGGGCTTTGCGATCGGCCCGATCTTCAAGAGCAAACCCCACGTGTGGGAGACGGTGGGACCGACGGACATGTTCCCCGACAGCACCTACATCCCGACGGTGATCACGCTCACCCCGGGGATCGGGGAGGCGGGCAAGGGGTTGGTGTACGTGCGCCAGAAAAACCCGGCGATCGACACCGACCCCTACGACAAGAACACCCTCTACATCGCGATCACCTCGCGCTGCGCGCACCTCGGCTGTCCCGTGCGCTGGGTGGAAGCCGCGGAGCGCTTCATCTGCCCCTGCCACGGCGGCGTCTACGACTTGCTCGGCCGACGCGTGGCAGGACCGCCGGTGCGGCCGCTGGACCGCTTCTACACGCGCGTCGTGGATGGCTACGTGCAGATCGGCGCCCGCTTCAGCGTTAACAGCGAGCTGCGCCGCTTCTCCCCACGCGACCCGGGGGAGCCGATCGATGGCCTCGGCCAGTATCTATATCCGTCGCGTCCCTCGATTCGCCGCTAGGACTCCCGGTGCCCAAGCTCCCCGCCCCCCCGATCCCCGCTCCGCTGAAGGCCCCGCCGCCGCGCCCGGAGGAGAGCAACGGCGCGGTCCGCCCGGTCGATCACGCCGCCAACGCGGGGACCGCCGTCGTCGACTGGGTCGACGAGCGCACCTCGCTGAGCGGGGCGGCGCGGTGGATGATGTTCCGCAAGGTGCCCAAGGGCACCAACTGGTTCTACACGCTCGGCTCGGCCACGATGTTCGCGTTCCTCAGCCAGGCTGTCACGGGGGTGTTCCTGGCGATGTACTACCGCCCCGACGCCTCCGGTGGGGCCTACGAATCGGTCCGCTACGTCACCAACCAGGTGTTCCTCGGGCAGTTCGTGCGCGGGATGCACAAGTGGGGCTCGACCGTGATGGTGGTGCTGGTGTTCCTGCACATGGGTCGCACGTTCTTCTTCGGCGCCTACAAGTACCCGCGCGAGCTGAACTGGGTGATCGGCGTGGTGCTGCTGATCCTGACGATGGTGATGTCGTTCACCGGCTATCTGCTGCCGTTCGACCAGCGCGCCTTCTGGGCGACGCAGGTGGGTGTCAACATCAACGGCACCGGGCCCCTGATCGGCCCCTATCTGAGCGACTTCCTGCGCGGGGGCTCGGAAATCGGGACGACCACGCTGTCGCGCTTCTACGCGATCCACATGCTGCTCCTCCCCGGGCTGATCGCCGCGCTGCTCGGCGCCCACCTGTACCTGGTCGCCAAGCTGGGCACCACCGCTCCGCCGTGGATGAAAGCCGAGAAAGACCCCCAGTTGCTCGAGACGGAGGCCTGATGGCCCAGCGTGCGCCCCACATCGAGCGACTCCCGGTCCCGGCGTCATGAACCAGCGCCAGAAGGAGGAATACCTCCGCGAGTACGGGCTCCTGAAGTCCAAAGGGAAACCGTTCTTCCCCTACGCGGTGGCGAAGGATTCGATCATGGCGTGCGTGGTGATGGCGTGCATCATCACGATGTCACTGGTGCTCGGCGCGGAGCTCGGCTCCAAGGTAAATCCCACCACCGGCACCTACGTGCCGCGCCCGGAGTGGTACTTCTTCTTTCTGTTCGAGGTCCTGCGCGTGATCAAGCCCCCGAGCTTGGTGGGCCTGGCGACGATCGGGATCCCGACGCTGGGCATGATCCTGCTGTTCCTGCTGCCCTTCTACGACCGCGGTCCCGAGCGCCGTCCCGAGCGTCGCCCGATTGCGACGCTGACGGGCATCTTCGTGATCGGGGCGATGGCCTTCCTCACGTGGCAGGGCGCCAACACGGGCTCGCCGTTCTCGGTTGAAATAGCCACCCCGGTGGCGGTGCGCCATGCCGGCGGCCAGGAGCTCGCGGAGTTCGAAGACGGCCGCAACGTGGTGGCCGCCAGCGGTTGCCTGGCGTGCCACAAGCTCGGGGACAACGGCAACAACGGTCCGGGCCCCGAACTGACGCACATCGGCTCGCGCATCCCCCGCCTGGGGCTCGCGCGCACGCTGGTCGACCCCACCCAGCCGATGCCCTCGTTCAAGCACCTGCCTCCGAAGCAGTTCGCGGCGGCCGTCGAGTTCCTCTCGCAGTTGAAGTAGAGCGTTTGGGCGATGGCTCAGGGCCCTCGGGGAGGCACTGGCGCCAGCCGCGGCCGGGAGACGCCCGAGGCGGGGCAGGTGCAGGCGATGTTCGACCGCGTCGCCGGGGGCTACGACGTGCTCAACGGGGTGATGAGCGCCGGCCTGCACCATCGCTGGCGCGAGCGCGCTGTGGACCTCGCGCGGGTCGGCCCGGGCAGTCGCGTACTCGACGTTGCCACCGGCACCGGCGACTTGGCCTTCGAGCTCGCGCGGCGGGTGGCTCCCGGGGGGGAGGTGGTGGGCAGCGACTTCTCCGAGGGAATGCTGGCCCGCGCGCGAGCCAAGTCGGCGGAGATGGGAGGGGAGGAGGGAGGGGGGGAGCCTCGATTCTGGCGTCCCTGAGCTTCGAGTGGGGCGACGCGCTGGAGCTGCCCTACAAGAGCGACTCCTTCGACGCCGCCACGGTCGGCTTCGGCGCGCGCAACTTCTCCGACCTCGACCGCGGCCTCGCGGAGATGGTGCGCGTGGTGCGGCCGGGGGGCCGGGTGGTGGTGCTGGAGATCACCTCCCCCACACGCCCCCCGCTGTCGATCTTCTTCCGCCTCTGGTTCGATCGGGTGGTGCCCCAGCTCGGGCGGCTGGCGGGCGACCACGAGGCCTACTCCTACCTGCCCGACTCGGTCAGGCGCTTCCCGGCGCCCGCGGTCCTGGCCGCGGAGCTCGAGCGGGCGGGTCTCGCTGAGATTGGCTACCTGCTCACCGCGGGGGGCATCGTCGCGATTCACGCCGGCACGGTCCCCACGCGCGGCACGCCGGGCGCCACGACCCCGCCCGGCACGTTCTCGGCGAATGGCGGATGATGAGTACGGTGAGCAGCACTGCATACGGGTTTGTGTCCGAGGGGGACGAGGACGCGGTCGCGGAGATCATGCGCCGCGGCGGCTCGGAGCTGCGCGAGCGGATGGTGCGCACCGAGGAGCACCTCGAGCGGGTCGCCACTGAGGCGGGCGCGCCGCTGGCCGTATACGCGACCGCCACGGTCCTCGCCGGGGGCAAGCGCCTGCGCCCGCTGCTGGTGGTGCTCGCGGCCACCGCAGCGGACTGGCCGGGAGAGGACGGTGGGGCGGCTCGCGGGGGGGACGACCAGCCCCTGGTGCGCGCGGCGGTGGCGGTCGAGCTTGTGCACTCCGCGACGCTCGTGCACGACGACGTGATCGACGGGGCGCTGCTGCGACGCGGTCACCCCTCGGTGGTCGCGCGCGCGGGCCGCCGAGCGGCGATCGCGACCGGCGACCTGCTCTTCTCGCGGGCGTTTGCGGAGCTCGCGCGCAACGGCGATGTGGCGCAGCTGCGGGCTCTCTCGGACGCCAGCTCGGCGCTGGCCGCGGGGGAGCTCCTGCAGCGCGAGGACGCCTACGCGGGGGGGGTGGCCGTGGAGCGCTACCTACTGCGCTGCGAGCTCAAGACGGCCGCCCTGTTCGAGGCCGCCTGCCGTCTGGGGGCGATGGTGGCGCGCGGGAACGGCGATCGGGGGGCGGCCGGCGCGCTGGCGGAGGCTCTGGGCGCGTTCGCGCGGCGCATCGGACTCGCCTTTCAGCTGCTCGACGACGTGCTCGACGTCTCCGGGCCGGTGGAGCGCACGGGCAAGACCCGCGGAGCCGACCTGCTGGACGGCACCGTCACGCTGCCCCTGATCCTCGCGCGCGAGCGCGACGCTAGTCTGGCGGCCGTCGACCTCGCCTCCCTGGCCGGCCCCGAGCAGGCGGGAGAGCTGTGCGATCGGATCGCCGCGACCGGCGCCCTGGAGCAGGCGCGCGAGCGGGCGCTGGCGCTTGTCGCCGAGGCCAAGGCGACGCTTCCCGCGATCCTCCCAAGCGACCGCGCCGCGCTACTGGACCTCGTGGCGGACGCGGTCGTCGAGCGCTACCGCTGATCCTCCCCTTCCTCCCCTCCCTCCTCCCCCGCCGGGGGCTTTGGTCGAAGGGGGCCTCAGAAGTCGCAGGGCAGGATCAGGCCGGCGTCGAGCGCGCGGACGAACAGGTCGATCTCCTCGGCCATGTTCGCGTGGGTCACACGCTGCAGATCGCTCACCAGCGCTCCCGTGGCGCGGTCGAGCTCGTCGTCGAGCGATTCCACGGCGGCCTGCTCGAAGATGCCCTCACGCGTGGCCTCGCACTCCGGACAGCGCAGCAGGATCCGCCACTGCCCCGTGCCCGCTTCGGCCCAGTCCACCGGGTGGACGAGCTCCCCGGCGCAGTAGAAGCACACGTGGAGAGGCTCCGCGGCCGGATCCGCCCGCCGCCGCCCGGCTGGGTGGGTGGGGTGGGTGGGTCCCAAGCTCGGCGGCGCGGGGTTGTCCAGGTAGACGACCTCGATCTGCTTGCCGCTGGGCAGCCGCACGTGGTGGCGGCTCTGGTGGTGGCTCTTGTCGGGGGGCATTTGGGTTCCTAAGCGAAAGAGGGCCTGTGGCCGGCTGCGGCGCCCTCTAGTGCGAGTCATCGACTCCCCCTACCGCGCTCTTTAGCGGGTGGCGAGGAATACCGAGATTTGCCCACTTTCATTGCCGGAGAACCCGCTCCGCGGCGGCGCCCGATATATGTTGAGGGACAGATATGGCCACCGCGATCCGCACGATCGGCCACGAAGACCGTCTCAGCCTCGTCGAGCACCTCGAAGAGCTGCGCACGCGTCTGATCGTCAGCGCGGCGGTGCTGGCGGTCGCGTTCGGCGTGTGCCTGTGGCAGAACCATGCGCTGCTGCACCTGATCAACCGCCCTCTGGAAAAGGAGCGCCACGGTCTCCTCGAGAAGGGCCAGGGCCTCGCCGGCCAGACGGCGCTGACCCAGCGTGCGGTGCTCGAAGTGGCCGGGGACATGGGGGCGTTCGTCAGGACCCTCAGCGCGCCCGACAGCCGCCTGCCGGTGGCGGTCCGCGCGCGGCTGACGGCCGAGCTTGCTCGTCTGCGAGCGGACACGGCGAAGATACCGCGGGTCCCGCGGAGCGAAAAGCTGACGACGCTGGGAATCGGCGAGCCGTTCACGACGACGATCACGGTCGTCTTCTTCTTCGCGCTGATCGTCTCCTTGCCGGTGATCCTGTTCGAGCTGTACGGCTTTGTGCTGCCCGCGCTGCAGCCGAGTGAGAGACGCGCCATCGCGCCGCTGATCGCCGCGGTCCCGTTCCTGTTCGCGGCGGGGGTGCTGTTCGGCTACTACGTCGTGCTGCCCGCGGCGCTGCGCTTCCTCGTGAACTTCAACAGCGGCGAGTTCAACAACCTGGTGCAGGCCAGTCCCTACTACCAGTTTGCGGCCACGGTGCTGCTGGCGATGGGGTTCGTCTTTCAGGTCCCCGTCGCGATCCTGGGGGCCACCCGCGCGGGGATCGTGACTCCCAAGCAGTTGCGCGGCGCCCGCCGCTACGCGATCGTGGCCTGCGCGGCCGTCGCGGCCTTCCTGCCCGGGGACGCGGTCACGCTGATCCTCGAGACGGTTCCCCTGTACGTCCTCTACGAGGCGAGTATCCTGGTGGCATCGTTCGTGGCGCGACGCTCTGCGCGCAGGGAGGCGCAGGCTGTGGAAGGGGGCCCCCCGCAGGGCCCGCCGTCCTCACCGGGGGGGAGCGCCAGGGAGGGCGGGCCGACGGCCCCTCCGCCGACAGGCAATCCCGGCAGCCCGCGGACCGTCGAGACCGCAGACGAGGACACAGACCCGCACGTGAACGCCATAATCGACCATATGGACAGGAAGCTGACCGACTGATGCTCTTCGATCTGCGAGGCAAAGGCCGCCGCCGCACCGTCCAGGTGGTCTACCTGGGGCTCGCCATCCTGTTCCTGCTCGGCTTCGTGGGCTTCGGGGTCGGAGTGGGCGGCGGGGGCGGCGGGATCTTCAACGCCCTCACCGAAGGCGGGAGCGGTGGCAGCGCCAGCTTCGCCGGCAAGGTGGCCTCTGCGCAGGGCCGCGTCAAGGCCCACCCCACCGACGCGGCCGCGTGGGCGGCGCTTGCCGAAGCCCAGCTGCATCAGGCGAGCGAATCCGAATACTCCAATCCGAACTCCGAAACCGAACCGTACACCCCCAAGGGCAAGGTGCTGCTGGCGAAGGTGTCCCACGCGTGGATGACCTACCTCAGGTTGGAACCCCATCATCCGGACCCGGAATTGGCTGACAAGATCACAAGCATCTACGCCGAAGAAGGCCTCGATCTGCCGGCCAACGCGGCGCGGGCGCTGAAGATATGGATCTCCGCCAATCCCCCCAGCGCGACGCTGTACGAGAAGCTCGCCGTATACGCCTACATAGCCGGCGAAGTCGCCGAAGGCGACCGCGCGACCCGCAGGGCGATCAGCCTGGCGCCAGCCACCGAACGCAAGCAGGTGAAGAAGTATCTCGCTGAAATCAAGAAGGCTCCCCTGAGCCACTCCCGAGTTTCCATCGGCAAAGAGCCGAACGGCACATATGTCGCGACACAGGCGGGCAAAACGTACCCGGTCAAACCCAACGGGAAAGGCGGCTTCACCGGGATCGTCGGCAAAACCACCACGAAGCCCTCCACCAAGACGGGGTCCACGGGGACAACGTCCGGCACCACGACAAAGTAGAGGGCCCAGCCGGGCGGATCGATCTGGGATCGTGAGGATGGCCGGCTCCCCGGAGGATTCGCCCCGCTACAGCGCGCGCCTGCTGATCGCATGCCCGGACCGGCCGGGCATAGTGGCGGCCGTCTCCGGCTTTCTGTTCGATCTGGGGGCGAACATCGTCTCCTCCCACCAGTACTCCACGGACCCCACCGGGGGCAGGTTCTTCCTGCGCACCGAGCTCTACCTGGCGGGCCTGCTGGAGTCCCCGCGGTCGCGGGAGCACCTGCGGGAGCGCTTCGGCGCGGAGGTGGCGGAGCGCTTCCAGATGGAGTGGGAGCTGCGCTTCTGGGGCCGGCGTCGGCGGATGGCGATCCTGGCCTCCCGCCGCGATCACTGCCTGGTGGACCTGCTGTGGCGCTGGCGCCGCGGAGAGCTCGACGCGGAGGTCATGGCGGTGATCTCCAACCACCCCGACCTCGAGCCCGAGGCACGGGCCGCCGGGGTCCCCTTCCATCACGTGCCCGTCGATCCGGACGACAGAACCCAGGCGCAGGAGCGGATGCTGGGGCTGCTGGCGGGCAAGGTCGACGTGGTGGTGCTGGCGCGCTACATGCAGATCCTCAGCGGCGACTTCCTGACGCGCGTGGGGGCGCCGGTGATCAACATCCACCACTCCTTCCTGCCCGCCTTCCCCGGCGCGGAGCCCTATCGCCGCGCCCACGAGCACGGAGTCAAGCTGATCGGGGCCACCGCGCACTACGTCACCGAGGAGCTCGACGGGGGGCCGATCATCGAACAGGGCGTGGAGCGCGTGGACCACCGCCAGAGCATCGCCGACCTGGAACGCGTGGGCCGGGACGTCGAGCGGATGGTTCTCGCCCGCGCGGTCTCCCTGCACCTCGACGACCGTGTGATCGCCGACGGCGGGCGCACGGTGGTGTTCTGAGCGCCCCGCCGGCTGGAGCCACCCCCGCCACGCGGCCTGGGGTCGCCCAGCCGGGTGGAGTTGCCCAGCGGATGTGCTCGGCTAGAATGCGAGGCCCTTCACGGACGCCCTGCCCCGGGGTCCTCGCGGGCCGTTAGCTCAACCGGCAGAGCAGGGGCCTCTTAAGCCCAAGGTTGCAGGTTCGATTCCTGCACGGCCCATAGTCACAAATTACCTGCAAATCGGCTTGTTTTGGCATCGCTAGATCGCGGCGAATTGGAGGCGGTAGGCCTCGTGGGTACCACCCCTGGGTACCAAACGGCGCCATAGAATGCGCCTCCCAGCGCCACCCCGTGTCTAGGCGCGCCCGGGTGCCTATATCAGTTCTGTTATGCTTGCAAGGGATGCGTGCGCGCGACGTCATCGTCATCGCCCGCCGCCGCGCGGGCCTCACCCAGCAGGAGCTTGGAGGGCGCCTGGGCACCTCGCAGGTGACCGTCGCGCGGTGGGAGAGCGGCGCGACGGAGCCCAAGTTCCAGACGGTGCAGGAGGTCGTGGCGGCGTGCGAGCTAGACCTGACGCTCGGGCTCGCCACGGCCGATGAGGGCTCTTGGACGTCCTTGATCCACGAGCAGCTCGCGCGTGGGCCGGCGGAGCGGGTCAGGCACCTGGGCCGCGACCGCTTCGATCGCGTCGCGGCGCTTGAGCTTGTCGGGTCGGTTGGCCTGCGGACGGTCGTAGTGGGAGAGGTCGCCGGGGCGCTGCACGGCTGGCCGTTGATCCTCAGCGATCATGGGACGCTTGATCTCGTGGTGCACCCCGAGGATCGCGCACTCGCCTCGGAGACCGTCCTCGCCGCCTCGGCGGCACCCGATCGCGTCCGTCTGCTTGACGCGCTCCCCGGAACCTACGGCTTCGCCGACCTCGCACGCGCCGCGATCGAGGTCACGGTCGGCGGGAGCGCTGTCGAGGTGGCGGGGCTCGTAGACCTGTTGCGCATCGCGCTCACCGATCCTGCGCCGTACAGCCAGCGGTTCGCGCTCGCGCTAGATGCGACGTTGCAGCTCACCACACGCGACCCGAGCCCCACGGAGACCAGGCCCCCGAGCTTGCGGGAGCGGCGCGCTCGCGCTGATGAATGGCTGGCCAGGCAGACTCAATAGACCGAGGGCGTGAGACGCTGCTCCGCGCACTGCGCGAGGGGGACGTGCGGTTCGTGGTCATCGGCGGCGCTGCGCTTCAGAGTCACGGGCAGCGCTACGAGACTGAGGACATCGACGTCACGCCCGATCGGGCGCAGCAGAACCTCGCGCGGCTTGCCGACGTGCTCAACCGCCTGGAGTGCAGTCTGGAGGTCGATCTCGCTCATCCCGAGAAGGCCGTGTCGCTCCCACCGGACTACTTCACCGCGAGCGTGCTCTCGCAGGCCACCGTGTGGAACCTACGCACCGCTCATGGGAAGCTCGACCTCACCCTCGCGCCCAGTGGCTTTCCAGAGGGCTATACGCAGTTGATCACCGACGCCGAGCAGCGCCGCGTCGCCGAGACGACGATCACGGTGACGGTCGCCAGCCTCGCCGATGTGGAGCATTCCAAGCGCACCGCCGATCGCGCCAAGGACCGCGCGTATCTCCAGCAGGTCGGGCGGCTCGGCCCGCCCCAGCCGCCGGCCGAGACGCCGGCGAGCACGCCGTTGATTGCGCGCGACCTGCTGCGGGCGTATGCGCGCCGTGAGGAGCTGCGCGCCGCGCGTGCCGAGATCGCCGATCCGCAAACCACGCGCCGTGACCGCGCACGCGCTCTCGCATACGATCTCGGCCTCAAGGCGATCGAGGAGGAGATCGCGGCGCTTGAGCAAGGCAACCGCGGCCCGCTCACTGCGCAGCAGCGCGCCGAAGTCGAACATCCATACCCCTCTGCCTGAGACGCCGTGGGCGCTCACCCCTCCACCATATGCTCGACGGCGGTGATGTACTCCGCGGCGCCTGCCACGATCCGCTCCGCGTCGCCGCGGCCCGGCGTGATGGCTTCGTAGTCGCCCTTCTCGCGAGCCTCCTGGGCGCGCTGGGCCAGCGCGTGGAGGTGCTGGTCGAAGGCCCCGGTGCTCACGTAGCGTTCGTGGAAGAGGTGCCAGGTGCCCCCGTGCGTGCGGGCGTACTCGTCGCGCTCGGACAGCGCCGCGCGGGCGGCGTAGAGCATCGCGTAGTAGGCGGCGCTGACGGCGACCTCGAGGTGTCCGGAGGCAAGAAGCTCTCGTGCGCTTACGGCGCGGTCGCGCGCCTGGTCCATGAACTCCTCCGAGCGCGGGCTCACTTCAGGCCGCTCCCGTACAGCACGATCTTGTCGCGGTCGACCTCGGCAATAAAGAACGATCGGATCTCGCGCCGGCCGCGCAGCCACTCGGGGGTTCTGACGGAGAAGGAGTACCACACGGGGCTGACACCCTCGGCGGGGGCGATCTCGTGGGCCAGTTCGATCGCCCTCAGCCCGGTATGCCAGGAGCTCCCGTCGGCGATTACCATCAGGTCGATGTCGGACTCGGGGTGCGGCGTCTCCCCCGCGCGCGCGAGCCGAAGAGCCAGATCGCGTGCAGATCGGAGCCGAGCTCCTCGCGCAGGAGGTCCACCAGGCGTTCAACGACGCGGCGCTCGGCGTGCGTGAGCGAGGCGGGAGCCAGGACGTCGGAGAGCTGCACGATCACCGCCCCAGAGGATAGGCCGCTCCCCGGGAGCCCCCAGCGTCGACCCGTTTGTCGCTACCCCTACCCCCCGATCGGCGCCCGCGGGTTGGCTCCCCAGAAGACCTGGGTGCCGAGCATCCCGATTATGTGCACGAGGACGAGGTTGAGCACCATCGACTTGGCGGTGGCGGTGCCCACGCCGACGGGCCCCCCGGAGGCGTTGTAGCCGTAGTAGCACCCCACGAGCACGATCGCGGTCGCCATCACCATCGCCTTGATCGTGCTGTACATGAAATCCGTGGGGTTCTGGAACTGCCAGAAGATCAGGAGGTAGCCCCCGGAGCTCACCGACCCGACCTGCTTGACGACCGCGATGTAGGAGGCCAGGAAGGCCGCCGCGATCCCGGAGATGTATATAAAGGGCAGCACCAGCCACGCCGCGAGCAGACGGGTGGCGCAGAGGAAGGTGATCGAGTTCAGGCCCATCACCTCCAGGGCGTCGATCTCGTCGGAGATCCGCATCGCTCCGATCTCCGCCACGATGCCCGTGCCGACCTTGGCGGACATGATGTAACCGAAGGCGTAGGGAATGAACTCGCGCAGGCCGCACCACGCGCTGAAGACGCCAGCGTAGGCTGAGGCCCCCGTGGACTCGGTGAAATACGCGCCCACGGTTCCGCACTGCAGGCCGATGATGAACATCATCGCCCAGATGATCAGGGTGGAGGAGATGATGATGATCCCTGCCTGACGCAGCGTCTCGCCGAAGAAGCGAAAGACGCGCAGCCCATACACGTCGCGCAGGACCTGGCCCGCGAAACCCGCGATCTCCCCGGAGGAGGAGATCCATTCGCGCGGCAGCGCAAGCCATTCGTTCATCGCGGCGGAGACATACGATAGAGGAAAGATATCCGCCGGATCATTTGATCACCAGCACCTGGGGATGGGTGGCGAGCAACATCTGGGTGAACGCGTAGTTGAACGCCCCGATCCCGAGGAAGGCGACGACGATCGCCTGATTGACGGCGCGCCCCACCCCCTCCGCGCCGCCGGAGGCGGTCATGCCCTTGTAGCAGCACACGATCGCGATGATCGCCCCGAACATCGCCGCCTTCACCTCCGAGCCCCACACGTCGACGGTCGTGGTGTTGTTGAAGAACGTCACCCAGAACGGCCCCAGGGGCTGGCCGTAAACGAGCTGAGCCGTGATCCCGCCGAAGATGCCAAAGAGGATCGTGTACATGTTGAAGAGCGCGGTGACCAGCATCAAGGAGAGGAAGCGCGGTACCACGAGGTTCTTCACGGGGTCCACCCCGAGCACCTGCAGGGCGTCGAGCTCCTCGCGGATCTTGCGCGCGCCGAGGTCGGCGGTGATCGCGGTGCCCGCCACGCCCGCCAGCACGATCGCGGTCACGAACGGGCCGAGTTCGCGAACCGCGGCGAGACCGAAGATGCCGCCGAGGCGGTCGAGCGCGCCGAAGAGCGACAGGAAGTTCGCGGCCTGCAGGCCCGGGGCCGCGTAGGAGACGCAGATCGTCGAGACCATCAACGGCAGCCAGCAGAGCCGCAGCGTGAACAGGAACTGCGCGACGAACTCGCCCCCGTACGGGTATGGGGGCCGTAGCGCGGAGGAGAGCGTTTTCCCGGTCAGGATCACGATGTCCCCGGCTTCTTCGACGACGTTCCGCGCCGGGAGCAGCGCGCGCTGGGCCGCCCGGCGGAGGGTGGGTGGCTCTAGCGCCCTGGAGGACATCGCGGGGGCTTGGCGGCGCTTCGAGGAAGTGACGATGTCCAGGAGCAGATACCCATTCTCCTAGACTACTAGGCAACTAGCACACTGTCAAACGAGCTTCATACCCAACGCCCTCGACTATGGGCCGGTCGTTGCAAGCTCTGCGGCTGGTTCTAAACCCGCTCGACTGCGGGTGCATCCCCGGCGGCGGCCGACCCCTGGCCGGCGGCGATCATCTGGCGGCCCTCGTCGGTCCATATCACCTGATTGCGCCCCGGCCCCACACCCACGAGCGCCACGGGCACCCCGACGTGCTCGGCGATGAACCCGAGGTACTCCTGCGCCTCGGCGGGCAGGTCGGCAAAGCTCTCACAGCCGCTGATGTCACCGCTCCAGCCCTCCAGCTCGGTGTACTGCGCCGTGGTGTGGTGCAGCACGGTCTGGTGGTAGGGGAAGCTGTCGAACTCCGCCCCCTCCGCGCCGCGGTAGCTGGTGCAGACCTTGATGCGCTCGATGCCCGAGAGCACGTCGAGCTTGGTGATCGCAAGCGCCGAGAGCGTGTTCAGGCGGGCCGCGTAGCGCAGCGCCACGAGGTCGAGCCAGCCGGTCCTGCGGGGGCGCCCGGTTGTGGTGCCGAACTCGCTGCCCCGGCTGCGCAGATGTTCGCCCATCGCATCCTGCAGCTCCGTGGGAAACGGTCCCGCGCCCACCCGCGTCGCGTAGGCCTTGACAACCCCCCAGATCTCATCGATGTCTTTCGGTCCCACCCCTGCTCCGATGCAGGCCGCCCCGGCGATCGGGTTGGAGGAGGTGACGAACGGGTAGGTGCCGTGGTCGATGTCGAGCATCGTCGCCTGCGCCCCCTCGAAGATCACCCGTCTGTCCGCGTCCAGCAGCTCCCACATCAGCTTCGCGGTGTCCGCGATGTGCTGCTCCAGGCGGTGCCCGTAGGTGAGGTACTCCTCGGTCATCGTGCGCAGGTCGAGCGTGGGGTCCTTCTCGTATGGGCGCAGCGACAGGCGCTTGGGCTCCATCGCGGCCACGATCTTCTTCTTGAGGATCTTCTCGTCCAGCAGATCCTGCACGCGGATCCCCAGACGTGCGGCCTTGTCGGCGTAGCATGGGCCGATCCCCCTGCGCGTCGTGCCGATCTGCAAGCGCCCCAGCTTGGCCTCTCCGGCGGAGTCCAGCAGCAGGTGGTAGGGCATGATCAGGTGCGCGTTGGCGGAGATCCGCAGGCCGCTCACGTCGATGCGCCGCGCGCGCAGCGCGTCGAGCTCCTCGATCAGCACCTTGGGGTCGATCACAACCCCGTTGCCGATCACGCAGCGCTTGCCGGCGTAGAGGATGCCCGAGGGGATCAGGTGCAGCTTCCACTCCTCGCCGTCGCGCACGATCGTGTGCCCCGCGTTGTTGCCGCCCTGGAAGCGCACCACCGCGTCGCTGTGCTCGGCAAGCAGATCGACGATCTTGCCCTTGCCCTCGTCGCCCCACTGGGCGCCCACTATGACTATGCCCGGCATGTCGAGTGCAGTGTAGGCGTCGGGCTACTGCGCGTAGCGCTCGCCCGCGTAGTTCATGAACTTCGGGTACTCCTTGTGGAAGGTCAGCGTGACTTTGCCCACCGCCCCGTTGCGGTGCTTGGCGATGATCAGATCCGCCTCCCCGGGGCGCTCGGAGTCCTCGTCGTAGTACTCATCGCGGTAGATGAACATCACGAGGTCCGAGTCCTGCTCGAGGTTCCCGCTCTCGCGCAGGTCCGAGAGCTGCGGTTTCTTGTCCGGCCGGGTCTCCACCGCGCGGCTCAGCTGCGAGAGCGCGATCACCGGCACACCCAGCTCGCGCGCGAGGATCTTTAGGCCGCGGCTGAGCTCGCCCACGGCGGTCACGCGACTGTCGTAGCGGCTGTCGGTGCGCATCAGCTGCAGGTAGTCGATGATGATCAGCCCCAGTCCCCCCTCGCACTGGGTATGCAGGCGCCGCGCCTTCGCGCGGATCTCGAGCATCCCCACATCGCTTGAGTCGTCCACCCACAGCGGCGCAGCCGCGAGGCGCTGGCTGGCCGTGAGGATCTTCGGCCAGCGCTGCTCGGAGACGCGCCCCTTGCGCAGCTCCTCGCCCTTGATCCGCGCCTGCGAGGCCACGAAGCGCTGGGCCAGCTCGGCCTCGGCCATCTCCAGCGAGAACAGCGCCACCGGCCGCTTGTGCTCGACGGCGGCGTTTTCTGCGATGTTGCACACCAGCGCGCTCTTGCCCATCGCCGGGCGCGCCGCGATGATCACGAGGTTGCCCGGCTGGAAGCCCCCCGTGATCTCGTCGAGGTCTTTGAACCCCGAGGGGGTCCCCGTCAGCGAGGTGCCCTCGATCGAGAGCCGGTGCAGCTTGTCGAGCTCCTCGTGCAGCACGTCCTCGATCGTGCGGAAGTCCTGCTTGCGGTCGTCGCGCGCCACCTCCAGCATCGCCTTCTCCGCCTGCTCCACCAGCTCCCGCGGCGGCGCCTGGTGGCCGAGCACACTCGCCTGGATCTCATACGTGCTCGCCAGCAGGCGGCGCAGCAGCGCGTTCTCACGCACGATCTGCGCGTAGCGGCGAGCGTGGCCCGCGGCCGGCACCACTCCAGTGAGCTCGTCCACGGTGGCCGGCCCCCCAACCGCCTCCAGGCGGCCGAGCTGGCGCAGGCGGTCGGTCACCGTGAGCACGTCCACGGGCTCGCTCTCGTTGTAGAGCGCCAGCATCGCCTCGTAGATCAGCCCGTGACGCTCGCGGTAGAAGTCCTCGGGGCGCAACCCCTCCTCGATCACCAGCGCGTACAGCGAGCGGTCCGAGAGCAGGATCGCGCCGAGCACCGACTGCTCGGCCTCGAGGTTGTGCGGTGGGGTGATCGCGCCTGGGACGGGCTGTGATCGGCTGGGCGCTCCGTTGGTGGTCGAGACCGCGCTCATCGCTGCGGCGAGTCTAGGCCGGCGCCTGCCGGGAGTTCGAGGTCCATGCCGCAACCACGGAGGAAATAAGTCCGCACGAACAGATGTTCGCAGGGGCGGCGGCGCTACTTCTTCGGCACGACCATGCATAGGCTGGGGGAGGGCCTGCCCTCCCCAGGGCCCCCTCCCGCACTACTTGAACTACTTCTTCGGCACGACCATGGTCTTCACGGCTGCCGTCACGTTCTCGACGACGTCGACAACGACCATGTAGGTGCCGACGTTCTTGATCGGCTCCGGGAGATGCACGTTGTGGCGATCCAGTTTCAAGCCTCTCGCCTCGCGGATCGCCTCGGCGATGTCCTGCGCCGAGACTGACCCGAACAGCCTTCCGTCCGCGCCCGCCTGCTGGGGGATCGTCAGCACGGTCTTATTGAGCAGGGCCGCGTTGGTGTGCGCGCGTTCCTCGAACTCGCGCTCCGCCCGCTCCTCGGCCTCCTGGCGACGGCGGATCGCCTCGACAGCTCCCCGTGTGGCCGGCTGGGCGAGCTTGCGGGGAATCAGGAAGTTGCGCAGGTATCCCTTGGAGACCTCCACCACCTTGCCCTGCTCGCCGAGTGTGTCGACGTCCTTGAGGAGGATGACCTCGGGCACCGCTGCTCCTGCTCCTCCCGCCCCCGCGTCAGCGGCGGGGGCCGTCCTCGCGCCGCCGTGGGCTGTCGTCGCGCCCGCCCTCGTTCACGTAGGGCAGTAGCGCGAGCTCCCGCGCCCGCTTGACCGCGCGGGCGACCTGGCCCTGGTGGCGGCGGCACGCGCCTGTGATCCGCCGCGAGCGGATCTTGCCCTTCTCCGAAACGAACCGGCGCAGCGTCGCCACGTCCTTGTAGTCGACCTGCTCGATCTTGTCGCGGCAGTGCTGGCAGGGCTTGCGTCTGCCGCTGCCGGGTCCGCCTCGCTTCTCTCGTCTGCGGGCCGGCTTGCTGCGGCCACGTGCCTTACCCACTGGTCTACCTGCCTATCGCTGGATTTCTTTTTGATGATAGAGGGGCCCGGCTCGCCAGCTTGCGCCGGCTGCGCCACCCTCTAGAACGGAATGTCCTCGTCGCCTGCTACGGCGCCGACCGGCGCGGGCTGGAAATCCCCTTCGTTGACGGGGGTCTCGCCACCCTGTGAGGCTCCGTTGCCGGCGAAGGCCCCCCCTCCGGAGGAGTCATCGCGCGAACCCAGGAACTGCACCGAGTCGGCAATGATATCGATTGCCTGGCGCTTCGTCCCGTCCTGGGCCTCCCACTCGCGCCACTCCAGGCGTCCGTCGATCGCCACCGGGCGTCCCTTGGAGAGGTAGCGCGCGGCGTTCTCGCCCTGCGCGCCCCACACCTTCACGTTGAAGTAGTTGGGCTTGTCCGTCCACTCCCCGCTGGCCTGGTCCTTGCGGCGCGTGTTGCACGCGATTCGCAGCTCGCACACCGATGTGCCGCTGGGCAGCGAGCGCAGCTCGGGATCTTTGGTCAGGTTGCCGGTCATCACTACCCGGTTGATATTCGTCGCGGCCACGTCTTGCACTTCCTTTCGACTGTCTCCGGATACAGCCTCCGAGTCTAGACCTGCCCGCGGGCGGGACCTACGCCCGGGTGCTCCACGACTCCGCTCGTTGCGTCGTTTTAGGAGTCCCGGCGGCCGCGGGGGGAGGTGCGGAACACCTCGTCCCAGTAGGGGGCGCTGATCCCGAAGCCCCGCGTGTCGTCCTGAAAGTGGTGGCGCATGTGACGCTCGCGCAGCATCCGCCCCAGACGCCCCCGCGGAGCGAAGTGGTGCAGGTAGTAGTGCATCATGTCGTACACCACGTAGCCCACGAAGAAGCCCGCCGCGAGCCCCGGGGTGTAGCGTTCGCCGAAGATCGCGTACAGCACCCCGAACACGATCGCCGCCAGCGGCACGCTCACCGCGGGGGGCATCACCAGGCGCATGGGGTCGTTGGGGTGCTCGTGGTGGATCCCATGGATGATCCAGTGCAGGCGCGCGCCGAGACCGGCATCGGGCTCGAAATGGAAGACGAGCCGGTGCAGCCAGTACTCGAACAGTGTCCACATCGCATACCCCCCAACCGTCAGGCCGATCATCGCCGCCACGCTCACCTGCGCAAGACCCCAGGCGGTCATCGCCACGATCACGGGCACGAACACCAGCAGCGGCACCGTGGGGTGCACGCGCGAGAAGAAGTCCAAGAGACGCGACTCGAACATCGGCGGGGAGGCTCTCAGCACGTCCGAGCGGTGGATCGAAGAGGTCGATCCCGCCCGCCCCGGCTCGCTGGCGTGCGTCCGCCTGCGCCACCCTCCCAGCGATCGGTCGCTGCGCTCGAGCCTGTTCACGTGTTGAAGTCTAGCCGGGCTTGGCTGCGGCGATCGGCTCGAGCACAGCCGCTGCGCTCGAGCCCGCGGCGCTCATGTCCGGCGCCGCGGGGGTGCCGGGCTTCAGCTTGACGATCCGGAAGCGCACGACCTCGTCGGCGATCCGCAGCGAGCGGTCGAGGCCGCGCAGCAGCTCCGGAGTGGCGGCGTGGAACTGCAGCAAGTGGTACCTCGCGGTCGCTTTGTGAGCGATCGGATAGGTCAGCGCCCGATCCCCCCACTCGTCGTCGCGCAGCAGCTCCCCCTGCGCGGCGATCGCCTCGCGGGCGTCCGCGAGGATCTTCGCGCGCGCCGCCTCCTCCGCCTCGGTGTCGAGCAGCAGCACGAGATCGTATGTGGGGGCGGGCAGGGTCATATGGCTCGGCCGCACAGAGTAGCGGGTTCAGGGCCCGTGGCGAGAGCCCTATCGCGAGTCGGCCTTCGCGCGGATGTCCGCCAGCTGCTCGTCGATCCAATCGCCGGGGTCGCGCGAGGTCACGATCTCGATCAGGCCCCGCGCCCTGCGCCCCCGCTCGGCCGCGGACATCGTGAGGGCGGCGTAGATCGAGTCCGCGAGCTCCTGGATGTCGAAGGGGTTCACCGAGAGCGCGTACTCGCCCAGCTCCTCGTGTGCGCCCGTGTTCTCGGATAGGATCGAGACCCCCTCGCGCTCGTTGACGATCGGCCCCTCCTTGGCCACCAGGTTCATGCCGTCGAACATCGCATTCACCAGCAGCACGTCGTAGTGGCGGTAGGCCGCCATCGCCTCCTCGAGGTCGTCGCGGAGCTTGAGCTGGATCGGCATCCAGTCGGGCGTGCCGTGGCGGTGGTTGACGACCGCCACCAGCGCCTCGATCCGCTCCAGGTACTCCGCGTACTCGGGCACGTCCGTGCGGGAGGGCATCAGCTGGGCCATGAACGTGACCCGCTCGGAGAACTCCGGGTGCTGCTCCAGGAAGAGGTCGAACGCCGAGAAGCCCCGCAGCACGTTCTTTGACAAGTCCGCGCGGTCCACCCGCAGAATCAGGAAATCCCGGCGGCGCGCCAGCAGCGCGCGCTCGTGCTCCCTCACCCGCTCCCCCCGCGCGATCAGCCGGGTGGCGCGGTGGTCGATCGGCAGCGGGTAGGCCCGCACCCACACCTCGCGCTCCCCGAAGCGCACCGCGCCGCGCTCGAAGTCCACCTCCAGGTCCATCAGGTCCTGGCAGCACTGTAGGAAGTTGCGCCTGTAGGAGCGCGTGTGGAAGCCGATGATGTCGTTCGCCAAGAGGCCCGTGAAGATCTCCTCGCGGATCCGCGAGGGCAGCACCCGCCAAGCGTCCGACTGCGTCCAGGGGATGTGGATGAAGTGGTGCAGGAACACGTCCGGGCGCGCGCGGCGCACGAGGTCGGGCAGCGTGTAGAGGTGGTAGTCGTGCACCATCACCACCGGCTCCTCGCTGCCCTCGAGCTCCTCCACCACCGCTCGCGCGAGGTCCTCGTTGACCACGTTGTAGCCGAACTCGAACGCCTCGATCTCGTGGCGGCGGATGTCCGGAGCGTTGGAGAGGTCCCACAGGTAGTGCTGGATGAACCACAGCATCGGGTTCGCGAACACGTTGTAGAAGCGGTCGTAGGCCTCCGGGTCGCTGTCCACGAAGCGCACCTGGAACTCTCCGCCGCCGGTGGGGGAGGGCACCGGGAATGCGCGCCCGCCGTGCCTGCGCGAGACCTCGGTGTCCCACTCGCTCATCGCCGAGGCGATCCACACCGCCTCGCGGTGGGAGGCGAGGCCCGTGAGCGCCGTCACGAGCCCCCCCGAGCCGCGCTGGATCTCACCACTCGCCTGGAAGGTCACCGGCCCCCGGTTCGACACCAGCACCAGCGGGGCGCGCAGTGCCGAGGTCGCACTCATGACTCGCGCGGCTCCTTGGGGATTCGCGGATCGTCCCGCGGGAGCAGCCGGCGTGGATGGGGCGGGCCTCCCCGCGCGCTCATGATTCGCGCAGCTCCCCAAAGATTCGCAGGTAGTCGCGCAGATAGCGGGGGGTGAGGAAGTGCTTGCGCACATGCTCCTTGCCCCTCCTGCCGAGCGCCTTGCCGAGCGCGGGGTCCGCGAGGATCTTGAGCGTGCGTTCCGCGCACTGCTCGGCGCTCGAGACCAGGAAGCCCGTGACTCCGTCCTCCAGCTGCAGCGGGATCCCGCCAACGTCGCCCCC
This sequence comes from uncultured Solirubrobacterales bacterium, assembly GCA_963771915.1. Classification (GTDB taxonomy): domain Bacteria; phylum Actinomycetota; class Thermoleophilia; order Solirubrobacterales; family Solirubrobacteraceae; genus Palsa-744. The sequence goes on along the minus strand of CAVYVD010000001.1, from coordinate 1,684,648 downwards.
GATGAACGGCCGCGCCTTCCAGATCGCCTCGGAGACCGTCAGGCCGAAGCCCTCGCGGGTGGACTTCTGGATCAGCACATCCGCGTGGGACTGGAACGCGTTGACCTCGATCGCCCCCACGTTGTTGAAGTTATTGAGGATGTGTATGTCCGGGTCCCCGTCCGCATGGGCGATCGTGGCGTTGAAGAAGTCCCACCCCTCCGGGTCGTCGCTGGCCATCGATCCCACCAGCGCCAGCTGCGCCTCCGGGGCCCGCTCCTTGACGATGCGGTAAGCGTCGATCACCCCCAGCGGGTCCTTCCAGGGATCGAAGCGCGAGACCTGGCACATCAGCGGGCGATCCACGTCGATCCCGAACTGACCGCACACGTAGGAGGCGTCTTCGGGGGAGAGCGCCATGTTCTTCGGGGTCAGCGGGTCGATCGCGGGCGGCACGATGTTGACGTGGCCGCGCATCCCCGGGGGCACGTACTCCCGCATGTGGAACAGCGACTGGGGGTAGTCCTCGATGTAGGGCATCAGATGCGCGATCGTCTCGGGGTTGGGGGTGGAGAGATCGATGTGGCAGCGCCACACCCACCCCCTCGCCTTGTCCGGCACCAACTGGCGCAGCGCCGCCGGCTGGGGGTCGTGCACCAGACACACGTCCCAGCCCCCCGAGAGCTCCCGCGCGTTCATCTCGTTGTAGCGCCTCCAGGTCTCCCACTGCTGCTCGTCGAGGTCCTGCGGCGCCCCCTGCAGGGCGTTGTGCATCAGCTTGGTGGCGTTGAAGAATTCCTCCCGCCCGTAGATCACCTGCCACTCGCACTCCAGGCCCACGTCGCGCATCAGCGGCACCAGGGTGTAGAGGATCTCCGAGACCCCGCCCCCGAACGCCGTCGCGGAGACGTGTACCACGCGGCTGCCCCGCAGCGGCTCCGCAAGCTCGTGGATCTCATCGATCAGCTCCCGCCCGCAGATGTGGGTGTAATCGGCGAGCGTCTTCGTTCCGACGGCGACGGGCTGGAGCACGCGCGCACGATATCCATATAAGGGCCACCGGGCGGGACCCCCGGGGTCTGCCGGTACGGCCCGGCGGCGCCCAGGGGAGCGACTAGGCTCTAGCGGCGTGCTCAACGGACGCATCTATCGCACGGCCTTCGTCCCGCTGCTGTTCGCTCTGGTGATCGCGGGGTTCTCCCTGACCGCTCCCACGTCGCCGCTCACCTCCAGCCTCGTACCGGACGCGTTCGAAGGCGCGCGCGCCTTCGCCGAACTGGAAAGCCTCGCCCGGCGGTTCCCCGAACGCCGTCCGGGCGGCCGGGGCGACCGGGAGCTCGCGGCCTACGTGGCTCAGACCCTGCGGGGGCTCGGGGGCGCCGCCAGGGGCGGCTTCTCCCTCAGCACCCGCGGCGTGCGCGCCCAGACGATCGACGGCGAGCGCACCCTCACCACCGTCATCGCGCAGCGGCCCGGCACCACCGGTGAGGAGCCGATTGTGATCGTCGCCCACCGCGACGCCGCGGGACGCGGCGCCCGGGCCGAGCTCTCCGGGACCGCCGTGCTGCTCGAGCTTGCCCGGGTGCTGTCCGTCAGTGCGACCCAGCGCACGATCGTGCTCGTCTCCACCAGCGGCGGCTCCGGGGGCAACGCCGGCGCCGTCGACTTCGCCGCGCACGCCGGAGAGCTGCTGGGGGAGGAGGGGGTGGGTGCGGGCGAAGGAGGCGCGGGCCGCTCGATCGACGCGACACTCGTGCTCGGCGACCTCGCGGGGGTGCAGGCGCACGGGCCGCTGGTGGAGCCCTTCTCGGCGTCGGCCGGCTCCGCGCCGGCGCTCCTGCAGAGCACCATGCAGACCGCGATCGACCGGCAGGCGGGGCTCGACGCGACCGCCCCCGGGACGCTCGCCCGGCTCGCGCACCTCGTCTTTGCGCTCCCCGCCGGCGAACAGGGCCCGTTCGGTGCCCATGGGCAGCCCGCGGTGCTGGTGGGGGTCAGCGGCGAACAGTCCCCCCCCGCGGGCGAACCGGTGAGCGCGGCACGGCTGGAAGGCCTTGGGCGGGCGGTGCTCTCGGCGGTGTACGCGCTCGACGGCGGACCCGAATTGAATGGGGGCGGCTCGAACGAGATCCAATCGACCTCGGAAACGGGGCTTCAGATCCAGCGCAAGGCGATCCCCGAGTGGGCACTGCGCCTGCTGGTGGCGACCCTGCTGCTGCCCCCGTTGCTGGCGCTCGGCGACGGCCTCGCGCGTCTGCGCCGTCAGCGCCGGCCTGCCGCCGAACGGTCGATCGGGCGCTGGGTGCTGTGGACGCTGGCGTGCGCGCTGCCGTTCCTCGCATGCGCCCTCTTCGCGATCCTGTTGGGGAGCCTCGGCGCGATCCCCGCCCCGATGCCCCCGGTCTCCCCGGCGGCGCTGCCCTTCGACGCCCGCACCCTGGAGGCGGTGCTCGCGGCGGCGCTCGTGCTGGTGCTCGCCTGGCTGGGGTGGCCCGCGCTGATGCGCGCCCTCGGCCTGCCGGTCCGCCCGCGCGGGGATGCCGCGGCACTCGCGCCGCTGCTCGTGCTTGGTGGCGCCGCGGTGGTGGTGTGGGTGCTCGACCCGCTCACCGCGCTGCTGCTCGCGCCCGCTCTAAACCTGTGGCTGGTGTTCGTCTCCCCGGCATGGGTGGCCGGGGCCCGGGGAGTTGGCGGGGATCGCATTCTGGCACTCGCCCTCGTCGCGCTTGGCGTGGTCCCGCTCGCGCTGCTCGTGGCCTTCTACGCCGCGCAGTTCGATCTGGGGCCGGGGGGGGTGGCGCACACCGCCCTGCTGCTGCTCGCCGGCGGGCGCATCGGGGTGTGGGGGGCGGTGCTGTGGAGCGTCGCCCTCGGCTGTCTGGCCGGGGTGCTGCTGGTGGCGCTTGCCCCGGCACCCGCCGATGACTCACGGCTCGGCGGGCCGGATGATGGGGTCGGCGAGCGCGAGGCGATCACGGTCCGCGGGCCGCTGTCCTACGCTGGTCCTGGATCGCTGGGCGGCACGGAGTCCGCTCTGCGGCACTGAGACCTCGCGTGAGGGTACCCTGAGGCGCAGCACTGGACGCAGGGATCGATCGTGTCCGACATCCTCTCCACCACCAGCCCCCCAGCGCATGGAGGCCACGATCGTGGATGGGGCTCCCGGGGCTCGCGCCGCGCGCTGCGGGCGTTCTCGACGGCACTGATCGTCTTCGGGGTGCTGGCGCTGCTCGACGCGGGAACCACGCTGGTCTGGCAGGAGCCGCTCTCGGCGCTGTACGCGACGCTCCAGCAGGACCACCTCCGCAGCGCGCTGCGCGACCTCGAACGCGCCAAGCCGCCGGCGCTCGAGAGCGAGCGCCTGGAGCGGCTCGCGGATGAGCGCCGGCGCGTGGCGTTTCTGGCGGGCGAGCTTCAGCGCCATGCGGCGCTGGACAGCCCGGTGGGGAGCATCCACATTCCTCGCATCGGGGTCGACTTCGTGGTGGTCTATGGCACGGGCACCGAAGAACTTGAGAAGGGGCCGGGAATCTACACGCAGAGCGTCTACCCGGGGACCCGCTTCCCGGGCCTGGGAGCCACGACTGCGATCGCGGGGCACCGCACCACTTTCCTTGAGCCCTTCCGCCACATCGACGAGCTGCGCAGGGGGGATCGGATCGTGCTCGACATGCCCTATGCGCACTTCATCTACACCGTCACCGGACACCACGCCGTCGACCCCACCGACGTCGCCGAGGCGATCCGGAACGTGGGCTACAGCCGCCTCGTGCTCTCCGCCTGCACACCCCTCTTCAGCGCCGCCGAACGCCTGCTCGTCTTCGCCCGCCTCACCCGCACCGTGCCCGTGGGGGCCGCTGTGATCGGAGCCCACCCGGCTCTCACGCGACGGTCTGTGCGACCGCCTCCGCGGCCAGCGCCACCGCCTCGGCCGCGAGTGTGAACGGGCGCGGCTGCTCGATGGCCGATGCGAGCACGGCGGGCGCCCTGGCGGCGAGCGCCACCGCATCCGCGGCGAGCGCCACCGCCTCGGCCGCGAGTGTGAACGGGCGCGGCTGCTCGATGGCCGATGCGAGCGCGAAGGGCACCAGCTCCTCGGCGGCCGCCTCTTTTGGAGGTTCGATGCGCCGGCGTCCGAGCACCGTCAGCAGCGCGGCGGCCGCCACGCTCGCGCAGCCAAGCGCGAAGGCGCCGCCGGGGCCGCGGGTGTCGATGAGCGAGCCCCCCAGTGCGGAGCCGCCCGCCATGCCGGCGACCGTCGCGGCTCGGTGCCAGGTGAAGGCCTCCGTCACGGTTCCCTCGGGCGCGAGCGCTCCGACGAGCGAGAACTGGCAGGAGATCATCGGCGCCAGCGCGAGTCCCGCGAGCACGCTGAGCCCGAACACCGCGGGGAGCGCGTTCACGGCGATCAGCGGCGCGACCGCGAGCGCCATCGCCACCAGCAGCGCGGTGTAGAGCCGCCCGAGCGCCATCCCCCAGCTTCTGGCCGAGTAGATCAGCCCGCCGGTCATGCTGCCGAGGCTGAACATGGCGAGCAGCGGACCGGAGGACCAGCGCGCCCCCTGCCGCACGGCCAGTGCGGGCAGCCCCACCTCCATCGCCCCGATCACCGCGCCCGCGAGCACGACCGAGTAGAGCAGCACACGCAGGTTGGCGCCCGCGGTCAGAGCGCTCCCCCGCGAGCGCTCCCGGCTGCTCCCCCGCCAGCCGCGGGAGAGCGTGGAGGCGGCGAAGTAGGCGGTTCCGCAGATGGTGAGCGCTGCGCACAGCAGCACCGCCGCGGCGGGTGAGACAAAGCCCGCCATCAGGCCGACCAGCAGCGGCCCGAGCGTCCAGATCGTCTCCTGCGTGGTGGCGTCGAGCGCGTAGGCGGTCTGCAGCTCCTCGCCGTGGGCAACCTCCGGCCACAGCGCGCGCACGCAGCCCGCGATTGGCGGCAGTGCGGCGCCGGCGAGTCCCGTCAGCGCGACGATCGACGCCACCGGCGCTTCGGTCTGGGCGAGGAGCACGAGCGCCACCAGCAGCGCCGCCTGGACGATCGCCGCGGGCAGCAGCACCGGCGTCTGGCCGTGCCGATCGACGAGTGCCCCCAGCAGCGGGCCGACGAGGGCGCCGGCCAGCGAGAAGGCTCCCACCGCGAGACCCGCCGCCAGGAACGAGCCTGTGCGTCCGTGGACGAACAGCAGGATCGCCAACGAGAACATGCCCGTGGGCAGACGCCCCAGGATGGAGCTGACCAGCAGCCGGCCGACGCCCGGCGCGGAGAACAGAGCGCGGTAGCGAGCGATCACGTCGTACGTCTCAGTGTCTCATGCCACCGACTTGTCTCGCGTGGGGCTCGTCTGCTCCACGGGCCGCAGCTCGCCCATGTGAGTGAGCTCCTCCAGCGCCGCGATCAGCGTGTCGATCTCGGTGTCCGTGTTCGCCGCGGTGACCTGCACGCGAAAGCCGACCTCGTCCCGGGGGACCAGCGGATAGGCCGCCAGCGTGACGTACACCCCACGGTCGAACAGCAGCTGCCCCACCTCTGCGATGCGCTCGTGCTCGCGCAGCGGGATCTCGACGATCGGCATGCCGGAGTGATTGGGAGTGGCGACCCCCAGCCGCGCCAGGCACTCGAGCACCCGCCGCGTGTGCCCCCAGACCACCTCGCGCAGCTCCTCCCCCCGACGCTCGTTGATATCGAAGCCGGCGAGCGTCGTGGCCAGCGAGGCGACCGGGGAGGGCCCCGAGTACAGGTAGGGCGCCGCCGCCACCTTCAACAGCTCCTTCATCTCGGTCGGGCAGGCGATGAACGCCAGCAGCGAGGAGTAGGCCTTGGAGAAGCCGCCCACCAGGATGAGGTTCTCGTAGCTCTCCCCGTAGTAGCGGACGATGCTGTTGCCCCGCATCCCGTACGGGCAGCGCTCGCCGGGCCCGCGCTCGCCGATCACGCCGAAGCCGTGGGCGTCGTCCACGTACAGCAGGGCGCCGTGCTCGCGCGCGACCCTCGCGAAGGCGGGGATGGCGGGGGGGTTGCCGGTCATGCTGTTGACCCCGTCCATGCACACCAGCCGGGTTCCGGCGGCGCTGGCGCGCAGCAGCTCTTCGAGGTGTTGGGGATCTTCGAAGCGGAAGCGCTCCACCGTCGCGCCCCGCGCCCGCGCCATCTGGCAGCCGTCGTAGATCGTCTTGTGCGCCCGGGAGTCCAGGAAGATCGTGCCCGAACCCGCGAGCACGGGGATCGTGGAGAGGTGGATGTGGGTGATCGTCGGCAGCACCAGGGAGTCCGCGGTGCCCAGCAGCGCCGTGAGGCGCTCCTCGATCTGCTCGTAGAGCACGGGGCTGCCCAGGAGGCGCGACCAACTCGGATGCGTGCCCCAGGCGTCCAGGTAGGCGGGCACCGCCTCGATGATCTCCCGGTCTAGATCGAACCCCAGGTAGTTGCACGAGGCGAAGTCCGCCAGCCACTGGGACCCGACGCGGATCATGCGCCCGTCGATCTCCTCGATCACGGCGTCCATCATCGGGTGCGAGCGCGTCAGCGCCGTGAGGTCGCCCAGCGCCTCGGAAGAGCCCTTGCTCGGAGCCCGGCCGTTTCCGTTGTGGCTCTGCCCGCGCTTGCCGTTTCCGTTCGAGGGGGAGTTCGCGTCGAGCACGACGTCGCCGTCGATCTCGTCCCCCTCACCATGTCCGTTCGTCAAGGGCTCGGCGTCGAACTCCGCGATCTGGCTCCCCCTGCCGACCGGGTTGATCTCCTCCTGGCGGCCCTCGGGCAGCGGCTGGGCGCGCAGGAGCGTGTCGAGGTCGATCGCGGGCAGTGGCCGAGAGAGCGCATACCCCTGCACGAGCTCGCACTTGTTGGCCACGAGCGAGGTCCAGGTCACCTGATCCTCGATCCCCTCGGCCACGACGCGGATGCCGATGCTGTGCGCGAGCTGGATCGTCGCCTGCACGATCGCCGCGTCGACCGGGTCGGTGGTCATCCGCCCGACGAAGGAGCGGTCGATCTTGACCTCTCCCACGGGCAGCGACTTGAGGTGGGTGAGGGAGGAGAATCCCGTGCCGAAGTCGTCCAGCGAGAGTCCCAGGCCGAGCTCGCCGAGCTGCGCGAGGACGTCGCCGACGCGGACGGGGTCGGCGAGGACCATGTTCTCGGTGACCTCCAGCACGAGCGCCTCCGGCGGCAGGCCGTGGGCCTCGAGCGTCGCGGCGACCTCAGCGGGGAACTGGGTGTCCTGGAGGTCGGCCACGGTGGTGTTCACGGCGACGTGCAGATCGAAGCCTTCCTCGCGCCAGAGCTTGACCTGTGTGAGCGCGAGGTCGAGCATCCTGCGGGTCAGTGCCCGCCCCAAGCCGGCCTGCTCGGCGACGGTCACGAACTCCGCCGGTGAGATCAGCCCGCGCGTGGGGTGCTGCCAGCGCACGAGCGCCTCCACGCCGACGATCTGGCGGCTGCCGGCGTCGGCCTTGGGCTGGAAGTGCGCTTCGATCTCGCCTGCCTCCAGGGCGTGCGAGAGTTCCCCGGCGAGCGTGAGGCGCTCCAGGGAGTGCTTGTCGCGCTCCCGTGCGTAGCACGCATACCCGGATTGCGCGGCCTTGGCCTCGTACATCGCCACGTCGGCGTGCTGCATCAGCTGTTCGTCGTTCTCGGCGTGCTCGGGGAACAGCGCGATCCCGATGCTCGCGGTCACGCGCAGGCCGACGCTCTTGATCGGGAACGGCTGGGCGATCGCCTTCAGGATCTTCTCCGCGACCAGCTCCGCGCTAGTGCCGTCGCCGGAGTCGCTCAGCAGCACCCCGAACTCGTCCCCGCCCAGGCGGGCGGCGGTGTCGCGGCCGCGCAGCACCCCGCGCAGCCGCTCGCCCACCTGGCAGAGCAGCTGGTCCCCGGCGTCGTGGCCGAGCGTGTCGTTGAGCTCCTTGAAGTGGTCGAGGTCCACGAGCAGCAGCGCCACGCTCTCGCCGCTCGCCCTGCCGGCGACGATCCCCTCGCGCACGCAGCGCAGGAAGTGGCGGCGGTTGGGCATCGAGGTGAGGTCGTCGGTCATCGCCTGCCGGCGCGTTTCCGCGAGCGCGCGCACGTCGCGGAAGGTGAGCGCGGTGCGGGCTAAGGCGAAGAACATCGTCCCCATCGTGAGCGCCAGCGCGATCGGATCCAGGCGGCTGAAGTGGTCGTAGATCAAGAGGCCGAGCGCGCTCACCGTGAACGCGGCGGGGATCGCGAGCACCGCGCCGCTCGGGACGGCGTCGGTCTCGATTTTCGCCGCCGGCTGCCACGCGGCGAGCGCGAGCAGCATGACGCCGATGTCGTAGGTCATGTTCGTCAGGGCGCTCGGCGCCGAGGCTCCCCCGGCGACCTGCAGCGCGTACATGCAGTCGGCCGTGGCCAGCACGATGAAGCCGGCGCCCAGCATCCCCCACATGCGGTCCAGACGCCAGCCGCGCAGTGCGAGCACCCCGACCACAAGTGCGGCGAGCAGCAGGTCGCAGAGCGGGTAGGCCATCTCGGTGATCACCGCCGCGGTGCCCCCCGAGACCGTCGCCAGCACGGGCCGCACCACGATGGCCGCCCCGATCGCCGCGATTCCCAGGCCGGCGATGATGCCGTCGAGCCACATCCGCGCCGGCACCCGCCGCTCGCGCAGGCGCGCAAGGCCCACGATCCCGAGGTAGCAGCAGGGGTAGAGCGTCAGCCACATCCCGTCGCAGATCGAGGGGATGGGGGGGTTGGGGAGGTGTTCGATCCACGCCGCCCACAGAATGTTGCCGAGGCCGTAGATCGAGATGCCGAACGCGAAGATCGCCCACGACGTTCGTGACTCCGTGGTGCGCAGCGCCCGCCAGCACACGATTACCCCCACGAGGATGTAGACCGCCGAGGTCAACCAGTCGCGGATCGGCGTTTCGACGCCGCGCCCGCCGATGCCGAGGATCGCGTGGGCCCCGGTGACCGCGACGATCGCGAGCAGCACGCCCGTGGCCGCACCCAGCGTCCTGCGCTCGGTGGGCTGGAGCTCTGAAGAGAGCGGCAGCAGCGGGGTGCCCATGGTCGAGATATCGGACGCGCCGGATATATCTTTACCCTTGGTATGTTCGTGTAGTCCTATGTATCCCAAGTCGTCCGTGGGGTGGATGGGCCATCGGGATGGCCATCGATCGATCTGGGCTCCCGTCCCCACCGATGGGTTCCCATCCATTGGAACACCAACGTCCTACCAGCTGTGTTCGTACCCCCCGAGGAGCTGGATCTCCCCCTCCTCGTCGCGCAGCGCCACGCCAGGATCGTTGGGTGCTTCGGCCGGCATCACCCGCCCGATCCACGTGAGCCCCGGGTGGGTGGGGCCTCCAATCTCGGCGAGCGCCCGCTCCGCTCGCTCGCGGTCCTCGGGGGCCAGGCAGCAGCAGAGCTCGTAGTCCTCGCCCCCCGTCGCGGCCAGGCGCCATGGGGGCAGGCCCAGCTCGGCGGCGGCCTCGGGGAGACCGTCCTCCAGGGGAAGGGCCGGGAGATCGATCTCCAGGCGCACCCCGCTCGCGCGCCCCACGTGACCCGCGTCGCTCGCCAGGCCGTCGGAGAGGTCGATCATCGCGTGCGCCCCCGCCCCCGCGAGCGCCCTGCCCTCGAGGAGGCGAGGCGTGGGCCTGCGCAGGCGCTCCAGCAGCGCCGCCCCGACCCGCGGGCTGGGCCGCCCAAGGCTTCCCGGCCCGCTCGTCCGCTCGCCCGCCGCCCCGCGCATGCGCTCGCTCACCGCCCCGCTCGCCCGCTCGCCCGCACCCCCGTCGGGAGATATGGGGTCCCTCTCGAGCAGCGCCAGGGCGGCGCCCGTCCCGCCGAGGCGGCCGGTCACCGCGACGAGATCCCCGGGGCGAGCCCCGTCGCGCCCCACGAGCTCCCGCTCGGAGTCGGCCCAGCCGACGGCGGTGACCGACACGGTGAGCGCGGGCGCGCGAACCACGTCCCCGCCGAGGATCACGGTGCCGCCGGCGCGCGCGAGCTCGTGGGCGCCGCGCACCAGCTCGAGCGCCTGCTCCTCGGCGAACCCCGGGGGGAGTCCGAGCACTAGGTACGCCTCCCCCGGCTCGGCGCCCATCGCGGCGAGGTCGGAGAGCGCCGCGGCGAGCGCCCGCCAGCCCACATCGGCGGGGGTGGCCCATCCGTCTCGGAGGCGGAAGTGAACGCCGTCGACCATGGCGTCCACCGAGGTCACGCAGACCGCGCGGGCGCGGACGACGGCGGCGTCGTCGCCCACTCCCCGCAGAACCCGTCCCCCGGGGGGGCGCTCAGCCCCAAGCTCGCGGGCGATGGCCTCGATCAGGGAGAGCTCGCGGCCGGCACCAGGCAGGGTGGGGTCCTCAGCGGTGCCTGTAGACGATGCGCGCGCGGTCCAGGTCGTAGGGGGAGAGCTCGCAGCGCACCCGGTCCCCGGGGAGGATGCGGATCCTGAAGCGCCGCATCTTCCCGGCGACGTGGCCGAGCACCACGTGATCGTTGTCGAGCTTCACCCGGAACATCGCGTTGGGCAGCGCCTCGATCACCTCGCCCTCGAATTCGACCTTGTCTTCCTTTGCCACGAATTGCGTCCTAGCGTTGGATTTCAAGACCCAAACTACCAGCGTCAGCCGGGTGGGGCGGTCCCGCCGTTCTTGGGCCCCCCGGTGTTGCCTGCGCCGCCCGAGCCGCCTGCACCGCCTGCGCCGGTACCAGCACCGGCGTTCCCGCCACCGGCATTCCCGCCCGCCTGGGGTTCGCCCTCGGCGTTGTTGGGCGCCCCGCCGGGTTCCGCGGCGGGGCCTTTCTGGGGTTCGCCTCCCGCCTGGGGTTCGGCTTCCGCGGGCGGCGTTTCTTCAACGGCCGGCGCTTCGCTGTGCGCTCCCGGCTTGCCCGCGCCCTTGCCGTGGTGGGTGGGGTGGGAGGAGGGGAGGGGGGTTATCGGGGCTTCGAGGCTGGGCGCGGCGGACTCGCCGGTGGTGGCGAATTTCCCGAAGAACGGCTGGTAGCTGATGCCCGCGTTCGATTCGTTGAGCGGCGCGCAAGGGTGGCCTTCGGTGGCCGGTTGCATATATGTGTGCCAGATTTCCGCCGGCAGGTAGCCGCCCTGCTGCGGCTCGCCGTGGACGTCGGTCATCGCGACGTCGTGCTTGGGATAGCCCATCCACACGGCGGTGGCGTATTCGGAGTTGTAGCCGTCCAGCCACGCGTCGTAGAGGTTGTTCGTAGTGCCGGTCTTGGCCGCGGTCGGGCAGCCGATCGCCGATCGCCCGGCGGTACCTTCGGCGCTGATCGTGTTCAGGTGCAGGATCCGCGTCTCTTCGCCGGTCACCGGCGTGCTCAGCACACGCACACGGTGCGGGGTGCCCCAGCTCGTGTCGACGTGTCCGTCGGGGAACAGAACCCTGGTGATCGCGATCGGTTCGTTGCGCAGCCCGCCGTCGGCGAGGGTTGCGTACACGTCCGCCATTTCGAGCGGGGTCACCCCGTATTCCAGGCCCCCGAGCGCCTGCCCGGGGTTGCCGATCAGGTGCGTCTTGACGCCCATCTTGTAGGCCATCTGCGTGATGCTTTCCTCGCCGAGGTCGGCGGCGAGCTGCGCGTAGACTGTGTTGTCCGATTTGATCGTCGCGCGGACGAGGTTGATGACGCCGTTCTGCTCGCCGCCGAACGTTTTCACTTCGTACTTCGGTTCGGCCGCCAGCCACCCCGGGAACAGCGTGTGCGAGTCGTAGTAGGTGGTGTTCGGGTCCACGCCCTTGGAGAGCGCGTCGGCGAGGTCGATCGCCTTGAAGGTCGACCCCGGCTGGCGGTGGCCTTCGGAGGCGAGGTTGAACTGCGACTGCTCGTAGCTTTCGGACTCCGCCATCGTCTCGATGTAGCCGTTGTGGGGGTCGATCGTGACGACCGCCGAAGCGGGGTCCCCGGTCTCGTTGAGCACCTCCCCGATCGCGTTGTGCGCAAGTTCCTGCATGTGCAGGTCGAGCGTGGTGTAAACCTTCAAACCGCCCCGTTCCACGACTCTGGGCCCGTAGCGGTCGACCAGCTGCTGGCGGACGTATTCGAAGAAGAAGCCTTCTTTGCGCTGGGAGTAGAATTCGCCGTGCTGCAGCTCCAGCGGCGCGCGCTCGGCGGCGGCGGCCTGCGCGGGGGAGACGTAGTGCAGTTCGGCCATCTTCGCGAGCACCTCGTTGCGGCGCTGGCGAGCCGCCGCGGGATAGAGGAGGGGGTTGTATTCCGAGGGCGCCTGGGGCAGGCCCGCGAGCAGGGCGGCCTGCTCGAGGTCGAGCTGGGAGGCGGGCCTGTCGAAGAAGATCCGCGAGGCCGCCTGCACGCCGACCGCGGTCTGCCCGCCGACGGTGCCGTAGGGGACGCTGTTGAGGTAGCTGGTGAGGATCGAGCGCTTGCTGTGGGTTTTGTCGTATTCGAGCGCCAGCTTGACCTCCGCGATCTTCTGCTTGATCGTGCGCTCGTCGCCGCCGAGGTAAAGGTTGCGCATCAGCTGCATCGTGATCGTCGACGCTCCCTGGAGCGCCTGGCCGTGCAGGATGTCCTTGACGGCGGCGCGGAAGATCCCCGTGATGTCGATGCCGTCGTCTTTGTAGAAGCGCTGGTCCTCGATCGCGACGGTGGCGTTCGCGAGGTTGGCGGGGATCTGCGCCCAGGGGATCGGGGAGCGCAGCTCGTCGGATTGGATGAACCCCAGGCGGGTGCCGTCGGCGGCGAACACCTGCGAGGAGGCGCCTTCGATGATCGGATGCCGGGAGGCGAGGTCGGGGGTGGAGTCCGCGACGGAGAGCACGTAGGCGACCGCGCCGACGGTCCCGAGGAGGAGAGCGCTCGCGAGCACGGCGAGGCCGCCGAGGATGATGCGCGAGACCCCCCCGCGAGAGTGGCGGCGCCGCTGCTTTCGTGTGTGTCGAGACATCTGACTGGAGCTGCCCCATGAGGTTACCGCCCCAATCTGTGATTTCCTGCTGGTTGTGAGCCGCGCGCCTGCGCGGCCGTCGCGCCTGCACCCGACCCACCCGCCCGCCACGAACATGAGTAGCGACACCGCCGAGATGACTGCTGTGGCCCCCACGGGGGAGCCAATGCCTGCGATGCACACCGAAGACTCCGGCGCGGCGCAGGAACCGGGCCAGCAGTCGCGTGCTAAGGCGGGGCCGGTGGTACGGACGGAGGCGGTGGGGCGGAAGGCGGCGCTCCTCGACTGCTGGCGGGCGCTGTGGGTCTCGCGCCTTGTGGTGCTCCTCGCGGGCGTGGGGGCGGTGGCGGTACTCGGCCCCGCCCGCCCGCGCAGCGCCTACGACCCGCCCGGCGTGGTGGGCGGCTTCGGGTGGCTCGGCGACCTGCTGGCCGCCCCGGTGGCGCGCTGGGACTCGGTCTGGTATCTGGTGATCGCCCACTATGGATACAGCCCCGGCCTCGGCTCTCTCACCGCCTCGCGGACCGCGTTCTTCCCACTCTATCCATTGGGAGTGAGGGGGATCTCCGAGCTCGGCGTCCCCCCGATCGCCGCGGGCGTGGCGCTGTCGCTGGCGGCGTTCGCGGTGGCGCTGTACGGGATTCACCGGCTGAGCGCGCTTCGAGCTGGGGGGCATCGCCACCCCCACCCCCTCCTCCTCCTCCTCCTCCCCCTCTCCCAGCGGCGAGGCGGCGCGGCTGGCGGTGCTCGTGACCGCGCTTGCGCCGATGGCCTTCTTCTTCTCCGCCGTGTACTCCGAGTCGCTCTACCTGGCGCTCTCGGTCGGCGTCTTCTGGTGCGCGCGCCAAGGGCGCTGGGCGTGGGCGGGAGCGCTGGGGGCGCTCGCGGGCGCCACGCGCAGCGCGGGTCTGGTGCTGGTGGTGCCGGTGCTGATCCTCTACCTCTACGGACCCCGCGAGGACCGGCGGGCGGACTTTCTCACCCGCGCATGGTGGCGCCCCCGCTATGCGGTGCGCCGGGAGGCGCTGTGGGTGGCGGCGCTGCCGGTGGGGCTCGTCGCGTACCTCGCCTACCTCGCGCTCGCGGGGGGAGCTCCGCTGGAGCCCTTCCACGCCCAGGAGGTGTGGAACAGGCACTTCGCGGGGCCCTTTGTAGGCGTCTGGGATGGGGCGGTGGCGGCGTTTGAGGGGGCGCGCCAGCTGCTCTCCCTGCAGCGCGCCCACGTGTACTTCAGGGTGGCGGGGGGCAGCCCCTACGTGGATGCGGGCCACAACCTGATGCTGTTCGCGTTCCTCCTCGCGGTGCTCCCCATGGTCGTGGGGGTGCTCCGCCGGCTGCCCCTGGCCTACGGCGCCTACGTGCTGGCGGCGCTCGCGCTGCCGCTCTCCTACCCCGTCGCCCCCGAGCCGCTGATGTCGCTGCCGCGCTTCGAGGTGGTGCTCTTCCCGCTCGCGATCTGGGCGGGGGCGTGGCTGGAGGGCAGGCCGCGGGCGCGCCTGCCGGCGCTAGCCGCCTCGGCGCTGTTGATGGCGCTCTTCGTGGGTGAGTTCGCCACGTGGCACTGGGTGGCGTAGGGCCCGTGGTGGAGCGCCCCGGGCTCCCCCGGCGTCCGGATCGATCGCGATGAGGCGGGCGCGGGGGAGCGAATCGGCCCCCGAGCACTCCGGGCGCGATCGGATGACCTTGGGCGAGGTGGAGGCGGTGCTGCTGGACGGGTTGGGAACACTGGTGGAGCTGGCGCCTCCCTGGCCGGCACTGGTGGAGCGGCTGCGCGAGGACCACGGGGTCGCCCTCGCGCCGGGGGACGCCGAGCGGGCGTTCCGCGCGGAGATCGCCTACTACCGCGCCCACCACCACGAGGGGCGGGACGCGCGGACGCTCGCGGATCTGCGGGGCCGCTGCGAGGAGGTGCTGCGCGCGCGGCTGCCCCCGGAGGTGGGGGAGGCGCTCTCGAGCGCGCAGCTCACCGCGGCGATGCTCGGGGCGCTGCGCTTCACCGCATACCCCGACGCTCCCCCGGCGCTCGCGCGGCTGCGGGAGCGGGGTGTGGCGCTTGTGGTGGTGAGCAACTGGGATGTCTCCCTTCACGCCCTCCTGCGCGAGGTGGGTCTCGCGGGGATGGTGGACGGCGCTGTGACCTCGGCGGAGGTGGGGAGCGTGAAGCCGGGGGGGGCGATCTTCCAGACGGCACTCGCCATGGTGGGGGTCTCGCCGGAGGGGGCGGTGCACGTGGGGGACTCGATCGAGCACGATGTCCGCGGCGCGCTCGCCGCCGATGTCCGCCCGGTGCTGCTGCGCCGCGAGGGCGCCGAGCCCGGGGAGCCGCCGGCGAGGGTGCCGGTGATTGCCTCGCTGGCGGAACTGGTGCCCCTGGTCGCGCTTGGCCGAACCCAAGCCGAGGGGCCCTGAAACGACGATGATGTCCCCAATGGATCCCGACCAGACGGAGATCGCTGGGCACACCTGGCCGAGCTCGGAGGTGGAGCCGCGGCCGGCGGCACTCCCCCTGAGCGAGCCGGCGCTCCCGCCCGGCCCGAGGCTTCCGGCCGCCGAATGGCCGTGGTGGACCGCTCCGGCGGCGCTCCTGGCGGGGCTGCTGCTGGCGGCGCTGGGGGGTTTGGCGGTGGACATCCCGGCGGCAGCGCTCGGGGTGAGCATCGCCTCCTCCAACCTCCCCGGGGGCATCGAGATCGCCGACACGGTCGTCCAGGACGCGATGTTCGTGCTGGCCGCCGTGCTCCTCGCCAAAGTGGGGGGAGGCACCGTGCGCACGTGGCAGTTCGGCCTGCAGCGTCCCGGCATCGGCTGGCTGAGCCCCCGCACGGGCTGGCTGTGGGCGGGGGGGATGATCCTCGTGATGCTGTTCACGTTCTTCGTGTTCAGCGTCGCGTGGGCGGAGATCCTGAACGTGAACTCAAAGGAGAAACTGCTCGAACAGCTGGGCGCCAACGAAGGCACGGGGCTGCTGCTGCTGAGCGCGGGGCTCACCTGCGTGGTGGCGCCGATCTGCGAGGAGTTTCTGTTCCGCGGCTTTATCTTCCGGGCGCTCTACAACTGGCGGGGGATGTGGCCGGCGGCGGTGATCACGGGCCTGATCTTCGGCGCGATCCACGCGGGCTCCGCGCCGGCGGTCGATCTGATGCCGCTGGCGGCGCTGGGGTTCGGGCTGTGCGTGCTCTACCGCTACACCGGCTCCCTCTACCCCTGCATCGCGGCGCACTCCCTCAACAACTCCCTCGCCTTCGGCGACCTGGAGAATTGGGGGTGGCAGATACCTGTGCTCGCGGTGTGCGCCCTGGCGGCGATCGCGCTGCTCGCCCTGGCGCTGCGGCGCGGAGGTGTGATCACCGCGCCGCCCCTCGGCCCGCCCGGCGGCGGTCTGGAGATCCTGCCAGCGGGGATGGCGTCCCCAACCTCCTAGGATCGGTGGCGATGGTTCTCGCGCCCCCGCCATCGCCCCCGCCCGCTCCGACCACCACATCCGCCCCGCTCGCCGGGCGGATGACGCTCGCGACTCCCCGCGGCGGCGGCTCCCCCACGTTCCTGCTCACCGGCGAACGCCTCGTGGTGAGCGGCGTGGTGCGCCCCTTCGTGGCCGGGCAGCGGGTCACCGTGCGCTTCGAGCGCGATGGCCGCGGGGTCGCCACCAGCACGGTGAACGTGCTGCCCGGACCCGGCGGGTCGGGGCGCTTCCGCCTTGGCTACGCGAGTCCCAGGCCCGGTCTGGTGCAGGTGAGCGCGACCCACGCCGCCACGGTGCAGATGGGGGAGTTCAGGGCGAGGCCCGTGGACGTGCGCGTCGTGGCCCCCGACATGAGCGAGGGCGCACGCGGCCCGGGGGTGTGGCTGCTGCAGTCGCGGCTCAGCGCGCTGCACTACGCGGTGCCCCGGAACGGCGTCTTCGACGAAGCGACCGGCCAGGCGGTGATCGCCTACCGCAAGCTCACCGGTTTGGCGCGGGTTCCGCAGACGGATGCTCAGGTCCTCGACCTCCTGCGGCGCGGCGCGGGCTCCTTCCACGTGCGCCACCCCGGGGACGGCAGGCACGTCGAGGCCGATCTCGCAGGGCAGGTGCTCGCCGAGATCGAACCGGGCGCTCGCGTGCGCCGCATCTACACGATGAGCTCCGGCAAGCCCTCGACCCCCACGGTCCTGGGCCGCTTCCAGGTCTACCTCAAGACGCCCGGGGTCAACTCGGAGGGGATGGTGGACTCCAACTACTTCATCCGCGGCTACGCCATCCACGGGTACCCCGAAGTACCCGCCTACGCCGCCAGCCACGGCTGTCTGCGGGTGCCGATCCCGGACGCCCCCGCGATCTACGCGTGGGTGCGGGTGGGTACCCCGGTGGACGTTTACTACTAGTTTTGGGACGTGCGTCTCAGACCCTGATGCGCAGCACGCGCGCCAGATATCCGAGGCCGACCCCGTAGACGAGCAGCGCCATCACCGTGCCCACCCCGCGGATCGCCCACTGGCTGGTGGAGCCCGCGGTTATCCCCGAGAACGGCGAGGTGAGCTTGGCGGCGACTTCGTCGATCGTTTTGTGCACCGCGTTCTCGTGCGCGGGCGCGGCGGCCGGCGCCGAGGTGGCGGCGGGGCCCCCGTTCGTGCCCTTCAGCGCTTCCTGCTGCTGGGTGGAGGCGCTGCTGGTCTGGTTGACGGCGAAGATCACGAAGGAGACGATCACGATCGCGCAGACGATCCGCGAGGCCCACCGCAGGATCGCGGCAAGCGGGAAGAGCACACGGGCGGCGGTCATTCTGGTCTCCCTGCTGGATGGTGCTGCCAAGATTGCGGCATATGGATACATCGGCAGCCGACCGGCGGATCATCAGGCTAGATTTAGATATCCCAGTGGACACCGTGGCCGAATCTACGAGCAGCCTCGCCGCGGCGCACGCGCGCCTGCTGGCGGATCTGCGCGAGCACGCGCTGGTGATCGGCGAGGTGACGCTCTCAAGCGGGCGCCGGGCCCAGTACTACGTGGATGCCAAGCGCGCGATTCTGCTGCCCGGCACCTTCGCGGCGCTCGGTACGCTGCTCGCCGAGCAGATGCGCGTGTGCGAGGCCACGGCGGTGGGGGGGTCCCCGTGAGCGCGATACCGGTCGCCTGCGCGGCCCTCACGGCGGGAGCGGAGAAGGCTTTCATCGTGCGCAAGGAGCGCAAGGCGCATGGTCTTCAGCGCTGGATCGAGGGCCCCGCGCTCGCGCCGGGGGAGCGCTGCCTGATCGTGGAGGACGTGGTCACCACCGGGGGCTCCACGCTCGAGGCGCTGGAGCGCGTGCGCAGCGAGGGTCTCGCGGTGGTGGGTGTGGTGAGCGTGCTCGACCGCCTCGCGGGAGGGGGGAGGCGATCCAGGCGGCGCTGGGCGACGGGGGGGCGCGGTACGTGGCGCTGACCACGATCGACGAGGTCTATCCGGAGCGCCCCGACCGTTGACCGCCACCGCCCGCACCGACTCGCCGACCCCCACCGGTCCGCCGCTGGTCAGGGAGGCGCGCCCGAGCGACGTCCCCGTGCTGCTCGAGATGTTCGTGGAGCTGGCCGAGTACGAGGACCTCCTCCATGAGCTGCGCGCCACCGAGAAACAGTTGAGCGAGGCCCTCTTCGGCCCCCACCCCGCCGCGGAGGCGCTGATCGCCGAACACGGGGACCCCCGGGCGGTGCTGGGCTACGCGCTGTACTTCCCCACCTTCTCGAGCTTCCTCGCCAGCACGGGGGTGTGGCTGGAGGATCTCTTCGTGCGGCCCGCCCACCGTCGCACCGGCGTGGGGAGCGCGCTGCTGGCGGCGGTCGCGGCGCGCGTGCGCGAGCGCGGAGGAGAGCGCCTGGAGTGGGCCGTCCTCGACTGGAACGAACCCGCGCTGCGTTTCTACGAGAGCCTGCGCGCCCGCCCCATGCCGGAGTGGGTCACCCACCGCCTCATCGGCGAGGATCTCGACCACCTCACCGGGCGCCAGCCGCCCCGGTAGCCTTCGAAGGGCCCCCCGGCGCTGTCCGGGGCCACGCCCTCGTAGTCCAACGGATAAGACAACCGCCTCCTAAGCGGTGGATCCAGGTTCGACTCCTGGCGGGGGCATAGGGGGGGAATCCCCTGGTATGGGGCGAGATTGAGAGTTGGCTGTCCGCTCGCTGCAAGCTCGCTCCCGGGCGTTTGGGCCTCGCTGCTGCCCATTGCTGCCCATTCAGCTTCAGCTCCCCAACCAGCGCAGAATGCCGGGCCGCTCGTGATCGTCGTGGAGCGCATCCGGCCGAGGGCATAGTTAGCGCGCGCCAGCTCTCATCAACAGCTCCTTGGCAATGCGAAGCTGCGAGGGAGCTAGCGGTACGTACCCCTGGTACATCAGATCGGCTAGCTCGCCTAGTCCATCGGTTGACGGCCCCTGCGAGACTCTCGGCACCCTCAAGATTGGGCGGACCTTGCGTATTAGCGGCCACTGCTTCGCCCACTCTGGCGGATGCGGGTCGCGCGACGCCTCGTCGTCCACGACGACCACGATTGCGATGATCCGACGGTCTACCACGGCGTGGTAGACAAGTTGATCGCCCCGTTGGATCGGGTCTGGCGGGTGCAGCTCGCTGAACCGCACCTCCCCAAGCAGCTCCCGGCGCTCGATCGCCCATGCATCCGGGAGCCTCCAGTCTGATCTCCCGACGAGCTTGAGCCAGCCGCTCGCAGACTGATCTTGCATTCGATCGATGGTATTGATCGGTCGCCGCTTCGCGTCCGGACCTCTCGCCATCGGCGAAGCCGTTGTCCTCTGCTCAGGAGAGGGGATCGAGGTCAGCTTGTGTCACCGGCCGTTCGCCGCCAAGACCAACAATGGGGATCAAGGTGGTGCCGGTAGGCGATGCGGCCGGCAGAGCGTCTGCGGCAATGCCTAGTCGCTCCTTCAGGGCAGCAACGAGCACAGCGCGCAGACGCTGGGAGAGGTCCGGCAATTCGGTCATCACAGAGGAGTCGAAGGCGTGTGCGCCGTGGAGCATCTGACGCGCCGTCCAAACACGGTCAGCGGCGCTCGGGTCCATGCCGTATCCCTCCGCGAGGAAGCGCTTCCGGCTCTCGCCCTGCACGGGCTTCGTGGTCGGCTTGCCGCAGTAGGGGCACTCCGCTATCTCGTGGCCGCACCGGGGGCCTCTGTATGGCTCTGTGACCTCAAACCCGCTCCCGCCAGCGAGAATGTCCGTGGCGATCCACAGGAACATGAAGTGATCGGCCTCAAAGCGAGCGTTGAGCGCCTTCAGGTACCAGTCGAGGGCTCGGTTTGCCTTCTGGTCAGAGGGGTCGAGGTCCACGGTCAAGTCAGGAACCGTCGTGCATATCAGCGACTGCACCGGCGCAGCGACCGGCCAGAAAGTCTGCGTGGCAAAGGCTGACCACCGGGTCATCCCGCGCTTTTCGCCCACCGCGGGGTCTCCTGTGAGGTCGATCGCATTGGCCGCAACCGTCGGGAGCATTTCCTGCATTTGGAAGGCCAAGCTCTCCAGGACTCGATCTACGTAGGGGGTGGCCTCGGCAAGAGCCGCCTCGGCGTACTCGGCGTCGATCCCTACCAACCGCACAGTGAGCGCGGCGACCGCGAAGCGAATGTCATTCTGCACACCGGGCGGTGCCAGCCTTTCGTCCCCTGGCCGGATGTAGACGGTCACTCCCTCGCCCAAATCACGGGATGCCGTGGGGATGCGGCTCTGAGGTCGTAGCTCGGGGGGCGGGGTCGCGCCGGCTGGGAAGGCGTTAGGGAAGACAACGCCGACCGTCACCTGCCACGTCCTTCGGGTTGTCTGCTCGGACTCGGCGCTCATACGCCGAGTCTGCCACAAACACCGGCGACGCTGACCATGCGGGGTAAATCCCGTGACCGTCCGGTGCGCAGCTCTGCCACGACCGCCGGAGACCGTGTCAGGGTCCAGCGCCTGGGCTGGGTGAAAGTGATGCGCGTAGGGACTTGAACAGTTGGTGGGATTCGCAAAATTCAAGCGCGACGCTCTCAAGGTCCCCCGGAAGCACGCTGTCGATCTGCTTGCCGATCAGCTCGCGGTATAAACCGCGTGCGTCGTTGAAAGTGCGGACAGCGCTTCTCGTCAGTCCCCTCTTGTCGGCGTATTCGCTGAGCAGGGTGTTGAGCGCGGCTGGATTGTCCATGCGGATCGATTTCCTTGCTCGGGCGAGGTTTTCAACTTTGAGTTCTGCCAAGAGACTTGCGGCCATCTCTTCGAGCCGCAGAAGCCAAAAAGTGGCTCTGCCCAGCGCGTCGATCAACTGTCTCGGCGCCTCTTCACAAGGTGGGGATAGGTCGCCTAACGCTCCAGTCATCCAATGCATTCTTACCAGGTGACTCCATTTCCATATCGGCCGACCAAGTCTCGCAGTCGCTGCCGTGACGCCTGATCGCGCCTCATCCCGTGGCGATATACGCGCAGCGTAAATCCGGGGTCGGTGTGGCCGAGCTGGTCCATGACGCTGCCCGGATCGACGCCGAGGGCGACGAGGATCGAGGCGAAAGTGTGGCGCAGCTTGTGAGGTGTCAGCCCGTCCGGCAGCGGCACGTCGCCGGTCTCGGTCAGCTTCTCGTTGGCCCTGTCGATGGCCTTATCGAGGACGCGGCGGCGGATGTTGCCCTGGATCAGTTCGGTGCCCGCGGCGGTGGCGAACACGAACCCGTCCGGGGCGGGGTTTGACGCCTGCGCCTTGTAGATGGTCAGCTCGTTGTGGAGCACGGGCAGGAGGTCGATCTGCCGCACTCCCGCGTCGGTCTTCGACGCTTGTACCGTGATCCGGTTTCCAGCGAGGTCCACGTCGCGCCAGCGCAGCGCGGCCAGCTCTCCGATTCGCAGACCGGCGAACACCAGCGTCGCCAGCAGCGCGCGTCGATAGACCAGTCCGCCCTTCTGGTCGTGGCCTCCGTGAATCTTGGCGTGGCGGTCGAGTTCGCCGGCGGCGTCGAGCAGCGCCTCGACGTGCTCTGCGCGGTCGAGCCATACTGGAGTCGGCCGGACGGCCTTCAGGCGCCTCCGGCGACCCTTGGCGGGGTTACGCTCGATCAGCCCGTACTCGACGGCGACCTCGAGAATCTGCCCCAGTCGCGTGATGGTCTTGTTGATCGACGTGACCGACAGCTCGCCACATCGGACCTGCGCCTGGCGGTAGCGGTCTACCTCGGCAATCGTGATCTGCGAGAGCCGGTGCTGCCGGAAGAACGGCAGCAGGTGACACGAGAGCTGCCATTCGTAGTCCAGCACGGTCTTTGGGCGCCACTCACCCTTGGTTGCGTCGAACCACCGCGAAGCGAACTCGTGGAATGTCGGGTCGCGGTTGATCTCGGGGGCCTTCGGCTCAACGGGACGCCAGATGCCTCGCCGAACGTCGGCGAGGACGTTCTGTAGCTCGGTCTGTGCTTTCGCCCGTGTCCAGCCTTCATCGGCTGTGCCGAGGGTTACGTACTCTCGCTTGCCGTAGGCGCGGAAACGCAGCCCGAACGTCGGGCTGCGCCTACGCTCGTCTACGACCACCTGCCCTGTTGCTGGGCGCGGCATCAGGCATCGACCCCAGCCGTCGCGATTAGCGTCTCCAGTAGCGCCGTCCGACTCGATGCGTTAGCGCTCGAACCCTTCCCGCTCCCGGGGGGACCAGACGCTCGCTCCCTTTCGCGGAGGTAGGCGGCGCGCTTGGCGCAGCCATCCGAGCAGAACAGCGCACGCCTATCGCGCTCTGGTGGTATCTCCCTGCCGCATTGCTCGCACGCCCGCTCGGGTAGCGGCTCCCCGCCGGGCATCACAAGCATGGCGAGTGCACGCTCCGGCCTCGTTGCGGGCTGGCGCTCCCATCCCGCGCGCCAGGCCTGCACTGTGCCCGAGAGCGCTTCCAGCCAGTCTTTGCGCTCCCATTGAGAAGCGTTCACAGCGGCCTTCAGCGCACCGGGCCACGCCTCATCGAAACTTGCGCCGGCCCGGCGCGCGGCGGCGAGCTGTTCTCTCAGCTCGACAGTAGGGCGCCTCACGAGAACCACGCGGTCTGCGGGTTTGCTCTCGCCGGGTCTCATATCGACACCAGCTCCAGCTCGTCCAGGCGGTTCGCGCACGTTGACGCGCGCACGTCCTCCTCACCATCGAGCACAATGCAGCAGTCGCCCTCCAGCAGCTCCAGCGCGACCTTGAGCAGCCGTGGACCGAAGTCCGAGACCTCCGCTTCCAATTCGCCTCGGGTCCACAAGGGGTCGTGGTCGTCACGGAGCAGTTGGAGCATGATCGCGCGCTGGATCATCCAGAGCTTCCGATCGCGCGACAGGCGTTTCTTCTTGGTCATCTTCGGTTCCTCCTTGTGATTGGAGGCCCCGAAGGGCGGCCGGGCGAGGGAGCCACGATCGCCTGAACGGATATCGTGGCCTACGCGCCGAAGCTCAACCTTCGGTGCCAGGCGCCCGGGTGTTTCCGCACCGCGGGCGCCACTTATATGGTCCCGTGACGATACCGCAATCCGTAAAACTCTACAAGTCCTCTTGGGGATGACCGACGCCGCCAAGGACCAGCTCATCCTCGGCCGGGCGCTGCGCACGCTCCGCGAGCGGGCAGGCATGACGCAAGGGGAAGTCGGAGCCCGCGCTGGGACCGACGACACGCACGTCTCAAGGATGGAGCGCGGACAGTTCGATATCCGCTGGCACACCCTCCGGCGCATCCTGGCCGCTCTCGATGCGACTCTCGCCGACCTCGGCGACGCGATCGACCAGCAAGACCAGCCGGAGCGCTGACGGCCCATCACGAGCGCCCCCGGTCGGCGTCGATCGGGCTTACAGAGCCCCGAATGGGCAGCAGGCCGGAGCCGCTGCCCAGCCGGCGACGCCTCGAACTGCGTGGGGGCACAGGCGTTTTCGGTGCTTGCGACTCCTTGCTGGCAGAGCGAGCAAGCACCTTCCAGGCCACCTCCGGGTCGAAGCGCAGGCGTGGCTTCGAGCCGGTCCCAAGCTGGATAGCGCCAAGTTCGGCACGGTGGGCATAGACCCAGGAGCGATCGACTCCCAACGCGGCGGCGAGTGTCGCCGCATCGACAAGCCGCCGAGCAGCGGGGGAGCTACCTTCGTCGTGGATCAGATCAACCACCCGCCGCGCCACGGCCTCAATGGATGCCGCGTCAAGAACGGGTCCGGCCGGCGGCAGCGGTGAGGCAGCGGGCGGTTGTGTCTGTGTGTTGTGGGCCATCGGTGTTAATGACCCTGAGCCGACGAAAACGGCCATGTAGTTTCCATCCACCGCTCTCTACGAGCACCCGCCACACGACCTCGCGCAGTCTCCTAGGCCGATCCGTCCCCGTTCGACGTCTCGCTTCCCCCAGCTCGTGCCCGGCAGGCGCCGACCAGCCCCTGCGTCGGCTTCGCTCATACACGTCCGCCGCCGCGGCTCGCAGAAAGTTGCTCCTATGTCAAGCGAAGCTCAGAAATTTGCGAGGAAGTGTCTCGCTTGAGCGCGGCGGTTTGCACTGGCCCCGGCGCGGCGGTTCCCATCGCTGCTCGATTCCTGCTACTCGTCCATTTGAGAGGGTCCAGCGCCCCCGACTTGGGCGCTCCCATATGGGCGAAGGGAGAAGCGCTTGCCCTCCGGCGCTAACACGAGAACTGACCTACCAGCGCCAAGGCTGCGCCCAGCGCCGTCCACTCCGTTCGAGCGCGTCGCGCTCCCGGTGTTCTGCGCTAAGGCGAGTCAGGGCTTCTGCTCGTGACTCCGTTTCTTCAGGGTCGTACGGGAGCATCGAACGACCCGCAGTACGGTGTTCGGCTCTCGCAGTCCAATCGCGATACGGCTCGCAGGCTCGCGTATCTTCAAGCAGCTGTGCGAATCGTGCGTTGATCCGCGCGATCTCGTCGACCACGTCGTAATCGGCGGACTTGTGGCCGAGCGGTGAGTGGGGGATCACAGCACTCTTTTCCACAAGGCGCTGAACGATTTCGGCTATTACTTTGGAATCCAGCTGGACCGTTGGCCCATCGCTTTCGACAAAGAGGTCACGTCCAGCGGCGACAGCCTTGGCCTCGGCGCTCATCATTCTTGCCCCCCTCAGGTGGCCTGCGGCCCAGAGAAATGCACTCACGCGCCGACCCTCTTGCTCGAATGCGGAGAGCTCGGCCAGCCACTCCTGCTGCCAGCGATCCCTTTCGCAAGGCAGAGCCTTAACGGCGCAGACGACGAGGAAACGGCTAAGCGACATAACGAGCCCGCACATCTCGTCCACGGCGAGTTGCTTGGCGGCGGCAAGGACGAGGGCCATCACACCGCCCACCACGACGAGGGTGATAATCGAGGCGATGGTCATATGTGCTTCGCTCTAGGCTGGAGAGCCCAGCCTTGACGCGCTCGGGGTTTCTTGATCCGAGCCAAGTGCTCGTCAACTGCGAGGCGCGCTGAATCGGCACCCTCGCCGGTAAGTCTGTACAGCCGCCGTCGAGGTCTCCCCTCGATCGCCGGATCGACATCCTCCCACGTACTCGCAAGCCAGCGGGCCGTCTCCAAGCGGGCTAGAGTCGGGTAAAGCGTTCCTGACTTGATCCCTGTCGCCGCGGTTAGTTGCAAGCCATACCACTCGCGGAACTCGTCTTCCAGCATCGTCGACAAGACCGCTAGCGTCTGCACAGTCATACGAGGCGACTTCATGGTCGAAACTCTACATAGCCCTAGATATGTTGTCAACGCCCGCCTCGATCGACCTCCTGCCAGCGAGCGTCGGCCTACCGGCCATTCGGGACCGGAAACCACCCGGTCCCCAGCGGGCTGGCAGTTGCTCCTATGTCAAGGCGAGACCGGAGTTTGTGGAGGACTAGGATGCTGGGTGATGCGTGTGGGCGAGGTTAGGAGCGCTCTGAAGCGGGGGCGGGATGAGCGACGGAGGTTGCTGACGAGGGGCGAGCGCTTTGTTGCTTGGAGCCTGGTGATCGCGCCCAGCTTTCTTGTGCTTGGGGGCGTTGCGCTGCTCGTGCGGGGCGAAGGCGCTGGACACGATGTAGGGATCGCGTTGTTGATCGTCGCGCTGCTCATGAAGGCGGTTCCGGCCTCGCCGCTCTTGAGAGCGCGGGTGCGCAGGCGCGAAGCTCGGGCTGCTCGGAAATTGCGGGGCTAGGATGCGGCCTGGCTTGGGGGCGGAGGAGCCTCGGGATTGGCTCTTCTGGCTTCGACGAAGGGCTGCCGTGAGGTCGAGGCGTGGGGCATCGGCCCTTGACTCGCGGGCCGCGCCCAGACGCGGTGGTGCGTGATACTGCAATGCCCATGCTGGCCCCTGAAAGTCGCGCTGCATACGGAAGGATGCGTCGTGCTGTTGATGCTCTCGTTACGGGCTCAGAGTCGATCCGTGTGCGCCTTCGAGCGGCGGAGGAGAGCTTCCGGGAGGTCGACCCGAAGGTCGACCTGTCCACGGAGCTGGAGCGGAACCTGTGGCATCGCATCGCGTCGAGCCTTGTCAGCGGGGGCGTTGAGAGCGATGACGACGAAAACGACGACGATTCTCCGGAGGCGGTCGCAGCCTCGATCGATGCGCTGAACGACGACACCACAGTCCTCATCGCTCGGGACATGCTGCGTCTAGAGGATGTCCCGCGTGGCGTAGAACTTGAAGTGGCGGTCCTCCCGCCTCGTCCGGTCGTGTTGCGACCGTGGCGAGTGCGAAATCGGTCCATTCGAGACAGGAGGAACCGCCATGAAGAAGGTGCATGCTGGACAGGTCACGAGCGAGGACGCGCCGATGGAGGCGCCTGCGCTGCCCGAGCGGGTGCAGGCCGCGCTGGGTGAGCTGGTCGGGGTGGCGAGGGAGGGCCTGCTCGCGCTGAGCGTGGGTGGTCGGGCTCGGCGTGATGCAGGAGCTGATGGCCGAGGAGGTCGATGAGGTCTGTGGCCTCAAGGGCAAGCACGACCCTGAGCGGGTCGCCTACCGGCACGGGGGCGACGACGGGGAGGTCACGCTTGGCTCGCGCCGGGTGGGGGTGCGCCGGCTGCGGATGCGCGCCAAGGACGGCGGCGGCGAGGTGCCTGTCGAGACCTACGAGCGCTTCGCCAGCCGAGACGTGTTGAGCGCGGTCGTGCTGGAGCGGATGCTCGCGGGCGTCTCTACCCGCAGGTTCGTGCGTACCCAGGAGCCGGTCGGCGAGCAGGTCGAGGCGCAGGCGCGCTCGACGTCGAAGTCGGCGGTCTCGCGCACCTTCGTTGCCCGCACCGCGCAGACGCTGAAGGAGCTGATGAGCCGTCGCCTGGATGACGTGCGGTTGGCGGTGCTGATGCTCGACGGGGTCGTCTTGAAGGACCACACCAACGTCGTCGCGCTCGGGATCACCACTGACGGGGTGAAGGTCCCGCTCGGCCTGTGGGAGGGCTCCACGGAGAACAAGACGGTCGCTACCGCGCTGCTGGCTGATCTCGTGGACCGTGGCCTGGACGTCGAGCAGGGCGTGCTGGTCGTGATCGACGGCTCCAAGGCCCTCAGAGCCGCCGTGAACGCGGTCCTGGGGCCGCGCACCCCGGTCCATCGGTGTGTCCGTCACAAGGAGCGCAACGTGCTCGATCACCTGCCCGAGCGCGACCGCCCGGAGGTCAAGCGCCGGCTACGCCGCGCGTGGGCGCGCGACGATCACCCTCGTGCCCTTGGGGAACTCCAGGCTCTCGCCGCAGAGCTCGAGCGCTCTCACCCCGGTGCCGCAGCGTCCCTGCGGGAGGGCATGGAGGAGACGCTCACCGTCACCCGTCTCGGCGTCCACGGCGCGCTGAAGCGCACGCTGCAGAGCACCAACCCGTGCGAGTCCATGATCGAGTGCGTCCGGCGATCCAGCCGCAACGTCAAGCGCTGGCAGTCCGGGGAGATGTCCCTGCGGTGGACTGCCGCCGGGATGCTGGAGGCCGAGCGACAGTTCCGACGGATCATCGGATACGACGGCCTCGCCAAGCTCGCGCTCGCCGTCGAAGCAGAGATCACCCAGCCCACCACCACACACGTCGCCAAGGAGGCCGCTACGCTCGTCACCGTCTGAGAGATTCACCCGGACCGCCAACGAAGTTCCACGCCGGTCGGGACATCCTCGGCGTCTATACGAGCTCACTGCAGGCCGTCCCGACGATTCTCTTCGTTGGCCCTCGCAACGATGGCCCGAGGATGAGCGGGAACCTGCGCAGGCCTGATCGAGCCAGCCCGCTGCAGGGCGGCAGTCACGCTTCTATGTCAGTAGCTGGTTCTGCGAGCGGGGTTTGCACTCAGGGGGTGGATCCTGCTGGTGGCTGTAGGAGGAGGGTGTGGAAGTGGCGTGCGAGGAGGCGCTTGAGGCATCTGAGGGCCTCCATGCGGTTCTTGCCTTCGGCTTCCTTGCGTTGGAGGTAGGCGCGTGTGGCGGGGTCCCAGCGTCCGCGGGTGATCGCGATGACGTGCAGCGCGCGGTTGATGCGGCGGTTGCCGCCGCGGTGTAGACGGTGGCGGTCGGTTCTGCCGGAGGACACCGGGATCGGGGCGACGCCGGCCATGCGGGCGAAGTGCGAGTCGGTGGGGAATCGCTCAGCGCCGGCGGTCTGGCCGATGAGGATCGCGGCGGTGATCGTGCTGCACCCGGTCTCGGCGAGCAGGTCGGGGCGGTGCGCGACAATGAGGGTGTGCAGCTCGCGCTTGAGGCGTGTCGCCTCGCGAGAGAGCTCGCGGATACGCCGGACGTGCTCTTTGGCGATCCTGACCCTCGCGGAGGCGTCCATGCTGCGCAGTCTCCTGGAGACCTTTTCGAGCTGTCCAGGGTAGTCCATCTTGCGTGCGGGGATGCTGGCCTCCAGTGCGGGGTCGAGGATCACGAGGTGCCAGCGCAGCTGGTTGGTGAGGCGTGTGATCTCGCGAACGTGTCCTTCGCGGTGGTCGCACAGGAGCCGGATCTCCATCGCGGCCTCGTCGAGAAACGCGCCGGGGAACCTGTCGATGCCCTCTCGCAGGACGGCCCGGGCGACCGACCGCGCGTCGATCTGGTCGGACTTCCCGGCCTCGCGCTCCCCGCGGCGCGAGACGCCCATCAGCTTCGGCGGAACCCTGATGACGCGCTCGCCGGAGGTCACGAGCGCGCGCTCGAGGTGGTGGGATACATGCCGGCAGTCCTCCAGCGCCCACACCACATCCGAGTCGAGCTGGCGCGCCCATTGGAGCGCCTGTCGGTGCCCGGTGTCGTCCGCGGTGATCTCGCGCTCATCGAGGACTTGGCCGGTTCCGGCGTCGACGGCGGCGAGTGCGTGTGTGCTCTTGTGCGTGTCCGCTCCGATCACGATCATCCTGTTTGGTCCCTTCGTTGGAGGTGATGAATGTGGACCTCCGGCGGACAGTTCTGAGTTGGGGCGGTTGCCACGCTCCTATTAGGTCACGCCGGTGATCCCAGGCTGGCGGTGGGCGACACAACGGCATTGAGGTCAGGCACTTCGCCGACAAACAGACTATGAGTCAGCCCACCGCCGGCCCGGACCTAACCCGGCCGATCGGACGCCAACACCACGGCTCAGAAGCACGGTCTCAGCAAGCTGAGACGACACGAATCT
Source organism: uncultured Solirubrobacterales bacterium (assembly GCA_963771915.1). Classification (GTDB taxonomy): domain Bacteria; phylum Actinomycetota; class Thermoleophilia; order Solirubrobacterales; family Solirubrobacteraceae; genus Palsa-744. The sequence goes on along the minus strand of CAVYVD010000001.1, from coordinate 1,655,245 downwards.
GAGCGCCAGTGCACGACGCCGCCACCCGGCATCTGCACCTTCGCACTCAGTACAGACTACGGGTATGAAATACCGGGTGGGCTGCTGTCCGGTCGTGTTCGTAGGGTCGTTGGACCGGGACAGGGGCTCTTGTGGGAAGGACGCTTGTGGGCAGGCCGCCGTGCATCTGGGCTGAGAGCCCGTCAATGACTAGATGGCCGCCCCTGCGACTCACCCGGTTGGGCTGAGAGCCCGAATCCGTAGTTGTCGCTGCCCGCGGTGCCTTCCAGTTCATATGTCCAGTTCGTGAAGGGAGGCGGTTGCTGGTGCGGTTCTTTGGTTTGGATGTTCACCTCGATTTCTGCGAGGTCGCGGTCGCCGAGGGCGGCCGGGTCTCGCGGGTTGGTCGGATCGTGAGTACCCCGGAGGCGATCCGGGAGTTCGCGGCTGGTCTTCGGAGTGATGACCAGGTGGTGTTGGAGGCCAGCTGCGGCGCGATGATGATCGCCCGGCTGCTGGAAGAGGGCGATGTCGGCCGGGTCGTGGTGTGCGATGCGGCGGAGACGCGTGCGATCTCTCACGCTCGTGTGAAGTCCGACCGTTTCGACGCGGCGATGCTCGCCAAGCTGCTGTCGGCCGGGATGCTCAAAGCGGTGTGGGTGCCCGATGAGGCGACGAGCTCCTTGCGTCGGCGTGTCGCTCGCCGGGCGGGGCTGGTGCGGGCACGCACACGAGTGAAGAACGAGGTGCATGCGGTCCTCGCAAGGTGTCTGATCGGCCGTCCCCCGGTGAGCGACCTCTTCGGGAAGAAGGGACGTGTGTGGCTGCTCGAGCAGCAGCTACCCGAGGAGGAGGCCGAGACGGTGAGCAGCTGCCTGCGCCACATCGATTTCCTGGGCGGCGAGATCACCGGGCTTGACCAGCGGATCGCTCAACAGGCCCTCGCGTTCCCCGGGTTTCAGCGGCTGCTTACGATCCCGGGGGTCGACGTCGGGACCGCGGCGGCAGTGATCGCGGCGATCGGGGATATCACGCGCTCCAGAGCCCTGGCCAGCTCGTCGCGTACTTGGGCCTTGACCCGAAGGTTCGCCAGTCTGGGTCAGAGCCGGCGCGCTATGGGCATATTTCAAAGCGCGGTGATCCACAGGCCCGCTCGATGCTGGTCGAGGCCGCGTGGATCTCGATCCGAAGCCCTGGCCCACTGAAAGCATTCGGTGAGCGCGTCCGTGCCCGCCGTGGCGCGCAGATCGCGGCGGTCGCTGTCGCGCGCAAGCTCGTCGTTCTCTGCTGGCACCTCCTCACAAAGGAGGAGGACTACGCGTTCGCGCGGCCGTCGCTGACCCGCCAGAAGACGCGTCGCCTGGAACTCTTGGCCGGCGCTCCGCCGCTACCACGCCGCCACGGCGGGCCGCCAGTCAGCCCGACCAGCAGCCAGCGCGCGGCCGAGCGCCAGCTGCAAACCCAGGCCGAGCTCGCCTACCGGCGCCTCATCGAGGACTGGCGCACAACGGCACCGAAGGGTGGTGCGGGCGCGACACCGGGGCGCGCATCTAACAAGCCCAAGGAGGGCAAAGCCGCGCGGCAGGCCACAAGCCCCTGACGCCTGCGCTTCGCTACGTCAGTCACCCGCACCACCCACACATCATCGCACCCCACAACCCCCGACGCGACGGCCCCACCGTCGACGCGTCTCCCTGCGCCACGAGCAGGCCCCGACGCAACAAAACGGCCGTATAGACCAGATGCACAACCCTCCGGGCGCAGTGCGATCACTGTGGCCGCCCACGACCCAGCCAGCACCCAAGACGAGGGGGGCGGCAACGCTCCCGCGCACACAGGGCGCCAACGATCAAAGCGCCGCACCCAAGGCCGCCCGATGGGCGGCCAATCCCCATTATCTGCCCCAAAGAGTCAAGCGCCGCCGGCGTCAAGGCCAAGCCCTAAGGCCGGCCTCCGGCCGGCCTTGACCCCGGCTCCCACCATCACCTTCAGCGCAGCCACACCACCCCCAACGAAAAAAGTCCCCCACAGCCCCTTGACTTTTCATCCGTAGATGCACGGGTCCCGAGCGGGACCCACAGGTGTCCCCAAATTGCATTAACCGCAGACGCGCAAACAGCGCGCTCGTCAATCACGACGGAGGTCAGCCCGATGAGCTATCGCATGAAGATCACTCTGCCCGACCCAACAATGGCCCAGCTGGAGGCCCTCGCCGAGCAGCGCGGAGAACCAGCGTCACGCATCGCGGCGCATATGGTTTGCGCCCAGCTCGCCGAGGGAACGAACCCTCGACGCGATGAATCCTCGATCTCAGCCTCCTCGCCGGCGACAGCCCCGGATCGAAACGCACCCTGGATCGAACCCGTTCTCGGCGACCCGGAATGGCGGTCCTACATGTGGGGCTCGATCGTGGCCCTCTACGGCCGCTACCCGCACGCGCTGGCGCACCTGAAAGACGGCTGGTGGGAGGACGCCGCGCACGTCGAGGTCCTGTGCGCGCTCGTGGTCTGGCGCGACTGGATCGACCAGGTAGCGGAGGACCCACGGCACGAGCTGGCGTTTCATGCACAGCTCTCCGACTACAGCCGAGAACTTCGCCAAGAAGGCGGCGGCGTCACGCGAGCATGGCAGCCCAGCGCCGCTCCGGACGGGTGGGCTCGTTGATCGCTGAACGCGACGCGAACGAAAGGCAGCACCGAGGGGACGCGCGAGTCGGTGGTCGAGGGCGCGCGAGGACTACGGGCACCCCGAACGGCGGGAGTCGTCGCGGCCGGGTGGCCGCCGCTACGTGCACCGGAGGCGTCGGCTTCGCCTCCGTGTCCGCGCAGCCTCGCGGACTCTGGCAAGGCGCAACTTCTATTTGAGCCATCCGGATGCGTCGTCTTCACTGTAGCCCTCCTATCCGCAACGGGCGCTAGCGTCAACGCGACATGAGCCAAGAGACCACATGGTGGGAGATGTCGCATTGGGCAGGGCCGCTCAAGCAACTTGAGACGGCTGCGCGGATCGCTGAACGCGAGGTACAGGCCAGAGTGCCGTTCCCCGAGGGCTACGATCCCAACGCTCCTGGGTTCGACGCAGAGAAGCATCGAGCCCATGAAGAAGCGAAGGAAGCACATCGAATCAGCGTGTCCATCGTTGAGAGGGACGGCTACACAAGCCATCTCGACAGTCTTGACGAGATGGTCGAGCGCCCTACCCACACGCTCGATCAGATCATGGCAATCGTCATCAAAGCTGGGCGGGACACACCTAGCGCCGAAATCCGCCTTCGTCGTAACGGCGGACTTGCCGTAGAAGTAGTTGGCCACGACCGCAACTGGGTCGCTGGATTGCGCCAGCAGCTTGAGGCTGCTCTCAAACCTACACGCCGCCTCCATGCGCCGCTCGGGTCGGACCCGACCAACTTCGCCTGGGCGGGGATTGTCGGCTTTTTCGTTGTGTTCATCGGCATGGACCAAGCCCTCTACTACGCTGCGCATTGGTCAAAGCCAGAGCGCGGCCTAATCTCACTCGGCCTGGGGCTGCTGTGGGCGGCTGCTTGCGGGGTACTGGCCTGGGCGTCCGCCAAGCACACCGAGGTACTGCCCGACGACGGAGTGCCCCGTTATGAACGCTGGCGCAACAAGGTTCTCGCCTGGACAGGGGCAGTGATCATCGCGATCATCGCAACCGCCATCTACAGTGTTTTTGCTGGTTGAATGCGGCTTCGCACGCTTGCCGTCTCGGAGCGGTTCCCGGTGCCTGCTCGGCCCACTCGTGCGTCCCCGGAGCGGCGCGTAATCCGTGTGCTGGACCGAAAATCGGTGTGAGCTGACGGGATGTCGTAGACATCAGGAAGTTCAGGAAGTGCCCAAGGGTTGTGGGACTCACGGTGGCCCCCGGCGGCATGACCGACCGCGTGTTACGCCGTGGCCGTGGCGCGCTGCTGAGCGTGTGCGTACAGCGTCTCGGGCGCGATGTCGGCGTCGTTGGGCCAAACGATCGTGCCGGCCTCGGCATCCGCGCGGAGCCGCCCGAAGTAGGTCGGGTCGCGCAGTGGCTCGAACACGCCGCCGTAGTCGAGCAGGTAGGAGAGGTCTACGTCGGCCGTGGTGCCGTCCTCGAACCGGACGTGCACGGTGTATCCGTCTAGCGGCTGGGCCTCGGTGAGAAGGGGCGTGCTGCGCATGGTCGCAATGGTAGAGCGTTTAGCCCAGCGGCTCAATGGGGGTGAGCGGTTGGTGGTTGCGCGCACGGACCCAGTTCTCGCGTAGCTCGGACTGGTGAGCCTTCGCCCACTCGACCACGAGCCGCTGCCCACGGGGCGGCAGTCCCCCTGCGAGAGTCGCCAGGTTCTCGATATCGACTGTGGCCTCGTCCCCCCCGTAGCTGGCGTGGAAGTGCGGACGCCCGCCGTGGTGCGCCTCGTCGTGGTACATCCAAATCACGATCCCGTAGAACGCGCTGATACGTGGCATCACGCACCTCGCCCGAGGCATCCGCGGGTTGGCTGGGCGGCATAGGCTCCTTGCTGCCGGCGCCAATGGGGCGGCTGATTCCAGATCGTCATGGCCTCGCAGACTACCCACGACCCCCGACGCCTCAGTCAATGGGCAGCAGCCCCGATCCTGCTGCCCAAACCCTGCCGGATCGCGCCCAATCCGGCCCGATCGAAGATCGGGGCAAACGCCCAAATCACCAGCAACCGCCTATAGATCCGGCCTTTACGTCCTCAGTGGAGTCGGTCTCCTAAGCGGTGGATCCAGGTTCGACTCCCGGCGGGGGCATTGGGAAAATGCCCTGCAAATTGACGGGTTTTTGCGTTAAGCGGTCCAACTACGTCGCGGCCTCGCCTTCGTCCCGTTGGCCATAACCCCACCCTCGACCAGCGCCCGGAGCTGCGCCGTCTCGTCCTCGCCGCGGCGCATCGCCTGAGCGTAGACCCGCAGCGCGAGGCCCTGATCGGCGTGGCCCATTTCATCCATGGCGACCCGCCGGGGGCTCCCGAGCGCGTGCAGCAGAGAGCAGAACGTCCGGCGCTCGCATCGCCGCTCGACTGACTTCCGCTATTGGCCCAAGAGGAGGAGCCAGCCGCACTCACGCGGACGCCTCCTCGTCGTCCGGACCAGCGGCGTGAGCGCCGCCGGGCGGCGCGCTCGCATCCGGAGAAAAGGGAGCGTCAGCTGCGGCCCACCGGCTCGCCCGTAGCTCAGCGCACCTTGTACTTGATGTGTGTGACGCCCGGTGCGTCAATCATCCGGATCTGCTTCAGCTTGAGAGCTCCGCGCTGGAGGCCTTGAAAGAGGCGCTCGCCGCCGGCCATGATGACCGGCGCAATCGAGATGTCGATCTCGTCGACGAGGCCCGCTGCTAGGAACTGGTTGACCACCGACGCGCCGCCGGCGAGCCAGATGTCCTGCCCCTGGGCGGCGTCCTTGGCTTGCGCGAGCGCCGACTCGATCCCGTCGGTCACGAAGTGGAAGGTGGTGGCGCCCTCCATCTCGAGCGGCTCGCGCGCGTGGTGGGTGAGCACGAACACCGGATGGTGGTAGGGCGGGTCCTCGCCCCACCAGCCCCGCCACGGATCCTCGCCCCAGGGTCCGCTGCCGCCGCCGAACATGTTGCGGCCCATGATCGTGGCCCCGATGTTTGCGCGGCGCTCCTCGACCACCGAGGAGCTGACGTTGGTCTCGCCGCCCTCCTCACCGTGCATCTCGCGGAACGCCTTGAGTGGAAAGAACCACTCGTGCAACTCCATCCCGCCCACTCCGAGCGGGTTCTCCTCGCTCTGGTCAAGACCGGCGACGTAGCCGTCCAGCGACATCGTGATGCTGAGTCTGAGCTCGCTCATGTCAATTCCTATTGCCGGTGCGCTCGCGGTGCCTGCACCCTGGCCAGCAGCAGGGCCGACGCTGGCCTTCCTCCAGCTCCTCCTGGGTCCGGCGGATGCGGCGTTCTCGGGTCTTCTCCTGCTTGGCATCCTCCACCCAGCAGATGAACTCGTTGCGGGCCAGGGGCGTGATGTCTTTCCAGGCATCCAGTGCCGTGGGGTGGGCGATCAGCGCCGTGCGCAGGTCTCCTGGAAGCTTGTGCACCACCCCACCGGGCACTCGCGGGCTGCTCATAGGTCGACGGTAGCGCGTCAGGTCGGGGCGGGCCCGGCCCTGCCGAGCTCAAGAACCAGGAGTCTGGCGGACCGTCTCCCGCCAGTCGCAGAAGCTTGCGCCGCTCCGTAAGCTCTTGGTGTGTCGCGCTCGAAGAAGAAGCTCACGGAATACTCGCCCGCTCAGCGGGTCTGGATTGCCGTGCTCTTGGCCTTGTCGCTTGGGCTGGTCGCGGCATCGGAGCGCGACATCCAGCGTCATCCGGCCGATCAGGTGCGCGGGAGCAAGGCGCTCTGGCGCCTGGTGTGTCTAAACGCCCTCGGTGCGGCGAGCTACTTTCGGTGGGGACGTAGACGCGCCGAGTAAGCAGGGAGTGCGGCGTCACGCATGAGATGTTCGAGGCGGGCGCAGAGCAGGGCACGGGCGATCGCGATCACGGGCTTCCGCGAGACGATCGTCCAGACTTGTAGGTATGACCGCGTTTCGCTCGTTGCGCACGGCAGGCGTGGCCGACGCCGCGGTGGTGGCCGATCTGCTCGACCGCTTCAACCGGGAGTACGAGACACCGACGCCCGGGCCCGCTGTGCTCGTCGCGCGTCTCGAGCGTCTGCTCTCCAGCGGCAACGTCGTCGCGCTCCTGGCTGGCGAGCCGGCCGTAGGACTGGCGCTGCTGACCCTGCGCCCCAACGTCTGGTACGAGGGCCCCGTCGCTCTGCTCGACGAGCTGTACGTCGTTCCTGTTGAGCGCGGGCGCGGCATCGGTACCGCGCTATTGAAGACCGCGGAGGACGAGTGCCGTCAGCGCGGCAGCGAGTTGTTGGAGATCAACGTGGACGCCGAAGACACCGACGCGCGCCGCTTCTACGAGCGCCACGGGTACACCAACCGTGAGCCGGGACGGACGGACCCGGAGCTCTATTACCACCGCGACCTCGTCCCGCGGAGTGCCGCATAGGCTGCGGGAGCCGCCGCCGGCGGTGATGGCGTCGCTGCCTGGGACGCGGGCTGCGCCCGCGCAGGCCCAGGGTCGGCTGACGATCGTTTTCTCGGCGCATTGCACGCGTCTCGCGGCCCACGAGCGCCAGTGCTCCCCCTCGTCCAAGTCAATAGCGCGCACATGTGCCGGGCACGTGCTCGCCTTGTCCACAAAGCAGGAGGGGGCGGCCGAGATTGCGTCACCGGGACGGGGTTTCTGAACCCGCGAACTTCGGGTGGTGTGTGTGCGACATCAGCGCACGACGACGAACGCAAGCGTCACGGGCTTTGAGCGTCCGGCGGTGTCGCTTGCGAGGAGCGCCGCATCGTAGACGCCTGGGGAAAGCGCGCGTTGACCGATGCGGCCGCTGAACGGGACGATGTCGGCGCCCTGGGGCTCGATCGAGCGTGTCAGTGTGCCGAGGGTGAGCATGCGAGTGCAAGGCTTGGTGTGCGCTCGCGTGAGTGCGCGAGTCACCGCGACGCAGCTGTGGTCGTGGCGCAGACCCGTCACCGAGCGCGTGATCGCAATCTGAAGCTTGGCGGCGGCAGACAGGGTAAAGTGGACGCTCGTCCCGAGCGGGGCCCTCCCGGCTGAGATCGCGGTGCCCTGTGTTGCGACGCGAAAACGCCTGTTGGTGAGGCTCGCGCCCGTGATCGCGGGAGGCTGCGCGGGAGGCTGCGGGATTTCCAGTGGAAGGGTTTTGAAGCTCTGATCGAGACCTGTGCTCGTGCCACCCTGAGTGATCGCTGAGATCCTGAAGTGGTATTCGGCGTTCGCGCGCAGGCCGGAGATCGCCGCGGACACCGCGACGGGGCTCGGGCCAAACCCCGGCGCTGGTATGCATGGCATTGCAGACCCGTAGCTCGGCGAGGTGCCGTATTCGAACTCGCATTCGCTGACCAGTTCCTCGTTCGGGTTAACCACGGCATTCAGGGTCGCCGAGGTCTGCGTGACCGCCGACGCAGCCTCCGTCACGAGGGCCGCGGAAGCAAGCGACGTGATCGCGACCTCGTCCGCGCCTTGGCCCACTTTGATTTCGGGACCGGGCGTGTTCGTCGCCACTTCGATCGGCGTCACTGTTGCGCAGCCCTGGTTGACGACATACGCGGTCCCGCCGTCCGGGGTGAAAGCGACTGCGAGCGGGTTGCAGCCCACTTTGATTTCGGGACCGGGCGTGTTCGTAGCCACTTCGATCGGCGTCACCGAGTTGCAGAGGCCGTTGGTCACGTAGACGGTCTTGCCGTTCGGGGTGATCGCTACGCCGCTCGCAGCACACACTTTGATTTCCGGGCCGGGCGTGTTCGTCGCCAATTCGATCGGCGTCACCGTTGCGCTGCCTGCGTTTGTGACGTAGGCGGTCTTGCCGTTCGGGGTGATTGCGAGTTCGAGCGGGTCGGTGCCTACTTTGATTTCAGGGCCAGGTGTGTTCGTCGCCACTTCGATTGGCGTCACGTTGTACTTGTTTATCACGTAGACGGTCTCTCCGTTCGGGGTGATCGCAACCCCATGCGGTTTGTTGCCCACTTTGATTTCTGGGCCGGGTGTGTTCGTCGCCACTTCGATCGGCGTCACCGTTGCGCTGCCTTCGTTGGTGACGTAGACGGTTTTGCCGTTCGGGGTAATCGCGACCCCCCTCGGTTCCTTGCCTACTTTGATTTCTGGGCCGGGTGTGTTCGTCGCCACTTCGATCGGCGTTACCGATTCACTGGCGGTGTTGACGACGTAGACGGTTTTGCCGTTCGGAGTGATCGCGACCCCCGTCGGGAACCTGCCCACTTTGATTTCAGGGCCCGGCGTGTTCGTTGCCCCTTCGATTGGCGTCACCGACCAGTTGGCGGCGTTGGTGACGTAGGCTCTGCTAGGGGGTGTTTCCGCCGCCGTCGCGGATGAGCCACCAAGCACCGTCACCAGCGTACTTGCGAGCACGACCAGCAGCAGCCTTCCCCCGTGGAAGCACCGAACGCCCACGCGCATCATTGGCTGTCGGTCCCGGAGCGCCTGCCCGACCCCGGCGCGCCTGCGGGGATCTGCGTGAGCGCTTGCCCACTCAACAAGTCCACCGACGCGTCCTGCGTCGCAGGTTCTCGTAATGTCCAATTGCTTCATCCATCCATGCTAACCCTGGGGCGCTGCTCAGGTTGCGTTCGGTGCGCCTGCATATTTGCCCCCCGCAAAGCAACCCCGCCCAGCCGCGCCTCGATCTTGACGTGTCCTATGTCGAGGTCGGCACTACTTCGGGCCTCTTGATCGCAGCATCGGTGGCGTTGCTGCCTGCGCAGGCCCTGCCGACGCCCCGACTGGCGCCGAGTCGGGTGCTGTCTCCCGCCGTCACGAATCGCCCCGAGTTTCTTGAGATGGTTCATGGGTGCGGCGCTCGTCCGCGAGCATCTCGGACCGCTCGTGCTCCTGCTTCCAGCGAGCAAGCAGACGCCTCCATGAAGCCGTCGCAGACTGCTGCCCACGACGACGAGGGAGCGCGCGGCTTGAGGGTCGGATCACGCTCGCTCGCGCCGGGCGATGCGGAAGCGTTCTCGTCGCCGCAGATCAGACCTCTTGTTCGTCCGGAGCACTAGCGTCGGAGACAGCGCCGACAGCTTCTGCGCTTGCACGGAAGCGGGCGAGCCACCAGCGGGCCTGGTCCGAGCCATCGAGCGATCCTCTGACGTCTGCGCCTGCTTCGCCCCAGAGGAAGCGATCGTCTTCGCGGCCCGCTTGACTGAGAATTGGCATTTCGCATAGGCTCGCGTAGTCACCGGTCTCTACAGAAAGGACGGGCTCAGCGTGAACACCTACGTGATCCTGCGCCGGAGTGGCTGGCGGTCCCCGGGGGACTTGCAGGCGGCGGCCGAGCGTTCAAAAAGGGTGGGCGATGAGGAGATGTCGGACAACATTCGCTGGATTCGCAGCTATGTGCTGGAGGAGGACGGCGGCTCGGTGGGGACAGTCTGCATCTACCAGGCCAGCAGCCCCGAGGCGATCCGTGATCACGCCTCGCGGGCCGACTTGCCCGTGGATGAGATCATCGCGGTCGCCGACACCGTCGTCGTTCGCCCAGACCCCGTAGCAGCTTCCGCCTGACGCGCGAGGTCCCACCGCTCGCTCGGAGGGGGCGGTGGGACTGTCCGAGTCGGGATCTGGTGCCGGTGTCCGGTGACGACTGCTTCGCTGGCCAAGCGAGCGTCCAAGCCCGGGTCGAGCAGACAACCGGAATGGACGAGCCGCGGTGGTGTCGGCGACGCTTGATGCGTTGCCGTCTTGGCAGGGCGAAGCGGGAGCCCACCGTGGGCTCCCGGCTTTCGCTGACTGGGTTTCAGAACTGCAGGCCGGCGCTGGCGGGCATCATCGGCGCTCGCCGTGAGTTCACGGCCGCGATGATCTCCTCTGTGTCGATGCCCTGTAGGTAGATTGACGTCGTCCCGAGGTTGACGTGCCCGAGCTGGCGCTGAATGATGTTCAGCGGCACTCCCTCGCGCGCGAGCTCGGCCGCGTGGGCGTGGCGTAGCTGGTGCGGCGCGAAACCGGCGCCGGACCCCGGCTTGAGCGGCGAGGCGACGAAGCTCGCTCCGCACTGCGGCACTCGACCACGGCTTGCCGCGCGTCGGCCCGTCGATCACGCAAAACATCGGCCCGAGCGGCAATGAGACGCGCGCCGTGAGCCAGGGCCGAAGTTGCTCCCAGCCCCAGGCGTCCATTCCGATCTCGCGGCGCCGCCCGCCCTTGCCATTGCGCACGAGCAGAGAGCCGCGTTGTGGGTCAAGGTCGCGTTCGCTGAGGCTGAGCGCCTTCTGGATGCGTAGCCCGCCGCGCCAGAGCACGACTATCAGCGCACGCAGGCGAGCGCCGTGACGGTCGGTGCCGGCCTCGCGCATCACCGCGATGATCTCCTGCACCGTGGGCGGGTCGGCCGGGTAGCGCAGACCCTTGTTGCGCGGCGGCCGTCCAGCGTGGAAGCCCGGCATCGTCGCTGGCGATCGACGACGCCCAGCGGAATCGAGAACAGCGGAAACAGTCATGGATCATCCTCGGGATCGAAACAGCGAACAGTTCTTGCTGCTCTACCAGCCCACCGGGGACTCCCAATACGCGTCTGCAGATCGGTTCATGTCGTGTTCGGGCGCTACTCTTGGAGTAATGAGGCATTCTGTTTTGAACACCACCCCAACGGCTGAGAAGCCCGCGCTGAGCGACGAGGAGCGCGCCGAGCGGCGGCGGCGGCTCGCCGAGCGCGTGTTTAGCCCGGGCGGGCTTGATCGGGATACGCTTGAGCACATCGAGCAGCTGATGGACAACGAGTCGTAGCGACCTGCGGTGGATGCCGTCGAGCTGCTGGAAGGCGATGCGCCGTTCATCGCCGACACATCGGCATGGTGGCGGTTCTCCTCCCTCCCCGCTGTGCTTGCCGGGCTCGTCAAGCAAGCGATGGACGATGACCGGCTGTGGATTACGCCGATCGTGCGGATGGAGATCCTCTACTCCACTCGCAGCACCTCCGAGTACACCGTAGTCGAGACAGAGCTCGACGGGTTCCGGATCCTGCGCAATGATCGAGCCGTCGCTGACGCGGCGATGAGCGCCGTCGGTGACCTGGCCGAGCGCAGCGACGGGTACCACCGCGTGCCGCTGACCGACGCGCTGATCGCCGATGCCGCCGCCGAGCACGGCGGCATCGCGCTGCTTCACCGCGACACCCACTTCGACAAGCTCGCCGAAGTCCTCACATTCGAGAACGTCGAGCTTCCAGGATCCTGAGCCGTCAGGCGTATACCGACGCCGCCAGCCATCTACGAGACGCCTCTCGTCCAAAGCAGCCACGCGCCGGAGGTTGATCGAGACGCCTGCTTTGCTGTGTGGCGAGAGTCGCATGCAGTCTATGTAAACGGGCCGGACGATAACTACTCCTACAAGGAGGTCGAAGCCCGGCTTCGTCCCTCTTGCGCCGGCTTCGCGCGCTGGAAGCGCACCAGGTCGCCTCCAGCGCTTTGCTCCCATGGGTGCGTACTTTGGCCGGACGAGTTGAAATGGATCGGTCATGTGAACGCAGGGTCGATCGTCGAGCGTCTACAAACCGGCCCCGGAGACGCCGGGGTATTCGGGCTGCGCACGCCCCCCGATCAGCTGCCGCGCGATCTGCTCGTACAGCTCGTTGCGGATCGCCGCCTGCTCGCCCACGCGGCGGGCAAAGCCCAGCACCTCCAGGTGCTGCAGGTCGAGGTCGGCCGGCACGTACGCGATCGGACTGTCCACCAGGCGCTCGGCCAGCGCCACCAGCGCGGGATCTTCGCGGATGCGCCGAAACAGGCCGGTGAGGTGCGCGTCCGTGCCTCTGCCTAGTCGGAAGTTTTTGCAGCTGGGGTGCCGGATCTTGTGGGCTGGCGGGGTTTTGGGTGTGTTGGGGGGTGGCGGGTTCTGTCTACGCCGTGAGTTTGATGTCGAGTAGTTCGAGTGCTTTGGCTTGTAGCGGGGTGGGCTTGGTCAGGCGGGTGTAGGTGTGCTCGGCCTGCCTGATTCGGATCGTGTTGCGGGTGATGGTGGCGAGTTCGGCGAGGAGGTCGGGCAGGCTGGAGGCGGGGTACCCGTCGTCGGTCGCGGCGCTGGCGGCCTTGGCTTTGGCGGCTTTTGAGCGGGTCGCGGGCGCGACGGGGTCTGCGGGAGCGAGCGGTGTTTGGTCTGTGAAGAGCAGGGGGGTCAGGCGCCCGGCGAGCTCGAAGGTGACGTAGTAGGCGAGCATGCAGAGGAAGATGTGCGCGCGGACCCTGGTCTCGAGATGGTGGTGGATGGGACGGACCTCCAGGGTGTCCTTCATCGTTCTGAACGCGCGCTCGGCCATCTTCAGCTGCTTGTAGGCACGGACCGCGGCCTGGCTTGAGAGCTGCTCGGCCGTGCAGGTGGTACGGATCACGTAGAGCCCATCCAGCGCGGCCTCCGCGTCGATCTGTGCCTGCTTGCGCTCGAAGGAGAACGCGCCGTCTTCGATCTTGAGCTCGAAGTGCTTTGAGACCTTGTACTTGTTGACGATCTTGCCGGCGCGGGTCCCGATCTCCCCGGCGTGGGCTTTGCGCAGGGAGCCGCGCGGACCCTCGACCATCCGTTTGACTTTCTGGAGCTCTGCTTCGGTCGCGGCAAGCAACTCGGAGCGCTTTCTGGCTCGCTCCGTGGCGACCGCGGGGTTGCGGCAGACGACGAGGCGCTCACCGGGAAACTTCTCCGATGAGATCTCCGCGAGGTTCGTTTCATCGAACAAAGAGAGCTGGATGTCCCCGGCGTTCACGAGCGAGCGGATCTGTATCGCCTTCAGCGCGCTGATGAAACCGACACCGTTCTCCTTGAGCGTCTGCGCGTGTGCCTGGGTGATCATCCCACGGTCACCGACAAGCACAGCATCCTTCACCCCAAAACGCTCGGTGACCGTCGCCACCGCGTCGGGCAGCGTCTTTGAGTCGGTCGTCGAACCGTCGAAGCAGCGGACAGCGACCGGCCGGCCCTCCGGGGAGCAGATCTGACCGTAGTTGACCTGCAGCTTGCCTTTACGCCCATCGCGGCTGTGGCCGAGCTTCGCCAGCGGACAGCAGCGCCCCTCCGCATAGCTCGATGACAGGTCATAGAGCACGAACCCCTCCCCCCGCAGGTGCCGGTCGGCGAGCGCCTTCTCGATCCGCTCCTGACGCACCAAAAGCCAGTCCATTGCCGCCAGGAGCTCGGCCTCCTTCACCTCCCCGAGATCCAGCTCCTCAGAGAGCGTGCTCACACCAAAGCACCGTGTCGCTGAGAGCTTTGAGCCCGGGCCGATCACACGCTGGACGATCATCGCTACCACCAGGTCACGCTCCCGGGAACGCTCACGGCCGATCAGCCGCTCCAGGTCAAGCACGCGCAGCACACCGAGCACCCCGGCGACGTGACCATGAGGCAGCGAACGCTCGATCCCGAACTCCCGGTCGAGATCCACGAGCGTCCTGCCGGCGAGCATCGCGCGGATCCCGTCGATCACCTCTCCCGGCAGATGCGAGAGATTACCGACCGTTTCGTTACGGACCTTGCCATCCACGCGGTAGGAGCGCCGCAGCAACGTGCTCTCATAGACTTTGCCCTTGTAGTGGCGACGAGTAGTCGAGATATGCACCGCACCCGTTCTCTTTGGCATAACCACATCATGCCACACCCACCGGACGGAAAAACCCACTGTTAGTGTCTACACCAAACCACCCAAAAAGGCCCAATCCCCGTAACCACGGACGATCAGGCCTCAAACCCTCAAAAACTTCCGGCTAGTTTGGGTGCGGCAGGGCTGCCCGAAGGGTTCGCTGTTGCCTTGGCGTGCCTGGGGGCTGGGGTTCGCGCGGGCGCCCGTCGGAGGAGAGGCGGCGGGCCGCCCGCGCGATCTATGTACTCTCGCGCACGCTCAGCCCGGCGGGCTCGCGGCTGGTGGGCGCTTGGCTTTGCGCTCTGACCCACAACCCCCCTGGCATTGTGGCTGACATCGCGGAGCGGCCTCGCGTGAGGTCTAAGCCGCTGGATCCCGAGCATCCGGGTAGGTTCTCCTCCTCGCTGGTCGCCGGCCTGGCGATGCTCGCCTGCTTCACCGCGGAGCACTCTGTGCGGGGGATCGCGGATATGGCTGACGAGCTTGACCTGGGTCGTTCAACGACGCATCGGTATGCGGCGACGCTCTTGACGCTCGGCTACCTCGAGCAGGGGTCCTCGCGCAAGTATCGCCTCGCGGCGCGTGTCTCGGACCTGGGGTTCTCGGCGCTCGAGTCGATGGCGGTCCGCCGGGTCGCGCGTGAGCATCTGCGCGCGCTGCGCGCGTGGACGGGGCGTACCGTGAGCTTGGGGGTCCTCGGGGGGACCGAGGTTGTCTACATCGACCGCTGGCAGGGGTCCCGTCAAGGACAGTACGAGGCCGATGTGGGCATCGGGGTAGCGCACGCCTGCCCCTTCACTGCTCCGCCGCGGGTAAGGCGCTCCTGGCGTGTCTGCCCGCGGCGGAGCAGCAGGATCTACTCCCGAAGCTGCGTCTCAAGCGTCGTGCTCCCAAGACGATCACGACCAAGGCCGCGCTGCGCGGCGAGCTGGTGCGGATCCTCGCGCAGGGCGGGATCGCGATCGAGGACGAAGAGGTGTTTGCCGGCAGGCGTGCCCTCGCCGCTGTGGTGGCGGACAGGGAGGGCGGGCCGGTCGCGGCGGTCGAGTTGACGGTTCCGGCGCAGGCGTACACCCCCAGCGGGCTGCTGGAGCAGCTCGGCCCCAAAGTGAGCGCTACGGCCGGGTATATCGCCCTGGCTCTGGAGCAGGCCGCTCAGGGCGGCTAGCTGACATGGCGATCAACGTCGAGCAAAGGACTCACGGGGAACACGTCGCGGGCGTGGTGCTCTCCGTGCTCGTGGGCTTGGCAGCCGAGGGGTTGAGCTTGGAGGGTGTAGTGATCGCTTGCGAGCGTGATCCCTCCCTGCCTGGCGAGGAGCGAGAGATCCGTCGCGCGCTGAGAGGGCTGGCCGCGGATGGTCTTGTTCGCGAGAAGGAAGGCCGCTTCAGCGCTACAAGGGCAGCGATTCAAGCCGATCGGCTGAACTTCTAAACAGGGCTACTCCATGGTTGACTATCGTCACAACGTCGGACCTTATACTTCGTTAGTAGCCGGGGTCGCGGAGGGCTGCAGCGGGGTTGTTGGCGCTGCCGATGGAGTGCTCGGCCGTCACCGGTCGAGAGCGCGACGCTCTTCGCGCGAGCATGTGCGGGAGGCGGGTGAAGCAACGCGGTTCATCTCTCGGGCGGGGGTGCTCCCCGGCGTGCGCCCGAGCCGCGCCTATCGGAGAGTGGGGTTGACGTGCCGGCGTGCTCTTTGGTTTGTGCTCGCCTTGTGTTTCGTTTTGGCCGGCTGCATGTCGTTTTTGGGCGGGTCGGGAAGAAGTCGAAGGCGAAGCAATCAAAGTATACCGCTCGGTAGGGGGGCTGACTCCCGGCAAGCAGTATTCGTACTGTCTGGTGGCGTGGAATGGGTATGGCGAAACCCCTGGTCAAGCGGTGACGTTTACACCGCCCTGGGAATGTCCGTCGCTACGGGTCGAAACCGAAGGACTTCGCGTTAACGCATTAGCGGCACCGCTGGGTGCGCCGTCGATTGGGGTATCCCAGAGGTCTCATACTCTGCGCGGCTCGATTAGTCTAGGGTGTGGGGGCAAGGTCTCCTACCATTTCACATACGGGCTGGTCTCGGCCTCTGGGTCGAGTACCCCGACTGAAGAAGTGACCGTCCCGGCTGATGAAGGCTCAGCGCAAGTGCGGACAGATCTGACGGGACTCGAACCAGAAACGACATATCGCTATCGGCTGGTCGTGACCTACGGCGCAGAAGCGGCCTCTGGTAAAGAAGCACAGTTTACTACCCCGTCGGCGGATGGAGGCCCCGAAGTGCCGATCACCGAAGATTGCGGGCCGATCAAAATTACGCAGGGGGAATTGCTTTGCGGGACGTTGAATCCGGGCAGCGACGCGAAGACTGGCTACTATTTTGCCTACAGCACGGGTGCGACCTGCACGGGGGGAAAAAGGACTCAGCTGGAACCCGAAGTCGAAGGGGAACGCATCCGGGTACGCCGCGAACCGGAAGGCATTGAACTCGGCACGCAGTACACGTACTGCCTCGTCGCGTCCAACCAGTACGGCGAAGCGTTCGGGCAGCCCCTGTTCTTTACGACTCCTTTTGCGTCCCCGGTAGTCTACGGCGAGTCCGCAGGCTCGATCACACAAACCACTGCGACCCTCCAAGCAGAAATCGACCCAAACAAGCGACCAACGAACTACTCCTTCCAGTACTCCGACAGTCCGCCGGCAACGAAAGGCCCACGCACCCTCGAATCGCTCACAGACCCTACGGTGGTTCCAGGCGGATCCCTGGCCGCGGGCGCTAGCAAGCAGACAGTGAGTACAGGAATTGAAGGTCTACAACCAGACACGACCTACTACTACCAGGCTATCGCGACCAGCTCAGCGGGAACATCCGAAGGTACGTTCAAGTCATTCATTACATTGCCTTCACTGCCTCTAATCCCCCCGCTACCCCCAGTGCCGACGGTGCCGTCAGCGTCCAGCACTGCAGCTACGCAAAGCGAAGGCCAGGACACTACGGTACCCGCCCTCGCTACCGGCGACGGGATTCTATCGTTCTCGCAAACGGCGACCGGGCCACAAGTGTCGACAAAGACACCGGTACGCGCGAAAGCACCAAAAGCTTGCGAGAAAAGGCCAGAGGGACGGGCGGGCCGTATGAAACGGGCCAAGAAGACGCGCTGCGAACGACGACGAGGGAATCAACGTCCTAGCCCTCGGCGTTCCCGTGATCACGGGCGACGCTCTTGCCGCGCGTGAGTTCGCGCGCGGAGCACGGGCAGGGCAAAGCCGAGCGGCGCGTCCCCCCCAAACGTAGCGCGCTACTCACAGTCGCTCGACAGGGGCCTCGCGCTCCTCAACTGCTTCACGCCTGAGCGACCCCTGCTCGGGATCTACGAGGTCGCGACCGTACTCAGGTTGAGCAGCTCCACGGCGCACCGCTACGCCACCACACTGGTGCAGCTCGGCTACCTTGAGCGAGAATCCTCGCACAAGTATCGACTCGGGAGATGCTCCTTCGACCCTGGGCTTCTCAGCACTGAATGCTACGGGTCTGCCCGCCGAATCAGCGCAAGTGGTGTTCGTTGACAGGGTGTAGTCACGCGCTGGCGAGCCATGATGAGTGCGGTCAGGGACGCTTACTCGAAGGGGTCTCGTGCGGTACTGGCCGTGCGACTGCGGGTGCGGCAGGCGGAGATCGAGCAGGCGATTCTTGCGCGTGTACGCGCTGTGCCCGACCGGGCGGGGCAAGGCGACGCCGAGTGCCTGGAGGGGCTGCGTGGGACGGTAGGAGGATGTCCCGACCGGCGTGGAACTTCGTTGGCGGTCCGGGTGAATCTCTCAGACGGTGACGAGCGTAGCGGCCTCCTCGGCGACGTGTGTGGTGGTGGGCTGGGTGATCTCTGCTTCGACGGCGAGCGCGAGCTTGGCGAGGCCGTCGTATCCGATGATCGGTCGGAACTGTCGCTCGGCCTCCAGCATCCCGGCGGCAGTCCACCGCAGGGACATCTCCCCGGACTGCCAGCGCTTGACGTTGCGGCTGGATCGCCGGACGCACTCGATCATGGACTCGCACGGGTTGGTGCTCTGCAGCGTGCGCTTCAGCGCGCCGTGGACGCCGAGACGGGTGACGGTGAGCGTCTCCTCCATGCCCTCCCGCAGGGACGCTGCGGCACCGGGGTGAGAGCGCTCGAGCTCTGCGGCGAGAGCCTGGAGTTCCCCAAGGGCACGAGGGTGATCGTCGCGCGCCCACGCGCGGCGTAGCCGGCGCTTGACCTCCGGGCGGTCGCGCTCGGGCAGGTGATCGAGCACGTTGCGCTCCTTGTGACGGACACACCGATGGACCGGGGTGCGCGGCCCCAGGACCGCGTTCACGGCGGCTCTGAGGGCCTTGGAGCCGTCGATCACGACCAGCACGCCCTGCTCGACGTCCAGGCCACGGTCCACGAGATCAGCCAGCAGCGCGGTAGCGACCGTCTTGTTCTCCGTGGAGCCCTCCCACAGGCCGAGCGGGACCTTCACCCCGTCAGTGGTGATCCCGAGCGCGACGACGTTGGTGTCGTCCTTCAAGACGACCCCGTCGAGCATCAGCACCCCCAACCGCACGTCATCCAGGCGACGGCTCATCAGCTCCTTCAGCGTCTGCGCGGTGCGGGCAACGAAGGTGCGCGAGACCGCCGACTTCGACGTCGAGCGCGCCTGCGCCTCGACCTGCTCGCCGACCGGCTCCTGGGTACGCACGAACCTGCGGGTAGAGACGCCCGCGAGCATCCGCTCCAGCACGACCGCGCTCAACACGTCTCGGCTGGCGAAGCGCTCGTAGGTCTCGACAGGCACCTCGCCGCCGCCGTCCTTGGCGCGCACCCGCAGCCGGCGCACCCCCACCCGGCGCGAGCCAAGCGTGACCTCCCCGTCGTCGCCCCCGTGCCGGTAGGCGACCCGCTCAGGGTCGTGCTTGCCCTTGAGGCCACAGACCTCATCGACCTCCTCGGCCATCAGCTCCTGCATCACGCCGAGCCCGACCACCCACGCTCAGCGCGAGCAGGCCCTCCCTCGCCACCCCGACCAGCTCACCCAGCGCGGCCTGCACCCGCTCGGGCAGCGCAGGCGCCTCCATCGGCGCGTCCTCGCTCGTGACCTGTCCAGCATGCACCTTCTTCATGGCGGTTCCTCCTGTCTCGAATGGACCGATTTCGCACTCGCCACGGTCGCAACACGACCGGACGAGGCGGGAGGACCGCCACTTCAAGTTCTACGCCACGCGGGACATCCTCGACGGTAGCGGCGGTCGTGGACTACGGTCTCGCGGGCATCATGCAGGATGAGGTGTGCCAGGGCGCTATCCCTGCGGTGGCGCTAGAACAGGCACGACGGGCGGCCCGCAATGGCGTGGGACTCGAGACGGTGATACGGCGCTATGTCCTCGGTCACACGCTGCTGATGGACTTCGTGACGCGCGAGGCAGAACGCAGCGCGATCTTGGGCGGGTTGGGTGATCTTCGTGGTGTGCAGCAAACGCAGGGGGTCCTGCTCGATCGGCTCATCGTTGAGATAGCAGACGAATACAAGCGTGAAGTTAGGCGCACTGTGCGCTCTTGCGAGCGGTGGATCGCGGAGGGTGTACGACGTTTGTTGGCCGGCGAGTCCGTTGACTTGGGCGACGCTGACTACGAGCTCGGCGGCTGGCATCTAGGCGTGATTGCCACGGGCGGGGGGGCAGATCGGGCGATCCAGGTTGCGGCCGGCCTCGATCGCCGCTTCGTGTGCGTGGAGAGCGGCGATGGGACTATCTGGATCTGGCTGGCCGGACAGCACATGCTTACGAGCAGCGACATCGATCGGGTGCTGCCGGCGCCCTCGGGGGTGTTGCTGGCAGCCGGCGAGCCCGGCCGCGGGATCGAAGGTTTCCGTTCGACGCACTCTCAGGCGCAGGCGGCGCTGCGGGTCGCGCTCCGCAAGCCGCAGAAGCTCACCCGGTATGCCGATGTGGCGTTGCTTGCCTCCGCATCGCAGGACGGCGTTCTTGCTCAGTGGCTCAAAGCCGCATATCTCTCCCCGCTCGGGGACGGCCGCAACGGTGTGGCGTTGCGCAGGACGATGCGGGCGTACTTCGCGGCCGAGTGTAGTGTGGAGAGAGCCGCGAGCGACCTCGGGGTGACGCGACACACGATCGAACGGCATCTGCGCAGGATCACGGCGAAGCTCGGTCGTGGCATCCAGACGTGTCAGGCTGAGTTGGAGGTCGCTCTGCGCCTTGAGGAGTTCGACGAGAGGCGGGGACTCCCAGGCTGAGCTGACTTGGCCGTGTTGGCCGGGTGCAGCATTACGGAACATTTTGGGCCGGGAAATGTTCCGTGGCGGAACATTTTTATGTCAGTGAGAAAAGGCTGTCGGTTCAGCCGAAAAATGCTTCTGAGCAAAATGTCGCAAATAGCGGGGTTCTAACGTTGGGTGTCATTGATATCGACCGATCTTTTAGTAGAGTGCAGTTGCCCGGTCGGTAGATACCGGTCGTCGGCCAAAGCACGAGGAGATCGTTGGAGAGGCCGCTGCTGGGTGCCCGTGTTGGCGCTGTCGCGGCGAGTTATGAGAATGAGGCATATGACGCGATCAAACAGGGGAGTGATGCTGATGTCCGGAGAGTCGTCGTGTGATGCAGGGTCGAGAGGCTGGCTGTATCTCGGTTCGCTGTTTGGTGTGTTCGCGGCGGTGCTCGTTCTGGTGTGTGGGCTTGGCGCTGTGTCTGCTGTGGCGTCGGTGCCGAGTACGGCGATTAGGTATGTGTACACGCCGGATAGCCAGTTGAGCGCGGTGATCAGACCGGAAGCCGAAGCTGGTCTTTACGCGTGGGATGCGGCTGGGAACCTGTCGAGCGTCAAACGTGAGTCCTCGACGAAACTGTCGATCATCGAGCTGGAACCGTCGAAGGGAGTGGTCGGGGAAACGATTGATATTTGGGGGACCGGTTTCTCGACGACGGCCAGTAACGACACTGTGAAGTTTCACGGGACAGCTGCGACGGTCAGTGCTGCGACGGCATATACCTTGGCTGTGAAAGTTCCGTCGGGGGCGACGAGTGGGACGGTGAGTGTGCAGACGACGACTGAAGGGCCGGTCACGAGTTCGCAGAGCTTTACGGTGGCGAGCTCGTCTGTGCCGACGGTCACGTCGTTGTCGGCGTCGGTGGCGGTGGCTGGTGCGGTCGTGACGGTGACGGGCACGAACTTTGAAACGAAAACGGATAACGACGATGTGTATGTGAATCAGACGTTGGCTGAAGTGACGTCTTCGACGAGCACGTCGTTGAAATTCGTGGTGCCGGAAGCGACGTCCAGCGCGCGTGTGGTGATCACGACGCCGCATGGTTCTGCGACTGGGCCTTACTTGTATGTTCCGCCTGCTGGCTATACCGCGGCGCAGGTTGGGCCTACGGCGAGCTTGACGTTGGGGAGTTTCTCTTTGTTGACGATCGCGACGGCGAAAACGATCGGTTTGGCGACGGTCGAAGCGACTAACCGGGAAATGCTTTCGACGGTCCTCAAGAACGTTAGTCTGTCGACCGGCACGGCGTATCTTTATGGGCCGCGGTATGAAAGTCTTGGCTCGATCGGTCTAGGGGGTAGCGGCGAAGAAAAGCTGTTGGAACCTGTGACGCTGCCCGTGAAAGGCACGTACAGCGTTGTGATCGTTCCGAATAGTGAAGCTACCGGCAAAGTCGAAGTGGCGCCGTACTATGCGGATACTGTGACGGGCACGTTGACGCCCACCGCGGAAGGCTCGGCGAAGTTCGTGTCACTGTCATCGCCTGGCCAGAAAGCCGAGTACACGGTGTCGGGTACCGCTGGTGAGGAAGTCTCGTTGAAAGTCAGCGAACTCACCGGGTTTACGAGATCGGTGGCCTTGGAATGGCAGAACCCCGAAGGCAAAAGGATGACGGAACGGGAATTCAGTGGGAATGGGTTCATGGAATCGGTGGGGTTCCCGACGACGGGGACGTACACGTTGATCGTGGGCGCGGGCGGTACGGCTACGGGCTCGTTGAAATTGACGGCGTATAACTCGACGGCGGTGACAGGGTCGATCACGCCGACGACTGGCGGTGAATCCAAAACGATCACGACGAGCGTGCCGGGCCAGGACGCGAATATCACGTTTTCGGGTAACAGCGGCGAAGAAGTCTCGCTGGTGCTCTCCGAATCGACGTTCAAATCTGGGTCTGTATCGGTGCTGACCGCAGAAGGAACGGAAGTCTCGGGCGCATCCAGGAGCTTCAACGAAGAAGAGGCGATGGACGGCCGGTATGAACCCTTTGTGTTGCCGAAAACCGGATCGTACACGATCCATATAGCTCCGTTGGGAGAAGGGGGAGCGGAAACGGGTAAAGTCAAGCTGACGGCCTATAAGGTCGTGGACGTGAGCGGCTCGCTGTCTCCGAGTACGGGCGGGGCCTCTGAAACGGTGTCGCTGTCTGAGCCCGGCCAGAAGGCGAGGTACACGGTGTCGGGTACCGCTGGCGAGGAAGTCTCGCTGAAGGTCAGCGAATTCACGGGGTTTTCTCGGTCGGTGTATCTGGAATGGCAGAACCCTAAAGACGAACGAATGGAAGAACGGGGGTTCAGCGGTAGCGGGTTCATGGGGTCGGTGGTGTTCCCGACGACAGGGACCTACACGCTGTATGTGGAGCCAGGTGCCCTGAACGTGGGCTCGTTGAAGCTGACGGCGTACTCGGACGTTACTGGCACGATCACGCCGAGCAGCGGCGGGGAATCGAAAATCGTTACGACGAACGGCCCCGGCCAGAACGCGAAAATCACGTTCTCGGGTAAATCAAGTGAAGAAGTCTCGCTCGTGCTCTCAGAATCGACGATCACGTGGGGGCACGTCTCGATCTATAACCCGGAAGGCTCCCGGGTCGGTGAAGAAAAGCGGTTCGGGTCAAGCGGGGAAACAGCGCTCGGCCCTGTGTCGCTGTCCGCGACCGGCACGTACACGATCTTGATCGCGCCGGAAAGCGAATACACCGGGTCGCTCAAGCTGACCGCGTACATCGGCGCCCCGCCGCACGGCCTGGTGATCCGCGCCGGCGGCGAGCGCGCGCTGGGCGTGGGAGGATCGGCGCAGGAGCCGGCTGGTAGCGCGCCGGAGGCGGGCGGAGTGTCGGCGGTGGCTGGCGGCGTCGGCCAGAGCCCGCTGCTGAGCGGCGCTGAAGGCACGCCGGCTGCCAGCAGCGCTGTGCGCGCCGGGAGGAGGGGCCTCTCCAGGAAGAGCGGCGTCGCTGCGAGCGAGCGCAAGGGCGCTGTCGCGCGCGTAGCGGGCCGCGCGTCGGATCTTCACGGGCGAGCCTGGCGTTCTGTCGAGCGTGCCGTGACTGGGCGTGCTGTGGGTGCGGGTGCGGGGCTGCCCCGGGTGGTCAGGGCGTTTCGGCCGGGTGGCTTGGGCGCGTGGTATCCGCACCGGGTGCGCGCGGGCGTGGATTGGAGCACGGGGTGGCCGGCGAGCCCGTGGGCGGATCTCGCGCCCGCCGCGCCTGTGGCGCCGGCGCTGGCGCAGGGCGCTTCGCTGGCGGGGCAGGCGCTCAAGCTGGACGGCCTGCCGCTCGCGGGGTTGCATGTCGCGCTGGAGAGCGCCTCGCAGGTGGCCGTGACTGACGCGAGGGGCCAGTTCCTGCTGGCCGGGGTGCCTGTGGGGCATCAGGTGTTGATCGTGCAGGGCGGGCGGGTCCGCGGTGTGAGCTACGGGATGTTCTCGATCGGGGTGCAGGTCAAGGCGCACGAAGAGACCACGCTTGAAGCGCCGATCTGGATGACGCCGCTTGACCCCGCGGGCGACCATCGGATCTCCTCGCCGACGACGGGGCCGGTGAGCATCACGACACCGCGGATCCCGGGTCTTGAAGTACGGTTGCCCGCCGGGACCGTGATCCACGACGCCCAGGGCCATGTCGTGCACGATCTGAACATCACGGCGGTCCCGGTCGACCGGCCGCCGTTCCCGCTGCCGATGTTCGTGGAAGTCCCGGTGTACTTCACGGTGCAGCCCGGCCGGGCGTACCTGAGTAAGGGCGCGCAGATCATCTACCCCAACTACACCCACCTGCCGGCCGGCTCACGGGTGGCGTTCTGGAACTATGACCCCAATGGCCGCGGCTGGTACGTCTACGGCCACGGGTCGGTCACACCGAACGCCAAGCAGATCGTTCCCGATCCGGGTGTCCGCGTATGGGAATTCACCGGGGCGATGGTCTCGGGCGGCCCAGGGAAACCTGCCACCGGCACGAAACCCGGGACGCCGACCACGAGCGGGGATCCGGTTGATCTCGGGACCGGCCTGTTTGACTACACGCGGACTGATCTGGTTGTGCCTGACACGATCCCGATCGTGGTCGAACGCAGCTACCGGCAGGGCGACTCGAACTCCTACAGCTTCGGCGTCGGCACGACGAACCGCTACGACATCCGACCGTGGTCTGAAAACACGCACGAAGTTTATCTGATCATGCCCAACGGCGGCGCGGTGCTCTACAAATGCACTGCGGCGTGTGAAGGCTATACGACCGCGGCGTACAAGGCGACCGGCACGCCAAGCGAATTCTATGACTCGACACTGAAGTACAACGCGTCGTTGTCCCCTTCGGTCTGGGAACTGAAGCTGACGAACGGCACGACCTACCTATTCGGGACGTTCGCGCCACTACAGGCGATCCGCAACGCGCAGGGCCAGCAGCTAACGATCACCCGTGAAAGCGGCCAGAAAGGGAACATCACGAGTATCACATCGCCGCACGGACGTTGGGCGAAGTTCAAATACAACGCCTCCAACGACATCACCGAAATCACGGACAACAACGGCAGGAAACTGAAATACGCTTACAACAAAGCAGGGCTGTTGGAATCCGCGAGCGATCCGGCTGAACGCACGATGAAATACGAATACGACTCGTCGGGGGACATGACGTCGGTCACGGACCCCCGTGGGAACAAGTACATCGAAACCAAATACGAATCCCACGACCGCGTCTCGAAACAGAAAATGGCGAACGGCGGCACGTTCGAATTCAGCTACGCGCTGAACGGTGAAGGCAACGTGGAAAGCACGACAGTCACCGAACCGCGTGAAAGCAAACGCAAGGTCACGTTCAACACCGAAGGGTGGCCAACAAGCGAAATCGCTGGGCTCGGCAGCTCAGCCGACGAGAAAACGACCTTCGAACGACAGGCCGAAACAGGGTTCTTGCTGTCCAGCACCGACGCGCGGTCGCGCAAGACCAGCTACGAATACGACAGCTACGGCAACGTGACGGCCGTGACCCGCCTCGCTGGCACTGGCTCGGCACAGACATACAAATACACCTATGAACCAGGCACGAGCGAGCTGACCAACGAAACCGACCCGCTCGGACACTCAACCACCTACGAATACAACAGCCTCCGCGAGCTCACCGCCAAGAAAGACGCGCTCGGCCACACCACTCACTACGAATACAACAGCGACGGGCAGCTCTCGACCATCACGAACCCCGAAAGCCACAAAACAACGATCACCTATCAAGGCGGCGAGCCCGCAAGCTTTACAGACCCGCTCGGGCGTACCACCAAACAGTTCGTTGACTCGCTCGGCCGCGTGGTAGCTACGACGATGCCCGAGGGCCAGCAGACGATCAACGAATACAACAACGACAACCAGCTGACCAAGACAACCGACCCCGCAGGGGACGTGACCTCCTACGAATACGACCCTGACGGCAACCTCACCGCGACAACCGACCCCTCGAAACACAAGACCACGTTCGCGTACACCAAAATGGATCTCCTTGAAAGCGAAGAGGACCCGCTGGAAAAGAAAACCACGGCGGTAAACGACACGCAGGGCAATCTCATCGAACTCACCGACCGCCGCGGCAAGCTCGACAAGTTCACCTACGACGCCGTCAACCGCCTAACCGAAGCCAAGTACGGCGTCTCCGGGGAAACCTCGGAAAGCACGATCAAATACGAATACGACAACGGCAACCGCCTCACCGAGGTCATCGACAGCGCCAGCGGCACATACACCCCCGAATACGACGAACTGAACCGCCTGAAGTCGCTCGCCACCCCCCAGGGCACCATCAAATACGAATACGACGAAGCGAACAGGCGCACCAGCATGACCGTCCCAGGCCAGGAAGCGCTCAAATATACCTACGACGAAGCAAACCGCCTCAAAGAACTCAAACGCGGCACACAAGCCGTCTCATTCGCCTACAACGAAGACAACCTCCCCACCAGCACCACGCTCCCCGACGGCATCGAAGAGCAGTACGGCTATGATGAAGCCAACGAGATGACATCCATCGCATACAAGAAAGGCTCAACGACGCTCGGTGAACTGGACTACAGCTACGACCTCGACGGCCGCAAGGAAGCCGTATGGGGCAGCTATGCCCGCACCGGGCTACCCGAAGCCTTCAGCTCAGCCAAATACAACGCCGATAACGAGCAGACCGAACGCGGCAGCAAAAAATTCAGCTACGATGCCAACGGCAACCTGACCTCTGACGGAACCTCCGAATACACATGGAACGCGCGCAACCAGCTCGCCAAAATCACCGGGACGATCAAAGCCAGCTACGGCTACGACCCCTTCGGGCGCCGCACCACCAGGACTCTCGGGAGCACAACGACCGAACTCCTCTACGACGGCCCGAACGTCGACCAGGAAATCCAGGGCGGCAAAGCCACAGCTAACCTCCTCACCGGCCCACTCCCCGATAACGTGTTCGCCCGCACCACAAGCAAAACCACCGAAAACCTACTCGCCGACCAGCTCGGCAGCACCATGGGCTTGGCCGGCAGTACAGGCAGCGTCGAAAGCAGCTACACCTACGACCCCTTCGGCACAACCACAAAAGAAGGCACCGCAAGCGAAAACACCACCCAGTACGCCGGGCAAGAAAACGAAGGCAACGGCCTCTACTACGACCGCGCCCGCTACTACAGCCCAGCAGCCGCCCGCTTCCTCAGCCAAGACCCCCTCGGACAGGCAGGCAGCGGCGTCAACCTCTACCTCTACACAAACGATAGCCCAACCAACGCGACCGACCCCTACGGCACCATGTCAAGCGGAACAGGATTTGGCCCCGCACCAGGCTCGTGCGGCAGTCACGGCAAGGGCGGCGGCTTGAACGCCGGAGGTAGCTGGACATGCCGTTCTTACCGACACATTGAACAACTTGAAGAAGAAAACCACCGGGCAGAGGAAGAAGAAAGCGAAGCAGAAAACCGCGAAAAACCTTCCTACTGTACTGTGGCGGGGCTAAGTGCGGACGGGATGGCATTCTACTATGGTAGTGCCGGTATCGCTGGTTCACTTGCAGGCCCAGAGGTTTCCGGACCATTGTTCATGATGTCAGGCGCATCTGGACTAGTGGGTGGTATGTTTGATGTCGCTCACGCCGCGGCAGGATGTTAGAGGGTGAGTCGAGTGTCTTTAATCGAGTATTCAATAAGTAGGTACATGTGCACGATCCGATAAGATTTGCGCGAAATGCCGCAATATTTAGTGGAGCCCCTGCAGTGATTACTATCGCATTGGGCATTGTAGATGGCAATATTGCCCTGGCGATACTACCGTCATTGACTCTTTTCTGTGCCGTGACTGGAGTAATGATTTGGGCGAGGCAAGAACGACGCCGGAAGGGTGGAGATGACTCGTAAGGATCACGACTAAATAACTGGCGCGATTGGGCGGTCAAATGCCCGTAAACATTGGGGATCTGGGGTTGAACGACGTCATTTATAGGGTCGTGAGTCTACTAGTGCTTTGTTAAGTCTTTGGTAGGTTTCGCTGGTTGGGCGGCGAATCCTCTTTGCGTCTGTGTTCCCGACGCGAGGAGGCATGATGGTGGCTGTGGCTGATGTGGTGGGTGTTGATCCGCCGATGGCGGTGCGTGAGCGTTTGGAGGAGTTCGCGGAGGAGGTGCTGGCCGGGGCGGTGAATCGTCCGGTGCAGATGGTCAACGGCGCCTTGTATTTGCGGGGGTTGATCGAGCAGGGCGAGCGTAAGTCTCTTGAGCCGATCGTGGCGCGGTTGGGGGAGGAGGTTGATTATCACTCGATGCAGCAGTTCTTGGCGGACAGCCCGTGGGATCCAGTGCTGGTGGTGAAGGCGGTCGTGGAGCGGGTGGCGCCATCGATCGATGTGCAGGCCTGGGTGCTGGATGACACAGGGTTCCCGAAGGACGGTAGGGACTCGCCGGGAGTCAAGCGCCAGTACTCGGGGACCTTGGGAAAGACAGGCAATTGCCAGATCGGCGTGTCGGTGCACGCGGTGGGAGGGCGTGGCACGGTGCCGTTGGGGTGGGCGCTGTATATCCCTGAGGAGTGGTGTGAGGATGCCGAGCGCCGCCGCGGGGCGAAGATTCCCGAGGAGGTGCAGTTCAAGACCAAGCCCGAGCTCGGCGTCGAGCTCGTCGAGCGTGCTGCTGGCTGGGAGATCCCGAAGGCGCCAGTGCTCGGCGATCAAGCATACGGTGAGAACACTAGGCTGCGCGATCGCCTCGATGACGCGGGATGCGAGTACGTGCTGTCAGTCGGACCAACCACTACGGTGTTCTCGCCCGAGACCGTCTTCGCGGTGCCCTCGAACGAGGGCAGTAAAGGTCGCCGGTACTCCCGGCCGCGGCCCGACCGCGAGCCAGAGTCGATCGGCGAGTTGATTGGGCGTCTGGGGAAGACCGCTGCACAGACCGTCGCTTTCCGTGACGGCCCGGACGGCAAGCCTGTCACCGCGACGTTCATCTTCGTGCGCGTGCGTTCCGCGCACCACTGGCGAGCGCACGAGCGGAAGTGGGCCAAAGGCGGGCAGATTCCCCCTCGCGAGGAATGGCTGATCGCCGAGTGGCCCGCCGGGAAGGACGCGCCCTCCGACTACTGGCTCTCCAACCTGCCCGCCGACACCGAGCCTGAGCGGCTCGCGCGGCTCGCCAGGCTGCGCTGGAAGATCGAGCTCGACTACAAACAGCTCAAGGGACAACTCGGCCTCGACCACTACGAGGGACGCTCATGGCTCGGGTGGTACCACCACACCGCGCTCGTCACCGCCGCCCACGGCTTCCTGACCCTGGAGCGGCAGACCCCAAATCGCCAGCGGCCGGCCTGACACTACCTCAGGCGGTCCAACTGTTTCAGCCGATCTTCAAATGCTGGACCGGCCGCTGCACCACCTGCCAACGACCCATCGATCTCAACCAAATCCCGTTGCACACCACCCGACAAGACGAGTAAGACTTAACAAAGCACTATTAGGCGGGTGAGTGCTCAAGCGGTCGTGATGCTTTTACGTGTCAATATCAATGATGTGGGTCGAAATTCAGATGGAGCAGACGGTGACTGAGCGTCGTCTATGAGCGCTGTTAGGTGGGGGGCTT
This sequence comes from uncultured Solirubrobacterales bacterium, assembly GCA_963771915.1. Classification (GTDB taxonomy): domain Bacteria; phylum Actinomycetota; class Thermoleophilia; order Solirubrobacterales; family Solirubrobacteraceae; genus Palsa-744. The sequence goes on along the minus strand of CAVYVD010000001.1, from coordinate 1,625,688 downwards.
ATCTTCAATCCAGCCACAGGTAAGGATACGGAACGGGGTGTCACGCGCCGGGGAGTGATCTCGGGCGCGGCGTTCTTGGGCATCGGGGTAGGACTGGATCACGTTCTGGGCAGAACCGTGCGGGGGTCACCCACAAACTCGACGGCATCTGGTTCGCCGGAGGATTTCTACGACTTCCACCAAGCCGGGGTCGCCACGGCTGCGCAGGACTATCTGCACTTCGCGGCCTTCGATATCACTAGCGAGGCGGCTGACGACGTGCGGAACGTCCTTGAAGAGTGGACGGTCGCGTCGGCGCGACTGACTGCCGGGGAGCCCTACCAGCCGGCTGTCCAAGCGCCTGACGAGCCACCGGCGGATACAGGGGAGGCGGTCGGCCTGGGGCCGTCTCGGCTTACGCTCACGATCGGCTTTGGTCCCAGTCTGTTCGGCTCCCCTGGTCACGACCGCTTCGGGCTCGCACGCCAGCGGCCAGCGGAGCTGCAGACGCTGCCTGCCTTTCAAGGGGAGAGCGTCGACCCCTCAGTGTCGGGAGGGGACCTGTGCGTGCAGGCGTGTGCGGATGACCCCCAGGTCGCCTTTCACGCCATCCACGTCCTCTCGCGGGTCGCGAGCAGCGCGGCGACGCTGCGCTACACCCAGCAAGGCTTCGGGCGAACCTCCTCCACCAGTCGCAGCCAGGGCACGCCGAGGAACCTGATGGGCTTCAAGGACGGCACCGATGACATCCGCGCGGAGGAGACCGACGCGATGAACGACTTCGTATGGGTTCAGCCCAGTGATCAGCCCGCGTGGATGGTCGGCGGGACATATCTCATCGCGCGGCGCATCAAGATCCTCTTCGACGTATGGGACGCCACCACCCTCGAAGACCAACAGCGCGTGATCGGCCGCGAGAAGCTCACCGGCGCTCCACTGGGCAGCCAGAGCGAGTATGACCCAGTCAACCTCTCGGCTACGGGCTCAAACGGCGAACCGTTGATCCCTGCTGACGCGCATATCCGGCTGGCGAACCCCCGGAACAACAGTGGGCAGCGCATTCTCAGACGCGGCTACTCCTACAGCGAAGGCGTCGAACCGGGCAGCGGCCAGATCGACGCCGGCTTGTTTTTCATCGCGTTCCAGCGAAGCCCCAGCCGCCAGTTCATCCCCCTCCAGCGGCGCCTGGCGGCCTCCGATGCGCTCAACCGCCACACCCTGCATACCTCGAGCGCGATTTTCGCCTGTCCGCGCGGGGCACAGCCCGGCAGGTTCATAGGCGAAGAGCTCTTTGCCTGAGCGGCAGGGGCGTGTCGCCGAGGCAGGCGAGGCTTCGTGCTGGCGGAAACTCTCAAGTGGGTAGTACTTCGGCTCGATATTGAGGGTGTGGAGCACGGTCGAGACACGCCGCCAGTGGCGTGGTGGGCGAGCCAGCGGGTCCGTCTGGCGGGGCTGCTGGTGTGCTTGGGTGTGAGCGTCATCGCGTTGCTGGGTACGAGGACGAGCCTTCTGCGGAATAGGCGGCGGTGGGAGCGCTGAAGGAGCTTCGACGTGGTGCGCTCGTCGTGGGCTGCCCGCGCCCGCCAGCATTGACCTCCGCGAACTGCTCGAGCTACGCGCAGACGTGTTAGCTGTATTCGCGGTAACGGGTGGCCGCGGGTTCATCTGAAGTTTCGGGGTTTGCGGCGAATTTGCAGGAGATTGGGCGGCAGCGTCGAGTGCTGTGTGGCGGGGGGGTAATGTGGAGGGGCACCGGCGGCTTCCTCGAATCCACGGGTTGTCAACACTCGTGGGAGGTCACCGCCGATGCCCGTCGTTCCATCTTCGCTCGATTCGTTGCTGTTCCTGCTCGCTGGTGCGTTCAGCGCGCCGACGTTCCAGACGTTCCGCTGCCTGGTCGTGGGGTTCCTCTCGCGGGTCGGGGAGCACACGGTCTGTGGGGTGCTGCAGGCGGCGCGGCTTGAGCGCGTCTGGCATCACAGCCGCGCGCACGACTTCTTCGCTGAGCGACAATGGTGCCCGGACGGGCTGGGATTGTTGCTGCTCGACTTCCTCATCGTAACCTTCGTGCCCCGCGAGCAGCCGATCCGCCTCGCGGTTGATGACACCCTGTTCAAGCGCACCGGCAAGCAGGTGCACGGCGCCCGTTGGCAGTACGACGGGTCTCTACCGGCCGGCGCGGGCAGCCAGCTCGGCTTTGGCAACAACTGGGTCGTGTTGGCGCTGCTCGTCCGCGTGGCGTGCGTCAAGCGCGCCCTCGCGCTGCCGGTGCTCTTTCGCCTGTGGCTGCCCGAGCCGCGGGCCAGGGGTTCGAGGAGGGGCGCTTCTCGCGCGGGGCGCAAGGCGAACCCCGCCTACCCCTCAAAGTCCGCGCTCGCCAGGAGGCTGCTGGACTTGGTGATCTGGCGCTACCCGAACCGCAAGATCGATCTCGTGGGCGACTCGGCGTACGGCTCAAAAGCGCTGCGCGGCCTACCAGGGAGCGTCACTGTCACCTCGCGCCTGCGATGCAACGCCAGGCTGTGTGCTCCCAGGCCGCCAAAGACGGGCAAGCCCGGCCAGCCAGCCAAGAAGGGCGTCAGGCTGCCGTCGCTGAAAGCGATCGCTGACGATCCCGTCACCGTTTGGGAGAAGACAGAGGTGACGCGCTCAGGCCATCGCCAGAGCGTGCTCTGCCACACCATGCAGGCGCTGTGGTACGACGTGTGGCACGAGCGGCCGGTGCGCGTGATGTTGGTCAAGCACCCCAATCACGAAGCTGGCTACGACATCGCGCTCATCAGCACCGACACGACCGCCACCCCCGCGCAGCTGATCGAGCGCTACGACGAGCGCTGGGCGATCGAGGTGTGCTTCGAGGACGCCAAGCAAATCACGGGCGTCGGCGAGGCACGCAACCGTGTCCAGCGAGCGGTCGAGCGCACCGTGCCATTCGGCCTACTCTGCCAGACCCTGACAATCACGTGGTACACGCTCTGCGGCCGCGCCGAGCACGACGTGCGCTACCGCCGCCGCCACGCCCCTGGTACCGCCAGAAGACCAACCCCTCCTACCAAGACATGCTCGCCAGCCTGCGCCGCGCGATCATCGCCGCCCAATACTCACCAGTTACCCCCACAACCCCCAACCAGCGAGAAACCACCAACCCCGCTCAGGCACTCACGGCAGCCACCGGATAACCCCGAAACTTGAGGGTACACGGGGGGCGTCACGAGGGAGTGTCCGAGGAACTGTGTAGGCATGAGCGAAAGAGGTTGCTATGCCTACTACTACGCAGGACCACATGGAGTCGCAGGAGCTGGTGTTCCCCGCGGTCGGTACCGGGGAGTGGAGGGAGCCCGAAGGGCGAGCGCAACGGACCGGTACCGACCGCGGCGCGCCCGTCGCGGGGGCCCCGGCCGCGGGCCGGGGGCGGGAGCTCTCCCGGAGCTGGTCGATGAGGCCGTCGAGCGTGCCGGTGGCCGCCGCCGTGTGCGGCAAGCTCTGGGGATGCCGTCGGAGCGGATCAGCGATGAGCTGGTCGACGAGCTGCTCGCCGGCGCGAGTACCGAGGAGGAGATCGCCGGGCCCGGCGGCCTGTTGGCTCAGTTGACCAAGCGGCTGGTGGAGCGGGCGATGGAGGTCGAGCTGAGCGAGTATGTGGGCTACGAGCCGCACTGCGAGCCGCCCGGCGGCGCGGAGAACCAGCGCAACGGCACCTCGCCGAAGACGTTGATCACTGAGCACGGGAAGGTGCAGCTCGACGCTCCGCGCGATCGGGACGGGAGCTTTGAGCCGAAGATCGTCAAGAAGCGTCAGCGTCGGTTCGTCGGGTTCGACGAGAAGATCCTCGCGCTCTACAGCGCGGGCTCTCGACCCGGGACATCTCCGCGCATCTCGCCGAGATCTACGGCGTGAAGGTCGGCCGCGACCTCATCTCCAGGGTCACGGACGCGGTCATGGACGACGTGCGTGACTGGGCCAAGCGGCCGCTGGAGGACATCTACCCGATCGTGTTCCTGGACTGCATGGTCCTGAAGATCCGCGAGGGCGGCACCGTCCAGCGCCGCGCGCTCTACCTCGCCTTGGGCGTGACGCTCGACGGGGAGCGTGACGTGCTCGGCATGTGGTTCCAGGAGACCGAGGGCGCGAAGTTCTGGATGCAGGTCCTCACCGATCTGCGCCAGCGTGGCGTCAAGGACATCCTGATCGCGTGCGTCGACGGGCTCAAGGGATTCCCGGAAGCGATCGAGGCGATCTTCCCCAAGACGACCGTCCAAACATGCGTGGTTCACCTCATCAGAGCGAGCTTGCGCTACGTGCCGCGGCGCGAGCGCGAGCAGGTCGCCCGGGCCTGAAGCCGATCTACACCGCTGTGGACGCCGACCAGGCGCACGCCGAGCTCGAGGCGCCTTCGACGAGAAGTGGGGGCAGCGGTTCCCCGTGATCACGCAGGCCTGGCTCGACGCGTGGGAGTACGTGATCCCGTTCCTCTCCTTCCCGGCCGAGGTCCGCCGCGTGATCTACACCACCAACGCGATCGAGGCCCTCAATCGCCAGCTGCGTAAGGCGATCAAGACGAAGGGCAGCTTCCCCAACGAGGACGCCGCCCGCAAGCTCGTCTACCTCGCCCTACAGAACGCCGTCCCGCAATGGACCCGGACCCGGAACTGGACGATAGCGCTACTCGCGTTCAAGATCCACTTCGGTGACCGCGTCCCCGACACTGCAAACTGACCGTCACAGGTTGACACCCACGGAATCACCGTTACACTTAACCCAGAAACCCGCCTACACAGTTAATCTGACGCCCTCCGTCACGAACCCTGAAGACATGTGGTCGGACAACTCGCCGCTGGGGCCGCGCGCCTCGCGCTTGGCGGACGGGCTTTGGCCGGCGGGGTATGAGGTGCGGTGGTGGACGCGCGATTACGATCTCGTCGCCGATGTCCTCGTATTCGGAGCTGCAAGCGAAGCGCGCGCGCTTTTCGAGGAGGCCGCGAGTAGCGACTGCCATCGCGCCGGCTCGCAACGGCCGGCGCTCTCGCCGCCGCAGGCACGCAACCTGGAGTGGGTCAACCCCGACAGCGCGAAGCAGAACGACGTGTTCCTGCTGCGCGGACGGCGCGTCTACCGCGTCGCCGCCGTCCGCTTACAGGGTGCTCCTGTCGAGACCGCGAGGGCCGAGCTGCGGGTGGGCGCAGAGGTCGTCGACACCCTTGCGTGTGTCCTGCCCGGCGCGGGCTGCGCAGCATCGGGAGCAGAGAGCGTCGATTACTCTTCCTGGTGAGGTGTGGCATGGGGGTGTGCGTGGGGCGTGGAACAAGTGTTTTGTGTGCTGCGGCTGATGGCCACCATCGCTTCGTATTTTGCGTCGCCGCTTAGGGCCTATCCCGGAAGGGTTATGTAGCGCAGCGTTGAACTTTTGATCGTTGGCGTCGTGTCGTTCGATCAGGAGGTCTGTGATGGGCTACATGGTCAGCAGGGATGATGGTTGGCGGATGCCGGATTGGTTGTGGGAGCGGGTGCAGCCGTTGCTGCCGGACCCGCCGTTTCACCCGTTGGGCTGTCACGCGCCGCGGGTGCCTGACCGTGACGCGATGGACGCGATCATGTTGGTGTTGCGGACTGGGATGCAGTGGAACGCGCTGAACGCTACGGGTGTGTGCTCTTCTTCCTCGGCGCACCGGCGTTTTCAGGAGTGGGAGCAGGCCGGCGTGTTCCATGAGATCTGGCGCCAAGGGCTTTTGGAGTACGACGAGAAGGTAGGTATCGACTGGTCGTTCCTCTCGGGCGACGGGGCGATGACCAAAGCCCCGCTGGGAGGAGCCAAGACCGGCCCAAACCCTACTGACCGGGCCAAGGGGGGGCGAAGCGTTCGGTCCTCGCGGAGGGTGCGGTGGTCCCGGTCGGGCTCGATCACGACGGCGCGAACCGCAACGACCACAAGCTGCTGAAGGGCACGCTGGACTCGATCCCGATCGAGCGGCCCGAGCCGACCCCAGAGCACCCGCAGGGCATCTGTCTGGACAAGGCGTATGACAACGCTGAAGTCCGCGAGCTGATCGGCGGCTACGCGCTCACGCCGCACATCCGCGCACGCGGTGAGGAGATCGAGGAGAAGGCCCACAACCCCGAGTGGAAAGCACGCCGCTGGGTCGTCGAGGCCTGCCATTCCTGGCTGAACCGCAACCGCGGGATACTCATCCGCTGGTCAAAGAAGGACGAGAACCACCTCGCCCTCCTACAACTCTCCAGCGGCCTCATCGCATTCAAGAAGGCGCAACTCGCCACCCTCCAACCGGGATAGGCCCTTAGCGACCTATCCAGTCACCCGCTTGGATACCGATGACAAGGCGGGTGTGCCGGTCAATAGACTGACCAAGCTATGCGAGCGCCACTCGTCCTCACCCGGCAGTTCGCCGATCCGTCCGGACGACTCGGAGCGTGGATCGGGCGTCTAATGGCTCGCGTGAACGCGCCGCTGACCCAAGAAGCTATTGACAGGCTCAGGCTCTCTGGAAGTGAGCAGGCACTCGAAGTCGGATTCGGTTCCGGCGTCGGGATCGCGATTCTCGCCGAACAGCTGTCCTCGGGAAAGGTATGCGGAATCGATCTCTCCGAGGTCATGGAGCGCCAGGCTCGTGCGCGCACACGCACATACTCCAACCGCGTCGACCTGCAGATCGGCAGCGTGACCGCGCTGCCGTGGCCGGATTCCTCTTTCGATGTCGTATGCACGACCAACAGCGCCCAGTTCTGGGAGCCGCTTGAGGGGTCCGTGCGTGAGCTCCACCGGGTACTCAGGGACGGAGGGCGACTATCTATCGCGCTCCGTGAGACCGGCATCGCTGTCGGGCGACGCGATCGTGGCATCGAGCCCGCCCGAGACCCCGAGCCAGTCATAGCGGAGCTAGAACGCACCTTGCGATCCGTCGGGTTCACACGAGTGCAGGTCGAGCGCAAGCAGGTAAAGGGCGGCACTGCCTTCTTCCTAGCAGCTCTCGCTGGACGACCTTGAAACCCACCGACAGTCAGTCTCCTCGGCCGAGAGAGAACCCCACCGGCATGCCACCTTTTCGTTGTCGTCATTCGTGTGCTCACGCACTTCGTGCTGGGGGTGCAGACGCGGCGCGGGGCCGCCAAGCTGGCGCCCGTGGTAGCTGGCGCGATGTCTATGGGGTGGCTTCGCTCGCTCGAGCGCAACCTGCGGGGCGTGAGAGCACCATCGACCCAGCATCCGCGGGCGGCGCCTCGCCATCTCCCGCGACGGTGCTCAGGTGAGCGTTCTCGGCGGGAGGCTCCCGAGGACGGGCGGGGAGACCCCGCCAGGCGATGCGCGTCTGCGCGTCTGTGTAGACGCGGCTTGGGATGAGGGCGTGGCGGGCATCGCATACACGAGCGATCTGATCGGGATACGCGCGTTCGCGTGTCCTTACGCGAACGCGCTGGAGGCGGAGCTCGGCGCGGTCCTGCTCGCTATGCGTGACGCCGCGGCCGCCGGAGCATCGCGGATGGTGCTGGTGAGCGACAATCCGGTCGCAGCACTTCTCACCCGTGCGCCTTCGGGCGCCAGTCCCGCGGCGCTCATGGCTCTCGCGGAGATCCAGGCGCCGCTTGAGAGGTGGCCTGAATGGCGGCTGTTCCACGGGACGCGCAACTTTACGCAGAACGCGCAGAGCCAAGCGCGCCAGGGAGGGCCACGAGCAGTCCTGTCGCGGGCAGGAGGATGCGGCGAGGTCGGCAGAATCGCGCCGGGCCGACCCTGGTAGCGGCTGTGGTCGCGTGTAGGCGGCGAGGAGGCCCGTGGGAGCTGTCGTCAGCTCGGTGGAGCGTTCGCGCGCCGCGTGCCGGGTCGGCTCTTGGCGGCTGTTCTTTGGCGCGTCTTAGGGAGCTGTAGAGCGTTGGGCGGAAGCGGCCAGCGAGCGCACGAGCAGCCACGGGCGCCACTGAGCAGATCGGCCCGGGCGAACGGTGCGACGTGCCCCCGCAGCGTGCGCGCTTGCCGAGAGGTGCGCGGTCTCTGGCCTTGGCCACCGGCTGGGCGAACGTGAACGCTGATATGGAAGCCGGCGCTCGATAGTGGCCAACCGTTGGCCGCAACCCCCCGGAATCGGCCTGAATCGTCCCGAATATCGCCTGAGCACCCGGGCGACGAAAGGGCCGGAATCCCTAGCACTCATGCGGGGTTCCGGCCCTCTGCGGCGGGTTTTCGTGGACGCCTCCTAAGCGGTGGATCCAGGTTCGACTCCTGGCGGGGGCATTTTTCGACACCTAAATGTCGTTAGTCGAACCACGCGAGGCGCGGCGCCTTGCGATCCGTTCCGTCGTCGTCGCGGAGTATTCTCGGTGCCAGGCAGCGTCGCCGCTACGCCGTCAGGATCGGCTCGGCGGCTTCGGCTGGTGACGGGTCCAGGCCGGCGCTGAGCGACGCGGCAACTTCCTCGATTACGCCGTTTGAGCGCCGCCAGCCGACCACCCGCCAGCTCAACTCCTCGACTTCGGGGCCGAGTAGTGTGGCTCGGACGATCCAGGGCCGGCCGAGGAGCGTCGCCCTCGCCGCGTAACGAACCTCGGCGACCGCATCGCTGCCCGATCAGCACGAAGGCCGCTGCCTACGAGCAGCGCGGCTGGGACCAAACCTCGGCTTATGACGGGTCCAAGCCGACGTTGAAGTGTAGGATCGGACGATGACGCAACGGCAGCGCGCAGGTGCGGTGGCGGCGGCCAACGAAGAAGCGGTCCGTGCATGGGACACGATCCTGTATGGGCGGTGGAAGTCGAACCGCAAGGTGTTCGTGGGCGCACTGGCAGAGGTCACCGAGGAGGTCTTTGGGCTCTTTCCGCCGCCCAAGCGTGGGTGCTGCATCGACATAGGGTGCGGCTTCGGCGAGACGACTCAGCGGCTGGCTGAGCTCGTCGGACGGGGAGGCTTCGCGCTCGGCATTGATTCCTCGCCGCGGTTCATAGAGGACGCCCGTCGCGAGGCCGTCGAGGCGGGAGTAGAGAACGTTGCGTTCGAGACCACCGATGCGCAGACGGGTGAGTGGGATCCCATCTACGACTACGCCTTCTCGCGCATGGGAACGCAGTTCTTCGCCGCGCCGGTTCCGGCTATGCGCGCGATCCGCGGCGCACTCAAGCCCGGCGGCAGACTTGCCAAGGTCTGCTGGCGCCGCAAGGCCGAGAGCCCGCTCTGGGCGGAGACCGAGCAGGTCGTTGAGCGGTTCCTCTCGCGCCCTGACGAGTATGAGGCCGACACCTGCGGGCCTGGGCCATTCTCGCTCGGTAACCCTGAGACCACCCGCGGGATTCTCGAGGCCGCCGGGTTCGACGAGATCGAGTTGCATCAGCGCGATTTCGACTACTTCATGGGTGCGGACATGGACGAGGCAATCGAGTCTCTGCTCGCGATCGGGCCCGGCGCCGAGCTGATCCGTCTGAACGGCGAGTACGGGGAGAGCCGTCGGGGTGAGATCGCCGAAGCCCTGAGGGACCATTACGCCGCCTGGCAGCAGCCCGACGGCTCCATAGTCGGCCGCGGGTCCGTCTGGATCGTCGCGGCCACGAACCCCATCGGCACGCCCCCCGCCTCGTCGCCCAGCTCGAACGCTTCGGACACACCGTCACGCTAGCACCCTCGTGATCGCGTAGTCAGGGACACTCGGACATGCTCATCAACACTGATTATTTGGTTGTGGGGGCGGGCGCGAGCGGCCTTGCCTTCGCCGACGCGCTGGTGGCCGAGGCCGATGTCGAGGTGACGGTGATCGACCGTCGGCAGGCCCCGGGAGGTCATTGGCTGGATGCGTATCCGTTCGTTCGCCTGCACACCCCCTCCGCGTACTACGGCGTGAACTCGCTGGCGCTCGGCGAGGATCGCATCGACGAGGTCGGCGAGAACGCCGGGTACTACGAGCGGGCGACCGGCGAGCGAGGTCTGCGAGTACTTCGCCGAGGCGGCCGGGCGGCTCACGCAGACAGGCCGATGTCCGCGTGCTCACCCGCCACGAGCACCTGGGTGCCGGGAGTGACGGTGAGCAGGTCAGAGACCTGAGCACCGGAGAGCTTCACGATGTCGCTGTCCGTCGCAAGGTCGTCGATGCTCGATACCTGGAGGGGTCGATCCCGGCCACCCACGCCGTCCCGTTTCAGGTGGCGCCGAGCGCTCGGCTCGTCCCCGTCAACGACCTGCCGGCGGCGGCGCGATCGGCCTGCTCCTATGCCGTTCTCGGGTCCGGCAAGACGGCTGCGGACGCGTGCATCTGGCTTCTGGACAACGACGTTCAGCCGGATCGGATTCGTTGGATCCGGCCTCGCGACGCGTGGTTTTATGACCGCAGCCACTTTCAGCCACTGGAGCAGGTCGGCGCGATCATGGAGGGGATCTCTCTCGATGCCGAGGCCGGCGCCCAGGCGGCGAACGTCGAGGACCTCTTCGAGCGGCTCGAGGCCTCGGGGCGACTGGTGCGCATCGATCCGGCGTGGCCGGCGACGATGTACCGCGGCACGATGCTCAGCACCCGCGAGCTTGAGGCCCTGCGGCAGATCGAGGACGTCGTCAGGCTCGGCCGAGTGCGGCGGATCGAGGCCGACCGGATCGTGCTCGAGCGCGGGGAGACCACGACCGGCCCCGACGTCCTGCACGTGGACTGCACAGCGCTCGGCCTGAACAACGCCCCCGCCACGCCGATCTTCCAGCCCGGCCGGATCGTGCTCCAGCAGGTGCGCCACCTCTCGCCCTGCTTCAACGCCGCCCTCGTCGGCTTCGTCGAGGCCCACCGGGAGGACGACGCGGAGAAGAACCGGCTCTGCCCACCTAACCCATACCCCAGCAGCATCGAGGACTGGCCGCGCATGATGAGCCGCACGTGGAAGACGGAGGGGCGGTGGTTGAGCGAGCCTGACCTCTCGGCGTGGGTGGCCCAGAGCCGGCTGAACCTGCTGCGTGCGCTTCCCGACCACGCGGCCGAGCCGCCGGTGCAAACGGCGGTCAAGCGATATCTCACACACGTCAGCGCGGCGATCGAGCGGCTGAAGCAGCTGGACGGATCGAGCTCGCCAAGGGGTGAAGAGAGCGGCGCGGCCGGCCCGGAAGGCGGACGCTGAGGCCTCGCGGGCATCCCTGACCTGTTGCGGCCGGGACAGGGTATAGCGTCCGTGTGCCACCCGGACAAAGCGCGCTGAGGAGCCCACGACGTTCTTGGCGAGTGCATCCTTGACCGAGGGCGGCGGCACCGCCAGCCCGCACCGGCCCACTCGTCCTGGTCCACTGTGTTGGGAACAACGACTGGGTCAGGGGCCCGGACTTGTCCACCGTTCTGTAAACGAGGTACAATCCTAGAGTTCGATGTTGAGATCGACCTCGTCAAAGGATCAGGGCGAGGGGTCCTGACCCCGCCGACTGCTCCCGCTGGTGCGCGGGCCGAGGAGCTTCAGCGCGCACCGGAGTGACGAATTGAACGGCGTAACCATTCACCTCTTGGACCCTGAGGATCTCGATCGGGTCGAGCCACTGTGGAACGCGCTGCGAGAGCATCACGCGACCGTGGCGCCGGATCTCGGGGTTCCGCGATCACGGGAGGAGTCATGGCGCCGCCGCCGCGCCCAGTACGAGGCGTGGCTGTCCGAACCCGGCTCCTTCCTCCTCCTCGCCGAGAGTTCCGGGGAGTTGGTCGGATACGCGATGGTGCATCTGCGCAGCGGCTCCTCCACCTGGCCCCTCGGTGAGCATGCGGGCGAGATCGAGACCCTCTCGGTGCTCCCCGCCGCGCGAGGAAAGGGCATCGGCACCGCGCTGCTTGCAGCCGTCCGCGAGGAGCTACGCGCGGTCGGCGTCACCGAGCTCTCGCTTCTCGTGCTGCCTGGGAATCTCGCCGCGCTTAGGGCCTATCCCGGAAGGGTTATGTAGCGCAGCGTTGAACTTTTGATCGTTGGCGTCGTGTCGTTCGATCAGGAGGTCTGTGATGGGCTACATGGTCAGCAGGGATGATGGTTGGCGGATGCCGGATTGGTTGTGGGAGCGGGTGCAGCCGTTGCTGCCGGACCCGCCGTTTCACCCGTTGGGCTGTCACGCGCCGCGGGTGCCTGACCGTGACGCGATGGACGCGATCATGTTGGTGTTGCGGACTGGGATGCAGTGGAACGCGCTGAACGCTACGGGTGTGTGCTCTTCTTCCTCGGCGCACCGGCGTTTTCAGGAGTGGGAGCAGGCCGGCGTGTTCCATGAGATCTGGCGCCAAGGGCTTTTGGAGTACGACGAGAAGGTAGGTATCGACTGGTCGTTCCTCTCGGGCGACGGGGCGATGACCAAAGCCCCGCTGGGAGGAGCCAAGACCGGCCCAAACCCTACTGACCGGGCCAAGGGGGGGCGAAGCGTTCGGTCCTCACGGAGGCTGCGGGCGTCCCGGTCGGGCTCGATCACGACGGCGCGAACCGCAACGACCACAAGCTGCTGAAGGGCACGCTGGACTCGATCCCGATCGAGCGGCCCGAGCCGACCCCAGAGCACCCGCAGGGCATCTGCCTGGACAAGGCGTATGACAACGCCGAAGTCCGCGGACTGATCGGCGGCTACGCGCTCACGCCGCACATCCGCGCACGCGGTGAGGAGATCGAGGAGAAGGCCCACAACCCCGAGTGGAAAGCACGCCGCTGGGTCGTCGAGGCCTGCCATTCCTGGCTGAACCGCAACCGCGGGATACTCATCCGCTGGTCAAAGAAGGACGAGAACCACCTCGCCCTCCTACAACTCTCCAGCGGCCTCATCGCATTCAAGAAGGCGCAGCTCGCCACCCTCGCCACCCTCCAACCGGGATAGGCCCTTAGGTTTTATGAGCGGTTGGGGTTCAAAACTTTTGGGTTGTGGCTCAGGGAGGGGGGCGGTCCGGGCTGAGGCGGGGATAGCGGGTGCCCAACTCGGGGACGGTCGGGAGCGCCCGATCGGCCCCCGGAATGGGCGAGCTCGCGCAGGCGCGCAGCCTCGTGGTTGATCGCGCGGGCCAGGTCGCCCGCACTGGGAGCCATCGCCTCGAGGCGACCCGCGATCGCGAGCAGATCCCATTCCTCGTCATCGGGTAGCGACATCGACACTGGCACGGGGCTCGCCGGGAGCCCGGTTGGGTCTGACCGCTCGCGCGAGGGGATGCGTCTCAGGATTGGCGGTAGCGCGCTGGTGAGGAGCATGACGATCACGAGGACGGCCACGAGCCGAACAAAGTTGCCGTCGACCTGGTCGGCCACGCCACTGATCGGGAGTGCTCCGAGGACCGCGTCGAGCGATGTCGCGACGACCGACGTCACTATCAGTGCGCCGATCAGCGGGGAGTCCGATATGCGGCGCGATGTGAGCACCAAACAAGCGTGTGATGCGGCGAGGGTCAGAAGCACCAAGATGGCCCACGCCCGCCACAGTTCGCCTTCGCCACTCCCGAGCCACAACATCACCATCAGCAGCGCGAAGCCCACGCCGGCGGCGAGCACCGTTGCGCTGCCCAGGTGGCGGATCGGGCCAGTCGACCGCCGCGGACCCACGCCCGCGCCGCCGAGTGCGATGAAGAGCGAAAAGCTGAGACTGGTCACAATCAGACGTGCAGCGAGCGCGTCGAATGAGTGCGTGAGGATCGCCACTATGGCGATCGATGCGGCCACCGAGAGTCCCGCCGCGAGAGCTCTGAGAACGAGCCTTCGAAGCGAAGCCAGTGGGCGTTCAGTCACGCCCTGCTTATCGGCCAAAGCCGGCGTGGGCATAAGGCCCCCCCCGGGGCCTGGTTCAACCCTCCAGCAGCAACGTCACCGGTCCGTCGTTGACCAGCTCGACGTGCATGTGCGCTCCGAACACGCCCCGCTTGGCGGAGGCCTCGGCACAGAAGCGCTCGTATAGAGGCTCCGCGTGCGCGGGCGCGGCTGCGCCGGCGAAGCTCGGGCGATTGCCGCGCCTGGTGTCGCCGTAGAGAGTGAACTGGCTGACGCACAGGATCTCGCGCTCCCCCACGGGCTCGTTCATGCGGCCCTCGGCGTCCGCGAAGATGCGCAGCGCGCGCACCTTCTCGGCCAGGCGCTCGGCCGTGGCGGGACCGTCGTCGTGGGCGATCCCCAGCAGCACCAAAAGCCCGGGGCCGATCCTCGCCACCTCCCGGCCCTCCACGCTCACCGCGGCGTGGGTGACTCTCTGTACGAGCGCTCGCACCGACTCAGGATAGGAGCCGGCCGCGGCTGGCCCGCCCCTGGCCTCGTGGTCTTGGGCACGGCACCGTGGTGGCGGCGTGCGCGCGGCCGCCGTCCGCGAAGGTGAATGCCGCGGCGAACGGAAAGCCGCCGGGGGGGCAGCTGTCCGGCAGCAGGATGCCCGGCGGCTGGTAGGCCAGCGTTCTGCCCGCCACCTGTTCGTAGTAGACGATCCTGCTCGGTCCGAGCGTCGAGCGGAGCTGTACGAGCGCGACGTCGGGGGCGCCGGGGATACTCGCGATCAACGGTACCGTCATGCTCAGGAGTCCACCGTAGGGCGCGGGCGCGGGCAGCAGGATCCCTGGGAACACGACGCCGGCCGCGAGGGGGATGGTGCCCATGGCGCTGAAGAGCAGCGCAATGTGACCTTCCTGGTCGGACGCGCGCAGGATCGTGAGCGGGGCGCTCTCCCTGACCACTTCGGGGCCGAGCGCGATCTCGGCGAGCGCCGTGCCGTGGCCCATGATCGAGTCCGCCGGGCACCCCTGCGGGCCGGAGGCCTGGAGCGCCGTTTCCGTGCAGGTCGCCAAGCCCAGGCCGCTCAGTGCGATCCCGAGGTAATTCGGATAGCTCAAGTCGACTTCAGTCAACGCCGGCGGAACCCGCCCCGCTCCGGCTCGGAGGCGAAAGCCAAAACTGAGAGTCGTCCGCTGACCCAGGCGCTCGGGGGCGAAGCTCGCGCTGAGCGTCGTCGATGGCGCTTCCGCCGGTCCGGTCGATGGTGTCCCCGGCGGGGTGCCCGGCGAATCCGCCGATGAGGCGGTCGGCGAATCCACCAGCGGCGCTGACGACGAACCCGCCGGTGGGGCGGCCGCCCTCGCCGCGGGCGCCCATGCGGCCGGTTGAAAGGCGCCGAACAGGACCACTCCGAGGAGGATGGCGCGGCGCACGGCCGTCAATAGGCGAGCGTGCCGGTGGTCTGCACGAGCAGCCCGTAGTTCTCGCGGTCGAACGTGCCGTAGAGCCCCGTGCGCCCGTGCGCGTGCGCATATCGGCCCGTGCCGCCGGTGACGACCAGCGTGCCGGCGAAGCTTTCATAGACACCCGCGCCGTGCGGTGTCGCTTCCCCGTGGCCCCTGATCGACCCCTCCCGGGTGTAGATCGTGAAGCTGCCGCTGAGCGTGCTGGAGACGTCGAAGTGCACGCGCATGCTGCCCGGCAGGGTTCCCGAGGCCCGACCCTCCTCGTAGAGCAGCGACCCGGACGCCGAGATGTAGTGCAGATGGGCCGTGTCGGTCGCCCTCAGCGTGTTGGCCTCGGCCGGCACCGCCGCGAGGAGCGCTCCCCCGGCGAGCATCGCGAGCAGGGCTGCGCCGAGGGCCGCCGGGATCCGCCGCCGGGGGTGTGACTTCACGAAACTACCCATCATGTGAGTTCAAGTGTAGGTCAACCGAGGAGACAGCCTGCGCCTCCACCGCCCGTCCCCCGAAGCGCCGTTCGCGCCCGCCGAACTCACTCAACGACTGCTGCAGGTGCTCGCGCGAGAAGTCCGGCCACAGCTCCTCGCGGAACACTAGCTCGGAGTAGGCCGCCTGCCACAGCAGGTAGTTGGAGAGCCTGTGCTCCCCCCCGTGCGCACGATCAGCTCGGGGTCGTGCATCTCCGGGGCGTACAGCAGGCGGCGGAACTCCTCCTCCGTGGATCCCTCGAAGCGCCGCGCCGCCTCCAGGATCTCCGTGCGTCCGCCGTAGTTGAACGCCACGTACAGGGTCATGCGCCCGTTGCGGTCGGTCAGCGACTCCGCCCGATCCATCTGCTCGAGCAGCTGCGCGGGGACCCCCTCGCGGGTGCCGAGGAAGCGCATCCTCACTCCCCGCTCGTGCAGATCCGGCGTCTCCAGGGCGATCCGCTTGACGAGCATCGACACCAGGCCCCGCACCTCCTCCGCGGGGCGTGACCAGTTCTCGGTCGAGAACGAGTACACCGTCAGCTCCTCGATGCCCAGCTCGACCGCGTCGCGCAGGCGGTCCCTGAGCGTGTCGGCGCCCGCTTCGTGGCCCTCCTCCACCGAGAGGCCGTTGGCGCACGCCCAGCGGCGGTTGCCGTCGGCGATGATCGCTAGGTAGCGCGCAGCCATCTGGCTCCTCCCCGTGACGCGGAGGCTCGGCGGCTGTCGATGGCCGCTCGCGCCCGCTTCGCCAGACGCCACGCGCGCATGAGTGCAAGCGTGGGCGCGATCAGCGGCCACAGCTCTCTGCGCATGCGCTCGGTGACGGGCAGCGCGGGCCCGCTGCGGGCGGAGGGTGCGGAGGTGTAGTAGGCCACGACCCCCACCAGGGTCATCGCATGGTGCGCCCCATCGGGCAGCACACGCGCCCTCGCCCTCGCCTCCGCGGCGACGCCCGCGAGCCTCCCCGCCATCTGCTCGGTGCTCTCGTAGCAGCGCAGGAAACCCAGCTCGCCCGACTCGATGTCCTCCCGGTGGTCCACGAGGCTGTCGAGCATCGCGAGCGCTCCGATCGACAGGTAGACCGCGTCGAGCGCCTCCGCGTCCGCGGGCGTGGTCCGCCGGTCGGCCGCTGCGGCGATCAGGGCGTGCAGCGCGATCACCGACGCCGCCGCTCCGGCGAGGTACTCGGGCCACTGGAGGGCGGTGCCCTCTGCTTTGCGCCTGGCCCACCGCTCGAGCTCGGCGACCTCTGGCTGTGAGCGCGCCGCCGCGTGACTCAGGACCTGTGCCTGCGCGCAGCGCCCGGCGGCTCGCAGCGCGACCTCGATGACCGCTCCCCTCGCGGGAAGCTGCGCCAGTGCGAGCCTCACAGTGCCCACCAGCGCCTGCAGGTAGCCGCCGTCGTTGCACCGGGGGTGGTGGCGGTAGTAGTCCCCCTCGGGCGGGGCGCCCGGGGTGAGCGCATCGCGGAGAGCGCCATAAAGGCAGTGGCCGTCGGGCAGGGGGTCGGGCGCGGGCTGCTCGGTCAGCAGGTCCAGGTAGTCGTACATCACCTGCAGCGCCACGATCGCCTCGATCGCGCTGCGGCGGTGCGCCCGTGGCGCCAGCGTCGCCAGCGTCGCGGCGGCCTCGACGTTGAAGCGCTCCGCGCGCAGCTTGCCGCTCGCCAGCGTCTGCAGGAGCGGGTCGGGGATCTCCCGGGCGCGCCGCTCCCACCGGGTCAGCTGCGCACGTACAGATGGCGCGACCGTGCTCCAGTAGCGGACGTTCGCGACCACCAGGGCGAGGGTCGGGCTACTCATTGAGTGCGAGGATCGGGGAGACGCGGGAGGCGATCCAGCTGGGGACGGCGACGATCGCGAGCACCACGACGATCACGAGCGCGAAGATCTCCAGCGGCCTGAGGCTCGCGCCCAGGCTCGCCACGGGGAAGCCCGTGATGTGCGCGAGGTAGTCGTCGATGATCGCCTGGCCGTAGACCCCCGCCACCGCGCCCGTGAGGCAGCCCGCGCCGAGGATCAGGGCCGATTCGATCCCCAGGATGAGCCGCAGGCGATTGCCCCGCACGCCCGAGAGCCGCAGCGCCGCGAGCGACACCCGCCGCTGCCAGATCGCCGAGGTGAGCGCCGCGGCGAGCGCGAGGATCGCCGCGATCACCAGCAGCGTCGATATCTCCCCGAGCTGGCCCAGGCCTTCGCTGGTCAGGGCGTCGATGCTCGCCTCGCGTTCGTTCGCGGTCGATACTTCCAGACCGCTCGCGGGCCCGAGCACGCGTTCGATCGCGCGCCGCACGCCCGCCACGCCCGCTGGGCTCGCGCCATCCGCCGCGCCGACGCCGCCGGCCGCGCCCGCGCTGCTGCTCGCACTCGCGCCGCCGGCCTCGGCTGCGCCCGCGCCGCCCGCCACCTCGACGCCGAGCGCGGTGGGGGCGCTGCTCTTCCACAGCCGGCTGTAGTCGGCGGTGTCCATGAAGATCGCGCCCGGGCTCCACGCGAGGTTGGTGGTGGTGGCGGCGATCCGAAAGCGCGCCTGGCCGCTGGGGGTGGGCAGGGTGAGCGTGCCCCCGACGCCGACGTGGTGCTCTTCGGCGATCTGCCTGGAGACCGCGATCCAGCCGCCCTCGCCCAGGCGGGCGATCGCGACGCCCGCGTTCCCGCCGGAGATCTGGCTCTCCAGCACCTGCCTGTCGCCGCCGGGGGGCCGCGCGATCACCCACACGCGCCGGTCGCCCCAGGTCGAGGAACCCCCCTGGAACGCACGCACGCTCGCGACCCCCGGGATCCGGGCGATCCGCTGGGCGTCCTCGCCCGCGCGGAAGTCGACGGTCGCCTGGTTGTCGCCCGGGTTGCCCACCCAGATGCTCGCGTCCGCGGCGTAGCTGTGGGCGAACCCCTGGATTCCCCGCAGCAGGTCCCCGCGCCCGCCGCCGAGGGCGACGCTGCCGAAGATCGCCACCGCGCCCGTGGCCGCGAGCGCCAGCGAGCGCACCGTGGTCGCGCGCAGCGAGGAGAGCGCCACGGGCAGGATCGTCAGGCGCTCCCAGCGCTCCGCGAGCGCCCGGGCGAGGCGCAGCGCGCCCGCGAACGCCAGCGGAACGGCGAGCACCGTCGCCAGCGCGAGCACGGCGCAGGCGAGCAGCGCGAGCGAGGGCGCGAGCGCGAACAGGACGGTGGCCGAGCGCGAGCAGCCCCGCCGCCGCGAGCGCCAGTCCCCGCCGGGCGCCACCGCCGAGCGTGTTGCCGGGCACCCCGGGATCGCGGTACACCGCGTCCAGGGCGCCCCCGCGGCGCAGGTCGAGCAGGGGGGCCGCCGAGGCCAGGCAGCAGGCGAGGATCCCTCCGAAGAACGCGAGCGCCAGCGGCTGCGCCTCCACGACGGTGCGCGTGCCGAGCGTGAACGCCTCCGCAAGATAGCGCGGGGACTGGTGAAAGACGCCCCGCGAGAGCACATACCCACCGAGCAGCCCAAGGAGCGAGGCGGCAAGGCCGAGGCAGAGCGCCTGGAAGAGCACCATCTGCACGATCGCCGGTCGCTTGGCTCCGATCAGGCGCAGGTCGGCGATCGCGCGGCGCCGCTCGGGCACGGTCAACAGCAGCGCGTTGAACGCGAACAGCAGGCCCAGCAGCGCGGCGATCGCGGCGAAGAACGCGCTCGCCTGGTAGCTGGGCGCCAGCGCCTGGCGCAGCGCCGCGACGTCCTGGTCGGCCGCGGCGACGGTCAGCGCCCCTCCGGCGAGCCCCTGCAGCTGGGCGCGCGCGGCGGCCTGCTCGCCGGGCCTGCTCTGCACCAGGATCCGCGAGACCCGTCCCCGCAGGCCGGCGAGCCGCTGCAGGCGCGCCAGCGCCGTCACGGCCACGTCCGCCTGCGAGAGCGCCCCGAATGTTTCCGGGCCGAGCACCGCGGAGACGCGCAGTCGATAGGCGCGCCCGCGCAGCTCCAGCGTCACCACGGGACCTTCCGCCGCCAGCGCGCGGGAGGCCGCGGCCGGGCTGGAGACCGCAGCCCGGCTGGAGGCCGCGGCCGGGCTTGAGGCTGGACGCCGCGGCGGACCTCCTGGAGTGGGCGTGGAGGGTGTGGGCGAGGCCGTCCAGCGTTACGAGGCTCGTATCGGCGCCCGCCAGATCGATCGTTAGGCGGCGGCCGTGGGGCCCGACGATCGTCGCGGTCTGTTCCAACAGCGGCGCCGCCTGCCTCACCGCGGGGAGGCGTTCGACGCGGGGGAGCAGCCCTTCCTCGAAGCCCTCGGTGGAGCGTGCGTGCAGCTGGAGGTTCGCGGGCCCGATCACCGCGTGGACCACTTCCCCCCCGGAGCCCGCGACGCTAGCGCCGGCTAGGAGCGTCGCGAACACCAGCGCCACCGCGACCGCGACCCCGAGGCCCGCGAGCAGCTCCTGAGGCGCGTGCACGCGCAGCCGCCGCCGGTAGAAGTAGACGAGCGCGTACGGCCGCATCAGGGGCCGCGCGTGCAGCGGCTCAGCTCGCGAGGAGCTCATCGCCAGCCTCTCCTGGAACGCCCTCGGTGAGCCGCCCGTCGCGCAGCGTGCAGCGCCGATCTGCGAGGCTCGCCGCCTCGAGATCGTGGGTGACCAGCAGCACCGCCGCGCCGCGCTCGTGCGCGACCGAGCGCAGCAGCTCCACGATCTCCCCGCTGCGCTCGCTGTCGAGATTGCCGGTCGGCTCGTCGGCGAGGATCAGCCGCGGCTCGCCCGCCAGCGCGCGCGCGATCGCGACACGCTGGCGCTCGCCGCCGGAGAGCTGCTCGGGGGTGCGGTGCGAGGAGTCCCCTAGGCCGACGCGCTCCAGCCATGGGAGCGCGCGCGCCCGGGCCTCACGCATCCCCACGCCCCCCAGCAGCAGCTTGACCGAGGCGTTCTCGAGGGCCGACACGTGGGGCATGAGCTGGGGGCTCTGGTAGACGAAGCCGACGTCGCGGAGCAGGTAGTCGCTCGCCTCGCCCTCCGAGAGCGAGGAGAGCTCCCGGCCGGCGAAGCGGATCGTGCCCCGGTCGGGTTGCAGGAGCCTTGCGATCAGCAGCAGCAGCGTGGTCTTGCCCGAGCCGCTGGGGCCGTGCAGGGCGACCATCTCTCCCGGCTCGATCGCGAGGCTGACCCCCGCGACGGCGCGCACCTCCTCGCCGGCCCCCCGGTAGTGCTTCACGACCCGCTCGAGCTCGAGCGTCCCCATGTGGCTACTCCAGAAAGGCCGCGGTTCGCGGCCGCGTCGCGCGCGCGGCCGGCCACGACGGGGGAACACATCTCGGCATCATGCGCTCGCCTGACGGCGCAGCGGCACCACGGGGGCGAGCTCGGGGCCGAGGCTGCCGTGCAGCTCGCCGCCGGAGAGCGACAGCGCGCGATCGGAGCCGGCGAGCTCGGTGCTCTCCCCGGCGCTCATCAGCACCGCGATGCCGCTGTCGGCGAGCGAGCGCAGCAGCGCCAGGACGCGGTCGCGCTCGAGCAGGTCCACGCCCTTGACCGGCTCGTCGATCACGAGCAGCGAGGGTTCCAGGGCGAGCGCCCGGGCGAGTGTCACTCGCACCGCCTCGGCGCTGTCGAGCTCGCGCAGCCCCCGCGTCGCGCAGTGCTCCGCGCCGGCCTGCTCGAGCGCGCTCCGGGCGCGGATGCGCGCCGCGGACGCGGGGACCCCCCGCGCGAGCTGGCCGGCCATCAGCTCGTCGAGGACGTCCCGTCCCTCGGCGCCGACGAAGCCGCGCCGACAGTACCCGATGCCGCTGCCGAGCGCCTCGCCGCCGTCCCGGGAGAGCTCGCGGCCCGCGAAGCGGACCGCCCCCGTGTCCGCCGGCTCGATGCCGGCGGCGACCCGCAGCAGCGTCGAGCGGCCCGAGCGGCGCAGGCCCCAGACTGCGACCAGTTCGCCGACGTCCACCTCGAGCGACACGTCGCGCAGCACGGTGCGCTCGCCCGCGCCGCGCCCGTGGCGGCGGCCGACGTGCTCGAGCGCGAGCAGTGTCATCGCCGCGGCGCCGACGCCTGCGCGAGCGTGGCGAACTCGCGGCGGGCGTACTCGATCCAGGTGAGCCGCGCGCCCACCGCCAGGCGCTCCTCCTCGTCGGCGAGCCGCGCGGCGAGGCCCGCGGCGGCCGAGGTCTCATCGACGGCCTTCGGCAGCTCGCTCGCTTCGCGCAGGCAGGCCCGCTCGTAGCGCTCGATCACCGCGAGCGCCACCCGCGGCTCGAGCGCCGCGAGCTGGCGGGCGAACAGCCGCGAGCGTCGGCGCTCCCCGCGCATCTGCGCGAGCAGCCACTCCTGATAGCTGTCAAGACCTCCGGTCGTGGCCCGGTAGTGGGGCTTCGGTTGGCGCACCACCACGGATGCAGCTCCGTCGGTGGGAAGGTCCTCGATCAGCCCCCTGCGCGCCAGGGTGTCGAGCGCCACATAGATCTGCGAGGGGCTGGAGAGCTCCAGCGCATCCCCATACGTCCGCTCGAAGCGCTGCATCAGCTCGTAGCCGTAGCTGGGACGCTCGATCACCAGTCCCAGCAGCGCCCAACTGACCGGCGAGCGCATCGCCGCGGCGCCCCTCTTTGCGGTCGCCTCCGCTCCCATCGAACTACACAGCTTATCGCAATCCACTCACGCGGTGGAACCTTATTGGTAATGACTTGTCAAGTCCCCTGGATCGCCTCACAGCCAGTGGCGCAGGCTTGTGGGGGTTGTCTCGGGATGCTCGTCGAGAAGCTGTTCGAGTGCGGTGACCATGCGCCCGATCGTTCGCGGATCGCCGCGCGAGTAACGGCCGGGGTTGACGAGAACGAGGCCATGGTGGGACTCGCCGTGCCGATCGTGGCCGTCGGCGATCACGCAGAAATCAGCGACGTTCTCGGTGACGACGGCGCGCTGCTCCCGCTGCGCGGTCGCGAAGATGTCCGGATCCGCAAGCATCCGAAGCTCCCCTCGCGCGGCCGCCGCGTCCACGTCGTGTCCGCGGCGGCGGAGTTGCTCGGCGATCGCGGGTGGGTACATCTCGTCGAGGAGGAGCTTCAAGCGAGCGCTGCCTGCGCTCGCTCCCACGCCGCCTGCTGACGGTCGGCCTCCTCGCGGTTGTGGGCGATTCTCTCGTCCACCTCCTCTCGGAAGTCGGCGTAGTAGCCCACCGCGATGCGGACCTGTGCGTGCGTGAGGGCGCCCCACGAGGCAGTGGCCGCGATCGCCTGCTCGCCTGCGAGCCCCGTGCCCTCGAGCGTCTCGATGACCTCCCACACGTCCGGGCCGCCGGCTAGCGCCGCCCGGCGTCCGGCGGGGCCGTCTCTGAACACGATGCCGGGGTGGTCCTCCATGCGCAGACCCTCGTCGATGAGCCGCTCGGCAGTCCGCGCCCTGGCCTCGCCACGACGCCGCGCGCCGACGTCGAGGCGGGAGAGGGTCCGTGCGCTCATACGAATGGAGAACGGCTTCTGTGCTGGTCTGGTGCTCATGTAGTTGGTTGTAGTTTAGCGCACTACATTCAGACCACCGAGATCCTCTCAAGCCCGTTGCGCAGGACGACCGCGCGGGTCGGGCGGGATAGGAAGGGCCCGGCAGCGTGGCGTCTCAGCTCAGCAGCCGGTAGGGCACGTCGAGTGCGCGGTAGGTGCGCTCGGCTCGCCCGTCGCGTGTGAGGAGCTCCAGGTCGTGCTCCAGTGCGGTCAGGGCGATCAGCCCGTCATAAGTCGCGCCTGCGCTGACGCCCGCCGTGGCCAATCGGACGGCCGCCTTCGCATGCTTGCTTGCGTTGAGCGTGGCGTACCTCGCCGGCAGTCTCGCGTCGATGAGCGAAGCTGCGTCAGCGCTCGCCAAGCGGCGGGGAGGGGGGAATCTCGTGAGGACGCTGTAGGTCTCGAGCGCCACGTGTGCGATTGTCGTCGTGCACCGCTTCAGTGCCTCTTCAGCGAGATCGCAGGCCTCGTGATCGGCGACGAGAGCCGCGATCGTGATGCTGCTGTCCGCCGCCTGCCTCATTGGCGCTCGCGCACCGCTTCGAGCGTGTGCCGTACCTCCTCGTTGGTGAGGGGGATACCCGTCGCCGCCACAACCGGCCCATTGGGCCCTTCGGCCAGTTTGGCCGGCTCGTGCGTTGCCGACAGCTCGAGGTGTCCGTCGACCACTTCGAGCTCGAGCGGTGTGTCGGGCGAGAGCCCAAGCTGGTCCCGCAGGCGCTTGGGCACGACCACCCGCCCCGCACCGTCGATTGACACGTGCATGGTAGGAGCCTACCACGAGCATGGCAGGTGCCCACGCGGTCGGGGCGGCTTGGGATGGGAGGCACGGGGCAGCGGCGGCCCACGGCTCAGGTGTCCACTCGCGGGGTAGAACCTTATTGGTGGTTACTTGTCAAGTCCCCGGTTGCGGAGGACGATCGCCGCATGGGGGCTTGGAGCGGGCGACTCCCGGGATCGGTGGGCACGGCGGGCGATTCGCGCCGGTCCTCGCCGAGTGTGACCTCGCCGGTGCCGCGCAAGCAGCTCGCCGGGATCCAGCGCTTGAGACTGCTGGCGGGCGCCGCCGGCTCGATCGACGAGTTCGGGTATGCGGCCACAACGATCAAGCAGATCACCGGTCGCGCGGGGGTCTCGCGTCGTACTTTCTACGAACTGTTCGGCGACCGCGAAACGTGCATGATGGCGCTGCTGGAGAGCATCCTCGGGATGATCGAGGACGAGATCCGTGCGGATGGCCTCGATGGGGCCGGCTGGCGCGAGCGGGTGCGAGGCGGCCTGGGCGCGATCCTCTGCTTCTTCGATCGCGAGCCGGCGCTGGCGCGGATCTGCGTGGTGCAGGCGCTGCGCGGCGGCCCGAAGGTGCTCGAGCGCCGCGCGCAGATCCTCGCGCGCCTGGCGAGCGTGATCGACGAGGGCCGCGGGAAGAGCGCGCGGGCCGACGGGTCCACCGCGCTGACCGCGGAGGGCCTCGTCTGGGCGGCGTTTGGGATCGTCTACACGCGACTGCTGCGCGGCGAGCGCCGATCCCTGGTCGAGCTGGAGGGCGAGTTGATGAGCGTGATCGTGCTCCCCTACCTGGGGCCGGCGACGGCGCGCCGTGAGCTGGTACGCCCGCGGCGCCCGCGGGTGCCCTCCGCGAGCCGCCCGCCTGTCCAGCGCCACCGCAGTCGGGACCCACTGGTGGATGCCCCGGTCCGCTTGACGTTTCGCACTGCGCGTGTACTCGATTGCATCGCCGAGATGCCTGGGGCGTGCAACCGCGAGGTGGGCAAGCAGGCCGGTGTCGCCGACCAGGGCCAGATATCCAAGCTGCTGGCGCGTCTGGAGCGCCTCGACCTGATCGAGAACAGTGGCGAGGGGCACGCCGCCGGCACCCCCAACGCCTGGTCGCTGACCGCGACCGGCCGGCGGGTCGCGCAGAGCATACGCACGCACACTCGCCCCGAGATCCGGGGGCAGCCCGTATGAGGTCGAGAGCGCGTTACCCACCACCCCCGACAAGACAAGGCAGCTCATCAAGAGTCCCCTATCTCGACAAGTACAGACCATAAAAGTTTGCGCCCGCTACTCACGGGGTAGAACCTTATGGTTGATGGCTTGTCAAATCCCGCCGTTCGAGGGACTATCGGCACATGGGGTTTGGGAGAGGGCCGTTTGGCCGCAGGCGTCTTGCGCGCCTCAACAGCTTTGGGTGTACAAGCCGCCGCGGGCCCGACGCCCGCATCGGCGTCGTGCCGCCCGGCCTCGGGTCGGTGTCGGGTGGAGTCTCTTCGAGGAGGGGATGGTTCGATGAACGCTCGCAGGCTGACCTTGACGA
Source organism: uncultured Solirubrobacterales bacterium (assembly GCA_963771915.1). Classification (GTDB taxonomy): domain Bacteria; phylum Actinomycetota; class Thermoleophilia; order Solirubrobacterales; family Solirubrobacteraceae; genus Palsa-744. Next base: position 1,600,359 of record CAVYVD010000001.1, on the reverse strand, counting down.
CCCTGGCCTCACTCGGGGGGTTGATGTTGTGCAGCGCGCCGGCGCTGGCTGTGCGGGGACACCTCTTCGGTGGCTCGTTCGGCGGCGAAGGCGCGGGCAACGGCCAGCTCTCGGGTCCGGTCGGCGTCGCGGTGAACGACGCGACCGGCGACGTGTATGTGGTCGACGTCGGCAACAGCCGCGTCGAGTACTTCAGCTCCGCGGGAGCCTACGAGGGCCAGTTCAACGGCAGCGGCGCCGACGCGGCGGTGGAAAAGCAACCGGCTCCGACCGGCCAGTTCTCATCCCCGACGTACATCGCGGTCGACAACGACCCGGTCAGCCCCTCCTTTGACGACGTGTATGTCGTCGACAGCGGCCATCATGTCATCGACAAGTTCAGCTCCACGGGCGAATATATCGGCCAGTTGACCGGCCTCGAAAAAATCGGAGGCATCGCTGTGGATTCGAGCGGGCAGTTGTGGGCTTACGAGCCAGAATCGATAGAAATAGCCGGTTTCCATTATCCGGAAGACAAAATAAGGGTCTTCAGCAACGGCCGCACAAACGAACTCCTATCCAGCTTCGGGACACTGTTGGGCAGTGCTTCATTGAAACCAGGGTTCGGGGTGGGCTCCAATGACGACCTCTATCTCCACACCTCCTACGGCGTCTCGAGCCTCAACAGCTCCGGCAATTATCTGATCGAAAGGTTCGACGGCCTGGTCGCAGAAGATCATGTTCCCGTCGAAGCCGTCAATGGAGTGGCTGTGGACCTGTCGAGCGATGAAGTCTACATCGACAACGCGGATGGCAAAAACTCGATCGGGCGGTTCAGCTCCAGTGGGTCGCTCATCGAAACCTTCGGCTCCGAACTCCTGACCGATATGAGCGAAAGTACGGGTATCGCCGTCGACTCCAAGACCGAAGACGTCTACGTAGCCGATCCCGCCACGAACAGGATCGACCACTTCGCTCCGCAACCGGAATCGAAGCCGACGATCGCACGCGAGGCGCCCACCGGGGTGACGGGGGGCAGTGCGTCGCTGACCGCGCAGATCACGCCGGACGGCCCGGAAGCGAGCTACTACGTTCAGTACGGGACCGGCAGTTGTGCCGCCAGTCCCGCGTCGTGCACCGATCTGCCGGCGGCGCCCGGCGTAGACATCGGCGGGGGCTTCGACGAACAGGAAGTCAGCGTGCACACGCAGAGCCTCCGGCCGAGCACGGTCTACCACTTCCGGGTGATCGCGACCAACGCGCTCGGCACGACCGAAGGCGCCGAAGTGACCTTCACCACGCAGTCCGTCGGCGGCGAGTTCGTGCTGCCCGATGGGCGTGCTTGGGAACTGGTCTCTCCAGGCGACAAGCACGGCGCGGGGCTCGAACCCATCGGCTTTGACCAGGATGTGCAGGCCGCTGAAGAAGGTGGCGCGATGACGTACGCGGCGAATGATCCGGACGAAGAAAATCCCGCAGGGAACAGCTCTCTGGAATTGAGCCAGCTCTTCTCCACTCGCATTGCTCCCGGCATCTGGGAAACGCATGACCTCGCGACGCCGCGCCCCTCCGGCCCCGCGGATTTCAATACCGGCAAGCTGGATGAATACGTGCTCTTCTCGTCCAACCTGTCGCTTGGGGCCGTCGAACCGGCGGGGACCACGCCGTTGCCGCCGTTGCCGCCGGGCTCGGAAAAAACGGTCTATCTGCGCGCTGCCAACGGCGAATACAAAGCCCTCGTCTCCTCGGCCAACGTCCCGCCGGGTACCAAATACGCCAAGGGAGAAAATGAGTATTGGCCACTCAGTATCGTGGGTGCCACACCCGACTTCAGCCATGTCGTCATCAATGCCCCCGAAGGAGTGGCGCTGGCGCCGACGCCAGGCCATGAACCGAAAGAACCAGGGGAAGTGAGCAAAGTCTACGAGTGGGCGGAAGGGCAGCTGAAACCGGCCGCTGAGCTGCCCGGCAATATACCTACCTCCAATCTCCATTTCGCCGGCCCACGGCCTGCGATCTCCGACGACGGCTCGCGCATCATCCTCGAAGGCAATGGACACGTCTACATGCGCGACATGGTGAAAGAAGAAACAATTCAGATCGACGCCGCTCAGGGAGTGACGGAACCGGGACCGGAACAGAGCGGTTCACACTTCATCACGGTCAGCAGCAAAGCGTCGAGGGTGTTTTTCAAGAGCCGGGAGCGTCTGACGTCCGATTCGACGGTTTCGGCGGGTCAGCGTGAAGGAGAAGACCTCTACGTGTTCGAAGTGACCAGCGGCGAGGGCGAACCGTTGCGGGGCAAGCTGACGGACCTCGCGGTCGATGGGAATGCTGGTGAAACCGCTGGTCTGCAGGGTATGGGTGTGATCGGAGCGAGTGAAGAAGGTTCGTACGTGTACTTCGTCGCCAACGGCGTGCTCGGCGATGGCGCCGAACACGGCGCCAAGAGCGGGAACTGCGAAGGAGCAGCAGGGCGTCCGACCGAAACATGCAACCTCTACGTGGAGCACTACGACGAAGGGGCGAAAGCGTGGACGCCGCCGACGTTCATCGCCGCTCTCTCCGGCGCCGACAGCCATAGCTTTGGGGCCGGACTTGGCGAACTCGCGGGTTTGACCGCGCGGGTTGCGCCGAATGGCCGCTACCTGGCGTTCATGTCGGAGAAGAGCCTGACGGGGTATGAAAACCGCGACGCAAACGGCGGTGTGCCCGACGAGGAGGTCTTCCTCTACGACGCGAGCACGGGCCACCTGGTGTGCGCGTCGTGCAACCCGACCGGCAGCCGGCCAGCGGGCCACATCGACGAACCGTACTCGCTTGTCGACCAGACCGGAATATGGGAAAGACGCTGGGTGGCCGCGAACATCCCGGGATGGACGAACGCCGGCGGCACGCCCCAATATCAGTCGCGCTATCTCTCGAATAGCGGCCGGCTGTTCTTCGACAGCCAGGATGCGCTCGTGCCGGCGGACGTGGACGGCAAAGAGGATGTCTACGAGTATGAGCCCCCCGGGATCGGCAGCTGCCAGGCCCCTGGCTACGGTCAGAGCGCGAGCGTGGTCTTCAGTCAAGCCGCGGGCGGCTGCGTCGGCTTGATCTCGGTAGGGACGTCCAGTGAAGAATCGGTGTTCATGGACGCGAGCGCTACGGGCGGGGATGTCTTCTTCCTCAGCAAGTCGCAGCTTCTCGCTGCAGGACTACGACGGGACCGTCGACGTGTACGACGCTCACGAATGCACGGCGCTCGCGCCGTGTGCGCCGCCGACGCCGCTCACGCCGCCGCCGTGTACGACGGGCGATGCGTGCAAGCCGGCGCCGACGCCGCAGCCGACGATCTACGGGGCGCCGTCGAGCGAGACGTTCTCCGGTGCGGGGAACATCATCCCGGAATCGCAGGCGAAGACTGTGACGTCGAAGTCTTCGGGGGGCTCGCAGAAGCTCGCGAAGGCGCTGAAGGCGTGCGGGAGGAAGCCGAAGAAGAAGCGGGCGGGGTGTGAGTCGCAGGCCAGGAAGAGGTATGGGGCGAAGGGGTCTCGTGCCGGGAAGAGCTTGTCCGTCGGGACCAGGCGCTGAGAGCGGAGGAGAGAGACATGATGGAGGGCAAGCTCAAGAGCATCAAGGGTCTTCTGGGCGTCGCGGCGGCCGGTGTGCTGCTGTTCGCGGCGGTGGGTGCGACTCCGGCGTCCGCCGAAGTGCGTTGCGGCAGCGCGTGTATGCCGTGGTGGCGTTTGAACTCCCAGTCCTACCCGGCGAACCTGCCGCCCGGGGGGGTGGGCCTGATCTCGGTTCTGGTGCAGAACCTCGGCGACAAGAGCTCGAACTCTACGCCGGTGACTCTGACCGACAAGCTGCCGGAAGGCCTGGAAGCGAAGAAGGCTTTTCTCCGCGCTGTGTCGGGGAAAAGTCTCGGCGGTCGGGGCCTAGCCGAAGCTAACGGTCGGGAAGACTGCACGGTCCTGCCGCGGGAAGTCACATGCATCCCGAATCTTGCGGCCGAAGGCTTTGGTTCGGAAGGGGGGCTTCGCGCGTACGGCACTATCGAATTCGAAATCGAAGTTAAGGTCGCTATGACCGCGCACTCGGGCGAAGAAAACAAGACCAGCATCTCCGGTGGGGGGACGTCGGCCGCGTCGGTCAGCAGGCCGATCACGGTGAGCAGCGCGCCGACGCTATTCGGTATCGAACAGTATGAATTGAGGGCGGAAAATGCGAATGGAACGGTCGATACCCAGGCGGGGTCCCACCCGTTCCAGTTGACGACCAACATCGAGCTGAACCAGGGGCCCTACGTGCTCTCGGAAGGCAAGAAAGGTGGGCTTACCCCTCCCGTCAAGGATCTGCGCTTCAATCTTCCACCGGGCGTGATCGGTAATCCGACTCCCTTCCCGCAGTGCAAGCTCGCGACGTTCCTAAAGGGAGTGGCATTCGGCGAAGAAGCAGAAGATTGTCCGCTTGACACGGTGGTGGGGGTGGCGTCAGTGACTGCTGTGATCGAATTCTTGGGCGCCCGGATCCCGCTGACAACTGAAACGGCTCTGTACAGCCTGCCACCGTCGGTGGGTGAGCCGGCGAGGTTTGGCTTCATAGCCGCCCATTACGTGCCGGTGTATCTCGATACGGCGGTTCGGACGGGCGGCGACTACGGCATCACGGTGACCGTCCACAACATCAGCGAGTTCGCCGACTTCGTCTCGAGCCGTGTGACGTTCTGGGGCGTGCCTGGCGACCCGCGCCACGACGCATCCCGAGGATTGACTTGCCTTGGTGAGAGCCCCTTGTCCCCGGGATGCAATCCTACGACGGAGGTCGCGCCGCCGCCGTTTATGACACTCCCGACGGCATGCGCCGGGCCGGTGCATACGACGGCCGAAGTGGACTCTTGGCTGGAAGAGGGGGTGTTCACCCCGCCGTTTGAATACACGCTCAAAAACAAGCTGGAGCTGCCCATCGGGATGGATGGCTGTAACCAGGAGCCGTTCACGCCGAGTATCAGGGTGACGCCGGATGGGCTGGCGGGGAGCACGCCGACGGGGTTGACGGTCGATGAGCACGTGCCGCAGGAATCGAGCCTGAATCCCACGGGGCTGGCGGAGTCCTCGGTGAAGGGCCTGTCGGTGACGCTCCCGGAAGGCGTGGCGTTGAACCCGGCGGGTGCGGACGGTCTGCAGGCGTGCCCGATGGAAGGGATCGCGCTGCAGAGCCCGGAAGTGACGACTTGCCCTGAAGCGGCGAAGGTCGCGACGGCGACGATCCGCACGCCGCTGCTCTCCGAACCGATGGAAGGAGCGGCGTACCTGGCGGTGCAGAACGCGAACCCGTTTGGATCGCTCGTCGCGCTGTACTTGTACGCGGAAGCCCCGGTGGAGGGCATCCGTGCGAAGGCGACCGGCGAACTGCAGGAGAACCCCGTCACGGGCCAGTTGACCGCGCACTTCGAAGGCGACCCGCTGTTCCAGAACGACCCCAGGTACGCGGGCGAGCCCGCAGCGGACTTCCTGCCGGAGGTGCCCTTCGAAGACATCGAACTGCACTTCTTTGGCGGAGACCGCGCGCCACTGGTGACGCCCGCGAAGTGCGGCGCTTACGCGACGACGGGCACGTTCACGCCGTGGTCGGAAAACGGGAAGACGGAATCCTCCTCCACGTTCAACGTGGTCTCTGGTCCGAATGGCAGCCCGTGCCACGATCCGCTGCCGTTCAAACCGACGCTCACGACGGGGACGACGAGCATTCAGGCGGGCGGGTTCTCGCCGTTTATCATGACGATGAGTCGGGAAGACGGCGAACAGAACCTGGAGGGCATCTCGCTGAAATTTCCGTTGGGGATGTCGGGGACGCTCTCGACCGTCAAGCTCTGCGGCGAACAGCAGGCCGACGAAGGCACCTGTGGCCCGGAAACCGAAATTGGGGAAACGATCATCAGCGTCGGCGTCGGCGGCGACCCGTTCACCGTGAAGGGCGGGAAAGTCTATATAACCGGCCCGTACAAGGGAGCGCCGTTCGGCCTTTCGATCGTCAACCCGGCGGTGGCCGGGCCGTTCAACCTCGGCAAAGTCGTCGTCCGGGCGAAGGTCGAAGTGGCCCCCGAAACCGCGGCGCTGACGATCACGACCGACACGGAAGGGCCATACAAGATCCCGACGATCCTCGACGGGATCCCCCTGGAGATCAAGCACGTGTTGGTCAACATCAACCGGCATGACTTCACGTTCAACGCGACCAACTGCAGCCCGCTTCAGATCACCGCTACGCTGACCAGCACCGAAGGTGCGACCTCTACATTGGCGGTGCCCTACCAGGTCACCAACTGCGCGGTGCTGGCGTTCAAGCCAAAGCTCGACGCTTCCACATCCGGGAAGACGTCAAGGGCTGATGGAGCGAGTCTCACAGTGAAACTGAGCTACCCCGCGGGCCCATATGATGCGAACATCGCCAGAGTCAAAGTCGAACTCCCGAGGGCGCTGCCGGCCGAGTTGAGGACGCTCCAGAAGGCCTGCACCGCGGCGGTGTTCGCGGCGAACCCGGCGAACTGCCCGCCGCAGTCGATCGTCGGGTACGGGACCGCGACGACGCCGGTGGTGCCCGTCCCGTTGAGCGGCCCGGCGTACTTCGTCTCTCACGGTGGCGAAACGTTCCCGAGTCTCGTCATCGTGCTGCAGGGTTACGGAGTGACGGTGGAGCTGGTGGGCTCCACGTTCATCGACCAAAAGACGGGGATCCTGAGCAGTACGTTCAAGACGATCCCCGACACCCCGGTCGGCACGTTCGAACTGACGTTGCCTCAAGGCCCCTACTCGGCGCTCGCGGCGAACGGGAACCTCTGCAATCAGAACCTGGAGATGCCGACCGAATTCATCGGGCAGAACGGGGCGCTGATCCAGACCACCAGCAAGATCGCCGTCACGGGCTGCAAGCTTTCGATTGGGGTCGTACGTCACGCCGTCCACGGTAGGAGAGCCACGATTGCGGTCAGCGTGCCCTCCGCGGGGACGCTCGTGGCCACCGGCGCGGGCCTCTCGCGGGGCACCGCGAAAGCGGGCGCGGCCGGAACCGTCACGGTCGGTCTCGAGCTTCTCGAGCAAGGAGCAGCGCTTCCTGCACCATCACCCCGGGCGCAGGCTGAAGGTGAACGTCAAGCTCCTCTTCACCCCCAAGGAAGGCAGCAAGCTCACAAGCCACGTCACGCTCCTCATGCGCTGAGCGAAGCCGCGACCCTCGGCCCCCGGGCGGGGACCCTCAGGCGGCCGACCCAGTCGCCACGGCGTCCCCGCCGGCGTGGCCGATCAGCCATGGGGTGAGTTCCGCGGCGGGGGCGGGGCGGGAGATGAGGTAGCCCTGGCCGATGTCGCAGCCCATCTCCGCGAGGCGCTCGCAGACGTCCGCCGTCTCGATGCCCTCCGCCACGACGTGCAGGCCGAGGTGGCGCGCGAGGTCGATCGTGGTGCGCACGATCGCCTCGTCGCGGGGGCTCTCGCACATGGGGGTGACGAAGGAGCGGTCGATCTTGAGCTCCCCCACGGGCAGCTTCGCGAGGTAGGCGATCGAGGCGTTGCCGCTGCCGAAGTCGTCGATCGAGACTTCCGCCCCCAGCGCGCGCAGCGCCTCCAGCACGCCGACCGCGGTCGCGGGATCGGCCATCGCGGCGCTCTCGGTGACCTCCACCGTGAGCGCCGCCGCAGGGATCGAGTGGCGCGCCAGCAGCGAGGCGATCTGGTCGGGCAGCTCGGGGTCGTGGAGGTTGCGCGCGGAGAGGTTCACCGACATCCCCAGCTCCAGGCCCGCCTCGCGCCACAGCGCGGACTGGCGCAGGGCGAGGTCTACCACGTGCAGCGTCACCGGGCCCACAGCGCGGTCTGCTCGATCAGCGAGATGAACTGCAGCGGCGGGATCATGCCCCGCTCGGGATGGCGCCAGCGCAACAGCGCCTCCACGCCCGTGACGCGGCCCGTGCGCAGGGCGATCTGGGGCTGGTAGAAGAGCCTGAACTCGCCCCGCTCCAGGGCCGGGCGGACCTCGCCCAGCAGCGCCAGCCGCTCCGCGCCCGAGCGGTGGTGCTCGGGCGAGTACCACCTCCACCCGGCCCCGCCGCGAGCGCGCGCAGTCGAGCGCCATGTCGGCGCGCTGCAGCAGCTCGTCGGCGCTCCGCGCGTGGTCGGGCACGAGCGCGATCCCGATGCTCGCCTCGACGTTCAGCGCCACCCCGTCGAAGGTGACCGGGGCCAGCAGCGCGGACTGGACGGTCGCCGCGAGCGACAGCGCATCTTCGACGCCCCCCGCGCCGGCCTGGAGGATCGCGTACTCGTCGTTGCCCAGGCGCGCCAGCAGCGTCTCCGGGTCAAGCGCCGCCCGCAGGCGCGCCGCCACCTCGCGCAGCACCGCGTCGCCCGCGCCGTGGCCGAGCGTATCGTTGATCTGCTTGAACGCGTCGAGATCCAGCAGCAGCACCGCGACCGACTCCCCGCCCGCACCGACACGCCCGATCGCCCCGGCGGCGCGCTCGCGGAACAGGGTGCGGTTGGGCAGCCCCGTGAGCGGGTCGTAGCGCGCGAGGCGGTCGTTCTCCTGTGCCTGGCGGCGCAGCCGCTTGGAGGCGGAGGCGACGATCCGGTACAGGATCGCCCACAGCAGCGCGAGGCCGAGGAACACGAGCAGAGCGATCGTGCGCTCGTCGTGGCTGACCGTGGCGGCGATCGGCCTGTAGCTCAGGTAGATCTCAAACACCCCCGCCGGGGGGCCGGAGCTGAAGAAGCGCAGGGGGACGTAGACCTCCACGAGCCGCCCCAAGCCGACCTCGCCGGCGGTCTCGGTGTGCGGCGCGGGGGTGACCACCACGGCCGGATTGGGTTTCCCGGCGAGGGCGTCGTGCAGATCGTCGTCCTCCGCGCCGAGGCTGCGGCCGATCAGAGCGTGGTCGTCGGAGTAGACGATCCGCCCCGCCGCGCTCCAGATCTTGATCCGCGCGAGGTCGCTCACCGAGCGTGCGCGCAGCTGCACGTCCAGCGCATGGATGCTCTGCGCGCCGAGCCCCTCCCGCAGGTCGCTGGGGGTGAGCCAGGGCTGGACCCCCAGCCGGGCCACGAGCTGCGCGGACTGGTCCGCGTCGGCGAGGGTGCGCTGCTCGATCTGGCTCTGCAGCACCCGCGCGAGCACGAACCCGAGCGCGAGAATCGGGACCAGGCTCCACAGCGCGACCTTGCCGGTCAGGCTGAGACGCGCGCGCGGGCGTGGCATGTCTCGTTATTCGGCAGTCTCCCCAAGATCTGAAGGATCGACACGCGCCGCCCAACGAGTGTGCCCGACGGAGCCCAGCCCCTTCAGGCGTCAAAGGCCGCGAGGATGTCCTCTGGGGTGAGACGAACGTCGAGGCCGTCCACGCTGAAGCCGCCGCGTGAGACGCCGACCAGGAGCGTCTCCTCGGTCGCGCCGGGTATGAGCGCGCGGTGCTGGATCAGCCTGCTGAAGTCGCCGCGGTCGAGCTTGCCCCGGTCGCGCCACTTGATCGAGCCGACGAAATCGATCTGCTCGCTCGTGGTGAGTCCCCGGCCGCCCACCAGGTCCACCTCCACGCTGTTGTCGCGGTTCCAGAAGGAGCCCACGAATTCGGCGCCACCGAAGCGCGGGTCGGGAAGCAGGGCCTGGATCGCACTGCGCGCAAGCGGCTCGATCGCGTGGCCCGCGAACGAGGCCCAGCACTCGCGGATGTGCCGGTAGACGAGGTCGCCGCGCCCCCGCTCGAGTGCCGGGATGCTCGCGTGGATGAAGCGCAGCCAGAAGCGCAGGTAGGGGTCGCAGACGTGATAGCGCGAGAGCTTGGGGCGCGGCTGGGCGGAGTAGGGCAGCGACTTCTCGATCACCCGCTTCGCGATCAGCGTCGCGAGCGTCGTCTCCAGCGTCTTGTTCGACATCCCCGCCCGCCGCAGGATCGCCGTGAACACACGCTCGCCGGCGCCGATCGCTTCGAGCGCGTCGCGTGCCTTCGGCTCTATCGGAAACTCCGCCCCCAGCGAGCGCTCGCCGAGCACGATCAGCGGCGACTCGGGGTTCTGAAGCTCGCGGCGCAGGAACCTCCAGAGATCCTCACCGCGGTGCCAGATCTCCGCGAGTCGCGGAAAGCCCCCGATCGCCAGGTAGGCATCGAGCGCCGCGGCGGCCCCCAGCTCCAGCATGGCGCCGATCGCCGCGGGCGAGAGCGGCCCGATCGTCATCTCCCTCACGCGCCCGTACAGCGGCCGCCCGTAGTCGTTCAGCGCGGCCATCATCGACACGTCGGAGCCGATCAGGAGCAGCAGCACAGGCCGAGCCTCCAGTCTGCGGTCCCACTGCTTCTGGATGATCGCCTCGATCGCCGGTTCGCTCTCAATCAGAAACGGCAGCTCGTCGATCACGAGCACGATCGGCTCCCGCGTGGAGGCGTCGCTCGTGGCGATCGTCAGCGCGGCCTCCCACGAGCCGATCGGGCCCGCTGCCGCGACCGCTGCCGCGTCTGTCGCGGAGGCGGCGATCTGCTCGCTGAAGCTGCGCAGCTCCCCCACGGCGCTCTGGCGCGAGGCCGTATAGAACACCGCCCTCGCTCCGCTGCGCCCGAGGAACTCCTCGACTAGGCGCGACTTGCCGATCTGCCGCCGTCCGCGTAGAGCGAGCATCCGCCCCGATCGGCTGTGGCGCACCCAGTCGAGCTGCTCCTGAAGTCTTGCCAGCTCGGTCTCGCGCCCGACAAAGCGTTTCACGTCGTGAAGTGTAGCGCAGTAAACACTACTTGATTACACTTTTCTTCCCCCCACGGCAAACACTTTGCTGCGGCGGGGGCTACGCCTCCCGCGCCGCCCCCTAATCCTCCCACTCCTCCTCCCCCTCGTACAGCGACTCCCTGGCGAGCTCCTTGCCGCGGGCGCTCCACAGCTTGATCTCCAGCAGCTCGTGGCGGTAGTCGTCGGGGGCGATCAGCGTGAAGCGGTCCTCGATCAGCTCGCATTGGTCCACGGTGAGCTCCCCGAGCTCCGCGGTGACCACGCCCCCGCCGGGCACCAGCGGGCGGCCCCAGACGAGCGTCATCGCCGCCACCTCCCCGCCGTGGCCGCGCCAGCGGCCGATCACCTCGTCGCACAGATCGAGGCTCCATTGGGGGTTGGCGGCCGCGGTCTGGTCGGTGAAGTCCACCCACGCGGAGAAGCCGCTCGGCTCGCCGTCCTCCTCCCCCGCGGGCAGGTAGCGCACGAAGCCGAACAGCTCATACCCCCCGGAGGTGCTCGTGGTGGCGGGCACGTAGGTGCGCCCGTGCCAGCTGCGATCGGGGTACCACACGATCTCCCCCGGCTCCCCCAGATCCTCCTGCGCCTCCGTCAGCTCCAGGCACGCCGCTAGTAGCTCCTGCCCAAGGCGCTCCGCCCAGCGGCCGTAGGGCAGCCCCTCCTGGGGGGGTTCCGCCACGAAGCGCGGCACGAATCGCTCTACCGGTGGCATCTGACGGGCAGCCTACCGGAGCCCGCGCTGGGTCCTGACGTGCGGCTCGCTCAACCCTCGCCGAGGCGCTCGAGGTCTTCGAGGTCCTGCGGGCGGCCGGCGGCGCGCTTCATCGCACGCAGGTGCTCGAGGCCGCAGACTCGCACCGGTACGCCCTCTACGCTTCCCTCGACTGCCTGTGGGTCGAACTCGGCGTATAGGTCGTCGGCCTCGATCCCGCTGAGCCACTGCATCACGTCGAGACGACCGAGGTTGGTGAGCAGGCAGAAGTTCCCCCCCATCGCCAGATCGGCCGCGCACGTGGGGTCGGCCGGCATCTCCTCCGAGGTGAAGTCCCCGGAGTCCAAGATCCTCGCGTCGAGCTCGCGCAGCATCTCGGCGAGCCTCCCAAGATTCTCCTCGACCGGCCTCGGAACGATGTCCAGGTCCTTGGTCACACGAATGAAGCCATGTGCGTTGACGGCAAAGCCGCCGACGACGATGTGTTCGACGCCGCGTTTGTGCAGGGCTCGCAGCAGCGGAAGCGGGTCAAGCGCGTCGGACATGGCGGAACGCCTCGGAGAAGCGGTTGGCGAACCTGCTCAGCGCAACTGCCTCCTCCAGGTTTACGCTCACGCCACGCGCGCTGTCGTGTGCGACCTGTGCCCGGTTGGCCCGCTCGTTGCGGGCGATCTCCTCCGGTGTCCACGGCCCTCGCGGCTTTGCTTTCGTCTTGGCTGCCACGTCCAGATTGTAGATGATCGTCACGTCGGGGCGGAGCGGTTCACACCCCCCGCAGCACCGCCGCCGCGTCCTCGGGCGCCACGATGTTGAGGTTCACCCCCGTGGAGAGCTCCAGGCCCGCCAGGTGGGTGAGGCGGGGAAGCACGTCGATGCGCCAGCAGAAGCGCTCCGCCCCCCGCGGCGCGGTGCGCACCCACAGGTTCAGCGGGGGGCTCGACCCGAGGTGGCGCGCGAGGCGGTGCAGGCCCTCATGCAGGAGCGCCGCCCCGCTCACGCCCTCCTCCTCGAAGCGCGCGCGGGGGCGGCGGGGGGCGAGCATCAGCTGGAAGGGCACCCGCGAGCCGTAGGGGGCCATCAGCACCGCCTCCTCGTCGATCGCCACGATCCGCTCGCCGCGGCGTACCTCCTCGGCGACGAGGTCCCCCAGCAGCTCGCCCCCCATCGTGCGCGTCGCGTAGGCCCCCGCGCGCTCGCGCTCGCGTGCCACGTCGGCGGGCACGAAGTCCAGCGCGTACAGCTGCGCGTGGGTGTGCGGCAGCGAGGCCCCCGCCTCGCGGCGCTCGTTGACGATCAGCTGCGTGTAGGGGCACTCCGCGTGGACGCGCATCCGCTCGCGCCAGACCTCCACCGCCGCGATCACCTGCTCGAGGGGGAGCTCCGCGAGCGAGTACACCGACTGGGGCGCGTTCACGATCACCTCATGCGCCCCCCTCGCGGGCGTCGCGGTGAACAGGTCGGGGCGGGCGTCCTGTTGCGGAGGAGTGCCCCCGGGCGCCGAACCGGTGCCATCGGGCGTGAGCGCGGGGAAGAGGTTGGGCACCACCCGCACCCGCCAGCCCGGCGAGTCCGGCGCTCCTCCGGCCGGGCGCAACGCATAGAGCTCCGGTGGGGTGCGCTCCTCGTGGCCCTCCGCGAAGGGGTCGCCCTCGCGGTCGATCGGATCGGGGGGACGCAGCGCGGCTCGCCCCCCGGTCGCCGCGAGCGCTCGCCGGCGACGATCGTCTTGTGCCCGCTGAGCGGGTCCACGCGGATCTCAGGCATCGAGGCCGTAGCGTTGGATGTCGCTTTCGAGCTTCGCCGTGCCGGGGTAGGCCCCCTGGTGGATGTATTTTTCCCGGCGGCGGTTGTAGATGACGGTGATGGGGATGAACGGAGAGTCTGTGACTTCGACCCCGATCTGGCCGCTGGGGTCGTAGTAGCTGGGGTAGCTCACCGGGAAGGAGCGCAGGAACGCGAGCCCGTTCCCGCGGGGGATGTCGCCGGAGTCGATCCCGATGAACGCCACCCTGCGCCCGAGGTTGGCGGCCGCGCGCTGAAAGGCGCCGAACTCCGCCCTGCAAGGCCCGCACGAGGATGCCCACTTGTTGATCACCACAGGCCACCCCCGCAGTGCGGAGAGGCGTTCGCGCAGTGCCCCCACGCCGCCCCCCAGCAGCTCGTTGGCCTGTGCGTGCAGCGCAGCCAGCGGGGCGGGCGAGCCCGCTAGTCCTACCCGCATCTGGGTGGGAGTGAGCTGTGCCGTCGTGGCCGTTCCGGCGGGGCTTCCCGCGAGCTGCACGAGGCCGACCGCGAGCAGGGCCGCGAGTGCAAGCCCGCCCGCGAGCCCGATCAGGCGCTTGGGGGTCATCGCGAGAAGGGTGTCAGATCGACACTGGATTGGGCGCCCCTTCAATCCCGCCGCTGAGTGCTATATCCTGAAGGCACCTGGAGCCGGGTTGCTCTGGGTACCAGGGGGTCTGCCGGCAGGGTGCTGGCGCCCCGAGCCACGCCGAGCTCTCTTCTGCGGCGGCTCCATCTCGAAGTCCAGAGCCTCTATGGCCGAGTCCACCCCAGTGGCCCTCGCGGCCGCGCCCATTCCAAGCTCCGCGGATATCGCGCGAGCGGAGAGCTTCGTGCGCGAGCGCTTCCTCCACGAGGGCGAGGTGGCCGCGGTGGCGCTCGCGCCGGGAAGCGCGCGACGGCGCGCGCTCGACGCGGCGCTGGCGGAGCTCCGGGAGGACACCAAATACCCCTCGACGGCGTGGCGGCGGGAGTTCTCGCTGCTGCTGGGCCTGGAACGGGTGCTCTCCGAGGAGGAGCCCCGGCTGCACGACGGGACGGTGCTCTCCGCGCACCAGGTGGACGCCCTCTCGGGCACCCTCACGGCGCTGCTGGCGGAGGCAGAGCGGAGCGCGGTCAACGGCGCGGGCAACAACGGTGACGGCAACGGCCGCGCGGCGGCGATGGCCTCGCCGGAGCTGCTGGCCTCCGCGGCGATCCTCGGCAACGGCCGGCCCTCCGCTACGCAGAGCGAGGAGTCCGAGACAGAGATCGAGGAGGAGGGGGAGATAGAGGAGGAGGAGCTGGAGGAGGAGGAAGAGGAGGAAGGGCTGGAGGAGGACGAGGATGAGGAGGAGGAAGAAGAAGAGGAGGAGCTGGGGGACCTGGAGGACGAGCTTGAGCCGCTCCCGGAGAGCGAGGAGCCCGAGGAGGAGCCCGAGGAGAGCGAGGAGGAGCCCCGGGACTGGATCGAGGAGGACGAGGAGGAGGTGCTCCCCGACCAGCCCGAGGACCCCAACGCGGCGAAGCGCTTCTGGTTCGAGCACGCCACCGGCGCGGGCAAGACCGTGGCGGCGCTCGGCTTCGTGGAGGCCTCCCAGACGGGGGGGATCCTGATCCTCACCCACCGGCGCAACCTCGTCGACCAGTTCCTCGGCGAGCTGCGCCAGCGGGGCTACTCCACGCGCATCAGCCGTCCGCTGTACAAGGGGGAGGACTCGACGAAGGGCCCCGTGTCGGTGGAGACCTACCAGTGGTTCGTGCGCAACGCGGGGAGAATCTCAAGCGCCTACACGATCGTGATCTGCGACGAGGCGCACACCGCGCTGGGGGAGAAGACGAGCGGCGCGATTCGCGCGTGGACCAGCCCGATCTTTATCGGCATGACCGCCACGGGGGCGCTGATCGCGCGCCACGTCACCGACCTCTTCCCCACGCAAACCTCGCGCTTCGATCTCGCCCAGGCCGCACGCAGAGGGGTGATCTCGCCGCTGCGCTGCGTGCGGATTCCCCCGGGTGTGGGGGTGCGCACGATCGCGAAGGTGCCCCTGCGCCGCGGGGAGGTGGACGTCGAGTTCGACCAGGAGGAGCTCGCGCAGCTGCTCGACCAGCAGCCCTTCAACATGGCGATGGCGAACCTCTACAAGACCCGCTTCAACGGGGTGCCCGGGGTGGTCTACGCGGCGGGGGTGCGCCACGCCTACAACCTCGCGGAGGCCTTCCGCGCGGAGGGCATCAAGGCGCAGGCGGTCTCCGGGGAGACCCCCAAGCGCGAATTGGCGAGCGTGCTGGCTCGCTACGAGCGCGGCGAGATCGACGTGCTGATCAACGCGCAGCTGCTCGCGGAGGGCTGGAACAGCCCGCGCGCCACCGTCTGCGTGCACCTCGCGCCGACCGCCTCCAAGCGGATCTACCAGCAGCGCGTGGGCCGCGTCACGCGCCGGCACCCCGGCAAGGAGGCGGGCCTCGTGGTGGACTTCGTGCACCCCGCCACCAAGCACGACGACCCCGTGGTGACGCTGCACTCGCTGCTCGACCGCGACGTCTACCGCGGCGGGGCGATCGTGGTGGGCCCCGTGCGCCGCGGTCGCGGGCGGCGGATGCGGGTGGAGCGCCGCGTACTGCCGGTGTGCGCCGAGGAGGAGCGGCGCTTCGCGGTCTTCGAGCGGGAGCTCTGGCGGATCGCGGTGGAGAACCTCGACTACGGCGAGCAGCACGTGTGGGCGGCGCTCGCCGGCGCGCGGGTGACGGCGACCGGCTGGCGGCGCGCCAGAGCGATGCTCCACTTCGACCGCACCGGGGAGTTCAAGAGCCGCTTCCTGATCACCGCGGTGCAGCGCAACCCCACTCCCCAGCTGCGCCTGCGCGCGCTCGCGGACATCGCGGCGGGCCGCGACGCGGACGCGTTCGACACCGCGATCGACGTGATCGGCGGCTGGTCGCGCGAGGAGCGGCGGGAGGCCTCGAAGATCATGCTGCGCGCGCTCGTGGAGCGGCGCATCGGCCGCCGCGACCAGGCCAGCGCGTGGATCTGGCGCCTGGCGGAGTACACGCGGGAGCTGCACGAGGAGTACGCGGTGCAGCGCTGGCCCGAGACCAAGCGCCTGCTGGGACTGCTGGTGAACTCCTCCGGCGGCGCCCATGCCCGCAACGCGCGGCGCCTGATCCACGCATCGCGCAAGCAGGACAGACGCCTCGCCGCGGCGCTGCTCGCGGCCGCCCTGGCCCACACCCCGGAGGCCGAGGAGGCGCTGAGGGGAGCGCGCACGCGCATGGCGCGCAAGCCCCCCGCGCTCGCGCGGGAGCTGTTGCGCAACTTCCCCAAGCGCCGCGCGCGCAACAACAAGCGCAAGCGCAAAGCGCCGAAAGCCGCGGCCCCACCGGAGCCGGTCGCCGCGGGCACGAAGGTGGCGAAGGCGGGGTCCTCCGAGGATTAGAGGAGGTGGACCTCGCCGGCGCCCAGCGTGGTGTGCCCACCGTCGGGGAGCCGCACGACCAGCCGTCCCTCGCCGTCGATCCCCTCGGCACGCCCGCGATCGCCTGACCAGGTGACCTCGCGCCCACGCAGGGCGTCGCGTGCGCGCCAGGCCTCGAGGATCGACGCGGCCGGTTCCTCCAGGCCCCGCCGCAACGCGGCGAGCAGCTGCGCAAGGACCGGCTCGATCGCCTCCGGCGAGCACCCGAGAGTGGCGGCGGTGCCCCACAGCTCGGGCGGCAGCTCCTCGACCCGCACCGCCACGTTGACGCCGATCCCAAGCACCGCCCAGCCCTCCTGGGGGCGGCTCTCCACGAGGATGCCGGCGAGCTTGGCGAAGGGCGCCACCACGATGTCGTTGGGCCACTTGATGAGCGCCTCCTCCCCGGCGATCTCGCAGACGGCCACGGCGGCGATCAGCGGGAGCAGCGCGGGGGGGTCCCGCAGCAGCAGCGACATCAGCAGCGCGCTGTTCGACGGCGCGCTCCAGCGCCGCCCCTGACGGCCGCGCCCGGCGGTCTGCTCGGCAGCGGTCACGAGCGTCCCGTGAGGCGCCCCCGCCGCTGCGAGCGCGCGGGCGCGCTCGTTGGTCGAGTCGGTGCGGCGCAGGTGCAGGCGGGGATGGCCGAGCGGGGGGGGATGGCCGAGCGGGGGTCCGCACGGCGCCGGCCGAGCACCGGCTGCCCCGGGGAGCCGCGAGCGCTCGGTCACTGCGCGGCGGCGTCCGCGAGCAGCGCCGCCACCAGCCCCTCGATGTCGTGGCGCTCGGCCTCCACGTGGGGCTCCAGGCCGTGCTCGCGCAGAGTGGCGCTGGTGACGGGGCCGATTGAGGCGATGCGGGTGGTCGGCGAGAGATCTGCGCTGCCCCCGGCGGCCTCCAGGAAGAAGCGCACGGTGGAGGAGGAGGTGAAGGTGACGTAGTCGGCGCCGCGGGCCGCGGCGAGCGCCGGCGGGGAGAGGGGCTCGGCGACGGTCTCATAGAGCTCCAGTACGTCCACCTCTGCGCCCCGCGCGCGCAGCGCGTCGGGGAGCACGTCGCGGGCCTCGCGCGCGCGAGCGATCAGCGCGCGGCGGACCGGCAGCTCGGCGAGCGCCGCCACCAACGACTCCGCCACGTAGCGCTCGGGGACGACGTCCGCGGCGATCCCGTGCTCGGCCAGCGCTCGCGCGGTGCCGGGGCCGATCGCCGCCACCCGCGCCCCGGCCAGCGCGCGCGCGTCGGTTGGCGGGCGGCCGGACTGGGCGAGGCGCTCGAACAGGCGGGCGACGCCGTTGGGGCTGGTCAGGCAGATCAGGTCGTAGGGGGAGAGGTCGAGCGGTGGGGATGCGAGGCTCTCCTCCCCCTCCTCTCCCGCAACTGGCTGGATGTGGATCACCGGCGCCTGCACAACCTCCGCGCCCAGCTCCCGCAGCCGCCGCGCCAGTCCGCTTGTTTGGGCGCGCGCGCGGGTGACCGCCACGGTGCGCCCGCTCAACGGCAGCGGCGCGCGCCAGGCGAGCTGGGTGGCGAGTTCGGCAACGGCGCCGACCACCGTGATCGAGGGCGCTCGGATTCCCTCCGCGCGGGCTTGCTCGGCGATCGTGGCGAGCGTGCCGGCGACGGTGCGCTGATTGGGCAGGGTGCCCCGTTCGACGATCGCCGCGGGCTCGGAGGCGGGCCGCCCGGCGTCGATCAGGGAGGCGGCGATGTGGGGGAGCTGCCGCACGCCCATGTAGAAGACGAGCGTCCCCGGGAAGGCCGCGAGGGCGTGCCAGTCGATCGCCGTCTCGTCCTTGTCCGGGTCCTCGTGTCCGGTGATCAGCGCCACCGCGCTGGCGAGTCCGCGGTGGGTGACGGGGATGCCCGCGTAGGCGGGGGCGGCCACGCCCGCGGTGACGCCGGGCACGACCTCGAAGAGAATGCCCGCGGTGCGCAGCGCGAGTGCCTCCTCCCCGCCGCGGCCGAACACGAACGGGTCGCCGCCCTTCAGGCGCACGACCATCCTGCCCTCCCGCGCGTGCTCCACCATCAGCGCCTCGTTCTGTTCCTGTGGCACCGACTTACCCCCGCCCTCCTTGCCGACGAACAGTAGCTCGGCGTCCCCGCGCGCGCCCTCCAGCGCCTCGGCGGGGATCAGGCGGTCGTAGAGGATCACGTCGGCCTGCGCGATCAGCTCCAACGCGCGCGCCGTCAGCAACCCCGGGTCCCCGGGGCCGGCGCCGACGAGGTAGACGCGAGCGCTCACCTACACACCGGCCAGTGCTCGACTTCGAGCTCGGGCATCGGAAAGTGCTTGGGATTACCGGTGGCCAACCGCGCGCCGACCCCGACGGCCGCGGCAGCGATCAGGCAGTCGCCCTGGCCTAATGTGATCCCTCTGCGCGCGTAGTCCCGGCGCCAGCGCCCCGCGCGCTCACCCTCCCTCCTTCCGAGCGGAGCAAGGCGAAAACCCTTGAGAAAACGCACCGCTGCCGTCTCATCGCGCATGGCCGCCCCGCGCAACACCTCCTCGACATTCACGGCGCATATCCATGGCACTCGAGCTTCTCTGTGCAGATTTCGTACCCGCTCGCCGACAGGCTTGCCTCGCAGCACGTCGATCAGGACTGTCGTGTCGAGCAGCAGCAAGCGCTAGCCGACACGCGTGGGATCACTGCGGCGCTGCGCCTCAACCCAGGCGGCGGGATCGGGATCCCACTCGTGCTCACCATCCGCAAGTGCGCCGATACCGGATTCGATGTCCTCCCAGCGCCGCTCGTCATCGAGCGCGCGACGCAGCGTCTCGGCGATGAACGTGCTGCGACGCCGCCTTCCAACCCGGCGATCGAGCTGCTCTACAAGATCGTCTTCCAAGCTTATGTGCAGTCGCATGGCCACAAGATAGCACAAAGGTTCAATTGGCCTGAGCCGCAAACTCCTCCGCCCGCCGCAGCAGCTCGCCGGCGCCGGCGCTCAGCAGGCGCTCCGCGACGCGGCGCCCGAGCTGCTCGGGGTCGTAGAAGCCGCCGACCGAAGCCGGGTGACACGCGCCTTCGGCGCTGGCCGATTCGGGGATGCGAGCGGAGCGAGTGTCTCCCTGATCGGTCCCCGTTTCGGCCAGCTCGTCGGCGATCCACGCGGAGCCGTCGGGGAGGCCGACCCAGGCGCGCAGGTGCAGGCAGCCGCAGCCGAAGTCCAGCGCGTGGGCGCCGAGCGGGGTGTTGCAGCTCGCGCCGAGCGCGTGAGCCACGGCGCGCTCGGCGCGCAGGCAGGCAAAGGCCGTGGCGTCGGTGATCGCCTCCACCGCCTCGCGTGTGCGCTCGTCATCCGCGCGCCCCTGTAGCGCGAGCGTGCCCTGGCCGGGGGAGGGGACGAAGCGGGCGGGGTCGAGTGACGCCGCGATCGCGTCCTCCCGGCCGAGGCGCTGCAGGCCGGCGCGGGCCAGTACGAGGGCGTCGAGCGCGCCCTCGCCGAGCTTGCGCAGGCGGGTGTCCACGTTGCCACGCACCGGCACGACCTCCAGGTCCTCCCGTGCAGCCCGCAGCTGGGCTGCGCGGCGCAGGCTGCTCGTGCCCACACGCGCGCCGGATAGCAGCCGCTCCAGGCCCGGCGCGCTCGGCTCCTCGTCCAAGCCCAGCCCTGCGCTCGACTCCTCGGGCGAGCCCAGCCCACCGCTCGGCTCCTCGCCCAAAGCTGGGGCGTGCGCCGCCCCGCAGATCACGTCCTCCGGCGCCGCGCGCTCGGGGGCGCCCAGGAGCGCGAGACCCTCGGCGAGCTCCGCGGGTACGTCCTTGGCGGAGTGGACCGCCAGATCGATCTCTCCGGCCGCGAGGGCGTCCTCGAGCTCCGTGGTCCACCGCGACTTGTCCGCCTTGTCCGCCCCGCGGTCCCCGGCGGTGGCGATCACGACCAGCTCGGTCTCCTCCCGCCCGGCGGCTCGCAGGCGGTCGGCGACGTGCCGCGCCTGTGCGAATGCCAGTGCGCTGCCCCTGGTCCCGATCCGCATCAGTGCTCGCGGCGGCGGCGCAGGTCGTGGACCTCCGCCAGCTTCGCGGGGGGCGTGCGCTCCTCCGGGGACTCCTCGTGAAGCCCGAACAGCTCGCGCACGAGCTGCAGGCTCGCGTGGCTGCGGGTCTCGGAGAGGCTGCGCAGGCGGATCGTGGGCTCGTGCAGGATGCGGTTGGCGATCGAGCGCGCGAGCGCCTCCACGCGCACCAGGTCGCGCGGGGAGGCGGACTCCCAGCGGCCCTCGTTCTCCGCCAGCACCTGTTCCACGATCGCGTCGCCGTGCCCGCGCAGCGCGCTGACCGTCGGCAGCGCCTCCAGCTGGCCGAGCCAGCCCGCGAAGCGGCGGATCTCCTCCTCGACGATCTCGTGCGCCCGCGGGAGCTCCCCGGCGCGGGTGCTGAGGTTGCGCGCCACCACCTCCTGGAGGTCGTCGATGTCGTACAGCGTCACCCCCTCCAGATCCCCGCAGCGCGGCTCGATGTCGCGGGGGACCGCGATGTCGATCAAGAGCAGCGGCCGGGTGTATGGGTTTCGGTTTTTCCGTCGGCCGAGCACGAGCTCCAGCTCCTCGTGGCCCACGATCGGGTGGGGGGAGGAGGTGGAGGAGACCACGATGTCAGCGCGCGCGAGTTGCTCGGGCAGCCCGTCGAGACCTACGACCGAGCCGCCGAAGCGCTGCGCGAGGCTGCGCGCGCGGTCGGCGTGGCGGTTGGCCACGAAGATCGTCCCCGCCCCCCTGTCGGCGAGCGCGCGCGCGGTCAGCTCGCTCGTCTCCCCCGCCCCCAGGATCACGACGTGGCGCTCGCGCAGGTTCCCCAGCACCTCCACGGCGAGGCCCACCGCCGCGGAGGGGATGCTCACGTGGCTCGAGCCGACCCCGGTCTCCGAGCGCACCCGCTTGCCGGTGCTCAGCGCGGCGCTCCAGAGGCGGTTGCTGAGCGGCCCCGTGCAGCCCGCGCGCAGCGCCGCCTCGAATGCGCGCTTGACCTGCCCCTGGATCTCGGCCTCCCCCACGATCATCGACTCCAGGCCCGCGGTCACCCGGTAGAGCTGGCGGGCGGCGTCGCAGTTGCGCGGCGTGTAGATCTCCCGCGCGAGCTCCGTGGGGTCGATGCCCGCGTGGCGGGCCAGCATCGCGAGCGCATCGGTCTCCGCGCGCACGGGGTCCCCGACCACGAGGTAGAGCTCGGTGCGGTTGCACGTGGAGAGCGCCACCGCCTCCCGCACCTCCGCGGTGGCGATCATCCGCTCGGCGAGCTTGACCGCTTCGGACTCCGTGAACGCCAGGCGCTCGCGCAGCGCGACCGGTGCGGTCTTGTGCGAGATGCCGAGCGCCAGCAGCTCGCTCATGCGGGCGTGGACTCCATCTCGATGGGTTCAGACTCGGTGCCCCGCTGCGCACCGGCCTGCGCACGCGGGCGTTCGGCGGCGGGGAGCTGGGAGAGCTCCAGCAGCTCGCCGAGACTGCGCTCGATGCGGCTGAGGCGGATGGCCATGATCGCCACGTAGATCAGCACCAGCGCAAACAGCACGATGTAGGCGCCGGCCACGTACTTGCCGGCGGTATGCAGCGGCAGCGCGGGCGTCTCGCCGAGCAGCAGCCCCCCATCACGCCCCCTGTCCCCCATGGACCGCGCGGTCATCGCGGCGGCGGGGTGCGCGCTCGCGGAGGGGCGGCGCGGTGGATCGAGGCTGGGGGCCGCGCTGCGCGTGCGGGGGGTGGGGGCTCCGTGAGCCGCCGGCGCAGCGCGCGCAGCTGGGCGCGGGCGTGCTTGGCGGTGAGCTCGTACTTGCAGAGCGTCGCGAACAGCAGCGCCATCGCCAGCAGCGACACCAGCAGGGTGAGCGCCATCGAACCGGGGAGGTTGGAGGTGCTGCCGAACACCCGCGGGTGCACGTAGGCGGTGGAGAGGTTGACGGCCATGTAGTTCAGCGGCACGAACGCCCCCGCGGTGATCGCGAACACCGCGGCGTAGCGGGACTGGCGCTCGGGGTCCTCGATCGCGAAGCGCAGCGGCTGGTAGGTGGCGTACAGCAGGAAGATGATCAGGAAGGAGACGAGCGTGGGCTCGCTCCACACCCACCAGTGCCCCCACGAGCCCTTCGCCCAGATCGAGCCCGTGATCAGGGTGCCCACGGCGAAGATCAGGCTCATGTGGATCACCACGTAGGAGCGCATGTCCCAGCGCGGATCGCGCGTGCGCAGGTGCTGGATCGCGAGCAGCCCCCCGAGTATGAAGCCGCACAGGGCGACGATCGCGAGGGGCACGTGCACGTAGAAAATCTTCTGCAGGAAGCCCTGTTCGGCTTCCAGGGGGGCGTAGAAGAAGACCAGGCCGAGCGCCAGCGCGACCGCGGCGATCGTCGCGAAGCTGAGCGTGCGCAGGCCCCTGCCGTAGAGCGGGGGACGGGCAGGGCCACGGGCGATGGAGGGGCTGGCGGTGGCGATGGGTCTGGTCCTCAGGAAACGAAGAGCGAAGACGGCGGAGGCGGTGAGTGGGGCCTAGTCCTCCAGAAGGAAGTCGAAGACGGCGTAGGCGATCAGCCCGAACACCAGATCATAGAGCGCAAGCGTCAACGGCCAGCGCAGGGAGGGCGCCATCTGATGGGAGAGCGTCAGCAGCGGCGCGGTGGCGCGTGCGCCACCGATCACCACGGGCACGAGCAGCGGCAGCGCCAGCAGCGGCCCGAGCAGGTCCCGCGCGCGGGTGCGCACCGCGAGCGCCGCCACCAGCGTGCCGATCACCGCGACGCCGAGATCCCCCAGCAGCAGCACCCCCGGCAGGTCCGGGAGGGCGGGCCCCAGCGAGGGTTCGAGCAGCAGCAGCGCGAACGCCGGCACCGCCACCAGCTCCAGGACCACCAGGTAGGCGAACAGCGCCAGCGCCTTCGCCGCGAGCAGCGCCGAGCGGTCCACGGGCGCCAGCAGAAAGCCGTCGAAGCCGCCCTCCTCGGCGTCGGCGACGAACAGCCGGTTGATCCCCAGCATCGCAGCCAGCAGCAGCGTCACCCAGAGAATCCCTGCCGCCTCGTCCCCGTTGACGCCGGTGCGATTCAGCGCGAAGTGGAAGATCACGAAGACCGTTACCGCGAACAGCGACATCCCCGGCACCGACTCCAGCGTGCGCAGCTCCACGAGCAGCTCCTTGCGCAGCAGCGCTCCCACTGTGCGCGCGAAGCCGGGGGCTGAGCCCGTCGCGAGCGCCCAGCGGGATCGCCGACCGCGGCGGCCTGCGCCGGCGCCTTATCGGTGGCGGCGCTCATCGGTAGAGCTCCCCGATCGCCCCCGGGTTCACCGCCGAGGGCTCGGCGAGCAGCGCGGGGCGCCCCGCGCGCAGGCCGAGCACGAGGTCGGCGCCCGCGAGGTCGCCCTGGGGATCGTGGCTGCACACCACGCGCGTGCGGCCGCGGGACGGTCCGATCAGGGGCTCCACCAGCTCCGCCCCCGCGGGTCGAGGTTGGCGCGCGGCTCGTCGAGCAGCAGCAGCTCGGGGTCGTGCAGCACGGCGCGCGCGATCGCGACTCGCTGCACCATCCCGCGGGAGAGCGTGCGCACGGGTTCCTCGGCGCGCGCGAGCATGCCCACCGCCGCGAGCAGCTCCTCGACCCGCTCGAAGACGACGCCGTGCAGGCGCGCGTGGTAGCGCAGGTTCTCGCGCGCGGAGAGCTCGCGGTAGAGCAGCGGCTCGTGGCCGAGCAGGCCGATCCGTCCGCGCACCACCCACGACTCCCCGGGGAGACTGCTCCCCAGCACGCGCACACCTCCCGCGTGGGGGCGCAGCAGCGTGGCGAGCACCCGCAGCAGCGTCGTCTTGCCGGCGCCGTTGGGGCCGAGCACCACCAGCGTCTGGCCCTCCCGCAGCGACAGCGAGACCCCGGCGAGCGCCTCGCGTTCGCCATAGAGCCGCGTGAGGTCCTCCAGTTCGAGCGCGGCCACTCTGCCTTCAGGCGCCCGCAACCTGGAGCGCGCCCGCGCGCCGCGCACGCTCGATCAGCTCGCGCACGGCCGCGTCTTCGCCGCGGCGCAGCAGCTTGATCGGATCGGGGTCGCCGTTCACGATCCCCTCGAAGAAGTCGCGCCGCTCGGCGTAGGTGGGGAGTGTGTCCTTGGCCCAGCCGCGCACCTCGTTGAGCAGTACCGCCAGGCGCGCGTACTCCTCGCCGAAAAGCGCGGCGATCTCGCGCTTCATGCGCTTGGCGAGCGCTGGGGAGGCGCCCGCGGTGGAGATCGCGATCGCCAGCGGCCCGGTGCGCACGATCGCGGGCAGGATGAAGTTGCACAACGGGGGCACATCCACGACGTTGACGAGCATCGCGCGGCGCTCGGCGTCCTCCCACACGCGGATGTTGACATCGGTGTCGTTGGTGGCGGCGATCGCGATGAAGACCCCCTCGAGGTCCGGGGCGCCCGCGTACTCGCGCCGTTCCCAACGGATCGAGCCCTCGCGCGCGAGCTCCTGCAGCGCTCCCAGCGCGTCCGGCGCGATCAGCGTGACGTCCCCGGAGCACGCGAGCAGCCCCTCCACCTTCTCCAGGCCGACCTCCCCGCCGCCGACGACGAGGCAGCGGCGGCCCCGCAGTTTCAGGCAGGCGATGTAGAAGGGGGTGTCGAGCATGTCCCGCACGCACGACTGGTCGCAGATCCCCCTGCGCAGCTGGCAGACGCACTCCTTGCCTGCGTAGGCCTGGGCGGGCATGTCAAGAAGGGTAGCCGTAGATAGGGGCCACGCCACATGTGGCGTGGCCCACGCCGCACATGTGCGGCGTCGTCTGATGGCGCATGCGCCATCAGAACAGCGAGGCGGTCAAGGTCGCCGCAACGCCCGTCTCCCCACGCGGACGAGCGCGCCCATCCCATGGCGCCAGGCGCGCTCGCGGTCGGCGTCGCGCGCGGAGCGCAGCTGCGCGACGGTGCGCGCGGCCCGCTCGTGCAGGGCGTCGTAGGGAGGCCACCACAGCCCGCGGGCGCCGGAGGGGCTCCACGCGATCAGCTTCTCCTGCGCGCAGCCGCGCAGGCCGGTCTCCCCGAGGGTGCGGCCGAGGCCGCCGCCCGCCGCGGCGCCCCACGGGCCGCGCGCGATCGTGGGCGCGGGGAGGTGGTCGTTGAGCCACACCATCCCCGTGCGCAGCTCCCGTGCGATCCGCAGGCCGCGGGGGCGGTCCGCGGTCCAGACCGAGGCCCCCAGCGCGTACTCCCCGTCGTTGGCCAGCTCGATCGCGCGGTCGGTCGAGTCGACCGCCATCACCGCGAGCACGGGGCCCTCCAGGGGCTCGCGCATCACGCGCATCTCGTGCGTCACCCCGCTGAGCACCGCGGGGGCGTAGAAGGCGGCGCTCTGCGCGCACCCCTCGGGCGGTGACTGGAGGGGGCCGCCGCAGTGCAGCCGCGCGCCCTGGGCAACGGCCTCGTCCACCAGCTCGCGCACGTGCTCCAGGCGCCGTGCGGAGGCGAGCGGACCGACCGTGATCGGATGCCCACCCGCCCGCTCGGGGTCGCCCACGCGCAGCGCCCGTGCGCCCGCCACGATGTGGGTGAGGAAGCGCTCGCAGACCTCGCGCTCGACGTAGATCCGCTCGACCGAGCCCCGCGCCTGCCCCGCGCCGGCACAGCCCGCCCACAGCGCGCCGCTCGCGGCGCGGGCGACGTGTGCGTCGGCGAGCACCAGCATCGCGTCCTTGCCCCCCAGCTCCACGGTGACCTCCTTCTCGCCCGAGACGCTCGCGCGTGCGACCGCGCGGCCCACCGCGGGGGACCCGGTGAACAGCACCTTGTCCACCGGTGCGCGCGCGAGCGCCACTCCCACCTGCGTGCCCCCGTGCACGAGCCGCACGAGGCCCTCGGGCAGGGTCGCCCGCGCCAGCACCCCCGCGATCCGCTCCCCCGTCAGGCAGGCCCGCCGCGCGGGCTTGAAGACCACCCCGTTGCCCGCCAGCAGCGCCCCCGCGATCTGGCCGAGCGGCTGGGCGAAGGGCGCGCTCCCCGCCCCGATCACGCCGATCACCCCGAACGGCTCATACGCGATCCGCGCCCGCAGGGAGGGCGACATCGAGCGGTGGACCCCCACGCGCCGGGAACCCAGGACGCGCGCTCCGTCGTCCGCGACCCAGATCAGCGCGTCGATCGCCGCCAGCAGCTCCATGCTCGCGACCTCCGCCCGCGGGCGGCCCTGCTCGCGGGCGATCAGCTGGGTGAGCTCCTCGAACTCGTCGATGATCGCCTGCGCCACCCTGCGCATGTAGCGCGCGCGGTCCTCCACCCGCAGCAGCGCCCACAGCGGCTGCACCTTGCGCGCCGCCTCCACCACTCCCTCCACCTGCTCCGGTGCCGTGGCCGGCGACGCTCCCCAGGATCGTCCCCGTGGCCGGGTTGCGCGAGCGCAGCGTGTCCGGCGCGGCGGTCTCGGCTGATGAGGTTGAGGCGGTGCCCATGCCCGTTGATTATCGCCCCCTGTCGCGGCGCACCTGAGCCAACCGCTCCGCCAGCGCCGCCTCGGCCTCGTCGGGCTCGTAGAAGCGCGCGCCGGCCACCTCCTCCGGCAGCAGGTCCTGCGGGGAGAGGTGCCCGGGGTGTCCGTGCGGGTTGTCGTAGCCACCAACCTCCTGGCCGGGCCTCGGCCCCGAGCGCAGCCACCCCGGCACGGGCGCGGCGCCCTGCTCGCGCACGTGATGCCGCGCCGCGCCCAGCGCGCGGCCCGCGGCGTTGGACTTCGGCGCCAGCGAGAGGTAGATGGCGGCCTGGGCGAGCGCGAATTTGGCCTCCGGCATCCCCACGTGCTCGACGGCCTGCGCCGCCGCCACCGCGACCCCCAGCGCCGCGGGGTCGGCGTTGCCGATGTCCTCCGAGGCGAGGATCACCATGCGCCGCACGATGAAGCGCGGGTCCTCCCCGCCCTCCAGCATCACCGCGAGGTAATACAGCGAGGCGTCCGGGTCCGAGCCCCGGGTGGCCTTGATCCACGCGGAGATGTAGTCGTAGTGACGGTCCCCCTTGCGGTCGTAGAGCACCGCGCGGCGCTGCAGGGCGTCCTCCGCGCGCGCGATCCCCACACTGCTCTCGCCCAGCTCCCCCGCGGTCGCAACCGCCAGCTCCAGCGCGTTCAGCGCCGTGCGCGCGTCGCCCTCGCGCGCGCCGCCAGGAACGTCGAGCGCGCCGTCGGCGACCGGCGAGGCGTCGAGTCCCCGGGCGAGCGCGCGCCGCAGCACCTCTGCGATCTCCTCCGCGGACAGCGCCTGCAGCGCGTACACGCGCATCCGCGAGAGCAGCGCCCCGTTGACCTCGAACGCGGGGTTCTCCGTGGTCGCTCCGATCAGCGTCACCACTCCCTCCTCCACCGCCGGCAGCAGGGTGTCCTGCTGGGCCTTGTTGAAGCGGTGGATCTCGTCGAGGAAGAACACAGTCCCCGCCCGCTGGTGGCGCGGCGGTGGGCGGCGCGCTCGAGCACCCCGCGCACCTCCGCGCGGCCCGCCTGCACCGCGCTCAGCTCCTCGAACACCGCGCGCGAGCGCTCCGCCACCATCCGCGCGAGGGTCGTCTTGCCTGCGCCCGGGGGGCCGTAGAGGATCATCGAGTGGGGTGGCCCTGCTCGATCGCGGTACGCAGCGCCGAGCTCTCCCCAGCAGGTGGGTCTGGCCGACGAACTCCTCCAGGTGGGCCGGCCGCACGCGCACCGCCAGCGGACGGGCTCCTATTTCCCCCGAGCGGGCCGCCTCGGCATCCTCGGGCTCGAAGAGGGTGTCCATCTTTGGAAGTATCGCGGGAGGTGGCCGGCTCGAGGGTGTCGAACCTTTATGGCTGGTGATCCATATTAGAAACACGCCCTCCCCGGCTCGGGTCGTTGTGGTATGACAACCGGCGCCGCCGACATCCTTGTAGCCGATCCCGCGCTGGGTGGGCGCTACGGCTGGGATTCCGCGGGCGGATTCGACGCCGGTGGGTGGGAACCCGCCGGCGGGGCGTTCGCGCGCTCGCCCTGGCGGCTCTTCTGGCGGCGTTTGCGCCGCGACCGCGTCGCGCTCGTCTCGCTCGGCTTCATCGCGCTGCTCGTGATGGTCGCGATCGCCGCTCCGCTGATCGTGCAGATCGCGGGCGTTCCCGGCCCCTATGTGCAGAACCCGAACGCCCTCGACGCCTTCGGCAGCCCCACGGGGCCCAGCGCCGTGCACCCCTTCGGGGTCGACCAGCTCGGCCGCGACGTGTTCGCGCGCGTCCTCTACGGCGCGCGCACCTCGCTCGAGGTGGGGGTGATCGGCACCGCGATCGCCACCGCGATCGGCACGGTCGTCGGTCTGCTCGCGGGCTTTTA
Source organism: uncultured Solirubrobacterales bacterium (assembly GCA_963771915.1). Classification (GTDB taxonomy): domain Bacteria; phylum Actinomycetota; class Thermoleophilia; order Solirubrobacterales; family Solirubrobacteraceae; genus Palsa-744. Next base: position 1,571,411 of record CAVYVD010000001.1, on the reverse strand, counting down.
CCGCGGGCTGACCGACACGCTCCTCTCGCGGCTCACCGACGTGGTGCTGTGCTTTCCGGTGCTGCTCGTCGGCCTCGGGCTGGGGGCCGCGTGCAGCGTGCGGGGCTGCGTGAAAGGCGCGATTCAGCCCGGCGTCTCCACGATCGTCGCGATCGTCGCACTGTTCAACTGGACCTACATAGCGCGGATCGCGCGCGGCCAGGTGCTCTCCCTGCGCGAGCGGGAGTTCGTCGAGGCCGCCCGCTCGCTGGGGGCCTCGAACGCGCGCATCGTCTTCCGCGAGATCCTGCCCAACCTCACCGCGCCGCTGATCGTCTACGCCAGCCTGCTGATCCCCGCGAACATCCTGCTGGAGGCCGCGCTCTCGTTCCTCGGCGTCGGCGTGCGCGCCCCGGCCGCCAGCTGGGGGCAGATGCTCGCCGACGCGACACCGATCTTCAACACCGCATGGTGGTACATGCTGTTCCCCGGGCTTGCGCTGCTGCTCACCGTGCTCGCCTTCAACCTGCTCGGGGATGGTCTGCAGGACGCACTCAACCCGCGAATGGGCCGGTCCATCAAGTAATCACCAGAGGAGGAGATAAGGGCCATGCTTGACAACCGTTATAGATGGAGAAGGGCCACGGCGTTGGCGCTGCTCGCCGGCGTGCTCGCCGTTGTGCTCGCCGCGTGCGGTTCGAGCAACACCGGCTCAAGCGCCACCAGCAGCATTCCGCTGAAGTCTGGTGAGTCGCCGAGCGGCCAGCAGCTCTATGGCAAGAGACGTGGGGGGACGCTGATCGTCTACGACCACGAGGACTTCGAACACTTCGACCCCGGTGAGGCGTATAGCGCCGAGGATTACACGATCACCTCCGCGACGCAGCGCTCGCTCTACTCCTACCTCCCCAACAACGCCTCCAAACTCGAACCGGACCTCGCCGCGGGCCCGCCGGCGATCACCGACGGCGGCAGGACGGTGACTATCCAGATCAGGCCGCACATTTACTTCAGCCCGCCCGTCAACCGCGAAGTGAGCTCCGGCGACGTCGCCTACGCGATCGAGCGCGGCGCCAACCCGGACGTCCCCAACCCCTACTTCCACTCTTACTTCAGCGACATCGCCGGTGCCGAAAAGGCAACTGGAGGACCGATCCCCGGGATCGAAACGCCGAGCAGGTACACGATCGTCTTTCACCTCACGAAACCCACCTCCGCGCTGCTCGTGGGAGCGCTCAGCCTACCGCTATCGGCCCCCTTGCCCCCGGAATTCGCCAAGCCGCTCGACGCCCACAAACCGACGACCTACGGCAGCGAATACATCGTCGCGACCGGGCCCTACATGCTGAAGGCCGACAGCGCGGGCAAATTCCTCGGCATCGGCTACCAGCCGGGCAAGTCGGCGACGCTCGTGCGCAACCCCAGGTGGAATTCCCATAGCGACTTCCGCCAGGCGTACCTCAACCAGATCGACATCAACATCGGCGCCGAATCGACGGTGATCGGCCAGAAAGTGCTGCAGGGCGAAGACATCGTTCAAAACGACACCCCCGCGCAGTCGGCCGTCAAGGAAGCCTACGAACGTTATCCGCAGCAGATCACCTTCACCCCGGGCTCGGGCACCTACTACGCCTCGCTCGATACGGCGCACGGGCCGTTCACCAACGTCGACCTGCGCAAGGCCGTGTGGGCCGCGCTCGACCGCGACGCGATCGTCAAGGTGCGCGGCGGCCCGCTCACGGGACAGCCGATGACCCACTTCCTCTACCCCACCGTGGCCGGCTACGAACAGGCGGGCGGCGCCGCGGGGCCGAAGATGGACTACAACGAACACCCCGAAGGCGACATGGCGGTCGCCGCCAAGTACATGAAGCTCGCCGGCTACCCCGGCGGCAGGTACACCGGGGGCGGCACTCTGCAGCTCGTCGGCGCGACCGGCGAACCGGAAGACGCGATGGCGCAGATCGTCAACCAGACGCTGCAGAGCCTGGGATTCAAAACCCACCTCACGCTGGTCGACAAATCGGTGATGTACGGCAAGTACTGCACGGTGCCGGCGCAGGAGATCGACGTCTGCCCCAACGTCGGCTGGGTGCGCGACTTCGCTGACCCCCAGACGGTGCTCTATCCGGCGTTCTACGGGCCCACGATCAGCCCCGAAGGCAACGCCAACTGGAGTCAGCTCAACGATCCGCGGATCAACGCCGCGATGGAAAGGGCATCGCTGGTGGTGGGCGAACCGGCGCGCGCCGAAGCGTGGGCGAAGGTCGACGAAATGCTGGTGGCGCAGGCCGCCGCCCTGCCCGAGGTATACGCGAGCGCGGCGCAGATCGAGGGCAGGGGAGTCGCCGGCGTCAACCAGCTGTGGAACACCGGCACGTGGGACTACGACTTCACCTCACTGAAGTGAGTTGGGCGGGGCCCACCCCGGCGCTGTGGCCTGCCGGGGTGGGCCCCGTGTAAGCGCCATGACTCTCTACATCATCCGCCGCGTTCTGTGGGGCGTCGCGCTGCTGTTCATCGTCGCGGCGCTCACCTTCCTGTTCTTCTACCTCTTCCCCAGCGCCAATCCGGCGGCGCTGCGCGCCGGGCGCTCGCCGAGCGCGAAGGTGATCGCCGAGATCACCCGCGAGCTGGGGTTGAACAGACCACTCCCCACCCAGTTCTACGACTACATGAAGGGGGTGCTGCTGCACCTCGACCTCGGCTACAGCTACTACAGCGAGGCCTCCGTCAGGAGCCTGATCGCCGAACGGCTGCCCGCCACCATCTCGCTCGCCGCCGGCGCGGTGGTGATCTGGCTGGCGAGCGGCCTCGTGGTGGGGATCGTCTCCGCGGTGCGCCGGCGCACATGGCTCGACCGTGCCGCGATGGGCACCGCGCTCGTGCTCATCTCCGCCCCGGAATACTGGCTCGGGCTGATCGCGCTGTTCCTCCTCGCCGCGGACGTCGGCAAGCTCAAGGTCTTCCCGGGCGCCGGCAGCTACGTCGGCCTCAGCAGCGACCCCGGGAAATGGCTCACCTCGCTGATCCTCCCCTGGCTCGTGCTCGCCGCCACCTTCGCCGCGGTGTACGCGCGCCTCTTGCGCGCCAACCTGCTGGAGGTGCTCGACCAGGACTACATCCGCACCGCCCGCGCCAAGGGCCTCTCCGAGCGGCGCGTGATCCTGCGCCACGGGGTGCGCGCCGCGATCACGCCGATCGTCACCGTGCTCGGCCTCGACCTCGGCACGCTGCTCGGCGGGGCGCTGCTGATCGAAGTCGTCTTCGACATCCCCGGCGTGGGGCGCTTGAACTACGACGCGCTCACCCACGCCGACTTCCCGATCATCCAGGGCACCGTGCTGCTGGCGGCGCTGTTCATCGTCGTGGCCAACATCTTCGTGGATATCTCCTACGCCTATCTCGACCCCCGGGTGAGGTTCAAGTGACCCGGCGGGCGCACACGCCGGAGGGCTCGGTGGCTTTGTGAACGCGGTGGGCCAGCCGCTGCTGAGGGTCGAGGGCCTGCACGTCGAGTTCCCCACCGAGGGCGGGGTGGTGCACGCCGTGAGCGGCGTCTCCTTTGAGCTCCACCACGGGCGCACGCTCGGGATCGTGGGCGAGTCGGGCTCGGGCAAGAGCGTCTGCGCGCTGAGTGCGATGGGACTGATCCGCGCCGAGGGCGCGCGCGTCTCAGGGCGGATCCTGTTCGAGGGCGTCGATCTCCTAACGCTGGCGGAGCGGCAGATGCGCGCGCTGCGCGGCAACGAGCTGGCGATGGTCTTCCAGGACCCGCTCTCCTCCCTGCACCCGTTGTACCGCGTTGGGGCGCAGATCGTCGAGGCGATCCGCGCCCACCGCGAAGTCTCCAGGCGTGCCGCTCGCGAGCAGACGATCGCGCTGCTTGAGCTGGTCGGCATCCCCGAGCCGTCTCGGAGCGTCGACGCCTACCCGCACGAGCTCTCCGGGGGGATGCGCCAGCGCGCGATGATCGCGATGGCGCTCGCCAACGAGCCGAAGCTGCTGATCGCCGACGAGCCCACCACCGCGCTCGACGTGACCGTGCAGGCGCAGATCCTCGCGCTGCTGCGGCGCCTGCGCGGGGAGCTCGGGATGGCGCTCGTGCTGATCACACACGACCTCGGGGTGGTCGCCGAGATGGCCGACGAGATCGCGGTGATGCACACCGGGCGGATCGTCGAGCGGGGCTCCGCCGAGCAGGTGCTGGACGCGGGTGGGCGGGCCTCCCATCCCTACACGCAGGGGCTCCTGCGCTCGATGCCGACGCTCGATGCCCCCGCGCCCGATCGGCCCCCGGCGGCCGCCGAGCCGCTGCTCGAGGTGCGCGATCTTCTCAAGCGCTTCCCGGTCACGCGCGGGGTGGTGTTTCAGCGCCGCGTCGCGCACGTCGAGGCGGTCGCGGGAGTCAGCTTCCAGCTGCGCCGCGGCGAGGTGCTCGGGCTGGTGGGGGAGAGCGGCTGCGGCAAGAGCACCACCGCGCGCCTGATCATGCGCCTGCTCGAGCCCACCGGCGGGGAGATCTGCTTTCAGGGTCAGGACATCGCCCATCTGCGGGGCGCCGCACTGAGGGCGGTGCGCCGCGAGATGCAGATCGTCTTCCAGGATCCCTACTCCTCGCTGAATCCCCGCAAAACGGCCGGCTCGATCGTCGGCGAGCCCTTCGCGATCCACGGCCTGCACCGCGATAGGGCGCAGCGCCGGCGCGCGGTGTGCGAGCTGATGGAGCGGGTGGGCCTGCAACCCGAGCACTACAACCGCTACCCCCACGAGTTCTCCGGCGGCCAGCGCCAGCGGATCGGCATCGCGCGCGCGCTCGCGCTGGGACCGAAGCTGCTGATCGCCGACGAGCCGGTGTCGGCGCTCGACGTCACGATCCAGGCCCAGATCCTCGATCTCCTATCCGAGCTACGGCGCGAGCTGGGGCTGACGCTGCTGCTGATCTCCCACGACCTCGCGGTCGTGCGCCAGATGGCCGACCGCGTGGCGGTGATGCGCGCCGGCAGGATCGTCGAGCTGGCGCCCAACGAGACGCTCTACGCCTCGCCCAGGGACCCCTACACGCGCGAGCTGCTCGCCGCGGTGCCCGGCGCCGGCCGGGATCGGCGTACGATCCCGGGGTGAGCACCACCGACCTGGCCGGCGAGGCGGTCCAGCTGCTCCAGCGGCTGATCGCCTTCAACACGGTCAACCCCCCCGGCAACGAGCTGGCCGCGCAGGAGCACCTGGAGATACTCCTCGCCGGTGCGGGCTTCGAGTGCGAGCTGCTGGGGACGCGGTCCGAGCGCCCCAACCTCGTGGCGCGGCTGCGCGGCGAGAGGGTCGGGCCCCTCGTTCACGAGAAGAATCGGGATCCCGCCCACCCCACGCTCTGCTATCTCAGCCACGTTGACACCGTGCTCGCCGACCCCGCGGAGTGGAGCCGGGACCCCTGGTCGGGCGAGCTCGCCGAGGGCTGCGTGTGGGGGAGGGGGGCGCTCGACATGAAGTCCCAGGTCGCGGCCGAGGTGGCGGCCGCGGTCTCGCTCGCGCGCTCCGGCTGGCGGCCCGCGCGCGGAGACCTGCTGATCGTGTCCGTCGTCGACGAGGAGACGGGCGGGGGGCTCGGGGCCGAATGGCTGACCCGCACCCACCCCGAGAAGGTGCGCTGCGATCTGCTCGTCAACGAGGGCGGGGGCGCGGTGTTCGATTACCGGGGCCGCCGACGCTACGGGGTGTGCTGCGCGGAGAAGGGGGTCTTCCGCTTCACGCTCACCACCGAGGGGGTGGCGGGGCACGCCTCGATGCCGAAGATCGCCGAGAACGCGCTGCTGAAGATGGGCCCGTTGCTGACGCGCCTCGCGGAGCGTCAGCCCGCCTACACGCTCACCGCCGAGCCAGCGGCGTTCCTGCGGGGCATCGGCGAGGACCCCGGGGACCCCGCGGGCGCGGTCGCCAACCTGCTCGCCGCCGACCCCCGCCTGGCGAGCATGTTCGAGCCGATGCTCGGCGTCACCTTCGCCCCCACTCGCATCCGCGCCTCGGAGAAGATCAACGTGATCCCCAGCCGCGCCGAGGTGAAAGTCGACTGCCGCGTGCCCCCCGGCCTCGGCGAAGAGGAGGTGCTCCGCGGGATCGCGGAAGTGCTGGCGCCCACCCACCCCGACCCCGCCCATCCAGCGGGCTCGGGTCGGTTCGCAGGAGGCGGCGGGCCGGGGGGTGCGGGGGAGGGCGACACGCGCTCAGGGGAGATCCCGGACTTCCGCATCGAGTTCACCGAGCGCGTCGTGGGCAACCGCTCCCCCGCGGACTCCCCACTGATGGAGGCGATCTCCGGCTGGATCGCCGAGCGCGACCCCGGCGCGGAGGTGGTGCCGGTGATCCTCCCCGGCTTCACCGACTCCCGCCACTTCCGCGCCGCCTTCCCGGAGTGCGTCGCCTACGGCTTCTTCCCCCAGCGCCACCAGTCGCTGCTGGAGGGCATGCCGTTGATCCACGCCGCCGACGAGCGCATCGACGTGCGCGACGTGGCATTCGCCGCGGAATTCTTCCGCGACCTGGCGCGTTCTGTATTGGGGTGATCAGGATCGGCCTTGGGCCATAATGGAATCGATCGAGCCAAGGATGGTGACGGTGATGGAGCGGACGGGGCACAGTGGATAGGGAGCTGAACGCGGCGCTGGCGGCGGCGTGGCGGGCGGCGGGGGACTCGGTCGCCGAGCTGCGCCACCTGACTCCTGCGGCGGTGGCGGCGCATACCGCACTCACCACAGGGGTGATCGCCCTGACCCCCCCGCCGGCGGCGCCGGCGACCTCGCTCGTGCACAACATCCAGGAATGGGCCTACCAGTGGTCGCCGGTCGTGATGATGGTGTTCTTCGCGGCCCTCATCTACATGATGTGGCGGATGCTGAAGGTGATGCCGCGGGTCAAGCCGCAGCAGATCAAGCCCTCCTCGAACCAGTCGGTGGGCTGGGACGATATCGCCGGGGTCAAAGAGGCCAAGGCGGAGCTGCAGGAGATCGTCGAGTTCCTGCGCGACCCCGAGCAGTTCCGCAAGCTGGGTGCCACGGTCCCCAAGGGGATCCTCCTGCACGGCCCCCCGGGGACCGGCAAGACGCTGCTCGCCAAGGCCGTCGCGCACGAGTCCGGCGCGCAGTTCTTCGCGCAGTCGGCCGCGGCCTTCGTGGAGATGTTCGCCGGCCTTGGCGCCGCCCGCATCCGCAGGCTGTTTGCGATCGCGCGCAAGCACCAGCCCGCGATCATCTTCATCGACGAGCTCGACGCCGTGGGGGGGCGGCGCGGCATGGACATCTCCGGCGAGAAGGACCAGACGCTCAACCAGCTGCTGGTCGAGATGGACGGCTTCGAGACCAACGGCCGCCTGGTGGTGATCGCGGCCTCAAACCTGCTGGAGAAGCTCGACCCCGCGCTGCTGCGCCCGGGGCGTTTCGACCGCCAGGTGTTCGTCGCGCCCCCCGACGTCAAGGGCCGCGAAGGGATCCTCGCGGTGCACACCCGCGACAAGCCGCTGCACGACGTGGACCTTGCGCTGGTCGCCCAGCAGACCAGCGGTCTCACGGGCGCGGACCTGGCGAACATCTGCAACGAGGCCGCGATCTTCGCCGCGCGCCGCGGCGCCAAGGGGATCACCGACGCGGACTTCGATGGAGCCTTGGAGCGGGTGATCGCGGGGGTGCAGTCCCACCGGGTCCTCAACGACCACGAGAAGCGCGTGGTTGCCTACCACGAGGCCGGCCACGCGCTCTGCGGGGAGCTCCTGCCCTCGGTGGACCGCGTGCACCGCATCTCGATCGTCCCCCGCGGCCGCGCGCTCGGCTACACGCTCAACCTCCCCGCCGAGGACCGCTACCTGAAGACGCGCGAGGAGCTGCTCGACTACGTGACCGTGCTGCTCGGGGGGCGCGTCGCCGAGCAGGTGGTTTTCGGCCAGGTCACCACGGGCGCCTCCGACGACCTCAAACGCGTGGCGGACATCGCCCACTCGATGGTGCACGACTTCGCGATGGGAAACGCCGCCGTGGGTCGCTCCCCCGAGGGGGACGTGCGCCTCTCGGAGACCACGCTGCGCATCCGCGACGAGGAGCGCCAGGACCTGATCGAGGAGGGCAGGCGCGCGGCGCTGAAGATGATCGTCGGCCACCGCCCCCAGCTCGACGCGCTCGCGCGCGAGCTGCTCGAGCACGAGGTCCTCGATCGCGAGGCGATCGATCGCATCATGGCCGGCACCCCCCGTCTGGAGCGCGCCCCCGGAGTGGGCCTGCGGGTCGTCGCCGCCACGCCGCTGGATGACCCCGGCGTATCCCTCTAGACTCCCCCCAGTGTTCGACCGCATCGACCATGTAGGCATCGCCGTCCCCGAGATCGAGCCGGCGCTCGAGCTCTGGCGCGATCGCATGGGGCTCGACGTCGGCCTCCGGGAAATCGTGGAGGAGCAGGGCGTCGAAGCGGTGCTGCTCGACATCGGCGAGAACCACGTCGAGCTGCTCGCCCCACTCGGACCCGAGACTCCCCTCGGCAGGTTCCTCACCAAGCGCGGCCCCGGCCTGCACCACATCGCCTATGGGGTCACCGACATCGAGGCCGCGCTCGATGAGCTGCACCAAGCGGGCTTCGATCCGATCGACAAAAGCCCCCGAGTGGGGATCGGGGGCTCGCGCGTGGCCTTCCTGAGGCCCAAGGAGATCGGGCGGGTGCTGGTGGAGATCGTCGAGCCGGCACGCCACGGCGAGGATCGCGTCGTCGTCCACGCCTCCGGCGAGGTGGCCGGCTGATGGCGGGTCCACGCCGTGTCAGCGTCGGCTTCCAGGGTGGCCAGGTGCTCGCGCTGCGCGTCAGCGAGGAGCAGTTGCAGACGCTTTACAAGTCGCTCGGCAGCGCGGGCTGGCACGAGCTCGAAACCGAGGACGGCCCCGTGCACCTGGACCTCGCGCAGGTCGTGTACGTGCGGGTCGAGGAGGATGACCAGCGCGTGGGCTTCGGCGCCGTATAGCCGGCTCGACGGTGCGCTCCCTCGACGAGCGGATTCTGCGGCTTGCGCGCACCCGCGGGCATGGTCCGTGTCGCGATCGCGCGGTGGCGCGCTTCTCGCGGCTCGGCGAGCATGGAGCGGTGTGGCTCGCGCTCGGCGCCGGCGGCTGGGCGCTCGACAGGCCGAGGCGCGCACGCTGGGCCCGCGCGAGCGGCGTGGTGGCGGGGACGTTCGCGCTGAACACCACCGTCAAGCTGATCGTCCGCCGGCCCCGCCCCGAGCTACGCGGACTGCCGGCGTTGACCGGCACGCCCACGCAGCTGAGCTTCCCGAGCGCCCACGCCTCCACCTCGTTCGCCGGCGCGCGCCTCTACGCGCGCCTGGGCCTGCCCGCGGCGCCGTTGTACGCGCTCGCGGCGTGCCTGGCGTGCTCACGCCTGTATCTCGGGGTCCACTACCCCTCCGACGTCCTGGCGGGCGCCGTACTGGGAACCGTCGTCGCCGCCCGGGGGGCGGCGGGATTGGAGGGAGGGGGAGGGGGGGCTCTCGCTGCGCACCCAGCGGATCGCCCTCTCCCAACTCGCGGGGAGGCGCCGCGGTGAGCACCCGTATCGGCATCGTGGGGATGCCCAACGCGGGCAAGTCCTCGGTCTTCAACGCGCTCACCAAAGCCGGGGCGGAGGCGGCCAACTACCCCTTCACCACGATCGAGCCCAACGTCGCCGTGGTGCCCGTCGTGGACCGCCGCCTGGACGAGGTGGCGGCCACGGTGGGCGCCTCGGGGATCGTCTACGACACGATCGACTTCCACGACATCGCCGGGCTCGTCGCGGGCGCTCACCAGGGGGAGGGCCTCGGCAACCGCTTCCTCGCAAACATCCGCGAGACCGACGCGATCGTGCACGTGGTGCGCGCCCACCGCGACGAGAGCGTGGTGCACCCCGAGGGCGATGTGCACCCGCTGCGCGACATCGAGACGATCGAGGCGGAGCTCGCGCTCGCGGATCTTGAGCAGGCCGAGCGGCGCGTGGAGCGGGTCGCCAAAACCGCCCGCGGGGGAGACCGCGCGGCGGCCGCCGAGGAGGCGTGGCTGAACGAGGCGATCGCCGCCCTGCAGGCGGGGCGCCCCGTGCGTACCGTGCCCCTGCCCGAGGAGGCCCCCAATGCCGCGCGCGACCTCGGCTCGCTCACGGCCAAGCCCGTGCTGTTCCTCGCCAACGTCGACGAGGGCTCCGAGGAGGTCCCCGCGGAGATCGCGGCCCACGCCGCCGCCCAGGGCGCGGGCGCGGTGGCGGTCTCTGCGCGCATCGAGGCGGAGCTCGGCGAGCTCGAGGACGAGGACGCCGCCGCGATGCGCTCCGAGCTCGGTGTCAGCGAGTCCGGTCTCGTGCGAGTCGTCCGCGGCGCCTTCGCGCTGCTGCGCCTGAACGCCTTCTTCACCGCCGGCGAGGCCAAGCCCGCCCAGTCATGGCACCTGCGCGAGGGTCTCACCGCGTGGCACGCCGCGGGCCAGATCCACTCGGACATCCAGCGGGGCTTCGTGCGCGCCGAGGTGATCGGCTGGCGGGAGCTCGTCGACGCGGGCGGCTACGCCGCAGCGCGGGAACGCGGCACGCTGCGCCTGGAGGGCCGCGACTACCTCATGCGCGACGGGGACGTGATCACCGTCAAGTTCACACCGTAGCCCGGCGGATCGCGAGGACCTGGACGCATAGAGCATGGACTCTGTGCTCGGACACTGTGCTCGGACACACCGATTTAACATTCGGACACACGAGCTGGTACTCTGGACGCATGGGGTTAGTACTGGCTCGGTCGGCGGCGGAGGTTGGCTGCAGCGAGCGCACCCTGCGCCGCCATGTCAGCGGCGGCCTGCTGCGCGGTCGCCGTCTCGCTCGCGGCCAGCTCGAGCTCTCCGAGGCGGAGGGTGCCTACCTGCGCGATCACTGGGCGCTGCTCTCCAAGCTGCTTGCCGCGCTGCGCACCGAGCGCGACGTGCGCCTGGCCGTTCTCTTCGGCTCGGCCGCGACCGGCGAGGACACCACGGACTCGGATGTGGACCTGCTGGTCGTCCACCGCAGGCCCGAATGGAGTACACAAGCGGGTCTGCGGATCCGTCTGCGTCGCGCGTTGGATACACCCGTGGACGTCGTCATGCTGGAGCAGGCCGAGGCACAGCTCTCGCTGCTCGCCGACGTCCTGCGCGAGGGGCGCGTGCTAATCGACCGCGATGGTCTCTGGAGCACCCTCCTCCAGCGTCGCGATGAGATCCTCGCGGCGGGGGCTCGCGAAGACGAGTTGACCATGGCTCGCGCTCGCGCGACGCTCGCGGCCGCCAGGGAGCGACTGGCGCAGGCGTCGTGACAGCTGGCGGCCTATCAAAGGGCCAGCGCCGAATCGGCCTCATCCTCCAGGAGATTCCCAGCGCCCGCGAGCAGTTGCTCGTAGCGATGGAGGGGTTCGGGCCGAGCTTCGCGGAGAACGAGTTCCTCGCCGCCGCGCACTCGCGGAACGCCCACGAGCGCAACCGCGTGGCGTCCGTCGAGCGCCTGTACGAGGTGCTCGTCAACTGGCTGCACGAGCTGGCAGCGCGAAGCCTGGCAGAGGGGCAGCGCCTCGGCGTGGTGGACAAGTCCCCGGGCCACCACTGGGAACGACTCGCCGCACTCGGCGTCATCTCTCACGAATCCGCCTCGCGCCTGCAGCGGGTCAAGGAGCTGCGCGACATCCTCGGCCACGCCTACCCGCCCGCCAACTGGAGGACGTTGCGCGAGGGCGTCCTGGTCCTTGTGGATGAGCTCGACCGCTACCTCGTCGGCTTCGAGCGCTGGGCGCGAGAGGAGGGAATCCTCGGGTCTTCCTCCTGAGCGGTCGCGTTCGCTAGCTCGCCCAGACGCTGCCGGTGTGTGCCCAGGCGATGGGAACTCCGCTCAGCCTACCCGACCGGCGAGTGACTCCATCCGCGAGCGCAATCGCTCCATCCCCATCTCACCTGCCGCGCGGGCGCCAGACGCGAAGTCCGTGGCGCGGTCGGGCGGGCGTTGCACGTCGATCTGCACGAGCGTGGCAACCTCCTTGAACGTCCGCAGCAGCTCTGCGTTCTCGCTCAGCGCCCCAACGATCCGCGGGCGCTCCCGTGTGGGGGAGCTATGCGCCACGCGCAACGCCCCCTCCAGCGAGCCGTGGCGCCGCAGCAGTTCCGCGGCCGTCTTCGCGCCGATCCCCGGTGCGCCCGGCAGGCCGTCGGAGGGGTCGCCGCGCAGCGCGATGAAGTCCGTCACGAGCTCCGGTCCGATCCCGTAGCGCTCACGCACCTGCTCCGGCCCGACCTCCACCGGCTTCCCCTCTTTGGGCAGTTCGAGAATCGCCGTGCGCTCCCCCACCGCCTGGAAGAGGTCGCGGTCGCCGGTGAGCAGCAGCGCCCGCCCGCCCGCCGCCGTCTCTACGCGCGCGAAGGAGAACATCACGTCGTCCGCCTCCAGGTCCACGCTCGAGCTTCACCGTCCAGCCGAGGCTCGCCAGCAGCTCGGGGGCGCGCTCCCACTGACTCGCGAGCTCCGGCGGCATCGGATCGCGGTGGGCGTGGTAGGGCGGGTACAGCTCCACCCGGTAGTCCGCCTGCTCGGCGCCCAGGCACGCCACGACCGCGCGCGGGGGCCGCGCCTCGATCGCCGACAGCAGGGCGTTCACCGTTCCCAGCAGCGCGTTTACTGGGCGTCCCTCGCCGTCCACGATCGATTTGGGCAGCGCGAAGTACGCTCGGTACAGCAGCCACGGCACGTCGGCGATCAGCAGCGGGGCGTCGATCGATGAAGCCTACGGCGCCCGTCTACGGAGGGGTTGTTCCGCCGCCCGCACCCGCGACGGGACTGCCGCCGGCGGTCGTGCCGCCTTCGGGTCCATCCGCCTGCGCTGTCGGTGAGGTGTCCGTCGATGGTGCGGTGCCCGTTGGGGAGGGTGATTCCGGCGCAGGCGTTGGCGCCGTGCGGTGGCTCAGATCCGGCTCGGCCCGGGTTCCGTGGGCTGTGCGCACGCTGAAGTACGCCCACGTCGAGCTTAGCCCCAGGCGGCTGGTCAGTTCTGGGCCGCTGATCTCGGTGCGCCCCGTCGAGCCCAGCACGTACGCCAAGACGACCCGCGGGGAGTAGCCCCGGCGCAGCACTTCGATGCCGCGGAACGCACCCCTCACCAGGCCGCGCAGCCGCGCCGCCGCCGTGGGGAAGCTCATGCTCACCGTCCAGCTATGCGGCGGGCCCTGGTCGTAGGGGTCCGAGACGCCCTGCAGCCACGGCTCCGACGTGGCGCCCGGGAAGCCGTTCTGCACGCTCTCGGTCATCCCCCCCGAGCTCGCGAAGAAGTACGTGATCGCGGGTTGTCCGCCGTAGGTCACCACCTGGCCCGCCGTCGCCGCCACCGCCGCGTCCGTCTGGGCCGTCTGCGCCTTCCTGCCCAGGTACACCTGCGAGCGCGTGTCCGCGTACACGTCGAAGCGCGCTCCGCCGGCGTGGTCGGTGAGCGCGTACGTGCGGCTCGCCACCGCCTGCGCCTCCAGCGCCGCGAGCGGCCAATCCCCGGGCATCTCCGCCCCCACCACTCCGCGTACGTAGGCTTCGAGGGGGATCGCGCGGACCTTCCCGCCCATCAGCACCGTGATCTTCGTCTGCTCTGAGACGCTCCCCAGGGCGGTGCCGGTGTAGTAGTGGGCGAGGATCGCCTGGTAGTCGTATCCGTGCTGCGCGTACCCCAGCGCCCCCTCCTGGCTCATCCCCACCCCGTGGCCGTCGCCGGCTCCCTGGATCACCAATGTCGGGGTCGCCGCGGCGCGCACGGAAGCGGCCGAGGGTGCGGGTAGGAGCAGCATGATCGCGAGGAGCGCCGTCGCGAGAAGCGGTTTGCGTGGGGAGGAGCGGTGGTAGCTTGGGCGCATCGTTCGATTCCGTTCGCACACGCGCGGTCGGGAACAGCCCTCATTGATCGGCCGCGGAGGCCCCGACCATGAGCTGCGAACGCCGCCCCCCGATCCCAACAACGACTCCACGAAGAGGTGAGCACCGCAGATGGCCGATAGGAGCAGCGAGCAGGCAGTACTGGAGGGGGTCCCCACCGAGCTCTACATCGGCGGACGCTGGCGGGCGGCCAGCGGAGGGGGGACGCTCCCCGTCGAGGACCCCTCCACGGGGGAGACGCTGATCGAGGTCCCCGACGCGCAACCCTCCGACGCGCTCGAGGCGCTGGCGAGCGCCGCCGAGCACCAGGCCGAGTGGGCCGCCCATCCCCCGCGCGAGCGCGGGGAGATCCTGCGCCGCGCCTACGAGGCGCTCACCGCCCGGCGCGAGGAGCTGGCGCTGCTGATGACCCTCGAGATGGGCAAGGCCCTAGCGGAGTCCCGCGCCGAGATCGCCTACGCCGCCGACTTCCTGCGCTGGTTCTCCGAGGAGGCGGTGCGCATACACGGCCGCTACATGGTCAACACCACCGGCGCTGGGCGCATCCTCACTATGCGCCAGCCCGTGGGTCCCTGCGTGTTCGTAACCCCCTGGAACTTCCCGATGGCGATGGGCGCCCGCAAGCTCGCCCCCGCGATCGCGGCCGGCTGCACGATCGTCGTCAAGCCCGCCCAGCAGACCCCCCTCTCGATGCTCGCGCTGACGCGGATCCTCGAGCAGGCCGGCCTGCCGGGGGGGGTCCTGAACACGATCACCGCCCGCCGCTCCGGCGCCGTGATCGAGCCGCTGCTGCGCGACGGGCGCACCCGCAAGCTCTCCTTTACGGGCTCCACCGAGGTCGGGCGCACCCTGATCGAGCAGTCCGCCAAGCAGGTCCTCCGCGTCTCCATGGAGCTGGGGGGCAACGCCCCCTTCCTCGTCTTCGAGGACGCCGACCTCGACGCCGCCGTTGAGGGCGCCCTCACGGCGAAGATGCGCAACGTCGGGGAGGCCTGCACGGCCGCCAACCGCTTCCACGTGCACGAGTCCCTCGCGGAGGAGTTCGCCGGGCGGCTCGCCGCGCGCATGGGGGCGCTCAGGGTGGGGCGCGGCACCGAGCCCGGCACCGACGTGGGCCCGCTGATCGACGAGCGCCAGCGCGCCACCGTCACCGAGCTCGTGGGCGACGCCGTCGATCGCGGCGCCCGTGCGCTGACCGGCGGCTCACCGCTGGAGGGTCCGGGCTACTTCTTTGCCCCCACCGTGCTCGCCGACGTGCCCCCCGATGCGCGCGCGCTCGCGGAGGAGATCTTCGGGCCGGTGGCCCCCATCGCCACCTTCTCCACCGAGGAGGAGGCCCTGGGCGCCGCCAACCGCACCTCCTACGGCCTCGTCGCCTACCTCTACACCCGCGACCTCTCCCGCGCGCTGCGCGTCGCCGAGGGCCTCGAGACCGGCATGGTCGGCCTCAACCAGGGCATCGTCTCCAACCCCGCCGCCCCCTTCGGCGGGGTCAAGCAGTCCGGCTTCGGGCGCGAGGGTGGATTCGAGGGGATCGAGGAGTACCTGGAGACCAAGTACGTCGCCCTGACGATCTAGCCTTTCTGGAGCTGTTCGATGTCTACCGCGTTCGCTGGCGCGGTGAGCGTGACCGGCTTGTTCCATTCCTCGAAGGTGATCGTGCCCCCGCCAGCGCCGCCCTTGGTGATCTCGATCGGGTAGGGCTGTCCCGTCGTGGCCACGTAGAGGGTCCCGTTCTGGGAGGTGTCCCTGACGCCCACGACCGCCTGCCCGTTGATCGTGCTCGTGCCGGCTGCCGCCAGCGTTTTGTTGCCCGTCGCGAGTGCCGCGTCGAGCAGCGCGCGCAGGTCGGTCAGCGAGGAGAGCCCCGCGAAGCTCGCGTTGGAGACCGGCGCCTTCAGCCACTTCCCCTGGAGCAGCTGGGCCGCGGCGGGGCCCGCGAAGTGCTTGTAGAAGGCGGGGCTGCCGCTGATGTAGATCGTGCCGTCGATCTCGACCAGTTCGAAGCTCAGCCCATTCTCCGAAAGCCGACCCCGGCCTCCCCTCCCGGCCACGAGGCTCAGGTCGAGCACGATCGGAGCTCCGCCCGTGACCGTCGAGCCCGAGACGTGCACCGTGCTCGCGCCGTCCGCGGCCGCCTTGGCCGCCGCCACGATCTCGGTCGGCGATTTCGACCCGACGCCGTTGCCCGAGGAGCCCCCGCAGCCGGCGAGTGCCGTCACGGCGATCAGGAGCGACAGACCTGCCGCGAACGGGAGCCGAGGGCGCACGACTCGGAACTCTATCCGGGGGCCCGGACCGCCTCCTCCGCGCGAGGCCCCGGCGGACCGCCCCGCCGCACGTGGGCAGGGTCGAAAATTCGTCCACTCCCCCCGCTGCCCCTCACGTCCCATGGCGGGCTCGCCGAGCGCGCGGGGAGGAGACCTGATCCAGTGGAAATGCCCGAACGGTGGAGTAACCTCGAACGCGTGGGGAAGGGACCTGCCGCCGAGGATTCAATCCGGATCCGCAGCCGCCTCCGCGCGCTGCTCCCATGGACGCCGCTGGCGGCGGTGCTGGCCGCTGGCGCCGTCGGGGCGATCATCGCCCAGAGCCACACCCAGGCGGCTATCTACGTCGCGGTGGCGATCGTGGCCGCCGGCCTCTTGGGACGGCGCGTCGGGGAGCGCGGGCGCGAGGTGCTGCGGCACCAGATCGATGACCGCTCCGGAGAGCTGCACCGCGCGCTCTCGGAGCTCGAGATCGCGCAGTCGGAGACCGTGCGGCGCCTCTCGATGGCGGTCGAGTTCCGCGACGAGGACACCGGTGCGCACATCGAGCGGATCGGACGCTTCTCGACGCTGCTCGCCGAGCACGTCGGCCTCGATGCGGAGCTCTGTGAGCGGCTCGGCTACGCGGCCCCCCTGCACGACGTCGGCAAGGTCGCGATCCCCGATGCGATTCTGCTGAAGCCCGGCCCGCTTACCGCCGAGGAGCGCGCGATCGTCGAGACCCACGCCGAGGAGGGCCACCGCCTGCTGCGGGGCTCCTCCTCCTCGATTCTCGACATGGCCGCCACGATCGCCCTGAGCCACCACGAGAAGTGGGACGGCAGCGGCTACCCGCGCGGCCTCGCCGGCGAGGAGATACCGATCGAAGGCCGGATCGTGGCGGTCGCGGACGTGTTCGACGCGCTCACCAGCGACCGCGTCTACCGCACCGCCTACTCGATCGAACAGGCCGTTCACCTGATGCACGAGCAGCGCGGACACCACTTCGACCCGGTGCTACTGGACACCTTCCTGGAAGTGCTCTCGCGCTCCGGCCCCGACGCCCGCGAGCAGCTGAAGTCGGACCCGCAGGCGCTGCTCGAGGGGGTGCTGGAGACCTTCTCCAGGGCGATCGAGCGCGGCGACGCGGAGACCGCGGAGGGGGCGATCGCGCAGGCGATCGAGGACGGCGTGGCGGCGATGGCGTTACCGGGTGCGGTGATCGAGCCGGCGGTGCGCCGGGTGGTGGATCTCAAGAAGCAGGGCAAGATCGACCCCGAGCGCGAGCGGGCGGCGATGGGGATCGCACGCAGGGTGCTGGCGACACTGCGCCGCTACATGCTGGGCCGCCAGGAGGAGCCCCAGGCGCTGGAGCGGATCGACAAGGCGATCGAGACCGTCGAGGGGCTGCTGGAGCGGGCGGTGTCGGAGGGCGAACCGCGAGAGGAGCGCCCCGCCGACGCGCAGATCGTCGGCTAGAGGCCGGCGAGCCGGGCCCCTCTTCTTTAGATTAGATTCCCGGCGTGTCCAATCGCGCCCTGGTCACCGGCGGAGCCGGGTTCATCGGCTCGCACCTCGTGGACGCCCTGCTCGCCGAGGGCTACGAGGTGGAGGTGGTCGACGACCTCTCCTCGGGGGATGCCCGCAACGTGGCGGAGGGGGCGACGCTGCACACGCTTGACATCACCGACCGCGCGGCCCTGCACGGCGCGATCGAGCGGGCCGCTCCGCGCGCGATCTTCCATCTCGCCGCGCAGGCCAGCGTGGTGGCCTCCGTCGCGGACCCCGGCCGCGACTGCGAGGTCAACGTGCGGGGCACGCTTAACGTGGTGGACGTCGCCGGGTGCCTGGGGGTGCCGGTGGTGTTCACCTCGACCGGGGGCGCGCTGTACGGGGACGAGGCCCCGATGCCCACCCCCGAGGAGCGCATCCCTGCTCCGCTCTCCCCCTACGGCGCCTCGAAGTGGGCGGCGGAGGCGTATGTGAACACGTGGTCGCTCTCCTCGGGAGTGCCCCACGCGGTGTGCCGCCTGGGCAACGTCTACGGTCCCCGCCAGAGCCCCCACGGGGAGGCGGGGGTGGTGGCGATCTTCAGCCACTGCCTGCACACGGGCCGCGCGCCGAGGCTCTACGGCCACGGCGTCCCCACCAGGGACTACGTGTACGTCGAGGACGTGGTGCGCGCTCTGCTCGCCGCCTCCGGTCGCCGCGGCACGTTCAACGTCGCCACCGGTGTGGAGACAGATGTGAGGAACGTCTGGGATGGGCTCAGCGCCGCGGCGCAGGTTGCCCTGGAGCCCGAGCTGGCGGACCTCCGTCCGGGCGAGCTGCGGCACAGCCGCCTGGACGTGTCGCGGGCCGAGCGCGAGCTCGGGTGGCGGGCGGAGGTTCCGATCGAGGAGGGGCTGCGCCGGACCTATGCCGCCCTGGTCGAGGAGTTCGGGGTGCGGGAGGGTGCGCGCGGGGGGTAGGAGGGGACGCGGCCGTCGGAGCGGGCGGCCGCGAGTGTTCAGGCGCGTTGCGGGGTCCAGCCGGCGACCGCTGACGACGGTGTGGTGCCGCTGGCCAGGCGGGGATCGGGTACGGGGGTGCCGGCGAGGGTGTGCAGTGGGATCACGCCGGCCCAGGCGGTGAGCGCATGGTCCTCCTCCACGTCGAGGGGTGGCCCGGTGCGGAGCTTGGCCGAGGCCTCCTCGAGGGGGAGGGCGAGCACGTGGATGGCCTTCAGCTCCTTCACGGTGGGTGGGCGGACCTCCCGCCAGCGTCCGGGGATGAGGCGTTCGGTGAACGCCTGCGCGGCCCGCATGCGCTCGGAGAGGTCCTCGATGGGACGTGCGGTGCCGAGCACGACGACGGAGCGGTAGTTGACGGAGTGGTGCAGGGCCGCACGCGCAAGCACGAGCCCGTCGAGCAGTGTCACCGTCAGGCAGACCGGCGCCCCCGCGCCGAGCGCGCGGATCATGCGGCTGGCGGCGGAGCCGTGGAAGTAGACCTCCTCGCCGACGCGCGCATGCAGCGTGGGGATCGCGTAGGGCTGGCCCTCGTGTGTGTAGCCAAGGTGCGCGACCAGCGCCTCGTCGAGGATCGCATCGATCGCCTCGCGCTCGTAGCGGGCGCGGGCGGGCATGCGGCGAACCTTCGTGCGGGGGGTGGGGGAGAGGGAGGTGGGCATACCCGCAAGTTAGGGCAGCTTTGGCTCGCCGAACAGGGCCAAGCAGATGTAAAAATCTAGGGCCAATGGATCTGCCCACCAGGGAGGCCTATCCGGCTCGGTGCCGCCCAGCCCCCAGCAGACGGTGCAATAGCCTGCTCCCGAGATGACACTCGCATCCGAGAAGATCGGCTTTCGCCCACTACGGCCCGGCGACGCGGGGAGGATCCATCTCATCTGGCGTAGCCGACAACCGCCCATGGAGAGGCGTTCTAAAGCGGCGGGACCTGGTTGTCGACCTGCGGTCCGTGGTACAGGTGGTCGTGGCCCTTGCAGGTGGCCGGGAAGAAGAACTGGACGCTGTCGCTGCGCACGCCGTTGTAGCTGGCGAACAGGGTCATGCGGCCGTGGGTGCCGACCTTGCACTGTGGATCGGTGCTGCTCTGCACGCGGACGATGATCTTCATGATGTTCCCAGGGAACCCCCACATCATCGCGTAGTGCGAGTGGTAGACCAGGTGGTGCTCGACCGTCATGACGATCAGGCGGTCGGGCTGGCTGGGGACGCGGTCGACCTGGCAGAGGATCCCGGAGACAGTGTTGTCGGCCAGGCTGATTTCACCGTGGCCGCGGGCGTAGCTGCCGCTCGCCCCCGTGATCGGCACGCCCGTGTGGAAGCCCCACGGCGGAATCCCACCCACGATCGGGATCTGGGCGCAGAACTGAATCGAGTAGCCGCCAGCCGAGCCGGTCGTGCTGATCAGCGCCAGCATGGCTGTCAGCACCAAGAGCGCGAGTCCAACGCGCCGCAAGACGTGGTTGCGCCCCATTGCGGAGTCGACTATAGCCTTCGTATCCAGGATCCGAACCTGCAGGAGATCCCAGGTCGATCACAGTGAGCGAGCTAGAAGACGCCTCAACACCCGATCCGCCTGCTCGGCGCCGCGCTGCGGGTCTGGGTTTTGGACACGGGAAGGCCGCAGCGACGGCGTGAGCGCCTCCGAATGGCGAGACTCGGACTCGAACCGAGGACACCGCAATTTTCAGGATTGTTGGCCCGGGTTCAGCGGGCACTTGCTTTTCTTGCTTTTCCCCTGCTAACGCGCAGTTTTGATCGCGTTCCGGTGGGCGCGTGCGGGGGATGGTGTTCGATGTCGTTGTCCAAAACCCGGTCGGCTGCCCCCGGGCGCCGTCGCTGCATGGCTGGGCCGCGCAATCGCGGACGAGCCGGTCGAAGAACGCGCCAAGGCCACGTTTGGCTCGCTGCTGGAATTGATCGCAGATGTCTATCGTCGTCGTCGACCACGCGGCACGTGGCCCGCGTTGAGGCGCGGCGAGGCGAGCTATCGGGCGGCCGAATGGGTCTGCGCGACCCGCACCCCAGTGGCGCGAGCCCTGTTGAGACGCTAGGATCGGGATCCTGGCGAGATAGCTCAGTTGGTAGAGCACGCGGCTGAAAACTGCGGTGTCCTCGGTTCGAATCCGAGTCTCGCCATCGTCGTTTTGCCTGCTATTGGATGGTTTTTGTAAGCGTTCAGTCCCCTGTTCAGGTGAGTGTGGGGAGTGGGTCGCCGCGGGTGTGGGCGGTGAGCAGCTGGCGCGTGTAGGCGAACATTGAGCGGGCTTGCAGGCGGCAGGTGACTGAGACCGATAGCGCTCGCTCGATGAATCGCTCGCCGTCCTCGGATTGGGTGCCGTGGGAGAGCTTGCGGTAGATGACCGGGCCGCGGGGCGAGCGCTCCGCTGCATTATTCGTGGGCTGGACGCCCTCGATGGTGACGAACGTGAAGAGCGCTGGCCAGATCTTCAGTAGGTTGTTGGCGAACCGGCGGTGCTGGCGGGTGCGCATGCTTTTGCGGCTGGCGTGCTCGACCAGATCCCGTAGCTCCTTCTGGATCGGGGTCATCTCTGAGATCAGCCGCGCGTGGTCGCCGTGCTCCTCGAAGGCGTGCCAGGTCTTGAACAGCAGCTTGGTCAGCGCAAGACCGGCCTGGCCGAACTCTTTTTGCTCGGCGAGTCCCTCGGAGTGCTTGTAGAAGTCTCGCTTGAGGTGCTCCCAGCACATTTGGCGGGACTCGGGATCAACAGGTCATACGCCCACCAGCGGTCCGAGCCGACGATCCCGCCGAAGTCCTTGCCGATCAGTTCCTCCAGCCGATCGCGGTGGCGATCTTCTATGATCCTGAAGATCGCCGCCTGCGGCGTGCTTGCGCTCCACAGCGTGCGCTCTTCGTGGTTGGTGTACCAGCCGGTCTCATCGACGTTGAGAGACGGCGATGAGAGTACCTCCTGCACCAGCGCCTCGTGTGGCTGCTCCAGCGCCAGCGCGGCGCGCTGGCAGATCGCATCGACCGCCCCGACCGACATCCCGAGGCCGAACAGCTCCCGCGCGAGCTCCGGCATGTCGCGGCGAGAGACGCGGTTACGGGCAGTCAGCGTCACCACCGCTGCCTGCGCTCCCACCCCGAACGAGGAACCCTCGACCTCGGTGGGGAGCTTGCCCGCGGTCTGCTTGGTGCACCCAGGGCAGCGCAGATGGTGGGTGCGATGCTCGGTGTAGATGATCGCGACCTGAGGAATGTCCGCCACCTGGTGGCGCCCGAAGCGCCCAGACGGTGTCTTCTCATCCTCCTCGAACTCGCGGCCGCAGCCGCCGCAGCAATCCGGGTAGTGATGGCGAAACTCGTTGATCTGCTCCTCCGGCAGGAGTTTGCGCCCCGTGCCCTCATGCCCGGGCTGGCCACCCTGCTTGCGCTTCTCCCCCTCACGCTTGGCCACGCCTTCGCCTTCCTAGCGCGCCTCCGCGCGGCGCTCGGCGCGCGTCTTCGAGCAATCCTCCGACGGCGGGCTGGAGGAGTTGCGCGAACTCTCGCGGGACTGCTCCTCAAGCCGGCGCACCCGCTCCTCAAGCTGCTCACCCCGACCGGTCAGCCGCCCCACCGACCCCGCCAACTCCAGGATCACCTCGATGCAGCGCTCCCGGCCCGCGTCGTAGACGGCCTCCGCCTCCACGCGCTCCATACCCCGGAAGTTCGACGCGGCACCACAAACCCCTCGCCCCGCCGCCACGGCTCACGCCAGCCCCGAGACCGACGACTGAACGCTTACGGTTTTAGTCGGGGCGGGATTGCGTCTTCGGGCGGGTGGTTGGGCGATGTTGGCCAAGGGTTGGCCAAAGCCCGCTCATCATGCCTGGATTGGCTCTGCTCGTCGGCGCGGAGGATGGGTCGGTGAGCCCAGGAATTGGCGCTGGTTGTGGTTTCTGGGGCGTGGCGCGTCCGGTCAGCCCTTGAGGAACATGTCCACGAATCGTGTTTGTCCCCAGTTCGAGCAGCGTTCTGGCTGCGCGAATATGTGCGGCCCAGCTGATGATACTTGGTTACGATGTGTGCGGAGGAGGGACGGTTGCAAAATTATGCAAGGATTGTGTTTCCGCAAGCATCGTCGCAACCTGTGATCGAGGTGGGCGCTCGCACTCATACGCGGCGAGCCAATCGGGCGGCAGCGGGCGGCCGAGCTTCGCTTCGGCCTGGGCCGGACGTCGGTGAGTAGTAGCCCCTGGTAGTCGCGGCGGGCCTCGCGGAGCGTTGTCGGCAGACCCTCCCGCGTGAGCATCCGCGCGAGGACTTCGTTGGAGATCACCTCGGAGTCAACGAGCACCCCGTGGCAGTCGAAGATCACCAGCTCGTACATCACAGCCCAAGCACTACGTGTGGGCGCGCAGATCGCGCCGGTCGTCATCCCGCACGACCTCGGGCGTGGCGGCTGGTGGCCTCGCTCATCAGCCGCCCACGGCGGGCGCCTCGCGCAGTGGCGAGCCGGCGTGCGAGGTTGGCGCGCACCCCAGGCCACTGCTCCTCGGTGATGCTGTAGTACGCGGAGTCGCGCACGCCAACGTTCGCGGTCGCCATGTGCCTGCGGAAGATGCCCTCGAACTGGGCGGGCAGCGCCTGAAGCGCCGCACGGGAGCGCTCGTTGCGAGCGTCGGTCTTGAACTCGACACGGATGCACCCGAGCCGCTCGAAGGCGTGCCGGAGCATCAGCAGCTTCGCCTCGATGTTGGCGCCAGTCCGCCACATTGAGGGCACAAGCCATGTCGCGCCGATCTCAAGACCGCGATGCTCCGGGCGCAACGCGAGAAACCGCGTGCTGCCGATCACCTCACCGTTCGAGCGGGCGACCGTGGCGAGCACGCATTCCGCCCCGTCCTCGGTGGACGCCAGGCTTGCCGCGAACGACGCGCTGAAGAACTCGCGGCTCTCACCGATCGGGGTCGTCCACGCCCATATCTCCGGGTGCTGCGCCGCGGCCCACAGCCCCTCCTCGTGAGCCGCCGCAAGGGGCTCCAACGCGACGATCTCGCCCCTCCAAACGCGCTGCCAGACCGTCCCACATCTCCTCGCGGACTACCGCCGTCGTCGGCTGATCGGGTGCGTCAAGGGCGTCGTGCGATGCCGAGGATGTGCGGGGCGGCTGGCAGGAGCGGCGCTGTTGGCCGCGCGAGTAGGCTTTGGCCTTCGTTCATCTCGTTCAGGCGTGTAGGGCGACTCTGCGAGTGACCGTCACCGCGACGCCATGTACGGGTGTGAGCGTGATCTTCACCGTCAACGTCAGGTGTCGGTGGTGGCGCAGCGCGGCCTTGCCCTTGGCGTTCAGGGGCAGCGCGAATGTGAGCTTGCCCGCGTGCAGTGAGGGGCGCATGAGCTTGCCGACCGCAGCAGCAGCTCCGTTGGTGAGCAGCTCGATCTGAAGCCGGCCTTCGGAGCCGGTCGAGGACACGACCACGGACCCATGCACGATTCCACCGTGCTGGGTGGATGCCAGCTTGAGCGACCCAAACAGCGGGCCGGAAGCAGGTTCGGTCTTTGGTTGCCCAGAAGGCGGTGGGCTGGAGGGTGTGGCCGTGGGATTGCCGCCGGTAGGCGTCGGTGTTGGTGAAGGTTCTTTCGCGGGAGGTTCTTTGGTTGGAGGAGACATCGTTTTGAAGCTCTGGTCCAGACCTTCGGCGGGGCCCTGTTTGTTTTTCGCGACAAGCCGGAAGTGGTATTCCGTGCCGGGCGTCAAGCCTTTGAGCGTCGCGGAGACACCTTGATTGCCTCCACTCGCCAAGACGGTCGCCTTTTCGGTCGTCTGCCCGTAGCCGGTGCCGGTACCGTATTCGAAGAGGTATTCGGTCGCTTCGCCTCCAGGGTTGACCGTGCCTTTGAGAGTGGCTTCGGTTTCTTTGAGCCCTTCGGCGGCGAGTGTTGTAGCGGTCGGCGCGGTTACCGCATGGGTCGTAAACGTCTGTGTCGTGGCGCCCGCCACGGCTTTCCCTTCATAGGTTGCAACCAGCAGGAAGTGATAGGTCATGCCAGGCTGCAGGCTTGTCACCTGGGCCGAGATGGAGTGGCTCGTGAAGTCGGCCGCACTCAGCGTAGCTGTAGGGGTCGACTGTTTACCGCCCACGCCCGGGCCTTCGTATTCGAAGTGGTATTCGACGGCGGTGTTTCCCGCGGGATCGATGGTGCCGTTGAGCATTGCTTCCGTCTGGGTTTCGCCGCTCGCGGAAGTCGTTGCGTCCGTGGGCGTGCCTGTGACCACGACTTCATATTTGCGGTAGTTGGCGTCGCCGTATGGGGTGTTTTCGTTATCGAAGAGGGTCGCGCTTTCGAACTTGTAGAGGCCCGACGTCGCGAACGTGCACTTTCCTTCCCAGCCCGTCGTGGCGCTTGTAGGCACACCGATGCAGGCCGGGGCAGAGCCCATCCATACGACGGCCGCCGCGGTGCTCGCATCGTGGTCGATGAACTTGATTTCATCGCCGGCTGCGATCATGACTTTTAGCGCGGGCTGCGGTCTTGACGCCGTCCCTTCCGAGGTCCAGCACGGCCATTCGGGATCGATGCAGTTTTGGTTGACTTCGAGCTTTACTTCCGAGGCGTTGGCCAGCGCCGGAACGGCAGTCGCCGCTCCCAGTAGCGCAACAAAGACAAACAGCAATAACGTGCGTGGTCTCACGGTCTTAGCCGCCTTTCTCTCGTCACCTCATAGTCCCAGTGCTGGAGCGCTTGCCCCTTACAGACCCCGACCGTTGCCGATCCTTCCCGACGCTCATGTGACCGAGGGCTGCGTTGGCGCTCACGCATGCAAGGTCACGGATCTGGTGACGCTCGTCGCTTCCCCACGCGCTGGGGCGAGGGTGATCTTGACTTTCAACGCCAGGCGATGGTGGCGTTTGAGTGCCTTCCTTGCCTTGGCGTCGAGCTTCACGGAGAAGGACTGCTGCCCGGCGCCCACCGAAGCGCTTACGAATCGCCCGACCACCTGCGTTGCGTGCCCGGCCTTCGCCAGCGAGGCGGTGGTTGCGATGAGGTCTATCTCGAGGCGATCACCGCCGCCGGCCTTTGCGATCTGGAGCGACCCTTTGACGGTCGTGCCGCGCTGGTTGGAGCGGATCGTGGGAGCGCCAGAGAACGGGGAGCCGGTCGGGCTTTCGCCTGTCGGAGTTGGGCTCGACGTCGGGGTGCTTGTGGTCGGGCTCGGGGTTGAGGTGGAGGTGGTCGTGGTGGCTGAGCCTTCGACCACGATTTCGTATTTCTTGTAGTTTTCGTATGAGTCTTCGAACATGGTTGCGCTTTCAAACTTGTAGGTGCCGGGTTGGGAGAACGTGCACTTTCCTTCCCAGCCCGTCTTCGCCGGGGTGGGGGCTACCGGCACCGACGGTTCGCACGTGGGAGCCGTGCCGGTCCACGCGATGTTCGCGGCGGTCTTTTGATCGACGAACGCAACGGTGCCGCCGCTTGCGATCATGACCGTCGCGGCCGGCCGGCTCGACCCCGGCGTCGCCCAGCACGGCCAATCAGGCTCGACGCAGTTTTCGTTGACTTCGAGCTTCGCTTCAGACGGACTGGCAGCGAGCGCGGGCAGCACGGCCACCGCCGCTCCCAGCAGCGCAGCGAGAGCGAAAAGCAAAAACATACGCGACTTCATCGTGAACCCACCTTTCTCGTGCTCGATGTCCATATGGTAAGCGCTAGGCGCCGTGCGTAGCACAGCGGCACCCCGGCCGTCATCCCCTAAGGACTCCCGCGCAGCGAGATCCTTCCCACTGCGTTAGGCGCGCTCGCGGCGGGCTCGCCCACATCGGCACTTCTGCGCTGCGGCACCAACCAAGCCCGACAGTCCCGCGGGAATGAGACCCTGCCCACCGGAGTCTTGTCTAGTAGAGGAAGACCATGACCGAGACGCCCAATATCGAGGACAAGCAGCGGCGCGTCGCCGAGCTGTTGCGCTCCTTCGACACGCCAGCGCCGGAGTCGCTGCACCGACGGATCGAGTCGTTGGTGGCTGCACACCAAAGTCAGTTCGCGCCACGCACTCCCCGTCGAGGCGTGCGTCGGCTCTCTCCCTTGAGCCTCGCCAGCGCGGGCGCGGTGGCAGCCGCGGTCGTGGCGGTCGCGATCGCGGTCGGTCTGGCCGGCGGTGGCAGCACTGCTCCTACCGTCAGCTTCCGCCAGGCCGCCGCGTCAACGCTGCGTGAGGCGACGCTCCCCGCACCATCAGAGAGCCAAGCACACCACGCGCAACTCGCCGTCGCCGTCGACGGTGTGCCGTTCCCCTATTGGAGCAAGCGCTTCGGGTGGCGCAGCATCGGATCGCGCACCGATCGCGTTGACGGCCGCCTGGCCACGACGGTCTTCTATGGCAACTCAAGCGGCCGGCGAATCGGCTACGCGATCCTCGCCGGCACCCCAGCCCCCACAATTGGCGGTGGCGTGATCGCCTGGCGCAGTGGCGTGCCCTACCGGCTGCTCACCGAGAACGGCGCCACGGTCGTGACGTGGTTGCGTGACGGCCACCTGTGTGTTGTATCCGGCCGCGGCGTTTCCAGCGCCACGCTGCTGCGGCTGGCGAGCTGGAGCGATCACGACGTGACTGCCTCCTGAGCGCGCATAGACCACCAGCCTGGTAGCACGTCACCGCCTGCTGAAGACACGCTCAGGCAGGCTGCCACAGCTCGACCCTGTTGCCCTCGGGATCGGTGACCCAGCCGAATCGACCGACACCCTCCATGTCCTGCGTCTCCTCAGCTACGTCCGCTCCCTTGGCGCGCAGTTGTGCGAGCATCGCCTCCAGGTCTCCGACCCGGAAGTTGATCATCACCTGCTGGGCACGGGACCCGAAGTAGGCCGTCTCGGACTCGAAAGTCGCGAACACCGTCGGCCCGGCTTCCTGGCGCCATAGGCCGTTCTCATCGGCGTCCAGGCCCAGGCAATCGCGATACCACGCGCCCAGGGCAACCGGGTCGGCGGCACGCATGAAGTGCCCACCGATCCCAAGCACACGCTCCATGTCGCCATCTTGCCACGTCGGCGCCTCGGAGGGCTGCAGAACATTGCCCGGCGTTCGGGGAAGGTTCGCGGCGCAGCGGTGTCTATATGTAGAGATGACAGCCACCCGTCTGAGCACCGCGATAGTGGGAGGAACGATGAAGCGAACCTATGTTTTCTTGGCCGTCGGCCTGGCAAGTGCCGCGAGTGCCGCTACGGTCGCCAGCGCACAGAGCAACCATCCGGCCGCGCACGCAAGCCATGCCGCCACGGTTCAGCTACGCCACACCAGCCTCGGCAGCATCCTCGTCAGCAGCTCGGGCCGCACGCTGTATGAGTTCACCAGGGATCACGGCAAGAAGAATAGTTGCGCGGCGATCAGCGGCTGCTCAGCGGTATGGCCGTCGCTGAAGGCAAGCGGTCGCCCGACGGCCGGCTCGGGCGTCAAGGCTTCGCTTCTGTCCACGACCAGCGGCAATCAGGTCACCTACGCTGGCCACCCGCTCTACACCTACAGCGGCGACAGCGGCCCGGGGAAGACCTCCTACGTCGGCGCCAAAGCGTTCGGCGGCACGTGGTACGCGATCAACGCCTCCGGAGGCACGGTCAAGTAGCCCGAGCCGGGAGACGCTTGAACCCGAGCCATAGCCCGCGCGGGCTCAAATGCCGCGGCGCGCGTGTGTCAGGTCTAGCTGCCGTTGGGAGACGGTGCGATCTCGCCGCGGCCTGCCTGTTGGAGGTCGGCCGGTAGCGTCGCGTCGGCGGCGCGGGCGAGAACGGTCAGGCCGATGCGCCAGCGGATGATCGCGGCGCGCTGGGCCGCCTGCGTGTTCGGCAGGTCGGCGAGTTCGTCGGCGGCGAGGCCCGCGACGAGCGCGCTCAGGTAGGCGTCCTCGTACACGTAGGTGTTGGCGTAGGGGGCGTTCAGAGCGCGTAGCTGGGCGGTGGGCGGTTCGACTGCCGCGATATCTACCGCGTAGGCCGCGAACCGCTGCTCTAGCCGGTCCATACGCCGGGCGGCCTCGCTGGACGTGATGCGCCGCTCGTGGAACGCCTCGAGGATCGGGTCGGCCCCTTCCAAGAGCCTGTTGACCGCGAGCCTGATCGGCTCGACCTCGCCCATATAGCGCTCGATCGCTGCCTGCTGCACACGGTGCGCGCTGGCCACGGACCCGGCTTGCCCCCCGCATCCACCGAGCGCGAGGATGCACAAACAACTGGCGGCCAGCGTGCGGGTGTGGCGTGTCACACCCGCGAGCGCTGCACAGCGCACCCGCCGGATGGCTCAGTAGCCGTAGCCGCCGCTTGAGCCGGCCCCGCTTGACTTTTCCGGTTCCGCTGGGCTGCCCGTGCTCGACGGGGTGCTGCTGGAGCCGATCGTGACGGCGCTCCAGGTGCCTACGTCTTTGATGCCCTGACCATTGGTTTCACCGGCCTGCTTGTCCTGCGCAAACATGTAGAGCGGCGTGCCCTTGTAGGTGACCTGCACGGTGCCTTCGGGGCGCTTCACGGTCCCGAGGGAGCCGACTTCCCCGCTCGGTGCGCTGCCCGCGGGCACGGTCAGCGGATGCCATACGCCTAGACACGAGCCGGTGCAGATGAACTTGCCGTCGACCTCGCCGCCGAGGTGATACAGCGCCATGCCCTGGCTGTCCACGAGGATCGTGCCGAGCGAGCTGGAGGCGCTCTTCACGAGGACAGCACTTGACGAGCTGCTGCTCGTCTGCGCGTCAGGCTGTGTGCTGGCCGCCGAGCTGGTCGTGTTGCTGGATGAGCTGCTGCCGCACGCGGCGAGCAAAAGCGACGCGGCGAGTGCCGGCAGGGACAGCTTCAGTAGATGGCGCATGTCTTCGCTCCTATGGATGAGTCGGGGGCACGCCTGTCGCGTGAGCCTCCTGTACATAGAGAGACTCCGGACAGGTGTGTTCCCTTCCACCAGGACTGTCTTAGGGCCTATCCCGGTTGGAGGGTGGCGAGTTGCGCCTTCTTGAATGCGATGAGGCCGCTGGAGAGTTGTAGGAGGGCGAGGTGGTTCTCGTCCTTCTTTGACCAGCGGATGAGTATCCCGCGGTTGCGGTTCAGCCAGGAATGGCAGGCCTCGACGACCCAGCGGCGTGCTTTCCACTCGGGGTTGTGGGCCTTCTCCTCGATCTCCTCACCGCGTGCGCGGATGTGCGGCGTGAGCGCGTAGCCGCCGATCAGCTCGCGGACTTCGGCGTTGTCATACGCCTTGTCCAGGCAGATGCCCTGCGGGTGCTCTGGGGTCGGCTCGGGCCGCTCGATCGGGATCGAGTCCAGCGTGCCCTTCAGCAGCTTGTGGTCGTTGCGGTTCGCGCCGTCGTGATCGAGCCCGACCGGGACGCCCGCAGCCTCCGTGAGGACCGAACGCTTCGCCCCCCCTTGGCCCGGTCAGTAGGGTTTGGGCCGGTCTTGGCTCCTCCCAGCGGGGCTTTGGTCATCGCCCCGTCGCCCGAGAGGAACGACCAGTCGATACCTACCTTCTCGTCGTACTCCAAAAGCCCTTGGCGCCAGATCTCATGGAACACGCCGGCCTGCTCCCACTCCTGAAAACGCCGGTGCGCCGAGGAAGAAGAGCACACACCCGTAGCGTTCAGCGCGTTCCACTGCATCCCAGTCCGCAACACCAACATGATCGCGTCCATCGCGTCACGGTCAGGCACCCGCGGCGCGTGACAGCCCAACGGGTGAAACGGCGGGTCCGGCAGCAACGGCTGCACCCGCTCCCACAACCAATCCGGCATCCGCCAACCATCATCCCTGCTGACCATGTAGCCCATCACAGACCTCCTGATCGAACGACACGACGCCAACGATCAAAAGTTCAACGCTGCGCTACATAACCCTTCCGGGATAGGCCCTTAGCCGGTCGTGATGACCTTGCCGGATGGTGCGATGACGTACCAGCGCCCGCCGTTGGCTTCGATCGCCTGTCCGTTGTCCTGGCCGGTTGACCCGTCGGCCGCGTAGGTGTAGAGCGGCCAGCCCGCGTAGGTCACGACACTCCCGCCTTCGGGGTCAGGATCGCTGCTCAGCAACGACGCCTTCAGCTGGGGCGGCCCGGCGGCGGTTTCACCGCTCGCGAGCTTCAACGGCGGCCACACCGACGCGCACGAAGACACACACGTGACCTTGGAATGCTGGTCGGGCACGAAGGTGTAGAGCGTGTGGCCTTCGGCGTTCACGAGCACCGCCCCCACCTTTGGCAACGTGCGAACGGACAGGCTGATCGACTTCGCCGCAGGCGACGCGGCCGTTGTCGTGCTTGCCGTCGCCGACTGGCCTTCATGCAGCAGGTTGAGCGTGTTTTCGCCGTCATCCACGAAGTAGATGCCCTTTCCGTCTGGTGCTACGACCAGGCCGAACAGCGATCCGGCGCCGGTCTTCTTGTCGGCGGTCTGCACGGCTACCTGCTGGCCGGCGGGTGTCGTTTCGACCATGTTGCCGTCACCACCGTTGCTCGTGATGATGTTGCCGTTCGGCGCCAGCACCATCCCGAGCGGTTCCTTGAGATGACCGCCTTCAGTGAGGACGGTGCCGCCTTTCGCGGCGGGCGTCGTGCGCGTCAACGCTTCGGAGATCGCGAAGATCTTGCTGCCGTCGGTCGAGGCCACATACAGCGTCCCGTTGGAGGCGAGCGCAAGCCCGGTCGGGCCGAGCACGAGGGCTTCCGCCGAGTCCACCCAGGGGATGCCGTTGGCGATCACCGTTTCGCCCAGCACCTTCGGCGTCAGTCCTTCCCCGGATTCCAGTTCGATCCGCAGCACGGTCGAGTTGTCGACCGTGTGGATGCCCCTCGCGGCACCGCCATTGAGCGCGTTGCTGACAAACAGGCTGGTCTTGGAGCCTTCGCTCTTAGCGGTCGAGTCCCACGGACCCTGGATGTTCTTGCTCGCGATCGTCTCGACCGCCTTGCCTTCGCTGTCGAGCACGATCAGGCAGCCGTACTTCGCGGTCGCCGTCTTGCCGTTGGTCGTCGGCAGGCTGCCCACGACGACGTAGCCGCCCGGCAGGACGTCCAGCGCTGTCGTCAGACCGGCCCCGCCGGGGCAGCTACCGGGCAAGGACTTGGCGTCGATGGTGGCGAACAGCGAGACCTTCCCGGTGGTCGAGACCTGCACGATCGTCGTGCCGGTGCCCTGGCCGTTCTGCGGTGCGCTTTCCTTGGCGTTGAAGTTGCTGATCAGCATCTGGCCCGCCTGGAGTTTGCCCACGCTGGTGGGCACGGTCACGATCCCGTAGGGGTTCACATCACCATTGACCGGGATCGTGACGGCGACCTTGCTGACGCTCGTGAGCTTGGCCAGGAACGGACCAGAGCTTGGTGTCGATTCAGCAGGCGTGCTGGCGCTGGCCGCAGAGTTGATGCTGGACGAGCTACTGCTGCTTTTGGAGCTGCCGCAGCCAGCGACAGCCAACGCAACACCAACGAGAGCAAGGATCGACGTTCTGAGCACTGGGGTGTCTCCTGTGGTTCGGGTATCGGACGAGACGGCTTCGTGCTCGCAGCCTCGCTCCAACCGGAATCTCGCGATCCTTCGTCGGCTCTGCGGCGGCGATCGACGCACGGCCCGCCTTTCGCGCGCTTGCCTGTATGACTCCGCCATCGCGAGATTCCTTCCCGGCGAGGTCCCCGATCCTTTCCGCGCCAGCATAGCCTTCTCCTCCCGAGCACGCTCGGAACCGCGCGCGCTTACCCTGCTGCGATGGGTCGAGCGACAGCCACCGGCCTCGGGTACTGGTGGAGACGCCGGACGCTTAGGGCCTATCCCGGAAGGGTTTTGTAGGCCAGCGTTGAACTTTGATCTGAGGGCTGTCATGCCGTTCGATCAGGAGGTCTGTCGTGGGCTACATGGTCAGTAAGGATGATGGTTGGCGGATACCGGACTGGTTGTGGGAGCGGATCGAGCCGCTGCTTCCAGCACCGCCGTTTCACCCGTTGGGCTGTCACGCACCGCGGGTGCCCGACCGTGACGCGATGGACGCGATCATGCTGGTGCTCAGGACCGGGATGCAGTGGAACGCGCTGAACGCGACGGGCGTGTGCTCCTCATCCTCCGCGCACCGGCGTTTTCAGGAGTGGGAGCAGGCCGGGGTCTTCCACGAAATCTGGCGTCAAGGACTACTGGAGTACGACGAGGTCGTGGGCATCGACTGGTCGTTCCTCTCGGGCGACGGGGCAATGACCAAAGCCCCACTGGGAGGAGCCAAGACCGGCCCAAACCCTACTGACCGGGCCAAGGGGGGGCGAAGCGTTCGGTCCTCACGGAGGCTGCGGGCGTCCCCGTCGGGCTCGATCACGACGGCGCGAACCGCAACGACCACAAGCTGCTGAAGGGCACGCTGGACTCGATCCCGATCGAGCGGCCCGAGCCGACCCCAGAGCACCCGCAGGGCATCTGCCTGGACAAGGCGTATGACAACGCCGAAGTCCGCGGACTGATCGGCGGCTACGCGCTCACGCCGCACATACGCGCACGCGGCGAGGAGATCGAGGAGAAGGCCCACAACCCCGAGTGGAAAGCACGCCGCTGGATCGTCGAGGCCTGCCACTCCTGGCTGAACCGCAACCGCGGGATACTCATCCGCTGGTCAAAGAAGGACGAGAACCACCTCGCCCTCCTACAACTCTCCAGCGGCCTCATCGCATTCAAGAAGGCGCAGCTCGCCACCCTCGCCACCACCCAACCGGGATAGGCCCTTAGGGCCTATCCCGGAAGGGTTTTGTAGGCCAGCGTTGAACTTTGATCTGAGGGCTGTCATGCCGTTCGATCAGGAGGTCTGTCATGGGCTACATGGTCAGTAAGGATGATGGTTGGCGGATACCGGACTGGTTGTGGGAGCGGATCGAGCCGCTGCTTCCAGCACCGCCGTTTCACCCGTTGGGCTGTCACGCACCGCGGGTGCCCGACCGTGACGCGATGGACGCGATCATGCTGGTGCTCAGGACCGGGATGCAGTGGAACGCGCTGAACGCGACGGGCGTGTGCTCCTCATCCTCCGCGCACCGGCGTTTTCAGGAGTGGGAGCAGGCCGGGGTCTTCCACGAAATCTGGCGTCAAGGACTACTGGAGTACGACGAGGTCGTGGGCATCGACTGGTCGTTCCTCTCGGGCGACGGGGCAATGACCAAAGCCCCACTGGGAGGAGCCAAGACCGGCCCAAACCCTACTGACCGGGCCAAGGGGGGGCGAAGCGTTCGGTCCTCACGGAGGCTGCGGGCGTCCCCGTCGGGCTCGATCACGACGGCGCGAACCGCAACGACCACAAGCTGCTGAAGGGCACGCTGGACTCGATCCCGATCGAGCGGCCCGAGCCGACCCCAGAGCACCCGCAGGGCATCTGCCTGGACAAGGCGTATGACAACGCCGAAGTCCGCGGACTGATCGGCGGCTACGCGCTCACGCCGCACATACGCGCACGCGGCGAGGAGATCGAGGAGAAGGCCCACAACCCCGAGTGGAAAGCACGCCGCTGGATCGTCGAGGCCTGCCACTCCTGGCTGAACCGCAACCGCGGGATACTCATCCGCTGGTCAAAGAAGGACGAGAACCACCTCGCCCTCCTACAACTCTCCAGCGGCCTCATCGCATTCAAGAAGGCGCAGCTCGCCACCCTCGCCACCACCCAACCGGGATAGGCCCTTAGGCTCTGCTGATGGTGCAGTCCGATAGCGGCGAGCAGGCGGCCGTGCAGCGACGGGACAACGCTCGCCTCGATCGCCGCGGCCAGCTTGTTGGTGGCCCTGAAGCTCGGAGTGGGCTTGATAGCGGGCAGCCTGGCATTGATCTCGGCCGGGATCGTCAAGCGGAGAGCTGGGCCGCCAGCCCGCGGACCCCGAGCACCCCTACGGTCACGGCCGCGCGGAGAACCTTGGGGCGCTCGGCGAGGCCGGTATTCTGCTCGCAGGTGGGGTGGTCGTGGCAGTCGAGGCGATCAGGCAGCTTGTCAGTCCCAGCGGCACGCCTGATACCCATTGGTATGTCTTCGCGGTCATCGGGATCGCACTGGCGGTGGACCTCACACACACTATCATCTCCTTGCGCACCGCACGGCGGTACGGGAGCCCCACCCTGCGCGCCAAATGGGTTTTACTTCGCCGGGGACATGGCTGGCGTTCTTGTAGGGGCGATCGTGGGTGAGTGCATCGAATACGTCAGCGACGGCGACGAGGCGCCCCGCGATCGGGATGTCCTCGCCGGCGAGCCCGGCGGGGTAGCCGGTTCCGTCCCAGCGCTCGTGGTGCGTGAGGGCTATCTGCGCGGCTACTCGCAGCAGCTCGGAGCTGCTGCCGGTGAGGATCTCATAGCCAATTCGGGTGTGGGTCTTGATGACCTCGAACTCTTTGCTTGTGAGGCGGGCGGGCTTGAGCAGGATCGCGTCGGGGATGCCGATCTTGCCGATGTCGTGCAGCGCGGCGGCGCGGTGAATGATGCTCATACTCGTTGTGGATACGCCGAGGGAGGCAGCGAGATGCGCGGCGGTGCGACCGACGCGGTGGGCGTGCTCCTGGGTGTCGTCGTCGCGGTACTCGGCTGCGAGCGCGAGGCGGTCGATTGCATCGAGCTTGGCTTGTTCGAGCTCGTGTGTGCGCTCCAGCACGCGCTGCTCGAGCGTCTCGTTGGAGTGCTTGAGCTGCTTGTGAGCCTCGCGTGTCTCCAGTAGGTTGGCGACTCGTAGGGCTACCTCGCTGTGGTTGAATGGCTTGGTGAGGAAGTCGCGCGCGCCTGCTGTGAGCGCGTGCTCGCATGTCTCTTCGGTGACGTCTGCGGTGACTACGAGGACCGGCATCGCTGGCTGTGCATGAATCCAGGGCTGCAGCAGCTCGAGCACTTGGAAACCGTCGAGCCTCGGCATCTGCAAATCGAGGATGACCAGGTCAGGGTCTGTGTCTAGTGTCCCGCGCCGTTAATTCGTTGTAGAAGTCGTGATAGGGACTGGAGGATTTGCTCTGCGGTCTTGGTCCAGATGAATGGCTTGGGGTTCTCGTTCCATGCTGTTACCCAGTTGCGGATGTCTTTCTCCAGCGCCTGCACGCTGCGATGGTCTGAGCGCCGTAGGAGATCGTCGGTGAGGTAGGCGAACCATCGCTCGACCTGGTTGATCCAGCTGGAGTAGGTCGGCGTGTAGTGCATGTGAAACCGAGGATGCTGCTCCAGCCAGCGTCTGATCGCGGGGCTCTTGTGGGTGCCGTAGTTGTCGCAGACGAGGTGCACGTCGAGGTGCTCGGGGACCTCGCTGTCGATCTTGTGGAGGAACTTCTTGAACTCGATCGTGCGGTGTCGGCGATGCAGGCTCGAGATCACCGATCCATCAGCCGTGTTGAATGCGGCGAACAGGCTTGTGGTCCCGTGCCGCAGATAGTCGTGGGTGCGCTTCTCGCACATCCCGGGCATCATCGGGAACGCCGGCTGGGAGCGCGCGAGGGCTTGCACCTGGCTCTTCTCGTCCACGCTCAACACGACCGCCAGCTCGGGCGGGTTGAGGTACAGGCCGACGATGTCGTACACCTTCTCCACGAACAACGGGTCAGTGGACAACTTGAACGTGTCAGTGCGGTGCGGCTTGAGATCAAACGCCCGCCAGATCCGCCCGACCGTCGAGGCCGAGATCCCCGAGCGCTCGGCCATCTTCGCGCGCGACCAATGCGTTGCGTTCTCCGGCGTGGACTCAAGCGTCGCGACCAACACCTCCTCCACCTGCTGGGTGGTGATCGTCGCCGGCCGCCCAGGCCGCGGATCATCCGAGAGCCCATCCAGGCGCAACTCACAGAACCGCCTACGCCACTTACCAACCGTCGGCGCCGAAACCCCACACCGTCGTGCGACAATCCGTATTCGGGTGACCCTCCGCGCACGCGAGCACGATCCTTGAGCGCAACGCCAACGCTTGGGAAGACTTCCTACGGCGCTCCCACCGCACGAGCTGCTCACGCTCCTCGCCGGTCAACTCCAACACCTGCTTCGGCCGTCCTGTTCTGGGCATACCACAGGATACCACACTTACTAAAGGAACTTAAGACGGAGGACACTAGGCAGAGGTTCAGTACCTCAGTAGGGTGCTCGTGCAGTGAGGTTCTCGTACCCTCGCTGCTCCAGCAGGCGCGTGAGCAGCAGCACGTTCGGCGCCTGGTCGTCAACGATGAGGATGTTCGCTGTGGGGTAGGGATTTTTCATGTGCTCTGCTTCACCTTTCTTTGACAGGCGAGCTGAGTGTCGATTGCCTCGAGGAGGCGCTGCAGATCGACGGGCTTGGTGAGGTACTGCTCGGCTCCCATCGCCAGCAGCTGCCGAACCTGCCCCTCGGTAGCGTCGGCACTGAGCACATCTGGGCCGCCCCCGTTTCTGTGGACACGGGTTGATTTGATGCAGTTTACCTGTGGTACCTGATCCTCGTCGTGGAGCTGGAGCTGTAGGCGGAGGCGGAACGAGGAGGATCCGCGCGCTGCGGTCGGTGGCCTTCATGCGATGGCCGGGGCGGTGGGCGTCGGCGTCTCGGGCGTTGTGAGCGGCTGGTGTTCGTGCTGGTGCTCGTAGTCGGCGGGTGAGAGGTAGCCGAGGGTGGAGTGCCTGCGGCGGGCGTTGTACCAGCCCTCGATGTACTCGAAGACGGCGGTGCGTGCCTCGGGGCGGGTCGGCCAGGTGTGGCGGTAGATGAGCTCCTTCTTCAGCGAGGCGTGGAAGCTCTCGCTGACGGCGTTGTCGAAGCAGTCGCCCTTGGACCCGGTCGACGGGGTGATCCCGGCTTTCTTGCAGCGGCCGGTGAACAGGACGGCGGTGTATTTGCCTTGGCTGCCTTGGTCGGAGTGGTGGATCACCCCGGGGTCGGGTTTGCGCCGCGCGATCGCCATCTGTAGCGCGTCGATGACGAGTTCTTGGCGGAGATGGTCGGTCATAGCCCACCCCACGATCCGCCGCGAGAAGAGGTCTTGGACGTGCGCGAGATATAGCCAGCCCTCCCACGTGCGGATGTAGGTGATGTCCGCCGACCACGTGCGGTTCGGCGCCGTGGGGTTGAAGTCGCGCTCCACGAGGTCGGGGGCGACCCTGACGCCCTCCAGGCGGACCGTGGTACGCCGCCGGCGGCGCTCGGGCTGCCCAGAGATGCCCGCCAGGGCCATCAGGCGCTCCACTCGCTTGCGGCTCACCCTGACATCGTGAGCGAGCCGCAGATCGGCGTGCACACGCCGCGCACCATAGGTCCCTTTGGACTCCGCGTGAATCCCGCGGATCTTCTCTGTCAGCCACGCGTCCGCGAGATCACGGTCGCTTGGTGCGCGGCGCTCCCAGGCGTAGAACCCCGCCCGGGAGACACCAAGCACCCGGCACATCACCGCGATGGAGTGATGTGCCTTCTCCGCTGCGATGAACCGGAATGCTGCTACCGGCTCGGCTCGCTCTCCCTCGCGAAGAAGGCCGCCGCTTTTTTAGGATTTCTCGCTCTTCGCGAAGAATCCGGTTCTCACGCCGGAGTTTTCGCAGCTCCTCGCGATCCTCCGTCGTCAGACCCGGCGCGCGGCCGACATCGGTCTCGGCACGCTTGACCCAGGTATGCAGCGACTGGCCGCTGACCCCCAAGTCCTTCGCGATCTCGTTGACCGGCCGGCCGCTCCTACGGACCAGCTCGACCGCCTCACGACGGAACTCCTCCGGGTACGGGGGACGAGTACGTGGCATGGACACCACATCCTTCCTGCCGGGCCCGACAGACCCAAGCACTCAGGTGTCCACAAAAGCGGGGGCACTCCAGTTTTCGATCGCGTAGTTGATCGGGCATCCGTGTCGGGGCGCGGTCATGCCCTCAACGACGACGTGGCGCTGCACTTCGCTTGTGGCGGCGAGGTTCAGCACGAACGGCTGGCCGGGCTCCGGCGGCCGGGGGAGGCTGAGCGTCAGCGAGATCACCGGGGGGCGAACCTGCACCTGCAAAGACGTGCTCGTGGTCACCGACCCGCCGTCGGTTTCGATCAGCCCGGCCGGTTCCAACCAGCCGCAGAGAATGTAGGCGCCGGGGGTCGGCGGAGTGAAGCCCGCCGAGTCGCTCCAGTCGCCGACGTTCCCGCCTTCGAGGAGGTGGCCGGGCGTGAGCGTGGTTCCCTGATCGGCGGCGGCGGTGGACGCGCACGGCACGCCCGGATTGTTTGCAGCCACGACGGCCAGGGTGGGCTCTTCGCTGACGGCGCTCCAGCTGACCTGCCCGCCGATTTCCTGCACCGGCGTAGAGGGCACGGCGAGCGTCATCGAGTCCGCCCAGCCAGCGGCCGGGACGACGAGCGCGGCGACCGCCGCGCTCGCCAGGACCGCGAGCCCACGCCGGCCACGCTTGGGTGCTTGGTTGTGTTCATCTAATCCTCCGTGACTCGGTGATTTTCAGGCTGCGAAAAGCGGCGTCGGCGGCCGTTGCCGCCAACGGCAGGTGTGGTGATTGGTTGCCGGTGCCCTACATGGAGACTGCAGCCTGGGGCTTGGGCGCGACAACGAGTGTTGGGGGTGCCGAACGGCACGGGGTGCGCGATGGCCCCCGCCACCTGAGCAAGGACGCTCGCCGAGCCCTCCACGCCGGTTCAACGGTGTGCTACGCTGTGCGACATGCGAACCGTCACGCACCGCGAGATGCGAAACCAGAGCGGCGAGATCCTGCGTAACGTCGCCGATGGAGAGACGATCCAGGTCACCAATCGTGGCCAGGTCATGGCGCTGATCGTTCCCCCGGGCGCCGATACGCTCGCGGACCTCGTATCGCGAGGGCAGGTACGAGTGGCGCGACAGCCGCCCTCCAGCTTGCGATCGGTGCTCCGACGCAAGAGCACCACCTCAAGCCAGGCTATCGTGGCCGACGTCCGCGGCCGCTGGTGAGCATCGCCTACCTGGACACCTCAGCCGCCATGAAGCTCGTCCTCGACGAGCCGCAATCCGACGCGCTGACCGCCGAGCTCACCGCGCGGGAGGACCGGCGGCTCGTCTCCTCATGGTTGCTGCACACTGAGATGCACTGCGCCGCGGGGCGCCACCCTCAAGACGTCGACCTCGACGCGGTGCGGGCCGTGCTCGATTCCGTGAACCTAATCGACCTCACACGCGGGGACCTGCTCGCAGCCGGCACCCACGCGCCGCTGCGATCCAACGACGCCATCCACCTCGCCGTCGCACTCAGGGTCGGTGTGGATGAGATCGTCACCTACGACGGGGAGCTTGTTGAGCGGGCGAGCGCGGCCGGCTTGCCCGTGCTGTCACCGGGAACCGCCTCGCACCAATGACGACCTGGCCCAACGGGCTGTTGCCGCCCACGCTAGTTTCCAAAATGACATCGACCTTCCAGTAGCGATTACGAGTGGTCGAGCTTTTCGCGGTCATACCTCGGTGGCGGAATGCTGACGAAGGTACTCGCGCAGATATGGCAAGGCGAAGTCGACGTAACCGCGGCGGGTGGGATATATCAGCTCGGCTGCGATGAGCCGCAGGCGGTACTGGCTGGCGTAGTTCACGTCGACACCGAGGCGCTGCTGGATGTCGGCCATCTTCGACGGGCCGTCATCCTGGGCCATCGCCAGCAGAAATGACTTGCCGATGTCTGACGCGGCGCTCAGCGCCGGCTCGTGGATGAGCGCACCGAGTCGGCGACGCGCACGGGCGACGCCGCGGGTGGCGTCATCGACCGTGATCTCTGCTGCGTCGGGATTGCGCCGCCAGGTTTGGGCGCCGACCAGCTGCAGCAGGAAGGGGTAGCCGCGGGCTCCGTCGACCATGATCTGCAGCGCCTGGTCGCCGATACTGCGGCCGGCTGCCTGGATCGGTTCACGGAAGGCGCGCTGCACGTCGGCCCGCGCGACCGGGCCCAGGGTGTGTCGTTCAGCACGGCGCAGGAACGTGAGAACGTCGTCGTTGACGACGTCGCTGACGCTGGCGGCCAGGCCAGCACCGGCGAACGCCAGCTCGCGATTCTCACGGAATGCGTGCTGCACGACGGTGGCGAGCTCGCGCAGCTCTTCGATCTGGTTGTGGTGGATCTCGTCAAGCGTGATCAGGATGCCAGTGCTGTGCTCGGCCAGCAGATCGGTGAGCATCTCCAGCTGGTTACGCAGACCTGCTTGGACGACGTGCGCCTCGATCGTGTTCCAAGTCAGAGCGCCGATATTCAGCGGAGCGCTCACGCCGCTCATGCGGCGCTGCACCGCCTTGGGGTCGAAGTCGCGCAGCAGCCGCGGGAGGTGCTGCTGGGTCATCCGGGAGACGAAGCCAGGGGTCGCGGTCTCGCTGACTATGAGCCAGCCGCGCTCGCGTGCGCGGTCCTCAACCGCGTTGAGCATCACCGTCTTGCCCGCGCCGCGAGCGCCGGTGTAGAGAGTCGCGCGGCCCGCCGATCCCGGGCCATCCTCAAGGGCCTCTACGAAGTCCTCGAGCAGCTCGTCGCGGCCGACCAGCAGCGGAGGGCTGACCCCGAAGCTCGCGTGGAAGGGGTTTTGCATCCCGACCAGCATACCCGATCCCATTAGAGAGTGTTAGAGTTTTTAGATTCCGTTAGATCAGACCCTGTCCAAGCGCCACGTACGACGACGTCAGCCCGACGCACGCTCCGCCTATCCGACAACGCCCGGGACCATCAGTCGCCCAGCACTGGAAGCTGTGCCTCGCGCTGGAAACTATGACTGGAAACTAGCCTGGGCGGCAACACGTCAGCCGGCCGGTGAGGGTGACGGTCGAGTGCTTCAGCGCTGGCAGGCTACGCCGGCTGAGTTCGGCTGAAGGCCACGCCGGCTGAGTTCGGCTGAAGACAACTCGCCGCCCTGACTACATACGGAAAGTGCCGCACTAAGTGCTACACTGGATTGATGCCGACCAAGAAGCGTCGTTACACCATCACCGCCGACGAGGATGTGGAGTTCGCGCTTCGTCGGAGTCGGCGCAGCTTTCCCGCGGGCACTTCCGACTCGCGGATCCTTGCGGCGCTTGTCAGCAAGGGGGAGAAAGCACTCGAGCGAGAGAGCGAAGCCGAGGTGGAGCACGATCAACGACGCCGCGCGGCTGCGGGGCGCCTCGCCGAGCGCTTCGGTCGTCCTGATGGACTCGATTACGCGGCGCTCAGCGAGGCGTCCGCGCAGTGGCGAGACGGGTGAGCTCAGCTTTCATCGACCGCGGACTCGTGGTTGACAATTCGGCGTTTCAGCGGGGCGGTCATCCTGCCGTCAGCTCAGACTGGCTTACAGCGATCCGCGACGTTCAGCTGTATCGGTCGCCGATCCTGGAGTTTGAGGTTCTATACAGCGCCCGCAACGCCCGTGAGCACGCGGAACTGCGAGAGGAGCTGGAGGCGCTCAGCCCACTCGAGCTAACAACCGAGATCGTGAATGCGGCGCTGCAAGCTCAGGGGGAACTCGCGCAGCACGCACCGGCGTTCCATCGTCTACCTCACCAGGATTATCTTGTCGCTTCCATCGCAGCTGCAAATGGCCTCGGTGTTCTTCACTACGACTCTGACTTTGATCGGATCGCAGAGTATTCATCGCTGCTCTTCGAGAGCGTGTGGATCGCTCCGGCGGGTAGCCTCGATCAGCAGGGGGTGGCTGATCCGCTGCGCCAGCGGCGGCGGGCGGTGGCTCACGGGCTGGCTCAGTTCAGCGGTGATCGGGCACGAGACGTACTCGACAGCGTGCTCGACCTGATCGATGACGCGCTGCGAGCGGATGGGCTTCAGCCTCCCGCGCGCTCTTGACCTTCTGGCTCTGGCGGGCCGCGCGGGTGAGAGTCGCCAACGCATACACAACGCTCAGCTTCCGCCTGATCCCGTATCGATCCCAGACGGGTTATAAGAGGTTTAGCGGGGTTTATCGAGGTCGCGTAAACCCTGTAAAACTCGGTCAACGCCCGGGAAATCGAACTGGGACATCACGATTCGAACTGATGTTGTCTTTGATTCGAGGCTCGCCCATGCTCCTCGTAAGGCTTCTCGATACGGCTGACTGGGCCCGGAACAGGGCACTATTGTCAAGGGTTTGTGCCGACGTTTGTGCCGACGACGGCGCTCATCGACCTAACGGAGATGGCGCCGCTATCCCAAAACCCGCTCATTTGCAGCGATTTTCCGATGGCCAGACCCAGATTCGAACTGGGGACACCACGATTTTCAGTCGCGTGCTCTACCAGCTGAGCTATCTCGCCCGGGGGGCCACATGGTAGCCGCTGGGACTGGGGCCGCCCGCCGTGCTCGACGGGCCGCGTGCCGGTCGCGAGAGCACCGCCGCGGCGAGCACCCCGCCGATCCCGCCGAAGAGGTGCGCCTCCCAAGAGACCCCGGCGTGGGGGATGAGGTCGTAGATGAGCGCCCCGCCGAAGAGGAGCAGGACGGCGATGCCGAGTATGATCTCAACTACCTGGCGGTTGAATAGTCCGCGGCTGATGAGGTAGGTCGCGTAGCCGAAGACGACGCCGCTCGCGCCGACCGTCACGGTTCCGCCCGGTGCGGTGAGCCAGGTCCCGGCCCCACTTACGAGCGCCACGATCAGGCTCACAAGGAGCAGGCGTCCCGCCCCCGCGAGTGCGATCGCGAAGCCGAGGATGACAAACGGAATCGTGTTCGCGAGCAGGTGCGAGAAGCTTGCGTGCAGGAACGGCGCGAAGAC
Source organism: uncultured Solirubrobacterales bacterium (assembly GCA_963771915.1). Taxonomy (GTDB): domain Bacteria; phylum Actinomycetota; class Thermoleophilia; order Solirubrobacterales; family Solirubrobacteraceae; genus Palsa-744. The sequence continues at coordinate 1,528,169 of CAVYVD010000001.1, read as the reverse complement.
GATGCCGTCGAGGTGCGAGAGGTTGCGGGGCACGATCCCGTCGCCGTCGAGTCGGTAGCTGTCGAGCGCGTTGACGAGCTCGATGCCCCACATGATCGCGAGGAGCGCGCCGAGGGCTCGAAGCCCGTCGACCTGAGTCACATAGCGCTCGCGAGCTCGATCCTTCATATCCGAAGCATGGCAGCTCCTCTCCCTCCCGAGCCCGAACGCACGACGTGAGCGTTGGGCGATTCGGGGCGCTCAGCGGGAGACGGTGCGCCGAAAGAGCAGGGCGCACACCACAGCGATCACGATCGCGAGGATCGGAAGGCCGGCGCCGACGATTCCGAGGAAGGACAACACCATCCCGACGCACCCCAGGATCCCGGCCACACCGCCGATGAGGATCAGCCGGTACGCGCGTTTTTCGCGAACGGCCTTCGGGGTGTAGCTCCCGCGCTTATCGAGTGCACCCATGCTGAGAGGATAGCCGCGGGCATGGGCCGGACCGGTGGGGTAGGGCGCGAACACGCTCTCCACGTAGGCGACGATGCGACCGACCTCTCACACTCCCATCCGTTCCAGCGCTCGAGGGCTTCACGGTGTCTTGCCGCCTATCGCATGCCGCCCCCGACCGGATGCGGGGCGTGGCATGCTGCAAACGTGATGCCCGGCGCCGATCTCGAGAGCCCGCCCGAGCCTGCGCCCACGATCGACGAGCTGGTGATCGCCGATGAGCCCGAGCGCTGGGCGGCGCTGGGCTTCACGGTCGTGGGGGAGTGCTGCCAGCTCGGCAGGGTCCGCCTGCGTCTCCCCGGGCGCGGCGCTGGGCGGGGGATCGTCCGCTGGTCGCTGCGCGCGATCGCCGGCGTCGAGCTCGATGGGCTTCCCACGACGCGCTCGGAGTCTCCGGTGCCGGCGCCCGCGCCCGCGCATCCCAATGGCGCGGTGGCGATCGATCACCTCGTCGCGATGTCCCCCGCGCTCGAGCGCAGCGTGCGGGCGCTCGAGGCGGCCGGTTTGGATCTGCGCCGGATCCGCGAGCAGCCCACCACGGCCGGGGCGCCACGCCAGGCGTTCTTCCGGCTGGGGACGGAGATCCTCGAGGTCGTCCAGGAGCCCGACGGGGTCGTTGAGCGCGGGGGTGGACCCGACCGGCCCGCCCGCCTGTGGGGCCTTGCCCTGAGCGTCGAGGACCTCGACCGTGCCGTGGATGCCCTCGGCCCACACGTCGGCTCGATCCGCCCCGCGGTCCAGCCGGGCCGGCGGATCGCCACGCTGCGTCGCACGGCCGGCTTGTCGATCCCGCTCGCGCTGATGAGCCCCCGGGCCGATCGCAGGGGCGGGTAGCCCGCGTGCGACCGCCCGCGACGAGGAGATCTCGGACACGGTCGCTTTCGGGGGCGAGCTATGCTCGTGCGATGGTCGATCGGCGCTCCGATAAACGACTGAATGATGTCTCCCGGGCGGCTCGTCTCGCTGAAGCGTCCGGCGATGATGCCGTTGCAGGCGAGGCGTGGCGCCGCTATCGCCTCATCCGCTATGCCGCGCGCGACCCGGACGAACTGCTCGCTGAGGGCATCAACCTGAGCGCGCGCGCGATCGAACTTCCTGCACCCGGCCGCACACCGCGGTGAGTGGCTTCGGGAGGATCCTCACGCGGAGTCGATGGTGTGCAGGCCCCAATCTGCTCGCTGGCCGACCTCGTCGCGCTCAAGCGGGTCGCGGGCCGCGAGCGCGACCTTGTCGATCTCCGCGATCTCGAGACCGCTCACGGTGAGCTGCCGGATAGCCGCACTGACACGCTCGGCTCCTGAGCTGGCATGTACCTGGGTGATCGACCAAGCCCAGTGAACATGAGCAGAACTGAGTGCGTCACAATGCAGAGTCGATGGCCGCCTGCGCGCATGTCGATTCGGTGGAGATCCTGGACCTGCCCGGAGAGGTGGCGGGGTGCGAGGAGTGCCTTGCCAGCTGTGGGCGCTGGGTGCACCTGCGGATGTGCCAGACGTGCGGGCACATCGGCTGCTGCGACAGCTCGCCGGGGCGTCACGCCACCGCTCATCACCGGGCGACGGGACATCCGATCATCCGCTCGGCGGAGCCCGGGGAGGATTGGAGCTGGTGCTACGTCGATGAGCTGGCGTTCCGGCTGCCCCCGTCGTGAGGCTGCCTACGCCGGCTGCTGATCGGCGGCGGCCGTCTCGACGGTCGCGGCGGTGGGCCCGCGCCAGTTGCGCAGGAACTCCTCGCTGGCGGCCACATCGAGGGGCTTGGCGAAGAGGAAGCCCTGCCCGCTGTCGCACTGCTCCTCCCTGAGGAGGGTCAGCTCCTGTGGCTGCTCGATGCCCTCCGCGAGCGTCTCGATCGAGAGCGCCTTGCCGAGCTGCACGAGGCTCCGGATGAGGGTCTCGCCCTCGTCGTTGTGCGTCAGCCCGGTGATGAAGGAGCGGTCGATCTTGAGGGCATCGACGGGGAACCGCTGGAGGTGGGCGAGGGAGGAGTAGCCGGTGCCGAAGTCGTCGATCGCGATGCGCACCCCGAGCTGCTTGATCGCCGCGAGCCGCCGGGCGGTCTCCTCGGCGTTGCGCATGAGGGTGGTCTCGGTGATCTCGATGGTCAGTGCGACTGGGTCCAGCCCGCTCTCGGCGAGCGCCTCCCGCACATCGGATATGAAGTCGTCGACGTCGAGCTGCCGTCCGGAGATGTTGACGGCCATGCTGATCGGATATCCGGCCTTGCGCCACGTGGCGCCCTGACGGCATGCCTCGCCCAGGACCCACTTCCCGATCTCGACGATCAGACCCGTCTCCTCGAGCAGTGGGATGAAGTCGTTGGGCTGCACGAGTCCCCGCGCCGGGCTGTTCCAGCGGATCAGCGCCTCCACTCCGGTGGGGCTCATGTTTCGCAGGTCGAAGGTGGGCTGGTAGACGAGGAAGAACTCGTCCCTCTCCAGGGCCTCGCGGAGGTCCATCTCGAGCTCCATCCTGCTCTGCACGGCGTCCTGCATCCCGGACTCGAACACCACGAAGCGGTTGCGGCCGGCCCACTTGGCCTGGTACATGGCGATGTCCGCGTCGCGCAGCAGATCCTCCGCGGAGTCCCGCTCGCCCATCGCGATCCCGATGCTCGCGGTCACGGTCAGGCGGGTCTCCTGCTCGGAGAGCTTGAACGGTTCCTTGAGCGCTTCCAGCAGGCGCTCGGCGATCATCTCGGGCCCCGCCGCGAGCGAGAGCTCCTCGGCGATGACCACGAACTCGTCTCCCCCGAGGCGCCCGAGCGCGTCGGTCGCGCGCACGATGCCGTCGAGCCTCGCAGCGACCGCCCGCAGGAGCTCGTCGCCGGCGCCGTGGCCGAGGGTGTCGTTGATGCTCTTGAAGTTGTCCAGGTCCACGAACAGGGCGGCCACCGGTGTCTGATTGCGACGCGCGCGCACGAGCATCTGCTCCACGCGGTCGAGAATCAGCGTCCGGTTGGGAAGCCCCGTCAACGTGTCGTGGGTGGCGAGGAACGCAAGCTCCTCCTGGCGGCGGGTGAGCTCTTCGTCAGAGCGCCGGCGCTCGTCCTCGAAGAACCTGCCCACCCGCACGAGCGTGATGTCGAGGGTTCGCTGCAACGCGGCGAGCGCCAGCAGGAGCGTCTCCGGCGCGACGCCCAGCTGCGCTGCGCTCTCGTGCAGCACGTCGGCGGCCGCGTCGCGCCAGCGCAGGCAGCGCTTGGTCACCTCGTCCAGCGGCGCGACCCGCTCGGCGGCAAGCTGGCCAAAGATGTGCCAGGTCTCCATGCCCACCTCGCGAGCGGCCTCGAGGCTCTCGCCGGCCATCCAGCCGGCCACCGCCGCCGTGGAGGCCGTGCAGATCTGTTCGAAGCTGTCCTCCACCGATACGTTGAGGACATGCTTCGATGCCTTTGTTCGATTGACCGTCCCGTCCAGCACGTCATCGGTGCGCGCCTTCAGTGCTTCACCGAGACGACGCAGATCCTCAGCCGGCTCCATCGCGGCCGCCGATGGCTGGACCGGCGGCTGCGCCGTATGCGCTTCGCCGGACGGCACTCTGGGGCGTGGAACCGTACTCACGCGCAACTTATCGGCGGCAAATACTGATTACTGGAGGTCTTGAGGGTCCCCTCATACGGCCGGAAGTCGAGGGGAGGGGCATTGCTGTACACCTGCCGATCAGATCATCCTTCGAGAGGAGCCCCGTGAGCACCAAGTGGACGACCGAGCAGATTCCCGACCAGACGGGTCGCACGGCCATCGTCACGGGAGCCAACAGCGGCCTGGGGCTGGTGAGCGCGCGCGAGCTGGCCCGCCGGGGCGCGAGCGTGGTCCTGGCCTGCCGCAACGCCGAGAAGGGCGCGGCAGCGCTGGAGGCGATCTCGCGCGTGGCGCCGCGCGCGCAGCTGGAGCTGGCCGCCCTGGATCTCGGCAGCCTCGCGTCGGTGCGGGCGTTCGCGGAGCAGTTCCGCTCGACCCACGAGCGGTTTTGACCTGCTGCTCAACAACGCCGGCGTGATGGCTCCCCCCCGGCAGGTGACCGCCGACGGGTTCGAGTTGCAGTTCGGCACCAACCACCTCGGCCACTTCGCGCTGACGGGCGGTCTGATAGGCGCGATGAAGGGGCGCGAGGACGCGCGCGTGGTGACCCTCAGCAGCAACGCCCACAAGATGGGGCGCATCGACTTCGAGGATCTGCAGTCCGAGCGCCGCTACAGCCGCTGGCGCGCCTACGGGCAGTCGAAGCTCGCGGATCTCATGTGCGCGCTCGAGCTCGATCGCCGCCTGCGCGCGGCGGGCTCGACGGTGAAGAGTCTCGCGGCCCATCCCGGCTATGCGGCCACCAACCTGCAGTCCGCCGCGGCGCCCACTCTCGATCGCGTCGTGATGGTGCTCACCAACGCTCTGGCAGCGCAGAGCGCCGACCGCGGTGTGCTGCCCTCGCTGTATGCCGCCACCGAGCCCGGCCTGGAGGGCGGCATCTACGTGGGGCCCGACGGGATCGGCGAGTTCCGCGGCCATCCCCGGCAGGTATCGCCCAACGGGCGCGGCGCGCGATGAGCAGGTGGCCGCGCGGCTGTGGGAGGTCTCCGAAGAGCTGACCGGGGTGCGGTACGAGCTGGGGGGCGCCGCGGGCTGACGCCGACGGGCACCGCGGCCGGCCTCAATCGGCCGGGCTCTCCTCGTCGGCCTGGCCGTACACCGAGTCCGACGTCTCTTCGTCCGGTCCAGCGTCCTGCGTGATGCGGGACGGGGTGTGCTCGTCGCCGTGCGAGGCGTGCTCGATCAATTCCTGCTCGGCCAGCTCGAAGCCCTCCGACTCGCCGCCTCCGGCCTCCTCGACCGCGCGGCGCTCCTCGCGATGGCGGGCCTCGATCGCACTGTCATCCATGCCTCCACTCTACCCCCTTCCCCCGCATGGCGCCGCTCACGCCCTCAGCACCGTCTTGACGCTCTCCCCGCCAAGGAAGTGCTCGCGCAGAACGCTCGGCGCCTCCTCAAGCGCGGCTACCGTGGTCGTGACCCGCTCCGGGTGCAGGTCTCCCTGCGTCATCAGCTCCAGCACCCGCGGGATCAGCGCGCGCACGTGCGCGCGGCCGAGGTGCAGCGTCGCGTTGTGCAGGTACATCCGCAGGAGCGGGATCCTCGCCTCGCGGTGCAGGCCCCCGGAGCTCGAGCAGATTCCGTCCGGTGCGGTGCTCGCGAGCGCCTGCGGGAGGCCGTCCACGCTCACGTCCGCCACCAGCGGGAAGGGGTCCCTGCGGCGCAGCTCATGCGGGCGCAGCGCTTTCATCCCCAGGCCCTCCGCGTGCGCGCGTACGCGCGCACGCGCATCCGCGAAGTACACGTTCTGCGCACCCATCGCGAGCGCGATCAGTCCCGTGTACAGCGGGCAGCTCGGTGTGAACAGGGAGCGCTCCCGCACCCCCGCCACGACCAGCACCTCCGTGTGGGGGTTCTCTGCGAGCAGCCCCGGCAGGTGGGGGCCGATGTGCCGATATGCGTCGCAGACGTTGTCCGCCACGCTCGCCGCCGCCGCCGGGTCGATCCCATCCGGGAGCGCCACGAGCATCGCGTCCGCGTAGGGCACCCGCAGCTCGTCGGAGAACGCCCCGCCCCAATGTCCCGTTCCGATCCCGAAGCCGTACATCGAGAGGGGTGGCACGCTCGTGCAGTTGCCCGTGCGCCCCGCCACGCAGGGCCCGCACTCTCCGCAGTTGATCTGAAAAGGCACGATCACCCTCTCGCCCGGACGCACCGTCCTCACCTGCTCGCCCACGCTCAGCACCTCGGCCACGCATTCGTGCCCGAGGTGCAGCGGCAGCGGGATCTGCGTCGCGCCCAGCATCACCGGGCAGTCCATGTCGCATGTGGAGGCCGCGATCGGATGCACGATGGCCCCCTTTGGGCCCGGCGGGGGCGGGGCGGCCACGGTCCGCCAGCCCAGCCTCCCGCCCGGTGCGGCGACGAGCGCGCGCATCCGGGGGCGCCGGCGCGCGCCTCCCCAGCCGTGGTCCGCGATCGTCGCCGTCAGCAGCCGCAGCCGCTCGCCCGCGTCGCGTTCGAGCGCCAGGCGCGTCGTCGTCGCCGCATCCGGGGTGAGCATGCCCGCGTAGTGGCGCACCCACCCGCGCGGCCGGCGCCTGGATGAGCCGTGCCGCCTCAACGACCGGCTCCTCAGTCGGCTGTCTGCTTGCGTGGGCGCTGGCGAATGCTCCGCGAGTTCGGCCTGCGCGGGCGCGGTGGATTCTCCGCGCGTTCCTTGGCGGTCATCTGCCGGACGCGAAGCGTTCCCTGCTCGATCTGCTCGCGGATGTCCGCGAGTTTCTCTTCGCGCCGCTCTTCCTGTCGCTCCCACATCGTCTTCATTTCATGGCCTCACCCGTGCCGGGGGACCCGGTAGATGCTCTGGGGCAGCGACCGGCGGCCTGCACGATTGCGCCGCGAACCCTCGCCGCGGCATGTAGATCCAGGATAGCCGAGTTCTTGGGGGCTTCCGTCCGCGTATCGCGGTTGCGAGCGGTTGCTGCTACGGTGTGCCGAACAGGCCGGGCGGATTGCCCGGCGCATGCAGTGCAGCGGTCGTAGCCTTGCTTTGAGCAATCTCCGCGTTCGCGGCACGCGACTACGGGAGGAAGCACAATGGCTACAGGAACCGTCAAGTGGTTCAGTGACGACAAGGGCTTTGGGTTCATCACGCCTGACGACCAGTCCAAGGATCTCTTCGCCCATCACTCGCGCGATCGTCGGCGAGGGCTATCGCTCGCTCACCGAGGGCGCAAAGGTCTCCTACGACGCTGAGGCCGGGGACAAGGGTCCCAAGGCCGTCAACATCCAGCAGCTCTAGGTCCCGGTCCACCACACGCGGCCGCCGGGCGCCGACCGGTGGCAGTGGGCGACTTCATCGAAGTCCGCCACACCGCTGCGCGGTGCCCGCGGTTCGTGCGCCCCGCGCGGGGTCACTCCTCGCGCGGGGGGTGACGAAAGACGATCCGCTGCAGCTCCCCGACCGCCGCGCCACCGAGGCGCAGCGCGGTCTGGAAACCCTCCAGGCCGAGCTCGCCGGCGTCGAGCGCGCGGCGCAGCTCGTTGAGCGTCGCGCGCTCCCGCGCCGGCACCTCAAGGTGGCCGCGTGGGGTCTCCAACAGGATCAGATGACGCGCGCGCCGCAGTCCGTGGGCGAGGCGCACGTATCCCTCGCGCTGCTCCGCGCCGAGGCCCTCCACCACGATCACCACCGTCTGGCCGGCGCCCAGGCGCTTTGCGACGGTGGCGTCGAGCAGCTCCCGCGCCCGCGCCTTGAGCTCCCGCGGGGCGACCCGCCCGGCGAGCAGCGCGCGGATCTTCGCCAGCGAAAGCAACGCTCCGCGCTCCTTGAGGACGCGCTCCGCCAGACCGGTGGCCGCGGTGGAGTCCGCCGAGAGGATCAGCAGCAGGCCCCCCGGGGTGTAGCGCAGGCGGTCCGATGGAGAGAGCACGTGACAGCGCGCCGAGACGTCGACCGGGCGCGGCGGCGCACCATCTCGGCGCGGGCGCTCCGAGGACCACCCCCCGCGCTCGTCGGGGGAGATCTGACGCTTCGCGTGGAGCTGGGAGTGGGCATGCAACCGATCATGCCCTACCGTGCGGCTTGCTGCTCCTACCCCGCCGCGGCCGGGCTCGCCTGGCGGGGCAGCGCCAGCAGCGAGCAGCGCGCGTGGCGCTCCAGATAGCTGGAGGTGCTGCCAAGCACCAGCCGCCGCAGGGGTCCATAGTTGCGGGAGCCCACCACCAGCAGGTTGACTTCGCCCCCGAACGACGCCAGCTCCTCTCCCGGCAGCCCGTATATTCGCGCGTCCCTCGACGCCCTCCAGCTCCCCCAACCGCTCCTTGGCATCCGCGATCAGCGCCTCGATCGTCTCCCCCAGGGCGGGGGGCGTGAGTCCGGTGAAGGAGGAGGTCGGCACCGATACCACCTCCAACGCGATCAGCTTGGCCCGGTGCTGTGCCGCGAGCGAGCGCCCCGCCGCGAGTGCCGCCTCGCTCTCGGGGGAGCCGTCGTAGGCGACACCGATGCTCGCCAGCGGCAGTGGATGCTCGGCGTAGCCCCGGGCGGCGATTGCCACCGCGCAGGGGGCCCCGTTCAGCGACGCGCGGGTGTCGTCTCCCAGCATCGCCCGCCCCAGCATCCCGCGGCTGCAGGAGCCCACGACGAGCAGGTCCGCACCCCGTTCCTCGGCGAGGTCGTGCAGACCGCGACCCACGGTGCTCGCGGGGAAGCTCACCAGCTCCGCGTCGACGCCGGCCTCTCTGCGCTCGTGTTCCAGCAGCTTCGAGGAGTCCTCGCGCTCGGTCGCGAGATGCCCGGGGGCCGCTGCGCGCACCGGGTGCGGCCCGCCGCCGCCGTGCACATTCGTGAGCGTCAGCACGCCCCGCGAGCTTGCAAGACGGCGCGCGAGTGCAATCGCGTCCCGGCCGCTCGGCCGCCCGTCGACCCCGACGATCAAGTTCTCAAACATGCTCCGGCCTCCTGTCGCTGTCTGGAGCAGACTAGGCCGTCTCTCCAGCTCCCGCCGTCCGGGGGCCGGCAGTAGGGGAGTGCAAACCCGATCCGGTGAGCCGGCAGTAGGGAGTGCAAACCCGATCCGGTGAGTGTCAGCGGGTGGAGAGCTGCGTAGCCGCCCACCCGCTCGTCGTCCCGGCGGTACCCCAGGCGGGCGGAGATGCGGTCGGCGGTGGAGATCAGGTGTGGCCCGAGCGCATCCGCCAGTTCCTCCAGTGAGATCATCGAGCTGTGTGCGGTCATCGGTCGCGGCCGCGATCACCTCGTTCCCGGTGCTGCGCACGGGGGCCGCGATTTCATAGAGACCGGGCGCGAGCTCCTCCTCGGCGACCGCGAGGCTCTCATCGCGGAACCGCCGCAGCTCCTGGCGCAGCGCGGCCTTGCTCTTGATCGTGTTGGGAGTGCGTGTTCGGGAGCTGCAGCTCGGCGAGCCGCTCGCGTTGGTCCTGGTCGGGCAGGTTGGCGAGCAGCAGCTTGCCGGCTGCCGTGCAGTGGAGCGCCAGGCGCGAGCCGGGCGCGAGACCGAGGTCGATCAGCTGCTGCCCGCGGCGGTTGCCGCGCAGCCAGTCGACGAGCAGCAGTTCCAAGCCGTCGAGCACTCCCATGGAGACTGTGAAGCCTGTTCGCCCCCGCAGCTCCTCCAGATAGGGATGAGCGTGCTCGTAGAGGCTCATGCCGTTCATCGCCGAGATGCCGAGATCGGTGACGCGCAGCGCGAGGTGGTACTTGCGTCTGAGGCCCTGCTGCAGGTAGCCGAGCCGAGTCAGTGTGATCACGTAGCGGTGGGTCGTGGAGCGGCTCATTCCGAGCTCGTCCGCGAGGTCCGCGATTCCTAACACCGGCCGGGTGGGCGTGAAGCAGCCAAGGATCGCGAGGCCGCGCTCCAGAGACTGCGAGAAGCGCGGCTCCTGCAGGGTCGGGATTGCGGGCGCCCACTCGTCGGCGGCCACTGGCGGATGCGCTCCCAGTCTAGGCATCTCTCTGGCTCCTTCTTGAGGTTGCGAGCACACCGGGATACGTCTCGTTCCGTTTGGGACACATCGCGCTTGCACCGGAATCGGCCCTTATGTTCCAGTAACCCATCGTCGACGATCATGACGCCTGCCTCACGTCATGGCCAGCAATCCGTTCCAATTGGAACATTTGCGTTCCAATTGGAACGGAGAGCCGTGGTTTATGCCCCAGCGTGCGTGGTCTGGCGTGTGGGTCGCCGCTTCAGCGGGAGGCGTCCCCGGAGGATCACCCGCGATCCCGCGTGTGGAACGAGAACCGCGCTGCGCCACTGCTCCCGCTCGATGCGCTCGCTCGCGGGCAGCACCAGCCGTGTCGAGAGCACCTCCCGCAGGACGAGCTGCATCTCCAGCAGAGCGAAATGACGGCCCAGGCAGCTCTTCGGCCCGGCGCCCCACGGCAGCCACGTACGCGACTGACGTCCCTCGCCGAGAAAGCGCTCGGGACGAAACGCCTGCGGGTCGGGGTAGAGCTCGGGATCGTGGTGCATCAGATAGGTGCACCCCAGCAGGCGGGCCGGCGGGCGATAGATCCGGCCGCCGATCTCGATCGGCTCCACGATTGCGCGCGGAATGATGAACAGAAACGCCGGCCTGTGGCGGAGCGTCTCGTTGATCGTCGCCGTGAGATACTCCTCGTCCGTCCCCCTGTCGATCTCATCGAGCAGGCGGCTCTGCACGGATGGGTTGTGGGCCAGGAGTTGAAACGCCCACGCGAGCTCCGCGGTCGTTGTCTCGTGGCCCGCGAGGATCATCGACATCAGGTTGTCGCGCACCTGCCGGTCGCTCATCGGAGTGCCGTCGGGATTGCGCGCCGCGATCAGCATTTCCAGCAGATCGCCGTGCTCCCCGCTCCCCCTGCGTCGCTCCTCGACGAGCGCAAAGATCAACTCGTCGACACCGGCGCTGCGCTTGACGTACCGCCTCCATGTGGCACGCCAGCCCGGGAGGTGACGCAGCTGTGGCTCCTGCAGGACGAAGCTCGCCGTCACAGTGAGCGACTCCAGCAGTCGCTCGTGCAGGGTGTCGAGCACCCCCTTCTCACCGTCGATCACCGTCTTCAGTATTACTTTCAGCGTAAGAGAACGCAGGCGTGGATGAAGCGCAAACACAGTATCGAGCGGCCACGACGCGACCTCGCGCTTAATTATGTCAACGGCCATCGCGTCGTGGCTCTCCACCACTTTGCGGTGGAAGGCCGGCATGATCGCGCTCCGCCCGTACTTGTGCTCGTCTTCCTCCCGCAACATAAAGGAGCTCTCGCCGATCAGCGGGGCGATGACGGTCGACCCTTCCCCTCCATGCAGCACACTTGGGGGCGCGGCGATCATCTCCCTGATATCGTCGGGGTCTGAGAGGAACACGAGCGGCGGCATGTCCACGGGGTAGATGGTGAAGCGGCTGCCGTAGCGCTCCCGGCACCGTTCGATGTAGGCGATCGGCCACCACCGGCACGCCAATGTTTGGAGTGCCGCAGGGATCGGTGCGGTGGGTGGAAGCTCGCTTTTGAGGCAGGCGACGAGTGGGGATGGTTTAGTGAATAACACGGTTTCTCTCCTTGTTGTTTGTTTAGTTACACCGCTGGGCATAGGCGATTCGCCAGAGCCGCAGGATTGGAAGCAGCAGGCGCGTGAGCGAGCCGCCGGCGCGTACGAAACTTGTGGTCGCCTCACGCATCGCTTCGGTGTGGGCGCTGTCCTTTGACAGGTACATCGCGACCATGCAGGCGGCGATCACGGTGTGTCGCTCCCCATCTGTTAATGCGCCGGCCTCAAGGACGCAGCGCTCGACCAGCTCGTGTATGCGTGCCGTGGCCAGCTGGGGAGTGGGGTAGTGAGCAACGTAGCTGTGATCGCCGTTGGCGATATCTTCGGCCTGATCCACGTAGCTGTCGAGCATCGTCGTGGCGGTTGAGATCCACGGGAAGTAGGCGGCGCAGATCTGGAGGGAGCTCGACTCGTCGCATTCCGGCTCGGCGGCGAGCGCGAGTAGCGCGTGGACAGTGAGGGAGGCGCTGGCAGCTCCGGTCAACTCAAACCAGGTTGCGTCCGCCGTGGTCGGGAACTCGCCTACTGACCACTGCTGTAGATCCGCGTCGCGGCGCGCCGGGTCGAGATCGTGATTGATGGCGAGCACCTGCGCTCGGATCGCCTCTCGGACGAGCAGCGGGCGAATCGCCCAATACGAGGGCAGCCGGCGACTGTTTTCGCGGCAAAACTCGACCAGCGTTCGCAGATAGCCCCCGTCGCCCCGCTGGGGGTGGTACCTGTAGTAGTCGGAGATTGGCCGCGTGGGGTCCAGCGCGTCGACGAGCGCGAGGTGAAGTTGCCGACCATTGGCCTGGCCGGCCGAGGCCCCGCGCTCGTTGACACAATCGAGGTAGTCCCAGATGATCTCGTAGGCGACGAGGAGGCGGAGGAGGTTTGGATTGCGAGCGTGAGGAATGGTGCAGAAGAGCGCCGCGCCGTCGGTGTGCCCACGCTTGCGGGTGAGTGAATCCAGGGCGTCGCCGCGAAGCAGTGGATCAGGGATCTCGGCCGCCCTGGCCCTCCAGATGCGGGCCTCGTGCGCGACGGCGGCCAAACCCCATGTGAGCTCGCGCGTGACTGCCGCGGCGAGCGCTCGGAGTTGACCGGCCGTAAGCGGCGCCGGGTCGCCTACGCCCCGGCGAGTTCTGACCGAGCGCTCCTCAGAACGCCGGGCTGGCTGTCCTCGGAGGCACACGCACTACGAGATATCCCGGCAGAGCTATCACTGCGATGGCGACGGAGCTGAGCAGTGCGAAACTTGACAACGCTGCCAAGCCTTCAATATCGAAGACGACCGGAAATCCGGTGACGCTCGCCAGGAAGTGGCTCCCCAACAGCTGCGCGTAGAGACCGAAGAAGGCTCCGATCGAGCATCCCGCTGCGAGCAGCACCGAGCTTTCGCACAGCAGCCATCGCCACAACACGCCTTTCTGGTAGCCCTGACACTTGATGAACGCGACAAGATCGCGACGCTGCCAGATCATCGACCCCATCGCTCCAGCTATGGCCAGCACGGCGGCGATCAAAACGAGCAGCCTGATTTGTGTAAGACGTGAGAGGCCCTGGCTGGCGAGGGCGAAGTGACGCCGCGCGCGTTCGGCTGAGGTTTCGACCGTGAGTCCGGCTTCAGGCCCCAGGCTGCGTTGAATGCGGTAACGCACAGACTCCGGGGAGACGCCGGGCTTGGTCTCGATCATGTATGCGCTCGGGTCGCCGCTCTCCCAGGCGCGTGCGTAATCCTCGGAGTTGAGGATGATCGCACCTGGCGGCCAACCGAGATTCGTGATCAGCGCGGCGACCCGCAGGCGGGTCGGTCGCGGCGCAGGCAGTGTGAACGCCTGGCCGACCCGAAGGTGGTGCTCTGACGCGAGCGCCAAGGAGAGCACCGCCCAGCCACCGTGGCGCATTGCGCTTTCGGCATCGGCGAGATTGCCGCCGACGAGCTGGCTGGGCGGGATCGGCTGCGCGGTGCCGCGCGGCGGCGCCAGGACCCAGAGCCGCCTATCTCCCCAGTTCAGGAAGCTGCCACGGTAGAGACCGAGCGCGCCGACGCCCGGCAGGCGGGCGAGCGAGCTCGAGTCGAGGTCTTTGAAGGAGGTGGTCGCAAACGCGTTGGATTCACCCCTGGGCGTCACCCACACGTCGGCGCTTGCGTCGAGCTGACGCGCGGAGTTATCAAGACCCCGCTGGAGGTTCGACTGCGTACCCTGAAACTCGACCGTGCCAAATACCGCCACCGCTGCCGTCGCGGCGATCGCCAGAGAGCGCACACGGGTCTCTCGGGTCTGCAGCTCGGTCACGGCGAGCACGGTCGCCGCGCCGTTGAGAACGCGCTGGGTGTGATCGAAGAGCGCCACAAGCCCGTCGAAAAGGGGTGGCAGCAGGCAGACCAGCGCTACGAGGAGCGTGATGATTCCCGCGAACCCGTCCTGTGGACGAACGACCAGGATCAGGGTTGTGCCGGCGAGACACAGGAGCCCGACAGCCAGTCGAACCTGAGTCCACCGATGCGGGTGTCTCGCCGAGGAGCGATCTCCTTCGAGCGGCCGTGCAAGGACGTCGCGCAGGGGCCAGAGCACCCCCGCGACCGCGGCCGCGAGTCCGGCGCCCACGGCAAGCGCCACGCTGCTCCACGTCACGATTCGCTCGTTGCCGACGGGGAACGCGAACGAAAGGTAGCCCGGGACGGCATGGAAGACCGCGATCGAGAGCAGCTCCCCGAGTGCAAGGCCGAGGAGGCAGGCCAGGACGCCGAGAACCGCGGCGTCGAACAGCAGGATCTGGATGGTCATCAATCTGGTTGCGCCCTGCGGGCGGATGTCCGCGATTAGCTTGCGCCGCGAGGGCACCGTGACCAGCATCGCGTTGAGCGCGAACATGAAGCCCACCAGTGCGCTGATCGCTGAGAACAGCGTCTCGCTCTGGCTCTCAGGGGCCACCGCGACCCCGAACAGTGTCGAGTCGTAGGTGCTCGGCTCGACGTCCACGGGCGCGGTGGCGGCAAGCCGCACGAGCCCCGCCCGCACCTCGCGTTGCCGGCCGGGCTCGGCCTGGACGAAGATCCTTGTGATCCGCCCCCGCATCCCGCTCAGGCGCTGTGCGTAGCCGACGGGTGCGAGTGCGACGGGGCTGTATACCAGACCGCCGATGTCGGCTTCGCCGAGCGTGGCGCCCAGCAGCGTCTGCATCACGCTCGCACCGACCTGGAGCTTGATCGTCTCAAGCGGGCCGCCCCCGATTTCGTTGGCGAGCGGAGCCGGGAGCGCTATCGCCTGCTGCGCCGCGAGCTGGGCGGCGGAGAAGCGCCGCAACAACTGCCCGCCGAAGTGCGCGAAACGAGGATCGGTACCGATCAGGTCGACCGATCGCTGCACTCCTCCGGGGCCGATTACGCTTGCCTGCTGCTCCAGGACGGGCTCGGCGCTTTGCACCCCCGCCACCTGGCGCACCTCTCCAAGCAGCCGTTCGTCGAAGCCGCTGGGGCCCCTGGCGTCGAGCTGAAACCGCGTGTTGCCAACCACCTCACTGGTGAGTTGGGAGACGGAGTGCGTGAGGCTGGTGCTCGCGACCTGGGAGGCGAACAGGAGCGCCACGCCGATGGCGATGCCGAGGATCGCGAAGCACTCCTGCACGAGCACCGCGCGCGCGCGCAGTCGCGCTCGATAGAGCCAGAGGATGTCCGTGAAGCTCATCCGCGCCATCTCTCACACCAGCTCCCGCGGCGGGGACGTGGAGACGGATAGCGGCTCCGAATCGGGCCTGTACTCCCCGAGGCGCCCATCGCGCAGTTCGTGCACCTGGTCGGCGAAGGCGGCCGCGAGCGGGTCGTGCGTGGCGAGGATGACCGCGGCGCCGCGCTCCAGGCAGAGCTCGCGCAGCAGACCCAGCACCTCCCTGGTGCGCTGTGTGTCGAGCGTCCCCGTGGGCTCGTCGGCGAGCACGAGCTTCGGATCGGTTGCGAGCGCCATCGCGATCAGCACGCGCTGGCGCTCGCCCATCGAGAGCTGCTCGGTGCGGTGCAGCATCCGCTCGCCGAGACCCAGCCGTTCGAGCAGCGGTTCGATCGTGCTCCGCGCTTGGCGCTTATTGGAGAGCCACAGCTTTAGCGAGGCGTTCTCGATCGCGCGCGCGCCGGGGATCAGGTTGTGGGGCTGGCCGATGATCCCCAGGTGACGCAGCCGGTACTCGTCGCCTTCCTTGGGCGTCATTGCGGGCACGTCGCGGCCGCCCACCAGCACGGTGCCGCTGTCGGGGCGGGAGAGTCCGGCGATCAGCTCTAGCAGCGTCGTCTTGCCGGATCCGCTGGGGCCGTAGAGTGCTACGAACTCACCCGCGGCGACAGTCATCGAGACGCCGTCGACGGCGCGAATCGGCTCGCCTTCCCCCACGCGGTAGTGCTTGACGAGATTCCGAAGCTCGAGCACCGGCGGGGACACTAGCTTCCGACGCGACGCGAGCCGTGACTCTGGCGAGCGCCTGCGGGGAAGTCGATCACGTCGGCCAGTTCGCGGCCGTGCTCGGCGAGCAGGCTCAACCGCCCGCGCTCCAACGACCACACGCGATCGGCGATCAGCGCGGCCTCGAGATCGTTGCAGCTCATCAGCACCCCGCAACCGAGCTCCCCCACCAGCGCGAGCAGCAGCTCGCCGGCCTCGCGCGTGCGACGCATCCCGAAGCCGTCCATCAGGTCGTCGACAACCAGCAGCCTCGGCGAGCCGGCGATGCCGCGGGCGAGCCCGACCTGCAGCCGCTCCCAGTTGGAGAGCTCCTCCCAGCGCTGTCCCGCGCAGCCGCTCGCGCCAACCCGCTCGAGGGCCTCCATCGCCAGATCGTGCGCCTCCCGCTGTCCGCGGCCCCGCCCGATGGCCAGCGGCAGCCCGACGTAGTCGATCACCCTGAACTTCAGCCCCGTGCCCTCGCGGTGGGTCCACGCGATCTCGGCTCCCAGCAGCCTTGTGCGCCCCTCATTGGAGGAGCGAGCGATGTCGAGATCTCCCAGCCACACCTCTCCCGCATCCAGCGGTTCGATGCCGGCGGCGATCTTCAGCAGAGTGGTCTTGCCCGCCTCGCGCCCCCCGACGACCGCCACGATCTCCCTCGCATCGACCTCCAGCGAGGCATCCACCAGAACCTGGGCCCTGCGCTCGCCGCGTGGGTACCCCTTGCAAACCCTCCGCAGCGCCAGGAGCTCACTCATCGTCGCCATCCGGCTCCCCGACGGTGTCTTCGAGCTCTTGCCGCAGGCGCCGCAGGCGCCTGGCGCGCATGCCCCACAGCATCGCTTCATCGGTCATCAGGGCGTGTCGCACCCTGCCCCCCAGGTCCGCGCCGCCCGACCGGCGCTCGGCGCCGCCGGGCGGGCCGAGACGCCTGAGCTGCCATTGCACGTTCAGGCGGGAGCTCGCGGCCGCGAACTCCCGCGCGCAGGCCGCCTCCTCCTCGCGGATCGCGAGGATCAGATCGGGTACGTCCCGCTCCTCGGCGAACTTGAGTTTGGCGTGCACCGCGTCGCGTAGTGCGAGGGGCGCCGCCGAGGATGTGCGCAGCCACTCCCTGAACTCCCCGATCCCCTCGTCCGTCGCCTCGTAGCGATCGAGCGCGCGCTCGGCACCCCGGTCGACCATCCGGACGAGCCCCTGCTTTTCCAGGCTGGGCAGGCTGTTGTGCGCCACCGACCGCGACCACTGGGCATGCGGAAACCGCTCGATCAGCCGCGCCCCAAGGCCGTTGACCGTGTCGGTCTTCTGGACCACCAAACCCAGGATCGCCATGCTGGCTGTGAGATCGCCTTTACGAGGTGGCGCCATCGCTTATGGGATCGTATTCGAAACTGGGACGGAATGTGGTTCTTCCTGAATGGTTCCGATCTGCCGGACTATGGAAGACGAGTGTCAGCGCTGCGGTCAAGTGGCTTGGGAGTAGGCAAACACAGGACATCCAGAGTCGGAAACATTCTTGGCAAACTGTGGTCAGCCATCTGCCTGGGCCGGCTTGGGGAACTCGATGATCTCGGCCTGTGTCACGGTCTGCTCGGAGAGCAGGCTCAGTCGCCTGCTCTCGAGTGCCCATACGCGGTCGGCGATCAGCGCGGCCTCGAGGTCGGTGCAGCTCATCAGCACCCCGCAGCCCAGCTCTCCGGCCAGCGCGAGCAAGAGCTCGCCGGCCTCGCGTGTGTGGCGCATCCCAAGACCGTCGGTCATGCTGTCGAGCACCAGCAGCCGCGGCTTGCAGACCACTCCCCGGGCGAACCCGACGAGTACCCGCTCCCAGTCTGAGAGTCCCACCCAGCGCTGCCGCGCACAGTGCGCCGCGCCCACCCGCTCGAGCGCCTCCATCGCCATGCCCAGCGCCCACCGGCGCCCACGGCCGCGCCCCATCGCCAGGGGCAGCCCAACGTAGTCGAGCACCTCGAGCCCCACTCCGGTGCCCTCGCGGTGGGTCCACGCGATCTCGGCCCCCAGCAGCCTCGCGCGCTCCTCCTTCGCGAGCCGCGCGAGATCCACGTCGCCGAGCATCACCTGCCCCATATCCGGCTGCTCGATGCCGGCGGCGATCTTCAAGAGCGTGGTCTTGCCCTCGTCGCGCGCGCCCACGACTGCTCCGACTTCTCCCACTCCGAGCTCCAGGGATGTGTCCGCCAACACCCGCAGCCGCCGGGCCCCCCGTCGGTAGCTCTTGCTCACTCCATGCAGCGCCAGCAGCTCACCCATCCCTCCGCAAGCATGACGCATCTGGGGCGATCGACCCGGTCTGTGGGCGTCGGGGCCCGATCGAGGGGTTATGCGTTGCCGGTACGCTCCACGGCGTAAATATCAAGCACGGGCCCTTTCTTGAGGGGGAATGACGGCGCGGAGGAGGGCTGCCAACCACTCCGCCGCCGATCGAGCGACGCGGGATCCGGTTACGTAAAAATGAAACCCCGACGCCGAGGAACGAAGCCGGGGTTTCGATAGGGCCAAGATGGTGCGCCGTGCGGGACTCGAACCCGCCCCACCGGATTAAAAGTCGCCTACCCGCCATGCCAGTCCGATCGGTCCCGTGGCACACGGGTGGCGATTTGCGGAGATTCCCGCCCGTTGGGCGGTGTTCGTGCCATCCCGTGCCGGTCTCTGCCGGTGGGGTGGTTAGCAATCGGTTTGCAGTCGGGGAGCGGCCCGCGGTGGCCGGGAGATACCTCAAACTGCCCAAAACAGCACCGATTAGGTGATTTTTGGGTAGCATTTGGGCGATCGAGGCCCCGGGTGGTCTCGCTTGGGCACTGGGATGGTGCGTGCAAGCCGCATGACCTTCCCCAAAACGCACCACATTAGTGAGATTTTACGGGCGGACTAACCCGGGTGAGGTGCCTTGTCTTGCAGACGCAACATACCCCCTGTTTGTCTGGCGCACTACGACCTGGGGCCTACTCCAAGCGGACAGCGCGCCCGGACAATAGGGATCGGGTTCGACCAATCGCCTTGCGCGCCATCACGCTTCGCCTTCGATCGCGCCCAGCTCCTCCACCAGCGCCCGGGTCCTTCACGCCCAAACCGCGAGCGAGTAGCAGGACGCTTTTCAGCCGAGGTTCACGCAAGCCGGCTCAAAACGGCTGATCGCCGTGGAATGCGCGTCTGTCTCCCGGGCGAGGCCATCTTGAGAGAGGCCACACGCGGCGCGCATCTCCCGCAGCCGGCGTCCGAACGCGACGCTTACGGCTAGGTCCTTCTCGCTTCCGTCATGCTCGGCCATCACGCCCTCCCCGGATGGCGGCGCGGTGTCGTGCTCCTCGACGCGCACCAGCAGCGCGGTAGAGGTGATGCCGAGCGCAGCGGCGAGGCGTCGCAGGCAGTGGTAGCCGGGATCAAGGCGCCCAGCCTCGAACGCTTCGACATCGGTGCTGGTGCTGCCCACCGCGGCGGCGAGCGCGCCCACGCTCTGTCCCCGCTGCTCGCGCACTTGGCGGATCGTCCGCCCGAGCGCGACCAGCTCCGGGTCATGCCTTCCGTCGGCCACAGGTCAGCCCTCGCCATCGGTGGGTAGCTGCCCGAAGTGGCGCTCGTACTTCCTCCGGGGTCAACTTGCGCTCCCCGTGGAGGGCGAGCATCGTGTCCATGCTCGGCGCTTCGGCGCACAGGTCGGCGAGGGGCATATCGAGAGCGGACGCCAAGGCGCACAACGTGTCTCACCTTGGGTTGCCGTGCCCCCGCTCGATCCGGCCAAGGTGCCCCGCGGACACCCCGGCCTTGTGGGCGAGAGCTTCGATCGTGAGGTTCCGGGCTTGGTGTTGGTGGCGGATCACCACGCCGAGCGCGATCAACTCCAGGTCATGCTCGGGCATCACGCCCCCCCTTCTTCAACCTGCTGCACGAGGTCCGCGAGCTGTCCGGCACGGGCCTTCGCCCGCACGCGATCCTCCGTGCTCGCCTCCGGGTCATCCGAGGCGTCACGTTCGACGCCGACGCGCGTCAGCAGCGCCCGCACCAGCGCGTCGCGGTGCTCCCGCGCATCCACGTCGATCACGACGGGCTCGCCTACGGACTCGACCCAACCCACGATGTCAAGCAACGCCCCCGCACCGCTTGCACTCGCGAGACATTCATTGACCTCCACGCGAACGTCTCCACGGTCGCGGGGTTCGGCCAGCGCCCCGATCTCGCCGGCTTGGCCGTGCAGGTCGAGGTACGAGCCGTCGCGCACCAGCGGGACAAGCTCGGCGGGGATAGTGATGGTGCTCATGGGGTCCTCCGTTCGATTGGAGGTCCCGGGAGAATCGCTCTGGCAAGGAAGCCGTGCCGCTGGTCTACTGGTAGCTTGGCTGCGTGCCGGGAGTTCAGGCTCTCGGTGCCAGGCGCCCGGGTGTTTCTCCACCGCGGGCGCCACTTGTAGGGTTCGACCTCCGACCATAGCCCAGCACGTCAAGCTTGACAAGTCCGGGCTTCCCCCTGCTCCCGCCAACGTGACCGATTCGACCCAAGACCGACTCATCCTGGGCCGGGCGCTGCGCGTGCTCCGGGAACGGAGCGGGCTCACGCAGAAGGCGTTGGCCCAGCGCGCGGCCACAAGCGAGGCATACGTCTCCCACGTCGAGACGGGGCGCATCGACCTACGCTGGCACACCCTCCGGCGACTGCTGCGCGCCCTCGATGCGAGCGTGAGCGACCTCGGGGACGGGCTCGACGTGGCCGAGCGTGAGGATTGACCCGGCACGCACCACGGCGCTGGGCGGGCGTCGCATCCGGGTCCGACGGGCTGGGTCCACGGGGTGCCGAGCGACACCGTTAGGCCAACATGAATGTTGGCGATACGATCGAAGCTCCTCCGTTGGGCGGCGGGATCGGCGATCAGTACGTCAAGGCCACGATCGTCCGGCAGCTCCGTGATCGGGCCGAAAAGGATTTCTCGGATGGAAGCGTGCAGCTCTACCCACAGGTGCGAGTCCGTTACCGCGACGGACGGGAATGGAACTGGGACGAAGGGTTGCTTCGGGCGATTACCTAGCCGCGACAGTTGGCCGGCGCTGGGTAAACACCACCCGCGCCACTCCACGGCGCTGGGGAAAATCATGGCGGTGGTCCTAGCGATGGGCCGTGCCAGTAATAGGCAGAGCCTGGCAGGGGAGCGCCGGACGATCGACGGTAACTTCCTCCTGATCTTCTCGCCCCGGCCGCCGGGCTACCTCAAATGTTCCCCGCGCCACTACAGGCCGCACTGCCACGGGCGGCGGCTCCTTACCGGCTCTCGTCGCCCCGCTCCCCTGCGGTCCTATCGGGCCGCAGAGCCCAAGTCGGAGACACTCCTGGGCGCCAGATGCCGCGGGCCATCGGGGTTCTCGGAGCAGGCTCGCGCAGGCTCCACCGCGGATAGCGGAGCCTGGAGCCGAACTGAGGCCTGTGCTGTTCTTTAGCAACAGGCGCATGATAGGACTTTTTCGAATATATTGATAGCGCGGCTACCTCTTCCTAGCCGCGATTTCTATGCAACGCTTCAGCAAAATAGGAGACATGATGAGAAAATTGTTTGTATCGGCCGCGGTCACGGCGGCCATATCCTCGCTTGCGATTTCCGTAACCCCCGCACTCGGCCTCACCCACGAATTCTATGGCGATACAAATACTCCCACGGAATCCTTCTCCAGTACTGCGCCGGTCTTTCAGCTTGGGTCTTCCGGCTGGGTGGAATGCTCCAAAATCAAAACAGCATATGACCCAAGCACGACGACGGAAGTGAAATTCAAGCTAAAAATGGAAGAATTTACAACGTGCAGCTATAATCATAACCAGACAGGTGACCCGGTAACCGTCTCGCCGAAGTGTCCGATAGTCCTGCAAAATACAAATCTCGCGGAAGAATTCACTAATGAATTCGACGAAGGCCGTGGCAAACTCGACTGCAACCTCCATTTCGTAGATGCTAGCAAAAAATGTGAAATCATAATAAAAGAACCCGCGACGGTTGTGCCTGAATTCGCGTGGAGGAATACAGACACCACCTACGGCCACTATGAAAGCCTCCTTCTCCTCAGGCTCGAAAAACTGACATATACTATAAGCTCGGCGTGCGGATCTAACGGCACGAATGGGGAAATCGACTACTCGGTACCGATTGTTGGCGAGATCGTCAAATAACTCTGGCTAGGCGCACGAAAGCAGGCCCCGCCAGCGATCTACTAGAGCCGGGGCGTGTGACTGCAAGATCACACGGCCCGACTCTCAAATCAAACGGTGCTTCCAAACGACCCCGCACACGCACCAGCTCACCCCGCGATAAACCAGCCACGGCCTGCATCTTTACCTCCCCAATCGACGGCAGCTTCAACGAGAAGATTTGAGAACCCCGACCCATATTCCTCTAACCTAACGGAGCACTACTAGAGCACGGCCCTCTTATCTAATCTAGTCTCGTCACCAGTGACGGTTTCTGTAGCTTGTCACAAGCCTCAGCACGGGTCCAACCCGGTCTTCTTTGCCGCCCGGTACTTCCGCTGACGGGCGGCACTGTTCACGTCGCGCGGCTCCCATGCGTCCCACCGCGCAAGATGCGCGGTGAACCTCTGGTCGTCGTCATCTGTGATCGTCAGCAACCCACAATCGGCAAGTCGCTGGACGATCTCTCGCGCCCGATCTTCGCTATCCACAAAGGCGCGCTCTTGGAGCGCGCCGTAACGCAGGCTGACCGTACCCTGGCGCTCGGGCGGTAGTCCCGCCATCGCCGATTGCTTCGCTGACGTAATGACCGCGATGAGGACAAGCGGGCCGGCGGCGCCAAACCGCCGGCCCAGGTCGCGCACCCTGTCTTGGTCGAGGAAGCTGAGGTCGAGCTTCACCCACGGCCGCAGCGCCGCGAGCTGCGGCGCCATCACGCGAGCCGTCCCGCGAGTTCACCGTCTAGTTTCACGGCGAGGTCCTTCGCTGCGATGAGTGCCGTCGATGTGTGGTCGATGGCGTAGGCACGGACGCGCCAGGTGTGCTTGCCGCTGGCGTTTCTGGATATCTCAACGCTCGGGTGGTGAATGGCGGTGAGGTCGCCGTTCGTGCCCTCCGTTGCGGTGAAGTTCTCTTGATCGCTCACGATTGCGCTCCTTCTGTGGTCAGCATGGCCTCCAGCGCCGCCCGTGGCACTCTGAGCGTTCGGCCGATGCGGATGGATGGGATAGAGCCCTGGCGGACCGCCTCATACGCCGAGGCGCGGCTGATCTGCAAGAGCTGTGCTGCTTCGCTGACGGTCAACGCCAGCGGTGTGCCGCCAGCGGCGCGGGGCAGAGCCCGCGCCGCTGCTTGAGCTGGGCCGATCGACCCTGTGTTAGATGTGAGCAACAGCGTAACAGAATAGAACACACGCGTCCATCTACGTGCTATAGTGCCCCACGCATGGACGATCAGCCCAAGAGCCCCAACGCCATCCTGGCCGGCCAGCTTCCCGAACTCCGCCAGCGCCGAGGGCTGACTCAGCAGGACCTCGCCGACAAGTTGGGCGAGCTGGGCGCCGACCCTCAGCCCGCTCGGGCGACGATCGCCCGGACGGAGCTTGGCGACCGCAACGTGAGCCTTGATGAGGCAATGGCGTTCGCCGCTGCGCTCGATATCTCGCCCTCGCGCCTGATCCTGCCATCGACCGCGGTCGTGCGTGTGGCGATCACCCCAAAGCTAGACGTCTCTGCTTCGCTGGCTCGGCAGTGGCTCCGAGGCCAGCAGGCCCTCCCCGGCCAAGATGCTCGGACCTACCGAACCGATGTCTCGGACGAAGAGTGGATCGCGCTACAGGACCACACGATCCAGTTCGTCCTAGCGCGCGTGCAAGAACTCATCGACGCGACGGTCGCCGATGACCGGGAGGGAATGGCGGACGCCGTTGACGCGCTCAACGATGAACTCACGCGGATGCGCGCGGCGCGGGAGAGGCAGCGGCCATGAGGGGAAGCGTGCTCAAGCGCGGCGGTGGGTGGACGGTGGTGCTCGACGCTGGCCGCGACCCCGCCACCGGGAAGCGTAGGCAGAAGTGGCACTCGGGATTCCATACCAAGCGCGAGGCTGAGACCGGCCTGACCGACCTCCTGGCCCGTGTGCGATCCGGGACCTATGTGGATACGTCGCGGCTCACGCTGGCCGAGTTTCTGACGGAGCGCTGGCTGCCCGCCCGAAAGTCGGGCCTCCGACCTTCGACCTTCGAGAGCTACGCGCTGAACGTCCGCGCACACGTCGCGCCGAGGCTCGACTCGGTCCCGCTCCAGAAGCTCACCGCCGCCGATCTGACGGCCTTCTACGGCGAGCTGCTGGACCACGGCCGTAGCGATGGCGGCGGCGGCTTGAGTCCCCACACGGTGAGGTACTGCCACACGATCATCCGTCGGGCGCTGGCCGATGCGGAGCGATGGGATCTCATCACCCGCAACCCCGCAGACCGCGCGGCCGTGCCCGCGGCCCGCCCGCCCGCGATGAACACGTGGAAGCTGGCCGAACTGCGCGAGTTTCTTGATCGCGTTCGCGCCGATCGCCTGTATCCGCTCTGGCACTTACTGGCGTCCACCGGGATGCGCCGGGGCGAGGCGCTGGGGTTGACCTGGCGGGACCTCGACGCCGAGGCCGGACGGCTGGCCGTGGTTCGGGCGTGGGTTGCAACCGTCGGCGGGGAGACGAGCCTACAGGCCCCCAAGACCGCCCGTGGCCGTCGTCAGCTCGCGCTCGACCGGGATACCGTCGAGGTGCTGGTGGCCTGGCGACGGTGCCAGCTCAAAGAGAGGCTGGCGCTGGGCGCCGCCTATGACGATGGCGACCGAATCTTCTGCCGTGCTGATGGTCGGCCTTACGATCCCGGCTATATCTCCTCCGGCTTCAGGGCGGCCGTCAAGGCGGCGGGCCTGCCGACGATCCGCCTACACGATCTACGGCACACGCACGCCTCTCTGCTGCTCCAGCAGGGCACGCACCCGAAGGTGGCCTCGGAGCGGCTGGGGCACGGCTCCACGGCCTTCACGATGGACACCTACGCGCACACCACGCCGGCCCTCCACGCCGACGCCGCCGAGTCCGTGGCTGCCCTGCTTGCCGGCCCTGCCGCGGCCTCGCGTTAGCAATCCGTTAGCAATCGGCCTCGATGGCCGATTGCCTGCCCGGTACGAAAGTGCCAATTTGCGGGCAATTACTGCGATGCGCCGTGCGGGACTCGAACCCGCCCCACCGGATTAAAAGTCCGGCGCTCTGCCCGATGAGCTAACGGCGCGCGGCGCAACAGTCTCGCACATGGGGCGCAAACCGCCCGGGCCTCAGCGCTCTGGTCGCTCGTCGGCGGCCACCCGCAGCATCTCCTCGATGCGAGTGAGCTTCACGCGGGGGCGCCCCGCCGGCTCGCCGCGGGCGCGCTCGTGGCGGTCGATCTCCGACCAGCCGTCGTAGGTGACGAGCTCGGGCTGGCGCGCGCGCAGGGTCTCGAGCAGCGCCGCGGGATCGGGGGCGGGGGGCTCGGGCAGCAGGCCGGCGGCGATGTCCTCGAGGATCGCATCGACGGTCTCCTGGGCGTCCTTCTTGTTGGTCCCGATCACCCCGGTGGGGCCGCGCTTGATCCAACCCACCACGTACTCCCCGAGCAGGGGGCCCGCGGGTCCGAGCACGCGGCCGCGCTCGCCCGGGATCACCCCGCTGCGCTCGTCGAAGGGCACACCGGGGAGCGGGAGGCCGCGGTAGCCGATCGCTCGCAGTACGAGGCCCGCGGGGATCGTCTCGGACTCCTCCGTGGGGTGAGCCCGCAGACCGCCCCCCGTCCCGGGGCGAGCTCGTTGCGGGTGAGGCGCACCGCGGCCACGTGGCCGTGCTCGTCGGGGAGGAACTCCATGGGGGAGAGCAGGAAGCGCAGCACGATCCGCCGCGGTTCGCCCCGGGGGGGGCGCTGGGCGTAGTCGCGCAGGATGCGCACGTTGCCCTCGGCGGTCCTGTTCATCGTGGGGTCGGGGACGGCGAGGGCGCGCTCGAGCTCGGCGGGGTCCACGATCACGTCGGCGCCGGAGAGCTCCCCGAGCTCCAGCAACTCGGGGTTGGTGAACGCCGCCTGTGCGGGTCCGCGGCGGCCGACGACCACGACCTCGCGGATGGAGCCACGATCGAGGGCGTGGAGGGCGTGGTCGGCGATGTCAGTGCGCGCGAGCTCATCGTGGGAGAGGACGAGCATGCGGGCGACGTCGAGGGCGACGTTGCCGTTGCCGATCACCAGGGCGCGCTCGCGGAGGAGGTCGAACTCGAGATCGGGGTGGTCGGGGTGGCCGTTGTACCAGCCCACGAAGTCGGTGGCGGCCCAGCTCCCGGAGAGCTCCTCGCCGGGGATCCCCAGCGGGCGATCCGCGGGGGCGCCGGTGGCGTAGAGGATCGCGTGGTAGTGCGCGCGGAGCTCCTCGCGGCCGACGTGGCGGCCGACCTCCACGTTGCCGAAGTAGCGGAAGCGGGTGTGCGCGGCGGTCTTCTCGTAGACGCGCGTGACCGACTTGATCTTGGGGTGGTCGGGGGCGACACCCGAGCGCACGAGCCCCCAGGGCGTGGGGAGACGCTCGAGCATGTCCACCTCGATCCCCGCCGGGTCCTTCAGCAGGTGTCCCGCGGCGTAGAAGCCCGCGGGACCGGCGCCGACCACGGCGATACGCACGGGGGAGGGGTTCATGGGAGGGGGTTCCCGTGCGGCGAGGGGGTGGCGTGGGGGTCGGAGGAATCCTGTGCGGCGGGTGGCGGCGGCGATGACATGGCGGTTGCGATGGGCGCGGCCCGACTCGAACGGGCGACCCCCTCGGTGTAAACGAGGTGCTCTGGCCAGCTGAGCTACGCGCCCCGGTGCTGATGGTCCGGTGGAACCCCAAGGCTAGCGTCCCCTCGCCTCGACTTCCGGTGTCCCGAGCTTCGCCCCCGGCAGCAGCAACGCCCCTGTGCTGAGCCGGCGCCCGGGGGACGCTCCGGGGGACCTCCTCTCAAGAGAGGCCTTCCCTGCCAAGCTATACATATGCGCGCACCCCGTAGCCGAACCGCTCGGATCGCGCTGTATGCCGCGGGCGGGATCGTGGCGGTGCTCGGGCTCGCGCAGCTCTTGCTCCCCGGACTCGCCGCTCAGCATGTGCGCAGTCAGCTCGAGCGTTACGGGACCGTGAGGAGCGCCACGGTGAGCGCGTTTCCCGCCGTCGAGCTGCTGTGGGGCAACGCGGAGTCCGCCACCGTGAGCGCCGCGCACCTGAGCATGGACCCCTCCCAGCTCGGCGAACTTCTGTGGCAGGGCCGCGGGGTGCAGCGGGTTGCGATGCACGCCGAAAGCGTGAGCGTGGGGCCGTTCACGATGTTCCACGTGAGCACACAGAAGCATGGCGAGGCGCTCTACAGCCAGGGGTACGTGACGGAAGCCGCGCTGCTCGCCGCGATCCCCGGAGGCAGG
This sequence comes from uncultured Solirubrobacterales bacterium, assembly GCA_963771915.1. Taxonomy (GTDB): domain Bacteria; phylum Actinomycetota; class Thermoleophilia; order Solirubrobacterales; family Solirubrobacteraceae; genus Palsa-744. The sequence goes on along the minus strand of CAVYVD010000001.1, from coordinate 1,500,734 downwards.
GCTCTGCAGCTCCTCGGGAGGACCCCCGATGGTGTCGAGATGCGCGTCACCGAGAGCCTGCTCGGAGTGGAGGGCTCCGTGGAAGTGCTACTCGGCGCGCAGGAAGGCAGCCTGGTGGGCCAGCCTCAGGGGATCCCCTTCGCGGGCTTCGTCAAGTTCACCCTCCTCTCCAGCCCCCACCTGTATATTCAGAACTTCGACTTCACCGGCCCCTCGTCTGCGGCGGGTGCGGGCGGGGGTCCGAGCTTCCTGTTGAGGCTCTGGGCGAAGCTGCGCTGAGAGATCGGGGTGCGCTCGGGGAGGAAACCGCGGGAGGAACCCCAGCGGGCCGATCGCGGGCGTATGGCCGGGCCCGCAAGCTGCCAAAGGGGGCGCGGGCTTCGATGCTGAGCCTCGGGCCATATGGCGGTCTTGGCTGTGTGGCCAGTTTTGGTCCGGCGCCGAGAGCTTGCCATACTGTGGCGAGCGCGTTGAGCCGCGGAGCTCTAGTCTCCGCGTCCCTCCACGCGGGGGCGTAGCTCAGTTGGTTAGAGCGCCGGCCTGTCACGCCGGAGGCCGCGGGTTCGAGTCCCGTCGCTCCCGTACTTTACCCCCGCGCAGGCAGCGGGTTTTGGGCGCCGTTCCTTGAAGAAAGGGAGGAACGGCGCCTTGGGTTGAACGGCGACCACACGGTTTGCGTCGAGCCAGACGCCCTCGAAGATGAGGCTGAGGAACTGTCGCTTGGCAGCGGGCTCTTTCTCTTTTTCCCAGAAGAGGGTGAAGTCTTCGAGCACCTGCTGGGCGTGGTCGAGGTCGGGGAGCGGCTGTGGTGCGAGCGCTGAGAGCTCAGTGTGGATCGCGTCGCGGCGGGCGATGTACTCGGGGCGCTGCAGGTCGCCGAGTTCGTAGAGGTCGCGCATCCGGACTAGGCGCTCCTCCAGCGCGCAGCGGCGCCGGGCGGTCTCGCTGCTCTCGGGCGCGGCGGCGCTGGCGAGGCGGCGCAGGATGTCCTCGCGGATCGCGGGGGTGGGTGCGAACCCGGTGATGTACTGCACAAGCTGGGACTCGATCTGCTCGGCGTGCGCGATCGGCTGGTCGCAGGAGCGGTCGGCGCGCCGCGTTGCGCAGTAGTAGCGGGCGGTCTGCTCGCGGCCTCCGGTGGTGCCCTGCATCTTGGCGTGGCAGCGTCGGCAGCGTGCCAGCCCGCGCAGGAGGTAGCGCTGGGAGGGGCGCCCGGGCTTCAGGTTGCGGGCACGCTGGCGGCGCATCTGCTGCACCCGGTCGAACAGCGCGTCGTCCACTATCGGCTCGTGCAGGCCCTTGATCGCCTTGGTGGTGTCGCGCCGCCCGGAGACGTACCCTGCGTAGGCGGCGTTGCAGAGCATCTCCCTGACGGTGTCGATCCCGAACGGCCGGCCGCGGGTGGTGCGCTGCTCGTTGACGTTCAGCCAGGCGGTGAGGGTGCGGTCGGAGTGAAGCCCGGTCGCGTACATCTCGAACAGTCGCCGCACGTACGGGGCCTTCTCGGGGTCGGGGGTGGCGATCTCGTCCTCGCCCTTGACGTACCCCCACGGGAGCGAGCCGGTGAGCTTGCCCTGGCGCGCCTTCTCGCGCAGTCCCATCTTCGTCCAGAAGGACAGGGACACCGAGTAATACTCATCGAATATCTCGTGCACGGACTCCGAGAGGAACGCGGCAGGGTCATCGACATCGGCGCCGAGTGGCTGGGTGACGGAGATCACGTCGATCCCCAGCTCGGAGCGCAGGAGCTTCTTGTAGCGCTTCGCCTCCACCGTGTTACGCGCGAACCGTGAGGTATGGAAGACGAGCACGACCTCAAACCGGCGCTCCATCGCGTCCTCGATGAGGCGCTGGAACCCTGCCCGCTTGTCCGCGAGGCGCCCGGTCTCGAAGTCGAGGTACTCCTCGACCAGCCGCATCCCGTGGTCGGCGGCGTACCGGGCGACCGCCTGGCGCTGCCCATCGGGCGAGTAGCCGCGGCCCTGCTCCTCGGTTGACTCGCGGATGTACGCGACCGCGCGCCTGGGCTGCCCGGACTGCTCAGACATTCAGCGTCTCCTCTCCTGTGGCCTGGTCGGTGAATAGCTGCGCGCCGCGGCGGCGCCAGTAGGCGACGAACCACTCGACGAACGCCTCGTGGTCGGGGTCCGGGAGACGCCGGCGCTGTGGGCACACGTCCCGCGGCTGGCGCCCGCGACCGGCGCCCTGGCGCTGATTGGCGGATCGCCGCCGACCGACCGTGCGGCACGTGGCTCGCTGACCGTCGGACTCGCTGGGATTCATAGGCGCACCTCTCTTTCCATGCCGGCCGGGGCGTCCTCGCGGTACGCCTCGACCTGGTAGGTGTCGTGGCAGTAGTGGCAGGCTGGCCTCCGGTCGCCGTGGCTGCTCGCGCGGTCGGCCGGGTAGACGATCTCCCGGCAGCGGCTGCAGACCCCGAGTGACTGCCGGTCGATCTGCGGGTAGAAGTCCTCTCTACGGTGGGTGAGCCGCCCAAGCGGCCCCGCCTGGCGCGCGAGCCGCCGCGCAGCGTGCTCGCGCCACTCCAGGTAGGCCAGCCGCCGCTCGTGCTGCTCCTGGCGGCCGGCAGCGTCCCGCTCGGCGTCGCGGTGCAGGCTGCCGAGCGTATGGTGGTCGATCAGATCGCCGGCCCGAAGGCGCTCGTGCGCCTCGCGTAGCCGCGGCCCCTCCCCGTACCGCTCGGCGAGCGTGTGTAGCCGCTTCTGCTGCGCGGAGCGGTAGGAGTCGACCAGCAGCGCCAGCTCGCCCTCGATGCTGGCGCCCGGCACCGGGATCGCGCTCATCCCCGGGTCGAGCAGAGCATCCCCGAGGTCAAGGTCGCGCGCGATCACCCTGAGCGCTTCACGCTCATCCGGGAGCGGCGGGGAGGTCGAGTCGAGCATCAGCCCGACGGCCTGCACACCAGTCGGGCCGAGGGCCTCGAAGTAGGAGTCGAGCAAGTGCCTGTGACGGCACAGGTGCTTGCGCATCGCCTCGGGGTCCTCGCGCAGACGCTGCCGCTGCTGCTCCTCGGCTTCCTCCCGTTCGCGGCGGCGGGCGAGCGCCTGCTCGTACGGCGCGCGCGCCCCGTGTAGCACGTCGAGCAGGCGTCGCCCATCGTGGCCGTCGAGGTCGGCCAGGCACGCCTCATAGAGCAGCCGTCCGGGTGCGCGCGCGGGTGTGACTCGTAGCGCCGTGTGGGCTCTCGCAGTGCGCGCTCCAGCGCGGCGAGGAACCGGGTGGCCCGCGGCTGTGTGGTCGTCAAGAACAGCAGCGCGGGCAGGAACAGGTGGCGCTCGCGCCAGGCGTCCGACTTGGCGTAGGCGGCGTACAGGCCGGCCTTGAACCGCAGCCTCGCGTGCGACATCGTCCCGAGATCGATCTCCACGAACGCGCCCAGCTCTCGGTCCTCCCCATCGATAAGGACCACCATCACGTCGGGGGCGAGGGTGCGCTCCTGCGTCCCGTCCTTGAACGTCTCGCGTGCTTCGCCCTCCCTCCGGTAGATCGCAAGCTCAAGGCCAGCCGAGGCTGCGCGGGTGGTGAGCGTGACGTACAGCTCGGTCAGCGCCGCCGTATGCGCGAGGAACACCGGGTTGGGGGTCTGGCGCTCACCGCCGCGCGGCAGTGGCTCCCCGCGCACCAAGCAGTCAGCGCGCCGTGTCGGCCAGTGATGGTTCGGCGCCGACCCGCTCTCCCGGTAGGGGCGGCTGCGCCCAGTGAGCCCGAGATTGTGCAGCCGGCGGGTGCGGTAGCGCAGCGTCCGCTCGGGTATGTCGGGGAACAGCCGCGCGAGCTGATCCTGGCGCACGACACGGTGGGTGCACATGACGCCGAGCAGGCGATGATCGATGTCCGCCAGCGCGGCGCAGCTTGGATCGAAACGACGAGGCCGCACGACACGACGACGGTCGCCAGAAGCACGAGCACTCACGAGCGCAACCCCCCGCAGCGCGGTGGCGGCGAGCACAGGGGCGATGTCATAGAGACCTCCAATGAATTGGGGTAGAGAGAGTCGGGCGCGCCAGCCCACCCACGATCTCGCACAACCAAGCCACAAACGGCGCGCTCGCCGTTGCCGTTCGCGGACGAGCGAACGGCAAGCCACGAAGCGAGAACACCGGCGCACAAGACGCGGTGGGGGGCGGCGTTTGAGGGGCGAGGCGTCACGGGGGGCAGGAAGGTGTAGCTCCAGCGGACGAGGAAGTCAAGGGCTAGTTCGAGTGCGATGGACAATGTTGCGCGCGGATGCCGGGGGATTCGGTGCATATCCCTTAACCAAGCTGGGGCCTGCTGGGACCAACGAGTTTGGGTGAGGCGCCCCGCGCGGGCCAGTTCCGCGCGGGGCGGACTCACGGTTCAGCCCTCCCCGTCGGTGGGAAGGTGCCCGAAGTGCTCCTCGAACTCCTCGGGGGTGAGCCTGCGCTCCCCGTGACGGGCGAGCATCGCCTCCACGCTCAGGTTCGGGCGCAGGAGCACGAAGACGGACATGTCGAGAGCGGACGCCAAGGCGCTCAACGTGTCCCACCTTGGGTTGCCGTGCCCGCGCTCGATCCGGCCAAGGTGCCCCGTGGACATCCCGGTCTTGCGGGCGAGCGCTTCGATCGTGAGGCCCTTGGCGTGGCGGTGGCGGCGGACAGCCTGCCCGAGCGCGATCAGCTCCTGTTCGTATTCGGTCATCGCTCGCCCCCTCAGATGCAGATGAGGTCGAGGATGTCGTCGATGTACCGCAGCCTGTCGGACGCCTTGAAGCGCACACCGGCGCGGTCGAGCAGCCCGAGGCGCTCCAGGTGCGCCAAAGACCCCAGGACTGCGTCGGGGTCGATGTCGTGCAGTTTGCGCAGCACTTCCGCGCGGGACCACCATTCGGAGCGGTCCTTGCGGAGGAGCTGCAAGACGATGATGCGCTCCGTGGCGGGCTCGCCGTTGGGGTACTGATTGGGGGTGGGGGTCATGTCGGTCCTCCTTGTGTTTGGAGGCACCGGGGGCGGCTCTGAGCGAGGAAGGCACCCATCCGGGCCGGTAGGGTTCCTGACGCGCCGGGAGTTCACGCTTCCGGGGCCACGCGGGGCGGCTGCCACCAGCAGCGCGCCCCGCATCTGTCTATGATGCGAGAAGGCTATAGCGTATACACTGGGATGTCAAGACAATTGCCCATAGGCTGGACGGCCCATAGGCTGGCCGTCCGTGCCCCCGATCGACACTGCGCTCGCCGCCGTCCTGCGACGCCTCCGCACCGAGCGCGAACTCTCGCAGGAGGCCGTCGCGCACCAGGCCGGCATCTCCTACACGACGCTCGCGAAGATCGAGCTCGCCCAATCGAACCCCGGCTGGGCGACGGTACGCGCCATCGCCGACGCGCTCGGTGTCACGCTGGCCGAGCTGGCGACCGCCGTTGAAGCAGAGGGCCGATCGCGGCGCTGACCGCCCGCAACTGAGGCCCGTGGGCGGAGCTGGCAGCCGGCTCGAGGAGCCGCGGTATCCTGGGAGGAGACGCTTATGGACTCGCGGGCACACATAGCGGCAGACGCCATCGGTTCGGTGCGCGCCGAGGGCTTGGAGCCGGGCGCAACCGTCATCGAGATCCTCGATCGCTGGGTCGACGGCCAGATCGAGACCGAGCAGCTCGGGGAGGCCGCGCAGCGCCTCGCCGTCGGCGAGTCCGTCGCCCACCTGCTCGGCCAGCCAGAACCCGTGTCAACACGCCGCTGACCGCGGTCTGAGCGGCGCAATGTCGCGATTGGTCGCCACCATCCACGTGGCGCGGGATTATGGTGAGCAAGATGTCGAAATCACATCGTGTCTTCGAGTGGTTCCGAGAGATCGGCGACGAGATCCAGGCGGACTGGAAGCGTCTCCATGACGAGGCCAAAGAGGACCCCCAGCGAGCCGGACATGGAGGCGAGGCTACATGGGCGGAGTTACTCAGTAGGTGGCTTCCGTCCCACTACGAGGTGACGACCCGGAAGTACATCCTCTTCGAGGAAGAGGGCGCACTCAAACCACACGAGACAGACGTAATCATTTACAGCCCCGGATATCCCCAGCGATTCCGCGGTCGCGAGGAGGTGCTGGCCGGGGGAGTAGCAGCCGCGTTCAACGTCCGACTCACCCTGGACGCGGACGGAATCCGCGATGCGGTCAAGCGCGCGGCGGAGATGCGGCGCTACTTGAAGCCCCGCTATGAGACGATCCGAGGGGAGCTGTTGGGTGCCTTTCCGGTCGGACTGCTTGCGCACTCGCACGCGTGGACCGGCGCGTTGGTGCGCGACACGGTGACCGAGGCGCTGCGCCAGCGTGATGAGGAGTTCGCTCGCCATCCCCGTGAGTGTCTCGACTTCGCTTGCGTAGCAAGCCTAGGCTCTTGGGCCGCGTCGTTTTCGCCCTACGTAGACCTTGCTCCGGGGCCGGCGGTGTGGACGTCGATGCAAGCTGCACACCCCGAGCTGTCCCCAGCGCCGGTTGGAGCCTTCCTGACGCACCTGTTGCGGCGGCTCGCGCTCGTGGACCCGACAATTCAGCCTATGGCCGATGGGCTGCAAGCCCTTGAAACACTCGGCTTCGGCGGCGGGGTCGGACGTCGGTGGAAGCTTGAGGACGTATTCAGCGATGAACTACGCCAACACCTGCCGCATCGTCTCGACATGTCCGACCCGAACTGGCGTCCGGTGTATATCTGAGGACGCACCCCCCGTCAAACTCGATCCACTCCGCGCCCTACTCGCCCTATTGCGTGGCTTGGAGGCTGTGGGTCATCGCCACGCCGCTGGTAGTCTTGGTTGCATGGCGACAACGACGGTCGAGATCGATAGCGATCTGCTGGCGCGGTTGCGAGAGCGCTCGCCGGGCAAGAACGACCGCGAGCTGCTAGAGGATCTCGCGGCCGTGACCCTCGGGTTTGAGGCGATCCATCGCGTGCAGCGGCGCACCGCCGACGCAGGCATAAGCCAGGAGGAGATCGAAGGTGAAGCGGTGCGCGTCGTGCGTGAGCACCGGCGCCGGCGCGCGGCCGGACAGGCTGCGACTTGAAGCGAGTCGTAGTCGATCCCAACGTCCTTCTCTCAGCATTCGTCGGCAATCCGCAAGCGGCGCCTGCGATCCTGCTCGATGCGATCCACGAGCACGCCATCGAGATCATCGCTTGTCCCACGCTTATTGCCGAGATCCGCGAGAACCTCACGGAGCCGTACTTCCGCGCCCTGATCGACAAGAAGGAGGCCGCGCGGGCCGTGGCCGCGATCGAGCGCATCGCTGTGATGCTTGACGACCCGGTCGATCCGGAGCCGGTTCTGCGCGACAGCAGCGACGACTATCTGCTCGTGCTCGCGCGATCCGGGAACGCCGAGGCTATCGTCACGGGCGACAAGGACCTCCTTGACCACGCTGGTCTGCGACCGCCCGCGATCAGTGCGCGTGAGGCTACTGGCAGGCTCGCCACGCCACCGAACGGCTGAGCAGGGGTTTCTCGCCGCGCCGCTCTTCCCGAGGCCACGCTGAGTGCTTGCCGGTTGGGCCGATGGTCCGCACCGCACCTACGCAGGCGCGATCCGTGGAGGCTCACGCCACACTTCGATCTCCCCTGGGGGCAAAGTCCGGGACAAACCCCCGTCGCTCCCGCAACCACCGGGGTGTCCGGCGGCAGATTGTTAGCTGATCGACCGTAGCCCAGCAGGTTCCCGACACGCGCGTTTTGGCTCCCCGTTGTTGACGATGACAGCGCGCTCGGCCTTGAGGTTATCCCCTGCCTTGAGCGGTTGACGACGGATGTCACGGACGGGACGGTGGTGTCGGGCCCGGGTCCTTTGGCACCGCGACGCATGATCCCATCGGGGTCCGGCAGGACGCTGCCCCGACTCTGGGCCGCCGTGCAGCACCCGCTGTCTGTGCGTCCGGTCCGGGCGGGTGGCCCCAGGGGTGGCCCCAGGGCCTACCAGGGCCGATCTGACCCCGACCTCTGTAGGCACCAAATCGTTATAGATACTGGGGTTTTGCCCGATGCGTCCGACGGGACTCGAACCCGTATCTGCGGCTCCAAAGGCCGCTGCTCTTAGGCGTCGATTTCTCTGGTCGCTTCAGACGCCGCGACCGCGGATGCGGCGAGAGCCGCCGGCATGGCACGGGGGCCGCCGGTTGAGTGACTCGCGCGGCGCCCTCCCTCACCGGATACTTGCTCTGCCATTGACCCGTTGAGCTACGGACGCGTGTGTCTCACCGGCAGCTACGCATCGCCTCCCCGTGCGAGGGCGTGCTCCGCAAGCGCCGGCCAGGGCGTGGTGCTCACGGGCGTGGCGTTGCCCGCGAGCGACCACAGCTCCTCGGCGATGTGCGGGGTGAGGGGGGCGAGCAGCTGGGCGAGCAGCAGCAGCGCGGCGACGATCGCCTCGCGGTCGGCCTGCTTGAGCTGGCCGGCGGGGCGCTTGAGCGCTCGCTGCTCGAAGTCCTGGATGCGGGTGAGCAGCAGCATCGCGTTGTGCGCCGCGCGCTGCATCTCCAGGCCCTCGAGGTTCCCGGTGACCTTCTCGCACGCCACCCCGCACCACCCCGCCAGCCGGCGGCGCAACTTCTCGGATGTCTCGATTCGCGCCGCGGCGCCGAGTTGGGGGCTCCACTCCCTCAAGCGTCCCTCGGCATAGCCGTAGAGCTTCTTGAGGAAGATCTGGCAGTGGCGCACCGGCTGGTCGTTCCAGTTGAACGCCCTCCCCGGTGAGGCCGCGTAGAGGACCGCCAGGCGCACCGTATCCGCGCCCACGTTGGCGACCAGCTCGTTGGGGTCGACCACGTTGCCGAGGTGCTTGCTCATCTTGCGCCCCTCCAGGCGGATCATCTGGTGCATCAGCGCTTTCGCGAACGGCTCCCGGTCGGGCAGCTCGGGCAGCTGGCCGAGGTCCTGCAGGACCTTGCCGATCAGGCGCTGGTCGAACATGTAGCCCCCCGCGTCCGCGCCCCACACGATCTGCTCCGCGGGCAGCCAGCGGGCGTAGTCGGGGTGGCTGAACATCTCGGTGGCGCGGGCCTCCGGGGGCACGCAGATCGGCATCCACATCCACATCCCGTCCACGTGGCAGTCGATCGTGTCCGTCTCCCTCCTCGCCGGCTCGCCACAGCGGGGGCACGGGGTTTCGTAGAAATCGGGGCGGCTCGCCAGCGGGTTGCCGTCCTCGCCGGAGATCCGCAGGTCCTCGGGGAGCCGCACGGGGAGCTCCTCGAAGGGCACCGCAACCGTGCCGCAGGCGGGGCAGTGGATCAGCGGGATCGGCGCTCCCCACGCGCGCTGGCGGGAGACCGGGAAGTCGCACGCGCGATAGCGCACCGCCGGCCGCGGGGTGGCGCTCGCCTTCGCCGCCTTCCACGCGGTCCCCGCGGGCTCGGGCAGGCGCTGGGCGATCGAGGCGTCGGTGGGGTCGAGCTTGGGGATGCCCAGCACCGCGGTGGGACCGAAGCGGGCGTCGACGAGCGGGGAGATCACGATCGGCAGCGTCCCCGCCACGCCCGGGACGGTCGCCAGCGCGCCGGTCTGCACCACCGGGATCTGCTTCGCCTCGCGGTCCCCGCGCCTGAAGCCCGCCTCGCGCACGCCCGCGAGCTGCGCGGCCACCCGGGAATCTGAGGTCCAGCGCTCGATTTCCGGATGCCCCGGTGAGACCGCCACGAACGCCGCCTTCGCGATCGCCCTGGGGTGGGGGGTGAAGACCGTCAGGGTGGCGCCGTCGAAGGTGCTCGCGTCGATCTCCACGCCGTCCACGCGGCCGAGCACGGCGCGCTGGGAGCCGATCGCGGCCTTGTCCCAGCCCGTGAGCGCCTCCAGGCCGCGCTCGTTCTCCTGTACGTAGGCGGTGATCCGCATGAACCACTGGGGCAGGCGCACAAAGCCCACCTCCGAGTGGCAGCGCCAGCAGAGTCCCCCCTCGGCCTGCAGAGTCGCGAGCACCGTCTGGCAGGAGTCGCACCAGCTGACCTGCGCCTCGCGCCGGTAGACGAGGCCCCGCTCGAGCATCGCCAGGAACAGCCACTGCGTCCAGCGGTACTGCTCGGGCTCGGAGGAGACGAAGGTACGCTCCCAGTCGCAGGAGTAGCCGAGCGCCTCGAACTGGCCGCGCATCCGCTCGCAACAGCGCGCCACCCACTCCCGGGGTGGCATGTCGCGCCTGCGGGCCTCGAGCTCGGCGGGCAGCCCGAAGGAGTCGAAGCCCAGTGAGAACAGCACCCCCCTGCCGCGGGCGCGCAGGAAGCGCGCGTGGGCGTCGGCGATCGTGTAGCTGCGGATGTGTCCCATATGGGCGTCCCCCGAGGTGAAGGGACAGCCGGCGAACACGTACGCCGGCTTGCGCTCGTCCCCCGGCGCGGGCGCCGCGAACGCGCGGGCCTCACTCCACGCCGTCTGCCAACGGGCCTCGATCGGTCTCGGGTCGTAATCCGCTCCGCGAGTGGAAAACGAATTGGCGCTACTGGCATTCCTATCGGCGGGGCGGCTCGGGCTGGAAACCGCGCCACCGCCTGAGATCGGAGCCACGACGGGCGCTCGGGGGGGCACGGCGGTTGTGTCGATCCGAGAACCGTTCATGATCTCGACGCTATCGGATAGCGGTCCATAAGTCCAGAAAGACTCAAACGCATCCGATATATTGACGTTGCCTGATGTCCTGCCAGACTCCGGACGGACGGCCGCCCCCCGTCTCGCCGCTCGAAGGAGCCCCGGGGCGCGGGGCGGTCCCGTTTGGCTCTAGAAGGAGAGCGATACAGGGTGGCTCGCTGTGCGGTCCTGACCAACGACCTTCAGTACGACCTCGTCCACAAGAACGATGCGCGCAGTGCGGCGGTGGCCGCGTTCACCCCCCAGATGCGGCGCTTCCTCACTGAGATGCGCACGCTGGGGGTGCCGGTGGTGCACCTGCAGCTGATCAACCTCGAGGAGGACCCCCGCGCGGAGCGCTACGACGGATGGCTGCCCGCCACCAGGGGCTCGGAGGGAGCGCGCATCGTCGAGGAGTTCCTCGCCCCCGGCGATGTGGTGGTGGAGAAGAACAAGGACAGCGGCTTCTACGAGACCGAGCTGCACGACCGCCTCCAGGAGCTGGGCGCCGACACGGTGATAATCACCGGGATGCAGACCCAGATCTGCGTGCAGACCACCGCCGCGGACGCCTTCTTCCGCGGCTACAACGTGATCGTGCCCCCCGACGCGGTCGTCTCCGCGCGTCCCGAGGACCAGGCGCGGGCGCTGGAGTGGCTTGGGTCCTACTGCGCCACGATCATGCCCACCGCCGAGCTCGCCGAGGCGATCGCGCGGGACAGCCTGCCCGAGTTCAACGTGGTCGCGATCCCATGATCAAGGCCCACCCACCCGTGATCCAGCTCGACCACGGCACCGGTGGGGGGATGAGCCGGGAGTTGGTCGCCGAGCTGATCGCCCCGCGCCTGGGCGCCGTGCACTCGGGCGGGATGGAAGACAGCGCGGTGCTCGCGCTCGACGCCGCCCACATCGCGCTGACCACCGATTCGTTCGTGATCGACCCGATCTTTTTCGGCAACGGGGACATCGGCAAGCTCGCGGTGTGCGGCACCGTCAACGACCTCGCGGTCAGCGGAGCGCTCCCCCGCTACCTCACCCTCTCGCTGGTTCTGGAGGAAGGATTTCCGATCGCCGACCTCGAGCGCGTGCTCGACTCCGTGCGCGAGGCCGCGGACGCGGCGAGCGTAGCGGTGGTGGCCGGCGACACCAAGGTGGTCAGGGCGGGGGAGGTTGACAGGCTCTTCATCAACACCGCCGGGGTCGGCGTGTTCGAGAGCGAGCCGCGACTCGGAGTCGCGAGGATCCTCCCCGGCGACGCGGTGATCGTCACCAGCTGGCTGGGCAACCACAGCATCCACATCCTCTCCCTGCGCGAGGGCCTCGGCTTCGAGGAGCGCGTGCTCAGCGACTGCGCACCCCTGGACGGTCTGGTGTGGAACGTGCTGGAGGGGCACGCCCCCCATGTGCACTGCATGCGCGACATCACCCGCGGGGGCCTCGGAACGGTGCTCAACGAGCTCGCCGCGGGAGCCGGCGTCTCGATCCGGATCGAGGAGGGGCGGCTGCCGATTCAGCACGAGACCGCGATGGCCGCGGACATGCTGGGGGTCGACCCGCTGTACCTCGCCAACGAGGGCAACATCTGCATGCTCGTCGCGCCCGAGGCCGCCGTCGAGGTCCTCGAGGCGGTGCGCTGGCACCCCCACGGCCGAGCGGCGCAGATCGTCGGCGCCGTGGTGGAGCCCGCCGGGCGATCTACGATCGGTGGAGCCTCGAACGCCGGCGCGGTGAGCATCGTGCGCGCGGACGGCGCCGAGGCGGTCCTCGAGCTGCCCTATGGAGCCGAGCTGCCGCGGTTGTGTTGAAGAACCCCTCCCCCCCCTCCCCCCTCCCCGAGCTCGAGACGCGGCGCTACCAGGTCCGCGGGGTCGTGCAGGGGGTGGGCTTCCGCCCGTTCGTGTTTCGCACCGCCGAGCGCCACGCGCTGGGGGGCTGGGTTCGCAACGACTCCGACGGGGTGCTGCTCGAGATCCAGGGCCCGCCCGGGGCGCTCGAGGAGTTCATCCTCGAGGTTCGCTCCCGCGCTCCCGCGCTCGCGCGGGTTGACTCGGTGTCGCTGCTCGAGCGCCGCCACGGGGAGCGACCCCTCGAGGGCTTCGGGATCCACGTGAGCGAGCACCGCGCGGCGCGCGCAAGCACGCTCATCCCGCCCGACACCTGCGTGTGCGAGGAGTGCCTGCGGGAGCTGCTCGATCCCGCGGACCACCGCCACCGCTACCCCTACATCAACTGCACCAACTGCGGACCCCGCTACTCGATCGTCCGGGGGGTCCCCTACGACCGCGAGCTGACCACGATGGCGCGCTTCCAGATGTGCGAGCGCTGCCAGCGGGAGTACCACGACGTGCGCAACCGGCGCTTCCACGCCCAGCCCACGGCGTGCTGGGAGTGCGGCCCGCGGGTGGCGCTGGTGCGCGGGGGCGGGGAGGGGGACCCGATCGAGGAGACGACCGCACTGCTGCGCGAAGGCGCGATCGTCGCGGTCAAGGGGCTGGGGGGCTACCACCTGATGGTCGACGCCCGCGACGAGGAGGCGGTGGCGAGGCTGCGCCGGCGCAAGCGCCGCGAGGAGAAGCCCCTCGCGGTGATGTCTCCCACCCTGGACGCAGTTCGCCGTTACGCGCACGTTGGAGCGAGCGAAGCCGAGCTTCTGAGCGGGTCGCGGCGGCCGATCGTGCTCGTGCGCAAGCGCACCGACGATGCCGTCGAGGGGCTAGCGGCGGGGATCGCGCCAGGCAACCGCGGCTATGGGGTGATGCTCGCGTACACCCCCGTGCACCACCTGCTCTTTCAGGGTGGCCCCGACGCGCTGGTGGCGACCAGCGGCAACGTTTCGGAGGAGCCCATCGCGTTCCGCGACGACGATGCGCTCGAACGCCTGGCGGGGATCGCGGATGCGTTCCTGGTTGGGGAGCGCGAGATCTTCACTCGTGTGGACGACTCGATCGTGCGCTGCGTGGAGCTCGGCGACTCGGGCGCCCCGGGCCAGCCGGCCCGGCGGATGGGCGCCTGGGGTCAGCCGGCCCGGACGGGCGGCCGGGCGGGCGCGAGCCGCGTCGAGGTGGTCCCCATCCGCCGCGCCCGCGGCTACACCCCGGAGCCGGTGAGGGCTCCGTTCGAGCCGCTCCCCCTGCTCGCGGTGGGGGGGGAGCTGAAGAGCGCGATCTGCCTCTCGCGCGGGGAGGAGCTGTTTCTCAGCCACCACATCGGGGACCTCGGAAACGGGGCGACGATGCGCTCCTTCGAGCACGCGATCGAGCATCTGTCGAGGCTGCTGGAGGTCACGCCGCAGACGATCGCCCACGACATGCACCCCGGCTACCTCAGCACGCGCTTCGCGCTCGCGCAGGAGCACATGGCGGCGGTGACGATCCAGCACCACCACGCGCACATGGCGGCGTGCATGTGCGAGCACGGGCTCAGCGAACCCGTGGTGGGCGTGATCTTCGACGGCACGGGATACGGGACCGACGGCAATATCTGGGGCGGGGAGTTCCTCGTCGGCGACTACGTGGGCTTCGAGCGCGCCGCCCACCTCGCCTATCTGCGGCTGCCCGGCGGCGACCGCGCGGTGCGGGAGCCCTACCGGGTGGCGCTCTCGCTTTTGTGGGAGGCCCTCGGGGAGGAGTTTCAGGAGCTCGATCTGCCGGTGGTGAGCGAGCGCTCCCCGCAGGAGCGCAGGGTGTTCGCGCAGATGCTCCGCACAGGGTTGCACTCGCCGCTGTGCTCGAGCATGGGACGCCTGTTCGACGGGGTCGCCGCGCTGATCGGTGTACGCGAGCGCTGCCGCTACGAAGCGCAGGCGGCGATCGAGCTGGAGCAGCTGGTGCGGCCCGGCGCCCTGGGCAGCCCCTTCGCGTGGCGGCTGCTCGGCCCGGAGCAGTGGCCATGGCGGATCGACCACACGCCGATGGTGCGCGAGCTCGTCCGGGAGGCGCGGCGGCGGGACACCACCGCGGCGGAGCTCAGCCTGCGCTTTCACCGCACCGTGATCGACATGGTGCGCGGCACCTGCGAGGCGATCCGCGAGCGAACCGGCATCGAGCAGGCGGTGCTGAGTGGCGGGGTCTTCCAGAACGAGCTGCTGCTGCGCGGCTGCCACGAGGCGCTCGGCGGGGCGGGCTTTCGGGTGTACTCCCACAATCGCGTCCCCCCCAACGACGGCGGGTTGGCGCTCGGGCAGGCCGCCGTGGGGGGCTGGTGCGCGCGGTGAGCGTGGTGGCGCCCCGAGCGCGCGTGGAGGAGCGCTTCGAGCGACTGCACTTCTCGCCCGCGCCGGCGATCTCGGGCCCGGTGCCGGGGCCGCGCTCGCAGCAGATGCTGGCCGAACAGGCGGCGCTCGAGAGCCGCGCCCGCTCCTACCCGCGCAGCGTACCGGTGGCGCTCCAGGAGGGCCGCGGGGCGACGCTTCGCGACGTGGACGGCAACACCTACGTGGACTTCTTCGGCGGGGCCGGCGCGCTCAACCTGGGCCACGGCCACCCCGTGGTGGCGCGCGCCGCGCGCGAGCAGCAGGGCCGGCTGGTGCAAGCTCTCGACTTCCCCACCGCTCCCCGGCTGGCGCTGATGCGCCGCCTCAGGGAGATCCTGCCCGGCTCGCTGCGGCGCACCGCGCGCATCCACTTCGGCGGCCCCACCGGCTCGGACGCGGTGGAGGCGTCACTGAAGCTCGTGCGCGCCCACACCGGCCGCCATCCCCTCGTGGCCTTCCAGGGTTCCTACCACGGGATGACCGCCGACGCGCTCTCGGTCACCGCCGACATCGCGCGCGGGGGACCGCGGGACACCGCGGTGCACTTCATGCCCTTCCCCTACTGCTACCGCTGTCCCCTGGGCCTGCGCCCGCAGACGTGCGGGATGGCGTGCGCGAAGCTTTTGGAGAGCTCCCTGGAGGACCCCTACAGCGGCCTGCCCAAGCCCGCGGGCGTGATCGTCGAGCCGATCCAGGGGGAGGGCGGCACGATCGTCCCGCCGCCGGGGTGGCTGGCGCAGGTGCGTGCGATCACCAGACGCCACGGGGTGCCCCTGATCGTGGACGAGATCCAGACGGGGTTCGCCAGGACGGGGGCGATGTTCGCGTGCGAGCACGACGGGGTCACCCCCGATGTGATCGTGCTCTCCAAGGGGCTCGGGGGGATCGGCTACCCGCTGTCGGGGATCGCCTACGACGAGACCCTGGACACGTGGGAGCCGGGGGCTCACATCGGGACCTTCCGGGGGAATCAGGTCGGGATGGCCGCGGGGGCGGCGGCGATCGAGTTGATGGGGGAGCTCGACCTCCCGGGGCACGCACGCGAGCTGGGGGAGCTCGCGCTGATGCTGCTGGAGGACGCGCGCGCGGCTCAGGAGCTCGACTCTATCGGGGAGGTGCGCGGGCGCGGGCTGATGATCGGGGTGGAGCTCGTGCGCGACCGCGAGAGCAGGGCTCCCTGGCCGGAGCTCGCGGAAGCGCTGCGCAGGGCGTGCTGCGAGCGGGGGCTGATCATCGAGCTCGGCGGCCACCACGGCAACGTGGCGCGCTTCCTGCCGCCGCTGGTGATCTCTCGGGGACTGCTGGTGCGGGGGATCGAGATCTTCGTGCAGGCGCTGGCCGAGAGCGAACGGGTTCAGCGGGCGCGCTCGGGGCGCGGGTGGGGAGCGGAGTCTGGCGCGAGCGCGGGCTGAGCTGGTTCAGCGGACCCGCTCGGGGCGCGGGTCGGGAGCGGAGCCCGGCGCGAGCGCGAGCTGATCGCCGGTGAAGGTGACCTCCACGGGCTCGAGGATCACCCGGCGCGGCCCCTCCTCGACCGCGCCGGCGAGCAGCGCGCCGAGGCCGAGCTCGCGGGCGTGCTCCACCACGCGCGCGCCGCCGCCGGGGCGGCAGTAGACGGCGAAGCCCACACCCATGTTCAGCGTGCTGTAGGCCGCCGCCGGGTCCAGCCCGGCCTGTGCGGCGAGGAACGCGAGGACTCCGGGCACGGGGGGCAGCTCGCGGATTCGATAGGTGAGCTCGCGCTGGGGGCGCATCAGCTTGAGCAGTCCATGCCCGGTGATGTGGCTCAGGTAGGTGAGCCGCACCCCCGCGTCGCCGAGCAGCCGCCGGACAAGCTGGACGTAGAGGAGGCTCGGGGCCAGAAGGGCCTCGCCGAGGGTCACCCCGTTGGAATCGCCGACGGCCCCGGGGGAGTCTCCGGGGAGCACGGTCAGCAGCCCATCCGGGAGCCCCGCGGCGATCCGGCGCGCGAGCGAGGCGCCGTTGGCGTGCAGGCCGCTGGAGGGGAGCAGCACGATCTCATCCCCCCCCGCGAGATCCCCACCGAGCAGCGGCTCGCCGGGGGGCGGCACGAAGCCGAGCGCGCTACCCGCGAGCTCGATCTCCTCGGGGGCGAGCAGATCGCTGAGCGAGGGAGACTCCCCGCCGCCCCAGGCGCACTGCGCGTCGTCGCAGGCACGCCGCCACCCGGCAAGCAGCGCGTCGGCGCGCTCGGAGTGCTCGTACCAGGCGCTCGAGCCGGTCGCGAAGTAGGCGTTGACAACGAGCGGGAGCGCCCCCACGCACACCAGATCGTTGAGCACCGCGGCCACGGTGTCGTAGGCGACATCGTCGAAGTGGTTGCCCCCGGCCCGCCCGCCGGCGTTCGCCAGCTCGTGGTATTCGCGGGCGATGATCGACTTGGTGCCGAGGGTCTCCAACACAAACGCGAGCGTGCTGCCCGCGAAGCGCAGCACGAACGCGGGCTCCCCCCGCGACCCGTCGATCGCGCGGGCGCCGCCGGCGGTGAGCCAGTGGGAGGTGGCGAGCGCCTCCTCGAGTGCCCTGCGCTTGCCGGCGTCGAGCACGGCGTAGTCGACGCCCGCCCGGCGGTAGGCGCTGTGGACATCGGGATCGGCCACCTGGGGAGCCTATCCCGTGCGGCTCGCCGGCCTGGCGAACCCTCTCAGGCGCGTGGTTCGCGCACCAGGCAGGTGGTCGCCAGCCAGCTCCCCGGCTCCCCCGCGGGAGTCAGCGGGAAGGCGAGGTCGTCGAGCAGCGCCCACATCTGGGTGTGTCGGTCGGTATCGACCCAGGTGGGGGCCCAGCGGGTGAGGTCGGCTTCCTCGAAGGCCTCCTGCAGAGCCTCCCCGACGGCGTCGAGGCCCGGGGAGCGGATTCTGCTCCGTTTGCGAAAGCGCAGCACGCAGTGATCGGAGGCGATCACCTCGGAGACCTCGGGGTGGTCGGGTCGCACTACCCGGATGCGCATACACACACGGTAGCCACTGGCGAACGCGCTCCAGCCGGTTGCTACTCCGCGCGGCTGAACTCCCAGATGGCGATGAACAGCATGACCAGGCCGAGCACGGCGATCACGCCGGCCTCGACGAGGCTGGGGACGTGCCAGCCGAACCAGGTGACACCGGGGGCGAGCGCGTGCCTGGCGGCCGCGCTGATGTTCAGGTGGGAGAAGATCGCGCGGCGCATCGGATCGACGGCGTAGGTGAGGGGGTCGAGGCGGTTGAGGACCGCGAGCCACTGCGGGAGGCTGGCCACGGAGAACATCGCGCCGGAGATGAAGAACATGGGCATGATCGCCATCTGCATGATCGCCATGAAGGACTGCATCTGGGTGATGCGCGCGGCGGCCATCATGCCGAAGGCGGTGATCGCAAACGCGAGCAGCATCGTGAGCGCGAAGAGCTCGAGCATCAGGCCCAGCGAGTAGGGCACTTCGACGAGGCCGGCGATCGCGATCACGATCACACCCTGGAAGGCGGCGACGGTGGCACCGCCGAAGCACTTGCCGAGCACGATCGAGGAGCGCCGCACGGGCGCGACCATCATCTCGCGTAGGAAGCCGAACTCGCGGTCCCAGACGATCGAGGCGGCGGAGAACATCGCGGTGAACATCACCGCCATGCAGAGCACGCCGGGGAAGATGAAGGTTTTGAAGTCGATCCCGTGGGTGCTGGCGGAGACGAGCGAGGAGAGCCCGGTGCCGAGTACGAACAGGAACAGGAAGGGCTGCACGAGCGAGGTGATGATGCGCAGGCGGTCGCGGGAGAAGCGGATCAGCTCGCGCCGCCACACCACCCGGATCGCGCGCAGCTCGCCCGCGAGGCTGCGGGTGGGGATGCGCACCTGGGCTACGGGATGGCCCGCCGGCGCGGCGATCGGCGTGGAGGCGGGGGTCTCGGTGGTAGCCATCAGCGGGCCATCATGCGCGCGACGTTGCGCATGTTGTCGGTGGAGGTGGCCTCGGCGTCGCGGATGGTGGTGCCGGTGTAGGACATGAAGACATCGTCGAGGGAGGGCCGGGAGACGGAGACCGAGCGGATCGGCGGGTGGGCGGGATCCCATTCATCGAACAGGCGGGGCACGAACTGCTCGCCGTCGGAGACGCCGAAGGTGACGGCGCCCTCGGCGATGGTGGCCTCGATGTCGAAGCGCTCGCGCAGGGCGGCGATCGCGGCCTGATCGTCGGGCGTTGAGATCTGCACGCGGTCCTTCCCGACGCTCGCCTTCAGCGCCTCGGGGGTGTCGAGCACGATGATGCGCCCCTGATCCATGATCGCGATCCGATCGCAGTACTCGGCCTCGTCCATGTAGTGGGTGGTGAGGAAGATCGTGATGTCCTCGCGCTGCTTGAGCTCGTCGATGTAGCTCCAGATCGAGCTGCGCGTCTGCGGGTCGAGTCCGACGGTGGGCTCGTCGAGGAACAGCACGCGGGGAGAGTGCAGCAGTCCCCGGGCGATCTCCAGGCGCCGCTTCATGCCCCCGGAGAAGGTGCCCACGAGGCTGCCCCGGCGCTCCCAGAGGCCGACCATCTCCATCACCTGCCGCATGCGCGGCGCCACGCTCTCGCGGGGCACGCCGTAGAGCTCGGCGTGCAGGCGCAGGTTCTGCTCGGCCGTGAGGTAGCCGTCGAGGGTGGTGTCCTGGAAGACGAGTCCGATGTTGCGCCGCACGGCGTCGCGTTCGGAGACGACGTCGTGACCCGCGACCAGCGCCGAGCCGCCGGTGGGTTTGACGAGCGTGCAGAGCATGTTGATCGTTGTGGACTTCCCCGCCCCGTTGGGGCCGAGGAACCCGAAGACCTCTGAGCGGGCCACCTCGAAGTCGATCTCCCGCACGGCCTCGATCTCGCCGTAGCGCTTAGCGAGGCCTCGTACGGAGATTGCGGGCGCCGTGTCCGAGCTCACGGCGCCCACGCTAGCGGAGTTCAACTGCTCTTGGGGTCGCTCTCGGGGCTCTCGGGCTCCGCGCCGTCGGCGAGGATCCGGTAGAGCTCGCGGCGGGCGTTGACGAGTACCTTGCGGGCCTCCGCGAGCTGGGACTCGCTGCCGTGCATGACCTGCGTGAAGGCGATGGCGACCTCGCGCATGAGCTTGCCGAGCTCCACGACGGGGGGGCTGTAGCCGCCGCTCATCTCCTCCCAGGGGGCGGGCCGCTCGGGGTCGCGCTCTTCGACGCGCGCGAGGCCGTCGGGGGTGAGCCGGAAGAGCTTGCGCCCGTCGATCTCCTCTGAGCGGATCAGGCCCTCGTCCTCGAGCTGCTGCAGTGCGGGGTACACGGAGCCCGGGCTGGGGCTCCAGGCGCCCTCGCTGCGCTCCTGTACCTCCTGCATGATCTGGTAGCCGTTGCGGGGCTCCTCGGCGAGCAGCAGCAGGGCGGCGGTGCGGATGTCACCGCGCCGCGCCTTACGGCCCCCACGCCAGGGCCCGCCACCTCCGAACCCGCCGAACGGGAAGCCGCCGGGCCCGCCCTCGCGGCGATGGCGGCAGTGTCCCTCTCGTGCTGTGTGTTGATAATGCCTATGCATATCTACTCCTATCGTTGAACATCACGATAGTAGCACGATATATCGCGAATATGTCAGTGCCTAAAGTGGCGCATGCCCGTAGCCACCATCGCGATGCCCGCGGCGTCGACGGCGGCGATGACCTCCTCGTCGCGCACCGAGCCGCCGGGCTGGATGATCGGCGCGGACGCCGGCGTCGATCGCGAGCTGGGGGCCGTCGGCGAAGGGGAAGAAGGCGTCGGAGGCGAGCACCGCGCCCGCCAGTGGATCGAGGCCCTCCCCCCGCCCGTCCGCCCTGGGCGGCCTGGGCCTTCTCGACCGCGATGCGCACGGCGTCGACGCGGCTCATCTGGCCGGCGCCGATGCCGATCGTGGCGCCGCCCGCGGCGAGCACGATCGCGTTGGAGCGCACGTGGCGGCAGACCCGCCACGCGAACAGCATGTCCTCGCCACTCCGGCTCGCTGGGCTGACGGTGGCGCTGAGAACGCGCATCTGCTCGCGTGTCTCCGTGACGAGCGTCGTGGGTCTGCACGAGCTGGCCGCCGATCACGGGCTTGCCTTCGACCTCACGCAGCGGCGCCGGCCACTCGCGGGAGCTCGAGCAGGCGGACGTTCTTCTTCTCCTTCAGCGACCTCCAGCGCCTCGGCGTCGAAGCCGGGGGCGAGCAGCACCTCGATGAACTGCTTGGCGAGCGCCTCGGCGCAGGCGCGGTCGACTCGACGGTTGAGGGCGATCACGCCGCCGTAGGCGCTCTGCGGGTCGCACGCGAAGGCGCGTTCGTAGGCCTCGCGGCGGCTCCCGGCGACGGCGCAGCCGCAGGGGTTGTTGTGCTTGACGATCGCGCACGCCGGGTCCGTCGAAGTCCTCGACCAGCTCGCGCGCGGAGCTGAGGTCGAGCAGGTTGTTGAACGACAGCTCCTTGCCGTGCAGTTGGGTGACCCCGTCGAGCAGGTGCGTGGGCGAGCCTACGCGCGCGTAGAAGGCGGCCTGCTGGTGGGGGTTCTCGCCGTAGCGCAGGTCGCTGACCTTCTCGTAGGCCTCACGCCAGTTCGGCGGGAAGCCCTCGTGGGCGCGCGCAGCGAACCAGGTCGAGATCGCCGCGTCGTAGCGCGCGGTGCAGGCGAACGCCTTGGCGGCGAGCCGCTCTGCGCGTCGCGAGCGACAGCCGCCCGCCGGACTCGCGCAGCTCGCCCAGCACGCGCTCGTAGTCGTCGGGGTCGACCACGACGGCGGCGAACGCGTGGTTCTTGGCGGCGGCGCGGATCATCGTCGGGCCGCCGATGTCGATGTTCTCGATCACCTCTGCCTCGGTGGCGTCGCCGCGGGCGACGGTCTGCTCGAAGGGATAGAGGTTCACGCACACCAGGTCGACCGGCTCGATCCCCTGCTCCGCGGCGGCGCGCAGGTGCTCGTCGCTCGTCGCGGCGCGCGAGCAGGCCGGCGTACAGGCGCGGGTGCAGCGTCTTCACGCGCCCGTCCATCATCTCGGGGAAGCCGGTGAAGTCCTCGATCGCACGCACCGGCACGCCCGCACCTGACGAGCTCGCGCGCGGTGCCGCCGGTCGAGACGATCTCCACTGCCCAGCTCGGCGAGCCCGCGCGCGAAGTCGACGATCCCGGCCTTGTCGGAGACCGACAGCAGCGCCCGGCGTACGCGCACCTCGCCGGGAGCGGCGCGCTCGATGCCCGTGGTCGGAGTCGTTTCGAGGGACATCGCTCAGAGACTATCTATCGACTACGACCCGACGCCGTCCTCGATCCCGACTCGGCGCTCTCCCTCGAGCAGCACCCGGCGCGGGTTCTCGGGGTCGAAGCGCAGCGCCCGCGGGCGAACAGGCGCACGGCCTCGCGGCAGCAGCGCGTGCTCGAGCGGACGCAGCGCCGCGAGCACCTCCTCGGGTTCGCGCGCGTCGGGAAGCTCGAGCGCCGCTGCAGGATCACCGGCCCGAGTCGACGCCCGGCGTCGACGAAGTGGACGGTCACGCCGAACACCTTCACGCCGTAGGCGAGCGCCTGCTCGATCGCCTTCAACCCGGGAAGGCGGGCAGCAGCGACGGGTGCACGTTGATGACCGCACCGGGGAAGCGCTCAGGAACGGCTCGCCGAGCAGCTCCATGTAGCCGGCGAGCACCACCAGCCGCGCGCCGCGCTCGGCGAGCCAGTCGGCCATCGCCCCGTCGCGCGCGCCGCGATCCGGGTGGTCGCCGCGCGACGAAACACCGCCGTGGGCACCCCGCCGCGCTCCGGCGCGCTCCAGCGCGGGCGCCCCGGCGACGCTGGAGGCCACCGCCACGACCTCCGCCTCGCGCCCGTGCACGGTGTCGAGCAGCGCCTGCAGGTTCGTGCCGGTGCCGGACGCCAGCACGGCGATAGGCAGCGGCGCTCCGGCCATCTACGCGCGCACGAGCGGCAGCGTGGGTCCGGCGGGCTCCTCCAGCGCGTACTTCCCGTTCGCCTCGCCGGTGCCGTCGAGCGGATACTCGCCGCTGAAGCAGGCGTCGCAGTGGGTGGCGCGGGTGGCGCCGACCGCCTCGTAGACGCCCGCGAGGGAGAGGTAGTGCAGGGAGTCGCAGCCGAGCTCGGCGGCGACCTCGGCGGTGGTGCGGTTGTGGGCGATCATCTCCTCGCGCGTGGACATGTCGATCCCGTAGTGGCAGGGGTGCTTGATCGGCGGGGCAGAGATGCGCATGTGCACCTCGCGCGCGCCCGCGTCGCGCAGCATCTGCACGATCTGGCGGGTGGTGTTGCCGCGCACGATCGAGTCGTCCACCACGATCAGCCGCGTGCCCGCGATCACCTCGGGGAGGGGGTTGAACTTCAGGCGCAGCCCGTGCTTGCGCAGCTCCTGGCCGGGCTGGATGAAGGTGCGCGCGACGTAGCGGTTCTTGACGAAGCCGTCGTCCTGGGGCAGGCCGGCCGCGCGCGCGAGGCCGCGGGCGGCGGGGTTGCCGGAGTCGGGGACCGCGATCACCAGGTCGGCCTCCGACGGGCGCCTCGCGCCAGAGGATCTCGCCCATGCGCCCCCGCGCGACCTGCAGCGCGCTGCCGTTCATGCGGGAGTCGGGGCGGGCGAAGTAGATGTACTCGAACACGCAGAACGCCCGCCGAGCGCCGCTCACCACCTGGCGGCTCTCCAGGCCGTCCTCGCCGATGCTCACCAGCTCCCCGGGCTGCACGTCGCGGAGGTGGCGCGCGCCGATGATGTCGAACGCGCAGGACTCGCTGGCCACGCAGTAGGCAACCCCGCCGGCTCCATCGGTTCCCGTCGTGCTGTCGGGGTCCGGCGCCACGGGCCTGTCCGCGTTGGTGGGGTCGGGGTCGCCGAGCACCCCGAGCGCCAGCGGGCGCAGGCCGTGGGGGTCGCGGAAGGCGAGCACGCGGTCCTTGGTCATCGCCACGATCGAGAAGGCGCCGCGCAGGCGGGGCAGCACCTCGGCGATCGCGTCCTCGATCCGCTCCGCGGGGTGGGTGGCGATCAGGGCGGCGATGATCTCCGAGTCGGAGGTCGAGCTGAAGGTGACCCCGCGCTCGAGCAGCTCGCTGTGGAGCTGCACGGCGTTGATGAGGTTGCCGTTGTGCGCGAGCGCCAGCTCCCGGTGGGAGCCGCGGGTGCCCTCGGAGCGCTGCACCGGCTGGGAGTTCTCCCAGGCGTTGGAGCCCGTCGTGGAGTAGCGCACGTGCCCGATCGCGAGATCGCCCGCGAGCGTGCGCAGGTCGTTCTCGCTGAACACCTGGCTGACGAGGCCGAGCTCGCGGCGCGTGACGATCTGCCCGCCGCGGTCCGCCGCCGCGATGCCCGCAGACTCCTGGCCGCGGTGCTGCAGGGCGTAGAGCGCGAAATAGGAGAGTCGCGAGACCTCGTGTCCGGGTGCGTATATGCCAAAGACCCCGCACTCGTCGCGCGGCCCATCGCGATCCTCGGCGCGGCCAGGCGTGGGCCTCACACTCACAAGCTAGCAGCCCTCACGCGAACAGCTCCGCCAGTGCTCCGTGCGCTTCGGCCAGCTCCCCGAGCGCGACCTCGACCCGCTCCCCGCCGAGCGCGATCCGCAGGGTGCGCCCGCCGACTGTCCCGAGGACCCTGACCGGGGTGCGCCGCCCAAGCGCTCGCACCCCGCCTGGGGTGCCGCTGACGAGGAACCCCCCGGGGCCCTCGCCGAAGAGGGCGGTCCACTCATCGCGGACGCCGCCCCCCTCCTCCTCCTCCCCCCCAGCTCATCATCCTCCGCCTCCGCCAGCGCGATCTCGGCGCCAAGTCCACCGCCCAGGCATGACTCGGCGAGCGCGACCGCGAGTCCCCCCTCGGCGATGTCGTGCGCACTCGAGAGCCCCCCGACGCGCACGGCGCCGCGGATGGCGAACTGCGCGGCGCGGACGGCGCCGAGATCGACGGGGGGCAGCCCATCAGGGAGGGGCTCACCGCGGAGCTTGGCGAGCTCGCCGGCGGGGAGCGAGGGGGCGAAGGGCCCGACGAGCGCGACCGTGTCGCCCTCCCGGGCGAACCCCATCCGTCCAGCACATGCGGCGTCGGGCAGGAGGCCGACCATCCCCACGACCGGCGTCGGGTAGATCGGACCGGCGGGTCCCTCGTTGTAGAGCGAGACGTTGCCGCCCACGATCGGAGCCTCCAGGGCCCGGCAGGCATCCCCGAGGCCGCGCACCGATTCGGTCAACTGCCAGGCGATGTGGGCCTTCTCGGGGTTGCCGAAGTTGAGGTTGTTGGTCGTCCCCAGCGGCTCCGCCCCGACGCAGGCGAGATTCGAGGCGCACTCCAGGACGGCCTCGACCGTGCCCGTGTAGGGGTCCGCGGCGACGCGGCGCCCGTTGCCGTCGATGCTCACGGCGAGCGCGCTCCCGTCGGGGAGGCGCAGCACCGCGGCGTCGGCCTGCTCGGGGCGGCGCACGGTGCGGGACTGCACGATCGCGTCGTACTGCTCGAAGAGGGGGCGGCGGGAGGCGATGTTGGGGGAGCGCAGCAGTGCGAGCAGCGCCTCGCGGGGGGAGGCGCTGGCGGCGAGCGTGGCGGGGGGCAGGGCGTAGATCGGCGCCGCAGCCCTCTCGGGCTGCAGGTCATAGAGCGGGCAGTCATCCACGAGCGCCTCCACGGGCATGTCCCCGAGGAGCCGCTCGCCCTCGAGGATCCGCATACGGCGCGTGTCGGTGACCGTCCCGATCGCGCTGGCGCCAACCTCCCACTTCGCGCACAGCTCCAGCACCGCGGGCAGGTCGCGGGGGGCGACCACGCAGAGCATCCGCTCCTGGGACTCGGAGACCATGATCTCGAAGGGCTCCATCCCGGGCTCCCGCAGGGGGACGCGCGCGATGTCGATGTCGATCCCCACCTCCCCCTTGGAGGCCATCTCCGATGCGGAGGAGGTGAGCCCCGCGGCGCCGAGGTCCTGCAGGGAGACGAGCAGCCCCCGCTCCAAGAGCTCCAGGGAGCACTCCAGCAGCTTCTTCTCCTCGAAGGGATCCCCGACCTGCACGGTGGGGCGCCTGTCCTCGTCCGCCTCCCCGAGCTCGGCGGAGGCGAGCACGGAGGCCCCCCCGATCCCGTCGCGCCCCGTGGAGGCCCCGAACAGCACCACCACGTTGCCGGGCCCCGCGGCGGCGCTGCGCACGAGCCGCTCGCGCTCGCAGAGGCCGAGCGCCATCGCGTTGACGAGGCAGCTCTGCTCGTAGGGGCCCTCGAAGTAGACCTCCCCGCCCACGGTGGGCACGCCGATCGAGTTGCCGTAGTGCCCGATCCCGCGCACGGCCCCGTCGAGCAGGTAGCGCGCGCGGGTGGAGTCGTCGTCCCCCAGAGGCTCTCCGAAGCGCAGCGAGTCGAGCACGGCGATCGGTCGCGCCCCGATCGCGAAGATGTCGCGCAGGATGCCCCCCACGCCGGTGGCCGCCCCCTGGAAGGGCTCCACCGCGCTGGGGTGGTTGTGCGACTCGACCTTGAAGGCGCACACCAGCCCGCCCCCGACGTCCACCGCGCCCGCGTTCTCGCCTGGCCCCATGGCCACATGGGACCCCTCGGTGGGCAGCGTCCGCAGGAGCTTCCTGGAGTGCTTGTATGCGCAGTGCTCGCTCCACAGCAGCGAGTACATCGCCAGCTCCACCTGGTTAGGTGGGCGTCCCTGCTTCTCGCAGACGAGCTCGTACTCCGCCGCGGTCAGGCCCAGGGCCAGGGCGTCCTGGAGGCCGGGCAGGAGTGCGCTCTCAGACACGGGCGCCCTCCACCGCGAGGCGCATCGACTCGAAGATCCGCAGGCCGTCGGTGGAGCCCGTCAGCTCGTCCACCGCGTGCTCGGGGTGGGGCATCAGACCGAAGACGTTGCCCGCCGCGTTCTGCACGCCCGCGATGTCGCGCAGCGAGCCGTTGAAGTTGCTGCCCGGGGCGTAGCGCAGCACCACCTGGCTGTTGCCCTCCAGCTCGTCCAGCGTGGGCGCGTCGGCGTAGTAGCGCCCCCAGGAGTGCTTGGCCGGAATGCTCAAGGACTGGGGCGGATGGGCAGCGGATCCACGCGCGCAGGTGAAGGCGCTGTCGGGGTTGACCACGTCGAGGGTGACCTGACGGAAGGTGAAACGCAGGTTGGCGTTGGGAAGCAGGGCGCCCGGCAGCAGGTGCGCCTCGCAGAGCACCTGGAAGCCGTTGCAGATCCCGAGCACCGGCCCGCCCGCGTTCGCAAACGCGATCACCGACTCCATCACCGGCGAGAAGCGTGCGATCGCTCCCGCGCGCAGGTAGTCGCCGTAGGAGAAGCCGCCGGGGACGACGATCGCGTCGGCGCCCTTGAGGTCGCGCTCGCCGTGCCACAGCAGCTCGGCGTCGCCGACGTGCCGGGCCGCTTCGAGCGCGTCGACCTCGTCGCAGCTGCCGGGAAACTGAAGGACGCCGAACTTCACCGGGTCCTCAGCGAGGCAACAGCCTCGGAATTGGCGGGGTCGATGCGCTCCAACCCGGAGACTTCGTCGAAGCCCCGGTCGGGACTGAGGATCGCGTCGATACTGCGATTCAGTGCTTGCGCCGCAAAGATCGCGTCGCGCACGTCGAGTCGCTTGCAGCCGGACCACAGATCCAGAGCGCGCTCCATGTCGGGAGGCTCAACAGTATGCAGCGAGAAGGAGCGCTCGATCGCGTGCGCCGAACGGGCGGCGTCACTTCGGCTCCCCACCTGGCGAAGGCGAACATAGGCGAACTCGTGGATCAACTCTACGCTCGCCTCGGCCGCAAGGCGTTTACTCCGAACTTCGCGCAGGATCGTCCGACACGGCTCGCGGTAGTGATGCTCGCCACCGAGCGCGTATATGAGAACCCCGGTGTCGAAGAGGAAACGCCGCACTCGCGGGTCAGTCGTGCGTGTCGTACGTGTCCAGAATGCTCATACCACCGGCATTCATATCTTCGATCATCTGCCGCTTCATGATCGGCCAATCGTCAACGGGCATGGGCTCTGCGGCGAGCAGTTCGTCTATCGCCTTGGCGCGATCGTCCTGGGCGCGCGAGAGCTTTTCGTCGATCGCCTCGCGGATCAGGGCGCCGAGCGAGATGCCGCGCTCGGCGGCGGTAGCCCGCAGGCGCCTGTGCAGATCGTCGTCGAGTAGAAGCTGGGTTCGGCGGGTCAGCAGTGGCATACGAGCATATTAGCATGTGCATGAGCAGGCGTACATACACATACGACCTGCGACCGCTCGATTTCTCAGATCAGCTGGCCCCGCTCCCGAGCAGCTGCACCTCGTATTCCTCCACCAGCGGGTTGGCGAGCAGCTTCTCGCACATCAGCTCAAGCTGCGCCTCGTCCTCTACGTCCAGCTCGACAAGGCGACCGACGTGGACGTTGGCCACACCGGCGAAGCCGAGAGCCGGCAGCGCGCGCTCGACAGCGATTCCCTGGGGGTCGAGGATGCCAGCCTTCGGGCGGATCAGCACGCGGGCGCGCACTAAGCGGAGATGGCGCTGCTCAACGCCAACCACTGGGAGAACGAACGCCCAGTGATGCGCTCGTATGCCTCGATATATCGTGCTCGAGTGCCTGCTACGACCTCTTCCGGAAGCGCTGGACCTGGGGGTGTCCTGTCCCAGTCGGTCGATCTGGCCCAATCCCGAACGAACTGCTTATCAAACGATGGTTGGGGCCTGCCCGGTTCATATTCGTCAGTTTGCCAGAACCTTGACGAGTCTGGAGTCAAGACCTCGTCAGCGAGTGTTACCTGCCCATTGGGCCCTCGTCCAAACTCGAACTTCGTATCGGCGACGATGATGCCTCGCTCCGACGCGTAGGTGGCAGCATACGAGTACAAAGCGACGGAGAGCCTTTGGAGTTCTTCGACCAACGAGCTGTCTCCAAGTAGCCGCCCGGCAGTCGCTAGGTCGATGTTCTCGTCGTGCGCGCCAGTCTCAGCCTTAGTCGCTGGCGTAAAGATGGGTTCAGGAAGCTTGCTTCCCTCTAAAAGACCAGAAGGAAGCTTGACACCACATACCATGCTTGTAGCCTGGTAGTCCTCCCACGCGGACCCAGCCAGATATCCCCGCACGACGCACTCGACCGGGAACATGTCCAAGCGCTCGACGAGAAGAGTCCTTCCCCGAACCTCTGGAGGAACGTTCTTATAAGAGATCAAGTGATTAGGACAAATGTGCTCCGTCTGCTCAAACCAGAAGACTGATAGGGCGGTTAGAACCTTGCCCTTGTCTGGTATGTCCGTATCATGGACGCAATCGTATGTCGAGATATGGTCCGTGGCGACCATCAAAAGGCGGTCACGACCGTCCCCAACTTCGTAGAGCTCCATCTCGTCCGGCTGTACTTCGTACATCTCACGGACCTTCCCACGACTTATCAGCCGCAGGTCCGGGAGCAGAGGCTCTGGCGTAGTGATGAGTCCCATAGAGGCAAGCACGTGGGTTACGACACTATGCAAGCTGCGGCGGACGGAAAGCTTGCGAGCATAGAATACCGCTGTCGAGCCTAGCTACAATCTTATGCAGCGGCTCCAAGGGGGAAGCTACGAGCTATCCAGCGATCTCGTCCAACCGCGCGACGATCTTCTGCGCATGGCGAACAAAGTGCCCGTAGTCGAAGATCGCGTCGAGATCCAGGTCCGCCGCCAGGGGATCTGAGGCGATCAGCTCGCGCAGCGGGGTGCCCGTGTCCCACGCCTCCTGAGCGGCACGCTGCACGCTGTAGTAGGCGTCGTCGCGGCTCATGCCCGCCTTGACCAGTGCGAGCAGCACGCGCTGAGAGAAGAGCGCACCGTGCGTCAGCTCCAGGTTCTCGCGCATCCGCTGCGCATCCACCGTCATGCCCTCCACCAGCGCGAGGGCGCGGTGCTGCAGGTAGTCGATCAGGATCGTGGAGTCCGCCAGGACGATGCGCTCCACCGAGGAGTGCGAGATGTCGCGCTCGTGCCACAGCGCCACGTTCTCGAGGCCCGCCTGGGCGTTGCCGCGCAGGACCCGCGCCAACCCCGAGATCTGCTCGGCCTTGATCGGGTTGCGCTTGTGGGGCATCGCGCTTGAGCCCTTCTGGCCCGAGCGAAAGGGCTCCTGCACCTCGCGCACCTCCGTGCGCTGCAGGTGGCGTACCTCGGTTGCGAGGCGCTCCATGCCGGCGCCCGCGAGCGCGATCGCGCTCAGCAGTTCCGCATGACGGTCGCGCGCCACGACCTGCGTGGAGACCGGCTCGGCGGCCAGGCCGAGGCGCGCCAGGACGCGCGCCTCGAACTCCGGGCTCGTTGCCGCGTAGGTCCCCACAGCTCCCGAGACTGCCCCCACCGACGCCTGCGCGAAGGCGCGCTCCAGGCGCTGCGCGTTGCGGTGCGCCTCGAACGCGAAGCCCGCGAGCTTCACCCCGAACGTCGTGGGCTCCGCGTGCACACCGTGGGTGCGGCCCACGCACAGCGTCCCCACGTGCTCCCTCGCACGGGCCGCGAGGGCGACGGGAAGCGCGCGCGCGCCCGGCACGACGATCTCCCCCGCCGCCTTCAGTTGCAGCGCAAGGGCAGTGTCCAGCACGTCCGAGGAGGTCAGGCCGAAGTGGATCCAGCGCCCCGCCTCGTCCGCCGACTGCGCGAGCACGTCCACGAACGCCGCCACGTCGTGGTCGGTCGTGCGCTCGCGCTCGTTCACCGACTCCACGGTGAAGGCGGCCGCGCGGATCGCCTTCAGCTCCGCTGGTGTGGGGCCCTCGCCCTCGCCGAGCAGCCTCGGTAGCTCCTCGCACGCCGCCACCTCCACCCGCCGCCACGCCTCCATGCGCGCCTCGTCCGTCCAGATGGCGCCCAGCTCGGGGCGGGTGTAGCGCTCGATCATCCCCTCGAAGTATCGCCGACCGGCCCTCCCGGCCGGCCTGCGCCCGCTCACGCAGTGAGGATCTGAGCCGCGAGAATCGCCGCGTTGCGGGCGTTGTCGAGGCCCACGCACGCCACCGGCACGCCCGGGGGCATCTGCACGATCGAGAGGATCGCGTCCAGGCCCCCCGCCGCGCTCAGGCGGCCCGACAGCGGGACCCCGATCACGGGCAGGTCCGTGTGAGCCGCCACCGCGCCCGGCAGCGCCGCGGAGATGCCCGCGCCCGCGATGATCACGCGCAGGCCGCGCATCTGCGCGTTCTTCGCGTACTCCGCCACCACGTCCGGTTCGCGGTGCGCGGACATCACCCGCAGCTCGTGCAGGATGCCCCGCGTTTGGAGCTCCTCGGCGGCCTTCCGCATCTTCTCCATGTCGCTCTTGGAGCCCATCACGATGCCCACGCGCGGGGCGTCGACGTCGAGCTCATCCAGCTGCGCGCGCACCTCGGTTTCGGTCAGCGGGGTCGATATCGAGGAGACCTCACCCACGCCGGGCGGCCTCCACCGTGGGCTCGTCTCCGGACCGCTGATCGAGCCAGTCGGGGATGTTCCGCAGGCTGGGATCGGCCTCCGCCGTGGCGGCGATGTCGCCTCGCATCTGTGCGCCCTCGAAGGAGATCATCCGGGCCGCAGCATACGCCGACTCCCGGGCGGCGCCCGTGTCCTCGCCGAAGCCGGTCACGTTCAACACCCGCCCACCAGCCGTCACGATCCCGCCGTCGAGAAGCGCGGTGCCGGCGTGGGTCACCTCGACTCCCCCGGGCACCCGCTCGAGTCCCGCGATCGGATCGCCGCTGGAGGACGATTCGGGGTAGCCGGCGCTTGCCAGCGTCACAGTCACCGCGGACTGGGAGGACCACCTGAAGAGCGGGACCTCCTCGCCCGCGTCGTCCGCTGCGCTCAGGCCGCCGGTGCGCGAAGCGCGAAGCAGCAGGCTCAGCAGATCGGATTCCAGGCGCGGCAGCAGCGCCTGCGCCTCGGGGTCCCCGAAGCGCACGTTGTACTCGAGCACCCGCAGCCCATCCACCGTCATGATCACCCCGGCATAGAGCACGCCGTGAAAGGGGATCCCTCGCCTGCCCATCTCCTCGACGATCGGCTGGTGCAGGATCGGGGCGAGGTGCCACTCCGCTTCGCCGTCCATCTCGGCCACAGGCGAGTACGCGCCCATCCCGCCCGTGTTCGGGCCGCGATCGCCGTCGCGGATGCGCTTGTAGTCGCGCGCCGCCGCCAGCGGCCAGGCGCCCTTCCCGTCGCACAGCGCGATCAGCGAGAGCTCCCTGCCGCTTAGGCGCTCTTCGACGACCGCGCTGGACGCGCTTGCGTCTGCGTCGGCGGGGTTGGAGGCGTTGAAGCGGCCCTCGAGGAAGATCTCGCGCAACGCCGCCCGCGCCTGATCGGGCGAGTCGGCGACCGTCACGCCCTTGCCGGCGGCCAGGCCGTCCGCCTTCACCACCACTCCGGGGTTTGCCAGCTCCTCCACCGCCTCCACGCCCTCCCCGAGCGTACGCGCGTGGCGCCAGCGCGCCGTTGGCACACCGGTCTCCTCCATCATCTGCTTGGCGAACGCCTTCGAGCTCTCCAGGCGGGCCGCGGCGGCGCGGGGGCCAAAGACCCGGTGCCCGCGGTCCTCGAGGGCGTCCACGAGGCCCGCCACCAGCGGCGCCTCGGGCCCCACGACCGTGAAGTGGATGCCCTCGCGCTCCACCGCGGCCACGACCCCCTCGACGTCGTCGGCTGCCACGCCGAGCAGGCGGGCATCCCGGGCGATGCCCGCGTTGCCGGGGGCGCACAGCAGCTCCGGCTTCTCCGGGGAGCGCGCCAGGGCGCGCACGAGCGCGTGCTCGCGCCCGCCGCCGCCTAGGACGAGCACCCTCATCGCACTCTCCAGCAGCCTGCGGGTAGGCTCACAGCGAGGCTATGAAGTCATCGACGGGTATCGCCGTCAGCGTCTCGTAGCGCACGGTCCCGCGCGAGCCCAGCTCCAGCGACACCCGCGCCATCGTCTGCTCGTCCGGCGCCTCCACGATGCTCAGGAAGTCGAAGCGTCCGAGCGTAGCCCACTGCGCCGTCACCTTCGCCCCCAGTTGCTCCACCTCCCTGTTGACCTCGTGGATGCGCTGCGGGTTGTTCTTGACCGTCTGCACGCCCTCCGGCGTCAGGTTCGCGAGCATGATGTATGTCGGCATGGGACCTTCTCTCGGGTCGTGGGATTCGCGGTGGGGCCCTGGTGGAGTGTGCTCAGATTAGACCTCAGCTTGAAGTCGCGGCAGCCGCACGAACGGGTTCGAATATGAGGCCGCCCTCCGCCGCGTCCACCCGGATCGCGTCGCCCGCTCGCAGGCTGCCCTCCAGCAGCGAGAGCGCGAGGCGGTCGGTCAGCTGCTTCTGGATCACCCTGCGCAGGGGGCGCGCACCGTAGGTGGGGTCGTAGCCCATGTCGCCCAGCAGCTCCCGCGCGGCCTCGGTGAGCGTGACCTCCACGCCGCGCTCGCGCACGCGCGCAATCACCAGCGCCACCTGCAGCTCCACGATCTCCCCGAGCTGCTCGCGCGTCAGGGGCGTGAAGCGCACGATGTCGTCGAGGCGATTGACGAACTCCGGTTTGAAGTGGCTCAACAGCGCCTCCCGCAGCGCGATGTCCGACGCCGCCTCCTCGTCAATGGATTCGAGCCCGCCCACCCCGATGTTCGAGGTCATGATCAGCACCGTGTTCTTGAAGTCCACGGTACGCCCCTGCCCGTCGGTCAGGCGCCCGTCGTCCATCACCTGCAGCAGCGTGTTGAACACGTCCGGGTGCGCCTTCTCGATCTCGTCCAGCAGCACCACCGAGTAGGGGCGTCGGCGCACCGCCTCGGTGAGCTGGCCCCCCTCTTCGTAGCCGACGTACCCCGGCGGCGCGCCCACCAGGCGGGAGACCGTGTGCTTCTCCATGTACTCCGACATGTCTAGGCGGATCATCGCCTCCTCCGAGTCGAACATGAACTCCGCCAGCGCCCGCGCCAGCTCGGTCTTGCCCACGCCGGTGGGGCCGAGGAATAGGAATGTGCCGATCGGGCGGTTCGGGTCCGCCAGGCCAGCTCGCGAGCGGCGCAGCGCAGTCGCCACCGCCTCCACCGCCTCGTCCTGGCCGATCACCCGCTCGTGCAGCCGCTCCTCCATGTGGATCAGCTTCTCCATCTCTCCCTCCAGCAGCCGGCTCACCGGGATCCCCGTCCAGCGTGCCACCACCTCCGCCACGTCGTCCGCGTCCACCTCCTCCTTCAGGAACACCGCCGGGGAGGTTGCCGATGGCCCCTCCGCGTCGTCTGACTCCTCGGGTCCGCCCTCCAGGGCGGCCAAGCGCTTTTCGATCTCGGGAATCTCCCCGTAGCGCAGCTCCGCCGCGCGCTGCAGGTCGGCCGTCGCGCTCGGCCCGTTCGGCCTCCACGCGCGCCTCCTCCAGACGCGCCTTCAGCTCGCGTACGCCCTGGATCGCCTGCTTCTCCGCCTGCCACTGCGCCTTCATCCCCGCCGAGCGCTCGCTTCAGCTCCCCCAGCTCCCGCTCGATCGCCTCGCGGCGGGTCGCGGAGGCCTCGTCGGTCTCCTTCTGAAGGGAGGTCAGCTCGATCTCCAGCTGCATCACCCGCCGGTCCACCTCGTCGATCTCCGTCGGCAGGGAGTCGATCTCGATGCGCAGCTTCGACGCCGCCTCGTCGATCAGGTCGATCGCCTTGTCCGGCAGGAAGCGGTCGGCGATGTAGCGGTCCGAGAGCGTTGCCGCGGCGATCAGCGCGCTGTCCTGGATTCGCACGCCGTGGTGCACCTCGTAGCGCTCCTTCAGGCCGCGCAGGATCGCGATCGTGTCCGCCACCGTGGGCTCCCCCACCATCACCGGCTGGAAGCGCCGCTCCAGCGCCGCGTCCTTCTCGATGTGCTTGCGGTACTCCTCGAGCGTGGTCGCGCCCACGCAGCGCAGCTCCCCCCGCGCGAGCATCGGCTTGAGCAGGTTCGCGGCGTCCACCGCGCCTTCCGCCGCGCCCGCGCCGACGATCGTGTGCAGCTCGTCCAGGAACAGGATCACCCCGCCGCGCGCCTCGGAGACCTCCTCGAGCACCGCCTTCAGGCGGTCCTCGAACTCGCCCCGGTACTTCGCGCCCGCGATCAGCGAGCCCATGTCCAGCGCGATCACGCGGCGCTCGCGCAGCGACTCCGCCACGTCGCCCGCGACGATCCGCTGCGCCAGTCCCTCCACGATCGCCGTCTTGCCCACTCCAGGCTCGCCGATCAGCACGGGGTTGTTCTTCGTGCGCCGCGAGAGCACCTGGATCACGCGGCGGATCTCCTCATCGCGGCCGATCACCGGGTCGAGCTTGCCCTGCTCGGCGAGTTTCGTGAAGTCCCGCCCGAAGCGCTCCAGCGCCTGGTACTTCTCCTCGGGACTCTGGTCGGTCACCCGGTGGGGGCCCCGCACCTCCGCGAGCGCCTGCAGGAGGCGCTCGGAGCTCGCGCCCGCCGCGCGCAGCGCCTGGCCCGCGCGGACGAGGGCCTCTCTCCTCCCCCGCGAGGGCCAGCAGCAGGTGCTCGGTCGAGATGTACTCGTCGGAGAGCTCCCGCGCCTGCTTCTCCGCCCCGCGCAGCACCGCCAGCAGCTCCGCGGAGGGCTGGCCCCCCTCCGTGGAGGAGCCCTCGCCCAGGCGGGGCAGCTCCTCCAGGGCGCGGCTGCACTCCGCGCGCAGCGCCGGCAGGGAGATCCCGAGCTTCGTGAGCACCGGGACGACCACGCCCCCCAGCCTCCTCGCCCGCGCCGCCACCGGAGGCGGTGCTCAGCACCGCCAGCAGATGCGTGGGGGTCACCTGCGGGTTGCGCCGCTCCTGGGCCAGACGCGACGCGGCCGCGAGCGCCTCCTGGGCCTTGATCGTGAGG
The DNA here is from genome assembly GCA_963771915.1 of uncultured Solirubrobacterales bacterium. GTDB lineage: Bacteria > Actinomycetota > Thermoleophilia > Solirubrobacterales > Solirubrobacteraceae > Palsa-744. The sequence continues at coordinate 1,465,159 of CAVYVD010000001.1, read as the reverse complement.
CGGTCAGGCTGCATCGGTGTGTCGCCTGGCGCCGCCGAACGGCCGCACGTCCGCCGCTCGCACGAGCTCCGTGCCGCCGCGGTAGGGGATCGCAAGCTCCGCGCGGAAGGAGCGGCGCACCTCCTCCAGTCGCTCGGCCAACTCAACCTGCGCGCGCAGCGCCTGCACCTCGAGCTCCTCGATGCGCGCGTGCATCTGCCCGATCTCCGCCTCGAGGTCGAGCACGCGCTCGACGCCGGCGAGGTTGAGGCCGAGCTCCGCGGTCATCTCCTGGATGCGGCGGAGCTTCTCGACGTCCTCCCGGGAGTAGAGGCGCGTGCCCTTGGGCGAGCGCTCGGGGTCGATCAGACCGCGGGCCTCGTAGGTGCGCAGCGTCTGGGGGTGCATGCGCGCGAGCTGGGCGGCGACGGAGATCATGAACACGCCACGGTCGGAGGCCACCTCGACGCTCACTCTGCGCCGGGGTGCCGCCTCGATGTGGCTCTCCCCACGCTCGGTCTCCCGCTCGCCGGACATCTAGGAAGAGCCCCCCTTCGCCCCATCGGATGCGGTGGCGCTCGTCTTGGCATCTCCGAACAGGCGCGCACGGGGGTCGCCGCCGTTCATCGCGTCCGCGAGCGTCTGCACGGCGGCGCTCTGCTCGTCGGTGAGCGTTGCGGGGACGTCGATCAGGAAGCGGTAGTGGATGTCCCCGCCGTCCTTGCCCCCAAGCTTGGGGGGTCCCTCGCCGCGCAGGCGCTGGACGGTGCCGTGGGTGGTGCCGGGGCGAACGCGCAGGGTCTTGGTCCCGCTCAGCGTGGGAACCCTCACCTCGGCGCCGCGCAGCGCCTCGGGGATCGTGAGGGGGACCTCGACCTCGACGTTGTCCCCGCGGCGTTTGAAGATCGGGGAGTGGGCGACGTGCGTGATCACGTAGAGATCGCCCGGGGGGCCCCCGCGCGGGCCGGCCTCCCCCTTGCCGGGGAGGCGGATGCGCGAGCCCTCCTTCACGCCCGGGGGGATGTTCACGCGGTAGCGCTTGAGCTGGCGCACCGCGCCGGAGCCGTGGCAGGTGGGGCAGGGGTCCTCGATCACCGTCCCCGAGCCGCCGCAGCGCGAGCAGGGCTGGGAGATCGAGAACATCCCCTGGCCCTGCGTCTCGATCCCGCGGCCCTCGCACTTGGGGCAGACCTTGGGCACGGTGCCCGGCTTTGCTCCGGTGCCGTGGCAGGTCTGGCAGGCCGCCTGGGTGGAGACCGACAGCGGCACCTGCGCGCCCGATACCGCCTGCTCGAAGGAGATCGAGACCTCCGTCTCCAGGTCGCGCCCGCGTTCCGGCCGGGGCTTGGCGCGCGTGCGCCGCCCGCTGGCGGACCCCCCGAAGAGGTTGGAGAGGATGTCGCCCATGCTGGAGGCGTCGAAGTCGAAGTTGCCGAAGCCCCCGAAGCCTCCCCCGCCGCCCGCGGCGGCGAACGGCCCGGTGCCGCTGTCGTACTGCTTGCGCTTCTCGGGATCGGAGAGCACGTCGTAGGCGTGGGAGACCTCCTTGAAGCGCGCCTCCGCCTGCTTGTCGTCGGGGTTGCGGTCGGGGTGGTATTTACGCGCGAGCTTGCGGTAGGCCTTCTTCAGCTCCTCCGGGGTGGCCTTCTTCTCAACGCCCAGCGTCGCGTAGTAGTCGGGGCGGGAAGCCATATCTTCTAGCGCTCCCGTCTCATGCCGCCACCACGACGCGCGCGGGGCGGATCACGGTCCCGTTCAGCCGGTAGCCGGGCTGGTAGACCTCCACGACGGTGCCGCTGTCGGCGCCCTCCACCGGCTGCTGGGCCATCGCCTCGTGGTGGGTGGGGTCGAACGGCTCGCCCGCGGGGTCGAAGGACTCGATGCCCACACGCGCGAGCGCCGCGCCCAGCTCCGAGCGCACGAGCCGCACGCCTTCGAGCAGCGGGTCCTGCTCCGCCGCGGCCTCGAGCGCGCGGTCGAGGTTGTCGAGCGCGGGCAGCAGCTCCTTGGCGAGCTTCGCCACCCCGCGCTCGGCGGCGGCCGCGGACTCGCGCGCGACGCGCTTGCGGTAGTTCTCGAAGTCCGCCTGGGTGCGCTGCGCGAGCGCGAGGTACTCGTCACGCTGCGCCGCCGTCGCCACAAGCTCGTCGAGGTCGCCCTCGACCTCGCGCGCCTCGTCGTTGGGCTCCACTACACCCAATACACCCTCCCCCCGGGGTCCGCCCCCGAGGTATTGGTCCCCGCCCCAGGGGTATTGGTCCCCGCCCCACCCGTGTGCGCGTCCCGCGTCTGTTCCTCGACCTGCTCCTCGGGCTCCTCGATTACCTGCTCGATGTCGCTCATCGCGCTCAGGCCTTCGTCTCGTCCACGACCTCCGCGTCTACGACGTCCTCCTCCGAGGCCGCGCCGGCACCGTCGGCCGAGGCGCCGCCGTTGGGTGAGCTGGCCGCGGCCTGCTCCTGGGCGCGCTGGTACATCGCCTCGGAGACGGCGTGGAAGGCGCTCTGCAGCACGTCGGTCTTGGCGTTGATCGCGGCGGGGTCCTCGGACTCGAGCGTCTCGCGGACCTCCTTGATCGCCTCCTCGATGCGCTGCTTGGAGTCGGCGTCGACCTGGTCGCCGAGGTCGGCGAGCTGGCGCTCGGCCTGATAGGCGGCGTTCTCGCCGTTGTTGCGGGCCTCCGCGAGCTCCCGCGCGCGGCGGTCCTCCTCGGCGTGGGACTCGGCGTCGGAGACCATGTTCCTGATCTCCTCCTCGGAGAGCCCTGAGCCGGCCTTGATCTCGATCTTCTGCTCCTTGCCGGTGCCGAGGTCCTTGGCGGAGACGTTGAGGATGCCGTTGGCGTCGATGTCGAAGGCGACCTCCACCTGCGGGATGCCGCGCGGCGCCGGCGGGATGCCGGTCAGCTGGAACTTGCCCAGCGACTTGTTGTAGGTCGCCATCTCGCGCTCGCCCTGCAGCACGTGGATCTCAACCGAGGGCTGGTTGTCCTCGGCGGTCGAGAAGACCTCCCCCTTGCGGGTGGGGATCGTGGTGTTGCGCTCGATCAGCTTCGTCATCACGCCGCCCTTGGTCTCGATCCCGAGCGTCAGGGGGGTGACGTCGAGCAGCAGCACGTCCTTGACGTCGCCGGCGAGCACGCCCGCCTGGATCGCGGCGCCGACGGCGACGACCTCGTCGGGGTTCACGCCGCGGTGGGGCTCCTTGCCGGTGAGCTCCTTGACCTTCTCCTGGACGGCAGGCATGCGCGTCATGCCGCCGACGAGCACGACGTGGTCGATCTCCTTGACGCCCTTGTCTTTGGCGTCGCCCAGCGCCTGGCGCACCGGCGCCACGACGCGGTCCAGCAGCGCGGAGGTGAGCTCGGAGAGCTTTGCGCGCGTGAGGCGCGTGTCGAGGTGCTTGGGGCCGGAGGCGTCGGCGGTGATGAAGGGCAGGTTGATCTGCGTCTCCTGGGTGGTGGAGAGCTCGATCTTGGCCTTCTCCGAGGCCTCGTAGAGGCGCTGCAGCGCCATCGGATCGGCGGAGAGGTCGATCCCCTGATCGCGCCTGAAGTCCGCGACGAGCCAGTCGACGATCGCCTTGTCGAAGTTGTCGCCCCCGAGGTGGTTGTCCCCGGCTGTGGACTTGACCTCGAACACGCCGTCGCCGATCTCGAGCACCGAGACGTCGAAGGTGCCGCCGCCGAGGTCGAAGACGAGGATCGTCTGCTCGTTCTCCTTGTCCAGGCCGTAAGCGAGCGAGGCGGCGGTGGGCTCGTTGATGATGCGCTTGACGTCGAGCCCCGCGATCTTGCCGGCGTCCTTGGTGGCCTGGCGCTGGTCGTCATTGAAGTACGCGGGGACCGTGATCACCGCGGAGTCGACGCTTTCGCCCAGGTACGCTTCTGCGTCGGTCTTGAGCTTCTGCAGGATCATCGCGGAGATCTCCGGCGGGGAGTGCTGCTCGCCGCCCGCCTCCACGCGCGCGTCGCCGTTGGGGCCGGAGACGACCTTGTAGGGGACGATCGACTCCTCCTCGCGCACCTCCCCCTCCTTGCGGCCCATGAAGCGCTTGATCGAGAAGACGGTGTTCTGCGGGTTGGTCACCGCCTGGCGCTTGGCGACGGTGCCGACGAGCCGCTCGCCGGAGGCCGTGAAGGCGACCACAGACGGCGTGGTGCGGCCTCCCTCGGAGTTCTCGACGACGGTCGGCTCGCCACCCTCGAGCACCGCCATGCAGGAGTTGGTGGTGCCGAGATCGATGCCTATTGTCTTGGGCATGGGGTGCTGGGGCTCCTTGTATTCGTTGGCTGCGTGGCGAGCACGCTACGGAAATCTCAGCGGGAGTCTAGCAGATATCGCGAAAAGGGAGACGGTCGTCGCGGCTATGTCAGTCAGAAACAGCGCTGGAACTGCCCGCCGAGCCGCGAGATGATCGTGACGAGGGCTCGGTACCGCCTTGGCCCAGGTTCTCAAGGCCGGTCTCCGCGGCCCGCGGCCTGTCTCTCGACGGTCCCAAAAATGTCGCGATGAATCCTACTGGCGTGGTCTTTGGAACCACCCGGACGGGAAGTTCTGGAGGCAAACGTCAGAATCCGTTTAAAGGTCGGAAACACTCAATGCAAGCCGGTCGCGCGCGGGGTAGGTTCGAGGGGCAGGTTTTATTGCACGAGTCAAGGAAAGTGGGATTCAGATGATCAGAAATCATGTCGCGCGCTTTGCGGGCCTCCGCAGGCGTGCGCTCGTAGTCGTCGCGGCGGCGCTGGCGCCACTGGCGTTCGCGTCACCGGCATCGGCGACCATCCACCACCCGAAAGGCAACTTCGCGCCCTTCGCGGACTGCCCGCTGAGCAACGCAGCGGTTGAAGGCTGCACGATTGCGCAGACGACCAGCGGCGAATTCACCGTCGGTAAAAAGACGGTGCCGATCAACAAGACGATCACCCTGCAGGGTGGGCTGATCGGAAACGAAAAAACGGGCGAAGCCGAATTCGTGGCGGCCGAAAACGGCGAAACGCTGTCAAAAACAGCGCTGAACGTACCCGGCGGTCTGCTCGGGATCGAAGCCCCGAAATCATGGCCCATACTCCTGCAGTACCTGTTCAACGAACTGGTCATCAACGATGGATTGACTGGGGTCACGGAGACGACCGAACTCGCCAAGCCCGCGAGCGCGATCAGGCTGAATCCCACGGATCTGCTCGAGGAAACAGGGGTGGCGCTGCAGCTGCCGACGAAGATCAAATTGAGCAACGTATTCCTCGGCAACGAATGCTATGTCGGCTCGTCGTCGAGCCCGATCACCCTCAACCTCACAACCGGGACGACCAGCCCGCCCGAACCGAACAAACCGATCAAAGGCGCAGCGGGTGCACTGGAAGTCCTCGAATCAGGCACTCTGATTCGCCTCACCGGCGGCGCGCTCGTGGACAACTCGTTCTCGGCGCCCGAAGCGACAGGCTGCGGAGGGATCTTCTCCGGACTGATCGATCCGCTGGTCGATTCGATCCTCGGCCTGCCGTCAGCGTCGGGTCACAACACCGCGATCCTCAAGGGCAAGTTCGAAGAGGCATCGGCAGCCGCCGTCAAAGCGAGCGAATAGCGAGTAGGTAAGGCAGCACTGATCGCAAAGGTGGGCCCGCCGCGTTACGTGGCGGGCCCACTCACTTCGTGTGTGGTCTGCAGAGCGCTCACGAGCGGGTGCGCGCCCTACCCAGCCGACTCCTCCACCTACCCCCGCGCCCGCAACGTCGGGAACGGCACGACCTCGCGCACCGACTCCACCCCTGTCAGCACCATTAGCAGCCGGTCCACCCCCAGCCCGCCCCCGGCGGTGGGCGCCATCCCATATTCCAGCGCCCGAACGTACTCTTCGTCGTTGGGCTGAGGCTGATCGCCGTCACCATCGCCCCCCAAGACCTGCTGGCGCTGGATCACGAAGCGATCCAACTGGTCGAGGGGGTCGTTGAGCTCGGTGTCGCCGCTCAGGATCTCCATCCCGCGGATCACCGAGTCGAAGTGCTCGGAGAGCCGGGGGTCATCGGGGTGGCGCTTGCAGATCGGAAAGAGATCGACGGGGAAGTCAAAGACGTGCGTGGGCTCGTGCAAAGTGGGTTCGACGTGCTTGACGTAGATTGCGTCCACGAGCTTCGCCCAGGTGAGATCAGGGTCCCGACCGCCCTCCACGCCGCCCTCCCCGAGCGCCTCGATCAGCTGCTCGCGCGAGGCCTCCAGGAAGTCGACCCCGACGGCGTCCGCGATCGCCTCCCGCAGAGAGATCCGCCGCCAGGGGGTGGCGAGGTCGACCACGCGGCCGTCGTACTGCTCGACCTTGGTGGTGCCCAGCGTGCGCAGCGCCACGCTCTCCGCCATCTCTTCGGTGAACTTCGCGACGTCCCAGTAGTCGGCGTAGCTCATCATCCACTCGAGGATCGTGAACTCGGGGCTGTGGCGGTGGGAGATGCCCTCGTTGCGAAAGGCGCGCCCGAGGTCGTAGATGTTCTCCAGGCCCCCCACGATGCAGCGGTTGAGGTAGAGCTCCACGGAGATGCGCAGGTAGACGTCGATGTCCAGGGCGTTGTGGTGCGTCACGAACGGCCGCGAGGCGGCGCCCCCGGCGAGCGTCTGCAGCATCGGGGTCTCGACCTGCGTGAAGCCGTGTTCGCGCAGGAAGTCGTGGATCGCCTCGATCATCTTGGTGCGCCGGAAGAACATCGTGCGGGTCTGCTCGTTGGCGAGCAGGTCCAGTTCGCGGTAGCGGTAGCGCGCGCCGGGGTCCTCCATCCCGTGGTAGCGGTCCGGCGGCGGGCGCAGCGCCTTGGCGAGCATCGTGCTGGCGCTCACCGCGAGCGCGAGCTGCCCGCGCTGGGTGACGTACACGCACCCCTCCACGGTGACGATGTCCCCGATGTCCAGGCCCGCCATGTGCTCGTATGCCTCCTCGCCCAGCTCCTCGCGGCGCGCCACCACCTGCATCGAGCCGGACTGGTCGCGCACGTCGAAGAACGTGTACTTCGCGTGACCACGGCGCGCGATCAGGCGCCCGGCGACGCGGTATGTGAGGCCCCCGTGCGCGCCCGCGGCGAGCGTCGCGGGGTCGTGCGCCGCCTGGATGTCCGCGATCCAGGTGCGTGGGACGCGGGTGGAGATGTGGGGGTAGGGCTCGACGCCCTCCGCGCGCAGGCGCTCCATCTTCGCGCGGCGTTCGTCCGCACCCCCGGGCTCGCCGCCGTCGCCCTCCGGCGGCTCCTCCGCATCGTCGCGCTTCTCGGTCGTGCTCACGCGGCGGGCACGAGGTTGTAGGTGGGGTCGCGCACGTCGATCACCGGCACGTCGGGGATCGCCTCCTCGAGCAGGGCGCGCAGGCGGGGCGAGTCGAAACTGTGCGACTGGGGGGCGACGGGGTTGACGGTGATCGCGTGCAGATCGATTGGGGCGAGCACGGCGATCGAGATCCCCTGGCGGCGGTACCACTCGCAGCTGTGATCGGTCAGGAAGACCTTGGTGGGGTCGGCGACGACGAGCTGCAGCTCGCGGGATTCGAGCCGGGTGGGCGGGCTGAGCGGGGTGGGTGGGCTCAGATCACGGGCGCTCAGCAGCTCCGCGAGGAATGGCTCGCAGAGGGCGCCGCGCACGACGAGGTGCGATGCGGAGGGGCGCGCGCGCAGCAGCTGGGCGATGTCCGCCGCGGTGCTCGTGAGCACAAAGCTGGGGTGCAGCGTCAGCACCTCCTCCCCGGGAGCTCCCACGAGCGCGCTCGCGGTGTTGGTCTGCGCGACCTCGCGCACATGGGGCTCGCTCAGCTCGGGCAGGCGCACGAGCTCGACGGCCTCGCGGGTGCGCGCGACCACCTGCTCGATATCTTCGTGCAGGGCGGCCCCCGTGGACATCACGAGGCCGTCGGAGACCGCGGGCGAGGACGCGGCGCGGCGGTCGATGGCGCCGTCGACCAGCACCTGCTCCGCTCCGTGGGCAAGCATCGCGTCGCAGACCTCGCGCACGTCGGCTGCGGCGCTCGGGCCCGCCACCTCGATCGTGCCTTGGGTGAGCAGGCGGGCGATGAGAACCCGCCCGAGTGGGGTGCGCACGCCGGTCTCCAGCACGAGCTCGTGGGGGATGGCGCCCGCCCGCAGCAGCGCGTCGGTGGTCGCGACGAGGCTGCCGGCGCAGAGCTCCACGCGGGGCTTCTCGATCCGGATGTCGATCACGTCCCGCTCCTCGCCGTCGCGCCCCACCGAGGTGACGCCGACGCGGCGGCCGCGCTCCTGGCACTCACGCAGGAGCGCGGCAAGGGTTTCGGTCTTGCCGGTGTTCTTCGCCAGGCCCACGAGGGCAAGGCGGCGCGCGGGCGCGATCAACTCGGAGAGCTGCTGCATCGGCTCTCAGCCTAGCCGGCCGGCCTCGCGGCGGCGTTCTGCGAAGGCTGTGCGGCCGGGGGGAGATTTGTCGCTGGCCGGCCCCCCTCGGGGGGGCGTTCCGCGAAGGCCGCGCGGCCTGGGGGAGGCCTGTCGCGCTCGTCCTCCTCCGGTTCGCCCCGCCCGAGGCGGGCGGCGAGCTCGCGTACGAGGAAGGTCGCGAGGTGGTGGGGATAGGTGCCTTTGGAGAAGCCCGCGTCGAAGCCGAGCTCCTTGGCGAGCTCGTTGGAGACGCGGGGCCCACCGCAGGCGAGGATCGTCTCGCGCCTGCGTCCCTCGGCCTCGACGATCTCGACGAGCTCCGTCAGGTTGTGGATGTGGAGATTCTGCTGGGTGACGGTCTGGGAGACGAGGATCGCGTCGGCCCCCAGCTCGATCGCCTTGGCCACGAGTGCGCCGTTGGGGACCTGGCTGCCGAGGTTGTGGGCCTCGAAGGCGTGGTAGCCCTCCAGGCCCTTGTGGCCGTGGAAGCCCTTGAGGTTGAGCATCGCGTCGATCCCCACGCTGTGGGTGTCGGTGCCCGTGGAGGCCCCGACTACGACGATCGGCCGCCGCACGTGCTCCTGGGCGTATGCCTCGACCTCCTCCTCCGTCATGTACTGCACGATGTCCGCGCCCTCCTCGCTGAGGGAGGCGTAGTCGACGGTGTGCACCGTGTGGCCGTACATCACGAAGTAGGTGTAACCCTCGGTGAGGCGCTGCTGATGGACGACCTCGGGGTGCTGGAAGCCCATCTTGCCGGCCAGCTCCATCGCGGCCTTGCGCGCTGCCAGTCCGTCGGGCACGGGCAGCGTAAAGCTGAGCTGCACGATCCCGTCGCCGTGGAGGTCGGCGTAGGGCTTGACGTGCTCGAGATCGCGGTGCGGGCCGTCCCGGGCGGGCTCCTCAGGCTGCCCCCAGGCGCCCTCCTCGCCGCGCTCCTCCTCACGGCTCCTCGCGGATTCCGCTCCGCTAGGCAACGCTGAGGGTCTCCCGCATGAGCTCGGTGACGGGGTTGAAGTAGCCCTCCTCGGTGGCGACGATGCCCTCCATCCCGCGGCCCTCTTCGAGGTGGCGGCTGACGTCCCCGAACACAGCTCCCTCGATCGCCTTGAAGAGCCCGACCTCGGCGATGCGCTCGAGAATCGCGTGCGCGCTGCGCAGAACCTCCTGGGCGTGCGTCTGGACGATCCCGCCGCGCTTGAACTCGATCTCCTCGCCGAGGTCGCGGGCGGCGTTGAAAACGTAGTTAACGCTCTGCAGCCCCAGCACGCGGTCGTGGATGTGGGGGGTGAAGATCCCCTCGGTGGGGACCCCGATCGTCTGGATGCCCTGCCCGGTGGCGATCGTGACGAGGTTGAAGAGGGTGTCGCAGGCGTGGGTTCGGAAGAGGTTGCCGTCCATGTGGCGGGTGGGGGGCATGTACTTAACGGGGCACTTCGGGAAGAGCTCGCGGGTGAGCAGCGCCTGGGCCCACTCATACAGCAGGCCGTTGGTCACGGGGGTGTCGATCTCGAAGGCGTCGCCGAGCGCGATCTGCTCGTCGGGAACCCCGGAGTCGCGGGCGAGCTGGTGGTTGATGAACTGGGAGGCGGTGACCGAGGGCGCGGCCTCCAGGGCGTCGGCGGTGCGCAGGTAGTTGTCCTCGCCGGTGTTGATGACCACCCCGAAGTAGCCGTTGATCGTGCGGGATACGCGCTGGTCGAGGAGGCCGCGGAGGATGTTGATGTCGCGGTAGAGGATCCCGTAGAGGGCGTCGTTGACCATGTTGTCGAGACCCTCGATGGCCCCCATGGCGGCGATCTCGGACATGCAGAGGCCCGAGCAGAAGGAGGAGAGGCGCACGTAGCGGCCGTTCTTCTCCGACCACTCGTCCAGGGCGGCGCGCATGATCGCGAAGTTGGCCTGGGTGGCGAAGGTGCCCCCATACCCCTCGGTGGTGGGGCCGTAGGGGACGTAGTCGAGCAGGCTCTGGGCGGTGGAGCGGATCACGGCAACGATGTCCCCGCCGGCCTCGGCGACGGCGAGGCCGTGGGCGACATCCTCGTAGACGTTGCCGGTGGCGGTGAGCACGTAGCGCAGGGGCGGGGAGCTCTCCCCGAGCCGCTCGCGCAGGGCGCGGCGCTCATCCATGCGCGAGCCGATCTCCTCCAGGCGCCGCGTGAGCTCGGCGCGCGCGCGCTCGCGGATCGCGCCCTCGCCGGCGAGCGGCAGCGCGCAGAGGTTCAAGCTGCCCTCCTCAACGGCGTCCGCTATTGACTGGGCCCCCGCCTGTCCGGTGCGCTCGGCGTGGAGCATGGCGTTGGCGATCCAGTAGGCGACGCCCCTGCCCAGGCCACCCCCGCCGCGGATGTGCTCGACAAGCACGTTGGGAAGGGGGGCGCCGAGGTCGTTGGCGCCGTCGACGCCAAAGAGGCGCGCGGTGGTGCGCTCGACCGACACTGTGGTCATGCCGGCGATCTGCTCGGCAACGTCGGCGGCGATCCGCGCGGCGGCGTGGCGGCAGGATTCGACGATCCCCGGGTCGAGGGCCAGCTTGGAGCTCCCCATGGTTCGAGGTTACTGGAAAAACCATGCGATTCGGGTCTCTGAAAGTGGGCCTGCTCGGCGCCGCACTCGGCGCCGCACTGATAGAAGAAGGGCCCGGCTGATCATGGGGAAGAGGGGCCCGGCTCGCCCCCCTCTGCTAGTAGCCTCGCGAGGGAGCGTGTCTCTCTCCGCCCCCCTCTCCTCCCCCCTCCCCTTTTCCCCCAGGGTGTGTGAGTGGTTCGAAGCCGCCTTCGCGGAGCCCACCCCGGCGCAGGCGCAGGCGTGGCCGGCGATCGCGACGGGGGAGCACGTGCTGATCTCCGCGCCCACCGGCTCGGGCAAGACGCTGGCGGCGTTCCTGTGGGCGCTGGACCGCCTGGCGGCGGAGCCCCGGGAGGGGGGACGCACGCGCCTTGTGTACATCTCGCCGCTGAAGGCGCTCTCCTACGACATCGAGCGCAACCTGCGGGCGCCCCTGAAGGGGATCTTCGGCACGGAGGAGATCCACGTCGCGATCCGCACCGGGGACACCCCCCAGCGCGAGCGCCAGCGGATGCTCAGGGAGCACCCGGACATCCTGATCACGACCCCGGAGTCGCTGTACCTGATGCTCACCTCGCGCGCGCGAGAGCTGCTGGGGGGTGTGGAGTGGGTGATCGTGGACGAGATCCACGCGGTGGCCGCGACCAAGCGGGGGGCGCACCTGGCGCTCACGCTGGAGCGCCTGGAGGCCCTCGTCCGCGAGGCCGGCGGCCCCGAGCCGCAGCGGATCGGCCTCTCCGCGACGCAGACCCCGCTGGAGGAGGTGGGGCGCTTCATGGTCGGGCCGAGGCGAACGTGCCGGATCGTGGACGCGAGCGCTCCCAAGCCGCTGGACGTGAAAGTCCACGTGCCCGTGGAGTCGATGGTGGACCTGCACGGCACCGTCCACGGGGACTCCGATCAGCCGTTGCATGGCTCGATCTGGCCGGCGATCTACCCGGAGCTCCTGCGCCTGATCCGAGCGCACCACTCGACGATCGTGTTCGTCAACAACCGCCGCTCCGCGGAGCGGCTGGCGCTGCGACTGAACGAGCTGTCGGCCGCGGAGGCGGGGGCAGGGGAGGAGGAGGGGGAGGCTACGACGGGCGGCGAGCGGGAGCCGGTACCGCGAGAGATCGCGCGCGCCCACCATGGCTCGCTCGCGCGCGAGGAGCGGATGGTGGTGGAGGAGCTGCTGAAGGCGGGGGAGATCCCCTGCATCGTGGCCACCTCCAGCCTCGAGCTGGGGATCGACATGGGGGCGGTGGATCTGGTGCTGCAGGTGGAGTCCCCGAAGTCGGTTGCGGCGGGGCTGCAGCGGATCGGGCGGGCGGGGCACGGCGTGGGGGAGGTCTCCCGCGGGCGGATCTTCCCGAAGTTCCGCGCCGACCTGCTGGAGTGCGCGGTGCTGGTGCGGCGGATGCGCGAGGGGGCGATCGAGCCGACGGTGGTGCCGCGCAACCCGCTGGACGTGCTGGCGCAGCAGATCGTCGCCATGGCGGCGGCGGAGGAGGAGCTCGCGGTGGAGGAGCTTTATGGGCGGGTGCTGCGCACGCACACCTACGCGGAGCTCCCGCGCCGCCAGCTGGAGAACGTGCTCGACATGCTCGACGGGCGCTACCCCTCCTCGGAGTTCGGGGAGCTCCGCCCGCGGATCGTGTGGGACCGCGTGGGGGGCACGATCCGCCCGCGCAAGGGCGCGCGCGCGCTGGCGGTGGCGAACGCGGGCACGATCCCCGACCGGGGGCTCTATCTGGTGACGCTGCCGGACGGACGGCGTGTGGGGGAGCTCGACGAGGAGATGGTCTACGAGGCGCGGCCCGGGCAGGTCTTCCTGCTGGGGGCCTCCTCGTGGCGGATCGAGGAGATCGGCCGTGACCGCGTGATCGTGACGCCGGCGCCGGGTGCGCCCGGGGCGGTCCCGTTTTGGAAGGGCGACGGGCTGGGGCGCCCCAAGGAGCTGGGGGAGGCGATTGGGGCGTTTGCGCGCTGGGCGGTGGAGCAGCCGGCGGAGGTGCTGGAGCGCGAGTACGACCTCGATCCCCTGGCGGCGCGCAACCTGGTGGAGTACCTGCGCGAGCAGCTCCAGGCCACAAGGGTCCTACCCAGCGACCGCACGGTGGTGGTGGAGCGCTTCCGCGATGAGATCGGGGATTGGCGGCTCTGTGTGCTCTCTCCCTACGGCGGACGGATCCACGCGGCATGGGGGCTGGCGATCTCGGCGCGGATCCGCCAGCGGCTGGGACTGGAGGCGGATGCGATCTACTCCGACGACGGGATCGTGGTGCACCTGCCCGAGGCGGACGGGCTGGGCGGAGCCGAGGCGGTCGAGCTGGCGATGATCGAGCCCGACGAATTGGAGGACCTTGTCGTGGGGGAGCTGTCGGGCTCGGCTCTGTTCGGGGCCCGCTTTCGCGAGGCCGCGAGCCGGGCGCTGTTGATCCCGCGGGCGTACCCGGGCAAGCGCACTCCCCTGTGGCAGCAGCGGCTGAAGGCGCAGTCGCTGCTGGAGGTGGCGCGTCGCTATGGCGACTTCCCGATCGTGCTGGAGGCCTACCGGGAGTGCCTGCGCGATGTATTCGATCTTCCGGGGCTGACGGACCTGCTGGGCAAGCTGCATCGCCGGGAGCTGAGCGTGGTGGAGGTGGAGACGGCCACCGCCTCCCCGTTTGCCTCTTCGCTGCTGTTCGACTACGTGGCGACGTACATGTACGAGGGGGACGCACCGAATGCGGAGCGTCGGGCGGCGGCGCTGTCGCTGGACCGGGACCTTCTGCGGGAGCTGCTGGGGCAGGAGGAGCTGCGCGAGCTGATCGACCGCGGGGCGCTCGAGCGGTTGGAGGAGGATCTGCAGCGCCGCGGCGAGCGCATGCGGGCGGCGAACCGGGATGAGCTTCACGACACGCTGCGCCTCCTCGGCGACCTGAGCCTCACGGAGGCCGCTGAGCGGGTGCTGGGGGAGATCGACGCGGGGGCTCTGCTGGCGGCACTGGAGGGAGAGCGGCGCGCTGTGCGGGTGCGGATCGGCGGGGAGGAGCGCTACATCGACGCGGCCGACGCGGGCCTCTACCGCGACGCGCTCGCCGCGGTCCCCCCGGGAGGTCTTCCGGAGGCCTTCCTGACGGATGTGCCCGACGCCCTGGAGCGGCTGCTGCGCCGCTACGCGGCGGCGCACGGGCCGTTCACGACCGAGCAGCCGCGGGTCCGCTACGGCCTCGGCGCCGCCGTGATCGAGTCCGGGCTGCGGGCGCTGGAGCGCGCGGGGGCGGTGGTGCGGGGGGAGCTCCATCCCGACCCCGCCTCGCTGCGAGGCGCGTCCTGCTCCCCGGTCGGCGACGCCCCGCTCCTCTCCTCCTCCTCCTCCTCCTCGACTCAACCCGCGCGCGACGACGGGCGGGAGTGGTGCGACGTCGAGGTGCTCAGGCGCCTGCGGCGCGCCTCCCTGGCTGCTCTGCGGCACGAGATCGAGCCTGCGGAGCGGCGTACGTTTGCCGCGTTCCTGTCGGTATGGCAGGGGATCGATCGCCACGCCGCGGCGGGCGCGGGGGTGGATCGCCTGCGCGAGCAGCTCGTGCCGTTGCAGGGCCTGGCGCTGACGCCGCGGACGTGGGAGCAGGAGGTGTTGCCGCGCCGGGTGGGGGCGTACTCGACGACGTGGATGGACGAGCTGTGCGCGAGCGGGGAGCTGGTATGGGTGGGAGCGGGGAGATTCGGAGCCCGCCCACCCCGCGCGGACGGCCGTGTGGCGCTCTACTTCCGCGAGGATGTGGCGCTGCTCGGCCCTCCACCGCGCCGTGGCGGTGCCCCACCGGAGACGTCGGCGCACGCGCGCATCCGCGCGCGTCTAAATCTATCTCCGTGTTTTTTCGCGGATCTACTCGTCGACGGGGAGCTGCCCACGGCGGAGCTCGAGGAGGCGCTGTGGGATCTCGTGTGGGCCGGGGAGGTGACCAACGACGCATTTGCCCCACTGCGCGCTCCGCGTCTGAAACTCGCCTCCTCTCAGACCGGCAGGCCCCGCCGGGGGGGGCGTTTCTCGGGGCGTAGGACCGCGGGCCGCGCAGGTGGGTGGAACCCTCTTCCCGGTCGCTGGTCGCTGGCTGGACCGCTGTTCGGTGGGTCCGGTGAGCTCACCTCGGACAATCGCATCCGGGCGCTGGTGGAACTGCTGCTTGAGCGCTACGGGATCCTCACGCGGGAGCTCGCGCTCGCCGAGAATGTGCCGGGGGGGTTCGCGGCGCTCTACCCCGAGCTGAGCCGCATGGAGACGCTTGGGATGGTGCGCCGCGGCTACTTCGTGGAGGGCCTCGGCGGCTCCCAGTTCGCGCTGCCGGGCGCGGTCGAGCGCCTCCGCTCGCAGCGAGCCGAGGAGCCGAGCACCCGGACGCGGCGCGCCCTGGTGCTCGCGGCGACCGATCCGGCGCAGCCCTACGGCGCGGCCCTTCCGTGGCCGAGCCAGGAACGCCCCCCGGTCGGTCAGAAACATGGATTAACGGCTGCGCCCACCACCGCGGCGGGGCGCGCGAGGGATGTGATCGCAAGCCGCCCGCCCCGCCCCTCCCCGGCGCGGGTGCCCGGGGCGAGCGTGGTGCTGGTGGGGGCGGAGCCGGTGCTCTACCTGGAGCGCGGGAGTCGGTCGCTGCGGGTGCTCCTTGCGGCCCCGGACGATGCACGTGTTCAGCAGGCCCTTGCCGCGCTTGCGGAGCACGCGCGGGCCGGTCGTCTGCCGGCGAGGATTGCGCTCGAGCGGGTGGACGGGGAGCCGGTGCTCGGCTCCCCATGGGAGGCGGCCCTGGAGCGCGCCGGCTTCCGCGCGGGCCCGCGCCGGGTCGAGCTCGCCGCGCGATAGCGCCCCGGCGCGCTCTTGAGATCTATTCGGATGAGCAGGAAAAAAGTTCCAAAATGGGCCTCCCCAAATGTGATCGGAAAGGTAGATAGATCCTACGATTTTTAACTTGCAATCTTTGGTCAATCCTGTATGGTCGGAAGCGTGGGGATGAGCGGAACCGAGAGGGAGCTGAGCGCGATGTATCGGCGCCTACCGCACGGTCCGCACGGGATGGGGCGCGATGCGGTCGCTCGTCATCAGCGGGCGCGACTGTTCGGGGCGATGATCGAGGCGGTCCATCGCCAGGGCTACAAGACGACGACGGTGGCGCATGTGATCGCGCTGGCGGGCGTCTCACGGAGGGCGTTCTACGAGCAGTTCGCCAACAAGGAGGACTGCTTCCTGGGTACCTACGACATCGCGGTGGCGCGTGCGAAGCGGAGAATGGTGGACGGTTGGATGAACGAGCGCGGTTGGGCAAACCGTGTGCACCGCGCCTGCCAGGCGCTCGTGGAGGACGTGAGCAGGAACGTGAAGTCATCGCGCCTGGTGCTGATCGAGGGGCTGGGTCTCGGGGCCCGCAGCCGCGAACGACTGATGCGCTCGGCGGTCGCGTTCGAGCGGGTGCTGGCCGAAGGATTCAGGGCGGCGCCCGACGGTGTGCAGCTTCCACCGCTGGGGCCAAAGGCGATCGTGGGCGGCGGGCGCTATCTGATGTTCGACCGGTTGTTGAACGACCGCGTAGAGGAGCTGCCGGGCCTGACCGACGAACTGCTCGATTGGATCAGCGCCTATCGCTCCCCGGCGGCGCGGATCGGGGTCTCTCGCACCGCTCCGCCGCACAGGCCGGCGGAGCCGGCGCATTTCTTGGAAAGCGAGGAGAAACGCGCCCGCGTGCTCGGTGCGGTGGTGCATCTCACGCTCGACGAGGGCTACCTCGAGCTGACCGATCCGCAGATCGCCCAGTTCGCGGGGATGTCGACGGAATCGTTCCACAAACACTTCCCCTCAAAGCAGGAGTGCTTCCTGGCGGTGGTGGACGAGTTCGTGGACGAAACGATCGAGACGATCGCCGCCGGAGCGGCTCGCGCGAGCAACTGGCCGGAGGCGGCGTACCTCGGCGTGAAGGCAGGCGTCGACCACTTCGTCGCCCATCCGGGTCTCACACGAATGGCGTTCGTGGACCTCTTCGACGTTGGCCCCGTCGTGACGGAGTGCCTCGACCGCTCACTGGGGAAGCTCGCCGAGATGCTGCGCGAGGGCTCCCCCGAAGCGCGCCGCGCCCCGCTCATCTCGCACGAGGCGGTGGTGGGTGCGATGTGGGCGATCGTCAGCAGCTATGCGGTGCGCAAGCGTGTGAAGTATCTGCCCTCGCTGACCGACCACCTCGCCTTCCTGGTCCTTGCCCCGTACGTGGGTCCGAAGATGGCGGGCCAGGCGATCGAGGCCACCCGCAGAAGCCTCGCACGCGACGAGCGCATCTGAGAACTCCCTCTATGCTGGGGCGGTGATGGGCGCCCCGAGCTCGAGGATCGCACCGCGCAGGGTGGGGCACAAGGGAGCCGCGCACCTGGCGCCGGGCAATACGCTCGCGAGCTTTGAGGCGGCGGTGGGGGCGGGTGTGGACATGATCGAGTTCGACGTCCTCAGCGAGCGCCCCGACGGGAGCGGGCAACTGCTGCTGGCCCACGACTACAGCGCGCTCCACGGCGCGCCCGCTCCGCTCACGCTGCGGGCCGGTCTCGAGCATCTCGCGAGCGAGGCCTACGCGGGCATCGAGCTCGACGTGGACGTGAAGCTTCCCGGCTACGGGGAGCGCGTGGTGAGAGAGCTGCGCGAGACGGGCCTCATCGAGCGCTCGCTGGTGAGCAGCACCTACCCCGAGGACCTCGATGCGATGCGCGCGATCGAGCCCTCGCTGCGGGTGGGATGGTCGGTGCCGCGGGCGCGACGGGACTACACGGAGGACAGGCTGATGGCGATCCCGGCGCTGGCGATGCTCGCGGGCTTCCGTGCCTGGCTGCCCCGCCGCGCCCAGGCGGCTCTGCGGGCGGGCCGCTTCGACGCGATCATGTCGCACTGGCGGGTCGTCACTCCCGCGCTGGTGCGCGCGGTCGCTGCGGGTGGCGGGGAGCTGTACGTGTGGACGGTGGACGACGCCGCGCTGATGGATCGGCTCACCGCGATGGGAGTGGATGGGATCATCACCAACGATCCGCGACTGTTCACCATCAATTGAGGACGCAGGTGGCGGAGCTGAACCCCTTGGGTTCGGCTCCCGCGAGGCTCGTGTGCCCGGCCGTTGTGAGGCGGGTGGCGAGGTGCACCAGATGGCCGATGCGGCGCCACTGGAATTCGACGAACCCGCGCATCGTGTAAGCGGTGGTGGAGGGTTTGAAGCCAAAACTGTGCCCAGCCTGACGGGTGAAGGCTGCCGAGCCGATCTTCACGAATCCCGATTCCGCGCTCTTGCCGAGGTCCGTCCACTGGTGGGTGGCAGGGTCGAGGGATTGGACGAGGAAGCGCATGTACATGATGTCGTGGGGGTGCCCATCGCTGGGCATCGATCCACGAATCCCGATTTCGTTGGGGTGGCTGGTGGTGTTGCAGAGATTCACGGTCGCCCACAGTTCGGGAGATTGCTCCAGCGTTCTGACCGACTGCCGGGCCGCCGCGGGCGCCAACGGCGCAAGCGCCGCGGCCAGCAGCGCCCCGGTCGCGAGCAGCGCGATCCTCGACGGGGTCATGTTGTGAAGATAGCGCGGTGGATGGCACGCCCTGACAGTGCGCCGCGGGTGCACGGAGGTGTGCTATCCACTCGGGCGATGCAGGCGCCAAACACAGTGGAGATCGTGGAGCTGCTCGCCCGTGTGCCGGTCTTCTCCACTCTCCAGGATGGCGACCTCGAGCAGATCGCGCGGCTGGCGGTGCCGCGCGGCTTCGAGGCCGGCCAGGTGGTGCTTCGCGAGGGAGATCGGAGCGACAGCTGCTACATCGTGCAGGCCGGCCGCGCGCGGGCGGTGCACGAGCACGGCGACGGGCGCACGATCACGCTGGCGACGTTTGGTCCCGGCGACATCTTCGGGGAGCTCGCCCTGTTCGAGGACGAGCGCCGCTCCGCCACCGTGGAGGCGCTCGGGGAGATGAGGGTGGTGGCGGTGCTCGGTCCGGACATGCGCAGGCTGATAGCCGAGCACCCTCAGATCGCGATGCGTCTTCTGATCGGGCTGGGCCGGCGCCTGCGGGAGACCAACGAGCGCCTCGCGCGCCGCTCCTTCCAGACGGTGCAGAGCCGCGTGGCCTCGGCGCTGAGCGAGCTGGTCGCGCAGGCACAGTCGCAGAACCCAGCCGCCCAGGCGGAGCCTCAGGATGTTGCGATCACCGCCACCCAGGCCGACCTGGCGAAGCTCGCGGGCAGCTCACGCGAGTCGGCGAGCCGCTTCCTGGCGGTGCTGGAGCGCGCGGGAGTCATCTCCCAGGGCAGAGGCCGTCTGACTGTGCACGATCCGGAGGCGCTGCGGGCCTATGTCTTCTGAGGAGCGCTCGGCGGGCGGGGTGGTGGTGCGCGGCGAGCAGGTGCTCGTGATCGTGCCACGGCGCCCCGGGGCGGACGGCGCCCGCGTGCTGGGGCTGCCCAAGGGGCACATCGATCCGGGTGAGACCCCCCTGCAGGCGGCGTTGCGGGAGGTGCGCGAGGAGACGGGCGTCCGGGCGCGACTCGTGGGGGAGCTCGGCGAGGTGCGCTACTGGTACAGGCGTCATGGCCGCAGCGTGCCGAAGTCGGTCGTCTTCTACCTCCTGAGCTACCTCTCCGGCGACACGGCCGACCACGACGATGAGGTCGAGGAGGCGCGCTGGATGCCGCTGGCGCAGGCGTGTGCGGAGCTCACCTACGCGGGGGAACGCGACATCGTCGGGCGCGCGCTGAGCGCGCTGGATCTCTAGCCAGAGGGTGGCGCAGCCGGCCGGCTGGCCGATCGGAGATCCCGTCGATCTTCGATCGGTCGGCGAGCCGGGCCCCTCTTCCATAAGATAGCCTGCTCTCTGCCGTGCAGGTGCTCAACTTCTACTCCACGATCTTCGCCGACGAGCTCAAGCGGGGCCGCAAGACGGCGACGATCCGCCTGGGGGACAAGTCGGACAAGTACCGCAAGAACCAGCTGGTGCTGGTCACGATCGGCTACCAGTACTCACCCAGAGAGCGGATCTTCGAGGCGGTGATCGATCAGGTCGAAGTCATGCGGCTGGCGGAGCTCTCGCCGCGGGACATCAAGCACGACAACCCCGAGTTCCGCCGCCACGAGGAGTTGATCAACTTCCTCGAGCAGATCTACGGTCGGGGGGTCTCGATGGAGGACGTCGTCACGGTGGTGCGCTTCTCGCGGATCATGGACAAGCCGACGGGAATGACCGAGGCGATGAAGGGCTTCGGCGGGGCGCAGAACTGAGCTTCGCCGCGGCTATCGGCTGGTCCGGGCAAGACGCGCCGGACCGAGCTTCGCCGGGGCTTTGGGCAGTCTGGCACGACGCGCCGAACTGGGCTCCGCCTCCACTTTTTGGCAGTCTCGGCACGAAAGTGCCGAATAGGTGGGCGAATCCCTTGACTTGCGCCCCCGGTCGTATATAGTGGCCGTGTCGTTGGCACTCGACCATGTGGAGTGCCAGAGGAGGTCGGACCCCTCTCTGGAGGGCGTGCCGCCCTCGATCCACACTCTCTAGTAGCGGAGGTCTTATCAAGATGAAGCTCAAGCCCCTGGGCGATCGCCTGATCGTGCGGGCGATCGAGGAGGAGGAGACCACCGCAAGTGGCCTCGTCCTCCCAGATACAGCCAAGGAGAAGCCGCAGAAGGGCAAGGTCGTCGCCGCCGGCGATGGCAGGCTCGACGATGACGGCAAGCGCATCCCGCTGGATGTCAAGGAGGGCGAGGAGGTCCTCTACAGCAAGTACGGCGGGACCGAGATCAAGGTCGAAGGCGAGGACCTGCTCGTGCTCCGCGAGTCCGATGTCCTCGCCAAGATCGCATAAGGAGAACTGAAGAGATGGCACATAAGGAGCTCAAGTACGCCGCCGAGGCGCGCAAGTCGCTGGAGGCGGGCGTGGACGCGGTGGCCAATGCAGTGAAGGTCACGCTCGGCCCGAAGGGCCGCTACGTGGTGCTGGACAAGAAGTTCGGCGCCCCCACCATCACCAACGACGGCGTGACGATCGCCCGCGAGATCGAGGTCGAGGACGTCTTCGAGAACCAGGGCGCCCAGCTGGTGCGCGAGGTGGCCACCGCCACCAACGACGTCGCCGGCGACGGCACCACCACCGCCACCGTGCTGGCCCAGGCGATCGTGCGCCAGGGGCTGAAGAACGTCGCGGCGGGTGCCAACCCGCTGGCGCTCAAGCGCGGTATCGAGAGGGCCGTGGACGAGGTCGTCAAGAACATCGCCTCGCAGTCCAAGGAGGTCTCGGGCAAGGAGCAGATCGCCCGCGTGGCCACGATCTCGGCCGGCGACGAGGAGATCGGCGACGTGATCGCCGATGCGATCGAGAAGGTCGGAAAGGATGGCGTGGTGAACGTTGAGGAGGGCCAGACGTTCGGCATGGACCTCGAGTTCACCGAGGGGATGCAGTTCGACAAGGGCTACATCTCCCCCTACATGGTCACCGACCAGGATCGCATGGAGGCGGTGCTGGAGGACCCCTACATCCTGATCGCCAACCAGAAGATCGGCTCGGTGCGCGACGTGCTGCCGGTGCTCGAGGCCGTGATCCAGAGCGGCAAGCCGCTGCTGATCATCGCCGAGGACGTCGAGGGCGAGTCGCTGGCGACGCTGGTGGTCAACAAGCTGCGCGGGACGTTCACCGGCGTGGCCGTCAAGGCCCCCGGCTTCGGCGATCGGCGCAAGCGGATGCTCGAGGACATCGCGATCCTCACCAACGCCGAGGTGATCACCGAGGAGATGGGTCTGAAGCTCGAGAACACGCAGGTCTCGCAGCTCGGCAGGGCTCGGCGTGTGGTGGTCGCCAAGGACAACACCACGATCGTCGACGGCTCCGGTGAGGCCGCGGCTATCAAGGGGCGCATCAACCAGATCAAGAACGAGATCGAGAACACCGACTCGGACTTCGATCGGGAGAAGCTCCAGGAGCGCCTGGCCAAGCTCTCCGGCGGCGTGGCCGTCGTGAAGGTGGGCGCGGCCACGGAGACGGAGATGAAGGAGAAGAAGCACCGCGTCGAGGACGCCCTGCAGGCCACGAGGGCGGCGCTGGAGGAGGGCATCGTGCCCGGCGGCGGAGTCGCGCTGCTGCAGGCCACCAGCTCGATCAAGGTCGAGCAGAACGGCCACGACGCCGACGGCTCCGACGACGAGCGCACCGGGGCGCGCATCGTGCTGCGGGCGCTCGAGGAGCCGCTGCGCCAGCTCGCCGAGAACGCCGGCCTGGAGGGCTCGGTGGTCGTCAACGACGTCCGCAAGGCCAAGAAAGGTCACGGCCTCAACGCGGCCACCAATGAGATCGTCGATCTCGTGGCGGCGGGGATCATCGATCCCGCGATGGTCACCCGCTCGGCGCTGCAGAACGCGGCGTCGATCGCCAAGAACATCCTCACCACCGAGGCAATCGTCGCCGAGGTGCCCGAGAAGGAAGCGGGCGGCGGTGGTGGTGGGGGTATGCCGGACATGGGCGGGATGATGTAGGGCGAAGGGGATTGGCGGGCAGGGGCGCTCACGAAGCGCCCCTCTCTGCCCGCCCATTGCCGGCGAGAACTCCGACATAAGGCTCGCCGGCAAGAGCTCCGACACGAGCGTGGAGAAAGACGAGGGCCCGGCGTGTGCCGGGCCCTCGTCGCGGTACTAGCCCTGGGGGGCGGGTCCGCCATCCTCGACGGAGTGAATCGAAGAGCCCTGCCCGTCCTGGTGCGTGGTCCCCTGATCCGCCGCCGTGCGAGGAGGCGCCGGGACGGCGCCTTGCGCAGAGAATCCTGGCACAGCCCCCAGCCCCCTTGGGGCAGTGTTTCTGACTCGCGGAAGGCTCATCCGCACCGTACCGGCCGGTCGTGGGGGCTTGCCCAGAAGAGCTATTCCACCGCGCTCACCGGCCGCGAGGACTCGCCCACGTACTTGGCGGTGGGCCGGATCAGCTTCGCTTCGCGCTTCTGCTCGAGGATGTGCGCCGACCACCCCGCCACACGCGCGCAGGTGAACATCGGCGTAAACAGTTCCGCGGGCACTTCCGCGAAGTCGAGCACCACCGCCGACCAGAACTCGACATTGGTCGCGAGCACCCGATCGGGCTTGCGCGCGTGCAGCTCCGCCAGGGCGGCCTGCTCGAGCGCCTCGGCGGCCTCCAGGCGCGGGGAGCCCAGTTCCCGGCAGGTGCGCCGCAGGACCCGCGCCCGGGGGTCCTCGGCGCGGTAGATGCGGTGGCCGAAGCCCATCAGCCGCTCCCCGCGGTCCAGCGCCTGCTTCACCCACAGCTCGGCGTCCCCCGCGCGTTCGACTTCCTCGAGCATCTTCAGCACGCGCGAGGGCGCCCCGCCGTGCAGCGGGCCCGAGAGCGTCCCCACCGCGCCCGACAGCGCCGCGGCGACGTCCGCCCCGGTGGAGGCGGCGATGCGGGCGACGAAGGTGGAGGCGTTGACCCCGTGCTCGGCGGCGGAGACCCAGTAGGCGTCGATCGCCTTCACGTGCCTGGGGTCGGCTTCTCCGCGCCAGCGGATCAGAAAACGCTCGGGGATCGAGCCGGCGCGGTCGATCTCCTCCTGGGGCACCGGCGGCTGCCCGACGCCGCGCGCGGACTGGGCCACGAAGGAGAGCGCCATCACCGAGGCGCGCGCAAGGTTCTCGCGGGCCTGCTCGCCGGAGATGTCGATCAGCTGGTTGAAGCCCCACTCCGGCGCGAGCATCGCCAACCCCACCTGCACGTCCACGCGGGGGTCGCCCGAGCGCACCGTCAGCGGGTGGGGTTCTGCGGGGGGCAGCCCCGGTTTGAAGCGGCCGTCGACCAGCAGGCCCCACACCTGCTCATAGGGAACAGTCCCCACGAGGTCCTCGATGTCGACGCCGCGGTAGCGCAGCGCGCCCCCCGCTTTATCGGGCTCTGCGATCTCGGTTGCGAAGGCGACGACGCCTTCGAGGCCCGACTGGACCTCCGGTGCTGTCTGAACCGCGCTCATGGCACTCGCTTTCTGGGAGGCTGATTGAAGAGGGGCCCGGCTCGCCGGCCTACGGCCGGCTGCGCCACCCTCTTGGTGCTTGACGGTGAAACCGGGCTCGCGACGGGTTCCCTCGCGACCGGCCGGGTTGCCTTCTGGGCAGGGCATATCGTCGCAGGAACGGGGGCGGCTGCCCCCCACCCTCCCCCGGGGCATACGCGAGGGCCGCGACGGGGCGTTAGGGTTCCAGGGAGCGGACTCACACCCGCGCACTCTCGACCCCAAGGAGGAGCCGGTGTCCGACGACGATCTGATGTTCCGCCCCGCGAGCGAGCTCGCCGGGATGGTGCGCGCGGGGGAGCTCTCCGCGCGTGAGCTGGTGCAGCACTCGCTCGAGCGCATCGAGGAGCTCAACCCCGAGCTGAACGCGTTCGTGGAGATCGACGCCGAGCGTGCCCTGGCGGCGGCCGACGAGGTGCGCCCGGGCGATGAGCGCCCCTTCGCGGGGGTACCGACCGCGATCAAGAACAACCGGCCGGTGAGCGGTCTGCGGCTCACCTACGGGTGCTCGCCGATGAAGGACTTCAGGGTCCAGCACGACCACAACGTCACCCGCCGGCTGAAGCGGGCGGGCTTCATCGTGGTGGGCAGCACCACGCTGCCGGAGTACGGGATCCTGCCGACCACCGAGGCGCGCCTGTTCGGCCCCACGCGCAACCCCTGGGACCTGGAGCGCACCCCGGGCGGCTCCTCCGGCGGGGCGGCCGCCGCGGTCGCCTCGGGCATGCTGCCGGTCGCGCACGGCAACGACGGCGGCGGCTCGATCCGCATCCCCGCGGCGTGCTGCGGCCTGGTGGGGCTCAAGCCCCAGCGCGGGCGCATCTCCGCGGCGCCCGAACTGGGCGAGTCCTCGCTGGGCATCGACGGAATGCTCACCCGCACGGTCGCCGACACCGCGGCGATCCTCGACGTGCTCGCCGGCTACGAGACCGGCGATGCCACCTGGGCCCCGTCCCCGGCAGAGCCGTTCGCGGCGGCCGCCGCCCGGGGATGGGAAACCCGCCCACCCGCGCTGCGGATCGCCACCACCACCCTGCCGCCGATCCCCGACGCCGCGATCGACCCGATGGCCACTGGGGCTGTGAGCGAGGCCGCCGAGCTTCTGCGCGCGCTCGGCCATGAGGTGGAGGAGGTGCAGCCGCCGTGGCAGATCGATGGCGTGAGGGAGCTGTTTGGGGCGGTGTTCTGCACCCACATCGGCCTCTCGATCGCCTTCTCGGGGATCGTCGCGGGCCGCGAGCTCACGGCGGAGGACATGGAGCCGATGAGCTGGGCGATCTTCTCGATGGTCCGCAAACTAAACGCCGTGGACGGCTTTGGCGCGTCGGTCAGGCTGCAGGCGTTCACCCGCCAGCTGGTCGAGTTCCTGGAGCCCTACGACGTACTGCTGACCCCCGCGCTGGCGGAGCGTCCGCTTGAGCTCGGCACGCTCGATACCGCGGCGCCCAACCCGATGGACACGTTCACCCGCTCCGGCCTGTTCACGCCCTTCACCCCTGTGTTCAACGCCAGCGGCCAGCCCGGCATCTCGCTGCCGCTGTTCCACGGCGAGGACGGTCTGCCGCTCGCCGTGCAGTTGGTGGGCCGCCCCGCCGGCGAGGGCACGCTGCTCGCGCTTGCCACCCAGCTGGAAGCCGCGCGCCCCTGGGCCGCGCGCCGGCCGGAGCTGGCAGTGTCCTAGAGCTGAGCGGATTCGGGTGTTCTAGGGCTGGGGCGGGATTCGGGTATCCCAGGGCAGGGCGGGGCTCAGTACCGCGCCCATCGGCTGCGGGGCGACGCCGAGGCGCTTGGCGTCGGCGTCGCCCCGCCTTGAGATCATCGGGACCTCCATCAGCTCCGCCTCGTCCCAGGTTGCGAAGGCGCGCGTGCCGGCCGCGGCCTCCAGCAGGCGCAGAGTGCGGGAGACGATCGGAGTCGGCACGTGCGCGAGCGGCCGGCGGCGTCCCAGCGAGCGCAGCACCACGCGCACGATCTCCTCGTGGCTGAGGGTCTGCGGCCCCGCCAGCTCGAAGGTGCCGGAGAGGTGGGGCTCGCGTAGCGCGCCCATCACGCAATCCGCGGCATCCTCCGCCCAGATCGGCTGGTAGACGGCGCCGCCGCGGCCCGAGACCGGCATCGCCGGCAGCAGCGCAAGCCGCTCGAGCAACGTCAGCCAGCGGTCTCCCGGGGCGTACACGATCGAGGGGGAGAAGACGATCGAGCGCATCCCCGCCTCGCCCACCGCCTGCTCCGCGAGCGCCTTGGCGCGCAGAAAGCGCGCCCGGCTATGGGTGGAGGCGCCGAGGGCTGAGAAGAACAGGAAGCGCTCCACCCCCGCGCGCTCCGCGGCCTGCACCATGCGCCATGTGGCGATCCCCCCAAGCTCCTCGATCGACCCCCGCGGCTGGTCGCGGATCGCGCCCGCAAGGTGCACCACGGTGCTCACCCCTCGCATCGCGTTGCGGAACGAGGGCGGGTCGGCGAGGTCGCCGAGCGCGATCTGCACCCGCACCCGCCGTGCTCCCAGCCGGCGGGGGTTGCGCACCAGGCAGCGCACCGAGGCGCCCTCCGCGAGCAGGCGGCCAAGGAGCGCGGAGCCCACCTGGCCGGTGGCGCCGGTCAGCAGCAGCATTGCGCCTTTCAACCTAGTACAAGCGGAGCCGCAACCCCGTCCGGAAAAGACCGGTGTTTTGTAAGAAACAAAACGATCCAAATTGTTGCAGCGGAGAAAGTCAAAGACTACCGTTGCCCTGTGGCGACCCGTGTCGACTTCCGCAGGCCCCCCGCGCGCACCCTTGCGGCGGCACGCATCGCCAGACCCAGCTGGTCGGCGCCCGCGTGGGGGGCGATCGGGGTCACCGCGCTGTTCGTCGGCATCACCTGCTGGTGGCTCTCGGTGGACCGCAGCATCCCGATCTGGGATGCGGGACTGCATCTCGATATCACCTTCAACGTCTACCACCTCCTCAGCACGGGAAACCTGGGTGGCGCACTCAGCACGAGCGCTCCCTACCCGCCGTTTGCGTACCTGATCGGCTCGCTGGGGATCGCGATCGGCGGCCTCGGCGTCGCCCCTCCGATCATCGCCGAGAACGTTGTCTTCTACTCGCTGCTCGCGCTCGGCTGCTACCAGGTCGGTCGCCTGGCGTTCGGCCCGGTCGCCGGCCTGTTGAGCGTCGTCTTCGCGCTCGGCTCGCCGCTGATCATCGCGCAGTCCCACATCTTCATGACCGACGCCCCCGAGACCGCGATGGTAGCGGTCTCCATCTGGTTGATCATCGCCACCGAGGGCTTCACACGTACGCGTAAAGCCGCCCTCGCCGGCCTCGCCGTGGGAATCGGCATGTTGACGAAGGAGCCGTTTGCGATCTTCGTCCTCGGGGTGATTGCTGTGACGGCGGTGCGCGGCGGTCCTCAGGCGTGGCGCGGGATGGCGATCTTCGCCGTCATCGTGCTCGCGATCGCGCTCCCCTGGTACATACACGAGTACTCCAAGCTCGTGGAAATCAAGACGGAGGCGACCGCACCCACGACCGCCTTCGCTCCGCCGGGGTCCAATTCGCCCAACGGCATCGCACCGCCTCGCCTCTCGCGAGAAAACCTGGAGTGGTACCTCTGGAACATCCTTGGCTGGCAACTCTACCTCCCGCTGTTTCTCTTGACGGCCGTGGGGTGGCTGTGGACCCTCATCGGATCGGTGCGGCGGCGTCCGATCACCCGCCTGGCTCCCGAGCTGCTCATAGGCGCGTTCCTCGCCTGGGCGATCCTGACCGAGACCTATGTCCACGATGTCCGCTACGGCATGCCGCTGCTCCTCTATCTGGCGGTGTTCGGCGCCGGATGGATCGTGCGGCTCGGGCGTCGGGGACGGATCGCCACTACGGCCGTGCTGGTCGTGGCGGCGCTCGCCAACACGCTGATGATCGATACCGGCGTGGGGGAAGAACGCGCGTTCCGGGTGGAGAAGGAATCGACGTCGCTGGAGCGGCCGGGTTACGTGCCGATCTTCTCCACCCAGGGGTTCCCGGTGGGTGCGCCGCAGCGAGATGGGGACCTGCTCGCGACCTTGCGGGCGCTGCGGCGCAACGGTATCCGAACCGTGACCTGGATTCCCAGCCAGTCGCAGGCGTCGGACTTCACGCGCATCGGGATCGCGGTGCTCTCCTACATCGCGGGCCTCGAAGCCCTGGAGAAGACGGTGCCGCTCGCCACCCTGACGCGGAAGGACGTCATCCTCTCGCACGTGAAGATCGGCCCGGGGGAACCTCCGCCCTGCGTGAGACTCGATGACGGAACCGGGGTATGGGTGCGGATCGGCGACCCGGTGGCGCGCGGCGCACAGGACTACTGTCCGCTGCCCAGACCCCACTTCTACGGGCCCAAGGAAGCCGGAGAGCGGACCTCGGCGGGAGGCGCCGGTGGATCATCGACCGGTGGGTCCAGCGGGGGAGGCCCGAGCGCCCGGGGCAAGTCGAGGAAGGCTCGCTAGTATTCGCTCCTCTCCCCGCAAGCAGCCCAAGACGACTCGAGAAGGAAGCGAATGGCCTACGTGATCGCAGAGCCGTGCATCGGCACCAAGGACAACTCCTGCGTCGAGGTGTGCCCCGTGGACTGCATCCACCCCACGCCCGACGAGTCCGGGTACGACGCCGCCGAGATGCTCTACATCGACCCCGACGAGTGCATCGACTGCGACGCCTGCGTCGAGGCCTGCCCCGTGGATGCCTGCTTCGCCGAGGACCAGCTGCCGGAGGAGTGGCAGAAGTACACCCAGATCAACGCGGAGTACTTCGCCAACAGCAGGTAGCCCTCAGGCCATCGGCAGCGACATGCCGACAGGCTGTGCGCTCGGCGGCGGGGGGCTCGCGGCTGAGTCGCCGTTGGTGGCGATACCGCTGAGCACCGGAAGCTCCAGCGGGGCCGTTGCGATCAGACCCCGCGCCGCCTGGCGGATCGCTTGGGAGGCGGGGTCGTCCGGGTCCTCGATCACCAGCGGCAACCCGCTGTCGGCGTGTTCGCGCAGCGGCATCGTCAGGGGCACCTTGCCCAGCAGCGGCACCTCCAGCTCGTCCGCCAGCTCCTGGCCGCCGCCCTCGCCGAAGATCGCATACCGCTCTCCCGTGGGGGTCGTAAAGCCGGACATGTTCTCGATCACCCCCGCGATCTCCAGGGAGACCTTGTGCGCCATCTCCGCCGAGCGGCGCGCCACCCTCTGGGCGGTCGGCTGGGGGGTTGTGACGATCACGAACTGCGCCTGGGGCAGCAGCTGGGCGAGCGTCATCGAGACGTCCCCGGTGCCCGGGGGCAGGTCGATCAGCAGATGGTCCAGCGCTCCCCACTCCACGTCCTGCAGGAACTGCGTGAGCGCCTTGTGCAGCATCGGTCCCCGCCATACCACCGCCGCGTCCTCCTCCACGAAGAAGCCGATCGACATCACCTTCACGCCGTGCGCCTCCAGCGGGATGATCTTGCGCTGCGGCGAGACCGGTGGGCGAGTGGAGCCGAGCCCGTACATGCGGGGAATCGAGTACCCCCAGACGTCCGCATCGAGGACCCCCGCGCGCTTGCCTTCAGCCGTTAGCGCCGCCGCGAGATTGGCCGTCAGCGTCGACTTGCCCACTCCACCCTTGCCGGAACCTATGCAGACGACGTTGCGCACCTGCGCCAGCGCGCCCTCGGGCAGGCTTGCGCGCCCCAGCCGCTCGCGTAGCGCAGCTTTCTCGGTGTCGCTGAGCACGTCGAAGAAGATGTTCACGTGGCCCACGCCCTCGAGCGCTCCCACCGCCTGCGCCACCGCGCTCTGGAAGTGGCCGCGAATTGGGCAGCCCGCGGTGGTAAGCGAAACGGTCACGTCCACCACCCCACTGGCGGCGATCTCCACCGAGCGCACCATCTCGAGCTCCACGATCGAGCGGCGCAGCTCTGGGTCGATGACCGCCTCCAGGGCCTTCATGATCTGCTCGCGCGTGGGCACGGGGTCATTCTGGCAGAACCGGCGATCAGCTCTCGGCCGCCGGGCACACGATGCGGTAGTCGCAGTGCGCGCACACCGCGGGTGAGGGGGTCGGCTCGAAGTCCTGTGCGAGGATCCCCTCCCCGGCCTCCAGCACCGCGCCGCGCACCCACTCCGCGTCCCCCGCCGCTCGGGGTACCGGGACCTTGCGATCGTCGAGCACGTAGTAGTAGGCTTGGCGCGTCTCCCCCAGATCCCACGCCTCCCGGGCCGCGATCGCGTACAGCGAGAGCTGGATATCCTCACGCAGCTCCTCCGCCGTCTTGGCGTATCCAGTCTTGTAGTCGATCAGCTCGAAACCCCCCTCGGGGAGGCGATCTACGCGGTCCACCCGCCCGCGCACATGGTGGGGCCCAAGGCTGAACGCAAACGAGCGCTCGAACCACAGCGGCTGGGCCGGCTCTTCCCGCAGGCGCTCGTGGTAGCGAGTGAGCGCCGCGCGCGCCTTGTCTCGCAGCTCGCGTTCCCGTGTGCCCTCCCCCATGCCGGCGCGCCGCCACGCCGCATCCAGCAGGTCCATTAGCTCTTCCAGCGTCCCCCCCTCCGCCGAGTGGTGGCGCTCCAGTACCTGGTGCACCACGATCCCGAAGCGCTGGTTAAGCGTCTGGTCTGTCGGGATCTTGAGGACCCGCGCGAACTTGTACCTCAGGGGGCAGCTTCGGTAGGTCACCACGTCGGAGGCCGACAGCACAAGACCCTCTCCCTTGCGCGGCAGGAACGCCTCCAGCGAGGGCTCATCCCGGGCCGCCACCGCCTGTGCTCGCGCGCGCTCGCCGCGCTCGCCCTGCTGGTGGAGCTCCGATCGATCCGCGCGCAGCAGCTCGTCCAGTGGCGAGCTCTCATAGATCTCCCGCTGCAGCGGCGTCATCGCCGCCCGCAGGCGCGCGTTCACGTCCCGCAGCGCCTCCTCGGTGGTCTCTCCGGCGGGACGCTCCAGCAGCGCAGCCAGCTTGAGCAGCTCCAGGTATCTCACGACCCCGTGGGAGACGTCCAGCTCGGTGTCCAGCCGCAGCTCCCCGAGGCGTCCCGCGATCCGCGCGACATCCCCCAGGACCTCCTCGCGCATCATGCGCAGCGTCGCCTGCGGGGTCCCATCGGGGTCTCTTCGGGGGGCGTGGGGTCATCCTCGCGGGGCGGGGCCTTCCCGGAGGCTTTCCGCGCGGGGTCCTCCTCCCCCGGGGGGGCGATCTCCGGCGGGCTCTCCTCGGAGGCCGCCGTCAGATGGATCGCCAGCGCCCGAGCGGTGGGCCTGGGTGAGGATCCCACGAACTCCTCTGCCAGCTCGCACAGGCCGGCCAGCCCCGCCAGTCGCTCCGCGTCCTCTCCGGCTGCCGCGAGCAGCTGCCGGCGGCGCAGGCCCAGGCGCTCGATCAGGCGCCCCACGAACAGGTCCGCCCTCACCGTGTCCAGCCCCCCCGCGGCCCACCGGTGCAGCTCCAGAAAGCGGCCTATCCGCTCGCGCGCCTGCGGCGGCAGCTGCGGGGACTCCATCGCGGTCGCGAGCGCCGCCACCACGTCCAGGCGCTGGCGGCGCACTATTTGGATCACCCGCGCCAGGTCCACCTGGCGCAACTCGATCGGGGGACGCGCCAGCGCGCGCACCGCCGCCGCCGCGTCCCTGGGGTCGATCAGCAGGCGCATCCACGCCAGCACATCCCGCACCTCCGCGCGTTTCAAGAGCTCCGCCCGCTGTGGCGCGCCGCGGGTTCTCGTGGGGTCGTCTAGCGAGGAGGGCACCGCCCATAAGGATATGCCCGGGGCTCTACCCTCCAATGATGGACGCGATCGACTGGAGCACCGCGCAGCGAGTGGGGGAGCTGATCGCGGGGTCACGTTGGATTGGAGGCCCGCCCGCTGGCCCGCCCGCTCAAAGCCCGCCCGCCCAGGCGCTCGGCGAGACCGTGCAGCCGCTCGCGCTCCAGTTCGCCCGCCGCGTGAGCGACTACTCGGGACTCGCCTTCCCCGGTGAGCTGCCTCCCATAGAGGCGATCGATCGCTCCGCCTGGATCGCCGCGAACCTGCAGACGATGCGCCCGATCCTTGAGTCCCTCGCCCAGCGGGCGGACGGGCTCGGACCCGCAGGCTCGCGCCGTCGCGCGCGGCGCGGCTGGAAACGTCCGGGACAGGATCTCGGGTCCCTGTACGACGCCCTCGGCGCCGCCGGTGGGCTGCTGCTGGGGGCGCAGGTCGGAGCGATGGCGGGGATGCTCTCCCAGCGGGTCCTTGGCCAGTACGACCTCGCGCTGCTGGACGCCTCCGTATCGCCCCGCCTGCTGCTGGTGGCCCCCAACCTCGCCCAGGCCGCTCGCAACATGCAGGTGGACAGCGAGCAGCTGCTCATGTGGGTGACGATCCACGAGATCACCCACGCCGTCCAGTTCTCGGGGACTCCCTGGCTGCGCGAGCACCTCGCGGGACTCCTGCGGGAGCTGATCGACGGTATGCAGGTGACGGTCTCGCTCGGGGCTCTCCTCCGGCTCCCCAGCGCCGGGGACGCCCGCGCGCTCGCCGAGCGTCTGCGCCACGGGGAACTGGTGCGGCTGACCATCGGCGAGCAGCGCTGGCAGCTGGTGGAGCGGTTGCAGGCCACGATGTCGCTGATCGAGGGTCACGCGGAGCATGTGATGGACGCCGTCGGGGCCGAGGTGCTCCCCTCGCTGCCGCGCCTGCGTGCCTCCATGACTCGTCGCCGCGAGACCCGTGGGCTGCCCTGGCGGCTGCTCGAGCGGCTGCTTGGCTTGGAGCTGAAGCTGCGCCAGTACGAGGAGGGCCGTCGTTTCTGCGACGCCGTCGTACTCGCGGGTGGACCCTCCGCGCTGGCGCGTGCGTGGCGCTCCGCGGAGGATCTCCCCACCGCTGGAGAGCTGCGGGACCCCGAGCTGTGGCTCGCTCGCGTCGTGTGACCGCCCGCACCGGGGCCGCTGGTTATGGGATGCGGAGCACCGTAGAGCGCTCTACGACGGAAAAACGGCCCAAACCCGGCTTATACAAGTGGCTACCCACTGCCCCCTCCACTGCCCGAACGAATGTTCTATATGTCACAAGCCCATATCGCCCAAAGCAAGGGCCCACAACGGCTTCATATCGTGCTAGCCTGTCGGTGTAACTATCTGGGAGGGACAGGGTACAAACATATGTTCGGTGCACAACACCGAATGAGACGCATAGAACACATGTACCCACCGATTCCTCCCCGAGGGGAATAAAGACCAAGAGGAGATCCCTCCACATGCCTGACACCACTGCCCCCGCCTCCCCCAAAACCGCCACGTCCGCCAAAGCCACCGCCTCCAGGCGCCCGTCGGCCAAAGCCCGCACCGCCGCGACCGCCGCGACCGCCGCGACCGCCGCGACCGGCCGGTCGAAGGTCGGCTCACGCGGCGCCTCCCGAGCCAAGTCCGCCGGCGCCCGCACGAGCACCCGAAGCTCAGCCGGCAACGGCTCCGCGCGCCGGGGCTCCGCCTCCCGCGCCAGCTCCACCCGCAGCACCACCGATCTTGTCGGCGACTATGCCGAACGCGCCGTCCTGATCCCCGTTGGGGCCGCCCTCCTCGCCCGCGAGCGGGTGGTCTCGGGTGTGAGCGACGTGATCTCCAGCTACTCCACTCCCTCCAGGGCCCAGACCCAGCTGCGCAAATTCGAGCGCCGCGGCAGCACCGCTCGGAGCCGGCTGGAGCGCGAGGTGCGCAAGACCCGTACTCGCGTCGAGCGCGAACTGCGCGAGCGCCGACGTGAGTCGAGGGGCAGCGCGAGCGGCTCTCCAAGAGCGTCTCCTCCAGGGTCGAGCAGACCCAGGCGCAGATCGAGAAGACCCAGGCACAGATCGAAGACGCCCTGCGCACGCGCCTGGAGGACGGCGCCGACTTTGCCAGCCGCGTGCAGGAGCGCGTACTGAACCTGGTCTGAACGAGCTTCCCCCGCCTCGGGTCCGGAGGAGACCACGAGTGCGGGAGAGTCTGCCGGCCTCATATCTCGCCGGCAGGAGAAGGACCCTCTCCTCCCTCGGCCAGCGGAGCGGCCTCGCCGCTCCGCTGGCCCCTTCAGGGCATCCCTCACTGACCAGCGGGCGGCTTCTGGTCGCCTTGCTGGCGCAGGAAGCGCTGGAACTCGCTCGCCAGCCGCTCCCCGGAGGGCAGATCGTCCAGCAGGAGGGGGTTCTCGTCATCGTCCTCATCCTCCTCCTCGTTTTCGGCATCACGCTCCAGGCGCTCCACGAACGCCCGGACCTCTGGGTTGCTGGAGACCGCCAGCCCGACCTGGCGCTCGTAGTTGGCGGCGGCCTCCTCCAGCTCACCGGCGTCCACCGACGCTCCCACCAGCTCCCCAAGGCGATTCACCAGCGCCAGCGCCGCCTTCGGACAGGGGGCTGCGGCGACGTAGTGGGGGACGCTCGCCCACACGCTCATAGAGGGCAGACCCGCGTCGGTGGCGGCGCTGTGCAGGACTCCCACGATTCCCGTGGGCCCCTCGTACCTACTCGGGTGGCTGGTGGCTCCCAGGCGCTCCAGCAGGGCGGGGTCCGAGGCGAAGCCGGTCATCGCAACCGGAAGGGTGTGGGGCACGTCCGCCAGCAGCGCCCCCACGGTAATCACCATCCCCACCCCCAGCGCCTCCGCGAGCTCCACGATCAGGGCGCTGAAGGAGCGCCATCGCAGCGAGGGCTCCACTCCTCGCACCAGCACCAGATCGCGGGGCGCGCCCGGGACGATCGCTCCGTAGATCTCCACCGACGGCCACTCGATCTCACGGCGGGCCGGGGACCCGGGTCCCTCCGCTGACAGGCGGATGCGGGGGCGGTTGGTTTGGAAGTCGTAAAACTCCTCCGTGTCGACGCGCGCGAAGCGCTCCGCCTCGAGTGCGGTGCTCAGGAAGGCCACCGCGGTGGAGGCGGCGTCGCCGGCGTCGTTCCAGCCCTCGAATGCGCACACCATCGCGGGAGCCCGCAGGCCCGCTGGGCGGCGATCCCAGATCAGCGGCTGCATCCGCTCCACCGTACATCATGCGCCCATGTCTGCCCCCGAGGAGGAGCCCGACACGGTCGCCACGCTGCGCGAGGGCCAGGAGGTCGTTGGGGTGTTCGCGTGTTCGCGCAAGGAGCGCCAGCTCTCGCGCTCGGGCGTCCCCTACCTGACCGTCGAGCTGCGCGATCGCACGGGCTCGATCCTCGCGCGCGCCTTCCGCGACGCCGACCTGCTCGGCGGGCGCTTCGAGCGGGGTGAGCTCGTGCGCGTGGAGGGCCGCGTCGAGCGCTTCCGCGACCAACTGCAGATAGAGCTCCGCGCGATCGCCCGCGCCGAGGGAGCCGAGGCCGATCCCGCCGGCTTCCTGCCCGTCGCCCACCGCGACCTCGACGAGCTCGAAGGCTTCCTCGAGCACCTCGCACGCGAGCTCTACGAACCCGGTCTACGGGCTCTACTTGAACGGGTGCTCGACGATCGCTCGCAGAGCGGTCGGCAGCTGCGCGGCGAGATTCGCCGCGCGCCCTGCTCGTTGCCTGGACGGGCGGGCACGGGCAACCCGGGCCGGGCCGGGGCGGGCGGCCACCATGCCTACCTCGGCGGCCTCCTGGAGCACACTGTCGCCGTGGCCTCCCTCGCCCTCGAGCTCTGCGCTCTGCACCCCCGTTTGGATCGCGACCTGCTGCTTGCCGCCGCGCTTCTGCACGACCTCGGCAAGACCCGCGAGTTCACCTACGGAGCCGAGATCGCCCGCAGCGAGGAGGGGCGGCTGCTCGGGCACGTCGAGCTCGGGCTGCGCCTGCTCACGCCGCGTTACCCCTCCTCGCTCAGCGAGCCCCGCCGGCTGGCGCTGGAGCACTGCATCCTCGCCCACCACGGCCCCGATGCCCTCCCCGGCCAGCGCTTCGCCTCCGCCGAGGCGATCGCCCTGTACCGCTGCAACGCCCTCGACGCCCATCTCAAGAGCGCCTTCGAGCACGGGCCTTAGAGAGCGGGGGTTGGTGGATGGGGGCGGGTTTCCCAGGCAGGGCGGACCGCGTCTGCGGCAAGCACGGTCAAGGGGGGTCTCGCCGATGCCGATTAGATAGCGATGAGTTGGTTTCGACGCCGACGTGCCAAGACGGCCGGCGATGAGCAGGCGACCCCACCGGAGGTGGGCGGGTCTCTTACCCCCGAGCCCGACGTCTCCCTGCCCGGATTGCCCGCCGCCGGTGAGCCAGCGGCGTCGCTGCCCGCTGGCCCGCCGCCTGCCACTGGGCCCGCCGCACCCTCACCTGCTGGGGAGCTGCATGCCACTGGGCCCGCTGTACCCTCGCCCGCCGGGGAGCCGCCTGCCACAGGGTCCGCTGCACCCTCGCCCGCCGGGGAGCCCTCGCCGCCTGCTCCCGTCGCGTCTGAGCTCTCCGTGCTCGAGACCGCCAACTCCGGCTCCGCCGTCACAGTTGTCCTTGAGCGCCCCACCGCCCTCGCGCTTCTGGAGCCCCCGCCACCGAGCCTCGATGAGGAGCTCCCGCCGTCAGATCAGGAGGGGGAGGAGCTCCCGCCATCGAGCTTCGAGCAGCCCCAGCCGTCGAGTTTCGAAGAGCAGCCCCCGCCGGCGAGCCAGGAGGTTGCCGAGGCTCCGGAGCAGCCCGCTCCCCCCGTTCCCTCTGCTGCCACCTCCACGCAGGTGCGCCATCCGGCGAACGGGCTCAGCTCGCCCACCCACCCCGGGCGCTCTGGGCGGCGGATCGGGGAGGTGGTCGTCGATCTCGGTTTCGCCGATCGCCACGCCGTTGAGCAGGCCGTCGCGGCGGCGCGCTCCCAGCGCAAGCCCACCGGGCAGGTGCTTGTCGAGCAGGGGGTTCTGCGCCAGGACCAGCTCGCCCGGGTGGTCGCCGAACGGTTCGGTTTGGACTACATCGACCTGTCGGTGTACGAGCCCGACATGGGCGCGGTCAGCCTGTTGAGCGCCGAGGCGATCAAGCGCTACCAGGCGGTGCCGGTGCGCTTCATGGACGACGGGGCCCTGCTGCTGGCGATGGCGGACCCCACCAACATCCTCAGCATCGACGACATCGCGATGATCACCGACCGTCGCGTGCGCGTCGCCGCGGCCTCGGCGGAGGACGTCAAGCTGCTCGCCTCGCGCCTCGGGCGGCTGGAGGGTGCGATCGAGGACATCGTCGAAGACGAGGAGGGCGAGCGCCAGGACGCCTCCACCACGCTCTCCGAGGAGGCCGACCAGGACGCCCCGGTCATCAAGCTCGTGCACTCCATCATCGCCCAGGCCGTGCAGCAGGGGGCCTCCGACATCCACGTCAACCCCGAAGAGGGGGACGCCCGCGTGCTGTTCCGCGTCGACGGCGTGCTCTACCCCGCCGCCACCGTGCGCCGGAGGATGGCCGCCGGAATGATCTCGCGCATCAAGATCATGGCCGACCTCGACATATCCGAGCGCCGCGCCCCCCAGGACGGACGGCTCGCGCTGAACGTCGATGGCCGGCGCATCGACATCCGCGTGGTGACCCTCCCGCTCGTCTATGGCGAGGGCGCCGTGATGCGGGTCCTCGACAAGGGAGCCGTGGTGCGCGACCTCGAGTCGCTCGGCATGCAGCCCTCGGAGCTGGAGCGCTTCGACCACGCGATCGCGAGGCCCCACGGGGCTGTGCTCGTCACCGGGCCCACGGGCTCGGGCAAGTCCACCACCCTGTACGCAGCGCTCAGCGTGCTCAACAACGGCGCCCGCTCGATCCTCACGATCGAGGATCCCGTGGAGTCGCGGATCGCGGGGATCAAGCAGATGCAGGTCGCCCCCAAGGCCGGCGTCACCTTCGACACCGGGCTGCGCTCGATGCTGCGCGCCGACCCCGACGTGATCATGGTCGGCGAGATCCGCGATCGCGAGACCGCCCACATCGCGGTCGAGGCGGCCCTCACGGGGCACATGGTGCTCTCCACGCTGCACACCCGCGACGCCCCCAGCGCGCTGGGGCGCCTGCTGGACATGGGCATCGAGCCCTTCCTGATCTCCTCCGCCGTCGACTGTGTGGTGGCCCAGCGGCTCGTGCGCAGGCTCTGCCCCCACTGCAAGCGCTCCGCCTCCCTTCCGGAGACCGTGTTGCTCGACTTCGGTCTCGACACTCAGCCATACGAGCCCGTGGGGTGCTCCCGCTGCGCGGGCTCCGGCTACCGGGGCCGCGTGGGCATCTACGAGGTGATGACCGTCAGCGAGGAGATCCGCAACCAGATCCTCCAGCACGCCTCCGTGGATGAGATCACCGCCACCGCCACCCGCCAGGGGATGCGTCGTCTGCACGACGATGGGATCGAGAAGGTTCGCGCGGGGCAGACCTCCATCGAGGAGGTCGAGCGGATGTCGATCAGCACCGAGTAGGGCGGGCTTGGTGTGGCGCTCCGGGGATCCGGCGCATGGCTCCTCAGCTCGCCGGGTACAGCAGCGAGATGCGCAGGGCGCCCGAGGGGAAGGCTTCGGCGTTGAACGAGTACGCCCGGTAGGGCACGCCGCGGTAGACGATCCTGCCGCGGTTGGGGACGGTGGCCGGTCCGGGGCTGAGGGTGCCCATCACCTGGCGCGTTCCCTCCCGCATCACCACCTGCGCCCCCGTGAACGCCCGCGAGAGGATCTGGAAGCCCAGGTCGTCCTGGATCGCCATCAGGAAATGGGCCACCACCCGCCCCCGGGCGTTGCGGAGCACGCCGGGGATCGGCGCCAGCACGTGGGGGCCGCCCACGTCCACCAGCAGCTTGCCTTCGCGGATCACCCGCACCCGCACGATGTGCAGGTGGCTGCGGAAGAAGCGGATAATCGCCGCCCGCGTCGCCACGGCGCTGCCCGCGAGCACCGCTTCGCGGAAGGCCCGTGAGCGCTCCACGTAGCCCCGGAGCAGCTCGGCTTTGCTGCCTTCGTGCTCGGCGTAGTAGACCCGTTCGGCCACCAGTCCCAGCGTGTCCGCCTGCGCCTGCGCCGCATTGGCGCCGTGCCTCCCGCACACCGCCGCGATCGCGGTGCTCGGCACCAGCAGCGAGATGCTCAGCGGCCGGCGCGGGAACGCCTCTGCGGCGAACGTGTCCACGCGGTAGCTCGCCCCGCCGTAACTCAACCCGGGCTTCCCCGGCGCCAGCTTGGGGGCCGGGTGGAGCGTCGCCTTCAGCACGCGCGCGCCGCTGCGTAGGAGCACCTGCGCGTGAAGCAGGCCGCTCACCGTCTGGGCGTATCCGTTGGCGCCCTGCACCGACACCGTGAACGTGCCCACCGTCTGCCCCTGGGCGTTGACGAGCGCCCCGCTCCCCGGCGCGATCCCCGCGCCCCGTTCGATCCCCGCGAGCGTGCGCCCGCCGCGCAGCACCCGCACGCTCACAATCTGGTTGAGCAGCAGCCCCTCCAGGACCCGATGCGCCGCGATGCGGTCTCCATCTTCCACCGCCCGCACCAGGGCGCTCGAGCTCCTCAGGCGCTGGAGCGCCTCGGCGATGATCCTGCCGGTCGCCGACTCCTGGTAGACCCGGCTCGCGACGGCTTCGATGCCTTCCAGCACCGCGTCGGGGCAGTTGCTCGAGATCGGGGCCACCGCCGCGGTGTCCGTGATTGTCGTGGATGATCCCGAGCTGCTCGATCCGCAGCCCGGGAGTGCCACTGCGAGCACAAGGGCACCTAGTGCCAACGCTCGCTTCGGTAGGGGTCTGGGACCGGACGGTCCAGACCCTGAGGCAGATGCGACCCCCATGGCCGCCAAGCCTAGTCTCCCGGCGGGCGGGCGTGGGGCACGCCCGCCCGCCGGGAGGGGAGGAGTGTCAGGAGCTCTTGCTGCTCTTCTTGCTCTTGCCGTTCTTCTTCTTGCCCTTCTTGCCCTTCTTCTTCGGTTTCGGTTCCTTGCCCTGGTAGGCGTTCAGCCGGTCTTTGCCCGACGCGACCGTCGCCGGGCAGCCCGCCGGGCGGCCGAGGTCGAACGGCCCCGAGATCGCCTGGGTGACCACGTTCTTTTCCAGGTACGCGTAGGTGACCGTCAGCAGCGCGTCCACCCGCGGTTCGGTGCAGAGCTTCCAGCCGATTGTGAACTGGCCGGTGATGTGCTCGTTCGCTTCTCTGGTGTTCCCCACGCAGTTCGCCGCATACCCCGGGAAGGCCCCGCTGCAGGAGAAGGTGTCCGTCAGGGGGGTGCCGGCGTAGTTGGTGACCGACGGCGAGCCTTCGATCCCTGTGATCGGCAGCTGCGTCTGCACCTGGTAGCCCGTGATCTGCCCGTCGCATTTGAACTCGTACTGGACCGGCGTTTCTTCATTGCCCGCTTCCGCCTTGCCTGCGGAGAGCTGACCTGAGCATTCGTAGTTGTTCGGGTTCGAGCTCACGGGCGGGGCCACCGCCGGGGCCGTTTCGGCCTCGCCGAGGGCCGGGGTGAGGAGCGACAGGGCGATCGCGCCCAAGAGCGCCGTGAAACACCAGGTGGTCCTTCGGCGGTTGGACTTCAGGGCGCTGCGGTAGGTCGACTTCGGTGAGTGCACATGGCCTCCATTCGTTGAGGGACGGACGGTGAGAGGGGTGGGTTGCGGCTGGGTGGGTCGTTGAGTCATTCGTGGGGTCGTGGGGTCTTGGGGTTGTCGAGTAGTTGAGTCTTTGGGTCGTTGGGGACAGGGGGTGGCAAGCGGGGTGGGTGCAGGCCGGGGCTCAGCCTCCGGCCGCCTTCGTCTTGAGGAGCCCTTCGAGGCTCGTGCGGGGAGCGGCCGGTTCGAAGACGCTTGAGCTCCGTGTGCCCACGTGGCGCAGGAAGGGCGAGAGCAGCAGCGCTCCCGCCGGGGAGCCCGCCGCGCTCAGCGTGCTCGTCAGCGAGCCGGCCGGGTAGGCGACCCCGGTGCCTGCCGCTTCGGTGGTGTCCGCGGGGGGCGCCGTCGTGGTGCTCGTCGAGGTCGCCTCCGGCGGCGCGAACGTGATCACGATCAGCCCGTGTTCCCGGTAGGAGGAGCTCGCCAGGATCTTCGCCACGGCTTCCTGCAGGAACGCGTCCGTCGCCTGCAGGCCCGCCGGTTCTCCGGACGGGCAGGGAGTGCTCGCGGGGGCAACCTGCCCAGCGGTCCCCCCTGGAGCTGGAGTGCTCGTCGCCGGCGTGTTGGCGCTCGCCGGGCCGGTCGCTCCCGCGGCGGCGCTCCCGCCACAGGGGGGCGGGGCGATCGTGCTCACGCTCGCGCCCACCTGACCGGAGAGCAGCGTCGCGGCGCCCGCGAGCTGCCCCGCCGCCAGCGAGGAGTAGTCGCTCAGCACCGTGCCCCTACTGAGGAGCTGCCCGTCGAGGTATGGCGCGGCCGTGCTCTGCTTCAGAGCGTTCGCGAGGCTGCCGCCATACGGCAGAACGACTAGCCACACATTCGCGATCGGCGGGAGCGACTCTTTCTTGGGGGTCTTTTCGCTTTCCCCTTCGCTCGCGGCCGGCTTCGTGGAGGAGGTC
Source organism: uncultured Solirubrobacterales bacterium (assembly GCA_963771915.1). Taxonomy (GTDB): domain Bacteria; phylum Actinomycetota; class Thermoleophilia; order Solirubrobacterales; family Solirubrobacteraceae; genus Palsa-744. Next base: position 1,423,834 of record CAVYVD010000001.1, on the reverse strand, counting down.
GGAGACGTCGAGCCCGAGGGGTGGGTGGATGAGGCTGAGGAGGTGCCGGTTTGCGAGGAGGTGCCGGACTGCACGCCCGCCGCGCCGCTCGCGCCGCCTGTCCTCGCGGTGGCCTTGCTCGAGGAGGGGGGCGTCGGCTGGGACGCCGCCACCGGCGGGTGGGCCGCGCCGGAGGAGAGCAGCAGATCGCTGCCCGAGTTGGTTGCACCCCCCAACGCGAGCAGCGTCAGCACGCGCGCCAGGGCCGCCGCACGCGAGGAGCTCGCCAGCGAGTCCGCCGGGCCCGGGCCGATCAGCGCCCCCAGCGCGATTCCCACGGCGAGCATCAGCGCTGCGAGGATCGCGCCCACCTTGCGGGAGGGCAGCCGGGGGGAGGGGAGCGGGGGAATGGGGGGGTGTGGGGAGGTCATCGTGGGTTTGTGGAAGGGGGTCGTCGTGGGTCTGGGGAGGGGGTCATTGTGGTCGTGGCCTCGAGGCAGTGGCGCTGGCAGAGGGTGGATCGCTGGGAGGACTCGGAAGTTGCGCCGCAACTCGGACCTTCCTGATCTGTTCGACAAAATAGCTAATCTCGATCATGTTTGTGATGAATATGGTAGGGTGCCGGTCAACGAAATGTCAACACGTCCCAAACTGGAGGCCCCCAGAATGAATCGAATCCGCCGCTTAGAGGGTGGCGCAGCCGGCCGTAGGCCGGCAAGCCGAGCCCCTCTTCGTCAATTGATCGCATCGTTCGCGGCTGTGACCCTGATAGGGAGCGCGGTGCCCGCGATCGCCTCGGCTACGAGCGCGATCACGATCAGTGGCGCCACCGCCTCCTTCCCGCTCGTCCAGCTGCTCGCCCACAAGTACTCCAAGCTCGAGCACAACAAGGTCGCCTTCAGGATCTCCCAGGGCGGCACCACGATCGGCATCAACGACGTCGCCGCCGGCCGCGTTGCGATCGCCGACGTCTCTCGCGACCCCCTGCCGACCGGCGAACCCCTCGGCCTGGACTACTACCCGATCGCCGAATACGGGATCTGCATCGTCACCAACAAGTCCAACACCCTCTCTTCCCTCAACGAAGCGCAGGTCCAGGGGATCTTCGAGGGCAAGACCAAGGAATGGAGCCAGGTCCCCGGCGCCTCGGCCTCCGGGCCGATCGACCTGATCAGCCGCACCTCCACCGCCGGCGTGCTCACCAACTTCAAGACACTGTTCCTCAACAACAAGAGCGTCGCCTCGACCGCCGCCGAAGAGCCCTCCGAGGGGCTGCTCGAGCAGCAGATCGCCAACACCCCCACCGGGATCGGCTTCCTCTCCAACTACCGCGCCGACCAGGGCACCGTCAACCCGGTCGCCTACAACGGCGTCGCCTGCACGCTCGCCAACATCGCCTCCGGGCAGTACACCGCCACCGCGCGGTTCTATGAGGTGACCAAGGGCAAGGCCACCGGCGCCGCCGGCCAGTTCATCTCGTGGATCAGGAGCAGCAAGGCGGCCCGCAAGATCATCTCAACCCAGTGGGTTCCGCTCAAAGCCTCGTAAAAGGGATGCTCAGCCGCCTACGCAACCCCTGGACCGACAACCGCGCCGAGCGAACGCTCGGCGCGGTGTCGTTCCTGGTCTGCCTCTGCGTGCTCTTCATGATTGCGTTCGTCGCCGTGCATGCTTGGCCCACCTTCGAGCACAACGGCCTCAGCTGGCTCGGACCCGGGGGCAGTCTGAAGGTGCAGATCGAAAACATGCTGAACGCCCCCTCGCACCCCCCCGCCTCCGCCTACCACCTGCGCGCCTGGCCGATCATCTACGGCACGCTGCTGATCACCTCGCTGGCGGTGCTCCTCGCGCTGCCGCTCGCGGTGCTCAGCGCGATCTTCATCGTCGAGCTCGCCCCCGCGCGCCTGCGTCGCACGATGATCCGCGTCGTGCGCCTGCTCGCCTCCGTGCCCTCGGTCATCTGGGGCCTGCTCGGGATTCTCGTGCTGGTGCCGTTCGTCTACAACCACCTCATCACCAGCTCCGAGAAGGTCTCGCTGGAGAGCACCGTCCAGCTCACCGGCGCCGGTCTGGCGGTGGCGGTGGTGCTGCTGACCCTGATGATCTCCCCGATCATGATCGCGCTCATCTGCGACGCCCTCGGCGCGGTGCCCTCGGCGTGGCGCGAGGGTGCCGCCGCGCTCGGCGTCAACCGGTTGCGCGCGATCCGCGCCGTCACCCTGCGCGCGGTGCGGCCCGCGATCGTCGCCGCCACCGTGCTCGCCACCGCCCGGGCGCTGGGCGAGGCGATCATGATCTCGATGGTCTCCGGCTCGAACTTCTTCGCTCCCCGCCCGGGCGACGGAGTTGCCTTCTTCTTCGAGCCCCTGCGCTCCCTCGCCTCAACGATCGTCGACTACCGCGAAGGGCTGGGCGGCGCCCCGGCGCTGAACTCCACCCTGTACGCCTTCGCCCTGTTGCTGCTGTTCTCCGTCTGCGTGCTCTCGGTCGCCGCCTACCTCGTCAAGCTCCCGCTGCGCAAGTATCAGGTGCGCGGATGATGAGCGCCCAACGCTGCCCCCGCGGTCCGCGGATGATGAGCGCGCAACGCCTCCCCTGCCTGCGTCGTTGGCGCCCGGAGTCTTGCGGATGAGCACGTACGTCTCCCACCCCCCGCTACCTGCCGCCGGGCCCCGGCGCGGTAGGGGCTCCTCGATGCGTACCTGGCGCTGGAGCGACCGCCTCGTGTGGCTCGCCGCCTGGGCCGCGGGCCTCTCGCTGTGCGTGGTCGCCGCCGCGATCCTCATCTACATGGGCTATCGCGGCATCCAGTACCTGCGGCCGGAGCTGATCTTCAGCCATCCCCAGCCGAGCAGGAACCAGGCCGGCTCGGGCGGTTTCCTCGATCCGCTGATCGGGACCGCGCTCCTGACCGTGATTGGCATCGCGATCGCCGCCCCACTGGCGATCTGCTGCGCGTTGTGGATCGTCGAGTACGGGCAGACCGGGCGGGGCCGTCAAAGATTGGCCCGGGTCGTGGAATCGAGCATCGAGATTGTCGCCGGCACCCCCGACATCCTGATCGCCGTCTTCGGCCTGGCGATCTTCCAGCTGCACTTCCTCGCATTTGCCTCCTCCACCACCAACGGATTCGCCACGGGCACGTCCTTCCTCACCGCTGGCGCGATGATGTCGCTGATCGCGCTGCCCCCGATCTTCGTCTCCACCCGCAACGGCCTGCAGGTCGTGCCTGCCCACATGCGTGAGGCCGCGTTCGCGCTCGGCAAGACTCGCATCGCCACGATCCGCCGCGTGCTGCTGCCCTCCGTGCGCCCCAACATCGCCACCGGCGTCACGCTCGGTATCAGCCGCATCATCGCCGACACCGCGATCGTGCTCCTGCTGCTCGGCGACGAACTGCGCCTTCAGCCCGAAGGCGGACTTCCCGGCCTGAACGTGCTGCGCGGCGCCGGCTCCAGCCTCACCAGCTACATCTACGACAACTCCCCCGCCGGCGAAGGGCTCGCCCCGCAGAAGGCCTACGCCGCCGCCGTCGTGCTGCTGCTGTTCGTACTGCTGCTCAACCTCGCGGTGGAACGGTTCTCCCGCGGCTCCCTGGCGCGCACCGGGGCGATCGCCGCCGCCGAGGGGATCGTCTGATGGCTCCACACACCATTTCAGTCTTTATAGTGTGGAAGGTGAGGAACCGATGAACCCTACTATGATCGAGCTCGAGCAGGCATTCGACCCGCCGGGTCCCCAGCGGGCTCCCTTGGTGCCCCCGGTGCGCACGATCGTGCTCGACCGCCCCCCGGAGCCCGTGCGCCCCCCCGAGCAGCGAGAGGCTCTGCGCCCGCTCGCGAGCGCCGCCGGCCCTGAGCGCCTGCGCCTGGAGGACGTCAACGTCTCCTATGGCGGCGCAAGCACCCTGGGCCGGCGTGGCGCCAACGCCGTGCGTTCGGTCTCGCTCTCGATCCACCAGGGCGAGGTGCTGGCCCTGATCGGGCCCTCCGGCTGCGGCAAGACGACCCTGCTGCGCACCCTGAACCGGCTCACCGAGTTGACCCCGGGAGCCCGTCGCAGCGGGCGGATCCTGCTCGACGGCGAGGACATCCACGACCTCGAAGACACCGCCCTGCGCGCCCGCGTCGCGATGGTCTTCCAGCAGCCCAACCCCTTCCCGATGTCGATCTTCGACAACGTCGCCTTCGCCCTGCGCGAGCAGTCCCGCCGCCGGCCCCGCCGGCCGGAGCTCGAGCCGCTCGTGGTCGACGCCCTCACGCGGGCCGGGCTCTACGAGGAGGTCAAGGACGATCTGCACCGCCCCGCGCTGCGCCTCTCCGGGGGCCAGCAGCAGCGGCTCTGCATCGCTCGCGCGATCGCGCTGCGGCCCGAGGTGCTGCTGATGGACGAGCCCTGCTCCGCGCTGGACCCGATCTCCACCAGCGTCATCGAGGAGCTCATCCACGAGCTGCGCCGCGAGCACGCCCTCGTGATCGTCACCCACAACCTCGCCCAGGCCCGCCGCGTCGCCGACAAGGTCGCCTTCATGTACCTCGGGGACCTCGTCGAGTACGGCACCGCCGATCAGGTCTTCGAGGAGCCCCGCGCTCCCCGCACCCGCGACTACGTCCGGGGGACCTTCGGATGAGCCCGGGGTCGACGGTCCCTCGCGAGGGGGCTCCCCTGGAGGTGATCCCACGGGGGGGCGCGAACCCCTCCGACGGCGCCCCAACGGCCACCTGCGCCGGCTGCGGCGCTCCACTCGCCCCCGACCAGCGCTACTGCCTCGCCTGCGGGCGCCCCTGCTCGCCCGTGCGCCTCGCCTTCCTCGACGTGCTCCAGACCGAGCACCAGACCGTCGGCATGCCGGTCCTCGGCGGGCCACAGGCGGCCGGCTACCAGCTCCCGCCCGACCCCCCGGGGCTGCTCGGCTCGCTGCGTCGCTACTCCGGCCTCTTCGGCCTGCTCGGGGTGCTGCTCGCCTCGCTGCTGATCGGGCTGCTCGTCGGACACTGGATCACTGTGGGCGGCAGTCCCGGCAAGCAGGTCGTCGAAGTGAAGGGTTTGAGCGGGCCGCTCGCCGCCGCCCCGGGGACCCCCACCGGCTCCGGCTCATCCACTGGGTCCGGCTCCTCCACCGGCTCCTCCACTGGCTCCTCCGCCGGCGGCCACGGCTCCGCCAGCGGCCACGGGTCCTCCAGCGGCTCCGGTTCCTCCACCGGCTCCTCCTCCAAACCACAGAGCTCCCCCAAGAGCGAAAAGGCCGAAGAAGCCGAAGAAGCCAAGGAAATCACGACCACCAAGGCGCTGCCCGCCGCCCACAAGACGTCCACGAGCGAGCTCGAAAAACTCGCCCACACCACCGGCAAGCAGCACGCGAAAGAAGTCGCCGCGGCGCTCGGCAACGGGCCGATCGAAACCGGGGGCCACTGATAGCGTATTTGGGAGCAGGCGCATCGATCGCCGCCAAGCACGTTCGGAGACTCCCATGAGCGCCGCCGGCCCCAACGGACAGCCCCACTCCGGCGACGGTCCCCCGCCCGTCGATGAGGTCCTCGCCGCGCCCGCCTCTGTGCCCGCGGCCCCGCAGCCCCAGCCGGTCTCCAGCGGATCGCTCGCCGAGCTCCGCCGCGAGCGCCTGCAGCTCGCCGAGCGCGTCGCCTCGCTCACCTGGGATCTCGGCGGGCTCGCCTACGAGATGGCGATCCGCGACCACTACCGCCTCGACGTCCTCGCCCGGCGCGCCGCGGAGCTGCAGCAGGCCGATGCCCAGCTCGGCGAGATCGAGCGTCTGCTCTCCTCCGCCGAGAGCGGCGTGAGCGGGGCCTGCCGCGCCTGCGGAGCCGCGCACAGCCGAGGTGCTGCCTACTGCTGGCGCTGCGGCTCACCACTCCTGCGTGAGGGCCGCCCCGCGGTGCTGCCGGACGCGCCTGCGTAGGGCAGCACGCACGCGGACGTGCCTGGGTAGGCGCAGCCATGTAGGCGCAGGACACCTGCCTAGGCGCGGACGCGCCTGGGTAGGCGCAGGTACGCCCGCGTTGCGTAGGCGCGCGGCTACCTGCCGAAGGTGCTTTCGTCGGGCGGCTTGGCCGGAGCCTGGGGCGCGGCCGGAGAGGCGCTCGCGACGGGCTGCGCTACGGGTGGTTGGGGCTGCTGGGCCGGCGGCGGCTGGACAGCCTGGCTCAGCGTCGGCTGCTTCGCCTCTCCGCTGATGGCGTCCTTGAACTCGCGCATCCCGCTTCCCAGCGAGCGGCCGATTTCCGGAAGCCGCCTGGCGCCGAACACCAACAGCAGGATCACCACGAGGAACGCAATATGGATTGGATTGTCGAGACCCATAATCCCAGTCTAGGCGCTTTTTCGCCCACCAGCGCCTCGATGCGCATTCCTGCCCGTGCTCTTGCGCACAAGCTGTCCCGCCACCAGCAGCATGAACAGCGCGAAGCTCACCTGCAGGGCCTTCCCCGAGAGCGCGTTCGCCAGCACCACCCCCGCCGCCGCTCCTACCACGGAGAACAGGCCCAGCTGTAGCGCCTCGCGCTTGCGCACGTTGCCGTGGCGGTCCTGCGCGATCGCTCCCACGATCGCCACCGGGACGATCGCCAGCAGCGACGTCGCCTCCGCCTGGTGCTGGGTGAGGTCCAAGAGGATCACGAGACCCGGGACGAACAGCACGCCGCCGCCCACCCCCAGGAGGCCGGCCACCACGCCTGCCGCCACCCCGATCGCGACCGCGCCAATCACCGCACCAGCAGCTCCACCGCGCTCGCCACCAGCACCAGCGCGAACAGCAGCGCGATCGTGCGGCTCTGCAGGCGCTGCTGCAGCCACGTTCCCACCAGTACCCCGCCCACCGCTGGCACCCCGACCAGCACCCCGTCGAGCACCCGCACGTTGCCATACCCCGCCTGCGCCGCCGCGGCGAACGCGGCGATGAAGACAATCGCCGCCAGCGAGGTCCCGGTCGCCTCACGCTCCCCGTATCCGAGCCACAGCACCAGGAGCGGTACGAGTACCGTGCCGCCCCCCACCCCGAAGATCCCGCTGAACAGCCCGGCCGCCGTGCCGATCGCCATCAGCTTCAGAACGCGCTCGGGCGATCTGCTCGCCGTCATGCTGGGCATACTAAGGATCGTGTGCCCCGCCGCCACACTCGTGGAGGCACTGGAGCCGCTGCGCTCCGATCCCTCCCGCTCCGCCGTGCTGCTCGACATCGACGGCACGCTCGCCCCGATCGTGAGGCACGCTGACGACGCCCACGTCCCCGAGGCCACGCGCTCCCTGCTGATCGAGGTCGCCAAGCGCTACGGGCTCGTCGGCTGCGTCAGCGGCCGCCGCGCCGCCACCGCGCGCCAGATCGTCGCGATCGGGAGCATCGCCTATGTGGGCAACCACGGGGGGGAGCTGCTGCGCCCCGGCGCCACCCGCCCCGAGCTCGACCCCGGGCTCGCCGCGTGGAGCGAGCGCGTGCGCGCCTTCGCGGCCCGCGTCTATACCAGCGCCCATCAGCGCCTGCGGGTGCGCGCCGAGGACAAGCAGGCGATCGCCGCCTTCCACTGGCGCGGCGCCCCCGACGAGGCCGCCGCGGCGAGCGCCGTGCGGGAGATCGCCGGGCTCGCTGAAGCCGAGGGCCTCGCGGTGCACTGGGGCCGCAAGGTGCTCGAGGTGCGTCCCCCCGTCGCTCTGGACAAGGGCATCGGTGTCACCGCGCTGCTCGACGGCCTGGCCCCCGGGGTGGATGGAGGCCTCTCCACGGACGAGCGGGGGGGCCTCGATGGGGGGGCGGATGGGGGGGTCGTGGATGGGCGCTCCTCCCTCCACGCCGCCCTCTACGTCGGGGATGACACCACCGACCTCGACGCCTTCCGCGGGCTGCGCTCACTGGTGGAGGCCGGGAGGCTCGAGTGTGCTGTGTGTGTGGCCGTCAGCTCCGATGAAACCCCCCCGGAGCTGCTCGCCGAGGCCGACCTTGCGATCGAGGGCCCCGACGGCGTGCGTGCGCTGCTCGAGGCGCTTCTTTCATAGACCCCCACCCGCCCCGTGCGTTTCGCCGACTTCCTCAAGACCACTGTCCTGCTCAGCGCGGGCGCCGCCTCTGCGCTTGCGCTCGTCACCGTGCTCTCCGCCGCCTCCAGCTCGCAGTCGCAGATCGCGCTGCTCGCGCTCGTGTGGTGGGTGATCGCCGCGCTGGTCGGGGTCGCGCTCGGTCGCGGCAACGAGACGAGCCCCCCGATCGCGCAGCTGCTCGCCGGCGCGCGCTCCACCAACACCCTTCCCGAGCACCGTCCCTCCGCGATCCTCCTCAACCGGCTCTGGCCCCTGCTCGTGTTCACCGTGCTCGCCGGCGGCCTCGCCTTCCTCGCCCCGCAGATCCCCGCGATCGGCGCCGGCTTCGCGATCATCTGGGCGCTCGCGTGGCGCCGCCAGCACGCCGCGGTTGCGGCGATCGAGGAGCGCGACGGGGTCCGCTTCTACGTCAAGCCCACCTCCCCCGTCCACACCATTGCCCTGGAGCGCACTCCCGGCTTCAAGACGATGCGACCCGAGCAGGCGCGTTGAGAGAGATGGCATTCCCAGCGCCGCCCGGCGCCGGCGGCTGAGGGACGGCAGCGGTGGGAGAGCCTCTCGGGGAGATCGATGTGCTGCTCGTCACTCTCGGCTCCACCGAGGGACTGCGCGTCGCTGACGAGGAGCTGGCCGGCTCTCTGCGGCGCGCCGGCGCGAAGGTCGCGATCGCCGCCGCCGCGCGCCCCGGGGAGGTTCGCACGCTGATGCTCACCGATCTGACCTGGGCGTATCAGTCCCACCGCGCCGCCAAGGCGGCGCTCGGGAGGCTGAGGAGGAACCCGCCCCGCGCCGTGATCTACTCCACCACCACCGCCGCCCTGCTCTGGCCGCTTCCTGGGGCGATCCGCTTCGACGCGCCCGCCGCCGCCAACCGTCCCGGACGCCACGGACTCTGGCAGAGGCCGCTGGAGCGCCGACGGCTGCGCCAGGCGCCCCTGCTGCTGCCCTCGAGCGAGGGCGCCCTCGCCGAGGCCGCCGCTGCGGTGGGCGGGGTGGGCGGGGTTCTAAACATCGAGTGCGCCCTGGTGGTGCCCTCCCCGATCGCCCCCTATCCGCTGCGCGGGAATGGAGCTCCAGTGGGCCCCGCGCCCGATGTGCGCGGCGGCGGCCCGATCCTCGACCCGGTTGAGCGCGACACTGACACCGGCTCCGGGTCGGAGCCCGCGGAGCGTGACATCGCCGCCATTACCTACGCCGCCAACCCCGCCAAGAAGGGCTTCGACCGCGTGCTCGAGGCCTGGCGGCGCGTGCGCCGACCCGGTGAGCGGTTGGTCGTGGTCGGCATCACCCGCGAGCGCCTGCGCGAGAGCGGGTTCGAGGTGCCCGACGAGGACATCCATGTCGCCGGGACGCTCCCCCAGGGCGACTACCGTGCCCTGCTGCGCCGTGCCCGCGTGTTCGTGTGCGCCCCCCGCCGCGAGGAGTACGGGCTCGCCCAACTCGAGGCCCTCGCCGAGGGGTGCCTGCTTGTCACGAGCGTCGCCCCCGGGGCCTATGTCGCGCTTCCGATCGCCCGCGAGCTCGACCCCCGCCTCGTCGGGGAGGATCTCGGCGGCGCCCTGCGCTGCGCGCTCGACGCGCCCATGGCGGACTATGCGGCGCGCGCCGCGGGGCTGGTGGAGCCCTTCACCGTCGCGGCCGTCGATCGGATCGTCGCCGAGGAGCTGCTTCCACGGCTGCTGGGGGAGTAGCCGCCTTGGGCACGGCGCAGCAGCGCTTGCGGACCAGCAGCAGTGGCGCACAGCGCGGCGCTCGCGGTTGCGGTCTGCGCCCGCTACGGGCCGGCGGCCCGAGGACCGCGCCGGTTTACGGGCGGGTGGCCTGGGCAGCCCGCGCCCGTTTTCCCGCGAGCTTCGCCCAGGGTCGGGTGTTGGCGACATCTGCCTTGGTCAGCCACCCCCGGCGCGCCGTGAGCACCCCCCAGCGCATGTTCTGGAGCGTTTCGGGGCGGTGGGCGTCGGAGTCGATCACGATCCGCACGCCCGCGCGGACCGCGGCGCGGGCGTGAACCTCGGAGAGGTCGCGCCGATCGGGGTTGGCGTTGATCTCGAGCATCGTCCCGGTTCTCGCGGCCGCCGCGAACACGGCCTCCAGGTCCAGCGCGTAGGGCTCGCGGCGCTCGATCAGGCGGCCGGTGGGGTGGCCGATCGCGTCGACCAGCGGGTGTTCGATCGCGGCGATCATCCGCCTCGTCATCGCCTGCTCGCCCATCCCGAACGCGGTGTGCACGCTCGCCACGATCCAATCCAGCCGCGCCAGCAGCTCATCCTCGTAGTCGAGCGTCCCGTCGGGCAGGATGTTGACCTCGCTGCCCGCCAGCAGTCTGATCCCCTCCACGCGCGCGTCGGTCTCGGCGATCCGCTCGATCTGCTCGAGCAGCTGCGCGGGCGAGACGTCGTTGCCGAAGCCGTGCGAGGCGGAGTGGTCGGTGATCGCCAGGTACTCGTACCCGAGCTCCCGTGCGGCCAGCGCCATCTCCTCGATCGTGGCCTTGCCGTCGGAGGCCACCGTGTGGCAGTGCAGATCCCCGCGGATGTCCCCTAGCTCGATGATGTTCGGCAACCCGTCCCCCCGCGCGCCATCGAGCTCGCCGCGGTTCTCGCGCAGCTCCGGCTCGATGTAGGGGAGGCCGAGCAGCCCGTACACCTCGGCCTCGGTCGCGCACGTCCGCGTGGTCCCGCCCGCGTCCTCCTTGACGCCATACTCCGAGACGTGCAGACCGTCCCGTACCGCCCGCTCGCGCAGCGCGGCGTTGTGGGCCGCGGAGCCCGTGAAGTGCTGCAGCAGGTTGCCCAGCCGCGCGGGCGTCGCGATCCGCAGGTCCACGCCCAGGCCCGAGTGCGTCAGGCCGCGTGCCCCGGACTGGCCGGTGGAGCTGACGCGTTCGACCTGCTCCAGGGATTCCAGCGCTCCCGCGAGCCCCCGCGCGTCCGCGGTGACCGCCACGAGGTCGATGTCCTTGACGCTCTCCACCCCCCGCCGGGCGGAGCCGGCGAGCTGCACGTGGTCGTCCCCGGGGCCGTGCTCGCGCAGGCCCGCTGCCAGCGCCTCTCCCAGCTCGATCGCCGCCGGCAGCAGCACCCGCCGGGGGGACGGGAGACCGGAGCGGGCCCCCGTCCGTCCGCCGTCGGCCGGACTGTCCGCCCTCCCCGCCTCGGGCAGCTTCTCCAGCGCCTCGAGCACCCTCGTCTCGAACTTCGCGCCAAGCCCCCGCACCGTACGCAACCGTTGCGCCAGCGCAGCCTCGCGTAGGGCCTGGGGGGAGTCGATGCCGAGTTGCTCGTGCAGCAGTCGCGCCCGCTTCGGGCCGAGGCCGGGGATGTGCGTGATCGCGATCAGGCCCGCGGGGAACTTCGCCCGCAGGCGCTCCGCCGCGGGGATCGCGCCGGTGTCAGCCAGCGCCACGATCTTCTCCTGCAGCGTCTCCCCGATCCCGGGCAGCTCGACCGCGCGTCCCGCCCGCGCGAGGCCCGCCACGGAGACCGCCGCCTCGCGCACCGTCTGGGCGGCTCTGCGGTAGGCGAGTACCCGGTGCACAATCGCCCCGTCCAGCTCGTAGAGATCGCCGAGCTCCTCGAGGGCGTCCGCGATCGTTGAGTTGGGGATGTCCGGCATGGTGGTGGTGTGATTGAAAGAGGGAGGGGCCGGGCTCGCCGCTCGATCGTAGAACGACGGGATCTCCGATTGGCACAGCCGGCTGCGCCACCCTCTAGGGTATGTGTCCTCAGTGGACGGCACCGCCTGGCTCATACTGCCCACCTACAACGAGGCCGAGAATATCGAGGCGATCGTGATCGCCGCGGGGGTGGCCCTAGCACGCGCCCCTTGCGAGGACTACCGCGTGCTCGTCGTCGACGACGGCTCCCCCGACGGCACGGGGGCGATCGCGGATCGGCTTGCCACCGAGTACCCATGGGTGCGGGTGCTCCATCGTGCCGCCAAGGAAGGGATCGGCCCCGCGTACCTCGCCGGCTTCCGCCAGGCCCTCGAGAACGGAGCCGCCTATGTGCTGGAGATGGACTCCGACTTCTCCCACGACCCCGCCGATCTTGTCCGCCTGCTCCAGGCGATCCAGGATGGCGCCGATCTCGCGCTCGGCTCGCGCTACGTCCCCGGCGGGGGGGTAAGCGATTGGGGCCTGCCGCGCCGACTCGTCAGCCGGGGGGGATCCATCTACGCCCAGCTCGTGCTGGGCCTCCGCGTATGCGACCTCACGGGTGGCTTCAAGTGCTTCCGCAGAGAGGTCCTCGAAGCGATCCACTTCGACAGTGTGCGCTCCCAGGGGTACGCCTTCCAGGTCGAGCTCACCTATCGCGCGGTGCGCGCGGGCTTCAACGTGGTGGAGGTTCCGATCGTCTTTCGCGACCGCCGGCAGGGGACGAGCAAGATGTCCTGGCGGATAGCCGCCGAGGCGATGTGGCTCGTTCCCCAACTCCGCCACGGCCGCCAGCCGCCATCGGCGGCGCCCACGGCTGATCGCAACATTCACGCACTCGGGTAGCGCGCCCAACTATCGGTGGGAAACACCGGGGGGCCCTGTCTGGCAGCATTCCCGGGCGGGCGCCGGATGTTGGCTGTAGCGCTCCCATCCAAGAAGCGGAATCGTCTAGCTTGCGCGCAATGGAGGAGCTGGCAGCCCACCGCCGGAGTACGATTCGCCTGCCGGGGCGCGCGCGCTCGCTGACCGCGGACCGGGTGAGCCTGGCGCTCTGTGCGGTCTTCCTGCTGGGCTGCGTATTCTATCTTTTGACGGCAGCGACCTCAAAACTGCTGGCTCTTAGCGGCCGGGCCAACGATCCATACAATCAGCTGGCGGATGCCTTTCTTCACCTCCACCTCTCGATCGGTCGTGCGCCCGCCGCGCTCCTGCGTCTAGCCAACCCGTATGACCCGGCGCAGAATAGGGCAATCGTAGAAAGTTTTCACTTCCACGACTATCCAATCCACGACTTCGCTCTCTACCACGGGCATCTATTCCTCACGTGGGGCCCCGCGCCGGTGGCGGTCCTGTTGGTACCAATGCACCTGCTTGGCTTCGAGCCATCCTCGAGCCTGGTCGTTGCCATCTTTTCGATCGCCGGCCTGGGGTTTGCGTTGGCGACGTTGCGCGTGCTTTTGACGCAGATCGGCCGTCCGGCCCTGTGGATGTGCGTACTTGCTGCGTGCACCTTGGTGCTCTCCTCGGCGGTGCCGGCCATACTGCGGCGCCCGGCCGTTTATGAGGAGGCCGTCTCCGGCGGCTACTGCTTCGCGATGGCCGGCGTCTGGCTCGCGGTCTCGGCGATCGCCGATCGACGGGCGTCACTACGCGGTCTGGTGCTGATGAGCCTCTGCTTTGGCCTGGCGGCCGGTTCGAGGCCGTCGCTCGCGCCGGTCGCTCTGCTGCTTGTGCCGGTCTACATGTCGCTGCGCTCGACACGACCGCACTCCAGTTTGTTGATCGCCCTGAGCGCCCCGGTCTGTGGCTGCTTTCTTCTGCTGGTGGCCTATAACCAGGCGCGCTTCGGCAGCCCCCTGGAGTCTGGCGAGAGCTATCAGCTTGCCGCTTACAACGCGCGGACAGCGCGGTTTGGCGATCTCGGCAATGTGCTGCCCGGGGCGTGGTTCTATCTGGTGTCCCCACCGCGAACGCTGGCTCTCTTCCCCTTCATCCGCCTGTCCCCACCCCTACCCATATACCCACTGGGCTTTCCGGCGGACTACCAGTTGTCCGAGTCCTCCGCCGGGCTGCTGCCGATGACACCGATAGTAATCTTTCTCGCGGCGCTGCCATGGATCCGGTGGCGCCGCCGGGCGCTGCTCGGGCCGCTGGCCTTGCCCCTGCTGCTGATGGCGGGCGCAGGTTTGGTCTGCATGCTGTTCCTCGCGTACGAGCTCTTCGGCACCACCGAGCGCTACGAGGTCGACTTCACCACACTGCTTCTTTTCGGTGCCCTGGCGACGTGGTTTGCTCTGTCCGGCGAGGTCCGGGGACGCTGGCGGTGGCTGGTACGGACGAGCGGCGGCCTGCTCATACTGTGGGGTTGCCTCAGCGGCTTTCTCGCGAGCTTCACCGGTAACGGAGACCTGTTTGCCGGCAACCTACCGGGTGTGTGGAACACGCTGGAGAGCCTTGGCTCGCCCGTGTCGACAGCGATCGCGACAGTCGCCGGGCACCCCGTACTGGGGAAGGTGTTTGCTCCCAACCTCGTGGTGGGCGCTCCCATACGCTATCCAAGCCTCGGCGAAGGCGTCTCAGCGTTTTGGCTGAGGCCCGGCGACCAGGCGGATCTCACGATTGTCTCGCCCGGTGTCCGCAGGGCTACAGTTCTCGCACGCGTGGCACCGGGGCCCGCACTGGGAGCCGGCGCCACGCTTTGGGTGGTTATCGGGGAGCTTGGGAGCAAGAGTTCTAGCTACCCGATGCCGGTGGGTGGGGGAGTGGTTCACATTTCCGTCCTGCTCGGCCCCGGAGTGAACCATTTTGTGTTCAGCCCACTCGCCAGTGCGATCATGCTGCGCAATTCCAGGACCCCGAGTACGCAGCCGCTGTTGATGGTAAACAGTCTGTCGCTCACCGATGGCTAGCCTCCGAGGGGCTCTCAGAAGCCCGGCACGCGGCGAACGTGTTGAGCCCGAACTTGTGCCGCCGGCAGGAGATCCCGCTGGGACGAAACCCGGCGCGCACCAGCATCGGCCAGAGGTCGCGCGGGTCGTAGTAGCGCTTGTGGTCGTCCACCTCCAGGGCGGGACTGGTGCTGAGGCGAAAGGCGGAGAACTCGAGCCACGGCTTTCCGCGCCAGGAGGGGACGTTGACGAGAGCTAGGCCGCCGGGAGCCAGGATGCGGGCGAAGGCGTTGAGCGCCTCCTGGGGTTCGTCGAGGTGCTCGAGCACCGAGAGGCACAGGACGATGTCGAACGAGCGGTCGGGGATCGTGGGCAGGACCTCCTCGATCAATCCCACGACGGCCTGCGTGTTGGGCTGGCGCTGAAGGTCCTCGGCGAGTCGGACGTCGACGAGCAGCATCTGACTGACGCGCGGTAGGACCTGCCGCGCGAGGCCCGCATCGTAGCCGCAGCCGAAGTCGGCGACCCGCATTCCGTCGAATCTCGCGTGACGCCGGACGGCTACCGAATTGAGCCACACGCCGAAGCGATCCACGGCGGAGAGGGGCAAGCGCTCTCCGTATGCCTCACTGCGCACTCTGGCACCCGCGGGAGAGCGATCGTCGCGTCGCGATCGCGGCTCCGTGGAGGACGAGTGTGAAGGTGAAGAGCGAGAAGCCGATCGCGATCAACATCAGCCCGGTGACCCCCAGGCCATCCTGGAGGGAGGCCTGCAGCGTGAGGCGCTCGTCGTGCGACAGGTAGTACACAATTAGCGGGGCTAGGCAGGCCAGCCCGATGAGAGCTGTGAGCGTTGCCAATATCACGCTCCGAGTGTATTGGAAGACGGTCAGCCATCGGTCTCTGGCGAGCCCGCGATAGTCGAAGAGCACCTGCGCGATACAGCCGAGCATGAACGCTTGCAGACCGATGATCGTGAGTGCCATGCCAAAAAGCATCCAGTACAGCGAGAGGGTGACGTGCCCGATCGTTATCGGGCCGGCGCTCAGCGGCAGTGTGATCAGCAGGCCCATACAGAACGCCGCGAGCCCGGGCTTGAGCACGAAGAAGTCCGAGCCGTACACAAACATCGCGCGCAGGTTGATCCACGCCGCCTGCCAGGGAGAGAACCAGCCGGCGCGCCGGTGGTGGCTGAGACGTCCGTCGCGATCTTTGAGGAAGCGGACCGGGACCTCGGTTGTGCGCAGTCCCATGTGCACGGACTTGAGCACCATCTCCGAGGCGTACTCCCAGGAGTCGGAGTCCAGTTCCATCGCGACGAGGCCCTCGCGAGTGATCCCCCGCATGCCACAGTGGATGTCGGAGAAATCGCTGGAGTACAGGCGGTTGAGGATCCACGTCGTGATCGGAGTACCGAGATGCTGGTGCAGCCACGGCATCGCTCCGGGCTCGATCGAGCCCTTCCAGCGGGAGCCCATCACGAACTCGTAGCCCTCCTGGAAGCGGTCGATGAACGGTCGCAGATACCGGAAGTCGTAGGTGCAGTCGGCATCTCCCATCAGGACGTAGCGCCCGCGGGTGTAGGGAACCGCGTCCTTGTAGGCGCGCCCGAGACCACGTTTTGGGGTCCGCAGCACGCGCGCTCCCGCCTGCAACGCCCGCTCGGCGGTCGCGTCGGTGGAGCTGTCGACGATCACGATCTCTCCGTTGACGCCAGCCTCCGCCAGGCCCTGGTGGCACCAGCGGACGAACTCCGAGATTGTGAGCTGCTCATTGAGAGCGGGAATCACGATCGAGAGCTCCGGATCCTCGACGTCGGGGGCCGGAAGGAGCAACTGGACGTCGCTATCGACCGTGGCCATGGCGATTGCGCGGCGATCGGCGGGGAGGATCACACTCCCACCTCCCGCCGGGCCTCGGTGATATTCGCGTCGATCGAGTCGCGCAGTGCCTCGATGGAGCTGTGGCGGCAGCGCCAGCCCAGCGCGGCGAGCCTGTCGCTGCGGAAGCGGACCACGGGCACGTCCCCCTTCCAACCACGTGAGCCGCCCGCGTACTCGTAGTGGACGCCGACCAGTCCCATCCTCGCGGCGACAAGGCGGGCGATCTCTGTAACTGTCACATAGTCGCCGGTGCCCACATTGAAGACCTCGAAGCCCTCCCAACCCCGGTCAGAGAGTGTGAGCATGGCCGAGACCACGTCGCTGACGTGGATGTAGGACTTGCTCTGGTTTCCATCGCCGAGGACGCGCAGCTCGTTGGGGTTCTCGAGCAGTCTGCGCACGAAGTCGTAGGTGACCCCGTGTGTCTGCCTGGGCCCGACCACGTTGGCGAAGCGAAAGACCGCGGCGTGGATGCCGAACATGTGGGCGTAGGCGGCGAGTATGGCCTCGCAGCCGAGCTTGCTCGCGCCGTATGTGGACACCGGAATCAGCGGGCCGAACTGCTCGTCCACCTCCTGCGCTCCCCGGTCACCGTAGACGCCGGAGCCCGAGGCGTAGGTGATTCGCTCAACGCCGTTGACGCGGGCGGCCTCGATCACGTTGTGGCAAAGGTAGGTGCCCTGCCAGAAGTCGATCCCTGGATCGTTGACGGCGGCGGCGATGTCGGGGTTCGCCGCGAAGAGATAGACGTGGTCGGCGCCGCGCATCGCCTCGGTGACCTTCCCGAATTCCTGGAGGTCGGCCTCGATCAGCCGCAGCCGAGGATTGTCGAGCAGCCCGTCGAGGTAAGAAACATTTCCAGATACGAGGTTGTCGAACACGACGACCTCGTGGTCGGGGCGACGCATCAGCTCGTGCGTGATGTGACTGCCGATGAACCCGGCGCCGCCTGCTACGAAAACCCGACTCATGATGGCAGGATACTCTTTTTGAGAGCCCCGCCGAATGAGTCTCTCGACTGTAGTCAGGGCCGGCGGGCTGCCCTCGGGAGTGAGAAACATTTTTAGGAAAGCCACTCACGAGGTGGTGCGATGATCTGCGCTAAAGGTTGTGGGTTGCGCGAGTCGCTGTATCGTTGCCCCCTCCCTTCCACCACTGCGGTGTCGCACACCTCCAGATGGTGTTTGTGCGTGCTGCCACCCTACGCGTTCACCCGATGGCATTGTCTCTCTTTACTAGGAGCTCCGCCTCCGCGAGCTGGCCCAAGCCGCTCGCGCGGCTCACCGATGAGCAGCGGCGTATCAAGGAGGAGTGGCTGCACAGCTTCCACGAGCAGCTCTCTGGTGAGCACCCACACATTGTGCGCTTCAACCACGAGTATGCGGCACGTTCGGCTCGCCCTGGTCGCACGTTGGAGATCGGCGCCGGACTCGGCGAGCATCTGCGCTACGAGGATCTAGCCGCGCAGGAGTATCACGCGGTGGAGCTGCTCGAGAACATGGCCGACGCGATCAGGCGGGATTTTCCGTCGGCGGTAACGGTTGTCGCTGACTGCCAGCAGCACCTCCCCTACGACGCTGCCAGCTTCGACCGGGCGATCGCCATTCATGTGTTGGAGCACTTGCCCGACCTGCCGGTTGCCTTGGGAGAGGTCGAACGACTGCTCAAGCCAGGTGGAGTGTTCTCGGTGGTGATTCCATGCGAGGGAGGACTGGGTTACAGCATGGGTCGTCGCGTCACCAGCCAGCGTGCGTTCGAACGCCGCTACAAGACGAGCTACGACTGGTTCATTAAGAGCGAACACGTCAATCGAGCGCGCGAGATCCTTATCGAGCTGTGCAGCCGCTTCGACATTGCCGACGTGACATATTTTCCAACTCGCATTCCGCTTGTGGATCTCAACCTCTTGATTGGGATCACCTGCCTGCGCCGCACCGGGGGGTGACCCGCCGTAGGGAGTGGCTCGACCTCGGCGGGGCCGGTGAGCAGGGACCCGATCCCCTTGGGGGCTCATCGAGTGAGGGCTCGACCCTCCGCGCGGAGAGCGATCGTCGAGCAGGCCCGAGCCGTCGCCGTTGACAGCGAAGCATACTACACTTTGTATAGTATAGGGATCTACCCGAGTCCGGCGGCAGCCGCGGACAGAACCAAGGAGGCACCGATGGCAGGCACTTTGAGCGAAGTCACCGACACCAACTTCCAAGCCGAGGTCATCGAATCCCCCGAGCCCGTGCTCGTTGACTTCTGGGCGCCCTGGTGCGGGCCCTGCCGTGTGGTGGGGCCGGTGCTCGAGGAGATCGCCCAGGAGCGCACGGATCTGCGCATCGTCAAGCTCAACGTGGACGAGAACCAGCAGACGGCGGCCAAATTTCAGGTGCTCTCGATTCCAACGATGATCCTCTTCAAGGCGGGCGAGCCGGTCAAGACGGTGGTCGGCGCCTACCCCAAGAAGAAGATCGAGGCCGAGTTGGAGCCCGCGCTGGCGTAAGCAGCCAGCTCGTCAGGACGGGGGGAGGCCGGGAGGGGGGCCTGCCCCCTTACCGCCTGAGTGATCGAGGCCGAGTTGGAGCCCGCGCTGGCGTAGCCCGTGTCGGGTCAGGCCCGGCGCAGCGCGATCTCGAGCCTCAGACCTTCGCTCTCGCTCTGCTCGGCGTAATTCATCTCGGCCGGCGGCGGTCCGTCGCCGAGGTGGAGCGCTACCGCGAGCGTCTCGCCCACCAGGTAGTCACGGTGGGCGGCTGCCGCGTCGAGCAGCGCGGGGTCGCCGGCTAGTGAGAGCTCGATCCGGTCCTCGACCGCGAGGCCGGCGCTCTTGCGCGCGGACTGCACCGCGTGCACGATCTCCCGCGAGCGGCCCTCGCGGCGCAGGTCTTCGTCGATCGCGAGCTCCAGCGCGACCGCGTGGGCGCCTTCGCGCTCGACGCTGTAGCCATCGGGGGCCCGCATGGTGAGGATCACGTCCTCGGCGGTGAGCGTGTGCTCGCGGCCGCCGACCGAGATGCCGAGTCCCGCCTCGCCACCTGAGCCGCCCTCCCTCACCGCCGCCGCGACCTGGGCGGGGTCGAGCGCCGCGATCGCCTCGGCGACGAGCGGCATCTCCCTGCCGAACAGCGGGCCGAGGCGGCGGTAGTTGGCCTTCACCTCGTACCGCCCCAGCTCCTCGGCGCCGGCGACGAAGCGCACGCGGCGCACGTTGAGCTCCTCGCGCACCACGTCGGCGAGGCGCTCGATCGCCGCGCGCTCGCGACCGGCGGCGACCACCACGGCCTCCGCGAGCGGCTGGCGCACCTTGATCTTCGCCTGTCCCCGCGCGCCGAGGCCGAGGCGCACGGTCTCGCGCGCGATCGCCATCGCCTCCTCCAGGTCGCGGTCGCGGGCGGGGAGCGCATCCCCGAGGGGGAAGTCGCAGAGGTGCACGCTCGCGAGCGTGCCGTCGAGGTTGTCGTAGATCTCGTCGGCGACGAATGGGCAGAAGGGGGCCAGCAGCTTGGCGACCGTGAGCAGGCATCTGCGCAGCGTGCGGAACGCGGCGGGGTCGCCGTCCCAGAAGCGCCTCCGTGAGCGGCGCACGTACCAGTTGGAGAGCTCGTCCACCAGCTCCCCGATCGCGCGCCCCGCGGCGGTCGCGTCGTAGGCGTCGAGGCGCTCGGCCACGAACTCCGCGGTCCCCGCAGTCCGCGAGAGCGCCCAGCGGTCGAGGTCCTCGCTAAGGGACTCCTCCTCCGTCGCCTGACCGAGCGCATCCTCGTTGGCGTGCGCGTACAGCACGTAGAAGAAGTAGGTGCTCCAGAGCTGCTTGAGGAACAGGCGCACGCCCTCCCCGATCGCCTCCTCGGAGAAGCGGTAGCCGTCCCAGGGCTGCTTGGAGGTGAAGAAGTACCAGCGGAACGCATCCGCGCCGTAGGCGTCGATCACTTGCCAGGGCTCCACGGTGTTGCCCTTGGACTTGGACATCTTCTGGCCCTCCGCGTCGAGGATCAGCCCGAGGCAGAGCACGTTGCGGTAGGGGGCCGTGTCGAACAGCAGCGTGGAGACGGCGAGCAGCGAGTAGAACCAGCCGCGGGTTTGATCGAGTGCCTCGCAGATGAAATCCGCGGGGAAGCGCTCCTGGAAGCGCTCCTCGTGCTCAAGTGGCGCGTGGTGCTGGGCGAAGGGCATCGCCCCCGAGTCGAACCACACGTCGATCACCTCGGGGACGCGTTTCATCGGCTGTTCGCAGCCGTCTTCGGTGCAGGCGAACTCAACGTTGTCAACGTACGGGCGGTGGTGGTCGGAGAGCGGCTTGCCCGAGAGCCCCTGTAGCTCCGCGAACGAGCCGATCACGTGAATGTGTCCCTCGTCGCAGCGCCATACCGGCAGCGGCGTCCCCCAGTAACGCTCGCGGGAGATGGCCCAATCCACATTGTTCGAGAGCCAGTCGCCGAAGCGGCCGTGCTTGATGTGGGGGGGATGCCAGTCGATGGTCTCGTTGGCCGCGAGCATCCTGTCTCGCGCCTGTGAGGTCGCGATGTACCAGGAAGGCTTCGCGTAGTAGATCAACGGGGTGTCGCAGCGCCAGCAGTGGGGGTAGGAGTGCTCGTACTCGGCAGCCTTAAACAGCAGGCCGTGACGGCGCAGGTCTTCGATCAGCTCCGCTGTCAGCTTGGGGTCCTTGACGAAGCGCCCCTCGTAGGAGCGCCCATCACGACTGAGCACGCGAGCGTCGTAGGTGCCGTCGGGCTTGACGGGGTTGAAGAGCGTTCCCGGGCGCTCTGGATCGAACTTCCCGTTTGCTGCCCAGGCGTTGAAGTCGTCGGCACCGAACGCCGGGGCAATGTGCACAAGGCCCGTGCCGTCCTCGGTGGTGACGAAATCCCCGGCGATGATCGGAAAGCCACCCGCGGCACCCGTATTGAAAATCGGCCCCATATATGAGCGGCCGACCAGCTCACTGCCCGGGAACCGGTCGAGGATCTCAACCCCTTCGCCTAAGACCTTCTCCGCCAACGCCGTAGCGAGGATCAGCGTCTCGTCCTCGTAGCGTGCACGCACATACTCGACGTTTGGCGCGACCGCGACCGCCCTGTTGCCCGGCAGAGTCCATGGCGTCGTCGTCCAGATCAGCAGCGCGTCGCCGGCTCGCAGGGGTGAATCCGGATCGGGAGCTTGGGCAGGCACCCAGACAGGCCCCTCAGACTGCTGCACCAGGCCACCGGACTGCTCCCGCGTGGGGAAGTGCATGGGCAAACGCACGTACACCGAGGGGTCGACCACGTCCTGATAGCCGAGCGCAACCTCGTGCGAGGAGAGTGCCGTTCCGCAGCGCGGGCAATAGGGCACCACCTTGTTCTCTTCGTAGAGCATCCCCTTGCGGTGGATCTCCGCGAGCGCCCACCACACCGACTCGATGTAGCTCTCGTCGAGCGTGCGGTAGGCATCGTCGAGATCGATCCAGAAGCCGATCCGCTCGGTGAGGCGGTTCCACTCCTCCAGGTACTCGAACACCGACTCGCGGCACTGGCGGTTGAACTCCTCGATCCCCACGACGTTCTCGATCTCGTGCTTGCTATTGATCCCGAGCCGCTGCTCGACCGCGATCTCCACGGGCAGCCCGTGGCAGTCCCAGCCGCCCTTGCGCTCCACGCGGTGCCCGCGCATCGTCTTGTAGCGCGGGTAGATGTCCTTGAACACCCGCGAGAGCACGTGGTGGGCGCCGGGGCGGCCGTTGGCGGTGGGGGGACCCTCGTAGAAGACCCACGGCTCGGCGCCCTCGCGCATCCGCAGCGACTGCGCGAAGACCTCGTGCTCGCGCCAGCGCTCCAGCACACGCTCCTCCAGCGCCGGCAGCGGCTGTTGGGGGTCCACCTTGCGCGGTGGGACGAGGGGATGCCGCGGGGGAGCCGTCACGGGCGGCTCATTCTATGGGCGTCCTCCGGGGGGACCCGACGGGCGGGCGTCCTCCGAGGGGACCCGATGGACGGGCGTCTGCTAGAGGCGTTGCCCGCGCGGGTGCAGCCGCCGTCTACGGGGTCCCCACGACTGCAGCCGCTGCCTACGGGGTCACCGAGACCGCCGCGGCCCTTCGACGCACGGCGATCCTGGGCGGCTCGGCCAGGGCTCCGCGCAGCGCGTCGGCTGCCGCGTGGGGCTCCCCGGGGAGGCGGCGAACCATGCTCGCGCCCGTGTCCGGCAGGGCGCCGCGGTAGTCGAGCACCTCGAGCTCTGCACCCGCGCTTTGCCGTGCGGCGTACACCAGGCGCCCGAGGGCGTCCAGCGAGGCGCTCCCGCCGGCGAGCACCATCGCCCGGGGGCGCAGCGCGCGCAGCGCGTGGCCCACGCGCGCCGGCTGCAGCGCCACCGGCAAGGTGAGCACCCGCAGGGCGCCTCGACGCAGGCACAGCTCCAGCGCCTGCACCCTCAGGGCGTCGATGTCGGGGGGGCGCGTCGTGTCGATGATCAGCACCCCCTCCGCGGATCCAGCCGCCGGCGGCGCCACCCGCAGCGCGGCGGCCAGCCAGCCGGTTGCGTAGCGCCAGGCGAAGCCGTACTCCGGTGAGATCCCCTCCTCGGCCGCGGAGTCCTCGCCCAGCGATTGCACGGCGCCTAGCAGCAGCGACTCCACAGTGCGCTCCAGCGAGCGCACCGCGAGGCTCTCCTCCAAGAGTCGGTCGGCCCGTTCCGGGTCGAGGGCCGCGAGCGCGCTGCGCATCTGCCCAGGGGAGGCCAGTCCCGTGCCGCGCTCGCGGGCGATCGAGACCGCCGAGGAGATGTTCTGTGTCTCCTCGAACGCCTGCCGCAGCGCCTCGATCTCGGCGAGCTCGAACTGGCGGTGGCCGCCCTCGGTGCGCCGTGGGCTGGGGTAGCCGAAGCGCTGCTCCCAGCTGCGCAGGGTGTTAGGGCTGACCCCCAGCATCGCGGCGGCCGCGTTGGTGCGAATCGCGCTCATGCAGGGATGCTCACCCCTGCGCAGGTTTGGGGCAACCCCCGCAAGGTCCCCTGCATCGCGGTCGATGTCGTGCGTTTGCAGGAGTTCACCGCGCGCTCGCGACGATCGGCGAGCCGAGCGGGCGACGATCGGGGGCCGCGCGGCCCTCCAAGTCGAAAACAGTTTCTCCCGGTGTTCGTCAAGCATCGAGCGGCGCGACGGGGGCCCGCCAGACGGGGCTGGTGGTCCTGGAGATGATCTCGATCCAGATGGGCGAGAGGGATCACAGCGCCTCCTACCTTGCCGCGGCGGCGGCGCTTGCGCGCGCGATCGACCCCGCGCGGCTGGATGAGATGGCGAGCGGCCTGGCTCGGGTTCGCGAGGGCGGTGGGCGCCTGTTCATCCTGGGGGTCGGTGGCGGCGCCGGTCACGCCTCGCACGCGGTCAACGATTTTCGCAAGCTCTGCCTGATCGAGAGCTACGCGCCAACGGACAACGTCTCCGAGCTCACCGCGCGCACCAACGACGATGGCTGGGAGACCTCGCTCAGCGCGTGGCTCGCGATCTCCCGCCTCGCCGCTCGTGACGCTCTGCTCGTCTTCTCGGTCGGCGGGGGCTCGCGCGAGCGGGGGGTCTCGGTCAACCTCGTGAATGCGATGGAGGCGGCCCGCGGGGTCGGAGCGGCGATCTACGGCGTGGCCGGCGTGCCGGGCGGCACGCTTGCGCGGCTGGCCGACGTGGCGATCCTGCTGGAGCCTCCGCCCGAGCTGCGCACGCCGCTGGTGGAGTCCCTCCAGGCGGTGGTTTGGCACGGGCTCGTCAGCCACCCCGATCTAGCTCTCAAACAGGGCCACTGGGAGTCCCTCGCGGCGCGCGCGGGCGGTCCCGAGTGAGCGGCCCCGCGGCGGTGTTCCTCGACCGGGACGGCGTGCTCAACGGGCTCGTCCCCGATCCGGGCACCGGCGTCCCCGAGTCCCCACTCGCGCCCGGGGATGTGCACCTGCTCCCCGGGGCCGCCGCCGCCGCCGCGCGTCTGGGGCGGGCGGGCTTCGCGGTTGCGTGCGTCTCCAACCAGCCCGCCGCCGCGAAGGGACTGGTGTCCGTCGAGGAGCTCCTGGCGGTGCACCAGGTGGCGATCGAGCTGCTGGCCCAGGAGGGAGCGGTGCTCGCGAGCACGCGTCTGTGCCTGCACCATCCGCAGGGCGTCGTGCCCGAGCTCACCGGACCATGCTCCTGCCGCAAGCCCGCCCCGGGGATGCTGCTGGAGACCGCTGCGGCGCTGGGGATCGACCTCCGGGCGTCGTGGATGGTGGGAGACACCGACACCGATGTCGCGGCCGGCCGCGCGGCGGGCTGCCGGACCGTGCTGGTCGAGCATCCCGGCAGCGAGCACAAGCGCCGGAGCGGGATTCAGCCGGACCTCCGGGCCGTCGATCTCGCCGGCGCGGTGGGCCTCCTGCTCGGCGACTGAGTCGGAAACAGTTCCGCGGAAGTGAATTTCGTATGGTCATCCGCAAGGTGATCGACCAATGCTCGACCGCATCTCCACACGCATATTCGCCGACGGCGCCGACCTCGAGGGCATCCTGGCGCTCGCCCTCGATCCGCGGATCGAGGGGTTCACGACCAACCCGACGCTGATGCGCCAGGCCGGCCTGCGCAGCTACGCGGAGTTCGCCCACAGCCTGCTCGAGCGCGTCACCGAGCACCCGATCTCCTTCGAGGTCTTCGCGGACGATCCGCGGGAGATCGCCCGCCAGGCACACCTGATCTCCGGTTGGGGTGAGAACGTGTATGTCAAGGTCCCCGTCACCACGACCGCGGGCGAGCCGCTCGCCGCGCTCGTGCGCGAGCTCTCCGAGGAGGGCGTGAAGGTGAACGTGACCGCCCTCTTCACCACCGCCCAGGTGGAGATGGTCACGGCGGCGGTGGAGCAGGGTGCGCCCTCCTACATCTCGGTCTTTGCCGGGCGGATCGCGGACGCCGGCGTGGACCCTGTGCCGATCATGGCCCGCTCGGTGGAGATCATGGCTGCCGCGCCCCGCTCGGAACTGATCTGGGCCTCGCCCCGCGAGATCCTCAACCTGGTGCAGGCCGACCAGGTGGGGTGTCACATCATCACCATCACCCACGGGCTGCTGAAGAAGCTCGACTGCCTGGGAAAGAGCCTCGAGCAGTACTCGCTGGAGACCGTGCGCATGTTTCACGGCGATGCCGTAGCAGCGGGATTTGCCCTCTAGGAGACCGATGTCCACCAACACCGCAACTGACAGCTCGACCTCCTCCTGCCCCCCACAGGTGAATATGAAACGCGTCTGCATCACCGGCGGCGCGGGCTTCATCGGCAGCAACCTCGCTGACCGTCTGAGCGAGTGTGGCGTGGAGGTCGCGATCCTCGACAACTTCCGCACCGGCCGGCGTGAGTTCGTGGCGGACGCCCTCGCCCGGGGAGGGGTGAGGCTGATCGAGGGCGACGTGCTCGATATGGCAGCCCTCGAGGATGCCTTCGAGGGCTGCGACTGGGTCTTTCACCTACAGGCCAACGCCGACGTGCGCCGGGGCTTCGAGCACCCGCGGCGGGACCTCGAGCAGAACACGATCGCGACCGCCAACGTCCTGGAGGCGATGCGCGCGCGGGGCGTCTCGCGGATCGCCTTCTCCTCCACGGGTGCGATGTACGGCGAACCCGCCGTCTTCCCCACGCCCGAGGATGTCGCCTACCCGATCCAGAACTCCCTCTACGGTGCCTCCAAGGTGGCCGGCGAAGGGATGATCGCCGCATATGCGACCGGCTATGACTTCACCGGCGTGATCTTCCGCTTCGCCGCGATCCTCGGCGAGCGCTACATCCACGGGCACCTCCATGATTTCTACTGCGCGCTGAAGCGCGATCCCACGCGCCTGCGGGTGCTGGGCGACGGCAACCAGAACAAGTCCTTCCTCTACGTCCAGGACTGCATCGACGCGATCCTCACCGCCACCGAGCGCCATCGCGGGGAGCACGGCACGTTCATCTACAACCTCGGCACCGACGAAACGGTGCTGATCCGCGAGGAGGCGCGCACGGTGGCCGAGCACCTCTCGCTGGAGCCCGAGATCGAGTACGCCGGCGGGCGCGGGGGGTGGCTCGGGGACAGCCCGCTGATCTACCTCGACACCGCCCGGATCCGCAGCCTGGGCTGGGCGCCGAAGCTCACGATCCGCCAGGGCGTGCTGCGCACCCTGGAGTGGCTGGACGCCAACGAGTACGCCTGGCGCGAGCAGGCGGCGCAGGGCGCCGTCGCCGGAGAGGCGCTCTGATGGGGATCTTCGGCGGCCGGACGGTGCACCGCGCGAGCGCCATCTCCTAGGGGTCCCTCCCTTGACTTCCAAGGCAATCGGATGAGCATGATCTTCAGTCGCGCCCCGCTGCGGATCTCACTCGGCGGCGGTGGTACCGACCTGCCCTCCTATTACAGCGAGCACGGCGGCTTCCTCGTCTCGGGGGCGATCGACAAGTACGTCTACATGCTCACCCACACCGTCTTCCAGCGGCGCTACCGGATGAAGTACTCCGAGCTCGAGGAGGTGGACGAAATCTGCCAGATCCGCCACCCGATCCTGCGCGAGAGCCTGCAACGCCACTGGTGCGGCTCGCCGCTTGAGATCGCCTCGGTGGCCGACGTTCCCGCCGGAACCGGGATGGGCTCCTCGGGGGCCTACGCGGTCTGCCTCCTCAAGGGACTCGTGATGGCCCGCCACAGCTCGATCAGCCCGGGAGACCTCGCTGAGGCGGCGTGTGAGATCGAGATGGACGTGCTCGGTGAGCCGGTTGGCAAGCAGGACCCATATGTGGCCGCCCACGGGGGGATCTGCGCCTACACCTTCCACTCCGACGGGAGCGTCGAGGTGCGCCCGCTCGAGCTCGACCTCGCCGTGCTCAGGCAGCTGCGCGACCAGCTCCTGCTGTTCTACACAGGAGCGGCGCGCTCGGCCTCACAGATTCTGGCCGACCAGGACCAGCGCTCCAAGGCCGGCGACGAGCGGATGATCGAGAATCTGCACCGCACCAAGGATTTGGGGCGACGCATCCACGAGCTGCTCGGAGAGGGCGACCTTGAGGGTTACGCGGAGCTCATGCACGAGCACTGGCAGCACAAGCGCGCGCGCTCCCCGGGGATGACGAGCGAGCACGTCGATCGCCTCTACGAGGAGGCTCGGCGCAGCGGGGCCATCGGAGGCAAGCTCGTCGGCGCGGGCGGCGGGGGGTTCCTGCTCGTGTATACGCGCAGGCCCGAGGAGACCCGGCGGGCGATGGCCGCGGCCCACGCGCCCGAGCTCGCGTTCGACTTCGAGTTTGGCGGCGCCTACGCAAGTGAGTACGCATGAGCGTCCCCTCCACTCAGAGTCTGCCCCCCAGCCCCGTCCTGGAGCGCTGTCTGCGCCCTCCGCCGGGAGCGGCGCGCGTACCGCCCTTCGACGCCGGCTGGCTGACGAGTGCGGGCGAGCGCCGGGCGTTCCTCAGCTACGTAACCCCCGAGCGTGCGGGCGCCGGCGCCGGGAGCCTCGAGCGCCTACACGAGGAGCTCAGCCGCACCCACTGCCTGGATGTGTGGACGCGGCGCGCGGTGCTGAGCGCCTGGGAGCGCTTCCGCGGGAGGGCTGCGTGATCGACATCGGCTGCGCTTCCGGCTACCTGCTCCAGGACCTGCTCCGCGGCGCTCCCCACCTCACGCTGATCGGGCTGGACCTCCTCGACAGCGGACTGCGTAAGGCGCACGCCGCCAACTCCCAGGCGCTGCTGCTCCAGGCGGACGCCTGCGCGCTGCCGCTCGCGGACGCGAGTGTGGACGCGGCGATGAGCGCGAACCTGCTGGAGCACGTGCCCGACGACAGGCGGGCGCTCGCCGAAATCCTCCGGATCCTGCGGCCCGGCGCGCGTGCGGTGATCGTCGTCCCGCTGGGTCCCGGCAATTACGACTACTACGACCGCTTCGTGGGCCACGAGCGCCGCTATGCGCGCGGGGAGCTCGCCCGCAAGGCGCGCGGTGCGGGCCTCGAGGTGTTGGAGGACATCTGCCTGGGGGCGCCGCTGTATCCGGCCTTCTGGCTTGTCAAGCAGCGCAACCGCCGCCGCTACGGGCACCTGCGGGGAGCGGCGCTTGAACGCAGGGCGGTGCGCGACGTGGAGCGCACCGAGGACTCTCACGTCGGACGCCTGGCCTGCCGCCTGGAGGAGGCGCTGCTGCGGGGCGGGGTGCGGCTGCCGTTCGGGATCCGCGGCCTCACCGTCCTCCGGTGCCCGGGAGGAGCCCCGTGAGCAAGCAGATGCTCAGCATCGTGGTCCCCGCCTACAACGAGGAGGAGAACGTCCCGCGGATCTACGCTCGCCTGCGCGAGGTGATGGACGGGCTGAAGGATCTGGAGTGGGAGCTGATCTTCAGTGTGGACCCCTCCAGCGATCGCACCGAAGAGCTAATCCTCGCTCTGCGCGGGGAGGACCCGCGGGTGAAGATGCTGAGGTTCTCACGCAGGTTCGGGCAGTCGATGGCGATGCTGGCGGGTCTTGGGGCGGCGGCGGGCGACGCGGCGGTCGTGATCGACTGCGATCTCCAGGATCCCCCGGAGCTGATCCCCGAGATGGTGGAGCGCTGGCGCGAGGGCTATGACGTGGTGTGTGCCCAGCGGCGCACGCGCGCGGGGGAGGGAATCGCCAAACGCGCCATTGCGGCCGTCGGCTACCGCGTGATGAACCGCGTCGCGGACGTCGAGATCCCCGTCAACACCGGCGACTTCCGCCTGATGAGCCGCCGCGTCGTCGAGCACGTGGTTGCGCTGAAGGAGGTCCACGGCTACCTGCGGGGCCTCGTCGCCCTTGTCGGCTTCCACCAGACCAGCATCATCTTCGACCGCGACCCGCGAGTGGCGGGCACGACCAAGTACAGCCACGCCTGGGGGTCATGGGTGGAAGGCCTCAACGGGATCGTCGGCTTCTCCCGCAAACCCCTCCAGTTGATCTCGCTCGCGGGCACGGCGCTCGCCGGCGTGGCCCTCCTGTTCGCATTCGCCTACCTCGTGCTGAAGATCGGCGGCGTGGCGTTTCCGGTGGGCAACCCGACGATCGTGATCGTGGTCTCGTTCTTCAGCGGCATCCAGCTGCTCTCACTGGGCGTGATGGGGGAGTACGTGGGACGGATCTATGACGAGTCCCGCGAGCGGCCCAAGTACATAGTCGAGTCCAGCTTCGGCTGGGAGCAGGATGGGCGCGACGAGCAGCGGCTGAATGCCCGCCCTCCCGCGGCGGCGGGGAGGCCAGGTGTGACGGGGGGCGCCTCGGGGAGTGGTGGTCCGGCGGGAGGCGAGCGGGCCGGTGCGCGGCGGGACCCCTCACGAAGCGCCTCTCGGAGTGGTGGTCCGGCGGGGGGCGAGGGGCACCAGGCGGGGCAGGGCGCCGAGGAGCGGGCCGAGCAGAGTCGGCTCGGGCCGATCGGCCTGCGCTGAGCGATGGGGGCCGCCGCCACCCTCCCCCCGGTGTGCATTCTCGCCGGAGGCCTGGGCACGCGGCTTGGAGAGCATGTGCGCGATGTCCCCAAGCCGCTGCTCGAGGTGGCGGGAGAGCCATTCCTGTTTCACCAGCTGCGTCTGCTCGCCTCGCATGGCGCGAGTGAGGTGGTGCTGTGCGTGGGCTACCGGGGGGAGCTGATCGAGTCCCGGGTCGGCGGCGAGCGCTTTGGGATGCGCATCCTCTACAGCTTCGACGCCCCCGGGCTGGAGGGCACGCTCGGTGCCCTGCGGCGCGCGCGACCGCTGCTCGGCGAGCGCTTTCTGGTGCTCTACGGCGACACCTACCTGAGGATCGACTACGGGGCGCTTGCGCGGGCCTGGAGCGTGAGCGGCCTGCCGGCGGTGATGGCGGTGCTTCGCAACGAAGGCCGCTGGGACACCTCGAACGTGGTCTACCGCGACGGCATGATCGTCGCCTACGACAAGCATGCGCCGCCGGGTGCGATGGAATGGATCGACTATGGCCTCAGTGGCCTAGAGTCCACCGCGCTCGATCGTGCCCCGGGTTTCGAGCGCGATCTCGCGGAGCTCCACCGGCGCCTTGCGCAGGCCGGCGAGCTGCTCGGCTTCGAGGCCCACGAGCGCTTCTATGAGATCGGCACGCCGGCCGCCCTGGCGGAGACCGACGCGTTCCTGCGCCTGCGGGCCGCCCCGGGGGTCCTCGAGCGTGTGGGCCCGGGGGCGGGATGAGGGAGCGCCTCCAGCGGCTCCTGACCCCCGACGCGGGTCTGCTCGGACAGGGAGTGCGCTACATCGTGAGCGGCTGCACGACCGCGTTCGTCTACCTGCTCAGCACCACGCTCCTCGCGCTCGTCGTGGGCCTCTCCTTCGAGGTCGCGCTCGCGATCGGGTTCTCGCTGGCGATCGCCATCAACTTCACGCTGCACCGCTTGTTCGTGTGGGTGCACCATGAGGAGTTCGCTCTGCCCCTGCGCCGCCAGTTCGGCCGCTACATCACGCTTGCCGGCACCCAGTACGGGTTGACCGCCGCCAGCGTCGCGGTGCTGCCCGGCGTGCTCGGGCTTCCGACGGAGTTGGTCTACCTCGCCACCGCCGTGCTGCTAGCCGCGGTCAACTTCACGATCTTCCGCAACGGCGTCTTTCACCCCAAGGCCTCCGGCGATCCGGTGGGCTCTCAGGGCCTCTCCCGGTAGCGGCTCGAGCGGGGTGCGGCGGCGCCCCTCGAGGATGCCCACGGTCGCGTGCCCGCAAGGGCATCCTACGATGCACGTGTGGTCCGTTACCGCGCACCGGCGTGAGACTGCGCCTCTACCACCACCCTGACGGCGCCCGCGTGGCCTACCGCGAACTCGGCGCCGGCCCCCCCTGGCGCTGCTGCACTCCGCGATGCTCTCCCACCTGGAGTGGGAGCCCGTCGTGCGGCGCCTGAGCGAGCGCTTTCGCGTGGTGCTCCCCGACCTACCACTCCACGGCGACTCCGAGGATCGCCCCCGGCACCCCTACACGATCGACTGGTTCGCCGAGGTGCTCGGTGGCTTCGCCACTGACGTGCTCGGGCCGCGTCCCATGATCGCCGCGCACGACATCGGCGCGGAGATCCTCCTGCACGCCGTCCACCGCGGGGAGTTGGCGCCCGCGCGCATGGTGCTGATGCCCAACCGCCTGCACCGTCCCCCCGAGCAGGCCCGGCTGCGTGCCGTCTGGCGGATCGCCGCCCGCGCCGGGGCGCTGCCGGGCGCTGACCGCGTGCTTACCCGTGCCGCTCCGGTTGTGTTCAATCCCTCGCTCGGCCAGAGGCTCTCCGCGCGTGGGGAGCCCGGCGCGTGCGACCTCGTACGCCACGCCTTCGCCGATGTCCCCGGCAACCCCAGCCTCGCTCGTTCCTGGGCCAAGTTCGCGCGTCGCTGGCCCCGTGGACCCCCAGACTCGCTGTTCGACCTCTACCCAGAGCTCGAACAGCCCGTGTTGCTGCTGTGGGCCGACCGTGATCGCCTCCACCCTCTCGCCGGCGCCGAAGAGGCGCTGGCGCTGCTCCCCCACGGACAGCTGCGCGTGCTGCCGGGGACCGGCTTTCTGATCGCCTACGACGACCCCGTCGGGCTCGCCCGGGAGCTCGTCGCGTTCTGCGGATAAAAGGGCGGCGAGCTGGGCGCCTCTTCTTCTGTGAGGGTGGCGCAGCCGGGTCGGATAGGGTCCTATGGGTTTCACCGAGGGCGTCGATTCAAGAGGAGAGCAGATGGCAGACAAGCAGCTGTGGGGCGGGGAGACCGCCAAGGCCGTGGAGAACTTCCCCATCTCCGGGGAGACCGTACCTGTAGCTGTGGTTCATTGGCTGGCTCGCATCAAGGGGGCCTCCGCTGTGGTCAACGCGGAGCTCGGACTGCTCGACAAGCGCCGCGCGGGGCGCATCCAGAAAGCCGCCGCCGAGATCGCCGCGGGCAAACACGATTCCCAGTTCCCGATCGACGTCTTCCAGACCGGCTCGGGCACCTCCACCAACATGAACGCCAACGAGGTCATCGCCGCCCTCGCAACAGATCGGG
Organism: uncultured Solirubrobacterales bacterium; assembly: GCA_963771915.1. GTDB lineage: Bacteria > Actinomycetota > Thermoleophilia > Solirubrobacterales > Solirubrobacteraceae > Palsa-744. The sequence goes on along the minus strand of CAVYVD010000001.1, from coordinate 1,391,426 downwards.
ACCCCGCCCGCCCCGTGCATCCCAACGATCACGTCAACATGGGGCAGTCCTCCAACGACGTCTTCCCCTCCGCCGTGCACCTCGCCGCCCTGGAGGTCGCCCAACGGGAGCTGCTCCCCGCGCTGCGCCAGCTCGAACGCTCCTTCGGCCGGAAGGCCAGGAGCTTCCAGGGCATAGTCAAGGCCGGGCGCACCCATCTGATGGACGCCGTGCCCGTCACCCTCGGGCAGGAGTTCGGTGGCTACGCAGCCCAGATGGCCCTCGCTCAGGAGCGTGTGCGGGGCGCCCTGGAGCACGTCGGGCAGATCCCCCTCGGCGGCACCGCCACGGGCACCGGCCTCAACACGCATCCGCGCTTCGCCGAGAGGGTGCGCGCGCGGCTGAAGAAGGACTCCGGCCTGAAGCAGATCGCCCCGCCCCTGGACCCCTTCGAGGCGCAGGCCAACCGCGACGCGCTCGTGGAGCTCTCCGGCGCGTTGAAGGTGATCGCGGTCTCGCTCACCAAGATCGCCGGCGACCTCGCCCTGATGGGCTCCGGCCCCCGCGCGGGCATCGGCGAGCTCTACCTCCCCGAGCTGCAGAAGGGCTCCTCGATCATGCCCGGCAAGGTCAACCCCGTGCTCCCCGAGGTCGTGCTCCAGGTGTGCGCGCAGGTGATCGGCAACGACACCGCGATCACCGTGGGCGGGATGCAGGGCCAGTTCGAGCTCAACGTCCGCATCCCCCTGATCGCCCGCAACCTCCTCCAGTCCCTGCACCTGCTCTCCAGCGCCTCTCGCGCCTTCGCAGAGAAGTGTGTTGATGGCATCCGCCCCAACCGCACCGGCACCGACGCCTCCGCGGGGGCCACACTCGCGGTCGCCACCGCGCTGAACGGCGCGATCGGCTACGACCGCGCCACCGCGATCGTCAAGCAGGCCACCGACTCCGGACGCCCCCTGCGCGAAGTCGCGCTCGAGCAGGGCGTGGATCCCAAGCTGTACGACGCCACGATCGATCTGGGCAAGATCGCGCGTGGTAACCGGTAGCGGAGGTTGCGGGCCGCTGGCTAACGTGAGAGCCTCACACCCCACGCCAAAGGAGAGCACATGTCCCGCTTCGCCACCGTGAACCTGTTGGACCTCGAGGATTCCGTGGGTGATCGGGCCCCGGGCATCGAGGGCCGGTTCGCTCGCAAGCATCTGGAGTCGCGCGACCTCGGGGTCAGCCTCTTCCGCTACGCGGCGAACATGCGCAGCCCGATTGCCCACAGTCACCGCGAGCAGGAGGAGGCCTACATCGTCGTCGCCGGGTCCGGGCGGGTGCTGCTCGATGGCGACACCCAGGATCTTCGTCAGTGGGACGTCGTGCGCGTGGCGCCCGATGTTGTGCGCGCCTTCGAGGCGGGCGCCGAGGGGCTGGACATCCTCGCCGTCGGCGGCCCCCGGCCCGAGGATGGCGACGGCGTCATGGGCGCCGCCATCTGGCCCGACGCTCAGTAGGTCGGCAGCGCCTCGAACAGCTTGGCCACCGCGTTCGCGGCCGGCTTGGGGTGGCCGGCGTAGTCGAACAGGCCCTTGCCGAGGATCCCTTCGATCAGCTTGATGCGATGGTCCTCGGCGAGCACTGAGCCGCCGTAGTAGGTGGGGGTGAGCGCGAAGTCGCGCAGCACCCACACCAGCATCCCGCTGAGCGCGTGGTCGGCCTCGTAGAGGCGGATGTGCTGAGTGATCAGGTGCGTCTGGAATGAGTAGCTGCCGGGGCGGCCGGGGCGGTTCAGCGCGTTGCCTTCGGCGCCGAACTCGCTGATGATCTGGACTTTGCCCGCGAACGTCGCGTTCATCGCCGCGAGGCGGCCGTCGATCAGCTTGCGCAGCTTCGTGGGCTTGTCGTGCAGTCCCTCATACCAGCCCGAGTAGTCGGTCTCGGAGACCGCGTCCACGTCGCTGTACAGCGGGCCCGCGTGCCGCGGGGGGTGCTCCCCCCAGACGTCGACCGCCACCATCCGTCCGGGGTCGTAGGTGTGCAGCCACTGGGACATCGCTTCGACATACTGCGCCTGCCCTCCCGGGTGGCCGTTGCCGGCCATCTCGTTGGTGAGGTTCCAGGCGATGATCGAGGGGTGCGGCTGGTCGGCCTGGACAGTGCCGCGCACGTCTTCGCGCGCCCGTTCGGCGAGCTGTGGCGTGATGCCCGTCCAGTCGCCGGAGGGGTCCACTGGGCCGACGCCCTGCCACACCAGGATCCCGGCGGCGTCGAGGCGTTCGAGCATGCTGGTGGGCAACGGGTGCTGGGTACGGGCGGCGTTGGCGCCGATCGCCCGCAGCTCCTGCACGAGCGTCTCCTCTTCGGCGGGACCGGGAGCGTCGCCGTGGCCGGGCGCTTCGAACTGGATCGAGGCGCCGTGCAGCGTGAGGGGCTGCCCGTTGAGGTACATCTTCCCCGCCCCCCAGGTGAGCTGGCGCAGGCCCACGCGCGCGGTGTAGCTGCTCTCCCCCGGAATGTCCAGCGTCAGTTCGTAGAGGTTGGGGCTCCCGGGCGCCCACAGCGCCGGGGAGGGGACCGTCACTGTGGCGGTCATCGTCACCGTCTGTTCGGAGCCGACGGGCTGCGGGGTGAAGGTCACGGGGATCGTCTGCCCGGGCCGGTTGAGCGTGCCTTCGGGCGCGAGCGTGCGCGCCGGCCCGTTGTTGCGCACCGCCACCCCCAGCTGTACGGTCGCCTGCGTCGCGGTGGGGGCGTCGGGCGTGAGCGTCGTCTGGATCGTGGGGTCCGACAGTTCGCTGGCGGCGATCTCGCGCAGGCTGACCGCGCCGTCGAGGCCGCCGAAGTTGAACCACGAGCGGTTGAAGCCTTCGTGGGTCTGCAGCAGCGGGTCGCGCCAGTCCACCCGCGCCACCAGCGTGTGCGGACCGGCCGCCAGCGCATCGCGGAATTCGAAGGGCAGGTAGAAGCCCGCATGGGAGCCCAGTGGGTGCCCATCCATCCACACTTCCACGAAGTAGTTGGCCGACTGGAATTCCAGCGCGTAGGTGCCCGTGACGGGCGCGGTGATGGTTGTGCGGTACCACGCCACCGAGCCATCGAAGTCGGGGACCGCCCGCCTGCCTTTGATCGGCGCGGGGTTGACCACGTCGGGAATGCTCACCGGCGCGCCCCCGAAGTCTCCGGTGGGCCAGCCTCGCAGCTGCCCGAGGTCTTCAGGGTCCGGGCGCAGCGCCCATGCGGTCAGCTCCACACGCCCGCCCGCACCTCCGCCGAGGCCGACCGGGACTTCGCCGAGGCCAGTGGAAATGGTGGTCGGGGCCACGAGGCCGGTGGGCGGGCTGGTTGTGCTCCCGAGGCCAGTGGGCGGGCTGGTTGTGCTCCCGAGGCCAGTGGGCGGGCTGGTTGTGCTCCCGAGGCCGGTGGGATCCTGGTCGCGGCCCGCGCTGCTCGTCGGAGCCGCGACCGCGAGCGCAAACAGTGCGGCGAGGCCCACGATCGCTCTCTTGCCGGGAAGGAGGTTGGACATGCGCAATCATTGTGACGGGCGCATCCCCGGTCTTCGTCGGTTAGGGTGCGCTCCGCGCCATTGGCGCCGCGCTCTTCCCCGGCTGGCCCAGCATCCCCTCGAGCATCCGACGCGCCCCCGCCTTGGCGAGCGGTTCGTTGAGGTTGCCGCACTTGGGGGACTGCACACAGGAGGGGCAGCCGGCGCGACAGGGACACTCCGCGATCAGGCGATGGGCGTCACGGCAGAGCTCCTCGAAGCGCAGGAACGCGGCCCGCGTGATCCCGACGCCGCCGGGGTGCCCGTCGTAGATGAAGATCGTGGGCCCCCCCGTCTGGGGGTGGAGGTTGGTGGAGAGTCCGCCGATGTCCCAGCGGTCGCACATCGCGATTAGCGGCAGCACCGCGATCTGCGCGTGCTCGGCGGCGTGCAGCGCACCGAGCACCGTCTCCTCCCCAGCCACCCCGGCGGTGCTCCCCATGTGCTCGCCGGTCACGGATGCGCTGGCGCCGGGGACGCATGCGCCCAGCGTGTCGGGGTCGAGCTCGAACCAGAGGCCCTGCGTGGAGAAGCTGGTCTCGGGCAGATCGAGCGTGACGAGGTCGATCTGGCCGTGGTCGGCGAGGCGGCGGCGCTGATAGGCGAGCACGGTCTCGGTGACGGAGACCTCCCCGAAGGAGAGCGTGACGCCGAGCGTCTCGCGACGGGCGAGCACACTCTCGATGGTGGTGTCGGTTTCGCGCTTGGGCTGGGTGTACCAGTCGCCCTCAAACGGGGCCACCAGGGCGCGGCGGCGCTGAAGGTCGAGCTCCCGCACCTCATAGGAGCGCCCGAGGTGCATGTAGATCGCCCCCTGGTGCACCGTGGAGTGGGCGCGGGCCGCCTCGGTGGTGCCGAGCAGCTCCCCCGAGGAGGTGTCGACGATCGCGAAGCTGTCCATCGAGGCGGAGCGCAGCGAGACCGCCGCCGCGGGGTACTCGTCGGGGCGGCGGGGGACGTAGCGGTTGCCCTCGCGGCGGCGCAGCGCGCCTCGGCCCGCAAGCATCTCCGCGTAGGCCTCCCAGCGGGGCCCGAGGATCTCCGCGTCCTCGCTGGAGAGGGGCCCCTCGAAGGCGGCGCAGAGCAGGTGGGAGAGGTGGATCTGGAGGCTCTCGTGATCGAGGATCGCGGACTCCACCGGCCGCTGCAGGAACTCGTCGGGGTGGCGGCAGAAGAACTGGTCCAGAGCGTCCTCCCCGGCGATGAAGACCGCCAGGCCCCGCCCGCGGCGACCGATCGAAGATCGGCCAGCGCGCCCCCACATCTGGCGCAGCGAGGCGACCGTTCCGGGGAAGGTGACGACCACCGCGGCGTCGAGCTCGCCGATGTCGATCCCGAGCTCCAGCGCGTCCGTGGTGATCACCGCGCGCAGCTCCCCCCTCATCAGGCGCCCCTCGAGCTCGCGCCGCTGCTGGGGGGTATAGCCGGCGCGGTAGGGGACCACGAGGTCGGCAAGGCTCTCCTGCTGGGCCTGCGAGGGCCCCCGAGCCGCGTGTCCCCCACTCTCTCCTCCTCCTCCTCCCCCTCCTCCTCCCTCTGTCCCCGCTTCGAGCTCTGCCCGCACGAGCCGGCTGAGCAGCTCGACGCCCTTGCGGGACTTTATAAAGCAGATCGCTCGCGCGCCCTCGTGCACGAGCCGCACGAGCAGCTCCGCGGCCTCCCCCAGCGCGGAGCGGCGCGCGCCGAGGGTGGCGTCGGTCAGGGGGGGGTTCCACATCGCGATCCGCCGCTGCGGGGTGGGGGATCCGTCCTCGTCGATCAGCCCGATCCCCTCCAGGCCGGTGAGCCGCTCGGCGAGCTCGAGCGGGTTCGCGATCGTGGCGGAGGCAAGCAGGAAACGCGGCTCGGTCGCGTAGGCGGCTGCGATGCGGCGCAGGCGGCGCAGGACGTTGGCGACGTGGGAGCCGAACACGCCGCGGTAGACGTGGGCCTCGTCGACCACCACGACGGCGAGGTTGGCGAAGAAGGTGGCCCACGCCTCGTGGTGGGGGAGGATGCCGAGGTGCAGCATGTCGGGGTTGGTGAGCACCACGTTCGCGCGGCGGCGGATCTGGGTGCGGGCCTCCCGGGGGGTGTCCCCGTCGTAGATCGCGGGCCGCAGACGCTCCCCCAGGCCGAAGCGCTGCAGGGCGCGCGCCTGGTCCTGCGCAAGGGCCTTGGTGGGGTAGAGGTAGAGCGCACGCGCGTGGGGGTCGCGGCAGAGCACGTCAAGGGTGGGGAGGTTGAAGCACAGCGACTTGCCCGAGGCGGTGCCCGTGGTGACGATCAGCGGGCCTTCCCAGGCGGCGTGCAGAGCGCGGGCCTGGTGGGAGTAGAGCCGCTCGATGCCCGCGCGCGCCAGGGCGGCGAGCACCTCCGGGTGCAGCTCCGCGGGGGGCTCCACGAGCTGGGCCGTTCCCGGACCCTCATTCGCCTCGCGCACGAGTCGCCCGTCGGCGCGGCCCTCGTCGAGCAGGGCGCTCCAGGGCTCGATCGTGCGCTCTATCGCCACCGATTGCGATAGTAGAGGCGATGGCGGGCTCGACTGCGGAACTGTGGGCGCGAGAGCGCACTTTCCATCATTCGCTCTACTCGGCGGAGCGGATTGCGGCTGCGCGGGGGGCAAGCGTGTCGGTGTGCCTGCCGGCGAAGGAGTGCGCGGGGACGGTGGGGGCGATCGTGGGCGAGCTCGTGAAGCTGAAGGAGGTGGGGGCGATCGACGAGGTCGTGGTGGTGGATGCGGCCTCCCGCGACGGGACCGCGGAGGTGGCGAAGCGGGCGGGGGCCACGGTTCACCAGGAGGCCGAGCTGATGCCGCGGCTTGGCCGCGTGCTGGGCAAGGGGGACGCGATGTGGAGGGCGCTCTCCGTTCTGGAGGGGGATCTGGTCTGCTACCTGGACGCCGACGTCGAGGACTTCCCTGCCCACTTCGCCACGGGCCTCCTGGGCCCGCTCGTATGCGAGGCCGGGGTGGAGCTCGTGAAGGCCTTCTACAGGCGCCCCTTCGAGCATGGCGGGATCGCGCTGCGGGAGGGTGGGGGGCGCGTCAACCACCTCACGGCGCGCCCCGCGCTCGCGCTCTTCTACCCGGAGCTCGTCGAGGTGCGCCAGCCGCTCGCGGGGGAGGTCGCGGCGCGCAGGGAGCTGCTCGAACGGCTGCCCTTCGCGACGGGCTACGGGGTGGAGATCGCGATGCTGATCGACACCTGGAGGGAGGTTGGCCTGGAGAGGATCGCGCAGGTGGACCTGGGGGTGCACCGCAACCGCCACCAGCCCCTCGCGGCGCTCACCCCGATGGCGCGCACGGTGCTGGCGACGATCGCACAGCGCCTCGAGCGCGAGGGGCGGCTCACAGGGCTGGAGTGCGAGCCCGCGCCCGAGCGCCCACCGCTTCAGAGCGCAGGGGTCGCCTGAGCCTTGGCGCGGGTGGGGAGTGGCCGGGGCCGGGAATGGGGCGTGCGTGAGGATGGAGGATGAGCGTGCGCTGCCTCTACCTTGACCTGGACGGCACCCTGCTGGGGAGGGGCGCCTCGCTGTTGCACGACGGGGAGGGGAAGGTCTCGGTCGAGGGGGTGCGGGCGGTGCAGGCGTGCCTGCGGGCGGGGGTGGAGGTGGTGCTGATGTCGGGCCGTCGCAAGGCGCAGCTCGCGGAGGACGCCCGCCTGTTGGGCCAGAGCTCCTACATCTACGAGGCCGGAGCCTGCGTGGTGCTCGACGGGGAGGAGCGCTGGCTGACGGGCAGCATGCTGCCGGGCGAACTGACGATCGCCCAGCAGATCGAGCGCTCTGGGGCGCCCGCCCTGCTGCTGGAGCACTACGCGGGGCGCCTCGAGCACCACGACCCCTGGCACACCGAGCGCGAAGTCTCCCACCTCTTCCGGGGCCTTGTGGATGCCGGGGAGGCCGATCGCGTGCTGGCGGAACACGGTTACGAGGGCCTGCGGCTGGTGGACAACGGCTCGGTGAGCCGGCGCTCGCCCGCGCTCGGGGGCCTCTCCCAGGTGCGCGGCTACCACCTGGTGCCCGCGGGGGTCTCCAAGGCGGCCGCCGTCGCCTTCCACCGCCGCGCCCTGGGGCACCCGCGGGAGGCGACGTTTGCGGTGGGGGACTCGCGCGAGGACCTGGCCTGCGCCGAGCACGTGCAGACGTTCTGGCTGGTGGCCAACGCCCCCCAGCGCGACCCGACGATCCGAGAGGCGCTCGCCGGACACGAGAACGTGCGCCTCTGCGAGGCCCCCCACGGCGCGGGGGTCTACGAGGCCGTGGTGAGCACGCTCATCGAGGGGTGAGCGCTGGGTCCCGGGTTTGTTCTCGGGGCGTCCGCGCGGGAGCCTGCGGGTGAAGTGTGTACGGGGGCTCCTGGCCTTCGCAGGCACACTGCTCCGAACATATAATCCTGAGCATTCTGGTTAATTCAATGTTTCTATCTATCCCTGCGCTCGTGTCTGTGCGCTCGAACGTGGGCGGGCTCCTCCGCCGGCCGCTCCCATGGCCGCCCCCATGGCCGCGCGCCTTGGCCTAGAGCGGCCCACCGGCCGGCCGGGTTCCCTGGGGTCGTCGCTCACCGGAGAGATCGGCAGATGGGCGGCATGGCTGGCCGCTCTGCTCGTCGCCTCCACGCTGCTCGGGATCTGGCTGATCTCGGGGGTCCAAATTGGAGACATAGCGCGGTTTCTCGCCTTCGAAGCCCTCTATGTTCTCCTCCCGGGCTGCCTGCTCTATCTGCTGCTGTGTCCCGGTTCGAGCTCGCCGCCGAGTCGGCTGCAGGTGCTTTCGATCGGGTGGCCGCTGGGCTACGCCCTGGAGGTCGGCGCATTCGCGCTAACCGCTGAGCTTCACGCCCGTGGCGCATTCGCGTTCCTGCCACTCCTCGCTCTGCTTGCGCTCGGACCGTGCGTGCTCTACAGGCGCCGCCGGGCTCCCGCGGGGGGGGTGCGCTGGAGGGGCGTGCTCGGCGCGGGAGCGGAGTCGCTGCTCGGGGCGGGCGCGATCGCCGTCGCCCTCGCGCTCGTCGCCTTCAGGTTCTTCGCCACATACCCCCTCCCCGAACGCGCGAGCAGCGTGTTCTACTTCCTGGACAACGTTGAGCACCTCTCGCTCGCGGCGGAGGCGCTGCATCACTGGCCGATCACGGAGCCCTTCCTCGCGGGGCACCCGTTTCGCTACTACGTCGGCGTGTTCATCCACGTCGCCGCGATCAAGCAGGTGACGGGTGTCCCACTCGCGATTGGGATATTCAGGCTCCTCCCCGCCATGACGGTGCTGGTGGCGGCGCTGCAGTTCTGGTGCCTGGGCGGACTGCTGGGACGCTCACGGTGGGCCGGCCCAGTCACCGTTGCGCTCCTGATCGTGGTTGAAAACATGAAGCTCTACCCAACGCACACCAAGGTGTTCGGCGTCGCCCTGTTCAGCGAATTCTCGTGGAGTCCCACCTATGGCTTTGGGATTATCTTTCTCCTGGGCCTGCTGATCCTGTTCAGGGCGCACATTCTCGGAAACGGCGCAGCGGGTTCGCCTGTGCCCTCGGCTCTTGGCGCAGAGGGCACCTCGGCCCTCGGCCCCCCGGCTCCGCCTACGGCCGTCTCCCGGTCCGGGCCCGTGAACAACTCCTCGCCCCTGCCCGCTCGCGCCGGCTCGACGCCGCCCGGAGCCGCGGGGTCGCTCGTCATACTTGGCGTCCTCGTGCTCGGGGGGAGCACGGTGAAGACGACCGCTATCGCGACCTTCGTGGGCGGCCTCGGCCTCCTCTGGCTTTGGCGCCTGCTCACCTCAAAGCTCGATCGGCTGCTGTCGTACTGCCTGATCCTGTCGTGCGCCTGCTTTCTCGCCATGTACTACCTGCTGCTCTCGGGCGCCAGCGGCCCCGCGACCACGGAGACGGAATTCGCTCCCCTCAACTTCCTGAAATACACCGTCTTCGGCTCCACCCTCGCGACGCATCCCGGGCTCGCGCCGCTGCTGGCAGCGGCGGTTGTGATGTTTCTCTGGAAGCTCCTCCCCGTGGCGGGGGCCGTGTGGCCACAGTGGAGGGGGCGCGTGCGCGCGCCCTACCTCGGGCTCGCCCTCGCGGTGTTCGCGGTCGGCTTCGTCGTCTACACGCTGCTGGGAAGTCCCGACGACAACGAGACCTACTTCATCTGGTACGGGTACGTGGCGATCATTCCTGTGGCAGGCGTAAGCGTGGTGGCGGTCTGGAGCGGGCTCCGAGCGCAGGCGCGCCGGGCGATCGTGCGCGCGTGCGCCGGCGTCATGGTCCTCGGGCTGGTGATCGCGGGTGCCACGCAGGCGCTCGACACCGGTGGTGCCTTCACGGGGGGACGGCCTGCGTCGTGGTACCTCTGGTATGGGGGCACGTTTGCCCTGGCGGGGGTGACGGTCGTGCTGTGGAGCATGAGGCTCGAGCGCAACCTCGCGCCGAGGATGTCCTCGCGTGCGCTGCGTGCGGCCGCCTGCGGTGTTCTGCTGCTCGGGGTGCTCGGCTGCGCGAAGTCGGTCGTTCTGGCGGCCCCTCAGACCTGGAGGACGCTGGTGGACGAGCAGGCGGTGCCGCGGGACTCCCCGAGCCAACCCGGGATGACCGCGGCCATCTATCGGGGCCTGGTGTGGGTGCGCGAACACACCGGCAGGTGTGACGTTCTGGCAGCCAACACGCACGATGTCAGAGCCGTGGGTGCCACGAAGGTCGACTCCGAGTACTTCTACTACTCGGCGTTCACCGAACGGCGGGTCCTGCTCGAAAGCTGGATAGTGACGGCTCAGGGGGAGCGCGGCGAACAGCCCTACCAGGCCCTCTATGCGCTCAACAGCGCAGCCACGCTGCACGGCAATCCGGCGGCCGTGCGGGAGCTCGCGCGCATGGGGGTGAGCTATATCTTGATCGACAGAACCCACGGCGGGAGTGTGCGCGAGCCCTCCAGTGTGAGTCGGCTCGTCTTCGACAACGGAGCGCTCGCGGTCTACCGCATGACGACACCCGTGGGGGCGCATGGCTGTTAGTAGTGGGAGCGGCCCGGGCTCGCTGCGCCGACTAGGGCGTATCTCGGTAGGCCCTAAGCGACAGGGCAGGGCCTGGGTGCGATCCCGGGTACGGGCGCCGACCAGAGAGTGAGGCCGGTGGGCTGGCCGCCTTCGACTTCGAAGTTGGGGACTTCGACCCGCCTGATGAAGCTGTAGCCCGCCCTGCATACCGCGAGATAGAAGTTGGGGTGTGTCGTTGCGAGGGGCAGCACGAGCAGACGCCCGCCCGCGGCGTGCAGCGCGTGCAACGTGTCGCTGACCTGCTGGCTGGTGACGATCACCCACGACCCTAGGTACGGCGAGACGTTGACGATGCCCGCTTCATAGGCCACACGATGGCCGAGGATGTTCATGATCGCCTCCGGTCTGCCGTGGCCTTCGCGGAGCAGGAGCTGCTTCAGGGCGGGAGTGGTGAGCTCGATCGGCGGGGCCGTGCGCTGCAGCCTCTCGATCTGTGTCCACGGCGCCGGTGTCTGGGCTAGCGAGCAGGCTGCCACGCCGACCCCCAGAAAGAGGGCGAGATGGGGGATCGTCAGCCGTCGTTTGGGATCGCGGGCGATCTGCTGGGTGGCGGCGAGCGCAAGCAGCACCAGGGCGAGCGTCCAGGCGGAGAACATCGCGATCAGCGTTCCGGGGTTCGAGCGGCCCATGTAGTAGCTCCCCGCACCCAGGCCGAAGATGCCGCTCCAAACGAGCATCCCGGTCAGCGGGCGTCCCGGGTCGCCGCGGATCACGCGCACCGTCGCGGTACCGACCGCGGCGAGGTAGGTCAGGTAGATGACGATGTGAAAGCCGAGCGTCGGGGTCGGCAGCAGCCCAAAGCCGGAGAGGCCGAAGAGGCGTGCGGTGAAGAACAGCACACTGAGCTTCGGAAACGAGCCGGCGCGTGCGAGCGTGAGGATCGAGACCAGTCCATATGCCGCCAACAGACCCGCGAGGGCATCGCGGAGCAGTCGCGCGAGGACTCTCCACCGCGGCGTGCCGCCCACCCACAGTGTCGCGGCGAGCGTCGCACCGAGCGCTGGCACGCCGAAGTCGACGTTGTTGAGAACCACGAGCCCCGCGGCGAGGAATAGCAACCAGCGGCGGCGGGGAGGAGCGCCGTCGAGATGCCGTGCGAGAAGCCAGGCGAGCAGGAGCGGGCCCGCATAGCGCAGTGGGAACAGCGAGTAGAGAGTGAGAGGCCCATAGCGGTTGACGATCCCCGGTTCGATCGCGTAGAAGCTGTTTGCCAGGAACGGGAGGTAGAGCAGCAGCGCGGCGATCGCGTTACCGCTGAGACGCCGCAGCAGGGCGAACACGGCGAGCATCGCGAGGCCGGTGATCGCACACATCGTTACGGAGAAGACGCCTAGGGTCGCTCCGAATACGCTCATGACCACCGCGGTGGCGTATGGCCAGAGCGATCCGTACTGGGCGACGAGATTGACCAGGGGAGTGCGCCCATCGAGTACCGCGAACGTTTCATCCAGGGGCCACCTGATGTTGTAGATGGTGGTTCCGGCGGCGTTGCCGATGGTGTCCTCGAAGTTGACGCCCGCGACTACCCAGGTCGCGGTCGCGATCGCCGCGAGCAGCGTCCCGATCACCGCGATGCTCGCACGCCGGCTACCCAGCGTCATTGCCACTCGGCGGCGCGTCGGGTCGTGCTTGATGGCGAAGACCGCTCCGGCGGCGAGCGCGGTCGCGACAAGGAACGTGCGAATTGTGAAAATCGGTTCGATGTAACCGTGCGGGTATGCGCTGACTGGGAACCCGTCGATCTGCCCAAGTACGACGGTGCGCTGCGCCCAGACGCAGGCCACGATGAGCCCGACTCCCGCACACTGGCTGGCAATCACCAGCGCCCCGGTGATGCGGGGCATCAGTCGAGGCGGTCGCTGAGCGAGGAGCAGCGTTGCCGCCGCGAGCAGCGCCGCGGCGAGGAGCCCCATTAGATAGCGCGCCTCCTCGGCGGGCTTCAGATAGACGTCGCCGTTATATTCGGGCAGGAACGTGACCTGCTTGTGGGCTGAGAGCAGCAGGTTTCCCAGCGGGACCGCCAGTAGCGCCATCGCCGCGACGGTGAGCAGCGCGCACGGCACGGTGAGGAGCCACGCGATCTGTCCGGTCGTGAGCCGCTGTCCTGCCGGCGCCGCGCGGCGTGAACCGGCTGCGAGGGCCTTGCTTTTTGGGGAGGCGCTTAGAATCCGGCGAAGCTAGCAATGGGGTAGTGACTTTTCACTCCTCCGGCGGCGTGGTGGGCGCACGCGAGAGCAGGCAACGGCCGTTGTCGCCTCTGCGATCGTATTCAGATGTTTCTAACTTGCCTTGCGCCGCCGCAAAGATCTCGGCTCGCTCTGCCTCGCCGCGACGACCCCGGGCCCCGCTTCCACGCGCGCAGCTAGCGGAGCCGCTGCCACACACGCCGCCAGAAGCCCGGCGGCGGGCGGCGGCGCCAAAGGGCCGGCGGTGGGACGGTGGCGCGCACCAACGCGACCCACTCCGCCAGGGGCAGCTCGCCGGAGATCAGGCGACCGAGGGCGCTGGTGACCACGACCTGCCCGCTGCCCCGCTCCAGCGCCCGCGCCAGCAGTGGCACCGACTCGAGCGCCTCCACCGCCTGGCCGATGCGGGCGGGGATCTCCGCGGCGGGCACCCCCGCGGCGAGCAGCTCGCCCGCGCGGCGGTTGCGGCTCTCGGGGGCGAGCGCGGTGGCCACAAGGTCGCCGGCTCCCGCGAGGCCGATCATCGACTCCGGCCGCGCCCCGAGGCTCTCCGCGTAGCGCCACACCTCCGCGAAGATATGCCCCGCCGCGGCGCCCGCGGCGTTCAGACCCTGCGCTTCGGTGGCCCCAGCCGCGAGCGCCGCGGCGTTCTTGGCGGCACCCGCGAGCTCCACCCCGATCGGATCGTCGGAGCGCTCGCATACCACGCCCGCGCGCGTGAACACCTGCGCGAGCCGGCCGACGAGCTCCTCGTCGTGCGAGGCCGCCACCAGCCCGGCGCCCGAATGCACCATCTCCTGGGCGTGCGCCGGCCCGCCCAGGCAGGCGACGCGATGGGCGCCAAAGACCTCGCTGAGGACGCTTGTCGGCGGGGAGCCCTCCGGGGGGACAAGGCCCTTCGCTACCGATACCACCGCGGTACGGCGCCCGAGACCGGCGGCCTCTAATCCCGCGATCACCCCCCCGAGTGCCTGCGAGGGCACCGCGAGGAAAACGTAGTCCGCGCGCGCCACCCCCGCCGAGGTCGGCTCCACACGCAGCTGCGCCGGCAACTCCACGCCCGGCAGGTAGAGACGGTTCTCGCGCTCCTGGAGCAGTCTCTGTGCCTGCTCGGCGGTGCGCGCCTGTAGTGTCGTGCGCAGCCCCCCCCGCGCCAGCACCACCGCGAGCGCGGTCCCAAACGATCCCGCCCCGATCACCGTGGCCCGCCTTGCCCCCGGCGCCGGTAGCGAGCGCACGCGGGTGGGGGTAGGCTCAGGCATCGGTGAGCGAGCCTAGCGATCAGGCCATGGCCACGACGGTCAAAGGCACCCGAGCCGAGTGGCGCAACTGGGCCGGCGATCAGCGCTGCCGGCCGGCGGCGGTTGAGCGCCCCCGCTCGATCGCGGAGATCTCCGCGGCGCTGGAGCGGGCCGCGAGCGGTGCTCAGCGCGTGCGGGTTGCCGGCGCGGGGCACTCCTTCAGCGACATCGTCCTCACCGACGGGCGCCTGCTGGCGTTGGACCGCATGCACCGCGTACTCGACGTGGATCGCGCCAGCGGCCTCGTGCGCGTGCAGGGGGGGATAACGATTCACGCGCTCAACCATCGCCTCGCCGAGCATGGGCTGGCGCTCGAGAATCTCGGGGACATCGACGTGCAGAGCATCGCCGGCGCGATCTCCACCGCCACCCACGGGACCGGCGCGCGGCTTGGCAACATCCCCACCCAGGTGGCCGCGCTCACGCTGGTGCTCGCCGACGGCTCCACCCTGCGCTGCTCCGAGAAGGACGATCCGGAGCTGCTGCGCGCCGCGCGCGTGGGGCTCGGCGCGCTCGGCGTGGTGGCTGAGGTGACGCTGCGCTGCGTGCCCGCCTTCCGCCTGCACGGCGTCGATGCGCCCGCTCCGCTGGAGCGGACCTTGGAGCGCTTCGAGGAGCTCGCGCTCGCCAACGACCACTTCGAGCTCTTCGTCTTCCCCCACGCTCGCACTGCGCTCACCCGCACCAACAACCGCACCGAGGAGCCCGCCCGCCCCCGCGGGCGCGTGGGCGCGTACGTCAACCAGGTGCTGCTCACCAACCACACCTTCGGGCTCTTCTGCCGTCTCGGTCGCCGCCTACCATCCCAGATCCCGCGCCTCAACCGACTCGTCACCCGCCTCGCCGGGGCCAGCCGGCGCGTGGAAAGCTCCGAGCGGATCTTTGCGAGCCCTCGACTGGTGCGCTTCACCGAGATGGAGTACGCCATCCCCCGCGCGCGTACCGCGGAGGCGGTGCGCCGCGTGCTGGAGCTTGTCGAGCGCGGGGGCTTTGCGGTCCCCTTTCCCATCGAGGTCCGCACGGTGGCCGCCGACGACGCGCTCATCTCCACCGCCGCCGGGCGCGACAGTGGGTTCGTCGCAGTGCACATGTACGAGGGGATGGAGTGGGAGCCCTACTTCCGCGCCGTGGAGGCCGTCATGGACGAGCTCGATGGCCGCCCCCACTGGGGCAAGCGCCACTTCCAGACGGCATCCAGCCTGCGTGGGCGCTATCCAGAATGGGAGCGCTTCCAGGCGGTGCGCCGACGTCTCGATCCCGGTGGGCGCTTCGCCAACGCCTACACCGACCGCGTGCTCGGACCCCTCGATGGATGACTGCTTGGAGCGCCTGGAACGGGCCACCGCCTCGCTTGAGCCCCCCTTCGCGGTCGTCGATCTCGATGCCTTCTGGGCCAACGCCGCAGACATGGAACGCCGCGCCGCGCCCAAGCCGATCCGGCTCGCCAGCAAGTCCGTGCGCTGCCGCGCGCTGCAGGAGCGCGTGCTCGCGCGGCCCGGCTTTCGGGGGACGCTTGCCTTCACGCTCCCCGAGGCTCTGTGGCTCGCGGGGCGGGGGTTTGAGGACATTCTCGTCGCCTACCCCACCGCCGATCGCCGCGCGCTGCGCGAGCTCGCCCTGCTCACCGCGGAGCGGCCCGAGACACGCATCGCGATCATGGTCGACTCCCCCGCGCAGCTCGACCTGCTCGACTCCGCCGTCGGTGGGCGGACGGGCGTTGAGCGGGCCCCCGTGCGCGTCTGCCTGGAGCTCGACGCCGGGCTCTGGCTGCTCGGCGGACGCGTGCGCATCGGCGCCAAGCGCTCCCCCGTCCACACCCCCGCGCAGGCCGCCGCACTCGCCCGCGCGATCGCGGGGCGGACGGGGATCAAGCTCATCGGGGTGATGGCCTACGAGGCCCAGATCGCCGGGCTCGGCGACGGAGTTCCTCCCCGCCCGCCCGGACAGGGAATCAGGGGTTGGCGGGGAGCGGATCTGCGTGCGCTCGCCGTGCGCCTCGTGCAGGGCGCCTCCGCTTGCGAGCTCGCCACTCGCCGTGCCGCGGCGGTGGCGGCCGTGCGCGCCGTTGCGCCTCTGGAGCTCGTCAACGGGGGCGGCACCGGCAGCCTCCACCGCACCGCGCGCGAGGCGGCCGTCACCGAGATCGCCGCCGGCTCGGGGCTCTATGGGCCCGCCCTGTTCGACGCCTACCGCGCCTTTGCGCCCCGCCCCGCCGCGCTGTTCGCGCTGCCCATCGTACGCCGGCCCGCGCGGGGCGTGGCGACTGCGCTCGGCGGCGGCTACCTCGCCTCGGGGCCCCCCGATCGTGCACGCCTGCCGCGTCCCCACCTGCCCGCCGGCCTGCGCCTCGACGGCCGGGAGGGTGCCGGGGAGGTGCAGACCCCCCTGCTCGGCGCGTCGGCGGAGACCCTCGCTGTGGGCGACCGCGTCTGGATGCGCCACGCGAAGGCCGGCGAGCTCTGTGAGCGCTTCGACCGCCTGCACCTCATCGAGGGGGATCGGGTCGTCGAGGAGGTTCCCACCTACCGCGGCGAGGGGCAGTGTTTTCTGTGAGCCCCTGGGCCGATAGGCCGGGCCCCTTTCGATCAGACCAGCCTCGCCAGCTTTTCTCCCGCGCGCCGCAGCGCCCGCGTGTCGCCCGCCTGCAGGATGACCTGGAGGTCGAGGATCCGCGCGTCGAAGAGGTCCAGCTCGTTGCGCGCGGTCACCGCATACGCCGGAACCCCAGCCTGACGCGCCCGCGTGGCGATCTCGAACGTCGCGCTGCCCAGTAGCGTGCGCTCGTCCAGGCGTGCACCGCCCACCACCACCGCTCGCGCCGCGCGCATCCGTCTGTCGAAGTCCGCGTCCTCCAGCAGCGCGCGCAAGCCCCCCGGATTGGCCGGGCGCGCCTGCTCGATTGCGCACACCTCGACGCCGAGCGTGGGGTCTCCCGCCTGCAATCCCCGCCCGATCGCCCTCCGTGCACGCGTGGCATCCAACCCCTCCCCGAAGGGCTCCACGGCGATGAGCACTGTCCGTGGGATCACGGTCCGGCATCCTTACAGGCATGGCCGCCAAGAAGGAGCACGTCACGATCGAGGCCGCCGGCCACGAGCTGCGGGTCTCAAACCCAAGCAAGCTCTTCTTTCCCGAGCCCGGCCTCACCAAGCTCGACCTCGTCGGCTACTACGTCGAGTGCCACGAGGCCGTGCTCGTGCACCTCCGCGAGCGCCCCACCGTGATGAAGCGCTGGGTCGACGGGGTTCAGGGCAAGCCCTTCTTTCAGAAGCGCGTCCCCGATCACGCTCCCGAGTGGCTGCAGAGCACGGTCGTGGAGTTCCCCAGCGGGCGCACCGCCCGCGAGCTCGTCGTGAATGACCTCGCCCATCTCCTCTGGGGGGTCAACCTCGGGGTGATCGACTGGAACCCCTGGGCGGTGCGCCGTGCCGACCTCGACCACCCCGACGAGCTGCGCATCGACCTCGACCCCCAGCCCGAGATCCCCTTCGCACAGGTTCGCGACGTGACCGTCGGCGTGCGGGAGGTGCTCGAGGAGCACGGGCTGCGCGGCTTCCCCAAGACGTCGGGGTCGCGCGGGATGCACGTGTTCGTGCGCGTTGCCCCGGAGCGCGGCTTCCGCGAGGTGCGCCGCGCCGCGCTCGCCCTCGCCCGCGAGGTCGAGCGGCGGATGCCCGGGCTTGCCACCACCCGCTGGTGGAAGGAGGAGCGCGAGGGGGTCTTCATCGACTACAACCAGAACGCCCGCGATCGCACCGTCGCCTCCGCCTACTCCGTGCGGGCCGTCCCCGACGCCCGCGTCTCCTGTCCGCTCGAGTGGGAGGAGGTCCCCGACGTCGAGCCCGCCGAGCTGCGCCTCGACACCGTCCCCGCGCGCCTGCGCGAGCGGGGCGACCCCGCCGCCGAGATCGATCGCCACGCCGGCACGCTCGACTCGCTGCTCGAGCTCGCCGACCGCGACGAGCGCGAGGGCCTCGGCGACGCCCCCTGGCCGCCCCACTTCCGCAAGCAGCGCGGCGAGCCCCCGCGGGTGCAGCCCAGCCGGGCGCGGGAGACCCCGTGACCCTCCCCCTCAGCCCTCCCCTCAAGCCCCAGCTCGCGCTCTCCCGCGGGGCGCTGCCCGAGGGCGAGGGGTGGGTCTACGAGGTCAAGCTCGACGGCTTCCGCTGCATCGCCTTCGTGGATGGGGAGGAGATCTTCCTGCAGTCCCGCAACGGTCGGCCCCTCGGGCGCTACTTCCCCGAGCTCCTGCTTCCCCAGGGGCGCTACGTGCTCGACGGGGAGATCGTCGTTCGCGGGGCCGACGGGCGCGAGGATTTCGACGCGCTCGGGCAGCGCATCCACCCCGCCGAGTCCCGCATCAAGCTGCTTGCCGCCGAGACCCCCGCCGTGTACGTCGCCTTCGACCTGCTCGCCCGCGAGGACGAGTCGCTGCTCGCGCGCCCGCTGTCCGAGCGCCGCGCCGCGCTGGAGGCGCTGCTCGCCGGCGAGCCCTTCGCCGAGGCCCCCATCGAGCTGATGCCCACCGCGGACACCGCCGCGGAGGCCGCCCCCTGGCTCGCTCACGCCGAGGGGGCGATGGCCAAGGAACGTTCCGCCCACTACCTACCCGGCGCGCGCCGGGGGATGGTCAAGGTCAAGCGCACCCGCACCATCGATGCCGTGCTCGTTGGCTGGCGCCCCGGCAAGGAGCCCGACACCGTCGGCGCGCTGATCCTCGGCCTCTACGACGGCGAGCGGCTGCGCGTCGTCGGGCACTGCTCTGGCCTCAGCGCCGTCGAGAAGCGCCGCCTCGTCGGCTTTCTCGCGCCCTACGAGACGGGCGAGCGCGGCTCCGCGGACCCCAGCCGCTGGAGCTCCGGGCGGGATCTGGAGTGGGTGGCGCTGCGCCCCGAGCTCGTCGTGGAGATCGACTTCGACCACGTCACCGCGGGGCGCATCCGCCACGGCGCCAAGCTGCGCCGCTGGCGCAAGGACAAGGATCCTCGGCAGTGCACCTTCGATCAGCTCGGTTAGCATCGGCGGAGAGATGACCAGCGACACCGCCACCGTCGGGGAGGAGGAGTACCTCCAGATCCTCTTCTGGCTCCAGGAGGCCGGGCTGCCCATGACCGGTGCCAACGTCGCCCGCGCGATGCAGCTCTCCGCCCCCACGGTCCACGAGATGATCGGACGCCTGGAACGCGACGGCTACATCACCCGTGGCCAGAGCCGCGCGATTCGCTTCACCGAGGACGGCGCCCAGCAGGCGGAGCGCATCGTCCGCCGCCACCGCCTGATCGAGCGCTTCCTCACGGACATCCTGAACGTCCCCTGGGACGAGGTTCACGAGGAGGCCGAGCGCCTCGAGCACGCGATGTCTCCGGTGCTCGAACAGCGGATGCTCGCCGCGATCGGAGACGCCAAGACCTGTCCCCATGGCCACCCCATCGTCGCCGGTGCCCGCGAGTCCGGGGTGCCGCTCGCCGACGTGCAGATCGGCGCCTCGGTGCGTGTGCTGCGCTTCGAGAACGAGGCCGAGGATCTCCTGCACTACCTCAAGGACTCCGGCTTGGAGCCCGGCCTGCGGGGCACCCTCGTCAACCACGACCGACGCGAGGTCGTCCTGCGGGCCGCGGACGGTAGCCGCTGCGCCATCACCCCCAGCGTCGCCGAGACCGTCTCGGTCGTCGCCGAGCCCTCTCCGCCTCCGCGCACCGCGCTGCCCGAGCAGCTGGTGCTGGGCCAGCAGCGCTACGGCCGCTGAGGTTCGCGATAGCCGAGCGCGGCCGCGATCGCGCGCTCGTTCTCGTGCACCCAGCTGAAGATGTCGGTCAGGATCTCGCGCGGCCCCTCGCGAGGGGCCCAGTTGCTCCTCCTGCCCAGGGCGCGTGTGTCGGAGATGTAGATCGGCACATCCCCCGCGCGAGTCTCGTAGTCTGCCGCGACCCGCACCGTGTTGCCGGTGATCTGCTCGCACAGCGTCGAGGTCTCGCGCAGCGAGAGGCTGACATCGGCGCCTCCGCCGACGTTGACGACCGCGCCCGCCCACTCCTCGGGGTGCACCAGCTGGTCGTCCACGAGCTTCGCGAGGTCGGCGACGTGCAGCAGGTCGCGCACCTGCTTGCCTGTTCCACCGAAGCCGATGTAAGAAAGTGGGCGCTTGAAGTAGAAGGCGAGCATCCAGTGGGTGAAGACGCCCTGGTCGATCTTGCCCATCTGCCAGGGTCCGGCGACCACCCCACAGCGGTTCACGACCGTGGACACGTCGAAGCTCTCGGCGTACTCGGTGACGAGCAGCTCCGCGGAGAGCTTGCTTGCGCCATACAGCGTGCGCGCTCCCTCCAGCGGGAAGCCCTCGGCGATGCCGCGCGCGGAGGCTCCGGGGAGTGGCTGGCGCTCGGCCAGCTCGAAGCGTGTCTCGGTCTCTCGGAGCGAGAGAGCCCTTAGCTTCGCGACTGGATAGACGCGGCTGGTCGAGAGGAAGATCATCTGTGCGCCGCTGTGCGCGGCCTCCTCCAGGCAGTGGTAGGCACCGAGCAGGTTGGTGCGTATGAGGAAGCCCGTCGCGTTGTTCACTCCCGCCATCACGGAGGGCTCCGCGGAGCACTCCACGAGCGCGTCGAACGGCCTTGCGGCTGTCAGATCGCTGGGCTCGCGCACGTCGCCGTGCAGGAAATCCACCCCGCCCTCGCGCAGACGCGGGAGGTTCAGCTCCGAGCCGCGGCGGTGCAGGTTGTCGAGCGCAACGATCTTCCAGTTGGGGTGCCGGGCGGCCAGCTCGAGCGCAAGGCTCGCGCCGATGAAGCCGGCGCCACCGGTGACGAGGACCGTGCGGTCGAGCGGCTCTGGAGCGCCACCCTCGATCCGGGGGCGATCGGAGGCGGTGGCAGAGTCATCGAGATCCCAGTCGCCGGCCGAGTCCGCGGCATCCCGGTGGAGGGCTGGCGGGCCTCCGGTCCCGCTCACCTCAGGCGGAGGCCACATTGCGCGCGGCGCTCCAGCGTTCGGCGTTGTGGTCGTGGATCTCCTGGAGGACCTCCCTGATACCGGTGGTGAGCCGCCACTCGGGGTAGTCGCGCTTGAAGGCCTCCAGGTCGCTGATCCACCAGCGGTGATCCCCGATCCGCGCCTGCGGGGAGTAGCCGTGCTCGAGCTCGCGCCCCGCGATCTCCTGGCAGAGCGCGATCGCCTCGATCATCGAGACGTTGCTCTCGCGCCCCCCGCCGAGGTTGTAGACCGCCGCGGACCGAGGGTTGCGGTGAAAGGCGTGAAAGGCGCGCACCACGTCGTTGGCGTGAATGTTGTCGCGCACCTGCTTGCCGGCATACCCGAACACCGTGTAGGGCTCCCCCGTGACCGTGCACCGCATCAGGTACGCCAGGAAGCCGTGCAGCTGCGCCCCGGCATGTTGAGGGCCGGTGAGACACCCCCCGCGAAAGCAGACGGTGGGCATCTGAAAGTAGCGCCCGTACTCCTGCACCAGCAGGTCGGCCGCGACCTTGCTGACACCGAACAGGCTGTGGGTGCAACGGTCGATCGACATCTCCAGGTCGATCCCCCGATACCAGGGGTGCTCCTCGGGCAGCTCCAGGCGCGTCGGGAGCTCCACCAGCGGCAGGTGGTTGGGGGTGTCGCCGTAGACCTTGTTGGTGGAGGTGAAGATGAACGTCGCGTCGGGCGCGTACCGGCGCGCGGCCTCCAGCAGGTTGAGCGTCCCGTTGGCGTTGACCGTGAAGTCGGTCTGGGGCTCCGACGCGGCCCAATCGTGGGAGGGCTGCGCCGCGGTGTGGACGATCAGATCCACCCGCGGGGAGTTCTCGGCCAGCACCTCCGCGATCCGCGCGCCGTCGCGGATGTCGATCCGCAGGGGACGGAACGCGTCGCCGAGCTCCGCGACCAGACGCTCGGTATTCGGAGCCGTCGATGCGCTCGGGCCGAAGAAGTAGGCGCGCATGTCGTTGTCGATCCCCACCACCTCGAAGCCCTCCTCGGCGAAGTAGCGCACCGCCTCCGAGCCGATCAACCCACCCGAGCCCGTCACGATCGCCACCGGCGCACTCATCGGGGCACCCTTGCGTTGGGGGCCGATCCACTGGTGTCCCGCGAGGGCGCCGCTCCCGATCCGCCGAGCAGATCCTTGGCCCTCATCCCGGCGTGCACCCGCAGCTTGCCGGCCCTGGCGAGCTCGGGACGCCGGTAGTCGCCCCGGCTGAGATGGTGCTCCAGGAAGACGTAGAGCACGATGAACATGTAACGACTCCCCATCTCTTGCAGCCTCAACTTCGACACGCCCAGCTGTCGGTTGGTCCACGTGATTGGCACGACCTCGAAGGTGTGTCCACGTGTGACTGCCTTCAGCGGCATCTCCACCGTGAGGTTGAAATGGTTGGAGAGCAGCGGGCGGATGTTGTCGATCACCTCGCGGCGGTAGGCCTTGAAGGCATTCGTCGTGTCGTTGTAACCGTGGCGGAACATCACCCGGATGGCGAAGTTCACAACGCGGTTGATGAGGAGCTTGAGTGGCGGGTAGTCGATCGTCCTGCCCCCCCTGATGAAACGCGACCCGAAGGCGCAATCGAAGCCATCCATGAGCACCCGGTGGTAGCGGACCAGATCGGCGGGCGAGTCGGAGCTGTCGGCCATGAAGATCGCAACGGCGTCGCCGGTGTAGTGGTCCAGTCCGGCGCGCACCGCATGACCAAAGCCGGGGGGCAGATGCGAGCGGACGCACCTGACGGAGGGATTGCGGGTGGAGACGTCGTACACGACCGCGGCTGTGCCGTCGGAGCTGTCGTCGTCGACCACGAGAATCTCATGCGGGATGCGCTCGGCTGTCAACACACTCGCCAAGGTCGTGACCGTCCCGCCAATCGACTCGGCCTCGTTGTGGGCAGGGATCACGACCGAAAGTCGCAGCGACCTGTGCCCGGAACCAAGTCCCGGCTTGGACCCGTCACGCTGCGCGCTCATGCGGACCTCATGCACCTCGAAATATTTGCATCCGAGGAATCGTGTGACGATGTCGTACTGCCCACCGATCGCCTCGTGGGCGCCCTCACCTCCACGCGGCCGAGGGCAAATGCCAAGTCTCGCTGGGCACCTAAACGGCCCCCGCGCGGCAGGTACCGCTACTCACACCAGGCCACGCACCTCGGCCTGAAGCTCCAGCGGTGTTTCCGACCGACCGCTACGCAGGTGCGCTCTGAAGCGAGCGGACCGCTGCCGCCAACCGCGCGACGCCCTCCTCGATCTGCTCGGGCGTCACGCCCGAGTAGGCCAGGCGCAGCGTGTTCTCGCCGCCCTCCAGCAGGAAGTCGGTGCCCTTGACGAACGCGACCCCCAGCTCGGCGGCGGCCCCGTGCAGAGCGCCCACGTCGGTGCCCTCGGGCAGGGTCACCCACATGAAGTAGCCGCCCTCCGGCGGGACGAACTCGGCCTCCGGCAGCTCGCGGTGCAGCGCCGCCTCCAGCGTACGGGCGCGCTTGGCCAGGGCCGTCCTGAC
The DNA here is from genome assembly GCA_963771915.1 of uncultured Solirubrobacterales bacterium. Lineage (GTDB taxonomy): Bacteria > Actinomycetota > Thermoleophilia > Solirubrobacterales > Solirubrobacteraceae > Palsa-744. Next base: position 1,367,927 of record CAVYVD010000001.1, on the reverse strand, counting down.
CGTCTCGATCGAGCGCTCCAGGGCACCCGAGACGCAGAACTCGTAGACGATCGACTGTGCCACCATGTTGGGGGAGATGTAGGTGTTCGTGGCCAGCTTCGCGATCGACGCGATCAGCTCCGGCGGACCCACCAGGTAACCCACCCGGATTCCGGGACAGACGGTCTTCGAGAACGAGGAGGCGTACACGACCCGCTCCGGTTCCAGCGAAAGCATCGTGGGCAGAGACTGACCGCTGAAGCGCAGGTCGACGTAGGGGTCGTCCTCGAACACAAGGAAGCCGTGCTCGCGCGCCAGCTTCAGCAGCGTGTGGCGCTTCTTTACCGCGAGCGTGTAGCCTGCGGGGTTCTGGAAGTTGGGGATGATGTGGGCGAGCTTTGGGCGCATCCCCGCGGGCGCGGCGCCGCTGCGCGCGATGTTGCCGTCGGCGCCGGCGCTGGGCTCTCCCGCGAGCAGCGCCGCGAGCGCGTCGGTGTCGATGCCGTCCGCCAGCAGCTCCACCTGATGCACTCGCGCGCCCCGCTCGCGCAGCGAGAGCAGCGTGCGGTCGTAGGTGGGGCGCTCCACCACGACGTCGTCCCCATCCTTGACGGTGTGCTCGAACAGGAACGCATCCGCCTGCATCGAGCCGTTGGTGACGAGCACCCGCTCCGGCTCCACGCCGTGGCGCTCGGCGATCCACGCCCGCAGCCTTGGGTAGCCGATCGAGGTGCCGTACGCGGTCGCTCCCGCCGGGTCGTTGGTGAACGCGCGTGAGGCCGCCTCGCGCAGGCCCTCCACGTCGACGATGTCGAGCGAGGGGGCGCCGCGGGCGAAGGAGATCGTCGAGTCTGTCATGCAGGCTCAGGTCTCGTCGAACGTCAACAGGATGCGCCCGTCGGCGATCTCGCGCACGCTGAAGTCGGTCTCCGCCGTGCGGCGCAGCTCCCGCACCAGCGCCACGGGTGCCGCCAGCCGCAGGTCGACCACCGCGTGGCTCGCCTCGAAGCGGCGAACCGATGCCTCGACGACATAGGGCAGGCTTGCCAGCCGCCGCTCGAAGGCGCTCAGCGAGACGATGTCGTAGAACGGGCCGACCCCCAGCTCGACACGACCCTCAAACAGAGCGTCCTCCTGAGATTCCGGGGCACGCTCCGGGGGCGGGGGGGTCGCCGGAGGGTTGGATGCGGGCGGTGCGTTGACGGCAGGGGCCGGTGTGGAGGAGGCCGGCGGCGGGGCGCCGGGGGCGGGGGAGGCCCCGGAGGAAGGGGGTGCGGAGGTGAGCCCAGACATCACCCGTCCGAGCAGCGCGTCGTACTCGTCCGCCAGATCCCTGGCGAACCGCTCCAATCGATCTCGGAAGCGGCGCAGCTCAGCGAGGCTCGCGAGCTGCGCCTCGCTCGGGCGCGGGCGCTCCTGCCGTGCGGACGTCCACTGGAGCTCGCTCTCCCCGCTCGGCTCGTTGCCTGCGCGCGTCTCGCTCCTGCGGGCGGGCTCCCTCGACCCGCTCGGGCGCGCCGACTCGTGGGGTCGCATGAACTTGACCGGCTGTCCGGCCCCGGCGGGCTCGGCTGGCTCCACCGAAGCGAGGGGTGCCGCCGGCTGGGGAGGCACGGGGGACAGCGGAGGCACGGGGGGCACAGGGGACAGCGAGGGCGGGGGCGCTGGAGGCTCGGGGGAGAGCGCGGGCGCGGGGGGCGCCGGAGACTCGGGGGACAGCGGAGGCTCTGGAGGCTCGGGGGAGATCGGGGGCGCGGGCAGCGGAGACTCGATCGCCTCGTCCACCAGTCTCCCGCTCGCCTGCGCCGGGGACCTCGTGGCTGGGTCTTGCGCGGAGGGCGCGTCGGTGAGTGCGCGGCGTCTGCCGATCGAGGACAGCTCCTGCTCGAGCTCCCGCAGCTTGCGCTCCAGCTCGGCGAGCGTGCCCGTCACGTCACCAGCCTGCTGGCTCGTGTCTGAGGTGGCGCCACCGGGCGCGTCGGGTCCATTGGCGAACGTGTCGGTCATCGCTGTCCAGGGGAACAAGCGTCTACCCAATGCTACTCGGGCGGGAGCCGCGGCCACCCAAGCGCTGGGCCGCATATTGCGGAGCATCGCATTCGCGGGGCATATGGTCCTCGACAGCCCGCGCCCATCTGGCCCGCGGGCAGCTCGCCTAGCCGCGCAGTATCTGCACCGCGAGCTCGGCCACCTCGGTGGGTGTGCGTCCGACGCGCACGCCCCGCTCCTCCAGCGCCTGCGCCTTGGCGGCGGCAGTGCCTGAGCTGCCCGAGACGATCGCCCCCGCGTGGCCCATCTGCTTGCCCGCCGGCGCGGTGAAGCCCGCGATGTATGCCACCACGGGCTTTGAGACGTGCTCGGCGATGTACTGCGCCGCCTCCTCCTCCGCGGAGCCCCCGATCTCGCCCGCCAGCACGATCAGCTCTGTCTCCTCGTCTGCCTGGAAGAGCTCGAGGATGTCCACGAACGAGGAGCCCGGCACCGGGTCCCCGCCGATCCCCACGATCGAGCTGTTGCCGAAGCCCGCCTGGGCGATCTCGTTGCCGATCTGGTAGGTCAGTGTGCCCGAGCGCGACACAACCCCCACGTTGCCCTCCCTGAAGAACGACGCTGGGATGATCCCCACGTTGGCCTTCCCCGGAGAGAGGATGCCCGGGCAGTTGGGGCCGATCAGCCGCGCGCCCGACCCAGCCGTCCCGGCCGTGTGCCCGTCGCGCTTGAGGGTGTTATAGACCCGCAGCTCGTCGTGCGCCGGAATACCCTCGGTGATCGCGATCACCAGCTCCACCCCCGCCGCCGCGGCCTCCAGGATCGCGTCGGCCGCGAACTGCGGGGGGACGAAAATCATCGCGGTGTTCGGCTGCGTTGCCTCGGCGACCTCCGCCCAGCTGTCGAACACCGGGATGCCCTCCACGCTCTGACCGCCCTTGCCCGGGGTCACCCCGCCGACCACGTTGGTGCCATGGCGGCGGTTGTTAAGCGTGTGGAAGGAGCCCTCCCTGCCGGTGATCCCCGCGACCGCCAGACGGGTGTTCTTGTCGACCAGGACCGCCATCAGGCCCCCCGCCCCGCGGCGAGCGCGACGACCTTCTCGGCGGCCTCGTTCATCGTGGCGGCGGGGTACACGTTGGGCAGCGCCGCATCCGCCAGGAGCTCGCGGCCCTGGACGTCGTTGGTGCCGTCCAGGCGGACCACGAAGGGAACCTCGGGCTTGATCTCCGCGAACGCCGCGATCAACCCCTTCGCCACCTCATCGCAGCGGGTAATCCCGCCGAAGATGTTGAACAGCACGGCCTTCACGCGAGGGTTTGAGAGGATCAGCTCGACGGCCTGCTTGATCTTGGCCGCGTCCGAGCCCCCGCCCGCGTCGAGGAAGTTGGCGGGCTGGCCGCCGGCCTGGGCTACGACGTCGAGCGTCGACATCACCAGGCCCGCCCCGTTGCCCAGGATGCCGATGTTGCCATCGAGCGCCACGTACTGAACGCCCTGCTCCTTGGCTCGCCGCTCGATCGGATCTTCGTTCTCGGCATCCGAGAGGTCCTGGTTCTCGGGGTGGCGGTAGAGCGCGTTGCCGTCGAGGGAGACCTTCGCGTCGAGCGCCCTCACCTGTCGGCCACTCCCACCATGACCACCCCCCCGGGGGTGGTCCAACCCTCGGGGAGGGGAGGGGTGACGATCAGGGGGTTGATCTCCGCCAGCGTGGCGTCCTCCTGCATCCACACCTCGTACAGCGCGGTGAGCGCGTCGGCCACGCCCTCGATCACGTCCGCGTCCGCCCCCCCCTCGGTAGCGATCTGGACCGCCTCGGCCCGGGAGAGGCCCGCGAGGGCGTCCACGTGGTGGCGCACCAGCTTCTCCGGGGTCCTCTCCGCGACCTCTTCGATGTCCACGCCCCCCTCCGTGCTGAACATCACGAGCGGCTGCTTGGCCGAGCGGTCGAGCAGCACCGAGGCGTAGTACTCGGTCGCGATGTCGCTTGCGTGCTCGATCCACAGCTTGCGCACCGTGTGCCCGTGGATGTCCATGCCGAGGATGTTGGCCGCGTGCTCGCGCGCCTGGGCCTCGTCGTCGGCGAGCTTGACGCCGCCCGCCTTACCGCGCCCCCCGATCAGCACCTGCGCCTTGACCACCACCGGATAACCCACCTCCGAGGCAGCTGCAACGGCGTCCTCAACAGTCGTGACCACCTCCCCGGGCGAGACAGCCAATCCGTGGCGGGCAAACAGCTGCTTGCCCTGATACTCGAGCAGATCCATAGGCGGCGCGGGACTCTAACGAAAAGCAAGGTCCCCGGCTCGGCGGTCTTTTTAGCGGTAGTGGGGAGTACAGGCGTGAAAAAGGGAGGGGGGAGGGGGTGCGAGGGGGAGGGGGGAGGGCCAGCCCTCCCCCCTCCCCCTCATGAGGCTGACCGCGCGGCAATCCCCGCGCAGGTCATAATGCCGGCGCGATGCCCCTCCCAAAGAACGTCACCTTCGTCACATTCGACGTGTACGGCACGCTGATCGACTGGGAGACCGGCATCTACGACGCCTTCGCCAAGGAGGCCACGCGCGATGGGGTCACGCTCGACCGCGCCGAGCTGCTTGCTCTCTTCCACGAGATCTCCCGCGAAATCGAGGCGGGCTCCTACGAGCTCTACGCCGAGGTTCTGCGCCGCACTGCGCTCGAGATCGCCAAACGCCTCGAGTGGCCTCTGGAAACCTCGCGCTCGGGCTTCCTGCCCGACTCGGTGCAGCGCTGGAAGCCCTTCAAGGAGACCCCCATCCAGCTCCAGAAGCTCGCCAAGAAGTACAAGCTGGGCCTGCTCTCCAACATCGACGACAAGCTGCTCGGCCAGACCCGACGCCACATCGCGACCGACTTCGACCTCGTCGTCACCGCCCAGCAGGTGCGCTCCTACAAGCCGGACCTCGCCCACTTCACCGAGTGCGCCCGGCGCATCGGCAGCAAGAAGGGGTGGGTGCACATCGCCTCCAGCCACCACCACGACATCGAGCCCTGCCTCAAGCAGCGCGTCCCGGTGATCTGGGTGAACCGCAACAAGGAGACCCTCGACTCCTCCCAGCGCAAGCCCACCGCGGAGGTTCCCAGCCTGCGGGAGGCGGCCAAGCTCCTGGGCGTCTCCTGACCCGCGGTGCGGGTGCTGGCCCTGCACCCGGACGTGCTCCTCGCCACGAGCGCGATCTGGCAGACCAACTGCGCGATCCTGCGGGGCGGCGAGGAGACCTTCCTGATCGACTCCCCCGTGCTACCCGAGGAGCTCGACGCGCTGCCCGCACTGCTCGACCAGGCCCGCTTTCCCGCCCCCAGCGGCCTGCTCGCCACCCACAGCGACTGGGATCACCTGTTGGGGCGTCTCGCCTTCCCGGGGGTGGCACTGGGGTGCGCGCAGAGCACCGCGGAGCGGATGCGCGCCGCGCCCGGGGAGGCCCAGCGCGAGCTGCGCGCCTTCGACGAGGAGTACCTCATAGAGCGCCCCCGGCCCCTGGCGCTCGGAGCGATCCAGACGCTCCCCGTCCCCGGGCGCTGTGGGATCGGGGAGCTTCGAGCTCGAGCTGCATCCCACCGAGGGCCACACCGTCGATGGGATGGCGGTCTGGGTCCCGTGGGCGCGGGTGCTACTCCCCGGCGACTACCTCTCCAGCGTGGAGATTCCCACTCTGGGCGACACCCCTGGCGCCCGGGACGCCTACCTCGCGACGCTCCAGCGGTTGCGCCCGCTGGTCGCACTGGCCGAGCGGGTCGTGCCCGGCCACGGGCCCGTGCTGGAAGGCGCCCGTGCGCTCTCGGTGTTGGAGGAGGATCTCGCCTACCTGCGCGCTCTGGGTAAGCGCGGCGTGGAGGCCGAGTTGCCCGCTGGACGGCGCACCGCATTCCAGCGGCGCATGCACGGGGAGAACGTCGCCAGGGTTGCAAGCTGAGTGCTGAAGCCGGCCGTAAGGGAGAGGTCACGAAGCCCTCGGCGCGTCTGCGGGCGCGTCGTCAGCCTCCTCTGGCTTGCGGAACATGATCACCGCACAGTCGTACGCCATCCGTGTGTTCCCGGGCTGCAACCGGGTATGCCACTCGGTGATCCCGGCGTCCGCGAGCAGGCCGCCGAGTCGGTTGAGCGAGTAGTGGTTCATCTGCATGTGCGGGTAGGACCACTCCCTGCCCCGCGCCAGGTTGAAGACGTTGTAGGCGAAGGGAACCGTCTTCATGGTCCAGTGGAAGAGCCCCGCCAGTGGATGGCTTGGCTGCAGGGAGACGTGAATGACTCCCACCCCACCCGGTCGCAGCCCCCGCACGAGCGCGGCGAAGATCCGCTCGCCCTCGCGGACGGGGATGTGCTGGAAGACCAGGAAGGAGTGCGCCAGGTCGTAGCGGCCGCTCAGCTGGGCGAGCCTGTCCGCCTCGACCCACTCCACGTTGTGCAGGCCCATGAGCCTGGCGTTGCTGTCGGCCTCGCGCAGCATCGAGCGCGATACGTCCACCCCGTAGACGTGCTCGCAGCGTTCGGCGAGGGGCAGGGTCAGGCGCCCGACGCCGCAGCCGTAGTCGAGCGCGCTGTGGCACTCGAAGTCTCCCCCCATCAGGGATTCGATCTCCGTCATCAGCCCGGCGACGTGCCGGCGACCGGTATCGAAGAAGCGCTCCCGCGCGGCGGTGTCGAGCCGGGCCTGGTGAAAGTCCGGCGCGGAGAGCACCCCGTAGTAGGGGTCGAGCGCACCGTAGCGCTCCCACTGCCTGGCTGGGTCGTAGACCATCAGCCGTAGTAGCGCGAGATGACCAGCAGCTGGCTGAAGAGGTCGTGGGCCATCACCAGGGTGACGATCAAGACCCCGGCGACCGGTCCCCAACGCCGCCCGGCGCCGCGCGCGGCCAGCGCCAGCACTGCGCCCCACAGCGCGATCATCGGCAGCACATAGCGGGGCTCGGCGTAGGCGCCGGGGGTGTGAAGGTAGTCGTCGGCACCGATGATGAACAGCACTCCGCAGCTCATCGCGGCGTAGGTGAGAAGCTCGCTCAGGCGGTCTCGCAGCGCGCTCCGTGAGATCACGAGCGACCGCACGAAGAGGACGGCGAGGATCACCGTGGGAATGAGCGCCGCGTTGTAAACCCAGTTCGGGAACATCGTATCGAGCCAGCCATAGAGCCCCACCAATCCGTCGAACCAGAAGATGCGCGTGGTGGGGAAGCCGTGGAAGTAGGACCCCATGCCCGGTAGACGGGGAAGGTAGAACTGCCACACATAGCTGATCTCATGGAGGATCGACCCGCGTTTGCCGGTGAACGAGATCGCCGAGCCCAGGGTCCCGACCGCCGGGCGACCGGAGAGGACGTTCACGAGGATGTACAGCAGGATCGGGCTCGCTCCCACCGAAAGCGCCAGTCTGAGGCAGCGGTAGGCGCTCCGACGGGAGGTGCGCGCCTCGCGCGCGCACAACACGATCAGGCCGAGAATGCCGCCGGGCAGCAGTCCCAGGAAGTTGAGCTTGGTCATAAAGCCGACGGCGAGCACCGCCCCGATCGCGATCGCGAGCCGAGGTGTGATTCCCCACCGGAACCCCCGCGCCAGGCAGTAGAAGAGCGCGGCGGAGACCGCAAACAGCTGTGCGTCGGGGTTGACCGCGCCCGACATGACTCCAAGCAGCGGCGCCAGCGCGACCCCGAGGCCGCCCACCGTCCACGCCCACCGCGCTCCGGGGAGCGCCTCGCGCAGGAACAGGTAGGCGAAGAGCGCGGTGATGCCGCCCATCAGGGCGGAGAGCAGGCGCATCAGAGCGAGCCGGTCGAGGATGGTGCCGCCCGACTCGAGGCCGTATGGGATCGTCTCCAGGGCGTAGTACAAGGGCGGCTGCGAGCCCGCGACCCCAGCATCGCCGCTTCCCCTCCGTGCGTAGGGGTGCGCGAGGTCGTGTTCGAGCTTGCGCTGCTCCGCGGCGGTGGAGATCGTGTCGACCGCGGGGCGCTCGCGGACTTCCGGGTAGTGCAAGTCGTTGAGGGCCACCACCTCGGCGTTGGGAAATTTTTCAGCCGACCCCGTCGGCAGGCTTCCGGTCTCGGCCAGGCGCTGCACGTAGGCGAAGTGAGAGGGTTCGTCCGGCACCTGGAAGGGGGGTGAGATCACCGACCAGCACGCCGCGTTGACGACCGCGACCAGCGCGCAGACCCACGCCGCCCGCGGCACGCTGCGCAGCGCGTCTCGCAGGCCGAGCCCGTACCGGCGCTCCCCGGCCGCTCGCCTGCGCGCTTCCCTGCGCCGAGCCTCCAGGGCGCTGCGCGCGAACGGCCGCCGCCCCGTCGTCGGCGCGCGGGCCTTCTCGGGCGGCTTGGGCCGGCTCTTCACGGTCACCGTGGCCGTTACAGCCGGCTTGGGGGCGCTCTTTGCCGGCGACCCGGCGCTCTTGGGCCGATCCGCACCGTTCTTGGTGGAGGGCTCGGGGGCCTTGGGCTGTGCGGCCCTGCTCTTTGGGGGCCTCCTCGAGGTGGAGCGCCTGCTCATCGCAGCTCCCTGAGGACCAACCACGAGGAGAGCGTGAGGGCCGTCCCCGCCAGCACGATCACGAGCAGGGCATCCCAGGCGCCGCTGGCCGCGTGGCCGAGGCCCATGCGGTGCATGACCGAGGCGGCGAGCGACCACCATGACCCGCGGCCGGGCTGCAGGTACCCGATGCTGATCCTGCCGGAGAGCGGTTTGCCTTCGCTGACCGTCGCTTCGGATTTTGGGGAGATTCGTCCCAGCATGTGGATGTCGCCGATCACGGCCTGGAGCGCAAAGCAGACCTTCACCGGGGACACCGCGTGGGGGAGCTCATTGACCGGAACCGTTGCGCCCTCGCCCGACCAGCTGCGGCCGAGGTGACCTGCCGCGATGCGGCGCGTGCCGGAGTACACCTGCACCGACACTTCGGGGCTGCTGTCCGCGAACAGGCCGAGGCGGATCGCGGAGGTGTCGCGCGGAAGCGTTTCGCCGACCTGGCAGGCGCTGGCGTCGGATTCCGTGGACACCAGCTTGGTTTCGGGGGGACCGACTGCCTGGCGGTGCTCGCGGGCGCGCGCGCGAGCGTGAGCGCGAATGCGATTGCGATCAGCGTCAATCCGGCCCCGAGCCCGACCTTGATCCGCATCACTTGCGCCGCAGCCCAAGGATGCTGAGCAGGAAGGAGGCGAAGACGACTTGGATGCCGAGCACCAGCAGCGTCGCGGCGAGGATCGCCATGCGCTCCTCCGAGAGGCTGCCGAAGCCGCGCCTGATCCACTCCAGTACGATTGCGGCGAGGATCCCGGTTCCAATCAAGGTGATAAAGCCGCCGAGCATCAGGCCGTGCTCGAGCCGGTGGCGCTTGCGCATGCGCTCGAACCAGGGGTCGCGCTCCCCCATGAAGTAGATCCCGTAGGCCCGCGCGCAGAGTCCGAGGGTGACGACCTGCGTGCCGACGATCAGCAGCAGCGAGCCCCCGATCAGGGTGTGCACTTCCCAGCGGCGCCCGAGCACGTCGACGTGCGCCAGCACCGTCGCGCAGATCAGGCCGCCGATCGCCGCCATCACCGTGCCGGGGACGATGAAGAGGTGCTTGGGGGAGTGCATCACCAGATAGCGCAGGTGCCGCCAGCCGTCGCGGAAGCTCAGAGCTTCGACTCCCCCCCGCGCGGGTGGTACTCGATCGGCAGCTGGCGGATGTCGAGCCCCGCCTTCGCCGCCCGCACGACCATCTCGGAGGCGAACTCCATGCCGCTGGTGCGCAGATCCAGGCGCTCGAGGTGCTCGCGGCGAAACGCGCGCATCCCGCAGTGGGCGTCCTTGACGCCGGTGTGGAAGAGGAGGTTGAGCAGGCGCGAGAGCAGCGGGTTGCCGATGTAGCGGTGAAGCCACGGCATGGCGCCCGGCTGGATGTTCTGCATCCGGTCGCCGATGATCATGTCCGCCCCCGCTTCGAGCTTCGCGAGGAACCGGGGGATCTCGTTGAAGTCGTAGGTGAGGTCGGCGTCCGCCATCAGGATGTACGCCCCGCGCGCCGCCGCGAACCCGGCCAGGTAGGCGCTGCCGTAGCCGCGCACCGGTTCGTGGATCACCCGGGCGCCCGCGCCCCGCGCCAGAGCGGCGCTGCCGTCCGTCGATCCGTTGTCCGCGACGAGCACCTCCCCCGCGATCCCCGCCGCGGCCATTGCGCCGAGCGCCGTCGTGACGCACTGCTCGATGTTCTGCGCCTCATTCAGGCAGGGAATGACGACCGACACCAGATACGGCGGCTCGTTCAGCTCGTCCGGGAGGACGGCTCTTTCGACGCTGGTCCCCACGGTCGCTCACGCGGTCGCCGCGCGGGAGCGCGTGCGCAGTCGCAGGCTGGCGAGGAAACCGATCGAGGCGTCGATTCCCTCCGCGGGCGCTCTGCGCCGTCCCTCGCAACGCGCGCCGTGCCAGCCGGAGAGCCGGCCGCGCAGCGCGGCGAGGTCGCGTGAGGAGAGCGCGTCGCCGGCGGCCGCGATCGTCTCTGTCGCGAGCGCCCGCAGTGCGTGGCGCCCGCGCAGAACGCCATAGCGCCGCAGCAGGTAGCCCCGCGCGAGGCCGCCGTTGCGCCGCTGCCACGCCGAGCCCCGCCCGGCCGTCGCCGACCCGAGATGCTCGGCCCGGGCCGCGGTCGCGAGTGCGGTGCTCCAACCCGCGGCACGCAGCCGCAGCGCGAGGTCGACATCCTCTTGATAGAAGAAGATTCGCTCGTCCAGGCCTCCCACAGCGCGCAGCGCCTCGCGCCGGTAGGCCCCGGCGGCCCCGGCCGGGCCGAGCAGCACGGGACTGTTCGCGCTCGCCCTCTGCTCCGGCTCGCCCTGCAGGCGGGGGAAGCCCGCCAGCGTGGGGTCCACGGTGAGCCCGGCGCTGTCGATCAGTAAGGACTCGGGGTGGCGCAGCACCGAGGCGACGGAGCCCACGCGCGGGCTCGCGGCGAACGGGGCGGTGAGCCGCTCCAGGAAGGCCGGGGGAGCGATCACGTCGTTGTTGAGCAGCACCACCACCTCCCCAGAGCCCTGAGCGATCCCGGCGTTGCAGGCCGCCGCGAAGCCGCGGTTGGCCGGGAGGCTCAGCACCTCGACCTCCGGAAAGCGCATCGTGATGGCGGCCGCGGAGTCGTCCGGCGAGGCGTTGTCGACGACGATCGTGCGGTGCGCTCGCGTCTGCAGGGCGAGCGCGGCGAGGCAGCGTTCGGTCATCTCCCGGTGCCCGTGGATCGGGATGACGACGTCGATCGGCAAGCTCTGCATAGCCGAATAAGCCTTACAAGCAGGCCCGAGGGCGGTCAAGCGACCACCGCGCTCGCCTTTGCGGGCGGGCCGATTGAGCTCAAAACTGTCTCCATCCCCGCCTCCGAGGGCGCTCGCGAGCTCGCCGCCACTGGGCGCCTGGCCGTCGCGTGGTTCTGGGGGGCCGCCTCCTCGGGGAGGTTCTCGGGGATCGCCTGCCCGGGGACGCCCACGCGCTTGCGCGCGAGGGCGTGCAGCACGTCGCCCTGCCCGGCGAGGCGTGCCAGCATCCAGCTCGCGGGCAGGGTGAGGGTGCAGGAGGCGGCCGCGACGCGCAGGCGCAGTCCGCCGGGGAACAGGCAGCGCGCGGCGATCGCGTACTGGATCGAAGCCGGGAGGCCGGCGGTGCTCGAGGAGGTGAAGGTCTCGACGTCCCCGAAGCCCGCGCGCGCGAGCGCCCCCTCCAGCGCCTCGGCGTCGAAGTGGAAGCGGTGGCGGGGGAGGTCGAGATGAAACCAGCGCCCGCCGAAGCGCCGCCGCTGCCAGCTTCCGAAGTTCGGCACGCTGACCGCGAGCACGCCCCCGTCGCGCAGGGCCTCAAGAGCGCGGCGCAGGTCCGCGAGCGGATCGCTCACGTGCTCGAGCGACTGGCGGAACACGACCGCGTCGAACGAGCCGGGTGCGAGCTCCACCTCCGGAAGGGTCCCGATACGCGCGTCGATGCCTCGGGAGCGCGCGAGCGCGCAAGCCTCCGGGGAGGGCTCCACTCCGACTGCTCTCCACCCCCGCTCGATGAACCACGAACCGAGGTCCCCGCGCCCGCAGCCGACGTCGAGCAGGCGCCCGGGGGGCATGCCCGCAAGCGACCCCAGGGGAGCCGTGCGCAGCGCCTGCCAGGACTGCAGGCGGCGGATCGCCGCCGAGCAGAGCCCCAGCACTCCGCTGGGGAGCCCGTATGCCCCGTAGGTGAGCGGATAGTAGGCGGCTAGCTGCTCCGGGGCGAGCGCGGTGGGAAGCGTGACGCCGAGCCCGCAGCTCCCGCAGCGGCTGACCGAGAAGCTTCCCGGTACACCGTGGAGGCGATCGGGAGAGCTCAGGAGTGGTGGGCCGAGCGGGCCGGCGCATACCGGGCAGGGCGTGGGCGGCGCGTGCGTCGCCTGTCCCGGGCGGCCGCGTGTGGGAGGACCCCACCGGGGCGTGGACTGAGCGTGTGTCACCGGTCCCGGGCGGCCGCGTGTGCGAGGGCCCCCGTACCGGTAGGCGCGGCGGTGCGCTGCCCGATCTGCGACGGAGGCCCATCCGCGTCCCGGTCTCCGCGCGCGGCGGAGTGTCGGCGGCTGCGCTCGAGATCCCTCTGCAGCTTCTCCAGCATCCGCACCACCTGCAGGCCGTTGCGGCCGTCCGAGCGCGGGGGCACGCCGGTCTGGATCGCATCGAGGAAGTGCTCGCACTCCAGCCGCAGAGGCTCGGCGCTGGAGATCGACGGCAGGAAGATGTCGCCGTTGCGGGTCACGTACTCGCCGTAGGAGTGGGTGTCCTCGTCGAAGCCCTTGTCGTAGAGCGCGACCTTGCCCTCGCTCGCCAGATCGTCGAACGTCGCCATGCGCCTGGAGCCCACGACCGTGAAGAGCCGCTCCCTGCGGGGGTCCAGCCAGGAGAGGTGCAGGTGGGCGGCGATCCCGCAGGGGAAGCGCATGAAGCAGAAGACCACGTCCTCCACGCCCGGGCGCAGGTAGCACTCCCCGCGGGCGGAGAGCTCGTGGGGCTCTTCGCCGACGATGTCGAGCAGGATCGACATGTCGTGCGGGCCGAGGCTCCAGAGGGCGTTCTCGTCGGCACGCAGCCTGCCGAGGTTCAGGCGGCTGCTGTAGATGCAGCGGACCTCGCCGAGCTCGCCGGCGTCGGCGAGCTCCTTGAGCTTGCGCACCGCGGGGTGGTAGATGAACACGTGGCCCACCATCAGCGTGCGTCCCGCGCGCTCCGCCGCCGCGACCGCGTGCTCGGCGTCCGCCACCGACTGGGCCAGGGGCTTCTCGACGAAGCAGTGCTTGCCGGCCTCCAGCACGCGTCTGGCAAGCTCGGCGTGGGTCGGCACCGGCGTGGCCAGCACGATCGCGTCGAGCTGCCCGTCTTCGAGGAGATCCTCGAAGCGATCGGTCATCCGCGCCTCGGGGAACATCAGCTGCGCGCGCTCGCGCGCGGAGGCGGAGCTATCGCAGCACCAGCGCAGATCCGCCTGCGCCAGCACGTGGAAGCAGCGGGCGAGGTTGGGCCCCCAGTAGCCGAGTCCGACCACGCCGACACGTGCAGGCGCGCTCATCGCGCCTCCGCCCTCGTGCGAGCCGCGACGGCGTTCGCGGCGGCCCGCGGCGGTGAACGATCCCCCCGGTCGGAGGCGAGCGCCTCCTCGATTGCGCCCGTCACCTCCCGCGCTTGCGCGGGCGTCAGGGTGGGGCTCATGGGGATCGCGAGGCTCGTACGCGAGAGGCTGTCGGTCACGGGCAGCTCCACTCCCGTGCCCCAGCGCGCCATCGCGGGCTGACGGTGGATCGGTGTGCGGTAGGTGGCCCGCGCCTGGATGCCCGCCCGGGCCAGGCAGTCGATGAGCCGGTCGGCTTCGGGATGGTGAACCACGTACATGTGCCATGCCGGCTGCACCCCCGGGAGCGCGCCGGGGATCGTGAGGAGCTCGCCGAGCCCGCTCTGCTCGTAGGCGAGCGCCGCCGCCGCGCGGCCCTCGGTCCAGGCGTCGAGATGGGGCAGCAGCACGCGCAGCACCGCCGCCTGGATCTCGTCCAGGCGCGAGTTGTAGCCGGCCTCCTCGAAGGTGATCTTGTCGCGCGAGCCGTGGTAGCGCAGCAGCCGCGCGCTCGCGGCGATCTCCTCCTCGTCGGTCGCGATCGCCCCACCGTCCCCGAAGCAGCCGAGGTTCTTCGCGGGGAAGAAGGAGAACGTCGAGGCGGTTCCGAGTGAGCCCGCGCGGCGTCCGTCGAGACGCGCACCGGCGGCCTGCGCGGCATCCTCGATCACCGCGAGCCCGGTCTCCTCGCGGATCTCCCGCACCGGTGCGGGGTTGCCGAAGAGATCGACGGCGATCACCGCTCTGGTGCGCGGGGTGAGCGCCGCCCGGACCGTCTGCGCCGTCACGTTGCACGTGTCCGGATCGACGTCGCAGAACACCGGCGTGGCGCCCGTGGGGAGGATCGCCTCGGCGCTTGCGTAGAAGGTGAACGACGGCACCAGCACCTCATCGCCGGGGCCCACGTCCGCGGCGGCCCGCAGCGCGATCGTCAGGGCGTCCGTGCCGCTCGCCACCCCGACCACGTGGCGGACGCCGAGGTACTCGGCGAGCTCTCGCTCGAATGCGCCGACCTCCGGGCCGAGAATGAAGCGGCCGTCGTCGATGACCGCGGCGACGCGCTCGTGCAGCTCTGGGCGCAGCGGCTCCAGCGGGCCACTGATTTCAAATAGTGAGATCGTCACAGAGCCGATGGTAGGTGGGGGGTCAAGCCCGCGGGCGCTTCGGCCGCGCCTGCGAGGTGCCGGGTTTCGCTGAATTGCAGGCGATACCGGGCGCTGTGAAGTCAGAGACATGCACGCCCTCCAAGCCCCTGAGCAGCCCTACGGACCGGGGTGAAGGAGGGCTCGGCTCAGCGGGCGCCCATTAGCCTTCGGCGCGTGTGTGGAATTGCCGGAATCGCCGGCGCGGGCAGGCCGCGGATCGGGACGCTCGAGCGCATGGCGAGCGCGATGGTTCATCGCGGGCCCGACGGCCAGGGCGTCTGGCGCGACGATGAGCTCGGTTTCGCCTTCCGGCGTCTTGCGATCATCGATCTCGACGAGCGCTCCAATCAGCCGCTTCACCTCGGCCGGTTGCATCTGGTCTTCAACGGGGAGATCTACAACTACCTGGAGCTCCGGGAGGAGCTGATCGGACTCAGGCATCGCTTCGCCACCGAGGGGGACGCCGAGGTGCTGCTGCACGCCTGGGCCGAGTGGGGGGAGGCCGCGCTCGATCGGCTCAACGGCATGTTCGCCTTCGGCGTGTGGGACGACGAGCGCCACCGACTGACACTCGCCGTCGACCCCTTCGCCGAGAAGCCCCTCCTCTACCGCGCGACCTCCGGTGCTCTGCTGTTCGCCTCGGACGTCCGTGCGCTAAAGGCCGTGGATCCGGCGATTGGGATCGCGGATGAGGACGCCATTCGTGCCTTCGTGGCCCTCAACGTCATGCCGATGCTGCCGCGCACGTTCTTCAGCGACATCCAGCGCCTGCCCGGAGCGCATCTGGCGCGCTGGGAGCGGGGCCGGCTCTCGGTGCGTCGCTACTGGCGGCCCCGGACGGTGCCGGTGCCACCCGCTCCGGCGCTCGCCGCCGAGCGCCTGCGGGAACTGCTCAGCGACTCGGTGCGCCTGCGCCTGCGCAGCGACGTGCCCGTCGGCACCTCGCTCAGCGGGGGTGTCGACTCCTCGGGGATCGTGGGCATCTCCTCGCGCCTGGCCGGCGAGCACGTCCGTCACGCCTTCACCGCCTCCTTCCCCGGGTTCGAGCGGGACGAGTGGCGCTACGCCGAGGAGGTTGCGCGAGCGGCCAACGTGGCGGGACACCACCGGGTGTGCCCGCGGGTCGGCGAGCTGCTCGAGGATCTCGAGGCGCTGGTGCGCGACCAGCAGGAGCCCTTCGGCGGCACGAGCATCTACGCCCAGTGGCGGGTGATGCGCGCAGCTCGCGAGGCCGGCGTGATCGTGCTGCTGGATGGCCAGGGAGGGGACGAGCTGTTCGGCGGGTACTCCGGCGTCGCCGGATGGGCGCTGCGCAGCGCCGGACCGCGCGCCGCGCTGAGCGCACTGGCCGAAGACCGCAGTGTGGCGGGGGATCTTGCGATCGCCTACGCCGTGGGCCGCGCGCCGCGCGCCCTGGTGCGCCGCCATCGCATGCGGCGCGCCTCGCCCTACGTCGAGCGCGGGATCGCCCGCGAGGTGGCGGGCGTGGATCGTCTGCCGCCCGATTGGAAGGACACCCGTTCGCCGCTGCGCCGCGAGCTGCTCGTGCAGGCGTTTCGCACGAGTCTGCCCAACCTCTGCCGCTACGGCGATCGCAACAGCATGGCCCACTCGGTGGAGATGCGCATGCCGTTCCTCGATCGGCGCGTTGCGGACTTCGCGCTCTCGCTGCCCCCGAGCATGGTGTTCGACAGCGGCTTCACCAAGCGCGTGCTGCGCGCCGCGCTGCGGGGCCTGGTCCCCGATGGGGTGCTCGACCGGCGCGAGAAGGTGGGTTACGAGACGCCGGAGCAGCTGTGGTTCAACGACCCCGTTGGCAGGGCGCGGATCGGGCAG
Source organism: uncultured Solirubrobacterales bacterium (assembly GCA_963771915.1). GTDB lineage: Bacteria > Actinomycetota > Thermoleophilia > Solirubrobacterales > Solirubrobacteraceae > Palsa-744. The sequence goes on along the minus strand of CAVYVD010000001.1, from coordinate 1,351,388 downwards.
ATCGTTCTCGACCCGAGCCTGCGCGCGAGCGGGCGCTATGACATGGAGGCTCTGGAGCGGGAGCTCGCCGCCGGCTCCTGGAGCGATGCGGCCGCCCTGTGGAGGGTGGTCAACGTCGAGCTGTGGTTGCGATCCCTCGTTCCCGCCGGCGCCGTGGCCTGCGCGGCGTGAGCCGATGCCCGCACGGCGACTGCTCATCTGCAGCTACTACTTCCCCCCCGATCCCTCGATCGGCGGCGCTCGGTGGGCGGCGATGAGTGAGTGGCTGCGGCGCGCCGGGCACGAGGTGACGGTGCTCACCTCGCGGGCCAACGGCTGTTGCGAGGGGGACGAACCGTGGGTGCTTCGCACCTTCGACGTGGGCGCCGTCGGCTCCGCGCGTCGCCTGCTGCGCCGGTCCTCCGCCCCGCCCTCGCAGGCGCCGGGGCATGTCGTGCACAAGCCCCCGCCGCGGTGGTTCACGGATGTGTGGGTGCCGGACGAGTGCCTGCTGACGTGGGTCCCCGGCGCGCTCGCGCGAGCCCGGCGGGTGGTGCGCGAGCGGGAGATCGAGTGCGTGGTGACCAGCGGGCCGCCTCACTCGACGCACCTGCTGGCGCCCCTGCTCGCCCGCCCGCGTCCCGCCTGGGTCGCTGATCTGCGCGACGGGTGGCGCTTTGAGGCGCTGCGTCCCCCCTGGCCCACGCGCGCGCAGGATCGTCTGGATGTGATGCTCGAGCGGCGGGCGCTGCGCGCGGCGGACGCGGTGATCGGGGTCACCGCCCCGATCGCCGAGGACGCCCGCACCCGCCTCGGCGTGCTCTCCGCGCACATACCCAACGGCTGGAGTCCCGAGCTCGATCGCCGTCCCAACGGGGTGGTGCGCCCGCAGCTCGATCGCGACCGGGTCAACCTGGTTTACACGGGCACGCTCACCCTCAGCGGGCCCCGGGGACGCGACCCCCGGCCGCTCTTCGCCGCCATGCGGCGACTCGCCGCTGAGCGCCCCGCGGTGGCCTCGCGCCTGCGGGTGGTGCTGGCCGGGCGGTTGGACACGGGTGAGGAGCAGCTGCTGCGGACGCTCGATCTGGGGGCCGCCGTCGAGCACGTCGGCAGCCTGAGTCGGGAGGCGGCGGGCGCGCTGCAGCGCGACGCGGATGCGCTACTGCTGCTGACCGGACCGCACGCCTCGGAGGCCACGGGCAAGCTCTTCGACTACCTCGCCGCCGGCCGGCCGATCCTCGCGCTGGCGCACGAGAACGTCGCCGCGAGCATCGTTCGGGGGACCGGCACGGGCGTGGCGGTGGCACCCGACGACGTGGGCGGCATCGCACGGACGCTTGAGAGCGTGGTGGACGGGACCCTCGCCGCCGCCTACCGGCCGCGGGACCTCGAGCGCTACATCTACCCCGGGCCCGCCGAAGAGGCCGCCGCGCTCATCGAGCGGGCGATCGCGCGGCGGGCGTGGCGAATCGGAGACAGGAGTACATGAGTCGCCCGGCGGGAATTACAATCACTAATTAGGATAATATAGATCACTCATGTTATTGGAAAATGCACACATACTGGTGACGGGCGGTGGCGGTTTCGTCGGCGTCCCCACCGTGCTCGGCCTGCTGGCCGAGGGCGCGCGAGTGCGCGTGCTGGACGTGGCCCCCAGCCCGCCTCTGGAGAAGGTGAATTGCGAGGTCCTCGTTGCCGACATCGCCGACGTGGACGCGGTGAGCCGCGCGTGCGAGGGGATCGACGGTGTCGTACATCTCGCCGTCCTGCCGCTCGTGTATGCCAACACCGAGCACGAGCTGGCCTTTCAGGCGAACGTGCGCGGCTCGTTCAACGTCTTCCGAGCGGCTGGCGATCGGGGGGTTAAACGCGTGGTGTACTCATCCGCGTCCTCGGCCTACGGGCCCCCGCGGGCGGTGCCGATCCCCGAGGATCACCCGCTGCACCCCAATGCCTTCTATGCGGCGACCAAGGCCGCGGCCGAGATGCTGCTGCGTGGCCTCGCGGGGTCATACGGGTACAGCTTCGCGATCCTGCGCTACATGAACGTCTATGGCCCGGGGCAGCGAATCGGCGTGATGCCGGCCATCGCTCGCAGTCTGCTCGCCGGGGAGCGACCACGTCTGACGGGGGACGGCAGCCAGGGGTTCGATTTCATTCACATCGAGGACTGCGCCCGCGCGAACATTCTGGCGCTTCGATCCGACGTGGATGGTGAGGACTTCAACGTCGGCCACGGCACGAGCGCATCCCTCAACGAGGTGCTCGGGCTGATGTGCGAGCTGTTGAGCGTGAGCGCGGAGCCCCTCTACGAGGGGCCTGTCACATCGACTCTTCCTCGGGTGGGGGACGTGGGCAAGCCAGGAGCGATGCTCGGCTTCACGGCTGGCATCTCGCTGCGCGACGGACTCGCCGGCTTCCTCGCGGAGCTCCGCGCGACGCAGGCGGCCGAGGTCGCCTGAGCGTCGATGGTTCCCGCGGACGCCATCTACGCGACTGGCGCGGGGCCGCTGGTGGCAGAGGGCATCTCTGCGACTGGCGTGGGGCCGCCCGGGGCAGAGGACGTCTGAGGCTGAGATGGTCCTGCTCACAGGCTCCACAGGGCTCGTTGGCTCGGCGCTGCTGCCGCGGCTCGCCGCCCGGGACGAGGTCCTGGCGATGCACCCCCCCGAGCGGGATCCCCAGCCGGTGGAGGGAGTGAGGTGGTTCGCGCAGGATCTTGCGGCCCCGCTCTCCCCCGGTCTGCCCGAGCGCATCGACGCCGTCATCCACCTGGCCCAGTCGCGCAGGCACCGCGAATTCCCAGATGGTGCGCTCGACATGTACGAAGTCAACGCCGCTGCCGCCGTCAGGCTGCTTGATTACTGCCGGCGTGCGGGGGGGTCCACGTTCACCTACGCCTCCACCGGCGGCGTCTATGCTCCCGGCCAGTCCCCGGTGCGGGAGACGGGCGCGCTGGGGCCCGGCAACTTCTATGCGGCATCGAAGCTTGCAGGGGAGCGGGCCGTCGAGCAGTTCCGCGGGGAGCTGCGCGGGCACTCGCTGCGCCCCTTCTTCATCTACGGGCCGGCCCAGCGCAACATGTTCATTCCCGGATTGATCTCCCGTATACGGGAGGGGCGGGAGGTGACGCTGGCGGGGGCGGAGGGCATTCGAGTGAACCCGATCTATGTCGAGGACGCCGCCGACGCGGTCCTCGCCACGCTCGATCTCGATGAGCCCGTCACGATGAACATCGCCGGGCCCGACGTTGTCTCCGTGCGCCAGATCGCCGAGCAGATCGGAGCGCTCCTCGAGCGCGCTCCCACCTTCGTGGTCGGCGACCCGCAGCCGGACCTCGTCGCCAGCGCCGAGCGACGCGATGCCCTCGTCGGGGCGCCCCGCGTCAGCTTCGAAGAGGGGCTGCGACGGACGGTCGAGGGGAGTTGACGCGATGACGGAGAAGCCACCGGCGGAATCGCGACGGAGGGCCGAGGCGGCTGAGGCAATGAGGGGGAGGCCATCGGTGCAAGCGCTGCTGCGTAACGGTCGAGGCGGGTTGACGTGGTGAGGCCGAGGCCACCGGCAGAGCCGCCGGCTCCTCAGAGGATGCCGCGAATCCTGCACGCTCCCGCCGACGTCGCTGGCAACGCCTTCAGGCTCTCCCGCGCCGAGCGGGAGCTCGGGCTGCGCAGCGACGTCGTGGTGATCGCCACCGGGCGGTGGGGCTACGGCGCGGACATCAACCTGGATCGGGAGGGACACGGAACCCTGCGGCAGCTCGGGGCGCGGGTGGCGTTCCTGCGGCGCGCGATGCACGACTACGACATCATCCACTTCAACTTCGGCCAGAGTTTCTTCGCGGCGCGGATCTGCGGCCGCGTCTTCAGCGAGCTTCCCCTGATCAAGCGGGCGGGCAAGACCGTGCTCGTCACCTTCCAGGGCTGTGACGCCCGGCCGATGGCGTACTGCTACTGCAGTGAGGAGCACTGCCGCGCGGAAGATCGGTACCGGATTCCCAATACCGCGCGCTTCCTGCGCCACGCGGACCGCTCCTTTCATGTGAATCCCGACCTGCGGCACTGGCTGCCGGGATCGCGTTTCCTGCCGTATTCCAACGTGGATCTGCGGGCGCTCACTCCCGTGACCCCGAGGCCGGGGGAGGGTGAGCTGGTTGTCGCGCACGCTCCCACGCACCGCGAGATGAAGGGAACCAAGTACGTGTTGAGTGCGATCGCCCAGCTGCGGGAGGAGGGCCTCCCCGTGCGCCTGGACCTGATCGAGTCGGTCCCCCACAGCGAGGCGATCTTGCGCCTGCGCGCCGCGGACGTGGTGGTGGACCAGCTCCTCATGGGCTTCTACGGCGGCCTGTCGGTCGAGGCGATGGCGCTGGGCAAGCCGGTTCTCTGTTACATCCGCGAAGACGATCCCGAGGACAACCCCTACGGCGAGGAGCTCCCGATCGTGCGTGTAACGCCGGACACGCTCGCCACCCGCCTGCGCGAGCTTGCCGTAGATCGGGAGGCGCTGCCACCGATCGGCGCCGCCGGGCGGGCCTTCGTCGAGCGCCACCACGACCCCCGCAACGTCGCCCGCGAAGTGCTCGCGGGAATCGTGGACCTGCCCGCGGCGCGTGAGGACGAGATCACGGCGCCGCTCTCCTAAAGACCCGCCGCCGGATCGTTCGGCCAGCGGTAGAGGCCGTCGGGGAACGCTCCTCGCATGCACTCCTGCGCCCTCTCCACGAGCTGGGGAAAGGAGAGAAACTTAAAGCCCGCCGCCGTCACGGTCTCGATCAGCTCGACCAGGAGCGTCATCACGCCGCGTCCGTCGTAGGGCTCGAGCTGCCGCCGCTCCTCGGGGGCGCCAAAGAGTGCCGGGCGCCGCTTCTCGAAGTAGTCCACCGATGGCGCGTTCAACGCCACGAAGGAGGGGTGGAAATTTAGTATCTTCAGGCCCGGGCTGAAGAGCATGGAGGTGACGGTCTCAAAGCGCATCTCCGGGCCTCTCCACCAGAGGAAGACGTCGTCCTCGAGGAACACCGGAAGCCTGAGCAGGCCGGTGCTGTGGATGATCGGCGCGAGCGCCGGCTGGAGGAAGGTGACGAGATTGGAGTCCGCGACAAATCCACGACTCAGAAGATTCAGCAGGATGTGGTTGTCCTCCGCGTACCTGTGAGAGCGGAAGGAGTTGGTGTCGCCGACGATCTCAAGGCAGGAGTCGATAACCTCATCGTGTGAGGTGCCGTGGGTCGAGCCGGGGAGGAAGTTGGGGTGGATTCCCAGTGTGAGGTCCATCGGCCACCCCTCGCTCAGCGCCTGCGACTGGTTGGTCACGAACAGGTGAAAGGGAACGTCGTGCTTCGCCGCGATCTCGAGCAGCCCGCGGAGCGCCCAGTCGGGCGCCCAATCCTGATCGCTCGTGAGCACGAAGGTCGGCCCGACCAGCAGCTCCTCGAACACGTCGGTGAAATCGCCGCCCACGATCTGCGACCCGATCAGGACGCCGCCGTGGAGAGTGGTTGCCGGGAACGGGCTCCCCGTATCAGCGCAAGCAACCCGTGGAGCTCCTCGTCGTCGAGGAGCCGCAGACGCCAGACGGCCAGGACGAAGATGCCCAGGGCCAGGAGCTTGGCGGCCACCGCCAGCCCCTCGGGCTCGATCGGCAGCGCGCCGACGGCCATCAGCGGGCAGCCGACCAGTAGCGCGCTCAGCGCGCGGCGGGTCAGGTAGGGGGTGTAGTAGAGCTGCTGGGCCTTGCGGTAGTAGAGGATCGCGAGCAGGCCATAGGCCGCGGCTGTGGCGCTCGCCGCGCCAAGCACCCCCCAGGCGGGGATCAGGAGAAAGTTCAAGGCCACGTTCAAGATGGTGGCGATCACGGTGTATGCGCCGATGTACGCGGTCCGGCGAGCGAGGCTGATGCCGGAGGAGGCGATGTTGGCGATCGCATAGAGCACCACCCCGGTGCAGAGCATTCCCACCACCAGATAGGCGCGGTCGAACCGCGGGGCAACGATCGTGGTGAGCTCTCGGGCGAACAGCGACAGCACAAGCCCCATGCCGACCAGGGCGAGGGTCACATATGAGAGCACTCGCGCCCTCAGCTGCCGCTCGCCCTCGGCGTCCTCCCGCCAGAGTGAGAGCATGAACGGCACGTAGGCGGTCATGAAGGTGACCATGCAGAACATCAGGAGCGCCGCGTAGCGGCTCCCCACCCCGTACTGCCCGGTCTGCGAGAAGCCCCCGAGCTGGGAGAGCATGATGCGGTCCAGGAACGCCAATCCCCACATCGCAAACGCCGCGGGTATGAGCGGCCCGCCGTAGTGAACCATGCGGCGCAGCTCGGAGGCCGAGAAGCGCCCGAGGAGATCCGGCGCGGCGACCGCAATGCCGTACACCGCGGCGATTGCGTTACCGATCAGCAGCCCCAACATGACCCCGGAGATCCCCGCGTGGAAGGCGGTCACCGCGAGGATCCCCGCCGCGCCCGCACCGGCCGCTCCCAGGGTCGCCGAGGTCACGTAGTGCCAGGCGCGGAAGCGCAGTCGCATCACCTCCCTGAGATAGGCCGCGAGTGTCGCCACCGGTACGGTCGCGCCGACGATCCACACCAGGTTCGCATGTGTGGCGCTGCCCAGCAGCGCAGTGGAGATCGGCCGGCGCAGCAGGGCCATCGCTACGGCGGTGAGCAGGGATAGAAACATCAGGACCGTCAGGGCGGTGAGGAGCGCGCCGCGGCGCTCGCTGTCCTGCTCGTCGGTGTAGTCGTAGAAGCTGCGCTGTGCGGCGGTGCTCATCCCCGTGTCCACGATCACAAGCAGGGCCGCGAATCCCACGCTGGCGACTTCCAACACGCCGAACTGGGCGGGCAGGAATACGCGCGCGTACACCGGCAGCGTGATCAGCCCCACGACCTGCAGGGCGCTGCCGCCGATCCCGTAAACGATCGTCTGCCTGCCCAGGCGGCCAAGGAGCCCTCTCATATCCATATTATCCCACTCCTCCAAATGAAAATGTCCAACGGATCAGGGGGTCGGCGTGTGCGGTATCGCGGGGGCGCTTGATCGCTCCGGCGCGCCGGTCCCCGTCGAGCTGCTGCGCCGCATGAGCGAGGTGATCGCTCATCGGGGGCCCGATGGGGAGGGACAGTACGCCGACGGTCCCGTCGGCCTCGCCAACCGCCGCCTGGCGATCATCGACCCGCGGCCGGAGAGCAACCAGCCGATGTTCGACGCAACCGGCGACTACGTCATCACCTATAACGGGGAGCTCTACAACTACCGCGAGCTGCGCCGCGAGCTCGAGCGACTGGGCCGCCGCTTCCTGAACCGGACGGACACCGAGGTGGCCCTCAACGCCTACGCCGCGTGGGGACCGACCTGCGTGGAGCGCTTCAACGGAATGTTCGCGCTGGCCATCTGGAACCGCCGCACGCGCGAGCTGTTCCTGGCGCGGGATCGCTACGGCATCAAGCCGCTGTACTACGCGGAGGCCGGCCCAGTGTTTCTGTTTGGTTCGGAGATCAAGGCGCTGCTGGTCCACGACCGCCTCGCGGCCAGGGTCAGCCTTCCGCACCTGCTCGAGTACTTCACCTTTCAGAACATCTTCACCGACGGGACGCTGTTTTCGGGAGTCAAGCTGCTGGCGCCCGGGAGTCGGATGACGCTGCGGGAGGGATCCGAGCGGCCACGCTCGGAGCGTTACTGGGACTTCGACTTCCGCGAGCCCGATGGCAAGGTCTCCGACGAGGAGTACCTGGAGGAGCTCAACCGCCTGTTCCGCCAGGCCGTCGAGCGCCAGCTGGTCGCCGACGTGCAGGTCGGCGCCCACCTCTCGGGGGGGATGGATTCGGGCAGCATCACCGCGGTGGCCGCGCAGGCGCTGCCACACCTCAATACGTTCACCGTCGGCTTCGACATGACCTCGCGCGTGGGACTGGAGGTGGCGGTCGACGAGCGCGCCAAGGCGGAGGCGATGTCCTACCAGTTTCAGACCGAGCACTACGAGGTGGTGCTCAAGGCGGGCGACATGCTGCGGTGCATGCCCGCGCTGACCTGGCACCTCGAGGATCTGCGTGTTGGCCAGTCCTACCCCAACTTCTACGTCTCCCGGCTGGCCAGCCGCTTCGTCAAGGTCGCGCTCGGGGGAGCGGGGGGAGATGAGCTGTTCGCGGGGTACCCCTGGCGCTACTACCGCGCCGTGGTCAATACCGATCTGGACCAGTACGTCCGCAAGTACTACCGGTTCTGGAGTCGTCTCGTGCCCGACGAGCTGCACCCGCGCTTTTTCGCCCCTCACGTGTGGCGGGAAGTGAAAGAGATCGACACCACTGAGATATTTCGCGCTGAGCTTCCCGATTCGCGCCCGCCCAGCTCACCGGAGGAGTACGTCAACCACTCCCTCTACCTGGAGGCGCGCACGTTCCTGCACGGGCTGTTCGTCGTCGACGACAAGCTCAGCATGGCCCACAGCCTCGAGAACCGCGTCCCGTTCATGGACAACGACCTCGTCGAATTCGCCCAGCGGCTGCCGCTGCGTCTGAAGCTGCGCGATCTGGGGGAGATCGTCAAGCTCAACGAGAACGAGCCCGGGCCGAAGACCGAACGCTACTTCGAGAAGACCCGCGACGGCAAGCTCCTGCTGCGGCGTGCGATGGAGCGCTACGTGCCCGCCGGCATCGCCGATCAGATCAAGCAGGGGTTCATCGGGCCGGATGGGAGCTGGTATCGGGGGGAGAGCATCGAGTACATGCGCGCCCTGCTGCTCTCCCGCGACGCCGCGATCTACGAGTTCCTCCAGCCGGGCGGGGTGCGCGAGCTCGTGGAGGAGCATCTCGAGGGACGCCAGAACCGTCGCCTGCTCCTCTGGTCGCTGCTCAGCTTCGAGCAGTGGTGTCAGACGTTCCTCAAGGGCGCCCACCCGTAGGGCTCAGCCCGGGCGGCTGGCGCGTACGCCACCGCTGGCCTCAGCCCGGGCGGCTGGCGCGTACGCTGATCCCGCTCTCGATCACGTCGAGGTGCATGACATCAAGCTCCGCTTCGCGACACCAGCCGAGGACCTCCTCCTCGGTGTGCCGCGAGGCGTAGATCGGGCTGTACCAGTCGTAGTTGACCATCACGCTCTGATGCCAGCCGAGATCCTCGTTCCAGAAGCACTTCAGCACTGTCCAGTAGAGCAGTCGCTGAATATCGTGCTCCCCGGGCTGGATTCCGAGCATCGGCACCCCGCGCTCGAGCGTGATCTTCGCCTCCAGGTGGGAGAGCTCGCGCCCCAGCTCGGTGATCTGCTCGCTGAATCGCATGCACTCCTCGATCGACAGGCTCGACGTGAGGGCGCGCACGTGGTCGTCGACCAGCTCCCGGATGGGGGCCTTCTTGCGATACACGTAGACGGCCAGCTGTCCGCCCGGCGCCACCAGCGCCGCCATCGACGCGAAGGCCCCGACACAGTCAGGGGTGTGGTGGAGCACCTGGTCTGCGATGACCAGATCGAACGCTCCCGGTGGGAAGGGGGGGTCGAGGATGTCGCCCTGGACGTAGTCCAGGTTCTCGCGCTCGGAATAGCGGCGATGAGCGGCCGTGACGCTCTCGCCGAGATCCATGCCGATCACGCGGGCGTCGGAGAGCGTCGCGCAGCGCGCTGCGCACAGGCCCGGGCCGGTGCCCGCATCGAGGATCCGGCGCTTGCCGGCGAGGAAGGCGCCGAGTGCGGTCTCGTCCGCGAAGCCGAAGCGCTGGTCGAACCAGCGGTACTGATACTCGGAGAGTCGATCCTTCTCCTCCTCGCTGTACTCGGCCCACTTGGCGGCGAAGCTGCGCTGGGTGTCGCCATCGTCGAGCGCCACCGAGGAGCTATCGGTGGTCACCATGCGCGGCACGCCCGCTCGGATCGCGAAGCGCGTGCCGTCCCTCGCAACCAGCGAGCCGGACACGAGGCCCGAGCCGTTGGCGGCGGGTCCCTCGGGCTCGATCGTCAGCGGCCGGCCGTCGGTGGGTGAGACAAGGATGTCGAGAAGGTCACGGTGCATCGCTCTGCGCGCGCCGATCCTACGAATATGTGGAGCATCGCGAGCGAGCCATGCTCCGATGGGAAGCGAACGCCGTTGCCCATTGGGGTTTCTCCGCCGGGATCGACGCGATCTGTTTCCGTCTGGCAGCGCCGCTTTGAGATCGTCGGGCGTCACCCGCCGGCGGCACCCGCTTGAGATCTCCTCCTCAGCCGCCGGCGTCGGCGCTCTTGATCGTCGCGATTGGGGCGCCCGCGGCGATGGGGGCCCCCTCTGCGATCGGCAGCTCCGCGATCACTCCCGCCTTGTGGGCGGTGATCTCGTTCTCCATCTTCATCGCCTCGATGATGCAAAGCAGCTGGCCCTCTTCCACCGTGTCCCCCTGCTTGACCAGCACCTTCCACATGTTGCCCTGCAGGGGAGAGGGGAGCGTGTCGGCCCCCCCGCCGCCGCCGAGCGGCGCTCTCGCCGCTGGGGCTTGCGGGCGCCTGCCGCCGTGGAGCCGTTCAGCGCGCTGGCGTTGCTTGTGCCTGCGCCTGCGCCAGCTGGCCCGACGACCTTCACGTCGAAGCGCCTGCCCGAGACCTCCACCGTGTAGGACTGCTCGACCTTCTCGTCCTGCGGCTCGGCAGGGGCCTCTGTCAGGGAGCTCTTCTCGGGGGTCTCAAACGTCAGGGTCTTCAGCCACGCGCGATCCTCCAGCAGATCCCTGCAGGTCTCCCCGCGCGCCCACTGGTCGGTTGCGAGCAGCGCCCTGTGGAACGGGATCAGCGTCCTCAGACCCTCGATCTCGTATTCCGCGAGGGCCCTCAGCATGCGCCTGGTGGCCTGCTCGCGATCGGAATCCCACACGATCAGCTTCGCCACCATCGGGTCGTACATCGGCGAGACCTCCCCGCCCTCGCCGACGCCCGAGTCCACTCGCACGCCCGGGCCGGCGGGCTCCCGGTAACGGCCGATCCTCCCCGGCGCGGGGGCGAAGTTCTTGGAGGCGTCCTCCGCGTTGATCCGGCACTCGATCGCGTGGCCCCGCAGCGCCACGTCCTCTTGGCGGAAGGAGAGGGGCTCGCCGGCGGCCGCTCTGATGCCCTCCTTGACGATGTCGATGCCCGTGGTCATCTCCGTCACGCAGTGCTCCACCTGCACGCGCGTGTTCATCTCCAGGAAGAAGTACTCCGGCTCGGAGCCCCCGTCGGCGCCCGCGCTCCCGCGCCCCCCCCCGCCACCCGCGCCCCGCGCCTGCGGGTTGGAGGCCAGCAGCCCCTCAATGGTGCCCGCGCCCACGTAGTCGACCGCGCGCGCGGCCTCCACCCCGATCTGGCCGATCCGCTTGCGCATCTCGGCGTCCACCACCCACCCGGGCGCGGGAGACTCCTCGATCACCTTCTGGTGGCGGCGCTGGATCGAGCAGTCGCGCTCGCCGAGGTGGACGACGTTGCCGTGGCGGTCCGCCAGCACCTGCACCTCCACGTGGCGGGGGTCCGGCAGGTAGCGCTCCAGGTATACGGTGGGGTCCGAGAAGAACTTCTCCCCCTCGCGGCTCGCCCCCTCGAAGGCGCCCTCCAGCTCATCCTCGCTCAGCGCCACCCGGAAGCCCTTGCCGCCGCCGCCGCCCGCCGCCTTGACCGCCACCGGGAAGCCGATCTCGCCCCTGGTGATCTCGAGCGCCCGCGCGACCGTGGCCACCGGCTCGGTGGTGCCGGGAACGATCGGCACGCCCGCCGCCTGCATCAGCTCGCGCGCCCGAGTCTTCGAGCCCATCGCCTCGATCGCGCTTGCGGGGGGCCCGATGAACACCACCCCCGCGTCCGCGCAGGCCTGCGCGAACGGGGCGTTCTCCGCCAGGAAGCCGTACCCCGGGTGGATCGCCTCCGCACCCGAGCGCGCCGCCACGTCGAGGATCTTCTCGATGCTCAGGTAGTTCTCCGCCGCCGGTCCCCCCCCGAGGTTGTAGGCCTCCCCGGCGCGCCCCACGTGCAGGGTGTCGCGATCGTGCTCGGAGTACACGGCCACCGAGGAGATTCCCAGCTCCTCCAGGGCTCGCACGATGCGCACGGCGATCTCGCCGCGGTTGGCCACCAGTACCTTCGTAAACATCGAGGGCCGCCAGATTACCGGGTCCGGCAGGCACCCGCGCCCGGGGTAAGCGCTCCACAGACCCCGGGTGCGAGTCCCAGGCACCGCCCTGGCGCGCTATTGCGCTCGGTGCCCGCCTGCCGGGGTGGGTGGCCTCGAAAGCCGTCCCACCGGTCTTGTCATCGACGTTACAAGCCTTGGAGTTCTATATATCGAATCAAGGTAGAATGTCCGTCGAAATACTTTACCCCGATTGGCCCCGACGTAGCCGTATGTTCGACGGGGAAGCCGATTGTGCCGGCATGCAGGATGTTCCACGCGGGGGGTTTCCGCCTCAGCCCTCAGCCGAGGCCACCATCCCCGCGCCCACAGTCTCGTTGGTGACCTCGTCGATCAGGATAAAGCTCCCGGTGCGGCGGTTGGAGCGGTAGGGGTCGAACGCCAGCGGCGAGCTCGTTCGCAGCCGCACCATGCCGATGTCGTTGAGGGCCAGCTCCTTTGGAGCCGGCGCGCGCTCGAGCGTGTGCACGTCGACCACATCTCCGAGCTCCTCCACGATCGTGCTCGCGCTGCGCGTCGTGTGCTTGATCACGTAGCGCCCGCCCGCTCGCAGGGGGCGCTCGTTCAGCCAGCAGACATCCGCCCGCAACTCCCGGCCCACCGTGGGTGCCTCCTCCACCCGGCAGATGAGCTCCCCCCGGGAGACGTCCAGCTGGTCCTCCAGGCGCAGGGTCACCGACATCGGCGCCAGCGCCTCGTCAAGCTCCCCCTCGTAGGTGTCGATCCCCGCGATCCGTGTGCGCAGGCCGCTCGGCAGCGCCACCACCTCATCGCCCACCCGCAGCGCCCCGCTCGCCAGCTGGCCCGCGTAGCCGCGGTAGTCGCGGGAGCTCTCCGTACCCTCCTGCGGGTTCGACGGGCGGATGACCCACTGCACGGGGAAGCGGGAGGGCGTGATGTGGGGGTGGTCGTAGGCCACCTCCACCTCCTCCAGGAGCTCCAGCAGAGTTGGGTTCTCATACCAATCCATGCGCGGCGAGCGATCCACCACGTTGTCCCCTTCCAGGGCGGAGATCGGGATGTATGTCAGGCTCGGTCCCGCCTGTGCCCTGAGAGCGGGATCTCTTGCGGGCGGGACGATCGGGTCTCCGTCGACCCGCGCTCCCAGCTTCTGCGCGAACTCCCCGAAGTCACTCTGAAGCTCTTCGAAGCGCTCCCGCGAGTAGTCCACCAGATCCATCTTGTTGACGGCCACCACCAGATGCGGGATCCCCAGCAGCACGCTGATGAACGCGTGGCGCTTGGACTGCTCCAGCACGCCCCTGCGCGCGTCCAGCAGGATCACCGACAGGTCGGCCGTCGAGGCGCCCGTCACCATGTTGCGCGTGTACTGCTGGTGGCCCGGGCAGTCCGCGATGATGAACCGCCGCCGGGCCGTGGCGAAGTAGCGGTAGGCCACGTCGATCGTGATCCCCTGCTCGCGCTCCGCTCGCAGGCCGTCGGTCAGCAGCGCGAGATCGAGTGCACCAGAACCGCCGCGGCGGGCGCTCGCCTGCGCCACGTGCTCGAGCTGGTCCTCGAAGACCTGCTTGGTGTCGTACAGCAGCCTCCCGATCAACGTGCTCTTGCCGTCGTCCACCGAGCCCGCGGTGGTGAAGCGCAGCAGGTCCAACGTCACTAGAAATACCCCGCCTTCTTGCGGTCCTCCATCGCGGCCTCGGAGGTCCGGTCGTCCGCGCGTGTCTCCCCGCGCTCGGTGATCCGCGTGGCTGCGATCTCGCTCACGACTTCCTCGAGCGTGCTCGCCAGCGAGCGCACGCCCCCGGTGCAGCTCATGTCTCCCACCGTGCGGTAGCGCACCATCTCCGAGAACACCCGCTCGCCGTCGATCAGCTCAACTCCCTCCCGCCAGGCGTACAGCATCCCGTCGCGGCTGAACACCTCGCGCTCGTGGGCGAAGTAGATCGAGGGCACCTCCAGCTGCTCCTGGGCGATGTACTCCCACACGTCGAGCTCCGTCCAGTTCGACAGCGGGAACACCCGCACCTGCTCCCCCCTGCGGATCCGCCCGTTGTACAGGTTCCAAAGCTCCGGGCGCTGGTTCTTGGGGTCCCACTGGCCGAAGTCGTCGCGGAAGGAGAAGACTCGCTCCTTCGCCCGTGCCCGCTCCTCGTCGCGCCGCGCCCCTCCGAAGGCTGCGTCGAAGCCGTGCTGGGCGATCGCGTCCAGTAGCGTCACCGTCTGCAGGCGGTTGCGCGAGGCCCTTGGCCCCGTCTCCTCGACCGCGCGCCCGCTGTCGATCGACTCCTGCACGCTCGCCACGATCAGCTGCTCCCCCAGTTCCGCCACGCGGCGGTCGCGGAACTCGATCACCTCGGGGAAGTTGTGGCCCGTGTCCACGTGCATCAGCGGGAACGGGAACGGCGCCGGGCGGAACGCCTTCTCGGCGAGGCGCAGCAGCACGATCGAGTCCTTGCCACCGCTGAAGAGCAGCACCGGGCGCTCCAGTTCCGCGGCCACCTCGCGCATCACGTGGATCGCCTCGCTCTCCAGCGCGCGCAGATGACTGAGCTGGGGTCGCTCCGCGACGCTCACGCTCACTCCGCTCGACTCGCCGTACATGCTTCCTCGTCTTTCATCGCACTGCCTCGACCACGTGCAACCCGCACTCCGTCTTGTCCGTGCCCGCCCAGCGGCCGTCGCGGCCGCTGCCCGGCTGGGTGCAGGGCTCGCAGCCGATTGAGGCGTACCCATGATCGTGCAGCAGGTTGTAGGGGAGGTGGCGCTCGTGTATACGGCGCCACAGGTCCTTCTCGGTCCAGTGCGCCAGCGGGTTGTACTTCCACAGGCCGCGCCGCTCGTCGTGTTCGAGGAGCTCCGTCGCCTCGCGCGTCGGGCCCTGCTCGCGGCGGATGCCGGTGATCCAGCCCTCGGCTCCGCCGAGCGCCCGCTCGAGGGCCGCGACCTTCGCCTGCGAGCAGCAGTGCTCCGGGCCGCTCCAGCGGCCGCCTTCCGGAGCGCTCGCGTCGAACACCTCCACGGCGATTCCAAAGCGCTCCTCGAACGCCCTCCAGGTCTTGAGCGTCTCCTCGAACAGCGCCCCGGTGTCGATCGTCACGATCCTCACCTGCTCGCCGCCATCGATCCGCAGCAGCTCGTCGATCAGCACCGACTCCTCCTTCTGAAAGGAGCACAGCATCACCGCCCCGCTGCCATGGCGGGCCGCCTCGCGCAGGGTGTCAGTCAGACCGCGCACTCGCCCTCTCCCCGGATCACTTCGAAGGGGACGTTGCGGTTCCAGTCGATGAACTGGCCCATCGTCTCCAGGCCGAACTCCACCGGCAGCGAGAGATCCTTGACGAGGCCCTCCAGCTCGGCGGTGCCCACGCGCTGCACGAAGGCGCCCCACTCCTCGCCCTCCTCGCGCGCGGACTCGTAGTGGCGGATCCACCGCTGGACCGCCTCCGGCACGCGCTTGGAGGGCAGGCGCAGCTTCAGGCGCTGACCGAACCGCACCTCCCCGCCTTCGAAGATCCCGCCGACGTGCGGGATGTAGGCGGGGATCGTGTGCTCGCCCACTTTGATCGACGCTCCGGTGAAGCCGATGCCGGCGATGTGGTGCTGTCCGCACCCGTTGGGGCAGCCGCTGATCTTGACGTGGATCGAGCGCGTCAGGGGGTCGGAGATGTCCATCGCCTCGATCCGCTCCTGCACCGCCTGGTTGAGCCCCATCGAGCTCGTGATCCCCAGCTTGCAGGAGTCGGTGCCCGGGCAGGAGACCACGTCGTCGATCTCCCGCGAGCCCGCGCCGCCGAGTCCCAGCTCGCTCAGCGCGCGCCACACGTCGTAGGCGCTCTCGTGGCGCACCCAGCGCAGCACGAGGTTCTGCTGCACCGTCGTGCGCGCGTACCCGCCCGAGTAGTCACGCACGATCGCGGCCAACCCGCGGAACTGCTCGGGGGTGAGGTCGCCGCGGGTGATCTTTGCCTCCACCGTCACGAAGCCCTCCTGCTTCTGCGCGCGCACGCTCGCGGCCTTCCAGCGCTCGAACTCCGAGAGGTTCCCGACCCACGACGTTCCGTCGTGTGTGCCCGGCTTCCCGTAGGTCGCCGGGGGAGCCGGCGCGCTCTCGCGCTCGTCGTCGAGGAACAGCCGGCGCTCGACCGAGAAGTCCCGTTCGCTCACCCACTCGCCCTGCAGCTCCTCCTCGACCTGGCGGCGCAGCTCGTCGATCCCGTACTTGTCCACGAACACCTTGATCCGCGCCCGCGCGCGGTTCACGCGCAGCCACTCCTGGCGGTCGAAGATACGGAAGACGGCCTCCGCGATCTTCAGGTACTCGCCGTTCTTGAGCTCCACGAACTCGTACAGCACCGGCGCTTTGCGGGGCATGATAGAGGTGCCCCCGCCGACCAGCATCTGCGCTCCCCGCACCTCGCCGGGGTGGGCGGGATCGTCAGACTCGCGCACGCGGGCGCGGAAGGCGATGTCGTGGATTTCGCTGATCGCCCTGCCCGGCTCGCTCGCGTCGAAGGCGGTCTTGATCTTGCGCGGCATCGCCTGGGTGGTGGGGTGACGCACGAAGTAGCGAATGTAGGCGCCCGCGTAGGGGGTCATGTCGAACAGCTCGTCGCTCGCCACCCCCGCCCAGGGGTCGCCGGTGACGTTGCGCACCGTGTTGCCGCAGCCCTCGCGGCTGGAGAGCCCCGCCTCGCCCAGCTCGCGGATCG
This sequence comes from uncultured Solirubrobacterales bacterium, assembly GCA_963771915.1. GTDB lineage: Bacteria > Actinomycetota > Thermoleophilia > Solirubrobacterales > Solirubrobacteraceae > Palsa-744. The sequence goes on along the minus strand of CAVYVD010000001.1, from coordinate 1,334,616 downwards.
CCTTCTCGGCTTCCGGGAGGGGGATGTGGTGCATCTGGATGTTCTGGCGCGTCGTGACGTGCCCCTTGTTCAGCGGCACGTACTTTTCGATCACGTCGGCGAACTTCTTGAGCTGCTCCGGCGTGATCCCCCCGAAGGGCAGCTTCACGCGGATCATCTGCACGTCCGGCTGGCGCTGCCCGTACACCCCCTGCTTGAGGCGAAACTTGATGAACTCGTCCTCCGGGGTCTGCCCCTCGAGGAACTTCGTGGCCTCGGTCTTGAAGTCGTCGAACTCCCGCTGCAGGATCGGGATCACGTGGCCCGGCACGTTCTGCAGGATCTCCGGGTCCTCCAGGGTGCCGCGGGGGGCGGTGGGTACGGCGGTTGGCTCCATCTAGGGGACCTCCTGAGGGCCTTCTCGGGGGTGCTTGGGGTTGGGATTGGGAGGGTGGGCTTGTTGCTGACTGGGCCGGTCGTGTCTCAGGTTATTGGCTGCTGTGAGATTGACCCTAAAGGCTAGCGGCTTTTGGGTATTTATCCAGAGCGAGATGTGGAGGCTGTGAATCCCCCGCTCGCAGACGCGCTGGGGCGGCCGGTGGCTTGCTCATTCCCAGGGGTGTGGGTCCCCCCAGTCGGACGGCCACTCGTCCTCGCGCCCGACGCATTCAAGCATCGCCATGCGCGTCCACAGGTTCCGCCGCTCAGCCACCGGCGCCAGGCGGGGTGCGGTGTCTCTCATAAAGCGCTCCAACGCCGCCACGACCGCCGCGGCTTCCTGCGGTGAGGCCGCGGGGGCTGGCCGAAACGGGGACCGATAGGGGCGACACTCGCTTCGCTCGCATCCCCGAATCGGCCAGCGCCGAAGGCGCGTGTCTCCCGGCTTCGGTAACTCCAGCTGGGGGCGGCGATTGACCATCTCCGGGGCACAGTGTAGGCGCCCTGATCGGGGTTGGGCCGGTTGCCGGGTTGGGGTTGGTCTGCGTGACCCGAACCGGTTGGCTGGGTGGCCAGGATACTGGTACGCTCGCTGGCGTGTCCGAGGCGCTCGACGGCTTCCTCGCCGCGGCCCCGCTGCCGCAGCGCGCGGGACTCCGTGTCCTGGTCGCCCTTGGGCGGAGACCCCGCGGGGTCTCCCTGCTCAGGCGCCTCGCCCCCGCCGACCAGCTCGCCCAGTCGCTCCTGGGGATGGCGCGCTACGAAGATCCCGTGCTCGCTCGCGCGCTCGGATGGGACGCCGAGGCGGTCGTCGCGCGCGGACGTGCCCTGCGCCGCGCAGAGGGACGGCCGTGAGTCCCGGGTTGCGTGCCGAGCCTGCCGCGTGGCCCCGGCATCCGGTGGTGGGTGCCGGGTACCCACCAATCGGAGGAGGCCGCCGGTGAGCCCCACGCGCACGTTCACCGCCGACGTCTGCGTGATCGGCGCGGGAGCCGGCGGCGCGGCGGCGGCCGCCGAGCTCGCCGAGGGTGGAGCGCGGGTGGTGGTGCTCGAGCAGGGCACCCACCACGACCCCGACGATTTCACCGCGCGGCCCATGGAGATGATGTCCCGCCTGTACCGCGACGGGGGCCAGATGGTGACGCTCGGCGCTCCCCCGATCCCGCTGCTGCTCGGCCGCGGCCTCGGGGGTACCACGCTCGTGAACTCTGGCACCTGCTTTCGCACCCCCGCCCACGTGCTCGAGCGCTGGCGGCGCGAGTTCGGGTTGGAGCTCGACGGCGGGGAGCTCGACCCCTGCTTCAAGCGGGTGGAGCGCGCCCTCTCGGTCGCCGAGGTCTCCCCTGAGCTGGCGGGCGCCAATGCCGCCGTCGCCCGCCGGGGGGCCGAGCGGCTGGGCTGGTCGCATGGCTATCTGCGTCGCAACGCCCGTGGCTGCGTGGGCTCCGGAGTGTGTGCCTTCGGCTGCCCCACCTCCGCCAAGCAGCACACCGGCATCACCTATCTGCCGCGCGCGCGGGCCGCCGGGGCCACGGTCCTCACGGGCGCGGACGTGCAGCGCATCCTCGTCGAGCGCGGCTGCGTGCGGGGGGTGCGGGCGCGAGCTTTGGAGGTGAGCGCCCCCCGCGTGGTGCTTGCCGCCGGCACGATCCACACCCCGCTGCTGCTCGCCCGCAGCGGCCTCGGGGCGGCGTCGGGGCAGCTGGGGCGCAACCTCGTGCTGCACCCCGCCACCGCCGCCTTCGCGCTGATGGACGAGGTCGTGGACATGGCCCGGGGGGTGCCCCAGAGCTTCTACGTGGACGAGTTCGCCTCCGAGGGGATCATGTTCGAGGGGGTCGCCGGGCCCCCGTCCTACGCCGCGCTCTCGCTGCCGTTGACCGGCGCCCGCCACGCGGCGGCGATGGCCAACTACAGGCGTCTGGCGCAGTTCGGGCTGATGGTCAGCGACAGCTCGCGGGGAAGCGTGCGCCTGACGCGGGGAGGGCGGGGTGGGCAGGTGTTGGTCCGCTACGACATCGTGGAGGAGGACGTGGCCAAGTTCCGCGCCGGTCTCGCCCGCCTGGAGGAGCTCTTCCATGCGGCGGGCGCCCGCGAGGTCTACCTGCCGCTGCCCCGCGGCGTGGCCCCCGCGCGTGCCCGTGCTCGCGACCTGAAACTGCTGGCCTTCCATCCTCTGGGAACGGCGCGTGCCGACGCGGACCCCGCGCGCGGGGTGCTCGCCTCCGACCTGGGGGTGCACGGCGTGGAGGGCCTCTATGTCGCCGACGGCAGCGTGATGCCGAGCTCGCTCGGGGTCAACCCGCAGATCACGATCATGGCGCTCGCCACACGCCTGGCATACCATCTCCTGGAGCGCCCATGTCCTTCTTGATCGATCCCCCCTGGCTGTACGCGACCGGCCGCGTCTATGGGCGGCTGATGCCCGAGCGGACTCCCGCCGCGCGCGCCGTGCACACGGCGACCGCGACGGCCTTCCTGGCGACCAGCATCTCGCTCTACCTCGACCGCCCCTGGACGCGGCGACTCTGGAAGGCCTGCCGCGCCCAGAGCGGGCGCGACTGGATGCTCAACTCGGGGGTGTTCCGCTTCGACTTCCGCCGCGCCGGCTGGCGCACCCACGTGGTGTCGGCGCTGCTGTTTGCCACCTATCCATGGTGGCTCTTACTCGGGGAATGGCGGGGGCGCCGTCAGTAGGCGTCAGCGCGCCACGATCGTCGCGGCGAACCCGACCAGATCGGCGGCCTGCCTGAGTGAGGCCTTGAGGTGCTGGCCGCCCACGTCGAACAGGCCGTAGTGCGCCTCGTCCTTGAGGTTGAGCAGACGGCTCAGAGAGTTGGCGGCGCGCTTCCCGCCAGGTGCGACCTGTTCGAGCAGGGCTGTCGCCTCGTGGTGGTTCTGCCCTCGCGCGCGGCGTCCGAGCGCCTTGCAGCACGCCGCATCCGACGCTGCGATTCCCGCCAGTACCGCCAACGCCGTAGTCGGGCTGGCGTACTCGACGTCCTCCCCTTCGCCGGCAACGAGCTCTGCGACCTCGAGGAACTTGCGTGCGTGTCGCAGGCGTGTGGTGGCATCCTTCTGGGTGCATCGCTGCGTGCGCCCGGAGCCGCTTGGGCTCATGCGGCGTACGACAGGGCGTCGATCTCCGGGCCGTGGAGAACGATCGCATCCGAACGAAGGTCGGCGACGATCGGCGGTTCCTCGTCCAGCAGATGAGTGACCTGCGACTCGGAGACCTGCACGATGCCGGCACGGTTGCCCGTCCACCGGAGAATCCGCGTCCCGAGATCATCGATCTGAGTGCACCATGCAGGCTCGTCTTCGCCCACCCCGCTCGGCCGAACCACGAACAGGTCGATGTCGCTCTGAGTGTCTCCGTCGCCCCGCGCGGTTGAGCCGAACAGCGACGCGTGGAGGGGAGCGATCTGCCAGGCGCCGAGCTCGCGGCGGATGCGATCGAGCAGCTCTTCGCGCATTCCCATGAGGAGCTTGACGGCCGGGGCCGCCAGGTGATCTCGGTTCAGTACGTACAGGGACGCTCTGTTGAGCTCGACCTGCTTGACGAGACTGTGGTCTACGAGCCTGCTGAGGACGGCCATGACCCCGCTGTGTGACGTCCTGCCGGTGAGGAGCGTGATCTCACGCCCGGTCAGGAGCCTGGTGGTGCCTGCGAGTACGCGCAAGACCTCACCCTCGAGTTTGGGGCAGACCGCGGCGTATGGGCGTGCTACGTCCATATGGACAGTATAGCGTCCATATCGATGTTTTTTAGTCCATATAGATTCTTTCAATCAATGGCGACGTCGCGGCGAGCCGGAGGAGTACGGCGGGACTGCGCTCTACAGCGGGATGTTCCGGAGGGGTACGGCGGAGCTGAGCCCTACAGCGGGATGTTCCGGAGGGGTACGGCGGAGCTGAGCCCTACAGCGGGATGTTCCCGTGCTTGCGCTTGGGCCCGGGTTCGCGCTTGGTCTGCAGCGTGCGTAGCGCGGTGATCAGCCGGGGGCGGGTCTCGTGGGGGATGATCACGTCGTCGATGTAGCCGCGCTCGGCGGCGGTGTAGGGGTTGGCGAAGCGGGCCTTGTAGTCGTCCATCAGTGTCTTGCGCCGCTCCGCGGGGGTGGGGCTCGAGGCGAGGTCGCGGCGGTAGATGATGTTGACGGCCCCCTCGGGCCCCATCACCGCGACCTCGGCGGTGGGCCAGGCGAGGTTGAAGTCCGCGCCGAGGTGCTTGGAGGACATCACGTCGTAGGCGCCCCCGTAGGCCTTGCGGGTGATGATCGTGACCTTGGGGACGGTGGCCTCGGCGAACGCGTAGAGCAGCTTCGCTCCGTGACGGATGATCCCTCCCCACTCCTGCGCGGTGCCCGGCAGGAAGCCGGGGACGTCGCAGAAGGTGAGCAGGGGGACGTTGAAGGCGTCGCAGGTGCGCACGAAGCGGGCGGCCTTGGCGGAGGCGTCGATGTCGAGCACCCCCGCGAGCTGGTTGGGCTGGTTGCCGACGATCCCCACCGTGAAGCCGTCCATGCGCGCGAAGCCGCAGACGATGTTCTTGGCGCGATGCTCGTGGACCTCCAGGAACTCCCCGTCGTCCACGATCGGGCGGATCACGTCGCGCATGTCGTAGGGCTTGTTGGGGTTGTCGGGGACCACGCGGTCGAGCCCCTCGTCCATGCGCAGCGGGTCGTCGGTGGGCTGCACGCGGGGAGCGGTCCCGAGGTTGTTGGAGGGCAGAAAGCTCAGCAGGTAGCGGCAGTCCTCCAGGCAGGCGTCCTCGTCCACCGAGGCGAAGTGGGCGACCCCGGACTTGGTGTTGTGGGTCATCGCCCCGCCGAGCTCCTCGAAGCCGACCTCCTCTCCTGTCACGGTCTTGATCACGTCGGGGCCGGTGATGAACATGTGGGAGGTCTCGGCGACCATGAAGATGAAGTCGGTGATCGCCGGCGAGTACACCGCCCCGCCGGCGCAGGGGCCCATCACGAGGCTGATCTGGGGGATCACCCCGGAGCTGCGGACGTTGCGCAGGAACACGTCCCCGTAGGAGCCCAGCGAGACCACGCCCTCCTGGATGCGGGCCCCACCGGAGTCGTTGATGCCGATCATCGGGCAGCCGATCTTGGCGGCGAGATCCATGATCTTGCACATCTTCTCGCCCATCGCCTCCCCCAGGGAGCCCCCGAAGACGGTGAAGTCCTGGCTGAACACGCACACCTGGCGGCCGTCGATCGTGCCGTAGCCCGTGACCACCGCGTCGCCCCAGGGGCGGTTCTTCTGCATGTCGAACTCGTAGGTGCGGTGGCGCACGAAGGTGTCGAGCTCCTGGAATGAGCCGGGGTCGAGCAGCTTCTCCAGGCGCTCCCGCGCGGTGTACTTGCCCCGCGCGTGCTGCTTCTCCTCCGCCTCCGGCGCGGAGTGCAGAGCGGCGGCGCGCAGCTCCTGCAGCTGGGCGAGCTTCTCCTCGTGGGTTTCCGGTGCTTTCGCGCGCATCATCGTGGGCGCCCGATGTTATCTTCGCCACGCCCCTTCGGACTCTCCCACTGCCTCGAGATATTTTCACATGGATCTGGCGGGGCGCGTGGACGCGCCGCCGAGGGTTCGGAGTACCCGCAGACGGCCCACCCTAGCCGCGCGAGAACGGCCGGTGGTGGGCCGCGCCCAGGCGGTCCAGCATCGCGCTCAGCAGCGCGCTGTCCTGCTCGGTCATCGCCTCCTCCACCAGCGCCAGCTCGGCGGCGAGTTCGGCGGCGAGGTCCTGCGGTGGCATCTCCTCATGCACAGGCTCGGGCTGTGCAGGCTCGGGCTGCGCAGGCTCGGGCTGTGCAGGCTCGGCCTCGACAGCTGGCGACTGCTCAGGCTCGGCGGTGCGCCCGGTGCGGCGGCGCAGGAGCCAGGCCAGGAACCTTGATCTCCGTGTCGTGGGCTGTGAGTCGAGGTCTTCCTGGGGGGCGGTCTCGGCAACCGCTTCGGGCTCTGGGCTCGCCTCTGGCTCCGGTGCCAGCTCGGGCTCCGGCTCGACGGCAACCGGCTCGGGGAGCTCGCGGAGGACGGTGAGCGTCACCTTGGTGCCCCAGCCGGAGGGCTTGAGCTCGACGGTGCCGGTGACGGCGTCGGCCTCCCACTCGACGCTCCTCTCGGCCTCGAGGCGGGCGATGCGGATCTCGCCGAACTCGCCGAGGTGGCGCGCGAGGGAGGCGGGGTCGCTCAGCTCGGCCCACAGCTCGGGGGGGGACTTCACGAGGGTGCGCCGCGCTTCGGTGGAGGGCATTTTCCCTTGTTCGAGCGCGGGCGCGGGAGTCCTTCAGCGAGATGTCGAGCCCAAGGGCGGCGAATCGGAGACATCGAAGCTCCCCTCCGTCTCGGCGGGGGCGTGCGTGGGCGGAGAGCCGCCTCGAGGCCGCGATCGCGTGGCTGGGCCTGGGTTACACTCGCGCCGGTGCGCCCCCGGTCTGTCCTCCAGTTCTGATGCTTGAACTACTTGCGCCGCGAGAGATCTCCGAGCGGCGCCGGCGAGGCGCCGCGCTGCTCGATTGCGCCCCTCCGGGGGACGCGGCTGGGGTGGCGGTGCTCAGCACCTTCAACGTCGATCTCCTCCCCCCGTTCCTCGCGGAGGCGCTCGAGCGCTCGGGGCAGCCGCCGGCGAGCATCTCCGTGGGCCCCTTCGGGCAGATCGCCCAGCAGCTGCTGCCGCCGGGCTCCATGCTCTATCGCGAGGCGCCGCAGACGTTGATGCTGGTGCTCGCCGTGGAGGATCTTCTGCAGCCGCTCTTCGCGACGGCTCCCTCGCAGCTGCCCGCAGGGGACGTGGCGGCGCTCGTCGCGGAGCGCCTGGAGGAGCTGCGCGGCTGGCTCGACCTGGCGCTGGAGCGCATCCCGGCGATGACGTGCTACGTGGCGCTCGTCGGCCCCCTGGCGGCGCCGCTGGAGCATGTCCTCGCGCCGCTCGCGCCGGAGCGCGGGCAGGGTCGGGTGGAACGTTTGCGTGAGGGCGTCCTTGAGCTGGGTGGCCTGGGAGGCCGGGTGGTGGTGGTGGATTGGGACTGGCACGTGCGGGCGCTCGGCGCCGCGGCCTTCCACGATCCGCGCCTGTGGTACCTCGCTCGAATGCGCCTGAGCCCGCACGGGTTGGCGGCGCTGGCGGAGCTCCTCGCGCGTCACATCGCCGCCGCCGGCGGCGCGGCGTCCAAGGTGGCGGCTGTGGACCTCGATGGCGTCCTCTGGGGCGGGGTGGTGGGGGAGGCGGGATTGCGGGGCATCGAGCTCGGCGAGGAGGGGGTGGGCCTCGCGTTTCAGGATTTCCAGCGCGAGCTGCTGCGTCTGCGCGATCTCGGCGTTCTGCTGGCGATCTGCAGCAAGAACAACCCGCGGGACGCGGAGGACGTCTTCGAGCGCCATCCGGCGATGGTGCTGCGCCGTGAGCACTTCGCGGCCGAGCGCGTCAACTGGCAGGACAAGGCGACGAACCTGCGCGAGCTCGCGGCCGAGCTCAACCTGGGCATCGACAGCTTCGTGTTCCTCGACGACAATCCGATCGAGCGCGGGTGGGTAAGGGGGGCGCTGCCGGAGGTGGTGGTACCCGAGCTGCACAAGGATCCGGTCGAGCGGCCGGCGCTGCTGCGGGCGTGGCCGTACTTTCAGCGGATCGCGCTCACCGACGCCGATCGCGGCCGCGCCGCCGCCTACCACGCCGAGCGCAACCGCCGTGCCTTCGCCGCGAGGGCGGTGTCGTTCGAGGAGTTCCTCGTCTCGCTCGAGCAGCAGAGCACGATCGAGCCCGTCTCGGAATCGTCGCTCGCGCGCGCGGCGCAGCTGTGCCAGCGCACCAACCAGTTCAATCTGACCACCCGCCGCTACAGCGCCGCCGAGCTGGAGCAGATGCTCCTCGAGGAGGACGTCGAGCTCTACACGTTCTCGGTCAGCGACCGCTTCAGCGACAGCGGGATCACGGGCGTCGCGATTCTGCGCTTCGGCGGCGAGGAGACGGAGATCGACACGCTGCTGATGAGCTGTCGCATCCTCGGGCGCCGCCTGGAGGATGTGCTGCTCGCGTTCCTCGCCGAGCGCGCCGAGGCCCGCGGCGCCCGCTGGCTGGTGGGTCGCTTCGAGGCCACCGCGAAGAACACGCAGGCCGCCGACTTCTATCCGACGCGCGACTTCGTGCCCGCCGGCGGGGGGTGGTTCCGTCTCGACCTCACCGCGCACCGGCCGGTGTCGCCCCCGGAGACACGAGTGAGGATCGTCGCGGATGCGTGAGCGGCTGAAGGGGGTGATGGCCGATCTGTTCGGCTGCGCCCCGGAGGAGATTCCCGACGATGCGGACCCCGAGACGCTCGCCGGCTGGGACTCGCTGCGCCAGGTCGAGCTGATGCTCGCGCTCGAGCGGGAGTTCGACGTGCGCATCCCCACGGAGGCGATGTTGGAGCTCGTGTCGCTGGAGCGGATCGACGGCTACCTGAGCGAGCACGCGGCGGGGGAGCGGGCGTGAACGCGGAAGACGCGCGGCTTCACCACGTCGGCATCGTGGTCCCCTCGGAGGAGCAGGCCAGCGTCCTGATGGGCCTGCTCGGGCTCGTGGAGGAGGGGAGGGGCTACGTCGAGCACTACCAGGCGCTCTGCATCTTCACCGCGGGGAACGGGGGCAGCCCGCTCGAGCTCGTCGTGCCGAGCGGGGGGCGGCTGCGGGAGTTCAACCGCGGAGTCGGCGGTCTGCACCACATCGCGATCGCGGTGGGCAGCCTCGCGGAGCTGACGGAGAGGCTCGGCGAGCGGGGCATCGCGCTGTTGGAGCGGGAGCCCGTGCGGGGCGCGGGCTCGTTCCTCTGCAACTTCCTTGCCCCCCTCTACACGCGCGGGGTGATCGTGGAGTTCGTGGAGGAACTGCGCGACCCCGCAGAGCTGTGAGCGGGGGCGTTCAGATCGATTGGCTGCCGGTGGGCGCAATCGCCGAGCTGCAGGCGCTGATCGAGGAGCACTGGCGACGCGGACACCTCCTCGCGCGCGAGGAAGGGCTCCTACGCTGGCAGCACCGCCTGCCGGGTGACACCGAGCGGCTCTCGGTGCTCGTCGCACGGGAGGGCGAGCAGATCGTCGGCGCGCTGGGCGTGATCGTCGTCCCCTTCTGCCTGCACGGGCGCCGCTCGTCGGGGGCGTGGTTGACGACATGGATCGCGACCCCCGAGGCGCGCAGGCGCCAGGGGGGCCTGCTCCTGTTGCGGGCAGCGCTCGAGCAGCCGTTCGGCTTCGTGGGCACGACGGGCGCCAATGAGACCGCGCTGAGGATCTACCGGGCGCTGGGCTTCTCGATCCGCGAGAGCATCCCGCGCTGGGCGCGGGTCATCTCCGAGGAGGCGCTCGCAGGGCTGCTCGGGGAGCGCCCCGCGCCCTACGGCGAGCCGCCGTCGCCGCCCGCGCCTCACGGCGAGCCCTCGCCGCCCGCGCCCGACTCGGTGTGGATCTCCACGTGGAGCGAGGCGCACGCGGAGCGCTGGGATGAGCTGTGGGAGTCGCGGCTCGCGCCGAAGCTGGTGGGCACCTGGAGGGACTCCGCCTACCTGCGCTGGCGGTTTCTCGAGCACCCGCGCTTCAGCTATGCGGTGCGGGTAGCCGAGGACCGCGGCGGTTCGCTGCGCGGCCTGGCGGTCCACAGGATCGCGGACATCCGCGGTGCCGAGGGCAGGGTCGTGCGTGTCCTCGATCTGCTCGGCGACCGCGAGGCGGCGACCGCGCTCGTCGGCGATGCCATCGCCGCCGGAGCCCGCGCGGGCGCGGCGTTTGCGGAGTTCTACTGCACCTCCGCCGCGGTCGCCGAGCCGCTGGAGGCGTGCGGGTTCGCATTCGAACCCGAACCCACGAGCGCGCTGCCGGCGCTCTTCGAACCGCTCAATTTCGAGATACCGCCGATCCTGACAGGTGCCTTCCGCGCCGGTGAGGGGCTTGGCGGGGATGCGGCGCTATTCGAGTCGCGGGAGCTCTACATCACGCGCTCGGACTGCGACCAGGACAGGCCGCACGAACTCGCCTGAGCGTCAGTTCGCCGGGCCGACGTCTACCGCAACGGGGTGTCCACTCGCACCCGCTACCAGCCCCCGCTCGTGCAGCAGCTCGGCGATCTGCACGGCGTTGGTGGCGGCGCCCTTGCGGAGGTTGTCGGCGACGATCCAAAGGTCCAGGGCGCGCTCGTGGCCGGGGTCGCGGCGGATGCGCCCCACGAACACCTCGTCGCGGTCGGCGGCGTCGATCGCGAGCGGATAGCGCGCGTCGCGGGGGTCGTCGAGGACCTCCACGCCGGGCGCGGCGGCGAGCAGCTCGCGTGCGCGCTCGGGCGTGAGGGGCTCGCGGGTCTGCACGTTGACGGCCTCGGAGTGGCCGGTGAGGACGGGGACGCGCACACAGGTGGCGCTGACGCGGATCGTGGGGTCGCCGAGGATCTTGCGGGTCTCGTTGATGAGCTTGCGCTCCTCGTCGGTGTGGTCCTCGCCCTCCGCGAAGCTGCCCGCGTGGGGGAGGGCGTTGAAGGCGATCTGGTGGGCGTAGGCGCGGGGGGGTTCGATCTCGCGCCCGTGCAGGAGGGCGTGGGACTGATCGAGGAGCTCCTCGACGGCCCCGCGGCCGGTGCCGGAGACGGCCTGGTAGGTGGAGATCACGAGCCGCTCGATCCCGGCGGCGTCGTGGAGGGGCTTCAGCGCGACGACCATCTGCATGGTGGAGCAGTTGGGGTTGGCGACGATCCCACGGTGCTCGGCGAGGGCGTCGGGGTTGACCTCGGCGACGACGAGGGGCACGTCCTCCTGCATGCGCCAGCGGGAGGAGTTGTCGACCACCACCGCCCCCGCCTCCACGAAGCGGGGCGCCCACTCGCCCGAGATCCCCCCGCCGGCGGAGAAGAGCGCGAGGTCGAAGCCCTGGATGGACTCCTCCTCGAGCGCCCGGACCGTGAGATCGCCGCCGTCGGCCGCGGCGCCCTCTAGAACGCGCCCGGCGGAGCGCTCGGAGGCGAAGGGGACGACCTCCCGTGCGGGGAACCGGCGCTCGCGCAGGAGACGCAGCATCAGCGAGCCCACCTGGCCGGTGGCGCCGACTACGGCGATGCGATAACCGTCGCTCATCGGCATTCAGGTTATCGCGGGCGTCGGTGCCCGCAGCGGAGAGCTACGCCCCGGTGTGGGTGACCATGAAGTAGATCGTGAGGACCACCAGCAGGTCCATCAGCGCACCGATCGCCCCGATGCGGCGGACGAGCGAGTCGTGCTCGGCGCTGGGTGTCACCGGGCCGTCGCCGGCGGCCGCCAGATCCTGGTCGGCGACCTCCACTAGGCGCCGCTCGCGCGGTCCCAGGTAGGCGCCCTCGACGGCGCCGATCACGATCGCGACGCCGAGGCCCCACTGCACGAAGAACGTGCTCCACAGGTGCAGGTGGGAGGCGAGGTAGATACCGAAGACCACGATCGCCGCGAGCCCCGGCATGATGACGCGCTGGCTGATCGCGTGCAGGGCGCGGTAGAGGGCGGGCAGCGCACGCGTGTCGGACTTCGTGACCACCCCGAGCAGGACGGGGTAGGCGAAGGTGGCGCCGAAGGCGATGACGACGGAGATGATGTGCAGCGCGAGGACGACTTCCGAGAGGGCCACTGCGACGAGCACGGACTGATCCTATTGATCCAGCCGACCTCAATGAAGCCTCGCCCCGATGGCGAGCAATGAGAAGAACGCATCGCGCTCGCGCTTTTTGGCTTTGTCAAGCGTCTGCATCGCCTTCTCGGCATCTTCGACATGGGCCAGTGCAACGGCCTTGGAGAAGGCCGACAGATGGTCGTGTCGGCGCGGTGGCGGGCCTCCTGTAGGTCGCAGAAGGAGACGGCGACCGCCGCGATACCGGTCTGCTTCAGACGATTGACCAGAGGCCGAACATGCTGATGGGTTCCGCCCTCGCGCCCGGCGATCTGGGCGCACACCGCCTTCATATCGCGGTGCCCGAAGGCTCGCGCCAGCTGCAGCCGCTCCCGAGGGGTGCCTTTGGGAAGCAAGTGCGCGGCGGCATCTCTGCAAAGCCTGTGAAAGAGGGCGTAGTACGCGGATGACACCGAACGCCGAAGCCAGATGGTACGTGGGCGCCCTTTGCCGCCTGATTGATTTGCAAAGGCTCGCCCCGCCTCGGTGAGCTTCAGAGGGTCGATCGGGACGGCTTGGGGCACGGTTGTCAGCCGTCGGCGTCGAGTTGCTCACCGATGTCTTCGGCGTCCAGCAATTCGTCGTACTCGGACTCGAAGACGACATACCACGGAAGCTCGGGCGCGCCTGACTCTGCTCGGGCCTCCACCCTGGCTTTGGCGTCACGGACTATGTCTCGAAGCTTCCACAGGTCGTCGATCGGCCAGGTGTCGGCGCCCTTCGGCGGCGCCGAAAGGACGAGCACGACGAACAGCGCCGGACGCCCCGACGAGTCATCGCGAAGGTTGACCCGGGCATCCTTGACCTGTGTCTTGCCGGCGTGTTGACCTGCCAACTCGTGCGGTAGCTGCTCGGCGACGACCATGACTCGATGCTACTACTCCCAACTATCGATCCATATCCCACCCGGCGCATGCGCCGGGAACGGCCACATGTGGCCGTTCCGGCAACGCCGCATGCGGCGTTGCCCACCCCGCTTTTTCAAGCATGTGGCTTGCCGCCCATGAAGCATGCGGCTCCACCGCGCCCTCAGAACGTGGGCGCGTACTTCCCGAACACGTCCTGCATAGCCCCGCAGACCTCGCCGATCGAGCAGCGGTCCTTCAGCGCCTGGCGGATCGCGGGCAGCATGTTCTCGCTGCCGCGCGCCACCGCGCGCAGCTCCTCCAAGCGCCGCTCGACGAGGGCGCCGTCGCGGGCGTCCTTGAAGGCGGTGAGGCGCTGCACCTGCTCGCGCTCGGACTCGGGGTCCACGCGCAGGAGGTCGGGGACCTCGATGTCGTCCTCCTGGAAGGCGTTGACGCCCACCACGATGTCCTGGCCGATGCGGTAGCGCTCCTGATAGCCCCACGCGGACTCGTCGATCTCGCCGGTGATGAACTGCAGCGCCCCCACCGAGCCCCCGAGCGCGTCGACCTTGCCGATCAGCTCCAGCGCGCGGCACTCGATCTCGTCGGTTAGGGCCTCCACGAAGTAGGAGCCCGCGAAGGGGTCCACGGTGTCGGCGGCCCCGGACTCGTGGGCGAGGATCTGCTGGGTGCGCAGCGCGATCTTGGCGGCGCGCTCGGTGGGCAGCGCGAGCGCCTCGTCGAAGCCGTTGGTATGCAGCGACTGGGTGCCCCCGCAGACCGCGGCGAAGCCCTGGAGGGCGACGCGCACGATGTTGTTCTCGGGCTGCTGCGCGGTGAGTGTGACGCCCCCGGTCTGGGTGTGGAAGCGGAGCATCGTGGCCAGGGGGTTGGTGGCGGCGAAGCGCTCGCGCATGATTCGCGCCCACATCCGCCGCGCGGCGCGGAACTTGGCGACCTCCTGGAAGACGTTGTTGTGGCCGTTGAAGAAGAACGCCAGGCGCGGCGCGAAGTCGTCCACGGACAGGCCCTTGTCGATCGCGGCCTGCACGTAGGCGATCCCCGAGGAGAGCGTGAAGGCGACCTCCTGCACCGCCGAGCACCCCTTCTCGCGGAAGTGGTAGCCGGAGATCGAGATCGTGTTCCACTTCGGCACGTGCTCGTGGCAGTACTGGAAGAGGTCCGTCGTGAGCCGCATCGTGGGCTCGGGGGGGTAGATGTAGTTGCCCCGGGCTATGTACTCCTTGAGCACGTCGTTCTGGGTGGTTCCCCGCAGCTGCTCGGAGGGGACGCCCTGCTCCTCGCCCACGAGCTCATACAGCAGCAGCAGGCAGGCGGCGGGGGCGTTGATCGTCATCGAGGTCGAGACTCGATCCAGGGGGATCTCCTCGAAGGCGGTGCGCATGTCGTCGATCGTGTCGATCGCCACGCCCGTGCGCCCCACCTCGCCGAGGCAGCGGGGGTTATCGGAGTCCAGACCCAGCTGGGTGGGCAGGTCGAAGGCCATCGAGAGCCCCGTGGAGCCCTTGGAGAGCAGATAGCGGTAGCGGCGGTTGGACTCCCTGGCGGAGGCGTAGCCGGCGTACTGGCGCATCGTCCAGAGACGGCGGCGGTACATCTCGCGGTGCACCCCCCGCGTGTAGGGGTACTCGCCGGGCTCCCCCAGCTCGAGCTCCCCGGGGAGGTCGGCCTCGGTGTAGAGCGCCCCCACCTCGATGCCCGAGTCGGTGAAGCGGCGGGGGTCCTCGGGCCCCACGACCGGGGCGACCGTGAGGTGCTCGGGATCGGCGTCCTCGTCCGCGCCACCGCGGGGGGGTCGCTCGGGTCGCTCGATGGTGGCCATCGTCCTAGATGATAAGAGCCCCGGTGACATCGGCTTCCGCCGCCGGCTGCGCCGAGGGTGAGGAGCCCCACCCGGGGTACCCGGCGCACGGCGGATATGCTCCCGCGCAATGGCCACATGCCTGGTGACCGGCGGAGCGGGCTTCCTCGGCTCGCACCTGTGCGACGAGCTGCTGGCGCGCGGCCACAGGGTGATCTGCGTGGACAACCTGGAGACGGGGTCGCTGGCGAACATCGAGCACATTCGCGACCCCGAACGGTTCGTGCATCTGGGGGTGGACATCATCGACCCCTACTTCGTGGAGGAGCAGGTGGACTTCATCTATCACCTGGCCTCCCCGGCGTCGCCGATCGACTACCTGCGCCTGCCGCTGCACACATTGAAGGTGGGTTCCTATGGCACCCACCACACGCTGGGCCTCGCGAAGGCCAAGCGGGCGCGCTTCCTGATCGCCTCCACGAGCGAGGTGTACGGCGATCCGAAGGAGCACCCCCAGTCGGAGTCCTACTGGGGCCACGTGAACCCCATTGGCCCGCGGGGGGTCTACGACGAGGCGAAGCGCTACGCGGAGGCGCTGACGATGGCCTACCACCGCCAGCAGGGGGTGGACACGGCGATCGTGCGGATCTTCAACACCTACGGCAGTCGCATGCGCCCCCGCGATGGCCGTGCGATCCCGACGTTCCTGCGTCAGGCCCTGGCGAACCGCCCGATCACGGTCTTCGGTGACGGACGGCAGACGCGCTCCTTCTGCTATGTGGCGGACCTGATCCGGGGGATCATCGCGCTCGCCGAGGTCGGCTACCATGAGCCGGTCAATATCGGCAACCCCGACGAGTTCACTCTGCTGGAGCTGGCGCAGACAGTCAGGGAGGTCACGGGGTCGAGCTCGGAGATCATCTTCGAGGCGCTGCCGGTGGATGACCCCAAGCAGCGCCGGCCCAACATCGCGCTGGCGCAGGAGCTCCTGGGTGGTCCCCGGAGGTGGCGCTGAAGGAGGGGTTGGAGCGCACGATCAGCGAGTCGGGTGTCGAGGTTCTCGTCGGATAGGCGCCGCCGCCGGTGTGCCGGGATGCGCCCTGACCGCTACATCTGCGAGTCTGAGGCGTTGTGAATGGAGAGATGGCACACGCCACCGGCACGCCGGCCCCCCCTCTCGAGACCCCCCCTCCCCAGACGCCCTCGCTTGAGGCGCCCTCGCCCGAGGCCCCGCCTCGGGGAATCAGGGTGCTTTCGGAGGCGACTGTACGCAGGGAGCCCTCCGAGCGGGACATGCGGCGCAAGCGCTCTCCGGCGATCTCGTTCCTGCTGCGGGTGGAGACCGCGCGGCGGGCGGCGCGGGTGCTGACGCTGCTGGCGCTGGACTTCGCGGGGCTCTCGCTGGCGATCTTCACGGCGCTCGTGCTGAAGGCGGCGGTGTTGAGCGAAGTGAGCGTGAACGGTGCCTACGAGGAGACGAGGAGCATCCTGGCGTTCTCCTACCTGCTGACCGCGCTGCTGTTCGCACGCTCGGGCCTCTATGCGATGCGCGCGCAGCGGCCGGGGATGACGCGGATCGTGGGGTGCCTCTTCCAGGTGACCTTCGTCGCGCTGATCTTCGCGCTCGTCAGCGGGGAGCGCTTCCAGAGCTACTACATCTTCTGGGGCTCCCTGGCGTTCGCGCTGCTGTACGTGCCGCTGCTGCGCTACGTGTACGAGCGCGCGACGGGGGTGCTCCTGCGGATCGCGGGCCGCCAGCGCCGGGCGGTGCTGGTGGGTACGGGCAAGCACATCCGCGACGTGGCGCACGTCCTCGCGGACGCCCCCCACTCGCTGGTGGAGGTCGTGGGGTTCGTCTCCCCGCAGGCGCTGCCCGCCAACGGCCTGCGCTCGCTGGGTACCCCGCGCGACCTGGAGCGGGTGCTGAGCGCGGAGGAGATCGACGAGGTGATCATCGCCGACCCCGACTTCCCGCAGGCGGAGGCGGTGGAGTTGGTGGACCGCTGCCACCAGAGAGGGGTGCGGGTGCGGATCGCGCCCTCCACGATGGAGATCCTGATCCACCGCGCGGAGTTCGTGCCGGGGGAGTCGGTGCCCCTGTTCGAACTGAAGCCCCCGGTCTTCGAAGGGATCGACTTTGCGCTCAAGCGCGCCTTCGACCTCGTTGGGGCCACGCTGTTGCTGGTCGCGCTGAGCCCGCTGCTGGCAGCGATCTGGGTGGCGGTGAGGGTGACCTCGAAGGGGCCCGCCCTGTTCCGCTCGATGCGCCCGGGTATCGGGGAGCGCCCCTTCGCGTGCCTGAAGTTCCGCACGATGTACGCCGATTCCGAGCACCGACAGGGGGATCTGGAAGCGTTCAACGAGGCCTCCGGGGCCCTCTTCAAGATCCGCGACGATCCCCGCACCACCCCGGTGGGGCGGCTGCTGCGGCGCTTCTCGCTGGACGAGCTGCCCCAGCTGGTGAACGTGCTGCGGGGCGAGATGTCGCTGGTCGGGCCCCGCCCCCTGCCGGAGCGCGACTTCGAGATGCTGGAGGAGTGGCACCGCAAGCGCTACCTGGTGCTGCCCGGGATCACGGGGCTCTGGCAGGTGTCGGGGAGGGCGGAGCTGGACTTCGACGATCTCGTGCACCTCGACTTTCTCTACCTGGAGCACTGGTCGCTGGCGGTGGACCTCACGATCCTCCTGAAGACCGTCCCCGCAGTGCTGACGCGCCGCGGGGCCTATTGATCGGGGGGAGGTCGGGAGGGGGGCCTGCCCCCTTCCCGCTTCGACCACGATCCTCCTGAAGACCGTCCCCGCAGTGCTGACGCGCCGCGGGGCCTATTGATCGGGGGGAGGTCGGGAGGGGGGCCTGCCCCCTTCCCGCTTCGATCACGATCCTCCTGAAGACCGTCCCCGCGGTGCTGACGCGCCGCGGGGCCTACTGAAGGCCCTGAATCCGATCCGATCGATCGAAGATCGCGCGGCCCGAGCGCGGCAGGCGAAGATGCTGGCGGCGCTTGGAGGTGGCCACGCAGGGACGATGGGGCTGGGCGAGGGCCCGCCGGTACACCGCCCACGTCTCGCGCGCGGCGTCCTCCCAGGTCCACGTGGGCTGAGCGGGCTGCTGCTGAGCTGTGGGGGCCGCGGGGTCGGACGCCTGCGGGATCACGATCACGCGCTCGCGCTCGAGTCCGAGCTCGGCCGCGGCTTCGCCGGCGACGTCCTCGCTGGGGACGATCACGTGCGTTGCGCGCTGGAGTGCCAGGTGGCGCAGGTGCAGGTGCATACCGCCGCCACGCAGCCGCTCGCTGGGGCGCTTGAGCGTGGCCAGGTCGTTCAGGGTGACGACCATCGGACAGGGGCTGTGCAGCATCGCCCCCTGCATCCAGGGGGCGTGGAAGACCTCGGCCCTCCGTGGGCGGTGAGTCTCGAGGATCTCGTCCTGCTCGCCGGCGGTGTCGCGCAGCGCCCGGAGCAGGCAGCGCGCGTAGTACCCCGCGCCTCGCGGCTCGGTGGTGGGGCGGCTGTCGAACGCAACCCTCACAGGCGCTCAGAGCCCCTCACGTCGCTCCCATCGCTCCCAGGACGTGCACAGGACGGAACCTTAGTCGGTTTGGGGCGGCGGCGATAGAGATGACAGGGGAGTTGCCGCTCTGTCCGGATTCTCTCCACCTCCCGCGTCTCCCGGCCAACTCGACCCTCCTCGCCCTTCCGTCTAGCCTGCGGGGATGCCTGCGCGCGACTATCACGAGAGCCTGTGGGAGGCGCTCCCGGAGGGGACGCGCCCTCCACACCTGGAGGCGCGGATGGCCTTCCTGCTCGAACACGCCCAGCCGGGGGCGCGGGTGCTGGACGTGGGCTGCGGGGAGGGCTGGTTCACGGGGGCGCTCGCGCGGGCGGGCAGGGAGGCGGTGGGGATCGATGTGGCGGAGGAGCCGTTGCGCCGTGCCCGCGAGCGGGAGGGGGAGCTCGACGTGCGTCTCGTCCCGGCCGAGGGGCCGTGGCCGCTGCGAGGACGTGAGCTTCGACGCGGTATGGGCGGGCGAGGCGATCGAGCACGTGACCGATACCTCGGGTTGGCTCTCGGAGGTGCGTCGTGTGCTGCGCTCGGGGGGCTCGCTGGCGCTGAGCACGCCCGCGCACGAGCCGCTCACCCGCCTGGCGCTCGGACTCTCGGGGCGCGCGTTCGCGGCCCACTTCGATCCCCGCTCGGATCACCTGCGCTTCTACACGCGCCGCACCGTGGTGGCGCTACTGGAGGACTTCGGTTTCGAGGCGATCGAGACCCGCGCCCTCGGCGGCCTACCGGGAGCCCGCGGAGTGCTGCTTGTTGCGGCGCGCCGCTCGCGCTTCTAACGAACGGCCGTCCCGCCGTTGCTTCCGGCGGCGCGCAGCGCCTGCAGGTAGGCGTTCTGGATCGAGAGCAGTTCGGCGTTTTCGGCGATGTCGGCGCGGGGGGCGACGGCCTCGGGGTTGAGGTAGACGGCCGCCTCCAGCGCCCCCAGCGCGGCGTGGGGCTGGCCGGCGCGCAAGTCGTATTCCCCGAGTGCCTGCCAGGTCTTGAAGTTGGAGGGCTGCAGGTGCACGGCGTGCTGGTAGGTGACCGCCGCGGCGGCGGACTGGCCGGCGCCTTCCTGGACGGCGGCGAGCGTGAGCAGCGCTTCCGCGGAGACGGGGTCGCGGCTGACCGCCGTGTGCGCCGCCGCGAGGGCAGCGGCGGGGTGGCCGTGTTCCACGAGTGTGAGGGCTTCGTTCGAAGCATCCACCGAGCGCTGCGGCTGCCACTCCGCCCAGGCGGCGAGCAGCGCGAAGAGGACGACGGAGAGGGCGATGCTCCCGCGCAGGGGCCCGAGTTCGCGCAGCGACTGCAGGCGCAGCTCGCCCGGCGGGCTCGACAGCGGCGCGCGGCCGAAGCCGGGAGACACTCGCCTTCGGCGCTGGCCGATTTGGGGATGCGAGCGGAGCGAGTGTCTCCCCAATCGGTCCCCGTTTCGGCCAGCGAGCCAGCCGGCGCAGAGCAGGGCGGCACAGGCGACCCCGGGGACGTACCAGGTCCAGTCCACGAAGGAGTGCACCCCGAAGGCGGCGACGAGGCAGAGCAGCGTGAGCAGCCCCACGCGCTCGGCGCTGTAGATGCTCTCCCCGTTCGCGACCGGGCGCCAGCGCCAGCCGCTCCAGCGCCGGTTGAAGGGATGGGTGGCGCGCCCCGCGGCGGTCAACCAGGCCCCGAACAGCCCGAGTACCACCAGCAGCCCCGCCAGGCCGAGGTCAGCGAGGGTCTGCACGACGAAGCCGTGGGCCTGTCCCACGTTGAGGATCGCGGTGCGATAGCGCAGACGGGCCGTTTCGTAGCCTTCGGCGCCGACGCCGAGCAGGGGGTGGTCTTTGAAGATCTCCAGGGCTTCGTTCCAGTAGCGCGCGCGCACGCTGCCGATCGCCGTGAGGCGCCCGGGTCCGTTGGCGGGCGGGGGGCGTTGGGGTTGGTGAGCGTGCTCACCGTATGGGAGATGCTGCCGAAGAGGCCCCGGTGGCTGACGGTGAGCAGCCCGGCGGAGGCGATCACGGCGATCACGGGAAGGCTCAGCAGCACCGCCCCGGCGCGTCGGCGCGTCCGTGGCGAGGGCGCCCGCCGGCCAGTGAAGAAGCCGACCGCCAGGCCGGTGAGGGTGAGCGCCACGAGGATCGCGGCGAGCAGCACGCCCAGCTGGTGCCCGGCGCTGACGCGTGCGGCGAGCGGCGTGTCGTCGGTGGTGAGCGCGTGTTGGGAGAAGTCCCAGGCCACCACCACGCTCGCGCCGAGGGCGCCGGCGCAGAGCACGGCGACGCCGCGCAGTCGAAGCGGCACCACGCAGAGCCACAGCGCGAGCCCCACCACGAGGGCGACGAGGGCGCCGCGCGAGTAGGCGAGCATGAGGGTGACCAGCGCGATTCCCATCGCGGGGTAGGCGAGCGCGCTCAGCAGCGCGTGCCCCGCGCGGCGGGCGCCGAGCCACATGCAGCCGATCGCCCCGAGCGCGGCGGTGAGCCCAATCGCGTTCCAGTAGCCGTAGGGAGCCTGCAGCCGCGCGTAGACATGCCCGGAGTTCTGCGCGGCGCCGATCGCGTCGGGGAAGATCTTGGTGAGCAGCGCGTACCCACACACGATCACGGCGGCGAGCAGCACCCCCCCCAGCACCGCCGACCAGCGCGCGGGGGCGGCGCGTGCGAGCAGCACGGCAAGTGCGAACACGCCGCTGTAGGCGAACAGGCGCCCGGCGTCCTGCCAGCTGCCGTCGGGCTGGACCGACCACACGACCGACAACGCGGAGAGCGCGGCGAGGGCGAGCAGGAGGCCCGTCGGCAACAGTCCGTACGCGGGCCTCCCGGCGGGTGTAAGCGCGATCGCCACGGCGATCGCGGCTCCGCAGCCGAGCGTCAGTCCGATCTCTACGGGGGTCCGGGTGTTGAGGTTGAGGCCGCCACCGGCGAGGAAGGTGATCAGGCAGAGGACGCAGGCGACCAGCAGGGTGGGGAGGGCGAGGAGGGCGAGCTCCAGGGGTCTGCTCGGTGGGACGCCGCGCTCCCAGCGCGAGGGCATGGCGGCCGCGGAGGGCCGCTCCTCGTGTTCCTCGGCTACCGGCTCCGGTGGTGCCACCGCTATGGACATCTCAGTCGCCGGAAGCGGAGTTCCCGTCCGTTCCGCGGACACCTTCGCGGACGGCGCGGCCGAGGAGCAGCAGAGCGCCGGCGAGCAGGAAGGCGAGCAGCGCCAGGAGCGGCGTGGGGAGGGAGCTGAGCGCCGAGGCGATATCGACGTGTACCACTCCGGGGTGGATCACCTCATTGCCGACGGGGACGGACGGGGAGCTCGCGTGGGGGACGCTTTCGAGGGTGCGCTGTTCGGTGGGCGTGGGGGGCGCCACCGCGGCCGGGCCGGCCCCGCCTCCCGCCCCGCCGTGGGAGCTGGCGGCGCGGGCGAGCTGGGCTTTGTGAATGAGGTCCGGGCAGGTGGAGTACTCCGCGAGGAAGGGTTCCATTTCCTTGATCGCCTGGCTGTATGCCTGCTGGCTGTAGCCGGTGGGCACCGTGCCGCTTCCGCAGTCTTCGTAGATCTTCGTGACTTCGCGTTCACTCGCGGAGGCGCCCGCGGCGAACAGGAGCGCCAGCGCCGCCGCCAGGGCGAGCGCCGGGCGCCACCGAACAGCTCGTGCCGGGAGCGAGGGACGGGAGCCGCGTGTGTCGTGGCGCGTCATGGAGAACCCCGCGGAGGGGCGAGACGCGCCTGTGCTCGGGCCTTGCAAGCGACGCACGTTACCAGCGCCCCCCGCGGGAAAGACCAAGGCTGTCAAGCGCGCTTGAGAACCCTCCCGCCCATGCCTCGTGGGTGTAGGCCCGCACGTCCTCCGCGCCGGCGGTGCCGAGACGGACGCGCAGCGCCGCGTCCGCGGCGAGCCGGCGCAGGGCGTGCGCGAGCGCGCGGGCGATCCCCGGCGGGCACCACCAGGCCGTTGTGCTCGTCGCGCACCAGGCCGCCGGCGACTGCGCCGACGGCGTCGCTTGCGATCACGGGGAGGTTGCGATTCATAGCCTCGTTCACCACCAACCCCCAGGGCTCGCGGAAGGTGCGCGTTGCGATCGAAGGAACCACGAGTATGTCGGCGGAGTCGTACATGCTGCGCAGCTGCGCGGGCGCGACGGGGTCCAGGCAGACCACCCCGGGCGGCGTCGCGGCGAGGGCGTCGCGCCCCCCGGCGTGACCGGTGCGCGCTCTCGCCGCCCAGCCGGGGCGGCGCCCTCCGGGGCGAGCCGCGCGCGGCGTCACCGCGCCGCCGGCGGGGACCCAAGGGGGGATGGATCCCACGCCGACGAGGACGAGCGCGGCGGCGGGCGCGACGAGACCCGCATCACACCAGGCCTCCATCAGCACCCCGACACCCTTTTCCCGGACGGGGCGACCCGCAAACAGGAACTTGACGTCCATCTCCGACGGCCATCCCGGCGTCGTGGGCGGGCTCACGCCGGGGGCGCCCCAGAAGTCGTTCTCGACCGACTGCGGGGCCACGTGCACGTTGCCGGCGCCGCGCGCGCGCACGTAGGCGCTGACGTGGGGTCCGTAGGTGACGACTGCATCCGCGGAGCGGTAGAGGCGCCGCAGCGCGGGATAGGCGAGCAGGTGGGCGGCGGTGCGGGGGTGGGCCCACAGGGAGCTCCAGAGGATCAGCGGGACCCCCGCCCGGCGGGTGCCGGCCCAGGCGCCGGGCAGCGCGAGGCGCCCGCCGGTGGAGACGACGACGGCGCGGTGGCGCCCCGCCGCGGCGAGCGCGGCGACCTCGTGCTGGCGCACGCGCCGGTGGGGAAAGGGGAGCTCCCCCTCCGCGGCGCTGCCGCCGTGCTGGGATCGCCCCCCGAAGAGCGCGTACTCGACGTCCTCGCGCTCGTGCAGGCGCGCGAAGGCGCCCACGCGGTCGAAGGGGGCGTGCCCGGTGACGAACAGCACGGGCCTGCCGGTTGCCCGGGGGGTCATCGTGCGCGCTCCCCGGGCTTCATCGCAGGACGTGCTCGTAGGCGGCGACGGTCTGCTCGCCGCAGCGCTCCCAGGTGAAGTGGGCGGCGACGGTCGCGCGTGCGCGACGGCCGGCCTCGCGCAGCCGCACGGGGTCGGAGAGCAGCTCATCGATGCGCTGCGTGAGGCGCTCGATGTCCCCCGGGGGGACCAGCATGAAGCCGTCCCCCGCCGCGGCGATCTCCTCGGGCCCGGGCTCCCCGCGGCAGCCGATCGCGGGCAGGCCACCGGCCATGGCCTCGATGTAGGCGACCCCGAAGGCCTCCTCGGTGGAGGGCATCGCGAAGAGCGTGCAGCGGCGGACACGCTCGAGCGCCTTCGCGGGGGGAGCTGCCCGCAGAACTCCACGCGCTCGCGGACCCCGAGCCGGGCGGCGAGCCCTTCCAGGGCCACCCGCTCGGGACCGTCGCCGACGATCGCGTAGCGCAGGGTGGGGTGGCGGGGGGAGAGCACGGCGAGCGCACGCAGCACGTCGGCGTGGCGCTTGCGGGCGACGAGGTGGCCGACGGTCACCAGCGAGGGCTCCGCGTCCCGCGCGACCCCGGTGGCGGGGAGGTCGGCGCCGAGGTGCACCACGCGCGCCTCCCGCGCGCCGTGGGCGCGGGCGAGCTCGGCGATGCCGCGGCTGTTGGCGAGCACCAGGCTGGCGGCGCCGAGCCCGCGCGCGACGGCCTCGCGGCCGACGGTGGAGCGGGGGGCGGTGTGGAGCACGTCGCCGCCATGGACGGAGACCACGAGGGGCTGCCCGAGCCCGACGCGGCACACCGCCTCGCCGGCGGGAACCGCGTTGTGAGCGTGGATCAGATCGAAGCCCCCCCGTCGATGCAGGCGCCGCAGGGCGACCCCCAGCGCGGGCGCGGCCCAGGCGCCCCAGGCGGGGTAGGAGCGCCAGCGGGGCGGGGAGACGTAGGGGACATAGGTGACCGGGAGGCCGTCGTGGAGCTGGTGCATACCCCCGCGCACCCGCTCGCGCAGCATCCCCCCGAGCGCTCGCGGACCGCTCACCAGTCCACCCCCACCGGCATACAGGGAGGCGCGCGGCGGCACGAGGCGGTCCAGGACGAGCACGTGCACCTCTGCTCCCGCGGCCTGCGCGGCGAGCGCCTGGCGGTGGGCCCAGACCCCCAGCACGGGATCGCCGCGACGGGGATAGAACTCCGCTACGACGGCCACCCTCACCAGTGGCGGTGGGTGAGGAGGGTGGTCTGGGCTTCGCGGGCCCCCAGGTGGGGGCGCTTGGCGAGCAGGGCGCGCGCCTCGGCGACGGCGGCCTCGCGCGAATAGGCGTCGCCGGCGGGAGCGGCGGCGTGGGCGATTGCGACGGCGTCGAGCACCCCGCAGCGCCACCCGTGTTGGCGCGCGAGCGCGGCCCAGTGCAGATCGAGGCCCCACCCCATGCGCACGTCGGGAAACGGCAGCAGCACCGGGAGGGTGGCGCGGGCGAGGGCGGTGACGGGGCCGATCTCGACGAACGGCGTCTGGCGCGCCACGGAGCCCGCACGGCGGCGGGTGACGCGCCAGGCGGCGTGGGAGCGGGCGCGGTGGGCGGGCTGGACGAGGTCGAAACACAGGCGCTCGGCGAGGAACAGCAGGCGGTCGAGGAAGCCCCGGGGGAGGACCACGTCGTCGTCGACCACGAGCAGCCAGTCGCACTCCCCGGCGGAATGGGCGGCGAGCAGGCGGTTGAGGTTCTGGAACTTCCCGAGCGCCCCCGGCTCGCCCATCTGCAGCTCCACGTCGTGGCGGGAGCGCAGCAGCTCGGCGCGGATCGCGGCCGCCATCGCGCGCCGCTCGGGGCGCTCGACGCCGAGGACGAGCACGCGCCGGCGCGGCGGTGAGCGGTGAGCGGCGCGCATGAGGCGCAGGCGCCGGCCCCCGAGCAGCTCGCGGGCGTCGATCGATCGGTCCTCGATCTCCCGCCGCACCGCGTCGAGGCCTCCGACGGTGCCGCTTTCCCCAGAGAGGAAGTCCTCTCTGTCTTCGCGGCGCGCCGGCGGGTGGCCCTCGATGTCGCGGCGCGCCGGCGGACGGCGCCGTTCGCGCACCCCCTCTTCGAGCCGGCCGAGGCTGTGGGCGACCATCGTGAGCCCCGCGGGGCAGCGGCGACGCAGAACGTGGCCGAGGCACCCGGCGAGGGTGCGCAGCTCGCGCGGGAGGCCGGGTGGCGCTTCCTCCCTTGGACCACCCCCCGGCTCGCTCCTGGGCCCACACCCGGATTGGCCGTCCGGCTCGCTCCCGACCACACCTGCCGTTCCCCGCCAGGCGTCGTAGCGGCGGCTGGCACGTCCGCGTGCCCGCGCGGCGCGAGCGAGCGAGCGCAGGCGCGCGTCGGCCGGCGAGCGCCGGTGGTCGAGGGCGGCGGCGGCGATGTACACGATGGGTCCAGCGGGCGCCGCCCCATTGCGGCTCGTGGCTCCACTGGGGTTCGCGGCCCGCAGGCGGTCCTGCCACTCCTGCTCATCGCCCGCGCCCGCGAGGGCAACGTGGAAGGGCCCCACGCGCTCCAGCGCGCGGCGGCGCACGGCCATGTTGGCCCCCCAGGCGTAGCGCACACGGTCGGTGTCCGCGGGCCCGAGGTCGAGGGATGTGATCGGGCTCCCCTCCCTCCCGCATGAGCGCCGGCCCCAGCCCCGGCCTTCCAAGCGGGGGTGGATCGGGCCGGTGAAGATCTCCGCATGGGGGTGCTCGCGGGCGGCAAGCAGCAGCGCCTGGAGCCATCCGGGGCGGACCTCGACGTCGTCGTCGACGAACACGAGCAGCTCGCCCCGGGAGTTGGCAACGCCGGTGTTGCGGGCCGCGTTCAGCCCCAGGGGCCGGGCGTGGGAGAGGTAGCGCGCGCCGAAGCGCTCGGCGGCCGCGCGGACCGCCGGAGAGGAGTGGTCGTCCTCCACCACCAGCAGCTCGGCCCCGGCGGCGGCGGCCTGGGGGGCGATCGAGGCGAGTGCGACCTCGAGGTACTCGGGCCGCGCGCGGCTGGGGATGACGATCGAGGCGGTGGGGTTCAAGATGCGGGTACTTACGAAGAGGGGCCCGGCTCGGCCGTCCCGCGGCCGACGGCGCCACCCCCGTGACTGGAAGAAGAGGGCCCGGCTCGGCCGTCTTGCGGCCGACCGCGCCACCCTCTGGGCGTGATGCGAATACTCGCAATGAGAGTATTCGCCGGTGGAACATTCTAGGTGCGCATGATCCTGTTCCTGCACAACCGCTACCGCGCCCCCGGGGGGAGGAGCGCGTCGTGGATGACCTGATGTGGCTGGTGCGCGAGCGCCTGGGCGAGCCGGTTGAGCTCCTGGCGCGGGGGGGGCAGAGTGCGGGGGGCCGCACGCGCGCGGCGGCGGGGTTGCTGCGCGGGGGACTCGACCCGCGCGAGGTGGCGGATGCGGTGCGCGCGGGGGGTGCCCGGGTGGTGCACGCCCACAACATCAACCCCACGCTCGGCTGGCGGGCGCTGGCGGCGGCGCGGGGGGCGGGGGCGCGGGTGGTGGTGCATCTGCACCAGTACCGCCTGGTGTGCGCGGTGGGTGTTTGCTTCACGCAAGGCGAGGAGTGCGTGCGCTGCCACGGGCGCAACACGCTGCCGGGGGTGCTGCGGGGCTGCCGGGGAGGCCTGGGGGAGGCGCTCGTGTACGGGGCCGGCCTGGCGCTGTGGCAGCGGCGCGTGGTGGAGCAGGCAGACGCGGTGATTGTCCCGAGCGAGTTCGCGCGCGAGCGGCTGCGGGAGCTGGGCGCTCCGCTGCCGTGGGAGCGGGTGCACGTGCTGGCGCCCCCGGTGCGGGCGCTCGCCGAGGGCGCGCCGGACGAGGGCGGGCCACGGAAGGGCTACGCGCTGGTGGTGGCGCGCCTGGCCCCGGAGAAGGGGATCGACGTGGCGATCGAGGCGTGCCGCCGCGCGGGCATCCCGCTGGTGGTCGCGGGCGAGTACCTGGAGGGCAACGCCCGCGGTGGCGAGGCGGAGGGTGGGGCGGAGGCTGCGGCGGTCCGCTTTGTGGGCCGCGTCGACGATGCGCACCTCGCGCGGCTGCGAGCGGGGGCGGCGCTGGCGCTGGTGCCCTCGCGCTCGGCGGAGACATTCGGCCTCGCGGCGGCGGAGGCGATGGCCGCGGGCCTGCCGGTGGCGGCGAGCCGCGTGGGCGCGCTCCCGGAGCTGGTCGGCGAGGAGGGCCTCGCGCCGCCGGGGGACGCGGCGGCGCTGGCGGCGGCGATCGAACGCCTGCGCGGCGACCCCCGAGCGGGGGCGCGGGCGCTGGAGCGGGTCCGCGCTCTGTGTGCCCCGGAGGTGGTCGCGGGGAGGCTGGCGGAGGTGTATGAGGCGGCCGCGGCTTCCTAAGAACCGCATCCCTCCTCGCTCACGTGTCGCTTCGGGTGGGCCCTTGCGACACGCTGATCCACGACTGCTGCCTGTTGCTCCGGGTTGACCCCACGGTGGGCCTCTCCCCGCGCTGATCTCACGATCGTTACCAGTCGCCCCCTGTCGGGCCTACACTACGGCCGGTCATGACGACGGTGGGCATTGTCGGGCTGGGCTACGTGGGGCTGCCGCTGGCGGTGGCGTTCGCGCAGGAGGGCTGCGAGGTGGTCGCGGTCGATGTGGACGCCCGCAAGGTGGCGGCGATCGAGGCGGGGGAGTCCTACATCGAGGATGTGCCCTCCGCGCAGCTCGCGGGGGTGCGCGAGCGGATCCACGCCAGCACGCGCTATGCGCGGCTGGCGAAGGCGGACGCGGTACTGGTGTGCGTGCCCACCCCGCTGACCCGCAACCGGGAGCCCGACCTCGGTCCGCTCCTGGACGCTACCAGGGGGCTGGCGGACGTGCTGCAAGCGGGCCAGCTGGTGGTGCTGGAGTCGACCACCTACCCCGGCACCACGCGCGAGCGGATGCTGCCGATCCTGGAGGAGTCGGGCCTCGCGGCGGGCCGGGACTTCCATCTGGCGTTCTCCCCCGAGCGCGTGGACCCGGGGCGGACGGACTTCACGCTGCGCAACACCCCGAAGGTGGTGGGGGGCCTGACGGGGGCGTGCGCGGAGCGCGCGGGGGCGCTCTACGGGCTGGTGTGCGAACGGATCGTGCCCGTCTCGAGCCCCGAGGCGGCGGAGCTGTGCAAGCTGCTGGAGAACATCTTCCGCTCGGTGAACATCGCGCTGGTGAACGAATTGGCGATGCTGACCGACCGCATGGGGATCGACATCTGGGAGGTGGTGGATGCCGCGGCGACCAAGCCCTACGGCTTCATGCGCTTCGAGCCGGGGCCCGGCATGGGTGGGCACTGCCTGCCGGTGGACCCCTTCTACCTGAGCTGGCGCGCCAGGGAGTTCGACATGGTGACGGAGTTCATCGAGCTGGCGGGCAAGGTCAACCAGCAAATGCCCTACCACTGCGTGATGAAGGTGGAGCGCGCGCTCAACGACGAGGGCCTGCCGGTGCGGGGCGCGCGAATCGCGGTGCTCGGGGTCAGCTACAAGCCGGGCGTGGGCGACGTACGGGAGTCCCCGGCGCTGAAGATCATCGCCCTGCTGCGGGCGCTGGGGGCGGAGCTCGCCTATCACGATCCGCACGTCCCCGAGCTGACCGAGCTCGGCCTGCGCAGCGTCCCGCTGGAGGAGGCGCTCGAGGACGCGGACCTCGCGCTGATCGTGACGGCCCACCCCACCGTCGACCACGGACTCGCGGCCGAGCGGGCGCGCGTGGTGGTGGACCTGCGCGGGGTCACGCGGGGAGCGCGGGTGGGTAACACGGTGCAGCTGTGACGCTCACCCCCGACCCGCGGGCGCCGGGTCTGTTGCTGGGGGAGGATGTGGAGATCGGCGAGGGGGTCTCCTTCGGGGCGTATGTGGTGGTGCACGCCGGCACATCGATCGGGGCGGGCTGCGTGATCGAGGACCACGCCGTGCTCGGCAAGCGCCCGCGGCTGGCGCGGAGCTCCTCCGCGCGCGGCGAGGTGGGCCCCCTGGAGCTGGGCGAGCGGGTGACGGTGTGCGCCGGCGCGGTCGTGTTCGCCGGCGCGAGCATCGGCGAGGAGGCGATCCTGGGCGACCAGTCGTTCGTGCGCGAGCGCTCCAGCGTGGGCCCGGGCTCGGTGATCGGCAGGGGCAGCGTGGTGGACAACGACGTGGAGGTGGGCGCCCGTGTGAAAGTGCAGACGGGCGTCTACCTGACGGCGTTCACACTCATCGAGGACGACGTCTTCGTGGGCCCCGGCGCCACAACCACGAACGACGACACGATGGCCCGTCACGACGACGCGACTCCCCTGCGGGGGGCGACCCTGCGCCGCGCGTGCCGTGTGGGCGGCGGCACGGTTCTGACCCCGGGTGTGGAGATCGGCGAGGAGGCGTTCGTCGCCGCGGGTGCCGTGGTGACGCGCGACATCCCCCCCGCGCGGTCGCGATGGGCATCCCCGCGCGCGTGGTGCGCGAGGTCCCCGCGGAGGACCTGCTGGAGCGCTGGCGACCCTAGGATCTACCGGAGCGCTGACCCCTCGCATTGCAATAATATACTAGTTTACTGGCAAACTTTCGAAGACGGCTCGGGGGCCGCTAACGTACGGGTGTGACTCGCCAGCCTGATACAGGGGATTTGGGTGGCATGGACTTCGCGATCGATCGTCGGGCGGAGGTCCCGATCGGGGTTCAGCTCGCGTGGGCGCTGCGCGCGCGCATCCACGACGGCAGGCTGACGCCGGGACAGCGTCTTCCGGGCCTGAGGGACCTCGCGCAGGCGCTGAAGGTGAACGCCAACACGGTGCGCGCCGTCTACCAGCGCTTGGAGCACGAAGGCATGATCGAAAGTCAGCAGGGAAGCGGCACCTACGTCACGGCCACCGCGCGCACACTGTCCGCCGCGGGCGCGATCGCCGCGAGCGCCGCCCGCGAAGCGCACCAGACGGGCGTCGATCCGCGCGAGGTAGCGGCCGCCCTCTACGTCGAGCCCGGATCCGAGGCGCAGCCCCACGATCAGGGGGCGGAGCGCCGGCGGGGGCTGCGCGTCCAGATCGCGGCCCTGGAGCAGGTTCTCGCGAGGATGGAAGCCGAGCATCCCGAGCTCGTGCCCGCGTCGCGCGCGGCTGTACGCAGGGCGCTGCCCGCGCGCGGCCCGCGGCTGCTGGACGTCGAGGAGCTCGAGTTCGACCCAGACCCACCTCCTACGCCGACTCGCCGCCATCCAGAACGCGAGCGACGAGCTCGAGCACCGGCGCCAGACGTCCGCCGAGAAGCCGCGGGAAGCGGCGCTCGCTCCGAAGCCCGCCGCTCGTCCACGCGCCGCCAAGACGCGACCCGCCCCGGCTGGGGCGTAGGGGCGGTGCGGAGGGCCTGAGCCCGGGCGAGGCTTCCGGCTCCTCCGTCGGGGCGGTCGCGGTCGCGACTGGGTTCGACGGCCACATCGGCTAGCTTGGAGGTCACATGTCCACCGTCAGGGAGACAGCGGTGACGGCGAGCGCCGGCGTTCCCGTGGCGGCTCGGGCGCTCACGCGCCGCTACGGGGAGGGCGGTACCGCGGTCGAGGCGCTCCGCGGCGTCGATCTCGACGTGCGCACCGGCGAGCTCGTCGCTGTGATGGGCCCCTCGGGCTCGGGCAAGTCGACGCTGATGCACCTGCTCGCGGGGCTCGACCAGCCGACATCGGGCACTGTGACGATCGCCGGCACCGAGCTGGGCCGGCTCGACGACCGGGCGCTGACGCTCCTGCGCCGCGAGCACATCGGCTTCATCTTCCAGTTCTTCAACCTTCTGCCGATGCTCGACGCCGAGGAGAACGTCGTGCTGCCGCTCTCGATCGCGGGCGAGCGCCCCGAGCAGGCTTGGGTCGAGGAGCTGCTGGGCAAGGTCGGCCTCGAGCGGCGCCGCCACCACCGCCCCTCCGAGCTCTCCGGCGGCGAGCAGCAGCGCGTGGCGATCGCGCGGGCGCTCGTCACGCGGCCTACGATCCTGCTCGCGGACGAGCCGACCGGCAACCTCGACTCGAAAACCGGGGGCGAGATCCTCGACCTGATGCGTGCCTCGGTCGACTCCTACGGTCAGACGACGGTGATGGTCACGCACGACCCGCGCGCCGCCGCGATCGCCGACCGCATCCTGTTCATCGCCGACGGGCAGATCGTCAAGCAGCTCACCGGGGCGAGCGCCGGCGAGGTGGTGACGGTGATGAGCGAGCTCTCCTCATGAGCTGGCGCCCGCGTGGCGCGGCGGCAGGCACGCGGAGCGGACGGGCGCGCGCCGTGGTGGACATGCGGCCCGGCGGGGAGCGCCCGGCGTGATCGGCGTTGCCCTGAAAGGCCTCGCCGGGCGCAAGCTGCGCGCGGCGCTGACGGCCATGGCGATCGTGCTCGGGGTGGCGATGATCAGCGGCACGTTCATCCTCACCGACACGATCGAATCGGCCTTCGACACGGTGTTCACGGTCGCCTACAAGAAGACCGACGTGATCGTCACGGGCCGCAGCGCGATCGGCGAAGGCGAAGGGGAACGCGAACGGGGCGGCACCCCCGCCTTCTCCGAAAGGCTGCTCGCCACGGTGCGCGCGCTGCCGGGCGTGGCCGAAGCGCAGGGCTCCGTGCAGAGCCGCGCGCAGCTGGTCGGACGCGACGGCAAGGTACTCTCCACGCACGGGTCGCCGGGCCTCGGCTACAGCGTGCACGCGCTCGGCAATCAGCGCTTCAACCCGCTGGAACTGGTGCGCGGCCACTGGCCGGTGGGGGCCGGCGAAGTCGCGATCGACGCCAACACGGCCGAAAAGGATGGCTACGTGGTCGGCGACACGATCGGGGTGATCACCCGCGGCGCCGAGCAGCCGATGCGGATCGCGGGGATCGCGCGGATCGGCGGCGTCTCCTCGATCGGCGGCGCCACGATGGCGATCTTCAACTTCCCCGTGGCCCAGCGCCTCTTCGACAAGGCGGGGCGGCTGGACTCGATCTCGGTCGCCGACCGGCCCGGCTACTCCCCGCGGCAGGTGGTGGACGAGATCCGCCCCGTGCTGTCGGCGAACGCGCAGGTCCGGACGGGCGAAGCGGAAGCCAAGAAGCGCACGGAAATGACCGGCGAAATCCTCAGCGTGATCCGCGATTTCCTGCTCGCCTTCGCGGGCATTGCGCTGTTCGTGGGCTCCTTCGTGATCGCCAACACGCTCTCGATCACGATCGCCCAGCGCACCCGGGAGCTCGCGACCCTGCGCACGCTCGGCGCGACGGGGCGCCAGGTGCGCCGCTCGGTGCTGGTGGAAGCGTTCGCGATCGGCCTGCTCGCCTCGGTTGTGGGGCTGTTCCTCGGGCTGGGGCTGGCGAAGGGCCTGAACTCCCTCTTCCACCACCTGGGCATCGACCTCCCCCAGGCCGCGACGGTGTTCGCCACGCGCACCGTGATCGTCTCGCTGCTCGTGGGCGTCGGCATCACGATGCTCGCGGCGCTGCGCCCTGCCGCCCGCGCGACGCGCGTGCCGCCGATCGCGGCGGTGCGCGAGGGGGCGCTGCCGCCCACCTCGCGCTTCGCACGCTTCAACACGCCCGCGGCGCTCGGGGTGCTCGGCGGCGCGGTCGCGCTGATGCTCGTGGGCCTGTTCGTGAGCGCGCTCTCCACGGGCCTGCGCCTGCTGGGGATCGGCCTCGGCGCGGTCGGGGTGTTCGTGGGCGTGGCGATGCTCGCCAAGACGCTCGTGCCACCGCTGGCCGCGGCGCTCGGGTGGCCCGCTACGAGGATCGGCGGCACCGCCGGGCGGCTGGCGCGCGGCAACGCGATGCGCAACCCCACGCGGACCGCCTCGACGGCCTCCGCGCTGATGATCGGGCTCGCGCTCGTGACGCTCGTGTCGGTGCTGGCCGCCGGGCTGCAAACCACGTTCGAAGGCTCGGTCAACGAACTGTTCCACGCCGACTACGCGCTCACCGCGACCAACAACTTCTCCCCCGTCTCCACCGCCTCCGCCGAAGCGGTCGCGCGGGTGCCGGGCGTGCAGGTCGTCTCCGGCGTGCGCGCCGGCCGCGGCCGCGCGTTCGGGGGCCCGATCAACGTCACGCGGTGTCTCGGGCGACATCAGCCAGGTGTGCACGTCAAATGGCAGCACGGCTCGCCCGCGACCCCCGGCGAACTCGGGCGAAGACGGCGCGTTCGTGTCCAAGGCACTACGCGAAGGAACCCCACCTGCACGTCGGCTCGCCGCTCGCCGTGGAGACCACCGCCGGACGGGTCATGCACCTGGTGCTGCGCGGCATCTTCGAACCGCCCAAGGGCGGCTCGCCCTCGGCGACGTGACGATCTCCGCGCGGCGCTTCGACGCCGAATACCAGAACCCCCAGAACGTGTACACGTTCGTGAACATCGCCGGGCGGCGCCACGCCCGCCAACACCAGGCGCCTGGAAGCGGCGCTCGCGCCCTTCCCCGACGCGAAGATCCAGACCGAGAGCCAGTTCAAGGACAACCAGGAGCAGGGCATCAACACGCTGCTCAACCTGCTGTACGTGCTGCTCGCGCTGTCGATCATCGTGAGCCTCTTCGGGATCGTCAACACGCTTGTGCTGACGGTGTTCGAGCGCACCCGCGAGCTCGGCATGCTGCGCGCGATCGGGATGACCCGGCGCCAGGTGCGCCGCATGATCCGCCACGAGAGCGTCATCACCGCGCTGATCGGCGCCGCGCTGGGAATCCCGCTCGGGATCGTGCTCGCGCTGATGGTGGGGCAGGCGATCGACTACCCCGCCTTCACGCTCCCCGTCGGCCGGCTGATCGCGTTCGTCATCGCCGCGATCCTCGCCGGAATCATCGCCGCGATCTTCCCCGCCCGCCGCGCCGCCCGCCTCAACGTGCTGCGGGCGCTGCAGTACGAGTAGGGACCGCGCTCAGGCAGGCATCCGAGCTGGGCCGCGTACAGGGTGCTCGCAGGCCTGCTCGTAGAGTGGCTCGGGCGCCATGTCGAGGCCATCGTTGGGCCAGGCGATCGTGCCGTGCTCAACCCTGACCTGCGCAAAGCGCTGCGAGTCACGCAGCGGCTCGAACACGCCTTGCCACTCGCTGCCATCGAACGCGATGTCGCCGACAGCGCCGTCCGCGAAGGTCAGGCGCAACTCGTGGTCACCGATGACCTCGGCCTTGGTGATTGGAACAAGCTTGCCCATCGCGTAATCCTAGAGCAGCGGCGCGATCGGCTCCAGAAGTTCTCTGTTGACGGCGCGCTCCCAGTCGGCGGTTAACTCGTCGGCGTGGAGCTCGGTCCAGTCCTGCACGAGGCGGAGCACCCGCTTTGGGAGGAAGCCCGCGATGATTGTGCCCGTCAAGTCGAGCGAGGCTTCGTGCTCGCCGTAGTAGGCGTGAAAGTGCGGGGTTGAATGATGGTCCTCGCGCCAGTACATCTTGATCGTAATCCCGTAGAAATAGCTGATTTGCGGCATCGGTGGCCTTTTGGTCCGTGGGCGGGCTGGTGACCCTAATCCGAGCTTGGGACGGGACTCGTTTGGCCCACCGGGATCTGGCGGGCCCCACACAGCGAGGACCTCCGTCACCTGCGTCTGCTCAAGCGCCCATGCTTCTGCCGGCTGCTCACCTGCGTGCTGCAGGCCTACTCGGAGCAACTCGTTGACTACCTGTTTGAGAGGCTGATTGCCCTCTCGCCGACGGCGTTCAATCGCAGCTGCGACATCGTCATCCAGTGTCAACGTGGTACGGATGCATCAGGAGTGTACGGCAGTGATGCACCGTTCTGTGTTCATAGACAGATCGCCTCAAGCTGTGCCTCGACGCACTTGAACTCCACACACAGCTGCCACGACCTCCGCCGCCTGCGCCGCGCTGAGCACCGGGCTGATCGGGATCGCGAGGTGCGTGCGGGCCGCCTCCTCGGTCGCGGGCAGCTCGACGCCCGCGCCCCAGGCGCGCATCGCGGGCTGTCGGTGGATGGGCGTGCGGTAGTAGGCCTTGTGGCCGATCCCGGCGGCGTCGAGCGCGGCCGCCAGGCGCTCGTCGTCGGGGTGGCGGATCGACGTAGAGGTGCCAGGCCGGGCGCAGCCCGGCGACGGCGCGGGGCAGCGTCGACCAGCTCGCCGAGCCCGGCCTGCTCGTAGTGGCGCCCGCCGTGCGGCGCCCGTCGGCCCAGGCGTCGAGGTGGGGCAGCTGGACGCGCAGGATCGCCGCCTGGAGCTCGTCCAGGCGCGAGTTGTAGCCGATGTGCTCGTAGGTGACCTTGTCGCGGGAGCCGTGGAAGCGCAGCATGCGCACGCGCTCGGCGATCTCGGCGTCGGAGGTCGTGATCGCGCCGCCGTCGCCGAAGCCGCCGAGGTTCTTGGAGGGGAAGAAGCTGAACGTCGCCGCCGTGCCCAGCGCGCCCGGGCGCCCCGCGTCCGTGCGCGAGCCGGCGGCCTGCGCGGCGTCCTCGAGCACGGGGACGCCGAGCGCCTCGATCTCGGCGACCGGCGCGACGTTGCCGAAGAGGTGCACCGCGATCACCGCCTTCGTGCGCGGCGTCAGCGCGGCGCGCACGGTGTCGGCGGTGACGCAGAAGGTGTCGAGGTCGATGTCGCAGAAGACCGGCGTCGCGCCCGTCGGGGGGATCGCCTCGGCGCTCGCGTAGAAGGTGAACGACGGCACGACCACCTCGTCGCCGGGCCCGACCCCCATCGCGCGCAGCGCGATCGTGATCGCGTCGGTGCCGTTGGCGACGCCGACCGCGTGCGAGGCGCCGCAGTAGGCGGCGAACTCCCGCTCGAACGCGGCGACCTTGGGGCCGAGGATGTAGCGCCGGCGTCCAGCACCCGCGCGACCGCCGCGCGGAGCTCCTCGCGCAGCGGCGCGAGCGGCGTGGCGGTGTCGAACAGGGGAACGCTCACGCGCGGGACCCTACCGGCGCCTCCCGCTCGCGCAGCCAGCGCACGGTCGCGGCGATGCCGTCCTCGACCTCGATCCGCGCCTCCCAGCCGAGCAGCTCGCGCGCCTTCTCCACCGACGGCCAGCGGCGCTGGACGTCGACCGCGAAGCGTCGGCAGGTGCTCCAGCGCGAACGCCTCGCGGGTCCTCGCCGCACGCCTCCCACACGATGCGCGCGATCTCGCGCGACCGTCAGCTCGCGCGACGGCCGAGATGTTGAAGTCCTCGTTCAGCCCCGCCGGCGAGCCCATCGCGGTGACGACCCCGTCGGCGATGTCGTCGACGTGGGTCAGCGTGCGGGTCTGCTCGCCCGAGCCGAAGATCTGCAGCGGGCGCTGGCCCGACGAGCACCTTGTCGATCAGGTCGGGCACGGCGTGGGCGATGCCCGGCTCGGCGTCGGGCAGCTCGCCGGGGCCGTAGGCGTTGAACGGGCGGCAGATCGTGTACGGCAGGCCGTGCTCGTCGTGGGCCGCGCGGCAGTAGACCTCGCCGGTGAGCTTCGAGAAGCCGTACGCCGAGAGCGGCACGGGGCAGTCGCGGCAGGTAGTCCTCGGGCGTGGGGAACAGCTGCGGCGCGCTCGAACACCATCGAGGAGGAGACGTACACGAAGCGCTCCACCTCCACGTCCAGCGCGGCGCGGATGACGGCGTTGTAGAGCGCGTTGTTGACCTCCGTCAGCGTGTGCGGCAGCCGGTGGAAGTTCGCGATCCCGCCGACGATCGCGGCGAGGTGGATCACGTGCGTGCAGCCCTCCGTCGCCGCGCGCGCCTCCGCGGGCACGCGCAGGTCGCCGGTGTGCACCTCGCAGCCCTCGCGCATCCACTGCGGCGCCGGGCGCTGGTCGGAGACGCGCACCTCGTAGGCGGGGTCGGCCAGCAGCCGCCGCACGACCGCGGCGCCGATCGTGCCGGCGCCGCCCGTGACCAGCACCCGGCTCATGCGCGCTGGGCGCCCCGAGCGCGGCGAGCTCGGACGCGTAGGCGAACACCTGCGCCGCGCCCCAGCAGTTCCACGGGTCCACGACCAGGCAGTCGTGCGGCCGCGAGCTCGGCGATCGCGGCGAGCGTCGCGCGGGTCGCGGAACTCCGAGTGGTTGGTGGCCACGACCACCGCGTCGGCGCCCTCCACCGCCTCCTCGAGCGACACCGTCGGCGTGGCCACGTGCGGGTCGTGCACGGCGACGTCGGCCAGCTCGCGCTCGAGCAGCCGGATCAGCTTGTGCGCGAGCGAGTCGCGCTCGTCGTCGGTGTCCGCCTTGAAGGCCAGCCCGAGCACCGCGACCTTGCGGTCGGCCAGCGAGCCCAGCCGGCGCTTGGCGCCCTCGAGCAGGAACAGCGGCACCGACTCGTTCACGCGCGAGACCGCGAGCAGCATCCCCGGCGCGGCCGAGCGCTCCTCGGAGAAGGCGAAGTCCTTGCGCAGGCAGGTCCCCGCGGTCAGCCCCGGCTGGGCGATGCCGCCGCGCGGGTAGTCGCGGTTGATCAGGTCGATCACCTCGAACACGTTCGCGCCGTAGCGCTCGCAGTCCATCATCAGCAGGTTGGGCAGCGCGAACGTGCGTGTAGCGCAGGATGTTCGTCCAGATCTTCGCGAGCTCGGCCTGCACCGGGCGTCGTCTGCACGATCGGCGCGTCGAACGACCCCGAACAGCTCGCCCGCCGACCTCGCCCGAGCGCGCGCCGACGCCGCCGATGATGCAGGGCAGCGTGTCGATCTCCTCGAGGAAGCGCCCCGCGGCGATGCGCTCGGGGGCGTGCGCCACGAACACCTCCTCGCCGATCGCAAAGCCGCGGTGCTTGGCCAGGTAGCCGGCGACGAACTCGGTCGTGCCCGGGCGCGACGGTCGAGCGCAGGATCAGCGAGTGGCCCGGCGCGAGCACGCCCAGCAGGTCGTCGAGCGCGGAGCGGATGTCGCGCATGTCGATCTCGATGTGCGAGAACGACGGCGTCCCGAGCGTGATCACGATGTGCCGCGCCGCGCGCGGCGTCGGCGACGCGCTCGGACAGCGTCAGGCGGCCGGCCCGTCGCGGACCCGCGTCGAGCAGCTCCTGGCGCGCCGGTCTCCTGCGAACGGCATCGCGCCTTCGCGCACCGCGCCGAGGCGCGCGGGGTCGTTGTCGACCCCGATCACCCGCAGGCCGCGGTCGGCGAAGCGAGAGCGCCAGCGGCAGCCCCACGCGGCCGAGGCCGACCACGGAGACGTCGGCGGTGCTCTGCGAGGGGGTCATCGAGCTCAGAGGTTAGTCCGCGCCTCTGCTGACCGATCACGCAGACGTCTCCCAGGACACATTCGCAGCTCATGCGACGCCGCAAGCGGCGCTCGCGCACGTACTGACGCGCGAAGCCCGCCACGAAGCGGGGGTTGTAGCGGGCGTAGCGCCGCCACAGCCGGCGCGGCTCGCGCGCGAGGCGGTAGGTCCACTCCAGGCCGTTGCGCTGCATCCACGCGCGGCGCCTGGGGCACGAGCCCGGCGTGGAAGTCGAACGCCGCGCCGACCCCCACGAGCAGCGGCGCCGACAGGCGCGGGCGCATGTGCTGCATCCACCGCTCCTGCTTGGGCTGGCCGGTGCCGACCCACACGACCTGCAGCGCCGCGAGTCGTCGATCTCGCGCGACCACGCGTCGCTCCTCCTCGGCGGTCGAGCTCGCGGAAGGGCGGGGAGTGGCCGCCGGCGATCCGCAGGCCCGGGAAGCGCTCGCGCAGGCGCCGGTTCCAGCAGCTCCAGGGCCTCGGGCGTGCGGCCCCCGTAGAGGTAGATCGGGCGTGCCCGTCCGCGCGGCGCGCGCGCAGAAGCGCGCCATCAGGTCGGGCCCGTAGACGCGCGTGGCGCGCGGCGTGGCCCGAGCGCGCGCAGCGCCCACACGAGCGGCTGCCCGTCGGGCACCGCGAGCGTCGCGCTCGAGCACGGCGGCGAGCGTGTCGGGGTCCTCGCGGGCGCGCATCACGAGGTTGACGGCCGCCGCGGTGAGCGTAGCCGCGCTCGCCCGCCGCGATCATCGCCTCCATCCAGTCGATCACCTGCTCGTAGTCGGAGACCGCGAGCGGGATGCCGAGGATCTCCGCGCGGGGGGGCGGCTCGGGGATGGTGGAGGTCGGGGTGGTGGATGCGGGGGAGGGGGCGATTGCGTGAAGATACCCGCCTCGTGGCACGATCGATCGAGACTTCTGGGCGGGGCGGCGGGTGCTGCTCACCGGCCACACCGGTTTCAAGGGGGCGTGGGCGGCGCTGTGGCTGCAGGCGCTCGGCGCGCAGGTGACCGGCCTGGCGCTCGCGGGAGCACCCGACGCGCCCCTCCCTGTACGAGCTCGCGCGGGTGGGGGAGGGGATGCGCGAGCGCACCGCCGACGCCCGCGACGCACGCCGCACTGCTGGAGGCGGTGGCGCGCGAGCGCCCCGAGGTCGTTCTGCACCTCGCCGCGCAGCCGCTCGTACGCCTGGGCTACCGCGAGCCCGCACTGACCTACGAGGTGAACGTGATGGGCACCGTGAACGTGCTCGAGGCGGTGCGCCGGGCCGGAAGGGGGTGCGCGCGGTGGTGGTGGTGACCTCGGACAAGTGCTACGAGAATCCCACCTCGCGAGTGCCCCCGGCGGCCGGCGGGCAGGGCGCCGGCTCCTCGCGTGGTGGGCGGCGGTTCGTGGAGGGCGATCCCCTGGGTGGCGAGGACCCCTATTCGAGCTCGAAGGCGTGCGCGGAGCTGGTGGCGGCGGCGTACCGCAGCTCGTACTTCTCCGCCGACGCGAGTGCGAGCGGGGATGCGGGGGTGGGCCACTCCCCCTCCACCCCCATCCAAAAAACCCAAATCGCCACCGCCCGCGCGGGCAACGTGATCGGCGGCGGTGACTGGGGCGAGGACCGGCTGATCCCCGACATCGTGCGCTCCGTGGAGGCGGGGAAGCCGGTGCGGGTGCGCAACCCCGACGCGGTGCGCCCGTGGCAGCACGTTCTCAACCCCCTCGGCGGCTACCTGGTGTTGGCGCAGGAGCTCTATTGCGAGGGCTCTCCGGGGGCGGCGAGCGCGTGGAACTTCGGCCCGGCCCTGGAGGATGCGCGCACGGTGGGCTGGGTGGTGCGGCGCCTGGCGGACCACTGGGGGGGCGCGTTGCGCTGGGAGGCGGAGGGCGGGGGGGGTGGGGATCCCGATCCCCCGGAGGCGGGACACCTGGCGCTCGACTCCGGCAAGGCCGAGCGCGGTCTGGGCTGGCGTCCGACGTGGGGCCTGGAGGAGGCGCTGAAGCGGGTGGTGAGCTGGCACGAGGCGCATCGGCGCGGCGAGGATATGCGCGCGGTCAGCCTCGCCCAGATCGCGGAGCTCGCGTAGGCCGAGCAAGGAGCGCATAGCCGCACGTGGCCGCGCAGGCCGCCGACGGCGGTCTCGGGGTGCGCCGGAGTCTCTCCTGCCCGTCGCGTTCAAGGCGCGTGTGGCGTACTCACCAAGTTGCGTGTTGCAGGGGGACGCCAAAAGACGCCGATTTGCTCGGGGTTTGCACCCCTCCGGTTCGATTCGATCGCAGGATTCCTACAGGTCGTAATCTCTCGGGCCGTGAGCCCCTCGACTCTGCGCCGCTACCGCGCCGAGCGCCTGCTGCGCCAGGAGTTCGGGGGGCTGCGCGAGGAGGTGCTGGGGAGCGTGCGGGGACGGCTGCGCGCGCGTGGCGTGCACCTCGACGGGGGCGACCTGGAAGCCTGCTACGCCCAGGCGTGGCAGGGTCTCTACGCGGCGGTCGCGGCCGGCGAGCAGATCGCCAACCCGGGGGGCTGGCTGACGGTGGTGACGTTCCGCAGGGCGATCGACGAGCACCGCGGCGCCTCGGGGCGGGCCGCCGCGCGAGCCGCGGTTGCTCCGGACCTCCCGGCGGACGAACCGGACCTCTCGGCGGAGCTCGATGACCGCGCACGGCTGCGCCACCTCTTCGAGGCGCTGCGCAGCCGCCTGAGCGCGCGCGAGTGCGAGGCGGCGAGCCTCTGCTACCTGCAGGGCCTCACACGCGCGCAGGCCGCCGAGCGCATGGGCCTCAGCGAGGCGCGCATGGTGAAGCTGATGGAGGGCGGCGGTCCCGGCAGACCGGGCGTGGCGGGCAAGGTGGGGGAGCTGCTGGAGGCGATCCGCGCGGGGGAGTGGTGCGAGCAGCAGGCGTCGCTGATGCGCGGCTTTGCCTTCGGCATCCTCGACCCCGACGGGGAGCGCTACCGCCTGGCGCGCCTGCACCAGCGCGAGTGTCCCGCGTGCCGCGCCTACGTCCTCTCGCTGCGCGGTCTCGCCGCGGTGCTCCCCCCGCTGCCACTCCCCTGGGCACTCGGTTTGGGAGCCTCGCCGATCCATGCGCCCCCAACCCCCGGGGTCGGGGCGAGCGCGGGAGTCGGCGCGGGGACCGTCTCGGCTTCGGGCGCCGCCGCGGGTGTGGGCGGGGCGGGAGGAGGCTGGCTGCTGGCCGGCGGCTCGGCCGGCGCGAAGCTGGCGGTGAGCTGCCTGATCGCGCTCTCCGTCGGCTGCGTGGCTCTCACCGTGACCCCCCACCGCTCGGCGTCCCCCCATCGACGCCCCTCCAGACACACCCTTGCCGCCGCGAGCATCGCCCTCGCGGACGTCCCTGACGCGAGCGGATCGACTGCCCTCGGGGGTTCGCCAGGGCCCGGGCGGGCGATCTCGGGGAGCCCCTCCTCCTCGGTGACTCGCGCCGCCACCCTCCGGCGCGCCGCGGCGCGACGGGCTC
Organism: uncultured Solirubrobacterales bacterium; assembly: GCA_963771915.1. Classification (GTDB taxonomy): domain Bacteria; phylum Actinomycetota; class Thermoleophilia; order Solirubrobacterales; family Solirubrobacteraceae; genus Palsa-744. The sequence continues at coordinate 1,292,774 of CAVYVD010000001.1, read as the reverse complement.
AGCGCGAGTTCGGTCCCGAACAGGCTGCCGAGGGGAGCACCCCCGCCGGCTCCCCGGCGCAGCCCACGCCGGTGACCGCGCGCGCCGCCTCGGTCCAGCGGCCGCGCCCCGCGGAATCGCCTGTCGCACCCACGTCGAGCGCACCCACATCGACCCGGAGTGGCCCCCCGACCCACGCGGAACGGGAGTTCGGCCCCGAATAGGCCAGCCGGCCCACCGGCCCGCGCGGAACGGGAGTCCGGCCGCGAATGGGGCAAGCCGATCATCTGGAATGTCTCTATGGCTCCCGCGGGCGCGAGCCGACGTGGCGCGGGCACGAGTCGTTAGGGGCTCAGGAGGGGCACCGGATGACCGAACAGCCCTCCGACCCCGATGCTTAGCGCGGTCAACACCTTGTGCACGACCTCGGGCGTCAGCACGCCACCAGCGAAAGCACCACCCACCGCCCCCACCGCCGTATTGAGCCAGTCGATGCGCCGGGCGTGAGGCGCTGCCTCGATGAGGTAGTCCAGCTTCGCCTCGAGCAGGCGCAGCTCTCCGGGCGGCAGGCCGTAGGTCTCCACCGCCTGCTTCTTGATGTCGGCCAACACGCCTGCGATCTGCTTCTGCTCTGCAAGGCTGAAGGGTGTGTTCTCCTGGGACTCCATCAGGGCAGAAATCTCCTGCCCTTGAGCAAGCTCCGTCCAGAGGTCGGGTGCCTCGACCTCCACCTGGACTGCTTCGATCCATTCCCGGGCGATGATGGCAATTCCATCTTCGTCGGCCTTCGCCCTGTGGGTGTTACCACCTCCGGCCGACCAGTGCACTTCATAATCGAGGAGATCGCGGAGCATTACCACGAACTTGGAGGCGGACTGCTCATGGCGGATCGTGAGGGCGTCCGGCTCCTCGGTTGTCGCAAAATCGGTGAGCGAGAGGCCGCTCTGCTTGATCGCTTCAACGAGTTCGTTCCGGGTTTTCTTTAGGAGCTGCATGGGCTGAAGATTAGTCAGTGATGAGCTGTGGGAGCGGGTCGAGCCGCTGCTTCCTTGTGTGTAGCGTGGGTTTCGCTACCCGGGGCGTAAGCGTCTTGAGATCGGCAGTCCCCGCGATGGCCCCGGCGTCGGCGACGGCGCGCGCGGCCTCGCGCCGTCCGCCGAACACGACCGGCGGGGAGCCCGGCACGCCGCCCGCCCCCGGCAGGCCCTCCCACCCACGCGGAACGAGAGTTCGGCCCGGAATAGCACCGACCGGGAGCGCCCCGGTGTGGTGTGTATAATATGCGCATGGCGCGCGTGAATGTCTATCTGCCCGACGATCTGGCACAGGAGGCGCGAGCTGCTGGGCTGAACATATCCAAGGTCGCGCAGCAGGCGCTGAGCGCCACCCTCGCGCACAGCGAGACCAACCGCTGGCTTGACCGCCTCGACCGACTGCCGCGGGCCCAGATCCCTCACAGCGGCGTGATCGAAGCGATCGACGAGGGGCGCGCCGAGCTTGGTGACTGCGCTTCCCCCTGAGGCGCTCGTGGTCGACGCCTCGGCGGTGGTGGAGGCGCTGCTCGGCACCGAACTGGGTATCGAGGTGCGTGAGCGCATGCACGATCGTCAGCTGCACGCCCCGGCGCACCTCGACGCGGAGGTGCTCTCGGCGCTTGGGCGCCTGCACCGTGCCGGCGATCTCGAACAGTCAGCTGTGGCGGCAGCGCTCAGCGAGCTGGCTGGCGCACCGATCCGTCGACATCCGCTGGCAGACCTGCTTGCCGGTGCATGGGAGAGACGCGAGAACCAGCGGCTCGTGGATGCGCTCTACTCCGAGCTCGCCGCCTCACTCGATGCGGTCGCGCTGCTTACGACGGACGCACGCCTCGCTCGTTGCGACGAACGAGCCGAGCTGGTGGCGGTCTAAGCGACTCCCCGGTCGCCGGACACCTCGATATCGAGGTGCGGGCCTCAGGCGCGCGGAAACACCTTGGCCAGCTGCCTGAGCGCGAGCGGGTTGCCGCGGGGGCGCATGCGCCCGAGGGCGAGAGCGCGCAGCGGGGTGAGGCGCTGCCCGACGATGTCGACGAAGTCCTGGTAGGAGACCCGCAGGCGCACCGCGGCGCTGGGTACGGTCCCCTCGGCCACAGCGGAGGAGCCGTTGTTGACGGTGAGGTGCCAGGTGGGGATGTCGGGGTCGGTGAACTCCCACTGGATCACGGTGGGGCGGCGCAGCCCGTGATTGGGGTTGACCTGGCGGCGGATCGTGTCGAACAGCAGCTCGATCGTTTCGGGGTCGCGCATCGTGGGGCCCTCGCGGACCCCGATCACGCCCGCTTTGGCGAGCTGGCGCCCGCGCCGGGAGAGCTCCAGCGGGGTCAGGCCCGCCGGCATGATTGGGGGTCCTGGTAGCGTCTCCGCGGGCATGCCCGCGGAGCGGAGCTTGGTCATCAGCGAGTTGACCCCGTCGGGGCCGATCTTGTCGAAGGTGTAGCCGAAGACCGTCAGGTAGCGCTCGTCCCAGCCGGGGGGCATGAGTACCTGGGCGGTGTAGCGGGTGACGTCATTGAGGATCCGCGAGACGGCCCTGGGGACGCCGACGGGATCTTCGCGCCTGAGGTCCGCGAGCAGCTTGACGCCGAAGCCGATGTGGCGCTGCTCGTCGGCCTGGATCTTCTCCATGCCCTCGCGGAAGGCGGGGAAGATGTTGCGCTCCTCCAGGTAGCTGCAGATCAGGTGCTGCCCCGGCTGGGCGAGGGTGCCCTCGATCACGATGTGGTAGAGCGTGACCGCCGCCGCGAGCTTGGTGGCGGAGCGGTCCGCGCGCAGCTCGTCGGCCATCGTGTCCAGGCGCTCGAAGATCTTGCGGAAGCCGGGGCTGAGCTGGGGCTTGATCGCGTTCAGCCCGCTCGCCATCGAGCCGTCGCCGATCCCGGCCACCTCGTGCATGAAGCGCTTGAAGAAGACCGCGTGGCGGGCCTCGTCCACCTGCTGGGTGGCGAGGAAGTACTTCTGCTCCTCCAGCGGGGCCGCGTCGATGTAGGGGGAGAGGTTGTCCGCGACCGCGTCCTCGCCCCAGAAGAAGAGGGCGTAGTTCCACAGCGCGGCCTGGCGCTCGAACTCGGTGAACTCCTCGCGCCACTGGCGGGCGTCCTCGGTGAAGTCGAGCTCCATCGCGCTCCAATTGCCCCGCTCCCAGCGGGCGTAGAGGTCCTCGTAGGAGATCGCGTCAGCGGGGAGGCTGCCGAGCTCCTCGCTCGAGACCGTGGGCTGCTCGGTGGTTGCCACTGGGCGTCAGCTCCTCTGCTGCGGGGACGGGGGGTCAATCGGCGGGGACGGGGGGTCGATCCCGCAAGCCGATAGCGAACGTTATCGCAATAGCGATCGCTTTGTCAAGTAGGATGGGGGGGTGAGCACGGTGCGCCTGACCCGCGAGCAGAGCAAGGCGATCACGCGCGAACGGCTGCTGGTGGCGGCGCGGACGGTGTTCGCGCGGCGTGGCTTCCACGGGGCCTCCGTGGAGGAGATAGCGGCCGAGGGGGGCTACTCGACGGGGGCGCTCTACTCAAACTTCAGCGGCAAGGAGGATCTCTTCATGGCGGTCATGGACCGCGAGATCGACGAGCACACGCGCGAGATCGAGGAGGCCGTGGGCGAGCGCGCATCGGTCGCCGAGCGCGCACGCGGGGGCGCGGACCGGTGGATGGCGATGATCGAGCGCGAGCCCGAGCTGCTGCTGCTGTTCATGGAGTTCTGGGCCTACGCCGCGCGCGACGAGGGCGTGCGCCATCACGTGGCGGAGAGCTTCGCGCGCGCCCGCGCGGTTCTCACGCGCCTGATCGCCGACGGGGCGCGGGATTTCGCGCTGGAGCTCGAGCTGCCCGCGGAGCAGCTCGCGATCGCGATCGACGCGCTCGCGGACGGGATCGCGCGTCAGAAGATGGCGGACCCCGAGGCGGTCCCCGACGATCTGATGGGCCGGGTGCTCTCGCTGTTGCTCGCGGGCGCCACCCGGCCGGCGTCTTCCTAAAGCCGTAGGCTCTGAGCCCGGATGAGGCTGATTGCGCCCCTGCGCGCGGCCCCCGCCACGGTGCCCGCCCTCGGCGCGCTTGCGCTGATGGCGGTGTGGGCAACGGACCAGGCCGGCTACCCGCTCACCCACTGGGCGCCGGGTGGGCTGATCGTGCTCGCGCTGCTGGCGGTCGCGCTGCTGGCGGTGCGTCCGCGCTGGGCGGCGATCCCGGTGCCCGTGCGGATCGCGATGGGGTGCCTGGCGGGGTACACCGCGCTGAGCTTCTTCTCGATCCTGTGGGCGGGGGTGCCGGGCGACGCCTGGGAAGGGGCGGACCGCACGCTGCTCTACCTCCTGGTCTTCGCACTGTTCGCCTGCTGCGCGCAGCGGGGCGCGACGGCGGCGCTGCTGCTGTGCGCATGGCTGCTCGCTCTGATCGGGGTGGCGCTGTTCGTGCTCCTGCACCTCCACGCGGCGGCCGGCAGCGCCGCCCGCCTGGAGGCGCTGCTCCCGGGGGGGCGGCTGGTGTACCCGGCGGGGTACGCCAACGCGAATGCCGCGCAGTGGCTGATCGCGTGCTGGCCGGCGCTGCTGCTCGCACGCGGCCCCCGGCTTCCGTGGGGCCTGCGGGGAGCGCTCGCGGGGGGCGCGGTGCTGCTCGCGGAGGTGGCGCTGCTGAGTCAGAGCAGGGGCTCCCTGTATGCGACCCCGGTAATGCTGGTGCTGGTGTTCGCGCTGCTCCCCGGGCGGGTGCGCACGTTTGCGCTGCTTGTCCCGGTGGTGGGGGGAATCGGCGCGGCGGCGCCCGCGGTGCTGCGCGTGGGCGACCGCGTGACCACGCTCGAAAAAGGCGGTCCCGGCGCGGCGGCGGCGCTGCGCGGCGCGAGCACCGCGGTCCACGGCGCGACCGTGGCGATCGTGCTCGCGGCGCTGGCGGCGGGACTGGCGGTGGCGGCGGGGGCGGCACTCGAGAGCCGGCGCAGCTTCTCACGCACCACCCGGGCGCGCGTGCACAGGACCCTCGCCGTCATCGCGAGCGCCCTGCTGGTGGCGCTCTTGGCGGGGGGCTGGGCCGCCGCGGGCGACCCGCTGGCACGCGCGCGCCACGAGTGGGACACCTTCAAGAGCCCGAGTGGCTACAGCGCCAACTCGACCACTGGCAGCCGCCTGACGGGCGGGTTGGGGAGCAGCCGCTACGACTTCTACCGGGTCGCACTGGGCGAGTTCCTCGCCCACCCCGTGCTGGGAATCGGGGCTGACAACTTCGCCGAGCAGTACCTTGCGCACGGGCGCGGCAACGAGACCCCGCACTACCCCCACAGCGTGGAGCTGCGGACCCTGGCCGAGACGGGTCTGGTGGGAGTGCTGCTCACGGTGGTCGGCCTGGGCGCGGCGCTGCTGGCGTGCTGGCGGGCGATCGCGCGCAATCCCGACCCCCTCGCGCGGGCGGTCGCGGCGTCGGTGGTGGCGGGCTTCGCCTACTGGGCGGTGCACGGCTCCTTCGACTGGTTCTGGGAGTTCGCCGGCCTGGGGGCGCCGGCCTTCGCGCTGCTCGGACTCGCCTGCGCGCTGGCGCCTCGCGTGGAGGACGTGCCCGCACCCCGGGAGGAGGCGGCGCCCGCAGCTCGCGGGGAGGCCGTGCCCGCACCCCGGGAGGAGGCGGCGCCCGCGGACCGCGAGGACGGCACACGCCCCGTGCCTCGCGGACGGCGCGGCCGATGGCCGATCGCGGTGGGTGCCATCGCGGCCCTCGCGGCGATCGTCCTGTTCACCCTGCCGTGGCTGAGCCGCCTGCAGGTGCAGAACGCAGCCCGCATCTGGGTGCAGGTTCCCCAACGCGCCTACGCGCGCTTGGACGACGCGGCGCGGCTGAACCCTCTAAGCGACGAACCGTACGTGGTGGCCGGCAGCATCGCGCTGCGCCTCGGCGAACTGGAGCACGCCGAGCGCGAGTTTGCGCTTGCCCTCGGTCGCACGCCGGGGGACTCCTACGCGACGCTGGAGCTCGGTGCCATCGCATCCACTCAGGGCAGGCGCGGGGAAGCGCTCGCGTTGCTCGAGCGCGCGGCGCGCCTGAGCCCGCGCGATCCGCTCATCCGCGAAGCGCTCCGGCGGGCACGCCGCGGCCACGTGGTGGACATCGGGGAACTGAACCGCTCAATTCTGCTCAATGCTCGTCAATTCTCATAAGACGAACCGAGCGGTGGGTGAAAGTACGGACCAGACACCGGGTACTTCGCTCGACAATACTTCTAGGCTTCGCTAGTTTGTGTGGTGAAGCCTGATCGATTCGCCGGTCGCGAGGCCGTGGCGGCCAGAGTTCTCCCCCAGAGAGCAGGGCACATTTGGCGGCGAGCCGAGGCGGCGTACAAGGCAAGGAGAGCAACCCTGATGTTGCTCGCAGCCGAAAGGACCACCCAAGGTTGGGAAGTATGAGGCGTAATCGGACGATAATCGGCACACTGGCTCCGCTGGTGCTCCTCGCTGGATCTGCGCCCGCCGCACTCGCCGGTGGGCCGCTGCTCAGCGGCTACGGCGGCCCAGGCGCCGGCGCCCAGGCGATTATCGGCGGGACGCTGATCAACGGACCCGGAGGAGGCGCCGGCGGCAACTCCAGCGGCTCCCCCTCCCCCTCCCCTTCCTCCTCCTCCTCCTCCTCGCCCGGCAACGCCGCCAGCAGCTTCTCCTCCCCCGCGCCGTCCTCTCGCGGCGCCGGCGGTGTGGCCGCCGGCCGCAGAGGGCAGGGCGCGAAAGCGGCTTCCGGCGGACATGGAAAGGCGGGACGGACCTCGAGCGCTGGTGCAGGGACATCCGCGGGGAGCGCCGGTGCGTATTCAGGTTCGTCGCGCATCGAGGCCTCCGCGGCCGCTTCCGTGAGCGCGGGAGCGTCGTGGTTCCCCGGCGCCGATCTGCTGGCGCTGGTGGCGGTGGCGGGCGCGCTGGCGCTGACGGCGGTTGCGACCACGCGACTGGCGGGTAATCACCATGACTAGGACGTGCTCGAGCGCAGGCGTGCCGAGCGCCTTCGGGTCGGTTCTCGGGGCCCGAGCACGGCGGCGGGTACTTGGAGCTGGAGTGGGACGGGTGGGGCTGCAACGCAAATTGCAACGGACAAGGATGCTCTGTCTCCGATGAGTGGCTCTCGCCTCACCCAGCAGACGACCGCTCCCAGCCTGCCGCTGACCCGCCACCCCCCCGCGCGGCCCGCGCCGGAGCCGCGCTCCGCGCACCGCGGGATCTTCCACGGACCGCTGCAGCTGCTGCTCGAGGAGCCCGGCTGGAACGTGCTGTGCCCGGTGGTGGACCTCGCGATGCTGTGCGTCGCGGTGGTGCTCGCGCTCGGCGGCGTTCGCGCCACTCTGCACGTCCCGGCGGTGGGTGCGCCACTGCTGGCGCTGCCCGCGCTGACGATGCTCGCGCTCTACCTGCGCGGGCTCTACCGCACACGGCTGCGCGCGCTGGTCCTCGACGGGCTGGCCCCCGCCGTGAGCGCGGTGTCGATCGCGGCGATGGCGGTTGCGGCGATCGGCCTGCTCGCCAACGGGCAGATCCCCACACCCTCCGACTGGGTGCGGGGGTGGCTGCTCGCGCTGCTCACCCTGGGCGTCGGCCGCGCGGCGCTGGCGCTCGCGCAGTGGTGGGCGCGCAGCCGCCGGCTGGTGGGCCGGCCGGTGCTGATCGTGGGCGCCGGCATGGTGGGCGCACAGGTGGCCCGGCGCCTGGAAGACCATCCCGAGTACGGTCTCTATCCGGCGGGCTTCCTCGACGACGACCCCCGCCCGCTCGCCGAGGTGGGGGGGCGCGAGGTGCCGGTACTGGGCAGCACCGAGGATCTCGACGAGGTGGTGCGGCGCACGCGCACGCGCAATCTGATCGTGGCTTTCTCCTCCATCGCGGACGCCCATGTGAGCCGCCTCGTCCAGCACTGCCAGGAGCTGGGCGTCGAGGTCTCGGTGGTGCCGCGGATGTTCGACACGATCAACAACCGCGTGGGCTACGACACGGTGGGCGGCTTGCCCCTGCTCTCGTTCACCACCGTCAACCCAAAGGGCGTGCAGTTCGCGCTCAAGCACGCCTTCGACTGGGTGTTCGCGGCGGCGCTCCTGATCGTGCTCTGCCCCGTGCTGGCGCTCACGGCGCTGGCGGTGCGCCTCACCTCGCCGGGCCCGATCCTCTTCTGCCAGCGCCGCGTGGGCCGCGACGGCAAGCTGTTCGACCTCTACAAGTTCCGCTCGATGCGCGTGGGGTCCGCAGAGCACGGGCTGAGCGGGGATGACGAGCGCGCGTTCGACTTCATGCTCGGCGGGGACACCGCCCCCGGCGGGGTCGAGGGCGAGGACCGCCGCACCCCGATCGGGCGCTTCCTGCGCCGCACCTCCCTGGACGAGCTGCCACAATTCTTCAACGTGCTGCGTGGCGAGATGAGCGTCATCGGCCCCCGCCCCGAGCGCCCGGAGTTCGTGGAGCTCTTCCGCCAGGACGTCACCCGTTACGGGGACCGCCACCGCGTGAAGTCGGGGATCACTGGCTGGGCCCAGGTGCACGGCCTGCGCGGCCAGACATCCCTGGCCGAGCGGGTGGAGTGGGACAACTACTACATCGCCCACTGGTCGCTCGCGCTGGATCTGAAGATCCTCGTGCTCACCTTCGGGGCCGTGCTGCGCAGCGGGGAGTAGTCGTTTGAGGCGCGCCGTGATTCTTGCTGGAGGTGTGGGAACGCGTCTGCGTCCCTACACGACCGTGCTGCCCAAGCCCCTGATGCCGATCGGGGATCGCCCGGTGCTCGACATCGTGGTGCGCCAGCTGAAGGCGAGCGGCTTCGAGCGGATCACGGTCGCCACCGGCTATCTGGCCGAGCTGATCGAGGCGTTCTTCCGCGATGGCGCCGCGTACGGCATCCCGATCGATTACTACCGCGAGCAGGAGCCGCTCGGCACCGTTGGCGCGCTCGCGTTGATCGACGACCTGCGCGAGGATCACGTGCTCGTGATGAACGGCGACGTGCTGACCGACATCGACTACGGCGCGCTGCTCGAGCGCCACCGGGCGAGCGATGCCGCGGCCACGATCGCCACCAAGGTACGTCACGTGCAGATCTCACTCGGCGTTCTGCACTTCGGCGAGGCGGAGGACCCCACCCGTCTGACCGGCTACGACGAGAAGCCGACGATCGACTACACGGCGAGCATGGGCGTCTACTGCTTCGCGCCCAAGGCACTCCTGCACGTCGATCCGGGAGAGCGCCTGGACTTCCCCGATCTGATCCTGCGCCTGATCGCCGCGGGGGAGGTGGTCCGCGCCTGGCCGAGCGATGACTACTGGTTGGACATCGGTCACCACGAGGACTACGAGCAGGCGCTCGAGGAGTTCGAGAGCGTGCGCGAGCGGCTCATCCCGCCCGGGTGACACCGGCCTGCATGGCGCCTCACCGCTCGAGCCCCTCAGCGAGTGCCGTGACACCGGCTTGCACGGCGCCTACCGCGCGAGCTCCTCAGCGAGCGCCGCGGCGACTCGGTCCTGGTCCTCGTGGGTCATGTGGGGATAGAGCGGCAGCGTCAGCTCGCTCCGCGACGCCAGCTCCGTGATCGGCAGCGACACATCGGGGAAACGCTCGCGGTAGGCCGTGAAGCGGTGGATCGAGGGATAGAGGACGCTCGTCTGGATGCCCAGCTCACGCAACCGTGCGCCGAGCCGCCCTCGGAGGCTCTCGCGCTCGATCATGATCGGCATGATGTAACAGGAGGAGCTCGCCACCTGGGCGTCCTCGAACGGCACGATGATTCCCTCGACCGCGCCCAGGAGCTCCCGGTAGCGGAGCGTGAGCTCGCGCCTGCGCGCGATGTCCGTCTCCAGGCGCTCCAGGCGCGAGAGCAGCAGCGCCGCGCGGGGCTCGTCCAGGCGGTAGTTGTAGCCGAGCCCAACGATGTCGTAGGTCTCGGCGTGGCCCCGGTGGCGGTCCCATGTGCCGCTCGTCATCCCATGCGAGCGGCGCGAGCGCGCGAGGGCGGCGACCTCGTCGCTGTCGGTGCACAGCAGGCCGCCCTCTCCGACTGAGAGAACCTTGTTCGAGAAGAAGCTGAAGGCGCCCGCCAGACCCCACGTGCCGAGCTTGCGTCCGGCGAGCGTGGCGCTCGGAGCGTGCGCCACGTCCTCGATCAGCGCCAGTCCGTGCGCGTCGCACAGCTCCCGCAGGCGATCGGCGGCGGCGGGGTAGCCCGCGTAGTGCACGACGCACACCGCCCTCGTGCGCGGCGTGATGCGCCGCGCGACGTCATCGGGATCGAGGCTCGGGTTCTCGCGCGAGACGATCTCCGCGAACACCGGGGTGGCGCCGCAGTAGAGCGCCGCGGCGGCGCTCGCCACGAAGGTGAACGACGGCACGATCACCTCATCGCCCGGGCCGAGACCGGCGGCGAGATAGGCCAGGTGCAGCGCGGCCGTGCAGCTGGAGAGCGCGACCGCGTGGCGCGCGCCGAGGTGCGCCGCGAACGCCTCCTCGAGGGCGGCCGTGCGGGGGCCGAGCGTCAGCCAGCCTGAGCGCAGCGTCTGCGCGACCGCCTCCAGATCCTGCTCCTCCAGGCGCAGGTCGAACAGCGGGATCTCGGGGAGGGTGTCGGTGGCGGCCATTGCAGGGCTGGGATCGGCGCGGGTGCGTACGCTCAGGGAACGTTCCGGTAGCGCTCGTCGAAGGGGTCGCCGAAGGCGCCGGCCTCGAGCCCGGCGATCACCTCGGCGATGCCGTCGGGGACGCTCATCTGCGTCTGAAACCCGAGCTCGGTGCGGATCTTCTCGAAGCTCACCTTGTAGTCGCGCGGGTCCTCCTCGCGATGCACGTAGGAGACCGTGCCCCTGTGCGGGCCGATCTGCCTGCGGATCTCCTCGACGAGGTCGAGCTTGCGGTAGTTCTCCCCCGAGCGACCGGCGTTGAAGACCGCTCCCGCGACCCCCTCCACGGGGGCTTCGAGCACCGCGCGCACCGCGCGCGCCGCATCGCGGACATGGATATAGGGGCGCCAAAACTGCTCCCCGTAGACCTGGAGCTCACGGTCGGCCCAGAGTTCGCGGGTGAACTCGTTGACGGTCAGATCGAAGCGCATCCGCCGCCCCGTGCCGTAGACGGTCGCGAAGCGCAGGCAGGTGGGGCTGGTCGAGCTCGCGTCGGAGCCCAGGATGAGCCGCTCCATCGCCACCTTCTGCTCGGCGTACAGCGAGACCGGGCGCAGCTCGCCCTCCTCGGCGATCGGGACTGTGGGATCGGCCATGCGCCCGTAATTGGAGCAGGTGGAGGCGAACACCAGGCGCTTCACCCCCGCCCGCAGCGCGTCGGCCGCGAGCGCGCGGGTGGCCCGCACGTTGACCTCCTCGGAGACCGCGGGGTCGCGCGCGCACGCCGGGTCGCCCACGATCGCGGCGAGGTGCACCACCGCGTCGGCTCCCCGCAGGGCCAGCGCGCGGTGGGCCGCGTCGCGGATGTCTCCCCGGATGACCCGCACCCCGGCGCGTTCCTGCTCGGTCGCGATCTCCTCCTGGCCGTGGAGCAGCGAATCCAGGACGCACACCTCACACTCCCACGCGCGCAGCTCCTCGACGACCAGCGCGCCGATGTAGCCGCTGCCGCCCGTGACCAAAGCCTTCAAGCCCACCGCCCCGCTCTCAGATGCTGCGCCGCGCGTCGTGACTGCTACCGGCCCAGTACTGGTGGACGCGCACCGTCAGGCCGCTGGTGCCGAGCGCCGGCGGCAGCGGGATCGAGTAGCGGTTGAAGCGGTTCAGCGTGAAGAGCGCCCGGTAGCGCAGCACGCCGCCACGGAGGGCTTCGAGCTGCATGTAGTCACCGACCGGCCCCGCGCCGCTGGCCAGGACCCCGCGGTGGCGGCGGCTGAGACGCAGAGTCACGGGGCTGGGGCTCGCGAAAGGGGACACGAACACCCGGGCGAGCGCGGCGAACGCGGGCTTGCGGGCGCCATCGGCGCTCAGCACGCCGAAGTTTTCGCCGGGGCCGTCCTGCAGCCCGTAGAGCACCTCGGCGGCGATGTACGGGGTGCGCGCGAGCGAGCGGAAGACGTTGGTGATGTTGGCTGCCTGGACCTTCTCTGTCACGCAACCCTGTTCCTGCTGGACCTTATGGCGGGGCCAGCAGCTGCTCCAGCCGAACTCGTCCAGCCACAGGGGGGTGTTGTCGCCGCCCGCGAGCTGGGTTTCGTGGATCGCGCGCAGCGATCCGAGCGTCAGGGTATAGAAGTGCACGGCCAGGCCGTCGTAGTAGCCCTTGATGCCGGCGGCATAGAGGGCGCGCAGGAAGACGCCGTTGGAGCCGACAAGCGAGCCCGCGAGCACCTGCACTCCGGGGTTCGCCTGCTTGATCGCGGGGTAGGCGGCCCGCAGCACCGCGGCGTAGCGCTGCGGTTTTTCGGGACCGGCGAAATAGTCTTCGTTTGCCTGATCGGGCTCATTCCCGACTTCGATCGCGGCGAGACGGGTGCCGTAGCGCGCCGCTAGGTACGCGGTGAAGGCGGCGTACGCCGAGGGTTCGCGCGGCGGCCACGCGGTGGCCTTGCTGGCTCCCTGCGGCGCGCATCTTCCCAGCAGCGAGGGGGGTGCCGAGGAGTCCCAGCAGGGCGTGCTGTAGACGGTCGCGATCACACGGATGCCCCTGGCTGCGGCGTCGTTCACCACACGGTCGAGGAAGGCCAGCGCGCGCGGTTCGATCGCTCTTGGGCCGAGCGGCTCGAGCGCCGACCACGGGACCCCGACGCGCACGAGCCTCGCATGCAGAGCGGCCGCGGCGGCGATCTCCCGGTCGACTTCGCCCGGCCGGGTGTCCGGATACAGCCCGCCAATGTTCACGCCCCCCAGCGGTGCAGCGGAGAAGATATGCGCTCCGGCAGCGCGCCCGGCCTCACCTGGCGGCGCCAGCCACGCCAACGCGCCCAGCGGGAGCAGTGCGACAGCGGCGAGCTTGCGTAGGCGTCCGGCCACAGAGTTACTTCGGCATCCTGCCATCTCTACACCCTAGAGGGTGGCGCAGCCGGCCGGAGGCCGGCGAGCCGGGCCCCTCTTTCTTAGTAGAGGGTGGCGCAGCCGGCCGGAGGCCGGCGAGCTGGGCCCCTCTTTCTCAGTAGATCGCCGCCGGTAGGCTGTCGGGTGACATGTCGCCCACATGGATATGGATGCAGATCGCGATCGTCGTGTTCGTCGTGATCGGAATGATCATCGCGATCACGAAGCTTGTCTGACTCTCAGCGGCGCAGGGAGCGCCACCACCCTCGCCGCGTCTGCTCCACGTCCGCCGGGGTGACCACCGGAGCGGGCGGGATCTCTCCGCCGTCGAGAATCGCGGCAGGGACGGCGACGGTCAGCCATTGCGCGCGCGGAGCGAGCCCGGCCGACTCGATCTCGTCGGCGATCTGGGGGGGCCGGTTGACGGTGTCGTGGGCGTCGGAGGCAACATTGTGGAGCAGGCCGTCGTGGGCGAGCGCGAGCGCCAGGCGGCGCGCCTCGCCGCCGAATTGGCCGACGAGCGATCCAGCGGTGACCGAGGTGAGCATCCCGGCTCGTACGAGGCGCCGCAGCATCGGGGGGTCGCGCTGGAAGGCGGGGCAGCGCTCGGGGTGGGCGAGCACGATGCGATGCCCGCCGTGCTGGAGCTCGAGCAGGATTGCATCGAGGTTCGGTGCCACGGGGGTGAAGGGGGGCTCGACCAGCAGCCAGGGGCCGCCTCCGAGGCTGAGCGTCTGAAGTTGCGCCTCATGAAGCTCCGCGATCAGCGTCAACGCGATCTCGGCCCCGGGGCGAACCTGGAGCATATGGCCATCGGCCGTCATGACCTCCTCGGCGCGGAGGCGCTCGTTCAGCTCGGCCACGCGCTCCGTGATCGTCGCGGCGTCGTTGCGGTAGCGCCAGTTCACGTGCGGCGTCGCCACGAGCACACGCGTGCCGCCCGCCGCGGCGAGGCGCGCGATCTCAAGCGAGCCCTCGATCGTGGACGGGCCGTCATCGATGCCGGGCAGCACGTGGCAGTGCAGATCGATCATGTGTGACTGAACGTTATGGCAGGCGCGGATATGATCGACCTGGGCGCGGCGGCGCGGCCCCGAGCCCTCAACTACACCAGACGCAGGCGAGGAGTCAGAGTCATGTTCAAATCGATCGTGGTTGGCACCGACGGCTCCGAGACGGCCGGCGAGGCGGTGCGCCAGGCGGCCGATCTGGCGCGCACGCTGGGGGCGGCGCTCGAGCTCGTGAGTGCGTACGAGCCGGTGCCGGCTGCAGCGCCTGCGCGAGGAACGGCGCGACGCCCCGGAGGATCTGCAGTGGGCGATCAACCCGCGCGAGGATGTCGACCTCGCGCTCGAGGCCGCCGCCGCGCCGGCGCGCGAGGCGGGCGTCGAGGTCAACGTCTACGCCCGCCAGGGCGACCCCGCCGACGCGATCCTCGACGTTGCCGAGGAGCGCGACGCGGACCTGATCGTGGTCGGCAACAAGGGCATGACCGGCGCCAAGCGCTTCCTGCTGGGCTCGGTGCCCAACAAGGTCTCACACCACGCCCCCTGCTCGGTGCTGATCATCCGCACCACCTGACGGTGTCGATCATCCCTCACCACCTGAGCTTCGGGGTTTGGCGCTCCTCGCGCCTGCGGTGAAAGGCCCCGGTCGCCTGTGGCGAGGCTCCCGCGGGTTTCCGCTCAGCCCGCCACGGCTTGCTCGTAGAGCGCGATCGTGCGCGCCGCGATCGACGGCCAGCCGAAGCGCTCCTCTGAGAAGCACATCGCCCGCTCCCCGCGCCGGCGGCACTCGGCGGCGCCCGCGTGCACGATCTCGCGCAGCGTCGTCGCGAGCGCGGCGGGGTCGGCGGCTGCGCACATCCAGCCGGTCTCGCCGTCGAGGACGTACTCCGGCAGGCCCCCCACCGGGTAGGCCACGACCGGCCTCGCCAGGCCGTACGCCAGCAGCAGCACGCCGCTCGCGCTCGCGCGTCGATAGGGGAGCGCCACCACGTCGCACGCGGCGAACAGCCTGAGCATCTGCGCGGGCGGCGCGAATCCCGCCCGCACGACCACGCGCTCGCGCAGGCGCTCGTCGGCGAGCAGCTCACCGAGCTCCGCGAGCGCGCCGTCGTCCTCGCCGGCCAGCACCACTCGCAGGCCGGGCGTCTGTGCACCGGCCAGCAGCAGGTCGCGCACACCCTTGTCGGGCCGCAGTTGGCCGAACAGCAGCACCACCAGCTCGCGCTCGCCGGCGCCCAGCTCCGCGCGCGCCTCCTCGCGGTCGGGGGCGCAGGCGCCGCGGCGAGCGAGACTCCCGTACTCGCCGTGCGGGATCACCACCGCCTTGCGCGCCTCCGCCGCCGCCAGCGCGCGCAGGTCGTACTCCGAGTGAACCACGATCCGCGTCGCGCAGCGGCGGATCACCGCGTTCGCGCGCCGGTGCGGATGCTCGGTGCGACTGAAGGTGTTGTGCGGCGTGTACACGATCGGCCTCCGCGCCGCCCGGAGCATCAGCGCCAGCGCGGCGCCCAACGGAGGCCACTCCTCGCCCTCGATGTGCACCACCGCGTAACGGCGCGCCGTCACCGCGACCAGCGCGTCCGCCGTGAGATGGGCGATGCCGTTGACGGCGCGCGAGAGCCGCCGGCGACGCAGCGTCCGCCCCAGTGGGTGCCGGTCGCGAACGTAGAAGAACATCCGGTGGACGCTCACCCCGGGCGGCGCGCCCGGGTCGTGGTCGCGCCCGGTGGCGAGGTGCACCTCCCAGCCGGCGTCCGCGATCGCCGCGGCCAGCTCGTCGGTGTAGTTGGCCACCCCGCCGATCCCACCCTCCTCGACGAGCAACAGACGGCGCCTCTTTGTGCTCATCGCATCTTGGGTTTGTGGCTGGAGTGCCGCGTATAGTGACCGCGTGGATCGCGATCGTATCGTCTCGATCATGACGACCGGCGAGCGGGGCGGAGCGGAGTATGCGAACGTCGATCTGCTGGGTGCGCTCGCGGCGCGCGGTCACGACGTGGTGCTGCTCACCAACGCGCCGGAGCTCGCGGCGGGTACGAACGTGCCCGTGCGCACGATCGATCTCGGGCCCAAGCTCGCGTGGCGGACGGCGACGAGCGTGATCGTGCGAGCGCCGCTCGCGCTGCTGCGATTAGCGGGCGCCCTGCGCGCCGAGCGCCCTGTGGGCGTGACGCTGCTGCACTTCAAGAAGGAGCAGCTGCTCTGCTCGCTGCTGCCCAGACGCCTCACCGGCAGGGTGGTGTGGGCCGAGTGGGGCCATGTGCCGGAGGTGATGCGCAGCGGCGTGGCGGGCCGGATCTATGCGTGGGCCGCGAGACGGCCCACACGGATCATGGCCGTCTCGGAGGGCACGCGACGTTCGATCGTCGGTGCGGGTGTGGCTGGCGAGAAGGTGACGGTCGTCCCCAATCTGGTTGACGTCGCCGATGTCGAGCGCGATCTGGATGCCCGCGGCGAGTTTCGCCGCGCATGGGGGGTCGATGAGCAGACCTTCGTGGTGGGCTGTATCTCACGCCTTCAGCAACGCAAGCGCAACGATGTGGTGATCGACGCGATGGCCCACCTCGACGGGAACGTTCTGCTGGTGATCGCCGGCGAGGGCAAGCAGGAGCGGGCGCTGCGCGAGCGTGCCGCGCCATACGGCGAGCGGGTGCGCTTTCTGGCGAGCGTGCGCGGGCACGTCGTGCAGTTCCTCTCCGCGTGCGACGTGTTGGTGTTCGCGCCCAGCCCCACCGAGGGGGAGCCGCGCGTGATCGTGATGGCGCAGCTCGTCGGCGTGCCGGTGGTGGCCACCCACCCGATGGGCGCCGAGGGGCTGATTCCCCCGGGTGGGGGAACGATCGTCGCGTCGCACCACGACCCGCGAGCGCTGGCGGCCACGCTCGCGCTCTACCGTGACGATCCGCAAAGACGCCGGCGGGAGGGCGAGGTTGCCCGGCGGACGACGCTCGCGAGCCACGACCCGAACCGGACTCTGCGCGCCGTCGAAGAGGCGTTCGGGCTGGCCGGCGGCGGGGTGGCCGATCGTGGCGGCCCATTTGATACGTTGGCCGCGATGTCGCCTTCCAGCGCCGAAAGCTAGCTGCTTCCCGCCCAAGGCGCCACTTGAGCGAGAGCGGTCCTGTGGTCGTGATCGGCGCCGGCCCCCACGGGCTGTCGGCGGTCGCCCACCTGCGCGCGGCCGGCGTCGCGACGCGTGCGTTCGGCGAGACCCTCTCCTTCTGGCGGCGGACGATGCCCACCGGCATGCTGCTGCGCTCCTCGCCGCGCGCCTCCGACATCGGCGATCCGGAGGGTCGGCTCACGCTCGCCCGGTGGTGTGAGGCGGAGCGCCGCGAGGTGGATGAGGTGATGAGCATCCACGATTTCCTCGACTACGGGGATTGGTTTCAGAAGCAGGCGGTACCCGACCTCGATCGGCGCCACGTCGCCAGCGTGGAGCTCGCCGGGGATGGAGGCTTTGCGGTGACGCTCGACGATGGCGAGCGGCTGCCCGCCAGCCGCGTGGTGGTGGCGGCCGGCCTGGAGCCGTTCGCCTTCGTCCCTCCGCCGTTTGGCGATCTGCCGGAGCGACTTGTCTCGCATGCCTCCGCCTCGCCCGACCTCGATCGCTTCGCCGGCCGCTCGGTGGCGGTGATCGGTGGCGGTCAGAGCGCCCTGGAGTCGGCGGCGCTGCTGCATGAGGCGGGCGCGGAGGTGGAGGTCCTCGTGCGGGGGGCCGCCATATTTTGGCTCGGCGGCTACGGGTGGGGAGGCGGCCAGCGCCCGCTTCTACCACCTCCGAAGAGCAAGGGACCGCCGGCGCCGCCGAGCTGGCGCGCACGCAAGGGCCTCTACTGGCACGGCGCGCCAACCGAGGTGGGGGAAAGTTCTCCAGTTGGATCGGGGCCGCGCCCGACCTCTGCCATCTGCTGCCGGAACGGGTGCGCGCGCCGCTGACCTACCACTGCACTCGACCGGCGGGGGGCTACTGGCTGCCGGACAGGCTGCGCGAGGTGAAGATCACACTGGGGCGCAGCGTCGCCGGCTGCGAGGAGCGGTCGGGGAAGGCGCACCTGCGACTCGACAACGGCTCGGAGCGCCTGGTGGAACATGTCCTGCTCGGTACCGGCTATCGCATCGATGTGCGCCGCTACCCGTTTCTGTCGAGCTCGCTCACCGCCAGGATGCGCACCGTGTCGGGCTCCCCCGTGCTGCGCCGCGGGTTGGAGTCCTCGATCGCCGGCCTGCACTTCACCGGCGCTCCGGCAGCGGTGAGCTTCGGCCCCGCGATGCGCTTCGTGGTCGGTACCGCCTACACCGGCCCGGCGCTCGCCCAGGGTGTGCTCAGGCGTCGCCGGCCGCTCTTCCGTTGGGCTTTCTGAGGCGTATGCGCCTGTACAGGTTGGCGATCCGTCGCCGTGCCAGCAGGCCGACGAATGCAAACGCCGGTCCCGGATCGCGGGGGTCGAGCACGCCGAAGTCGCGTGCCCCCGAGTAGATGCGCAGCATCCGCAACGCGATCAGCGGACGCCGCCACAGCGGGGCGCACAGCAGCGCCGGCCACACCACACGTGCGTCGACGTCCGGCAGCACGATGCGCACCCCATCCCGCACCGGGGGCTGCGGCCCCAGCGACGCGCCGAGGAGGGCGGCCACCAGCCGCGGCGTGGCCTGCGCGCCGCAGGCGTCGCCGAGGCTCCACTGGCCGGGGATGCGCACGTTCACCTCCAGAAACCACCGCTCGTCCGTTTCGGTGTGACGCTTGGTCTCCACGCCGGCCACTCCCACGAAGCCCGCCTCGTCCAGCACCGCCACCGCCACCGCCATCGTCTCGGGGAGGGGGGATGCTTCGCCCACGGCGGTGACGCCGAAGCCCGGCGGGTGCTGGCGCAGCTTGCGGCATCCGAACCGCACCGGATAGCTGCCGTCGGCGAGGCGCACGAGGATCGCCTCCTCGACGTCCTCGTCGCCGCCCGGAATGTACTGGCTGAGCAGCATCCCCAGCCGCTCCTCGATCGGCCCGCGCAGCAGCGACTCGGCCTCCCCCGCGTCGTGGGCGAGAAACACTCGCTGCTCGCCGTGGCGGGCGCGCCACTTGTGCGAGAGAATCGGCTTGACCACGCACGGCCACGGAGCGTCGGCGACCGCGCGGGCCAGCTCGTCGCGATCTGTGACCTTCATCGTCCACGGCACGCGAACACCGGCGCTGCGCGCGATGCGATCGGCCCGATCCTTGTCCATCAGCGCCAGGTGCGCATGGTCGTCGCGCTCGAACGCCAGCAGATTGGGTGGCAGCTCCTCGGCGGCGCCTACCAGCAGCTCGCAGCAGCGGTCGCTGGCGGGCAGCGCGACCGCAGGGCTTGGGACCGACGCGAGCTCGAGCAGACGAGCGAGCCAATCCGAACCGTCGCCGAACGGTGCGACAAAGGTGTGCACTCCGCGGCTGCGGGCCACATACGGGTCGGTGGGCTCCAGAAAGACGGTGACCCTCGCGCCGAGGCGGACCATCCGCCGCGCGATCGCCAATCCCGCGGTGAAGGGATCCATGACGATCACATGCGGCCAGCTCGTCTCACGCGCCATCGACTGGTCCCTCCCCCGCGCGTTGCGCGCACGTGCCGCGCACACGCGCGCGCAGCGCTCGGTAGCGATCGATCTGATTCGGTGTGAGGTGACGCTTGGAGGCGTTGCGCAACGTTGTCCCGCCGACTATCGGTGCGACGCGCAGGCAGGTGAGCGGCAGGCTCGCGCCGACCGGCATCAGGATCGTCCAGGAGACCGGGTCCTCGCCGTCGGCGAAGCGCAGCTTGTATGGGTGCGCGCCCGGTCCGAGATCCACGCGCCGCTCGCCCCTCTCGAACGCCTCCTCGATCACGTCGAGGATTCCGAGCATCGCCGGCTTGAACCGCGCGTGGCGGTCCTCCCAGCCGCCGTTCACATACAGCACCTCGCCTCCACACGCGAAGAACAGCTGTGCGGAGATCGGTTGGCCGTCTAGCTCGAGAATGCGCAGGCGGAAGCGATCGTCGGGAATCAGCCGTGCGCCGATCTCCTTGAGCATCGCCGCCAGCCGCGCTCCGAGCGCGAGGATGTTCGATCCACCTTGCTCCCGCCAGCGCGAGGCGTGCAGGTCGAGGAACACCCCGATGTCGGCGCGCAGCGTGGCGAGCGTGCTCGAGCGCGCGGTTCCCCCAGCCTCCGCAAAGCGTCTGCGCATACGCCGCATCTGGCCGCGAAAGTTGGCGCTCTTGCCGTCCAGCCAAGCCTGAAACGACTCGGCGTGCAGCGACACGGTTGGACAGGCGTGCACCTGATAACGGCTGACGAGTGGGCGAAACGCGCCGGGCCACCGCGCCCGCAGCGCAAGCGCCCAGGGCGAGGCGAGTGGCAGGCTCTCCAGTGCGACCATGTGCGGCCGCGGAGTGGATCTCGCCAATGCCCCGGCCACCGCGTCGGCCACCTCCCACTCACCGCCGGGAATCGCAAGCGGCGAGAGTCGGCTGGCTAGCTCGACGCCGGGGAGACGCAGCTCGAGCCTGCCGCCAGGCCGGGCGAGGTTCAGGTAGAAGGGCGCAAGGCCGACGAGCCGTGAAGCCTCGAACACGGCAACGACCCGCGGCTGCGCGGTGGGCGGCGCCAGGTGCCGCCACCACGCCATCACGCACGCCGGCGACATCAGCGCGAGCCCGTTCGCGAGCGCCAGCGCGTCCCAGTCGGCTTCCAGAGCTTTCAGCTCCGAAAGCTCCGTGATGAGCTTCGGCGCGTACACCGGCGTGCCCGGCCTCATCTGAGCGGCCCGATCCGTCTCCGCAGCGCGCGCAACCGATCGATCTGGCTCGGTGAGAGGGCGCGCTTTCCCGTACGGCGCAGCCACGACCCCGCCAGCAGTGGCGCGCTGTGCCCAAGCGCCAGCGCAAAGCGGCGACCGGGGGGCAGCAGCAGGCTCCAGGCGACCGGGTCGTTGCCGTTGGCGAAGCGCAGCTTGTGAGGGTTTCCCCCCCAGCCGAGCTCCACCCGCCGGTCGCCGAAGCTGAAGCCGTC
This sequence comes from uncultured Solirubrobacterales bacterium, assembly GCA_963771915.1. Taxonomy (GTDB): domain Bacteria; phylum Actinomycetota; class Thermoleophilia; order Solirubrobacterales; family Solirubrobacteraceae; genus Palsa-744. Next base: position 1,271,772 of record CAVYVD010000001.1, on the reverse strand, counting down.
TTCGATGTTGCGCATGAATGCCAGCAGCGACGGGCTGAAGCGTTTGAAGCGCTCGTCCCAGCCGGCGTTGAACCCCACGACGTTGCCGCCGCCGGCGATCGAGAGGTCGGCGCAGATCGCCTCCCCGTCGAGCTCCAACAGTCGCAGCCGGAAGCGGCATGGATCGGCGCCCTCGGCGCGCGGCCCGTCGGCGAGCAGCGCGCGCCCGGTGGCGCAGAGGGTTCGCTGGAGGTTCTCGCCCAGCGCGGTGAGGCGCGAGGTTCCCCGCTGCTCCCAGCGCCCGGCGTGCAGCCGCGCGAAGGTCTCGACGTCCGCCTGCAGCGTGTCGGCGGTGGCCAACCGAACGGTGCCGCCCTCGGCGGCGAACAGACGCGCCACGCGGCGCATGCCGCTGCGGAACTTGGTGCTGCGGGTGGCAAGCCACGCATCGAACGAGCCGTCGTGGAGCGAGACGATCGGCATGTCCTGCAGGCTGTACCGCCACACTGGCGCGCGCAGTGGACCCGGCCAACGCTCGTGCAGCGCCAGCGGCCAGGGCGAGGCAAGCGGCATCGGCTCGAGCGCGAGGATGTCTGGACGCGGCTCAACTTGCGAGCAGGCCAGCGCGATCGCCTGCGCAACCTCCCACTCTCGGCCGGGGCGCGCGAGCGGCGCCACGCTCGTCGAGAAATCGTCCGCCAGCAGCCGGTACACGGTCGGCCGGCCTCCTCGACGGGGCGCCGCGAAGAACGGCGCGATCCCGATCAGCTCGTCGCGCTCGCGCACCACCACGGTGCGCAGCTCGGCTCCCCTGGGAGCCTGGAAGTGCCACCACGCCAGCATCCATGCGGGGCACGCCATCGGCAGCGCGTTGGCGAGCGCCAACGCATCCCACTGCGCTCCGAGCGGATCGAGCGCCGCGGCGTCGGTGATGATCTCGGTGCTGGTCATGCGCTGAGTATCGGCGTGGGGCGCGTATGCACGCTAGACATGCAGCCTGTGGCGCAGCTTGCGTAAACGGTCTTCCTGCGGCTCTGTCAAGACTCGCTTGGCGGTGTCGCGCAGCGCGTACCTGGCGAGCATCGGCGCCGTGCGGAGTCCGGCGAGCGCCATCCGGCTGTGCACGGGCAGGATCACTCCCCAGCCGATCGGGTCGTTGCCGTCGGCGAATTGGAGCTTGTGTGGGCTGGTACCCATGCCCAGGTCGAGGCGGCGGTCGCCGTGATCGAATGCGTCCGCGATTGCCGCCAGCATCCCGAGCGTCGGCGGGCTGATGTGACTCCAGCGTTCCTCCCAGCCGCTGTTCACCGCCAGCAGCTCCCCGCCGGCCCCCAGGAAGAGGTTGGCCCAGATCGCCTCGCCGTCGATCTCGATCAGCCAGATGCGAAAGCGCCCTGTTGAGCTCAGTGCCTCGCCGGCGTCGAGGAGCATGTCCGACAGCTTGGCGCCCATCGACACCAGCGTCGAGGCGCCACGCTCCCGCCACCGTGCACCGTGCAGGCGCAGCAGCGTTTCGACGTCGCCCGCGAGCGATTGCGGCGTGCTGCACCGCAGCGTGCCGCCCTCCTCGGCCAGCATCCGGCCACGCCGACGGTGGTTCCTGCGCAGGCTGGAGCTCTTGCCGGCCAGCCACTGCTCAAACGAGCCCCCGTTCAAGTTGACGACCGGCGAGGGGTACAGGCAGTAGAGGCGGGCATACGGCCGGACTCTCCCCGGCCACTGTTCGCGCAGCGCCGTCAGCCACGGCATGGCCACCGGGAATCCCTCCAGCGCAACCAGATCGGGGCGGGGGTTGGACTCGGCGAGGGCGCGCGCAACCGCTCCCGCGACTTCCCAGGTCCTCCCCGGCGCCGCCAGCGGGGCCAGGCGCGTCCCCAGCTCGATGCCTGGCAGACGGTAGTCGACGCGCGCAAGGCCGCGCTCGCGCTGCACGTAGAAGGGGGCAACGCCGATCAGCTCGCCGCCGTCGCGCACGAGCACGATGCGCGGCTCCGCGTCGCCGGGAGCGAGGTGTCGCCACCACGCGAGCAGCCAGCCGGGCGCCATCAGCGGCAACGCGTTGGCCGTCGCGAGCGCGTCCCATTCGGCGTGGAGCGGGGACAGCTCGGCGAGGTCGGTGCTCAGCTCGGTGGCGATCATGGAGGGGCTGTGCACGCGCAAAAACGCGATGTGCCGGTTATGTAACGGTCGCGGTCGCCGAGCGCATGACTGCCGTCAGGGACGTTGCGCCCTGAGCGCACGCAGCTCGCTCAAGTTGACGATGTTCAGCGCAAACAGGCCGGCCAGGTAGAACAGTACTCCGAGGAGCCCGGCCGGCAGCAGCCCGAGCGGGCGCGCAAGGCTCATCACGCCGGTCATCGCGCCGGCGAGCGCGAGCGTGCGCAGCAGCTTGCCGATCGACAACCTCAGGCGCATCGCGCGCAGGCTGGTGCCAAGCATCAGCACCATCGTCAGCAGCTCGGTTGCCACGGTCGCCCACGCCGATCCATGGGCGCCGTAGGGAGGGATCAGCAAGAGGTTGAGCCCGACGTTGGCGAGCGCCCCGAGCGTCGAGTAGAGCGCCAGCCGCCACTGCAGGCCGAGCACTGGCGCCAGAAAGCCGGCCAGCGACCCGAAGCAGATCGACACGAAGGCGATCATCAGGATCGGCAGGATTCCCGCCGCCTGGTGGAATTCGGGTCCGTATATGAGCTCGATGATCGGCACCGACAGCGCGATCGTTCCGGCGAGGATCGGTAGGCCGATCATTCCCATCGTGTCGGCGCACACCTGAACCAGCCGCTGGGCGCGTTGCGGGTCGGGCCGATAGACGGCCGAAAGCACCGGAAAGAATGAGGACATCACGGCGGCCGGAAGGAATGCGAGCGGGCTGAGGAAGCCGTAGGCGGCGCCGTAGATGCCGGCTTCCCTGGGCCCGGCGATCTGCAGCAGCAGCACCGAGTCGAGCTGGTAGTAGATCGTGATCATCACCCCTGCGATCCCCATCGGCACCGCGACGCGGGCGAGCGGTCGCCACAGCCGCCGTCCCGCCCTCCAGGCGATCTGGGCAAACCTGCGCGTGACCTGGATCTGCACGACTGCCGTGAGGCCGATCATCAGCGCATAGGCCACGGCAAACCAGATCACCGAGGCGTGGGTCGCGGCGAGCACTACAACGGCTGCCAGCCAGAAGAACGCCTGGAGCACCGTCAACGAGAGCACCAGGCCGGCGCGCAGCCGCGACTGGAACACCGCCATCAACGTGGCCGCTCCGGTGAAGAGGATCGTGCTGGAAAGGATCAGCGCGACCGTGCGGGTGTCGTGCCCTGCGCTGAGGAACAGCGGAATGCTCGCCACGCACACCGCCATCGCGACCAGCGACAGGGTGGTCCGCGCGCCGGCCAGCGCGCCGAGCCACTCCGCCTCGCGCTCAGGCTCGGCCGCCATCCGCTGCATCGCCACCGTGGTGAAGCCGAGGTCGGTCAGCACCCCAAAGAGGGCGGCGTAGCTGGAGGCGCCGTTCCACACGCCGTACCCGGTCGCGGCCAGCGTGCGCGCCGTCAGCGAGACCGTGACGATGCTGGTCGCCATCGTGATCGCGCGAGCGAGCACCTGCACCGCCACATTGGAGGCGATCCGGCGCCCGCCGGCGGTGGCGGCCTCGCCGGCCACCCCTCCATGCAGGAGTCGGCGCGGGAGTGCTCTGGCCCAGCCAACCACCTTCGTCATACTCTTGCAGCCGTGCGTGTCCTGATGGTCATGCCCTACCCGCCGGTGCTCGAGGGCGGCGCCGCCTCACGTTGCGCGATCGGGCTGATGCGCGGGCTGGCGGCGCGTGGTGTGGAGTGTGTCGCCCTGACGGCCGGCTATGGCGCGGCGACCCTCTCGCCGCCGGCCGACCTGCCGGTGGAGATAGTGCACTTCGAACCGCCCCCTCCCACCGTCAAGGTGCGTTGGAGGCGACGTTGGGATCGGCTCGCCCACCCTCTCGGCGACCTTTCCAGAGGGCCGTTTGCGGCCGCGCTGCGAGCTCATGCGTCGCACGCCGACATTGTGCACTTCGTCGAGGCGGAGGCGGCGCAGGCGATCCGCCTCGTCGACCGCCCGGCGGTCGTGCAGCTGAACTGCCTCACGTTGCGCGACCGCGCCATCGGGCGTCCGTGGCGAGGCGAGGACCGCACCTCGATCGAGCTGTTGAGGGCCGAGTTGCGAGCGCGCCGGCGGGCCCGCTGGCTGCTGGCCAGCTCGATGGAGATCGCCGAGCGGCTTGCCGCGCACGCACGCCGCGCGCAGGTCGCGTTCGCCCCGCTGTCGCTCGATCCCTCGCACTACCAGCCCGCGGCGTCGCTGGAGCAGCCGGTGGCCGGATTGATCGGCACGGCCAACTGGCCGCCGACGGCCAATGCGGTGAGGCGCCTGCTCACGCGGGTGTGGCCGCTCGTTCACCGGCGCAACCCCGCTGCCCGCCTGCTGCTGGCGGGTAAGGGCATGGAGGCCGCCGCGTTCGGCCTCGGCGAGGTTCCGGGAGTGCAGTGGCGCGGCGAAGTTCCCTCGGCCACCGCCTTTCTGGGTGAGCTCGGGGTGCTGCTCTACCCGCTCAGCGCCGGGAGCGGCCTGAAGGTGAAGGTGCTGGAGGCGATGGCGCTCGGCGTACCGGTGGTCAGCACCCCGGATGGTGCCGAGGGACTTGTGGCGCGGGACGGCATATACGTGGCGAACGACGATCGCGCGATCGCGGATGCCGCCGTTGCACTGCTGGGCGACCGCGATGCGCGCCGGGCCGCGGGTGCGCTGGCGCGCGAGAACTTCGTTCGCCACCACACGCCGGAGCCCGCCGCCGGGCCCGTGGTCGAGCTCTACCGCCGCATCCTGGCATGAGCTCGGGCAGGAGGCCGCACACTCCCGACGGCCGGCCGCTGCGGATGCTGGCCTATACCGAGTCGGCCGAGGTCGGGGGGGCAGAGCACGCGCTCGGCTACCTGTTGGGAGCGCTCGCCGGCGAGATCGAGGTCGGCGTGCTCGCGACCCACGCAGAGGTCGGCGAGGCGGTTGCGGCGCATCGATCCGGGACGAGACTCACCATCGTGCGGCGTCCCGCGGGATCGTGCGATCGCGGCGCGCTGCTGGCCCACGTGCGTGCCATCAGGGCGCACGCTCCCCACGTCGTTCACGCCCAACAGGCGTGGCCGTGGGCGTGCGGCTACGGCGAGGTGGCCGCGCTGCTGACGCCGGGTGTGTGCGTGGTCGCGGTCGATCAGCTGCCGGTGGGCGGCGCCGTTCCGCGACGGCGGATCCTCGCCAGGCGAGTGCTCGAGCGCCGCCTGCACGCGCATGTGGCCGTGGGTGAGCGCGCCGCGCGCGAAGTCGAGCAGATCGTTGGCCTGCGGCTCGGCTCGGTTGGGTCGGTGCCCAACGGCGTGCCGCCCGAGGAAGGCGATGGCGATGCGCCCGCGCTGGCCCCATCTCCGGTGATCGGCTCGCTGGGGCGTCTCACCGAGCAGAAGGGATACGACCTGCTCGTCCGCGCGCTCGCCGACCTGCCCGGCGCGACGCTGGTGCTGGTGGGCGAAGGGCCGCAGCGGGGGGCGCTGGAGGAGCTCGCCGCGCAACTCGGGGTGTCCGATCGACTGGTGATCACCGGCTGGATGACCGATGCGCGCCGCTGCCTGCCGGCATTCGACGTGTTCGCGCTGCCCTCTCGGTGGGAGGGCATGCCGTTGGGGATTCTGGAGGCGATGCACGCCGGCCTGCCGGTGGTGGCGGGCGATGTCGGCAGCGTCGCCGAGGCGGTGCGCGACGGCGACACGGGCTATGTGGTGGCGCCGGACGACCTGGCCGGCCTGGCGGATCGGCTCAGGCGTCTGCTCGCCGACCGGTCGTTGCGGCGCTCCATGGGGGAGCGCGGACGTGTGCTCGCGGGCGAGGAGTTCACCGCCGCGGCGATGGCCCGGCGCTACGAACGGATTTACGAGCGCGTGCTCGCCGGGTGCCGGCGAGGGCTTTAGAACGTCTTTCAAAAAGACCGGCACGCCCGGAGCGCCCCTGGACGCGGCGCTGGATCGCCACGGTCCGTCTTGCCCGTGCTACCAGCACGGGCTGCGCCGGCCCATGTCGCCCAGCTTGGTCCAGGAACGCCCGGACGCACCGTCTATTTTGAAAGACGTTCTTAGCGGGGCGCCGCGAGGAAGTTCCAGATCGGCTTGGTGAACGTCTCCTGGAAGCGCTCGCGCGAGTAGGGCCCCTCGCCCTCGAGGTCGAAGATCCGCAGCCCCACCTCGTCCAGCAGATCGAACAGGGAGCCCGGAGCCGCTCCGTAGAGGTCGGCGCCGCCGGCGCCGTGCTCGAACAGCACGAACGGACGGTGGCGCCGCAGAGTCTCCGCGGCTCCCCGCAGGACGTTCAGCTCGGCGCCCTCCACGTCGACCTTCAACAGCGTGGGCACATAGCCCGCGTCGAGGACGTCGTCCAGCCGCTCGGTGCGAACCGGGATCCGCTGCACTCGCCCGGCGCCGTGCGGCAGATCGGCGCGCTGCCTCAGCCCGCTGTAGGCCGGCGCATCGAGCACGTGCGCGAACTCGGTCGTCTCGGCGACGTCGGAGAGCGCCAGCTGGCGGACGTCCACCTCGGGGAAGCGCTCTTGCAGGCGCCGGCAGAGGTCGGGGATCGGCTCGAAGGCGCGATGCCTGCCGGCGGGCGCGATGCGCGTGAGCAGTTCCAGCACCGCTCCCTCGTTGGCGCCGACGTCGATCGCGTTGGAGTCCTGCCGCAGGATCGCGGTGAGCAGCACCTGTACGGCGTGCTGGTCGCGCAGCTCACGTCGCGCGGCGGGCGCGAAGGCCGCCCGCGCCTCGCGACCGCGCGCCAGCAGCTCGCGCGCCTGCTCCTCGCGGCCGAGGCGGATCGCCCAGGAGCCCGCCGTGCGTTTCAGCGCGGCGAGCGCCGCGCGCGCCCGTCCGCTCACCGGGCCGGCGCCGTGGTTTGCCCGAGCTGCCTCACCGGCCTGGACATTATCGCCTGCCCCTTTGAGGCGATCCGCCGGCACGGTGCCGGTCGATTCGCCCGCCCGGAGCAGGTGCCTATACCATCAAGAGGATACCCGCTGTCCATCGCGAGGTCTGCGGCGGACCCCTCAAGCGTCGCTGCCGCCCCGACGATAAGAGCATGGCCTTGCGCGCTGCCCACACATCCCTCTCGCCGTCCGGCGGCGAGCCGTGCCCATGAGCGCTCCCGAGCGAGCCGAGCGCCTGCGCGAGAGCGACGGCATGGCGGGGGCGCTGGCGGTGTTGCGCCGCCGCTGGCCGATCGTGGTGGGGGTGACGCTCGTGTGCTTGCTGATCTCCGTGGTACGTCACGAGCGCGCGGCCAAGTCCTACACAGCCACCGCCAGCGTCGCGTTCCAGAGCGGCACGCTCCCCGACGCGGCGTTGCAGATCTTTCCGTCCGGTAGCAGCGAACCGCAGCGCGAAGCCAACACCGAGGTGCTGATCGCCCACTCGCCCGAAGTGGCGCAGGGCGTGCGCCAGCAATTGCACAGCTCCGCCAGTACCGAAGCGCTCCTCAATCAGGCGAAAGTGGAAGCGGCGCCGAGCGCCGACATCCTCGACATCAGCGCCTCCAGCGCCAGCCCGCAGTACTCGGCGCAGCTCGCCAACGCATTCGCCGAACAGTACCTCGCGTTCAAGGCGCGCTCCGAATTGGCGGGCATCAGCGTCGCCCAGACCAACCTCAAACGCCAGATTGCCGCGCTGCCGCCGGGTTCGCCCGAACGGGCGAACCTGCAACAGTCCTTGCAGCGGCTCTCGGAGTTGCAGGCGGTCGCCGGTGGCGGGGCCAACGTGATCGGCCGAGCCTCGCCCCCCACCAGTCCGACGGGATCGAGCCTTACCGTTGCCGCGGCGGTCGGGTTGCTGATCGGCCTGGCGCTCTCGCTCTCGCTGGTGTTCCTGCTGGAGTCCCTGGACCGGCGCATCAAGACGCTCGAGGAGTGCGAGCGCGATTACCGGCTGCCGGCGCTGGTCGGCGTGCCGCAGTCGGGGTTTCGCCGGCAGCGGGCGGTGGAGCGCGTCGAGCTGCTCGAGCCCTACCGGATCCTGCGCAGCGCACTGGATTTCGCGGCCGTCACCCACCGGCTCGACACGTTGCTGATCACCAGCGCCGTTTCGGGTGAGGGCAAGACGACGGTGGCTGTGGATCTGGCGCACACGGTCGCGCTGGCCGGCCGGCGTGTGGTGCTCGTCGAGCTCGACCTGCGTCGTCCCACGTTCGCCGAGCACTTCGGGATCGCGTTCGACGCCGGTCTCACCACCGCGCTCACCGGGTCCGGTGCGGTCGTGTCGGAGCTGCTGGTGGAGCCGTTCTCGGAGCTTCCCAACCTCTCGCTGCTGCCGGCGGGTCGCGTCCCTCACAACCCGTCCGAGCTGCTGGGCTCGCCGCGGATCAGCGAGATCGTCGGCGAGCTCACGAGCGAGGAGGGGATCGTGATCATCGATGCGCCGCCGCTGAACCCGGTGGCGGACGCGCAGGTGCTGCTGGATAATCCCGCGATCCACGCCTCATTGATCGTCGCGCGGCTGAACCGGTTGACACGCGACGCGGCGCGGCGTGCGCGCGGCATCCTCGACCGCCATATGGTCGAGCCGGTGGGGCTGGTCGTCACCGGCATGCACGAGTCCGGCCGCTACGGCTACAGCGCCTACCGGAACGCCGACGTCACGGCCGCCGCCGACGGAACGCCTCTGGGCAAGCCGGCCTCCGAGCGGCGACGTCTGCGGCTCTGAGGACCGGCCGCGATGGTCGGGAGGCGACTGCGGCTACCGGCGCTGGAGGGGGCGGAGCTCTCCGCCGCGCTGTTGGCGGCGACGCTCACGGCGGTGCTGGTGCTCGCCGGCGTGCACAAGCTGGGCGCCGCCGGCATCCTGGCGCCGCTGGCGCTGGTGGCGGTGGGCATCCTGCTGGCCAGGCCGGTGCTGGCGGTGACGCTGGTGGTGGGCCTGGTGATCCTGTGCGAGGGGCCGACGTTCGGGATCCTCACTTTCACCTCCCACCTGTACACCAACGTATACAAGTACCTTTCGGTGCTCGACCTGCTGGTGGCGATCGCGGTCGTCTCGGTCGGATTCGACGTCGTCCGTCACCGGCGGGCGCTGTGGTGGCCGGGGCCGCTGCGGTTGCCGTTTGCGATCCTCGCGCTCGCGATGATCTGCGGCGTGGTGGTGGGCAGCGCCAACGCCAACGGGGCCGGCCTTCGCTACGTGATCGTCTCCGAGCACGTGCTGGCCTACCTGCTGTTCCTGCCGATTGCAGTGGCCAACCTGGACCTCGATCGTCGCGGGATCAGGCAGATGCTGCTGGGTCTGCTGGCGCTCGCCGCGATCAAGTCCGTTCTCGGCCTGGTCGAGATCGTCGGGCACTACGGCGCCGCGATCGAAGGCGCGAGCACGCTCACCTACTACGAACCGGCCGCCAACTGGCTGATCATGCTGGCGCTGCTGGGCATCGCCGCCTTCGCGCTGCTCGCGCGGTCCAGGCCGCCGCTGATGGTGCTGCTGGCGAGCCCGCTGCTGGTCACCTGCCTGCTGTTCTCCTACCGGCGCTCGTTCTGGATCGCCGCCGTGCTCGGTCTGCTGCTGGTGCTGCTGCTGGGCATCTCCTCGGCGGGGCGCCGTCTGCTGCTGCCCGCCGGTCTGGCGGTGGCGGCCGCGATCTGGCTGCTGGGGTCGATCGCCTTCCAGGCGCAGCTCCCGATCGTCAAGCGCGCGGAGTCGTTGACGCCGGCGAAGCTTGAAGCCAACCGCGAAGACCGCTACCGGCTGGACGAGCGCGCCAACGTGCTCGGTGAGATTGGCGAACACCCGATCACCGGGCTCGGCATGACCCTCCCCTGGGCCGCCGATGTCCAGCCGCTATCGGTCGAACACGAAGAAGGCCGCCAGTACGTGCACTTCGCGGCGCTGTGGTTCTGGTTGAAGCTCGGCCTGCTCGGCCTCTGCGCGTACGTCGCGATTCTGCTCGGGAGCATGGTGCTGGCCTGGCGGGTGTGGCGCTCGGGCAGGGAGCTGCTGGTGCGCGCCTTCGGGCTCGCGTCGCTCGCCGGTGTCGCGGGCCTTGCGGTGATGGACACCACCGCGAGCTTCACCGGCGTAGACGCTCGCTTCACGGTGCTGTTCGCCGCCCAGCTCGGGCTGCTTGCGCTGCTGGTGCAGCCCGAGCCCGGCGGCTTTTAGTCAGGACGCGAGCAGCTGCTCGACCGCCGTGGTGAAGGCGCCCTTCGGCTGCAGTTCGTTCTGCAGCGCGCCGAAGTAGGCTTCCCGTTCGGCGCTCGTTCCGGTGGCCTTCTGGTCGCGGATCTTGTACAGCAGCAACATGCCGAGGCGGCTGCCCAGCACTTCGTGCATTTCCTTGACGGTGCGGGTGAGATCTTCGCCCGCTTCGGTGTAGGTCATGCACTTGTTCCACCCGTAGTTTTCTTCGAGGCAACTCCCGTTGTCGGTCGTGAGGCCCCACTCGGTGATGTCGACCGGGATTGTCGACGGGGCGCCTTGGGCGGCCGTTTCGCTCATCAACGCTTCCAGCCGCGGACGCCAGCCGGGACCGTAGGGGTGGATCGTCCAGCCGGCCACCAGCTGCCCGAGGTTGGGGACGGCTTTGAACATGTTTTCCACCCACGGCGAGCCGGCGTTGCCGGCGTCGCCCTGCGCCAAGAGACCCACGCCGGGATTGGCCGAGCGCATCGCGGTGGCGGCTTCGGCGAAGCGCAGCGCGTATGTCTGCGCGCGGCTTGCGTAGCCGGAGGGGGTGTCGTTGGTGTACTGGTAGCTGTAGCTCGTCTCGTTGCCGAATTCGATCGCGTGGATCGCGAACTGGCCGTCCGAGCGACCCGCCCAGAAGCTGCCGCCCGGCCCGAACGCCTTCGCCCAGTTGGCGAGGTTGCGGGCTTCTTCGGGCGTGGGCATCGTGCCGTGGAAATCGGCTAGCGGCAGCACGCGAATGCCGTCGGCGGCGTACCCGCCGATGATCGGTTCCAGTTCCTGCACGGTCTGTTCGATGCCCATGTCGATCCGCACCAGCTTGGCTGCGAGCTTCACCGCGCCCGGGAGTTCCCAGAGCGCGGCCGAGCCGGAGTTGATCCCCGGCTGGAAGGACGTCGAGCTCTGCGACGGTGCTTCAATGGGGCTCGAGGGGTTGGTCGTGCCGGGCCCCCCGCCAGTGGATTCAGAGCCGCTGAGGCCCGAACCCGAGCTGCCCGAGCCGGCGGACCCGGAGGCGCCGGACGCCGAGCTGCCGGTTGCCGAGCTGCCGGACGCCGAGCTGCCGGTTGCCGAGCCCGTGGGGCTGCTCGTCGAGGATCCCGAGCTGCTCGTAGAGGATCCCGAGCTGGAGGTGCCGCGCTTGTGTCGGCGGCTGTGGACGAACCTCGCCGGCCGCGCGTGGGTTGCGGCGAGCCTGCCGGCGATGCGCTCGACCGCGCGCTTGGCGGCCGCGCAGTGTCCGGGATGGATGCGCCGGCAGGTGCGCAGCGCGCGGGTGCGCGACGCGAGTGTGCGAGCTGTCGCGGCGCTCTGCCGGATACGGGAGCTGCGTGCCACCGGTGAGGATGGGGGGTTGCTTGCCTGGGCGGCTGCCGATAGAAGCATGCACGCGGCTATGCACACGACCGCCATAAGCGTTATGGGCACCCAGCGGGTCTGCTGCTGGATGGTGGTCATCGCTCTCTCCTTCGGAAGCTGGGCGGTCTGCGGGAGACCCCTGGCTTTGCGAGCCCACCTCGCGGTGGGGGTGCCTTTGTCGGGATGGATGTGGCGCGCCCGGTTTAGCGATCCCGGCGCCACTTTCTTGAGACCTGCAAGGGATCATTCGGGTCTGTTGGGAGTACCGGTGAGCCCTCGCCGGTGGCGTGGACGGATGTCCGGCGGGGTGCGTGGGAGCCCACGGCGGGCCGCGTATGAGCCACGGCGGGCCGCGTATGAGCCCGCAGGGGGCCGCGTAGGAGCCCACGGCGGGCCGCGTAGGAGCCCGCGGCTGGTCGCGTGAGAGGCCGTAGGCAGGCCACGTGTCGGGGCCGGGCCGACCGGTAGTCTCGGGCCCTAGTGAGGGTCACCGCGAGAGCAGTCCGCTTGCCCCGCGAGGAGGCGTGGAGGCAGGACGATCTGCGCGGCGCCCGCCTGCTCTTCGATGCCGAGCTGGCCTCGGGGGCGCTCTCCCGCGAGGCGCTCGACATCGCTGCGGTGCGCCGCGCCGTGCGCGTCCGCTCGGTGCCCCCGCCGCCGCTGCGGGTCTGCGAACAGGCGCTTTACAAGCTGTGGCGCGCGCCGTTCGAGCGTGCCGTGATCGATCGGCCGCTCGCCGCTCGCCGCTCGGTGTGCGGGGAGCGCGGCGAGGCTCCGCCGCGCATCCTGATCCGCGTCGACGAGTTTCCCCACTACCAGGCGTGGGATCGGCCTCGTCGCTTCGGGACCGAGAGCTTCATGCGTTGCCACGAGATCCTGGCGCGCGCGGGGGTGCCCTACCTGCTCGCGGTTCCCCCGCGGGTGAGCTGCGCTCCGCTCTCCCCCACGGGACGCGAATCGCGGGGATTGGACGAGGGGGAGGCGGAGATGCTGGGGCGCCTGGCGGGGGAGCGGGTTCCGGGGGGGCGCTCCGCCGAGGAGGGGGTCGCATTCGCCCTGCACGGGCGCGACCATCGCACTCGCTTCGCATCCCCCCGCCGGCACTCGGAGCTGTGCGGGCTCACACGCGAGCAGACCGAGCGGCTGCTCGATGGGGCGCTCGCCGAACTGGCGGGGCACGGCATCGCTCCCCAGGTCTTCGTGCCCCCCTTCAACCGCTTCGATGCACGCCAGCTGCCGTGGCTCGCGCGCCGCTTCGCGGTGGTCTGCGGGGGCCCTGAGTCGATCGGGAGGCTGGGCTTCCAGGGCACCCCGCAGTGGCGCGGGGAGACCGTGTACCTCCCCTCCTACCCCCCCTTCTACGGCCGCGCCGCCGAGGTGCTGCGGGCGCTGCCCAGGGCGATCGAGCGAGCACGGGGGCTATGGCTGCCGGTGGTGCTGCACTGGGGTTGGGAGGCCGATGCCGGCTGGAGCGAGCTCGAGCTGCTAGCGGATCGCATCGCGCCCTATGCGGCTCCCTGGGAGGACTTCCTCGCCGCCATCGAGCGCAGCCGGGGGGGCGGGGCGCGCGAGGAGGGCCGCTGAGCCGAGGCCTGGATCGGCGCGAGGGAACCTCTTTGGCGGATCGAGGCCTGTCCTCACTCCCCGAGCAGTCGGGTGAGCGCCTCGATCGAGTAGCGTTCGGCCGCCAGCTCCCGACCGCGGCGGCCGAGCTTGGGTGCGCCGTCGCGCAGCACGCGCACGAGCGCCCCCGCGAACGCTTCGGCGCCGTCGGCGATCAGGCAGTGCTCGCCGTCGCGCACATCGAGGCCCGCAACCGCTCGGGACGTGGCGATCACCGGCAGGCCGTGGGCGAGCGCCTCGATCAGCTTCAGCGGTGTGCCTCCGCCTTGCAGTAGTGGAACCACTGCGCATGAGGCCTGGGCATAGGGGGCACGCAGATCCTCCACGAAGCCGAGTGCCTCTACACGCGGATCCGTCGATGACCTCTCCCCAAGTCCCCCTCCGACGAGTGCGAGCTTCGCATCGGGAAGCTCTGCCCATGCTCGCGGGAGCACCTCCCCGAGCAGGAAGCGCAGGCCGTTGCGATTGGGCTCGTAGGCGAAGTTCGCGACGAAGATCGCGCGCTGCTCCTCCAGGAGGGGCTGCACGGGCGTGATGGCCGCCACGTCCACCACGTTGGGCACGTAGCGCAGCCGCGCCGCGGGGCACAGCTCGCGCGCCGCCGCCAAGTCGGTCTCGCTGGCCATCCACGACTCGCCGGCGCGTTCGAGCAGTCCACGCTCGAAGGCTCTGAGCGCGTGCGTTCCGCCCATCGGGCGTCTGCCGCCGAGCTCGTGGCGGAAGCCGGACTCGAAGTTGTGGGCGTTGTAGATCACCGGGCGCCCGCGCATCAGACCTCTCAGCCCCGCGCCAGCCACGGGCCCGTCGGCGATCACGCGCCCGCGGTCGGGGACGGACGCGAGACGGGTCGCCTCCGCGGCCAGCTCGGGCGAGACGCCACGGGCGAACTCCCTGGGCACACCCGCCAGGCGGGCCGCCTCATAGGCGAGCAGCCGACGCGCGCCACGCGAGGGCACGACCTCGTGCAGCTCGATTCCCGGGATCGCGCGGAATGCCGCGTCGGGTTCCTCGCCCTCGAAGCGCGCGTAGAGCAGGTCCAGATCCCCGCGTGCGGCGAGCGCCCGGGCGACCCCGTAGGTGCGCAGCGCCCGCCCCGATCCCAGGACCGGGGTGTGGGTGCTGACGAGCAGGTCCCTCACAGCGCCTCCACCGCGGCCGCGATCTCCTCCAGGCGCCGCTCCCACGAGTGCGCGGCGGCGGCACGCGAGCGCTCCGCACGGCGCTCGGGGCTGTCCGCGGCGATCGCCTCCTCCAGCAGGCGCGCGATGCCCTCGGCGTCGGGCGCGGTGGCGACCTCGGCGACGTCCGCCAACGCCGGCAGCGGGGTGGCGACGACGGGGAGCCCGGCGGCGAGGTACTCGTAGACCTTCATCGGGAAGACGCTCTCGGTGATCGGGTTGCGGGCATAGGGGATCAGTCCCGCGTCGGCAGCCAGCAGCGCGTTGGGCAGCTGGGCATAGGTGCGGGGTCCCAGCAGGTGGATGTTGGGCACGTCCCTCAGCGCGGAGAGGTCCGTGCGGGGATCCCCGGGGCCGACCGGCCCCACGAGCGCGAACGACCACTCGGGCCGTGCTAGCGCGAGGGCGGCGAGCAGCGGCACGTCGAGCTTGGTGGCGACGATCGCACCGGTGAAGAGGATGCGTGGCCGTGGCAGCGCGGCGACCGCGGGATCTGCTCCCGCCCCCGCGGGGCCTGGGTCGAGCGCGCGGGCGAACAGGTCGGTGTCGGCGACGTTGGGGGCGTACAGCACGTTCTCCGAGAGCTCCCGCATCCGGGCCGCCAGCGCGGGGGCGCTCGCGAGCACGAGGTCTGCCTGTGCGACGAAGCGCCGCTCGGTGGCGCGGAAGCTCTCCCCGTCGATGCCCGCCACTGCGGCGGCGTCGTCGACACAGTGATAGACGACCAGTTCGGGGTCGAGCGCCTCGATCAGCGCCTCCGCCTGGGGGACGTAGGCCCAAAGGATCGCCCGCCCCATGCCGAGGCGGTGCGCTGCGCGGCGCACCTGCGCGCGCAGCAGGCGGCGGTTGAGCGCGCGAACCGCGGCGTGGCTGTGAAGCGGCAGCACCAGCGGGGAGAGCACGTGTAGCCCGTCGGCGGCGCGCGGCGGCGCCAGTCCCCGCCGCAGCCGCCGCCAGATGCGGGCCAGGTCGCGCCCCGCCAGCTGCGGGCGGCGCAGACCGAGCGACTCCACGAACAGCACTCGGTTATCGCGCGCAAGGCGTGACATCAGGTGCTGCTGGTTGGTCCACAGCTCCGTCTCCCAGTCGGCGAACCCGACGCACACGATCTCGCGTCCACGCAGGCGGGGGGGATCGGGCATCCCGGCCATGATCCCAGGTGCGGCGCGGGACGATCGATACCCTCGCGGGTGTGTACGCCCGTACTGAGGCGCGAGCTTGAGTGAGTCGCCGATCGAGGAACTGCGCGCGCGCTTTCCCCGTGTGGCGGTGGTCCACGAGTGGCTCACCATCCCGGGGGGCTCCGAGCAGGTGGTGCTGGAGCTGCTCGAGATGTTCCCCCAGGCGGAGCTCTTCAGCTCGGTCTACGACCCCGCTCCCTGGCCGGCGCGGATCACCGAGCGAAAGGTGCACGCCTCCTACCTGAGCCGCATCCCAGGGGCTCGGAGCCACTATCAGAGGCTGCTGCCGCTGATGGATCGCGCCTACCGCTCCTTCGACCTCTCAGGCTTCGACCTGGTCCTCTCGAGCAGCCACGCGTGCGCCAAGAACGTGCGCACTCCCCCGGGCGCGCTGCACGTGTGCTATTGCCACACTCCGATGCGCTACGCCTGGGAGGAGGACTTCCTCGAGGGCGAGGACGTGGGGCGCCTAACGCGGCTGGCGCTGCCGCTGCTGCTGGGGCGCCTGCGCCGCCAGGATCTCCGCGGGGCGGCCGGCCCGGACGTGTTCGTCGCCAACTCCCGTCACGTCGCCGAGCGCATCGAGCGCTGCTACAGGCGCACCGCCGAGGTGATCCATCCGCCGGTCGACGTCGAGCACTTCCTCGGCCTGCCTCGCGCCCCGGGCGACTTCTTCCTGGTCTTCGGGAGGGTGGTGCCGTACAAGCGCGTCGATCTCGCCGTCGCCGCCTGCGCGCGCCTTGGCCTGGAGCTGAAGGTCGCCGGGGACGGGCGGGCGCTTGAGGCGGTGCGTGCGGCGGCGCCCTCGGGCTCTAGCATCGAGTTC
Organism: uncultured Solirubrobacterales bacterium; assembly: GCA_963771915.1. Taxonomy (GTDB): domain Bacteria; phylum Actinomycetota; class Thermoleophilia; order Solirubrobacterales; family Solirubrobacteraceae; genus Palsa-744. The sequence goes on along the minus strand of CAVYVD010000001.1, from coordinate 1,255,400 downwards.
CTCGGCCGCGTGGGGGAAGGCGAGCGCGACGAGCTGCTGAGCGGCGCCCGCGGGCTGCTGTTTGGAGGGGAGGAGGACTTCGGGATCGTGCCTGTCGAGGCCCAGGCCGCCGGTGTGCCCGTGGTCGCCTACCGCGTCGGCGGAGCCGCGGAGACCGTGATCGACGGGCGCACGGGGGTGCTCTTCGACGAGCAGACCGTGGAGTGCATGGCGGGCGCGATCGAGCGCTTCGAGGGGCTCGCCCTCGACGAGGCCGGCGTGCGTGCCAACGCCGCACGCTTCGGGCGTGAGCGCTTCCGTAGGGAGATGGCCGCGGTGATCGTCTCAGCCCTGGACATGGCCGGCACGCGCCGCCGCGCCCTTGCTACAGTCGCCGGCGTGGCGGAGGCAAGGCCCTCATCGTCGGTGCCCGGAGTCGATGTCGAGCGAGCGCGCCGCGAGCGCGAGGCCTATGACGAGCATGGCGTGGAGGAGGCGATGGACACGTGGCATGGTCGCTTCCCGCACGTGTTCCAGGGTCCCAACACGCGCCGCGCGGAGGAGCGCTTCGATGCCCTGACGCGCGCGGCGGTGGCCGGCCGGCGGGTGCTCGACATCGGCTGTGGCGATGGCGCGAGCTCGGTGCGGCTGCTCGAAATGGGGGCCGCGCATGTGCTCGGTGTGGACATCTCGCAGACGGCGATCGCGCGGGCTCGGGCACGCGCTCAGACGGGGCGGCTCGAGTTCCGCCTGGGAGACGCCACGCGCGAGCTCGAGGGAGAGTTCGAGTGCATCTTCGGCCGCTCGATCCTCCACCACATCGACTACCGCGGTGCCCTCCCGCGCCTCTACGCGGAGCACCTGGCGCCGGGGGGGACGATGCTGTTCATGGAGCCCCTGGGCGAGAACCTGCTGATTCGCCTCTACGCCCGCCTTGTCGCGGCCGCGCACACGCCGGACGAGCGGTCGTTCACGGAGAGCGATCTACGTTGGCTGCGCGACCGCTACCCGTCGGTCGAGCTACATCCAATCAACTACCTGAGCCTCCCCGCCGCGATCCTCACCTCCTCGCTGCGGCTCGATCCGGGTAACGCCCTGCTGCGCGTCTGCGATCGCGCCGACGAGTGGCTCGCCGGGCACGCATCGCGGCTGCGCCCCCACTTTCGCCAGACGATCGTCGTTATCCGCAAGCCGGCGGCGTGAGCACGCCCTGGAGGGGCCGCCCCCTCTGGGACGATCCCCGCGCGCCCCGGCCCTACCCCCCCACGGCCCCCGGCCCACCGGGCGCGGTGGCGGCGGCGGCGTTGAGCAGGCCCGCGCCGTAGAGGTGGCTGTCGGAGGGCCCCCCGAGAGGCGTCGCGGTGGCGAGGAGGCGCGCCGCGACCCGCGCGGGGCTTGGATGGCGGCCGAGCACCCGGGAGGCGATGACGAGGGCGGCGGCCGCGGCGACGTGGGGGGTGGCCATCGAGGTGCCTTCGTAGCCGTTGGGGATCCCGAAGTGCCGGGGGGAGGTGCCGAGGAAGGTGACCTGGAAGATGTCGCGCCCCGAGGGGAGGGAGGGGTTGCAGTTGGGGTCTTCGGGGAGGTTCGCGTCGGGTCCGCCCCCGGGGGCCACGAGGGTGACGCCGGCGCCGAAGTTGGTGTAGGAGGCGAGGCACCCGTGTTCGGTGATGGCGCCCACCGCGATCACGTTGGGGGCGCGCGCGGGGTAGGCGGCGGTGGCCTGGGCCTCATTGCCGGCGGCGGCCACCACGACGACCCCGCGCCGGTTGGCGTAGCGCAGCGCGGAGATCAGCTCGGGGATGTCCGACGCGGTGATCCCCCCGGGGAATTCGAGGGAGAGGTTGATGACGCGGGCGCCGTGGTTGACCGCGAAGCGCACCCCCCTGGCGATCGTGGAGGCGTTGCCGTTGCCTTCGCTGTTGAGCACCCGCACCGGCATGATGCGCACCCCGTAGGCGAGGCCGGTGAGGCCGACACCGTTGTTGGTGGCCTCCGCGAGGGTGCCCGCGACGTCGGTGCCGTGGCCATTGCGGTCGTTGGGGTGGGTGTTGTGGGCGATGAAGTCGTAGCCCTTGACGAACTGGTAGCGATAGAAGTCGGGGGAGATGCGGAACTGCTTGCGGTTGGCGTAGGCGACGCCGGTGTCGAGCACCGCCACGACCACACCACGCCCCCCGGGGGCGTGGTCGGCGATCAGGTTGCTCCAGGCCCCCGGGGCCTGCACCCCGTAGGTGCCGACGAAGTTCCACTGCAGCTGGTTCCACCCCCCGGGGACTTTGGCGAGCCCGGGGTCGTTGGGGAAGGGCTCCTTGGCGGCGGCCGAGGCACCGGCGGTCGCGGAGGGGGCGGCGGCTGAGGAGCCTGTGGCCGAGGCGGCGGCCGGGGCGTCCGCGACGGACGATGGGGCGGCCGAGGAGAGGGCGGCCGAGAAGCTCGTGGCGGCATGATCGGCGGCGGGTGGGGAGCCCGTGGCCGCAGAGACGGCGGTGGTGTGGGAGGCGGGCATGACGGCGGCGTGGGCGATGTAGTCGGGTACGGCCCACGCCACCCCCCGCGTGTGCCGCAGGCGGACGAGAGCGCGGGGAACGGAGGCGTGCGGCGCGAGCGTCAGCAGATGGTCGACCGTGCCCCCCCCAACCCCGAGTTCGACCGGATCGACGGCACCGGCGCCCCGCGCGATCGCGGCGCGCGCGGTGGGGGGAGCGGAGGGGGAGTAGCCGACCACCACCACCCCGGGCGCATAGGGGGCTTGCGCTCCGGGCGGCCGCGTGGGGGCGTCCCGCGCCGCGGTTGCCGCTCCGCCGGGGTGGCGGCCCGTGGTGGAGTCGGCGTGGGCGGAGTGGGGGAGGAGCGCCAGTGGCGCCGAGGCGCCGAGCGCGAGGAGGAGCGCGCAGGCGAGCCCCAATGTGCGCCGGGACGGGCGAGAGGGGGCTCTCGCGGGGGGAGTGGGGGGGTCGCTGCGTGACATGGGCTTAGGTAATGATGATGCCCTGGGCCGGCACAGGGCCGCGCCCGTGGCGGGTCCCCGATCGGAGATTGCCAGCAGCCCCATGAGCAACCGCTTCTCCCCGCGCGATGAGTACTTTATGCGCCTCGCCCTGCGTGAGGCGGGGCATGCGTTGAAACACGGGGACGTTCCGATCGGCGCGGTGGCGGTGCACGCCGGAGAGGTGATCGGGGCGGGCCACAACGAACGGGAGGCGCGCCAGGACCCCACCGCGCACGCGGAGTTGCTCGCGCTGCGCGAGGCGGCCCGCGAGGTGGGCAGCTGGAGGGTGCTGGAGACTGTGCTCTACGTGACCCTGGAGCCCTGCGCGATGTGCGCGGGGGCGATCGTGCTGGCGCGCATCCCCCGCGTCGTGTACGGGGCCGCGGACCCCAAGGCGGGGGCGGCGGGCAGCGTGCTGGACGTGCTGGGGGAGCCCCGTCTGAATCACCGCCCCGAGGTCGCGGGGGGTCTCCTGGCGCAGGAGTGCGGGGCGCTGCTCAGCGAGTTCTTCGCCTCGCGCAGATAGCGCTGCGCGCCCCACCGGCTTCGCGCGTGCGCTCCACCGGCGTCGGGCGCGGTGCTCTCACTGATACCGGCCCGCCCCCGCGCGCGCTGGCCCGCTAGCCTTTGATGGGCCCCTGGAGGGGTGGCAGAGCGGTTGAATGCGGCGCCCTCGAAAGGCGTTGTGCGTCTATCGGCGTACCGAGAGTTCGAATCTCTCCCCCTCCGTTAGCTTTTGCGAGGATCTCCCGTTGGAACGCGTCCCTCAGTAGTCCGGTCTCGACGGGGCTCAAGGGCGAGACGCTCACAGTTGCTCGCCGGGCGCTACGACAGGCGCATTACAAACTCGGGTATGTCAGCTCGCCGCACCACGCGCACGGACGCCTGGCCGTGACACGCCGGGTTTGCCCGCCACCGGCAAGCACTCCGCCGGGACGGCAAGCACACTGACGCTTACCCTGCCGGGCATCGGCCTGGAGGATGTCCCGCGTGGCGTAGAACTTGAAGTGGCGGTCCTCCCGCCTCGTCCGGTCGTGTTGCGACCGTGGCGAGTGCGAAATCGGTCCATTCGAGACAGGAGGAACCGCCATGAAGAAGGTGCATGCTGGACAGGTCACGAGCGAGGACGCGCCGATGGAGGCGCCTGCGCTGCCCGAGCGGGTGCAGGCCGCGCTGGGTGAGCTGGTCGGGGTGGCGAGGGAGGGCCTGCTCGCGCTGAGCGTGGGTGGTCGGGCTCGGCGTGATGCAGGAGCTGATGGCCGAGGAGGTCGATGAGGTCTGTGGCCCAAGGGCAAGCACGACCCTGAGCGGGTCGCCTACCGGCACGGGGGCGACGACGGGGAGGTCACGCTTGGCTCGCGCCGGGTGGGGGTGCGCCGGCTGCGGGTGCGCGCCAAGGACGGCGGCGGCGAGGTGCCTGTCGAGACCTACGAGCGCTTCGCCAGCCGAGACGTGTTGAGCGCGGTCGTGCTGGAGCGGATGCTCGCGGGCGTCTCTACCCGCAGGTTCGTGCGTACCCAGGAGCCGGTCGGCGAGCAGGTCGAGGCGCAGGCGCGCTCGACGTCGAAGTCGGCGGTCTCGCGCACCTTCGTTGCCCGCACCGCGCAGACGCTGAAGGAGCTGATGAGCCGTCGCCTGGATGACGTGCGGTTGGGGGTGCTGATGCTCGACGGGGTCGTCTTGAAGGACGACACCAACGTCGTCGCGCTCGGGATCACCACTGACGGGGTGAAGGTCCCGCTCGGCCTGTGGGAGGGCTCCACGGAGAACAAGACGGTCGCTACCGCGCTGCTGGCTGATCTCGTGGACCGTGGCCTGGACGTCGAGCAGGGCGTGCTGGTCGTGATCGACGGCTCCAAGGCCCTCAGAGCCGCCGTGAACGCGGTCCTGGGGCCGCGCACCCCGGTCCATCGGTGTGTCCGTCACAAGGAGCGCAACGTGCTCGATCACCTGCCCGAGCGCGACCGCCCGGAGGTCAAGCGCCGGCTACGCCGCGCGTGGGCGCGCGACGATCACCCTCGTGCCCTTGGGGAACTCCAGGCTCTCGCCGCAGAGCTCGAGCGCTCTCACCCCGGTGCCGCAGCGTCCCTGCGGGAGGGCATGGAGGAGACGCTCACCGTCACCCGTCTCGGCGTCCACGGCGCGCTGAAGCGCACGCTGCAGAGCACCAACCCGTGCGAGTCCATGATCGAGTGCGTCCGGCGATCCAGCCGCAACGTCAAGCGCTGGCAGTCCGGGGAGATGTCCCTGCGGTGGACTGCCGCCGGGATGCTGGAGGCCGAGCGACAGTTCCGACGGATCATCGGATACGACGGCCTCGCCAAGCTCGCGCTCGCCGTCGAAGCAGAGATCACCCAGCCCACCACCACACACGTCGCCAAGGAGGCCGCTACGCTCGTCACCGTCTGAGAGATTCACCCGGACCGCCAACGAAGTTCCACGCCGGTCGGGACATCCTCTCGGCATTGAGCATCAGGCCGCATCCATCTCTTCTCGATCGACGCTGTCGCGTTGATCGATCAAGCAGATGGACTATGATCTCCGCCATGCGTCTAAGACTCGTTGTGTGCGCCGCATCCTGCTTGCTGCTCGCCATCCCGGTGGCCGCTGGCGCCTACTCTGCGGAAGGATCCAAGCCGTTCGAGGAAACCCTAGAACGCGAAGCCAAAGAAGCCGCGGAACGCCGCGCCAAAGAAAAGACCGCCGAACAGCAGGCGAAGGAAAATGTCGAACACAACGAACGCGAAGCGAAGGTGGCTGAAGAAAGGAAGACCGCCGAAGAACGACAGGCGGCGGCAGCGCAGAGGCGCCATGAAGAAATCGAACATGCCGAAGCAGAAGGCGAACGGAGGGGTAGGGAAGCTGCGAACTCGCAGTGCGTCGTCCCCGCGCTGAAGGGCGACACGCTAACGCAGGCCCGCCGGACTCTGCGCGCGGCGCACTGCAAGCTCGGTCATGTCACCTGGCCGCCCCGCGGGCACGGACGGCACGTCGTGAGACGTCAGAACCTGCGCGCAGGCAGCAAGCACGCCGCCGGAACGGCGGTCGCGGTGACACTCGCTCCCGTCAAGCTCGGGCGCTGAGCATCCGTGTAGTCGCGGTGACGGTTGGCCTCGCCGAGCGCGGCCGCGACTGTGGTTCTCTCATTGGTGCCGCTGGTCAGGGCAGCGCGGGAGGCTTCCACGGAGGCTCGTAGTGGTACGTCGCATCCTCGGCATCGTGGGTGGCGCCGAGGTCCAGTGTCGCTTGGCCAAGCTTGCGATCACGAGCTTCTTGGCGCATCTCAGGGATCTGGCGTGCCGTCTTCGCATAGATGTCGGCCATGATCTTGTCGCCTGCATCGTTGTCGGTGGCGAAGACCATGTGATAGATGGGCCCGCCGCCGGTGTTCTTCAACTCCAGCGCGTGGGTTCGCCGATAACTGAGATCCTCCGTCGGTCGCCAACGCACCAGGTTGACGTATTCGTCCCTGGCATGCTGCGGGTTTAGCTTGCCTTCTTTGCGCTGGTCGTAGATCCAGCGCCAAGCGTCGGTGCCGAAGAGCGCCGTTGCACGCGCCTCGTCCCTGGGACGCAACTTCGCTGCGTCGAGGGCGAGCGTCCGTACCAAACCCTGTGTTGGGAAAAGGAGCCACAGCTCCACCTTGTACTCAGGCTTCAAGCTGGATGTCGCGCGATAGCCCTGCTTGTGCTCAGCGAGTGCTTCGAGTGTCCGCCACTCGAACTCCATTCCGTCCGGGTCGATGAAGGCGAAGGTTGGGGCCCACCGGTATGTGCGCAGAGCATTGAGAGCGGTGGGTATCTCGACGTTGCAATCGCCGCCGTAGACCTCGATGTTGCGGCCCGGGTACTCGACACGTAGCCGTGTCTCAAGCTCCTTCGCTTTGCTCGCCCGCTCGAAGTAGCGGAGTCGGGTGAACTGCGCGTCAGCTTGCAGCGCCTTGGCCTCGAGCGCTATACGCGCCGAGCCGTTGAATTCTTCGCCAGTCAGGCGATCGATACCGCGCCCCTGGCCGGCGAAAGCGTCCAAGTAGATGTACTCGTCGCTCTTGCCGCTCGCCGCTTGCAGGAACGCCGGCAGGTAGTCATTGAGGATGGCGAGCTTCGCGCGGGTCCAGTAGCCCCACGGCCGTGCCTCGCGTTCATTCATGCTGGTTCAAGCGCTCGGGACTCGGGCAACTCGTCCCATGTTCGTCCATCCAGCAGCCTTCCTCCGCTCTTGGCGCGGTGACCGCCCCACTGCTTGAAGAAATAGACGACGTCATGGTCAACGCAGCTGTCGCGGAGTTCCCGCAGCCACTCGACCTTTACGGGTCTGTGCCGATGTCCGGACTCGCCGCCTGCGATGAGCCAGTGGATGCCGGAGAGGTCCAGACCTTCGAGCGGACCCAGCAGCGGCTCGGCTGAAATGAAGCGGACCGCTGCCGGTACTTCGCGCAAGTAGTCCGCTCGATGCACGAACCGCCGATTCTCGATTGTCACGCCCATCCATACGTTCGGATGCCACGGGAGGTCAGGGGCCAGCTGTGCGAGCCGCTCATGGCGCTTGGTCAGAATCTGGAAGGTGTGCTGACTCGCAGCCCCCATGACCTCGAAGATCTGCGCGATGTAGTCGTCGGGGATGCGCTCGTGGAACAGGTCGCTCATCGAGTTGACGAAGATCATCCGTGGCCGCTTCCATCGCAACGGATGTTCAAGCCGGTGCGGCCAGAGCTTGAGCGCGAAGCCCTGCTCATAGGGATGACCAGGCACACCGAGAAAGCGCTCGGCGAACGTCTCCGCGTAGCAGTGCGCGCAGCCGGGAGACACCTTGTCGCAGCCGGTGACCGGGTTCCATGTGGCCTCGGTCCACTCGATCGCACTCTTGTCTGCCATCAGTGCTGTCTTTCTCGCGCTGTACTCGAAAACCTTCCTGGACACGAACATATGTTCGTCTAGGGGTCGGACGACACCCACGTCGAACCCGCGTACTTCAATCTACCTGCGGATTGCCTCGGCCGCCCGTCGCCGGGCTTGCCGTTCGACCAGGCCCATGAGATGCTCTGGGAGGCGGCCCAGGAAGGATTGTGGGATTCGCAGGTCATCCTGATCGACGCAACGCGTGGGGCACGCCTTGCCCTAGTCGGCCGTGGGACCAAATCGCTCCTCATGGAGTTTGCGGATCAAGGGCCACGGAGATTTCGAGAGCTTTCTTGCCATCCCCGTTCTCGCCGGATACACGAGCTTGGTCAGAACCCGAGGTTGATCGGTCTCCAGTGTCTGTCCTCTCCTAGTCTAGCTAGCCATCAGTCTCGAAATCTGGCTCATAAAGAGCTTTGCTTTAGGTTTAGGCTTGTTATGATGTTTGCTGTAATGTCTGCTGCATTGGGAAAGAATCCCTTTCGGCCGGGCGTCGGGACCAAGCCCCTGTACCTGGCAGGCAGGGACCAGTCGCTGAGGCGGTTCAGGTCGGTCATTCGAGCCGCGCCGGAGCAGCCTGCCAATGTGCGGTTGACAGGTCTACGCGGCGTGGGCAAGACCGTGCTCCTCGGGGAGTTCCGCACGGTCGCTCAGGAGTTGGATTGGGCATCTGCGTTCCTAGAGCTTCAGCCTGGCCATAACACAGACGACGCTGTGTCGGCGGCCCTAGCGGCAGCGCTAAAGGCGGCGCGTGAAGAGGTGTCTCGGGTTGAGAGACTCAAGAGCGCCGTTGGAGGCGCAACGCGAAAGGTCGGAACACTCGGCATCGAGTGGGGAGAGTTTCGCATGACCTACGAGCCTGGGGCCAATCCGGCGCGGGAAGATTTGTCCCGCGTACTGTTCGAGACTGTCGATAGCGTCGTCTCACACGGCAAGAACGGCCTCATGCTCCTGCTCGATGAGGTCCAGGTGATACGCGACGAGACACGCCCAACTGGGCAACATCCCCTGTCCTTGCTCGTCGCTGCGATTTCTTCGCTTCAGAAGGCCGAATTGCCAATCGGGATGGTGCTCTGCGGACTGCCAACACTAACTGGCAACCTTCTTCGTGCTCGCTCCTACACGGAGCGGATGTTCCGTGGCGAGGAGATTGGGTCGCTTGGACCCGACGATGCGAAGGACGCGCTCGTCAGGCCACTGGCCGAGTCAACCGTAGTCCTCGATTCAGGGCTTGCTGAGCGCGTCGTGGAGGAAGTTGAGGGCTATCCATACTTCCTGCAGCTGTGGGGGGCCGAGCTTTGGGATGCCGCTGACGTGGCGGGAGTCTCTCGCTTTAGCGAGCCGCTCCTCGATGCGGCCCGCCCCGAGATCTACCGTCGACTCGACCTCGACTTCTACGATCCGCGTGTTGCCACGCTCACGCCGGCGGAGCAGGATGTGCTGCTTGCGAGCGCTGATTGTGAGTATCCGCCCCTTGTAGTCGCTGATCTGAATGAGGCGATCAGCAAGACTCCCGGCAACATCAACGTGCTGCTTGGGCGTCTCGTAGACAGCGGCGTGCTCTATCGGGTCAGGAAGGGGCAATACGAATACACTGCCCCGAAGTTCAGGGACTTTCTGCTGAGGCGGGGAGACCATGCGAGCCAAGCCTCGCTCTTTGGCTGCGGCACATAGCGGCGGCCTGGCCTCATTGAGCCGGACCGGGTTTGACGGGGGCCGGATCAGCAGGTTTTTGGAAGGTCGGTGGGGTTCGCCGGTCAGCCCGATCCCGCCAGCCCCGCTCCAAGCTCCAAGATCTACCCGCCCCGCCCGCGCCAGGCTGCCCGCAGGACTCGCAGCGCGTTCCCGCTGCAGATCCGCTCTGCGACGTCAGCCCCATAGCGAGTGTGAAGCCCCTCCTGCAGGTCGCTCATGCGTCCCATGTGTTCGAGTCCGGGGAGGGCGGGCTTGATGTAGCCGTCCAGGTCGGAGCCGATCGCGACGAAGTTGAACGAGCCGGTGACCTGGCGGATCCGATCGATGTGCCGGCAGAGAGCATCGAGGGAGTCCGCGAGCGAGCGCACGCTCCCACGCAGCCCGCTGGTGATGTAGTGCTCGCAGAGGATGCAGCCCAGCACGCCTCCTCGCTCCGCGACCTTGGCGATCGTCTCGTCGGAGAGGCAGTAGCCGAGGTTCCCGAACCGGCACGCCATGTGTGTGGCGATCACCGGCGGGCGCCGGTCGGGCTCGCGACGGTCGAGCAGCGCGAGGGTGTCGTCGATGGCGCGCTGGCTCATGTGGGTGATGTCGATCAGGATCCCCTCCTCGGCCATCGCCTCGACGGCCGCGCGCCCGAGCGGAGCGAGACCCTGTTGGGGCTGGGGGAACACGAGGTTGTAGATCGAGTCCGTCAGGAACGGCAGCGCCGGTGCGTTGGTGGCGACCTCTCGCCAGAAGAGGTGTGCGAGGGTGATGTATGCGACGCCCGCCTGCGCGAGGGTGCGCACGTGCTCGCGCACCGCCTGCTCGCTCTCTCCGAGCTGAAAACCGCCCTCGATGCAGTGGATGAGCGCCAGGCGGCCCTCCTCGATGAGCGCGTCGAGCTCGGCCGGCGAGTGCGCGACCGCGACGTCGCTGCGCCCCTCCACGTGCCGCTCGACGAGTTCGAGCTGGGCGAGCACGTCCGAGCAGTAGCCGCCGCCCGGGGGTGCACCGTAGCGCTTGGTCAGATCCATCTCATCGAGCGGCGCGTACAGCACCGACAGGGCGGCGCCGACCTCGCCTTCGCGCATTCGCTCCACCGTGACGGAGGGCTCGTCGTGGGGGCCCTGGTAGTTGAGGAGCAGCGAGATCAGCCCCACCAGGCTCGCCTGCCAGCGCCGCCGCACCCAGGTGAGCAGATGCCCGTGGGTGCGCTGCTCCCTCTCCGGCAGAAGGTGCATCGGGTAGTGGGCGTGCAGGTCTACGAGCATCGGGAGCGCCGGCGCTAGAGCCTGGGCAGCCGGTCGGGTGCGAGCGTCCCGCCGTGGGTGTCGGTTCGGGGATGCCCGAGCTCGTTGTAGTACTGGATCGTGGCGCCGTCCGCGGCGAAGTCGATGACCGCGAAGCCGCCGTAGCTCCAGGTGTCTTCCCCGACCGTGTAGGTGTCGGTGTCGGTGTTCTGCCACTGCACGCTCCCCGCATCGAGGGCGTCCATTGGCCGGATGTCGGGTCCCGACACGAGATTGGGCACTCCGCCGTGGCCGACGATCGCGGTGTAGGCGGCGTGATCGTGATACTCCCCGTAATCGATGCCGGGCTTGTACACCGCGCAGCGGTGCTCGTGGCCCCAGAACCACGCCTCGACCCGCCGCTCGCCGATCGCGCCGCAGATGGTTCCGGCGAGCGGGGACCCGACCGCTTCCCACGCGCTGAACGGCTGATGGTGGGTGAGCAGGATCGTCGCGGGTCTATTGGCTGGAGCCAGCAAACCCTCCAGCCAGGGCAGCTGGGGCGCCTGAAGGTCGGGCACGTCGGGATCTTTGTAGGCGCTGTCGAGCCCCACGATCTGCCAGTGCTCGTTGCCGAGGCAAAAGCAGCTTCGAGCCCCCCTGCAGGTTGAAGCGCGGATCGCGCAGCAGGGTGTCGAAGTAGCCGTGTCCTCCGGCGTACATGTCGTGGTTACCGTTCAGCGACCACGATCGCGCCCGCGAGTCCCTCTGGACCGGCCAGAGGGGCAGGAAGCGGTGGGTGTACTCCTCCTCCAGCCCCGAGTAGTAGGTGTCGCCGAGATGGATCACGTGGCACTCGCGCTCGGCGGGGGTCTCGGCCAGCTGCCGCGCGATCGCGCTCGCCACGTTCCTCGCCTGGGGGAGGCCGGTGGCCCAGTCGCCGACGAGGAACACCCGCGCGTTGCTGGCCAACTCGACGCGCTCGGGCGGGCGATCGGGGAAGGCGTGCTTGTCGGCGAGCAGACCGGTGGCGAGCTTCAGCAGGGACGGCTCGACCCAGCGGATGTCGCAGGGCCCGAAGCGGCGAAACCGCTCCTTGAGCTCCTCCAGCAGACGGCCGATCCCGTGCTCGGAGGGCTCCAGCCGTCCCGCCGAGACGAGCTCCGCCTCGAAGCAGTTCGTGATGACGCTCTGAAACTGGCTGAGCGCGGCGTGGGGCTGGAGGTAGATCGTGGCCGGCGGGCGCCCCTCACCTGGCCCGCCCCCGCCGCGGGCCGAGGGCGCATGAGCTCGCATCGCTTCGTCGGTGAGCGCGTGCTTGATGCTGTCGTAGCGCTCCTGGCCGACGCGGGCGTGCTCGGGATGCTCGGCGCGGGCCCGTTCGAGCTCTGCCAGCTTGGCGAGCAGAGCATCGGGATCGAGTACCTGGTCGAGCAGCCGCGGGTGCAAGGCGGGCCTCCAATCGGGGTTGGGCTAGGAGCAAAACTATCCTAGTAGGCGAGACCCAGGCGGTGCGGCGTGCTCGATCGGCCGTCGATGCCTTGGAGGTGCGCGCCTGCCGGGTCAGGGTCGTCGTCTCGGAGGTGTGCCTGCTCAGCCAAGGCCGTGCGCCCGTGGGCGCGCCCGCAGGGTCAGGCCGCGACGACATCTGGGGGAGCCGTGGCGTCCCAGACGCCATCGATGCCCTCCACGATCTGCCTGGCCTGCTCCACCGTCATCCCACCACCATCGAACAGGCCATCGGCCTCCCACCGTGTGGGGTCCAGGCTCACCACGTAAGGGTCGATCGTCCGATCGGTCGGCGGCGACTCCGCCAGCGCGCGCGCCCCCCGCTCGAACATCGCGATCGCCAGTGCCTCCGAGTTGTGCACGTGCTCGATCAGCGCATCGATCAGCGCGTCGTCGTCGGGATACTCCTTGACGAGACCGAGGAGTCCCTGGATCGCCACGGCGAAGGGCGGGGGCATCACCGCCGCCCGCGGCCTGCGCTCGATCTCGTGCCATTCGCGCACCAGCTCGTGCATGTTGATGCTCAGCCGCTCCAGCCGCCCCAGGTCCTCATCCGCACGTCTCATGAACTTGAGATCGGTGGCCCTGTTCTGCGTGAAGATCAGGTTGTAGCCGATGTGGTTGGCATAGAAGTCCCAGGTCAGAAAACCACAGAGCACCCAGGGGTTGCCGAACAGTGGATAGGAGTCCCGGTACCTCGAGATCACGAAGGCGAACAGCCGCTGGTACATGTCGTTGAAGTACTCCACCCGCGCCTCGATGCCCTCGCCGTCCAGGTCGCGGACGACGAGATCGGCGGTGAACGTGTTGCCGTAGCCGATGAAGTCGGAGCCGGGCGAGTAGAAGGGATCGGCGAACGCCGCCGCCTCGCCCACCAGCGACCACCGCTCGGTCGAGTACGTCTGCTTGACCCCATATGCGAAGTCCTTGACGCGCAGGAAGTCCTCGACGTCCTCCTGGCGCGCAGCGACCGCTGCGGCGAGCTGGGGCTCGTGCTTGTGCAGCCACGCCAGCAGGCGATCGAACTCGTTGATCTCCTCGTAGGGGTGAAGGCGCGGGTCGGCGCACACGCCGATGCTGATCGGCCCGCTCGAGAGCGGGATCAGCCAGACCCAGTAGCCCTCTCCCATCAGGTGGTTGGTGCTGAGCTTGCGGATCCCCGGCTCGGACATCCGCGCCATCCAGGCCGCGTCGTCCCTGCCCCACTCCTCGAGGTCGAGCCCTCCTCCCAGACGGAACCAGGCGGAGTTGATGTGATGCCCGCAGTCCGCGGCCAGCTCGAGCTTGCGCTTGAGGATGCTGGCGCGACCCGAGGCGTCCACGATCCAGCGCGCCGTCAGGCCCCCCTCGCTCTCGAACTGCTCGAACGCCACGCGGTGCGCGTCGCCGCCGAGCTCGACCTCCCGCACCCGGGCGCCCTGCTGGATGTCGACGCCCAGTGCCCGGGCGCGTGCGGCGAGCTTGTTCTCGAACAGGCCCCGGTCGAGCTGGAAGTTGTCGTGCGGCGGGAAGAACGGCACTCCGAGCTCGGCTCGCGCGGTGATGTCCTCGTTGCCCCCGCCCGGGAGGAAGTAGCGCAGGCCGCACTTCTTCAGCTGCTCCTGCTGGAGATGCTCGCGCATCCCGACGATCTCGGAGAAGTAGTGCGCACCGCAGGCCACCGTCGACTCCCCGACCTTGAAGGCCGCCAGCGGCGCGGGGCCCTCGCGCTTCTCGAGCACCACCACCTGCGTCTGCGGCCGGGCCAGCTTGAGCTGGATCGACAGCGTGAGACCCGCCAGCCCCCCTCCAAGGATCGCCACGTCGTAGTGCGCGGCCGGTGCCCGCACCGCCGCGATCTCGACAACCGACCTGCCCCGCTCGACGCTCATCTGCACCAGCTCTCGAATCTTGGACCGAACCGCAACCCTACTACCCGATCCGCTCTTCGAGGTTGCCGGCGCCGCTGGGGACCCCTACCTGGAGGGGCTCGACGCGCTCACCTCGTGTGCGCCACCGCTCGGAACGAGGGGCGCGGCGGATCGAAAGACAACGTAGCGGTCCCGGCCGGTGGCCTTGGCCTTGTACAGCGCCAGGTCCGCGTCGTGCAGCAGCTCCTGGGCGCTGTCGCGGACGCCCGTCGCGATCCCGACGCTCGCCGTGACCGACAGGGGCCCGGAGTCGCCGCTGAGCTCGTACGGCCGGCGCAGCGACTGCAGCAGCCGTTCGGCGACGAGCTCGGGGCCGGCGTCGAGCGTGGGGCCCTCGAGGAGGACGACGAACTCGTCGCCGCCGAGGCGGCCCGCCGTGTCGCCCCCGCGCACGATCGCTGCCAGGCGGCCCGCCACACCGCGCAGCAATTCGTCGCCTGCCGTGTGCCCGTACGTATCGTTGACGCGCTTGAAGTCGTCGACGTCGACGTACAGCGCGGCGACGGGGTGGTCGTGGCGGTGGGCGCGCGCCATCATCTGCTCGGCGCGATCAAACGCCAGCAGGCGGTTGGGCAGGCCGGTGAGCGCGTCGTGGAAGGCGAGGTGGCGCAGGCGTTCCTCGGTGTCGCGCGCCACGCGCCGCTCGATCTCGATGGTGATCGCGCGGCGGCGCATCGCCGCCAGGCCGATCAGCAGCACCGCCGTCAGCACGCCGGCGATCGCGACCACCCCGAACATCGCCTCCTCGGAGGTCCGTTCGGCCGTCTCGACCTGGCGGTCGAGTGTGCCGTTGACCGTGCCAATCTCGGCGGAGAGCGCGCCCGCGAGCGGCTCGGCGTAGCGGTCGTCGACTTCGCTCGCCTCGTCCACGTGACCGCGCACGATCAGGCCCATGATCTCGGCCAAATCGGAGTCGAGCAGCGCCGCTTCGGCGCGCAGCGCCCGCGCCGCGGGGGTGGGCCAAAAGCGCTCGAGGGCGGCCATCGCACCGGTCAGCTGGGCGCGCAATTCCGCGTCTTCGAGGACGTCGGTCGCGCCGAGGGGCTCGCCCGCCAGCAACGGCTGCGGGGTCGCGAAGGCGCCGTTCAACGCGCCCGGTGCGGCAGCGAGCGCCACCTGTGCCTGGCGCAGCGAGTCCCTGGTGGCGTCCCGTGCGCGGACCGTGAGCACCGCCGCGATGAGCGCGCCCACCATCACCGCGAGCGTCGCCAGCGCCCACGCGGTGTGGCGCAGCCGCTCCATGAGGCCAGTAGGCGAAGGACGGCGGCGGCGCGTTCGAATCGATCGGCGCGCGGCTGACACACCGGTAAATCGGCACCCGGTGCGCCGGGCCTTAGCGTAATTTGCCGCAGTTCAACTGATTGGGATCGCCCGTCGCCTCTGCGAGCGCTTGCGCGGCGGGCGGGGATAGACCCGCACGACATCAATCTGCTCGTCGGCCTGACCCGCCGCAACAACATCGCGGTGGACGTAGCCAATTGACAGGCTCGTCCACGTGGGTTGTAGCCAGCCAGAGCCATCTATGCGACGGCCGATCCGGCCAGTACGGGTCGCGGGACGACCTGCGAACCCTGCGGCGTCCTCGACTCCCTCCTTGAGCACCTTATGGAGCCGGTCGGGCGGCAAGCGCGGCGGCGGGCGGCGGAGGCAATCCGCCACGCAGGCCACCAGCGCGACGCACATCGGCTGTCCGCGTAGCATACAGAAAGCCCCGATTCTGATGGTACGATTCCACGCGCTAGCTGGCGTGAGAGGATGACCTTGGGGCTTTTTGACGAGATCGCTCAGGTAGGAGAACGCATGATGGCGGGTATCAACTACCAGGATCTCGACCGCGTCGGCGGCGATGGACATGTTCATGAGCTATCCGGCGGGCAGGTGGAAGGCCACCTATCCGTGACGGTCAAAGGGCGCGCTGCCCGGTTCGGGATATCGCCTGGCTGGAGTGCGTGCAACGCCGACGAACTGGCCAGGATTCCGGGCCCCCGACGCTCTGGCTGGCACGGCTGTATGTGCGGCCCTCTACTGTCAGGACGCTGGGCCTCAGTATGTCGGTTCGATTCAGGTCCTGAGTGTGCGCGGCAAGGTTCAGCTATGGCAGCGGCGGCTCGATCCAGAGCTGTGGCTGCTGAAGGCCGAGCGGCAGAACGGCCTTCGCGCCCTGGGACGCGTCACCAAGGTTCGCTTCGCCGGCGATGTCGCCTACCTGTGGCATCTCGGTGGCACGATGGCGGGAGCCGCGCTCGGCCTGCCCGACCGAGCGGCCGTCGATATCCGCTCATGCGAACTGTGGTTCCCACTCATGGACGGCATGCTCAAGCTCCTCTGCTTGTTGCTCCACCCGAGAGGATCCAGGAGGGCTACGAGGTGCTTTGCACGGTGATCTGCTCGTGGCAATGGGACGAGGGGCAGGCATAACGCTCCGCCAGCCTTGGCTTCACAGAGCCAAGAACGACCCGAAAATAGATGGAGCGGGGATGGCGGGAAAGTTCTCGAAATCTCCGTGGCCCTGATTCGAAAGCTCCATGAGGAGCGATTTGGCGCGGGATGATCAGTCCAACCTCACACCACCGTCGACCTGCGCGATGTGCAGCGTCTCGCCCTCGGTGAGTCGAGAGGCTGCGTCCTTGCCGATCCCAAGAACACCCGACCGCTCACGATCGGGTCCGAGACGCGGGTCCCATCGCACCTCGCGTAGGGATACGCCGCGCAGCACGACGGCGAGCAGCGTTCGCTCGGCGGGGAACAGCGGCTTGCTGCGCGATGGAACGCGCACGATCCCCGACTCGCGGTCACCCGCCCGCACCGGCTGCGTTCGAGCCGGAGCCTCGATTTGATCCCGCGCCCACACGATGATCTCCTCCGCCAGCGCCAAAGCCTGCTCGCGCTCCAGTAGATCCTCGATCGTCTCTCCATATCGAAACTCGACAGCCCATGGGATCAGCACACGGACCTCGCGCAACGATGCCGGCAATGGCGTGCCCGCTGCCTGGAGCCGGTCCATGAGATGCCGCAGGTCGTGTGTCCACGGGAAGTCATCGCCAGAGGCTGCAAGTACAGCCTTCAGCGCCTTCTCCGCGGCCTGCTGCGCGTGGAAGCCCACGACCGAGTCCGCGATATCGGTGTCCGGCACGAGCTTCTTGACGGCGTCGGCGTCCTCCTGAGCCTTGCGCAGCAAGAGCAGCGCCTCTTCCAGCTCAGGCCGGGACAAGGATGCGGCCTTCGCGGAGCGCGCGGTGCACGAGCGTGCTCGGAACAGGAGACCGCCGTGCGACCTCCTCCTCAGAGACGACAACGACGTCAACGGGGACCGCCAGCGGCGGAAGCGCATCGCGCAGGCGCACCATCTCGCTCAGCTTGCTGTCGAGATGCTCCTCGATCACGAGGAAATCCAAGTCGCTGTCCTCGCGCGCATCCCCACGCGCCCGCGAGCCGAAGAGCACGACTCGCGCAGGGGAACGCGCGGCTGCCGCCAACCGCTGTCCTGCATCCACGATCATCGCGTCGCTAACCACGAGCCCCACGGTACCGAATGATGTCCCCGTACTGGCCTCACGAGGGTCGCTATGGACGGCAAACTGCTTCCGGGCCAGAGGGATCGATTCCGCGTCGCCGCCGATTCGCTGCCGGGTTCGAACATTGGACTCCAACCCGGCGAAAACGGAGGGGGAGGGACGAAGATCGAACCCCGGCCTTGCGTGGAAACGCATTAGCGAGCTGCACGCCGGGCGTTTCCGCGACGCCGACCCGACCCAAGCCGAGCTACTCAGGAGAGTGCCGGGCTCCTGACGGATTCGCGCAACCAGGCTAACCAGATGCCTCCACGACCTTCATGTCGGCAGGGTCCAGGCCAGCACTGGTTGACGACTCAGGCACGCGACAGTCATGGCTGCTGGATACTCGAGGGCTGAGACCCTCAGTCGAAGCCAGGGGTCGTAATTTCGATCGGGGTGCTCGGCTTGCTCGTGCCTTCCGCGTCGGTGCTCGTGACGGTCACCCGGTAGGTGGTACTGGGCTGCGCCGGCTGCAGGTAGCCAAAGGAGAAGTACGGGATCCTCTGGGCGCTCAACACCGGAGCGCTCGATTTCACCGGGGTCGCCGTCATCGTCGAGTACCGCAACAGGCCCGCGGTTGCCGGCGCCACGGTCCACGAGACGGTCATCTGCAAGAATTCGGTTTCGCCAGATTCGGCGAGGGCCACGCTCGCGCTCACCCCCGTCGGCGGAGCTGGCGGCCGGAGCGGCGGATTGACGTCTTCCAGATAAGCCGCCGTCCCCACGTTGTAGACCCGGTCGCCATGACTGTCGGTCGCTGGCAGCGCGACCAGCGGACCTTTCAGCGGCCCGAACGACCGCGTTTCGCCGAACCACGTCCAGATGACGCTGGCGGTGCCGGTATAGGTGGTCGTGTGCCCGCCGCCGCCTCGCCCGCTGCCGCCGCAGGAGGTGTGCATGTTGACGTTGCCGGCCGGGTAGCCGTTGGCAGCGAACCCGCGCACGTAGACTTCCTCCTGGATGCCCCCGCAGGAGTGACCGAGGATCGAGAACGCCGCCGCCTGACTCAGGTACAGCCGTATCGGCGTCGCAGCGGCTGCGCCGCCGACACCTGGGCCGACACCGAGCGCCGCCACTGCCGCCATCGAAACCAACGCTCTTGCGAGCACTGTGCACCCCTTTCCGTGGTTGACCTGACGGGCGCCCAAAACCAGCGCCCGTCAGGTCAGAGACACGTCCGATTACGGTTGATCACGCAGACTTTACTCGCGCGAGGTCGCTCGCGCGAGGTCGCCGAACTCTTGCACAACCCGTCTCGACCGTCAAGATTGGGCCGCGCCGCGGCATCCTCCCCAGCATCAAGATCGGCAAGCGCGGGCTCTACATCCACCGGCACATCGAGCGGTCCTTCGGCCGAGACGGGGGTTCGAACAACCGCCACCAACCCGGCGAAAACGGGGAGGGAGGGACGAAGATCGAACCCGCAGCTTGTGTGGAAGCGCATTAGCTAGCTGCACGCCAAGCGCTTCGGCGGGTGACGGTGATCGCTGCTCACCAGATGACAGGTACGATCCTCGATTCGCGAATGGCCTTGTCGCGAGTGACCAGCGGCAGCGCCAGCATACGGGCGGTCCCCACGATGAAGCGGTCCCACGGGTCGGCGAGCAGGTCTCGTGCGATCGACATCGTGGCGTCCGCGACGGGCAGATCGATCGACTGAAGGATGAAGCCCGCCGAAGAGAGGAGTGCGTTTCGCAGTTCTGCCAGATGAGCGTCGGTCAGCTTACGAGTCGTCTGGGTCACATACCACCGATCGACCAAGGTGGCGATGGATACGACGATGCCGTCGGTCTCCTCGGCATCTGCGAGCGCCTGCGCGGCGGGAGGGGATAGCCGGTCGGAGCCCTGCAAATACCAGACGACAGCGTGCGAGTCGGCGAGAACCCTCACGCGGTGGTGAGGTCATGCGTCGCAAGCGCGCTCGCCTCCTCGAACTCCTCCCACGTCAGGTCCGGGAGTTCGGGCAACAATCCGGCGAGTGTCCGAGGCTGACTCGTCTGCACCACGCGCAGACGAGCACCGGGCGCAACACCAAGGCGCGTCAGCTGATCGGCAGGGATGCTCCCGTCGGGAGCTACGACCAGATCGTGACCGACGGGCTCGCTGGCTGCACTCACGGTCTCAGTCTACCGCGGAGAGGCGCTGTGGAGGCGGCAAACGCCGCGCTCGCTCGGTCAGGACGCAAAACGATGGCCGACGAAGCCGCCGGGCATGAGCGACGGGTGGGGCGTTTACGGCTGAGCGTCGCGGCTATGGTCTTCTCGGCTGCCTGGCGAATGGAATACGCTGCCGCAGATGGGATGGAAGGAGACGTTGCCGCCGTGACCGAGCTAACGCTGCACAGCCGGACAGTCGGAACGGTCTTCGACCTTCTTGGCCGCAAGGAGGACGACATCACGTATAGCGTGGGGTGGGGCTTGGCTCAGAGTGAGCGCTTCACGCGGAGCGTCCTGAGCGAGGCGTACGGCGACGCGAAGTAGGGCGAGGTAACAGCGATCCGCCTTCAGGAGAGCGAGGCCGGAACTGGCCGCACGGACATCGAGATTGAGACCGAGCGGCTGCACCTGATCCTTGAGGCAAAGCGGGGCTGGAATCTGCCGCATCCTCCTCAGCTACAGCAGTACGCCGACCGGCTCAACGCACACGACGACCGCACGGGGCGTATCGCGGTCGTCGCCGAGTGCGCGCCGTACTACCCACCAGTCGAGGCGTTGGCGAATCCGATCTCCGGTATTCCGGTCTCCTACGTGCCCTGGAAGCGAATCGCGGAACTGGCAAATGACACGGCTACCGCCAGCCGAAGCCATGCCGAGAAAAGGCTCCTCTTGGAGCTACACAGCTACCTGAAGGGGTTGATGACGATGCAGAATGTGACCTCAAACGAGGTGTTCGTCGTAGCGCTCGGCCAGAGCCCTCTTGATTGGTCCAGTCTCACGTTCAAGGACACGGTGGTGGGAGCGCAACTGCTACTACCACCCCGTGGGCGGCAGGGGCGGCTGGCCACACACCCCCCCGAACTACGTCGGCTTCCGTTTTGACGGCCGGCTCCAGCAGATACGCCACGTGGAGCACTACGAGGTCATAACGCGCCCCCACGACTACATAGCCGAGATCATTCCCGAGGCCGACTGGAGCGATGAACCCCACTTCCTATACACCCTCGGCCCGGTCATCGAGCCCCCGCAGCCTGTGCGCACGGGCAAAATCTTCCGTAACCAGCGCGTGTGGTGCGCACTCGACCTGCTGCTGACGAGTGGGACAATCCGCGAGGCGCGCGACAAGACCCAGGAGCGCCTAGCAAACGCCGGTCAGACGACCGCCTAATGACGGCGGGAGTTGGCGACGGCTGGACGCGCCGACTCGGGCCTCTGACCCACGGGGCGGCATGGGCAGCCATCGAAGCCTTCCTCGGCCCTCCAGTCCCCCTCCCCGCATGGGGTAGCCGTGGGGTAGTCAGCACCCCTCAGGAGCCCTTCGCAGCCCTCCCGGCGGTTGACGCTACCGCTCGAACCTTCGACTCGGAGCCCGTCAATCTCGCTTGCCTAGGCCAAATCCGACTCTATCAACGGAGGGGGAGGGATTCGAACCCTCGTCCGGGGAGGTCCCCGAAAACGCCTTTCAAGGGCGCCGCATTCAACCGCTCTGCCACCCCTCCGGGTGCGCCCCAAAAGGCTAGTCGACCCGGCGGTGGACGGTGGCGGCGGCGGTGGCGTCAGGCAGCGCTGTGCAGGGCGCCCCGCGAGGCGATCGCCTCGCCGTGGCGGATCAGATCGGCTGCGCGCTCGGCGATTGCGATCGTGGGCGCATTGGTGTTGCCACGGGGGACGGTGGGCATCACGGAGGCGTCGATCACGCGCAGCCCCTCGATTCCGCGCACGCGCAGCTCCGTGTCCACCACCGCCTCGGCGTCCGAGCCCATGCGGCAGGTGCCGACGGGGTGGTAGAGCGTGAAGGTCTGCTGGCGGATGTGCGCGCGCAGGTCCTCCTCGGAGTCCGATGCGGGGGTGTAGTAGGGGCGGCGGGTGTAGGGGGCGAGCGCGGGCTGGCGGGCGATCTCCATCGCTACCCGCATCCCCTCCACCATCCTCGCCATGTCGCTCTCCTCGGAGAGGTAGTTGTGGAGGATGTAGGGCTTGGCGGTGGGGTCGGGGGAGAGCGGCGCGAGGAGTCCCCGGCTGGCGGGCGTGAGTACGCAGGGCGCCACGCCGAAGCCGTGCTCGAAGACGGGCTCGTCGACATAGAGGGCGGGCGCCGCGTGGAACTGGATGTCGGGTGCGTCGAGATCCGGGCTCGAGCGGATGAAGCCGCCGGCCTCGGCGACGTTGGAGGTCAGCGGGCCCCGCCCCTCCGCGAGGAAGGCGGCGAGGTTCTCCTCGCTCAGCGCGTTCAGCAGCGATACCGGCTCGTCGTGAGCCCAGGAGAGTCCGGAGGCGGGGTGGTCCTGCAGGTTCTGCCCCACGCTGCGCAGATCCTGCACCACGGGGATCTGGAGCATGGTCAGGAGCTCCGCGGGGCCCACCCCGGAGAGCATCAGCAGGTGGGGCGAGTTGTAGGTCCCACCGCAGAGGATCGTCTCGCGCGTGGCGCGCAGCTCGTGCGGCTCCCCCAGCCGCGCCGCCTGGATGCCGATGGCGCGCTCGCCCTCGAACAGCACGCGGTGGACCTGCATGTAGGTCTCCACGGCGAGGTTGGGGCGGGAGCTCGCGGGGTGCAGGTAGGCCACCGCGGCGCTGCAGCGGCGCCCCTCGCGCTGTGTGCGCTGGTAGCGCCCGAAGCCGTCCTGCGCGGCACCGTTGAAGTCCTCGTTGGCCGGCAGGCCACTCTGCGCGCAGGCCTCCAGGAAGGCGTCGGTGATCGGGTTGGGCGCGCGATCCTCGCAGACGCTCAGCGGCCCCCCCGCGCCGTGCAGCTCCGAGGCCCCGCGCTCGTTGTCCTCGGCGCGCTTGAAGTAGGGGAGCAGATCCTCGAAGCCCCACCCCTCGCAGCCACCCCTGCGCCACCCGTCGTAGTCGGCGCGGTTGCCGCGGATGTAGATCATCGCGTTGATCGAGGAGGAGCCCCCGAGGGTCTTGCCGCGGGGCAGGTAGATGCGCCTGCGATCGGCGAAGGGCTCCGCGGCGGTCGAGTAGTCCCAGTCGACCTGGGTGCGAAACAGCGCGCTGAAGGCGACGGGCACGTGGATGTTCTCGATCGTGTCCGGGGGGCCGGCCTCGATCAGCGCCACGCTGACGTCGGGATCCTCGCTGAGGCGCGCCGCGAGCACACACCCGGCCGACCCCGCTCCGACGATCACATAGTCGTACTCGCGCATCTGAACCGCCTCCCTCGTCGCGCCGAGCGGACGCTCGCGTCTGAATCAATGCTACACCCGTCCTCGACGCCGTCGGGCATGGATTTGAGCACCAAGGCCGCGGCCGGAGCGGCGTCTGGGTTGGGTGGACGCCGCGGCGCGCTCCTACGAGAGAGAGAAACATGACTTGATAAATCCAACGCGGGTCGCCTACATTGCACATGCGGGGTCGATTGGGGGGCCCGCAAGGCCGGTGGGAGTTGCCAGGAGCGTCATGGGGTAGAGCGACGATCGAAGGATGGGCAGAAGTGAGCAGGCACGGCAGGCAGAACGTCAGGGAGAGCGAACCCAAGCTGCTCGCGAACGGGCGGCGGCATTCCCGTCCCGCACTGCAGCACGAGCAGGTTGGGGAGATCCAGCGCGCACGGATCCTGGGCGCGATGGTCGACCTGACCCACGAGCGGGGCGCCGAACGGGTCACGGTCGCTCATGTGGTGGCTCGGGCGGGCGTC
This sequence comes from uncultured Solirubrobacterales bacterium, assembly GCA_963771915.1. Lineage (GTDB taxonomy): Bacteria > Actinomycetota > Thermoleophilia > Solirubrobacterales > Solirubrobacteraceae > Palsa-744. The sequence goes on along the minus strand of CAVYVD010000001.1, from coordinate 1,231,847 downwards.
TCGCGGCGCACCTTCTACGAGCTCTTCGAGGACCGCGAAGCGTGCCTGCTGGCCGCTCTGGACGACGCGGTCGAGCGGATCGCCGATGCGGTGCTACCGGCCTACCGGCGCGAGCACGTTTGGAGCGATCGGATCGGGGCGGGCCTCACTGCGATGCTCGAGCTCTTCGACTCCGAACCGACGATGGCGGCGCTGTGCGTGGTCGACACGCTCGCCGCCGGCCCGGCGGCCATGGAGCTCCGCGCACGGGTGGTCGACGCGCTGGTGAGGACCGTGGACCGGGGGCGTCGAGAGACGGCCGCCTCCGCCGGTCTCAGTCGCGTGACGGCTGAGGGCGTGGTGGGCGCGGTGCTGGGCGTTCTCTACACGCGTCTGTGCGAGCCGAGCCCCAAGCCGCTGATGGGACTGCGCGGCCAGCTGATGAGCATGATCGTGCTCCCCTATCTCGGCCCCGAGGCCGCCGCCGCCGAGCTGGCTCGCCGCCCGCTGCGGGTACGCCGGGCGCGCAACACGGACCCTCTCAAGCATCTGGACATTCGCTTGACCTACCGCACGATGCGCGTCCTCTGCGCGGTGGCCGCCCGACCGGGGCTCAACAACCGCCAGGTCGCACGCGAAGCGGGGGTGGCCGACCAGGGCCAGATGTCGAAGCTGCTGGCGCGCCTTGAGGGTCTCGGTCTGATCGCCAACGAGGGCGAAAGCCAGATCCGCGGGGAACCGAACGTCTGGTCGCTCACTCCGCGCGGGCATGAGCTCGAGCGGGCGCTCCGCGTGCGGGCCGATCGCTGATCTCGCGTAGCCGCGCGCCGACGCTGTCCCACGTAGGTCCCTGTGGCGCCCGCTGACCGATCCGCGTACGGCCGAGTCCCGATCCCCGTGTAGCGGCGCCCCAACGCCGGTCCTGCGCGAGGTCCGCCGGAACGCCCGCTGACATTAGGCGGGCCCCCGACTAGACAAAGCATCGCGTGTGCGTCTATAATCCGGCCATCGCGCGGGTAGGCGCGGTCGAGGAGCTAGGGTCTGGGGGAGGTGTTCGATGGGTTCCATAGCTGGTAGTCGCACCGCGCTCGCGGGATCCTTCGCGGGAGCCGCCCGTCGCTATTGGCTGGGTGTCTTCCCCCGGGTCTGCGCCGAGCGCCGCCGGCGGGAGGCCCGAGCCCGAGAGATACCCGACCAGCTGCTGCGTCAGGTGGTGGTCGACGCGCTGCACAAGTGGGGCAACATCGAGGGGGCGAGCGCGTTCGCGGCCTTCGTCCCCCGGCGGCGGCGCTCGGCGGCGGTGCGTGCGATGGCCTGCTTCCAGGCGGCCTACAACTACCTGGACATGCTCACAGAGCTGCCGAACACCGACCCGGCGGCCAACGGGCGGCTGCTGCACCGGGCGCTGCTGGTTGCGCTGGATCCCGAGGCGGAGCACCTCGACTACTACGCCCACCACCACCTGCACGATGACGGGGGCTACCTCGCGGAGACGGTGGATGGCTGCCGTGCGGCGCTGGCAGAGCTGCCCTCCTACGCGGCGGTGGCGCCGGCGGCGCTGCGAGCGGCGGAGCGGATCGTGGCGTTCCAGAGTTGCAACACGGGCGAGGTGCAGGGCGACTACCTGGCCCTGGAACAGTGGGCGCGCACCCACACGCCGCCGGGTAGCGGTCTGCGCTGGTGGGAGACGGCCGCCTCCGGGGGCTCCTCGCTGTGTGTGTATGGGCTGATCGCGGCGGCCGCCGAGTCGGATGTCGATTCCGCGGAGATCGCGGCGATGGAGGAGGCCTACTTCCCCTGGATCGGCGCACTGCACTCGCTGCTCGACAATCTTGTGGACGCCGCCGAGGACTACGCCACTGGGCAGCGCAGCCTCGTCGGCTGCTACGCCTCGCCGGTGGACGCCGCCACGCGCATGGGCCTGCTGGCGGAGCGCTCGATGGAGGCCGCACGCGCGCTGCCGGGTCGCCGCCACGAACTGGTGCTGGCGGCGATGGCGAGCTTCTATCTCTCGACGGCGGAGGCACGGGGGCCCGAGGCGGCGCCGGTGGCCGACGCGGTGCTGCGCGCGCTCGGGGAGCCGGCGGCTCTGTCGATGATCGTGTTTCGCTCGCGTCTGGCGCTGCGGCGCCTGGCGCCGAGCGCCCCCGGAGCGCCCGCGCGCCGCGGTGACGGGGCGGAGGTCGTGCTACCGAGTGTGGTTGGTGAGTTGGTACAGGGCGGGACCGCGGGCGCAATCGCGTTGACCGCGACCCCGCCCGGCACTGTGGGCCATGAGGGACATGGCATCAAGTAGAGTCCCTGTCTGATCGGATCTATACATAAGGGCGCCGTGGAGCGGTCTGGTCACCGTCGTATCCGCGGCCCGAGGGAGAGTTTCCTTGCTTGAGCTACGCAATCTTGTAAAGCATTACGCCGAGGCTGGCGGCGAACCGATACGCGCCGTGGACGGCGTTTCGATGACCGTCGAGCCGGGCGAGATGGTCGCGCTGTACGGCCCCAGCGGCTCGGGTAAGACCACGTTGCTGCTGATGGTCGCAACGCTTCTGCAGCCCACCAGTGGCTCGGTGCTGATCGGCGGGCGCGACGTCTCCTCGCTCTCCGAGCGCGAGGCCTCGCACTTCAGGCTCTCCGAACTGGGCTTCATCCGCCAGAACTTCGACCTGCTGCCCGGGGTGAGCGCGATCGACAACGCGGTGCTGAAGCTCCTGAAGAGCATGCGCTGGCGCGAGGCCCACCGCAAGATCGCGCCGCTGCTCGATCGTCTGGGTCTCGGCGCGCGCCTCGATCACAGCGCGGAGACGCTCTCCATGGGCGAGCGCCAGCGGGTCATGATCGCCCGCGCGCTCTCCACCGAACCGCGCCTGCTGCTCGCCGACGAGCCCACCGGCAGCCTCGACAGCCAGCGCGGCCGCGAAGTGCTCGAGCTGCTGACAGAGCTCTGCCGCGAGCACCAGGTCGCGATCGTGCTCGTCAGCCACGACCCCCAGGCGGCCGCCTACGCCGACCGGGTGTACGCGCTGCGCGACGGGAAGCTCGGCGAGTACGAGCCCGAGCAGTGGGCTGCGCGGGTCGCGCAGTAGGACGCGGGGTCGCCGCCTTGAAGCCCTCGAACGTACTGCACCTCTACCGCGTGCGGCTGCGTGCGCGCCTCCTGCAGGAGCTGTTCGCGGTGGTGGGGATCGCGGCGGGCGTCGCACTGCTGTTCGCCTCGCAGGTCGCGAGCTCGAGCCTCTCGAGCTCGGTGGCGCAGCTCTCGCACGGGATCGTCGGCAACGCCACCCTGCAGCTGGTCGCCCGCGACGCGCAGGGCTTCGAAGAAGGGTACGTCAAGCAGGTGCGCGCGCTCCCCGGGGTGCGCACCGTGGCGCCGCTGCTGGAAGGCAACGCCAACGCGGTGGGGCCCAGGGGGCACGAATCGGTGGAGCTCGTCGGGGCCGACGCGAGCCTCTCCGAACTGGGGGGCTCGCTCGTGCACAACACGCAGCTCTCCCCGGTGGCGGGGATCGGCGCGATCGTGCTGCCCGCGCCGCTGGCGCAGAAGATCGGCGTGACCAAGTTCGGCGAGGAAGCCACCCTCCAGCTGGACGGGCGGGTGGCCCAGGCGCCGCTCTACGAGCAGCTGAGCGCCAAGCAGATCGGCCCGCTGATCTTCAGCCCGATCACGATCGCCCCGCTCTCCTTCGCCCAGGAAATGAGCGGTCTCACCGGGCGCGTGAGCCGCATCCTCGTGGAGCCCGCCCCGGGCCAGGAAGCGCAGGTGCGCGCGGGCCTTGTGCGGCTCGCCGCCGGGCGGCTCAATGTCGAGCCGGCGAGCTACGACGAAAAACTGTTTGCGCGGGCGGCCGCCGCCACCAACCAGTCCACGTACCTGTTCGCGGTGATCAGCGCGCTGGTGGGCTTCCTCTTCGCGTTCAACGCGATGCTGCTCACGATCCCCCAGCGCCGGCGGCTGATCGCGGACCTGCGCCGCGACGGCTACCCGCCGGGGACGGTGATCGGGTGTTGATGTTCGACGCCGTGGTGCTCGGCGTGCTCGCCTGCATCGTGGGGCTCGTACTCGGGGAGGAGCTCTCGATCCACCTCTTCCACTCCAACCCCGGCTACCTCTCCTCCGCGTTCGCCGTGGGCTCCCAGCGGACGGTGAGCGCCAGAGCGTCGGGATCGCCGTCATCGGGGGGATGCTCGCCGCCTCGGTCGCGGTGCTGAGCCCCTTCAAAGACATCGTCTCGCGCTCCCCGCTCGCGGCGATCACGCAGAAGGAGGGCGGCGGCGGGGCCGCCCACGGGATGGCCGCGCTCGGGGGGGTCGTGTGCCTGGGGCGGCCACCGCGATCCTGCTCGCCGCCCCGAAATCGGCGGTCCTCGGCATGGTCTTCCTCGTCGGCGCGCTGCTGCTGCTGCTGCCGATCCCGCTGAACGCCACGCTCGCGCTGGTGCGGCGCATCGCGCCCGGGATCACCAGCGCGGTCCGCATGTCGCGGCGATGGAGCTGCGCGCCGGCCGTGCGCGGGCGGTCGCGATCGCCGCGACCGGCGCGATAGCGGTCTTCGGCAGCGTCGCGATCCAGGCCGCCCACGGCGACCTTTGACAGGGCCTGGAAAACGCGGGGCGGGACATGAACGCGTTCACCGACGTGTGGGTCTCCCCGCCGGGCGCCTACAACCTGCTGAGGACCGCCCCGTTCGCCGCCACCCAGCAGACCAGGCTCGAACGCCTGCCGGGTGTGCCCGCCGTGCGTTTCTACCGCGGGGGCCTGCTCGATTTCGGCGAACGAAGGTGTGGGTGATCGCACCGCCGGCTGGGGCCACTCCGCTTGCTGCCGTCCCTCAGATCCTCGAAGGCTCCTCGCCCGCGCCGAGCGCGCCTGTGGGCCGGCGGCTGGGCGGTGCTCTCGCAGGCGATCGCCTCCGAACACCACCTGCGCATCGGCGCGAGCCGTGACGCTCCCCACTCGCCGTCCCGACCACCTTCAGGGTGGCGGCGCTGTCACGAACATCGGCTGGGCGCCGGGCGCGATCATCATGAACGCCGCCGACTACGCCCGCGCGTGGGGGTCCACCGACCGAGCGCCTACAACGTCCTGCTGGCCCCGGGCGTCGAGCGCCGCCCGGCCGTCGGCGAGATCGAGGGGGCGCTCGGTCCGTACTCGGGCCTCGCGGTGCAGACCGCGCAGACGCACGCGAGCGAACAGAGCGCGCTCAGCCGCCAGGGCCTGCAGCGCCTGAGCAGATCGCGACGTTGATCCTGATGCTGCGGTGCTCGCGATGGCGGCGGCGATCGGCAACATGGTCTGGCAGCGCCGCCCGCGCCTGGCCAAGTTGAAGCTGGAGGGCTTCCCCCGCGGCGAACTGTGGCGCACGATCCTGCTGGAGAGCGTTCTCCTGCTCGGGGTCGGCTGCCTGACGGCGCGGTCTTCGGCCTCTACGGCCAGCAGCTGCTCGACCGCGCGCTGGCCAACGTGATCAACTTCCCGGTCGTCTACTCCTTGGCGGCTCTCGCGCTCGCGAGCCTCGCACTAGTGACCGCGGCGGCTCGGCGATCGTCGCGATCCCCGGCTACCTTGCCGCGGGGTTCCCGCCCGCGGTCGCCCTGCAGGATTAGGCGCCGCCACGCATCTCCTCTAGCGCCAGCGGTGCCCGGCGGAGAGTTGGTGGTGGTCGTTGTCCACAGGCCCGCGTCGCTGAAGGGATGCCGGTGAGCGTGCCGCGCTTGATCGACAGCCGCTCGCTCTCACGCGGGTACCGGGAACCGCTCATCGGGCGGGTCGCGCCCTGCGTGTGCAGGCCCGGAGGTCCGGTGCGCGCTCTGAGAGGTCTCGGTATCCCCGACCTCGGGCTGCCCAATGGGTGGGCGGCCGCGGATCCGATCCTCCGCGTCCGCCCACCCGGGCAGAGACCTGCGCTTACTTGTGCTTCTTGTGGTGCTTTTTGACGGCCGGCGGGCAGGGGGCGGTGGCCGTCGTCGAGGCGTGGCTGCCGTCCTGGAAGGCGAATTCCGCCTTGAACGGGAAGCCGCCACGGGGGCAGTGTTCCGGCACGGAGATGCCCACGGGGTGGAAGTGCACGATTTTGCCGTGGACTTCCTTGGTGTATTCCAGGTGTGCGGGACCGATCGTGGTTTCCACGCTGACGATCGAGACATCGGGCCCGCCGGGGACGCTGCTGATCGTCGGCACGACTGTGTCCAGCGAGTTGCTGTACAACCCCGAGGCCGGCAGCAGTTCGCCCCTGAAGACCAGCTGGGTGGAGATCGGGCTTTCCCCGTTTGCGTAGAACAGCACGACGATGTTGCTGGCTTCGGTTGGCGGCCCCAGCACGGCCTGGATTTCGGGGAGCTCGTGGCCGGTCCCGGTGCCGAATGGAACTTCCACGGCCGCCGAGCCCGACCCGAGCCGCGAGTCGGCGGGGCAGCCTGAGAGGCCTTTTTCGCTGAGCCATTCGGGCTGGCAGATCGCCAGTCCGAGGGTGGTCTGTGTGTAGTTCATACCCGCCGGCATGAGGAGGTTGATGTTCGACAGCGGTGGGGGAGCCGCACCTTCGGTGGTGGATAGATGGAACCCGAACGTGAGCGTCGTGGGGGTGCCGAGCTTGTTCGGTGAGAACGATGCGTGCAGCGATGCGGTCTCGGTGACCGCATCGGCCGCCGCTGGGACGCACCCGCAGACCAGCGCAGCCGCGACTATCAGGGTTCTGAGTTTGAGCATGGGATCTCCCGCCGCTGGCGTCGTCAGTCGGAGAGGCGGCCGTCGACCCGAACGGTCACGGCGCCGCTAGCGCGCTGGATCGTACCGCTGAAGCTGATGCCCGAGCCGTGCGCGTGGGAGTAGCTGCCGGTCCCGCGGGTGATCGACAGGGTGCCCGTGAAGGTCGCGGTGGACCCGAGGTTGTGGTAGCTGCCCGAGGCGGTGCCGGTCATCGTGCCGCCATGGGCGTGGACGGTGAGTTCGGCCTTCACGCGGGTGGTGGAGACGACGTCGAGGCTGAGGGTGACGGTGCCCGCGATGGAGCCGGTCGCCTGGCCGCTCTCGTACAGGTTGAACCCTTTGCCCGAGGTCTTGTGCAGGTGTCCGCTGTCGTTCAGCGTGATGGTGCGCGCCGCGAGCGCGGGGGATCCCGATGCGCCGGTGACGCCGACGGCGAGGGCCATCGTGCCGGCGGCTGCTGCCAGCGCGCCTCCAACGGCAAGTCTACGGTGAGCAAAAAACTTTATGTCCATGATTCCTCTCCTCCTGCTGCTTTTGTGTAAGGCCCCTTCCGAGCCCGGGAAGCCTATCGGCACGGTGGGCTTCTCGTCAAGACGGTGTCTATAACGTCCGTCGTTCGATCAAACCCACGGCGGGCGGGCGAGTTGCGCAGACGTACCGCACTCGGCGCCTGGTGGCTCTTGGGCCACACATGATAGAAAACTGTCGCTTACGGTCGCGCCCGACGAGCCGAGCTCGTCGCCGGCGGCGGTCGAGTCGGGGAGGCGGACTCAAGGTACTGGGGCCGGCGCCGATATGTGAGGGTATGTCCGTCCGAGGTCGAGCTCCCTCGACTCCAGGGATCGCAGCGAAGACGGCGCCGGGGTCGGCGCCCGCGGCCGATGATCTGCGCCGTCTCGGGGAAGCCCTCAAAGGGGGTACCGACGACGTGGTCGCGGGGATGCAGCGCCGCTCGGCGGGGTCCAGCGCGGTGCTCGAGGCGCTCGTGGAAGACAGCTTCGCGCGGGTGGGCTCGGTCTCGACGATCGCCGTCGCCAGGTGGATGGCGGGCGACGGCGAGGAGGTTGCACGCGAGGTCGGTCGTGAGTCGTGGCGGATCTTCGGCCAGCTGGCCGCCCAGCGGGCGGCGCCGCTGAACGAGGTCACTAAGCGCTGCCTGCGCTGGCGCGACGCGGCCGAGGAGGTCGTGCACGAGACGCGGCGGCACTCGGGCTGGCAGAGGAGGTGCTCGCAGCGGGCGCTGGCGATGCTGCAGCGTAGCCTGGACGTGACGCTCGTGCGGATGTGCGAGGCCTTCGAGGAGGAGCGCCGCAAAGCGCACGAGGAGCTCTCCCGCCGCCAGGACGAGCTGGCCTTCCTGGCCACCCACGACCCCCTCACCGGGTCTGCCGAACCGCACGCTGATCCTGGACCGTGTCGAGCAGATGCTCGTGCGCTCGCGACGCAATCGCGCGCCCGTGGCGGCGCTGTTCGTGGACCTCGACAACTTCAAGGGCATCAACGACACGCTCGGCCACGGCGCCGGCGACCGGCTGCTGAAGGCGGTCGGCATGCGACTGGGGGCCGCGATCCGCGAGACCGACGCGCTGGGGCGCCTCGGGGGCGATGAGTTCGTGGTGATTGCCGAGGGCATGTCGCTGGCGGCCGGCCCGGAGCTGATCGCCGAGCGCCTGCTGGACGCGCTCGAGGCGCCGTTCATGCTCGCGGCGCCGGCACCAACGCTGGCGGTCACCGCAAGCATCGGGATCGCGATGGGCGACCGGGACTCCGCCGAGGAGCTGCTGCGCGACGCGGACATCGCGATGTACAGGGCCAAGTGGGACGGCAAGAACCGCTATGTGGTGTTCGAGTCCGCGATGCAGGACGCGGTGCAGAGCCGCATGGAGCTCGAGATGGATCTGCGCGAAGCGCTGCGAGAAGCAGCAGTTCTTCCTCGTCTACCAGCCCACCTTCGACCTGCAGAGCATGAGTCCCACCGGCGTGGAGGCGCTGCTGCGCTGGAACAGCCCCACGCCGTGGGGTGGTGCAGCCCGACGACTTCGTGCCGCTGCTCGAGGAGACCGGCATGATCATGGAGATCGGGAGCTGGGTCCTGTTGCGAGGCCTGCAGGCAGAGCGCGGCGTGGCGCGCGGCGGGGCACGCGATCGGCATGTCGGTCAACGTTTCCGGCCCGCCAATTGGACACCGACGAGTTCATCGAGCACGTCCGGCGAGCGCCCTGGAGACGAGCGGACTCGAGCCGGGGGCGCTGACGCTGGAGATCACCGAGACCACGCTCATGCGCGACGCCGAGCAGACGGTCCGCCGGCTCCGCGCCATCAAGGACCTCGGGGTGCGCATCGCGATCGACGACTTCGGCACGGGCTACTCCTCGCTCTCCCACCTCCAGCAGTTCCCGGTCGACGCGCTGAAGATCGACCGCTCCTTCATCGCGCGCCTCACGCAGAACCCCGAAGGCGAGACGCTGATCCGCACGCTGGTGCAGCTCGGCAAGGCGCTCGTCGATCGAGACGCTCGCCGAGGGCATCGAGCAGCCACGGCGAGCTGCGCCTGCTGCAGCGACGAGCACTGCGACAGCGGTCAGGGCTTCCTGTTCGCGCGCCCCCTCGACGCGGCCACGGCGGAGGCCTTCTTCTGCACCTGGGGCGGCGATCTCGCGGAGACCTTCGCGCAGGAGGCGCTGTAGGGTCGGTTGCGCTAGCGCGGACATTGGCCGGTCAGGCTATGATGTAGCATTACATCACTGCCATGCACCGAACCCAGATCACCCTGACCGATGCGCAGTACGCGCGCCTGCGGGAGGAGTCCGCAAGCAGCGGTCATTCGCTCGCGGAGCTGGTGCGTCGCGCGCTTGACGAGCGCTACGAGGTGGTGTCGAAGGTGGATCGGATGCGGCTGCTCGACAGCGCCTTCGGCGGATGGGCCGATCGAGGCGAGGACGGCGCCGCGTTCGTGGAGCGGGTCCGCTCTGGCACCGCCCGCAGGCTTCGCGCGACGGGGTGAGCCCACTCGTCGATACCTCGGTCCTCGTGGACTACCTGCGGGGAGTCGAGCCGGCGCGCGAACTCGTGTGCGCGGCGATCGAGCGCGAGGAGGTCGTGGCTGCCTCGGTGCTGACGCGGATCGAGCTGTCGATCGGGATGCGTCCCGCTGAGCGGCGCGCGACAGACGCACTGGTCGCGGCGCTGCACTGGTTGGAGGTCGACCCTGTGGTCTCCGACGAGGCGGACGCGCTCGCGCGGCGCTACGCCCCGAGCCACTCCGGCATCGACGCTGTCGATTACTGCATCGCCGCTTCAGCGGCCGTTCACGGACTGGAGCTGTGGACCCTCAACGTGCGCCACTTCCCGATGTTCGAGGGACTTCGGCCTCCGTGGTGAGGGTGGTCTTCGGATCGGCCCAGCGCGCTACGGCCAGTCGATCCGCTCGGCTAGCTTCCCACTCCGAGGTCGATCAGCGCGCTGCGCTCGATCGGCCTCTACTCGCCTTCGCCGCGTAGTCCTAGCGCTCGCCGAGTCACGCCACCGCGGCCTTGGCGTCGTGGTTGAAGGACCCCACCTCGCGCTCTGAGAGCGAGCTGCTCGGGGGGTGCTCCTGGAGCGTCCGCAGGCTGCGGTGGATGTCGGCGAGCAGCAGGTCGGCCATGTCGCGGCTGAACCCGTGGCGCACGAGGATCCGCTGGATCGCGAGCTCCTCGAGGTGGGGGGGCAGCGTGTAGGCGGGCACGAGCCAGCCGTGGGCGCGCAGGCGGTCGGCGAGGTCGAACAGGTTGAAGGTGTGCTCGCGGTCCTCCCTCAGCTTCCAGGAGACCGCCGCGATGCCCTCCTGGGGATTCCCGCCGTGGACGATCTCGAAGGGGCCGAGCTTGGCGATCTCGTGGGCGAGGTGCCGGCAGGTCTGGTAGGTGGCCCCGTGGACGCGACCGTAGCCCTCGCGCCCGAGGCGGATGAAGTCGTAGTACTGGGTCACCACCTGCCCGCCGGGCCGGGAGAAGTTGAGGTTGAAGGTGGGCATCTCCCCTCCGAGGTAGTTGACGTTGAAGATCATCCGCTGGGGCAGGTCGGCCTGCTCGCGCCACACCGCCCAGCCGCAGCCGAGGGGGGCGAGGCCGGTCTTGTGCCCGGAGGCGTTGATCGACTTGACGCGGGGGATGCGGAAGTCCCACTCCAGCTCGGGCGCGGTGAACGGCGCGAGCAGGGCGCCGCTGGCGCCGTCCACGTGGAGGGGGATGTCGAGGCCCCGCTCGGCCTGCAGCCCGTCGAGCGCGGCGGCGATGGCGGCGACGTCCTCGAAGAGGCCGGTGAAGGTCTGCCCGAGCGTGGCCACCACCATGATCGTGTTCCCGTCGCAGAGCTCCAGGCACTGCTCGGGGCCCATCAGGTAGCGCCCCCTCTCCATCGGGACCTGGCGGATCTCGACGTCGAAGTAGCGCGCGAACTTCTCCCAGCAGACCTGCACGGGTCCGCACACGAAGTTCGGCCGCTCGGGCAGCTCGGGGCCTGGGGAGGGGGGAGGAGGGGGAGGGGTTCGCGTGTGCGCTCCCATCCCCGCGGCGCTCGCGCCAGCGGAACTTCGCGGCGAGGCCCGCCAGCATCGCGGCCTCACTGGAGCCGGTGGTGGAGGTGCCGAGCGTGGTGTCGGGGTGCGGGGAGTGCCACAGGTCGGCGAGCATCCGCACGCAGCGCGCCTCGAGCTCGGCGGTCTGGGGGTACTCGTCCTTGTCGACGATGTTCTTGTCGAAGGACTCCGCCAGCAGCTTCACCACCTCGGGCTCGACCCAGGTGGTGCAGAAGGTCGCGAGATTCATGCGCGCCACCCCGTCGAGCAGCAGCTCGTCGTGCACCAGCGCGTAGGCGAGCCGCGGGTCGGCCTCGTGCACGGGAAAACGGCGCTTGGGCGCCCCCCGGCGGGCCATCAGCGACTCGTAGGGGTCCTCGTCCTCGGGGTGGCTGCGGGGGTGCGGACGCTCGCTCATGGTGGGCTCCTTGAAGTGGTGGTCACCGAAGGATGGCGGATCGCGGCGTTCATCACCATGAACGCGCGGGTCCCCGAAGGATGAGGGGTCGAGGCGTTCACGTCGGTGAACGCAAGTCGAGACCAACGGGCGATTGTGGGCGCCCAGTCGCCGCTCCATCATCGCTTGCGGAACCCCCAACCGGTTGCTCGGCAGGTGCAGCGTGTGAGGCCGGCGGCGCTCGGAGGGAGCGCGAGGGGGGGTCAGCGGACATGGAACGCCAAACCACGGATGGAGGTGCCTCCGGTGCTCACAAAAGTCAGGGACATTCAGCAACGACCGCAGATCGGGCTGCGCGCACGCGCGACCCTCGACGAGTCGCCGGAGTCGATGCGCCAGGTGCGCCTTGCGATCGCGCGGGCCAAGGAGGGTGACCGCGAGGCGCTGCGGCTGCTGTACGTGCACTACTCCGAAAACGTCTACGGGTACGTGCGCAGCATCGTGCGCGACGAGAAGGAGGCGGAAGACCTCACCCAGCACGTCTTCCTGAAGCTGATCACGGTGATCTGCAAGTACGACGACCGGGGCATCCCCTTCTCGGGCTGGCTGCTGCGGCTGGCGCGCAACGTGGCCCTCGACCACCTGCGCCGGCGCCGCGCAACCCCCACCGAGGAGGTCTTCGGGGCGGATACCCGCATCGACGAGGGCGCACAGGACCGCGCGCGCAACCTGCGCACCGCGCTCGACTCGCTCCCCGAGGAGCAGCGCAGCGTGGTGGTGATGCGCCACGTGATCGGACTGACCCCGCCCGAGATCGCCGAGCAGATGGGCCGCACGGAGAGCTCGATCCACGGCCTGCACCACCGCGGGCGCCGTGCGCTGCAGCTGGAGCTGATCCGGCTCGAAGCCGCTCCCGCGACCGCCACGGCGGCGTGCTGAGGGCACGATGTCCACGCTCGCCACCATCAACGGCTCCGCGATCGACGATCCGGCTCCCAGCCGGCTCGCCGCGGCCCCGGAGCACGCCGATACCCAGGTTCCGGAGCGCGCCGACACCCAGGTTCCGGAACACGCCGGCACCCAGGCTCCGGAGCGCGCCGAAGCCGTCGCGCGGGTGCCCTTCACGCGGATGGACTGCGCCGATCCCGCGCTGCTGGAGGAGCTGCTGGGGACCGTGCGCGAGGTGGCCGAGCGCGGTGCCTTCACGCTCGGCCACCACGTCGAGGCCTTCGAGCGCGAGTTCGCCGACTACTGCGAAAGCGACTTCGCGGTGGGGGTCTCCTCCGGCACCGAGGCGCTCGCGCTTGCGCTCCGCGCCCTGGAGATCGGACCGGGAGACGAGGTGATCGTGCCGGCCAACTCCTTCATCGCCACCGCCGAGGCGGTCAGCGCGGTGGGCGCCACGCCGCGGCCGGTGGATGTCGATCCCGACTCCCACCTCCTCACCGCCGAGCTGATCGCGCCCAACATCGGGCCGCGCGTGCGCTGCGTGATCCCGGTGCACCTGTTCGGGGCGACCGTGGACCTCGACCCGATCCTCGCGCTCGCGCGGGAAGCGGGCATCGAGGTGATCGAGGATGCCTGCCAGGCGCACGGCGCGCGCTACCGCGGCCAGCGGGTGGGCACGCTGGGAGCGCTGGGCTGCTTCAGCTTCTACCCCGCCAAGAACCTCGGCGCGTGGGGCGACGGGGGCGCGGTGGTGACCGGGAGGCCTGAGCTCGCCGACCGCGTGGGGCTGCTGCGCTCCCACGGAGAGCGCCCGCGCTACCACCACCGCGTGGTCGGCGCCACCGCTCGACTGGACGCTCTGCAGGCCGCGTTGCTGCGGCGCAAGCTCACGCGCCTGGACGGCTGGAACGAGGAGCGTCGTCGGCTTGGCGCCGAGCTGCGCAAGCGGCTCGCGGGCGCCGGGGTGCAGGGAAGAGCGGCGGACGGGGCGATGGGAACCGCCGGCGGCGGTGGGCAGGTGCCGCCGCCCGGCGTGAGTGGTGTCGCTGGGGGCGATGCCGCCACGCGCGCGGTCGACCCCGTCCGCTTGCCCTTCGCCGGGGCGGACCACGTCTACCACCTGTTCGTCGTGCGCTGCGGTGAGCGCGATGGGTTGCGGGAGCACCTCGAGCGGCTGGGCGTCGCCAGCGCCATTCACTACCCCATACCGATCCACCGGACGGCCGCCTATGAAGATCTCGGCCTCGGCCGTGGCAGCCTGTCGGTGAGCGAGGGATTGGCGGAGCGGATCTGCTCGCTTCCGATCTTCCCGGGGATGAGCGACGCGGAGCTCGAGCAGGTGGTGGGCGCGGTCGCGGCATTCACTAGAAACACTTCCTCTTTTCACAAAAGACGATGCGGTAGCTCTGCGTTGACTTGAGTAGATGCACTCCGTGTTGACATCAACTGGGCAGGTCTGAGCGGTGCTCGGCGGGTGGGCCACGTCCGTGGAGGACGCGAGCACTCCCCTCGATGCCGGGCAGCGCGTCGGGCGCATCGTGCCGCGGCCGGCGCCGATCGGGACGGCCGTGGTCGGCTACGGCTACTGGGGCCCAAATCTGGCCCGCAATCTCGACGAGCGTCCCGAGTTCGACTTCGAGTACCTCTGCGATCGCGACCCCGCGCAGCGGGCCGCGTTCTCCCGCCGCTTCGCGCACGTTCGCACCACACCGGACTTCAGCGACGTGCTGGAGGACCCCGCGGTCGAGGCGGTCCTGATCGCGACTCCGCCGCAGAGTCACTACGGGCTCGTGAAGGCGGCGCTGGAGGCGGGCAAGCACGTGCTCGTGGAGAAGCCGCTCGCCACCAATCTCGCGGACGCCTGCGAGATCGCCGCGCTGGCGGAGGCCGAGGAGCGGGTGCTGATGCCCGGTCACACTTTTATCTACAGTCCGGCGGTCAACGCGGTGCGTGACATGATCCGCAGCGGCGAGGTGGGTGATATTCACTTCGTCACCTCCTCGCGGATGAACCTCGGTAAGTATCAGGCCGACGGGGTGGTGTGCGACCTAGCGCCGCACGATCTCTCGATTCTGCTCTACTGGCTGGAGTGCCCGATTGTGGAGGTCGCGGCGTCGGGCCGCAGCGTCTTCAAGCACGGCGTGCCGGAGACCGCCTTCATCACGCTCGGATTCGCGGGTGGCGCGACCGCGAACGTGCAGATCTCATGGCTGGCTCCGCGCAAGGTGCGCCAAATGATCGTGGTGGGCAGCAAGCTGATGGTGCAGTACGACGACGCCGCATCCGACGAGCCGGTGCGGGTCTACGACCGCGGCCTGGACATCGGCCCGCCACCCGCGAACTTCGGCGAGCACCAGCTGATCTATCGCACCGGGGACGTCGTGATCCCGCGTGTGGCGCCCGCCGAGCCGCTGAGCCTCGAGCTGCAGGACTTCGCACGGGCGATCCGCACCGGCGAGGAACCGCGCTCCAACGTCGCGCTCGGCCTGGAGATCGTCGCCGCGATGGAGGGCGCCGAGGCGTCGATGCGCGAACACGGCGCCCCCCGGCAGGTAGCACCGCAGCTCGCCCGCGCGCAGGCTGCCTGACGTTCTTCTCTCTGTGTCTGCTCGGGCGTCAGGCGGCTGCCCGGGCGCCGGCGAGCACCAGGCGCCGCTTGGCCCAGCCCAGTCGACGATGCTCGGGAAGGAGCTGCGCGAGGATCGCGCACAGGCTGCGCGAGGTCGCCGGGAAGCAGAGGCGCAGCGTCAGCAGGTATGGGGGGATGGCGATGAGGCCGACCGCCGCCAGCCACAGGATCCTGGGCAGGTGGCCGGCGCTCAGCGCGACGCTCGCCGGGAGGGCCACCGCCACGAGTCCCACGCAGCCGATCGTGGCGGGTGCGACGTCGCGCCACAGGCAGCGCAGCGGGTGCTCGGGGGAGTCGCGCAGCATCAGCACGTAGGCGAGGGCGAGGAACAGCGTGTGCACGACGGCGGCGTCGACGGCGACCGCGTCGATGCCGAGCGGCACGACCACGAACACCGAGCACGCGTAGACGATCCAGTGACCCAGTCCGTAGCCCAGCAGCGCCCGGGTGCGGCCATTTGCCATCAGCACCGTCCCGGCCGCGTCGATCACGAGGGTCGAGGCCCCGCCGACCGCGAGGATCTGGGTCGGCACCACCGCCTCGGTCCATTTGGGGCCGAACAGGAAGGGAACGAGCACCGGCGCCCCGATCGCCAGGAGCGCGAGCAGCGGGAAGAGGGTGATCGTCAGCAGGCGCACCATCTGGCGGCGCATCTCCGCCATCTCGGTTTCGTCGCGGGTGCGCGAGAGCAGGGGGAAGCCGACCTGGCCCATCACCATGCTGACCTTCTTCTGGTAGTCCACCGCCAGGGTGTAGGCGCGGAAGTAGAGTCCCGCCGGAATCACCCCCAGGCGGGCGCCGACGATCGCGTAGTCGCTGTTGCGGAACCCCACCCAGCTTGCCGCGGCCATCGATGCGGAGAAGCCGTAGTCCAGCAGTTCGCGGGTCGCCTTGAGGTGCAGACGCGGCAGCGGTGGCGGCGCGCTGACCCACGCGATGGTCGTCATCGTGAGCGTCCCCGCGAGCATGCCCCAGATCAGCGCCTCCCCGCTCAGGCCGGCGAGCGCGAGGACGATGCAGGCGACGACGCGCGCGAGGGTGCTCGCGACTTCGATCTCGCTCAGGCGCCGGAACGCCATCCGCCTGCGCAGGAGCGCCATCGAGACGGTGCCCGCCGCCGCGATCAGGCAGAGGGGCGAGATGAGCTGCACGAACAGCTCCGTGCGCGAGCCGAAGATCGGGTCGATGAGGAGGCTGGCGGCGACCAGCATCAGACCGGCCAGCGCGAGGCCGGTGAGCAGCCCCAGGGCCATCCCCGACTGCAGGTGCTCGCGGCGGAGGATCTTGCGCTGGACCAGCGCGCTGCCCACCCCTTCGGCGGTGATCACGTAGGCGAGTTCCTGGGCGATCAGCGCCACCGCGTAGCGGCCGAATTCGGCGGGGGGGATGATGCGTGCGAGGACGACCATCGAGCCCAGCAGGAGGAACTCCGCCATGGGGCGGGCGATCGAGGACCACCGCACACCGTGCATCGCCGCGGCGCGCAGCTCATCGGCGGGCGTCTGCAACTCCTCGATGGGCGCCTGATCGTCGGTCATGCGCAAGCGAACGTCCGCAGGGGGCGCGGCGCCGGCCCATGGACGAGCGCCGCTATCGTCCTGATGACCATGGCCCTCAATCAACGAGTGGCCTCCCGTGTATCTCGCGGCGTTCGGAGTCGGAAACCCTGTCGGCGCCAGGGCGTTACTCAGGTGCGATGAGAGGCGCGGACTACCTGAGTGCCCCCCTGCGCAGCGCGCGGATCTGGAAGTACAGGGCGCTCTCCACGTGCCGGCGCGTGAGCGGCTCCCCGGTCATCCTGCAACCGGTGCTGTTCCTCGGTCCCGGCGCGATCGTGCTGGGTCGCGACGTCGAGTTCGGGTGGCCCCGATCGATGTTGTTCTACACCGGCTACTGCCACCTCGAGGCCGCCACCCCCCAGGCTGCGATCGAGATCGGCGATGAGGTGCAGATCAACAACAACGCCTTCATCAAGAGCGAGGGGCCGGGAATCCGCATCGGCGCGCGCGCGCTGCTGGGGTCCGAGGTCACGATCTACGACAGCGACTTCCACGATCTGCGCCCCAGCCGCCGCCGCGGCGGTCAGCCGCGCATGGGGCCCGTCGAGCTCGGCGAGGACGTGTTCGTGGGGGACGGCGTAAAGATCCTCAAGGGCGTGAGCGTGGGCGCCCACTCGGTGATCGGCGCCGGCAGCGTCGTGACCGCGTCGATCCCCGAGGGCGTGATCGCGGCGGGCAACCCCGCGCGGGTGATCCGGCCGCTCTGATCCGAGCACCTGGCGCTCTGATCCGGGAGCTCTCTTGAGCGACGCGAAAAATCGACCCACCGGGGCGCGTTTAGTAGGCGTGAACGCTCCAACGCTGCGCGGTGAACGCGCCCTCATCACAGGCGGCGCGGGGGCAGTCGGCTCCAATATCGCCGATCAGCTCGTGCGGGCGGGCGCGCGGGAGATCGTTGTGCTGGACAACTTCGTGCGCGGCCGCCCCGAGAACCTCTCCTGGGCGCTCGCCAACGGGCCGGTGCGGCTCATCGAGGGCGACATCTGCGACCGCGAGCTCGTCGCCGAGCTGACGCGCGGCATCGACGTCGTCTTCCACCAGGCCGCGCTGCGCATCACGCAGTGCGCCGAGGAACCGCGGCTCGCACTCCAGGTGATGGTGGACGGCACCTACAACGTGATCGAGGCCGCCCTCGCGGAGGGGGTGCGCCGGATCGTCGCCGCGTCCTCGGCCTCGGTGTACGGCCTCGCCGGGGAGTTCCCGACGACCGAGTCCCACCACCCCTACGCCAACGACACCCTCTACGGCGCCGCGAAGACATTCAACGAGGGACTCCTGCGCAGCTTCCACTCGATGCGGGGCCTCGATTACGTCGCACTGCGCTACTTCAACGTGTACGGACCTCGGATGGACATCCACGGCGTCTACACCGAGGTGTTGGTGCGCTGGATGGAGCGCATCGAAGCCGGCGGCCGCCCGCTGATCCTCGGGGATGGATCGCAGACGATGGACTTCATCTACATCGGCGACGTGGCCCGAGCGAACCTGCTCGCCGCAACCGCCGAGGTCAACGATGAGGTGTTCAATGTTGCCAGCGGAACGGAGACCAGCCTGCTCGAGCTCGCCCGGGCGCTGATCGAGGCGATGGACGCCGACGTGCCGGTCGAACACGGGCCCGAGCGCGCCGTCAACAAGGTTCCCCGACGCCTCTCCGACACGACGCTCGCACGCGAGCGCCTGGGCTTCGAGGCCGAGGTGGATCTGGAGGAGGGCCTGCGGCTGCTGGTGGAGTGGTGGCGCGCCGAACGCGCTGTGACGGAGGTTGGCGCGACTGCGACCGCAACGAACGGCGTCCCCGCGAATGGGGCCCCCGCGAATGGGGTCCCCGTGACCGCGACCCCCGCGCTCGCGGCCGCCTCGTGATGGAGATCCCGATCACGCGCCCGCACCTCGCCGGCGGCGAGGCGGAGGCGGTCGCCGAGGCGATCGCCTCGGGGTGGATCTCGCAGGGCCCGCGGGTGCGGGCGTTCGAGGATGCCTTCGCGGCCCGGGTGGGAGCCGCGGACGCCGTGGCCACCACCAGCTGCACGACGGCGCTCGCGCTCGCGCTCCACGTCTCGGGCGTGGGGCCGGGGGATGAGGTGATCGTGCCCTCGCTCTCCTTCATCGCGACCGCCAACGCCGTCTGGCACTGCGGTGCGAGCCCGGTCTTCGCGGACATCGACCCACGCACCTACAACCTCGATCCCGTCGCCGCCGAGCGCGCGATCACCCCTCGCACGAAGGCGATCATGCCCGTCCACCAGCTCGGCCTTCCCGCGGACATGGATGCGTTCTTCGAGCTCGCCGAGCGCCACGGCCTCGCGATCGTCGAGGATGCGGCCTGCGCGATCGGCGCCCTCTACAGGGGGCGGCCGATCGGTTCGCTCGGTCCGCTCGCGTGCTTCTCGCTGCACCCCCGCAAGGTGATCACGACGGGCGAGGGCGGCATGATCGCCGTGCAGGACCCTGCTGTCGCGGAGCGGCTGCGACGGCTGCGCGCGCACGGCATGGACACCTCCGATCTCGCCCGCCACGCCGCGCGCGACATCGTGGTCGAGGCATACCCGGAGCGCGGCTGGAACAGCCGCATGACCGATATGCAGGGCGCGCTCGGTCTCTGCCAGCTGGGGGTGCTCGAGGAGATCCTGGAGCGCCGCCGCGTGCTCGCCGAGCGCTACACCGCAGCGCTCGAGCGGATCTCCCACATCGAGGCGCCCTACGACCCGCCATACGCGCGGCGCACCTGGCAGTCCTACTGCGTGCGGATCGCGCCGGAGGCCCCGATCGGGCGCACCGAGCTGATGCGGCGCCTACTGCGCAAGGGCATCGCCACCCGCCGCGGCGTGATGGCGATCCACGAGGAGGCCGCGTACGCCGATCGGCCGGGAATCGGCGGGCGCGTAGGACTGCGCCACACCGAGGCGGCCACGCGCGAGACGCTGATGCTGCCGATATTCCCCGATCTCTCCGAGGAGCAGCAGGACTACGTGCTCGAACAGCTCGCCGCCTGCGTGCTCGCGCTCGCGGCATAAGCGCCCGGCGCCTGGGCGAGGCCCAAAGCTGGGATCCAAGGCTCACAAGTTGGAGGCAACCGGTGCGTTTCTTTGTTGTGTCAAGCAGTGCACTCGATCAGCACGCCCCGTCGCTTGCCGGGAACAGCCTCGTGCCACAGGGCGTCCTCGGCGAATATGGCGGACGGCCGGCGGACGGCAGATTGGTGAATCTGAGCTGCAGGGCACTCGACGTCCTCGGCGCGGCGGTTCTACTCGTCGTGCTCGCGCCCCTGCTTGGCGCGATCGCGATTCTCGTCTGGCTGGACTCTCCCGGCCCCGTGCTCTTCCGCCAGCGTCGCCTCGGGCGTGACACCGAGCCGTTCACCGTCAACAAGTTCCGCACCATGCACGACGGAGCTCCCCACGATCGCCACCGCGAGTTCGTGCTCGGGCTGATCAAAGACGAGCACCGCGTGCAGTACACACCCGGACCGCGCTTCAAGATGACTGAGGACGAGCGCGTGACGCGCTTTGGCAGGGCGCTGCGCCGCTCGAGCCTGGACGAGCTGCCGCAGCTGTGGAACGTGCTGCGCGGGGAGATGTCGCTGGTCGGCCCGCGGCCACCGATTCCATATGAGGTCGAGCACTACCCGCCGCACTGGTTCGCCCGCTTCGCGGTCAAGCCGGGGGTCACGGGTCTGTGGCAGGTGAACGGTCGCTCCGAGGTGACGCTCGAGGAGATGGTGCGACTCGACGTCGAGTACACGCGCCGTCGTTCGCTGTGGTTCAACCTATCGATCCTGGCGCGAACGGTGCCCGCGGTCCTGAGTGGAAGGGGAGCATCGTGAGGCTTGTACGCGACATCGCCGGTCGTTGGCCGAGGGGGGCCGTGGGGAGATTGAGATTGCAATGGGGTGCAGATGCGCGGATGTCCGCCCTCCCCTTGGCCCTGCTCGTCGTGCTGGGGCTGCTCTCGGTGGGGGCCTCGCCGGCGCTGGCCGAAGAAGACAAATGCGGGGAAGCCGCCAACCCGATCGTGTGCGAGAACGCGCTCCCCGGGGATCCGATGAGCAACTGGCAGGTCAACGGCGTGGGCAACCCCGAAATCGAAGGGTACGCCACCTCGATGAGCGTCAACGTCGGGCAGACGGAGTCCTTCAAGATCAAGACCAACGCCTCCTCCTACCACATTGAAATCCTGCGCCTCGGCTACTACGGGGGCGACGGGGCGCGCGTGGTCCCCTCCGAAGTCAAACCCTCGGCGACCTTGCCCCAGAAACAGCCTGCCTGCCTCACGAGCTCCGCGACGGGGCTGATCGACTGCGGCAACTGGGGCGTTTCGGCCTCGTGGACGGTGCCGAGTAACGCGGTCTCCGGTGTCTACATCGCCGAGCTCGTGCTGGGCGGGGGCAAGGAAGAGAGCCAGATCCCGTTCGTGGTGCGCAACGACTCGAGCCACTCCGACATCCTGCTGCAGACCTCCGACGCCACCTGGGAGGCCTACAACGACTGGGGCGGCAACAGCCTCTACACCTGCACCGTCGCGTGTCCCGCCGGCGAACCGGAAGCGTACAAGGGGGCGGACGCCGTCTCCTACAACCGTCCGTGGGAGGGCTCCTTCCAGGTCGACGGTGGGTCGTCCTACCTGTGGTACGCCGA
Source organism: uncultured Solirubrobacterales bacterium (assembly GCA_963771915.1). Lineage (GTDB taxonomy): Bacteria > Actinomycetota > Thermoleophilia > Solirubrobacterales > Solirubrobacteraceae > Palsa-744. The sequence continues at coordinate 1,210,438 of CAVYVD010000001.1, read as the reverse complement.
ATACCAGCTGATGTACTGGCTGGAAGAGAACGGCTACAACGTCAGCTACACCAGCGAGAACGAAGTTGCCAACAACGGCGCGCCGTTGTTGAACCACAAGCTGTTCGTCTCCAGCGGCCACGACGAGTACTGGTCCGAAGGTCAGCGCGCCAACGTCGAAGCGGCGCGTGAAGCGGGCGTCAACCTCGCGTTCTTCAGTGGCAACGAGGTCTTCTGGAAGACGCGCTGGGGGCCGAGCACCGAAGGCGCCGGCACACCCTACCGCACCCTCACCTCCTACAAGGAGACCCACTACAACGCGCCGGTGGATCCGCTCGACCCGTCGATCTGGACAGGCACCTGGCGCGATCCGCGCTTCAGTCCCCCCGCCAACGGGGGCAGGCCCGAGAACGCGCTCACCGGACAGCTCTTCCTGGTCAATGCGGGCACCTCCGACCTCACGGTGCCCTCGCAGTACAGCAAGCTGCGACTGTGGAAAGGCACGGCCGCCTCCACGCTGAAAGCGGGCCAGTCGCTGACGCTCGCGCCGGGGACCGGGACGCTCGGCTACGAGTGGGACAAGGACGTCGACAACGGCTTCCGGCCCGCGGGGGAGTTCGATCTCTCCTCGACGACGGTGAGCGGGCTGCAGACGTTCACCGACTACGGCAGCCGCCTTGCGGAAAACCAGACGGCCACGCACCATCTGACGATGTACCGGGCCCCCAGCGGGGCGCTCGTGTTCAGCGCGGGCACCGTGCAGTGGTCGTGGGGCCTGGCGGACGTGAACGTATGGGAATCGGAAACCACCGAGCCCGGCAAAAAGCCGGCCGATCCCAACCTGGAGCAGGCCACGGTCAACCTGCTGGCCGAAATGGGCGCCCAGCCGGGGTCGCTGATCAAAGGCCTCGTGTCGGCCGCGAAATCAACCAACACCACCCCCCCGAAATCCACGATCGCATCGCCCGCGCAGGGTGCCGCCGTTCAGGACGGCAGCGCCGTCACGATCACGGGCACCGCGACCGCCGCCGGCGAAAGCGTGGTGGCGGGTGTTGAAGTCTCCACCAACGGGGGCTCCACGTGGCATCCCGCGACGCTCACCACGCCGGCCGAACAGAGCGCCAAATGGGAATACAGGTGGGCCGCGCACGGCAACCCCACGACGAACATCAAATCGCGCGCCGTGGATGACAGCGCGAACCTCGAGACCCCCGCCGCGGGCGTGACCGTGAACGTCGAATGCCCCTGCTCGATCTGGGGCTCGGCGGTGACGCCGCCCACCCCGGACTCCGGCGACGCGACCTCGCTCGAGCTGGGGATGAAGTTCACCTCCGACATGTTCGGCACGGTGAACGGCGTGCGCTTCTACAAGTCCGCCGCCAACACCGGCACGCACGTCGGCAGCCTGTGGAGCGAAAACGGGACGCTGCTCGCCTCCGCGACCTTCACCGGCGAAACCGCCTCCGGCTGGCAGCAGGTCAACTTCTCCACGCCCGTGCAGGTCTCCCCGCACACGACCTACATCGTGAGTTATCTCGCGCCCAACGGCCACTACGCGCAGGAACCGAACTACTTCTACAACCCGCCCCCCACCGGCGGCAACGCGCTGAACAGTCCGCCCCTGCACGCCGTTCCCGCGAGCGATACGGCTACCAACGGCCTGTATGCGTACACCAGCACGCCGATCTTTCCCACGGGCAGCTTCAACGCGACCAACTACTGGGTGGACCCCGTGTTCACGCCGGCCGCGATCCCGGGGGCGCCGACCGAAGTGAAAGCCACCCCGCAGGCCGGCGCGGCCACCGTCTCCTGGACGGCGCCCTCCACGGGAGTGGTGAGCACCTACACGGTCACCCCCTACATTGGCTCCACCGCCCAGTCGCCGACCACGGTGACCGGCTCTCCGCCGGAAACCTCCGTGACGATCTCGGGTCTCACGCCGGGCACCACCTACACCTTCACGGTGCAGGCATCCAACCCCAACGGCTCCGGCCCAGTCTCCGCGCACTCAAACGCGGTCGATCCGCCGGCGACGGCGCCGCCCTCGCCGCCGCGCGGCGTGAGCGCGAGTCCCGCGACCAAGCAGGCGCTCGTCAGTTGGAAAGCGCCGAGCAACGAAGGCGGGACCCCGATCACCGGGTACACGGTGACCCCCTACATCGGCTCCACCGCGCAGACTCCGGTGAGCGCGGGCGCCTCGGCGACCTCGGCGACGGTGAGCGGCCTGACCACCGGCACGAGCTACACCTTCAAGGTCACCGCGACCAACGCGATCGGAACGAGCGAACCCCAGGCCTCCACCACGGTAACGCCCGAGGACGCGATCTTCGACTTCGCGACGCCCACGCTTCCCGACGCGGGAGACCCGAGCTCGGTGGAGCTCGGGGTCAAGTTCACCGCCTCCTCCGAAGGCTGGGTGACGGGGATCCGCTTCTACAAGGCGTCCACCAACACCGGCACGCACGTGGGCAGCCTGTGGAGCTCCACGGGCACCCTGCTCGCCTCCGCCACATTCACCCACGAAAGCGAATCGGGCTGGCAGCAGGTGACGTTCTCAGAACGGGTGGCGATCAAAGCGGGCACCACCTACGTGGCGGGCTACTTCGCCCCCAACGGCCACTACTCGGCGACCGGCGCGGGCTTCGGCTCGGCGGTCAGCCACCCGCCGCTGGAAGCGCTCGCCAACGCCGGCAGCGCCAACGGCGTTTACATGTACGGCTCGAGCAGCGCGTTCCCCTCGAACAGCTACAACGCGACCAACTACTACGTCGACGTGCTGTTCGAACCCGTGCCCCCGACGGGGCCGCCCGGGCAGCCCACGGGCGTGTTCGCTGCGGTCGCGTTGGGCCAGGCACAGGTGAGTTGGAGGGCGCCGAGCAACGAAGGCGGAGGCCCGATCACGGGGTACACCGTCACCCCCTACATCGGCTCCACCGCCCAGACCTCGGTCAAAGTGGGGGCCTCCACGACGTCGCTCGATCTGACGGGCCTTGTCAACGGCACGAGCTACACGTTCAAGGTCAGCGCGACCAACTCAGTCGGGACCGGCGAACCCTCGCAGGCCTCCAATGCCGCCACGCCGCAGCACACGATCTTCGAATTCGCCACCCCCACCATCGTCGACGCCGGGGACGGGAGCGCCGTCGAGCTCGGCGTCAAGTTCACCGCCGAAGAAAACGGCTATGTGGCGGGTGTGCGCTTCTACAAGTCGCCCGCGAACCTCGGCACGCACGTGGGCAGCTTGTGGAGCTCCACAGGCACGCTGCTCGCCTCGGCGACCTTCTCGAGCGAAGGTGAATCGGGCTGGCAGCAGGTCATGTTCGCCTCGCCCGTCGCGGTCAAGGCCGGGACCACCTACGTGGCGGGCTACTACGCCCCCGACGGCCACTACTCGGCCACCTCGATGGCCTTCTCGCCCTTCGGGGTCAGCAACCCACCGCTGCGGGCGATCGCCAACGAAACGAGCGTGGATGGGGTGTACGCGTACGGCTCCAGCGGCACCTTCCCCACGAACAGCTTCAACGCGACCAACTACTGGGTGGATGTGCTCTTCGAGCTGGCCGCGCCCACCGCGCCGGAAGCGCCCGAAAACGTCTCCGCGACCGCGGCGACCGATCAGGCGCAGGTGAAGTGGACGGCGCCCAACGCCGACGGCAGCCCGATCACCGGCTACACCGTTACCCCCTACATCGGCTCCACTGCGCAGACGACGGTCAACGTGGAAGCCTCCGCGCGCAGCGCGATCGTCACCGGCCTCACCAACGGCACGAGCTACACCTTCAAGGTTGCGGCGAGCAACTCGATCGGGACCGGCCCACAGTCGCAGGCATCGGGCGCCGTGACGCCGAGGGACACGATCTTCAACTACGCGACCCCGGAAACGGCCGACTCCGGCGACCGGGGCTCGATCGAGCTCGGTCTCAAGTTCACCGCCACGGAAAACGGCTCGGTGACGGGGATCCGCTTCTACAAGGCTGCCACGAACACCGGCACCCACGTGGGCAGCCTGTGGAGCTCCACGGGTACGCTGCTCGCCTCCGCGACGTTCACCGGCGAAACCGAATCGGGCTGGCAGCAGGTCACGTTCGCGAGCCCCGTGGCGGTCACGGCGGGTACGACCTATGTGGCGGGCTACTTCGCCCCCAACGGCCACTACTCCGATTCGCCGGCGGCCTTCGCGCTCGCCGGCGTGAGCAGCCCGCCGCTGCTGGCGCTCGCGAACGAAACGAGCAGCAACGGGGTCTACGTGTACGGCGCCGAAAGTACGTTCCCATCGAACAGCTACAACGCGACCAACTACTGGGTCGACGTGATGTTCGCGCCGGCCGCGTGAGGAGTGATCGAACGATGATGAGCGGTGTTACTCGAAAGAGCGCATGCCTACTGCTGCCCGCTGCGGCGGCGCTGCTCCTGGGCGCGTGCGGGGGGTCCTCCCCCTCGTCCTCCTCCTCGGCCTCCTTCGCCAACCCCGCCATTCCCGCAGGCGCCGCCGCGTCCTCCGGTGCGGTCGCCCGCTCGGGAGTCCAGGCCGGCCGCGGCGTAACGCCGATCTCCAAGCTCCTGGGCGCCGATCAGGTGCGCCCGACCCGCCGTCGCCCGATCAGGGCGCGGGCTCAGGCGGGGATGATCGACGACGAGGTCAGCACCACGGGCGCCAAACCGCTTGACCCGTGCTCGCTCGTGACACGCGCCCAGGCGCAGGCGATCCTCGGCCACGCCGTCGGGCAGCCCGTCGATGCTCCTGAGGGTCCCACCTGCATCTACACCGCGCAGGGCTTCAAGGGTCCGATCACGCTCGCCGTGGTCGCCACGGACTTCTCGAGCGTCAAGCCACAGGCACAGCTCCGCGACCGGATGTCGGTCACGGTCGGCGGTCACGCGGCCTACTGCGGCGTCGCGGGCACCCCGACGATGGTCGTCCCGCTGTCGCCCGGGAAGTTCCTCACAGTTGCCGCCCCCTGCCCCATCGCCGCCTCGTTCGCGGCCGCGGCGCTGGGTCACATCAGGGCGTAAGCGGCACGCTCGCGGGAGTGCTCGCAAGCCCCCTACTCACGAGGTCACGGATGTCGCAGCTGACGAGCGTGCCACCGGCTTGGTCGGCCGCCGCTACGTAGGCCGCGTCGTACACGGAGATCGTGTGCTCATCAGCGAGCTTCGCGGCGCGACTGAGCAGAGTTGTCGTAGACGATATGACCCCACCGTCGCCAGAGATCCGGTCGATTGCTTCCAGCAGGGGAGCGACACGGCCGAACTCGCACCAACCTCGAACTGCCACGTTCGCCACCTCGTAACGGGCAAGATCGAGCGTGGTGAGCGTCACATCAGGATCGGCGAGAAGCCCCTGGGATGGTCCGTGTAGCTCGTCGTCGGAATCGAAGGCCGCGAGGATCACGCTGGCGTCCAACAGCAGCGTGGTCACGCTATGGCCTTGTGGCTTTCACCCGCTCGGCAGCCCCACCGCCGTGGCGTGCAGCCTGACGCAGGAGCCTGTCCATGGCCGCCGCACGATCTGTGCGGCGCCTACGTAGTGCGAAGTCGGCGAACTCTCGCAGCACTGCGCTACGAGACGTGCCGAGACGAGTCGCCTCGGCATCGACCTCGCTCAGGAGATCGTCCGGCATCGACACCATGACCTTCGCCATACCTTAGTATACCGTGGTATACGGCAGAAGCGCAACGGCACGCAGGTCAGGCGATGCCGACCGCCGGTGCGACCAGCGACACATGGTTTGATGGTTTGCGCCCCGACAAGTTTCGCCCGGGCCCCTACGCGGACGCTTCGGCCAGCGCGTGCCGGCGCAGGGCGAGCTGGCGCACACGTTCGCGGCTAGGCACCACGTTGCCCTCGGGGCCCGCGGAGGCGATCACCGTGAGGGCGGCGACCATGAAGAACATGTAGGGCGCCTGCGGGAAGGACATCGCGTCGAACAGCGCGTTCACCACGAAGTAGGCCACGCAGCCCGCCGAGGCCGCGAGCGCGAGCGAGGACACCGCCGGGTCCCGGGTGCGGATCGCACGGCGGGCGGTGAGGATCGGGGCGAGGATCATGAACAGGTAGGCCGCGAGGCCCACCACCCCCACCTGCCAGATCTCGTCGATGTACTCGTCGTCGTTGATCCGGAACTGGTTGGGGGCTTCAATGTTGAGCGTGCCGAAGCCCCGCCCCAGGATCGGCCGCGCGAGCACATCCGGCGCCACGTCTGTGAAGTCCCCGATCCGGTGCGTCGTCGAGCTGCTTGAGAGCCCGGCGCTCGGGGTGAAGATCGTGCCGAGGGCGCCCGGCGAGGCGAAGTGCACGAGGCCCACCATCGCCACCAGCCCGATCGGAGCCAGGCGCAGCACCTGGCGCGGGCGGTAGCAGGCGAGGTACAGGACCACCGCCACCGGGACCAGCAGGGCGGTCTTGCGATCGGTCGCCGCCGCCGCGACCAACATCAGGCACAGCGCGAGCGCGTTCAGCCACCACGAGCGGCGCCCCCCGGGCCGGGTCCGCTTGGCGTCGAACACGCGCACCAGCGCGAACGGCATCGTGACCATCAGCATCGTCGTGGCCGCCAGACCGTGCAGCGTCGGGCCCACCACCACCACGCGGCCGTCGGTGCCGAATTCGGGGTGGATGTTCGTCGGTGCCGTCGCCACGGTCGCGATCGGTTTGAGGATCGTGGCGCTCAGTTCGTAGAAGATGTTGTAGCCCGTGTGACGCTCGATCAGCATCCCGATTGACATCACCGTGCCAAGCCCGATCAGGTAGGTCGAGAAGCCCCGCACGTCCTCGAAGCGCAGCGCCGTGAGGGTGAACCACGAGAGCACCAGGAACGAGCCCAGCAGGCCGAAGCGCTTCTCCGCGAGGGTGAAGTCGCCGATGTTCACGATCCTCCCCGCGTCCAGCAGCAGGCTCGCCACCGCGAGCGCCAGGAACGCCATCGCCGCGCCCACGTACAGCTTCGAGCGCCGCGTGCGCAGGAACGCCCGCTGATCGCCGCCGACCACTAGCCACGCCAGCACCAGCCCCACGATCGCGAAGCGGTCGACCTGCGCGCCCACCGGCAGGCTGACCTTCAGTTCGGTCGAGTCGATCGGCATGAAGAACAGCATCGCCAGGAACCCGGCGAGCAGCCACGGCAGCGGCCGGCGCGTGTGAGGGAAGGCGTCGGTCGCTGCCCGCCTGGGGAAGGCGTCGCTCACTGCCCGCTTGCGTGGAGGCGAGAGTGAACCCTCGCCGCGCCGAGCGGTTCGGGAGCGCGCTCCCCGCCGCGCGCCTTCCTGCTCCGAGCTGCGTGCTCGGGGTACGCGCCGGACCCGCCGGCCTCCAGGACGCCCAGCGGAGCGTCGAACTCGTGGATCGCCTGGGGGCGCTCCAGCTCGCCGATGGTGAGCTGAGGACTGGCGGTGGCCCCGCCACCGGGGGCCCCCACGAGCTCGAGGCTGGCGCGCCAGTACCCCCGGAAGCGCACCGCCGCCAGGATGAGAATGCACCAGAGGAGGAACACCCCGGCGAACACCATGACCATGAGCGTCTTTCCGATTCCGCTATCTGCCACTCCTCCGCTCGCTTTGCCGAGCTGACGGATCACGACGCGCGAGTGCGGGGGGACGTTATCGGCCTTCTGGAGGCCCGTGACGTACTGGTCGAGGCTCGTCGCGGCCGCGTTGGCAAGCAGGATCGCCTGCGCGGTGCTCGGCGCCTGGGCGTAGATGCCGATCGTCGGGAGGTTGGGGTCGTTGTTGAAGTTCAGCCGGTAGGGAGCCGTTTCGCCGGTGATCTCCACGTTGCGCTGCACCGCGGTCGGTTCCTCCACGATGCGCGGCACGAGCGAGTCGACGGGGCCCGCGGCGTAGAGCTGGTCGCCGGGTATGCCGGCCTTCCGGCCGATCACTTCGAGGACCTCGGGGCTGGCCATGAGGTTCGCATAGACCGTCGCCCGGGCCTGAAGCGGATCGAATGACGGCGTGAGGTTGCCGAGTACCGAGGAGGGGGTGTCCACGAAGACGGAGGTGCTCGCGCTGGAGTGCTGCAGCTGGCGAGGCTTGAGCTTCAGGCCGTCGAGGTGGTACACGCTGAAGGTGGCGACCACCAGGGCGACGATCACGCCGACCGCCAGCGCCCATCGGTGCCGGGCCAGCTCTCGCAATACAAGCGCAAACTCCATTTGAAGACTCTTCCTTCCGTGTGGGATGGGCGGGCGCGGCTGTGCCCTTACCAAAAGCAACGATCCACAGCGGCGCTTTTTGCGGCGCGAAAAACCGCTTCTGCGCGCGTTGCTTTGGTATGAGCCTCGTCGCCGACCGAGCGGACGCCACGCAGGCGGATCGAGCGGACGCCCCACGGGATCGCCCCGACCTCAGCGTGGTGGTGGTGACCCACAATCGCGCCGAGCTCGCGCTCAGCACGCTGCGCTCCGCAGCCGCCGCCGTGCGCGACCTGGAGGTCGAGTGGATCGTCGTCGACAGCGGCTCCAGCGACGACACCCCCGATGCGATCGAGGCGGCCTTCCCCGCGGCGCGGGTGCTGCGGGAGTCCAACATCGGCTTCGCCGCGGCCAACAACCGCGCTCTCCAGCACACGCGCGGGCGCTACGTGCTGCTGCTCAACCCCGACGTCGAGATCGACGCCGGCACCTTCGATGAGCTCGTGGCGACGCTCGACGCGCAGCGCGACATCGGCGTGGCAAGCGTCGTGCAGAACGCTCCCGACGGGACCCTGCAGTACTCGGTGCGCCGCTTTCCCTCCGCCTGGCTGGCGCTCGGGGAGGCGCTCGCGGCGGCTCGCTGGACGCCGCTGCGACGCTGGCGCGAGGAGGAGCCCCGTACCCGCCTCTACCGGACGCAGACCTCGGCGGACTGGCTGGTGGGGGCGTTCCTGATCGCCCGCGCCCAGGCGCTCTCGGAGGTGGGGTCGCTCGATGAGCGCTTCTTCCTCTACTCCGAGGAGACCGACTGGTGCTTTCGCTTCTACCGGGCCGGCTGGAGGGTCGCTCATCTGCCGACGATGAGCGTTACTCACCACTCCGGTCACGCCCCCGGCCCCGATCTCTGCGCGCAGCAGAGCTACGCGAAGATCCTGTTCGCGCGCAAGCACTACGGGAGGGTTCACGCGGTGGCGATCCGTGCGGCGCTGGCGCTGCGCCACGCGCTGCGCGCTGCCCTCGCCACCACCGGGCGCTCCCCCTCGCGCCCGGGGTGGGCCGCCCGCGCCGCCGTGGAGCGCCGCGCGCTGGCTATCGTGCTGGGACTCTCCGAGCCCCCGTTCGCCGTCGCGGCGCCGGCGGAGGCCCCGTTGGCCGCCAACGTCGACCGAGCCCCGTTCGCCGCAACGCAGGCCGAGCCACCGGTGGCCGCTACGCCGGCTCAGGCAAGACGCGCGTAGACCGCGCGCAGGGCTTCCTCGGAGCGCTCCCAGGTCAGCTCCAGGGCGCGCGTGCGCGCCAGGCGGCCGAGTCGCAGCCGGCGCTCCCCGTCGCGCGCGAGATCGGCGATCAGATCGACGAAGGCCTGCTGGTCGCCGCACGGCGCATACAGCGCGGCCTCCCCGGCGGTGCGGCGGGTCTCGCGCAGGTCGTAGGCCACCACGGGGCGTCCCGCGCCCAGGTACTCGGCCACCTTGATCATCGTCGAGCCGTGGTTGAGCTCGGTGCCGGGCGCGGGGTCGATGCCGATGTCGGCCGCGGCGATCAGCGCGGCGACGCGCTCGTGGGGCACGTGGCCGGTGAAGGTGACCCGGCCCTCGACTCCGCTCTCGCGGCAGCGCTCGAGCAACTCCGCGCGCGCGGGGCCCTCGCCCACGATCGTGAGGTGGGCGGCCCCCAGCGCGGGGGCGTCGAGGATCTCCGGCAGCTGGAGCACGCCGTCCTGGACATCGAGGGTCCCCACGTAGACGAGCCGCGGCGCGGAGAGCTCTCCGGGGGCTGCGCCGGAGGGCTCGGGGAACTCGGTGGCACGGGGGCCGTTGCGCACGACCGTCACATCCCGTGGAGATCGGGGGCCGCGAGCGATCGCGAGCTCCCGCTGGGTCTCGTTGGTGACGATCACCTGCGTGGCACAGCGGATCGCGGCGCGCTGGGCGGCGAGCATCGCCCGCGCGAGGAGCGAGCCGAGCCCGGCCTCGCCGAACTTGGCGCGGAACAGCTCCGGCCCGGAGTCGTGCATGTCGTAGACCACCTTGCGCCCAAGCAGCCGCGCGAGCACGCCCGCGACCGCGAGGGTGTCGGGGGGCCCGTTGAGGTGCAACGTGTCGGCGCCGCGCAGGAGCGCCGCGAGCGCGCGCGCGGTGAGCTGCACGTGCGCGATCCCGTACTCCAGCGCGTAGGACCACGGCGAGCGGCCGGCCCACACGGTGCGGTAACGGTGCACCTCCACGCCCCGCACGAGCTCCCGCGATGACTCGCCGGGGCCGCGGGGGGCGAGCACGGTAACGCGGTGGCCTGCACCCACCAGCGACTCCGCCTCGTTGCGCACCCGCGTGTCCTTCGGGTAGGTGAGATTCTCGAGCAGCATCACGATCTGGGACCCCGCCTGCTCGCCGCACGGCGCCATAGGATCACCAGTGGCCATGAGAGATCAACGAGACCCCACTTGACCGGCTTTCGCGGTTCCGCCGAGCGCGACGGGCCACGCAGGCGCGTCGCGGTGATCGGGGCGCAGCCTCCGGCAGTGGAGCGGCTGGTGGCGCTGCTAGAGCACATCTTCCCGGTCCGCTTCGAGCAGGGAGACAGGCCCGATGCCGTCCTGGTAGTGGACCCTGAGCGTCTTCCGGAGGCTCCTACCGACGTTCCACGGCTGGTGCTCGCCGCACGCGCTCCGGACGACGGCACAGCCAGGATGGTCGCACTGGCGGATGACGGGCAACTGGCGCGTCCCCTGCGCGGGAGGGCGATCGCGGACGGTGCGATCGCCGGAGGGCCGCTCCAACCGCGTTCCGGCACGGATCGTGTGCTGGCGAGCGTAGATCGGAGGCCGGTGTGGTGGCAGGTCGGCGGGGATGCGGGGGGCCTCTGGTGCAGCGAGTACCCGCTCGCGGAGCCGGGCGGGGGGAGACGCTGCGGGAGTACCTGAAAGCGGGCCGCTTCATGGGGCTGCTGCCGCTGGTGCACTTCCTCGGGGAGGTGGCGGGGGAGGAGGGCTGGAGCGTGCCGGCGCCGCGGGCGTCGTTCGTGGTGGACGACCCCAACCTCCACTGGCCCTCCTACGGCTATCTCAAGTACCGCGAGCTGATCGCCCACGCGGGACGCCACGGCTACCACATGAGCTTCGCGACGGTGCCGCTGGACCGCTGGTGGGTGGACCCGAGGGCGGCGGCGCTGGTGCGGGAGAACGGGGCGGCGCTGTCGCTGCTGATGCACGGCAACGACCACGTGGCGCAGGAGCTGGGCCGCTTGAGCAGCGATCGCGAGGCGGAGTGCGAGATCGCGCAGGCGCTGCGGCGCACGGCGGCACTCGAACGCCGCTCGGGGGTGGAGGTGGAGCGGGTGATGGTGCCGCCCCACAGCGCATGCTCGGAGGAGGCGCTGCGGGCGATGTTCGCGCTGGGGATCGAAGCGGCGTGCGTGAACCAATCGTATCCCTGGCGCGAAGGCCTGCCGGCGCCGACGCCGCTGGGCGAGTGGTACCCCGCCGAGCTGGTGGCGGGCGGCCTGCCGATACTGCTGCGCAGCCCGCTGGTGGACGCGCGGGAGGACTTCGCCTTTCGCGCGCTGCTCGGCCAGCCGCTGATCCTCTACGGGCACCACTGGGACTTCGCGGAGGGCCTCGACATCCTGGAGCAGGCGGCGCGCGACATCAACTCGCTGGGAGACGTGCGGTGGGGTCCGCTGGGCGCGATCGCTCGCGAGAGCTGCGCCACGCGGCGGGTGGGGGAGACGCTGTTCGTGCGGATGCACGCGCGCAGGATCGCGATCGAGGTGCCCGTCGGGGTGAGCGAGCTGCGCGTCCTCGCCCCCGAGCCGCTGGGGGGCGCGGGCTGGCGGCGGCTCGCCCACGGGGGGAGCGTCGCAAGCATGGCCTTCGAGGGGGGTCTCGGGGCCTCTGAGCCGATACCGATCGAGGTGCCCGGGACGATCGAGCTGACGCTGGTCCCCGACCGTCCCCTGGACCCCGCGCTGGTCCCCGCTCGCGGCCCGCGGCCGTGGTCGCTCATGAGAAGGGTTATGGTCGAGGGGCGCGACCGCGTGCAGGGGTTGCGGTAGCACCTACTACTAAAGTAGTATGCTTGCTAATGCCTCGCGGAAGGCCATCGCCGAAGCTCGCGATCACGGTCGATCCCGACGTCCACGAGGGGGTCCTCGCGGCTGCCGCGGAGGGGGGCGTCAGCGTCTCGGCTTGGATGACCGCCGCGGCACGGCAGGCGCTGTTGGCTGCAGATGGGCTGCGCGCCGTCGCCGAATGGGAGGTGGAACACGGCGGCTTCACCGAGGCCGAGCTCGAGGATGCGCGTCGTCGAGTCGCCGATGAGGTCTCCTCCGCCTCGCCTCGAGCGGCATGAGTGTCGTCTACGACGCCGGCGTGCTCCTCGCCGCCGAGCGAGGCGACCGGGAGATATGGGCTGACCACGGGGCTCGACTCGAGCTGGGAATCGTGCCCGTGACGACCGCGCCCGTCGTTGCGCAGGTCAGCCGCTCGCCCCGGCAGGCGCAGCTACGGCGCCTCCTACGCGGCTGCCACGTCGAGGCCTTCGCCCCCGAACAGGCGCACGAGGTCGGAGCCCTGCTCGGCAGGGCGTCCACCGCTGACGTGGTGGACGCCCACGTGATCCTCACCGCCGCTCCGAGGGCAGCGGTCGTGTTGACCTCGGACCCCAGCGACCTGCGGCACCTCTCGCAAGGGCTCTCCGCGCCGGTGCCCGTACGGCGCATCTAACACCGGCCGTGCCCGCGGCGCGCCCTATTGAGGGGTCTCCCGGCGCCTGATCCAGAACGCCCCGGGGCGAACGGTGCGAGGGTCGAAGGAGGGGATGAGGCGTTTGAGCCTAACGGGGGCGGCGCGGGCGAGGGCGTAGTTGGGCATCAGGACCTCGAAGTCGCTGTTGAAGGCGAGAAACGCCTGCAGCAGATACTGCTCGGCCCAGGCGCGGCGCTCGTCCACGACCCAGTCGCGGGGGTACTCGTAGGGCAGGAAGACGTCGTGCACATGGATAACGACGCCGGGGGCGAGGCGGGGGAGTATCTCCAAGAAGATGTGGGTCACGTCGCCGCCGGTGCGCACGGTGTGGGTGGTGTCGACGAACAGGACATCCCCCGCCTGCAGAGCGGAGAACCGCGCGGGGTCGAGGTCCTCGGCGCGGATCGGATGGGTGGTGGCGCTCAGAACGGGTCCCATGGGGCTGGCCCGGTAGGGGAAGGGGTCGAAGACGGTGTGCTCGAGGGGGCCGCCCTCCTCCGTGTTGGCGAGGGCGGCGATGTGGATGACGTGGCTGGAGGCGCCGGAGCCGAGCTCATAAACACGCGTGGGCTTGAGATGGCGCAGGATGGCGTACAGCGTCTCGGCATCGACGGACTCGTAGGAGTTGTTGTGCAGCCAGAAGCGCCCCGCCCCGGTGGAGGACGGCAGCCCCCCCGGCTCGGTGGGGGACAGGGGCGGGTGGAACTCCGAGAGGTGGGGGAGCAGTGGTCCCTCCAGCAGCGCGAGGGCGTCCTCGACGCGCAGATCCACGCCGGGCAGCTCGGAGGGCCCGTCCCATAGGGCTGGGGGGAGCTCCTCGACCACGGGGATCGGGCTGTAGAAGTGCCGGCGGGTCAGCTGGTAGCCGGCAGGCTCGAGCGCCCGCCGGGTGAGTGTCTCGGCGAGTCGGCGCAGGCGTACGAGGCTTTCCGGTGCGGCCAAGCGCGAAGCCTATTCGACATCCGCGGCCCACGAGCATGAGCGTGCAAGCTCGGGTGTGCGCCAACGACCCTATATTGTGGATAAATTGGGTTGTTTTAGTGAGGAATTGCGAGGGAGGCAGCCCAAAAAAGTCAACTGCTTCAGTGGGGATTTCGGACCCGCAAGCATCCGTCGCTGGTCAACGTTGTTTGTCCATATATTTGCCGAGTGTGGTAGGGTTCAGCTCAAGCCCGCAAAATGCGAGATTTGCAGCGGATCGTGGGCTCGTAAACCAAGGAGGATTACAGCTATTGCGTCGAGCGTGCCGACTGCTGTGAGCGAGTGTTACCAACGTTCACAAGCCACAAGCCTTGACCGAGCTTTGTGACGGCCTGCCGGTGACCGGTGGTATGGGATAGGCGTTCTCGGCCGGCAGGGACCGTGACGTGATTTGTCCCGGTTTCTGCAATCGTCACAGACCTCGGGCGCAGATCTTGTACAGGCTTTTAACGTGGTTTTGGTCAGCTACGAGTAGCTTCAGCAGACACACGCCGCGGAGCTGGCCGGGTCGGCCTTCACCCCGACATCGGGGGCCCGAAAAAGTTGAGCAGGAGCAGAGGATACGGGGGTATCGACAGTGGTCACGGCAGGGATCGACGAGCGCACGGCAATCGAGTCGCCGCTCCGAAAAGCCAAATTGAGTGGGTTCACGGGAGGAGCAGCTCGCGGCGAGGAGGCCAACTCGCTGCTGGTCTCTCGGGCGATCAGGGAAGCCCAGGCCGGCGACCGTGAGGCGCTCGGGTTTCTCTACGCGCGCTACGCCGACAACATCTACGGCTACGTGCGCAGCATCGTCCACAACCACCACGAGGCTGAGGACATCACCCAGCACGTGTTCACCAAGCTGATGCGGGTGATTGGCAAATACGAGGAGCGGGAGGTCCCCTTCTTCGCGTGGGCCCTGCGCGTCGCGCGCAACGTCACGATGGACCATATCCGCAGCGAGCGCCTGATCCCCGTAGCGGAGGTCCGTCAGGCCGATCGCAACGAGTTCGACCCGGCTCCGTACGGAAAGACGCGGGATCTGCGTGAGGCGCTCGACACTCTGCCCACGGCTCAACGCGAGGTGCTGATCCTGCGCCACGTGGCGGGTCTCTCGCCGATCGAGATCGCGAAGCTAACCGGCAAGAGCGAGGGGTCGATCCACGGTCTGCATCACCGTGGACGCAGGACGCTCGCGGCGGAGCTCTCCAGCCGCGGCATGGCTCCGACCACGATGATGGCCGGCAGGGCGCGCCTCTGAGAGGCCCGCCAGGAGGCATGTGACGGGCGAGGCGCGTGGCGGTCACCCAGAGAGAAAAAGACTAGTCTCGTGAGCTAACTTAGAATAGTTTATCAAGCTAGCAGTACTGGATGAGGCCGACTGGGGCGCCCAATGAAGACTAGTCTAATAGGCTAGTCAATGCGAGTCCCAAAGACTAGCCTAGCCTGGCCCAAATGGGTACAATGTCGCATGGCCCTGAACCCCTTTGTCTGGGACCGCCCGCTGGAGGACCCGGCGAAGATCGTCGGGATGGACGACTTCGCGCGCGAGGTTGCCCTCATGCTCAAGGCCCAGACCAACGTGGCGATCTTCGGGGCGCGCGACACCGGCAAGTCGACCTTCCTGACCGCGCTCGGCCGAGAGCTTGAGCTGGAGTACGAGGCCGACGCGCCCCCCTACGTCGTGGTTCGGGTCAACCTCAAGCGCGCGCTGAGCATCCCCGCGTTCATCTCCTGCGTGAACGACGCGCTCAAGGAGCATCCCCAGCACGCGGTGCGCCGGGCCGCGGCCCGCGAGCTCGAGGTGCTCGAACGGGAGATCGGCTTCGACCTGAAGGTCGTCAAGGGCACGATCCGCCGCGGCGCGCGCCCGGCCGAGGAGGCCGCCGAGATGCTCCATGCGCAGCTGCGAACGCTTCCCCGGCTGGCCCGGCACGTGGTGGTCTGCTTCGATGAGTTCCAGCGCCTCAATCGCTGTCCGGGAGAGCCGCTCGCGATCATCGGCTCGGCCCTGGTCGGTCCGGGCGTGGGCAATGTCTCCCTGCTGCTCACCGGCTCGATCCGGGAGTACCTGGAGATGATGCTCAACAACAGTCGCGAGCCCCTCTTCAACCAGGCCTTCAAGACTCGCATGCCCGCGATCGGTCGCTCTGAGTTCCACGAGTTCCTGGCCTTTCAGTTCGAGGCGACCGGGCGGGTGGCCGCTGAGCGGGCGCTCGACTACCTGCTGGCTCTCAGCGAGGCGCATCCGAAGCGCACCCAGCAGCTCGCCTGGGCAGCGTGGAGGCATGGTGGCCGCCGGCCGCTCGAGATCTCAGATGTGCAGGGCGCCTTTGAGGAGCTTATGGACGACCAGCAGGCGGACTTCGCTGTGATCGAGGAAGCCCTGGCGAGCGGCGAGGAGGCCGAGGCCACCGAGCGCAAGGCGCTGTACCTGCTGGCGGATCACCCCGATCAGGGTCTGACCAGCACCGCGCTCGCCGCCCGCTATGGCCTCGGAGCCCACACGAACGCCAAGAAGGCGATGCCCCGCCTCGCACGGCGAGGTCTGGTCGAGCTGACCGGTCGAGACCGCTGGAAGATCATCGACCCCTTCCTGGCGGAGTGGCTGCGGCGGAACTCGCCGTTCGGCGGGTAGCTCGCTGCCTCCCCACGCGAGCACATCGGTGGGCACGCCCTCCCTTGGGCACGCCCTCCCGTCGACGTCTACATCCTCACGTCAGCTGTCCAGGAGCCTTCCGAGCGGGTGCGGCTCCCCGGGCCGGCGCGGCGGCAGCCGCCGCGCGATCCGCCCGCTGTCGCCATCCGCGAGGTAGTAGAGCACCGCATAGCTCGCGAGTTCCTCGATCGAGACCTCCAGCCTGGCGGCCTCCCGCTCGAGCGCCTCCCACGCAAAGGGTTCGAGGCCGATCGTCAACCCGCGCACCACGCAGGGGTCGCGCTCGCCGCTTGTCTTGGAGCTGTCGCTGTCGTCTGTGCACACGCCGATCACCGTCGAGGTGGGTTCGCACTCCACTCTGCGTCAACGTAGGACGTGGGCCAGACTTTCCGCCCATCCTCCCATTCCCCTCCTCCGACCAGCACGCCCCGGGCGGCGAGGGCACGCGCCTGGGATGAACCTATCAATCGGAGGCGCCGGGAGCAAGGCGTGCAAGTGCGGGCCCGCGTCGTGGCGGTGCAACCGTGGCTGTGCAACGCTACCGGCGCCGGCACCGCCGGAACATATTGGCCGGATGTGAGTTTTCGACGCCTGCCTGCGTTCATGTCTACAGCAGGCCTTGGGCTTTCGTCACAAAAGGGGCAGGAACGCGTATGGATACGACAAGCGATCTGATCGGCGGGGAGGCCGAGGTGTCTGCTCCCAGGACCTCCATGCCGGTCGGCGCGCGTGTCCGCTTGGGTCGTGGAGCACGGCGCGGCTCGGCGTCGCTGCCACTGACGGAGGCTCACGCGCCCGCGGCGAGCATGCGGCGCGACGCCATCTTCCGCCGCCTGCTGCTGGGGGCCGACGTGGTCGCGATCATCGGCGCGTTCGCGCTGACCATGCAGCTCTCCTCCTACTCGATGCATCTGACGTGGGCGAGCGTCGCCGGCGTGCCCGCGCTGCTGGTGGGCGCGAAGATCTTCGGCCTCTACGACCGCGACGAGGCGCTGCTGCGCAAGACCACGCTCGAGGAGGCCCCGAAGCTCTTCAACGTGGCGACGCTGTGCGTGCTGGTCACGTGGCTGGCCGGCGGTCTGATCGTGACCGGCACCCTGGCGCGCAGCGAGGCGCTCGTGCTGTGGCTGTCGCTGGCGCTGCTGCTGCTGCTGGCGCGCACCGGCGCGCGCGCCCTGGCCCTGCGCGTCTCACCGGCCGAACGGTGCCTGTTCATCGGCGATGGGGCCTCCGCCCAGGCGATCCGCTCCAGGCTCGTGCACCACGGTGGGGTCAAGGCCGACATGGTCGCTCACATCGATCTCGATCGGATCGCCCCGTGGTCCTCCGATACCCGCTCGGCGTCAAGACTTGCGGAGGTACGCGAACTGGCCCGCAGTCTCGACGTGCACCGCGCGATCGTCGCGCCGCGCAGCGTCGACGCCGGCGAGACGCTCGATCTGGTGCGCACGCTCAAGGCGGTCGGCGTGCGGGTCACCGTGCTGCCCCGCCTGCTGGAGGTGGTGGGCTCCTCGGTCGAGTTCGACGACCTGCATGGCGTGACCGTGATGGGCATCAGGCGCTTTGACCTCACGCGCTCCTCGGCGGCGGTCAAGCGCGCCTTCGACCTCGCCGGAGCCCTGCTGGGGCTGCTTGCGATGGACCGCTGATGCTGGTGGCCGCGGTCGCGATCAAGCTCGACAGCAGGGGACCCGTGCTCTTCGGTCAGCTGCGCGTCGGCCGGCACGGGGAGCGCTTTGAGATGCTGAAGTTCCGCACGATGATCCCCAGGGCCGATGAGCTGAAGGACTCGCTGCGCGAGCACAACGAGGCGCAGGACGGGCTCTTCAAGATCGCCGACGACCCGCGCGTGACGCGCGTCGGGCGCTTCCTGCGCAAGAGCGCCCTCGACGAGCTGCCGCAGCTGCTGAACATCGTCAAAGGCGAGATGAGCCTCGTCGGACCCCGCCCGCTGGTGATCGACGAGGACCAGCGGATCGAGGGCTGGCACCGCCAGCGCCTCGACCTGATGCCGGGGATGACCGGTCCCTGGCAGATCCTGGGGCCCACCCGCGTCCCGCTGCGGGAGATGGTGGCGATCGACTACCTCTACGTGGCCAACTGGTCGCTGTGGAGCGACATCAAGATCCTGCTGAGAACCGTCCCCCACGTGCTCGGACGCCGGGGCCTGTAGCTTAGGAGGCCGTGATTCGCTGCCTGCGAGCCGCGGGCAGCCCCTGCTCCTGAAGCGCCCCCGCCCGGATGGCTCCTCTCGGGCGAGCAGTCCGTCGATGGCCGCGGCCGCGCGGGCATTCCGCTCGGCGAGCTGTGCGTCTGTGGTGTCGCCGAGCGCGGCCGTGCGGCAGACGGTCGTGAAGAGCACCGCGACGAGGAGCCATATGCCGGGGATCACGATGAAGAGCATGTGCGCTTAAGCATTTGACAATACCTAGGTGTACTCCTTCCCTCGGACGCAATCCTTCAATCCTTGAATGTGCGGGTGGCGATCGCCCATGTGGCCAGAGAGGCCGAGAATTCGCCGCTGCTCAGTGCTCAACGGTCGTATGCCCCGCCACGGGGCCTGACGGCCGTCACCACGAGCACCTGGGCGTCGGAGTCGAGGCGGATGAGCGCTCGCCAATCGCCGACGCGCAGACGCCACTCGCCCGGTCGGCCCTTGAGGCTGCGCACATCGCCCGCAGGCAGACGCTCGATCGCTGCGAGGATGCGCTCTCGTTCGTTGCGGAGCAGCTTACGCAGGGTCTTCGCGGCAGGGGGCGCGATCACCGCGTCCCACGCAGGCAGTTCAGGCGTCAGCGTCGGGCTCCGCGCGAAACTCGGTGACGCTGACCGCCTCGCCTCGCTGGTAGGCCGCCCAGCCCTCTTCGGAAGTCGCGCGATCGTCGCCGGTGTAGGGCTCGTCGTCAAAGGGTGCGGCCTCGAGAGCCGCCACCATCGGATCCTTGGCGCGGGTCAGCAGAACTCCAGCGGGGTCCACGCTCTCGTCGGGCAACTCGTCCACAAGGCGGTGCAGATCGGCTCGCGTCACGCCCTAAACGTAGCATCGGGGTCACGCCGCCTCTGTTCGTTTGTGATCGGGTCGGGCGGGCGAGCCTCGTGGAGGCGCGCTACCGCCGGCGATGAGGAGCGCTACCGCCGGTGGGAGCGCTTGTGGCGCTTGCCATGGTGGGGCTTGATTTTGCCCGAGCCCGTCGCACAGCTGTGGTAGGTGCGGCTGCTGGTGATTCGCTGCTTGAGCACCGTGATGCCCAGCACGCTGACCTTGTAGGTGCCGCTGCTGGGCAGGTGCTTGATGACGATGCCGTTCTTGAGGGCCCTCTTGAGGGCCTTGGCGCCATGGACGTCGGCGACCTTCCTGCCGCTGACCCTGACCACGATCTCCCTGAACGGATCGTACTTGGGCGCTTTCAGCTTGATCGTCAGCGATGTCTGGCGCGTGCAGACTTTGCTCGTGCCCCCCCCGGCAGGGTGATGGAGTTGCCGAAGCTGGCGGTGGTGGGCACGGACGCGAGCGGTGCCGAGTTCACGCAGCTGTAGGTGGCTTCGGTTTCCGAGCCGTCGATGGCTATCTTCGGTTGGGAGGTGCCGGGCAGGCTGAAGCAGGCCTTCAGGTAGCGCGAGCCTGCAGAGCTGTGGAGCACCCGCCAAGCGCTGGGGCCGGGCACGGGGACCACTTTGCACTGGGATCCCTGATACCACTCGTGGAACCCCCAGTAGGAGCCATCGGCTTGAGGCGTGATTTCGGTCCACATCACCTGACCGACGGGATGGGCGCAGCTGGAGAACATCGTGGGCGTCACCACCGTGCCCCGAAAGGTGCCGTTGGGCAGTCGCTGGATGGCTACCGAGCCGCCGCTGAACGACCACACCCCTTCGATTTCGCTCGTCGACGCTATGGCGCTGGCGCTGAACACGGACAGCGCGAGGAGCACCATGAGCAGAAGCTTGCCCACATTGGCAAGTAGGGAGGGGCGCTTCAAGGCGCGACGACAATAGAGCATCTGGGGCATGAACGCTTCAAGGTGTCGAAAAGTTCCTCCCCCCCCGCGATCAATTTTCACGCGCAAGTCGCTGGGCGCGTTCGATCTCCTCTGAAAGCTTGCGCTGGAAGGCGCCGACGGAGAAGCGCTCGGCGTTCTCCCTCGCGGCGGCGGCGGAGAAGTCCAGGTCGTCGATCCCGCGCATCGCCTCGGCAAAGGACTCGACGTCATCCAGCGGGACCAGCCGACCGGTCCGCCCGTCGAGCACCGTCTCCAGCGCGCCGCCCGCGGCGGCCGCGATCACCGGCCTGCCGGCGGCCTGGGCCTCGACGGCGGTGATGCCGAACTCCTCCATGCTGGGGACCACCACGGCACGGGCGCCCGCATACAGCTCGACCAGCTCCTCGTCGGAGGCGCGCCCGAGGAACTCGGCCTCGGGGTATGCCTCGCTGAGCGCGGCGTGGTCGGGTCCCGAGCCGACGATCCGGATCGGCGCATGTGCGCGACGGGCCGCCTCCAGCGCCACGTGCAGGCGCTTGTGGCGCACGATCTCCGAGACGACCAGCAGCTTCTCGCCGGGTGCGCCGGGGGAGAAGCGATGGGTCTCCACCGGAGGGTGGATGACGGGGGCGTCGCGGCCGTAGTAGCGCTTGATCCGCTCGCGGCTGAGCTCCGATATCGCGATGTAGGCATCGACGCGGCCGCTGGCGCGGAGGTCCCACCGACGGATTCGCGCGAGCTGCCGGCGCAGCAGCGGTCGCAGCAGCGGCGAGGTCTCGCCGATCGCGCGATCCTCCTCATACCAGGCGTAGCGGAAAGGCGTGTAGCAGTAGCAGACGTGCACGGCGCCGGCGGGAACGCGCACGCCGTGAGCAAAGGCGCTGCTGCTGCTGAGCACGACGTCGCAGGGCGCCGGACGCAGCCGCTCGACGGCCCACGGGTAGAGCGGAAGCAGGCGCCTGAACGAGGACTGGCTCACGCCCATGCGTTGGAGCGGCGAGGTCGTGATCGAGCGCCCGGCGAAGCGGCCGTTCGTGCCCTCCTCGTCGTAGAGGAGCGTGAAGATCGGGGCGCCGGGGTACAGCTCGGCCATCGCCGCGAAGGTGCGCTCGGCGCCGCGCATGACCAGCAGGTAGTCGTGGGCCAGCGAGATGCGCTGGCGAGCCCCGGGCCGAGGGAGGGACGAGCTCATCTCGAGGGCACGATATAGGCCACCTTCGCCGTGCCAGTCGAGCCGCTCTCGTCGGTGACGGCCAGGACGACCTCATATAGTCCCGGCGTGCGGTAGGCCAGTGAGACGCTCACGCCCGGGTACTTCACCTGGCGCCTTGGACCGCCTGTGCTCCACACATACCTGACCAGCCTTTCCCCGTCAGGGTCGAAGGAGCGCGACCCGTCCAGGGTCACGTGCCAGCCGCCGCGATCGTGGTGGGCGTGGACGATGATGACGGGGGTCGGAGTGGGGCAGTCGCGCTGTGCCGGAAAGCGATCGCCGCGACCCGGACCGTCGTAGTGCTCAGGCCCGCAGCCCGGCGCGTCGAAGACCTGCTCGCCGCTGCCCGGGGCGGTGCCCGCGCCCGTGGCGGCGAGGACCACGACGATACCCGCGATGCCCGCGGCGGCGATGACCGCCGCGAGGAGTCTGGCGACCGAGGCTCTCAGGGCGGGAGCCTCAGCGTGTGGGGGCTTCGGACATCGGCGGTAGCCTCTCGCTTCTACATGGGGCGTTGGACAGTGCGCATTGATGAGGCGAGCGTGGCGGCTGAGCAGCAAGGGTACCCGGCCGACGCGGCCGCGCGGCTACCCGGCGGCAGGCCGCGGGGGGCGGCGGCGCGGGTTGGGGCGATCGCGTTGCTGCTGCTGCCGGGGGCGCTGACGGTGTACTTCGCCTTCAACTCCGGTGGGGCCTTTCCGCTGACGAGCGCGACCGGAGCGCTCGTGGTCATCGCAGCGATACTTGCGGCCGTCGCGCTCGCAGAGCGGCCGCTGGCAGATTTCACGCCCGCCGGGTTGCTCGCAGGCGGTCTGCTCGCGGGCTTCGCCCTGTGGACGCTGCTGTCAGCCGGCTGGTCGCATGCGACGGGGCGTGCCCTGGCGGCCCTTGGCTATGTGCTCCTCTATCTGCTGGTCTTCCTTCTGTTCGCCGGCATGGGACGCTCGGTCGATCGGGTGCGCTGGATGCTGCACGGGCTGCTGCTCGGCACGGGCGGCGTTGCCCTGATCGGCTTGATCAGCCGACTGCTGCCGGCCGTCTGGCCGACGGGCCCCGGGCTGGAAAACAGCAGACTCAGCTATCCGATCACCTATTGGAACACATTCGGGCTGCTGGTGGGCCTGGGGTGCATCCTGGCGGTGCATCACGTCGGCGACGAGCGGGAGCGGGCGCCTGTACGTGTGGCCGCGGCCGCGGTGCTGCCACTGCTTGCCGCGACGCTGCTGCTGACGCTCTCCCGGGGTGCGATCGCCGCCACGGGGGTCGGCGTGCTCGCCTACGTGGCGATCGCTCGCCCCCGCGGCCTGCCCGGTGGACTGCTGGCCGCCGGTCCTCCGACCGCGCTGGCGGTGGCTGAGACGTACCGCGCGACCCTCGTTCAGATCGGGACTCCGCTCACGCCCGCCGCGATCTCGCAGGCGCAGCGGCTGGCCGTGGTACTCGCGGCCTGCGCGATCGCGGCGGCGCTGCTGCGCCTGCTTGCACTGCATCTCGATGCCCGGCTTGACCGTCTGGTCATCTCCCACCGGCACCGCAAGCTTGCCGCGCTCACGGCGCTGGTGGGCGTCCCCGTCCTGCTCGCCGTCGCGGCCATCGGTTTCCATGGCGTGTCCTGGGCCCACAGGCAGTACAACCGGTTTGTGGCCGGCACGGACGGCGTTAGCGGCGCGGAAGGCGGCCCGACCCAGCGTGAACGGTTGTTCCAGGTGGGCAACGACGGCCGGCTGCCACTGTGGCGGGTGGCGTTGAGCGCATACCGGCAGGACCCGCTGAGGGGCACGGGTGGGGGTACGTACCGCCTGGAGTGGGAGCGCGATCGACGTGAAGGCTTTGATCGTGTCTACGCATACTCGCTGTACGCCGAAGTGCTCGGCGAGCTCGGACTGGTCGGGATCGCACTGCTGGCCGGGGCTCTCCTCACGATCCTGGTGACGATCTCCGCGCGCGCTCGCGGGCCCGGGCGGGCGCCATGGGCGGCAGGGTTCGCGGTGGTCCTGGCGTGGGCTCTCCACGCCGGCGTGGATTGGGACTGGCAGACGCCAGCGGTTACGGCGCTCGTGTTCGCAATCGGGGGCCTCGCCTCGGCGGCGCCGCGCGATGCGAGCGAGCGGCCGGCGCCCCGCGGCCGCGTCGGCCGCCGCATCTCGATTCCCGCCGCCTGGGCGTCGAGCGGCCTCGCGCGGGGCGCCGCTCTCGTCTACCGGCCCGCTCTCGCCCTGGTCTGCGTCGGGGTCGCGGTGTTCCCAGCCGAGATGGCCCTGGCCCAGACGCACCTGCAGGCGAGCGTCGAAGCGCTGAACGCCGACTCGTGCCCCAGGGCCGAAACCAGCGCTCGCGGGGCGATCGCCCGTCTCGATACCGGCGCGCGCCCCTATGAGGTGCTCGCCATGTGCGCCGCCCGGCATGGAGACCCCCGCGCCGCGATCGCCTGGGCGCGCGGGGCGGTTGCCCGTGATCCCGGCTACTGGGAGCCCCGCTACGTGCTCGCGCTGGCTCAGGGCGTGGCGGGCATCGATCCGCGTCGCGAGGCTAGGATGGCTCAAGAAGCCGATCCCCTGGGCCAGCTCCCCCAGGAAGGCGTTGCGGCGTTTAGCCGCGGTGGTCCTCGACAATGGGAAGCGGCCGCTCGGATGCTGCCGCTGTCATTCAGCTGAACATGTCCTCTGTGAAAGCTTCAGCCCCGATGCGTATCGCCATGTATCAAGGTGACCTTCCCAAGCCGGGACGAAAACCTGGAGGCGTGACGGTACACGTCCATCGTCTGTCCGAGGCGCTCGTGCAGCGTGGACACGACGTGACGGTCATGACCTTCTCCCAGCCGCAGACCGCCCGGTACAGGGTCCTGCGTCTGCGGCCTCATCGCGCCGAGGCCAGCCGCGTGATGAGGCAGTACGTGGCGCCCTGGGTGTTCAACGGCATCTCATTCTCGGGTTTCGACGTCGCGCACTTCCATGGCGACGATTGGTTCTACTTTCGACGCACGCTCCCCACCGTTCGCACGTTTCACGGATCTGCGCTGCTGGAGGCCAGGCACGCGACTTCGTGGCGGCGGCGTCTGGACAAGCGCGCGATCTTTCCCCTGGAGAAGCTTGCCGGCAGGCTCGCCACGGCCTCCTACGCGGTGGGGTCCGACGCCGAGGCGATCTATCGGACAGAGGGTCTACTTCCCATCGGGATCGACCTGGTCTCCGGAGAAAGCGTACGCTCGCCCAACCCAAGCATTCTGTTCATCGGCGCGTGGCGGGGACGCAAGCGAGGCAGCCTCCTGCATGACGTATTCCGAGAAGAGGTGCTGCCCGCGATCCCCGGGGCTGAGCTGTGGATGGTCTCCGACGAATGCGAATCGACCGATGGGGTCACCTGGGTCCAGGCGCCGTCCGACGAGCAGCTCAGCGACCTGCTCTCGAGGGCCTGGGTCTTCTGCATGCCCAGCAGCTATGAGGGGTTCGGGATCCCCTATCTGGAGGCCATGGCTCACCGCACTCCCGTGATTGCCACACCGAACCCCGGTTCAGAGACAATACTGGGCGCTGGCAGCTTCGGGATACTCGCCGAGGATGGCGATCTGGGGCAACGCCTCATCGACGTGCTGACAAACGATGAGCTGCGCGATTCGCTGTCGGCCAGGGGTCGCGGGCGCGCAGAGGAATATTCGTGGGAGCGCTCTTGCGAGTTGCATGAAGCCGCCTACCTACGCGCGATCGAGCGCTGGCGGAGTACTCGACGCTATGGGGCGCGAGATCGACGAGCGTCCACCTGAGTGCCGGCATGAGGCCGGATCGAAGCCGGTGACGAGTGGGACTGGACCCCTTGGTCTCGATGCTTCCTAGAGGGAACCGCCCAAGACTTCTCGCCTTCGGTCACTCTTGGGTTGCCGGACGCTACCCGAGTCGTTGGGTCAAGCCCTGGCCGCAGCGAGCGGGGGCCGCGCTCAGGATGCCTGTCCGCAACGAAGGCGAGGGCGGCAGCGAATCACCCGATGTCGCCGCACGTGTACTGCGCTCAAAGCCGCACGACTCCGATGTGGTGGTCATCGAGCCGTTTTTGAACGACGTTCGGCGCTTCGGAGGGTCCCTATCCGGCCTGGCCCGTTACGAGGACGCCCTGGTCGCCATGCTCTCTCACCTGCGGGGCAGGCGAGTGGCGGTCCTGCTCGACCCAGAGATACTCGCTTGGAAGGAACATCCTCCTCACGACCATGGATCGGCCGGTGCGCTGAGGGCCTATGGCGATGCGACGCGAAGGATCGCGACGGCGTTCCCCATCGCCGTCCTGATCGACATCGGTGCAGGCTGGAATCCCTCTCTCCATGTCGCCCACGATGGTGTCCATCCCAGCGGACGTGGAACGAGGCACATTGCAGATAAGGTGATAGCCGCTTTGAAGTAGAATCGTCGATATGGCGACGCTCGCGGCTTTCGGGGACTCAATCGCCGACGGTCTTGGCGCGCAAGGGCGATCCTATCCGGTGCTGGTCGCAGAGCGACTGGGGATGGAGTTGATCGACCTGACTGGAACGGCTCTCCAGGTTGGCGACACCGCAAGCTCGCGTGAGGCTGCTAGGGGAGCGGACATCGCCGTCATCGCATTTGGGATCACCGAGGCGATGATCCGTCCGACGAGCAGGGCATTGATGTTCCTCCCAAGGCGTTGGCGGCGGGCGGGATGGACGGATCCAAGGCCCTACTACTCAAGTCGCCGATGGAAGTGCGCCATCCAGATCGTCGAGTCTGGCGTACGTTGGAGGATCAAGGTAATGCTGATCCGAATGACCGGAGGGACGCGCTGGGGGTCGCCCGGGGCATACGAGCGCGACCTGGGCGAGTTGGTCGATTACCTCCAGGCGGCCGGTGTATCCACGATCGTGATAGTTGGCAACTTCGGATGTGACGAGCGTTTCTTCCCCGGCTCAAAGGCGTCGTGCGATGAGTTTCTGACGATCAATAGGAGGGTGGCAGAGGCCAAGGGCACGCTGTTCTTGGACGGGACCTCCATTTGCGGTCGGTGGGATGACTTCCTCCTGGATCATTTTCACCCGAGCCAATCTGGCCATCGCCGCATCGCGGATCATCTGATCGCACTCCTGAGCGCACAGTCTCCCCTCGACATGGATAGGCTGCTACTCAAATCGACATGACGCCGACAGCGGGAGTCAACGATCGATGGCGCGTTCTGTGCTTCGCTACACAGGGAGCCGCCCATACCGATTCGATGCGCCTGCAAGTCTTACTGGAACCATTGCGGCCCGAGGTATATGCCTTCCACCGCTCTGGCAAGATCAGATCGGCCGTCGGTCTACTGCGCACCATTCTTGCGCAGCGGCCCGATATTGTCGTAATGGAGGGTACGGGCATGGCTGGTGGCTTGGTCCTGCTTGTCACCCAGGCGCTTCGTGATGTTCCTTTCGTAGTCTCCAGCGGCGACGCGGTGGGTCCGTACTTAGGACTTCGATCCCGTCTCGCGGGCGTCGTCGGTCACATCTACGAGCGAGTGCTTTGTCGAAGATGCGCAGGCTATGTGGGCTGGACGCCCTACCTGGTGGGTCGCGGCCTCACATTCGGGGCCCCACGCGGCATGACCGCACCCGGCTGGACGCGGGACGGTGCGTCCGGCGGCGCACGGGAGGAGATTCGACGTCGTTTGGGTATCCCCAGCGATGCTCTGGTCGTGGGCATCGCCGGCTCGCTCAACTGGAGAGAGCGCGTCGGCTACACATACGGGGCCGAGCTGGTCAGCGCTGTTCGCCTTGTGAAACGCCGCGACATCGTCGCCTGTATCGTCGGTGACGGCTCTGGCCGTCGGCGACTCGAGGAGATGGCGGCGGAGGATCTGGGAGGTCGAATACTGCTTCCCGGTCGCGTACCGCCCGAGGAGGTGGCTGACTATCTTGCCGCTTTCGATCTCGCCAGTCTTCCTCAGAGTGTGGATGGGGTTGGGTCTTTTCGATATACGACGAAGCTGAGCGAGTACCTGGCCGCCGAGCTTCCGGTCATCACTGGGCGGACACCGGTTGCATATGACCTGGACGAGGGTTACTTCTGGAGGCTTCCCGGGCGGGCGCCGTGGGACTCCGCGTATGTCGATGCCCTGGCGGGGCTGTTGGAGGGGCTGACAGCAGTCGAGATTGCAGAGAGACACAAGGCGGTTCTGCGAAGACGGGCCGATCCGTTCGACCAACAGGCTCAGCAGCGGCGGATGTGTGAGTTCGTGGGGGACATATTGACCGAGCGGTATCACGAAGGGGTTGGGGGCCATGACCACTGAAAGGCAAATCGTGCCCCGGCTAGACTCGACGTGCCAGTTACTTGACGGTCTCTCCCGGCGACACGGATACCTTCACAATGGTCGCAGCTCCCACCCGAGCGTTGCGCCCCACCTCGATGCTCCCGATGACGGTGCAGCCCGTAAAGAGCGTGGCTCCCTCACGGACTACGGGGAAGCCCCCACTACCTGCACCCAGGGTCACATGCTGAAAAATCATCACGTCCGTCTCGACCACACAGCCGGACCCGATAACGATTCCCAGCGGGTGCGGTATGAGGAGCCCAGGCACCAGTTGAGCTCCATATTGCACATCGCACCCGTAGGTCATGAGCAATAGATGGCGGGCGATCAGCGCGAGTACCCTCGGACCTCCGGCGGCTGTTCTCAGGAGCCAGAGTGCAGGGTGCGAAGGATGAACTAGGAACTGGAATGTCGAGGTGTGGTAGCGGTTACGGAAGACCCGCAAGTCCCCAGCGATTCCCTTGAGGATCTCTCCCATTGGGGTCATCGTGTTGATGGTTCGGTTGAGTAGGGCATTCTTGGTGTGGCGACCAGATGGGAAGCCCAATGGCCGACGGGTCCCGTGATGGGCTCCAGCCAACCGAGATCGTAGCCGACGTCTCGTAGTGAAAGCGCAACAGGATGGGTTTGAAGGGACGGTGATGTCGTGTGCATCTCGCACAAGACTGTTGGCCGATGATCGCGTAGTATTTCTCGCATACCCTCGATCGCGGCGAGCTCGTGACCCTCGACATCGATCTTGATGACATTGGGTATACGCGCCCTATTCATTTTGACGAAGTGGTCCAGGGCCAAGACTTGAACATCGATGCCCTCGTCGTCCATGCTGACTATGTGACCGTTTTGATCCGATGTGCCCCGTGCAAAGTTAGCGGTTCTGGTGCTGTCGCCTGCGGCCGCTTGGATCACGGTCATCTGTTCCAAGCCATTCATCTCGGCGTTTGCTCGCGCCGCCGCCGCGTTCTCCGGCAGTGGCTCAAACGCATGCACTGCGCCGGAGCGGCCCACAAGAACGGATGCCACAAGTGAGAGGAATCCTACGTTTGCTCCGAGGTCATAGAACACATCGCCGGGCGCGAGTTGCCGCGTCATGAACTCCTGGGTGTCTGCCTCTGCCGTACCGAGGATGTAGCCCAAGCGGGAGCCTGCGACGTTGATTCGCAATCCCCTGGCGGCCCCACTTCTGATCGTTTGCGGGCGGGCACGGATCGGAGCAGAGGCGTAGACGACGGCGCGCCGAACGGCCATGTTACGAGCGCTCAGGCGCCCGACGGCCCTCACGAGATCTTGGGTGGTACCGCCAAATCGCGAGATTGCCAAAGAAGTGAATAGCGCCATTTCTTGGACAGCTTATGCAAGCGGCGCAGTCGTCGCCAAATGCTGTTTCTCACTCTGGAGCTGCCCAGCGGTTCTGGGACGTGGGCTACGCTGGCTCGGGTGCGCCGTCGATGACCAGCGCCAGGCGCCTGCGCATGACCTCCACGTCGAACTCGCTCTCAGCAAGCTTACGGGCGATCGCACGCCGGGACTCGGCCCCGCCGGGATCGCCTCGCCACCGTTCAATGGCCTCTGCCAAGCGCTTCGGATAGAGGCGGTCAATGACGCCAGAGTAGGGAATCGTCCAGCCCTTCGGGCCCAGTAATCTGGCTGCTTCGCCCACATGCGAAGCTAGCACCGGGCGAGCGCATGCAAGATACAGGGGCAGCTTGCCGGTGGTCCTGACTTGGCCCACCAGGTCGTTTGTCTGGGTCGAGATGGCGATGTCGGTAGCGCACACGTACTGGCTGACCAGATCGGTCGGCACGCGCCCGACGAAGCGGCATCGATCGATCACTCCCAGCTCTCGGGCTCGCGTTTGCAGGGGCTCCAAGCCGCTTCCGTCGCCAACGATCAGCGCGAGGACCTCGGGGGCGGTATGCGAGAGCGCCTCGATCAGGTCCCAGCCGTAGGAGATGCGCAGGCGCGGCGAGAAGATCAGGCTGCCCACGACTCCGATGACGAAAGCGCCGTCGAGGTCGAGCGTGCGGCGGAGCTCGCCGGCGGGCACCGGCCCGGCTCCGGCTGGGGGAAGGTCGGGTATGTGCGTGGCCCGACCTGGCACGTATCCGGCGTGGGCGCGTCCACGCACCACGATCTCGTGGGCGCTGCGCAGGGCGAGCTGCTCGCCAAGACCGACAAGCGCCAGCCCGGCGAAACCGCGGTCGCCGAGTGACGCGGCCAGGGCATAGCAGGCGTCGCCGGTGTCGAGGATGACCCGCTTGCGCGTCAGCCTGCCGAGCACCGCGGCCACGGTCGTGCTCTTCCCGACATCGACGAGATATAGGACGGTCGCCCGCGAGGACAGCGCCGACCAGGCCGATAGCGCCATGCCCCTGGCGCCGGGGGGAGGCGCGGTGAGCTCGACGCCCGGGACTCCGCCTAGCAGTTGTTCAGCCCGTTCGGCGGCACCGGGCGAGTGGGGGATGCTCAGCACGCGCGGTCGGGGCGGCGTCGAGTCTCCTGAGTCTCCTCGCTGTCGTGCGCAACGAGCGGGGGCCCGCGGTCGAGAGCGCAGAGAACGAGCTGGGGCCTTCGGCCGGGAGCGCAGATAGGTACCGATGGCCTGCCTCCGGCCCGCGAGATTCCCCCGGAGCAGAGCTGCGCGCGCATCTCCGGAGCTCAGCAGCTGTCGCAGGGAGGACGCGAAGCCGGGCGAGCCGCGGGTGCCGACCGCGATCACCCACGCAAGGTGTATGGCCTGCCGGCGACGCGGCAGGTGCTCCAGCAGGGCGAGCGTCTCGTTGTGCGCGGCGTTGCGAACTTCGCGCTCGCCGTACTCGCGCTTCTCCTCGACCCTCGGTTGGGGTCGGTGATCGACAGCGATCGCGGGGTCGTATACGATCCGGTAGCCCATCCGACTCAGGGTCAGGCACAATCCCAACTCCGAGTGGTGCTCGGTGGCGATCCCGAGCAGGCGTGTGTCGAAGCCGACCTGTCGAATCAACTCGCCCCGGGCGCTGAGGTTGACGCCCTTCAGCACGCTCACATCGCGCGGTGAGCCAGCTCCGAGGTGGTGGTTGCCGGTGACCGATCCCCACCAGCGCAGCAAGCCGACGATCTCCTCTTCGCCGTCGATCGGCCGATCGCCGATGTGGACCCAGTCTCGACCCCCGACGGCCCCGATCTGGGGACTGGTATCAAATGTAGCTATTATCCGTGAGAGCCAATCCGGGCGCGGTTCGGCGTCATCGTCGGTTAACGCGACGATCTCGCCAGTGGAGGCCGCCACTCCCGCATTGAGAGCCATCACGAAGCCCGGGCGTCCAGCCGGTACGTCGATCGACACCAGGCGGACGAGTTCGCGATGCTCGTGGGCGACGGCCCTGCTGGCGTCGTCCTCGCGCCGCGCGACGATCAAGACCTCATCGGGAGCCCGGAGCTGGCGCGCGAGTGCGTCCAGGCAGCGGCGGAGGCTGTCGGGACGCTTGTAGGTGGGAACGACGACCGATACGCGCACGCCGACATCGTTGCACCCTCTCTGCGCGACGTCGCTCCCGGCACGCTAGGCTTTGACGGCCCCGGAACCCTGCGGTCGGTCGGCTTTCCGCGAAGCCACCCATTATGCAGTGGAAGGCAGCGCCCAGTACCAACGTTCCTACGGCAGGCCGATCCCGGCCAGGATGGATCCTTGAGTCGATGAACGATACAACCGACGCCACCGCGATCTTCGCGCCGCTCTGGAAGCGCAAGTGGCTGATCCTTGCCGTGGGGATCCTGGTCGCGGCGGGGACCTACGCTTACTACAAGCATCGGCCGAGCGTCTACGGGGCGAGTACCGAGCTCTATCTCGGCGGCAGCTCCGAAGTGCAGTCGCTGCTCAGCGGCGCTGCCGCGAACTCGACGCAGAACGCCACCGAACTCGCCAATCAGGCCGAACTCATCAACTCGAACGTGGTGGGCGAAGCCGTCCAGCGGAAGCTGGGCGAAAAGCGCGAGCTCAGTGCGGCCGCCGGCACCGCGCAGGCGACCCCGGCAAGCGGGAGCGACTTCATAACGATCTCGACGACGGCCCCCACGGGCCAAGGGGCTGCGCTGCTGGCGAACACCTACGCGCAGGTTTATCTCAGGGAACGGGACGCCAACTACCATCACGCGGTCCAGGTGGTGCTCGCCAGCACGCGCCGGCAGCTGCAGCTCACAGAAAGGAAGCACACGGGTCCGGCTTCCCAGGGCATCCAGACCCAGGCGCTCACTGAACGGGTCAACCAGCTCGAGTCGCAGCTCTCCGTGGGCAACACGGGCAATCGGCAGATCAACCCCGCTGTGGCCAGCGCGACCGCGCTCTCGCCGCAGCCGAAGAGGAACGCGATCTTCGGCTTCGTGCTGGGTATCGTCCTGGCCGCGATCGCGGCCTACTCGCTGAGTCGGTTCGACCGCCGGCTGCGATCCTTGGCCGACATCGAGGCGGTCTTCCAGACGCAGATTCTCGCGGCGCTCCCATCAGTGAGAAGTCCGATCGCCCGCCACGATGGAGAGCCGGCGCCCACCCAGGCTCTCCGCGAGCCGCTGCGACGGTTGCACACCACGCTTCAGCTGCGGGACATGCTCGATCACAACTCTGCGCCCGCGCCGCGCTCGATCCTGTTCGTAAGCGCGGCGGCCGGGGATGGCAAGTCGACCCTGGTTGCAAATCTCGCGCTCGTTCAGCGCGATGCGGGCGAGCGGGTGGCTGTTATCGAGGCCGATCTTCGCCGGCCCATCCAGGCCAAGCTGTTGGACGTGGACGGCTCGCACGGGCTCGCCGAGGTGCTCGCGGGGACGCTCCCCATCGGTGAGGCGCTGCAGCGCGTGGAGTCGGGGCATCCCGGTACCGGCACCAACCCCATGGGATCCGCCGAGGGCGTGGCCACCGTCGTCAAGTCGCGCGCGATGGGCTCCGTGTCCGTGCTCGTGAGCGGAGGAGCGGTCGCCAATCCCCCGGCCCTGCTGGCGGGACGGACGATGGCGGGGCTGCTGCGCTCGGTCAGCGACGACTTTGACTACGTGTTGATCGATACGCCGCCACCGCTTGAGGTGAGCGACGTCATGCCGCTGCTGCACATGGTCGATGGAATCGTGATCGTCGCGCGGGTGGGGCACACGAGCGAGATGTCGGCTCACCGCCTGGCGCAGCTTCTGACGCGCGCCTCCGGAGCGCCGGTGCTCGGGATCGTTGCCAACGACGTTCCGCTCGCGGACATCGAGGCGTACGGCTTCTCCTCGGCGTACTACCAGCGGCGCTGACATCGCGCCGATCGGCTGATGAGCACCCCTCACCTGCGCCTGTCAAGCCCGATCGGAGGTGCCCATCCGGCTGTCTTGAGTCGGCGCATCCACGACCTCCTGCTGGTCGGCGCCACTGGGCTGATACCCCTGGTGGCTGCGCTGGGCATCGCACTCGAGCTGCCGAATCCCAACTACCTGGCGGTTCTCGGCGTCACGCTGGGGACGCTGGGCGTCGTCGCGCTCGTGGTCAGCCCCCGCTACGAGGTGACACTCGTCCTGCTCGCGCTCTACTTCGGATTGTTCGACGGGCCGATCAAGCTGGTGAGCGCGAGCCAGGGGGCGTCCGCCATCCGCGACGTTCTGATCGCCGCGATCAGCGTCGGAGCGCTCGCCCGCCTCGCTGTCAGGAGGGAGCGCGTACGCCTGCCCCCGTTGTCCGGCTGGGTCATGGCATTCGTCGTCCTTGTATTGGTCGAGGCCGTCAACCCGGAGACCAAAGGAGTCACCAAGATCGTGGGAGGCTTCAGGCAGCAGCTGGAGTGGATCCCCTTCTTCTTCTTCGGCTACCTCGTGATGCGCTCCAGGGAGCGTTTTCGCAGGTTCTTCCTGATCCTGGGCGTGATCGCATTGGCCAACGGAGTGGTGAGCACGATCCAGACGCAGCTCACCCCGGCCCAGCTGGCCAGTTGGGGGCATGGTTATCACGAACGGATCTATGGGGAAGGGGGAGTCTCGGGCCGGCTTTACTACACCGCCACGGGTGCGCGTGTGCGGCCCCCGGCGCTCGGCTCCGATGCGGGCTTCGGCGGGTATGTCGGCGTGCTTGCCCTACCTGGAGCACTGGCGTTGCTGGCCGCCGGCGGCACTCGCAGAAAACGCCTGCTCGCCCTCCTGCTGGCCGTTGGAGCGCTGCTCGCCATCGCGACCTCCCTTTCGCGGGAGTGCGTACTGGGCGGCGTCGCCGTCGTGGCCGCGTTTGCCTTCCTCTCTCTCAGTACCGGCCGCGCTGCACGGCGATCACTGGTCGCCCTGTCGACGCTCCTCGCAATATTGGTCGCGTTCATCCTCGTCGTCAGCTCGAGCTTCAACAGCGAAGTGTTCTCCCGCTATGCGAGCATCAGCCCGAGCAACGCGACGTCGACCACATACAACTATCGGGCGGGTACTCTGGCCGAGATCCCAACCGATATCAAGCTCTTTCCCTTCGGCGACGGCCTGGCGACGGTGGGCGCCGCCACGGGATTCGGGAGCAACACCAACGTGGACAAACTGTCGGCCGAGTCGCAGTACAACTTTGTGACCGTCGAACTCGGGCTGCCCGGCCTCTTGATGTGGGTGGCGTTGAGCGTAACGATCATCGTTCTGGTCATGAGCTCGATCAGACGCATAGCGGAGGTCGAGATGCGGTTGAGCTTGTCCGCCATCTTCGCGGCATTCATTGCTTTCACGCTGATGGGGTTTGGGGGGCCGACGATGTCGAGTCTGCCGTATGGACCCTTCTTCTGGTTCTCCGTTGGGATCGTGTCTTATTGGTTCAAGACGCGACCTCTGCAACGGTTGAATCGTCCCCAGTCAAGGCAGCTCGCTCCACTACGCTCGGTGGCCGGCGATGCCCATTAAATCACTGCGCATAGCGTGGCTCGGGCCTGTTCCGGGAGAGGCGGGCGTTTCGGGCGTTGCGACGGAGCTTCTATATGGTCTCGCGAAGCTCGGTCACCGAATCGACTGCTTCTTTCCCTCGCGGGAGCGGGAGCTGCCCCTCCGACTTACGCAGGAGAGGAATCTCACCTTCGTCTGGTCGTCCAGTCGCTGGGAGTGGAACCGGTGGTACAGCCGCGCGAGGATCAGCGCCTTCGCGACGGGGCTGATCGATCGCAGCCGCATGTTCCTGGGACTCCGGCGAGAGATTGCTCGCAGGCATGCGCGCGCACCTTACGATCTGATCTATCAGTTCTCGAACATAGAGACCCTGGGTGTGCCACCAAGCGTCGGACGCTCCGTACCGCTTGTGATCCACCCCGAGACGCACATCGCCGGTGAGCTGAGGTTCCTCATCCGCGAGCGGCGGCTGAGCTTTCGATGCGAGCCCCGCTACAAGTTCGCGGTGGTGGCGATGATCATGTGCATGCGCGCGCTCGTTCAACGGGTCACCATTCGGCGCGCCGCCCTGCTTGTGTGTATAAGCAGCGTGTTTCGAGACCATATGGTTCGCGACTACGGTTTCCCGTTCGAGGCCACCCTCGTCGTCCCAAATCCGATGCGGGCCGAGCGGTTTGACTATGTGGATAGAGAGCTGGGCCAGCCGCCCATCGTCCTGGTGCTGGGTCGGGTCGTTCTTCGGAAGGGCATCGAGGACGTCGTGGCGGTGGCGAGCGCATTGCGCGAACGCAAGGTCGACGCCCGGCTTCGCGTGGTGGGTGGGCCCAGTCTGTGGTCGGACTACACGAAGCTGCTGGAGGATCTGCCGGCCGATAGCGCCGAATACGTGGGGAAAGTGTCCGCATCTCAGGTTCCAGGGGAGCTCGGCCGGAGCGACATCCTGCTGCAGGCCAGTAGATATGAGCCGTTCGCGCTCACAGTGGCGGAGGCCCTCGCCGCCGGGGTTCCGGTCGTAGCGACCAGTGAGGTCGGCGCCATCGAGGGCGTCGACGGGTTGGCCGCTATCGAGGTCGAGCCGGGTGATGTCGAAGGTATGGTCACAGCGATTGTGGCAATGCTCGACAGGCTGAGGACGAGCCCTACGGAGATACGGTCAACGGCGCGTGCCGAGGCCGAGCGACTGTTCGCCCCAAGTAGCGTGTGCGAGAGGATCTCTGCCGCGCTCGAGCAGCTCGTCGAGTCAGGCGCCGTGGATCGCGAGACCAGGCGCGCGGGGGAGATCACCGACCGGGCTCATCCGCTGGTACCGACCCAATGACCCACTCTGCGTCCTCCAGCCATGGTACTCCGTCGCCGGGCGGGTCGGCCCGGTCGCAACTGAGCGCGTTGCTCGGCGATCGGCGCCTGACTGTCCTGGGGCTCTCGGTCAGCTCGGTGCTATCCGGTCTTACCGAAGCCGGCATTCTCGCCGTCGTGGCACAGGTTGCGGAAGCTCTGGTCAACGGCACCAAGCAGGCACACGTGAGCGTTGGTCCCTTCCACGTCGATACATCGGTCGGCAAACTCATTGCGGTCGCGTTTGTCTTGACGACCATCCGTTTCGCATTGCAGATGCCAATCTCAGTCCTGCCGGCTCGGATCGCCTCGGACGTACAGGCTCGGCTGCGCAAGGATCTGTTCGAGTCCTTCACGCGGGCCTCGTGGGCGGTGCAGTCACGGGACCGCGAGGGCCATTTGCAGGAGATGATGACCAGCCAGGTGGTGCAGGCGAGTCAGGGGGCGTTGCAGGCCACCACCTTGATGACGGCCCTGTTCACATCCCTTGTGCTGGTCATTTCCGCGCTGGCGCTCAACGCCGTAGCCGCTGGGGTGGTTCTCGGCGCCGCCCTCACGCTGTTCGCGCTCCTACGACCCCTGAACGCGCTTGGCCATCGACGCTCTCGCGCGCTTTCCCAGGCCCAGATGGATTACGCCGGCGGGGTCGGTGAGGCCATTCGCGTCGCTGAAGAGACTCACGTGTTCGGCGTGGCCGACGCCCAACGTGGGCGGATTGACAATTTTGTCGAATCAGCTCGGGGTCTCTTTTTTAAAACCCAGATGTTGGGTCGCCTGGTGCCGAACATCTATCAGAGCACGATTTTCGTGATCATTGTGGCTGGGCTTGCGGGATTGTATGCCAGCGGTAGTAGCCACGTGGCATCTCTCGGAGCAGTGGTCTTGCTGCTCGTGCGAGCGGGGACCTACGGTCAGCAGATCTTGAGCTCCTACCAGTTCGTGCGCCAGGCCCTGCCCTTCGTTGAGCGCTTGCGGGAGGCGGAACGACTCTATCTGGCCAACGGCGTGGTCGAGGGCGGACTGCCATTGTCGGAGGTTAGGACGATGGCCTTCGAGAATGTCTCCTTCGCGTACCGTCCCGGTCGGCCTGTGCTGTCGGACGTCAGCTTCGAGGTGGCCGCCGGCGAAGCGATCGGGGTGGTCGGTCCGTCCGGGGCAGGTAAGTCGACCCTCGTTCAGATCCTCCTGCA
This sequence comes from uncultured Solirubrobacterales bacterium, assembly GCA_963771915.1. Taxonomy (GTDB): domain Bacteria; phylum Actinomycetota; class Thermoleophilia; order Solirubrobacterales; family Solirubrobacteraceae; genus Palsa-744. The sequence continues at coordinate 1,173,118 of CAVYVD010000001.1, read as the reverse complement.
GCTGAGGGCCCCAGATCACGGCCGCTATTTGGCGAACGACGAGCCGGTCGATCATTTTGCTCGCGCTGAGTGGCATAGGCGGATCGCGTATGTACCTCAGGAACCACGCCTGGTGCATGCGTCCGTCGCGGACAACATACGATACTTTCGAGACCTCCCGGATCAGGATGTGGAGCGGGCCGCGCGACTGGCCCGCATCCACGATGACATCAGCGGGTGGGCCAACGGCTACGACACCATCGTCGGGCCCCGCGCCGATGCGGTTTCGGGTGGCCAGCAGCAGCGTATCTGCCTTGCCCGCGCGCTCGTGGCAAAGCCCGAAGTGCTTGTACTCGATGAGCCGACCAGCGCGCTCGATCCACGTTCGGAGACGCTGATCCAGGATTCACTTATCGCGCTCAAGGGTGAGATGACGCTGTTCATCGTTGCGCATCGCATGTCCACGCTCGAGATGTGTGACCGTGTGATGGTCATCATGGATGGCCGGCTGGAGGCGTTCGACACGATTGCGCTTCTGCAACAGAACAACGCCTACTACCGATCGGCGTCTATGCTTGCTGCCGGGGTGTCCGAAAGGGCGTCGCTGTGACGCAGGGTGACGACACTTCCGATTCCCGAGGGCTGCAGGTGATCGACGACGCTTTGAGCGGGTCTATGCTCAGCGCGTCGCCAAGGAGGGCTCCCGACTTCTTCATCGTCGGTCATCCCAAGTGCGGGACCACTGCACTCTACGAGATGCTGAGGCGCAACCCGCAGGTATATATGCCCGACCTCAAGGAGCCGGATTACTTCGCAAGGTATCTGCGATACAACTCAGAGGTTGGAGCGTCTGAGGCGCCGTCGCAGACACTTGAGGAGTATCTCTCCTCGTTTGACCTGGACGACCGTGCTCGTCGTCATCATCGCCTGAAGCCGGGGACACTTGAGGACTACCTCTCGTTGTTCGACGCGGCGAGTCCAGAGCAGTGCGTTGGAGAGGCGTCACCGATATACCTCTGGTCGCAAACCGCGGCAGGCGGTATCGCGGAAGTACAACCCGCGGCACGCATTGTCGCCATCCTGCGTGAGCCCGCGGATTTCCTGCGCTCGCTTCACCTTCAGTTCGTGCGAGCCGGCATCGAGACCGAGTTGGACTTTGGGACAGCGATCTCTCTTGAGGAGGACAGGCGTCGGGGTGTGCGTGTACCTAACACGCCATATTGGCCGGAGGTCCTGTTTTATTCGGACCACGTGCGGTACGTCGAGCAATTGCGCCGTTACCGTGATCAGTTTCCACTGGAGCACATGCTGGTCCTCATCTATGACGATTTTCGGCGCGACAACGCGGAGACGGTGCGTACTGTCTCGCGTTTCCTCGGCGTAAGCGACACCACTCCGATCGAGGCGGGAGAGGTCAATACGACAGTTCGCGTGCGCTTCGAGCGCCTTGACGATCTCCTGCACGCCGTGTCCGTCGGACGTGGCCCGGTCACACGTGTGGTCAATACGGCCGTCAAGGCGCTCATGCCCAGACGGTTGCGTCGCTACGCGCTTGATGTGACTCAACGTCACATTGTCTACGCTGAATCACCACCGGCGGATGAGAACGTGCTGCTCGAGCTTCGACGTCGCTTCCAGCCAGAGGTCGTAGCTTTGGGCGAGTACTTGGATCGCGATCTTGTGTCTCTTTGGGGTTATGATGTCTAGAGTAGTTCGAGACAGCATCGATACGGTGCGGTGTACGAGCTTTGCATCGCCGTCTTTGAGGACACACGGCAGGGTGTGTTCTTATTGCGTGTCCCATTACCGATTGGCTTCGCCTGCTGGTCGTGGAGCCAAGGAGAGGGAGAGCGTTGACACAATTACGATAGTCGTCCAGTTACCGGGGGGTAGAGGATGGTGGACGAGGGCAGAGGTTCAAGTGACGGTCGTAGGGTAGGTAAGAGAGTTCCTGATTTCTTTATTGTTGGTCACCCGAAGTGTGGTACAACGGCTCTTTTTGAGATGTTGAGAGGGCATCCGCAGGTATTCATGCCGGTCAAGGAGCCGCTCTTCTTTGCGACAGAGCTGCGGAATGCCAAATGGCGTGCGGGTGGCTCGCCTACGGCAACCCTCGAGGATTACCTCTCGCTGTTTGACGCGGCGGTCCCAGGGCAGCGAGTTGGAGAGGCTTCACCGGTATACCTTTGGTCGCGCAGCGCCGCAAGTCGCATCGCAGTGGCGCAGCCGGCCGCCCGTATAGTCGCAATTTTGCGCGAGCCCTCGAGTTTTCTGCGATCGCTTCATCTTCAATTTCGCAAGAACCATATCGAGACGGAGAAGGAGCTGCGGGCGGCGCTTCACCTCGAAGATGCCAGGCGGGAGGGCAAGTATGTCCCTCGGTCGTCCCCCGTTTGGCGCCAGCTGCTCCTCTATGCAGATTATGTGCGGTATACCGAGCAGTTGAGGCGTTACCATGCTGTGTTTCCCTCAGAGCAGATATTGGCGCTGATCTACGATGACTTTCGGCACGACAATGAGGCGATCGTACGCAGAGTGCTGCGCTTTCTCGATGTGGGGGACACGTGTCCGATCCAAACCAGAGATGCAAATCCGACGGTAAGCACGCGCTTTCAACGGCTGGACGATCTCGTGCAGGAGGTCGTGGTTGGACGAGGCCCGATCACGCGTATCGTCAATGCGGGAGTCAAGGGTCTCACCCCCAGAGGGTTGCGACGCTATGTACTCGACGTGGCCCGACCGCGGATTGTCCATGCCAAACCCCCGCCTGCCGACGGGAGCCTGATGCTCGAGCTCCGTCGCCGTTTCAAGCCTGAGGTCGTGGCCTTGAGCGAATACCTGGGCCGCGATCTCGTGTCCCAGTGGGGTTATGACGACTGATATGACGCGCTCCTATAAGCTCTACTTTGTCACTTCGGAGTACTCGGGTATAACGCATCCGTACACCGGAGGACTTGGAAAATGGATCGCTGATTTTGCCCCTGCGCTTGCTGAATACGGCCATGATGTGACCGTTCTCACGATCGACCCGGCCGTGTCCGACATCGTCCGCACGTCGCAGGGAGTCACAGTTCACCGAGTTGTCCCGCGGCCTCGTGGTAGCGGCGCTTCAGCCAGTCTCGCAAAAGGCATTGTGTGGCAACGCCTTGTGCGAAGGTGGCTGCTGACACGACCTCCAGCCGACCTTGTCATCGTTCCGGAGTGGGTCGGTGCGGCGGCGGCGTACGCCGCCGCCGCCCGGCCATCGGGGCTTGTGACCCAGCTGCACGATTCGAGCGACCAGGTGCGCCGCTACTCGCCAGGCCGACGGAGGCGCGGCGTGCGTAGCGCGCTGCCAGGGTGGCTGACTCAGCGGCGCGAAGTACGTCAGGCCATGTGCTCTGACGCAATCGTGGGATGCAGCTCGGCCGCGTTGAATGACACGCTGCGCAGATGGAAGTTGGACCCTCCCTTCAGCGGCGTCGTCCCGAACATCCTCGACATAGCCCGTGTGCGGGCATTGGCTGAAGGCCAACCGCCGGCTCTTCCCGACGGTCGATATGTGCTGTTCTTTGGGCGCCTTGAGCCGAGAAAGGGCGTTCACGTCCTTGCGGACGCCATAAGCTCGGTGTTCGCGCGTCACCCCGACGTCTATCTAGTCCTCGCGGGCTCTGACCGGGGATGGCACGGGAGCCCGATGATCGAGTACATCCGCACTTCCGCCGGGGTGCACGCGCCGCGAGTGATCCACCTCGGGGAGCTGGCGCCCGAGGCGTTGATGCCGTTGATCCGGGTCAGTGACGTCGTCGCACTCCCGTCGCTCTGGGAGGCTTTTGGGTTCACGATGCTGGAGGCGATGGCTCTTGGCCGACCATTGGTGAGTACCACCGGACACGGTGTCGATGACTTCGTTACATGCGGTGAGGAGGGTCTGCTGGTGCCGAGCGCCGATCCACATGCGCTGGGCGACGCCATAAACCGGCTCCTCGACGACGAGGCTCTCGGTAGAGGGCTTGGCGCGAGAGCAGCCAAGCGGGCCGAGCAATACGGCCCTGAGATGGGTGCCAGACGTGCCACCGAAGTCTTTGAGCAGATTCTAAATAAGACCCGCTCAGGAGTACCGGTCAGCAAATAGCACGGCCAGTATACTTCGGGGTGATGGACCTCAGGGGGTACTTGCAACGCGCCATGGGATGGTTTTTGTTCCGCAGGCTTCTGCGCCCCAAGCGGTGCGCGGCAGCATGGCGCTACCTCGGCGCCACAATCGCCCCCGATGCCTTTGTCAGCCCAGCGGTGTGGATGCGCAAGCCGTCCAACGTTACGATTGGACCAGGCTGCAAGCTCGCGGGCCCCATCAGGCTGGATGGCTTGGCGACGATCACCTTCGAGGCCAATGTCCTTGTCAACAGCGCACAATTCCATACCGGGGGCCACGACATCGACAGCCCCTACCTGGCGGCTGATCCTAAGCCCATACATGTGGGTGAATATGTGTGGATCGTTCACAACGTCGTCATCCTGCATGGCATCACCATCGGTCGTGCCGCTGTTGTCGGGACGGGCTCTGTCGTGACGAAGGATGTTCCCGAGTATGCAGTGGTGGGAGGTAATCCGGCCCGCTTCATCCGCGAACGGGCACACGTGGACTTCTACTACGTGCCGTCAGGTGAGTGGCAGCCGCCTGAGATGAGCAAGCACTAGCATTGGCCGACCGGCTTGGCGGGCACTCCGGCGACGATCGTCCGTTCGGGGACATCGGTCGTGACGACCGCGCCGGCGGCGACCACGGCGTGATCGCCGATGCGGCATGGGCCGAGAACGGTGGAGTTGGACGCGATCCAAACGCCTTCCCCTATGACGATGTCGCGTCCCTCCGTTGGGATAGCGAAAAGGCGTGCCTGATTGCGTTGAGAGTAGTCGTGTGTACCGGTCAGCAGGCTGACTTGATGTCCCAGGAAGGTGTGATCGCCGATCGTGATCCGGCCAGATACCGTGTTCAGCGTGACCCCGGCGATATTGCAGTCCTTACCGACGTGCAGGCGATCCGGTGGTCCGAACACAAATGGATGGCTCAGGACCGCTTCGCGAACGACGCGGGCGAACCAGCCAGTTCTGAGATGCCACTCGAGTGAGATCTGTACTCGCCGTATCATCCGGGCTCGCAGGGTGCGCAATGACGATAGCTGGCTAGTTGCCGGCATATTCGATGGTGAGGATGCGGGGGTAGTCTGTGGCGGCGATTTCGAAGATGGCTTGGTTGCCTTTGCGTGATACGAAGCGTGCGGGGGTGGTTTCGTTGTGGATCGGGTCGTAGGCGCTGACGGTGGGGGGGTTGGTGGTTTCGGGGAGGTTGCCGAGTGTGATCCGGAAGTTCTCGTTGGGTAGGTCGAAGCGGTCGGTCGCGTTTTCCGGTTCGCTGGGTTTGTTGGCTGTGGTGAGGTTCTCGGTCATGACGTAGACGGGGATCACGAAGCGCGTGGGGGATGACTGGAAGGGGAGCACGGCGAGCATTTCGCGGTCGTAGAGGTTTGGGTAGGCGGCGGTGCCGTTGCCGGTGATCTGCGCGTGGTTGCCTTCTTGGGCGATCGAGAGGAGGCTCAGCTGCCGGGCGGGGCCTTCGGGCCCGGGGCCCTGGAACTGCTTGAGCATCCGCTGGAAGCTTTCCATGGTTTCACCGCCGAGCTGGTCGCCGGGGTAGACGCTGGGGTCGGCGTTGACGGCCGACGTGAAGCTTTCGCTGACGAGGTTCCATTCCCTGCCCGTCGCGGCGTAGAAGTACTCGCGGGCCATGCCCTTGTTGATCATCGACACGAGGCTGCGCAGAAGGATCTCGGTCTGCACATGGGTGCTCTGGGCCGCGTTCAGATCCGAGGTGCCGTCACCCGGGTGTCCCACGCTTTCCGCGATGAAGCTCCCGGTGGAGATGTTGTACTCGGTCATCCACACCTGCAGCGGAGAGCCGCCTTCAGCGGCGACGTTGCGCCCGTGCGGCCCCCCGTAGATCGTGTTCGTCACCGGCGAGAGATCACGCACGATCGTCTCGGTCTGCGTTGCGGTCAGATAGTACTCCGGCAACTGCGCGGTGAAAGTGGGTCTGAAGAGCGGCGTATAAACCGGCTGGGATTTGGTCCCACTGATACTGTAACTCTTTGTACCGAGTGCGTTGAGTGGCTGGATCGCGTTGTCTTCTTCGTCGTTGGGGTAGTACTCGCCGCTTTGGTAGAGGTGCTTGCTCATCGCGGTGAGTCCTGTGGGGAGCGCGGCGGGCGATGTGAACGGGGTCTCGTTGGCGAAGCCGTCGGTCAGGCCGACGCCTGGTGAGATGCCGTTGGCGGGGTTGCGCACGTACGCGACCGTGTCATTGAGCAGCGCATTGGTGACCGACCCCTTTCCGGTTTCCCGGGCGGGGGAGTAGTAGTTGTTCTCGTTGAGGAACTGCGAGCCGAAGGTGAGCTCGTTCCATACTTCGAGGTCGTAGCCTTCGGGTCCGAAGATGCTCTGGGCCTCCTTGCAGATCGTCGCGACGTAGCTGAGCCATCCGGCGAGGGTCGCCTGGAAGGCGGGGTTGGGTTCTCCGGTTGAGAGTTCGGGCGGCCCAAAGGGCGCATACAGCAGCGTTGCGCCCGCGTGTGCGCCGGCCGCGAGCGCCGCGGGGAGGGGCTTTGAGAGCGTCGCCACCCCGCCGGCGCCGACACTGGTTATGAGAACGTCCGGGTCGCCAGCGAAGGAGAGGTGGTTAAACCCGGTCTTGCCCGGCACGACCTGCGCGGCGCTCGCGGGGGTGAGCGTGACGGTCCTCGCGCCGGCGGGCGCTTCGGCGGTCGTTTCCAGGGTGACGTTCTTGGCGGGGCCCGGACCGCCGCTGTTGGCGTTGAGCAGGATCAGCGGCCGCAGGCCGTGGTTGTGCATGGCGCTCAGCATCGTGTGAATGTAGGTTTCGTTGGCGAATTTCGTCGGGTGTTCGTAGGAGATCGAGTTCCAGCCGATCTCGATGCGGGCCAGCTTGAAGTCGTCGTCCTGGAGCAGGTGCGCGGTGTCTTCGGCCTGGTTCTGGCTGACGTTGAAGTTGATCCCCAGCGAGTCGAGCAGCCGCGACGCCGGCCACGTATCCAGGTAGGACCGCCACGGCTGAACCCAGAACGAGCGATCCCCAAACGGCACCTCCGACAGATACTTCGAGTCGATCGGATCACCCAGAACACCACCCGACGAAGGAGCAGCCGGGGCCACCGTGAGCACGCTGGTCCCACCGGCGGCCGGGCACTGCACCCGAGCTGGCATCGAGCCCCCCGGTATGAGCTCGAGCCGGATGGTGGAAGGCGAGGGCCCCTGGTCGATGCCGCCCACGCCGACGGTCTTGCCGGAGGGTTCCAGCCCCACGCACCCCACGGCCGCGCTCGGGCTCACCGCAGACGGATATGTGAGCAGCACGTCGGACGGCTGCCCCGCGAAGTCCTCCGCCCCCGCGCTCCTCGGGCCGGGAAGGCCGCCGGAGCCGCCTTTGGGTTCGCCCCTGGGTTCTTTGGCAGGGGGTTCGCTCCCGGAGCTGCCCCCGCCGCTGGGTTCTTCGGCTGGAGGTTCGCCGCCGGTGCCACCCCCGCCGCTGGGTTCTTCGGTAGGTGGTCCGCTGCCGGAGCCGCTCCCGGGTTCGCTCGGGGGAGGAGCTTCGCTCGGATTGCCGGGCGAGGCTGGAGCGTCGTCTAACGGCAGGGCGGCCGCGGGGGCTTCGCCACCCGCCAGCGGCAGGTCTCCGACCGCTGTATTCAGCGGACCGCCGACGCCGGTGGGGGCCGCTGGGCCGCCCCCACCGTTCGATGCGATCCGTCGGGCTGCCGGAGGAGCATGACGCTGACGCGCCTTGGGGCATACTCGTGATCCCCCGTCAAGTCGGACTTGTCCACTAGCCTCCGCGCCTGCAGGCTCCCGTGTATGCCCTGGGTATGCCGATGCGTCCCTTGCTCGGCCCCTGGATGTTCGCTTGCGGTGCTCGACCATGCACCGCTCTCCGCCAATTCGCCTGTGTGCGGCAGCATCTCCCTGCTGGGCGCGCGCTGCCTGCCCAGGGCTGGGCGCGAGCGCGCATAAAGCGGCCAAGACAGCAAGGAGGGAAACCGGCCCAGCCGGCTGGCGGAGATCGACAGACATGCTGGTTGCGAACGTTCGGGGGACACTAACGCCCCCGAGGCAGGGGTGCGCTAACAAGCTGTTGCCCTGGTGATCGGCCGATCCGGCGGGCGCTTGACGACAGCGTGCCCCCTGGCGTCTGGGCGAAGAGATGCGCGTGGGTCCCCCCGGCGGGGTCGCACGCTCCCGGCCGGCTCTGGACTACTTGCCGGTGTAGTCGATGCTCAGTAGGCGGGGGTAGTCTGTGGCGGCGATTTCGAAGATGGCTTGGTTGCCTTTGCGTGATACGAAGCGTGCGGGGGTGGTTTCGTTGTGGATCGGGTCGTAGGCGCTGACGGTGGGGGGGTTGGTGGTTTCGGGGAGGTTGCCGAGTGTGATCCGGAAGTTCTCGTTGGGTAGGTCGAAGCGGTCGGTCGCGTTTTCCGGTTCGCTGGGTTTGTTGGCTGTGGTGAGGTTCTCGGTCATGACGTAGACGGGGATCACGAAGCGCGTGGGGGATGACTGGAAGGGGAGCACGGCGAGCATTTCGCGGTCGTAGAGGTTTGGGTAGGCGGCGGTGCCGTTGCCGGTGATCTGCGCGTGGTTGCCTTCTTGGGCGATCGAGAGGAGGCTCAGCTGCCGGGCGGGGCCTTCGGGCCCGGGGCCCTGGAACTGCTTGAGCATCCGCTGGAAGCTTTCCATGGTTTCACCGCCGAGCTGGTCGCCGGGGTAGACGCTGGGGTCGGCGTTGACGGCCGACGTGAAGCTTTCGCTGACGAGGTTCCATTCCCTGCCCGTCGCGGCGTAGAAGTACTCGCGGGCCATGCCCTTGTTGATCATCGACACGAGGCTGCGCAGAAGGATCTCGGTCTGCACATGGGTGCTCTGGGCCGCGTTCAGATCCGAGGTGCCGTCACCCGGGTGTCCCACGCTTTCCGCGATGAAGCTCCCGGTGGAGATGTTGTACTCGGTCATCCACACCTGCAGCGGAGAGCCGCCTTCAGCGGCGACGTTGCGCCCGTGCGGCCCCCCGTAGATCGTGTTCGTCACCGGCGAGAGATCACGCACGATCGTCTCGGTCTGCGTTGCGGTCAGATAGTACTCCGGCAACTGCGCGGTGAAAGTGGGCTTGAAGAGCGGCGTAAAGACCGGTGCGGAGGAAGTACCACTGGTCGTATAGCTTTTTTCACCGAGTGCGTTGAGTGGCTGGATCGCGTTGTCTTCTTCGTCGTTGGGGTAGTACTCGCCGCTTTGGTAGAGGTGCTTGCTCATCGCGGTGAGTCCTGTGGGGAGCGCGGCGGGCGATGTGAACGGGGTCTCGTTGGCGAAGCCGTCGGTCAGGCCGACGCCTGGTGAGATGCCGTTGGCGGGGTTGCGCACGTACGCGACCGTGTCATTGAGCAGCGCATTGGTGACCGACCCCTTTCCGGTTTCCCGGGCGGGGGAGTAGTAGTTGTTCTCGTTGAGGAACTGCGAGCCGAAGGTGAGCTCGTTCCATACTTCGAGGTCGTAGCCTTCGGGTCCGAAGATGCTCTGGGCCTCCTTGCAGATCGTCGCGACGTAGCTGAGCCATCCGGCGAGGGTCGCCTGGAAGGCGGGGTTGGGTTCTCCGGTTGAGAGTTCGGGCGGCCCAAAGGGCGCATACAGCAGCGTTGCGCCCGCGTGTGCGCCGGCCGCGAGCGCCGCGGGGAGGGGCTTTGAGAGCGTCGCCACCCCGCCGGCGCCGACACTGGTTATGAGAACGTCCGGGTCGCCAGCGAAGGAGAGGTGGTTAAACCCGGTCTTGCCCGGCACGACCTGCGCGGCGCTCGCGGGGGTGAGCGTGACGGTCCTCGCGCCGGCGGGCGCTTCGGCGGTCGTTTCCAGGGTGACGTTCTTGGCGGGGCCCGGACCGCCGCTGTTGGCGTTGAGCAGGATCAGCGGCCGCAGGCCGTGGTTGTGCATGGCGCTCAGCATCGTGTGAATGTAGGTTTCGTTGGCGAATTTCGTCGGGTGTTCGTAGGAGATCGAGTTCCAGCCGATCTCGATGCGGGCCAGCTTGAAGTCGTCGTCCTGGAGCAGGTGCGCGGTGTCTTCGGCCTGGTTCTGGCTGACGTTGAAGTTGATCCCCAGCGAGTCGAGCAGCCGCGACGCCGGCCACGTATCCAGGTAGGACCGCCACGGCTGAACCCAGAACGAGCGATCCCCAAACGGCACCTCCGACAGATACTTCGAGTCGATCGGATCACCCAGAACACCACCCGACGAAGGACCAGCGGAGGCTACGGTCATAGCGCTCGTGGCGAGCGAGGGCGTCCCGGCTTCGTCGGTCGCGTTGCCGGCGGAGCACTGGATCTGCGTGGGCATCATCCCGCCAGGGGCCAGCTCGAGTCGAATCGTCTGAGGTGCGGGTCCCTGGTCGATGCCGCCGAAGGCCGCGCTGGCGTCCGAGGAGCTCAGGCCCACGCACTGCGGAACATCGCTCGGATGGACCGCGACGGTGTAGGTCAGCAGCACATCGGACGGCTGCCCGGCGAAGTCCTCGCCCTGGACCGCGGTCAGGGTGGGAGGTTCGGCGGGAGTCTTGGGTGGGGGTGTTTCTTCGGTGGGTGTCGTCACCGGCGGGGGTGTTTCTTCGGTTGGTGTCGTCGTGGGCGGGGGTGTTTCTTCGGTTGGTGTCGTCGTGGGCGGGGGTGTTTCTTCGGTTGGTGTCGTCGTGGGCGGGGGTGTTTCTTCGGTTGGTGTCGTCGTGGGTGGGGGTGTTTCTTCGGTTGGTGTCGTCACCGGCGGGGGTGTTTCTTCGGTTGGTGTCGTCGTGGGCGGGGGTGTTTCTTCGGTTGGTGTCGTCGTGGGCGGGGGTGTTTCTTCGGTGGGTGTCGTCACCGGCGGGGGTGTTTCTTCGGTTGGGGTGGTCGTGGGTGGGGGTGTTTCTTCGGTTGGGGTGGTCGTGGGCGGGGGTGTTTCTTCGGTGGGTGTCGTCTTGGGCGGGGGTGTTTCTTCGGTTGGGGTGGTCGTGGGTGGGGGTGTTTCTTCGGTGGGCGTCGTCCTGGCCGGTCGTTCTTCGGCGGGGACTTTCGCGGGCGGCACGGGATCTTCTTCGAAGGTCGTGCCGCCGGGGAGCAGTTCAATCGCTCCGATGGGAGCGGTCAGCGGGCTGTCATCGACCACGGAGCCGCTCGAGGGCGTTTGCGCGCCGCTCCCAGAGTGGGGCGCCGCCGGCGTCTCGGGTGCGTGTGAGCAGGCCTGTGCGGCGTGAGTACGCGAGCTATCCGCTAGATGCAGTGCGCGAGGGCGGGCTTGAGCCTTCCTGGCCAACCGTGCCGCTCGCTTGGCCTTTTTGGAGGAAAGCTTGCGGCGTTTAACCGGACACCGGCTGCGTGCGATGTTCCCCCTTGCAGCGTCTCCCGGTGCAGCGCCCCGGCTCTGGCGGTCCGGGCTCTGTCCGAGGTGTGCTGCCCCCGCGGTGCGGGGCACAAGCAAGCCGAGCCCGAGGAACACAGAGACTCCAAGGAGGCATAGCGGCCGCAGAGCGCCGCGAAGATAGAATGACATGGAATGCAGAGTCCTGGCCGAGCTGGGTGCAGAAGCGGGGGAGAGCGCTAAAGGAATCGCTCTTCCGGCCGATCGACCGGTCGTCGGAGGTTCTTGACCATCTGCACCGCCAACCCGGCCGTTTGTCTACTTTGCGCGGGCCGGGCCGTCAGTGGCTGAAGAGCGCGCAGATGTTCCCATCAAATATGTTTGCCGAATGTGCGGAATAGCCGGCAGTACCGAGGACCCCGACGGGCGTGCGGTGCGCGCGATGTCCGCGACGCTGCGCCACCGCGGCCCCGACGACGACGGCCTGCGCACCGATCCGCGCACAGGTGTCACGCTCGGCGTCAGGCGCCTGGCGATCATGGACATCGCCGGCGGCCACCAGCCGCTCGCCAACGAGGACGACACGGTCTGGGTGGTCTTCAACGGCGAGATCTACAACCACGCGCAGCTGCGCTCAGAGCTGCGCGGGCGGGGACACAGCTTCTCCACCGGCTGCGACACCGAGGTGCTGGTGCATCTCTACGAGGAGTTCGGCGACGCCATGGTGCACGCCCTGGAGGGGATGTTCGCGTTCGCCATCTGGGATGAGCGCCGGGAGCGCCTGCTGCTGGCGCGCGACCGCTTCGGGGAGAAGCCGCTGTTCCTGCACGAGCACGATGGCGAGCTCCTGTTCGCGTCTGAGCTGACCGCGCTCCTGGAGGCCAGGCCCGGGCTGCGCGAGCTCGCCCCCGCCGCGATCGACGCCTTCTTCGTGCTCGGCTACGTGCCGGGACCGGGGACCGTCGTGCCGGGCGTTCGCCAGCTGCCCCCGGGCTGCCTGCTGACATGGGATCGCGAGCGCCGCGAGTGCGCCGAGCGCCGCTGGTGGTCGCCGCCCGAGGAGCCCGCGAGGCTGCACGAGCCGCTCTCCGTGCTCGCCGCCGAGGCCGGGCGGCTGTTCGAGGAGTCGATGCGCACGCGCATGATCGCCGATGTGCCGGTGGGGGTGTTCCTGAGCGGCGGCCTCGACTCCACACTCGTGGCGAGCGCCGCCGCGCGCGAGTCGGGGCGGCAGCTGAAGACGTTCACGATCAGCTACGACGTGGGGTCCTTCGACGAGACGTCCCAGGCGCGCCGCGTGGCCCGGCAGCTGGACACCGAGCACCACGAGGTGATCCTCACCGAGCCCGACGTCGCCGCGCGCGCCCCGGTGCTGCTGGCGGCCCTGGACCAGCCGCTCGCCGATCAGGCACTCGTGTCGCTGCACGCCCTCTCGGAGTTCGCGCGGCCCCTGGTCACCGTCGCCCTGGGGGGCGAGGGCGCGGATGAGCTGTTCGGCGGCTACCCCCGCTACCGCTGGATCGAGCGCGCGAGGCGCGTCGAGTCCGCCCTCCCCGCCGGCGCCGCCGTGCCGTTGAGCGCTCTGCTGCGACGCTCCGCGCGCTGGAGCAACGCGGCGCGCGTGGTCGACCGCGTCACGCCCACGCCGGTGCTGGAGCGCCACCTCGACTGGGTGACCGCCGGGCGCCGGCACCTGCGCCCGGCGCTCTACGGGCCGCGGCTGACCGGGCTCGACAGCGGACAGATTCTCGCCGAACTCGCCGGCCGCGCCGGCGAGGTCAACGGACACTCGATCGGGCGGCATCTGATGCGCCTGGACCAGATCGACTACCTGCCCGACGACGTGCTGATGAAGACCGACAGGGCCGGCATGCTCGTGTCGCTGGAGATCCGCACCGTCTTCCTGCACCGTGGGCTCGCCGAGCTCGCCGCCTCGGTGGACAGCTCGCTGCACCTGGGAGGACGCGGCAAGACCCTGCTGCATGAGATGCTTCCAGCCGACATGACCACTCCACGCCCATCCTGGCGCTTTCGCAAGACCGCGTTCCGGGCTCCTGCCGCCGAGTGGCTGCGCGGACCGCTTGCACCCGTGCTGCGCGGCCAGGTGGAGCACGGAGCTCTGTACGAGGATGGCTGGTTCGACCGCGCCGCGGCAGGCAGGCTGGTCCGCGAGCACGTCTCGGCGGCTCGCGACCACAGCGATCTGCTCTGGCCGCTGCTCGCGCTCGGTCTGTGGGCGGACCGCTTCTTCGGCCTCGATGTCGGCTAAGCCGCGGCTGCTCGTCATCACCCCGGATTTTCCTCCGGCCCGCGGAGGTATACAGGTGCTCTCCCACCGGCTCGCCGCCGGCCTGCTGGGCTTCGACACGCGAGTCGTCACGCTGGACACGCCCGGCTCGAGCGACTTCGACGAGCAGAGCGGGCTCGCGGTGCGGCGCGTGAGGACCGACGAGCGGTTGGGAGCCGGACGCACCGCCCCGCTCAACGCGGTGGCCCTTCGCGAGGCGCTACGGTTTCGCCCGCGGCTGACGCTCAGCATGCACATCGTCGCCAGCCCCGGGGCCGCCCTCATACGAAACCTCTTTGGCGCGCGGACCGTGCAGTACTTCCACGCCAAGGAGGTCGGGGCCAAGCCTCGACTCGCAGCGTTCGCCGCCTGCCGAGCGGATGTCGTGGTCGCGGTGAGCGCCTACACCGCGCGGCTGGTCGCCGCCACCGGCGCCGTGCCCGCCTGCACGAAGCTGATCGCGCCCGGTGTCGACATGCCGGCCGAGGCCGCCCCGCTACCCGAGCCGCGCCCGACGATCGTGACGATTGCCCGCCTGGAGGATCGCTACAAGGGCCACGACGTCATCCTCAGAGCGCTGCCCCTGGTGCGCTCGAAGGTGCCCGACGTCCAGTGGATCGTCATCGGCGACGGCCCTCTGCGCACGGGTCTGGAACGGCTCGCCGAGGCGCTCGGCGTGGCTGGCTCGGTGCGCTTCCTCGGACCCGTGCCCGACGCGGAGCGCAACTCGTGGCTGAGACGCGCCCACGCGCTCGTCATGCCGAGCCGCCTGCCAGCGGGCGATTTCGCGGGAGAGGGCTTCGGCATCGTCTACCTGGAGGCCGGCGCCTACGGCAAGCCGGTGCTCGCGGGCAACGTGGCGGGCGCGCTCGATGCGGTGGTCGACGGCGAGACGGGGCTGCTGGTCGACCCCACAGACCATCTCGCCGTCGCAGACGGGATCGCGAGGCTCCTGCTCGACCGCGAGCTGGCACGGAGGCTGGGCGAGGCGGGCGCCGAGCGCGCGCGCGGCTTCGCATGGCCGGTGATCTGCGAGCGCGTGGGCGCGGTCCTGCGCGAGCAGCTCGGGCCGCCTGCCCGGGAGCTGGGCGGCACGCGCGGAACCCTCCGGGTGAGCGCGTGAGGGTTCTGTACGTCAATCACACCGCCGAGGTCAGCGGAGCGGAGCACTCGCTGCTGACCCTGCTCGGCGCGCTGCCCAACACCGTGCAGCCGCACGTGGCCACCCCCCCGGGACGGCTGGCGGCGGCGGTCGAGGATCTGGGCATCCCGACCACCGCGATCACGGGCACCGCGGGCAGCCTCAGGCTGCACCCGCTGCACACTCCCCGCGCGCTCGCAGAGATGGGCGCCGCCGCCCTGCAGGTGCACGGCGCCGCCCGCCGCCACGGCGCCGAGCTGGTCCACGCCAACTCGATCCGGGCGGGCATCGTCCTCGGGCTCGCGCGGCCCCCGCGGGCCGCGACGGTCGTCCACGTCCGTGACTGCCTGCCCCCGGGCCCGTTGAGCACCGCCACGATGCGCCTGATCTCCGCGACGGCCACCACCGTGGTGGCCAACTCGCGCTACACGGCGCGCTCGGTGCTCGCGGCCGCGCCGGGGGCGCGCGTGGAGGTCGTCTACAACCCCGTGGACCTCGAGCGCTGGAACCCCGCGCGCATCGATCGGATCGCGGCGCGCGCGCGCCTCGGTGAGGCGGGGGAGCGCGGCCTGCTGCTGGGGGTCGTCGCGCAACTGAGCCCCTGGAAGGGCCAGGACACCGCGATCGAAGCGCTGCGGATCGTGCGCGAGGAGGGGATCGACGCGCACCTGCTGCTGATCGGCTCGGCCAAGTTCGTGGCGCGGGCCACGCGCTTTGACAACGAGGGCTACGTGGCGCGCCTGCACGCGCTGGTCGCCGACGCCGGCCTGGAGGACCGTGTCTCTTGGCTGGGCGAGCGCGAGGACGTCCCCGAGCTCGTACGCGCGCTGGACGTCCTGCTGCTTCCCTCCTGGGAGGAGCCGTTCGGCCGAGCGCTGATCGAGGCGATGGCGCTCAACGTGCCGGTGGTTGCCACGAACGTCGGCGGCCCGCCGGAGATCATCGAGGACGGACGCGAGGGCTACCTGGTGGCGCCGCGCGGGCCGCAGGCGTGGGCGTCGGCGATTCGCCGGCTCGCGGAGAACCGCCGCGGCGCCTCGGAGCTGGGGCGCGCGGGTCGGCGCAGGGTCGAGGGGGCGTTCACGGTCGGCCACCATGTGGCCTCGATGATCGACGTTTACGAGCACGCCGTGGAGCGGACGCCGGCGCGCTCCGGCGCGCGCTCCGTGGCGGTGGGTGGCCTCAGCCGGTGAGCGAGGAGCCGCTCTCCCCGCTGCACACGTTCGCCGCGGCCGGCAATCTGCTCGTGGACCGGCTGATCGCCGAGGTGCACGACGCCTTCGCGGCAGCTTCGGTCGAGGCGATCCTGCTGAAGGGCCCCGCGATCGCCGGCTGGCTCTACGACGAGGACGAGATTCGCGTCTACGGCGACGGGGACTTCCTCGTGGCGCGTGCGCAGTGGGAGGCGGCGGGCTCGGTGCTCAGAGAGCTCGGCTTCTGGGAGGACATCGCCCAGCTCGAGCACCCGAATCTCGAGTCCTTCGCGTCCTATCCGTGGGGCCGTGAGAGCGAGGGAGCGGGCGTCCAGAGCATCGATCTCCACGCCACCCTCTCAGGGATCGGCGCCGACTTCCCCGAGGCGTGGTCGGTCCTCTCTTCGGGGACCTCCGAGCTGGTCGTGGGGGGGCGGCGCATGCGGATCCTCGGCGAGCCCGCGCGGGCGATGCACATCGCGCTGCACGCGGCCCACCATCACAAGGGCAAGCCGATGCTCGACCTCGAACGCGCGCTCCAGCGCCTGGGCGATGAGCTGTGGAGCGAAGCGGCCGAGGTGGCCGCGTCGCTGGGCGCGACCGCCGCGTTCGCCACCGGCCTGCGACTCACGCCGGCCGGCGAGGAGCTGGCGCGGCGGCTCGGCGTGCACGAGGCCCGCTCGGTCGCCGCCACGCTCAAGCTCGAAGAACGTGCCCCTCGCGGAGGGGCTCGAGCACCTCGCCCATGCGCCCGGGGTCGGGGCGAAGCTCGCGATCGTGCGCAGCGAGCTCGCGCCCACGCCCGACTTCCTGCGTTGGTGGATACCCGGGCTGGCCCGCCGGGGACGGCTAGGACTCGCCGGGGCGTATCTCTGGCGCGTCTGCTGGCTGGCCGGCCACCTGCCCGGCGGTCTGCTCGCCTGGCGCCGAGCCCGCCGGGCCACCGGCGATTGATCGGGCCTCCCCGGCCGCCGGGCCGCCGACGATCGATCGGGCCGCCCCGTCCACGTCCCGGGCGCCGGTCCCGGTGATCCTGAGGATGCCGGTTCCAAGGCCTTCGTCGGGGTCGGCGACCAGCCGGGCCGCCTCCGCGCGGGAGCCGACCCCGAGCTTGCGAAAGACGGAGCTCAGATGGGTCTTGACGGTCGTCTGCCCGATGTAGAGCCGCTGGGCGATCTCGCCGTTGGAGAGGCCCATGACCACCAGGCTCAGCACCTGCTTCTCGCGCGTCGAGAGGTTGGGGGTCTCAAGGCGCCGATGCAGCTCGCGCGGGATGACGAGCTGGCCGGCGGCCACCGCGCGGACCGTGGGCGCCAGCGAGGTCTCGATGCTCCGCTCCCAGACGAGCCCGTCGAGGCCCTCCTCGATCGCCTGGCGCAGCTCGCGGCGTCCGGCCTTCGCGGTGCACACGACGAGCTTCACGGCGGGCGGGGTGCGTGCGCGCAGGGAGCCCACCAGCGAATGGCCGGGTGGATCGGAGAGCTCGCCGATCGTGACGATCACCTCCGGACGGGCCGCGCCGGCCGCCTCCGGTTGGCCCGCGCCCTCGTGCGCCAGCTCGAGGCCCTCGCCGCGAATGGCCTGTTCGAGCCGGTTTCGCCGCGGCCGATCGTCGAGCGCGATCCTCACGAGTGGGTCCATGCGCTCGACGCCGGGAGACATATCGAGGGAGTCTGCCCGATCGACCGGCGCGAGCGCGGCCGCAGCGTGCGGACAGAAAGCGAGCGGCGGCTGGGGCGGGGCTGGCAGAAAGCTCTTCGCCCGGCCTCAGCCGGGCGAAGAGCCCCCTAGCGAAACTACAGCTTGCAGGGTTCAGGCGTTCCCGTGTAGCACGGTCCTGTGCTTTCGTGCTGGAGGTTGTGCCCGTTGGGAATCGCGTGGTCCGCGTTCACCCTGTAGCTCTGACCGGCGGTCATCTCGGCGATGCTGCCGTAGTCGACGATCTGAGGCTCTGTGTAGGTCTTCTTCATGTGCTCACCTCCTTCCGTAGAAGCGTGAGCGGCATTATCCGGGGGCGGGCGCCGATCTGACAAGGGGGAAAAAGGTAGGAGGATGAGAAATGGGGGAGGCAGGGCGCCTCAGCCGGCCGCAGAGCCCTATCGGAGCGGCAGTTTGCAGGGTTCGGGTCCTCCCGTGTAGCACGGTCCTGTGCTTTCGTGCTGGAGGTTGTGCCCGTTGGGAATCGCGTGGTCCGCATTCAACCGGTAGCTCTGACCGGCGGTCATCTCGGCGATGCTGCCGTAGTCGACGATCTGAGGCTTGGTGTAGGTCCTCTTCATGTGCTCACCTCCTTCCAGATAGGAGCTTGAGCCTCATTATCCGGGGGCGGGTGCCGACCTGGCAAGGGGGAAAAAGGCAGGAGGATGAGATATGGGGGAGGCGCAGGCGCGGGTCAGTGCGAAGGAGCCTTGTCCCGCCAGACGAGCCGGGGCTCCCGCAGCTCGTGACGTGCGAGCAGCTCCGCGGCGAAGTTGGGGTCGGCCTGCTGGCGAAGCCAGCACTCGCCCGTGAGGAGCTGCATCACGTGGGCTCCCCACGACGACGCCTCGACGCCGAGCGGCGGTCGCTCGATCAGTTCGCGCACCCGCTCGGGGCGCGTGTAGCGCCGGGTGAGGGCGTCCCCTCCGAGGAGCAGCTCGCGGGCGATCGGCAGGTCGCCGCCCAGCAGCGAGTCGGTGCGTATCGAGTCGAAGTAGGTCTTGTGCGGGCGCAGCAGGACCTCCTCGGGAACCCGTCCCGCGAACGCCCGGCGCTGCTGCGGTCGCGAGAGGGACCTGTCGAAGCTCAGCTCGGGCGGCATGCGCAGCACCCACAGCACAAGGTCGAGGTCGAGCAGCGGGTGGCGCTTGCGCAGGCCCCAGGGCCGCGTGAGGCGCAGGTGGTGCTCCGCCGCCCCGGTCATCTCTCCGCCGCCGCCGAGGGTGTCGACCAGGAAGCTCCACCACAGCGGGCCCGGGGATCGCTTCCAGGCGTACGGGTCGGCGCGCTCGTCGATCGCCGCCCGTGTCGCCGGGGCGAGGTGGCCGGGAGGCTCGCGCTGGGCGCCGAGCAGCCCGTCGAGCGCGCTCGAGGCACCCGGGGGCAGCGCGCCCAGGGCGCCGAAGCGAAGCAGCAGTTCGATCCGTTTGCGCCGGCTGCCGATGCCCCGGATGCGGCGTGTCAGCGCGAGCAGCGAGATCAGGCGCCCGGCCCGCAGACGATCGGCGAGCAGGTAGCCGGATGTTTCAAAGAGCTCGTCCCCACCTTCGCCGTCGAGCAGCAGATCGGTGCCATCCGCGGCGATCCGCTGCTGCAGCGGCCGGAGGAAGAAGTAGTTGCTGGAGATGTCGGGCAATCCCCATTCGTGCAGGTAGCGCAGCGTGCCCCCCAGCACGCTTCCGCCGTGGACCTCGAGCGTGTGCGCGTCGAGCTCGAAATGACGCTGCTGCAGCTCGATCAGCCGGGCCTCGTCGGTCTCGGGGTGATTGGGGAAGACGGCCGAGTAGGAACCGATCCCCCCAGGCCGCAGGGGGGCGGCGCTGGCCAGAACGCTCGCGGAGTCCAGGCCGCCGCTCAACAGCAGCGCCGGCGCCCTCGCCCCGGAGAGACTGATCGCTGTCGCCCTGCCGATCTCCTCGCCCAGCCCGTCCAGCAGCTCCGCCGGCGAACCGTCCAGCTCGGGCGCATAGCGCCAGCGCCAGTGGCGCCTGACCGTCCATCCCTCCCGCTCCAGGAGCACCGCGTGACCCCGAGGCAGCCGCCGCACCCCCGCGAACAGCGTGCGGGGCTCGCGCAGGTCGGTTATCCCCAGCCAGTGCGCGAAGGTGACGTCGTCGGGCACAGGCCGGGACGGCAGGGCCGCGAGCAGCGGTTGGATCTCGCTGGCGAACAGCAGGCACCCTCCCGACTCGGCCAGGAAGACGGGGCGCTGACCCAGGGGATCGCGCGCCAGCAGCCCGCGACGAAGCTCCTCGTCGTAGAGCAGCAGCGCGTATTCGCCGCGCACCTCCTCAAGCGCCTGCTCCCCCTCACGCTCATAGGCGTCCCAGAGGCCCCGCGCGGTGAGCCACTCGTGGATGTCCCCGATCGGCTGGCGGGCCGCGAGTCGGAGGTCCCCGATCGGCTGGCGGGCCGCCGGTCGCACGTCCCCGTCCACCAGCAGGAGGGGGGTGGAGGGCTCTCCCTTGGGGTCGCTGACGGCGAGGGTCAGCGCCGATCCGGCGCTCCACACGCTCGCCGGCTGGCCGATCGCGCGGGTGAGCAGGCGCTCCCGCTCGTCCTCCTCCCGGCGCCGGCGCGGGTCGAACAGGCCGAGGAAGATACCCGCGGGGCCGACTCTCATAGCTCGACCAGACGTTGCCCGTCGGCCTCGATCGGATCGAGCAGCGGCCGGCCGGCGTGCTCGATCCAGGCGTGCGCGCCGAAGCTCGGTGCGGGGCGCACGCCGATGATCAGGGTCGTCTCCACCTCACGGCGGGCGAGCATGCGCATCAGCACGACCGAGCGCGTGAGGCAGCGGGTGTCCCCGGGGAGCAGGCGGAAGATCTGTTGGATCACCACTCCCAGGCGAATGCCCAGCTGCGCGGCCTCCCGCGAGCGATCCGGGTCCGGCTCACCCCGGTGGGCTCCCTGCCGGGCGAATGCGACGGTTTCCGTTATCTCCGGGCGCCGCAGCCACAGCCGCGCCTGCAGGTAGGTGGCGGCGATCTCCACGGCGAGGATCAGCTTGCCGGGCGCGCTGAAGGTGCGCAGCGGCTCCTCCGTCGATCCGGGGAGCCTCAAAGCGCGCTCGCGTGGTCGTGTATCCGGCATGCCAAGGCGTCCGCTCCCGCGCCACGGTCGATCTCGACCTTGAAGACGGGGACCGAACGCTGGATCAGGGCGGCGATCTCCAGCTGGGTGATCACGCGGTGCGCGAACGACACGTAGGGAACGAAGGTCGCGGCGAGCAGGTCGCGGGGATCGACGGGATCCACGAGCTCGATCGTGGTGGTGGATCCGGGGAGCGCCGGCTCGAGCAGGTAGAGGGCCCCGAGCGGCGTTGGCGGGGCGAGTCGATCGGCGCGCAGGTGAACCTTGTTGCTTTGACCGACCACTTTGCCCAACCCATTCGCCCCCAGCTCCCGCAGCTGCCTGGCCTGATCCTCACGCAGGTTCACGAGCGCCGCCCCCGGCTCGGCGATCACCCGGTTCCCCTCCACGCGCAGAGCGATCGCGTCATCGGAGAGCATGGGGGCGCCGTTCAGTCCCAGGTTGACGGCGAGCGTGGACTTACCGGCCCCCGGCACCCCTGAGAAGGCGCACGCCCGTCCGTCGATCGTCACGGCGCTCGCGTGCAGGACCTCCAACCCATGCAGGGCGGCGACCAGCGGCAGCACCTGTCCGATCAACAGACCCCACCAGTACCACTCCGATGGATCCGTGGGAGCGCAGCTCACATGTGCGCCGTCGCTGCTGACGCGAAAGCGCCCGTACCGCGAGGAGTTGATCAGGTAGCCCGCGAGCGGGTGCTCGTAAATCTCGAACTTCGCCACGCCGTCGCTCATCAGGCCGCGCAACTGCGCCTCCTCGCGGGGCCAGCCGGCGTCGATCTCCTCGTCCGGCGCCAGCTCCAGATGACAGCCCGGCGTCTCAGCGCCGCTCTCCGCGGCGATCAGCGCGGGCATCGGGAAGCGCAGCTCGAGCTCGACGCCAAACGCACGCGAGCGCCATGGCGCGACCGGCTCGCGCTCAGCGTGTCCCGGAGGCATGGATTTCGAGCAGCCCCCTGCTGGCGAGGTCATCGCAGAAGGCTCGCAGATCCCGCTCGATCAGCTCCACGGGCTGCTCGAACTCGCCCGCCAGCGCTCGCGCGGCCGTCTGGAAGTCGGATGTCCTCTGCAGGGTTTCGAGCATTCGCCCCGCGACCGGGTTGAGCCCGTGGTACTGCCCTGTGTCGATGTTGAGCACCACGGTCTCGGCCGCGAACGCGCGGAACACCACGTGGTCGGGAACCGTGACGGCGACCCCCGCCAGGGTGTCGGAAGCGACGCTCTCCGGGCTTGGAATATCGCTCATGGCCGCTAGTACTCGATAATCGTGCCGCGCCGCTGTCCGAGGCGCATCGCCTTGGAGAGCGCCAGCACGCTGAGGGGCAGGAACACGATCACGAAGCCGACGATCTTCGCCAGGTCGCCCACGACCGAGCTGGTCAACGGGGTCCCCACCAGCAGGTGGCGCAGCAGTTCCACCGTGGGCGTGAACGGCTGGACGTTGGAGAACCACTTGATCCATGCGGGCAGCAGCGCGATCGGGAAGTACAGACCTGATACGAGCGCGATCCCGCTCATCATCAGCCCGGCGCCGCCGACAACCTGCTTGAACACGATCGCGGAGCAGGCGAAGAGCAGGCCGAAGGCGGTGAAGGCGCCG
Source organism: uncultured Solirubrobacterales bacterium (assembly GCA_963771915.1). Taxonomy (GTDB): domain Bacteria; phylum Actinomycetota; class Thermoleophilia; order Solirubrobacterales; family Solirubrobacteraceae; genus Palsa-744. The sequence continues at coordinate 1,150,707 of CAVYVD010000001.1, read as the reverse complement.
GTGCCGATCAGCGCGACGGGCACCGCGAGGGCGGCGGTCTCCCAGTGGATCTGCAGGCCGAACACGAGGACGCCGAGGGCGAGCGTGACGAGGGCTGAGACGAACGACATGCAGAACGGCACGATCATCATCGAGAGGGTGGCGGCCACGCCGCCGAAGGGGGAGAGCAGGATGCGTTCGAAGGTGCCCGCCACGAGCTCGCCCCGCAGACCTGTCGCGACCTGCATGGTCGACTGCAGGACCTGGACCATGATCATGCCCAGCACGACGTAGGCGAAGTACTTGGCGTGCGAGCCGAACCTGGTGATGGTGATCAGGTGCGAGAGGAAGTAGAAGAGAGCCAGCCCCATGAACAGTGCGGCGATCTGGCCGAAGAACTGCATGCGGTAGCTCTTGAAGACGGTCCAATCGCGCAGCATGATGCCGCGCGCGGCATCGCCATACAGTCTCATGGTGCTCATTGGCGCCTGAGCTTCCCGTGCTCGAGCACCATCTGCTGGTCGAAGCGCAGCCCGAGCGACTCCCCGAGGGGAGAGCACCAGAGGACCGCTCCGCCCCGTTGCGTCACCTCTCGCACGGCGGCGGACAGCATCGCGGCTCCCTCGCTGTCGAGGCTGTTGCGCGGCTCGTCGAGCATGACCAGATCCGGTTCCTTGATGAACGTCATCGCCAGGCGCACCCGCTGGCGCTGCCCCATCGAGAGGCGATCGACGCGGTGCTCGGCGAGCTCCAGCAGCGAGAAGCGCCACAGGGACTCCTCGACGGCCGCGGCCCGCCGATCGCGGGGGATGAAGGCGATGCGCGCGGTGTAGTCGATCTGCTGGCGGATCGAGAGGCGCGCATACAGGCCCGTGCCGGTGGCGGAGAGGAACGACAGGCGCTGCTGATAGGCGCGCCGATCGCGTTCTGGATGCAGCCCGAAGACGTGCACGTGGCCCTCGGTCGGCCCGATCAACCCGGCGAGCACCCGCAGGAGCGTGGTCTTGCCCACTCCGTTGGAACCGCCGATCCAGGTGAGCGTTCCGGGCTCGAGCGTCAGCTCCAGATCGTCGATCACGCGGTTGCCGGGCTTGCGGCCCCACACCTTCGTGAGGTTCCAGGCGTCCAGTGGCGGCCACACATAGTCGCTCTCGGCCTGCCGCGGGTCGGGCGCGCTCGGGGGGAGAGGCAGGCCCACGGGGCCGGTCGGCGCTTCGATCGTCGTCGCGCTCTGCAGAAGGGAGTCGCTCATCTGGTACCCGGCCTGTCCATGACCTACCCGCATGTGTCGATGATCAGCTTCGCGATGACCTCGGGCGAAGCATCGGTCTGAGCGCTGAGATGATACGCGGCAACGCTCTCCGCGAGATCGGCGAATATCTCGAAGCGTCTTTCGCCGCGTGCTCCAGTGTTCGTCAACCCCCACGTGTAACCCATCAAGGTCAGGGGCGAGGGCGTCAGCCTACTCATTTCCAGGGCGTTCCCAGGGGCCCGATCGAGCACGATCGCCGCCGCCATGGACGCCGGCTTCCCGGCGGCGCGATCGACCGCCATCCAGGTCTCGCCCTGGTCGGGAAAGGAGGCGATCGGAGTCGTCCAATCCCGTGTCGCCGCTTCCGAGGCGTCGGGTACGTTCATCAGCGCCGGGCCCGGATACACGACCACGCGCGATTCCTCACGGCGGATCGCCAGCACGTCGTCGGCGAAGAGCGTCGCACCCTGGCGTATGAGCTCGATCGCGAGACTGGTCTTGCCGGCGCCGGTGCCCCCGACGATGGCCACCAGCTCCTCGCCGGCCAGCTGCACCGCGCTCGCGTGCAGCAGCTCGAAGCCGAGCGCCGTCGAGGTCCACCAGAGGCAGGTGTCGAGCAGAAAGCGCTGCACGGCTGCGTCGTCGGATGTGGACTGCGCCCAGAGCAGCTCGTGTCCGTCGGCTGAGAGCTGGAAGGCGGCGAGGTCGCCATAGGCGATGCGCTGCTCGCCCTCGGGGGCCCGCTCAACCGTGACGAGCGCGCCATCGGGGAACTGGGTCCGCCACAGGCTCGCTCCCCGGGGTTGCGCCTCCCACGCCTGCTCCAGGAGCTGTGCCTCCACCAGCCTCAGCGCGACATGCTCGCCTCCCGACGGCGATCGGGATGGGGGCAGCAGCGCTTGGTCTGAGCTCACTGCCAGCCCGAAGCCGGCGCCCTGCCAGGCGATGGAGCCGCCTAGGTCGGTGTCCACCGGATGATCTCCTCTACGTCCTCGTTGCCGGTTGCGGTGTCCAGCGTATCTTCACGCCGGACGCTCTCCACGGCAAGAGCGAGACAAAGAACGGCATGCGCACGGTAATAGTTCAAACGCCCACGAGCGCCCTCTACTTGCGCGATCCTCGACCCGGTGGATTCGGGCTGAGTCAGGGGATGACGATCGTGAAGGCGTATCCGGTTGCCGGTTCCGTCGGTTCCGTCTTGCCCGGAGCGTAGGTCTCCACCTCGAAGTTGCCCGCGGGGCAGGAGGTGCCCTGCGCGTTGAGCGCGATCACGCCCGGCGCCTTGCCGGGAGAGTCGTAGCTGACCTCGGGCGAGACCGCCGCGGTGTCCGTCGCCGAGGCGATGCCGGCCGCGGGGGCGAGGCAGTAGACGCCTTCTTTGACCTCGCTCACGCTGGTGATGTTGGAGGTCTGAGCGGGGATCAGGTTGGCCGCCGTCGGGGAGGTCGGCTGCACCACCGCGTACGCGCGCGCCGTGCCCGCCGGACCGGGCGCTCCCGTTTCTCCTTTCGCTCCAGTGCTGCCTTTGACTCCGGCCGGTCCCCTCGGTCCGGCTGGGCCCTTCAGCCCGGCCGGCCCGCGTGTACCGGGGATGCCCATGGGGCCGCGCGGTCCGCGGAGCAGGCACGCGCGTACGCGGTGCCCGCGACTGATGACGGTGACCGCGGTGCAGTTCCGTGCGCGGGCCGCGCGACCCGCCGATTGCGTGCTCGTCCCCGCGAGCGCTGGGACGGCGATCGTCATTGTCCCTACCACGGCCGGTGCGGCCAGCAGGGATAGCGTTCTCCGGTGCATGTACATCTACCTCCCTCGGTTGTGGCGTCCAACGGTAGAGCGAAAGGGCGGTGATGTACAGGCCGACCGGAAGTGCTCGGGGCGCATAAGTCCTGCGTGCCGAGAACCGTTGCTCGCCCATGTCGCCCCTGACCGAGCTCGGCTCCTCGCCCGTGGGCTCCACTCCCATCGAGGCCGTGGCGCGCGGGGAGCAGGACCCCGCGAGGAGCTACTGCTTGGCGCATCTGCGCACGCTGGAGGCGGAGGCGGTGCACGTGATGCGTGAGGTCGCCGCCGAGCTCGAGCGCCCGGTGCTGCTGTTCAGCGGCGGCAAGGATTCGATCGTGCTGCTGCGCCTCGCGGAGAAGGCGTTCCGCCCGGGGCCCTTCCCGTTCCCGCTCATGCACGTCGACACCGGCCACAACTTCCCCGAGGCGATCGAGTTCCGCGACCGCCGGGTGGCGGAGTTGGGTGAGCGGCTGATCGTGGCCTCGGTCGAGGAGTCGATCCGGCGGGGCCGGGTGGAGGACGCGACCGGACCCTACGCCTCGCGCAATGCGCTGCAGACGGTCACGCTGCTGGATGCGATCGCCGCGCACGGCTTCGACGCGGCATTCGGGGGGGCGCGTCGCGATGAGGAGCGCGCGCGGGCGAAGGAGCGCATCCTCTCCTTCCGCGACGAGCACGGGCAGTGGGAGCCCCAGCGCCAGCGACCGGAGGTGTGGAGCCTCTTCAACGGGCGCATCGGCCGGGGCGAGCACGTGCGGGTCTTCCCGATCTCCAACTGGACCGAGCTCGACGTGTGGCAGTACATCGCCGAGGAGGAGCTGGAGGTGCCCTCGATCTACTTCGCCCACCAGCGCGAGGTGTTCGCGCGCGACGGGATGCTCTACGCGGTCAACCCCTTCGTCGAGCTGGTGGAGGGGGAGCGGCCGTTCACCGCGCGGGTGCGCTACCGCACGGTGGGGGACATGAGCTGCACGGGGGCGGTGGAGTCGGACGCGGCGACGCTCGCGGAGGTCGTCGCGGAGATCGCCGCCACCGATGTCACCGAGCGCGGGCAGACACGCGGGGACGATCGCGCGGGCGAGGCGGCGATGGAGGATCGCAAGCGGAAGGGGTACTTCTGATGGCGTCCACGCGCACTCCCGCCGGCGTTCTCGGCGGGACGGAGGACCCTCGCGCCGCGGGGCACACGGAGGAGGTCTTCCGGCGGCTGACCGAGCGCCCCGCGGAGCTGCTGCGCTTCGCGACCGCGGGCTCGGTCGACGACGGCAAGAGCACCCTGATCGGGCGGCTTCTGTACGACTCCAAGCAGGTGCTCGCGGACCAGCTCGAGCACGTGGAGCTTACGAGCCGGCGGATGGGCCACGACTTCCTTGACCTCTCGCTGCTGACGGATGGTCTGCGAGCGGAGCGCGAACAGGGCATCACCATCGATGTGGCCTACCGCTACTTCGCCACCGCCCAGCGCCGGTTCATCATCGCCGACACCCCCGGGCACGAGCAGTACACGCGCAACATGGTCACGGGCGCCTCGACCGCCGATCTGGTGATCGTTCTGGTGGACGCGCGCAAGGGCGTGACTGCCCAGTCCCGCCGCCACGCGTTCATCGCCTCGCTGCTGGCGATCCCGCACATGGTGGTGTGCGTCAACAAGATGGACCTCCTCGACTACGACCAGGAGGTGTTCGAATCGATCGTGGACGAGTTCGAGAGCTTTGCGGCGCGCCTGGAGATCCGGGATGTGACGTTCATCCCGATCTCGGCGCTGCGCGGCGATAACGTGGTGGAGCGCTCCCGGGAGATGTCGTGGTACCAGGGGCCGCCGCTGCTCTACCACCTGGAGCACGTCCACATCGCCTCCGATCGCAACCTGATCGACGTGCGCTTTCCCGTGCAGTGGGTGATCCGCTCGCATGCGGCCGGCGGAGAGGACTACCGTGCCTACGCCGGCCAGGTGGCGGGCGGGATCGTGCGGACGGGCGACGAGGTGGTGGTGCTGCCGGGCGGGCAGCGCACCACGGTGGCGGGCATCGACACCTTCGAGGGGCCCGTGGGCGAGGCGTTCCCGCCGATGTCCGTCGCGCTCAGGCTCGCGGACGACATCGACGCGGGCCGCGGGAGCATGATCGCGCGCACGCACAACCAGCCGGAGACAGCACGCGGCTTCGAGAGCCTGCTCTGCTGGATGTCCGAGCGCCCGCTGGACCCGGGGCGGCGCTACCTGATCAAGCACACCACCCGCACCGTGGGGGTGAGCGCACTGGAGGTGCGCTACCGGATCGAGGTGGACACGCTGCGCCGCGACGAGCGCGCCACGGCGCTCGCGCTCAACGACCTGGGGCGGGTGCGCGTTGAGTTGACCTCTCCGCTGGTGTTCGACTCCTACCGCCGCAACCGCGTGACGGGCAGCTTGATCGTGATCGACGAAACCTCCAACGAGACGGTGGCTGCGGGCGTGATCCTCGACACCGAGGCGCAGGGGGAGGAGGCGGCCGGGGCGGGCGTGCTCGAGGCCAAGACCGAGCGTAGCCCCAACGTGCGCTGGCAGCGCGAGACGATGACGCGCAGGCAGCGCTGGGAGGCGCTGGGGTGCGCGGGGGCGACCGTGTGGTTCACCGGTCTGCCCGCCTCCGGCAAGTCGACGATCGGGCGAGCCGTGGAGGAGCGGTTGGTGCGGGCGGGGCGCCCCGCGTACCTGCTGGACGGGGACAACCTGCGTCACGGCCTCAACGGGGATCTCGGCTTCGACGAGCAGGCGCGCGCGGAGAACGTGCGCCGCACCGCTCACGTGGCGCGGCTGCTGGCGGAGTGCGGAGCGGTCGCGCTGGTCAGCCTCGTCAGCCCTTACGCCGCCGACCGCGAGCTCGCGGCGACGCTGCACGCGGCGGAGAGCCTGCCCTTCCTCGAAGTCTTCGTCAACACCCCTCTCGAGCGCTGCGAGCAGCGCGACCCGAAGGGCCTCTACGCCCGCGCCCGTGCGGGCGAGCTGCCCGGTCTGACGGGAGTGGGCGCCCCCTACGAGCCGCCCGAGCGGGCTGACGTCGTGCTGGGCGCCCGTGGGGAAGGCATCGAGGCGGCCGTCCACCGTGTGCTGCAGGCGCTCGCCGAGCGCGGGGTGGGCATTTAAAGAGCTCGAGTCCGGTCGAAAAGAGCTCGAGTCCGGTCGAGCGTCCGTGTGCCGGTCGATGCACTCACCGGCTCTGCATGGCTGGCTATCCATGTATATACTTAGTCAATATGAAGGTCGTGAAGGTTCGCCGTGTCGGCAACAGCAACGTGATCTCGATCCCAAGGGAGTTCGAGTCCCAGGGCTACGCCCCGGGCTCCTCGGTGCTTGTGGAGGAGCTGCCTGGAGGCGAGCTGCGGATCATGTCCACCGAGAAGGTCCGCGAGCGCATCCGCGACATCGGAGAGCGTGTCGTCGCCGAACACGGTGAGGCGCTGCAAATCCTCGCCGAGCACGACCCCGACGCTCCCCAGCAGTAGCGGCATGGCGGACGAGCAGCCCGGCGAGACCGAGCCGGTCTACCTCTCAGACCGCCTGTACTCAAACCGTGAGCCGCACGGGCTCGAAGGCGAGCACTTCGGCGAGCACGTCGTAGTGGCGGTCGACGTGCAGCACGGCGGCTTGGTGCTGCTGGGCGCAGGCGGCGATGAGCAGGTCGGGGATCGGGAGCCGGTGGCGGCCTCTCTGCCCGAGCTCGCGGTGGGCCGTAGTCGCGGTGAGGATCGTCTCGGCGTTCATGCGTAGATCGTGGAAGGCGGCGAGTTCCTCGTCGATCTGGCGGTAATCCGCCGCGGAGCGCGCGCTCTGCAGCATCTCCAGTCGGGTGATCGCGCACAGGCAAGGCTCGCCCTCGGACTCCTCTGGAAGGGTGCCGGCTCGGACGAGCGCCGACTTGTCGAGCAGCAGCCAGCGGCGTCTCGCAGGGGGTGTCACTGCCACGCGCGATCGGATAGCAGGTTCTCGACGTCAACCAGGTTGGGCAGGCGCTCGAGTGCCGCGCGCTGGCGCTCGCGCCGGCTGGTCGCCTCGGCCTCAGCTTGGTCCAGACGCAGCGAATCGTGTCCGGCGTGCGCTAGGCGCAACAGCAGATCCTTGCGATCCCGCACCCCCGGCCATTGGCGCTGAGCGTCGTCGAGCAGGCCACGCACGGCCCCGGTGTCGGTGATGGTGTAGCGGGGACGGGTCGTCGGCACCCAAGAAGTGTAGCACTGATATATGCAAGGTGCCGCACCTATGCCAGTGAGAAACACCGGTTGCCAGCTTGGCGTGCTCCAACTAAGGGCCTATCCCGGAAGGGTTATGTAGCGCAGCGTTGAACTTTTGATCGTTGGCGTCGTGTCGTTCGATCAGGAGGTCTGTGATGGGCTACATGGTCAGCAGGGATGATGGTTGGCGGATGCCGGATTGGTTGTGGGAGCGGGTGCAGCCGTTGCTGCCGGACCCGCCGTTTCACCCGTTGGGCTGTCACGCGCCGCGGGTGCCTGACCGTGACGCGATGGACGCGATCATGTTGGTGTTGCGGACTGGGATGCAGTGGAACGCGCTGAACGCTACGGGTGTGTGCTCTTCTTCCTCGGCGCACCGGCGTTTTCAGGAGTGGGAGCAGGCCGGCGTGTTCCATGAGATCTGGCGCCAAGGGCTTTTGGAGTACGACGAGAAGGTAGGTATCGACTGGTCGTTCCTCTCGGGCGACGGGGCGATGACCAAAGCCCCGCTGGGAGGAGCCAAGACCGGCCCAAACCCTACTGACCGGGCCAAGGGGGGGCGAAGCGTTCGGTCCTCACGGAGGCTGCGGGCGTCCCGGTCGGGCTCGATCACGACGGCGCGAACCGCAACGACCACAAGCTGCTGAAGGGCACGCTGGACTCGATCCCGATCGAGCGGCCCGAGCCGACCCCAGAGCACCCGCAGGGCATCTGCCTGGACAAGGCGTATGACAACGCCGAAGTCCGCGGACTGATCGGCGGCTACGCGCTCACGCCGCACATCCGCGCACGCGGTGAGGAGATCGAGGAGAAGGCCCACAACCCCGAGTGGAAAGCACGCCGCTGGGTCGTCGAGGCCTGCCATTCCTGGCTGAACCGCAACCGCGGGATACTCATCCGCTGGTCAAAGAAGGACGAGAACCACCTCGCCCTCCTACAACTCTCCAGCGGCCTCATCGCATTCAAGAAGGCGCAGCTCGCCACCCTCGCCACCCTCCAACCGGGATAGGCCCTAAGTTTCCCCACTTGGCGGCGAATAATCGAATGATCTTGGTCTTAAGACTAATGGAAAACCCCGCCGGGCAATTGAGCGTATGAGGCCTTTGCGTCATGTCTTGGCCAAACCACGTGCCATGGCGTCGCTTTGCCTGGTTGCGCTATGCCTGCTGCTTGCCTCGGGACGGATGAACACCTTTGACGGGAGCTCGCAGCTTGCGCAGGCCGTCCACTTCTGCGCGACCGGGCACATCGGTGCCGACCACCGGATCGACAGCGACTTCATACCAGGGGACTTCCGCGTCACGACCGGCGTTTGGTACGACGCCAATGACATCGGCGGCACCCTGCTGATGCTGCCCGCCGCCTGCGCTTCGGTCGCCCACGGTGCACCCGACCCACGCTCCCAGGCTCAACTGACTACCGTCGCGAAGGCCGGGGCGTCTTTGACGTTCGCATTCCTCGGCGGCATCGCGACCATGTTCGTGTACCTGGCACTGACCGAGCTGACCGGCAGTCTTACGCGATCCTGGTGGTGGGCGCTCGTCTTCCTGTTCGGCACGGGCTTCCTCTCATATGTCAAGGGAGCCTGGGACATTCTCCCCGCGGCGACCTCGGTCGCGGCCCTGGCGTGGCTGGCGAGCCGAGCCCTCAAATATGGGGTAGCCCCACGCGAACCGTCTACTGCGCCGCCGCGGCGGTCGGTGCGGCCTCGCTGTGTCGCTACACGCTATTGCCGTTCCTCAGGGTGGCAGCTGCCGTCGTGCTGCTGCCCACGCTGCGGTTGACTCCGAGACGACATCTAGCTGGCGCGGTATTGCTGCTGTTCGTGCTCGTACTGCCTGAGTTTGCCTTCAATGCCCTGCGGACGGGGATGTTCTGGCGCCCCGGACAGGCGGCCCCGCAGTTCGGCTCGGTTCATCTCACCTGGAGCTATGCGCTCGGGACGACCGGAATGTTCTTCGGGCTCTCGCACGGGCTGTTGTTCTTCGCCCCGATCTGCCTGCTCGCATACTTCGGAGCCATCACCTACATAGCTCGCTCACCGGGCTCGCGGAGACTCCCGTGGCTTGTGGGGCTCGGATCTACGGTCGCGTACACGGTGGTCATCTGCGCCGTTCACAACTGGGCAAGCTTTGGCTGGGGTCCACGGTATCTTGTGCCGCTCTTTTCAGTGCTCTTCCTAGTCGGGGTGCTCACGGTCGAGAATCGCCTGGTCCCCCGTGCCCTTGGCTATGCGCTCGCCGCCTTTGGGCTGCTGACACAGGTACCGCTGGCGCTGGCCGACTGGCATGCAGTGGTGGCCGTGGTCGGGAAAAACCCCCGCGTGCCCGACCCGATCGTCGGCCTGTGGCGGTCGATGCTCGATGGGATCATGCATGGGTCCGGGATCGGCAGCGCGAGCGATCCCCGCGCACTCCAGGTCCCGGATGTCTGGTGGTGGCACGCCGTCGCCCATCACGCGCCGCACGTATTGGGACTCCTTGTCCTTCTCGCCGCCTCCACCAGCTTGATATGGGTGGCCCGTTCGCGGTCGGAAGCGGGGCACCGGCGTGGGCACGCGCTTCCTCAGCGAGCTGGAGCGCGGCAAGCCGACCTCCCGGCTGGGGGAGACGTTGCGGGTCGCGTCCTCGCTCGGCCTGCGCATCTCGATTGAGGACCCGGATGGCCGACCGAACGCTACACGCAGCCCGATGTGGTCCCCCCCTACCCCCCCGTGTTTGTGAGCGATGCGCCGTCTTGTGATAGAAAGCATTGGTTTGAGCGGTTTCTAGACATGGGACGACTTCATGAGGGGACCGACCTATCTGGAGAGACGGTCGCGGGTTCGCGGCCGGCTTCTCGCAACCAGGACATCACGAATAACAAGGAATGATTATGATGCCAAAAGGACGATTTATACACCGTAGTTCAAATCCCAGGCTACGTCACATGCTCGCGGTAGCCGTAGCTCTGGCCACAACCGCGATTCTATCGATCGCCGTCGACGCCGCTCCGGCGGGGGCCGCGCTCGGGCCGCTCTACACGGCCAGCGGTGCAGTCAGCCTTTCCCAGAACGGCTACGGCTGCAACTGCGGGCCGGTGACCAAGCCGATCATCAAGCCGAACAGTGGGGCGACCGTGCGCGCGGCCTACCTGATGGCGGCCGGCATCCCCGGCTACACGCCGACAACCGGCGATATTACGCTCGACGGAACCACGGTCACCTTTACGAGCACGCCCGTAATCAGCAACTTTGGGACCGGCAGCGTGGAGGCGGATGTCACATCGCTGGTCAAGCCCATACTCGAACCTGAACCGGCGGGTCCCGTAAACTTTACGCTCGATGAGGTCAACAACACCTACTCGATTGACGGCGAGATCCTGGTAGTCGTCTTCAACGACCCGAGCGTAAGCAACAACACCGTCACGCTCCTGTACGGGACCGAGAACACCCACGGAGACACCTTCAACATCCTGCTTGGCAACCCAATCAACCTGACTACGAGCTCGATCCAGTTCGCACTGGGCATCTCCTACGGCTATCAGCCCGCCGGCCAGTACAGCCTCGTCGATGTAAACGGCCAGCGCCTGACGACCTCAGCCGGCGGCTATGACGATGGCACCCCCGAAAACGGCGGTCTGATCACGGTCGGCGGCGTGGGCGACAGCCCGGCCAACCCGGTCGAACCCTTTGCCACCGATCTGACCTGCAAAGAACCTCCCGCTCCGCGCTGCGACGACGAGCTCTACACACTCGGGTCGCCCTTCGTGGAAAACGGGGACACGGAAATCACGGTGTTCACGGAAAACCCGTCGGAAAACGACAACATCATGTATTCCTCGTTCGAATTCAAAAATGTGGCCGCAGTCGTCGGCGAAGGGATCGTTCTCAGTCCGCCAACCGACACAAAGAACGTGGGCGAAACCCATGTCTCCACGGCAAAGGTTCAGAACACAGAAGGACACCCTGTTGTGGGCAAGACCGTGACGTTCAAGGTTACCAGTGGCCCGAACGCCGGCCTCACCGAAACTGGTGTGACCGACGCATCCGGCAAAGCGACGTTCTCGTACACCTCCGCGACGACTGGCACCGACACGGTGGTGGCCAGCTTCGTCAACTCCGAAGGCAGCACGCAGTCCTCCAGCTCGACCACGGTGACATGGACAACAGCGAGTGCGGGCGGTTGCTCGATTTCGGATAAGACGGTGAGCCCGTTCAAGGATGTGACGACGGGCAATACGGTGTACGCCGAGGACAACCTGGCGTCCACGATCACGTCTATCTCGCCGGTCAACTCGGCGCCGGAGCACCTGATCGTGCGCGGCAACGGTCGCTTCTTCACGTTGACGGGCCTGACCGATGTGCTGTGCCACGACAACAAGGAATACCCGACCGGGACCGGCAATAAGTTCAACACGGTCAGCGGCGACGGGCCGGGCACGCTCGGCACGGCGTTCGGCAACGGCAAACCGGGCTACACGGCGCATTGGGAGCTCAGTGACCGCGGCGACCAGTCCAACGGCAGCGACACCGGAGGCGACACGATCAACCTGATCGTCTACAACGGCGCCGGCGCCGTCGTGTGGCACGTGAACGGGAAGTTCACAACGGCCAGCCAGGAGGAGGTTGGCTGAGAAACACCCGGAAACACCCGGAAGGCAGCTCACGGCGAGGGGGAGGAGGGCCACGGCCCTCCTCCCCCGCCGTGCTTCTCGACCAGGCGCTGTACTTCCTCGTCGTGCCGGCGGCGAAGCTCCACCGCGGGACACGGATGAGCCGGGCTCGCCGGCCGTTCAAATGGTCTGAGGCGCCTGGCCGCGTGCGGGACCGCAAGGATACGGGCCCACCGGCCGTTTAAAGGCTTGGAACCTTAGTTTGCTCGGCGTGTGGCTGGATCCACATCAAGGCATTAGAATTGCCGATCCGAATTCCGAGGGTCCGAGCGCGGAGATACTGAGTGACCGAGAACACTGCAAGCACCACCGATTTCGACATCCACGAGCCCGACTCCACGGACGAGGAGGTCGGGTTCCTTCTCTCCAGCCAGCAGGAAAGGCTGTGGAGCGCGTTCGGAGAGGCGGTTCCGCGATCGCAATGCCTGCTCGATCTCCTCGATGCCCCCGAGGGCGATGAGATTCGCCGAGCACTGCAGAGGGCGGTCGACCGCCACGAGATCCTGCGCACCGCCTTCGTGCGCCCCGCCGGCCTGCGGGCTCCCCTGCAGGTGGTCCGCGACCGTGGCACGGTCTGCTGGGGTGCCGCCGACCTGGGCGGACTGAGCGACTCCGACCAGCAGCGCCGCGTTGCCGAGATCCTGCGCGCGCAGATCGACGCCCCGGTCGATCTCGAACGTGGGCCGCTGCTGCGGGCGATGCTCCTCACCCGGGCCGACCATCGGCTGCTCGCCCTCACGGCGCCCGCCATCGCACTCGACGCGCGCAGCCTGGAGCTGTTAGCGCAGGAAGCCCTCCGCGCGGCGGCCGCGGGAGATCCCGGCAGCCCGGCGGGGGAGCCCCCCCAGGAGGAGCCCCTCCAGTACGGGGACTACGCCGCCTGGCAGCATGAGCAGCGCGAGCTCGAGGACGGCGCCGGCCCGGCCGCGGCAGCCGATGCCCGGGACGCGCCGATCACCGCCCTGCCGCTCGCCGGAGCGGCGACCGCGCCGGCGTCGGACCCACGCCTGGAGGTGCCGGTGGCCGTCGACCGCGAGGCGGCCGCGCGGATCGAGCGTATGGGAGCCGAGCCTCGAGACGCGTGGCTCGCGCTCTGGGGCGTTCTGCTCGCGCGCCTCAGCGGCGGCACGCGCGTGACCGTGGACGTCCGCGTGGACGGCCGTGCACAGGAGGAGCTCGTCGGCGCCCTCGGTCCATTCGCGCGGCATCTGCCCGTGACGGTCGAGATCGCGCCCGGGGCCTCCTTCGAGGACGTGCTCGCCACGGTCGCCCGGGCGCGCGGGGCGGCCGAGGAGGGACAGGAGCGTCAGGCGCCCGCGACGCGGCCGAGGACCTTGGTGGGCTTCTCGTTCGCCACCGATGATGCCGAGCCGTTCGAGCTCGCCGGCCTGCGGGCCGTCGCGATCGGCTCCTCCGATCCCGACGATCTCCACCAGGCGAGCCTTCGGGTGCGCTCTCGGGCGGGAGGTCCCGAGCTGGTGCTGAGCTGCGATCGCGAGGCCGTTGCCCGGGCGGAGGCCGAGCGCCTCGCCGGCCAGCTCGAGACACTGATCGAAGCGGTCGCCGGCAGTGGTTCGGCGGCGGTCGCGCACCTGGAGATCCTTTCCCCCTCCCAGCGAGCGCATCTGCTGGAGGAGCTCAGCGGCGCCTCGGGATCGGCCTCGGCTGCCCTGGGGTGTGTGCACTGGCGCTTTGAGGATCTCGCCGCGCGGACGCCCGACGCGCCGGCGGTCGCGCTGGGCGGGGAGCGGCTGAGCTACGCCCAGCTCAACGAGCGCGCCAATCGCCTCGCGCACGCCCTGCGTGCCCGCGGGGTGGGGTCGGGGAGCACGGTGACCCTGCTGCTGGACCGCTCGCCGGAGCTGGTCGTCGCGGTACTGGGAGTGCTCAAGGCGGGTGGCGCCTACCTGCCTCTCAACCCCGACCACCCCACCGAGCGCCTGGCCTTTCAGGTGCGCGACGCCGCATCCTCGCTCGTGCTCACGCAGGGTTCGCTGGCGCCCCGGGCCGCTGCGCTCGAGACCTCCGTGCTGCGCCTCGACGAGCCACTCGACTCCGAGTCGGCCGAGAACCCGCAGCGGCGCAACGATCCGGGTGACGTGGTCTATGTCATCTACACCTCGGGCTCGACCGGCGTGCCCAAGGGCGTCGAGGTCACCCACGCGGGCCTGGCCAGCTATGTCGCGGCGATAACGGACCGGCTGGCGCTCTCCGGCGAGGAGCCGCTGCGCTTCGGGGTGCTCACCACGATGAGCACCGACCTGGGGAACACCACCATCTTCTCCGCGCTCCTCTCGGGTGGCTGTCTGGAGCTGATCCCCGTGGAGGCCGCAATGGACGGCGAGGCGTTCGCGGCCCATCTCGGGGGCCGCCCGCTCGACGTGATGAAGATCACGCCCTCGCATCTCTCCGCGCTGCTGGCCTCCGCCGAGCGCGGCGTGCTGCCGCTGCGCTGGCTGGTCCTCGGCGGCGAGGCCGCGCCGTGGCCGCTGATCGAGCAGGTGCGGGCGCTCGAGCGATGCGCGATCGTGAACCATTACGGTCCGACGGAGACCACGGTGGGCGCGCTCACCTACGAGGTCGGCGGGCGCCATGGCGAGGCCGGCTCCGCGGCGACCGTGCCGATCGGCCGCCCGCTCGCGGGAACCGAGATATACATCGTCGACGAGCAGCTCCAGCCCGTGCCGCTGGGCTCCCCCGGCGAGCTGCTGATCGGCGGCGCCGGCCTCGCCCGCGGCTACCGCGGCCGGCCCGAGCAGACCGCGGAGCGCTTCGTCGCCCACCCGTTCTCATCGGATCCGCGGGCGAGGGTCTACCGCACCGGGGACGTCGTGCGCTTCCTTGCGGAGGGCAGCGTGGAGTTCCTCGGCCGGGCCGACGACCAGGTCAAGATCCGCGGGTTCCGCGTGGAGCCGGCCGAGATCGAGACCGTCCTCGCCGGCCATCCCGCGGTCTCGCGGATCGCGGTCGTGATGCGCGAGGAGGCCCCCGGCGATCGGCGTCTGGTCGCCTATCTGGTGGGCGAGGCGGAGCTCGATAGCCTGCGCGCGCTCGCGCGTGAGCGCCTGCCCGACTACATGATCCCCTCAGCCTTCGTGCGGCTCGACGCGCTGCCCCTGACACCCAACGGCAAGCTCGACCGCCTGGCGCTCCCCGCGCCGGACGCCGCCGGCTCGGCGTCTCGGGAGTACCTCGCGCCGAGCACCGAGATCGAGGAGCGGCTCGCGGCGATCTGGGCCGAGGCGCTCGGGATCGAGCGCGTGGGCGTCAGGGACGACTTCTTCGAGCTCGGCGGACACTCGCTCCTGGCCACACAGGTGATCGCGCGCATCCGGCGCGCCTATGACGTTCAGCTCCCGCTGCACAGCCTGTTCGTCGCGCCGTGCATCGCCGACCTCGCCCTCGAGGTCGCCGCCGCCCTCGAGCCGACCGAGCAGGACGACGCCGAGCTGGCGGCGCTGCTCGAGGATCTGGAGGGGCTCACCGACGAGGAGGCCGAGCGTCTGCTGGGGCTCGAGACCGCGGTGAGCGAGGAGCAACCCGCGGCCGGCCCGGAGTAGGCCGGCATGAGCCGGGCGCACGGTGGGGCCAAGGTGTCCATCGACGGCCTCTCGCCCGCCAAGAGGGCGCTGCTGCAGGCGCGACTGGCCGCACGGGAAGCCTCACGGCGGACGGACGCCGAAGAGGGGCTCCTCCCGCGGGCCGGGCTCGCGAGCGCGCCGCTCTCCTACGCCCAGCGGCGCCTGTGGCTGCTCGACCGGTTTCACCCCGGACTGGCGGCCTATAACGTCGGGCGGGCTCTGAGGATTCGCGGCGCCCTCGACGCCGGCGCGCTCGAGCGGGCGCTCAGCGAGATCCTCGCCCGCCACGCGGTGCTGCGCAGCGCCATCGTGCTGGAGGGGGAGGTTCCCGTCCAGCGCGTGCTGAGGCACGCCCCGATGAGCCTCCCGCTCGCGCGGGTGGGCGACGCGAATGGCGAAGACGTGCAACGCCTGATCGTCGAGGAGGTCCGTCGGCCCTTCGATCTCGCCGCGGGGCGGCTGCTGCGCGGCCGCCTGTGGCGGCTGGGCGAGGCCGACCACCTGCTCGTCCTCACCACGCACCACATCGCCTCAGACGAGGGCTCCAGGGAGGTTTTGTTCACAGAGCTCGGCGCGCTGTATGAGGCGTTCCGAGACGGCCGTCCCTCTCCGCTGGCGGCGCTGGAGCTGCAGTACGGCGACTACGCCGCCTGGCAGCGCGGCGGCATGAGCGACGCCCGTCTGGACGCCGAGCTGGGGTGGTGGCGCACGCGGCTGGCGGGGGCGCCGGCCGAGCTTGAGCTGCCCCACGACCGCCCGCGCCGCCCCGTGCCGAGCTACGAGGGCGCGCGCTTGACGTTGACCTTCGACGAGCGGCTGCTGGACGGGCTGCGCGAGCTCGCCCGTTCGGAGGGAGTCACGCTGTTCATGGTCCTGCTGGCCGCGTTCCAGGCGCTGCTCGCTCGCCTGTCCGGTCAGGACGACGTGGTCGTGGGGGCGCCGATCTCGGGTCGCTCGCGTCCGGAGCTCGCCCCGCTCGTGGGGCTGTTCGCCAACACGCTGGTGTTGCGCTGCGACTGCTCGGGCGATCCGACGTTCCTGGAGCTGTTGGGGAGGGTGAGGGAGGCGGCGGTCGGCGCCTACGCGCATCAGGAGGTGCCCTTCGACAGGCTCGTGGAGGATCTGGCGCCCCGGCGCGACCTGTCGCGACACCCCCTCTTCCAGGTGCTCTTCAACTTCATCGAGCAGCCCAGCGAGCAGGCCCCGGCGCTCGCCGGCCTGCAGGTCGAGCCGGTCGAGTTCGACCCGGGGGTGACCAAGTTCGACCTCGCGCTCGTCGCCTCCGTCCGTGGTGGTGGGTTGCGGGTGTTGTGGGAGTACAGCTCGGAGTTGTTTGAGGAGGGTTCGGTGGTTGCGCTCGCGGGGAGGTTCAGGCGGGTGTTGGAGGGGGTTGTGGCCGATCCGGGGGTGCGGGTTTCGCGGTTGGCGTTGTTGTCGGGCGATGAGCGTCGTGGGATCCTCGGGCGGGGGGGTGGGGTGGATGTCGCGGTGGAGGGTGTGTGTGTGCATGAGCTGGTCGCCCGTCGGGCGCTGTCGCGGCCTGACGCTGTCGCGGTGAGGTGCGCGGGGGATTCGTTGAGTTATGGCGAGCTTGTGCGGCGCGCGAGTCGTGTCGCACGCGAGCTGCGTGGGTTGGGTGTGGCGCCGGGGGTGCTTGTGGGGGTGTATCTCGATCGTTCTGTGGAGCTGCTTGTCGGCCTGTTGGGGGTGCTTTGGGCCGGTGGTGCGTATGTTCCGTTGGATCCCTCTTATCCCGCGGAGCGTCTGGGGTTCATGGTGGAGGATGCGGGTGTGGGGGTGTTGCTCACGCGCCGGGGGCTGCGCGGGGGCGTGTCTGGGATCTCGGGGGGTGGGAGCGTGCCTGGGGTTTTGGGTGGTGGGAGCGCGCCGGGGGCTTCGGGGGATGGGAGCGTGCCTGGGGCTTTGGGTGGTGGGAGCGCGCCGGGGGCTTCGGGGGATGGGAGCGTGCCTGGGGCTTTGGGTGGTGGGAGCGCGCCGGGGGCTTCGGGGGGTGGGAGCGCGCCCGGGTCGGTGCGGGAGGTGGTGTGCGTCGATGATCCGGCGCTCGAGCGTCACTCTTCCACCGTGCCGCCTTCGCTCGCGGGTCCTGGGGATCTTGCGTATGTGATCTATACCAGCGGCTCGACGGGGCGTCCCAAGGGAGTCATGATCGAGCATCGCAATCTCAGCAACCTCCTCACCAGCATGGCCACAGAGCCCGGCCTCGGCCCGCGGGACACGCTGCTCGCGGTGACGACCTTCTCGTTCGACATCGCGGCATTCGAGCTGTTCGGGCCGCTGACGGTCGGCGGCCGCGTCGTGATCGCACCCGACGCGACGAGCTCGGATCCCGAGCGTCTCTTGGAGCTGCTGGGCGAAGACGATGTGACGGTGCTGCAGGCGACGCCCTCTCTGTGGCGGATGCTGATCGAGGCCGGGTTGCCCGCCATGGCGAACCTGCGCGCGGTATGCGGCGGCGAGGCGCTCTCCCCCGAGCTGGCGGGCGAGCTGCTCTCGCGCACTCCTTCCGTGTGGAATTTCTATGGTCCGACGGAGACGACGGTGTGGTCGGCGTGTTGGCGGGTTGGGGAGCTGGGGGGTGTTGTTCCGATTGGGCGGCCGATTGCGAATACGAGCTGCTATGTGCTGGATGGTGTGGGTGAGCTGGTGGCGGGGGGTGTGGTGGGCGAGCTTTATATCGGTGGTGAGGGTGTTGGGCGTGGCTATCTGGGCGCGGGGGAGCTCACGGCGCGGAGGTTTCTCGCGGATCCGTTCCGTGGGGGTGGGCGTATGTATCGCACGGGCGATCTCGCTCGGTGGCGTCGGGATGGGCTGTTGGAGTTTCGGGGTCGCTCGGATGATCAGGTCAAGCTGCGTGGCTTTCGTATCGAGCTTGGCGAGGTCGAGGCTGTGCTTGCGCGCCATCCGGGGGTTTCGGCGGCGGTGGCTCATGTTCGGGAGGACGTTCCGGGGGATCGGCGGCTCGTTGGGTATGTGGTGGGTGACGCGCCGGTCGGGGAGCTCATGGAGCTGGCGGGGCGGTATCTGCCCGAGCATATGGTTCCGGGTGTGATTGTCGCTCTCGGGGCGTTGCCGTTGACTGCCAATGGCAAGCTCGATCGTGGGGCGCTGCCGGTGCCGGGCTCCGTCTCGCGTGACGCCACGGCTCCCCGGACTCCGTTGGAGGTTCATCTGCACGAGCTCTGGCGGGAGGTGCTCGGCGTCCAGGAGATCGGTATCCACGACAGCTTCTTCGCCCTCGGCGGACACTCGCTGCTCGTGACACGCCTCGTCGGGCTGACGAATGCGGCGCTCGGCGTCAGCCTGCCGATGCGCGCGCCGTTCGAGGCGCCGACCATCGCCCAGCTCGCGGAGCTCATCTCAAGCACCCACCCGAACGGGCAGATCGGTCCCCGCCCGCCCGATCAGATAGATCTCCACCTAAATGGGCAGAACAGCACACACCCAAACGGGCAGATGGGCACCCAACCAAACGGGCAGATCGGCACACACCTAAACGGGCAGATCGAGCTCCCCGCCGCCGCCGAACGGCCTCGGGCCGAGGACGCCGGCGGGATCGAGCGTCTTCCCCGCGCGGCGCCCGCCTCATCCCAGCAGCGGCGCCTGTGGTTTCTGGACCGCCTGCGGCAGGATCGGGGTCTCTACAACATCCCGTTGTGCCTGCGGATCACCGGGCCGCTCGACGCGCCGGCTCTGCGTCGCGCGCTGGATCAGCTGGTGGTCCGCCACGAGGCCCTGCGTGTGAGCTTCGCCGAGGAGGACGGAGCCCCCGTGCAGGTGGTCGGTCCTCCGGAGCCGTTCGCGCTGTGCGAGAGCAGGGCGGACTCCGAGGCGCAGGGACTGGCGCTGGCGCACGAGGAGGCCTCACGTCCCTTCGACCTGGCCACCGGGCCGCTCGCCCGGGCACGGCTGATAGAGCTCTCCCCGCGGGAGCACATCCTCGCGATCACCTTCCACCACGCGGTGGCCGACGGGTGGTCCCTGGGTCTGCTCGCCGACGAGCTCGGCGCCCTCTACGGGCGCTCGATCAAACTCGCGCCACCCGAGCTGCAGTATCCGGACTACGCGGTGCGCCAGCGCGACTGGCTGCGGGAGGGGACGCTCGAGGCAGAGCTCTCGTGGTGGCGCGCGCGGCTTGCGGGAGCTCCATCTGAGCTCGAGCTGCCGAGCGACCGCCCGCGCCCGGTCGAACCCACCGGCCGGGGCGCCCGCTACGCGGACATGCTCGACGGGGAGCTGTTGAGCGGGCTCGAGCGACTGGCCGGCGCCCACGATGCGACGCTCTTCATGGTCCTGCTCTCGGCCTTCGATCTGCTGCTCGCACGCCTGTCCGGCCAGGACGACGTGGTCGTGGGGGTGCCCGTGTCGGGGCGCATGCGCCCTGAGCTCGAGGGCGTGTTCGGCTACATCGCCAACACGCTGGTGTTGCGCTGCGACTGCTCGGGCGATCCGACGTTCCTGGAGCTGTTGGGGAGGGTGAGGGAGGCGGCGGTCGGCGCCTACGCGCATCAGGAGGTGCCCTTCGACAGGCTCGTGGAGGATCTGGCGCCCCAGCGCGACCTGTCGCGACACCCCCTCTTCCAGGTGCTGCTCACGCTGCAGGACGACCGTCCCGCGGTACCCGTGCTCGGGGGCGCGGAGGTGGAGCTGCTCGAAGTCGACCGGGGCGTCTCGCGCTTTGACCTGAGCGCATCCTGCTCGCGCCGTGGTGGTGGGTTGCGGGTGTTGTGGGAGTACAGCTCGGAGTTGTTTGAGGAGGGTTCGGTGGTTGCGCTCGCGGGGAGGTTCAGGCGGGTGTTGGAGGGGGTTGTGGCCGATCCGGGGGTGCGGGTTTCGCGGTTGGCGTTGTTGTCGGGCGATGAGCGTCGTGGGATCCTCGGGCGGGGGGGTGGGGTGGATGTCGCGGTGGAGGGTGTGTGTGTGCATGAGCTGGTCGCCCGTCGGGCGCTGTCGCGGCCTGACGCTGTCGCGGTGAGGTGCGCGGGGGATTCGTTGAGTTATGGCGAGCTTGTGCGGCGCGCGAGTCGTGTCGCACGCGAGCTGCGTGGGTTGGGTGTGGCGCCGGGGGTGCTTGTGGGGGTGTATCTCGATCGTTCTGTGGAGCTGCTTGTCGGCCTGTTGGGGGTGCTTTGGGCCGGTGGTGCGTATGTTCCGTTGGATCCCTCTTATCCCGCGGAGCGTCTGGGGTTCATGGTGGAGGATGCGGGTGTGGGGGTGTTGCTCACGCGCCGGGGGCTGCGCGGGGGCGTGTCTGGGATCTCGGGGGGTGGGAGCGTGCCTGGGGTTTTGGGTGGTGGGAGCGCGCCGGGGGCTTCGGGGGATGGGAGCGTGCCTGGGGCTTTGGGTGGTGGGAGCGCGCCGGGGGCTTCGGGGGATGGGAGCGTGCCTGGGGCTTTGGGTGGTGGGAGCGCGCCGGGGGCTTCGGGGGGTGGGAGCGCGCCCGGGTCGGTGCGGGAGGTGGTGTGCGTCGATGATCCGGCGCTCGAGCGTCACTCTTCCACCGTGCCGCCTTCGCTCGCGGGTCCTGGGGATCTTGCGTATGTGATCTATACCAGCGGCTCGACGGGGCGTCCCAAGGGAGTCATGATCGAGCATCGCAATCTCAGCAACCTCCTCACCAGCATGGCCACAGAGCCCGGCCTCGGCCCGGGCGAGACGATGCTCGGCGTGACGACCCCGGCCTTCGACCTGTCGGTTCCCGATCTCTACCTGCCCCTGACCACCGGCGCCACCCTGCTGCTCGCGGGAGCCGATGAGGCGGGCGACCCGCGGGCGCTGGCGCGGCTGCTCGAGGACGGCGAGGTCTCCCTGATGCAGGCGACCCCCTCGACCTGGCGGATGCTGCTGGACGATGGCTGGACGCCGTCCCGGCCGATGCGCGCGGTCGTCGGCGGAGAGGCGCTCGCGCCGGCGCTTGCGGCCGAACTGCGCGACCTGATGGAGGGAGTGTGGAATTTCTATGGTCCGACGGAGACGACGGTGTGGTCGGCGTGTTGGCGGGTTGGGGAGCTGGGGGGTGTTGTTCCGATTGGGCGGCCGATTGCGAATACGAGCTGCTATGTGCTGGATGGTGTGGGTGAGCTGGTGGCGGGGGGTGTGGTGGGCGAGCTTTATATCGGTGGTGAGGGTGTTGGGCGTGGCTATCTGGGCGCGGGGGAGCTCACGGCGCGGAGGTTTCTCGCGGATCCGTTCCGTGGGGGTGGGCGTATGTATCGCACGGGCGATCTCGCTCGGTGGCGTCGGGATGGGCTGTTGGAGTTTCGGGGTCGCTCGGATGATCAGGTCAAGCTGCGTGGCTTTCGTATCGAGCTTGGCGAGGTCGAGGCTGTGCTTGCGCGCCATCCGGGGGTTTCGGCGGCGGTGGCTCATGTTCGGGAGGACGTTCCGGGGGATCGGCGGCTCGTTGGGTATGTGGTGGGTGACGCGCCGGTCGGGGAGCTCATGGAGCTGGCGGGGCGGTATCTGCCCGAGCATATGGTTCCGGGTGTGATTGTCGCTCTCGGGGCGTTGCCGTTGACTGCCAATGGCAAGCTCGATCGTGGGGCGCTGCCGGTGCCGGGCTCCGTCTCGCGTGACGCCACGGCTCCCCGGACTCCGTTGGAGGTTCATCTGCACGAGCTCTGGCGGGAGGTGCTCGGCGTCCAGGAGATCGGTATCCACGACAGCTTCTTCGCCCTCGGCGGACACTCGCTGCTCGTGACGAAGGTCCTCGCCCGCGTGCGCGATGCGTTCGGAGTCGAGCTCTCCCTGCGGCGTGCCTACGAAGCGCCGAGCATCGCCGCGATGGCGCAGATGGTGGCCTCGGCGCTGGTCGACACCGAGGATCGCGCGGAGATGGAGTCGCTGCTCGCGGAGCTCGAGCAGCTGCCGGACGAGCAGGTCGGCGAATCGCGATGAGCGGCGCGGTGGATCCTCCCTCCGTGGATCGCGACCAGCTGGCGGCCAACGGGCAGGCGGCCACCGGGCAGGCGGCCAACGGGCATGCGGCCGACGACCTCGACCGGCGCGTCGCCGGGCTCTCGCCCGAGAAGCGGGCGCTCCTGGAACGCCGCCTGATGGAGCGCCGCGCGATCGGCAAGCCGCCCGCGATCACGCCGCGGGAGCACGACGGCACGGCGCCCCTCTCCTCCGTGCAGGAGCTGATGTGGCTGCTGCATCAGCTCACCCCCGGCACCCATGCGTACAACTCCTCCGGGGCACGGCGCCTGCGGGGCGAGCTCGACGTCGAGGCGCTGCGACGGGCGCTGGACGCGCTCGTCCAGCGTCACGAGTCGCTGCGCACCACCTTCGAGGTGCGCGGGGAGGAACCGGTGCAGATCCTCAACGAGCAGGCGTCCGTCGAGCTGGCGCTCATCCAGGCGCCGGGTATCGGCGAGCAGAGGCTTACGGAGCTGCTTCGCGAAGAGGTGCGCCGCCCCTTCGACCTGCGCACGCCACCGCTGCTGCGAGCCACGCTGATCCGCATAGCGGCCGACGACCACGTGCTGCTGACCTCCGCGAACCACATCGTCTGGGACGGCTGGTCCAAGGGCATCTTCTTCAGAGAGCTGGCGGAGCTCTACGACGCGTTCCTCACCGGCCGCGAGCCGCGGCTGGAGGAGCTGCCCATCCAGTACGCCGACTTCGCCGCCTGGCAGCGGGAGTGGCTGCGGGGCGAGCTGGTGGAGGACCAACTCTCCTACTGGCGCGAGCAGCTGCGAGGGGCGCCGCCGCTGCTCGAACTGCCGACCGACCATCCGCGGTTGCCGATTCACACTCACCGCGGCGACCGGCTCGAGCTGTGGGTGCCCGCGCAGACGCTGAGCGCGCTCAGGGAGCTCAGCCAGAGGCAGGGCGTCACGCTCTTCATGGCGCTCACCGGGGCATGGGTCGCCTTCCTGCACAGCTTCACCCAGCAGGAGGACATCGTCGTCGGCACCCCGGTCGCCGGGCGCAATCGCGTCGAGGTGGAGGGCCTGATCGGCTACTTCACCAACACGCTCGCGCTGCGCGTCAGCTGTGCCGGGGACCCCAGGTTCACCGAGCTGCTCGCGCGAGTACGCGAGACGGCTCTCGGCGCATACGCCAACCAGGATGTCTCCTTCGAGCAGGTCGTGCGGGACGTGGCTCCGCGGCGCGATCTCAGTCACTCGCCGCTATTTCAATCGCTGATCGTCCTGCAGAACGCCGCCTCGGAGAAGCTGGAGCTTCGCGGGCTGAGCATGGAGATGATCGTCACCGAGCCCGGCACGGCCAAGTTCGACCTCAGCCTCGGGATGGGCGAGTACGAGGGATCGCTGCACGCAAGCTTTGAGTACAACGCCGACCTGTTCGAGCGCGAGACGGTGGAACGCGTGCGCGCGCGGTTCTCCACCCTGCTCCAGGAGATCGTCGCCGACCCGGCGCGCCCGATCTCCGAGCTCGTGCTGCTCGCGCCCGCGGAGGAGCTTGCGCTCGCCCGGGAGGCCCGCGGGCCCCGGGCCCCAATCCCCGACGCTTCGCTGGCCGCGCTGGTGGGGGAGCGGGCAGCCGGGGCGTCGGCCGAGATCGCGATCGTGGACGGCGAGCTCGAGCTCAGCTACGCGCGGCTGCGCTCGCACAGCGGAAAGCTCGCGCGCGAGCTGCGCGCGCGCGATGTGAAACCTGGGGACTTCGTCGGCCTGCACATGGATCGCTCCGCTGGGCTGATCGTCTCGCTGCTGGCGATCCTCGAGGTCGGCGCCGCATGCGTGCCGCTCGATCCCGACTACCCGGTCGAGCGCCTGCGCTTCATGGCGGACGACGCGGGCGTGGGGCTCATCGTGACCGAGGAGCGCCTGCGCGCGGGCATCGAGGGCCTCGGTGCGGCGCTGCTCGTCGTCGATCGCGTCGACGCCCGCGTCACGGGCGGGACGGCGCATGCGCACCTTCGGGAGCGCGAGCCCACCCGTACCGATCCCGGGAGCGTGGCGTTCGTGATGTACACCTCTGGCTCCACGGGACAGCCCAAGGGCGTGCTGCTCGAGCATCGCGGTCTGATCAACCATGCGCTCGCCGCGATCCGGAGGTTCGACCTGAGGCCAGAGGATCGCGTGCTGCAGTTCGCTTCGATCGGCTTCGACCTGAGCCTCGAGGAGATCTTCTGCACGCTGCTCGCAGGCGCCACCCTCGTCCTGCGCGGTACGGAGATGCCGCTCGGCGGCCGTGGCCTGATCGAGTGGCTCGAGCGCATGCGGGTCACGGTGATGGACCTCCCGACCGCCTTCTGGCACGAGTGGGTCGGCGACCTCGACGAGCTCGGCCTGCGCCCGCCCGAGGCGCTCCGGCTGGTGATCGTCGGCGGGGAGAAGGCGTCGGCCGCGGCGCTCGAGCGGTGGCGTCGCATCGCCGGGGAGGGCGTGCGCTGGATCAACACGTACGGCCCAACGGAGGCGAGCGTCGTCGCGAGCACATATGAGCCGCCGCCGGAGTGGACCTACGAGCCGGGCCGGGAGCTGCCGATCGGCTGGCCGCTCGAGAACGTCGACCTGTACGTGCTCGACCGTCGCGGCCGACCCGTGCCGCCCGGCGTTCGCGGCGAGCTGCACATCGGCGGCGCCGGCGTGGCGCGTGGCTATCTCGGCCGCGAAGCGGACGCGATCGAACGGTTCCCGACGCTCGACTGGGCCGGGGGGGAGCGCGTCTACCGGACCGGCGACATCGTCCGCCGGCGCGGCGACGGCGCCCTGGAGTTCCACGGGCGGCGGGACGAGCAGATCAAGCTGCGGGGCTTTCGCATCGATCCCGGCGAGATCGCGGCCCTGCTCGAGCGCCACGACCGCGTCGAGCAGGCCCTGGTCATGCTCCGCGAGAACGCCCAGGGTCAGCCCCTGCTCGTCGCGTACGCGCTCGTCGAGGACCCCTCCGAGCCGCGGCTGGGGACTGTCCTGCGGCGCTTTCTCTCCGAGCGGGTGGCGGCCTTCGCGCTGCCGAGCTCGGTCGTACCCGTCGCCGAGCTGCCCCTGACACCCAACGGCAAGGTCGATCGAGACGCGCTGCCCGCGCCCCCGGCCGCTGTCCGCGGGCAGGCGCGCGACGAGCTCGAGGCGGCGCTCGCGGGGATCTGGAGCGAGCTGCTCGGGCACGAACCGGGCGTGAGCGAGAACTTCTTCGAGCTGGGCGGGCATTCGATGCTCGCCGTGCGGATGTTCGCGCTGATCGAGCGGCGTCTGGGCGTCCGCCTGCCGCTGGCGAGGCTGATCGGGGCTCCCACGATCGCAGAGCTGGCCGATGAGGTTCGCCGCGAGCGCGTGGAGCGGCGCCCATGGGAGGTTCTCGTCCCGCTCAAGCCGAGCGGCACACGTGCGCCGCTGTTCCTGATCCACGAGCTGCGTGGCGAGGTGCTGTGCTATCGCGACCTCGTCCGTCATCTGGATCCCGATCAGCCCGCATACGGTCTGGAGGCGGTGGGACGGGACGGGCGGGCCGTGCCGATGACGCGCGTGCAGGACATGGCACGCCGCTACATCGACGAGGTGCGCGCCGTCCAGCCGCACGGGCCGTACCTGCTCGCGGGCCTGTGCATCGGGGGCAACGTGGCGTACCAGATGGCCCACCATCTGGAGCAGGAGGGCGAGCGCGTCGCGTTCGTCGGCCTGTTCGACGCGCATCCGTTCGGGCTCAGGCGCGAGGCGGGCCCCGTCGGCCTGCTCCGCGCTCACCTGCGCGAGCTGCGCAGGCTCGAGCGCGGCGAGAGGCTGCCGTTCCTGCGCGAGAGTGCCGCCAACGCCTGGTCGCGCACTCGGCGTCGGCTGTGGTGGCAGCTCTCCAAGCATCTCTATCTGGATCGCGGCCGGCCGCTGCCCGCGCGGCTGAACGACCCCGTGGCGCTGAACTCGGTCGCCGCGCACGGGTACGCGACGCCGAGCTACGGCGGGAAGGTCACGCTGTTCCCCGCCACGCCGATCGACCCCGAGAGCGCCAGCGACAGGCGGGCTCGCTGGGAGAGTTCGCCGGCGCGGTCGACATACGCGAAATCGGCTCCGACGGCGTTGGGCACCTGACGCTGCTCACCGAGCCGCACGTCGCGGAGCTCGCCGGCGCGATCGAGGCCGCGGTGCGCGAGGCTCTGGAGAGCGATCCTCACTTCGAGGCTTTGGAGAGCGATCGCCAGCTCGAGGTCCTGGAGGGCGATCGCCAGTTCGAGGCCCTGGAGAGCGATCGCCAATGAGTCGCACTGGAGCCCCGAGCCGCATGACCGACTTTGGACACGGCGCGGGGACGACTCAGGCCGGCGTACTTGAGTGCGTGACCGAGTCCGTGGCCCGCCACGCGCGCGAGCGTCCCATGGCGCCGGCGGTCATCAGCGGGGGACGCGAGCTCAGCTACGGCGAGCTCGATGCGTGGGCGAACCGGATCGCGCGCGAGCTGACCGAGCGCGGGCTGCGTCGGGGCGGCCTGGCCGGCGTGGTGCTGGAGCGCTCGGTGGAGCTGCTCCCCGCGCTGCTGGGGGTGCTGCGGGCGGGCGGCGCATACGTCCCCGTGGATCCAGCGTACCCAGCCGCCCGTCTCGCCTTCATCCTCGAGCAGGCGGACGCCCAGGTGCTCATCACCCAGAGCTCGCTCGTCGAGGGTCTGCCCTCCCACAGTGCGCCGCTGCTGCT
Source organism: uncultured Solirubrobacterales bacterium (assembly GCA_963771915.1). Lineage (GTDB taxonomy): Bacteria > Actinomycetota > Thermoleophilia > Solirubrobacterales > Solirubrobacteraceae > Palsa-744. Next base: position 1,123,630 of record CAVYVD010000001.1, on the reverse strand, counting down.
GCTCGACGGCGAGCGGAGCGCGATCGAACGCCAGGATCCGCGGGCGCTGGAGAGCGAGGTCGAGCTCGATGACCTCGCCTACGTCATCTTCACCTCGGGCTCCACCGGGCGGCCCAAGGGCGCGATGCTCGCCCATCGGGGATTGGCGAACCTGCTGCGGACGATGGCCCGCACCCCGGGTCTGGCGGCGGGCGAGGCGATGCTCGGCGTCACCACTCCCGCGTTCGATCTGTCGGTCCCGGATCTGTACCTGCCGCTGAGCACCGGCGCCACGCTCGTCCTTGCCACCGCCGCGCAGGCAGCCGACCCGGGTGAGCTGGCCCGCCTGATCGAGACGCACGGGGTGGATCTGCTGCAGGCCACGCCCGCGACCTGGCGCATGCTGCTCGACGGCGGGTGGTCCGGCCGGCGCTCGCTGCGGGCCGTGGCCGGCGGCGAGGCGCTCGCGCCGGCGCTCGCGCGCGAGCTGGTGGAGCGCGTGGGGGAGCTGTGGAACTTCTACGGGCCGACGGAGGCGACCGTGTGGTCGACGTGCGCGCGGATCGTGGATCCCACGCAGATCACGATCGGCCGCGAGCTTCCGGGCGTCAGCGCGCTGATCGTGGACGCCCACCGTGAGCCCGTGCCCGACGGCACGGCCGGTGAGCTGCTGATCGGGGGCGTCCAGGTCGCCCGCGGATATCTCGGTCGCCCGGATCTGACGGCCGAGCGGTTCCTGCCCGACCGCTTCATGCCAGACCGCTCCTCGGGTGCGGCGGGAGCGCTGCTCTACCGCACGGGCGATCGGGCGCGGCGACGCTCCGATGGCACGATCGACTTCCTGGGCCGCCTCGATCATCAGGTCAAGCTCCGGGGCTACCGCATCGAGCTCGGCGAGATCGAGTCGGTGCTCGAAGAGCATCCCGGCGTCGCGGAGGCCGTGGCGGTGGTCTCGAGCGAGACTCCCGCGACCGAGCCGCGGCTCCTGGCATACGCGGCGCCGGCGCGGGGGAGCCGGGTGGAGCCCGAGGAGCTGCGCGGCGCGCTGCGGGCGCGGCTGCCCACCTACATGATCCCTGCGGCGATCGTAGTGCTCGAGCGCCTGCCGCTGACGCCCAACGGAAAGGTCGACCGCCTTGCGCTGCCGGCCCCTGAGCGCGAGGAGCCGCGAGCACGGGTGGCGCCGCGCACACCCCTTGAGGCCGAGCTGCTGGGCATCTGGCGAGAGGCGCTGGGGATCGACTCGCTGGGCGTCACCGACGATTTCTTCGACCTCGGAGTCGACTCGCTGACCGCGGGGCGGCTGTTCGCTCGGATCGGGCGCTCCTACGGACAGCGGCTGCCGATGGCGCCGCTCTTTCAGACGCCGACGATCGAGCGGCTTGCGCTCCTGCTCTCAGAGGGATCCAGCGAAGGTCCGCGCTTCTCGTCGCTGGTGGGAATGCGCACGAGCGGCGCGCGTCCACCACTGTTCTGCGTACACGGGGGCGCCGGGACAGTGCTCTTCTATCACGATCTCGTCCGTGCCCTGGGCCCGGATCAGCCGGTGTACGCATTCCAAGCCGCGGGGCTCTACGGCGGGCAGGCGCCTCACCAGGCGGTCGAGGAGATGGCCGCGAGCTATCTGGAGCAGCTCCTGCGGGTGCGCCCGGAGGGGCCCTACGCCCTGGCCGGCTACTGCTTCGGGGGGATGGTGGCGTTCGAGCTGGCGCGGCGCCTGCGCGCCCGGGGGGCGGAGGTCCCGCTGGTGGTCATGCTCAACGCGCCCTCGGCCGGCTACAACCGGCGCTTTCGCCCCTACTTCGACGAACGGGGCGCGATCCTCGACGCCGAGGGCCGGCTGCGCGCCGATCTCGCGCCGCGCGACGGCTCCCTGGGCGCGAGTCTGCGCCGGCACTCGAGCGATGGCTCGGCGCTCGAGCGCGTCGGCCGCCTCGCCGCGGCCGCGGGGCGCCGCGCGCGGGTGAGCGCGCGAGCGCGAGCGCGAGCGTTGCGATTCGACGCCTATCTGCGGCTGCGAGCACCGCTTCCCGACGACCTGCGCGAAGCGAGCGCCTTCCAGCTGATCGCCGCCCGCGCGCAGCGGGCGTACGAGCCCGCCGCGATCGATGCGCGCATCCTCGTATTCCGCTCCCGGGGCCTCTACCACGAGGAGGACCTCGGCTGGGGCCCGCACTCTGCGCTCGGGGTGGAGGGAGTCGAGATACCGGGCGAGCATCTGACCCCTCGCGACATGATGAGTGCCCCCTCGGTCCTGTTCGTGGCCGAGCGGCTCGACGCGGCGCTCGACGGCCGATCGACGGGGGCAGCCGTCGAGGCTGCGGCTTGAGGTGAGCGGCGCGACCTCGATCCCGCGACGCTCGGCGCGCGTGGCCGGGGCGGCGCCGCCGCCGAGCTGGACCTCCAGGCCGGCCCGGCAGCCGCTGGGGCGAACGGTTCACGAGCTCGTCATCGAGCGGGCGCGCGGGAGCCCAGATGCGATCGCGATCGATTGCGACGGGGAGGGGACGAGCTACGCGGAGCTCGACGCGCGCTCGGGTGCGCTCGCGGGACGTCTGCGCAAGCTCGGACTGGGCCGCGACGGGCTCGCGGCCATCGGCGTGAGGCGCTCGACGGAGATGGTCGTCGCGGTGCTCGCGGTGCTGCGCGCCGGCGGCGCGTATGTGCCACTCGACCCCAAGTACCCGGCGACGCGGCGCGAGCTGATGCTCGCGGATGCCGAGCCCTCGATCCTGCTCACCGAACGGGCGCTCCTCGGCGAGGAGCGGCCCGGCGGAGCGAGGGTGGTCCTGCTCGACGAGGAGCGGCCCGACGGAGCGAAGGCGGTCGTACTCGGCCGGGAGCGCTCCGGCGGAGCGAGGGCCGTCCTGCTCGACGAGGAGCCCGCCGCGACCGAGCGCGAGCGGCACGAGCCTCATGGCGCCCCCGAGGACCTGGCGTATGTGATCTACACATCCGGCTCGACGGGCGCACCGAAGGGGGTCATGGTCGAGCACGGGGGAGTGGTGAACCTGATCGGCGAGGCGATCGACACGTTCGCGGTCACACCCGCGAGCCGCGTGCTGCAGTTCGCCAGCTTCAGCTTCGATGCGTGGGTCGTCGAGGTGTTCATGACCCTCTGCGCCGGCGCCACGCTGTGTATGGCCTCCCAGGCCCAGCTCGCTCCCGGCCCCGACCTGATCGAGACCCTGCGCAGGATGCGTGTGAGCACCGTCACGCTGCCGCCCGCGGTGCTCGCGATGCTGCCCGACGAGGGACTCGAGGATCTCTCGGTCCTCTGCTCCGCCGGAGAAGCGTGTCCGCTGGCGCTTGCCGCGCGCTGGGGGCGGGGGCGGCGCTTCATAAACGGCTACGGGCCGACGGAGACGACCGTGGCGGCCGCCTACCACGAGCCGGGGGACACCCCCGCCGAGGAGCTCTCCACCGTGCCGATCGGGGGACCGATCGGTGGAGCGCGGATGCACGTGCTCGACGATGAGCTTGCCCCCGTCCCCGTCGGAGCGCCGGGGGAGATCTGGATCGGCGGGGTCGGCCTCGCCCGCGGTTATCTGAGGCGTCCGGAGCTGACCGCCGAGCGCTTCCTCGCCAGCCCATTTCACGCCGGGGAGCGGCTGTACCGGACCGGCGACCGTGGACGCTGGCTGGCCGACGGCACGATCGAGTTCCTGGGCAGGGTCGACGACCAGGTGAAGATCCGGGGCTTCCGTGTCGAGCCGGGGGAGGTCGAGGCCGCGCTGCGGGCGCAGCCGCTCGTGCGCGACGCCGCGGTCCTGATGCGCGAAGACCCTCCTGGGAGCGGCGCGGGCGGACTGGTCGCCTACTACGTGCCCGAGGAGCGGCGCCGGCTGGAGCTGTGGCCCTCGGTGGCCGAGCACTTCGTCTACGACGAGGTCATCTACCACGCGATGACCAGCGACCGGCGCCGCAACGAGGCCTACCGGCGTGCGATAGCGCGCGCGGTTCCCGGCAAGGTGGTGGTCGACATCGGCACCGGCAAGGACGCGATCCTCTCCCGCATCTGCATCGAGGAGGGAGCGCGCCACGTATATGCGCTCGACCTGATGCCCGAGACCGTGCGTCAGGCTCGCGCCACGATCGCCGAGCTGGGTCTGCGGGAGCAGATCACCGTGATCGAGGGCGACGCGCGCTCGGTGGAGCTGCCGGAGCCCGCGCAGGTCTCCGTCTCCGAGCTCGTGGGCGCGCTCGGCGGCGCCGAGGGCGCGGCGCGGCTCATCGAAGAGACGCGCCGGCTGCTGTGCGAGGGGGCGGCGATCGTGCCCGAGCGGAGCGTCACGCGGGTCGCCGCGGTCACTCTCACCGACGAGCTCCTCAGCGCGCCGGCCTTCACGAGGTCCACCGCGGTGTACGCCGAGCGGATCTTCGAGCAGGTCGGCCATCCCTTCGATCTGCGGGTGTGCCTGCGCGGCGTTCATCGGGAGGACCTGATCAGCGACGTGGGCGTCTTCGAGGACCTGGACTTCACCGAGGCGCTCAAGCCCGAGTACGAGCGCCCGCTCGAGCTCACGGTCACGAGCGCCGCGCGGATGCACGGCCTGCTCGCGTGGCTGAACCTGCGCTGCGGCGCCGGGGAGGAGACCGAAATCGACATCCTCGACCACGAGCACTGCTGGCTGCCGGTCTTTCTGCCCGTGCTCGAGCGGGGCGCGGACGTGCTCCCGGGCGACCGCATCCGGGCGAAGGTGAGCGCGTGGCTGGCGAACGGCCTGAATCCGACCTACCGAGTCGTGGGGCGCATCGAACGCGCCGAGGGCGGGGACATCGACTTCGATCACACCGCGTGGCACAGCGAGCCCGTCCTTCGCGCCTCGCCCTTCTTCGAGCGCCTGCTGCTCGCCGATGGCCGCCCACGGGTGCGCGATGACGGCGACGCTCCAACCGCGCGCCGGCTGCGCGCGCGACTGCGCTTGACACTGCCGCAGTGGATGGTGCCGAGCGCGTTCGTGGCGCTGGAGAGAGTGCCGCTCACCGCCAACGGCAAGCTCGACCGCGCGGCGCTCCCCCCGTGGAGCACATCCCGCGGGAGCACTCGATCGAGCACCTCGCGCCGCGCACGGAGCTTGAGCGGCGGATCGCGGCGATCTGGTCGGAGGTGCTGGGCGTCGAGCGGATCGGCGTGCTCGAGGACTTCTTCGAGCTGGGCGGCAATTCCCTGATGGCCGGGCAGGTCGCGGTTCGCCTGCGGCGCGACCTCGGCGCCGATGTGCCGCTTCACCAGCTCTTCGAGGCGCCGACGGTCGAGGCCGTCGCTCACGCGCTCGCTGTGCCGCAACGCCGCAATGGGTCGCGCGGCGCGGATGAGAGGGCGAAGCTCCGGGCGCGCCTGGCCGCGTTGCCCGCGCGCCGGCGCGAACAGCTCGCCGCGCTCCTGGCCGATCGGCGTGAGCAGGGTCGCGCGGGCGGCTCGCCCGTAGAGTCGATCCCGCGCCGTGCCCCAGACGATCCCGCGCCGCCGTCCTTCCCGCAGCAGTCGCTGTGGTTCCTCGATCAGCTGCACCCGGGCAGGCACACCTACAACGCGTCGCTGCCGATGCGCCTGCGCGGAGCTGTGGACGCCGCCGCGCTGCGTAGCGCGATGCAGGCGATCGTCGAGCGTCACGAGGCGCTTCGCACGACGTTTCGCGCCGAAGACGGGCTGCCCAAGCTCCACGTGATGCGGGACGTCCGGGCGCCGTTCCTGCGCGGCGACGTCAGCGAGCTCGCGCCCGAGTTGCGGGAGCGGGCGGGCAGGCTGCTGCTGCTCAGGGCGGTGCGCCGCCCGTTCGATCTCGCCGCCGAGGTGATGATGAGAGGCGTGCTGATCAAGCTCGCCGACGAGGAGCACCTGTTCGCGGTGATCGCCCATCACATCGCCTGCGACGGCTGGTCCAAGGCGATCCTGTTCAAGGAGCTCGGGGCGTTCTACCGCGGGTTCGTCCATGAGGAGCCCGTCGAGCTCGCGCGGCTGCCGATCCAGTACTCGGACTTCGCGCTGTGGCAGCGCCGCTCCCTGGAAGGTCCGAGCCTCGAGCGCCAGGTCTCCTACTGGCGAGGGGCCCTCGCGGGTGCGCCACCCGCGCTGGAGCTGCCGACCGACCACCCCCGTCCCTCGACCCCGCGCGCCGACGGCGCGGCGCACCGTCTGAGCGTGAGCGCCGACGTGAGCCGGTCGATTGGGAGGGTTGGTCGGGAAGAGCGCGCGACCCTCTTCATGGCGACCCTCGCGGCCTTCGCGGTGCTGCTCAGGGCCCTCAGCGGCCAGCGGGACATCCTCATCGGCTCGCCGATCGCAAATCGCACGCGCGTGGAGACCGAGCACCTGATCGGCTTCTTCGCGAACACGCTCGTCCTGCGCGTGGACCTCTCCGGCGAGCCCAGCTTTCGTGAGCTGCTGCGCCGGGTGCGGGAGACCGCGCTCGGCGCCTACGCCCACCAGGAGCTGCCCTTCGAGAAGCTCGTCGAGGTCCTCCAACCTCCCAGGGATCCGAGTCGCAACCCGATCTTTCAGGTCAACTTCCGCCTCAGCGCCGAAGCGCCGGTCCTGGAGCTCGAGGGGATCGTCTCCGAACCCGTGCACGTCGATCCCGGCATCTCGCGCTTCGATCTCGCGCTGGACCTGACGGACGGCCCCGGCGGGCTGTCGGGATACCTCGAGTACGACACCGCGCTCTTCACCGCGCAGAGCATCTCGCGCATCGTCGGGGAGCTGCTCGAGCTCATGCGAGCGCTGGGCCGCGAACCCGATCGATCGATCCTCGAGCTGCCGAGTGTGCGTCGCATCGCCGGGCGCCGGGCGAGAGGGGTCGCATGAGCCGGGCGCCGGGCGGGAGGGCTCGCTTGAGCCGGGCGCCGAGCCTCGAGCGGCTGGCCGCGGGCCTGCGGCGGCGGGTGGGGCGCGAGCGTCTGCGCCGCCACTGGCGGCTGGGTGTGCTCAAGACACGCTTTGGGACCGAGCTCGTGCGCAACTACGCGATCGATCGTCGCTATGGAGGCTCGTGTGCGGGCAGCTCCCCCACCGCCTTCGGGCATCTCGGCGCGTACGGCACCTCCAGCGTCGACTACTGGCAGCTGCGGCGGATCTTCTCGCCCGAGAATGGAGTGCGGATCGCCGCGGAGGACGTGCTGGTCGACGTCGGCTGCGGCAAGGGCCGGGTGCTGAACTACTGGCTGGAGTTGGGGCTTGGCAACCGGATCGTCGGGATCGAGCTCGACGAGCGCTTTGCGGAGCTCGCCGCCGGCCGGCTCGCGCGCTACGCGAACGTGGAGGTGATCCGTGGCGACGCGCTGGAGATGCTGCCCGCCGAGAGCACGCTGATCTTCCTGTTCAATCCCTTCGACAGGGATGTGCTCGCCCGCTTCGCAGAGCTCCTCGCCACGGCCTTCGCCGGCCGGCCGCGTCTTGTCGTGATCTACTACTTCGCGATGCACGCGCACGTGTTCGAGCGTGACCCACGGTTCGTGGTGGAGCCGTTCGCCCTACCCACCTTCCACCCCGGCGTGATCGTACGCCTGGCCCCATGAGCGACGTCGAGAGCCGGATCGGCCGGCTGTCGCCCGAGAAGCGAGCGTTGCTCGAGCGCGGCTTGATGGGCCGCCGCGCGGCCAGGCCCGAGTCGATCCCGAGACGGCTCGGGGATGGACCGTGCGTGCTCTCCTTCTCCCAGCAACGCCTCTGGTTCCTCGATCAGTGGGCGCCGGGCGACCCGGCCTACAACGCCGTGATCGCGATGCGCGCAAGGGGAGCGCTCGACGTCGAGCGCCTCGAGCGCGGGCTGGCCGCGGTGATCGATCGGCACGAGGCGCTGCGCACGGTGTTCCGCTCTGAAGATGGCACGCCTTCGCAGGTCGTCCTGCGCGAGTGGTCGTTCGAGCTTCCCGTCGTCGACCTGCGCGGGGTGCCCGCCGAGCGGCGCGAGCGAGAGATGCTGCGCCTTGCAAGGGTGCACGCACGACGGCCATTCGACCTCGCTCGCGATCTCATGCTGCGCGCGACGGCCATCCGCATGAGCGATGATGAGCACGTGCTGCTGGCGCTCGAGCACCACATCGCCTTCGACGGATGGTCGGACGGCCAGCTCTTTCGAGAGCTCGGCGAGCTCTACCGCGCAGAGCTCGAGGGTCGCGAGCCGCGGCTGCCCCAGCTTCCCATTCAGTACGCGGACTTCGCGGTGTGGCAGCGCGAGCAGATGCAGGGGCATGTGCTCGCCGGCCACTTGGACTACTGGAGATCGCAGCTTGGCGACGCGCCGCCGTATCTGCGGCTGCCCGGCGACCATCCGCGCCCCGCGGTCCAATCCTTCGACGGCGCCCACCACCACTTCGACCTCGATTCCGAGCTCATGCCCGCGGCGCGCGCGCTCGCGGCGGCGGAGGGTGCGACCCCCTTCATGGTCCTGTTCGCTGCCTTCGCGGCGCTGCTGAGTCGCTGGAGCGGCGAGCGCGACATCCTCGCCGGCTCGCCGATCGCCAACCGCGAACGACCCGAGATCGAACACCTGATCGGCTTCTTCTCCAACACGATCGTGCTGCGGGTGCGCCTGGAGGACGATCCAAGCTTCCGGGAGCTGGTGCGCCGCGCGCGCGCCGGCGCGGTGGGGGCCTACGAGCATCAGGACCTCCCCTTCGAGAAGCTGGTCGAGGAGCTGCGCCCGGCGCGGGATCCCAGCCGCAACCCGATCTTCCAGGTGAACTTCCGCGTCCAGTCCGCGCCCGTGGACCTGTTGTCGCTGCCGGGGGTGCAGATCACGCCGTTTGAGCTGGACGTCGGCTTCTCCCGGTTCGATCTGGCGATGGATCTCCAGATGCGGGCAGAGCGCTTCAGCGGCTACCTCGAGTACAACCGCGCGCTCTTCGATGCGCGGACCGTCGAGCGTCTCGCCGACCGCTTCCGCGCGCTGCTGGCCGATGCGCTCGCGCGGCCGGACGTCGCGGTCCGCGAGCTGGCGTTCGAGGCCGGCGTGCGGAGCGCCATTCGTGGGTCTCGAGGCAGACGGTGAGCAGGACCTCCGCGGCGATCCTGCTGCTCGGCGCCTGCATCGGCCTCACCGCCGGCTGCGCGACGAGCAAGACCGAGGCGGCGTCCTCCGTCACACAGACGATCGTCTCGGGGGGCGTCTCGCGCACATACCTCCTCCATCAACCGACCAACCTGCGCGCGGGCGAGAGGGCGCCGCTGATGATCGCGCTGCACGCCGGCGGCTACAACGCCGGCAGCTGGGAGACCTTCACAGGATTCAGCTCGCTCGCCGACGAGAAGGGCTTCGTCGTGGCCTATCCGGAATGGCATGGAACCAACTGGGACATCGGATGCTGCAATTCCGTCGAGTCCAGCCCGGCTGACGTGGAATTCATCGGCGCGGTGATCGACCATCTCGTGGCGAGCGCCGACGTCGATCCCGGCCGCGTCTACGTGACCGGCTTCTCGCTGGGTGGATACATGGCCTACCGCCTGGCCTGCGAACTCCCCGCGATCGCGGGCATGGGGGATGTGGGGGCCAGCGAGTACCTCTCGATCCCCTGCCATCCTCAGCACCCCGTCAGCATCTACGAGATACACGGCACCAGAGACTATTACGGAGGGAGCTGCGGCGGCAGGACCGAAAGCGATGCCGGCTGCCCCAATGCGTTCGGCACAATGGGCTACGAGCCGTCCGTGGCCCAGGTCAACGAACAGTGGCGCTCCACCGATGGCTGCGCGGGGACAGCTGCCACTCAGATCTTCGGATCGGTCACCGAGCAGACGTGGGAAGCATGCCTCGACGGCTCGGGGGTGCGACTCGACACTCTCGCCGAGACGGGCCACTGCTGGCCGACACCCACCACCTGCGGGGACTTCGACGCCGGCGAAGCGCTGTGGAGCTTCCTCTCGGCTCACAGCCTGGCCGCCGGCAAAGCGGAAGAAGAAAAGCCCAAACCGGGCGAAGAAGAAAAAGCCAAAGGTAAAGAAGAAGAAGAAGAAGTCAAAAGCGAAGAAGAACCCAAATCGGGGGAAGAAAAAGAGCCGCGTTCCGGCGGCGAAAACCCGAGCGGCCAGGACACTGAAACCGGCAGCTCGGAACCGGGGCCGCTGGCTGCGGCGTCGCTGCTCAGCCCTACTTTGGGGGTGGGGCAAGGAAGCGCCGGTAGCGCGTCAGCTCCACGAATCCAAGGGAGCGCCACATCTCGGCGCCCATCTGGGAAGCCTGCAAAGTCGCCGTGTGAGCGCCGAGTCCGAAGCCGGCATGCGTCGCCAGCGTCGCACAGGCGGCTCCCAGGCCGCGCCCGCGCGCCCAGGGGACCGTCGCCACCCAGTACAGCCCGGCCACGCCGTCCACGACGATCGTCATCGCGCCGGCCGCGGGCCTGCCGTCGAGTGTCGCGAGTACCGCGCTGACCTGCTCGCCCAGCACGCTGCTCGGCTCGAAGAACAATTCCGGGGCGAGCTCTGGCGGGGCCCCCTCCATGCCATATGCCTCGGCCACCACGAGCAGGTACCGGCGGGCGCTCTCCAGGTCGCTCACCTGTTCGATCCGCGCGCCGTCTGGGAGCGCTCGCGGGTGGGGCGGTCGCCCGCCGAGCACCATTCCGGGCATCCCCTCCGGGGGGGGACGCTGAAAGAAGCCCAGGCTCCTGACCCGCGCCTCGAGGTCGGCGTCGGCGTGGGCGCGTATCCACACGACGTATCCACGGCGACGCCGGGCAAAGAAGGAGCTGGCGATCCGCAGGAGCGTCGCGGGGTCGACGCCGGCATCGAGTCGGAGGGCGCCGTTGCGGTACGCCCCCGGGTAGCGGTGCCCGCCCGCGAACAGGAGGACTCCGTCGCGCTGCTCGACGGCCCCGGCGGGGGAGTGCAGGGCGAAATGGCGCAGTGCGCCGGCGAGGTTCAGGTCGGCGAGCTTGAGCTCCCGGGAGGCGCTCACGCACCCGCCGTTCCGGAGCGTGGCAGGCTCCCGTCGCCGCTGCGGCGAGAGCTTGGATCGCCGGCGTGCCAGCTGTGATCCAGCACCTGGACCGCCCACTCGCGACGCGGCACGGAACCGAGCTCGAAGGGATCGTCTTCCTCGACGTCGAAGGCCGCGGCGTTGTCGACGAAGTCGGCGAGGGCAACCGATCTCCACGCCGAGACATTGATGTAGCAGCGCCCGGGCGTGACGTAGATCGGCTCTGTGAGGCAGACGATCTCGCCATCGGCGGGCAGCGTCTCGGGCAGGCCCCCCGAGACCTCAGTGTCCAGGAAATAGATCCCGGTTCTCGTCAGGTCGTAGATCGAGATCGCGAAACGCGGGCTCTGCAGCCGCTGAGCGCCGCGGTAGGAGAGCGTGATCCTCAGGCGTGAGCCAACCCGGATCGCGGAGTCCCCGTCACGGTTCTCGACACCCACGGCGGTGACGCGGACGGTGCCGTCGCCGCGCCTGTCCTCGCGATCCCCGAGCGCCACGCTCACGGTGGAGGCCATGACCTGCAGGTACTCCCGCACGACCTCGCGCGCCGGACCCTCGCCGGCGATGCGCCCGTCCTCGAGCAGATAGGCCCGCTCGCACAGCGTCTGGATCGTCGTCATGTTGTGGCTGACGAACAGGACCGTGCGGCCCGTGCCCGCCGTCTCCTCCATCTTGCCGAGGCACTTGCGCTGGAAGGCGGCGTCCCCTACGGCGAGCACCTCGTCGACGAGCAGGATGTCCGGTTCCAGGTGTGCGGCCACTCCGAAGGCCAGCCGCACGTACATGCCGCTCGAGTAGCGCTTGACAGGGGTGTCCAGGAAGCGCTCCACCTCGGCGAACGCGACGATCTCCTCGAAGCGCCGGTCGATGTCGCGGCGGGTCATGCCCATGATCGCTCCGCCGAGGTAGATGTTCTCGCGCCCGGAGAGCTCGCCGCTCAGGCCGGTGCCGACTTCCAGCAGCGCGCCCACGCGCCCACGCAGGCGCGCGAGCCCCGTCGTCGGCTCCGTTATCCGCGAGAGGATCTTCAACAGCGTCGACTTGCCCGCGCCGTTGCGCCCCACGAAGCCGACGACCTCTCCCTCGGCGATCTCCAGCGAGACCTCGCGCAGTGCCCAGTGCTCGCCGGGTCGCTCCGCGCGGGCGGCCCGGTCGCGGCGAAAGGGCCGGCGCGCCGTGTCGTACAGAGCCTCGCTGAAGCGCCGCCCGCGCTGGTGGGTGGCCCCCAGCTTGTAGAGCTTCCCCAGCCCCTCGATCTCGATGGCCGGCGAGCTCATCGACTCAGATGATGTCGGCGAACGAGCGCTCGACGCGTTGGAAGTACACCAAGCCGAGAGTCAGCGCCAGGAGCGCGACGCCGACGGAGAGCCCCACGCTCCCCCATTGCGGGGCGGGAGTCCCGATCAGCCCCCAGCGGAACCCGTTGGCCACGCTCGCCATCGGGTTGAGCCCGAGGATGACCTGCACCGAGTGGGGGAAGATCTTCGATACGTAGAGGACGGGCGTGATGAAGAGCCACGCCTGAAGTAGGAACGGCACGACATACTGGAAATCGCGGTAGCGGACATTGAGGGCCGCCAGCCAGGTGCCGACCCCCACCGCCGCCACGATCGTCAGCAGCAGCAACGCGGGAACCAGCAGAGCTCCGACGTGCGGGCTCACGCCGTAGTAGACCATCATCGCGATGATGATCGTGAACGCGATGACGAAGTCGACCACGCAGCCGAGCACGGCCGCCAGCGGCATCAGCAGCCGGGGGAAGTAGACCTTTGAGACGAGGTTGGCGTTGCCCACCAGCGACGAGGAGGCCGCGGTGAGCCCGGATTCGAACAGAGTCCAGGGCACGAGCGCGGTGTATATGAGCAGGGGGTAGGGCACGCCCTCGGAGGGGAGTTTCCCATAGTGCCCCAGGACCACCGAGAAGATGACCATGAGTGTGAACGGCCGGATCACCGCCCACGCGGCGCCGAGTACGGTCTGCTTGTAGCGCACCTTGACGTCGCGCCAGACGAGGAAGTAGGCCAGCTCGCGGTAGGACCAGAGGTCTCGGAGCCCTCGCCCGAACAGACTCGTGGAGGGGCTGATGAGGACCTCCGGGGGAGGCGCCGAAGGAGATATGTCGAGCGCCATCCCTACGCCTGCCCGAGAGCATTCATGTCCGTTGTCGCGCTCAGCCCGTGGTCATGCCGGCCATCGCCACCGCGATGCGCCGCTCGCCCTTGAACGGCATGCGGGCGTGCGCGGTGCGCATGTTGTCCAGCACGATCACGTCGCCGCGCTCCCAGGGGAACATGACGCACGTGTCCCAGTAGACCTGAAGCAGACGCTCGGCCAGATCGTCTGAGATCGGGGTGCCATCGCCGAAGGTCACGTTGCGAGGCAGATCCTCCTCACCGGAGACCATCGAGCGCAGGGAGGCGAGCACGTCGGCATCCAGGTGGTGGGGGTGGTGGAGCTGGATCTGGTTGAAGAAGAGCGTCTCTCCCGTGACCGGGTGGGGCCTGACTGCCGCTGCCTGCTGGCGCACGCGCAGGTGCTCGCCGCTGTCGGTCCACTCGAAGTCCATGGCGGTCTCGCGGCAGCGCCGCTCGACCTCGGCGCGATCCTCAGTGCCGAAGAACTGCCGCCAGCTGACGTCCAGGCCCGAGAAGTTGCGGATGTAGGTGAGACCCTTGCGCGCGAACTCCTCCAGCAGCTCGGGCTCGAGCCGCGCGGCGATCTCTCGGCAGTCGGCCAGCGGGGTCTCGCCGCCGTCCTCGGAGGGGACCATGCAGAAGAACGAGATGCGGGTCGGCCAGCTCCTCAGATGCGAGCTCTCGTTGTGGAAGAGGATCGGACGATCGGGCGGGTAGGGCGTGGACTTGTAGATGTTGGCGCTCTCACCCTCCCGCGGCAGGTCGCCGTAACCGCCGTAGAGATCGGAGGTCAGGGCGGACGCCACGCGCTCGAACTCGGACGGGGAGGCCAACCCGAAGCCCCTGAAGAGGATCGCGCCGCGGTCGAGCAGCAGCCGATCGATCTCCTGGCGGTTCTCGCTCGCCCATCCGGGGAGGTCCACCTCAGCCGCTCCCGCCGGCCCGATCGCCCACGGCGTGAGGGGGTTCTCGTCAAAGGGAGCGATGTCCACGGGGGATGCGGTGGAGATCGTCGCTGCCCCGCGGCGTCGCGCGCCCTGGATCGAACCGCCGCTCATATGGTCGATTCCCTATTTGCCGTCTGCGTCGAATGCATTGTCTGTCCTTCCTTGAACGCCACATCCAGCCGGATGATCCCACTCGGCCGAGCGCAAGATCTTAACTGATCATTCAACGTTGCCGACGCGCCGCTTCTCGCACGGCGGCGGCTGACCTGGAAGTTCAAACCGGCCCGGGACGCCTGACCTGGAAGTTCAAACCGGCCCCGGGCGTTTAAGGGTATGTGAGCAAAACCCTGCTCGACCGGCCTGCACCCGCCGCTCGCCGTGAGGCGGGGCCTGCCCCCGCCGCTCGCCGCGAGCCGGCCACGACGCTTCCCACGGTCAGCGTGATCGTGCCCTGCTTCAACTACGGCCACCTGCTCGAGGGGTGCCTGGCGAGCGTGCTCTCGCAGGAGGGCGTCGATGTGCGGGTGCTGGTCATCGACGACCGCTCCACCGACACCAGCGCCGAGGTCGCCGGGCGCCTGGCCGAGCGCGACGATCGCGTCGAGTTTCGCGCGCATGCGCAGAACATGGGTCTGATCGCCACCGCCAACGAGGGGCTCGAGCTGGGCCCCCGGCGAGTACGTGGTCCTGCTGTCCGCCGACGATCTGCTGGTGCCGGGCTCCCTGCGCCGGGCCACGGAGGTCATGGCCGCGCACCCCGGCGTGGGCATGGTCTACGGCAGGACCCTCCAGGCGCCCGAGGGGAGGCCGCTCCCCGAGCCCTCCGGGAGTTGGGGGCCCTCCGGGAGGCGGGGGCCCTCCGGGAGGTGGCGCTCCACCAAGGTGTGGGCAGGGGAGGACTGGGTCCGTATCCGCTGCCGCTCCACCTACAACTGCATCTCCTCCCCCGAGGTGGTGGTGCGCGGCTCCGTGCAGCGCGCGGTGGGGGGCTACGACCCGGCCTGCCACCACGCGAGCGATCTGAACATGTGGCTGCGCATCGCCGCGGTCGCCGATGTCGCCTACGTCCGCGGCGTGCCCCAGGCCGTCTACCGCGTCCACTCCGACAGCATGCTCCGCAGCGGCGCGAGCACCATGCTCGACCTGCGCGAACGCCGCATGGCCTTCGACTCGTTCTTCGCCCACTGCGACGAGCGGATCGGGGAGTCCGAGCGGCTGCGGGGCGAGCGGCTGCGCGGGACGGTCGCGCGCACCCTGGCCCGCCAGGCGCTGTGGCGGGCCAGCCGCTCGGTCGATTGCGGCGCCGCGGATGAGGCGGTGCGGGAGCTGACCGGCTTCGCCCTGGAGGTCTACCCCGACGCCCGCCGCCTGCGCGAGTGGCGGGGGCTGGCGCTGCGCCAGTGGATCGGCGCGGGGCGCTCGCTGCGCTTTCCCCCGTTCATCGCCACCGGCGCCGCTCACCGGCTGCGCTCCCACGCAATCCGGATGCGCTGGAGGCTCAGGGGGATATGAGCTCCCTCACCGTCCTCGGGCGCCCCGTGGCCCAGACATCCCGTTCCGGGGGGTCCCCGTGGGGGATGTGAGTCGCCTCACCGTCCTCGAGCGCGCCCGCCAGACGCGGCTGCTGCTACGCAGAGAAGGGTACGCGGGCGTGGCCGCCCGCCTGCTGGAGCGCACCTCGCGGTGGATCTCCCCCGCGGGGGAAGGGCGGCTGCTGGTGGCGCGCGGGGACCTGGTGCGGGCGGCGGAGATCGCCGCCGGCGGCTGGAGGCTCCCGCCCCCGCTGCCCCTGCGCTCCGGGGAGCCGCTCGAGGTGGCCTGGGTCTGCGCCCCCCCGGGTGAGGGGGCCGGGGGGTTCACGACGCTCTACCGGCTCGCCTCCTCGCTCGAGCGGGCCGGACATCGATGCACCTTCTACATGCACGACCGTCACGAGTGGTCGCTCGATCGCCACCGCCGGAAAATCCGGGCCTGGTGGCCCTCCCTGCAGGCCGAGATCCGCGACGCGGCCGAGGGCATCGAGGACGCCCACGCGATCTTCGCGACCTCCTGGGAAACCGCCTACCCCGTACTCACCTCCACCGCGCGTGGTGCACGCCTCTACCTGGTGCAGGATCACGAGCCCTCCTTCTACGCCGCCGGCAGCGAGTCCCTGCTCGCGCGGGCCACCTACGGCTTCGGCTTCCACGGCGTGACCGCGGGGCCCTGGCTGGCGCAGATGCTGGGGCGCGATTACGGGATGGCCGCCGAGCACTTCGACTTCGGCTGCGATCTGGACCTCTACCGGCTGGACCCCGCCGCGGAGCGCACCGGGGTATGCCTGTACTGCCGCCCCTCCACCCCCCGCCGGGCCTTCGAGCTCGCGGTGGCCGCCCTCGACCTGTTCGCCGAGCGCCACCCCGAGGTCCCCATCCACCTCTACGGCGAATCGGTCCGCGGCCTCCCCTTCGCCGCCGTCGACCACGGCCTGCTCGCCCCCGAGGAGCTGGGCGGCCTCTACAACCGCTGCATCGCCGGTCTGGTGCTCTCCGCCACCAACGTCTCCCTCGTTCCCCACGAGATGCTCGCCGCGGGCTGCATCCCCGTCGTCAACGACGCCGAGCACAACCGGATCGTGCTCGACAACCCCGAGGTCGCCTACGCTCCCGCGACCCCGTTCGATCTCGCCAACGCGCTCTCATGCCTCGTCGACCGGCCCACGGCCGAGCGTCGCGCCGCGGCGCAGGCCGCCTCCGCGAGCGTGCAGGGAGCCTCCTGGGAGGACGCGGGGGCGCTCGTGGAGCGCGTCATCCGCGAGGTCGTCCGGGCCGCCGGCGAGCCGTCTGCGACCGCAAGCACGCCGGGCAGTGGCACGTTGCTTTCCTGACGCGCCCCGGGGCCCGTCCGGAGATCGTGCGATGACCCAGCGACTGCTTCTCATCTCCCCCGTTCGCAACGAGGCGGCCCATATCGAGCGCATCGCCGAGGCGCTCGCGCGGCAGACCCGCCCGCCGGATCTGTGGGTGGTCGTGGACGACGGCTCCACCGACGAGACCCCCGAGATCCTCGCGCGGCTGGCTGAGCGGATCGACTTCCTGAGGGTCATCGACGGAGCCAAGCGGACCCGCGGGGGCCCCGTCCCCGATCGCCTGGCCCTAGCCGCGGAGGTGCGGGCCTTCAACCAGGGGCTTGAGAGCGTCGACTGGCCGTCCTTCACCCACATCGCCAAGCTCGACGGCGATACCGAGTTGCCCCCCCACTACTTCGAGCGCATCCTGGGGGAGTTCGAGCGCGACCCTGAGCTCGGCCTGGCGGGGGGGTTGTACGCCGACCCCGACCCGCGCGGGGAGGGGGAGGGCTGGAAGACGATGAGGATGCCCACCGAGCATCACGTGCCGGGCACCCTGAAGTGCTATTCGCTCGCCTGCTTCACCGATATCGGGGGGATGCAGGAACGGCTGGGGTGGGACACGATCGACGAGACCTACGCCCGCATGCGGGGCTACCGCACACGCGCGTTCGCGGATCTCATCGCTCTGCACCACCGCCCCTTCGCGAGCGCCGACGGCACGCTGCGCGGCAGGGCCCGGCATGGGGAGTGTGCATACATCGTCCACTTCACGCTCCCCTGGGTCGCCCTGCGGGCCCTCAAGGTCGCGCGGACGCCCCCGCGGGGGCTCTCCGGCGTGGCGTTCCTCTATGGCTACCTGAGGTCCGCCGTCCGCCGCGTTCCGCGCGTGGAGGACCCCGATTTTCGCCTGTTCGTCAGGCGCGAGCTGCGCGGGCGGATGCTGGGCGCGCTCGGCGTCTCAGGATGAGGGCTCGGGGACGGACTTCAGTGTGCTGTCCCAGAAGTTGCCCGACCAGGTGGTCACGGTGTTGTCGAAGTACGCGGCGACGCCGTAGTAGCCGCTTTCGGGGTAGTACCTGTTGCTGAAGCGGTTCCCGGTCACTGTGACGGGACCCTTGACGGCGCCGCATTCCCCGGTCGTGCAGCTCGTGCCGCCGTAGAGGGTGTAGCCCCCGCCGGCCAGCAGGTTGTCGGTGATCGTCAGCGTCGTCTGATCGCCGAAGTCGGTGCTGGCGAAAACCGTCGCGGTCTGTTCCTGGGGGTTGAGCATCGTGTCGTGGTTGACGATCAGCGGCCCTTCGCCGCCGCCGTAGTAGATGTCCTCGTAGTGTTCCCCGGAGATCGTGGCGGTGACGTCGAAGAAGGAGTTCGTAATCGTCCCGGAGCCGTTGAGGCACTCGCCGCAGTTGTAGAAGTAGGAGTCTTCGATCTTCGTGGAGGTGCCTTTGTTGAAGGCGCAGTACTGAGATCCGCTGCCTTCGCCGTGGCAGGTGGTGTGGTCGATCGCCGTGCCGGTGACGCCGGGGGCGATGTAGATGCCGCGGTTGCCGCTTCCGGCGCTTGCGATGACTTCGTCGTCTTCCAGGGTCGTGTCGTTCGCCTCGACCAGGATTTCGCCGGTTACGGCGAGATCCTTGACCGTGGTCCCGGCTTCGGTCACCGAGACTTCGCCCGAGCGCTTGGTGAGCGCGGTGCCTGTGGGCACGCCGGTGTCGGTGGCGTCTGGGTAGCCGCAGGAGCTCGGTTTGGCGATGCAGTCGGTCTGCGTCGGCGAGGGTTCTTCCTTTGGCGGTGGTTCTTCTTTGGGCGGCGGTTCTTCTTTGGGTTCTTCCTTGGGAGCGGCCGCGACCGTGACGTTGTGCTCGACGGTGGCCGTCTGACCCAGCACGTCGGTGACCAGCAGGCGCATGTACTCCGTGCCGGCACTGGAGAAGGTCAGCGAGATGGTTTCTCCGCTGCCGAGCGGGTACAGCGGCGGGAGCGGCCGCGTGGGGCCGCCGTCGTTGGACCATGCGTAGGTGCAGGGGCTCGCGGGGCAGGTGGAGCCGGCGCCGTCGAACGTAACGGGCTGACCGGCGATAGGTGAAGAGGGGGTGTAGGTGAAGCTCGCCGTCGGTTCCCGCGGCGGGGGCGGTGTGGTGACGAGGGTCCCCGAGGCGTAGAAGGACGCGGGCGAGTTTTCCCAGGTTTCCCCGCCGCTCCACGAGGAGGGCAGGGAGCTCAGCGATTCGGAGGAGCTGCTCTCGGTTGGGCCGCCGCCGCTGGGCTGATCGCGCACCGAGAGCGTTCCATGCGGCTCCAGCGCGGCCAGCCAGTAGGTTGCGCCCGCTGCCACCGTCACCGGCGGGACATCGATCGAGTTCCACGCGCCCACAACCGGCGAGTCGATGGTGGCGCTGGTAAGTAGGTTCCCGGGATGGGCGGGGGGTTCCGAGGCGCTGCTATAGAGCCCCACGACGATCGAGGAGGCGCTGTCGCCGGAGTTCACGTACAGCGAGAGGCTCTTCACTTCGCCACTCGCGAGAGCGACGTACTGAAAGGCTTCGGCCTGGCCGCCGGCGGTCGTGTCCCCACCGGGCTCGAGCGCGGCGCTGCCGAGGAGCTGCCCGGCCGATTTGGCCGGAGGTTCTTCCTTGGGGGGTTCTGTTTTGGGGGGTTCTTTCTTTGGCGGTTCTTCCTTGGGCGGTTCTTCTTTTTTGGAGGGTTCTTCTGAGGGTTCTTCTTTGGGTTCTTCCTTGGGCTGTTTGCTTGCTTCTTCTTTCGGTTCCGGTTCCCGTTCCCCGGGTTCCGTTGTTTCCTGCTTCGGTTCCGAGGGGACGGGTTCGCCCGGCACGATCGGCTGCCGGATGGAGAGCGAGGAGCTCGCGGGGGCCACGAGCGGGGCGAGGATCGAGGGCGCGCCGATTGAGTGTGCGAGCACCGGGACCGCCGGGGCGCCGGTGGGCACGCGCCTGCGCTTGGGCTTGGCCTTGCGCTTGGGCGGAGTGGAGCAGCGGCGGATCGTGCGCTTGCCGTGGTCGGCCGCGCGCCGGTCGCCCTTGATCTTGCCGGTCACGCAGCGGGTCGGCTCGGTGGATCGACGATGGGCCTGCTTGGCTACGTGTGCCGCCGAGGCGCTCACGACGGGCTCCTGTGCGCCCGCGACCGACCCCTGCGCCCCGGCCACCGCGGTGGCGCTCAGCACAAGGACAATCGTGGTGGCTCTACGGCGAAGCGCGCATCCGTGCCGCCATGCAGCGAGTGGGTGGCGGACTGACACTGGCATGAACTCTAACGCACGCGGTCCCGCCCTTCGAGGTGGCCGGCGCTGCGTGCGGGGGCGCCAGCTTTGAGCTCATCGACTCTGCGCCAAGCAACCTTGAGGCGTGGATCGAACTTGCGTGCGAGCCCTGGCTGGCCCAAGGCGTTTTGTATAGGTGCTAGGCAGGGGAGTAGTCGTGGTTCCTTCCACAACCAGGTCGACGGGGCCTTGGTTGGACGCCACACGCGCGGCCTCGCTGCAGCGGGTCGCGAACCGCCCGATCGTCTGCCACGTGCTCGATGCGCTGATGGCCGCGGGGGCGGGGGAGATCGCGGTGCTCGCGCCGGCGGAGCTCGTGGAGGAGCTCGCGACGTGCGTCGAGGCCGACGGGGGACCGGGCGCGGGGGCGCGCTATCTGGCCTATGACGCCCAGGCCGGCCCGGCGAGCGCGTTGCCGGCGATTGCGCGGTTCGCGGAGGGCGCTCCCACGATCGTGCACCGTGCCGACGGGCTGCTGGGCCAGCCGCTCGGCCCGTTCCTCGAGTTGCTGGGCGAGGAGGACTCGGACTTCCTGCTGCTGGTCGCCCAGGGCGCGCGCAACACCGAACGCCTGGGGCCGGCGACGCAGCGGATGCTCCGCGTCTCGGAGTTCGATCCCGCCAATGCGGGGTTGGGGATGGCGGGGGTGTGCGTGCTTGGAGCGGGCGCCCTCGGCGAGTTGCGGCACGCTGACGGGTGCCTGCGGGAGCTCGAGCTGGGGGCCGTGGCGGAGTGGCTGATCGCGCGCGGGAGCACCCGCCTGCAGGTGCGGGTGGTGAGGGAGTGGCGCGCCTTCTGTGGCGAGGCGCTCGACCTGCTCGACATGAACCGCGCGGTGCTCGACGGGCTCGAGCGCCAGGTCTCCACGGCACAGCAGGGCGACGGCAATCGGTTCGAGGGGCCGGTCTACATCGACGCGACGGCATCGGTGACCTCGAGCGTGATCTCCGGACCGGTGATCGTGGGGGCGGGGGCGCACGTGGCGGACTCCTACATCGGACCCCACACCTCGATCGGCGAGCGGGTGCGCGTGGAGGGGGCGGAGATCGAGCGCTCGATCGTCTTCGCGGGCGCGAGCATCCTCCACGTCGGCGGACGCCTGGTGGCGAGCGTCGTGGGCCGCGAGGCGCGGGTCTTCAGGGACTTCTCGGTGCCGCGCGCGATGCGCCTGCAGGTGGGGGATGGGGACGAGGTCGCGCTCTGCTGAGTATTCACTCTTCCACCGATTTCAGGGTTTCGTCCCACACGTTGCCCGACCAGGTGGTCACGGCGTTGTCGAAGTACGCGGCGAGGCCGTAGTAGCCGCTTTCGGGGTAGTACCTGCGGCTGAAGCGGTTACCGGTCACGGTCACCGGGCCCTTGACCGAGCCGCAGCCGCCCGTGGTGCAGCTCGTGCCGCCGTAGAGGGTGTAGCCCCCGCCGGCCAGCAGGTTGTCGGTGATCGTCAGCGTCGTCTGATCGCCGAAGTCGGTGCTGGCGAAAACCGTCGCGGTCTGTTCCTGGGGGTTGAGCATCGTGTCGTGGTTGACGATCAGCGGCCCTTCGCCGCCGCCGTAGTAGATGTCCTCGTAGTGTTCCCCGGAGATCACGGCGGTGACATCGAAGAACGAGTTCGTGATCGTCCCGGAGCCGTTGAGGCACTCGCCGCAGTTGTAAAGATAGGAGTACTCGATCTTCGTGGATGAATCTTTGTTGAAGACGCAGTACTGAGTCCCTTTGCCCGCGCCGTGGCAGGTGGTGTGGTCGATCACCGTGCCGGTCACGCCGGGGGCGATGTAGATGCCGCGGTTGCCGCTTCCGGCGCTTGCGATGACTTCATCGTCTTCCAGGGTCGTGTTGTCCGCTTCGACGTCGATTTCGCCGGTCACGGCGAGATTCTTGACGGTGGTCCCGGCTTTGGTGACCGACAATTCGCCTGTCTGCGAGGTCAGTTTGGTGCCCGCGGGCACGCCGCTGTTGGTGGCGTCCGGGTAGCCACATGCGCTGGGGAGAGCGATGCAGTTGGTCTTCCCCGATGATTCTTCCAAGGGGGGTTCGGTTTTGGGGTGTTCTTCAACGGGCGGTTCCACCGGTTCCGGCGGGTCCACCGGGAGGACGCTCCTGGCTCCGGTCAGGTAAGCGGAGATCGGGCAGGTGGAGTAGGAAGTGCCCACGGTCCAGGTGCCCGGCAGCGCGGCGAGGCCGGTCTGGGCGTTGGTCTCGGCCTGGCAGGGTCCATCCGCGCGATCGCGGTAGCGCAGCGTTCCGCCCCTCCCCAGCACGGCCAGCCAGTAGGTGGTGCCGGACGTCAGTTCGACGGGCGCGACGGAGGCCGTGTTCCAGGCGTGGGCTTTGGGGGAGGAGAGGGAGCCGGAGGTGAGCAGCGCGCCGGGATGGCCGGCCGCGTTGGCGTAGAGACCCACGACCACGGTGCGGGCGCCGCTGTGGGTATCGACGTAGACGTGCGCGGAGCCGGCGAGGCCCGAGGCGAGGGCCTGGAAGGGGAACGCTTCGGCTTCGCCGGCGCTGAGGCTGTCGTGCTGGGACTCGAGGGCTTCGTCCCCGAGCAGCAGCCCCGAGGAGGCAGTGGTGGCGGCCGCCACGTGGATCGCGGAGGATCTGCCGCTGGGGCGAGCGCCCGAGCGCCCGAGGGGTCCGCGGCGGTTGTGGGCGCCATGGTGGGCTGCACGCTTTGTCCCAGCGTGCAAGGTGTGTGCTCCAAGCGCCGAGGAAGTGGCGGAGAAAAGCAGCACCGCGATCGCGGCGAAGAGGCCGCGGGAGAGCAGGCTGGACAGTGGGAGGCCGTGGTCCCGCGGCGATTCGGGCAGCGCGAGGCCGCGGGTGTGGAGCTTGAACATCTGTGACCTCCTGGCAGGGAGCGGAGTTGGGGCGGGGATGTCCCATGGCTCGACGCGCCCTGATGAGAACTTGACCGCCTGAGCTGGTCTCTAGACACTCGACCCAAGCAGCATCCAAATGTCCGTATGTCGGGAGGACACCGAGGTATGGCGAAAGAGACGACCGCTCTGTGGGGTCGATGGGACGACGCCGCTCGCGAGCGGCGTCAGGTCCCCTCCTCGGCGGATTCCTCTATTTTCCGGGTGTGGCTCCTTCCGGTAACGCTCTGCGCGTAGTCATCGCGGACGACCACCACCTCTTTCGGGAGGGCCTGCGGGGGATGCTTCAGGACGCGGGCATGACGGTCGTGGGCGAGGCCTCCGACGGAGCGGACGCGGTGGCGTTGGCGCGGGAGCTCGAGCCAGAGGTGATCGTGATGGACCTGAGCATGCCCGGAACCTCGGGTCTGCAGGCGCTGCGGCGGATCGCGCAGAGCAACCCGGCCATCCAGACGATCGTCCTGACCGTCTCCGCCGAGGACGCCGATGTGCTTGAGGCGCTGGAGGCGGGAGCGTGCGGTTACCTGCTCAAGGACACGCGCGCGGACAGGCTTGCCGACGGCATCAGGCAGGCGGCGGAAGGGCACATGGTGCTCTCCGGGGAGGTGGCGCGGGCGCTGATGGCGCGCGTGCGCGCGGACGCGGCACAGAGCGAGGCCGCGGCAGAGGCAGCCGCCGAGGCCGGCGAGGCGGGGGAGAGTGAGCGACCGGAGCTCACCCCGCGGGAGGCGGAGGTCCTGCAACTGATCGCGGAGGGGGCCGATAACATCGCGATCGGCCTGGAGCTCTCGATCAGCCCCCACACGGTCAAGCAGTACGTCACCAACATCTTTGAGAAGCTGGGAGTGCGCAGCCGCGTGCAGGCGGCCGTCTACGCGGTGCGCTCGGGGCTCGTCCGGTAGTCCCGGCTCTGCGTCCCGCGCCTACGCGATCGCCCGCAGGGCCCCCTCGCGCCCGTCGGCGCCGAGCTTGGCGACGCCCGCCGAGATGTGGCGGCGGATCGTGACGGGGGAGAGCGAGAGGCGCTCCCCGATCTCGACGGTGGAGAGGCCGGAGCGCAGCATGCGCAGGATCTCGGACTCCCTTGAGGTGAGCTCGACATCGCCCACGCGCAACGCTCCGGCCCCGGGGGCGGGGAGGCCGCGCATCTCGTGGAGCATCCGTCCGACGAACGTCCGCGGGAGCGCAGCCTCGCCCCTCAGCACCCCGAGCAGCGCCGCGGGCAGGCGGTCGGGGGACATGTCCTTGGGCAGGTAGCCCCTCGCCCCGGCGCGCAGCGCGGCGAGCAGATCCTCGGCGCTGGCGGATACGGTGAGCATCACCACCGCCGTGGCGGGCGCGAGCGAGACGAGCCTGGCGGCCGCGTCGATGCCGCCTCCGGGCATCGAGATGTCCAGCAGGCAGACCCGGGGCCGCTCGCGCAGCACGGCCTCCACCGCGCCGTCTCCGTCGGCGGCCTCGGCGAGCACCTGGAAGCCTCCACGCGTCAGCGCCATCCGCACGCCCAGGCGAATCGCGGGGTGATCGTCGGCGATCACGACGGTGGGGGCGGCACTCATGGGTGTATGTCCCCCACGGTCATGGGAGTACGGCCTCCACGGTGGTTCCCCCGCCGCTCCCGCAGCCCACGTGCAGGGCGCCGCCCAGCGCGAGCGCGCTCTGGCGCATGCTGGCCAGCCCGAAGCCGCTCCCGAGCGGGGCCTCGCCGAATCTGGGTGGGCTTTCGTCGATCCCGCGGCCGTCGTCGCGCACCGTCAGCCGCCACCGGCCGGTGTGCTCGAGGACCACTTCGATGGTGCTCGGGCGGGCGTGCTTGACGGCGTTGGTGACGGCCTCGCGGGCGATGTGCAGGAGCGCGTCGCGGGTGGGCCGGTCGAGCGGTGCGGAGGATGGCACCCGCTCGGCGTCGAAGGTCAGCGGGGTGTGGCGGGCGGCGGCGCGCACGCTCGCTTCGAGCGCCTGGGCGATCGGTCTGGTGTCGCGCTCGGAGAGTCCGCTGAGCACGTCGCGGGCACCCGCGAGCGCGCGTTCCCCGGCGATGACCACTGTGCTCGCCTGCGGCGCGCGCGCGGGGTCCTCGGTGAGGGCGCGCGCGTTGGCGAGCGCGAGAGAGAGGTCCTGCATGATCAGGTCGTGGACGTCGGCGGCCATCCGGCGGCGCTCGCGGACGAGTGCGTGCGCGGCGGCGCGGCGTTCTTCAAGCGACCACTCCACGCAGGCGCACACAAGCAGCGCTCCGGCCGCCAGCTCGGAGGCCGCGAGGATCGCGAGGGCGGCGGCGAGCAGCAGCGCGTGCGGTCGCGGGCGTCGCCAGTAGCGGTCGAAGAGGAGCGCGGCGGCGAGCGCGCACAGGAGCCTGATCGCCGTCTCGGCGTCCGCGTGGCCGCCGGCGGCGCGCAGCTCGACCCGCCCCCACCAGGGGAGCGCGCCCGCGAGCACCGCGAGCAGCATCGTCGCCAGCAGGGCCAACGCGAGGCGTGGTCTGGGAAGCGCGGCGTGCAGCGGGCGGCGCTGGAGCACGGCGCGGAGTCGGTCGAGCGGAGCGGGAGGGCGCTGAGCCGGGCGCGCGAGCCGTGGAGGCCCGTACGCAATCTGCCCATTGCGGAGCGCAATGGGTTCGAGTGCGACCGGCGCGACATCGATCCCGTCCCGGTTACTGCCTGCGATGATCATCCGTGTTCCTCGCCGTCCTTACCGCCCCAACCCCCGGGGCGTCGTCAGAGTTCAGAATGGTTCCGTCATTCTGACCCACCTGCGCTGTTGTTACCTGCGCACGCGGCCCGGGACCATAACCTGAACTGAAGCTATCCCTGCCCGACTTTGTCCATCCATGCTGCTGCTGGCGGAATTGTAGACGATTTGGGCGCAAATTGCGGGAGATTTGCGGAGATCGACCAGGTTTTGAGGACTCTTACTGAGGTTTGAAGAGCATGCGCTTGCAAGAAAATGATTGCGTTAAATGTTTCCTATTCAGCACTCGCGCACACCGAGCTCGTAGGCGGCCCCGTGGGCTGTGCCCAGCGTGAGCGAGGGGTGCCCGGGGCGGCGCACGAGGAGGGTGAGGGCGGCGACCGAGCAGTTGCTCACGTCGCGACCGCCGCCGCCGGGGTCGGCGTAGCGCCAGCCGGCGAGTTCCCCGGGGGGTGCCTGCGCGTGCGCCTCGACCACCAGCCCCCCGGCCCCCGGCAGCGAGAGGGCGCAGCGCGCGGGGCGCTCGGCGACGAGCAGACCGCGTGCTCCCAGTCCACCGAGCCGGTGGCGCTCGCCCTCGACGCTCAGGGCCCCGTTGGCCACCCACGGGGTGGTGTGTCCCGCCACGCGCACCCGCCCGACCGCCACGTCGAGCCACGCCTCGGGGCACTCGGCGAAGCCGATGCCGTGCAGCCAGATCCAGCGCTCGGCGTGCTCGGCGCCCCAGTTGTGGCCCACCATCCCGCGCCAGCCGTCGAGCTCGATCACGCGAGCGGGGGAGGAGGCGGTGGCGCCCGCCAGTTCGAGAACCCCCTGAAATCGCGCGGCGGGGGAGGGGCTCGTGAGCTTGGTGCGGGGTAGCGGGGCGCGGTAGAGGAGGGGGTGCGCGAGATGGCGCAGCTCGGGCTCCTCGGAGGCGAAGCGCAGCGACCAGCGGGCCTCCCCGCAGGCGCCCTCGGCATGCGCGGGGCCGAACTCCGAGGCCCCCACGGCGATCCACCCGCCCGCGGGGACGGAGAGCTCGTCGGTGGTGAGCTTGTACATGAGCGGGCGCTCCTCGGCCCCGAAGACGGTGCACCACAAGGAGCCCCGCGGCAGAGTTGGAGCCCGCCGATCCCCCCGGGGCTTGTGGACGGTGTAGCGGATCCACACCCCGAGCGGCCGATCGGGGGCGACGGCGCGCAGGTAGAAGGACTCGTACATCCCCGCGTGCCGCGGGGCGTGGGGGAACTGGGCGCGCACACCGGCCTTACCGATCACGCCGGACACACCTGGCCGGAGGCCGGGGAGGGACCGGGGGAAGGGCGCGCGCCCATCGGCCTGCCGCATGGGCTGTAAGTATCCCGGGTGTGGAGCGCGACTCACTCGTCAAGCTGCCCCCGGCGCTCGCCCGCTTCGGCGCCGAGCCCCGCTCCCTTCACCGGGCGCGGGGTGCGCTTCCTGCTGGGAATCGACGGGGGTGCGACGAAGACGCTGGCGGCGGTGCTGGACATCGAGCGCGGCACGCTGCACCTGGGGTACGGGGGGCCGAGCAACCAGGACGCGGTCGGGGTGGGGGCCGCGGGGAGGGCGCTGTTCGACGCGGCCGACGGGGCGCTCGCGGGGGCGGGTATCGCCGACGCCGAGCTCGACGCGGTGGTGCTGGCGGTGGCGGGAACGGACACCGACGCGGTCATCGCGCACGTCCGCAGGGAGCGCTCGCGGGAGTGGATCGTGGTGGGCGACGTGGTGGGGGCCTGGGCCACGGCGACGGGCGCGCAGCCCGGCGTGGGAGCGATCGCGGGCACCGGCAGCAACGTCTTCGGTGTGGGCATGGTGGGCAGCGAGACGCGCGCCTGGCGGGCGGGCGGCTGGGGCCACCTGCTGGGGGACGAGGGCTCGGGGTACTGGCTGGGGTTGCAGTCGATCAAGGCGGCGCTGCGCGACCGCGAGCGCTCGGGCCCGGAGACCGCGCTGAGCGAGGCGGCGGTGGAGTTCTTCGGGGTGCCCAGCGTGGAGGTGCTGGCGACGCTGGTCTACAGCAAGCCGCTGACCAAGAGCGAGATCGCGTCGTTCGCGATCGAGACGGCCCGGCTCGCGGAGCGGGGGGACGCGGTGGCGCGCGAGCTCTACGAGCGCGGGGCGGCCGAGCTGGCGCAGCAGATCGCCGCGGTGATCGAGCGCACCGGCCTGCAGGGCGCCTTCCCGGTGGGACTGATCGGCAGCGCATACAAGGCGGGCGCGGTCTTCGTGGAGCCGCTCACGCGGGCGATCCACGCACTCGCCCCGCAGGCGGAGGTGGCGGTCGTGGAGATGGCCCCGGTGGGGGGCTCGCTGCTGCTGGCGGCGCACGCATGCGGGGCGCAGGAGGCGCTCGCGGGGATCGACCTCGCGGGGCTCATCGAGGGGGCGCTGACGCGGCGGACCGGCTGATCGCGGGGACACGATATGTCATCATTGATGGCAGATGACTTATAACGACGGAAAAGACCTTCAGACACCAGAGGGCTCGCTGGGGGTGGCCGAGGCGAAGCGCCGGTTCTCCGAGCTGATCGGTCGTGTCGGCTCGGGCGAGCGCTTCGTGGTCTCGCGGCGGGGCCGGCCGGCCGTTGTGCTCGCCCCGCCCACGCCGGAGTCCCTGCGAGGCACCGCCGAGCGACCGATCGGTCTCGCGGCGGTGGCGGGAGCGCTGGCGGGATGGGAGGATCTGGACGAGGCGGTACAGGATATCTACGCGGCCCGCCGCCGTAGCCATGACCGCCCCGCGCCGGACCTCGGCTGACCCGAGAGGCTGAGCGCGAGGTGTACTGCTTCGACACGGACACCCTGAGCGCGGTGATCCGCCGCGACCCACCGCTACAGCTCATCCGTCGCCTCGCCCAGGTTCCCCCGAGCGACCAGGCGACGACCACCATCAACCTCGGCGAGCTGCTCTACGGAGCCGCCAAGCGCGGCAGCGAGCGGTTGACGCGCCAGGTGCGGGAGGTGGTGTCGAGCGCGACGGCCATTCTGCCCTTCGATAGTGAGGCCGCCGAGGTCTATGGGCCGTTGCGCGCCCGCCTGGAGCGCGAGGGCCGGCGCCTGGACGAGCCCGATCTGCGGATCGCCTCGATTGCCCTCTCGCGTGGACTGACCGTTGTCACGGGCAACGTCCGCCACTTCGCGCGGGTGCCCGATCTGGCGGTCGAGAACTGGCTCGCCGAGGAGCAGGCGCCCAACTGAAACCGGGTCCGTGACGTGTCCGCGCTATCGAGGCCCAAGCAGCGCCTCGATCGCGCGGCGGTCGCCGATCGCGCCGGGTCCGGCCCCGGCGATGCGCACGACGGCGGCGGCGTTGGCGAAGGCCGCCGCCATGGCGGGGGGACGTCCCTCGCGCAGGGCGACGAAGAGGGCCGCCGCAAAGACGTCACCGGCGCCGAGGTCGTCCTGGGGGCTCTCGATCGGGTGCACGGGGACCCGCAGGGTCTCGCCGGTGGGGAGGTGGAGCGTGACGGGCCGCGCGCCGCTGGTCACCGCTACGAGCACCCCTCCGGCGGGGCTCGTCGAAATCAGCGCCTCGCAGCGCTCGCACTCGGCGGCACTGAGGACGATCGCGTCGCAGCGCTCCGGCAGCAGCTCCCGGCGCAGCGTCGTGAGCGCGATGTCGCCTCGGGCGTTCCACTCGCGCAGGAGACCCTGGGGGGTGAGCCCCACGAACTCGGCGCGGGGCTGGTGGGCATCGAAACACTCGCGGGGGATCTCGCGGGCCACGGGGGCGAGGTGCAGGATCGCGGTGTCCACCTCGATCGGCTCCTCGATCGGCCCCGCCCACGCGAGCAGCCGCTGGCGGCGGTTGGGGCCCTCGCCCCAGGTGCGCAGCGTGGTGGTGCGCTCGGCGGGGAGGATCTCGAGCTCGAGCTCGTCGCGGTAGGGCTCGAGCAGTTGCTCGATCTCGTGGGGGTCGCCCTTGGTCAGGATCAGCGTGCGCAGCCCGAGCCTGGCGGCCTGGAGCGCGCTGTAGAAGGCCGTCCCGCCTGGATTGCGGGAGGCGCCCGGGTCGAAGGCCGTACCGCCCGGACGGCGGGAGGCTTCGGGGTCGAGCACGTCGACCGTGACGTGCCCCACCGCCGCGTAGTCGTACCGGGGCACCGCTCAGCGCGAGGGGACGCCCACCGCGGGTGACCGATCGGAGATCGGCCAGCGCAGCGGCAGCTCCGCGCCCGCGATCGCGGCGGCGGCGAGGCGGCCGGTGAAGACGCACCCCCCGAGGAAGGTGCCCTCCAGGGAGCGCTTGCCGTGCATACCCCCACCCCCGAAGCCCGCGGCCTCGCCGACCGCGTAGAGGCCGGGGATCGGCTCGCCGTCGCCCTCGCGCAGGACGCGGCAGGCGAGGTCGGTCTGGATCCCGCCGAGGCTCTTGCGCGCCATCACCTGCAGGCGAATCGCTATCAGCGGCCCCGCCTTGGGGTCGAGGATCGCCTGGAAGGCGCACGTGCGCAGGCGGTCCCCGCGCCAGTTGCGAAGCTGCGCGATGCGCCGCAGCTGGTCGTCGTTGAAGAGGCCCCTCCCGCGAGCGATCGTCTCGTCGTAGCGGCCGATCTCCGCGGCGAGCACCGCGGGGTCGATCGCCGCTTCGCCCGTCACCTCGTTCATCTTCCCTGCCAGCTCGGGCAGCGAGTCGGCGCGGACGAAGTCGGGCGAGCCCTCCAGGAGATGGGAGACCACGCGCGGTTTGCCGAGCAGCACCCCGAGCAGGAAACGCACGCGGCGGCGCTCGCGCAGGTGGGGGTTGTGCTGGGAGCCCGACACGTCGAGCTCGCGCCGCGCGATCCGCCAGTTGCAGATCAGCCAGGAGTACTTGCGCTCGTCCTCGCACATCCGCTCCAGGGCGGCGTAGGCGTCGTAGGTGGGCATCACCGGCACCGGGCCGTAGCGGCGCCCGTCGGGATCGAGCATCAACCCGGAGCGCGGCGGGATCAGCTTCAGGCCGTGGCCGGGGCGCTGCGGGGCGGGGTGGCGCACGGCGTCGGCGTAGTTCCACATCCGCTCCAGGTGGGTGACCGCGCCACCCACGCGCTGCACCTCCTCGTGCAGCGCGCCGTCGGCGTAGGGGTGGGAGCCCATCAGCATCCTCGCCGGTGGGCTGCCCAGCTCCGCGGTCGGCCATACCCGCCGCACGAGCTCGTGGTTGCCGCCGATCCCGCCTGCGGCGATCACCACCGCCTTGCCGGCGTGCAGTTCGTCGGCCTCCCGCCCAGCCCGGTGGCCGGGCACGGCTGGGTCTCCAAGCGCGCTCCCGCGGCCCCCCCTCCAATCCTCATCCAAAACCCTCACCCCCACCACGCCGCCCTGTCCGTCGCCGATCAGCTCGCTCACGCGCGCGCCGAAACGAACCTCCAGGGCGCCGCGGCGTGGGTGACGCTCGATCGCGCCCCACACCGCCTGCACGAGCGCCTTGCCGGTGCCCCAGGTGAGGTGGAAGCGCGGGACGGAGTTGCCGTCGCCGAAGTTGCCGCGCTCGGCCCAGTTGACCACTGGAAAGAAACGCACCCCGAGCTCGCGCAGCCAGCCCCCGACGTCGTCGCGGGCGCGGGTCACGTACTGCTCCGCCCACCGCCGCGGCCAGTGCTCCTCCGCGCCGAGCTCCGCGATCCGCAGCCAGTCCTCGAGCGCGAGGCGCTCGCTGTCGCGGATCCGCGAGCGGCGCTGCTCGGGGGAGTCCACCATGAACATTCCCCCGAACGCCTCCCGCGCGAGCCCCCCAGCTCGTGGGGGCGGCAGCGGTCGAGCAGCAGCACGGTGTGGCCGCTGCGCAGCAGCTCCAGCGTGCTCACCAGCCCGGCGAGGCCCGCCCCAACCACGATCGCGTCGGGATCGCGCTTGTCGCCGCCGCGGTTGCCGCCAGAGTCGGACATCGGCGAAAGGGTATGGGACAGCGCCCTCAGGCGAGCGCCATCCCCGGCGCCACCTGCACCTCGACCAGCTCCGGTCGGTCGGAGGCCAGCGCGCGGCTCAGCTCCACGCCGAGCTCCTCGGGGTCCTTGGCGTGGCGTGCGTTCACCCCATACCCCGCCGCCACCGCCGCGGTGTCCAGGGCCGGAAGGTCGAGACCGGGGGCGCCCGGGATCTCCTCCATGAGCGAGAAGAACTTGAGGATCGCGTACTCCTCGTTGCGCAGCACGAGGAACGTCACCGGCACCTTGTAGGCCGCGGCGGTCCAGAAGCTCTGCACCGCGTACTGCGCGGAGCCCTCCCCGATCACGCACACCACGGGGCGCTCCGGACAAGCCAGCTGCACGCCGATCGACGCGGGCATCCCGAAGCCGAGGCCCCCGCCCGCGGAGAAGTAGTAGCTCCCGGGGCGCCCCAGACGGAGCTGGTTGCGCAGGGCGGGCGTCGCCGAGGGGGACTCCAGCACCACGATCCCATCCTTGGGGAACACCCCCGCGAGCGCCCGCACCGCGGTGGAGGGGCTCATCGGGTCGGTGAGCGGGACCGCCTCCGGCGCCGGGCGGGCGGGAGGGGGCTCGCGCATCGCTTCGGCGCCTCCCGGCCCCTGCGCCCGCGCCCCCCGCGATCCCCGCGGCTCCTCCATCGCCGCGCCCATCGCTTGCGCCAATGCCGCCAGCGTGAGCGCCACGTTGGCCACGATCGCATCCCCCATCGGCGCCCGCGCCGCCTCGTCGGGATCGCTGGTGATCGCCGTGAGGCTCGTGCCCTCCGCCAGCAGCGCCCCGGGGATGTTGGGGTAGTAGGGGAAGATCGAGGTGCCCGCCGCGAGCACGAAGTCGTGCGGGGCGAGAGTTTCCCCGAGCGGCTGCACCGCCGGGGGGAGGATCCCCTGAAAGAGCGGGTGATCCTCCGGGAAGCCCAGCCGCCCCCCACCCGTCGCCGGGGTCGCGTACACGGGCAGTCGGGCGTGCTCGGCGAGCGACACCGCCGCGTCCCAACCGCCGGAGGCGTCGATGTCGGGGCCCGCCACGAACGCCGGGTTGCGGGCCTGCGCCAAACGCCTCGCCAGCCGCTCGATCGCCGTCCGCTCGGGCACCCCGGCGCCGGTCACGGTGCGCGTGAGCTGGTGGCGCACCTCATCCTCGGAGCGCACCTCCGCGTACCAGTCGTCCATCGGGATCGACACGAACACCGGCCCCCTGGGCGCCAGCGCCGCGGTGTGCGCGGCGCGCGCCAGCGCGTGGGGCACGTCCTGTGCGCAGGGCGGCTCCCAGCTCCACTTCACCAGCGGGTGCGGCATCCGCGTGGCGTCGCGGTTGGTGAGGTTGGCCTGGAGGGTCATCAGCGAGCGGTACTGCTGGCCCGCCGTCACCACCAGAGGGGACTTGTTGGCCTGCGCATTGAAGATCGCCCCCATGCCGTTCCCCAGCCCCGGCGCGGTGTGCAGGTTGACCAGCGCCGGGCGTCCCGTGGCCTGGGCGTAGCCGTCCGCGATGCCCACCGCCACAGCCTCCTGGAGACCCAGGATGTAGCGGAAGTCCTCCGGAAAGTCGCTCAGCATCGGCAGCTCCGTGGAGCCGGGGTTGCCGAACAGCGTGGTCATCCCCTGCGCCCGCAGCAGCTCGATCGTGGCCTCTCGGACTGTCCTCATCGCATTCTCCTCGCTCGCATTCGGCTCGACAGTACCAGTGCGCCATCTGCAAGTTCTTGTTCACCACATCAAACGCCCAGCTAGCCTGTTTGCAGTGCTTGACAGTCCGATGTCGCCGCGCCGGCTCGCCATCCGCCGATCCGTGATCGTGGGGTTTCTTGTGGTTGCCCTCGCGATGCTTGCCTGTGCGCCCGCATACGCGTACAAGGTCGACAAGAGCCACCACGCGAAGGCGAAGAAGCCGCCCGCGCTGAGCCTCTACGCGACTCGGGCGCTGCTCGCCTACGAGGCGATGCAGCAGAACTTCTACGTCCCCAGCGCGGGCCTCTACAAGGGCGAACCGGAGTACTCGTTCCTGTGGCCCTTCTCGCAGGCGCTCGCGGCGAGCGTCAGCGTCGCACACATCCCCGGCCAGCAGGCCGCGCTCGAAGGCGGGCTGCGCGCCCTGACGGCGGGTCTGCAGGTGTACGCGAACCCCGCGGCTCCCGTGGGTGAAACGACTGCGACGGGCGCCTCCACCGCGACCACGCTGCGCTCCTACGACGGTGACGTGGCGCCCCCGGTGGGCCCGGGCGGCGACAGCTACTACGACGACAACGAGTGGGTGGGGATCGAGCTGGCGCGCATCTACGAGCTCGACCACAACCCCTCCGCGCTGGCGCAGGCCGAGCAGATCATGCAGTTCGTGATGGCCGGCTGGCAGACCGTCGGCCCCGAAGGCCAGCCGCTGCCCTGCCCCGGGGGGGTGCCGTTCTCCAACGCCAAGAGCAACACCCAGCGCAACACCGTGACCGACGGCCCCGGGGCCGAGCTGGCGGTGCAGCTCTACCGCATCACCCGCGAAGCCCGCTACCTGCAGTTCGCGCAGAGGGCCTACGAATGGGTGCGCCAGTGCCTGCTGGAACCGAGCGGCCTCTACGCCGACCACATCGAACTCGACGGCACCGTGAACAGGTCGCTGTGGTCCTACAACCAGGGCTCGATGATGGGCGCGGGCGCGCTGCTCTACCAGGTCACCCACGACGGCGCCTACCTCTCCGAGGCGCGCCAGACCGCGAGGGCCGCGCTCGCCTACTTCACCTACAGCCGGCTCTCCTCGGAAAACCCCTTCTTCGTGGGGGTCTACCTGCGCAACCAGATCTATCTGGACGCCCTCACCCACGAAGCCCCCGGCACCCATCCCGCGCGGGAATACGCCTACTGGGCCTGGGAACGCCACCGCCTCAGCGACAACCTCTTCGCCTACGGCGAACCCCCCACCGCCGAACTGCTCGGGCAGGCCGCGCTGGTGCAGATCTACGCGCTGCTCTCCACGTCGCCCAGCACATACTTCTAAAGGACGCAGCCGCTCCCGGAGGGCTCCACCTCGCACGTGCGTCCAATCGTAGGTACGCTGCGGTGGATGGCTGAGACGACCAACCTCATCACACCCGCGGGCCTGGAGTCCATGCGTGCCGAGCTTCAGGCTCTGGAGGGGGAGGGCCGCCGCGAGATCGCGGAGCGGATCAAAACGGCGCGCGAGTGGGGGGACCTGAAGGAGAACAGCGAGTACCACGACGCCAAGAACGACCAGGCTCACCTGGAGACGAAGATCGCCCGCCTGCGTGAGAAGCTCTCCACGGCGGTGGTCGTCGAGGAGCAGGAGGGGCCCGCCGCCGACGGCGCGGTCGGCTTCGGCTCGAGGGTCGCGGTGCGCGATCAGAACGGGGTGGAGCGCTCCTGGACGATCGTGAGCTCCCACGACGCCGCTCCCGCGGAGGGCCGCCTCTCAGCCGAATCCCCCGTCGCTCGCGCCCTGGTGGGGCGCCGCCCCGGGGAGCAGGCCGCGGTGGTCCTGCCCCGCGGGGAGAGCGTGCTGACGATCCTCAGCGTGGACTGACGCCCCCGCCCGGTCGAGCGCGGGCGCCATGGGGGAGTTCAGGGCCGGCGCATCGGAGTCCGGTGCATCGAGCGCGGGCTCCTCGAGGGAGGCGACGAAGGCCTCCACGACGGCCGGGTCGAACTGGGTGCCCGCGCAGGCGCGCAGCTCCGCGATCGCCTCGGAGGGCGCGACGGCGCCGCTGTAGGAGCGCTCGGAGATCATCGCGTCGAAGGCGTCGCACACGAAGATGATCCTCGCGCCGAGGGGAATCCCCTCACCGTGCAGGCCGTCCGGGTAGCCCTTGCCGTCGAAGCGCTCGTGGCTGGAGCGCACCAGCCCCGCCACCGGGCGCAGCGCGGCGGCGGCTTTGAGGATGCGCTCCCCGAGGATCGTGTGGCGGCTCATGAAGCCCCACTCCTCCGCGTCCAGGGGGCCGGGCTTGTTGAGAATCGCATCGGGGATCGCGATCTTGCCGACGTCGTGCAGCTCGGCGGCGCGAGCGAGCACGTCGAGCTCCTCTCCGCTCATCCCCAGCCGGCGCCCCACGTCGAGCACGAGCGCCCCCACGCCGCGCTGGTGCTCCTGCAGGTCGGGATGGCGCTCCTGGAAGGCCTGCAGCAGCACGTCGCGCAGCTGCTGCACCGCGCTCGCCTCCCGGGTTTCGTCCTTGCGCTTGTAGAGGCGCTGGTCGGCGAGCTGCATCACCGCGGCGGGATCCTCCAGGCCGGGGGGGATGCTAACGACGCCGTGGGCCGCGCCGATCGAGAAGCCCGGTCCGCGCTCGGAGAGGGCGGCGACACTGGCGGCCGTCAGCGCGTCCAGGCGCGCCGCGCAGTCGCGCAGCAGCACGCAGAACTCGTCGCCCCCCATGCGGTAGGCGGTGCCGTACGGGGCGACCACCGTCCTCAGCTTGTCGCTGAGGCGCGCCAGCAGGGCATCCCCGGCGGGGTGGCCGAAGGTGTCGTTGTAGCGCTTGAAGCCGTTGAGGTCGTACAGCATCAGCTCCCACGTCTCCCCCGCGCTCACCCGGCGGCAGGCGACGTTGAGGTCCTCCATCAGCTGCCTGCGGTTGCCGAGGCTCGTGAGCGGGTCGGTCAGCGCCAGGCGCCGGGAGCCGGCGAGCATCGCGATGTTCTCGCGCACGGTCATCATCAGGTGCACGCACACCGTCAGCACGGTCACCGCGGCGAGGACCAGGGCGGTGGGGGTGAGCTGGGTGTGGGGGAGGTCGCCGTAGATCAGCACCCCCAGGGCGGCGAGCAGCGAGAGCGAGGGCACCGACACCAGCCGCCACCCCTCTACCCGCCGGCGCGCCGGTCGCGGCCAGGGCGTCCAGGCGGCGATCGCCAGCAGCACCGCCGAGGCGGGCCATAGGCACTGCGCCCACTCTCCCACGCGGAAGCTGTCGGTGGCGGTGAGGTAGAGATAGGAGGAGTCCGCCACCGCGCTCGCGAGCATCGAGGCCGCTATCAGCAGCCACACCCGCCCGGGGCGCCAGCCGGTCATGCCGAGGGCGCTGAGCGTGAACGCCAGCAGCAGCAGGTCCCCGATCGGGTACGCGAGCGCCACCCCGATCGCGGTGTCGTTCCCGTGGGCGTCGCGCAGGATCGGCGGCAGGATGATCGCCGCCCCCACCGCGGCGGCGGCGAGTCCGCCGATCAGCCCGTCCAGCCACATCCCGATGCGCAGCTCACGCAGGTGGGCGCTCAGGAGCAGCACGAGGGCGGCGTAGCAGCAGGGGTAGAAGACCAGGTAGAGCGCGTCCGCGGGCGAGACGCTGCCGCCCGCGGCGCCGGAGCCTTCCACGTAGAGGGCGTAGTAGAGGTCCCCCAGGCACCAGCAGAGCAGGCCCGCGCCCATCGTCAGCCACGCGGCGCGCTGCGCCGGCACGAACGCGCCGCGCGCGAGCACCGTGACGGCGGCCCCGCCCATCAGCACGCCGTAGACGCTCTGGTCGAAGAGCCCCCCGCGCGTGAGGCCGTCGAGGCCGGCGAGGGTGTGCAGCATCAGCACCCCCACCCCCCCCACGAGCAGGGCGAGGATCAGGGTCACGGAGAGGGGCCGTGTGCGCATGGTGCTCTGCATCCCCGCCGTCCGCATCTCCAGTGCCTGCATTTCCGCTGTTCGCATGCCCACATCCGCATCGGCGCGCGCGGCGGGTCCCTTGAAGGCGGATCGCGGGAGGTGCGCGAGTCTCCGAGCCCTCCGCGGGGCGCGAGCTCGACGGTCCTACCAGGTGCGCTTCAGGCTGCGCACGAACCGCTTCGGCCTGCGCCGGTACAGGCGTTCGCCCTCGCGTAGTGCGCGCTTGCGCAGCGACCCGCGCCGACGGGCGATCAGCTTCAGGAGCTGCTTGCGCGTCCGGCGCTCGCCGGCGAATTGACGGGAACGCTCGCGCACCCTGCCCTCGAGCAGCGCGAGGTCGTGCTCCTCGCCCAGCAGTTCCCCCAGCCGGTCCGCGCGTCGCGCGAGGCGGCGGGTGCGCTTGGAGGACTTGCCGCCGCGGTCGAGGGTCTCAGCGGCGTAGCGGAGCTCCTTGACCCGCTTGCGCCACGCGTGCAGCGCTTCGGTGCGCTCCGCGGCCCCCGCGCGCCGGCCTCGCTTACCGCGCGGGAAGGCGACCCCCAGGCCCAGGCGTCCCCTCCGGTAGATGCGCTCCAGGCCGGGGGCGAGCAGCTTGAGGGGGCGTTCGTGCAGCTCCCAGCGCTCGACGCGCGCGCGAACCGTGTGCAGTTCGCCGAGCACCTCGCCGCGCACGCTGGGGTCGCGGACGGCGAGCGCGCCGGCCGCTTCACGCTCGGCTAGCAGCTGGGCGCGCAGTGCGGCCACCGCGGCGCTGAGCGCCAGCCGCGAAGGGTGTCGCTCCAAGATGGCGTCGAGGGTGTCGAGCATCACCTCCGCGTCGCGTGCGCACGCGAGGCGGCGGGCGCAGTCACGCAGGGCGGTGTTCTCGCGCGCGTAGCGCTTGGGGCCGAGCTCGCCGCGCATCAGCGCCAGGAGCGCCCGCAGGCGCTTGATGGCCTTGCGGATCTCGTGCACGGTGTCCTCGCCGGCGTGATCGGGAAAGAGGGGCTCGGCTCCTCGGCCTTTGGCCGACTGCGCCACCCTCTCAGCCGGGTAGTGCGCGAGCAGCTCGATCGCGAGGTCGAGCTGTCCGAGGATTACGCGCCGCAGCCCCTCCGCGAGCGGCTCGCCAGCGCGCAGCGAGGGCCGCCGTCTGTCTCGCCGCGTGCGCTTGGCGAGCTTCGCGCGCTCGGCGGCGGAGCGCCGCTCCCGCTGGGCCTTGGCGAGGGCGAGCGCGACTCCCACGCCGACCACCACGAGGGCGGTGCCGAGAGGGGCCACAATGGGGCCATGCCCCCGCGTCTTCCGCCGGCCGCGTGGTGGACGGTGCGCCGCGCGGCGAATCGCAAGCCCGCGACGTATCGCTGCCCGCTCTGCGGCCATCAGCTGCCCGCGCTCAGCGAGCACATGCTGATCGCCCCCGAAGGCGACACCCGCCGCCGCCGCCATGCCCACACCAGGTGCGTGGTACGGGCCCGCGAACGGGGCCAACTGGTGCAGCGGGACGAGTGGCTGCGCACCCAACCGCGCCCCACGCCGTGGTGGCGGAGGCTACTGAGACACACCGACCCCCCTCAGGCCCCGTAGGTGTGCACGTAGTCCGGCTCGACACGGATGATCACACGCTGTTCGCCCGGCTGGCGGTATGGGTAGGTGTCCTGACCCAGGTACTTCATCGCGAGCGCGTCGATGTGAGCGTCGGCGCCCTCGTGGGTGCGCTCGGCGACGCGCCCGCGGATGGTGACGTACTCGTAGGGGTTCTCCATGTTCTGCACCGTCAAAGTAACGCGGGGATCGCGCTCGAGGTTGCGCGGCCAGGCGCGGCCCTCGGCGGTGTTGAGCGTGGGCATGCCCTCCTGCACGTCTACCCAGACGGGCGCCGCGGCCACACTGCCGTCGTTGCGGAGCGTGGCGACGGTGCAGAAGTTCTTGCCCTTCAGCAGCTCCTCGGCATGGCCCTCGATCTTCGCGCTCATGGGACGCTCTCCTTTTCGCGGGGTGGGTGTGTTCATTGCACCCAACAAAGATAGGGGCTTGCGAGCGACGATCGCGCGTCCGCGCGGGGGCGACGCTACTGCCGGGCCAAGCCCGTGGCCGAGTTGACGGGCGGGATCTGCTCGCGTGGAACGAGCTGGCCGTCGTTGAGCTGGAAGTGCACGGTGGCCTGGCCGCCGGAGGGGCAGCAGAGGGCGTCGTGGGCGCGATAGAGGGCGTAGGCGAGGGTGACTTCGGTGTCGCTCTGGCTCACCACGTGGATGGAGGCGCTGGGTTCCTTTGTGTCGGTGCCGAGGTAGTGGTTGTCGAGGAAGAAGAACGCCCGCTGGGCGTAGCCGTCGGTGGAGCCGGTACGGGTCCCGATCAGCACCCCAAGGGTCTGGTTGGGGTGGTAGTCGGTGATGTCGGTGGGGGTGTACCCATGCGCCGTCACGATGACCGCCGCCGCCTCGGCCTGCGCGTTGGCGGCCGCTTCCGCGGATTGCCCGCCGGTCTTGGTGAACGCGGGGGCGGGGGCGGTGCGCGTGGTGCTCGTGCCCTGCGCCGTCGCGCTCGGGGTGGTGCCGCCGGTCGAGGATTGGCCGGCAGGCGCTCCCGTGGTCGATGCGGTGGTCATGCTCGTGCCGGTCGTGCTCGTGCGCGCCGCGCTCTGCCCTCCCGCGCTCGAGGTGGGCGCGGCGGCGCTGGAGACGGTCACAGTCTTCGTTGCACCGCCGCAGCCTCCGAGCAGCGCGCCGCCCGCGGCCCCCGCCGCCAGCGCGACTAATAACGTCGTTCGTCCGATCATCGCACCACTGTAATTCGCCGCCGCGCGGATACGCACCTCCTCGGCCAACACGGAGATAGCCGCGGGGTTGCTCTTGACAAGATTATTAGTAGCGGCTAATCTTTTGTTAGTTAGCAATCACTAAAGAGGGAGTCCGCTTGAGCGTCGAGCCGACTCGCGCGCGCGTCCCCGCGGCGGAGCGTCGCGAGGAGCTGGTCTCGGCTGCCGTGCACGAGTTCGCGCACGGCGGCCTGCATGGCACCCCCGTGGAGCGCATCGCGCGCCGCGTCGGTGTGGCGCAGCCCTACGTGTTCACCCTCTTCGGCAACAAGCGCGAGCTCTTTCTCGCCGCGCTCGAGCGCAGCTTCGAACGGATCGCCGGCACCTTCGAACGCGCCGCCGCCGAGTACCGTGAGGGGCGTGCTCCCGCCGACTGCGCCGACGCCCTCGAGGCGATGGGGAGGGCCTACAAGGAGATGCTCTCCGACGAGCGCGACTACCTGATGCTCCAGCACCAGTCCTACGCGGCCTGTGACGACGAGCAGGTGCGCACCCGCGTGCGCCGCCGCTACGCCGAGCTGGTCGGCCTCGCCCAGGAGCTCTCCGGCGCGGAGGACGAGCGGATCGACGACTTCTTCCGCCACGGCATGGCCCTCAACGTCGCCGCCGCCCTTGGTGTCGAGGACCTCTCGAGCGGCTGCGCGTGGGTCAAGTCCGAGCTCGCCACGCAGTAGGCGCTCCGACGCATATCGCGCAGTGAGCGCTCCGACGCATATGCCCTACCATGGGGGACGGGCAATGTCTGCCTCCACCCAGACCCCGGCGTCGAAGCCCAAGCGCAGCAATCGTGAGCTGGCTCGCACCGGCGGGCTGGTGGTGCTCGCGGTGTTCATGACCCTTTTCGCGGTCTTCAACCTCGAAGACGTCAAGGTCAACTGGATCTTCGGCTCCGGTCACGCGCCTTTGATCGTCGTGATCGTGCTCTCCGTGCTCGTCGGGGTCGTGTTCACGCATTTCGCCGAGCGGCGATCCGCCAAGCGCCGGTAGTCCTCGCCGTCATCCTCGCCAGCGGGGGCCGCCCCGTTCGTGGTGGCGGCCGTGCCGCCGGCTAGGACCATGGAGTCGGTGGGAGATCGGTGATTCGCGGTGGCCCCGTTCCCGGCGGTCGTGCCCTTGCTCGCGACGGCTCCGTTGCCGGCGGTCGTGCCGTTGCTCGCGGCGGCGCCATTCCCCGTGGCGGCGCCATTGCTCGTGGCGGGCCGGCGGGTCTCCTGCGACTGTCCCCCCGCGGGCCTCGACCGTTCGATCTCCGCCAGCGCCGCCTCGGGGCCGAGGAACGGGGTGAGGATCACATAGGAGACGTACTCCGATAGAGCCGGCAGCCGGTGCCCCCGGCCGGCGATGACCTCGCAGTGGAGGATGTACCAGAGCGCCCCCGCGATTCCCTCCACCGCGATCCTGGTGCGCGGGCGCCGCGGCGCCCCCTCGGTCAGCAGCGTTGCGAGCTCATAGGCGAGGGCATCGACGTTCGCGATCGTCGCCGGTCCCGCTTCGTGCGCTTTCGCGGTGAGCGTCACCAGGCGTGCGGGGCTGCTCGCCAGGTAAGCGAGCAGCGTGTCGACCGCGCGGCACACCGCGGCGGACCACTCCGCGGAGACCAGGCCGGGGTTGGCGACCAGCTGCAGCAGTTCATCCCCAAGCGCGTCCAGCGCCTCCAGGTAGCAGGCCTCGGGGCCGGGGAACAGCTCCATGAATGCCTCGATCGGCAGCCCCGCGT
Source organism: uncultured Solirubrobacterales bacterium (assembly GCA_963771915.1). GTDB lineage: Bacteria > Actinomycetota > Thermoleophilia > Solirubrobacterales > Solirubrobacteraceae > Palsa-744. Next base: position 1,081,952 of record CAVYVD010000001.1, on the reverse strand, counting down.
CGTCGGCGATTCGCAGCTTGCTGAGGTCCTCGTACTTCTGCTCCCGCACCCCGACCTCGATCGCGCTGCGCAGCAGCCTCGCACGGCGGGGCTCGCTGCCGCACGCATCGGGCTCGAGCTCAAGCACCTCGGGGAAGGGTGGGTTTGCGCACGGTCGCGGCCGCAGGGCCTGCGCCGCGGGCGCCTTGAAGACCAGCGACCACTTCAGCATCTCCTTCATCAGCGCACCGAGATCCTCCGTCTCTCCATCGCGCAGGCGCATCCGCGTGGTTCGTCTCAATCCCCCCAGGATCGCCCTCACCACCGGTAGCGGGAGGGCATCCGGGAAGCGCGGATCGGAGAAGGCGCCCGACAACAGTCCCTCGCACACGGCCGCCGCCCGGTGCAGCCGCCGCAGACCCTCGGGACCCGCGGTCTGGGCGTCGGACACCACCAGGCGCAGCGCCTTGGGGTTCTGTTCGAGTTCCCCCCCAGCGCCTCCAGCGCCGTGCGCATGCGTTTCTGGGGGCTGCCGCCCGCTGTCCGGTAGGCGTGAGCGAGCCGCTGGATCGACCTGTTGACGATTAGGTCGAATGTCTCCAAGAAACAGTCCTCCTTGCCTGAGAACTGCTCGTAGAACGCCCTCCGCGAGACCCCCGCCAGCCCGATGACGAGCCTCACGCTCGTCTTCTGGTAGCCGCGCGTCATGACCGCCTCGATCATCCCCCCGTGGATGCGGATGCGCTGATTGCGGGCCACGCCCATCGCTCCGATGCGGTGGGGACCCTTGGGCAGGCGTGCGTAGATGGGCACGATCTCCTGCGTCGTCTTCTTCTTGGGCTTGCCGTTCTTTGGGGGCTTTCCGTCCCCCTTTCCCGCGCCCCCCTTCCCTGACGATTTCCCGGACGATCCCGAGCTTTCCTGCTGCGACCCAGACATTCGACCTCCCCGCATCCTCTCGATACCACGACTGTCATGGAGTCTGGTAGACAACACATTCCCATGTCAGCGATTTTTTGTCTACAGCTTACTCTACGCAATTCCTCCCGGTCGCGTCAAGGGTGGCCGACCGGAGGGCTTTCCCAAGTGGACACACGGCTTTTGAGGATAGCGCTGCCTCCCCGGGAGTACCTCCACACTCGGGCGTGGCGAATCAAGGGCTTGATCTGAACTGGCTCGTAATACGAGCCACCGGATGTCTATCGCTTGTCGATCCCGAGAGCACCGGAACTCGCTGGGAGCCCCCGGTCCCTCGCGGTTGGAGGCCTCCGGCCGCTTCGGGGTCGGCCTGGGGCTCGGACGGCCAGGTGCCGCGCCCCATCGCCCCAGGTGCATCCGACAACGCTCCCGTATACCCTCATGCGGGCATTCCACGCGGGGTATGATGCGGCGTCGTGGCGAGATTCCGCATCGTTGTCCACGGGTGGATCGGGCCTCCGCGGGGGTCTCGGGTCGCTGTCGGGGCTGTCATCGCCATGCTGCTGAGCGTCGGCCTGCTCGGCTTGGCTGCCCCGAGCGGCGTCGTCGCCGCGGGTCTGTGGGAGGGGATGCTCTACCTGCTGCCCGCGCTGCTGTTGCTGGCGGTGCTGCTGGCAAGGCGTTACCCGGGCGAGCGGCTGCTCCGTGCGCTGGCGGGCCACCGCGCCGGCCGTGCGCGTGTCCGCGTGGCGCGCCCGCTGCACAGGGTCGAACTGCCCGTGCCCCACGGGGGGCGGCTGCTCGCGGTCTCACTCGCCGGCCGCGCGCCGCCGCGGCCGCGGGCTGCCCTCTGCGGCTGACCGGCACCGCGGCCCGAGCCCCGGCGCTCAGCGCGGAGCGCGCTGGCGTCTGCGTGCACGGGGCGGAGGGCCGCAGTCAATCGGTAACAGGATTGAGCACAACCTCAAGGAGTCAGATGACAGGCATGAAGCAGCGGCACAGCATGAAGCACCTCGCGGCCGTGACGGTTCTCGCGGCCAGTGTGCTCGCGGCGAGCGGATGCGGTGGCTTCGAGCTCGGCCACGACCGAAGCGCACGTGGCGATCGAGCCGATGGCCACCTGGGACGCGAGCGGCGCGGCCAAGACGGCGGGGTCGATGAAGGGGATGAGCGCGAGCCAGATGAAAAGCATGGCCACCGCCGGCGGTGGCATGCCCTACGTGGTCACCACTGCTCACGGCGAAGCGGAGTTCAAGCAGACGGGAGATCGCCTGACGGGCTGGCGGAGGATCTGGGGCCTGGTTCCCAACAGCAGCCACGCCAACCACCTGCACGGGCCGGGCGGGGCGTGCTCCCCCACGAGCAAACAGGTCTCCAACATGGCGGTGGTGCTCCCCGACCTGACCGCCAACGCCAAGGGCGAAGCGTACGGGACGGTGAACCTGATCGTTCACCAGCGGGTCGTGGGCCCCGGGTATTTCCTGGTTATCCACCAGAAGCCCACGCCGGCCGACGAGCGCAACCAGATCGGCTCGGCGCCGGCCTCGATGGCGTTCATGCAGGCGATGAGCAACGACCCCGCGATTCTCTGCGGTGACGCGACGGTGAAGAGCTAGCGGTCCGCGCGGCAACAGGAGATGCGCTCTCGTAGGCTCGGCGTCGGCGTCGGCGTCGGCGTCGGCGTCGGTGTCGGCGGCGGCGGTGTCGGTGTCGGCGGTGTCGGTGTCGGCGGCGGCAGCAGCAGCGGTGTCGTAGTCGGCCGCGTCGGTGTCCGCTGGCGGTTGGCGCTCGCCTGCACCCTGACGCTCGGCGTCGGGCTGCTGGCCCCGGCGGCGGCGTCGGCCCACGGCATCGTGGGCCGCGCCGACCTGCCGATCCCCGCGTGGCTGTTCGCGTGGACGGCGACGGCGGTGATGGTGATCTCGTTCCTGGCGCTCTGGGGCCTGTGGTCAAAACCGCGGCTGCAGCGCCCGCGGGGCAGGTCGCTGCTGCGGGTCCCACGGCCGCTGGAATGGTTGTGCGGGGCGATCGGGATCTTCCTCTTTGTCCTGGTGGTGGTCTGCGGCCTGTGGGGGGCGCAGAACTTCACCTCCAACCTCTCCCCCACCTTTATCTACGTGATCTTCTGGGTGGGCATCCCGATCGCGAGCGCGTTCGTGGGCGATGTCTTCCGACCGTTCAATCCCTGGCGCGCGGCGGGCAGGCTGGGCGGCTGGGTGGCGCGCCGGGCGGGGTACAGGGGGGGGCCTCTGGTGCGCGGCGGCTACCCAGCGCGCCTGGGGCGCTGGCCGGCGGCGGCGACGCTGATCGGCTTCGCGTGGTTGGAGCTCGTGTACCCCAGCAAGGACGACCCGCGCCTGCTCTCGATTCTCGCGCTCGGCTACGCGGGCGTTCAGCTGGGTGGGATGGCGGCGTTCGGCGTGAGCGCGTGGAGCGAGCGCGCGGACGGCTTCGGCGTCTACTTCGGCCTGATGGGCAGCCTCTCGCCCCTGGATTGGCGAGACCGTCGGCTGCGCCTGCGAGCGCCGCTGTCGGGCGTCTGTGACCTGGAGGTGCTGCCCGGCACCACCGCGGTGGTGTGCGCGCTGATCGGCTCCACCAGCTTCGACGGCTTCTCCAACGGCGAGGTCTGGGTCCAGATCGCCCCCTCGCTCGAGACCGACCTCGGGCACCTCGGCATCGCTCCGCTCATCGCCTACGAGGTGGTGGGGACCGTCGGGCTGCTCTTCTGCTGGGCGTTCGTCGCGGGCATGTACCAGCTCGGCATCCGCGGCATGGTGGGCGCCCTGCGCGGGCTCTCGCTGCCCGCCGCGGTGGCCGAGGATCGGCGGGCGCTCTCGCGCACCTTCCTGCACACGCTGGTCCCGATCGCGTTCGGGTACATGCTCGCGCACTACTTCTCGCTGCTGGTGCTCGACGGGCAGGCGATGGGCTATCTGGTCTCCGACCCCCTCGGGCGGGGCGACGACATATTTGGGACCGCCAATTTCCTGGTCAATTACAACCTAATCTCCTTCACCGCGATCTGGTACGTGCAGATCGCCGCGATCGTGGCCGGTCATGTGAGCGGCCTGGTTCTCTCCCACGAGCGCGGCCTGGTCGCCTTCGGTAGCTCCGAAGCGGCCGTGCGTTCTCAGTACTGGATGCTTGCCGTGATGGTTGGCTTCACCTGCCTGGCGCTGTGGATCCTCTCGGCGGTGACGACCGTCACGGGGTGAGGGCCTCAGCGGCGTTGCGAGCCGAGAAGCCGATTTCGGTCACTGATCCCAGCGCGAGCCAGCTCCCCCCGCTGTGCCCCCTGCTCGATCGCCTCCCGGACCGCCGGCTCGCGCAGGCGAGTGAGAACGCTCGTGTCCAGCAGATGCGTCAGCGCCATGCCTGCTCGCCCGGCGCGAGATCGGCGCGGGCGGGATCGCGCTCGCCGCTCTCCGTCGTCGACGCCCCTCTGTTGCGCTCGGAGATCGATCCCTCACCTGACAATCGACTGCGGGAGACCCGCAGGCTGGCGGCCGACAAGGTCACCACGATCCCTCGATCCAAGCTCGGCGAGCGCTTGGGCGTGCTCGTCGGCATCGACCTGATCCGGCTCAACCGGGCAATCGTCGTTTTCCTTGGCTTGGCGTCCACAAGCTGAATATCGAGAGGGCAAAGTGCAGCAGACAATCGTCTGCTATCGTGTGCGGACGGATCCATGCATCGATACGTCGTCCATCAATACGCCATTTGTCCGCGCCTCGTGGGACAGCCACCGCAAAGGGTTAATCAGAAACATTTTTGTCGAACTGGTCGAGAGCGGCGCTCCCGGCGTGCCCCGAGTCGAGAGCCGTTTGTCACACAGGGATTATCGAGGCCCGGGCTACGTGAACGCGCTCGGGAAACCTCCATGCTAGAGTTCCGACAAACAAACCAGTACGACGTTATGCGAACTTTGGCTATACGACCAATCCAGCGACTCGGAGGAAGGCGACTGTGATGGGCGATCCCCCTAGAAAGACGACACGGCGCTTGTCCGGTCGCGTCCCAGGATTGATGCTCGCTCTGTGCTCGACCCTGGCTGGCGGGCTTCTGTTCTTCTCGGGCACACCGGCGCTTGCCGCGACTGGTGCACCGGAAGAGCCGATTACTGGAGGATGCGTCGGTGGCGGCCCGGCGGCGGGGGGGGGAGGGTTTGAACAGGATTTGTGCGGAACGCTGAACCCCAAGCAAAGCGCGCGGGTGGGCTACTACTTTGTGATGAGCAAGACTCGAAGCTGTGTCGGCGGAGAGCACATGCCTGACGCAGGGAGATCCGAAGGGGAAGAAGTCGAAGGCGAGCATATCACGGTCCGCGCCTATTTGATCGGCCTTGAACCGTCGACTTTCTATAGTTACTGTCTGGTAGCCACGAATCAAGCTGGCGAAACTTACGGACACGCTGCGGGCTTTGCGACTCCGGGAAGGGCTCCGGAAGCTCCGATTACCGAAAAGTGCAGCGTGGCCTCGCTTTCACCGACGTCCTACCGGATGTGCGGGATGGTTGATCCATACAGCGAGGCTTTGGAGCCGCATGTGTCTGCGGAAGCCTACCTTTTCTACTACGATACAGAGTACTCTTTCCTCTACAACAAGGGCAAGAGCTGCGAAAAAGGTCAAATTGCCAAAGGCGAGGAAATTGTCCCGGGCAACGCCGCCCCGGTCTCCGCTGAAGCATTGGCTCTGGCACCCGGCACCCAGTACACGTACTGTCTGGTCTCCTCGAACCGTTTCGGCTCGACCTCTGGTGAAGCTCTGTCCTTCACGACCGCGAGCGCACCCCCCACAATTAGGGTCGATGAACCGGACGGTACGAGCGGCTCGAGCGTCCAGGCCAGTCCTCCCTCTCAGGCTGCAGCGTCCTTCGGGCCGGCTGTGCAGGCCCCTGTTGTTGTGGTTCCCATTCAGCCGGTCAAGCCCGCAGTATCGGTGGCCATCAAGCCAAAGGCTTTGACGAGCGCGCAGAAGCTGGCTCGCGCCCTGAGCCTATGCAGGAAGGACCCGAAGAGGCAGAGAGAGGGCTGTGAGAAGCGAGCCCGCAGGCTTTATGGCACGACGACTGACAAGCGAAGGAAGGGGCAACTGCGATGAACGACCTGTTTGGAATGACGACAAGGCGCCCGTCCCGGCGCGCCCTGCGGCTGATGTTGTCCCTGTGCTCTATCCTGGCCGGCGGGCTCCTGTTCTTGTCGGGTACAACGGCGCTTGCGACGGCTGGAGCGCCGGAAGAACCGATCACTGGATGCAACCCTGGCCCCATATGGCCCGGGGAAGAACGGGAGGTGTGCGGAACGCTGAACCCTAAAACGAGCGCACGGACTGGCTACCATTTCATGCTCAGCAAGAATGGAAATTGCGCGGAAGGAGTGCGCATGCCCGACGCAGGGAGATCCGAAGGGGAAGAAGTCGAAGGCAAGAATATCAGGGTCCGCGCCTTTAAGGTGGGCCTTGAACCCTTCACGACATATGCGTATTGCCTGGTCGCCACGAATGAGGTTGGCGAAACTTTCGGAAGGGCCGCGTACTTCGCAACGCCGGGAACCCAACCGGAAGCGCCGATTACCGAAAAGTGTGGCGTGAGTCTCGTCTCGCCGACTGCCTATCGGATGTGCGGGACGGTGAATCCAAATAACGAGAACCTGAGGCCGCTTGTCCCTGCAAATACTGGTTACTCTTTCTACTACACTAGGGGCAAGAGCTGCGAAGAAGGTGAAGATCTATGGGGTGGGGTTACGGCCACGGGCAACGCTACTGCGGTCGCCGCTGAAGTGTCGGGTCTGACGCCGGGCACGCAGTACACGTACTGTCTGGTTGCCTGGAACCCGTTTGGCTCGACCCCTGGCGAGGCGCTGACTTTCATGACCGCGAGCGAACCCCCCCCCGTCAGCGGTGAAGAAGGAGGGTCGACCACTCGAGCTAGCTCGACCTCCCAGATTGGCGCGCCCCTTGCGACCGCCAACCAGGGCCCCATTTTCGGGGTCTCCACCGAGCCGACCAAACCTGTGGCAAGAACGACTTTCAAGTCGACGAAAGCTTTGACGAAGGCACAGAAGCTCGCTCGCGCCATGAGCCTGTGCAAGAAGGAGCCGAAGAGGAAGAGAGCGGGTTGCGAGAAGCGAGCCCGCAGAATGTATGGGACAACGCCCGGCAAGAGAGTGGAGAGCCCGGGTGGGAGCGGAAAAGGGAAGTAGTCGGAGGGCAGTTCTAGGGTCCCATCGCTTGCTTGAATAGATGCAAGCTATCCGTTGGGGCTCGATAGTTATCCCGCTGCCGTACGGGGGTGGGGCTCGCCGACGCAAAACGCAACACCACTGCTACTGCCGATAGAGAGAGCGAGGGATGAATGGCGATCTACGGATCTGGTGCGGTACGGCGGGTTGGGCGGCTGGCGTCAGCAAGGAGACGGCGGGTCGATCGTACGGCCCCGTTGGCGGTACTGGCCGTGGTCTTGCTGTGCAGCGCCTTGCCGCGGACCGCTCGTGGCGGCGAGCTGGGATTTTCCCCGTCGCCCTCGAGCGCGGAGCCCGATCTCGTGTGTCCGGCGACTCCCGATCGCGCCCAGTGCATGGCGATCATCGGACGGGTCTCCTCCGCCGAGGAGCCCACCTCGCGGGTGGCGCTTGCGGAAGGCGCCTCTCCGGCTGGCGGCGCTTCCCCCGCAGCGTGCTTCGTCGGCGAATATGAACATTGTGGCAGCGGCTTCGAGCACGGCTTCTCCGCCCAGGATCTGGAGTCCGCGTACAGGCTGCCCTCCACGACGGAAGGGGCGGGTGAGACGGTGGCGGTCGTGGACGCTTACAACGATCCCAACGCGCAGACGGATCTGAACGTATATCGTGCGACCTACGATCTGCCGCCCTGCGAAAGCGGCTGCTTCTCCAAGGTGAACCAGAGCGGCGGGACGACATACCCTCCGGCCGAACCGACCTGGGCCTTTGAGATATCGGTGGACCTCGACATGGTTTCAGCCGCATGCCCGAAATGTCATATCCTGCTGGTGGAGGCAAACGAAAACTCGGTCGAAAGCCTCGACACAGCGGAGCGTGAGGCCGGCGCGTTGGGAGCGACCGTGATAAGCAACAGCTGGTCATACAAGGAACGGGAACTTGGAAAAACAAAGGAGGAAGAAGACAGTAAATCCTATGAAGGCGTCCTGATAACAGCCTCAAGTGGCGATGAAGGCTACCGCGACGAATGGATCTCCGAAAGTGGATGTGGCAACTGCTCAACGAACTTCCCCGCGGGCCTGTCAACCGTCATCGCTGTAGGTGGGACGAAGCTTGAAGCAAAAGAAGAAACGGGCCGTGGTTGGAGCGAGTCGGTGTGGTCCCGCACTGGCAGTGGCTGCACGCTGTATGTCACCAAGCGGGAATGGCAGACCGATAAAGGCTGCTCAAACAAACGAACCGACAACGACGTCGCGGCAGTGGCCTCGGAAACCACTCCGGTTTCGGTATATGACACATACTTCCTGGTCGTGCCAGGTTGGCAGCTGGGTTCTGGGACCAGTGTCGCGGCCCCGTTGACGGCTGGCGCCATCGCGCTCGAGAGCAGCGCCTTGAGGAAAGAAGGCAGCGAAGGAATCTATAAGCACACGGGCGACTGGTTCGACGTCACGGCAGGCTTCAATTACCTACATGCCGACTGCGCGGAACAGTATCTATGCAACGGAGAGGTGGGCTACGACGGGCCGACCGGAGTAGGAACGCCAGATGGTGGCGCAACCGTCACGCCGCCAAGTGCCATAACCGAACCGGCGTCGGCCGTAAGGGCTACGGCTGCCAAGTTCAACGCCTTCGTCGATCCGGAGGGGTCCGCGACGACGTACTACTTCCAGTACGGCACGACAACGCTGTACGGGAGCGAGACCCCGGCGGGTGGTGCGAAAGTCTCGGGCTATACCAAGGGGAGCTACGTGACCAACTCCTACAGCAACTTCAAAGCGGCCACCCTCTATCACTACCGCGTGGTGGCCAAAAGCGCGGGCGGCACCACATACGGAGCGGATCAGACCTTCTCCACCGCGCCCAAGGTCTACCTCTCTAAATTTGGGTCCAAAGGAACGACCGAAGGAAAGTTCGAAGGACCTCAGGGGGTCGCGACGGACGTGCATGGGAATATTTGGGTCACGGACTACTCCAACGACAGGATCGAGGAGTTCTCGTCCACTGGAACATTTCTCAGGGCGTGCGGCTCCAAAGGGTCTGGCGAAGGGCAGCTCAATGAGCCGACCGGCATCGCAGTCAACCCGACCAACGAAGTCGATCGCGGCGGCGATATCTATGTCAGCGATTCGGGCAACGACAGGATCGAGGTTTTTCAACCTGAATGCAAATTTGTTGAAACATTCGGTAAAGCGGGTACTGAAAACGGTGATCTATCCGACCCCATGGGACTGGCGTTTGGGGCTAATAGGGAATCCACAGAAACACCTGCTGTACTCATGGTGGCGGATGCTGGCAACAACCGGGTCGATGAGTTCAACTGGAATCCGGAATTGGTCAAATGGAAAGCCGGGGAATTCCTCGCCTCCTATGGATCCAAAGGGACCGGTGAAGGCCAGTTTTCAGATCCGACCGACGTCATACTCGGTGGCGTGGAACATGCGAACACCGAGGACTTCTATGTCGTCGACTCGGGCAACAACCGTGTGCAGGAGATCGAAGAAGAAGGTTTCATCAGCACCCACGAAAAAATATCGTTCAAATTTGTGCGGCAGTTCGGCGCGAAAGGGTCGGGCGAAGGGCAGTTCTGAGTCCGAACGGGATCGTGTTCGATCCGACGACGGGCGACCTGGAGGTGACCGATACGGGCAACGACCGGGTCGAGATGTTCCTGCCGACTGGCACGTACCTGGCGACGTTTGGCAGCGCTGGGACGGGCAATGAAGGGTTTGAAAGCCCCAGGGGAATCGCGGTCAATGCGAGCGGGGACGTGGATGTTGCCGACTACTCCAACGACAGGGTCGACGTCTGGGAGCCGTCCCAGACGCCAGCCCCCAAATGGTTCATCACCTCGACGGTGAATCCGAGCGAAACGCTGAACGGCTATCTGGAAGGGGTATCGTGTGTCGCGGGCACCGCATGGTGCACTGCGGTCGGCTACTACAACACCTCCAAAGTGAGCAACCTGACGCCCTTTGCGCAGCAGTGGAACGGCTCGGAATGGTCGCTGCAGTCCACGCCCAACCCGAGCGGGTCGAACCTGACCGAGTTGGACGGGGTATCGTGCTCGTCGTCCACGGCGTGCATGGCGGTCGGCTATTACGAAAACAGCTCCGGTGCCTACCGCTCGCTGACCGAGACATGGAACGGCGCCGTATGGGCGATCCAGAGTACTCCCGAACCATCGGGCGCCCCGAACAGCCTTCTGGCTGGGGTGGCGTGCACGGCGTCCAACGCCTGCACGGCTGTCGGGTATTACGAAAACAGCTCGGCCGTCGAAAAGCCGTGGGCCGCGCGTTGGAATGGCACGACTTGGACTCTCCAGACGGTGCCCACCCCCACGGGCGCGAAAGAGACCGACGCCAACGGCGTGTCGTGCACGTCTTCCACCGAATGCACGATGGTCGGGGAATACGAGAACAAATCGAAAGTCTATGAACCCTTCGCCGAGCGCTGGGGCGGCTCGGAATGGACTGTCCAGTCGGTGCCGGCCCCGAGCGGCGCCACGCATACGTGGCTGCGCGGGGTCTCCTGCGTGTCCTCCACGGAATGTATGGCGGGCGGCTACTACGAGAAGAGCTCCGGCGCCGAAGTGCCCTTCGCCGAGCGCTGGCACGGCTCGGAATGGACTGTGCAGACGATGCCCGAACCCAGCGGTACGGTAGACAGCTACGCCGACGGGATCTCGTGTACCTCCTCCACGGCGTGCACGGCCGCTGGGGTCTCGAAAACCAGCTCGAGCAAGTTCATCACCTTCGCCGAGAGCTGGAATGGCACGGCGTGGTCGGTCCAGTCGCCGGTGAACGATGAAGCGGGAGAGGGATGGCTCCACGGCGGCGTCTCCTGCACCCTGCCCTCGGCCTGCCTGGCCGTGGGCACCGCCGCCGGCAAGTCGCTCGCGGAGCTCTACGGCTGAGCGGTCCGGCGGCTAGGAGGCCAGCGGCTCGATCTCGGGGGAGCGCAGGGCGATGCCGAGCCCGCGCAGGGAGACGCGGCCGGTCTGGGGGTAGAAACACGTGTCGCCCGGCGCGCGGGTGCCGTAGGCGAGATAGGTGAGGCCGTGCTCACCGGCGCGCAGGGCGTGGGCGACCCCGGTCCCGGGGAGGCGCGAGACGACGTCGCCGGCGCGCAACGGGTGTTCCTCTGAGCTCTCGCCGCCCCCACCGCGGGGCCACAGCTGGAGCGTGCCGCTGCCGTCGAGCACCACGAAGATCTCCTCCTCCTCAGAGTGGCAGTGCGCGGGGGCACCCTGCCCACCCGGGGGCAGGGTGACGTGGTTGAGGCCCGTGGCCCGCGCTCCGGCGCCCTTGCCGAGCAGCCGCGCGGCTCCTTCGAAGACCGTGGGGGCGTCCTCGAGTGCCACCACGTTGCGCGGGCGCTCGGCCTGCGGCGGGGGGCACTCGGGGGGGCCCGCGGCGGCCTCACGGGCGAATGGGCTCTCGCCGCCGGCGAGCTCTACCCAACGGGGGAAGCTCCAGGCCAAATCGATGCGGGGCAGCGCGGTGAGGCGGGGGTCGCGGCGCTCTCCGAAGACAAGCACGTCGAGCCCGTCGGCCCCGCCCCGCAGGGTGTGGGCGCCGCGCAGGGGCCGGTGGACGATTGCGTCGCCGCCTCGCACCTCGTAGGTCTTGCCTTCCTCCCAGAGCAGCCCGTCGCCGGCGAGCACGAAGAAGATCTCCTCGTCGCCCCCGTGTTCGTGGGCCGGGGTGGCGAAGTGCTCCGCGGCGATCTCGATGCGGCGCAGGCCCACGGTGCGCGTACCGGCCTCGCGTCCAAGGTCGCGCCACAGGCCCTTGATGTGCCCGACCGACAGCTCGCGCGCTGCGCTCTCGTGCATATTGGGGAGCTTCACGACGCTCAGCAGCGTACTCGACCGGACGACTGTCCAACGGGGGCTGCTGGACTTGATTCTCCGGCTCGCTCAGCCGAAGGGTCTCCTATGGTCGGTACGGGCCAGGCGTCCCGACACCTCGAAGCTCTCCTCCGGCTCGCGTCGGGTACGTCCGCCGTGCACGGTGGGGAGCGCGGTACCCAAAGCCGCGATGCCGGCACAGGGCATCACGTGGGGCTCGCGGGAGGCCATGAGAAGCATCGCCACGACCGGGGGCACGGTTCTCGCAAGAGGCGCACGAAGGACGCCGTTCACCACAAGCATCGCCGCAAGCACCGCCACCGCAAGGTTCACCGCCGCCATCTCGGCACCGCCGGGGTTGCACTGCCGACCGCCCCCGCCGCTCCCCCGGTGCCCTCCGGCGCTCCGGTTCCCGCGGCTCCCGCGCTCCTCACGCAGGCCGGCGCCAACCGTCTGCTGTGGCGTGCGGGCTTCGGGCCCACTCCCGGGCAGGCCGCGGCGCTCGCGGGCCAGCCCCTCCAGCAGGTGGTCTACAGCCTCACCCGCCCCTCCGGTTCCGCTGTCCTGAGCGGCCCCGCCCCGGTCGATGAAGAAGGCGAACCGCTCGACCCGGTCGACGCCTGGGGGCAGGATCACTGCTGGTGGCTCGATCGCATGATCCGCTCCGACCAGCAGCTCGTGGAGCGCATGACCTACATCTGGCACGACTGGTTCGCCAACTCCAACGAAAAGGTCGACTCCCAGCAGCTGATGCTCGACCAGAACGAACTCTTCCGCGAAAAGTGCCTCGGCAGCTTCCACGACCTGTTCCTCGCGGTCACCGCCAACCCCGCGATGCTCGTCTTCCTCGACGGGATCTACAACGAAAAGGAAAACTCCAACGAGAACTACGCGCGCGAGATGATGGAGCTCTTCTCGCTCGGCGCCGACCGCGGCGCATATACAGAGGACGACGTGCGCGAAATGGGCCGCGCACTGACAGGCTTCACCGCGGAATGGTCCTCGGAACTGGGCCTGCACAACTTCCACTTCGAACTCGAACGCCACGACGAAGCGAACAAGACCGTCTTCGGGCAGACCGGCAACTGGAATTGGGAAGACGCGGTGCGCCTCTGCGTCGAGCACCCCCTGCACCCCTCCTTCTTCGTGACCAAGCTCTGGGGCTACTTCATCCCCACCCCGCCCGACGAACAGACGCTGGCCTCGCTGCAGGGCCTCTACATATCGAGCGGCTTCGGCATCCGCCCGGTCGTGGAGGCGATCCTCCAACACCCCGACTTCTACGAAGGCCCCGAGCTCGTCACGCCCCCCGTCGTCTACAACGCCGGCCTGTTGCGCGCGATCGGGCGGCCGATCGACACCACCGCCTGGACGTGGCTCGACTCCTCGGCGGGACAGCAGCTCTTCTATCCCCCCAACGTCTCCGGCTGGGACTTCTCGCGCTGGCTTGACACCTCCACCGCCAAGGCGCGCTGGGAAATCGCGAGCTACGTCACCGCCAAGACCTATCCCAACCCGTGGCCGGCGGAAGGCGAACCCGTGTACGACCCCACCGAGGAGCCCGCCACCGCGCTCGCGCGCGCGCTCGCCTACTGGGCCGACCCCCCGCTCTCCGCCGAATCGCAGCAGTGCATCGCCGCGTTCGCCGAATCCTGCCTCAACGGCCGGCTCACCGCCGAATGGGAGCAGAGCCCCTTCCGCGCGCTGCGCCAGAACGCTCTGCGGATGCTGATCGCCACCTCCCCCGATATGCAGGTGAGCTGAGATGCCCGGCGGATGCTCCTGCAACGACTTCAACCGCGCCCAGCTCCTGCGCCGCGGCGCCGCGGTCGCCGGTCGCGGACTGCCATCGATCGAGCCGGGGATGCCGCTGCCAGCGGGCACGGGGATGGACCGCCGCGGCTTCCTGCTGCGCTCCGTGGGCGCCGCGATCTCGGTCTACGGCGCCTCGATGCTCTCCCCGCGCCACTTCGAAGCGGGTATCGCCCAGGCCTCCGCCGCTGCCCCCGACCAGCCGGTGCTCGTGTCGATCTTCATGGAAGGCGGCTGGGACGCCCTCTCGGTGCTGGCCCCCGTCAAGGAAGCTCGCTACCACGAACTGCGTCCCGCGATCGGCCTCGCGGAAGGGGCGGGGCAGACCTTCACCGAGGACCCCACCCTGATGTGGCACCCCAACGCGGGCGGCCTCGCGCAGCTGCACGGCGAGGGCAAGGTCACGGTGTTCCCCGCGATCGGCTACGACCCCCCCGACGAGAGCCACTTCACGAGCCGCCACTACTGGGAGGTGGGGGAGGTTGGGCAGCTCGCCACCGACACCCGCACCGGGTGGATGGGGCGCTTCCTCGACGCCACCGGCGAACCGGGCAACCCCCTGCAGGGTCTCTCGCTCGATTACAGCCTCGCGCCCGCCCTGGCCACCGCGAAGGTGCCCGTCGCCGCTGTCTCCTCCCCGGTGGGCTTCGACATGTGGGCGTGCGGCCTCGGCGAACCGCTCACTGCCCCCACCCTGGAGACCTACGGCGCGCTCGGCGAACTCGGCGCGACCTCCCCCGCCCTCGTCGAAGCGCGGGGGGCCTCGCTCGACACGAACATCGTCCTCAAAGAGATGGCCCCCTTCGTGGGACCCGAAGGCAAGCCCGCCTACACCTCCCCCGTCACCTACCCCACCGCGGGCGGGGAATTCCCCGAACGTCTCGCCGCGCTCGCCGCGATGCTTGCCGCGGGGCTGCCGATCAAGTGCGTCTCGCTGAATGCCGTGGGCGGCTACGACACGCACTCCAACGAGCTAACCACGCTCCCCACCGACCTCGGCCAGACCGTGGAATCGGTGCTCGCCTTCCAGCGCGACCTCGAAGCGCGCGGCCTGGCGGACCGCGTGCTGATCCAGCTGTGGTCGGAGTTCGGCCGCCACCCCCAGGAAAACGGGTTCGGCACCGACCACGGCGCTGGTGGCGTGGCCTTCCTGATCGGCACCCAGGTATCGGGCACGATGGTCGGCGAATTCCCCGGCCTCGCCACGCTCGACGAAAACGAAAACGTCCGCAGCACCTCGGACTTCCGCTCGATGTACTGCTCACTGCTGGAGCAGTGGTTCCAGACCGAAGCCGCGGTCGCGATCCCGGAAGCCTCGAGCTTCGCGCGGCCCGTGCTGTTGAAGTGATGAGCGCTCGCGCCCGGATCTGGGTGGTGGCGCTCAGCGCGCTCTGCCTCCTCGCCGGGGCCCTCGCCGCGATTGCGCTCGCCGCGCCCGCGACCGCGCCCGCTCGCCGTACCTGCCGCGCCGCGCGCTCATCCCACTGTCCGACCCATGCCTGTCGCTTCGGGCACGCCCATCGCTGCCTCCGCTCCCGCCGCGCTCGCAAGCCAGCCCGCCCTGGTTCCGGGGCGCAAGCTCCCTCCCGGCCGGCCGGCTCTACCGCACCGGTCGATCTCGGCCCCTCCGCGGCCCCCGGAGGCCCTGCGCCACCGGCCGCTACATCTCCCCCGGAAGGGGGCACGCCCGCCCCGGGCAAACCTGCCGGGGAATCGCCCGCCACGAGTCCCCCCGGCCCGCCCGCGCCCGCGCGCGTGCAGGTGATCGCCAAGGAGTACAGCTTCACCCTCTCCCGGCCCGAAGTGCCCGCCGGGGAAGTCATCCTCGAGCTCGTCAACCGCGGTGAAGACATGCACAACATGCACGTCCTCGAACCCACCGAAGGCAGCGAACCGGGCGCCCTTCCCAACACCGAACCCGGGGTTGTGCACGATCTCAAACTCAAGCTCCGCGCTGGCAGCTACACCCTCTTCTGCTCGCTCCCAGGGCATGAGGCCAAAGGGATGAAAGCCACGTTGATCGTGCGCTGAGAGGACGAATTATCGGGCGTATCATCGCAGTTGCCCTGTACGGTATGCCCATGGCGGGACCGCCCGAGAGGGACACATGTCGTGACTATGTGCTGCCGCGCCTGCACGCGGCGGGCTGGAATGACGACCAGATTCAGCAGCAGTTTCCGATAACCAACGGTCGGGTGATCGCCGTGGGAAAGAAGCACCGGCGGGGGGATTCGCTTCGCGCCGACTACGTGCTCGAGTATCGGCCCGGCGTGCCCGTTGCCGTTGTCGAGGCGAAGCGCGAGTACTCGATTCCCGGCAAGGGACTACAGCAGGCGAAGGACTATGCCCGGCGGCTCGACCTCCCTTTCGTCTACTCGACTAACGGCAAGGGCATTGTCGAGGACGACCGCGACACCGGCATCGAGACCGACAAGCTCGTCGCCTTTCCGGGCCCAGAGGAGCTGTGGTCGAGGTACCGCGCCTGGAAGGGCATCACCGAGGAGGCGGTGGCCGACGGGGTCGTCGTGCCCTTCAATCGAGCGCTCCACAACGCCGACGGTAGCGTGAAGGAGCCCCGCTACTACCAGCAGACCGCGATCAACCGTGCGGCCGCGGCGATCCTCGGGGGTGAGAAGCGGCTCCTGCTCACGATGGCGACCGGCACCGGCAAGACCTTCGTGTCGATGCAGATCGTCTGGAAGCTCTGGAAGAGCGGGTGGCGCCCGGACCGCAATCCGCGCATCCTCTACCTCGCCGATCGCAATATCCTGATCGACCAGCCGCAGCGCGACTACTTCGTCCCGGCCTTTGGCGAAGGGCCGGTCTGGAAGCTGAGCGGGGATGCCAAGGCCGGGCGGGAGATCTACTTCGCGCTCTACCAGGCGCTAGCCGACGGGGCCAACGAGCCAAACGGGATCTTCCGGCAGATCGATCCCGGTTTCTTCGATTTGGTGATCGTCGACGAGTGCCACCGGGGCAGCGCAAACGCCGAATCGTCGTGGCGGGCCATCCTCGAGCACTTCTCCGAAGCGACACAGCTCGGGATGACGGCGACGCCGAAGCGTGAGGAGACCGTTGACAGCTACGAGTACTTCGGCGATCCCTCTTCGAATACTCCCTCGCCCACGGCATCGACGACGGCTTTCTCGCGCCCTACCGGGTGCGTCGCGTGGTGCTCAGCCCTGACGCCCATGGTTGGGAACCCACCCCGGAGCAGCTGGATCGCTTCGGCAGGAAAATCCCCCCCGGTCTATACACGACCAGGGAGTTCGAGCGGACCGTCTCGCTGCTCACACGCACCGAGGAGGCCGCGAGGCACCTGACCAAATACCTCGGCAGTACCGACCGGTGGGCCAAGACCATCGTCTTCTGTGTTGACCAGGAGCACGCCGACCAGATGCGGCGAGCGTTGCACAACATGAACGCCGATTTGACCCGGCAGCATCCGAACTATGTGGTTCGGATCGTGAGCGAAGAGGGCAAGATCGGCAAGGGCTACCTGAGCGACTTCGCCGACACCGAGCAGGACGTCCCGGTGATCGCCACCACATCCCAGATGCTCTCGACCGGGGTCGACCTGCCGACCGTTCGCAACATCGTCCTGTTCCGACCGATCGGTTCGCTTGCGCTTTTCAAGCAGATCATCGGCCGAGGCACCCGGCTGTTTCCCGACGAGGACAAGCTCTCGTTCGACATCATCGACTACGCGGGTGCGACCAGGCTATTCGCGGATCCCGAGTTCGACGGTCCACCCGAGCGAGTCGACCGGGAGGAAGTCGACGATGAGGGGAACGTCTTCGAGGAGACGGTGGTCGAGGAGCCGGAGTCCCCGTTCGAGCCCGACGTCACCGACAACCAGACGATCGATCCGGACGACCCCGATGTGGTGCCGCGGGCGAAGTTCTACGTGGACGACGTCGAGGTCTGGGTAACCGCTGAGGCGATCTATCACCTGGATCCCGAGACCTCTCGACTGCGTCTCGTCGAGTACCGCGATTTCGTCGCCGACACCGTTCGCATGCTCTTCCCAGACCCCAAGATCCTGCGCTCGAAGTGGCGCAGCCGGGTGGGGCGTCAGGATGTGCTCGATGTGCTTGCGCAGCACGCGATCGATATCGGCGAGCTGGCCGAGCGCACCGGCCTCGGTGACGCTGATCCCCTGGATGTGCTCGTCCACCTGGCGTGGAACCAGCCGCTGGCCACCCGCACCGACCGAGCCCGGCGGGTTCGCAAGGAACACGCCGACTTCTTGGCCGCCTACCAGCCCGCGGCGCGGGAGGTTCTCGCCCAGCTGCTGGAGAAGTACACCGAGCACGGCATCGGCCAGCTCGACGATCTTGGCGTGCTCGAAGTCCCGCCGTGGGCTCGCCTGCTGAGATCGCGGAGCGTTTCGGCTCTCCCGATGCCCTCCACGAGGCGGTGGGGAAGCTCGGAGAGCTCCTATACGCAGCCTAATACTATACGAAAACTTTAGTTCGGATATCTGCCTCCACGTAGAACTTTAGTTTCCATATAGTATTTATGTGTGCCGACGGATCGACGCGACCTACGACGACGACTGTTCAGCCTGGCGGCCGACCAAGGCGGCTACTTCACGGCGGCCCAGGCCAAGGGGATCGGCTACTCCTATCCCGCGCAGGCGCACCACGTTGGCGCAGGCAACTGGCTGCGCGTCGATCGAGGCCTCTTTCGCCTCGTCGAGTGGATACCGGACATCCACGACGATCTGATCCGCTGGTCGCTCTGGTCGCGGGGGCGCGCCGTCGTCTCGCACGAGAGCGCGCTCTCGGTTCATGGCATCGGCGAGTTCGAGTCCGCACGCGTGCACCTCACCGTGCCCCCCGGGTTCTCGATGCGAGACCCCGCCGTCGTCCTACACCACGCCGACCTCGCCGACAGCGACGTGGTCAAGCGGACCGGGTTTACGCTCACCACCGTGATTCGCTCACTCGTTGATATCGCTGGTCTCTCCGCCGAAGAGGATCAGCTCGCGCGGGCGATCCAGGAAGCGCGCGAGGGCGGGCTCCTCACAATCCGCCAGTTGCGGGCGCGAGCTGAGACCCTTGACACGAAGGCGGCGCTGTACATCGAGCGTGCGATAAAGCGGACAGCGGCGCAATGACCTACGCGACACCTCGGGCGCTCCGCATGGCGCTCGAGCAGCGGCTGCTCTCTCGTTCAAAAGACACCAAGGTAGGTCTCGATCGGCTACGCCGCCGGGTGCTCTTCGAGCGGATCGTCAGCCGGCTCCACACCGCCGAGCCCGGCCAGTGGGTGCTCAAGGGTGGGATGGCGCTCGAGGTCCGGCTGCGGGACGACGCTCGGCTCACCAAAGACATCGACCTCGGGCTCCGTGGCGATGTGGCAGATGCCGAGGAGCTGAGGGAACGACTCGTCGAAGCCCTGGAAGTGGACGTCGATGGTGACAAGTTTACGCTCATCGCCGGACCGATCAAGCAGCTGATGGAGGATGACGGCGGCCGCCTCACATGGCGGGTGAAGGTCGCTGCAGAGCTTGCGGGCAGGCCCTTCGGTGGCGTCCAGGTGGACATTTCGCCTCGCGCCCACGAGCTCGGCGCGACAGACCTTGTGCCATTGCCGAACTCGCTCGACTTCGCGGGGATCGACTCTCCGCTCGTTGAGATCATCGACGTCAACCGGCACGCCGCAGAGAAGTTCCACGGGATGCTCAGGGATTTCGGCGACCGCGAGAACACCCGAGTACGGGACCTCGTCGACCTGGTGATCCTCTCCGAGCACGAGCTCCTCGAGCCCTCCACGCTCGCGGCGGCGGTTCGGCTGGTATGGGGTGAGCGCAATGGCGCGAGCCCGCCGCCTTCGCTCCCACCATTACCGACCAGCTGGCCCGAGCGGTACGAGCGGCTCGCGGCCGAACAGAGACTGAACACCAACTGCCTTCCCTGCGGCTGTAGCCACGATGGCGACGTTGTGGTCCGCGATGTTCCCAACCGAGGAGACCTAGCGCCATGGCCCGACCCAAGAAGACGACTCCCCCTGTCTCCCCCCAGGCAAAGCTTGCAGCCGTCATCAAGTCGGCCCGCGACGCCATGCGCAAGGACGCTGGCCTCAACGGCGACCTCGATCGGATTCCCCAGCTCGCGTGGCTGCTCTTTCTGAAGGCCTTCGACGGTCTGGAAGTCAACCGCGAGGTGACCGAGGCCAACCACCGCCCCGCGATCGAATCGCCCTATCGGTGGCGGGACTGGGCTGCGGACCCCAACGGGCCCACGGGGGAGGCGCTGCTCGAGTTCGTCAACGGCCAGCTCCTGCCCTACCTCCGCGGCCTCAGTGGCACGGGTGGCCACGATCCTCGAGACGTGCTCGCTGAGGTCTTCAAGGAGACCAACAACCGGATGCTCTCCGGCTACCTCCTGCGCGATGTGATCAACAAGGTCAACGAGATCAACTTCGCGTCCTCCGACGACATCCACACGATGGCCCATCTCTACGAGTCGATGCTCCGCGAGATGCGCGACGCTGCGGGCGACTCAGGCGAGTTCTACACACCGCGCCCGGTCATACGCTTCGTGGTCCAGCAGGTCGCCCCGCGGCTCGGTGAGATCGTCCTCGACCCCGCCTGTGGCACGGGTGGCTTCCTCGTCGAGGCGCTTGATCATCTGCGGCCGCAGGTCAAGACCACGCAGGAGCTGCGGAAGCTGCACACCAACCTCCGCGGAATCGAGAAGAAGCCGCTGCCCTACTTGCTTGGGATGATGAACCTCGTGCTGCACGGCGTCGGACAGCCGAACATCGTCCGCGGCAACGCTCTCGCCCGGCCGATCACCCAGATCGGCAGAAGGGACCGGGTCGACGTCATCCTCACGAACCCCCCCTTTGGCGGCGAGGAGGAGAAGAGCATTCAGGCGAACTTCCCCGCCGGCAAGCAGACAGCGGAGACTGCATGGCTCTTTCTCCAGCTGGTGATCCGCCAGCTCAAGGACGGCGGACGGTGCGGCATCGTCGTGCCGAACAGTGTGCTGTTTGCGGGTGGGCTTGGCGCCCGGATCAAGCAGCAGTTGCTCACCGAGTGCAACCTGCACACGGTTGTGCGGCTTCCCGACGGTGTGTTCGAGCCTTACACCGCGATTCCGTCCAACCTTCTTTTCTTCGAGAAGACTGGGCGAACCAAGCAGGTCTGGTTCTATGAGATCCCTCCGCCGGAGGGACGCAAGAAGTATTCGAAGACGAAGCCGATGCGTTTTGAGGAATTTGCCGACTGTCTGGCGTGGTGGAATAAGCGTAAGGAGAACGAGCGGGCTTGGCGAGTGGCAATGGCCCAGATCGAGGCCGATGGCTTTAATCTCGACTTCCGGAACCCACATGGGCCAGAGGATCTGGCACATCGTCCGCCGAGGGAGTTGGTCGATGAGCTAGTCAAAGTTGAGTATGAGATTCTTGGACTGCTTGAAGGTTTAGGGGCAGAAATGACTGGACTCGACCAGTGAGTCAGCCGAAGATGGTGCCACTCAAAAAGGTGCTTAAAATTGAGCAGGATGAGGTCTTGCTCAAGTCTGATAAGACCTACAGAATTGCTGGTATTTACAGCTTTGGTAAGGGAATTTTCGAGCGGCAGCGGATCTACGGCGCCGATACTTCTTACACCTGTCTTTTCCGTCTTCATGAGAATCAATTCGTCCTTAGTCGGCTTAATGGCTGGGAGGGAGCTGTAGGCGTAGTCTCTGCTGAGTTCGATGGATGCTTCGTATCGAGTGAGTATCCAACCTTTGCTATAGACTCCAATCTGGTGTACCCTGGGTATCTGCGATGGATCACTCGATGGCCGCGATTTTGGGAACAACTCATTCCCAGGGGAAGCATGGTCGGACGAAAGCGGGTTCAGCCGTACCAGCTACTCGAAGTGAGGATACCTCTACCCCCAATCAAAGAGCAGCAAAGAGTTGCCGCTTACATGGATGCCATCGACGGCTATGTTATCTCGATATTGAATTATCTGAATAGGAATAAAGCGGGCACACTAATGAATATGTTGCCTACGCTCGTGGATGCGCTTGTGACTAGCTCGGGAACTGGTTACGAATGCGTCGGTAAGCTGGCCGATTTCGTGTCCGACACAATACACCCTGGAGATGACCCTTCACCAGCAGGCGCATTCGTTGGTCTCCAGCACATCGAGAGCCACACCGGTCGATGTATAGGAAGCGACACTCTCGAATCCGTTCAAGGCCGCAAGTTCCGCTTCAGGCCCGGAGATGTAGTTTACGGCTACCTTCGTCCGTATCAGAATAAGGTCTGGGTTGCCGATCGGCATGGGTTGTGCTCGGTCGATCAGTATGTTCTGCGTCCCCGTCTTGGCGTCTCGCCTTCGCTACTTGCCCACACCCTTCGTGGTCGAAGAGTGCTCGACTCTGCGATGGAACTGACTCACAGCCTCCAGCTTCCACGACTGCGTTCGGGTCTGCTCTCTTCTATCGAGGTACCAATAGTCACTGGATGTGCAGCAACCAGGCTCGCTGAGCGACTGGACCTTGTGCGCGACCGCGTCGTTGTGATAGCTACCAGTCGTCAGGGTCAAATCGAACTATCTAAGGCGCTGATTCCTGCGGTGCTAAACGAGGTATTTGGTTCTCGCTGATTGTTGGCACTGCGATGGATTCGCTGCCTGCCGACGACGACATGCCCGAGAAACCGGAGGCCGACGACACTCGCCGCCTTTCTTACCTCGGCCGTCGCAAGGTGATCGGCGTCGCTCGGCTCCGGATCCCCGCCCGGATGGTTGTGGGCGATGGCGAAGGCCCGCCCGTCGTGGCGAAGTACCGCGTTGAGGATCTCCCGCACCGGCACGAGCGAGCGGTCGATCGATCCCTCTGAGACGATCACGGTTCGCCGGAGCCGGTTTGCTGCGTCGCAAACGAGTACGAGCACGCGCTCACGGCGTAGGCCGTCTAGCTCCCGACGTGCGACCTCGGCTACATCGCTCGGACTTCGCAGCACGCGCGGCAAGTCTTCGCGACCGATCCGTCGGCCCAGCTGAAACGCGGCCACGAGCGCTGCTGCCTTCGCGACTCCGATGCCATTCCTCGTGGCGAGCTCCTCCGGCTGCGCGCCGGCGAGTGGGCCGAGACCGTCGTATTCGGCGAGCAACGAGGCTGCGAGACTCAGGGCGCTCTCTCCCCGACGGCCGTGCCGTAGGACGAGTGCGAGCAGCTCGCGGTCGCTCAACGCCTCCGGCCCGCCGCGTAGCAGCCGCTCCCGCGGGCGCTCGCTTGGGGGGAGGTTGGCTATAGCGGTAGCCATGTCGTGCCTCACGTTACGCGGGGGTGTTGATGCGATAGTCGCGCAGCGCCGTTAACCCGGAGGCTCGCGGGCGGAGCGCTCAAGCGGTGGTCGGCGTCGGCTGGCTCTGTGATGATGGCCCCGATGGCGAGCCCCACCCCGCCGCAGACAGAGCCGCCTTCCGCGCCTGGGCAGACGCCCGCACCCGCGGCCCCCGCGGCACCCGACGGCGAGCAGCCGCCCGTCGTGCTGAGCCCCGCCACCGGCTACCCCGCACTCGCCGAGAGCGACCTGGAGGTGCTGCGCGGAATCGGGAAGCGCTGGGGGAGCGCTCTCGGCGAGCGCTCGCAGTGGATCCGCGCGCTGCCCTGCGACCCCAACCTCGGGCAGAGTGGTGCGCACGAGCAGAGCAGCGCGACTCCCGCCGGCGCCGTGCGCCTCGGGCGTACGCGCTTCGTGCCGGTCGAGGTGGATGGCGCGCCCGGGGAGGAGCTCGAGGCGACGCGCGAGGCCGGGCACGCCCCCACGCGCGGGGGCTGGACCGCGGGGCGCGTGCGGCGCGTGCTGCTCGGCCCCCCGCTGCACTCCGCGGCGGTGCTGGAGGAGCGTATGCGCAAGTTGGTCGCGCTGCCGGTGCTCTCCTCCGACGCGCTCTCCTCCGTGGCGTATGGGCCCGAAGCGATGCTCGTCGTGCTCGCCCTCGGCGGGGCCGCCGCCTTCGGCTACTCGCGGCTGATCTCACTCGCGATCTTCGTGCTGATGGTCGTCGTGGGGCTCTCCTACCGTCAGACGATCCGCGCGTACCCCCGCGGCGGGGGCTCCTACATCGTCGCCTCCGACAACCTCGGCCTGCTCCCCGGCCTCATCGCCGCCGCGGGGCTGATGCTCGACTACGTCCTCACCGTCGCCGTCTCCGTCGCCTCCGGGGTCGCCGCGATCACCTCAGCGATCCCCTCGCTCGCGCCGGACACCGTTCCGCTGGGGCTCGGCGTGATCGCGCTCCTCGTAGCCGGCAACCTCCGCGGCGTGCGCCAGGCGGGGCTGCTGTTCGCCGCGCCGACGTACATGTTCATCCTCGCGATCTTCCTGCTCGTCGCCGTCGGTCTGGTGGACGCCGCCGGGCACGGCTTCCACGCGACGCCCCGCCCGCCGGTGCACGCCGCCGAGGGTGTGGGGCTGCTGTTGATCCTGCGCGCCTTCGGCTCCGGCGCCACCGCGATGACGGGGATCGAGGCGATCTCCGACGGGATCCCCGCATTCAAACCGGTGGAGTGGCGCAATGCGCGCACCACCCTCACGTGGATGGTGTCCCTGCTCGTGGTGATGTTCGTCGGCACGGTCGTCCTGATCGAGCTCGACGGGATCGTGCCCTCCTCCTCGCAGACCGTGCTCTCCCAGCTCGCCCACGACGGCGTTGGGAATGGCGTGCTCTACGGCTACGTGCAGGCCGCCACCGCGCTCGTGCTGCTGCTCGCCGCCAACACCGCCTTCTCGGACTTCCCCCGGCTGCTGTTCTTCCTCGCGCGCGACTACTCCGCTCCGCGTCTCTTCCTGCGCATGGGCGACCGCCTCGCGTTCTCGAACGGGATCGTCGTGCTCGGCGCCGCCGCCGCCGCGATCCTCGCCGCGTTCGACGGCTCCGTCACGAGCCTCATCCCGCTGTTCGCCGTGGGCGTGTTCCTCGCGTTCACGCTCTCCCAGACCGGGATGGTCGTGCGCTGGCTGCGTACCCGCGAGGAGGGTTGGCAGCGGAGCATCTGCTTCAACGCGCTGGGCGCCTTCCTCTCGGCGATCGTGCTGCTGATCACCTCGTTCACGAAGTTCCTGGAGGGCGCCTGGCTGGTCGTGATCCTGATCCCCACGCTTGTGGTCCTCTTTCTGCGCATCCGCACCCACTATCTCGCCGTCGGGCGCGCCGTCGCGCTGCAGCCGATCCCCGCGCGCGCCCGCGCGAAGCTCATCGCGCCCCCCTCCAGCTCCCTCCCGAGCGACCGCGCCCACAGTGCGGTCCGCAGCGGCCTGCACGAGCGCGAGGAGGCCCCCGACCAGGTCCTGAACCTCACGGTTGTGCCCGTCATCGCGATGGATCTCGCGTCGCTGCGCGCCCTCGCCTACGCCGCCTCCCTGGGTCAGCCGGTGCTCGCCATCCACATCTCCACCGACCCCGAGGAGGCCCGGCGCTTTCGCTCCTACTGGCAGGTCTGGGGCGACCACGTCCCCCTTGAGATCGTGCTCTCCCCCTACCGCGCCCTGGTGGCCCCGCTCGCGCGCTACCTGCGCCTGCTGCACGATCAGGCGCCGGACTTCACGATCACGATCGTGCTGCCCGAACTCGTCGTGCGCCGCGCCTGGCACCGCCTGCTGCACAACGGCGTTGCCCCGCGTCTCCGCCGGGCGCTGCGCCAGCTGCCGGGGATCGTCGTCACGACCGTTCCCTTCCATCTACCGAGCTGACCCGGTGGGCGGTGCGCTCGAAGTCATCTGGCACGGCTTGCGCGACTCGCTGCTGATGGCGTGGGCGGTGTGGTGGGCGCTCGTGCTCGGCTTCGCGATCAGCGCGATCGTGCAGGCGTGGGTGCCGCGCGAGCGCATCGAGCACACCCTCGCCGGCTCGGGGGCGCGGCCCGTGGCGCTCGCCACGGGTCTCGGCGCGGCCTCCTCCTCGTGCTCCTATGCAGCCGTCGCGATCGCCCGCTCGCTGTTCGAGAAGGGCGCCTCCTCCGCCACCGCGCTCGCCTTTCAGTTCGCCTCCACCAACCTCGTCTGGGAGCTCGGTCTTGTGCTGTGGGTGCTGATCGACTGGCAGTTCACGCTCGCCGAGTATCTCGGCGGGATCGCGATGATCGCGCTGATGGCTCTGCTGCTGCGTCGCTTCGTACCCGTCAGCCTGGAAGCCGACGCGCGCAGGCACGCGCAGAGCGCCCCGGCGGGGGGCCATCATCATCATCACGCCGGGGGCCACGACCACGCCGGAGGCCACGACCACGCCGCCGAAGATCACCACCTCGCGGAGGGTTCCCACCCGGCGGAGGGTCCTCACGCCGCGGACCCCCCCGAGCGCGACTGGCGCGAGCGCCTGAGATCGCGCGCCGCCTGGTCGGAGGTGGCGCTCAACTTCTCCGGGGATTGGCAGATGCTCTACCGCGAGATCGCCGTGGGGTTCCTGCTCGCGGGCTTCATGGCGCAGCTCGGCAACGGCTTCTTCCAGAGCCTCTTCATCGTCAACGCTCCCCGGCCGCTGCCCGCGATCGAGAGTGCGCTCGTGGCCCCGTTGATCGCGGTGCTGTCGTTCGTGTGCTCGATCGGCAACGTGCCGCTCGCCGCGGTGCTCTGGTCCGGTGGGATCGGCTTCTCGGGCGTGATCGCCTTCCTCTTCGCAGACCTGCTCGTACTACCGATCGTCGCGATCTACCGCAAGTTCTACGGCTCCTCCTACGCGCTGCGCACGGTCGCGCTGATGTACCTCACGATGGTTCTCGCCGCGCTCGCCGTCGCGGCATTGTTCGGTGTGCTCGGCCTTCTCCCCTCCGGTCCCCGCCCAAGCCGTGCCCACCTCTTCGGCGCCGCCGCGCTCGACTACAAGCTCATCCTGAACCTGCTCGCTCTCGCGGTCTTCGCGGCCCTCCTGTGGCTGAGCCGATCCGCGGGGAAGCCGCCCGTCGACGTTCCGTGCGGGACCGACAAGGGGTAGCCTGCACTCCCGAAGGCGACCGCTCCCCATCGGCCCAGAAGGCGACCATGCCCCAACCAGCCACCATGATGAATAGAGCTTCGATCCCCCTCGGGGGCCGCCGCGTGCTCATCACCGGAGCCGCCCGCGGGATCGGGGCGGGCACCGCGCGACGCCTGCACGAGCGCGGCGCGCGAGTGGCGCTCGCCGGACTGGAGCCCGAGCTGCTGGAGGGAGTGGCCGCGGAGTGCGGGAGCGCTCCCTGGTTCGAGTGCGACGTCACCGATCGCGCTCAGGTCGAGCGCGCCGTCGAGGGCGCGGTCGAGGGCCTCGGGGGATTGGACGTGGTGATCGCCAACGCCGGCATCGCCTCGGCGCTGCCGCTGATCGGGGGCGACCCCGCAGTCTTCGAGCGCATCATCGCGGTCAATCTGCTCGGCGTCTACTACACCCTGCGCGCCGCGGGGCCCCACATCGCGCACCCCCGCGGGTACGCGCTGGCGATCGCCTCGCTCGCGGCGGCGGTGCACGGGCCGATGCTCGGCCCCTACAACGCCTCCAAGGCCGGGGTGGAGGCGCTCGGCAACACCCTGCAGGTCGAGCTTCGCCCCTCGGGCGCGCGCGCGGGAGTGGGCTACTTCGGTTTCATCGACACCGACATGGTCAGCCGCGGCATGCAGACGCGGACCGCCCAGCGGATGCGGCGCGGGCCCGGCCCCCTCACCAAGCCGGTGCCGCTGGCGCTCGCGATCGACGCGATCGAACGCGGTGTGGAGCGCCGCTCCAGGCGCGTCACCGCTCCCGGCTGGGTGGGGGCGGCGCTCGCGCTGCGGATGCTGATCCAGCCGCTCGTGGGCGTCGCCGTCGGCGCTGGCGGCGGCCTCGAGGAGTCGCTTGCGACAGCCCGGGAGGAGCGTCCCCCGCTGACCACTCCCCAGCCCGATAGTCATTGAGAGGGTCCGGGTACCTTCCGCTTGGCCGCCGCTGAGCCTGCAAGGATTCCCCCGCCCAACGGCCGCTGAGCCTGTAAAGATGCTTAAGGAGTGCGCAACCCGGGTATAGGCTGGGTGTTTCTCCAGGTAGACAAGGACGACCCTGGGCTATGAGGGAGGATTTACATGAGGTTCCCCGCTGACACGACGATCCGTTCTGTGCGGATCGGGCTCATCGCGCTGCTTGCCGGCGCGGGCCTCGCCGCTTTTGCCCCCGTCGCGCAGGCAGCGGTGGGCGTCGAAACGTTCGTGGCCGCCAATTGTTCCACTGCGTTCAAAGAAGAATGCGGCTCGGAAAATGTGGAACCGTTTCCGGGGCTCAAGTACTCGGTGCCCAAGGAACCTACCCTTGCTGAAGCCAAAGAACAGGTTTACACCCAGGCGGCTGGCCACCCGGCGTGGGGGATCACCGATTTCAAGGTTGCCACCATCGGAAAACTACCCAACGAGGCGCCGCTGGGTATAGTCACGCATGTCCGCACCGACGTCGGTCCCGGGGTGAGTACGAACCCGGAGGCTGTTGCGCAGTGCTCGTTTGCCGAATTTGGCGCCGCCGAAGCGATACCTGGCACGGGCTTCTATGCCGCACCGGAATGTAAAAAGAACAAAAAAGGTGAAGTGGAATCCGAAATCGGCGTGAACAAGGTCACGGTGTACGCAGGTACAAAACCGTTCCCGGAAGGCGGGGACCTACCGGTCGAAGGCAAGGTCTACAACCTCGTGCAGCCCACCGGTCTAGCCTCGGACTTCGGTGTGGCGCTCGAACTCCCGAAGGCACTCACCAAAGGTGCGCTTGAAAAAGCGTTCGCGGAACACCCGCTTCCCGAAGAAGAGTTCGAAGGGAGCAAAGCCGAAAAAGAAGCGGCCAAAGCGGCCACCGAAAAACACCTCGAGGAACAGCAGTACTACGGCCACACCCTGATCGAAGGCAGCGTGGAATGGGCCGGAAACTACCACGACTACTACGAAATCAACGTCTCTCCGGCCCTGCCGCTGATCTCCTCGCGGCTGATCCTCAAAGGCGATATCGGCAATAAAGAAAATGGTGGCTTCATCTCGAACCCAAGCAACTGCGCCGCACCTGGGGTCGCCACCACGAGTACGGTGACGCTGACATCTCTCGAAGGCCAGACGACCCCGCCGAAGGCATACGTCACCCCGATCGGCACCGAAGGGTGCAGCGGCCTCGCGCCCTTCTCGGCCGTGCCCTTTGAACCCACCTTCTCGCTTGAACCGGAAACCACCCAGTCCGATCAGCCCGACGGCGTCACGACCGAACTGAAGCTGCCGCACGATCCCAGCCCCACGGGCATCGACTCCTCGCAGCTGCGGACCGCGAGCATCACGCTGCCGGAAGGCATGACGCTTAACCCCTCCGCCGCGCACGGCCTGGAAGCGTGCACGCCCAAGCAGATCGGCATCGGCACCAGGAACGAAGTGCAGTGCCCGCTCGGCTCGAAAATCGGCACGGTCATCCTGGACATCCCGGACCTTCCGACGGGATCGCTAAAAGGCGACCTCTATCTCGGCGGGCCTGAATCCGGTCCGATCACGGGACCGCCGTACATCATGTACCTCGACGCCGAGTCCCCGCGCTATGGCATCTCGGTGCGCCTCAAAGGCACGGTCGTGCCCAGGGAAGCGACGGGGCAGTTGACCGTCACCTTCGCGCAGAACCCGGAACAGCCCTTCAGCGACGTGAAGCTGCACCTCAAAGGCGGGCCGCTCGCGCCGCTGGCCAACCCGCTGGCCTGCACGGTCGCGAGCACCGAAACGAGCCTTGAACCGTACATCGGCTCGTTCGCGACCAAGTCGCCCTTCAGCTCGTTCCTCGTGGACAGCAACGGCTCGGGCGGAGCCTGCTCCTCGCCGCTGCCGTTCGCGCTCACGCAGAGCACCTCCAGCCTGCCCACGAGCGCGGGGGCCTCGACCTCTTACACCCTCAACCTCACTCGTCCCGCGGGCCAGCAGTACCTCTCGCAGGTCAGGACCGTGCTGCCGCCCGGCCTGGTGGGGCGGATCCCCGCGGTGGCGCTGTGCAGCGAAGCGCAGGTTGGCGAAGCGTCGACCAAGGAAGAAGCCTGCCCCGCGGCGAGCAAGATGGGGAGCGTCACGGTCTCCGCGGGGGCCGGTCCCGCGCCCTACCAGCTCACGGGCTCGGTCTACCTGACGGGGCCCTACGGCGGGGCCCCCTACGGGATGGCGATCGTGGTGCCGGCCGTCACCGGCCCGTTCAGCCTCGGCAACGTGGTCACGCGCGCCACGATCAACGTCGAACCGAACAGCCCCTACCGCGTGATCGTCACGAGCGCGATACCGACGATCTGGAAGGGCGTCCCGCTGCGGCTGCAGAAGGTGAGCATCGAAGTCAACCGCCAGAGCTTCCTGCTCAACCCGACCAACTGCAGAGCCCTGGCGAGCGAATCGACGCTCACCGGCCTCGCCGTGCTCGGGTCGAACGCGACGGTCACCCAGAGCGTCTCGAGCCCCTTCTCGGTGGGCGAATGCGGCGCGCTGGCATTCAAACCGAGCCTCACCGCCTTCACCGGCGCGAAAACCTCGAAAGCGAATGGGGCGAGCCTCGAAGTCAAGATCAGCCAGGGCGCGGGCCAGGGCAACATCCTGAAGGTCACCACCTCGCTGCCCAAGCAGCTTCCAGCGCGTCTGGCGACGTTCAAACTGGCATGTGTGGCGGCGACCTTCGAAGCCAACCCCAGCAACTGCCCGGCGGACTCGCGGGTCGGCAGCGCCACCGCCACGACCCCGGTGCTGCCGGGCACGCTCGCGGGGACCGTCTACTTCGTCTCCCACGGTGGCGAGGCGTTCCCCGACATCGACGCGGTCCTCCAGGGCGACGGGATCACGACGATCCTCACCGGCCACACCAACGTCGCGAACGGGATCATCACCACCACGTTCGAATCGCTCCCCGACGTGCCCGTCTCGAGCTTCGCCATGAAGCTCCCGACCGGCTCGAACTCGGTGCTCGCCGCCAACGGCAACCTCTGCACCGCGAACCTCGTGATGCCGACCGCGATCGTCGCGCAGAGCGGGCCGACGATCACACAGAAGACGAAGATCTCTCCCACCAACTGCCCGGTGCAGATCCTCAAACACCGGACCTCGGGAGCAACCGCCATCATGACCGTGCAGACCTACGCCGCGGGGCGCATCAGCGGCAGCGGGACCGACCTGAAATTCGCCAGCCGCAACCTCGGCGGTGCGAGCAAGACGACGATCAACGTGCCGCTCACCCGCATCGGCAGGGAAGTGCTCGGCAAATTCCGCCAACTGCGGATCAAGGTGCGCATCGGGTTCGTGCCAAAGAAAAAGGGCGCCAGCTCCAAGGCAACCGCCACCGTGACCTTCAGGGCCTGACGTTAGAAGGGCCTCGGCCCGGGTAATAGATATTTGTGAGGATTGGAGAGGCTCGGATCTGGCTGGTGGCCGCGCTGGTCTGCTGCGCGGCCGGCGGTGTGGCGGTGCCTGCGGCGCAGGCGGCGTTTGGCGTCGAAGAAAAGAACTTCGAAGCGGGCACCTGCACCGTCTCCTCGTGCACCTACGCGAGTGTGGAAGCCAACCACGAAGAAGCCTACACGCAGGCCGCAGGCCACCCTCAGTACGGCCTCACCACGTTTGAACTCAACTCCACCTCGTCCGGTCTGGGGCACGAACCGATCGGCAACGTCAAGCGGGTGCGGGTCGACATTCCCCCGGGCCTCGCCGCCGATCCCGAGGCGCTGCCGGCGTGCCCGGTGAAGACCTTCGAAGAAGACAAGTGCCCCGCCGAAACCGAAGTGGGCAAAGACGAACTCACCGTCTTCGTGGCAGCCGGCGACGTGCCGCTCTCGGCGCCCGTCTACAACCTCCAGCAGCCGTCCGGGCTGCCGCTCTACTTCGGCATCCACGCGTCGGTGCCGCTGGTCGCCAACGAACACATCTTCCTCGAAGGTCACGTCAGCTGGAATACCGACTTCCATGAGTACTTCGAAATCAACAACATCAGCAAATCGATCCCGCTGCTGAAGTCCAAGCTGATCTTCAACGGCAGGGCCGGGGAGGGCAACTTTCTGACGCTGCCGAGCGTCTGCGCGACGACCACGATCTCCTACCTGGAAGTCGAATCGTGGGAAGGTGCAATCTCGAAGACCCAGACCCACACCCCGGTGGGGGTCGAAGGGTGCGATCGGGTACCGTTCAAGCCGACGGCCGAAGCGCACCCGGAAACGGCCACGTCCGACGAACCCGACGGCGTCACCGCCGAAGTGAAGGTCCCACAGAACGTGGGCGCGGAAGCGATCAACACGGCGGACATCGACGACGCCCACGTGACGCTGCCCGAAGGCCTCACGCTCAACCCCTCCGCGGCGCACGGGCTGGCCGCGTGCACCGAAGCGCAGGCGGGGCTCCAGCAGATCGGCCCCGGCGTGCGCCCCACCACGCCCGTCGCGTGCCCGGCGGCCTCCAAGGTTGGGAGCGTGGGCATCGAAACCGACCTGCCGCCGGGCTCGCTCACCGGCAACGTCTACCTCGGCAGCCCCACCGGCGCTCCGATCACCGGTCCTCCCTACACGATCTACGTGGATGGCGAAAGTGCGCTGGGCGTGGCGGTGAGACTCCAGGGGCAGGTCACCCCCAACCCCGGCACGGGCCGCCTGGAAGCGACCTTCGCGGGCAATCCGCAGCTGCCCTTCAGCGATCTGGCGATGAAGTTCGACGGCGGACCGCTGGCGCCGCTGGCCAACCCGCTGTCGTGCACGAGCGGGGCGGTGGAAGCGCTCTTCACCCCCTACACCGGTGGCGCTCCCGCGCTCAGCGCGACGCCGTTCGCCGCCACGGGCTGCTCCTCGCCGCTGCCGTTCTCGCTCAGCCAGAGCACCCACGAGACATCCTCCACCGCCGGCGCCTACACCTCATACACCTTCACGCTCGCCCGCGCCGACGGGCAGCAGTACCTCAGCGACGTCAAAGCCATACTGCCCGCCGGCCTGCTCGGCGAGATCTCCTCGGTGGCGCTGTGCGCGGAAGCGCAGGCCAACGCCGGGACATGCCCGGCGGCCAGCGAAATCGGCAGCGCCTCGGTGAGCGCCGGCGCTGGCTCCCAACCGTACGGGCTCGCCGGCAAGGTGTACCTGACGGGGCTCTACAACGGCGCTCCCTACGGCCTCTCGATCGTGGTGCCCGCGAACGCCGGTCCCTTCGATTTCGGCAACGTGGTCACCCGCGCGAGCATCGGCGTCGGCTTGTACAGCGGCCGCGCGGTCGTCACCGCCGCGCTGCCGAGGATCGTGCAGGGGGTGCCGCTGCGGCTGCGCAACATCGAAGTGACGGTCAACCGCTCCAACTTCCTGTTCAACCCGACCAACTGCTCACCGCTTGCCAGCGAATCGCAGCTCACCGGCTTCGTGCCCGGATCGAGCGCGCTCGCCACGCAGAGCCTCTCGAGCCCCTTCCAGGTGAGCGAATGCGGCA
This sequence comes from uncultured Solirubrobacterales bacterium, assembly GCA_963771915.1. Lineage (GTDB taxonomy): Bacteria > Actinomycetota > Thermoleophilia > Solirubrobacterales > Solirubrobacteraceae > Palsa-744. Next base: position 1,048,826 of record CAVYVD010000001.1, on the reverse strand, counting down.
AGCTCGCGTTCGCTCCAAAGCTCACCGCCTTCACTTCCGGGAAGACCTCGAAAGCTAACGGGGCGAGCCTCGAAGTCCGGATCTCCCAGGGTGCCCACCAGGCGAACATCGGCCAGGTGCTGACCTCGCTGCCCAAGCAGCTGGTCACACGCCAGAGCACGCTCCGCAAAGCGTGTCTCGCGGCGACCTTCGAAGTCGCGGACCCGCCCGGCGGCTGCTCCGGCGAATCGCAGGTCGGAGAGGCCACCGCGAGCACCCCGGTGCTAGCCGAAACGGGGATGCGAGCCGAAGGCTCGCGTCCCCCGGCTTCGGTCGGCAGCCTCAAAGGGCCCGTCTACCTGGTCTCCCACGGGGGGGAGGCCTTCCCCGACCTCGATGCGATCCTGCGCGGCGACGGCGTCGAGGTGGTGCTCGTGGGCCACACCCACATCTCGAAAACCGGGATCACGAGCACGAACTTCGAATCGCTGCCGGACGTGCCGATCTCGAGCTTCTCGCTGGACCTGGGGGTCGGCCCGCACTCGGCGCTGAGCGCCCATGGCAACCTCTGTACCGCGAAGCTCGCGATGCCCACCACGCTGGTTGCGCAGAACGGGGCCAGGCTCACCCAGCGGACGAAGATCTCCGCTGTCGGTTGCACTTGCCCCCGGGTGTCACATCACCTACATTTGTCACATGCCAGGCGTAAGCGCGGAGCTGCATGTGGGAGTCGCACCGGCCGTCACCGTCGACGCCGGGGCGGGCACGGGGGGGGGTCCCGTGCTCGACATCGGGGCGGGCACCGGCGGGGATCCCGTGCTCGACGCGCTGCGCCGTCTTATGCGACTCGCGGACGGCGCCGAGGACTCTGAGGCGATCTTCCGGGCCCTCGCCCGGGAGCTCCTGCTGCTGCTGGGGGCCGATGAGATCCACGTCCATCACCTTGCGTCTTCCGGCGCGCCGGAGGGGGAGCTCGTGGTGGTGTATCTCTTCGAGGGCGAGGGCCGCCTCAACTACGTGGCCCCCCCCAGCGAGCGCCCCTCGGGGATCGCCTGGGTCGCGAGCACGGGGCAGAGCATGCTCGCCGTCGGATCCCACGAACTGGCCGCCAGCGTGCCGCGCCTGGCGGCCGCGGGCGGCGCGGAGTGCGCGCTGCTGCTGCCGCTCGGGGTGCGGGGGGAGGTCGAGGCGGTGGTCGTTCTGGTGCGCCGGGGTCCGGAGGCATTCGATCGGTACGCGCTCCAGCGCGCCTCCGCGCTGGTCGATCAGGCCGCGATCGCGCTGGCTCTGCTGCGGGCGCGTGCGGAGGCGGGGACGGATGGTGTGACGGGCTGCATGAACCACCGCGCGATGCGCCGCCGCCTGCGCGAAGAGATCGGTCGCGCCGCACGCACCGACGGCCGTCTGGCGTGCCTGCTGCTCGACCTCGACGACTTCAAGCTGGTCAACGACCGCCACGGCCACTCCGCGGGGGATGCGCTGCTGCGCGAGGTCGCCCGCGCGCTGATGGGAGAGGTCCGCGCCTTCGACCGCGTGGCGCGCTACGGGGGGGACGAGTTCGTGGTGATCCTCCCCAACGCCGACCTCGCGAGCGCCGCGCAGGCCGCCGCTCGCGCCCTGCAGCGGCTCGCGGAGATCCCCTCGGTCGATCGCCGCGCCCAAGCCGGTGTCCGCGCCTCGATCGGCGTCGCCCAGTGGTTCCCTGAGATGACCGTGGAACAGCTGCTGGAGGCATGCGACGGGGCGCTGCTGCGCAGCAAGCGCGCGGGCAAGGGCCGCGTCGAGCTGGCGACATAGACTGGGGGTATGTCGCAGGACAGCTTTCAGGCAAGGGGCACGCTCGCGGTGGGTGCCCGCGAGTACGAGGTCTTCCGCCTCAGCGCGCTCGAGCCGCGCTTCGACGTGGCGAGCTTGCCCTTCTCGCTGAAGGTGCTGCTCGAGAACCTCCTGCGCACGGAGGGCTCTGGGGCGGTGACGGCGCCCGATATTGAGGCCCTCGCTGGTTGGGACCCCGCGGCGCAGCCGTCGATCGAGATCGCCTTCACCCCCGCGCGTGTGCTGATGCAGGACCTGACGGGCGTCCCCGCCGTCGTGGATCTCGCGGCTATGCGCGACGCGATGGCGCAGATGGGGGGCGACCCCGCCAAGATCAACCCGCTCGCGCCCGCGGAGCTCGTGATCGACCACTCCGTGCAGGTCGACGCCTTCGGCACGCGCGACGCCTTCCGTATCAACGCCGAGCGCGAGTTCGAGCGCAACCAGGAGCGCTACCTCTTTCTGCGCTGGGGCCAGCAGGCGTTCGGAAACTTCAAGGTGGTCCCCCCCGACACTGGGATCGTGCACCAGGTCAACCTCGAGTACCTCTCGCGCGTGGTGTTCGTCGCCGACGCTCGCGACGGCGACGTCTTGCCCTCCGCCTACCCCGACACGCTGGTGGGCACGGACTCGCACACGACGATGGTCAACGGCCTCGGCGTGCTCGGCTGGGGCGTGGGCGGGATCGAGGCCGAGGCGGCGATGCTGGGCCAGCCGCTGTCGATGCTGATCCCACGGGTCGTGGGCTTCCGCCTGCACGGCGCTCTGCGCGAGGGGGCGACGGCCACCGATCTGGTGCTGACCGTCACCGAGATGCTGCGCGAGCGGGGGGTGGTGGGCAAGTTCGTCGAGTTCCACGGCGCCGGCCTCGCGGGTCTGCCGCTCGCGGACCGCGCGACGATCGGCAACATGTCGCCCGAGTTCGGCTCGACCTGCGCGATCTTCCCGATCGACGCGGAGACGTTGCGCTACCTGCGCTTCTCGGGTCGGCCCGCCGAGCAGGTGGAGCTGGTCGAGGCCTACGCGCGCGAGCAGGGCCTCTGGCACGAGGAGGGCTCCCACGAGCCGCGCTTCTCCGAGCAGATCGAGCTCGATCTGGGCGAGGTGGTGCCGAGCCTCGCCGGCCCCAAGCGCCCGCAGGATCGGATTTCGCTGAGCGACGCCCAACCGGCGTTCCGGCGCGCGCTCGCCGGCTACTTGCCCACCTCAAACGGCGACGACAAAGCGCTGGCGGGCACCTTCCCCGCCAGCGACCCCACCGCCTCCCAGGAGCCGGCCAACGGCGAGGGCCCGCGGGCGGCCCACCCGCAGGCGTCGGGGGCGGGCGCGGCGGGCGTGCCGGAGGCGGATAAGGGGGAGGAGGAGGGGGGGGTACGGGTGGTGCTTTCGGACGGCACCTCGACCACCCTGCGCCACGGCCACGTGGTGATCGCCGCGATCACGAGCTGCACGAACACCTCCAACCCCTCGGTGATGATCGGGGCGGGGATCCTCGCGCGCAACGCGCTCGCGCGCGGCCTGCGGAGCAAGCCGTGGGTGAAGACCTCGCTCGCGCCGGGGTCGAAGGTGGTCAGCGAATACCTCGACCGCGCGGGGCTGACCGAGCCGCTGGAGCAGCTCGGCTTCAACCTCGTCGGCTACGGCTGCACCACCTGCATCGGCAACTCGGGGCCGCTGTCCGAGGAGATCTCGAAGGCGGTGGGCGAGGAGGATCTCGCGGTGGTCTCGGTGCTCTCCGGCAACCGCAACTTCGAGGGGCGGATCAACCAGGACGTGAAGATGAACTACCTCGCCTCGCCGCCCCTGTGTGTGGCCTACGCGCTGGCGGGCACGATGGACATCGACATCGTCGCCGACCCGCTCGGGCGCGACGCGGAGGGCAGGGAGGTCCACCTGCGCGACATCTGGCCCACGGGGCGCGAGATCGCGCAGACGATCGAGGCGGCGGTGCAGTCGGACATGTTCCGCAGGAGCTACTCCGAGGTGTTCGTGGGCGACGAGCACTGGAACGGCCTGGAGGTCCCCACCGGCGATCGCTTCGCCTGGGAGGAGCGCTCGACCTACGCGCGCCTGCCCCCCTACTTCGAGGGGATGCCACCCGAGCCCGCGCCGGTCGAGGACCTGCGGGGCGCCCGCGTGCTGGCGGTGTGGGGGGACTCGGTCACCACCGACCACATCTCCCCCGCGGGCGCGATCAAGCGCGACGGGCCGGCCGGGCTCTACCTGCAGGAGCAGGGGGTGGCGCCGCGCGACTTCAACTCCTTCGGGGCGCGCCGGGGCAACCACGAGGTGATGATGCGGGGCACCTTCGCCAACATCCGCATCCGCAACCTCCTGCGGGCCCCCGGCGGAGCGGCGCTGCCCGAAGGCGGCGTGACCGTCCACCTCCCGAGTGGCGAGCAGCTCTCGATCTACGACGCCGCGATGCGCTACATGCAGGAGGAGGTGCCGCTGGTGGTGCTCGCCGGCAGGGAGTACGGCACGGGCTCCTCGCGCGACTGGGCGGCGAAGGGCACGAAGCTGCTGGGCGTGCGCGCGGTGATCGCGGAGAGCCTCGAGCGCATCCACCGCTCCAACCTCGTGGGGATGGGCGTGCTGCCGCTGCAGTTCAAGCCCGAGGACTCGGTCGCTTCGCTGGGGCTGACGGGCTACGAGACGTTCTCGATCGAGGGCATCGCCGAGCTGCCGCGTGAGCTGAAGGTGCGCGCCGACGAGAAGGAGTTCAAGGTCGCGGTGCGCATCGACACACCGCGAGAGGCTGAGTATTACCGTCATGGCGGCATCCTCCAGTACGTCCTGCGAGGCTTGCTCGCCGCATGAGTGACGACTTCCCGCAAGTCCTACGCGACCTGCTCGCGGCGCGCGGCCCCTCGGGCTACGAGACCGCCCCCGCGGCGGTGTGGCGGGCGGCGGCGGAGGCATTCGGCGCCGAGGTGGACACCGACGTGGTGGGCACGCCCTCGGCACGGCTGGCCGGACGCGAGACCCGGCGGCTCGTGGTGATGGGCCACATCGATGAGATCGGGCTGATCGTGACCCACATCGACGACGAGGGCTTCCTGTGGTTCCGCGAGGTGGGGGGCTGGGACGCGCAGATCCTCGTGGGCCAGCGCGTGGTGCTCGGCACCCGCGCGGGCGAGCTCGCGGGGGTGATCGGCAAGAAGCCGATCCACCTGCTGCGCGAGGAGGAGCGCAAGAAGGTCGCGGAGGTGCGCGACCTGCACATCGACGTCGGCGCGCGCGACGGCGAGCAGGCGCGGGAGCTGGTGCGGGTGGGGGACGTGGCGGTGATTGCCGGCGACCCGGTGGAGCTGCCCAACGGGCGCATCGCCTCGCGTGCCCTCGACAACCGCCTCGGCTCCTTCGTGGCGTTGGAGGCCGCGCGCCTGGTGGCGCAGGGGGACGGTGCGCAGGGGAGCGGCGCACAGGCGGGTGGCGCGCAGTGGGAGGTCATCGCGGTGGCGGCCGCGCAGGAGGAGACCACCTTCGGGGGCTCGCGCACCAGCGCCTTCTCGCTGGAGCCCGACGCGGCGATCGTGGTTGACGTGACCCACGCCACCGACGCCCCGGGGGTCGAGGTGAAGGAGGCCGGCAAGCACGAGCTCGGCTCGGGGCCCGTGCTGAGCAGGGGCTCGACGCTTCACCCCGGTCTCTTCGAGCTGCTGCACGACACCGCGGAGCGCGAGCAGATCCCCTTCACCGTGGAGGCGATCGGCCGCAACACGGGCACCGACGCCGACGCGGTGCACCTCAGCCGCGGCGGGGTGCCGACCGCGCTGGTGTCGGTCCCCATTCGCTACATGCACTCACCCGTGGAGCTCGTGGAGCTCGCCGACGTGCACGCCGCCGCCCGGCTGATCGCCGCCGCGGCGCGCACGCTCGACGCGGATACCTCGTTCGCGCGCTAGAGGGTGGCGCAGCCGGCCGTAGGCCGGCTGGCCGAAACGGGGATGCGAGCCGAAGGCGAGTGTCCACCGGCTTCGGTCGGGCCCCTCTTTTGCCAATCAGGCGCTCGCGCCGCTCAGTTCGGTGAACTCGGCGATCGCGTATGCCTCCCCGGGCTTGCCGCCCAGCGCGAGCACGCGTATCCCCTCTGGGCCGGCGAACAGCTTGCGCTTGATGCCGGGGCCGACCCGGATCATCACGTCGGGCGTGAGCTCTAGGCGCTCGCCTTCCACCTCGATCGCGCCAGAGCCGCGCATCACCGAGTAGACCTCCTCCTGGCCGTCCTCCGCGTGGTCGTGCTCGGGGTAGTCGTTGTAGTTGGGGGGCAGATCAACGACCTGCATCCCGAAGGAGGAGACGCCCAGTTCGGCACGGGCCTTCTTCAGGCCGCCACCGAACGCGCCCTCCATCTCGTCGATCTGCTTCGTGGTGTATCCAGGCATGGCAGCTTCCTATCTGTAGTCGCCGAAGTCGAGGCAGGGATCTTAGCGACTGCTAAGAAAGTTGGTTCACCCACGCACGAGCCGCTTGTATGAGATCCGATGAGGGCGGTCGGCGGCGGCACCCATCTGCTCGTGGCGGTGCTCCTCGTAGGCCTCGAAGTTGCCCTCGAACCAGGCGACCCGGGAGTCGCCCTCGAAGGCGAGCACGTGGGTGGCGATGCGGTCCAGGAACCAGCGGTCGTGGGAGATGATCACGGCGCAGCCGGGGAAGCCGAGCAACGCCTCCTCGAGCGCGCGCAGGGTGTCGACGTCGAGGTCGTTGGTGGGCTCGTCGAGCAGCAGCAGGTTGCCGCCGGAGCGCAGGAGCTTGGCGAGATGCACGCGGTTGCGCTCCCCCCCGGAGAGCTTGCCGATGCGCTTCTGCTGGTCGGAGCCCTTGAAGTTGAAGCCCGCGACGTACTGGCGGGAGTTGACGACCCGCTCGCCCAGCTGGAGATGGTCGAGGCCGTCGGCGATCTCCTCCCACACGGTCCTCTCGGGATCGAGGGCATCGCGGGACTGGTCGACGTAGGCGAGCTGCACGCTCTCCCCGACCTCCAGGGAGCCACTGTCGGGGGCCTCCTCACCGGTGATCATGCGAAAGAGGGTGGTCTTACCGGCGCCGTTGGCGCCGATCACGCCGACGATCCCGGCGCGGGGCAGGTCGAACGAGAGGTCCTCGATCAGCAGGCGCTCGCCGAAGCCCTTGCAGAGGGCGGTGGCTGTCAGCACCCTCTCGCCCAGGCGCGGCCCGGGGGGGATGTGGATCTGGACGTCGTCGAGCTTCACGTTGCGCTCCTCGGCGATCAACTGCTCGTAGCGGGCGAGGCGGGCCTTGGACTTGGTGCGCCGTCCCTTGGGGTTGGTGCGGACCCACTCGAGCTCCGCGGCGATCGTGCGCTGGCGGCCCTTCTCGGAGCGCTCCTCCTGGGCGAGGCGCGCCTGCTTCTGCTCGAGCCAGGCGGAGTAGTTGCCCTCGTAGGGGATGCCCCTACCGCGGTCCAGCTCAAGGATCCAGCCGGCGACGTTGTCGAGGAAGTAGCGGTCGTGGGTGACGGCGACGATCGTGCCCTTGTACTCGGCGAGATGGCGCTCCAGCCAGGCGACGGACTCGGCGTCGAGGTGGTTGGTGGGCTCGTCCAGCAGCAGCAGGTCGGGTGCGCGCAGCAGCAGGCGACAGAGCGCGACACGCCGGCGCTCCCCGCCTGAGAGCCGCGCGACCTCGGCGTCGGGCGGGGGCAGGCGTAGGGCGTCCATCGCGTACTCGAGCCGCGTGTCGAGGTTCCAGGCGTCGGCGGCTTCGATCTGGGCCTGCACGTCGGCGAACTCGGCGGCGCTCTCCTCGGTGTAGTTGGCGGCGAGCTCGTTGAAGCGGTCGAGCAGCGCCTTGGTCTCGGCGACCCCCTCCTGGACGTTGCCGAGCACGTTCTTGGACTCGTCGAGGTGGGGCTCCTGCTCGAGCATCCCCACGGTGGCCCCCGGCGCGAGCGCGGCCTGCCCACGGTACTCCTCATCAAGGCCCGCCATGATCCTCAGCAGCGTGGACTTGCCGGCGCCGTTGTAGCCGAGCACCCCGATCTTGGCCCCTGGGTAGAAGGCGAGCGTGAGCTCGCTGAGCACGGTCTTGTCGGGGGGGTGCACCTTGGAGAGGCGGTGCATCGTGAAGATGTACTGGGAGGACACTCCCGGGCAGCTTAGAGGGTGCCAGGACTGGAGCGGGGGGGCGAGATGCCCTACCGTTTACAGCTCATGCCCACGGTGCTGGATATCGAGCAGCAGATGATGCTGCTGGAGCTGGAGCCCCCCTTCGACAAGCGGGCGGTGCAGCTTGCACGACGGCGGATGGCCAAGCGCTGGCACCCCGATCTGGCCCCCCCGGGCAAGCAGCCCGAACACGAGCGCCACCTGAAGGCGATCAACGAGGCCGCCGACCAGCTCGAGCGCATGGCGGAGAGCCTGCGCGGCGGGCGGGTCTCGCGCAATGCCGTCCGGGTGAGCGCCGCGGCGGCGCGCAAGGCGCGGGAGGAGGCGGGGCGCAGGGCCTACGAAGCGGAGCAGCGCGCGCGGGAGAGCGCCGCGGAGAACGCCAAGCACGACCCCTTCGGGAGCAGGGTCCCGGACCACTCGGTGGTGCACCGCTACGCGCGCTGCATGTCCTACCCGGAGTGGGGGGTGGGAACGGTGGCGGGGATCTACTTCACGGGCGACAGCGTCGGGAACGAGGAGGTACAGCAGTGGGCGCGAGTGAAGTTCAGCCACGGCATCCGCACGGTGCCGGCGGGGAGCATGCGCTTCGTGGACTTCTCCAAACCCGACCCCGCGGCGGAGAGAATGGAGCGCTTCATGGTCGCCGCGCAGCGCGCGATGGCGGAAGGGGAGTACGCGCTGGCGGCGCGCCGGCTGGTGTACGCGCGCGAAGCGGAGCCCGGCAACGTGGGGGTGCTACGGCTGATGACGCTCGCGTTCTGGCAGGCCGGTGACCTGGAGGCGGCGGCGCGCTCGGTGCGCGACTGGGCGCGCGTCGACGGGGAGCGCCCCGCGCCGCACCGCTTCGCGGCGCGCATCTACGAAGACGTGGGCGCGGTGGACCTCGCCGAGGAAGCGGCGCGGCGTGCCGCCGAGCGGGGCCCCTCCGACGCGGGAGCGTGGGAGCGCCTGGGCCGCCTGCGCCTGCGCCTGATGGATCGCGAGGGCGCGCTGGAGGCGCTGGAGCGAGCCCTGAGCCTGGGAGCGGACGGCGAGGTGAGGGACCTCGTGGTGAAGGCCCTGGCGATCGAGCCCCGGGCGCCCGTGCCCACCGCTGTCTAGGACCACCGCGATTTCCCCGCCGAAGTAGCTGCATTCTCCCCGCTAGCTATCAGCCAAGGATCGTCGACAAGGAGCTTGCCGCCCGCCTGAGCGCTGTCGGCGCGGTTGTGGTCGAGGGGCCGAAGGCGTGTGGCAAGACCGCAACGGCAAGGCAGATTGCCGCCAGCGAGGTGCTGCTCGACACCAAGCGCTGATCCCGGGCTCACGGTGACGGACGTCGCCGAGGACGTAGCGGTCGGAGGATGGCCGGGCCTGCGCGGGCGAGACCTACCGACTGGCCTGCTCGCCGTGCGCGATTACCTCGATGAGATCGCGCGCGTCGAGGTCGGCCGCGTCGACGGCACCCACCGCGACCCCAACCGCGTGGCGCGGATGCTCCAGAGCCTCGCGCGCAATGTCTCCACCCAGCGATTGCTGGGCGATCTCAAACTGCTCGGCTTCCTATTCGAGTCGCTGGCTGTCCGCGACCTTCGTATCTACGCGCAGGCGCTCGACGCGCAGGTCTCGCAGTACCGTGACAGCAGCGGATTTGAGGTCGACGCGATCGTCGAGACCCGCGATGGACACTGGATGGCATTCGAGGTCAAGCTCGGACACGGCCAGATCGACGCCGCCGCAGCCAATCTGACGCGGTTCGCCGAGCAGATCGACACCACGAGGTGCGGGACCCCGGCACTGCTCGGCGTAATCGTCGCAACCGGCTGCGGCTACCGCCGCAAGGACGGTGTCGCCGTCATCCCGCTCGGTGCGCTGGGACCGTGACTACTGGAGGTCCCGCTCCGGACCGGGACTTGCGCCGGTACGTCACGGTGCCGGTCGATGTGTTGATTTTGCTCGACAGGCATATGCGCTGGCCGTAGATGCAGCTCAGTGTGCCCAAAACTCACGGGGTCGGTCCGGTCTCGAACACATGTCTGCCGTCCACCTATCATCCTTGAACCAGTCCTGCCATCGCTGATCACCCGTCTGGGCCTTCGGGTCGTAGAGGGCGAGCGCCAGCTCCTTGGCGCGGCCATCGTCGCTCCCGATATGGCTATGCCATTCGCGCGGACGTTCATTGTCAGCAAAGAGCTCTGTTAGCTGTTCGGCGAGCGTCCGCGCCTCGCCTTCAGTCAGGTACACCCATATCTTGTTCAACGGACGATTGCCCTCGTCATCTAGTAGCCGCATCTCAACTCCTTCGGTTATCTATGGCAGAACTGGCCCGATTGACGTCGGGATGTGCGATACCGGACCGACGTGCACGTGGTAGACGTTGAAGTTGCGGTTCGGATGAATCTCCGGACCGCGGAAGTTCAGCCCGTACTCCTCCGACCACTCCTTACTCCTTAAGCGCTTCTGCGTCCTCGGGCGTCAACCCTCCAGCGCGATCAGCTTCCTTGCGAGTTGTATGAGAGCGTTCTGATCCTCAGTGAACTGCAAGCCCAGGTCCGCCTCGCCCTCGACCGGTATGAGAGCGGCAGTCGCGAGGCCGGCGTACCCGCCAGCTTGGTAGGCGCCCGCGCAGGTGCTGACGTTGTTGATCCCGAGTTCTTCGCGTACCCAGTTGGTAGCGCCGAAGGTAAATGTGTCGCCCCATCCGGCGATTCCTTCTCCGATTTCTTCAAAAGAAATGAGCCCAGTGGGATCGCTCACGTTTAGCGGATTATCGTCAGCGTAACTGTAGGGTTCGCTCGTGAATGCCTCCAACGGGTCGACGGTGAGGAACTGTGCTGTGGCGGGGTCGTAGACGCGGGCGCGGAGGTAGATGAGTCCGGTGTCGGTGCTGGTGTATTGCCCGTCGTAGCCGAGTGGCGTCGTGGTGGTGCCTTCGCAGGTAGTCATTTGGTATGGGCCGTAAACATAGATGTGGCGCAGCTTCTGATGATCGGCGCCCGTCCAGCTGGGTTCCCAGCTCATCGACCCAAAACTACGATCAGCACAACGACCACGATCCATGCAGCAACCACCCAAGGCGTAGACGGCAACTTAGCCGGCTTCCTCGTCGGTCGGATCGTGCCCGCCCTGGCTCCATAGATAAGACCAACCGCAAGTATGGTCACAATGGCAATCGAGAGTACGGTCCGCAATGTCATCAGAGACCGCTGTCAATTTCCTTGACTGCGTTTGCCGGAAATCCATAAACTTCCTTCAGGACCGACGGCACATTGACGCTCACTCCGACGGTCTCCGTAGGTCCAACGTGGCCCTCCGCCCCTATGCCAGCGGCAATTCCGACATTTCCACCACTAATCTGTTCACCACAGCTATCTCTGCCCGTAAAGGCATCGCCGAATCCTCCGACTCCAAACGACGCGCTACCTCCAGCTTGGGCGAATGGACCATATAGCTGCGGAATATTATTGGCGTTAGATACTTGGATAGACGGGCCGACATCTACCGCGCCAGTCCCAACACTGACAGTCGGGCCACCCCCAGCCGTTACGCCGACTTCGCCACTAGAACTGACAACGGCACATGCTTGTCCTTGATAACCCACAACCTCCCCAAATAGGCCTCCAACATGAATGCAAGTGCCGACCGTCGTAAGGCCATTGGGATCAGCGAGATTCAGAGGATTATCCAGCGTATAGGTATACGGCGCTCGGGTTAGACCCACATCTGGATCAATACTCAGGAACTGCCCAGTCGCGGGGTCGTACGTACGCTTCCTGAGATAGATCAGCCCGGTGTCCGAGCTGGTGTATTGTGCGTCAAACAAAGGGCCGCCGCGATCGCGCCGCTTGGCGCGCTCCGATCCGGGTGTGTGCAGGGACTTCCGGCAGTCCGGCCACCGGCGCAGGGGTCGGCGGCGGGTGTGGAGGACCCGGTGCGATTCTGAGGCCCCGCAGTGGTCCCGGCCGCGGCGGCTTGGGCGGCTGGGAGAGGATGCCGGGGGGTGGGCGTGTTCCTGCTGTGTGAGCACGAGACCGGACGATAAAGCCCGTGGCGGCGCTCGGAGCGAGCGCTGGACCGAAGGACGAGCCCGCCGCCGCGTCGAAGATCATGTGAGCCGTGACCGCCCCCGATCAGCCAGCGCTCGGCGCCGCCGTGAAGGCGATTCGCGAGGAGAAGAACATCAGCCAGGTGGCCTTGTCCAAGGCGACCGGGTTCCGTCAGAGCTGGGTCAGCGAAGTCGAGCACGGCCGGCATAACCCGAGCTTCGCGAGCCTCGTGCGCCTCGCCGCCGGCCTGGGGGTGCAGACCTCGACGCTCGTCAGGCGCGCGGAGAGGTTGGCCGACGAGGGCGACTGAAGCTCCTTTTAGGACTTCCGTCGGATGTGATAGAAGTTTAGGGCGATAAGTCCAAACAAGTGCCCCCGCGCTGTGTGACCAGCCGGGGGCGTGGCACCGAGAGGTATCAGCTCCCGGCGCAGACGCAGCCTATCCGGCGGCGGCTGTTCGCCATCGCTGTCTCTCGGGGCCTCCAATCGAAGGAGGAACCGATGAGCCCGAACACACCATCCGAGCACGAACGCAGTCAGATGTTGGCCGCAGTCCTGCTCGCCCTGCTGATCGACGCCGGCCAAGCAGGCTTGAACACGGAGCAGGCCGCCAAGCAGTCCGAGCGCGACTACGACTCCGATCCCGAACGCTTGGAAGTCATCGTGGCGCTCGGCCTGCTTGTCGAGCACGATCTTGCGACACACGACGGTGAGCGTTGGCGAGCGACGCGCGCGGCGTTGGCGAGCCGCGTCTTCTCGTTCTGATGAGCCCGGCCACGGCCGCGCTGCCATGAGGGTGGCGCCGCCGTGCATGGCGACAGCACGCCGCCCGTCGAGCGCCCGTCAGAGCCCCCGAGCCGCCGCCGCCCTTCTGGCCGCGCTCCTTGCCCCTCAGCCCGTCAGCGACCCCTCAGCGGCTCTCAGCGCCCGCCAGCACCCCGTGCTCGACCAGCCTTCCAGGTTGCCTCCGTCACGCGCGCCCTGCCGGCACCCGGAAAGCTGCACAGACTAGATGCACGGGCCAGCAATGACACAGCAATCGCTGTGTCCTGAGCGGGCCGCGAGCAGGCGAACATCACGGTGCCGCACCCTTTGGTGCAACTGTGTGCTGCGCAGCGACGCGAGCGGCGGGGACGCCTTCTCGCTGGTGGCGCGGAGCGCTCGGGAGGGCGGCTAGGAGAAGAAGGCGCGGAGGGCGCTCAGGGGCGCTCAGGAGGCTCGCTGCTGGCCTGGCTGGAGGTCTCTTGCTGCTCGGCTTCGGCTTCGGCGTCAAGAGCGCTCTGCAGGGCCTCGGCGGTGTCCTGCGGATCGTTGCTGGCCGCGCCGGGGACGAGGCCGCTGGCGGGGCGCAGGGTTGCGCCCTGGCGCTCGCTGCGGCGGGTGCTGTGCGGCTGGTTTGACGCGCCGGGGTGCGTGGCGGCGTGGACCGCTTGCAGCGCTTTGAGCGAGACCTGGGTGTAGACCTGGGTGGAGGAGATGTCGGTGTGTCCGAGCATCTGCTGGATGAAACGGATGTCCGCGCCGCCTTCGAGCATCAACGTCGCCATCGTGTGACGGAACAGGTGGCAGCTACCGGGCTTTGCGACCCCGGAGCGCTTGACGTAGCCGCGCACGTGGTCGGTCATGGTCTGCACGCTGAAACGCGCGCCGTCCCACGTCAAGAACAGCGTGCCGTCGTCGGGCTCGACCGCGAACTTCGGGCGCACGTCGGCGAGGTAGCGCGCGCACCACGCGCCGGCTCGCTGCCCGAGCGGGATCATGCGGTCCTTCTTGCCCTTGCCCTGGCGGACCATCAGCGTGCCCGCTCGATATCCAGCCCGAACACCGTGAGGTTGACCAGCTCCGCGCGGCGGACGCCGGTCGCGTAGAGCACCTCAAGCATCGTGCGGTCACGCACACCGATTGGCCGGGACAGGTCCGGGCAGGCGAGCACCTGCTCGGCCTCCTCGGCGCTCATCACCGCGCGGGGTAGCCGCTGCTCTGTCTTTGGCAGCTCGATCTCTGAGGCGGGGTTGTAGAGGATGCGGTTGGAGCGCATCAGCCAGCGAAAGAACATCCGCACCGGCACCAGGCGCCCGTGCTGCGCCCGGAACGACAAAGGCTGACCGTCAGCCTTGCGGAGGTAGTAGAGCGCGCGCTGATAAGCGTCGATCATCGGCTTCGTCACTTCACTCGGGCGGCTCACGCCGCGCTCTGCGAGCCAGCCCGCGAGCCACGCCAGCGAGCCGCGATGGCCGTGGATCGTCCCCGGCGCATAGCCACGCACCGCCAGCCACTCGCAATATTCGGCCACCAACAACGGGAAGCCCTGGGTGTCCTCGGAGTCGCCGGCGATCACCCTCGGCGGATTGTGTTCGCCACGGCGCCCCACCCTCAGCCCCCACCGACTGCGAGCGCCCGACCGGGCACCGACCGCCCCCCGACCGGGGGCCGACCACGGCCCCGACCGATCCTCCACGGACCCCGACCGATCGTGATCGTAAGCGTGCGCGTCGAGCTGCTCGGGGTCGATCAGCCAGCCAGGCGCGTCGCGCCTCCTCGGTCCTCTCGCCGTCCCACGCCAGCTCATAGACGTACGCGCCGTGCTGGCCACGATGGCACCACAGAAGCTCAAGCGAAGCGAGCCGCGCCAGATGAACCTTGAACTGGGTATCGCCCCAGCCGAGCGCTTGACGCAGCTCGCGGCGCGAGAAGCGGACACGCTCCCGCGCGTCGCCCCGCTCGACGGCCAGCGCGCTCGACATGACGCTCGATCAGCGACAGCAGCCGCCGCGTGCCCGGCGGCAGCTCGTCCAGCGAGCGCCCGAGGACTCCGTGCGCGAGCTGGTTCGCCAGCAGAATGTCCTCGCGCGTCGCCTCGATGTAGACGAGCTGCTCGCCCTGCACGCTCGCCGTGCGGCTTGGCCGCTGGTGCTGGTGAAGCAGCGCGATCGCGCGAATCAGCGTCAGATACTTCAAGTGATCGCGGCGGGTGCGGGTTTGAGCGTCTGAGAACGTCAGTGCCCTGGCGTAGGGGTTCACGACCGCCAACGGCTCCAACAGACGCTGCGCGTCCTGGTGAACCTTCAACACCCGCGAGCGCTCCTGCTCGGCCAAGAGGCCCTCCAGCGTCTCGCGCTCGCGCTGGCGCTCGTGGATCGCGCGGGTCTGCTCGCGCTCCTCATCCACGCTCAAAACGACACAGCGGTTCAGCAGCTCCTCGTCGACGTCGATCGTGGTCGTTGTCAGGAAGATCGCGACCGGGCCGCGCACCGTGTAGGTGTGAGTCACGAAGCGCCCGGTCTGCCCGTCCTTGCCGGTCGAGGCGATCCGCAGCTCACCCTCTGATTGCAGGAGCTTGAGCGCGTAGGAGGCGCGTTCGGCGCCCTCCTCCTCAGCGACCGCAAACACCTTGTGCTGCAAATCCGTCTCGCCCATGTAGAACAAGCACTGGCCGGTCATCGCGCAGAACGACACCCGCTCCTCCTCGGGCACCATCGCCAGCACTGCCTCCTGTAGCGCCGACTTCCCCGCCGCCGACGTTGACTGCACGATCACCGCCAATGGCCGATCGAACTTGCGCGACACCGCCGCGAGATAGCCGATCAAGCAATTGTTCTTCTCGCCGACCATCCCGACCCGCGCGAAGTCAGCGACGATCCGCGCCACCAGCTCGGGGTCATTAAGCAGGCCCAAGCGCCTCCCTCGCGCTCGGCCTCGCTCAGCTCCACCACCGGCTCACCGGGCGCCTGCGCCCCGCGCACCGCCCGCTCGACGTGTTCCTCACACGCCAAAAGCACACGGCCCAGATCACGTGCGATCAGCTCCTCAGCCACCGCCAGCTCCTCACCGGCCGCGCGAGCGAACACGCCCCGCGCCCGCGCCGAATACAAGTCCAGAGAATCGACGTGAAAGACCTCACCACGACGCGGACGCTCCCTGGCGACGAGCACGTTCACCCGCAGAACCTCAAAACTCGTGACCTTCGCCAGCCCCCGCACCCGCCAACGCCGCTCCTCGAGCAGCACCCGCAGCTCGTCGCCCTCAAGCTCCACCACCGGCGCCGAGCTCGCCGCCGGCGCCGGGGCAAACGCAGCGGCCGGAGCGGCTGGGGCGGCTAGGAAAGGATCACCACCAGGCTCCGCCTCATCCTCCTCGCTGCTCGGCAGCTCCTCGACAACCACAGGCGCCGGGGGATCGGCGGCAGGCTCGGGCTCGATCAGGACCGGCGCCGGGCGTGCGCTTGGACTGCCCTTGCCCATCCACACCGCTTCGCGTAGCAGCCCCGCGAGCGCCCCGGCCGGGTCCTCGACACCGAGCGCGAACGAGTTAGCGTCCTTCTCCGCGGGGAACATCACCCGGAAGCACTCGATGCCCTCGCCGCCCAGGCGCTCCACCAGCGCGTCCGCGCCGCGGTCGCCCGCGTCGTCTCGATCGAACGCGATCAGCACCCGCCCAACGCCGGCCTCCGTGAGCGCGGCGTGCAGCTCGTCGGTGAACCCATCGGCGCCGTAAGCCGCGGTGACGTGCCGCAGGCCGTGAACCCAAAACGTCAGCGCGTCGATCAACGACTCACAAACGATCAGCTCCCCGCGAGACCCGCCCAGCGCCTCACGATTGAACACGCCACGACGCGGACCGGACAAATAGAGATGAAGCGGTGTGCCCGCCCGCAAGTCGTCGCGCAGCTTGCGCCCGTAGAGCTGCACGACCGCCCCCTCCCGATCACACACCGGGATCACCAGCGACCCCGAGAAGTGTTCGTGCCCGGAGGCCCTGATGACGCCGAGCTTCTGCAGCCTGCCACGCAGCTCCGCGCCCGCCTGACGATTTTTCGCCGGTAGCCGATAGCCGAGCGTGCGGTTCGCGTAGCCCAGCCGGAAGCGCTCAAGCAGCTCGCCATGACGCAACCCGCGGCGCTCCAGGTAGCCAAGCGCCTCCGGGCTTTCCTTCAACGTCTGCGTGTAGAAGCCGACCACCCGCTCCAACAGCTCCCGCTCATCCACACCCGTCGGCAACGGAGAGGGCAGCTTGGAGACCGTCGAGCGCACCGCCGCACGCCGGCGGCCGACCGGCGTAGGCGCGACGCCATCGCGCAACAGCTCGACCGCGTGACGAAACGACACGCTCTCCGCGCGCATCACCCAGTCGATCACCGACCCGCCCGCCTGACACGCCCCCAGGCAATGCCACAAGTTCTTCTCCGGCGAGACCACCAACGAAGGCGTGCGGTCCTCGTGGAACGGGCACAGGCCAACCAGGTCTTTGCCCTGGCGGCGCAGCTCCACGCCCGCCAGCTCCACCAGCCGCGCAAGCGCGACCTCCTCCTTCAGCCGCTCGATGATCTCATCCGGGATGCGCGCCAACGTGCCCTCTCAAAAAATCTTTATGGTTGCCATTCCTGACGACATCGTATGCCATACTATACCTATCATGGCAACCTGACAGGACACTGATGGCTGGCAAAGAGCAAGAGATTGGCGCAGAATGGGGGTGGAACGACGACCACCCAGACCATCCCGTGCCCCTCTCAGACCGAATCAAAGACCTCCGCACCGAAGCCGGCCTCTCCCAGGCCGAGCTAGCCAAGCGCGTCGGCAGCACAGACGCCCGCCAGATCAGCCGCTATGAGAACGGACGCATCACACCCAGCCTCGACGCCACCATCCGCATCGCCGAGGCCCTGAACGTCAGCCTCGACTACCTCGCCATCGAGGACATCCCTCGCCGCCCCCTGCACATCGAGGACCACGGCCTCTCCCAACGCCTCTCCCAGCTCTCAGAGCTAGACGAAGACGACCGCCAAAGCCTCCTACGCGTCCTCGACGCCTTCCTGACGCGCAAGCGCCTCCACGCCCTCACCGCCGCCGACGGACGCTGAGAAGGCGCCGGCGCCACGCTCCACGCTTGGCGGGTCTGGAGATGACGACGAGCGTGAGCGCAGGTGGGCAGGCGCCGGGGCGCTAGTGTCCTCCGTCTTAAGTTCCTTTAGTAAGTGTGGTATCCTGTGGTATGCCCAGAACAGGACGGCCGAAGCAGGTGTTGGAGTTGACCGGCGAGGAGCGTGAGCAGCTCGTGCGGTGGGAGCGCCGTAGGAAGTCTTCCCAAGCGTTGGCGTTGCGCTCAAGGATCGTGCTCGCGTGCGCGGAGGGTCACCCGAATACGGATGTCGCACGACGGTGTGGGGTTTCGGCGCCGACGGTTGGTAAGTGGCGTAGGCGGTTCTGTGAGTTGCGCCTGGATGGGCTCTCGGATGATCCGCGGCCTGGGCGGCCGGCGACGATCACCACCCAGCAGGTGGAGGAGGTGTTGGTCGCGACGCTTGAGTCCACGCCGGAGAACGCAACGCATTGGTCGCGCGCGAAGATGGCCGAGCGCTCGGGGATCTCGGCCTCGACGGTCGGGCGGATCTGGCGGGCGTTTGATCTCAAGCCGCACCGCACTGACACGTTCAAGTTGTCCACTGACCCGTTGTTCGTGGAGAAGGTGTACGACATCGTCGGCCTGTACCTCAACCCGCCCGAGCTGGCGGTCGTGTTGAGCGTGGACGAGAAGAGCCAGGTGCAAGCCCTCGCGCGCTCCCAGCCGGCGTTCCCGATGATGCCCGGGATGTGCGAGAAGCGCACCCACGACTATCTGCGGCACGGGACCACAAGCCTGTTCGCCGCATTCAACACGGCTGATGGATCGGTGATCTCGAGCCTGCATCGCCGACACCGCACGATCGAGTTCAAGAAGTTCCTCCACAAGATCGACAGCGAGGTCCCCGAGCACCTCGACGTGCACCTCGTCTGCGACAACTACGGCACCCACAAGAGCCCCGCGATCAGACGCTGGCTGGAGCAGCATCCTCGGTTTCACATGCACTACACGCCGACCTACTCCAGCTGGATCAACCAGGTCGAGCGATGGTTCGCCTACCTCACCGACGATCTCCTACGGCGCTCAGACCATCGCAGCGTGCAGGCGCTGGAGAAAGACATCCGCAACTGGGTAACAGCATGGAACGAGAACCCCAAGCCATTCATCTGGACCAAGACCGCAGAGCAAATCCTCCAGTCCCTATCACGACTTCTACAACGAATTAACGGCGCGGGACACTAGCCGTGCTTGTCGCCCCTACCTCTGATGAGTTTCGACACAGGTCCAGCGCACATGAGCGCCACCCACACACACAAAATGACTATTCCCCCCGCGCCTCCCCAGCCATCGCCGCCATGCACACCGGGTTGTTCTGCGTGAACTGTGAAGGCCGCGATCCCGACTCCCACCCCTATCAGCACGGCGAGACCACCAATCATCCGGGCGACCTGTTCACTCATTCCTTGCGCTCGCGGTGCGCTGGAACCTCTAATCAACCAGAACAGACCTTGACCAATCAAGAGGACGGCGAAGACGCTCGCGCCGACTTCCCAAATATGCTGAGCCATAAAGGCGAGCACCATAATTCAGCCCTCGATCCGTTAGAAGACAAACACTTCTGTGTAGGAGCCTCCGACTCCCACCTCGGCCCCGAGGCCTGCCGAAATACCTGCGGTACCGCCAGCCACAACTGTGTTGCACGATCCCCCCGGCCCAAAGAACCCACCCGCGTAGCCACCGAATCCTGCTTGTGCGCTACCCCCAGCCGTAGCAAACGGGCCACCATATTCTTCTGGCGTTTGAGCGTTACTGCCACCTACACCGGCGTGGACATTTGCGCCGAGACCTGGACCCCGAGAAGCCCCACCGGAAACCGCCAGACCTTCGCCGCCAGGCGTATTGACGTAGCACGCATTCGCTTCCACGGTAAAGAACCCAAGGCTGACGGTGCCACCCACGCAAACCTGGAAAGCCAGGCCACTCGGATCGTCGTAGTTCAGCGGGTTATCCCCTGCGTAGTTGTAAGGAGCCCGCGTGAGCCACACGAGCGGATCGCGGCTGAGGAACTGTGCGGTCACGGGGTCGTAGACGCGGGCGCGGAGGTAGATCAATCCCGTGTCCGAGCTGGTGTATTGGCCGTCAAACAAAGGGCCGCCGCGATCGCGCCGCTTGGCGCGCTCCGATCCGGGTGTGTGCAGGGACTTCCGGCAGTCCGGCCACCGGCGCAGGGGTCGGCGGCGGGTGTGGAGGACCCGGTGCGATTCTGAGGCCCCGCAGTGGTCCCGGCCGCGGCGGCTTGGGCGGCTGGGAGAGGATGCCGGGGGGTGGGCGTGTTCCTGCTGTGTGAGCACGAGACCGGACGATAAAGCCCGTGGCGGCGCTCGGAGCGAGCGCTGGACCGAAGGACGAGCCCGCCGCCGCGTCGAAGATCATGTGAGCCGTGACCGCCCCCGATCAGCCAGCGCTCGGCGCCGCCGTGAAGGCGATTCGCGAGGAGAAGAACATCAGCCAGGTGGCCTTGTCCAAGGCGACCGGGTTCCGTCAGAGCTGGGTCAGCGAAGTCGAGCACGGCCGGCATAACCCGAGCTTCGCGAGCCTCGTGCGCCTCGCCGCCGGCCTGGGGGTGCAGACCTCGACGCTCGTCAGGCGCGCGGAGAGGTTGGCCGACGAGGGCGACTGAAGCTCCTTTTAGGACTTCCGTCGGATGTGATAGAAGTTTAGGGCGATAAGTCCAAACAAGTGCCCCCGCGCTGTGTGACCAGCCGGGGGCGTGGCACCGAGAGGTATCAGCTCCCGGCGCAGACGCAGCCTATCCGGCGGCGGCTGTTCGCCATCGCTGTCTCTCGGGGCCTCCAATCGAAGGAGGAACCGATGAGCCCGAACACACCATCCGAGCACGAACGCAGTCAGATGTTGGCCGCAGTCCTGCTCGCCCTGCTGATCGACGCCGGCCAAGCAGGCTTGAACACGGAGCAGGCCGCCAAGCAGTCCGAGCGCGACTACGACTCCGATCCCGAACGCTTGGAAGTCATCGTGGCGCTCGGCCTGCTTGTCGAGCACGATCTTGCGACACACGACGGTGAGCGTTGGCGAGCGACGCGCGCGGCGTTGGCGAGCCGCGTCTTCTCGTTCTGATGAGCCCGGCCACGGCCGCGCTGCCATGAGGGTGGCGCCGCCGTGCATGGCGACAGCACGCCGCCCGTCGAGCGCCCGTCAGAGCCCCCGAGCCGCCGCCGCCCTTCTGGCCGCGCTCCTTGCCCCTCAGCCCGTCAGCGACCCCTCAGCGGCTCTCAGCGCCCGCCAGCACCCCGTGCTCGACCAGCCTTCCAGGTTGCCTCCGTCACGCGCGCCCTGCCGGCACCCGGAAAGCTGCACAGACTAGATGCACGGGCCAGCAATGACACAGCAATCGCTGTGTCCTGAGCGGGCCGCGAGCAGGCGAACATCACGGTGCCGCACCCTTTGGTGCAACTGTGTGCTGCGCAGCGACGCGAGCGGCGGGGACGCCTTCTCGCTGGTGGCGCGGAGCGCTCGGGAGGGCGGCTAGGAGAAGAAGGCGCGGAGGGCGCTCAGGGGCGCTCAGGAGGCTCGCTGCTGGCCTGGCTGGAGGTCTCTTGCTGCTCGGCTTCGGCTTCGGCGTCAAGAGCGCTCTGCAGGGCCTCGGCGGTGTCCTGCGGATCGTTGCTGGCCGCGCCGGGGACGAGGCCGCTGGCGGGGCGCAGGGTTGCGCCCTGGCGCTCGCTGCGGCGGGTGCTGTGCGGCTGGTTTGACGCGCCGGGGTGCGTGGCGGCGTGGACCGCTTGCAGCGCTTTGAGCGAGACCTGGGTGTAGACCTGGGTGGAGGAGATGTCGGTGTGTCCGAGCATCTGCTGGATGAAACGGATGTCCGCGCCGCCTTCGAGCATCAACGTCGCCATCGTGTGACGGAACAGGTGGCAGCTACCGGGCTTTGCGACCCCGGAGCGCTTGACGTAGCCGCGCACGTGGTCGGTCATGGTCTGCACGCTGAAACGCGCGCCGTCCCACGTCAAGAACAGCGTGCCGTCGTCGGGCTCGACCGCGAACTTCGGGCGCACGTCGGCGAGGTAGCGCGCGCACCACGCGCCGGCTCGCTGCCCGAGCGGGATCATGCGGTCCTTCTTGCCCTTGCCCTGGCGGACCATCAGCGTGCCCGCTCGATATCCAGCCCGAACACCGTGAGGTTGACCAGCTCCGCGCGGCGGACGCCGGTCGCGTAGAGCACCTCAAGCATCGTGCGGTCACGCACACCGATTGGCCGGGACAGGTCCGGGCAGGCGAGCACCTGCTCGGCCTCCTCGGCGCTCATCACCGCGCGGGGTAGCCGCTGCTCTGTCTTTGGCAGCTCGATCTCTGAGGCGGGGTTGTAGAGGATGCGGTTGGAGCGCATCAGCCAGCGAAAGAACATCCGCACCGGCACCAGGCGCCCGTGCTGCGCCCGGAACGACAAAGGCTGACCGTCAGCCTTGCGGCGGTAGTAGAGCGCGCGCTGATAAGCGTCGATCATCGGCTTCGTCACTTCACTCGGGCGGCTCACGCCGCGCTCTGCGAGCCAGCCCGCGAGCCACGCCAGCGAGCCGCGATGGCCGTGGATCGTCCCCGGCGCATAGCCACGCACCGCCAGCCACTCGCAATATTCGGCCACCAACAACGGGAAGCCCTGGGTGTCCTCGGAGTCGCCCGCGATCACTTTCGGCGGATTGCGTTCACCACGACGCGGCACCGCTCAGCCACCCACCACGGCGAGCGCCCGACCGGGCACCGACTGCCCCCCGACCGGGGGCCGACCAGGCCCCGACCGATCCTCCACGGACCCCGACCGATCGTGATCGTAAGCGTGCGCGTCGAGCTGCTCAGGGTCGATCAGCCCAGCCAGGCGCGGCGCGCCATCCTCGGTGCTCTCGCCGTTCCACGCCAGCTCGTAGAGGTAGGCGCCGTGCGGGCCACGATGACACCACACAAGCTCAAGCGAAGCGAGCCGCGCGAGATGAACCTTCAACTGCGTATCGCCCCAGCCGAGCCCCTCGCGCAGCTCCCGCCGCGAGAACCGGACACGCTCCCGCGCGACGCCGCGCTCCTCGGCCAGCGCGGCGACGTGACGCTCGATCAGCCCGAGCAGCCGGCGGGTGCCCGGCGGCAGCTCATCCAGGGAGCGCCCCAGGACTCCGTGCGCGAGCCGGTTCGCGAGCACAATGTCCTCGCGGGTCGCCTCGATGTAGACGAGCTGCTCGCCCTGCACGCTCGCGGTGCGCCTCGGCCGCTGGTGCTGGTGCAAGAGCGCGATCGTGCGAATCAGCGTGAGGTACTTCAAGTGATCGCGGCGCGTGCGGGTTTGAGCGTCTGAGAACGTCAGATGCCGGGCGTAGGGGTTCACGACCGCCAACGGCTCCAACAGACGCTGCGCGTCCTGGTGAACCTTCAACACCCGCGAGCGCTCCTGCTCAGCCAAGAGGCCCTCCAGCGTCTCGCGCTCGCGCTGGCGCTCGTGGATCGCCCGGGTTTGCTCGCGCTCCTCATCCACGCTCAAAACGACACAGCGGTTCAGCAGCTCCTCGTCGACGTCGATCGTGGTCGTTGTCAGGAAGATCGCGACCGGGCCGCGCACCGTGTAGGTGTGAGTCACGAGGCGCCCGGTCTGCCCGTCCTTGCCGGTCGAGGCGATCCGCAGCTCACCCTCTGATTGCAGGAGCTTGAGCGCGTAGGAGGCGCGTTCGGCGCCCTCCTCCTCAGCGACCGCCAACACCTTGTGCTGCAAATCCGTCTCGCCCATGTAGAACAGGGACTGGCCGGTCATCGCGCTGAACGACACGCGCTCCTCCTCGGGCACCATCGCCAGCACTGCCTCCTGAAGCGCGGACTTCCCCGCCGCCGACGTTGACTGCACGATCAGCGCCAATGGCCGGTCGAGCTTGCGGGAGACGGCCGCGAGGTAGCCGATCAGGCAATTGTTCTGCTCGCCGACCATCCCGACCCGCGCGAAGTCAGCGACGATCCGCGCCACCAGCTCGGGGTCCTTAAGCAGCGCAAGCGCCTCCCTGCGCTCGGCCTCGCTCAGCTCCACCACCGGCTCGGCCGGGGCCTGCGCGCCGCGCACCGCCCGCTCGACGTGTTCCTCACACGCCAACAGCACACGGCCGAGATCCCGTGCGATCAGCTCCTCAGCCACCGCCAGCTCCTCACCGGCCGCGCGAGCGAACACACCCCGCGCCCGCGCCGAATACAAGTCCAGAGAATCGACGTGAAAGACCTCACCACGACGCGGACGCTCCCTGGCGACGAGCACGTTCACCCGCAGAACCTCAAAACTCGTGACCTTCGCCAGCCCCCGCACCCGCCAACGCCGCTCCTTGAGCAGCACCCGCAGCTCGTCGCCCTCAAGCTCCACCACCGGCGCCGAGCTCGCCGCCGGCGCCGGGGCAAACGCAGCGGCCGGAGCGGCTGGGGCGGCTAGGAAAGGATCACCACCAGGCTCCGCCTCATCCTCCTCGCTGCTCGGCAGCTCCTCGACAACCACAGGCGCCGGGGGATCGGCGGCAGGCTCGGGCTCGATCAGGACCGGCGCCGGGCGTGCGCTTGGACTGCCCTTGCCCATCCACACCGCTTCGCGTAGCAGCCCCGCGAGCGCCCCGGCCGGGTCCTCGACACCGAGCGCGAACGAGTTAGCGTCCTTCTCCGCGGGGAACATCACCCGGAAGCACTCGATGCCCTCGCCGCCCAGGCGCTCCACCAGCGCGTCCGCGCCGCGGTCGCCCGCGTCGTCTCGATCGAACGCGATCAGCACCCGCCCAACGCCGGCCTCCGTGAGCGCGGCGTGCAGCTCGTCGGTGAACCCATCGGCGCCGTAAGCCGCGGTGACGTGCCGCAGGCCGTGAACCCAAAACGTCAGCGCGTCGATCAAGGACTCACAAACGATCAGCTCCCCGCGCGACCCGCCCAGCGCCTCACGATTGAACACGCCACGACGCGGACCGGACAAATAGAGATGAAGCGGTGTGCCCGCCCGCAAGTCGTCGCGCAGCTTGCGCCCGTAGAGCTGCACGACCGCCCCCTCCCGATCACACACCGGGATCACCAGCGACCCCGAGAAGTGTTCGTGCCCGGAGGCCCTGATGACGCCGAGCTTCTGCAGCCTGCCACGCAGCTCCGCGCCCGCCTGACGATTTTTCGCCGGTAGCCGATAGCCGAGCGTGCGGTTCGCGTAGCCCAGCCGGAAGCGCTCAAGCAGCTCGCCATGACGCAACCCGCGGCGCTCCAGGTAGCCAAGCGCCTCCGGGCTTTCCTTCAACGTCTGCGTGTAGAAGCCGACCACCCGCTCCAACAGCTCCCGCTCATCCACACCCGTCGGCAACGGAGAGGGCAGCTTGGAGACCGTCGAGCGCACCGCCGCACGCCGGCGGCCGACCGGCGTAGGCGCGACGCCATCGCGCAACAGCTCGACCGCGTGACGAAACGACACGCTCTCCGCGCGCATCACCCAGTCGATCACCGACCCGCCCGCCTGACACGCCCCCAGGCAATGCCACAAGTTCTTCTCCGGCGAGACCACCAACGAAGGCGTGCGGTCCTCGTGGAACGGGCACAGGCCAACCAGGTCTTTGCCCTGGCGGCGCAGCTCCACGCCCGCCAGCTCCACCAGCCGCGCAAGCGCGACCTCCTCCTTCAGCCGCTCGATGATCTCATCCGGGATGCGCGCCAACGTGCCCTCTCAAAAAATCTTTATGGTTGCCATTCCTGACGACATCGTATGCCATACTATACCTATCATGGCAACCTGACAGGACACTGATGGCTGGCAAAGAGCAAGAGATTGGCGCAGAATGGGGGTGGAACGACGACCACCCAGACCATCCCGTGCCCCTCTCAGACCGAATCAAAGACCTCCGCACCGAAGCCGGCCTCTCCCAGGCCGAGCTAGCCAAGCGCGTCGGCAGCACAGACGCCCGCCAGATCAGCCGCTATGAGAACGGACGCATCACACCCAGCCTCGACGCCACCATCCGCATCGCCGAGGCCCTGAACGTCAGCCTCGACTACCTCGCCATCGAGGACATCCCTCGCCGCCCCCTGCACATCGAGGACCACGGCCTCTCCCAACGCCTCTCCCAGCTCTCAGAGCTAGACGAAGACGACCGCCAAAGCCTCCTACGCGTCCTCGACGCCTTCCTGACGCGCAAGCGCCTCCACGCCCTCACCGCCGCCGACGGACGCTGAGAAGGCGCCGGCGCCACGCTCCACGCTTGGCGGGTCTGGAGATGACGACGAGCGTGAGCGCAGGTGGGCAGGCGCCGGGGCGCTAGCCGTGCTTGTCGCCCCTACCTCTGATGAGTTTCGACACAGGTCCAGCGCACATGAGCGCCACCCACACACACAAAATGACTATTCCCCCCGCGCCTCCCCAGCCATCGCCGCCATGCACACCGGGTTGTTCTGCGTGAACTGTGAAGGCCGCGATCCCGACTCCCACCCCTATCAGCACGGCGAGACCACCAATCATCCGGGCGACCTGTTCACTCATTCCTTGCGCTCGCGGTGCGCTGGAACCTCTAATCAACCAGAACAGACCTTGACCAATCAAGAGGACGGCGAAGACGCTCGCGCCGACTTCCCAAATATGCTGAGCCATAAAGGCGAGCACCATAATTCAGCCCTCGATCCGTTAGAAGACAAACACTTCTGTGTAGGAGCCTCCGACTCCCACCTCGGCCCCGAGGCCTGCCGAAATACCTGCGGTACCGCCAGCCACAACTGTGTTGCACGATCCCCCCGGCCCAAAGAACCCACCCGCGTAGCCACCGAATCCTGCTTGTGCGCTACCCCCAGCCGTAGCAAACGGGCCACCATATTCTTCTGGCGTTTGAGCGTTACTGCCACCTACACCGGCGTGGACATTTGCGCCGAGACCTGGACCCCGAGAAGCCCCACCGGAAACCGCCAGACCTTCGCCGCCAGGCGTATTGACGTAGCACGCATTCGCTTCCACGGTAAAGAACCCAAGGCTGACGGTGCCACCCACGCAAACCTGGAAAGCCAGGCCACTCGGATCGTCGTAGTTCAGCGGGTTATCCCCTGCGTAGTTGTAAGGAGCCCGCGTGAGCCACACGAGCGGATCGCGGCTGAGGAACTGTGCGGTCACGGGGTCGTAGACGCGGGCGCGGAGGTAGATCAATCCCGTGTCCGAGCTGGTGTATTGCCCGTCGTACCCAAGCGGAGTGGTCCGGCTGCCCGTGCTGCCGGTCTCCTTGCCGTAGGCGTCGAAGGTTGTGGTGCCTGCGACGGTGCCGCCGGTGCCGGTGAGCAGCCGTGTCGATCCCTGCTGGTCGTGGTGCAGGCCGATGACGGTGCCTTCGCTTGTGGTGATCTGCTCGATCGGGAGATCGCCCGGGCCGTAGATGTAACTGTTGTTGGTGTTGCTGAGCACCAGCGGAAGTCCTTCGGTCGTGTCCCAGGCTATGTGGATGGTGGAACCGGATTTGGTCTGCGACACTCGCAGACCGTCGCCGTCGTAGGTGTAGGTGTCTTTGATTTCGGCGGTTTCGCCTTCTTTTGGCCGTTCGACCGAGATCAGGTTGCCGGCCTGATCGTAGCCGTATGTCGTCGCGGGCCCTTTTTCCGGGGTCGCTTTGGTGAGCTCCCCGAGTTCGTTGTACGAGTAGGTCTCTCCCGTGCCTTTTTCGAGCTCGTCCGCTTCGTTGTAGGTGTTCGTGCTCGATCCCTCCGTGGTGGGGTTGTTGGCGGCGTCGTATTTGTATTCGGTGGTCCCCGATTTCGTGAGGCGATTGTTTTCGTCGTAGGTGTTTTCCGTGACTTCTGCGCCTGGAAGGCCTTTGCTGGTGGTACTTTTGACCTGGCTGTCGTTGTCGCGGGTGTAGACGAGCGAGGCCAGCGTTGAGGCGCCCCTGAGCATCGTTACTTCGGTCATCTGGTCTGCGTCGTTGTACGCGTACTTGTCTTCGTCTTTCGTTTCGCTGGGGAACACGATCGTGGTCTCGTCTGAGTCCGCATCATAGGTGAATTTGGTGACGTTCGAGTCCCAATCCGTGACCTCTTCCAGGCGCCCCGCGTTGTCGTATGCGCGGGTCACGGCTTTCCCGTTGGGATAGGTGATCTTGGTCTCCTCGTTGCCCAGGTCGTATTCGTATTTGCTGACTTCTTTGTTGCCGTTTTCGATTTCGGTCAGACGGTCGAGCTGGTCGTAGATGTAGGTCGTCGTTCCGGTTCCGTCGGCCATCTTCGCGCGATCGCCGTCTTTGTCGTATTCGTATGTTATCGTCGCCGGTTTGCCGCTCGAGTAGCTGACTTCGGTGAGGCGGTTTGCGGGATCGTAGGTGTAGGTCGTCGTGCGTTTCGCCGGGTCTTCCAGTTTTGTGAGATTCCCAGCGGCGTCGTATTCCTTCTTGGTCACCCGCCCCAACGGGTCGGTGACTTCAGTGACCTCCTCGATGGGGTTCCGCTTATATTTCGTGGTGTGTTTGTTGCCGTCAGTCTGGCTGACGGTCTGGCCGGCTCCGTCATATTCGGTTTCCGTGACGGCTTTGTCGGGAGCTTCGATCTTGGTCGGCTCGTTGTCGCCGTTATAGGTGTACGTCGTGGTGTGGCCGTTGCCGTCGGTCACCTTTTCGACGTTGCCATTACCGTCATATTTGTATTTGGTCGTGTGTTTGAGCGGATCGGTGATCGTCAGCGGGCGACCCTGCGCGTCACGTTCGATCGTGGTGGTGAATTCCGCTGGTTTACCTCCCGCGACGTTGCCTCTCGGGCTGACCGTCGCGATCACCTGGGAGTCTTCGTTGTATTCCCATGTGCGCTTGTCGCTCAGAGGATCGATTTCGGCAGTGAGATCACCTTTGGCGTCGTATTCGTATTTCCACACACGTTTCAGCGGATCTTCCACGCTTTCCAGTTCACCATGGGCAGCGTATTTATATTTCGTGACCTGTGTTTTGCTTTCCGGCGCCGGCCGTTCGATGACTTCCGGGTTGCCGTGGCTTTCACGTTTGATCGTTGTGGTCTCGCCCTTTGGTGTGGTCATCGTTTCCACGTCATGGGTCGGGTCATACGTCCATCTCGTTTCGTCGCCGTCCGGATCGGTCATGCTCGTGCGATCATTTGCGCCGTCATAGCCATATTTGGTCGTATGCCCATTGCCATCAGTCACGCTCGTCATGTAACCGCCTTCGTTATACGTGAAGGATTCCGTGGTCGCGCTGGCCGTACCGTACCCACGAGTGATGGACGATGGCTCGCCATTGCTCGTAAAGTACTCGTTGGTGATGCTGCCCGTCGTTTCGTTGGTGATCTTGGTGTGGAAGGTTTCATATTCGAACTTCAGCTTATGTCCGGCGGGATCTTCCTGTTTGGTGACCTGATTGGAGCCGTTGTATTCGTTGATCGTTTTACCGCCCCGACCATCGACCATTTCCGTCATCCGGTGCGACCCGTCGTATTTGAACTGCCACCGCAGGCCTTCTTCGGCGGGCTGGGTGACGCTCTTGAGGTTCCCGCCTTCGTACGTGTATTTCACGACATGTTTCATCGGGTCTTCGGCGCTTTCGACCAAACCTTCACCGTTGTATGTCAGTTTGATCGTGCGGCTGACGGGATCCGTGATCGTCGTGAGCTGGCCACTTCCGTTGTAAGTGAGCGTGGTGGCATTTCCGTCGCGATCGGTCACACTTTCTAGACGGCCGCTACTGCCGGCAAATTTGTATTTGGCTTGGCTCGCGAGGGTCAGCGTGTAGCCGGCGCCTTCGGTGCCGCTCAGGGTATCCTGGGTCCACGCAGGCGCTTTGAACGCACCGCCGGTTTCTTCGGTGAACGGCACGGTGCCACCGGCAGCCTGGTAGAACGTTGTGATTTTGCTGGTTTTGTTGACCACAAGATGATCGCTGAACGAACTGGCCCAGCCGTAGCCGAACACGCCTTTGACGCCTTCCGCGGCCGCCTGGGAGTTGTACGTTCGCGTCAAATCCAGACCCACACCGCGCCCGCCAATCGCAAAGTCGGTCTGTGTCTCGCTGTAGTCGCCTGTGGCACAGCTCACCGGGTCTCCTTGGCACGCCCTTATTTGGCCAGGCGCCAAGCCGCCTTCCGGTTCTCCCCACTGTGTGGATTCGGTGACCGCGACGATTGGGTAGAAGATGCGGAAGCTACCCGTCTGCGCTACGATGCTCCCCAGGTTTTCGAAGCCAAACTGGATCGGCGTGACGCCTGAGCCTTCCGTCTTCTTGATGGCGCCCGTGTTGATCAGCGTGGCTTCTTTTTCGGCCGCGACCAAACCGTGGTTTTCTCCTCCCGGTTCGCCATTGAGCGTGAGTGTCCCACTGTTGATGATCCGCGCGTGTTCTTTGCCATAGACGCCAGTAGTCTTACCGATGGTCAGCGCTCCCGCGTTCCGCAAGGTATAGGCTTTCAGCAGTAGCGACCACGAACTGGTCCCAACAAGCGACCCCGAAGCACCCGACTCAATGACCGTGGTGCCGGTCCCAGCCATCGTCGCGAAGCTGCCCGCGGTAAACGAGCTCGTCACATCCACTTCGCCCGTCCCTTCCAAGACTGAAGCGCTGCCCAGCACAGTAAAGGCGGATAGCGTCGAGGCTGACGCCCCGTTCACTTCAAGTGTCCCGCCAGTAATGGACAGACTTGCGGACGACCCTTCCAGCTTGCCTGTGGATACGGTACCCCCAAGCACTTCGATTGCTCCCGACAGCGGCACGGTTGCACCCAGCGAGAAGCTGGGGCCCGAATTGAAAAGTATAGCTGTACCTGATCCCGACGCGGACCATGTGCCTGTGCTGTGAGCTCCTGAGGTGCCGCCGCCAGTAAATTCGAGCTTCCCGGAAGTGGTGCTTACGGCGCCTTCATTTTCGATCCCGAACTGTACGACCGCAACACCTGAGCCTTCAGTCTTCTTCACGGTCCCGGTATTGATCAGCGTAGCTTCTTTTTCGACCGCGATCAAACCGTGGTTTTCACCAGCTGATTCACCGTTGACGGTGAGTGTGCCGCTGTTGGTCAACGTCGCTTTGCTTTTTGCGTAGAGACCAGCGCCTTTGGCGACGGTAAGCGAGCCTACGTTTCGCAAAGCCCGCCCTTCGATGAGTAGCGACCAAGAGCTGTTCGCGGTAATCGAGCCCGATGCCCCCGACTCGATCACTGTAGAGCCAGTGCCCGCCATCGTCCCGGACCCCCCGCCGGTGAAGGAGCTCGTCACGTCAATTTCGGACGCCCCGGTCAGGGTCCCGCCAACCACGGACAGGCTTCGCAAGCTCGATGGTTCCAGAGCATTCGAGACTTCCACCGAACCACCCGAGATCACGAGAGAACCTTCGCCCTGGACAACGCCACTCTGGTTGGCGCCCCCCGTAACCTCGACCGTCTTACCCGACCCGATACAAGCGACACTGGCGGATGTAGGCACTTTCCCTGTAGACCAGTCCGCTTCGGTTTTCCATCCCCCTTCAGCCGGACCCGTCCACGTGTCCGTACAGAGCGGTTCGGCCGACGCGCTCGCGGGCGTCAAAGCCAGGATCGCCATGAGCAGCGCGGCCATGCAGCCAAGGCTCCTCGCCGTATTAACGCGGGCCGGAGAGCGGGACAACCCACCCACACAAGCTGTTGTCAGCCAAGCCCTACCAAACCGCGTGGCACCCATCCTGTCCTCCCCGTTCCGCTGTGAGCCGAAGATTGAAGGGTTCTATCAAACGGCGCGGACGCGTTGATACCTCGATGGGACGTGTGTTCGACTCTGCCGAGTCATTCGACCGGAGATCTCTGGGATTGGCTCGCCCCCGTGCGACGAACCGTCGATCTGACCCCTCACGCGAGGATATTCACCGCCCGCGAGACGATCAGCCCGATCGTGACGACCGAGACAAGGGCCTGGACGCCCATGATGCTCTTGGCGGTGGGCGTGAGGGGCATGGTGTCGGTGGGGGAGAAGGCGGTGGCGTTGGTGAGGGAGACGTAGAGGTAGTCGATGAATCTCGGCCGCCAGTGCAGCGGGTGGATGCGGTCGTCGGCCATCTGGGGGAAGAGGAAGTCGGGTGGTCCGTCGTGGCCGGCGGCGCGCCGGCCGGGCCCCCCGCGGTCGGCCTCCCAGTACCAGAGTGCGAAGATCAGGAAGTTCGTGAGCCAGATCAGCACCCCCGAGACGATCAGCTCGCGGCCGTTGTCGACGTTGCCGTGCAGCAGGAGGTGGGTGAGGGCGCCCAGTGAGTAGATGTTGGCGGCGCTCACGAACGCGGTGAGGCCGAGCGCCACGCGCCGGCGGCGGGGGTGCTCGTGCTCGAGCTGGCGCGGGGTGGCCATGAACATCCCGATCAACAGCGCTCCCTCCAGCGAGGGGATCAGCCAGGGGGGTCCCGCGGTGAGCCGCTTGGGTAGCAGCAACTGCAGGGCGATCGCGGCGAGGATGGTGGCCTGGGCGGGCCAGAAGGGCTCGGGGGTCGCCGGCGGCGGATAGGGCCGGCCGGGCTGGCGGGGAGGCTCCTCGGCCACGGGTACAGGGTACGGTGCGGCCCGGCTGGTACCCCCAAGGGGTTATGCGGGCCGGGCTCGGCGCTCCCGGGCCACAGGTGACTGCATCAGCGCGGCCCGGCGGCGCCTGCGGTGGTTCGGGAGGCCGGGGCTCGAACGCGCCACAGCCCGCAGGATGGGGTGACGCTCGCCGGGCGCGCTAGCCTGGTAGGCGTGGGCATCGAGAACCCCGTTCACATCCTCTTCCTCGCGGCGGTGGCGCTGGTGGTGCTCGGCCCCAAGCGCCTGCCCGAACTGACGCGCGCGGCGGGGAAGAGCATCCGTGAGTTCCGCGAGGCGCTGAACGGTGGGGTCGTGGAGGAGGAGTCCATCGGCGCCCAGGTCGTGCCGCAAGTGGTGGCGCCGCCCGCCCCCCAGCTTGCCGAGCCTGAGCGGGAGCCCGAGTAGCGCCACGCCGGTGCGGTTGACCTCCGCGCTGCCAGGTAGATTCCCGGGGTGCGCCTCATCGTGGCCCGCTGCGAGGTCTCCTACGTCGGCCGTCTGACGACGGTGCTGCCCGAGGCGGTGCGCCTGCTGATGTTGAAGGCGGACGGGACGTTCATGGTGTGGGCCGACGGTGGGGGGCCCAACGTGAAGCCGCTGAATTGGATGACCCCGCCCACGGTGCTCGAGGAGCAGACCGATTCGCGGGGGACGCTCACGCGCCTGACGGTGCGCAAGCAGCGCCAGGAGGACCGCCTGGAGATCGTCATCGGCGAGGTGCTCTCGGACATCGAGCACGAGCTGGACACGCTGGCGTCGCTCGAGAAGGAGGGCCTGGAGCGCGAGCTGCAGGAGCTGCTCGCGGGCGCTCCCCAGTGGTGCGGCGAGGGATTCCGGCTGGTTCGCCGCGAGTGGCCCACCGACATCGGCCCCGTGGACCTGATGTGCCGCGACGGGGAGGATGAGTGGGTGGCGGTGGAGATCAAGCGAATCGCCACGATCGACGCGGTGGAGCAGCTCACGCGCTACCTGGAGCGCATCCGCCTGGATCCCGCGCTGGGCGCCTGCCGGGGAGTGCTCGCCGCGCAGCAGATCAAGCCCCAGGCGCGCGTGCTCGCGCAGGCAAGGGGGATCGAGTGCGTGGAGGTCGATCTCGAGGTGCTGCGCGGCGAGCGCGAGCCGGAGCTGAGGCTGTTCGCGGCGTAGGATGCCGCTATGACCGATAACGCTGCCGCAGCCACCGACGCACCGACCGACACAGCCCCGGCCGAACCACCAGCCGTCCTGACGGCGCGGCGGGGGAACGTGCTGCTGATCACGCTCAACCGCCCCCAGGTGCGCAACGCCGTCAACGGCGCTGTCGCCGAGGGCGTGGCGGGGGCGCTCGATGAGCTCGACTCCGACGAGGAGCTCGCGGTGGGCATCCTCACCGGCGCGGGGGGCTTCTTCTGCGCGGGCATGGACCTCGGGGCGTTCGTCCGCGGCGAATCCCCCTGGTTCGGGGACCGCGGCTTTGCGGGCATCTCCCAGCGCGCCTCCCGCAAGCCGCTGATCGCGGCGATCGAGGGCTTCGCGGTGGCCGGGGGGATGGAGGTCGCGCTGGCGTGTGACCTGATCGTGGCGGCGCGGGGGGCGAAGCTGGGCATCCCCGAGGCCAAGCGCTCCCTGGTGGCGGCCGGCGGCGCGCTGCTGCGCCTACCGCGGCGGATGCCCTACCACCTGGTGATGGAGCTGGCACTGACCGGCGAGACGATGCCGGCGGAGCGCTTCCACGAGCTCGGCGTGGTCAACCGCCTGACCGATCCCGGGGGCGCGGTCGAGGCGGCGATGGAGCTGGCCGGAACGCTCGCCAAAAACGGCCCCCTGGCGCTGATTGCCTCCAAGCAGATCCTCCAGGAGCAGTTCGACTGGTCCACCGCCGAGATGTGGGAGCGCCAGGGCGCGATCACCGGCCCGGTGTTCGCCTCCGAGGACGCCAAGGAGGGCGCCAGTGCCTTCAAGGAGAAGCGCGAGCCGGTGTGGCGGGGGCGGTAGGGGCTACTGCGGCTGCGCAGAAAAGGTCCGCAGGGGCTCGTGCTTCTCATGATGCCTCATCGAGCGCCGTGTGCCTGAACCGCAATGCCACCGATTGTCAGGTAATCAACACCGTGGCGCGAAAGGGCCCTGAAGAGCTCGCGAGCATCGAACCGGCCCAGTTCGCTTGCTTGCACGATCACCCGCCGGTGTTTTGCTGCCCGGCGACCGCGCCGAGTCCAGCACGAAGCTCGGCGGCGAGAGAGTTCCAGCTCAACGCCAGCTCCAAGCGCTCGGACATCGGACGTCGGCGAGCAGCAAGCACAGCCTCGGGGATTGTGAGCGGATGGCGGACGCCCTCCGCGCTCGGTGGGTCGGCAGTTTGAGGGGTGCCTTCCGAATAGCTCACCGGCTCAGCGTATCGCGCGTATACCCCACCCACCGCATGAACCAACCGAACAGCCCGCCGCGCGCCGCGCGGGTGTGCGAGACCCGGCCGGCTCAGCCCCATGGGGTTGCGTGGACCCGCGCCGGCTCAGCCCCGCGCGCGGCGCCTGCGCCGCCACTGGCGGAAGACGTTCTTGAAGCGCCGCCACAGCATCCGCCTACCGCTCCCCGGGGGTCTTGCGGGGATACTGGGAGGTGTCCATGCTGAGGTCCAGCGCGGTGCGCACGATGCGGCTCTGTTCGGCCGCGTGCGCTGCGGGGTAGCCCTCGCCGGGGCTGGCGCGCTCGGGGCGTCCGATGTAGCCGAAGTGGACCTCGCCCGAGAGGATCTGCATCAGGCGCGGGAACATGTGCGCGCGGGCACCCATGTTGCGGGGCTCTTCCTGGGTCCACACCACCTCGCGCAGGTTGGGGTAGCGGTGGATCAGCTCGAGGATCTGCCCTTCGGGGAAGGGGTAGAGCAACTCCACGCGCCCCACCGCGACCGCCTCGTTGTCCTGGCGGTCGGGGTGGCCGACGAGGTCGTAGTAGATCTTGCCCGTGCACAGCACCAGGCGGGTGACCCTCTCGTCCTGGACGCCCGGCTCGGGGAGCACCGGCTGGAAGCGGCTCTCCTCGGCCAGCTCGGAGATGTCGCTGGAGGCCTGGGGCAGGCGCAGCAGCGACTTGGGGGTCATGATCACGAGCGGGCGCTGCTTGGCGAT
Organism: uncultured Solirubrobacterales bacterium; assembly: GCA_963771915.1. Lineage (GTDB taxonomy): Bacteria > Actinomycetota > Thermoleophilia > Solirubrobacterales > Solirubrobacteraceae > Palsa-744. The sequence goes on along the minus strand of CAVYVD010000001.1, from coordinate 1,013,393 downwards.
ACGGGCCTGGCGGCGCAGCAGGTGGAAGTACTGGGCGGGCGTCGTCAGATTGGCCACGCGGATGTTGCCCTCGGCGGCGAGCGCGAGGAAGCGCTCGAGGCGCCCCGAGGAGTGCTCGGGGCCGGAGCCCTCGTAGCCGTGGGGCAGCAGCAGGGTGAGGCGCGAGGTCTGTCCCCACTTGGCGAGGCCCGAGACGATGAACTGGTCGACGATCACCTGCGCGGAGTTGACGAAGTCCCCGAACTGGGCCTCCCACAGGACGAGTGTCTCGGGGGCCTCCTGGGAGTAGCCGTACTCGAAGCCCATGCAGGCGAGCTCCGAGAGCGGGCTGTTGTGCAGCTCGAATGGCGCGAGAGCCTCGGGGAGGTTCTGGATGGGGCACACCGTCTGCCCCGTCTTGGCGTCGTGCAGCACCATGTGGCGCTGGCTGAAGGTGCCCCGCTCGGTGTCCTGGCCGGTGAGCCGGATGGGGGTGCCGTCGGTGAGCAGCGAGGCGAACGCCAGCGCCTCCGCGTGCGCCCAGTCCAGGCGGTGGTGCTCGTGCGTCCCAGTCCCGCCGCCCGTGGCTGCGCCGGCGCTCACCCCGCCCGTCGCTCCGCCGCCGCTTGTGGCTCCCGGGGCGCCGGCGCCACCTCCTCCTCCTCCTCCTCCTCCTATCCCATTCCCCTCCTGCAGCGCGGCGCGCCGGCGCTCCAGCTGTTTGACGAGCTTGGGGTGGACGGTGAAGCCCTCGGGGGTGCGCAGCAGTTGGGTGCCCAGCTCGCGCAGGCGCTCCGCGGGCACCGCGGTCTGCACTTCGGGGCTGGGGGAGCGGTCGAGCTGGTATTCGCCGGTGCCGCTCGCCGCCGAGCCGTGCTCCGCGGCGGCGGCGATCTTGCTCTTCAGGCGCTGGTGCAGGAGCGTGAGGTTGTCCCACACCTCCTGCCCGAGCTGGTCCACTCTCTCTTTGGGAACGATTCCATCGGCGATCAGACGCTCGGCCCACAGCTCCGCCACGCGCTTGTGGCTCTTGATCTTGGCGTACATCTCCGGCTGGGTGTAGGCGGGCTCGTCGGACTCGTTGTGCCCGAAGCGCCGGTAGCCGATCAGGTCGATCAGCACGTCGTGGCCGAATTCCTTGCGGAAGGCGAACGCGAGGCGCACCGCGCTCATGCAGGCGGGGATGTCGTCGGCGTTGACGTGGATGATCGGAACGTCGAAGCCCTTCGCCAGGTCCGAGGCCCAGCGCGTGGAGCGGGCGTCGTCGGGGTCGGTGGTGAAGCCGATCTGGTTGTTGGTGATGATGTGCACGGTGCCCCCCACCTTGTAGCCGTCGAGGGCCTGCAGGTTGAGCGTCTCGGCGACCACCCCCTGAGCGGGGAAGGCGGCGTCGCCGTGGATCGCGATCGGCACCGCGGCGTCGGTGTCCTGGTGGGCGTGGGGGCCCTGGCGGGTGGTCTGGGCGGCGCGGGTGGCGCCCTCGACGACCGCGGAGACGTACTCCAGGTGGGAGGGGTTGGACTCCAGGTTGACCTGGATGGTCTCCCCGTCGGGCAGCAGGTAGGAGCCGTGGGTGCCGTGGTGGTACTTGACGTCCCCCGTCCCCCCCTGGGGAATCGTGGTCACCGCCTCGAGCGTCGAGGCCCCCTCGAACTCCGCGAAGATCGTGTCGTAGGGGCGCCCCAGGTTGTGCGCGAGCACGTTCAGTCGGCCGCGGTGGGCCATGCCGATCACCACCTCCCGCCCCCCGTGGGCGGCGGCGAGCTGGATCAGCTCGTCGAGCATCGGCACGGTCACATCGAGGCCCTCGATCGAGAACTGGTGCTGGCCGAGGTAGGCCTTGTGCATGAAGCGCTCCAGCGCGTCCACCTCGATCAGGCGCTTGAGCAGGGTCTGCTGCTCGTCGCTGGTGAGCGGCTGGCGGAACGTCCCGGACTCGATCTTGTCCCGCAGCCACACCCGCTGGCGGTGGGAGGAGATGTGCTCGATCTCATAGGCGATCGTGCCGCAGTAGGTCTCCCGCAGGTGGGGCAGCGCGTCGGCGAGGGTCGCCCCGGGGACCCACATGCGCAGGATCTTGGCGGGGATCTGCGCCATCAGCTCGGGGGTGAGGCCCAGCGGCTCTGGGTCCAGCGCGGGGTCGCCCTCGGGCTCGATGCCCAGCGGGTCCAGGCGCGCCGCGAGGTGGCCGTGAGTGCGGAACGCCTTCAGCAGGGCGGTGGCGGACTGCACCGCCTGCAGCAGCTCCTCGTCGGGGGCGCCCCGCGGCTGCGCGCCGCCCCGGCGCGCCTCCTCGGCGGTGGCGGCGACGGCAGCCGCGGCGGCCGCGGGCGCGGGCAGCGGCGGGGCGGGTCCGAGCTCCACGCCCAGCGAGGAGAAGACCCCGTCGTAGAAGCCTCGCCCCCCCTGCAGGTACTCCTCCACGAGCCCCAGGAAGCGGCCCGACTCGGCCCCCTGGATCACGCGGTGGTCGTAGGTGGAGGTCATCGTCATGACCTTCTCCGCGCCGATCATCGCGCCGATGTTGGCGAGGCCCACGGGGTAGCCGATCGAGCCGGTGGCCACGATCGTCCCCTGGCCGCTCATCAGCCTCGGCACCGAGGCGATCGTGCCGAGCCCCCCGGGGTTGGTGAGCGTGATGTTGGCCCCCACCAGATCGTCCGCGGTGAGCGTGTTGGTGCGCGCCTTTTCCACCAGCCCGTCGTAGGCGGCGAGGAAGCGCTCGAAGGACATGTGGGCGGCGTTCTGGATCACCGGCACCATCAGCGTGCGGGTGCCGTCCTTCTTCTCCACGTCCACCGCCAGGCCGAGGTTGACCTGCCCGTCGCTCACGCGGTGGGGGCGGCCGTCGAGCTCGGCGAAGTGCTCCGCCATCACCGGCATGTCCCGCGCGGCGCCGGCGATCGCGTAAGCGATGAGGTGGGTGAAGGAGACCTTCCGCCCCGCCGCCTTGAGCTCGCGCCGGCGGGCGTCCAGGGCGGTCACGGTCAGCGTGCGAAAGCTCGTGGCGGTGGGGATCGAGCGGGACTGCTCCATGTAGCGGGCGAGCGCCGCCGCCCCGCCCTTCATGAGCACCGCCCCGGCCGGCGCGGCGGTCGCTGCGCCGTCGGTGGAGGGGGGATGGGTGGCCGCTCCACCGTTGCCGGCGACGGCATCGAGAACGTCGGCCTTGACGATGCGGCCCGCTGGCCCGCTGCCCGAGACCGTCGCAAGATCCACACCCTCGGCGTCCGCGACGCGCGCTGCTACAGGAGAGACAGGAGCGGCTGAAGCACCGCCATTGGGTGTTGCGGCTGCTCGGCCGTCGGTCTCGGAGGTATCGCTCGCGGGCGCCGCAGAGGACTCGCCCTCACCGACGGCGATCCGTGCGATCACCTGGCCCACGGTGACCGTGTCGCCCTCCTGCACCAGGATCTCGCTGACGGTGCCCCCGGCGGGAGCGTAGAGCTCCACATCGACCTTGTCGGTCGAGATCTCGACGATCAGGGCGTCGCGCTCGACTGCATCGCCCACCTTGACGTGCCATTCGAGAATCGTCCCCTCGGTGACCGACTCGCCCGCGGCGGGGGTCACGACATCTATTGTCTGCCCAGTCGTAGCGCTTGCCGCCATCTGCGATCACTCTAGCGCGGCGGGTGGGCGGAGCGGATCGTGGGAGGGCGGCTTCACCTGGCCTTCACAGGGCTTGACGGTAGCCTCGCTCACTGGACTCGCATCATCATGGATCCCGCGCCGTCGGCGCTGCTCGCGCAGGAACTCCCAGCTGCCGAAGAATGGCCCGATCCCTCCAAGCACCGCGACGGCGGCCGCGAGGCGCAGGGGGACGATCCGCAGACGCACGCACACGATGCAGGTCAACGACATCCCGATCCAGAGAAGCCCGTGTGTGAGTCCCAGTACGAATGTCTCCGGCTGGGGCTTGCCGGCCGCGAAGGCACACACCAGCAGCGCGGTGTAGATGCAGGAGTGGGTGAAGGAGGTCCACTTCAGGCGGGTGAAGACCTGGGTGCGGCTCACTGTGACAGCCAGCGCGCCATCCCGGGCAGGGTCTCGCCGGCCTCGGCGGGCCACGCCCCGATCTCCGCCGGCCACCACGCGAAGGCGTCGTGCTCGTGGTCGGGCGTGACCTCCGTGCCCGCTGGCAGCCATGCCTGGCCGATGAACATCACCATCCGGTGGGGCAGCACCACCAGCGCCTCCGCCTGCACGCGCTCGGGGGTGACCGACCACTCCTCCCGCAGCTCCCGCACGAGGGTGTTGGCGGGGTTCTCCCCCAGGTCCACCGCGCCCCCGGCGCCGAGCGCCCAGCGGCCAGCCCAGGAGGCCAGCCACGGCGCGCGCCGTCCCGCCAGCCAGTGTCCGTCGGCCGAGCGGGTCACGCACAGGGCGGCCATGCTGCACGAGGCGTCGCCCCCCACCAGCCGTAGCGCCCAGCGCAGGGGCTGCAGCTCGAGCTCGATGCCCCCGTCCCGCTCGCGGTAGCTCACCAGCCGCCCCGCCATCCCGTCGTGGCTGGGGGAGCCCCGCTCGTGCAGCGCGGCGATCGCCGCGTCTGCCGCCTCGACGTGGGCGGTTGGGGGATCGAAGAGCTGCTCGCTCCAGTTCGCGGCCACCCGCTCGAGCGGCCAGGGCCCGCGGGCGAGGATCTCGGGACGGTCGGTGCGGGGCTCCGAGGTGGCGGACATACAGGGAGAAGGCTAGTGACCTTAGACTCGCGACGGTGAAGAACCGGTTGGGGCGAGCTCGGCGATGACGATCGCGGTCCTGGGACCGGGAGGCGTGGGCGGCCTGGTGGTGGGCGCGCTGGAGCACGCGGGCACGCCCGCGATCGTGGTGGCCCGCGAGAGCACCGCGGAGCTGATCGCCGAGCGCGGACTGCGGGTGAGCTCGGTGCGGCTGGGGGACTTCATCGCCCACCCCCGCGCGGTCGCACTGCTGGAGGAGCCGGTCGGCGCGCTGGTGGTGGCGACCAAGGCCACGGGGCTGGGGGAGGCGCTCGAGCGGATCGCCGGCCGACCTGCGATCGGTACGCCGGGGCTGGTGCTGCCGCTGCTCAACGGGCTCGACCACCTGGCGCTGCTGCGGGAGCGCTTCGGCGAGGAGACCGTGGTGGCGGGCACGATCCGCGTGGAGGCCGACCGCCCCCAGGCGGGGGTGGTGGTGCACACGAGTCCCTTCCTGCGCATCGACATGGCCTCCGAGCATCCCGCCGCACGGCCGGGGATGGAGTCCCTGGCGGCGACGCTCACGGAGGCGGGGATACCCGCGCGCGTGGGGGAGTCCGAGGCGCAGGTGATGTGGGGCAAGCTGGTGCGCCTCAACGCGCTGGCGTGCACGACAAGCGCGTTCGACAAGTTGCTCGGGGAGATCCTCTCGACGTCCGAGCTGCGCGCGGAGCTGGTGGGGGCGATCGAGGAGGGCTGCGCGGTGGCGGTGGCGGAGGGGGCGAGCATCGATGCGGCCGATCCGCTGGGCGAATTGAGCAGCGCGCACGCGACCCTGGGGAGCTCGATGCAGCGCGACATCGCGGCGGGCCGCACCCCGGAGCTCGACGCGATCCCCGGGGCGGTGCTGCGCGCGGCGGCGCGTCACGGGTTGCCGTGCCCGACGATCGAGCGGCTGGTGGAGACGATCGCCAAGCGCGCGGGTGTGCCGGCGCCGATTCCCGTGCGCTGAACTCGTATCGAGAGCGGGCGCCCTACTCGCCGAACGGCCGGAATCGACGCTCGCCCGGCCCGGCGGGTGCGACGGCGGGGACGGCCTGGGTGGCAACCGCCTCGACCACCTCGCTCTCGGACTCCTCGCGACCCTCGTCGTGCTGGCCGTCGCAGAGCACGCGGAAGTTGCCGGTGACGCCGCTGTCGGCGTGGATCGTGATGCCGGGCAGGATCTCCTCGCCCTCCTCGAAGCCGAGGCGCTCCATGTCGAAGTGGGCGAGGCCGATGCCGTGAGCGGTGTGGGTGGGGTTCTCGCGGTCATGCGAGGCCACCGCCTGTGCGAAGCGCTCGAGGTTCTTGGCGATCTTGCCGGTGTCAGCCATCGCTCGCCCCAAGAGTAACGCTTGAGGTGAGCGCTCCCACGCGTGAGGTGAGCGCTCCACGGACGATCGGCGCGACCTCGGTCCCGAACAGCTCGGTGGCGTGCATGGCCCGCGCGTGGGGCAGGGTGCCGATGCTGATCTGGGCGAGGAAGCGGTCGTGGCCGAAGAGCTCGTGCTCGGCGAGGATCTTCTCGGCCACCTGCTGGGGGCTGCCGACCAGCAGGTGCCCGGCGGGGGAGCACGCGGCGTCGAACTGCTCACGGGACATCGGCGGCCAGCCGCGCTCGCGCCCGATGCGGTTCATGACCTGGGTGTAGGCGGGGAAGTACTCGTCGGCCGCCCGCTGGGAGGTGTCGGCGAGGTAGGTGTGGGAGTTGATCCCGACGGCGGGCCCCGCGTGGCCGGCGGGGGTGTCGCCCGCGGGGGCCTCGGTGCCGTCCCCCTCCCGGTCTGGCGCCGGCCCGGCGGCACGGTTGGCTGCTTCTCCCCCGCCACCCCCGGCGCCCGCCGGCGCGCGACCCTGTGCAACGGCCTGGCGGTAGAGCTCGATCAGCGGCGCGAAGCGCGCGGGGGCGCCGCCGATGATCGCGAGCATCAGCGGAAGGCCGAGCGTGCCGGCGCGCACGACCGACCCAGGGGAGCCCCCCACGGCGATCCACACCGGGAGCGGCTGCTGCAGCGGCCGGGGGTAGACCGCGGCGTCGTGCAGGGCGGGCCGGTGGCGCCCCGACCAGGTGACGCGCTCGGAGTCGCGCAGCGCAAGCAGCAGCTCGAGCTTCTCGGCGAACAGCTCGTCGTAGTCCTCGAGGTCGAGGCCGAACAGGGGGAAGGACTCGGTGAAGGACCCCCGGCCGGCCATGATCTCGGCGCGTCCGCCGGAGAGCAGGTCGAGCGTGGCGAAGTCCTGAAAGACCCGGACCGGGTCGGAGGAGCTGAGGACGGTGACGGCGCTGCTCAGGCGAATGCTCCGCGTGCGGGCCGCCGCGGCGGCGAGCGCGACCGTGGGCGAGGAGACGGCATAGTCGGGCCGATGGTGCTCGCCGACCCCAAAGACCTCCAGGCCGAGCTGGTCGGCAAGCTCGATCTCCTCGAGCAGCTCACGCAGGCGCTGCGCCGCGCGGCCCGCATCCGCGCCAAGCGGCAGATCGGCGAAGGTGGCGAGTCCCAGTTCCACAGGGCGAGGCTATCGCTGTCGGGGCGTCAGCTCGGGGACAGGACCGCGAGGCCGTGCTCGTGAGCGCCGCTGCGAGCTGTTTGTCGTAGGTCATCAGCGTGTCCAGCTCTAGGATGGCTGAGAGTGACGATGAGGCGTGGATCGTCGCTGAGTGTGTAGCTGAGCCGACGACCGACATCGCGGACGCCAGGTTATTGGACGAAAGTGGCGAACTAGAACGCATGTCCGCATCGCTAGAAATAGACCCGCCGGCTCCAGGCGCCGCCTTGAGTTCGGCCAGTCGACCCTCGAATACACCGGGATACCTCAAGCTCCCACTCGGTGGGGTGGCCATAGCTGCGGGGGCATTGGCCCTCACGTGCCTTGCGGCACTTGTCGTGGTCGCATCACTTAAGCACGCCGAAACGCTCTCCACGGTCGCCCTTGCCTTGGCGGTGGTTACGTTTGTGGCTCAGCTGATCGTCTTTGTCGTCCAGGCAGGAGCGGCAAACCAGCAAATGCTCCAGTCGCGCGCCCTCCATGCCGACCAGCTGCAACTCCTTGGCGAAATGGGCGAGCGAGCACGTGGAACTGACGCAACGGTGACACGAATCGATGAGCGGCTGCTTGAAGTGGCTCTCGGTAAGACTCTCGGGGAGCGAGACAAGACAGGCGCAGATGCACGGAGTATCGCAATGGAGGTGACGGCTCTTCTGAATGCCGAAGAGGATGCGCCGTCCCTGCGGCGCGCACGAATGCCTCGTGAGACGCGGGCACCAAGGGCCCTCGAAATGCAGGATGCGGATGCGAATCGACGTGCACGCGAACGCCTTGAAGCATTCCCTGATGAGAACGTGGAGGCCGCAATCGCGACGCTTGAGGCATTGTCGCCCGATGCCCTCGCCGCGCTGACGCGGTGGGGTCGCGACGAGATCCAATACGCCGGCACGAACTACCTGACCGGATTGGGGGTGTCGGACGGGCCGCGACGAGAGGTTCTTGATGCCGGACTTGTGTGTCCCAGAGGACCATCTTCGGGTCTTTATGTTCTTACCGATCGAGGCCGCGATGCCGCCTCTGTGCTCATTGCGCCAGGCGATCCGCCCCCCGACCTAGCCGAGGCCATATATCGCCTGCGGTCGAACGTGAATTGAGAACCCGGATTAAGAGGCTCGATGACCTCCACGCAGTAGCCACCACGACCTCGCGCATCAGGACATTCCGCAGCTCATCAATCTCCAATCGGTTCGCGGGCAGGCCAAGCCCTACCTGGTGCGCCAGTGCCCTGCGATCTACGCTCGGCAACTGCTGCCGAGCGCCGAGGACTGCGCCGGTGCCAGCGAGGCAGCTGTTGCGCGAAGCACCTTTGCGCTCTCGCCGAGGCGCTGGGCTTCAAGTTGCGGCGTGTCAGCGGCAGTCATCACGTCTTCGCGCACCCGGATATTCCGCAGCTAATCAATCTGCAATCGGTACGGACAAGCCAAGCCCTACCAGATTCGGCAGCTCATAAGGCTGGTCGAGCGCTACGATCTTAGGATCGAGGACCGACCATGAGCGACTACCACATCAACGTGTTCTACAGCGCCGACGACAGCGCTTACGTGGCCGACATTCCCTACCTGGAGGCCTGTTCGGCGCTCGGCTCAACGGCAGAGGAGGCCTTGGCCGAGGTGGAGCGAGCCAAGCAGGTGTGGCTGGCTGCTGCCAGGGAGGCGGGTAAGCCGATCCCGGAGCCGCGCTACCGTCCGGCTATCTATGCCCGCTAGCAGCAGGTGCTGGACGACGCACACGAAATGGGCAGATTTTGAGCTGATTCAGCTGGTCTCGATCAGCTCGACGCGGTAACCGTCGGGGTCGCGCACGAAGCACAGCCGCGACCCCCCCTCGCGCACCGAATAGGGCTGCTTCTCGGGCTCGATGCCCTGCGCGGCCAGGCGGGCGAGAGTGGCGTCGAGGTCCTTCGCGGTGATCGCGATGTGCCCGTAGCCGGTGCCCATCGGTGCTTTCATGGACCTATACAGCTTTTCCTGGTGATACAGCCAGGCTAGCCCACGACGCGGCGCTCGCCGCAGGAAGGTCGGGAGGCATGAGGCTCGATGAATACCGGCGCGTATCGCAGGTCAACGGACGCGAGGGCGAGGGCTTCCAGAGCCCCGAGCTACAGCGCAAGGGGATACAGGACTACGCCCGCGCACACAGGCACACGGTCGCGCCCAACCCCGAGGAGCTGGACGTGTCGGGCGGCAAGCTCAGACGCCCGATCCTCGACGCGATCATGGAGCGGATTCGCAATGGCGAATCGGAAGGGATCATCGTCAACGACCTCGACCGCTACTCGCGCGACGTGCTCGGCGCGAACCTGCTCCTGGTCGAGATTAAGAAGGCGGGCGGCACGCTCGTAAGCGTCCACGAGAACATCGACATCACTACGCCGGACGGCAAGATGATGTTCGACTTCCGCATGGCGATCGCGGAGAACTACCTCGCGCGCTCGCGCGAAAAGTGGGCCGAAGCGCAACGGCACGCCGTCGAGAAGGGGATCTACACCGAGCGCTACATTCCGGCGGGCTACGAAAAGCGCGAGGACCGGCGTCTCTACCTCAGTCCCGATGCTCCGATCATCAAGCAGGCATGGCAGATGCGGATTGCGCGCGAGCCCACGCGGCGCATAGTCCACTTCCTCAACGAGAAGCTGCCGCGAGCGAACGGTGGTCTGTGGCTCGACGCGACGGTCGAGCTGATATTTCCCAAGCGCGTCTACGTCGGCGAGATGAGCCGTCGCGGCGTGACCAACAAAGAAGCGTGCGAGCCGCTTGTCAGCGAGGCGGAATGGCAGGCCGCACAGATCGCGCGCAAAAAGACTGGCCCGCGAACACAGAAGGAGAACCTGCTGACGGGCATCATCCGCTGTGCAGGGTGCCGGTACGCGATGACGCCCGCCGAGACATCTGTCAGGCGGGGCAGCGGGCGGACCTACGTCGCCGTCTACCGCTGTAGGGCGGAACATGCCCCTGGCCGTTGTCCGTCGCCCAGCTCGATCACGCGCAAGCGCATCGAGCCGTATGTCGAAGATGCGTTTCGGTCAGAGATGGCAGGGACGCGCTTGGTCGCTGCGGAGACCGGCACCAAAATTGAGCAGGCGCAGGATCAGCTTGTGCATCTCGAAGCGGAGTTGGCAACGTTCGCGGCTGACACCACGGTTCGGGAAGCGTTGGGCGCCGCCGCGTACCACGCAGCGATTCAGAGCCGAGCGGACGGCGTAGCCGCTGCCAGAGAGGCACTGCGGTCGCTCTCATCGAGCACGACGACCCTGGCGGGGGTCGAGACTTGGGACACCCTCTCAGTCGATGAGCGGCGACGGATTCTCGGCGGCGCTATCGACGCCGTGTTTATCCGCCGTGGCTCCGGAGCCGATGACCGAAGCCTCATCGTTTGGGCGGGTGATCTCAAAGGAGACTTGCCGACCGGGGGGCGAGGCAACGGGCCGATCACGCCCTACGCCTGGTAGCGGCGCGAACTTATGGGTCGGGTGCCGAGCGTGAAGCACCTGGGCCAGCGTTCCAACTGCTTTGTCCTTAGCGCGCTGCGACATTCTTCCGTATGTGCCTGCGGAGAACATGGAATCCCACATAGCAACAAGCAAGCTAGTGTCCCGCGCCGTTAATTCGTTGTAGAAGTCGTGATAGGGACTGGAGGATTTGCTCTGCGGTCTTGGTCCAGATGAATGGCTTGGGGTTCTCGTTCCATGCTGTTACCCAGTTGCGGATGTCTTTCTCCAGCGCCTGCACGCTGCGATGGTCTGAGCGCCGTAGGAGATCGTCGGTGAGGTAGGCGAACCATCGCTCGACCTGGTTGATCCAGCTGGAGTAGGTCGGCGTGTAGTGCATGTGAAACCGAGGATGCTGCTCCAGCCAGCGTCTGATCGCGGGGCTCTTGTGGGTGCCGTAGTTGTCGCAGACGAGGTGCACGTCGAGGTGCTCGGGGACCTCGCTGTCGATCTTGTGGAGGAACTTCTTGAACTCGATCGTGCGGTGTCGGCGATGCAGGCTCGAGATCACCGATCCATCAGCCGTGTTGAATGCGGCGAACAGGCTTGTGGTCCCGTGCCGCAGATAGTCGTGGGTGCGCTTCTCGCACATCCCGGGCATCATCGGGAACGCCGGCTGGGAGCGCGCGAGGGCTTGCACCTGGCTCTTCTCGTCCACGCTCAACACGACCGCCAGCTCGGGCGGGTTGAGGTACAGGCCGACGATGTCGTACACCTTCTCCACGAACAACGGGTCAGTGGACAACTTGAACGTGTCAGTGCGGTGCGGCTTGAGATCAAACGCCCGCCAGATCCGCCCGACCGTCGAGGCCGAGATCCCCGAGCGCTCGGCCATCTTCGCGCGCGACCAATGCGTTGCGTTCTCCGGCGTGGACTCAAGCGTCGCGACCAACACCTCCTCCACCTGCTGGGTGGTGATCGTCGCCGGCCGCCCAGGCCGCGGATCATCCGAGAGCCCATCCAGGCGCAACTCACAGAACCGCCTACGCCACTTACCAACCGTCGGCGCCGAAACCCCACACCGTCGTGCGACATCCGTATTCGGGTGACCCTCCGCGCACGCGAGCACGATCCTTGAGCGCAACGCCAACGCTTGGGAAGACTTCCTACGGCGCTCCCACCGCACGAGCTGCTCACGCTCCTCGCCGGTCAACTCCAACACCTGCTTCGGCCGTCCTGTTCTGGGCATACCACAGGATACCACACTTACTAAAGGAACTTAAGACGGAGGACACTAGCAGGTTTGCGCACCTTTCCAAGCTGGTTCGACGGGGGCTCTAAGCGCGCCCCGCAAAGGCCGACCGCTCACACAGACGCCAAGATGTGCGGACGGTACGGGGACGCCTTTGATGAGCACCATGCTTTAGCCTGAATCCACCGATAACGGGCTGAGCATCTAGATTTTGCCCGCCCGCCCCGAGCCAGGGGGCATCGACGGAGCATCCGCAGGGTGACCCCTCGGAGCGACGGCGATGGCGCCTGGCGAAGCGCCATCCGGTGCCGAGGCGACCCCGGGATCGGTGGATTCAGGTTTAGGGAGTGCGTGCTATGGCGAGCGGAAGCGAGGTCGTGTCAAGGCACCTTGCGGACAGTCGCTCTCGCCTGCGGGAGCGGAACTGCCAGCCATCGTCCGAGTGCTTATCGCTGTGGGCCACCGACCGCTGCACACTCACCCCTCGGTGCTGCTGTGGGCGACGGCGCCATAGCTGCGGATTGCCGTCAGACGACAAGCATCAATGGCCCACCACGACATACACGCCTGCGGTAGCGCATCGCTGTTGTGCCCGCTGCCATGTTCCCCCTGCGTGTCGGTTCGCCCGATCCGTTGTGCCAGTGCTCCCCGTTGAGCTGCGGTCCTAAATGCACTCGCTCTGCTCGGGACACTCCGCGCCGGTCATCCCTGGCGTGTCGGTGGCGTCGAATCCACCACGGAGGAAAACCAATGGCAACCAGGGCTCATCATCGCTCGCGGCGCTCCCGCCGCCTGCGTCGCGTCCGCAACGCGGCCTGCGGCCGGTGGCTACTTGCGCTGATTGCGCGCACGCTTTCGACCGTTCTCTTAATGGTCGTTGCGCGCTGGCTGCATCTGCCGATGCCTGGCGGGGAGTGATCCCCGCCTCCCATCGACGTGCTTAGATTGTGCAGCGCAGTAGTAGAACGCTCTAAAATGTGTGTGTTAGCAGTGATGCAAGCAGACGCTTCTAAGCAGCGGGGATAGTACAGCGAGACGCTTGTATTCGTATTTGGAGGGACGTTACAAACCGGGGTTCGCTAGAACGCCTCGCTTACACCGAGGAGGTCGCAGGTTCGAGTCCTGCCTCGCCCACCACGACTAACAAAAGCCTTTTCCCATAAAGACTTTGAGTTTTTCGTGTCCGGTCGCGGTGTTCTGACAAGAAACCCCTAAATGCGGACATTAGACGCTCCATTGGAGCGGGTATTGACACAAAACCGCTGTAGTAGTAAGACGCTCTTAACGGGGCGTCAATAAGGGACGCCAGCCATGTCTACATTAAAGGTAGTCAGTCAGAACACCTCGACGCCATTAGAGCGATTGGTCGAGGATTTCTTAGCCTCATGCAGGGCGCGTGGATTGTCTCCGGCGACGCTCAACCGTGGATACGGTCCACCGCTAGAGCGGGTATTTCTGCCGTGGTGCGCGCAGAACGGCATAACGTCGGTCGAGCAGCTTGACCAGCGCGCCGTAGACCGCTACACGTCAAAGCTCCTTACGGATGGCGGCGATCGAGGCCAACTGTCGCGGTTCAGCGTCCATTCATACGTCCGCATCGCGGGGCAGTTCCTTTCGTGGTGTAGGAAGGAAGGTGAGGAGGTTTCGGGCAAGCCGCAGCTCCCACGACTTCCGCGCCGCGTGATCGACGTGTTAAGTCGCAAGGAGATTGACGCGATGGAAGCGGCGGCGCCGCATGAGCGCGACAAGCTCATCATTCGCCTGCTTGCGGACACCGGCCTGCGCGCCGGGGAACTGTGTGGCCTACGGGCTGAGGATTTGGTTCGGAGTGGTGGGCGGACCTATCTCAAGGTACGCGGCAAGGGCGCGCAGGAGCGACTTGTGCCGTTGCCGCCCGCGTTGGTGCGGCGCATTGACCGTTACCACCGTGCGCGTCCTGGCGACGTGGACACGGATCGTCTATTCGTCGGCGTGCGCCGGTCGATTGGCGGCGGCTATGAAGCGTTGACACCTTCCGGTGTCTTACAGCTCATCCACGGTGCCGCCGAGCGGGCAGGAATCAAGAAGCGTGTCCACACCCATCTACTTCGGCACTCGTTCGCCACGGAAGCCCTCCGGCGCGGAATGAATCCCGTACAGCTCACACGCATTCTCGGGCACAACAGCCTGCGCATGATCGAGCGCGTCTACAGCCACCTAACACCCGATGACGGCTATGACGCTCTTATCGCCATGCTAGGTGGCGCTTAGTGGTCTGGCTCGCGAGTTCGCGCACGTATCTCGTGAGCCGAACACGCCCGCTCATCAGAGGAGCCAGGCACAAGTGCGGCGGGGGCGTGGACGACTGCGCCTTGTCCTGGGCGATAGCGGCGCGTCAGGTTCCCCGCGCGCTCGCGATGCCACCCAAGCATCAGTGTCGCGGCAGCATGTATAGGCTGCGGGCTCATGCCCCTCTTCCGGCGAATCGAGGACAAGCACGGCGTAGACGAGCCGGGGTACGAACCGCCTGCGCCACCGGCAGACGATCCCGTCACCGAGAAGCGAAGCGCCCATCGGTCGCAGCCCGCCTTATGGCGACGGATCGCTCGCGTGGTCGTTTTCATCCTGCTGCTCGCCGCCGCGTGGCCGCTGTTTCTAAAGAACGAAACGACGATCTGGAACGTATCGGCAAGCGAAATTGTGCAGGGCGTTCTGCTAACGCTTCTGGCGATGGCGATGGTCGGCTCGTTCGGCTGGCTCATCCGCCGCATCCGTCGTTCTCCCAGGACTTGGTGGCAGGCCACGTTCACCGTCCCGGTCATGCTGTTCACGCTCGTCGTTGGCGCTGGTGGTCACCTCGGGCGCGAACAGGAACGTAGGAACGAAGCCACCAGCGAAGCCGCGTCGGCAGCGCACACCACCGTTGACGTTCTGCGGGCTCGCCAGGACGCGTACGGCCGGTGGCTCGAAGCCTACGCCAACGCCCTCGGAACGCGCGTCGCGCTGACCGGAACCGAAAAGCGCGTGGCCGCGATCGAGAAGCAAAGCCACCTCGACCGCGCAAGCCTGCAGCGCGAATTCGACCGCGGATACGCGCAGGCGCAGGAATACCGACATGGTTACGAAGGCCTCCCCGCGGACCCGCAGCTCCTCGCCGCCAACCAGGATCTCGTGAAGGCTGCGGGTTACGAAGTGGCCGCATGGGGCGACTACGCCCTCGGCCTACGGGCCAACAACATCAAGCGCGTCGAATACGGTGACGTCGTGGGGAAGGAAGGCGTGGCGTACCTTCGTGCGGCGACTGCTGTCGGGGAAGCCGCCTACAAGGAACTCGGCGGCCAGAAGGCATTCAGCGGTCGAAGCGACTTCGAACACTTCCGCAGCCTCCTTGAACAACTGCGGGCCAAGCGGGGAACCTGATGGCCGAGGACAAGCTAACGAAGCGGCAAGTCGCCGCATGGGTTCTGTGCCAGCTCAGCAAGGCGATCGTCAGCGTGATGGCGGTCATCAGCGGCCTCGGCCTGACCGTCGCGCTCATCGTGCTGGCTATCAACGGCACGATCAGCGTTGTGGCAGCGATCGTGCTCTCCGTCGTGGGGATACCGCTGGTGGGGACGGTGGTCTACTGGGTGACGGCCGCGGTCGCCTTCGTGCCGCTCGGCATCGCGAAACTGTTGGACCGCGACGTCGTGTCGGAATGGCTCGACAGCCAGCCGATCGACGACTACTAAGTCGCAGGCGCGACCTGCCCGAGCGCATTACTACACACTTAGCCAAGTAGAAGCTCGTCAACGCCGTCGAGCGGTGGAGCCGATGCGAGCGCTGCCGCGATGCTGCGCAGCGACTTCGGTGACACGGGGCGTCCAGCGCGTGCGGCCGTAACCGTCGCGCTGCTGACGCCTGCGGCGTGCGCTAGGTCCGTGAGGCTCCAACCGCGTCGCGCCACCTCACGCGCGAGGATTTCTACGCGCAGAATCACACTCATCACGCACGCCTCGGTGTAGCGACAAAAAGCACGGCGCCAACAAACCATTTTGAGTGAGTGGCCGGGGTAGATGGCGTCATTTGTGCTGTACCAGTGTTGAAGCAGCCCCGTTATCTAAAGAATAGACCGGAGATAAAACGACGCAGCGCCTGTCATAGCTCCGTAGCAACGAGTGACATTTATTTACGCAAAACCGCGCTGTAAAGACAAAACACACTTATGTAACAAGGCATCTGCGTTACTGACTTCTTTGTCGTAAAGAGCTAAGACTTGAACTGACGGGCGTCGCACAGCCCCGTCGCGGCGCTCGTCTCTTTTAAGTTGGAGCCGATGCGATGGCCGCAAGAACAAAGGTAGTTAGCAAGCGCGCCCCGTTTGCGCGAATAACCTTCACCGATACATTCGATCTGCGGCGTCATGTATCAGCGCTCGTTAGGTTGCAACTCGCCAATGCGACGGTCAGGGAAGCGCGCGCCCGATTGGGATTGCTCGGTGTCCCCCTAGCAATCACCGCGAGCTTGATGGCGGGGGTATGGTGGACCGCCTTACCACTAACCCTGTGTGCATGGTGGTGGTCGCCTCGAAACACGGGATGGGAATGGCTCGGCGCCGTTGGGCGAGGGTTAATCGGAGCTGAGTGGGCGCTCATTGGCTCTAGCGCAATCGTGAACTTCCCTCACGATCTGCTGATCGTCGGCGCCCTTTGGTCGCTTGGTGCGGGCCTTTTGGGTTTATGCGGCTCGGGCGCCGTTAGGCGAAGAAGCCATGATGTCCGGGGGCGTTCGCGCCAGGGCAGCGGGGTACAGATGAGGCGCAGCGGTGCGCCTTCGGTGCGTAGGCGGTTTGCGATGCACCTGACACATCACGCAACGCCCGGCGTGGCAAGAAAACGACACTGACTGGACGACTATGGATTAGCACACGGAATGTCCGTGCGATGTCCTCGGTCGGAGTGCAGACTTGGAATCATGCAAGCGAGGGTCGGGCCGGTCGCGTCGAGGTGTCTCAAGATCGCAACTGCCGTGTCAAGAGTTGCCGACAGGCGGAAAATGGGACGTGTGACATCGGCTGCTGGGCGCACAACGATACACATACATTCGGGAGGTAGAGACGGCGCTGCGCCCACAGTCCCAGCCGACGGCGCTACCTTTGTCGTTGGGGAGGACAGGCCGCAGATTTCGGGTGCCGGGGGGACAAGGGTACATGTGCATTTGGGAGGTAGAGAAGCCTACGACGGCGGCGTAGTCGTGCTCTAAGATGGTGAGGTCTTAGCCGGTTCGCTCTGCGGATTTTCGGCGCCACCATTTCGTGGGCTTGTTGTTGGCGACGTTCCCCCCTGACCATGTGAGGTTCATCGGCTTGGTTGAATCGGCTTCTGTCCCGGCAATACGGGCTTGAATGTTCTCAAGGCTTTCGTCAACTTCCACGGCTTCACCGCGCAGTAGCGCAGCCTCCACCTTGCGGAGCCAGTCCAATAGGACGACATTGAACAATCCTTCTCTCAGCTTGACTGCCTCTGGATTGCCTTCCTTATGCGCACTGACCAACAGATTCCCGGCATCAAGAACAGTCGGGTCTACAACTCTGAGGGTGCCTAGTGTCGATGAGCCAATGTCAATGTAAGGATCGGCGCTACTGGCGCGTCCGTCATTGATGACCTTCCCGTCCGCTGTCACGTAAATCGGCCTACTCGGGTTTGCCACGAAGTCGGCGATGCGTGCTTGAATGTTCTCAAGGCTTTCGTCAACGTCAACTGAATCGCCGCGTAGTAACGCTGCCTCGACCTTGCGAAGCCAGTTTAGCGCCACGATATTGTAAAGTTCCTCTCTCATTTTCACCAGCTCTTGATTACCTTCTTGATGCGCGATGATTAGCGAGTGTCCGACATCATTAAGGGCCGGGTCTATTACCCTCAGAGAGCCGAGTGTTGATGAATTAATCACAGAGTAAGACGACATCTGCGCCTCCGTCTCTTGAATGGGAGTTGATGCGCCCGCCTCAAGCTGCTGCTGGCGTAGCTCGATTGGAGGGTGCGTCGCGTGTAGTACGTCCTCCCATCCGGTACGCGGCGCCTCCCAATCTTGGAACTCTAGGAGGGCAGTGCGTAGCCCGGCGCGATATTCGTCTCCAAGGCTAGCTGTACGCGCGTCTGCTTCGTACTCGGCTTGGCGCATAGCGTTGGTCAGCATCGGTATCACCACTAGATTTATCGAAACCCAAGCGGGCCAAAACAGAATCCAGCCGAGGGCGGTGAACTTGCGATTCGGATTTCTGCCAAGAATGCAAGCAAAGTTATAGACGGCAACGATCGGCCAGCAGCACGCCCACACTGCCCGTATGCCGACGCCATCAGCCCGTGCCCAATGGCTGATCTCGTGCGCGATAACAGCGGCAAACGCGTGGGGTGGCATATCTGGCACGGGTGGGTTCTCAGAATCGTCGTATGAGCCAAGTAGTCCCTGAGCAAGGACAATCGAGCTTGCGTACGTCCATGCCGCAGGCTCCTTGCTGTCGCTCACATAGAAAATGGGCGTATTACCGACGATACCCATACGTTCGAGGATTTCCGCGACTATCGGGTCAATGAGCTGCTTCTCACGGCGGCTAAGTTCGCGGTAGCCACGCAACCGAAGCAGTTGATGCTCGTAGTGGACTATCAGCCACAGAGTAAAAAGAGAAACGGCGAGCCCACTGATAATGCCGCCGATAATGTTAAGTATGTTGTGGTAGAACTCCAAATAGATGAACACGAGCCCGGAGAATGCCCCGACGAATAGGCCGATCACGGCCGCGCCAAAGCCGACGCCCTCGCCAATGTGAAAGGTCTGCGCTAGTTCACTCGTCGCGCCGCCAAGGGCGCCCCCAGACAGACCCACGAAAGCGAAAATGGCAGCAATCCAGAGCGCGATCGGTGCATAAGTCCAACCCACAAGATACCCGCCGCAAATGCCCGGCAACCACTTTTCAAACGCCGGACTTGACAGAGAGCGCCACGACAGACCGGGGGTGTCGCGTTTTGGTGGCGCAGTCGTGTTCAAGGTTTCTTGCTATCTCGATAGACGTGGACAAGCGCGTGGCGGTCGCGTTCTATCGACCTGAGTGCCAAGCGGCCGATTTTTAGCGTCCGCAGTACGTTGGGGTTGATGTTGTATGCGTCAACGCGCCTAACGCTTCCCTTCTCCGCGAATCCCGTGCCGAAGTCGATTTGGTGTGTTAGTTCATTTCGCTTACGGGTGCCGAACTGATTGGCAAGAGTTTCGGCATCGTCCGCCTCGACGCGATGCGCAAGTATCAGCCCGGCGCTAAGAGCCGACTTGCGTAGCTCTATCGTCTCCGGTATGTATTGGGTGGAAATAACTAGAGGCATAAGCGCCTGCCGGGCCTGAAAGCCCAAGTCGGCAAGTTGGTCTGCCTCGCGCAGCGCTGCGAACTCATCAAAGAGCGCCAAAGCCGGTGTAATCGCTTCGCCTTCGCGGAGTGCCGTGATGCGACGGCCGCACACTTGCTTTAGGTCTTGCGCGATGACGCGCCCAAACAACTCGACATCCTCACTGCTGGCAAGCGTGCTCAACGCAATGTAGGTTACGGATGGTTGCTTGAGCGCTTCGTCCCAATCGAGCGCGTCGTCGGCTCTGAACAACTCGCCAAACTTGCCCTCCAACAGCCCACCAAGTCGGCGCTGAAAGCCCGCCTGACCGCTCTTGCTCAAGCGGTCTGTTTCGCGGGAGCTGAGGTCTAGCAGGCGTTTTCTTAGGCGGTCAACACCTGGGTCTGACGAATCCATGTTTTGCGCGAGCCTTGCAAAGCCGCGCGGACTAAACGCGTGGTAGAGACTTTCTAGGGTTACTTCTTCACCTACAGCGATAAGACCTTGTACCGCAAGGGGCACCGCCTCCATTGCGATGTTCTTGTAAATCTCGGCGTCGGCACCGTATGTAAAGGCACCGACGAGCTTGTTGGAGACGGCGGGGGCGTCTCCTGAACACGGGTTGTAGCCGAGCGAATCCGGGTCGTCGGGATCGACCACATAGAAAGGCAAGCTGTAGCGGGCGGCGAGCGCCTTAGCGGTTGCGCCAAGATCGCCTGCCTTGCAGTCAATGAAGATCGCGCTGTACCCGTTGGCGATAGCACCGTCAGCGAGACGCGCGAGCGTCGTAGTCTTTCCGCCCCCGGACGCGCCGGGCAGGAATACGTGCGCGGCCAGCTCGTCGGGCAGTCTGAGGTCGAGCGGTTGATTGATCTCGGCGTCAACGCCCAGGCGCACGAAACCCGGAGGGTGAGCGGTGCCGTTGGATCGTTGTGGGTCGGGCAGCATGGCTTGAAGCCTGTCGATTGGCCCCCGATGCCCACTGATCGCTCGCCACTGCTGCTTGTCGAGACGGTGGTCCCGGCGAACCTGTCCACCGATTGTACGGCTTGCGAGCATGGTTGCTACGCCGAACAGTTCCAAGATGATCGGTCCGGCAAGAGCTTCGACCGGCAAGCTGCGCCAGACCAGTGCGCCGTCTACTCCTTTGACGGCCGATGGAAGCGCGTTAGCCAGCATGTCGCGCCAGAGCCAGGCGGTTGCGACCAGCGGTCGGAGCGCGAGAAGCGGAACGAGCGGAGCAACAGCAAAGACGATGCGCAGGTACGTCGGAGGGTGCTTGAGCCAACGCCAAACGGCAGCGGCTGCTACGCCGATAAGGATTCCGGGGCAGACGGCGACGGCGAACGCGCTCGCGGCCATAAGCAGTCCGGCGACAAGCTGGATTTGGTTCTCGACCGTCCCTTGGACCGCTGGCGCAGCCGTCGATTCTATGTTCGGCCGTGCCACTGCCTAACCTCGAAGCGATCCTCTGCGTTGAGTTCGCTAACAAGCGCGCGGGTCCGCGCGACGCGTGCCTGCATGACGTACCACCAAACCTTGTCGATGTCGTTCTCGTAGTCGTACTGGCGGACCATGCGGTCCATCGCTCGACGGTCCTTGCGCGACAGGTCCAGCTCAACCGCCACGGTCATCACAACTTGCGCGCTCGAGTCGTTCGTCGGGATGCGCAAAATGGCGTCCGGGGCGCGGCCTTCTTCAACCTCGCGCACTCCGTCGCGCAGCTCGCGGTATCGCTGCGCGCGCAGCTCGCGCTCGGTGGTCAGCTCGGCGCCGGCGTGCTCTCGAAGCAGATACTCCGTCAGCCCCACGACCGCGAGCGAGTGGCGCAGCTCCGAGAGAACAAGCGGCGCAGGCCGCAGACCAACGTCGGCAATCCTCGCGCCCTCGCGCGTCACGCGCAGGACTGCGGGACGATCGGCAAACGGCTTGTTGCTGAGGACCAATCCAAGCTCACGCAAGGCGCGGAGGCGACGGTATGCCGCCCACTTGCCGTAGTCCTTCTTACTCGGGCGCCAGAAGAAGCGGCGCCCAACCAGCTCCGTCGTGACGACACCGTGCCGCGTCATCCATCGGAGGATTTCGCCATCGCGCTCGGTGAGCTGTGGGCCGCGAGCGCGCCGCGCCGATGCGCGGCGACCAATCGGTTGCCGAGCCCCGTCAGGCTTGTCATCGGGTGGCGTGCTCACGGCGATTCCCGCTCAAGCTATCGCGCTCATGCGGCCCCGTCGCCATTCAACCGTACCCCTGCTTGTGGGGTGTTGTTGCGACGTTCGTGAAACAGACCGCGCAACAGCGGCGGTCAAACAGTCGGATCGAAGATGTAGACCGTGTGTTGATCCGAGCGGACGCTGTATAGCTCGATGTCTAGATCGCGCTCAAGCATGTCGATGTCCACCGTCACGTAATGCGATCCCGACTTCTCTGCGGCGTCGTACAGACCGATGTCGTCCGCAAAGTTCTCGGCGTAGGCGCGCAGCGAATCCCATTCGCCACGGTATGCGTCCTCGAACGCTTGCATGTCGGTCGCGTCTTGCGATTCGTCATACGAAAGCCACGCGCTGAAAGCGTCGCCATGCTTGGCGACGCCCGCCGCGATTGCGCACACGCGCTCGAACGATTCCCACTCGCTCAGGCGTAGCCCGCCAAAGCCCTCGTAGTCGTGGATCGCCCACTCCTCCGCGCCCGGCTCAGGCGATGCCGCGAGCATCCGCTGAACGTCCTCGTGCAGCTCGTCGGCGGACTGATCCGCGTCGATCCATTCGCCGTGCAGTCGGCCGTTGTTGTATGCAGCCAAACATGCGACATAGATGCGTGGAGTGGTCATCACGAGCCCTCCCCGTCCTCGACGGACGCGCCGCCGCCAAGGAACTGCACGCGGTTGGCGACGACCTCTACCGTGCGGCGCTCGCTGCCATCGTTGGCGGTCCAGCTTCGCGGCTGGATGCGCCCCTCGACGTGGATCAGGCGACCCTTGCGCATGTACCGGCAGACGACCTCGGCTGTCTTGCCCCACACGACGACATCGTGGAAAGTGGGCTCGGGTCCGTCGTTGACGGCGACGCGCAAGGTCGAGACGGCGCGTCCGTTCTTGGTGTGGTGGAGCTGCGGATCGCGGGTCAAACGGCAGATGAGTGTCGAGCGGTTGAGCGCTGGCCCGTAGCTTGTGTTGGTCGTGGTGTCCCTGTTGTCGGTTGCGGGTGTTGCTGTGGACTTCCTGCGGGGCATGTCGGTATGACCTCCTGTGAGTGGTTCGATACCGAGCGCCAAGCAGGCGGTTTGTAGGTCGTCCACCCCGGAGGCCGGAGGGTCGGCCGGTATGGAGGGAGGCCGAAGGGGTTGACGACCAAGGGCCGTCTGCTTCAGCTACAGGGAGCGAAACGCGCTCAGGTGGTCAAGACGAATCTGCGGGATGGCGCAGCCCCGTCTCCGACGACGCGACGACGACGCATGTAGGCCGGTGTTGAGCGACGAGCAACCGATCCCGCCGCAGACGGCCACGGCTAGATCCCGCTAGCTGGCTTCGACCGCTTCAATCTCGTTGCCAAGGTCGCCAAGTCGGACCTCAAGCGCGCGAGCTATCGCGCGCACGGTCGCCCATTCGGGTCGTGCGGTTCCAAGCTCGATGCGGCTGACGGTCCCGGCCGTCAGACCGGCCTTGTAGCCGACTTCTTCCTGGCTTTCGCCGCGCCGCTTGCGGTGCATCCGCAGCACGTCTCCCAACGCCTTATCGCCTTGACCGGCCACAGTCAGAAACATGCCATGCCATCCATAGCCAAGTCTAGGGTCCGTAGCGTCAACGACGTGGCGTCGATGTTGTAGCGCTAGTTGCTAGAGTTCTGTTCGCGCTCCACGTTGGATACGCGACCCTGGCGCGTGGCAGCCTCCCGTTCTGGCGGTAATCCTCCGGCCAAGCGGGAGGCTGTTCTTTGCTAGCGCTTGCCTTCGACTTCTTCAATCGCGGTCGCCAGATCGACCAGCGAGACGCCCAAAGCATCAGCAACCGCGCGGACTGTGCCCCATTCCGGCTTCGACGTGGCCATCTCCATGCGGCCGATCGTTGCGGCAGTCACGCCCGCGTTGAAGCCGACGTGTTCCTGCGAGTGCTTGGGCTCCTGTTCGCGTCGCTCTCGGAGCACACGACCTAGCGCCTTGTCCGGTAGATACGTGGCCTTCGGCACGCTACGAAACATCGCATGGCGTCTACGGGTTCCACAAGGCTCCACCACGTCAACGACCTAGCGTCAACGCTAGAGAATGGAATCCTTGCTAGGGTTTGCCGCGCGTTCCGCTCATCCCCACAGATGAAGCAAAGCGCAAAGGTTGTCCAGACCCCTCGTGTATGGGCATCCGAGGCAAAGCAAGGCGGCGGGTTGGGAGGGTTCCACGCCCTCCCAACTTGCCTTCTGACGGAAGGCGAGACTGAATGCTCGACAAGAAAGCCGTTGCGCACGCCGCTGACCTCTTGAGCGCTGCACTTCTTACGGCTGCTCAAGCGGTCGCCGACGCCCGGCGTCCAAAGAAGTAGTCGGGTCGTGGTGTGTCCCGGTGCGCGGTGATCCACAAGACGACTTCTTCTTTGTCTTGTCCATCGTGGTCATCATGGTGGCGTCTGGAATCGGCGCCTACTACTACGGCATCTGGATAAACGGGCCGTGTTGAGCACCTACCGGGGCGGGCTCAATCCGTATAAGCAGTGGCACATGCGTAGAGCGTTCCGCTTGGGATGGGAAGCCGCAGAGAAGGGCTTGGATCGCAAGCGAGCGCAGAAGCTCGCGGAAGCCGCAAAGCTCAACCGGGTCACAAGCGCCGGTTGGTGGCGGGGCTTCGATGCGCAGCGAGGCGAACCGTAGGTCGGCGCATGGAACGGCTCGAAGCGGTGTCGATCAGCAACCCCGGCCAGCCGATCAAGGCGGCGCTACGCAAGGGTCCGGTCGTGGTAATCGCCTTGCGTCTTGATCCAGGCGAATGGGAGCCGCTGTATGCCATCTACGGGCGCAACCGTGTAGCTCTGCCTCGATGCTTCTGCTGGACGATCGAAGCCATCGGCACGCTAGAGCTAGCCATTCAAGCCGCGTAGACGGGACGCCCGATCGCCTTCAATCAAGGAGGTAGCCGAGCCTTCGTGACCCTTCTTCGATATACCGCGACGGCTCGGCTACCTCCTCACTAACTTCCTTCTTTTTCTTTTCTTCTTTCTTCTCTGTAGTTGTTCTCCATCATTGCCCACCACCCACCCCGCCCTACAACAACACAAACACATCATGTTCCTGGTCTGCTCCCGCATCCCAGTGTCTCAACTACGTTGAGGCGGTGGGATGCGGGAGCGAAAGGGCGTCCAATAGGACAACCGTAAAGACCAGGAACATGATGTGTTTTCCCCCGCAAATCGGGCGGGGTGGGTGGTGGGCCAGCCGCGCAAAGCGCGGCTGCGTACCTGTCCAAACGCTTGCGATACCCCGTTGGACAGGGCCGTGGATACCAAGTTGTACGGCCTCTCGCATCCTACCCGGCCGGATGGACGGTCATCCCGGCTCGTGCTCTTGTACGGCGTCGCTGATCCGTTTAGCTCATGTCGATGATCTCGACGCGGTACTGATCGGGGTCGCGCACGAATGCGATCAGGTTGCCGCCCTCGCGCACCGAGTACGGCGGCTTCTCGGGCTCGATGCCCTGCTCTGCGAGGTTGGCGAGCGTCGCGTGTATGTCGTCGGTCGTAATTGCGATGTGTCCATAGGCCGTGCCGAGGTCGTAATGTTCGACGCCGTAGTTGTAGGTCAGCTCCAGGCGGGGCATGTCGCCGTCGCCGGGCTGGTTCATGAAGATGTTGACGGCCTCGTCGCGGATCGGGATGCGTCCTACCTCCTTGAAGCCGAGGGCTTCGTAGAAGGCGACGGAGCGGTCGATGTCGGTGATTCTGTAGCAGGTGTGGATCAGTGCCATGCGGGCAACCCTCCGCTCATTGTCCCGCGCGTAGGTCGCCAAGTTCCGTCCGCAGGCTGCGCTAGGCTGTATAGGTCCAAGTTTGCATCGGTGCCGAGCTCGTAGGAGTCCACGCCGAAGTTGTAGGTCAGCTCGAGGCGCGGCATGTCGCCGTCGCCGGGCTGGTTCATGAAGACGTTGATCGCCTCGTCGCCGATCGGGATGCGCCCGGCCTCCTCGAAACCCAGCGCGTTGTAGAAGGCGATCGAGCGATCAATGTCGATGATGCGATAGCAGGTGTGGATGAGGGCCATGGGCGGAGTGTACGCCGGACGGGGCAAGTGGAGCTTTGGGCTTCCATGATGGGACGGGTGCCGCGAGGGTATCGGCGTGGCGCAGGCACCGGCGAGGCGGGCTTCGTGCAAGGATGGCGCGATGATTCTTGAATGGATGGGGGCGCCATGATCGTCGAGCGCGCGATGCACGAGCGGTTTCTGTCGAACACCTACCTGGTCGCCGACGGCTGCGGGGGGCCAGCGTTCTTCGTGGATGCGGGCGGTCCGGTGGAGCCACTGGTGGAGGCCGCGGGGCGGCTGGGGGTGGTGCCCACTCATGTGCTCCTCACCCACCACCACTTCGACCACATCAGCGAGGTGGGGGCGCTGCGGGAGCGATGGCCAGGGCTCGAGGTCCTGATCCACCCGATCGAGCGGGAGCTGCTCGGGGAGGGCGTGGCGACGGGTGCGGTGGAGCCCGGGCAGGCGCTGAGCTTCGGCGCGCTGGAGGTGCGTCCGCTGCTGACGCCGGGGCATACGGCGGGGATGCTGTCGTTCGTGGTGGGGGAGCCGGACGGTCAGACGCGGCACTCCTCGAGCACCGCGCCGGGGGGGTTCACCGGCAGGGAAGGAGTGGTGTTCACGGGGGACACCCTCTTCCGCGGCTCGGTGGGTGGGGTGCGGGCGCCGGGCCACACCTCGTACACGGACCTAAAGGACTCGATCATGGGCACACTGATGGAGCTGCCCTCGGAGACCGTGATCGAGCCGGGTCACGCCGACCCCACGACGGTCGCGGAGGAGTGGGAGAGCAACCCCTTCATCCGCGTGTGGCGCGGTCTCGATGCGGAGGGGGCCGATCGCTGCACCGCGCTGGGCGAGCCCGCGACGCTGGTGCTGCTGTGCGGGGACTACGACGGGGGCCACAAGGCGTGGGTGCGCTGGCCGGACGGCTCCGACGACATAGTCCCCGGCTCGCAGGTCACGCGCCTCTGACCCAAGGACGATCGTCCTGGCTGGCCCCTGGGCCACTGACGGCCCCTAACATGGGGGCGTGGCGCGCGAAAAGATCCAGACCTCGAGGGTGCGCCGCACGGCGACGGTGGGCAAACTCGCGGCCGGTGAGGCGGTCAAGCAGTTCGGCACGCGCGCGGCCAATGTGACGCGCGGGGAGCAGGCCAGCCAGGAGGCGCTCGCGCGCCGGCAGATCGAGACCGCGAAGCAGATCGTGGCGGTGCTCGGCACGATGAAGGGCGCCGCGATGAAGCTGGGTCAGGTGATGTCCTTCCTGGATGTGGGCCTCGTGGCGGAGGAGTACCGCGAGGAGTTCCAGCACGAGCTGGCCAAGCTGCGCGACGCCGCGCCCACGGTCTCCTTCAAGCAGATGCGGCGGGTGATCGAGGACGACCTCGAAGAGTCGATCTCGGCGATCTTCGAGTCCTTCGAAGAGGAGCCGATCGCGGCGGCCTCGATCGGCCAGGTGTATCGGGCCACGCTGCGCGAGGACGGCAGGGAGGTGGCGGTGAAGGTCCAGTACCCCGGGGTGGCGGCGGCGGTGCGGGCGGACCTGCAGAACCTGGACATGATCATGCGGCTGTTCAAGCGGATGACCCCCCAGCTGGACGTGCGGGCGGTCGCGGCGGAGATCAGGGAGCGGATCGTGGAGGAGCTCGACTACGAGCTCGAGGCCCAGAATCAGCGCTCGCTGGGGCGGATCTTCCGCGATCACCCCTTCATCAAGATCCCCGACGTGATCACCGAGCTCTCCCGCGAGCGCGTGCTGGTGAGCGAGCTCGTGGAGGGGGTGGGCTTCGAGGAGCTGAAGGACTATCCGCAGGCCCAGCGCGATCGGATCGGGGAGATCGTGTTCCGCTTCTTCCTCGGCTGCCTCTACCGTCACCGCCAGTTCTCGGGGGATCCCCACCCCGGCAACTTCATGCTGCTGGCCGACGGGTGCGTGGCGTTCCTGGACTTTGGCCTCTTCAAGCGCCTCGACGCGGCCCCGGTGGAGCTCGAGCTGGCCGCCCAGCGCGCGGTGGTGGAGGGCGACGCCAAGGCGCTCCACGCGCTGCTGGCGGCGTCGGGCTTCCTACCCGAGCCCGAGCGGGTGGACCCCGACGATCTGCTGGCCTTCATCGCCGACGCGATCGGGTGGTACACGACCGACGAGGTGGTGGCGCTGACGCCGGAGATCGCCACGGAGGTGTTGATCGAGAGCTCGGACCCCCGCTCCAGCCACTTCCGTCACATGCGCCACCAGGACATGCGCGCGGAGCATCTCTTTGGGCGGCGCATGGAGATGCTGACGCTGGCGGTGCTCTCGCAGCTGCGCGCCAAGGCGAACTGGCACCGGATCGCGCGCGAGTGGATCTACGGCGAGGAGCCCGTCACCGAGCTGGGGCGCGAGGAGGCCGAGTTCTACGCGCAGGGAGGGGTCGGCGCGGCGTCGTAAAATTGGGGAATACCACGGGGGACAAATGGGGAATAACTGCTGTGGCAAATGGGGATCAGTCACAGCACCTGGATCTGCACGAGGCTGGTTGTCCCCGGCCTCCCGGAGGGCAAACCCGCGGTGATGCCCACGCGCTGGCCGCGCTCGCACCAGCCGAGCTCCACCACCCGCCGCGCGGCGTCGGCGATCAGCTCCTCGGTGGTCTCGTGGCGGGGCATCGAGGCGGCCGTCACCCCCCACATGAGTCCGCAGCGGCGCACCGTCTCGCGGCCGGGGGAGAGCGCGTAGATCGGCACCGTGGGGCGGTGTGCGGAGACCAGGCGCGCGGAGCGCCCCGAGAGGGTGGGGACGATCAGCGCGTCGAGGCTCAGCTCGCGCACCGCGATGCAGAGGCTGTGCGCCAGAGTGTAGGCCGGATCGGCCTCCGTGCGGCGCACCCGCGAGGCGTTCCAATCCTCGTAGGGCGCGATCGACTCCGCTTCTTCGGCCACCGCCGCCATCATCGCGATCGCCTCCACCGGGTAGGCGCCGATCGCGGTCTCCTGGGAGAGCATCACCGCGTCGGTGCCGTCGAGGATCGCGTTCGCCACGTCCGCCACCTCCGCGCGCGTGGGGCGCGAGGAGGTCACCATCGAGTCGAGCATCTGCGTGGCGGTGATCGAGGGCCGCGCCAGCCATCCCGCGAGGCGCAGGAGCTCCTTCTGCACGAGCGGCACCCGCTCGATCGGCAGCTCGATGCCGAGATCCCCGCGGGCCACCATCACGCAGTCCGCGGCCCGCAGGATCTCCTCGGCGTGTTCCACCGCCTGGGGCTTCTCCATCTTGGCGATCAGCGGCAGGCGGGTGTGTTCGCGCACCAGTTCGATGTCCTCGGGGCGGCGCACGAACGAGAGCGCCACCATGTCCACCCCGATCGACTCACCGTGGCGCAACAGCTCCAGATCCTCCTGGGGTACCGCCGGCAGCATGTCGACCGGTCCCGGGATGTTGAGACCCTGGCGGGAGGCCACCGCGCCCCCTACCTCGATCTCGGCCTCCACCTCGTGGGCTCCCGCGCGGACCTCCGCCACCCGCAGCCTCACCGAGCCGTCCGCGAGGTAGATCACCTCGCCCTGCTGCAGCACGTCGGCGAGGCCCGGCCAGGAGATCGACATGTGGCCGGCGTCCCCCTCGCCGTTCTCGGGGCCGCACGAGAAGGTGACGCGCTCCCCCGGCTTGAGCTCCACCACGTCTTCGCGCAGCGGTCCGATGCGCAGCTTGGGGCCGGGCAGATCCTGAAGGATCGCCACGGGCCGCCCCGCCCTGCCCGCGGCGTCGCGCACCCGCCCGACGGTCTCCGCGTGCTCCTCCAGGGTGCCGTGGGAGTAGTTCAGCCGCGCCACGTCCATCCCCGCGTTGACCATCCTCAGCAGGGTCTCCGGCTTGCGCGAGGCGGGGCCGATCGTGGCGACGATCTTCGTGCGGCGCATCGCACGCACGGTAGCGGTCGGCGGGGCCTCCACGGTGCGCCACCTCTGAGAAGCTCCTCCTACGGGGCCCGCACGTCGGGGAAGTGCTCCGCGCAGTGCTCGCGCAGCGCCTCCCGCACCCACGCTCGCTCCTGCGGAGTCGCCGCACGGAAGCGCTCCAGCAGCTCGTTCTGGCGCTCGATCGGCGCGCCCGCGATCGTCCAGCGCACCGCGAGGTGCTCGAACAGCAGCTCCACCGCCCTGTGCCAGGTGTCCTCGTGCGAGCTCGCCGCGCGCGCCCCCCGCCGGCCACGGTCTCGGCGTACCTCAGACGTGTGGCCGGCGTCATCGAGCCGCGCAGCGTCAGCACGTTGCCCTCTGCATCGGTGTAGTCGCTGTTCGGAGCCTTCAGCCGCGCGGGCTGCTGCCTGCGGGGCTTGCGTCTTGCCACCGTTAGGGGGCGTCTGCCGCGCGTTCCAGCTGACCGCGCACATCCCCCGTCACCGGCTTGGCGTGGCCGGGCCACGCGGCGGCGGGCTCCAGGGCGGCCAGCTTGCGGATGCTGGCGCGGGCCTGCGCGGTGTCGTAGTTGTAGATGTCGAAGGGCACTTTCGGCGGGCAGTCCCGTCCCCACATTTCGAGGGTGTAGAAGGTGTCGCTCGTGAGCGCCAGCCGGTCGGACTCTCGCCACAGGCCGATCAGGCCGGGGGCGTGGCCGGGGAGCTCGATCACGCGGAAGTCCGCCACCTCGTCGCCCTCGGTGAGGGTGCCCGCGATCTTCACCGGGCCCCCGTCCCAGGCGAAACGGTGCAGCACGCGCTGGATCTGGCGATGGGGGGTCGGCAGGCCCGCGAGTCCCTCCGGCCAGTAGCGGAAGCCGCCGCTGCCTTCGGCGTCCTGCACCTCCTCGGGGTGGCAGAACACGGGGACCCCCAGCGCGGGGGCGGTGCCGCGGTGGTCGGTGTGGCCGTGGCCGAGCACGATCCGGCGGATGCCCCCGAGCCTGGCGCCGGCGGCCGCGACGGCACGCACCATCGTGCGGGCGCCCGCGTCGAACATCGTGAGCCCCCCCTCGTCCTCGATCAGGTACACGTTGCAGCGCCCCGGCTGGCCCTGCACCACCCACACGCCCTCCGCGACCAGCTCGGGCTCGCCCAGGGCGCGGCCGGTGACGCGGGTCTTGACGTTGAACGCCCCCAGCAGCCGCTGCTCCGCGGTGGAGCCCAGCGGCGGCATCATCCCGATCTGGCGGGGCACCTCCATGGTGTCCGTGAAGGCGTCGTTGCTCTGGATCAGCCCATCGCGGACGGTGAGCAGATCGATGCCCTCGAGCACCAGGGGGTGGCCCGTGGGGGCCAGCCCGCCGAAGGTCCCGGGGCCGGCGAAGGTGCCGACCATCCGCCACTGCACCGCACAGCGATCGCCGTCGCTGGTGGTGCTGACGATCTCCCACCGCATGTCGGGCAGCGCTCCCAGCAGATCGGCGATGAACGCGCGCACCCCCTCGGGGGCGGTGACGTCCACCTGGCCGCGCACGTTCTCGCGCCCGCCCGCCGCCCACAGCGCCACGGCGGCGTCGGGGTCGTGGGCGTTGATCGCCTCGAAGTAGCGCCGCGCCACGCTCTCCGCCTCGCCCGCCGAGGATGGCCCTGAGATGCGCTCCCTGGGGGGTGCGCTCTGGTGGATGTTCGCGGCCGCCTCCTGCACTCGCGTGGCGGCTTGCGCTGCGGCCTGCTGTGCGTCCCCCTCGGCCATCTCTCTGCTCCTTGAGCGGATTGCGACGAAGGTAGGAAGTGTAGGGCCTCGGCTGGGGCTGCCCCGGGGCGGGCGAGCCCAATAGGCTCTTGGCGGTGGCGGAGACGGTCCACAGGCGCGAGCTGGGGCGCGGGGAACGGATCCTTCCGGGGGTCTTCCGCCTGCGCCTGCCGCTGCCCTGGCCCGGTGTACCCCACTGCAACGCCTGGGCGGTGGCGGCGGGGGATGGGGTGGTGCTGTTCGACACCGGCATGCACCAGCCCGGCTCGTTCCTCGACCTCGAACGGGCGCTGGCGATGTGCGGGCTGCGCGTGGAGGACGTGCGCCTGGTGGTGTGCACGCACGCCCACTCCGACCACTACGGCCAGGCGGCCCCGATCGTGGAGCGGGCGGGCTGCGAGCTGTGGATGCACCCCAACCACGAGCACATGACGCAGTGGGCGAGGGACACCGACGCGGCGATCGCACGCCGCATCGAGGTGGCCCGCCAGAGCGGGGTGCCGGAGGAGCCGCTGCGCCGCTACGCGGCCGAGCGCCGCGATCACGACTCGGGGATCGCGGCGGTGGTCGAGCCCGATCGCGCGCTGCTGCCGGGCGTGAGCATCTCCACCGATCTGGGCTCCTGGACGGTGCACGAGACACCCGGCCACGCCCCCTCGCACGTCTGCCTGTTCCAGCCCGAGCGGCGCCTTTTGATCTCCGGGGACCACCTGCTGGGGCGCATCTCGCTGTTCTTCGACTACGGCTACTCCACCGATCCGGTGGGGGAATTCGTGAACTCCCTCGACGTGGTGGAGCGGCTCGGCGTGCGCCTCTGCCTACCGGGTCACGGACGCACGTTCACGGATGTCCACGCGCACATCGAAGGCAACCGCACGCTGGTGCGCGATCGCACCGAGCTGGTGCTGGGGGCGATCGCCTCGCAACCGCGCACCGCCTTCGAAGTGGTGCCGGAGGTCCTCGACGAGGTACCCTTCACCCCCAACACCGCTCCGTGGCTGCTCACTGAGACACTCGCCTTCCTCACGCACCTGGAGGGCACCGGTCGCGCGCGGCGGATCCTGGGCGAGCCGGAGACGTGGACGGCGATCCCAGGCGGCGAGCGGTGAGCGCCAACGCACCCGCGCCCCCCTTCCCGATCGGCTGGGCGAGCTGGAGAATCGTGCTCGCCAGAGGTCGGCGGGCGATGAGCACTCGCTCAGCGCGGCGTCTCCCCGCCGAGTGGGTGCCATCGCCGATGTCAAACTGAGTGGTCATGCGCATCGACGACCTCCTCGCGACCCCGGGCCCGGTGTTCTCCTTCGAGTTCTTTCCCCCCAGGACCGAGCAGGGGGAGCGCAACCTGTACGCCGCGCTCGGGGAGCTGCGCGAGCTGGAGCCCTCGTTTGTGTCCGTGACCTACGGCGCGGGGGGCTCCACGCGGGCACGGACGATCGAGATCGTCAAGCGGATCAAGCGCGAGCACGGCCTCGAGGCGATGGCGCACTTCACGTGTGTGGGGGCCACCGTGGCGCAGCTGCGCGCCACGCTCGAGGAGATGCGGGGGGTGGGGGTGGAGAACGTGCTTGCGCTGCGCGGTGACCCCCCCGCGGGCGAGGAGAGCTGGACAAGGACCGAGGGGGGCCTCGAGTACTCCTCCGAACTGGTGGCGCTGATCAGAGCGGAGTACCCGTTCGCGATCGGGGCGGCGTGCTTCCCGGAGACGCACATCCACGCCACAAGTCCCGAGGACGACCTCGAGCACCTCGCCGAGAAGGTGCGCGCGGGGGTGGACTTCCTGATCACCCAGCTCTTCTTCGACAGCGCCCTCTACTTCGACTTCCTCGCCCGCGCGCGCACGGCGGGGATCGAGGTTCCGATCATCCCGGGGATCCTGCCGATCACCCACGTGGGCCAGGTGGAGCGGATGAGCAGGATGTGCGGGGCCTCGATCCCCGAGGGCCTGCGCCGGGAGCTGCGCCTGCGCGAGGGCCAGGAGGAGGCGGTGCGGGACTTCGGGGTCGCCTACGCGACGCTGCAATGCTCTGAGCTGCTCGCGGGGGGCGCCCCGGGCATCCACTTCTACACCCTCAACCGCTCCCCCGCCACCCGCGCGATCCTGAGTGCGCTGAAGCTCGCGCGGCCGTGGGATCACCCAGGCTCGATCTCCAGCCCCTCCGCCACGCGGGGCGAGCCGTCGGGGGTCTCGTAGCGCACGTCGACGGAGTCGTTCTGGCGGTATGTGCCCACGCCCCAGGCGCCCAGCAGCCAGCGCCACCCGCTGATGTGGTCCTTGCGCAGCTCCCGCTCGAATACGAGGGCGCCGTTCTGCACGAGGTAGTCCGCGCCGAGCTCCTGGCGCACGCCGTTGAGGTAGACCTCGTAGGGCGGGCGCACCGCGCGGGGGAGCTTCACGATCGAGCGGGGCATAGCGGTGCGGATTATGCACCCGGCGGCCCGCGTACCCTTCCGCGGATGAGCGACTTCGGCTCTCCCGGCTCCGGCTCTCGCGGCCTCGGCTCTCCCGCGGCGGTGGCCGAGGCGAGCAAGGGAGCTCCCACGAGCGACATCCCCTACACGGTCCGCCGCTCCACCCGGGCGCGCAGGGTACGGGTCAACGTGCACGCCCACGCGGGGGTGGAGGTGGTGCTCCCGGTGCGCGCCCACGAGCGCGCGGCCGCGGCGGCGGTGGCGGAGCTGCGCCCGTGGATCGAGCGGCGGCTGCGCGAGGCGCACCAGACGCTCGCGCGCGTGGCCGAGCGGGGCGCCACGGTGCCCTACCTGGGCGAGCCCCTCCAACTGGTCCCACAGGCGGGGCGCACGCGGGTGCACCGCCGCGGCGAGCTCCTGCTCGTGCCCGAGGGGGATCCGCGGGGGGCGCTCGAGCGCTTCTACCGCCGCGCGGCCCGCGCGGAGATCGCCGCGCGCCTTGACCGGGCGACGGCGCTGGCGGGCACCCCCTACAGCGGCCTCTCGATCCGCGCGCAGCGAAGCCGCTGGGCCTCATGCTCGGCGAGGGGGAGCATGAGCTTCAACTGGCGCCTCCTGATGGCCCCCGAGAGCGTGCTCGACTACGTGGTGTGGCACGAGGTCTGCCACCTGGAGATCCTCGACCACTCCCCCCACTTCTGGGCGCTCGTGGAGCGCCGCTGGCCACGCTGGCGCGAGGATCGCGAGTGGCTACGCCGGCATGGGGCGACGCTGGTGCTGTAGGGGCGCCGGTGTTTCGTGCCTCCATTGCCCGCGTCCCTGCCGCCGAGGTCTATTTCAACTCCAGATCGCTCGCGCTGCTGGCCGACGCGATCCGCCGACCCGACGACCTCTACACCTACCAATCCCACGCGGGCAGCCACAGAGTCACGCACGAGACCGCCCGCGGCGACCTGCTCCGGCTGCACGAGCGGGGACTGCTGCGGCGCAGCAAGATCGGGCGCATGCATGCCTACAGTCCCGCAGCGGACCTTCCGCAGACGCTCCAGCGCCTCCAGAACTCCAACTCCAAATAACTCCAGATTTCTCCAAGAATTTGGAGTTGGGCCTTGAAGTAGCCGTCAGGGCTGTGTAGGTGTCCCGCTCGGCCATGGGGAACGGCCTAGTGTTGTGGGCCCCTCAGCCGCGCCCCTCAACCCCCACGTAGTCGCGATCCCGCTCGCCGGTGTAGATCTGGCGGGGGCGGGCGATCTTCTGCTCGGAGTCCTGGACCATCTCAAGCCACTGTGCGATCCAGCCCGAGGTGCGCCCGATCGCGAACATCACCGGGAACATCGCCACGGGCAGGCCGAGCGCCTCGTAGATGAGGCCGGAGTAGAAGTCCACGTTGGGGTAGAGCTTGCGCGAGGTGAAGTACTTGTCGTCCAGCGCCCGCTTCTTGAGCTCCGTGGCGACCTCCAGCAGGGGGCCCTTGCCGCGCACTTCGAAGACGTCCTCGAGGTGTTTGCGGATGATGCGCGCGCGGGGGTCGTAGTTCTTGTAGACGCGATGGCCGAAGCCCATCAGGCGCTCGTTGCCCGCCTTGACCCCCTCGAGGAAGCCGGGGATGTTCTCCACCCGGCCGATCCGCGCCAGCATCCGCAGGGCGGCCTCGTTGGCGCCGCCGTGCAGCGGCCCGTACAGCGCGGCCACGCCGGCGGCGACGGCTGAGTAGGGGTCGACCTGGGTGGAGCCCACCGAGCGCACCGCGTTGGTGGAGGCGTTCTGTTCGTGGTCGGCGTGCAGGATGAAGAGCACGTCGAGCGCCCTCTCCAGGCGCGGATCGGGCTGATACTTGAGCTCGGTCATCTTGTACATCATCGAGAGGAAGTTGCCCGCGTAGCCGAGGTCGTTGTCGGGGTACACGTAGGGCTGGCCCATGTTGTGGCGGAAGGCGAACGCCGCGAGCGTGGGCATCTTGGCGAGCAGGCGGATGATCTGGGTGTCGCGGACGCCCTCGTCTCTGATGCGGTTGGCGTCGGGGTAGAACGTCGAGAGCGCGCCGACGGAGGCGACGAGCATCCCCATGGGGTGGGCGTCGTAGCGGAAGCCCTGCATGAAGTCCTTGACGTTCTCGTGCACGAAGGTGTGGATCGTCACCTCGTGGACCCACTCCTCCAGTTGGGCGCGCGTGGGCAGCTCGCCCTTGATCAGCAGGTAGGCGACCTCCAGGTAGGAGGAGTGCTCGCAGAGCTGCTCGATCGGGTAGCCGCGGTGCTGGAGGATGCCGGCGTCCCCGTC
Organism: uncultured Solirubrobacterales bacterium; assembly: GCA_963771915.1. Classification (GTDB taxonomy): domain Bacteria; phylum Actinomycetota; class Thermoleophilia; order Solirubrobacterales; family Solirubrobacteraceae; genus Palsa-744. The sequence goes on along the minus strand of CAVYVD010000001.1, from coordinate 977,610 downwards.
GACGTAGGTGATCGCGCTGCGGCAGGAGGCGGTGTTGGTGAAGGCGGGGTCGTAGGTCATCAGCCCGAAGTCCTGCTCGTCGCTCTTGATTTGGCGCAGGTCCATCGCGCGGACGGTGCCGTCGGCGATCGGCAGCTCGTAGGTGCGCCCGGTGCGGTTGTCGATGACCGTCAGCGTCTCGGCGGGCGCGGCTCCGTTGCCGTCCGCCTGCTGGCCCATGGCTCCCCTCTGCGTATCAGCGGTCTCGGTGCCCATCGCTCTCTCCTATGTCGCCCGTCTTAAAGATCGTTTCCCGATTATGGGGCAACGCATGCGGATGCACGCCCGCACGGTCGCCCGCACGTGCGCGGGGGAGCCCCGCCCGCCACGGAGGGCCGCTCAGGAGTCCGCGCCATAGCGGCTCTCGGTGGCCTCCACCTGGCCCTGGTAGTGGCTGCCGAGATCCTTGTGCCCATAGGGCCGCAGGGCGGGCGTGTCGAGGGTCATGAAGGAGAGCTGCGCGATCGGCAGGCCGGGGTAGAGCTTGATGGGCACGCGCGTGAGGTTGTTGAGCTCGAGCGTCAGCGTGCCCTTCCAGCCGGGGTCGCAGAAGCCGGCGGTGGCGTGCACGATCAGCCCCAGCCGCCCCAGGCTCGACTTGCCCTCGATCCGCGCGACGATGTCGTCGGGGAGCTCCACGTGCTCGAGCGTCCGGCCCAGGCAGAACTCGCCGGGGTGGATCACGAACGGCTCGCCCTCCGCCGGGGTAACCTGCTCGGTCAGCCCGCGCGGGGGGTCGCGCAGGTCGATGGCGGTGATCTTGTGGTTGTGAAAGACGCGGAAGGAGCTCCCGAGGCGCAGGTCGACGCTGGCCGGCTGCACGAGTACCGGCTCCCAGGGGTCGATCTTGATGCGCCCCTCCGCCACGAGGCGCACGATGGTGCCATCGGAGAGGACCGAGACGCTCAACGTGGTGTGAGGCGCCCGCGCGCGGCGGCGGTGCGGATGCGGGGCGGGGGGAGCAGCACCGGCGCCCCGTGGTGGGGCCCACGGCGAGGTGCGATCGGACCCCGCCCACGGCGCGAGCGGGGGTGGTGGGGATGGCGCGGACGCGGACGGAAGCCAACGCCGCCGTCCTCCTCGGCGGCGGCCTCGGGTCCCTGGCGCACCGCCCAGCGCACGATCAGGAAGAGCCCGACGATCGGGATCTTCAGGATGAACATCAGCCAGATGAAGGTCCAGGCATCCACTCCACATCCGATCGTACTACTGATCTTGGGCTGTGGGCAAGTACGGATGCCCGGAGATTTCACTCCCCCAGCGGCACGGGCGCGGCGGAGAACTGGGTGAACTCGCGCAGCTGGCGCACGCGCGCGACGATCTCGGCTCCGGCGAGGCTCTCGATCCGGTGGGTGCCGAACTCTTCGACGTTGAAGGAGGCCAGGGCGGTGCCGTGGGCCATCGCCTGGCGCAGCAGCTCGTCGGTGATCTCCTCGTCGGCGTGGGCGGCGATGTAGCCGACGAAGCCGCCCGCGAAGGTGTCGCCGGCCCCGGTGGGATCGACGACCGACTCCAGGGGGAAGGCGGGCAGCGAGAAGAAGCCCCCCGCGGTGACCAGCGCGGCGCCGTACTCGCCCTGCTTGGCGACGATCACCCGCGGGTGGGGCGGGCTCCAGGCGAGGATCTCGCGGGCGGCGGCGTAGAGGCTGGCCTTGCCGGTGAGCTGGCGCAGCTCGGAGTCGTTGAGGATCAGGCAGTCGCACTCGGAGATCGCCTTCACGAGCGACTCGCGCGCGGCTTCGATCCAGAGGTTCATCGAGTCGAGCGCCACGAAGCGCGCGTCGGGGAGCTGCGCGCGCACCTCGCGCTGCAGGTCGGGCTGGATGTTGGCGAGGAACAGCACCTCGCTGGCGCGGGAGCCCTCGGAGAGCTTGGGCTGGAAGCCCTCGAACACCCCGAGCTGCGTGTCGAGCGTCTCGCGGGAGTTGAGGTCCCAGCCGTACTTGCCGCGCCAGAAGAAGGTCTTGCCCCCGGGAATGCGCTCCACGTCGGTGATGTCCACTCCGCGGTTGCGCAGCACGTCGAGCTCGGTCTCCCCGAAGTCCTCCCCGACGGGCCCCACGACGCGGACCTCCTCGAAGAAGGAGGCGGCGAGCGCGAAGTGAACGGCGGCCCCGCCGAGCATCCGCTGGCGCTCGCCGAAGGGCGTGGAGACGCTGTCATACGCGATCGATCCGACGACGGTGATGGGCATGGATACGGACCCTATAGCCTCTCGGTCATGCGCGCGATTCAGATGACTGAGTTCGGTGGCCCCGAGGTGCTGAGGCCGGTGGACATCCCTCGGCCACAGCCCGCCCCGGGCGAGGTGCTGATCGGGGTGACCCGCGCGGGCATCAACTTCGCGGACACCCACACGCGCACCAACTCCTACCTGCGCAAGGCCACCCTGCCGCTGGTGCCGGGCGGCGAGGTGGCGGGCGTGCGCGAGGACACGGGGGAGCGCGTGGTGGCGCTGACGGGGGTGGGGGGCTACGCGGAGTACGCGGTGGCGCCGGCCGCGCACGTGTTCGCGATCCCGGAAGGAGTGGACGATGGGACGGCGCTGGCGTTGCTGGTGCAGGGGACCACGGCGTGGCACCTCTACCGCACGGCGGGGCGCGTGGGGGAGTGGACAGAGGGGGAGGGAGCGGGCGAGGTACGGGAGGGGGCGGGCGAGGTACGGGAGGGGGCACCCAATGCGGGCACGGGGGCAGGCGGAGCGCGGGAGGCGGGCGAGACGGTGGTGGTCCACGCGGCGGCGGGCGGCGTGGGCTCGCTGGCGGTGCAGCTCGGGCGTCCGCTCGGCGCGCGCCGGGTGATCGCCACCGCCTCCAGCCAGGAGAAGCGCGAGCTCGCGCTGCGGCTGGGCGCGGATGCCGCGATCGACCCCGCGCCGGAGGGCCTCACGGAGCGCCTGCTGGAGGCCAACGGGGGGCGCGCGGTGGACGTCGTGTTCGAGATGGCGGGGGGCGAGGCGTTCGACGCCTCCTACCGCGCGCTGGCCCCGTTCGGGCGCCTCGTGGTGTGCGGGATCGCCTCCCAGCAGCCCAACCGGGTGTCGAGCGGATCGCTGCTGCGCCACTCGCGGGCGGTGGTGGGCTTCTACATCTTCCACTGCCTGGAGCGCCCCGGCATGTTCGAGCGGGCGCTGAGCGATCTGTTCGCCCGCGTGGTACCGAACCCCGCCCTCCCGCGGCTGGAGGTCGTTGTCGGACACACCTACCCCCTGGAGCAGGCGCCGCGGGCGCACATCGACCTGCGCGAGCGGCGCACCACCGGCAAGCTGCTGCTCGACCCCGGCGCTTGAGAGCTCCAGTCCCTAAGCTCCCCTGAGGTCATGGCCAAGTCATTTGCCGAGCTCGGGCTCACCGAGCGCACTCTGAGGGCGCTGCGCGACGTGGGCTACGAGGCGCCGAGCCCGATCCAGGAGCAGGCGATCCCGTCGCTGCTGGAGGGCAAGGACGTGATCGGCCAAGCGCAGACGGGCACGGGCAAGACGGCGGCGTTCGGGCTGCCGATCATGGAGTACGTGGACCCCGAGGAGAGGGAGGTGCAGGCGCTGGTGCTGACCCCCACGCGGGAGCTCTGCATCCAGGTGACGCAGGCCCTGCGTGTGTACGGCGCCCACGCGGGGGTGGACGTGGTGGCGGTCTTCGGGGGCGCCCCGATCCGCTCCCAGCAGGCGCAGTTGCGCTCGGGGGGGCACGTGGTGGTGGGGACGGTGGGCCGCGTGCTCGACCTGATATCCCGTCACTCCCTGGTGCTGCACGACTGCCGCTTCGTGGTGCTGGACGAGGCGGACGAGATGCTCGACCTGGGCTTCCTGGAGGATGTGGAGAGAATCCTCTCGATGACCCCCAGCGGTCGCCAGACGGCGCTGTTCAGCGCGACGATGCCCCCGCCGATCCGCAAACTCGCGGACGGCTACTTGTACGACCCGGTGACGGTGGTGGTGGAGGCGGCGACGCTGACGATCGACACCGTGGCGCAGTTCCAACTCCCGGTGGACGCCAAGCAGAAGGCGGAGAAGCTCGTGGAGGTGCTGCGCGCGGAGGCGCCCGACCAGGCGATCGTGTTCGTGCGCACGAAGATCCGCTGCGACCAGCTGTTTCGCACGCTGCGCGACGGGGGCATGAACGTGAGGGCGCTGCACGGGGATATGACGCAGGGGTCGCGGGACGGGGTGATGCTGGCGTTCAAGGGGGGGCGCGTGCCGATCCTGGTGGCCACGGACGTGGCGGCGCGGGGCCTTGACATCTCGACGGTGACGCACGTGGTCAACTACGACGTGCCCACCTCGCCGGACACCTACGTGCACCGCATCGGGCGCACCGGGCGGGTGGGGCGCTCGGGGCGGGCGATCACGTTCGTGGAGACCCGCCAGAAGCGGGAGCTGGAGGCGATCGAGCGCCACATCGGCACCTCGATCTCCCCGTGGGAGCGGGGCGCGGTGGCGCCCCCCACCCCGGTGCGGGAGCGCCCGCGGCGCCACTCGAAGCCCCAGGTCTCCCGCGACGGCTCGGAGCCCCACGCGAAGCTGATGCTCGCGGGCGGGCGCTCCGGGGGGGTGCGGGTGGCGGACATCGTGGGGGCCGTGACCTCCGCTACGGGCCTCGACGGGGAGGCGGTGCGCGACGTGCTGGTGCTCGACCGCTTCTCCTTCCTCTCCGTGCCCGCCTCGGAGGCCGATCGCGTGATCGAGGTGCTGGGGGAGCGCAAGGTGCGCGGCCAGCCGATGCGCCTGGAGCGGGTGGCGGGGTAGGCGAAGCCGCTCGCGGGTCGGGAGGGCCGTGCGGGGGTCTCCCCGCGCTCGCTATCGTGCGCGGCTGACCACGGAGTCGAGTAGAGGGGAGCTGGAGAGATGTCCACCGCAACGATGCAGACCACCGAGGGCGCGATCGTCTTCGAGCTGTTCGACGAGGATGCCCCGAAGACGGTCGAGAACTTCCGCAAGCTCGCATCGGAGGGCTACTACGACGGCCTCAACTTCCACCGGATCATCAAGGACTTCATGATCCAGGGGGGCTGCCCCCAGGGGACGGGCACGGGCGGCCCGGGGTACACATTCGAGGACGAGATCAACCCCCACAAGGTGGTGCGCGGGGCGCTGGCGATGGCGAACGCGGGCCCCAACACCAACGGCTCGCAGTTCTTCATCGTGACCGCGAAGAAGTGCTCGTGGCTGGACGGCAAGCACACCGTGTTCGGCCAGGTGACCGAGGGGATGGACGTGGTGGACACCCTGGAGGGCGTCGCCACCGACGGCTCGGATCGCCCGGTGGAGCCCGTGGGGATCGCCTCGATCGAGCTCTCGGAGTAGGGCACCCGCCACATGTGGCAGTCCCCGGCAGGGCCACATGTGGCCCTGCCCGGTCGGCGCATGCGCATGCGCCGACCGGAACAAAACCCGACATGACCGCGCGTGAGGTGTAGCCTCTGTGGCGAGCGCAAACCAGCACGGGAGGCCCCACGATGGCGACTGTCGAGCAGCACGCAACCGAAATCAACAACGGCGCGAGCAACGGAAGCTCGGCGGCGGCGGCGGGGGCGGAGATCCCCGTCGAAAACCCCGCGACGGGCGAGATCATCACGACCGTCCCCGACCTCGACGCGGCGGCGATCGCGGAGCTGGCCGGGCGCGGGCGCGAGGCCCAGCCGACGTGGGAGGCCTACGGCTTCGAGGGCCGCGGGCGGGTGCTGCTGCGGATGCAGAAGTGGGTGATGGACAACGCCGAGCGCATCGTGCGCACGATCGTCTCGGAGACCGGCAAGACCCACGAGGACGCCCAGCTCGCGGAGATCTCCTACGGGGGGGCCGCGTTCGGCTTCTGGGCCAAGCACGCCCCCGAGTACCTCGCCGACGAGCGGGTGCGCTCCAGCACGGTGTTCGTGAAGGGCAAGAAGCTGATCCTCCGCTACCGCCCCCTGGGGCTGATCGGGGTGATCGGCCCCTGGAACTACCCCCTGACCAACTCCTTCGGCGATTGCATCCCCGCGCTCGCGGCGGGCAACAGCGTGATCCTCAAGCCCTCCGAGGTGACCCCCCTCACATCGCTGCTCCTGGAGGAGGGCTTCAAGGAGTGCGGGATCCCCGAGGGCGTCTTCCAGGTGGCCACCGGCCGCGGGGCCACGGGGGCGGCGCTGATCGAGGAGGTGGACATGATCATGTTCACCGGCTCCACCCGCACCGGGCGCAAGGTCGCCGAAGCCGCGGCCCGGCGGCTGATCCCCGCGTCCCTGGAGCTGGGGGGCAAGGACCCCATGATTGTGCTCGCCGACGCCGACCTCGAGCGGGCGGCGAACGTGGCGACGTACTACTCCATGCAGAACTCCGGCCAGACCTGCATCTCGATCGAGCGCGCCTACGTGGAGGCCCCCGTGTACGACGAGTTTGTCGCCAAGGTCACCGAGAAGGTGCGCGCGCTGCGCCAGGGCCGCCCCGACGGGGGCCCCGGCACGGTGGAGGTCGGCTCGATGACCTTCCCCCCCCAGGTGGACATCGTGGAGGACCACGTGCAGGACGCCCTCGCGAAGGGCGCCCGCGCGCTCACCGGCGGTCACCGCGGCACGGGTGCGGGGCACTATTTCGAGCCCACCGTCCTCGTGGACGTGGACCACTCCATGAAGATCATGCGGGAGGAGACCTTCGGACCCACCCTCCCCATCATGAAGGTGCGCGACGCCGAGGAGGCCCTGCGCCTCGCCAACGACTCCCCCTACGGCCTCGCGGGCTCGGTCTTCAGCAAGGACACTGAGAAGGGCGAGAAGCTCGCCCGCCGCGTGGAAGCGGGAGCGGTGTGCGTGAACGACGCCATCATCAACTTCGCGGCGCTGGAGCTTCCGATGGGCGGCGTCAAGGCCTCCGGCCTTGGCTCCCGCCACGGCGCGGGGGGGATCCGCAAGTACTGCAACCAGCAGGCCCTCCTCGTCACGCCGCGGCTGGCGCTCAAGCGCGAACTGCACTTCTTCCCCTACACCCGCGGGGGCACCAAACGGCTGGGCAAAGCGCTGAAGCTGCTCTACGGGCGGGGCAAGCGGGACTGAGGCGGGGGCGAGCTCTCCCTCGGGGAACTCGCCCCCAGGAGGGCTACCGGGCCCCCCGGCGTGTGCGTGCCGGGCACCCCTCGCGGCCGGCTCGCCCCCGATTGGTTGGAGTTGGTTGCGACCTTCAGACCGGGGTTGCGCCCAGCATCGGTGGCAGCGTGTCCGTCGCACGGTACGTCTCGATCGCGACGAGTCCGACCGGGGCTTCCCTCGCTTCGAGCAGCCATATGGAGAGCCAAAGCCCGAGGGCGTAGAGAGCGGCACCCACGAGCCAGATCGCGATCAGGCCGGCAACGTTCGCGTGGACGTTGAGCCAGGTGTAGATACCGCCGACGGTGGCAGCGAGGGTCGACACGATTCGAAGCCACGGAAATCGCGACACAGCCGCGATGACGGGACTGCGGAGGCGATCTCGTCCATACTCGGTGAGTGCCCAAAGCGGCCCCTCCAGCGGGCAACCGGACGGCGGCTCGGGCATTGCCAGTACCAGGCCGCGGCGCCATGCGCTCGTCAGCCAATCGCGCGCCGTGGCCGTCGTCATGCAATGAATGCCGGTGTGGGCGGGGCGCGTGTCGATCTTGTTGTCCCGATTGACGAGCTCCGCGAGACTGGAGGCCGAGAGCGCGCCGACGTCGGCGAGCAGCCGCAGCATCGGTTTGTCGATCAGCCGCAACGATGCCTCGTAGTGGATCGACTCGGGCGCCCTGCGAACAAAGCGCATGCGAACGATTCCGTATGCCAGGCGGAGCGAGGCCCAAAACGGTGGATGCGCGGGAATGTCCCTCCTCGGCAACATCGGCTTGTTGCAGGCCCCTCCGGTCATGTGCTCCATCGCGTGGAGGCTAGCGGGGTCCTCCGATGTCAAAGTTGAGCCATCGGGCTCCTTCAGTCGATCGACCCAGGCTCTGCGATCCATTCGCTCTCGATCCCGAGTACGCGGCAGAGGATGTCGAAGTGGCGGTCGTAGTGCAGCACTCCCGAGCCCCGCTCGGCGGCCGCGGCGGCGATCAGGTAGTCGGCTGCCGGCAGACGTCGTTCGCCGCGTAGTTCGCGTGAGGCGGCTATTGCTGCCTCACCCGCGCTGCGGGTCACCGGAGCCTGGGTAAGCGCACTCAACGCGCGATCGAGCGTGGCGAAACGCTCCTCGTTCCGCGCCGCCGCCAAGAGCTCGAGCGCGACCACTGGGCAGACGGCCAAGAGGCCGGCGTCGCGGGTTGGCGCCCATCTGGGCAGGACCGTGGGATGGGTGCGGCGGATCCACGCGGACGTGTCGAAGACGAGCGGTGTGCCCGAGCCGTATGGCTCAGCGGCGCTCTGCATGGAGCCGCTGGGAGACGGCGAAGTCGTACCCCTCCTCCTCGCCCGCATCGAGTCGCCGCAGGAACTCGAGCGCGTCGTTTCGCGCCGTTCGTTCCTCTCGGATCGCCTCCGCGCCGCGGAGCGCGAGGTCACGGACGGCGCGTGAGCGCGACCCAGCGCCACCGAGCTCGGCGAGCGCGGTGGCGAGCTCCGAATCGAGCGTGACCTGTACGCGGGGCTTGGTCGCCGACACGGAAAAAGTGTATCACGCAAGCGGTACACCTTGCACGGGTTCGGGCACTGGTACTCGAAGCGAGGGAGACGCGGGCACGGATTTGCCCAGCGTGAGCAAATCTGCGCTATGCAACTCCAGCGCGCAGCTGGATCCCGAGCAGCCACTCAAGCTCGGCGATGGTGGTCTCCGCGGCGGTGTGATGTACGGCGGCCATCCCCAGCTCCACGGCGGGGGTGAGGTTGAAGGGGAGGTCGTCCACGAACACGCACTCCGCGGGTTCGCGGGCGATGGCCTGCGCGCCCAGCTCGTAGATGCGGGGGGCGGGCTTGCGGATGCCGACCTCCCCGGAGATCACGACGCCGTCGAACAGCTCCCCGAGCAGCTCGCGGGGGTAGCGGGTGGTGCCCCAGGAGTTGGAGATCAGGCCCGTGGCGAACCCCGCGGAGCGGGCGGCGCGCACGGCGTGGACCATCGTCTCCTCGAGCGTGGCGCCGGAGAAGAGGCGGTCGATCAGTCCCGCGGGCGAGGTGAGACCGAGCAGGCGGCCGAGCTGTGCCTCGAACTCGGCCTCCGTCACGCGGCCCTCCTCGAAGCCGATCAGCAGCTCGCGCGCCTGCGGATCGCCTCGGAAGGCGTTGACCAGCGCGGCGGGATCGAGGCCCTCCTGCTCGCAGAAGGCGCTGAAGGAGCTGAACAGGTTGGTGGTCATCACCCCGCCCCAGTCCACCAGCAGGCCGCGGATCGGGCCACCGCTGCCATTCGAGGTCTCCACCGACAGCGCTTTTGCGCCCTGCTCCTCGTCCGCGCCGGCCTCCGCGGCCCGCTTCAGCTCCTCTCCCGAGCCGGTGAGGCTCTCGGCTGACTCACTCACCGCTCGCCACCTCCTCCGCGTGGGCGGCCAGCTGCAGCACGCCCTCCCCGAAGTGCTTCAGGTAGGGGTCATCGGTGGCGCCGGCGAGGGCGCGCCTGTAGTTGCCCTCCATGAACACCGTCATCTTCCACACCGCGAGCGTGACGTACCAGCGCAGGTCGCTCATCGAGCGGCCCGTGCGCGCTTCGTAGCGCGCGATCAGCTCCGCGCGGGTGGGGAAGCCCTCGGCCTTGGTGACCGCGCCCAGCGAGTCCCTGATCCCCCCCGCGGGGTCGTCCGCCTGCCCCCACACCATGCACATGTAGCCCAGGTCCGCGAGGGGGTCCCCGATGGTGGCCATCTCCCAGTCGAGCACCGCCGTGAGGCGCGCGGGGGCGTCGGTGGCGAACATCGTGTTGCCCAGGCGGTAGTCCCCGTGCACGATCGTGGCCGCTCCGGACTCCGGGAGATGCTCGGCCAGCCACTGCGCCACGCGTTCCACCGCGGGGATCTCGCGCGTTTTGTTGTGCTCCCACAGGCCCCCGAAGCGCCGCAGCTGGCGCTCCAGGTAGCCCGTGGGCTTGCCGAAGCCCTCCAGGCCCGCGGCCCGCCAGTCGACGGCGTGGATCTCCACGAGCGCGTCGATCAGCTCCTCGGCGATCCGCCGCCGCTGCGCGGGGGCATCGAGCGGGGGCGGCAGGGTGAAGACGATCGCCTCCCCCTCCACCCGCTCCATCACGTAGAAGGGGCAGCCGATCGTGGCGCTGTCCTCGCCCACGGCGAGCACCCTGGGAACGCGCGCGGCGGTGCCCCGCAGGGCCCGCAGCAGGCGCGCCTCGCGCAGCACGTCGTGAGCGGAGGGCGGCAGCGGCGGGCGGGGGGGGCGGCGCAGGACCACCTCGGTGCCGTCGCCGCGCCGGATGAGGTAGGTGACGTTGGAGTGCCCCTCCCCGATCGGGCTCGCCTGCAGCTCCCCCCCGCCGAGGCCGTGGGCGTCGAGGAACTCGCGCAGCGGCTCCAGCACGAGCAGGGGGGGCGGGCGTTCTCCCGCGCGTCCGCGTGGGTGAGGACGATGTCGTCGGGTGCCGCGGGGGCGCTCATCGCCCGCAAAGCTATCCAAGATCGGCAAACGGGCAACCGCAACATCCTCTCCGGTACGGTGTCTTAGCCTCCATGCCCAAAGCCCGCACGTCTCTCACCCCGCTTCTGATCGCCTGCTTGGCACTTGCCGTGGGCGTCCCCCCGGCGCTCGCCTCCCGCAACCAGACGGTCTTCTTCGAGGGCGGCAAAGTGCTGCTCGAACCGCACAGGCGCGAACACGCGCTTGCGCAGCTGAAGCATCTGGGGGTGCACGCGCTGCGTGTGGAGCTGGCATGGGCCGACGTCGCGCCCGGCGCCAAAGCCAACAGGAAGCCGAGCTTCGAAGCGGCCAAGCCCGCAGCGTACAACTGGAGCCTGTACGACTGGCTGCTGGGCAAGGCGCAGGAACTGAAATGGCCGGTGCTGCTGACGGTGACCTCGCCGGTGCCCCACTGGGCGAGCGCCAACCACACGAGCCTCGGCAGCCCCAACGGGAAGGACTTCAAGGAATTCATGACCGCGGTGGGCCTCCACTACGGCTCCGAGGTGGCGCTGTTCGCGATCTGGAACGAGCCCAACGACATCGCCTCCCTGCAGCCCCAGTTCAGCGCCAACGGCTCCCCGGTCTCGCCGCGCATCTACCGCGGCCTGTTCCAGGAAGGCTACGCGGGGCTGCAGGCGGCCATCGCGCACCCCAAGGTGCTGATGGGCGAAACCGCGCCGGTCGGCGCTGACAGCCTCAGCCGCGCCTACATCCGCGAAACCGGGGGGGTCTCGCACGGGGGCCTGCTCCACGACGTGGCGCCGCTGGCGTTCCTGCGCGGCGCGCTGTGCCTCAACTCCCACTACAAGAAGGCGGGCGCCTGCGAATCGGTGCCCGCCTCCGGCTACTCCACCCACGCCTACACCCAGAAGCAGGGCCCCCTGTGGGTGCCCTCGGAGCGCGACGACGTCACGATCGGGACGCTCTCCCGTTTGGAAAACGCGCTCAACCTGGCCGCCCATGCGGGCGCGATCAGGGCGGGAATCCCGATCTACCTCACCGAGTTCGGGGTGCAGAGCGTGCCCAACCGCTACGAGGGCGTGTCGCCCACCAAGCAGGCCGAATACGACGCGCTCGCCGAATACATCGCCTGGAGAAATCCCCGCGTGGCGGCCTTCTCGCAGTACCTGCTGCACGACGACCCGACCGGCGGACCTCCGGGGTCGGGCGTCCACGGTGGCACCGTCGGCTTCCAGACGGGCCTCGAGTACCTCAACGGTAGCCCCAAGCCGCTCTACTCGGCGTGGCCGATCCCGCTGGTCGTCTCCAAGGCGGGTCACGGCTTCTCGCTGTGGGGCCTGGTGCGCCCGGCGACCGGCGTGACGAAGGTGACGATCCTGGTAAAGACCCGCGGCGCGAAGAAGTACCGCGTGCTGAAGACCGCCACCACCGAATCGCTCGGGTACTGGAACTTCGTCTCGAGCGTGGCGGGCGTGGATTGGGAGGTGCGCTGGACCAGTCCCACGGGCGTCAGGTACGAGGGGCCGCCGATCGGCGCCACGCCCTCGCCGTAGCTGCGGCCCTTCTCTCATCTTTCCTCGCCCCGGCGTCGTCCGCCTAGAGTAGGAGGGCGATGCCGGAGCTGCCCGAGGTCGAGATAACGGCAAGAAGGCTCGACGGCGCCCTGCGCGGGGCCAAGATCGAGTCGGCGCTGGCGCCGGGCATCAATGCGCTGAGGAGCTTCGACCCCCCGCTCGTCGAACTGGTGGGCCGCACGATCGCGGGCGTGCGCCGGCGCGGCAAGCACCTGATCGTGGAGATCGGTGGGAGCGGCGATGACGGCGCCGGGGTCGAGCTGGCGCTGCTGATCCACCTGATGTCCGCCGGTCGGCTGCAGCTGTATGGCAAGCGCGCCGGCCCGCGCGAGCGCACCTCGCGTCTGCTCGTGCGGGTGCGCCTGCCGCCGGCGCAAGACAGGGCCTCCTCCGACGGCGGCAAGGGAGCCGCCGCGCCGGAGGCGGAGCTGCGTCTGCGCGAGTTCGGCTCCAAGCAGGCGGCGTGGGTGAAGCTGCTGCGCGCCGATGAGCTCGAGCAGGAGGAGGCGCTTACGACACTCGGCCCGGAGGCGTGGCCCGACCCACCGTCGCTGCGCGAGCTGCTGGACGCCCCCCGCCCGCTGCACACAATGCTGCGCGACCAGCGCACCATCGCTGGCATCGGGCGCTCCTGGGTGGACGAGATCCTGTGGGAGGCGCGGCTCTCCCCCTACAAGCGCGGCGCGGACCTGACGGAGGAGGAGGCCGCGCGGCTGCGGGAGGCGACCGTGGGCATCCTCGGCGCGGCGATCGACCACTACGAGCGCGCGATCGCGCTGCCGATCCCCGACAAGCTGCCGATGCCGCTGCGTGTGCACCGCCACGAGGGCGAGCCCTGCCCCCGCTGCGCCACCACGCTGTGCTCGGTGCACTTCGAGGACTACGTGATCGCCTACTGCCCCGCCTGCCAGACCGAGGGGCGCGTGCTCAAGGACCGGCGGCTCTCGCGGCTGTTGAAGTAGCGGGCCGCGGGATCTGCTCCGAACGGCGTGTGATGCGGCGCGGCGAGGTGCGCATCGTGGATCTCGACCTCGTCCGTGGATCGGAGGCGAACAAGCGCAGGCCGGCAGTCATCGTGAGCAACGACGCCGCGAACAGCGCCGCGGTCAGACTGGGTCGCGGAGTGCTCACGGTCGTGCCCATCACATCGAGCGTCGATCGCATCTATCCCTTCCAGGTGCTTATCCCGGCAGGGAAGGTGGCCTGCCACGGGACTCCAAGGCCCAGGCCGAGCAGGTTCGTTCGCTCGATGCCGAGCGCATCGGCGAGCAGCTCGGCCGGCTGCCCGATCGGCTGATGGCGTCGCTCGACAACGCGCTGCGCCTGCACCTGGCTCTGTAGCTCCCACAGCCGCATTTTTTCTCGGTCTGGCTAGGATGCGAGCCATGATTGAGCCCGGCCAGACGGCCCCCGACTTCGAGCTGCCCGACCAGGACGGCAACACCGTCAAGCTCTCGGGCCTCCGCGGCCAGCCGGTCGTCGTCTACTTCTACCCCAAGGCCGAAACCTCAGGCTGTACCGTCCAGGCGTGCGGGGTGCGCGACCACCGCGGCGACTACGAGCAGGTCGGCGCGAGGGTGCTCGGGATCTCACCGGATCCGCCGGAGAAGCTCAAGAAGTTCCACGGCAAGCAGGACCTGAACTTCACCCTGCTCGCCGACGAGGATACGAAGGTCGCCGAAGCGTATGGCGTCTGGGTGCAGAAGTCGATGTATGGGAGGACCTACTGGGGCAACGAGCGCACGACCTTCATCGTGGACGTGGACGGGCGGGTTGCGGATATGCTGCGCAAGGTCAAGCCGGCCGAGCACGACGAGCGGGTGCTGAAGGCGCTGGGAGAGGTGAGCCCGCCGGGAACATAGATCGCGGCCCTCGATCTCACGCGGCCGGTGGATATCACGACGACCTCATCGGCGCGCAGCTCCGGTGCGAGTCCTGGAGTGACCGCTTACTTCGAGGAGTCCGACGAGGAGGGGGCGCCACCTTTGCTCGCGGATGGACCAGCTGTACCGGCGGTCGCGGGGTTGGAGTGGACAGGGTCCATCGCGTTCAACCGTTCGAGGATCACCTGCAGGCCGCCCTGTGTGCGCACGTCGAGACGGTCGAGGATCGTCTCCGCGTCTTTGAACGTGTTCGCCGACCGGGCGTCCGCGGCGAGGCTCTGCACGGTCTGTCCCACCATGATGACCGAGAGCAGGACGAGCTGCAGGAACGTCTGGGCGATCCACGCGATGAGTCCCTCGCCGCCGGGCTTGAGTGCGGGTCCCAGACCGAGCAGGGCGATGATCGCGAACAGGTAGGCGCACCACATCGTGCCCACCAACCTGGTGATGAGCACCGCGAACTTTGCGTTGAAACCTTCGGCCTCGCCCATCGCCTCCCTGAGCACGCGCGGGCTGGGGTGCAGCGCCTTCGCGAGATGGTGCTCGGTCTTCACCGGTCTGCGTTCCGTCATCGATCCTCCTCCCCACCCACGAGGGTGAGATGTGTGCTGTTTGACATATGCCGGTGAGAGTATGCCGAGGGCCTCGACGAGCCGCAGGCGCAACACTATGATTCTCCCGCTCCCCCAGTAACCGGGTGGAACGCACAAGAGGACAAGTCTACGAGCGAGCCCTGAAAGGAGAGCCGCATGTCGCTGGGCACCATTCTCGAGGCCCCCGAGCATGAGTTCGACGACGAGGACTGGGAGGATGACGAGGAGTTCGGCACCGACGAGGAGGAGTTGGACCTCGACGACTACGACGAGACCCTCGAGGATGACGGCGAGGAGGACGACATCTGAGCCTGCCGAGCGCAGGCCGTCGCAGCCCCGCTGGCCGTACTCGCCGTACGCTTGAGGCGTGCCCAGCGCCTCGACCTCGATCGGCCACAGCCTCAGCTCGTTCCTCAACGCGGCCGGCAAGTTCTTCTCGGACCTCGCCGCGGTCCACTGGGGGGCGCTGGTGCTGGGTTTGGCGTTCTTCGCCCTGAACCTGACGCTGCGCTCGCGGGCGTTCTTTCACAGCCTGCGCGCGGCCTACCCCGCGGTGAGCTTCCAGTGGCGGCGCATCTGGGGGGCGTACTGGGCGGCGGTGGGCTTCAACAATGTGGTGCCCGCGCGCGGCGGAGACATCATCAAGCTGTTCCTCACCCGCAGCTCGATCCCGGGCTCCACCTACCCCACGGTGGCGGCGGCGTTCTTCGTGGAGTCGATCTTCGACGCGAGCGTGGGGGTGCTGGTGCTGATCTTCGCGTTCACCCAGGGGGTCTTCCCCAAGCCGCCGGACTTCTCGCAGCTGAGCTCCTTCGACATCTCCTACCTGGCGGAGCACTTCCGCTTCACCCTCTTCCTGATCACAGCGCTCGCGATCATTGGGCTGGTGGCGTTTGCGCTGCTGTCGGTGCGGGTGGGGGCCTTCTGGGCGCGCATCCGCCAGGGCGTGACGATTCTCACCGACCGCCCGCGCTATCTGCGCGAAGTGGCGGCGTGGCAGGCGGCGGCCTGGCTGTGCCGCTTCGCGGCCTTCTGGTTCCTGCTCGAAGCGTTTCGCGTGGGCGGCTCGGTGGAGAACGTGCTGCTCGTGTTCGGGGTCAACCAGGTGGCCGGCGCGGTGCCCTTCACGCCCGGAGGCGCCGGGGTGCAGCAGGCTCTGCTGGTGAAGGTGTTCGCGGCGAGCGCCGCCGGCACCGCCGCCGTGGCGGCCTACTCGGTGGGCCAGCAGATCGCGATCGCGATCCTCACCGCGCTCGTGGGCCTGGGCGCGGTGGTGTTCATCTTCCGCTTCCGCTCCTTCCGCGAGGTGATCGCCGCCGGGCACGCCTCGCGTGAGGCGGAGCGGCGCGCCGAGCGGGCCGGCGTATTGCTGGTGGAGGAGGACCCGCCTACTGAAGCCCCTCGCGCGCCTCGCGCACGAGCGTGACGGCTTCGGGGAACACGGTCGCCATCACCGCGCGGATCTGCTCGGCCTGCGCCTCGGCGCTGCCCTGGAGGTTGACGCGGTTGACGGCCGCCACGGTCATGTCGACGGCGAGCTTGATCGCGTTGTCGGCCCATGCGAGGCGCTGCTGGCCCTGCATCTGCATGGCGAAGTCGGCGAGGCGCCGCTGCAGCTCCTCGGGGTCGCCAAACAGGTCTCCAAGGTCGCCGCTCTCCATCGCACTCTCATCCTAGCGACCACGAGGGTGGCGCAGGCGGCCGTAGGCCGGCTGGCCGAAACGGGGATGCTCGGCGAAGGCGAGTGTCTACCGGCTTCGGTCGGGCCCCTCGTTCTCAATCACCCATAGACTGCCCTGCCCATGCCAAAGTCCCAGGAACGCAGGAGCGAGGAGTCCGACGGGGAGACGATCAAGCCGAGCGGGCAGGTGATCGCCGCGCGGGTCGCCCGCGAGACCTACCTCCGTAACCGTCTCTCGGTGCCCTCGATCGCGGGCGGGGTGCTCTACCTGCTGGGCGGCATCATCGTCAGCGCGACCCTGCGTTCGCTGCCGACGGTGGGAGCGATCCAGGGGCTGGCGCCGGCGCTGAGGGGTGAAGCCAACCCGACCGTCAGCCCGGGCGCGGCCGAGGTGAGGTTCATCGACCATCACACCTTCGGACTGATCGCGGGCAACGTGCTGCAGGCGGTGGCGGTCCTCTTCCTCGTCGTGATCCTGCTCTTCCTGCTCGGCGCGATCCGCTTTCGCCGACCCGAGACGAGCCCCCTCGCGCGGCCGCTCGTGCTTGGCGGCGGGGCGGTGATGGTGCTCGTGTCCATCGTCCATCCGGCCGCGCAGGCGTTGAACGCGCACAGCTTCACCACCGGCCACGATTTCACCACCGACGCCGTCAACCGGGCGCTGACCCAGACCGCGGTGCTCGAAGTCAGCGAGTACCTCGGCCTGCTGGGGGGACTGGTGTTGGCCGCGGGCATCATCATCGTGGTTCTGGGCGCCTCGCGCACCGGCATCTTTCCCCGCTGGATGATGTACCTGGGGATCTTCTCGGCCCTGCTCGCCTTCACCCCCTTCGGGCTGGCGCTGGGATCGGCCCAGCAGCTGATCCCGGCCTTCTGGATGGTGGGCATGGGCATCCTGATGGGCGGTCGCTGGCCGGGCGGCGACCCCCCGGCGTGGGCCGCGGGCGAGGCGCGGCCATGGCCCTCCCAGGTGGAGGTCCGCGCCGAGCGCGAAGCCCGGCGGGGCGGGTCTGGACGCGCCGGGCGGTTCGAGCCGTCCACCGAGCAGGCCGGCAACGGTGTGGGGGACATCGTGCCCGAGCCCGCGCAGCCGGCCCGAAGCGGGAGCACCCGGCGCCGGCGCAAGCGCGGCACGCGATAATTGAGTTACCGGCCGGGCGGGGGAATCGAGTTATCGGCTTTCGGTCGCACCGTGCTGCCGGTGATGCCGTTGAGCAAACGGTAGAGTCCGGTCATGGGGACTGAACCGCAGGCGCCCCCCGCGGGCGAGGCGCTCGATCGCGAGCTCGCGAAGCTGCTCGAGGTGCCGACGTTCGAGCCCTCCCCCGAGTTCCGCGAGCAGGCGCTCCTCTCCGACCCCGAGGTGTACGAGGAGGCGGCGCGCGACCCGCAGGCGTGGTGGGCGGGGCAGGCCAAGCAGCTGCACTGGTTCGAGCCCTGGGAAACCGTGCTCGACGACTCCAACCCGCCCTTCTACAAGTGGTTCGTGGGGGGGCGGCTGAACGTCTCTTACAACTGCCTCGATCGCCACGTGCTGGAGGGTAGGGGCGAGCGCGTCGCTCTGCACTGGCGCGGGGAGCAGGGAGAGGAGCGCGACATCACCTACGCGCAGCTGCTCGCGGAGGTGCAGCGTTTCGCGAACGCGCTGAAGGACCTCGGGGTGCGCCGCGGGGACGTGGTGGGGATCTACCTGCCGATGATCCCCGAGGTGGTGGTGGCGATGCTCGCGTGCGCGCGCATCGGCGCTCCCCACAACGTGGTCTTCGGCGGCTTCTCCGCGGAGGCGGTGCGCGAGCGGATGGAGTTCTCCGAGGCGAAGGTGCTGATCACCGTCGATGGCGCCGCGCGCAAGGGCAGGACGGCGCCGGTGAAGGACCGGGTCGACGAGGTGATGGGCGACCTGCAGACGCTCCAGCGGATCGTGGTGGTCAGGAGCAAGGGGGTTCCCTGCCAGATGCGGGAGGGCCGCGACGTCTTCTACGAGGAGATCCTGCAGGCCGCGGCGCCGGAGTGCCCGGCGGAGGCGATGGACGCGGAGCACCCCCTGTTCATCCTCTACACCTCCGGCTCGACGGCCAAGCCGAAGGGCATCCTGCACACCTCCGGGGGCTACCTCACCGGGGTCTCCTGCACGCATCGCTACGTGTTCGATCTGAGGGCCGAGTCCGACGTCTACTGGTGCGCCGCCGACGTGGGCTGGATCACCGGGCACTCCTACATCGTCTACGGGCCGCTCGCCAACGGGGCGACCTCGGTGATGTGGGAGGGGGCGCCGGACTACCCCCACAGGGGCATCTGGTGGGAGATCGTCGAGCGCTACGGGGTCAGCATCCTCTACTGCGCCCCCACCGCGATCCGCGCCTGCATCAAGTGGGGGGCGCAGTGGCCCAACGAGCACGACCTCTCCTCGCTGCGGCTGCTGGGTACGGTGGGGGAGCCGATCAACCCGAAGGCCTGGCTCTGGTACCACAGGGTGATCGGCGGCGGGCGCTGCCCGATCGTGGACACCTGGTGGCAGACGGAGACCGGGGCGATCATGATCACCCCCCTGCCCGGCATCACCTCCACCAAGCCGGGCTCCTGCACGCGCCCCTTCCCGGGGGTCGAGGCCGAGGTCTACCAGGAGTCCGGGGGCTATCCGATCGAGAAGGGCCAGGGGCTGCTGGTGCTGACCCGCCCGTGGCCCTCGATGCTGCGCACCCTCTACCGGGAGGAGGAGCGCTACATCAAGACCTACTTCGAGCGCTTCGGCCCGGAGACCTACCTGGTGGGCGACGCCGCGCGCCGCGACTCCGACGGCTACCTGTGGGTGATCGGGCGCATCGACGACGTGGTCAACGTCTCCGGGCACCGGCTCTCCACCGCGGAGGTGGAGTCGGCGATCGTGGCCCACCCAGACGTCGCGGAGGCCGCGGTGATCGGCCAGCACGACGAGGACACCGGGCAGGCGATCGTGGCGTTCGTGACCCTCCAGGGCGACCTGGAGGGCGACGAGGGCGAGGTCGAGGGCATCCGCGCGACGGTGGCCGAGCGGATCGGCAAGTTCGCGCGCCCCAAGCGGATCATCTGGGCCGACGATCTCCCCAAGACGCGCTCCGGGAAGATCATGCGCCGCCTGCTGCGCGACATCGCCGAGGGCCGCGCGCTGGGGGATGTCACCACGCTGCGCGACCCCGGCGTGACCTCCCAGTTGGAGGAGCGCGTCAGGGAGTTGCAGGCGCAGGAGGACGGGTAGGAGGCCGCCGGGCCGCCCGGCAATTCTCACGAGCCCTTTAGGTTGGGCTGCCAGGCTCCCCCCGAGCCTCCACTTGGATGCAAGCGACGCTGCATCCGGAGGCCGTCGAGACGAGCCCTTGAACAGAGAAAGCGACTGTGCCGATGCCAGCTGACAACGGTGGCGCGCCGGGCCAACGCCCCGCTGCGATCGAGACCAATGGCCTGACCAAGCGCTTCGGCGAGCGCGCCGCGATCGATGGCGTCGACCTGTACGTCCCGCGCGGCAGCGCCTTCGGCTTTCTTGGCCCCAACGGCGCGGGCAAGACGACGATGATCCGGATGCTGCTCGGCCTCACCCACGCCGGCGCGGGAAGCATGAGCGTGTTGGGGCACCCCGTCCCCGCCGAGCGCGCCCAGGCATTGCGGCGGGTCGGCGCGATCGTCGAGGAGCCGCGCTTTCATCCCAACCTCACCGGCCGGGAGAACCTGCGCATCGTCGCCGCCGTGCGCGGGCCCGAGGTGCAGGCGCGGATCGCCCCGGCGCTCGCGCGCGTCGGCCTGAGCGGGCGCGCCGAGGAGAAGGTCAAGAAGTACTCGCTCGGGATGCGCCAGCGCCTGGGGGTGGCCCGCTGCCTGCTCGCCGACCCGCTGCTCCTGATCCTCGACGAGCCCACCAACGGCCTCGACCCCGGGGGAATCCAGGAGTTCCGCGAAATGATCCGCACGATGGTCGAGCAGGAGAACCGCACCATCTTCCTCTCCTCGCACCTGCTCGACGAGGTGGAAAAGATCTGCGACGCCGCGGCGATCGTGGACCGCGGCAAGATCATCGCGCAGGGCCCCATCGCCGAGCTGGCCCGCGGCGGCGCAGGCGGCGCCCGCAACGAGCTGATCGTGGGCGTGGACGACGTCGAGCTGGCGCTCAGTACGCTCAGCGCCAGCGAGCTCGTGCGCGAGGCCCGCCGCTCCGACGAGGGCCTGCGCGTCGAGCTGGCCGGCGATCCGCAGACGGCATCCGAGGTGAACGCGGCCCTCGTGCGTGCGGGCGTCGGTGTTATGCGCCTGGAGCCTGTGCGCCACAGCCTCGAGCAGCGCTTCCTAGAGGTCACTTCGCGGCTGGACGCTCCGGCGAAGGAGGAGGTGCGGGCATGAGTGCTGTCGCGCATGGCTCGGCCTCCCCCCAAGATCGCCCGCGCGAGGGTGGCTCGGCCTCTACGGTCGCGGCGCAGATGTTCGGCGCCGACTTCCTCAAGCTGCGCAAGAAGCGCGGAACCCTGATCTGGGCGCTCGTGTTCGCTGTCGCTCCGGTGCTGATCATCTTCGTCGTGCTGGTCATTCTGCACTCCACGAGCCCCCAGGAAAATGGCCCCGCCGGGGGTACGTCCCACTTCTCTGACGGACTGCGTGTGGTCGCCCTATTCTTTGGCCCGCTCGCGGCCCTCCTGATCGGAGTGGAGGCAGGCACGGGGGACGCCTCTGCGGGCGTCTTCCGGGACCTGGTCGTGACTGGCCGCTCGCGCCTGGCGCTCTTTGCCTCGCGCGTGCCTGCGGCGCTGGCCCTGTGCTTCGCCGTGATAGGCGCAGCCTACGCGCTGCTGCTGCTCGGCACCTTCGCGTTCGCCTCCAACCTCCCCACGCCCGATGGGTCGCTGATCCTCAACGGCCTGGGCTTCGTACTGCTGAGCACCGGAATGCTGTGCGCGGTGGCGGTGGGCTTCGCGGCACTGACGACCTCGAAGCCGGCCTCGATCATCGCCCTGATCGCGTGGCAGATAGTGGCCAGTCCACTGCTCGTCGTGATCAGCGTGCTGGGCAGCGCCCGCAAGGGCCTCCTGAGCCAGGCGATCGCGCATTTCAGCCCGGTCCACACCGGCAACGGTGGCCACGGCGCGACCGTCACGATGTCCGGCGGCTTGGCCTTCATCGTGCTCGTCGGCTGGCTGGTCGTGTTCCTCGCGCTCGGCGCGTGGCGCACGTGCACGATGGACGCCTGAGCTGTGACCGCCATCTGCCAGGGGTCTGCCTTGTGGTCAGGTGGGAAATCTCGTTGCGCTCGTAGCGCCTGGCTGGGATCGCGATCACTCGCGTGATCGTCGCGGCGCGCTCGGGGTGTCTGAGCGCGGCGTATCGGAATAGCGAGTGGATCGCTGCCAAGCGCGCGTTGCGCGTCCGGGGGCTGTTGCCGCGGTGGTGCTCGAGGTGTTCAAGGAACGCGCCGATCAGCGGCGCGTCGAGGTCGTCGAGGTCCAGCTGGCACGGTTGTTTGCCGGTCTGTTGCTGTGCGAAGCCGAGCAGCAGCCGGAATGTGTCTCGGTAGGAGGCGATCGTCTGCGGGTGAGACGCACGTCACATAGCCAGCAACACGCTGCGCCCCCAAGAACTGCCCAACACGAACCGGCGTCAACTCCTCCGGCGAAAGCCCCTCACGCTCAAGCCAACGGCCGAGACGATGCAACTGCCCCAACCTCATCCCCACCATCGACCACGAGTAGCCCCGAGACCTCAACCACGCCTCGAACCCCGGCCCATACGACGCCAACGGCCCAGACAACGTCCGGCTCAACATCTTTCTTCCCACAGTCGCCTCCTGTCGATCAGAGAAACCGAAAACAGGAAGCGTCAATCAACCCGCCCAATTATGCTCAGCTCACCACCAGCAAAACCCGCTCCCACACACGAAAAACACGAGCCACCCAACACCCACTCAACATAACCCGGCACTGACCATAAGCCGGGATGGCGGACACCGACCGCTTGGACCGGCTCACCGAGACGATCGAGCGGACCGGCGCGAAGCTCGTCGCGATCGGCGACGCCGCGCAGCTCCCCTCGATCGGCGCCGGCGACATGTTCCAGCGGCTGACCCGTCTCGCGCCTACAGCGGAGCTCTCGAACATTCGGCGCACGCTTGACCCGGCCGAACAGCGCGCATGGACAGACCTTCGTGCCGGGCGCTCGGATCGGGCGATGGCGCATTACCACTCCCGCGGGCAGCTCCATATCAGCGACACCCGCGATGAGGCAGTCGAGCAGGCAGCCCAGGCTTGGGCGAAGCTCACTGAACGCCACGACCCCAGCGAGGTCGCGCTGATATCCGACTCCTCAAACCAGGAGATCCACCGCCTCAACGCCCGTGCGCAGCACTTCCGCGCACAGCGCGGCGAACTCGGCGAGCTCGAGGTCCAAGTGCCGGGTGTTCACTACGGCGTTCGCACAGGCGACCGGGTAGCGCTCATCGACCAGCACCACGAGCCCGGCCAAGAGCGCATCGAGAACGGCAGCCGCGGAGAAGTCCTCGACATCACCCCCGACGGTGGCGTCCTCATCGAGTTCGACGTCACCGCCCGTAAACGCACGCTCGCCGGTGATGACCTCGCTCGCCTGCGGTTGGGCTACGCGCAGCACATCCACCGCGCGCAGGGCGCCACCGTCATCCGCACGTTGGTCGTGACCGGCGGATGGCAGACGAGCAAGGAGCTCGCCTACGTCGAGGCATCCCGCGCCCGGCAGGGCACCAACTGGTTCGTCTCCCGCCAAGACCTCGGCATCGAAGGACAAGACACCGACCGCATCGGCCGCCTCGCCGAGCAGATGCGCCGCAGCCACGCACAGACACCCTCGCTCGCGCACCCCGAGCTACCCGATCCCAACTACGGGTTGTGCTACCGGCCGACGCTCGCCCCGAGCCGCCAGCGGCCGATCCCGGGGCTCGCGCGCGCCATCCACCGCATCCTCCAACAACCCGACTGAACCCAGGAGCGCACACGATGAGCCACAAGATCCAGATAGTCCTACCCGACCCCCAAGCCGACCAGCTCGCCGAGCTCGCCGCCAACGCCGGCGAACCGCAATCCACGCTCGCCGGGCTCCTTGTCCGCAACGGCATCGCCCAAGCAGCCAAAGACGGCAAGGTCCGCCAGCTCCGACAAGCACCCGTGATCGTCGGCGCCGGCGGGGATCGCGCGCGCTGGCTTGAGCCCTACGGCGGCGACCCGACATGGCGCCAGGAGATGTGGGGCGCGATCGTCGCGCTGCACGGCCGCTACCCCCGCGCGCTCGCGAACCTCAAAGACGACTGGTGGACCGACGAGCAGCACACCGAGACACTCTGCGCGCTGGCGACCTGGCGCTCAGAGCTCGACGACGCCGGCGCAGACCCACGCGAGGAGCTCGCCTTCCAAACCCAGCTCAACGACTACGCCCACACCCTCCGTCAAGAAGGCGGCGGCGTCACAAAGACCTGGACACCCGGAGCGCCACCCGACGAGTGGGCGGACCGGTAGCTCAGGCCAGTCCGCTGGGAGCCCAGCATGCTCCCTACCGTGGGCAGGGGACGGTGGTGTGTGCGTTTGTGTGGGTGCTGTCGTGGAAGTGCAGGCGGGCGGCGAACTGGAAGCCGCCGTGGGGGCAGGTTGTGGGTAGCAGGATGCCTTTGGGGTGGTAGGGGAGGAGCCGGCCGTGGGTGTGCCGGTAGTAGGTGAGGTGTAGTGGGCCGATCGTGGCGCGCAGCTGCACGACGGCGGCGTCGGGTGCTTCTGGGAGGGTGGGGACGAGTGGGATCGTGGTGGAGAGCTCTCCGCCGAAGGGCTGCTCGGCGGGTAGCACGCGCCCGGCGAAGACGATCTGCGCTTCGACTGGTGTCTCTCCGGTGGCGTTGAAGAGCAGCGTGATGTGCCCGTTGTGGATGGGCGCCATGAAGATCGTGGTGGTTGCGGTCTCGCTGAGGATTTCGGGGCCGATGGGGATCTTGACGAGCGCTGTGCCGTAGCCCATCTGCGAGTTTGCAGGGCAGCCCGCGGCACCGTCGCGTTCGAGGATTCTGGCGGTGCAGTTCGCTGTGCCCAGGCCGCTGATGGCGATCCCGAGGTTGGTGGGGTAGAACAGGTCAAGGCCCGTCAGCGGGGAGGGAACCGTGGCGGTCGTGGTCGCGATCGTGAAGCCAAGGGTGAGTGTGGTGCCCGCGCCGAGGCGCTCGGGGGTGAGCGCGGCCGTGAGACTCACCCGCTGCGCGGCCTGCGCTGCGGGGGGGGTAACGCAGGCGCAGGCCAGCGCCGCGAGGGCGAGGGCGGTGATGCGGCTCGGGCGCACGGCGCTGTCTGCGCCTTAGAGGGAGAGCTGGCCGGTTGTCTGGACGACAATGGCGAAGTTATTGCGGTTGACCGTGCCGTAGAACCCGCCTTTGCCGTGGACGTGCTTGTAGCGTCCTGTGCCGCCTGTGGCGATGAGGGAGCCGCCGAAGCTCGAGTAGGTGCTGGTGGAGTGCAGGGTGCCGGTCCCATGGCCGGTGATCGAGCCGTTGCGGGTGTAGATCGTGAAGGTCGAGGTGATGGTCGCCTGGACGTCGAAGTTCGCTTTGATCGTGCCCGAGATCGTCCCGGTGGCGCGTCCTTCCTCGGTCAGCATTGAGCCCGAGGCATGAACCAGGTGTAGGTGAGCTTCGTCGTTGGCGTCGAACGTGTGGGCTGAGGCGAGCGCGGCCGCGGCCGTCAGGATCGCGGCGGCGCCGAGGGCCACCATCAGGACTCTGCGCAGGTGGGTCAACAAGGGCATACGATCCTATCCTTTCCTACGGTATTGTGGTGGGCGAGTAGTGTTTCTCATGGCCTCGGCTCTGCTTGCATTCAGCGCTGTCGGTAGGTGTGTTCGGGATGGGTCTCGTCGGCGTGTGGTGTTGGATGGTGTGTCTTTTGAGGTGGGGGCTGGGGATTTTGTGGGTGTGTGGGGTCCGCGGCGGTCGGGGAAGTCGACGCTTTTGCGGATCGCGGCGGGGTTGCAGGCCCCGGATCAGGGTCGCGTCTTCTTCGATGGTGTCGATTTGACGGGGCTCTCGGGGGATGAGCGCGCTCGTGTGCTGCGGGATGGTGTCGGGTTCGTCCCGGCTGACTGGCTTGCGTATCGCAATCGGCTGGCGTGTGAGCATGTCGCGTTGGCGGCGAGCGCTGGGGGTACGGTGACGCTCAAGCGAGCGCGGGCTGCGGCGCGTCGGTCGCTCGGGCGGGTCGGGGCGTCTGAGTGTTGTGATCGTCGGATGGGCGAGCTGTCGCTTGGCGAGCGCGTTCGGGTGGAGTTGGCGCGGGCGCTGGTGCGCTCTCCACGGCTGCTGATCGTTGATGAGCCGCCGCTGCTACACAGCCCGGCAGAGGGCGATGATCTGTATGGGCTGCTGCGCTCGCTGGGCAGCGAGCGCGATCTCGCGGTCCTCGTGGCCTCAAGCGATCTGGATCTCGTTCAGGGAGCGCGGCGGGTGATGACCCTCAGCCGGGGCCGGCTGCGCCCCCGTGAGTGGCCCGCCACGATCATCGCGTTCCCCGAGCAGCGAGCGGGCAGCGGGCGATGAGCGATGGCTGCCTGGAGCTGCGGGATCTCGTTAAGCACTATCGCGGCGTGGGGGAGACCGTTCGTGCCGTCGACGGCGTTTCGCTGACGCTCAAGCCGGGAGAGTTTCTGGCGTTGTATGGGCCGAGCGGGTCTGGTAAGACGACGCTGCTGCTGATGGCCGCGGGCCTGCTTCAGCCTGATCGCGGAAGCGTCCTGTTCGATGGTAGGAACCTGGCGCGCTTCTCGGCCCGGGAGAGCGCGAGCTATCGCTGCCGGGATGTCGGCATCGTCTTTCAGTCCTTTCACCTGATGGCCGGCGCGTCGGCGTTGAACAACGCGGCGGTCAAGCTCCTCGCAGACGGGTACTCCCCGAACGAGGCACGCAGGCTCGCTCGCCCCTGGCTTGACCGCGTCGGCCTGGCCGAGCGCCACGACCACAGGCCGCGTCAGCTCTCGATGGGAGAGCGCCAGCGCGTCGCGATTGCGCGCGCGCTTGCGGGCGATCCCAGGTTGCTGCTCGCGGATGAGCCGACCGGTAACCTCGATTCCAAGCGTAGCCGCCAGATCCTTGAGCTGCTGCGCGACATCTGCCATGAGCGGCGTGTACCGGGGCTGCTAGTGACGCACGACCCGCACGCGACGGAGTTCGTCGATCGTGTCCACACGCTCCAGGACGGTGAGCTGCTCGAGGGCGTGAGCGCCGAGCTGACGGCGCGATGAGCTCGCCCGTGCTGGCTGCTCTGAAGAGCGTGCTTGTTCGCTTGCGTGTCCTGTGGGACCTGTATGTCTGGCGGGTACGCCAGCACCCTGTCCAGGAGCTGATGGCCGGCGTCGGGATCGCTGTTGGTGTGGCGCTGCTCTTCGGGGTGCTGGTCGCGAGTACGAGCGTCACGGGCTCCACGCCGCAGCTTGTCCACCAGCTCGTTGGGAGCGCGAGATTCGTGCTCGCCTCGCGTTCCTCGGAAGGCTTCGATGAACGGGTAGCCGAAGCCGCCGGCCGGCTTCCCGGGGTACAGGTCGCTTCTCCGCTGCTGAAGGAGTCGGCTGTGATCGAGGGCGCAAACGGGCACCGCGAGATCGTGCAGCTCCTCGGAGTGACCGCGAGTATCGTCGCGCTGGAAGGCGAATCGGCAAGGAACCTGGGCGCTGGCTCGCAGCTAGTCGCGGGCGGCATCGGGCTACCCGAAGGAATCGCGAACGCGATCGGCGCGCGCGCTGGGCGCCCGGTGACGCTTTTCACCGATGGGAGCGCGCACTCGATCGTAGTCCGGGCCGTGCTAGGTACGCAGACGATCGGGGCTGTCGCGGAGAGCCCGGTCGCGGTCGCGCTGCTCCCGACCGCCCAGGAGCTCACCGGCAAGAAGCGACGTGTCACGCAGCTCTTCATCCGTCCGGCGCCCGGTGCCGCGCAGACTGTCTCACGGGAGCTTCGACGGCTCGCCGCGGGACGCCTGGAAGTCGCCCCGGCGAATAATGAACTGCGGCTGCTCGAAAACGCGGCGAAACCCAGCAACCAGTCGATCAGCCTATTCGCAGTCATAGGCGCGATGGTCGGCTTCCTGCTGGCCCTCAACGCGATGCTTATAACAACACCCGAGCGGCGACGGTTCGCCGCCGAGATGCGGACCCTCGGGTTCACACGCCGCTATATCCTCGCGATCCTCGCGTGCCAGGCGACGATCCTCGGCGTCGCCGGCTCACTGGCCGGGATCGGGCTGGGGTACGTCCTTTCGCGCACCCTGTTCCACCAGGTTCCGGGCTACCTCGCGTTCGCGTTCATCCTCGGCGCGCACCAGTCGATCTCTCCCATGACGGTCTTGGCGGCTGTCGGGTGCGGCGTGCTCGCCGCGTTCATCGCATCGACGCCGTTCGTGATAGATCTGCGCTCAGAGGTGAGCGATGCCGTCCTGCGAGAGCCCGGAGAGGCTGGGCAGAGCATCACCGGCCGGACCATCGCCGTCCTGAGCCTCGTCGGGGTGGCCCTGATCGCCTCTGTCACCGCGCTTGTCCTGTTCGTGCCGAGCCTGACCGTGGCCGGCGGAGCGATGCTCGCAATCGCGGGGCTGTGTCTACTGCCCGCGGCGTTCCTCGCGCTGATCCATGTCCTCATCGCGGTAAGCAACAACGTCCCTGGGAGCCTGCTGCCGATCACCATCGCTGAGCTGGAGGCGACCACTCTGCGGTCGGTCGCGCTCGCGGGGATCGCGGCGCTCGCCGTGTATGGCAGCATCGCCGTCGGCGGCGCCCAGCACGACCTGCTACGAGGACTGGACGCGGCCACCTTCCAGTACCTCGACACCGCCGACCTATGGGTGACAAGCGACAACAACATCTTCATCGCTGACAGCTTCCCAGCCGACCACACCCTCACCGCCGTAGCCAACGCACGCGGAGTCGCCCATGTCCATGTCTATCAGGGCGACATGCTCAACGTCGGCTCACGGCGCCTATGGATACGCGCACGGCCCGGGAGCGACCCCACCATGATCCAGGCCAGCCAGCTCCTGCGAGGCAACCTCGCGCGCGCGACAGCGCTGATGCGCCGCGGCGGATGGGCCGTGATCTCAAACGGCTTCGCCAGCGAACGCCACCTCACGATCGGCCGGTCGTTCACGCTCCCGACGCCCTCGGGGACCGCGCGCTTCAAGGTCGCCGCGATCACAACGAACGTCGGATGGGCACCAGGCGCCATCACCCTCAACAGCATCGACTACCGACGCTACTGGCAGACCACCAACCCCACGGCGCTCGAGGTCACGCTGAAGCCCGGCGTGAGTCCCGCAGAAGGTAAGCTGTCAGTCGCAAAGGCAACCGCGCAGCGACCTGGGCTACAGGTCCAGACCTCCTCAGAACGCGCGGCGTTCTACGAGGCCGAGACACGCCAGGGCCTACGCAGCCTCAGCCAGATTGCGACCCTCCTGCTGATCGCCGCCGCGCTCGCGGTCGCCTCGGCGCTCAGCACCGCGATCTGGCAGCGACGAAGCCACCTCGCCTCGCTCAAGGTCCAGGGGTTCGACAGCAGAGCAGCTCTGGCGAGCGCTGCTGTTCGAGAGCGCGAGCATCCTAACGCTCGGATGCCTCCTCGGAGCGATCCTCGGCGTCTACGGACACGCGCTCGCCGACCACTGGCTGAGCATGAGCACCGGGTTCCCAGCACCGTTCTCACTCGCCGCCACCGAGATCATCCTCAGCCTCGCACTCGTCCTGGGCATCGCGCTCCTCGTCATCACCCTACCCGGACTATCGACAGCCCGCGTGCCAGCCACGGAGAGCTTCCAGGAGGGAACGTAAACAGCCACCGCGCCCACATCAAGCTACATACATGGAGACGTACGTGCGCAGCCGCTCCTCGGCGATGCTTGCATTCGCGTGTGCCGCCCGCATCTATTGGCTGAGCATATATCCACGCCTTCATCGTGAACTGCGACACTGGCGCACTCACGCAAAGGCGATACCCGACCATACCCTTCGCGCGGCCGCACTCGCCTCCCAGCAAGCCAAGATCGGAAACATCGAGGGCGCCGCCGCCTTCGCCACGCTCGTTGCCCCCGCACACCAGGCAGCAGCCACCCGCGCAGTAACCACCTACCAGATGGCCTTCGACTATCTGGACTCCGTTAGTGAGATGGCAAACCCAGACCCAATCGCCAACGGACTGCAGCTCAATCAGGCCCTCCTTGTCGCGGTCGAACCCGACGCCGAACACATCGACTACTACGCCCACGCCCCTGCAAGCGACAACGGGTACCTCCATCAACTCGTAGATGCCTGCCGCACCGCAATGAGATCGCTGCCCTCCTTTCCCGCAGTCGAGGAGGCCGCCCGACACGCATCCGCGCGCATCGTCAAATACCAGGGTCTCAACCACGGCGACCTCACTGGCTCACACCAGAAGTTTGACCAATGGGCAAAAGACGAAGCCACCAGGCTCCACGCACATCACCACGGAGAGGCCCTGAGAAGCTGGGAGGTAGGAGCCGCCGCCGGCTCCTCGCTCATCATCTTCGCCCTCACCGCCGCCGCCGCCGACCCCACAACCGACTGGCAGGATGCGACAGCGATCGAGCATGCGTACTTCCCCTGGCTGGGAGCAGCCAACTCACTGCTCGATAGCCTCATCGACCAAGAAGAGGACGGCACACTCGGCCAGAACCACCTCCTTGACTACTACGCTTCCCCCGCCGAAGCAGCCGCCCGCCTGGAGCTCATCCTCGCCGAAGCCATACGACACGCACAAAAACTCGCAGCAGACGACGGCCACACCATGATCGCCGCCGCCATGTTCAACTTCTACCTCTCCTCCCCGCCAGCTAACCAGCCCGAGCTGCGCATCGTGCGCGAACACGCCCAGAAAGCGATAGGCGACCTGAACACTCCCACCCTGCTCATCATGCGTGCCCGCCGAGCCGCCGCACGCATCGTGGCTACACCCCATTCAGCTGCGCTGTGCGGGAATGCTGCCCGGCCTGACGACGCCAACTGATTTCTTTCGATATGCCTGACAATCAATCTGCGCGATGTCTATATAGAGTCACTCCTAAAACAAGTATCGGCTTTATGACTATCGGATAATAGACCTTCCCAAATACGACAACTATCGCAAAGATGCTCGACGATGAAGCACGCGGTTACAGACCGAGCCGATCGCCAGAGGGACAGAGCACCCCATAGACGCTGCCATCAGGTGCCGTGGCGAGCCAGACATCGGCTCTCACGCGGCACAAGGACAGTGGCGCCTGGGTCTGTGCAGCGAGACCTTACCCGGCATCGCCCAGCGATCTCTCGCTGGGGGCACCCGATTGGAACCGGACCGCCCTGGTGCGCAAATAGGCAGGGACGTGAGCGAGTGCCCGCCGCAGAGGGGGCGGCGGGCACCCTACGTCCACGCACAGCACTCGACAGAATCGACACCGGCCAGCGCGGCACACATCAGGGAGCACCCGTTTGCTGTTCACGATCAAGCCGGCATCATGGCTGACCGCGCCGTCTATCTGCGGCTGACTCCCCAACAGGTAGGGGAAGTTATGCGCAAGGCGAGCGGGGATGGCGCAGTGAACGTGGCCTCGCTGCTGGCCGGGCCGGGCTCAGACTGGGAGCTCCCGCCCCGCGAGGTCCTTCAAGAGCGCTCCCGGCAGGCAGACGAGACTCGATTCTCGATGTTGCTCACAAGAGGGCTGCTGATCCTCGCGCAACTCATGGACGGCGAGCCGGCGAGCGTCACCGACATAGCGGCAGAGCTTGGGATGGAGCCGAGCACGGCGCATAGACTCATCAACACACTACAGACCCTCGGGCTGGTCGAGCACGACCCAGGAACGGGCATGTATCGGATCGGCCGGTGAGCTTGCCGTGTCCAGCGTGCTCGGAGAGTGGCGTCCGTGAGGCGGGCTCGACAATCCCCCCGGTCCACCCGCGGCTCCTCGGCGGGGAGGACGCATGTCGAGGGTAGCGGTGGCGGTCCGGCGGGTTGACGCGGATGGGGAATGCGGGTCGATCCCGACGCTCACGGAGCCGCGCTACTCGCAATCGCTTGAGCGGGGCCTGGCGATCCTTGAGTGTTTTACGCCGGAGCGTTCCGTGTTGGGGATCTCTGACCTGGCGGACGCGCTGGGGATGAGCAAATCAACGACCCACCGCTACGCGATCACGCTGACCAGGTTGGGATATCTGTTGCAGGTTGAGAAGCGGAAGTACAGGTTGGCGTTGCGGGTCACCGACCTGGGGATGTCGGCGATGAGCAGCATGAGCCTTCAGGCGCACGCCCGCCCTCACCTAGAGGATCTGCGGCGGCGGACGGGGTTCACGGTCACGATCGCGGTGCTCGATGGGCCGGAGGTCCTGCTCGTGGATCGCGTGTCTGGCGACCGGCGTGGCCTGCGTCAGATCGACCTCGTCCAGATCCCTGGCTCGAGAAAAGTGCCCGCCTACTGCACCGCGCTCGGCAAGCTCCTGCTCGCGCACCTGCCCGAATACGAGCAGCAGGCCACTGTCACGCAGATGAGGCTCACCAAGAGTGCTCGTAATACGATCTCGAGCAAGACGGCGCTGCGAGCAGAGCTCCAACGCATCCGTGGGCAGAGCGTCGCGACCGCCGAGGAGGAGCTCGCCCCAAAACTGCACTCGATCGCGGCGCCGGTGCGCTCGAATGGAAAGGAGACGGTCGCGGCACTCGGCCTGGACGCCCCCAGCTCAACGATCACGATGGGGAACTTGGTGGACGGGCTCGGCCCACACCTGATCTCCACCGCCGATCGGATCTCCGCGCGCCTGGGGTTCCGGCGCGAGGACGAGCTGCAGGGCTCTGGCCTATGGGTTGATCGGGCGGACAGAGGATGACGAGAGGCAAACCTTCCGCGGCTTCGGCCGGGTGGCCCAGAGCGGGATTGGGGTAGTGCGCGTTGCCAGCGAGGGCGAGAGAAATGCTGCACAACGGACCGGTATAGCCAGTGAATCGACTGTCTTGTTGAACTATCGGAAGGCATCTCCTAATGAGAAACACCCACTTTATTCCGCGTTCTGATCTGGCTAGGGTTCGTCCGATCTCGATAGCAGGGTGTTTCGCAGCCGGGCCGAGAGTGTCGCGCCGAGGGGCCATAAAATCAACGAAGGGAGCGGGGATGCGCGTCGTGTGCGGTGTGGTGTTGAAGTGTCTGGCGTGTGTCTTGGCGGCATTCGCGTTATTCACTGCAACGGCGTCTGCGGAAGGTGTTTCGGCGTTGGGCGGGACGGGTGGGTCGCCGCTTGAAAGCCCGCTGGTGGTACCGGAAGGACTGCCTTTGACGGGGAGCCAGAGCGTCGAGGATGCCGAAGAAGCGCAGCGCGCGAGTCCCGAAGCGGTTCTCTCGTGTCAGCAGTCCCAGACGAAGTATGAGGGTCTGGGTGCGGAAGAAGCGGGGAGGCTCGCGGCGGAAGTGTTTCCTGGGGTGGTTGGGGAACCTGCGGGTGGACCGCCGAGGTTGCCGGCGGGGCAGAGCATTACGGGGTTTCCCTCGGTTGATGTTGCGCAGGTCGATCTTGGTGGGGGGAAGCGTGGGGTGATCGACTCGACGGGGCCGATCGCGGTCGAAATCGCGCCGGGTAGGCGGGTGCCGGTCGATCTGAGTGTGAGCGAAGCGGAAGGGTCGTTCAGGGTCGTGAGCCCGGTTGTCGGTGTGGGTATCCCGAGGCGGTTGCAGGAAGGGGTGAGTCTTGCTGGGACTGGTGTGTCGTTGACGCCGGTGGATGCGTCGGGTGTCGCGGTTGGCGGTGGCGAAGGGCATGTGGATGGGTCGGTTGTGTTTTATGGAGGGGTGGGCGCTGGGAGTGATGTCGATGAGCTTGTCAAGCCTGAGAGGGGTGGGTTTAGTGAGGATGCGATCTTGCGTTCGGTTTTGAGCCCGGGAACGGCTCTTTTTCCGGGTGGGGTTGCCGGAAGGCGCGAGTCTTGTTCCGGTGTAGGATGGGTCGGGCGTTGTGGAGGTCGTTGATGGGGGTCTGTGATCGCTAGTGTGCTTGCTCCTCATGCGCAGGACGCGGCTGGTACGCCGGTGGGGGTGTCGATGGGTGTCTCTGGGGACATATTGACGTTGTCGGTTGGTGGTTCGTCGCAGGAATATCAGTATCCGATAGAGGTCGACCCGACAGTGACTGATACTGAAATCTCTTTTGAACCCGGCAATTGGACGTTTAGTACAACTGATAGCGAAGTATTCTACCCCTTTCCCAAAAGCGGCACCAAACTGGCGCTTAAGGATAGCAATGAATATGAAAGCTTTAAATATAGGGAATATCCGTCGGGTAAGGTGGGGGATTTCCAGTACCAGACTCAAGGATTGTCTGCGATATATGCCTTTACTGCGACCTTTCAAGAAAACAATACTCCTTCCACGTCGCATATCGCCAATACGGTCGCTCTCTGGAAGAGTAACTTTGAAAAGGAAGGCGGAAATGGCGAAAACGGCTATGCTGAAATAACCGAGCCGATTACCCACGGTAAAGAGGTACAATACAGGGTAAAAGTCTGTCGGAATACCCCTTGCACTCAGGAGAGCCGATCTTCCAACAATTTTGCTGTCTTTCAACAGCAATCAATCGAAGCAGGCAAAGGTTTATTTCAAAGCACACTGGATGAAGCGGCAGTCGAGATTGAACAGGAAGCCGCTCCGTCTGCAAGCTTCGATACGACGGACTCGACGATCGACGGTGTACCTAACGCGTTGCTCTCTGGTAGCTGGCATAATGAGAAAACGAGCCTGGAGTTCGGTATCGACGCGAGCGATAAAGGTATCGGGATCGATAAGGAGGGTTTGAGTTCTCCTAACAAGGCCGGTTGGGGTTACGCGTTTAAAAAGGAAACGAGGAACGAATGTCGTGGTGTTCAGTGCAACGAGTGCTATGAACCGGCCTGCGCCGGCAAAGCAAGCGGTAACGGCAAACCTCTTTCCTATGCGCTAGGTTCTGCTGAAGGCGGCGAATTACCGGAAGGCGAAGATACCATCGAAGGCAAGGTCGAAGACGCTGCGGGATTGAGCCATATCACCGTCGCGAAAATCAAAATAGATAATAAACCGCCCAGTATCGCGACCCTTGAAGAGCTCCCAAGTAATCATGAACTTGTCGATGGTCAGCATATGGCCTTGGAAACTAGCGCTAAAAGCGGACCGGCTGGCATCGCGTCGATAGTTCTTGATGTTGATGGGGTGCCGGTGAGTGGCGGGCAGGGTAGTTGTTCTGGATCGTGTACTGGTTACGCCGTATGGACATTGAGCGCCGCAAATTATACTGCTGGCGAACATACCCTCACGGTAATCGCAGAAGACAACGCCGGTAACGTGGAAACTGCCACATATCATGTGACGGTTCACCACGCGGAAGGCGTGGCTGTTGGCCCTGGCTCAGTGAATCCTGTGACTGGTGAGCTCAGCATGGCAGCTAGTGATGTGTCGATTGATGTTCCGGGTGGCGCGTTGACGGTGAGCCGCAGTTACCGCTCGCGTCACCTCACGGAGGGCAAAGAAGGTCCTCTGGGGCCGCAGTGGAATCTGAGCTTGGGTGCTCAGCAAAGCCTTGCGCGTGTGTCGGGCGGGATGACCTTGACGAGCGGAAGCGGCGAACAGGTCGTGTTTGAGAGCAAGGGCAAAGGTAGCGTTGAATTTACGTCGCCAACGGGTGATGCTGACTTGACGCTGCTCGAAAAAATAGTAGAAGGCAAAACAGTGTTCACGCTGAGCAACAACGGGTCGGTGACAACGTTTGAACTTCCTACGGGCAGTAGCGGCAGCGTGTGGTTGCCGTCGAGCGTGGAAGGCCCGAACGGCACCGGCATGACGCTCTACAAATTCAAAGTGGCTAGTGGTGTGATCGAGCCGACCGAGGAGCTCGCACCGGTACCGACGAATGTGTCGTGCGGCAAAGCAATCAGCGAACTAAACGAAGGCTGTCGAGCCCTAAAGTTTGAATACGATGAAGGAGCAACGACGGCGAAAGGCGAAAAGTCTACTGAATGGGGCGAATTCACCAAACATCTGTCGAAGGTCAGGTACATCGCGTGGAACGCGAGCAAAACAAAAGAGGAACCCGTCGTTGCCGAATACGCTTATGACCTGCAAGGCCGGTTGCGTGCTGTTTGGAACCCCCAGATCAAACCGGAACTGAAGACGACCTACGGGTACGACACCGAAGAACACGTCACGGCGGTCAGTACCGCAGGCCACGAGCCGGCGCTGCTGGAGCAGGGAACCATCCCAGGTGACACCAACCCGGGCCGCCTGCTGGCAGTAGCTGTACCGTCGGCAGGAACGGCGCTCGGGAGCGGCGAAGCACCGAGTATCAAAGAAGTCCCTACGCTGTCGAGTACCAAACCGGTCGTCGGGACGAAGATCAGCGTCAACCTCGTCGGCGAAAAAGAAAAAACGCCGGGGACATGGACCGCAAGCCCACTGGCATTCATCTACCAGTGGGAGGATTGCAACACCAAAGGCGAAGAATGCTCACCGATCGCGGGGGCGGTCAACCAGGCGTACTACCCCACCGCCAGCGATGAAGGCCACGAGCTTGTCGCACAAGTGCGCGCACTGAATGCGACCGGGGTGACCACGGCGTCCACCGCCGCAACGTCGACTGTGGCGTCAGGCACGCCCACTACGCCGCTGCCAGAACCCCCGTCGGTAGGCTCGGACGCTGTCACGACGCTTGAGTATCAGGTGCCAGTGTCAGGCAACGGCGCGCCCTATGAAATGAGTACCAAAGAACTAGCGACGTGGGGTCAGACCGATGATCCAAGCGAACAAGCAATGGCGATCTTCCCGCCCGAGAAGGTGATGGGTTGGCCCGCCAAGGAATACAAAAACACAGGCGAGACCGTCTACTACCTGGACAGCAAGGACCGTGCCGTGAACACCGCGCTACCCACAGGCGGGATCACAGTGACCGAATACAACCTCTACAACGACGTCACACGTACTCTGACTCCCAACAATCGCCTGAAGGCCGTATCAGAAGGGTGTAAAGCTGGCGAAGAATGCAAGTCTGCGGCTGAAAGCACCTATGAAGAAAAAGGCTCTGACCCGGCACCGAGCTACTGAGCACCGTCGGCCCCCAGTACACCGTAGAGCTCACGGTCGGCAAAGAAGGCAAAATCAACGAAGAAGTGCTCGCCCGCCAGCGCACAAACTACTACTACAACGAAGGTGCCCCAACCAAAGGCGGCCCCTACCATCTCGTGACAAAGACGATTGACTCCGCGGAAACCGCCACCAAAGAACAATTCGATCAGCGAACCACCGAAACGTCCTATAGCGGGCAGAGCGGCCTGGGGTGGGAACTACGCAAGCCGACATCTGTGATAACCGACCCGAGCGGGCTCGATCTCGTACACACCACCGAATACAACTCGACTACCGGCGATGTGATCGAGACAAAGGTGCCGGCGGCGTCAGGGAAAGATGCGTCAGTGCCGCCCACCTATTCGTCGACGTTAGGCTCGGGTGGCTCGGGTAGCGGTCAATTCAATCTTCCAACCTTCGATGCGATCGATTCCAGCGGAGATATCTGGGTCGTAGACAAGGAAAACAATCGAATCGATAAGTTCAGCTCGACCGGAACGTTCATAGAGGCGGTCGGGTGGGGCGTAAGCAATGGCGAAGCCAAAGCCGAGACGTGCACGAGCACTTGCCAGGCAGGTATTGCGGGCGCTGAAAAAGGCCAGTTCGATAAACCCGCGGGTATCTCGGTGAATCAGAGCACTAGCAATGTTTACGTTACGGACCAGGGCAACAACAGGATCGAGGAGCTTTCGTCCAGTGGGTCGTGGGTTGCATCGTTCGGGGTCTATGGTTCGGGCAGCGGGCAGCTCAACACGCCCGGCCAGAACGCGGTCGACGCAAGTGGCAATGTATGGGTGGTCGACTATGGTAACTCTAGGTTGCTGGAGTTCTCCTCGGAAGGGACCTTCATATTGGGTGTCGGCTGGGGCGTGAAGGACGGTAAATCGGAAGCCGAGACGTGCACCACCTCCTGCCAGGCGGGCATACCGGGCTCTGGCAATGGGCAGTTCTTCACCGCACAGTCAGTAGCGATTTCAGGCGGCAACGTTTACGTGGATGACCGAGGCAACTACCGTATCCAAGAGTTCTCCTCAACCGGAACCTACCTCGGAAAGTTCGGGTCGAAAGGCAATGGAAACGGACAGTTCATCTCGCCGTTTGGTATCGGCGCCAACCCAACCAGCGGTAATCTCTATGTTTCGGACAAAGAAAATGGTCGCATACAGGAGTTCAAACCATCCGGGGCGTACGTATCGACGTTCGGTACGTTAGGTACCGGCCCCAACCAGTTCAGCCAGCCGAGAGGAGTCGCAGTCAATGCCTCAGGTGACGTATATGTCGTCGATGCAACGAACGACCGCGTAGAGGAGTGGGTACCCACCATCACGGGCAACGAAGGCGCGCACGACACCAAGACGATCTACTACACAAAGGAACCGAACTCAGAATACAAAGAATGCGGTGAACACCCAGCAATGGCGAACCTCCCATGCGAGACTACACCGGTCGCGCAACCCGGCACCAGCGGACTGCCAGAACTCGCCACGACAAAATACAACACATACAACATCTGGAGCGAGCCCGAAACAACAGTCGAAACTGTTGGTTCAACGACTCGCACCAAGACCGACACCTACGACGAAGCAAGACGCCTAAAGACGGCCGCGATAAGCTCGACAGTCGGAGAACCATATCCGACGATCACCGACGAATATAACAAAGAAACCGGCGTGCTCGAAAAACAGTGCACGAATAGCGGTAAACCCTGCACCGAAGGAAAACCCAAAACAATCACAAGCGTCTACAACAAACTCGGCCAGCTAGAAAACTACACCGACGCGGACGAAAACACAACAACCTACGAATACGAAAAAGAAAAGGGCGCCCGTTTAAAGACGATCAACGACAAAGAGGGCACCGAAGCCTTTGAATACAACGAAACGTCAGGTCTTCTAGACGAACTTACCTACACAAATGGCACCAGCACCAAAATGACCTTCACCGCGACATACGACGCCGAAGGGAACATGCTCACCGAAAGCTACCCCAACGGCATGACCGCCACCTACACCTACAACCAGGTCGGCAAGCCCACCAACCTCGTATACAAAAAGACCACTTACTGCACAGAAGAAGAAAAAGAAAAATGCAAGTGGTTCAAAGACGTGGCCACGCCATCGATCCACGGCCAGTGGCTTGAACAAACAAGCACCCTCTCCCACCAAGCCTACACCTACGACAACGCCGGACGCCTAATCCAGGTCCAGAACACCCCGGCCGGCGGCAAATGTACCACCCGAATCTACGCCTACGACGAAGACACCAACCGTACAAGCCTCACGACCCGCGAACCAACCAGCGAAGGCAAATGCGCGGCCGAAGGCGGCAAACCCCAAGAACACACCTACGACACCGCCGACCGCCTCGCCGACCCAGGCATCGCCTACAACACCTTCGGCGACATCATCACCCTCCCCGCCAACGACGCTGAAGAAACCGGAGCACACGCGCTCACCAACACCTACTACACCGACAACCAAGTCTTCAGCCAGAAACAAAACGAACAGACCGTCGGCTACAACCTCGACCCCGCCGGACGCACCCTCGAAACCGTCTCCACCGGCAAACCGAACAACTCCACCATCGTCTCCCACTACGCCGGCCCCGGCAACGCCCCCGCATGGACCATCAACCCGCTCTCCAACGAATGGAGGCGCAACATCACCGGCATCAGTGGTAGCCTTGTCGCCATCCAGAACAACGGCGAAACCCCAGAACTCCAGCTCACCAACCTCCACGGCGACATCATCGCCAAAGCCTACCTGTCCGAAACCGCCACCGAACTCGCCGCCAAGGCCGACACCAGCGAGTACGGCGTCCCAGCCGTCACCGCCCCCGCCAAATACTCCTGGCTCGGCGCCATCGAGCTCCCCACCGAACTCCCCTCGGGCGTCACCACCATGGGCGCACGCTCCTACGTACCCCAGATCGGACGCTTCCTCCAACCAGACCCCATCCCCGGCGGCTCAGCCGACGCCTACAGCTACACCTTCGGCGATCCCGTCAACACCAATGACCCCACCGGCGCCTACGCCGCCGTCGCCTCGGCGGGCCTCACAGCAGCCCTGGGCCACGAAGCCGAAGCAGCAGCAGCGGCCAGAGAAGCCGCAGCTAGAGCAGCCGCCGAAAAGGCCGCCGCGGAAGCTGCTGCAGCGGCCGCAGCCGCAGCCGGACCCCAATACGCAGGCGGCGAAGAATGGGGCGAAGGCTCAGAAGAATGGGAAGAATGGGGAGAAGAAGAAGGAGGGTACGAATACGCCTCGTACCATCCGGGGGGCAAGGAAGGGCACGAAGAAGGCCACGTCGAAGGTGCGATCCTCGTCCAGTCGCTAGGCGAAGGTGGCGAACGCGGCG
Source organism: uncultured Solirubrobacterales bacterium (assembly GCA_963771915.1). Taxonomy (GTDB): domain Bacteria; phylum Actinomycetota; class Thermoleophilia; order Solirubrobacterales; family Solirubrobacteraceae; genus Palsa-744. The sequence goes on along the minus strand of CAVYVD010000001.1, from coordinate 937,875 downwards.
AGGAGGAGGCGCACTTGGAAGAAGGCTCGCTATACCAGCTACATGGCCAGGAAGCACCAGGGTACACGCGAAGGCATCTAATGGCCTTGTGCTCAGCGGAGCTACGAGATCATTCTGTAGACTCAGGCTCAGATGGAGCATGTATGCGGTATATCGGCCTCTTTGGTGAACTGGAGCACTTTGGTGGAGAACTTATACATGGCGCCAAAAAAATAGCTAGTAGTATAGTTCATCATGCTTTGTCCTTTGTTAGAAGTCATCTTGCAACAATCGAGCAAATTATTCATGGCTGTGCTATAAAGGGGGCTGAGGGCTCCGTTGGGGGTGGCATTGGTGGTGCTATCTTCGCTCCATTCGTGGGACCCGAGACTATCCCTATTGGGGCGGCGGGTGGATTAGCGGGAGGCTGCGTCTTGGGTGGCTTCGAGGGTGCACTGGGAGTCTAGGTGTGTGATTAATGGGGCAACTACACGACAGAGAAGTTAGCCGTAGGGCTAGGGTAAATGCGGCACTCATAGTGGGTTGTCTCGCCGGAGTGCTCACGGGGACCTTGTCCCTGGTGATCGATCCCATCTACGCAGTGATCATTGCCGGCACGGTTGTTGGTCTAGTGTCCTCCGTCTTAAGTTCCTTTAGTAAGTGTGGTATCCTGTGGTATGCCCAGAACAGGACGGCCGAAGCAGGTGTTGGAGTTGACCGGCGAGGAGCGTGAGCAGCTCGTGCGGTGGGAGCGCCGTAGGAAGTCTTCCCAAGCGTTGGCGTTGCGCTCAAGGATCGTGCTCGCGTGCGCGGAGGGTCACCCGAATACGGATGTCGCACGACGGTGTGGGGTTTCGGCGCCGACGGTTGGTAAGTGGCGTAGGCGGTTCTGTGAGTTGCGCCTGGATGGGCTCTCGGATGATCCGCGGCCTGGGCGGCCGGCGACGATCACCACCCAGCAGGTGGAGGAGGTGTTGGTCGCGACGCTTGAGTCCACGCCGGAGAACGCAACGCATTGGTCGCGCGCGAAGATGGCCGAGCGCTCGGGGATCTCGGCCTCGACGGTCGGGCGGATCTGGCGGGCGTTTGATCTCAAGCCGCACCGCACTGACACGTTCAAGTTGTCCACTGACCCGTTGTTCGTGGAGAAGGTGTACGACATCGTCGGCCTGTACCTCAACCCGCCCGAGCTGGCGGTCGTGTTGAGCGTGGACGAGAAGAGCCAGGTGCAAGCCCTCGCGCGCTCCCAGCCGGCGTTCCCGATGATGCCCGGGATGTGCGAGAAGCGCACCCACGACTATCTGCGGCACGGGACCACAAGCCTGTTCGCCGCATTCAACACGGCTGATGGATCGGTGATCTCGAGCCTGCATCGCCGACACCGCACGATCGAGTTCAAGAAGTTCCTCCACAAGATCGACAGCGAGGTCCCCGAGCACCTCGACGTGCACCTCGTCTGCGACAACTACGGCACCCACAAGAGCCCCGCGATCAGACGCTGGCTGGAGCAGCATCCTCGGTTTCACATGCACTACACGCCGACCTACTCCAGCTGGATCAACCAGGTCGAGCGATGGTTCGCCTACCTCACCGACGATCTCCTACGGCGCTCAGACCATCGCAGCGTGCAGGCGCTGGAGAAAGACATCCGCAACTGGGTAACAGCATGGAACGAGAACCCCAAGCCATTCATCTGGACCAAGACCGCAGAGCAAATCCTCCAGTCCCTATCACGACTTCTACAACGAATTAACGGCGCGGGACACTAGGCGCCTGTGTCTTTGTAAGAGTTGTGCTTCACTGGCCGTTGCGTAGCTGGGCGCGTAGATTTCTGTCGTAGTGAGGGGAAGAAAGAAGGCGGATACGAATACGCCTCCGACCAGCAGGGCACTTCGGGTAAGGAAGAACGACACGTCGAACCCGCGATCCTCGTACAGCCGTTGAGCAGAGAAGAAACCACATATGGTGGCGAAGAATCCGCGCTCGCGCATCGTGTCCTCATCGGTGCGGCTGGCCACGGGACGCCCGCACCCAGGCATGGTCGCCGAGGCAGCCCGAATGAAGGCGCCTCGTCAAATTGCCGTGATCGGGGAACATGTCCTCGACGAGCGCCGGCAGGCGGGAGCCCGTGGGAACCCGCGGATGCTTTCTGTATCAGTGTTGGCTGGACCAATCCAGTCACTGGATACGCCTGTGGTGCGTATGGCGCTATTCGCGTGGCAACCAAATAGACGATCATGAATCTAAAACTCGGGCGTTTCTACAACATCTATCTATTGTCTGGATCGGCCGTGTGTCTTGGTGTGGCGATTATGGCGCTTGTTACGGGGGAATACCTCTGGCTGATCGTTGGCTTGGGAGGAGCCTTTTCATGTTTCGTTTGCTTTTGGAGCAGGAAAAGGCGAGGGGAACCGGTGCTTCCAAACAGATCCGGGGTGGACCGCTGGCGAAACCGCAAAGGTCGTCGGCAGGCGTGAACTGCCATAGTGGCCGGCCTCAAGAAGAAGGAGGGTATGAAGAAGCCGCCTACCACCCAGGAGCGAACGGTCAGGAAGAAGCGCACCTAGAAGAAGGATTGCTTGTTCAGCCGCTAGAAGCAGGAGCGGGCGAAGCCGAAGGTAAGCCGGGCGCTCGCGGTGTGGTGCGGCTCTGCAAGGACGTGGCGCAAGGTGGGAGGAACGCCGAACCGTGTGCGCGGTACGCGAGCATCTTCGGGAAGGCTTGGCATTGGGTTACGCATCACATACACAAACTGGTTGCCGCTGGCGTTGGAGCGATTGGGACAGTGGTGGCTTTGGGCGCCACTGCTCTGGCCACGACTGGATGTGCGGCCAGCGCTGCTATCACGGCCGATCCGTTCGAGGCTTTTGACTGCTACAAGATTGGCATCTTTGGGACTACCCTTACCTTTGCGGTAGCGGCATCAACGTTTAAAGCTTGGAACGACACAAAGAACTGACGCATGGACAGGGATCTATAATGGACAAAGGCGACGGGCAAAGCAGTCTCGCTAGGCAGCGTGCCGACAGTACATTTCGCGGCATCATGCTTGTCTTTGGGATCGGCCTTCTCGCGTTTGCGATTGTTGGCTACATCGTCACCAAAGAAGTAGGCATAGTCGTGATGTTCGTATGTATCTACGGCTTGGGTTTGGTAATTAGTCTTTGGGGCAAGCGGTGGATAATGCGGAATATCGACCACAATTGAGTCGTGAGGAACGGTCTGACCTTTGCCCCTGGGAATCATGTTCATTGTTGTGGGTGCCCTGACGATAGTGTGGGGAAGGTGGCTGGTCCCTCGGTGGTTGGGCAACGTGCAGAGGAGGATGCCTCGTGATCGACTGGAATACTCTAACGAAGTAATGCAGCGTCGCGGGGTACGCACGTTTTTCGCGATCCCGGTTGCATCCGGGGCCCTTCTTGCCGTGACAGGAGTCGTGCTCTTGCTATGGAGATAAGCGGTAATGGGAAGGACGCGCTGCCGTGAGCTATGTCTACGACGGCGACACCAAACGTTCGTGTCGTGCAATACACGCGCTTCAAGAAGAAGGCGGATACGAATACGCCGCATACCAGCATGGCGACACTTCAGGCAAGGAAGAAGACCGCATCGAACCGGCCATCCTCGTCCAGCCGTTGAGCGGAGAAGAAAGCACACATGGTGGCGAAGAATCCGCGCTCGCGCATCGTGTCTTCGTCGGTGCGGCTGGCCACGGGACGCCCGCACCCAGGCATGGTCGTCGAGGCAGCCCGAATGGAGGCGGTACCGGTCGGTGTCGAAGCGGAGGGCCAGTCGTGAACGGGAAATGTCAGCGGGGACCAGGAAGCGTACCGAATGATTGTGCTACAGTCGGCAGTGCGGCGGGTGGCGCGGCCGGCGGCATATTTGGGGGCTATGGTGCCCTGATTGGTGGCGCTATAGGTGGCGCAACTGGTCAAGCTGCCTGCGGGAAGTCGAAAACATGAGTAGACGTAGTCTAGCTATATGGTGGGTGGCGAGCGTTGTACTCTTGGTGTTGTTCATGCGCGTTGCGACCGATGCAAGCTGGGGCAATGCCATCGGGGTAGGGCTCATTGTTGGATTCCTTGCAACGGCGGCGGAGGCTACGAAGCGTCGCCGCCAAAAGGATTGAGTCATGCCTCAAGAAGAAGGCAGCTACGAATACGCGTCCGACCACGGCGGCTCGGGCAAGGAAGGAGAAGCGCACCTAGAATCCGGGGTTCTCTACCAGCCGCTGAGCGGTAACAGCGAAGGCAGTAGCTCTCTGGGCTCTGTCGTACCGCGCTGCGAAGCAGGCTCGGAACGGCCGTGTGATCGTCCCGCATCCGGGTTTCGCTGCCTCGGCCCTTCTGGCCATCCAGCTCCCTGTACCGCCGCACAGGAACGCCACAAGCCGTCGCGAAGGGAGATAGAGAAAGTCGAGGGCGAAGAAAAGAAGATCGAGCACGCTCTAGGGTGCGGGGCATTGGTTATCGGCGTCGGTGTGTTTACCGACGGCTTGGGCGCGCCCACGGCTACAGGAGTCCTCTGTGACTTGTTGTAGCTATGCCAGAAAATACGGCGACACGCTCGCCTGTGGCCGCACCCCGGAACATGGCCGTCCCGCCGCGCACGGGCCCCTTTCTGTGTTTGAGGACGGACCGGGTTCTCGAGGTGGCGTGGCGGCCGGCATTCTATGATGAGCGACGCAACGCCCGCGAGCCGCACCTGACGTGTGCCATGTTGCACCATGCGGCCGATACTACCGCGTATCCTAATCTGTCATATCATTGGTGCCTATTATGCTCGTGCGATCGGCGCGATGCCCTGATGCTACGGCGCCATGCTCTCAGCACCGGGGCGGGGCCGTGTTTGCGATGGCGGTGCTTTGTGCATCGGTGCTGCTCAGCGCCTCATGTGCATCGGTGTCTGGTGCCTTGGCGGGGAAGCCGCCGGAAAGCTTTCATCGCCGCTACGTCGGACGGGTAACCGGTGGCACTGGGCGCTTTGAGCACGTTGGTGGCCGCGTAGTCGTCACGATATGGCTGACAACCGAACCGGGCAGGCAGCTCTTGAGCCCTCCGCTTACCACGCAGGCCGAATACCAGGCGCGAATCCAGATCGCCGGCGACTGCTCGGGCAAAGACGGGCGGGGGCAATGCCTAGCTGTCAGAGGCCGGTTGTCCGGGGCGGGGCAAGATGAAAAGACCGAGGTCCCAGATCAGGGCGGCCGTCTGCGCTTCGGGGTGGGGCCGGGCACCGTGGCCCCATTGGGGCGCGTGACGGCCCGTTGCGAGATGTTCGGGGTAGGATTTATAAAGGCCGGCAGGCGCTCCGTTTGGATCAGCATCCACGCAGCCGACGGTGCAGAACTACGGATCAGCGCGCAAGGCCCCTTGGTCCGTGGGTTCTCGGGACTGTAGCCCCCAACAGCTATGCCAGGCAGCCTTGCGACATCGTGACCTCTACAGATCCGACAGGCAGAACCAGCGCCTGTCGGCCTCGTCGACGGAAGACGGCACGATCCGCACCCGCAGTCGCACGCGCTATAAGCCGTCCACGATCGCGCGCTATCGCCGCGCGCTGGACCAGCACTTGCTGGACGAGCTGGGGAGCTTCAAGTTGAACGAGATTACATCGGGTCGCCTGGAACGTCTGAAGGGGACGCTCCAAGCAAAGCCGCTCGCAGCGAACAGCGTCCGCAACGCGATGATGCCGCTCCTTGCGATCTACAGATGGGCGGTGCGACACGACTACGTTGCGATTGATCCGACTCGTGACCTCGAGCTGCCGCTGGATGACGGGCGTCGGGATCGCTTTGCGACGCCCGCCGAAGTTGCGCTTCTCATCTCGACTCTTGCCGAGAAGGACCGCCCGCTGTGGGCGACTGCGTGCTCCGCCGGCCTTCGTAGGGGGGAGCTGATGGCGCTTGTCTGGGACGACGTCGACCTCGCCAGCGGCGTCATCAGGGTCCGTCAGAACCACGATCCAGAATCCAAAACGACGGGCGACCCCAAGAGCTACGCCGGGAAACGCAGGGTACCGATTCCGCTGGTGCTCCGCGAGCATCTGCTGGCGCACAAGATGCGCGCTACGACGCAGCCGTTGGTATTCGCACGTTCCACGCTCGCCGGCAGGCGTAGGAGGGAGGACGGTCCCTTTAGCGACAGCGGTGTAGGTCAGCGCGCTCGCAAGCGCTGGGCAGGTCAGGGCCTTGAGCCGATCACGCTTCATGAGTGTCGCCACACGTTCGCGGCGCTGATGATCGCCGCGATGACCGAGGCTGGGAAGTTCAACCCGAAGCGCTTGCAGCAGATCATGGGGCACTCCTCTATCACGACGACCTACGACCGCTACGGGCACCTGATGCCCGGCGACGAGGAGGAGTCGGATCCGGGCTTCGCAGCAGCGCCGCGATCTCTCCTGCGTCATTAGCGCAGATTTTTCTGGTTAATAACATTTCGAATTGACAGGATGAGATCCGCCTGTCAGAATCGATGCGGGCGGCGTCGGCCGCTTTCCCCAACTCAGCTCACGCTGAGCAAGGGGTTCTCTCGTCCAGGGAAGGAGCAGCGCCGTGGCACCTCCAGCCGAGTCGCAGGGGAGCGTGGAGCTCAAGATCTCCATTGAGCTCGAAGACGTACAGAGAGGCGAGGAGGAGCCCCAGCTCGCAGCCTACGCCTTCAGTCCCGGCGGCAGCCTGATCGGCCACGCGCCGCTGAAGAGGTCGGGCGTCGCTCTGGAGATCCCAGCTCGCGAAGAGGCGCAGGCCGTGCGGGTCGTCGTCGGCCCACTGAGCTCCGCCGAGAAGGAAACACCGCTGGCGGATCTCCTGCGCCTGAACGCGGCGGAGCGCACCATCCGGGTCGAGCCGGGTGCGGCGGGAGCCGAAGCCGAGTTCATCATCGCGCGGCCCATCTGGCGGTGCTGGTGGCTCGGCCGCTGCACGGCCCGCGGAACGCTGCTCAAGCGCGAACAGAGCGGCGGTATCCCGATCGATCTGCCGGTCTGCGAGGCCGAAGTCGAGGTCTATGAGGTCGAGGCGTTTCCGCTCCTGCTCTCCCGCGTCCCGGATGACCTGCTCGAACTGCTCCGCGCCGCCGTCCAGTTCCCACCTCCACCCCCGCCCCCGCCGGGAGAAGGGCCGTTCGGGCCCCTGCCGGGGGACGAGGGCCCCGAGCTCGGGGCGATCCGGGAGCTCCTGACCGCCGCACAGGTGCAGGTCGACATGCCGGTCTCGCCGCTGCCGCCGTCCCCCCAGGGTGACTTCGTGACCCACAGCGAGCTGGCGCAGCTCGCCGAAGAGCGCTTCGCCGCGCAGCAGCAGGGGACAGAAGTCGCGGGCGAGTCGCAGAGGACGGTTGCGCTTGCCCCCGAGCCCGTCGTGGCGCCCAGCCTGGAGGATGCCGCGGGCGCCGTGCGTGCGCTCGCCGGGTCGAGCGCGGTCGTCCAGGCGGCCGATCAGGGCGCGGCGGCCTTCCGCAGCGCCCTGATCGGCAACGAGGAGCTCGTCCGCCCGATCTTCTGCATCTTCTTCCCGTGGCTGGTCACCAAACAGCTCGTCGCCACCACCACCACGGACGAGTGCGGACACTTCAGCGCAACCTTCTGGCGGGGGTGCTGCGGCGAGGGTTCGAGTCTCTACTTCATGGCATACCGGCGCCTCCTCTACTTCCGCATCCCCATCTATCAGCCGCTCCCGGTCGCCTGCTTTACCTACTGGAACTACCTCTGCGGCACCGAGGTCGCGCTCTACACCACGAGCCCCCTCGCCTACACCTGCCCGCCGTGCCGACCGATCGTGGCGGCGCCGCACTGGGTGCTTGTGATGGCGATCGGCAACACCCCGCTCTCGCGCATCCATGGCACCGGCGCCGCACTGTCCACGACCTCCGAAAACGTCGGCCTCACCGACTCGGGAGCGCCGTTTGGGGGACTGCTCCGACCGCGGTTGGAATTCGACAACTCACTCCGCGACGAACTGGGGGTGCGCTACTACCGGGTCTCCTGGAAGAAGGCGGGCACGGGCAACCCCTGGACGCCGCTGGAACTGGAGGTCCATCGCCACTACACCCAGGTGGTCGGCTCGAGCCTGGTGCTCGAGGCCTATTCGCTCGGCCCGCACGTCGTGGGCGGGCAGGCGGCCTTGTTCGAGATCCCGCCGGCGCTCCCGCCGATCGGCCAGTGGAGCGTGCCGGACGCGGTCGAGGACACGACGAGCGCGAAGTTCGCGACCGGCGGCTCGCAGCCCGCGACACGAGGTCTCGTCCCCCCGGGAGCCGAGGGCATCTACAAGCTGCGCATCGAGCTCTTCGACGCCGCGGGCGCGCCGGTCGCGATCGGCCCGCTGGGAATCCACTTCGTGGTGCCGACCTCGACGGACCTCTCGAGCACGATCTACACCACCGACGCCGCGGCGCTCGGGCTCGTCCCGGGGCCGCCGGTCGATACGGGCAACGCCTTCGTGATGCGGCTGCATGTCGACAACAACCCGACCAGCGCCGCGATCGCGCCCCCGCTCCTGAACGGCAGCGTGAAACCGGACCCGAACTGCGGCGTCATCACCTATGCCCCCGACGGCTCGGACACCCTCACCATCGCCTACACCGCCTCCCATCCGCACGGGTTCGCCAACTACAGCTTCGTCCTGAACCGCGGTGTGACGAGGCTGACGCCACCCTCCGCCGGCGGCCCCGTCGGGGCGGGCTCGTTCTCGAGCGCGCCCGCGGTGAGCTCGCTGCTCGGCAAATGCACGGTCGCCGGCTTCGCCGAGGAGCTCTACGTCGAAGGGACGGCCACCGACGGCTGGGCGCGTCAGGGCTACGACGCGAGCGACCTACGCGCCTTCGTGCTGAAGCCGAACGAACCACTGTTGTAGCCGAGCGACCCTAAACCTTGCGGTTCTCCGGCACCCAGCAGCCGTCGTCCTGGCGGGCGAAGTCCTGGAAGAGGTTCGGTGCCTCCGCGCACATGATCCGGGCGATCTCGTCGAACACGAGCCGCAGCTCCTCCTCGGCGCCTTCGGCGGTTCGCATCTCGATCACGTGGCGCAGCGTGCGGGCGTTGGCGGTCCACACGATGTCGGTGGAGAGGCCGATCGGCGCGAGGCGGCGCAGCGCGGAGGTGACCTCCTTCTTGACGTGGAAGGGCACCCCCTGCGCGTCGATCCCGAGCTTGGCGGCGGCGCTCACCTGGAACTCCTCCAGCTGCTCCACGATCGAGAGCACCTGCTCGCGCACCGGCTCCAGCGCCGGCGGCACGCGGAAGCCGATGTCGGTGAGGCGCACGTAGCGCAGGCTCTCCTGGCTGAAGGCCGAGCCGGCGCGGTGGCGCACAAGCTCGTGGGTGAAGACGCGCGAGCAGTTGCGCAGCGCGAAGGAGTAGTTGGCGTGCTCCAACACGCTCCCGTGCCCCGAGCGCAGGATGTTGGCGAAGTACTCCCGCCGGTCGGTGCGGATCCTGGAGACGTTGGGGTTCAGGCCGGGCTCCCAACTGCGGTAGCAGGCGCGTCCGCCGAACTCCACGAGCAGCTCCCCCGCGTTGACGGCCTGGGGCTCACCCGCTACCCCCCCTCCTTCTCCTCCGCTCTCCCCTTCTCCTCCGCTCTCCACCTCGCCCAAGCGGAGCTCCAGCCACGACTCGCCGCCCACGTCCCGCAGGTATCGGCGCAGCCCCTCGACGTCGATCGAGGGACGGGCGATCAGGAACACGCTGGGGGTCGTCTCGTGCACTGGGGCGAGCGATGGTAGGGCCTCATCCGGACGCCATCCCAGGCTCTCCGCCCCCTCCACAGTCTTCCCCTCCATCTCCAACTCCCCCTCAATTTGCCCCCTCCTCCTCTTCGCTCTCACCCACCTCCTGCGTCAGCCTCCCCCTCGCTACCATCGCGGTCTGACTGTGCAGGCATCGATCGACGGCCCGCTGCCCGCCGTGGAGCTGCCGGCGGGCGAGTTGCACGTGTGGACGCTCCTCCTTGACGCTCCCGCCGAGACGCGCGCCCGTCTGGCTGAGCTGCTCCTGGAGGAGGAGCGCGAGCGCTTCGAGGGCATCCTCACCCCCGCGGCCCGCACCCGGCGGTTGGTCGCGCGCGCGGGCCTGCGCCTCCTGCTTGGCCGCTACCTGGGAATCGGACCGCGGGAGGTCGAGCTCGTGCACGGGTCCCGCGGGCGTCCCGAGCTGGACGGGCCCCATGGGTTGAGCTTCAACCTCTCCCACACCGCGGATCTGGCGGTCTTCGCGATCGCCCGCCGGGCCGCGGTCGGCGTCGACATCGAGGCGCTCGATCGGAGGGCACCCACCCGGGGCCTGATCGAGCGCACCCTCAACACCCGGGAGCGGGAGCGGGTGATGCGGGCCGGCGCCGACCGGCGCACCGCGGCATTCCTCGAGTACTGGACCGTCAAGGAGGCCTACGTGAAGGCACTCGGTGTGGGTCTCGCGCTCGACCTCCGCCAGGTGGGGGTCGAGCGCTGCGCCGATCGCCCCCGCCTCGATCTGCCCGGGGGATCCGGGGAGTGGCGGGTGCGGCGACTGCGGCCGCGGCCGGGGATCATCGGTGCGGTCGTGGCCGACGGCGCGCCCTGGCGGATGCGCCTGCGGGCGCTGCGGCTATCCTGAGCCGCCATGTCCACGCCTGCCACACAGCCCGCCGACCCGGAGCTCGAGCGCGCCGCCTGGGACCTCGAGCCGCTCCTGGATGGCGAGGGCGAGTCCGGGGTGCAGCGGAGGTTGGAGGAGGCGTTGACCCGCGCGCGCGCGTTGGCCGAGCGCCACGCCGGGAGGCTCGGGGAGCTCGACGGCTCGGGCCTCGCGGAGGCGATGTCGGAGCTGGCGGGGATCTACGAGCTGGTGGGCAGGGCGGGGACCTACGCGGGGCTGCGCTTCTCGACGGACACCGCGGACCCCGCGAACGGGGCGCTGCTGCAGATGGTGCAGGAGCGCGAGACGGCGATCGAGACGACGCTGCTGTTCTTCGAGCTCGAGTGGGCGGCCCTCCCGGAGGAGCGCGCCGAGGAGCTGCTGACGGACCCGGGCCTCGACTTCTGCCGTCACCACCTGCGCAACGTGCGCCGCTACCGCGAGCATTTGCTGAGCGAGCCCGAGGAGAAGATCCTCTCGGAGAAGTCGCTCACCGGCGCCACCGCGTGGGCGCGGCTGTTCGAGGAGCTGACCTCCGCGATCGAGGTGGAGCTGCCCGAGGAGCGCGTGGCCCTCGACGTGGCGCTCAGCCGCCTCGCGCTGCCCGACCGGGAGATTCGCCGCACGGCCGCGGAGGCGGTCACCGCGGCGCTCGCCCCGGGTCTGCGCACGCGGGCATATGTGCTCAACACCCTGCTGGCGGACAAGTCCGTGGACGACCGCCTGCGCCGCTACCCCAACTGGCTGGCGGCTCGCAATCTCGCCAACGAGGCCAGCGACGAGTCGGTGCGGGCCCTCGTCGAGGCGGTGCGCGGGCGCTACGAGCTGGCGCGCCGCTGGTACCGGCTGAAGGCGGGGCTGCTGGGGGTCGAGCGCCTGGCGGACTACGACCGCATGGCGGCGGTGACCCAGGACGAGGTGAGCTTCACCTTCGCGCAGGCGCGCGAGCTCGTGCTCGACTGCTACTCCTCCTTCTCCCCCGAGCTGGGGAGGCTCGCGGGGCGCTTCTTCTCCGAGCGCTGGATCGACGCCCCGGTGCGCCCCGCCAAGCGCGGGGGGGCATTCTGCGCTTCGGCGGTGCCCTCGGCGCACCCCTATGTGCTGCTCAACTACACCGCCCGCCGGCGCGACGTGCTGACGCTCGCCCACGAGCTCGGCCACGGCGTGCACTTCGCGCTGGCGGCGCGCCAGGGGGTCTTCCACCAGGGCACACCCCTGACGCTGGCGGAGACCGCGTCGGTGTTCGGCGAGACCGTCGTCTTCGGGCGCCTGCTCGCGCAGGACACCACCCCGGACTCGCGTCTGGCGCTGCTGGCGGAGCACCTGGAGGACATCATCGCCACCGTCTTCCGCCAGGTCGCCATGAACCGCTTCGAGGAGCTCCTCCACACGAGCCGCCGCGAGCAGGGGGAGCTCTCGGTGGAGCGCATCGGGGAGCTGTGGGCGGAGAGCCAGGCGGAGCTGCTGGGGGACGCGGTGGAGATCACCGAGGGCTACCGCGGCTGGTGGTCCTACATCCCCCACTTCATCAACACCCCCGGCTACGTGTACGCCTACGCCTACGGCCAGCTGCTCGCGCTGTCGGTCTACGAGCGCTACGAGCAGCGCGGCGCGGACTTCGTCCCGCGCTACCTGGAGCTGCTCGCCGCCGGCGGCTCGCGCAGCCCGGAGGAGCTCGGGCGGATCGTCGAAATCGACCTCACCGACCCCGGCTTCTGGGAGGCGGGCCTGGATCTCGTGGAGCGCCAGCTGGAGCTGGCCGAAGTGGCCGCTCGGGCGGTACAGACCTAATCGCCGCGGGGTGGCCCGCCGATACGATCGTGTGATCGTTCGTGCGTTTCTCCCCCTTGTCGTGACGCTGATGCTCGCGGGCGCTCTCCTAGCGGCGGTTGCACCGCAGGCCGCCACGGCGCAGGCCGCCACCGCGCAGCCGCTCAACTACATGGCGCTCGCCGAACAGGGACTCAGGCAGAGCGCGAGCTGGCGCTCGGGGGACTGGTACTGCGAGTACCTCGGCTGCACCGGGTCCTACCCGCTCCTGACGATCTGGGGCGACGTGCGGATGTTCGAATCGGTGGATGCCCTGGAGCTCGCGGTACCCTCCGCGACCCACCGCGCGCAGGTGGACCGCTTCGGGCGCGCCTCGGAGCGCTACTGGAACCGCTACCTGAACGGCTACGCGCCCTATCCCGGCGACCACTACCGGGGCGCGGAGGCGTGGTTCGACGACAACGGCTGGTTGGGGGTGGCGTTCGTGGATGCCTACCGGGCGACGGGTGAGTCCCGCTACCTGCGCGACGCGCAGCGCGCCTTCACCTTCGCCGCCACCCAGGGTTGGGACGCGGCCGGCGGGGGCGGAATGTGGTGGAACACCGATCACCCCTACCACGCGGGGGAGGCGCTGGCGTCCAACAGCCTGCTGGGGATGCTGCTCTACGGGATCGACCACCAGCGCTTCCAGCTCGATGAGGTGCGGACGTTCATCGACTGGGGCAACGCGCACGACATCGGCTTCCACGGGCTCTACCTGAGCGGCGGTCCGGGCAGCACCGTGATCGACTACGTGGAGGCCCCGCTGATCTACGCGCAGTACCTGCTCTGCCAGGCGACGGGCCAGAACGGCTACTGCACGCACTCCGAAGAACAGGCCCGCTCGATGACCGAGATCTACGGAGTCGAGTACGACTTCGCGCCGCTGTATGACTCGATCTTCATAGAGTGGATGATGGCCTACGGTAAGGCCGTGGGCGATGGCCACTGGCTGGGGGTGGCGGAGGTCAACGCCGCCCACGCCGCCCAGCACGCCGCGACAGACCGAGGCCTTTGGCTCGGCAGCTGGTGGGGAGGCCCGATCAAGGATTCCCAGACGCTGCCCGGCATGTTCCGCACAATGGCAGGTACCACGAGCCTGTTCGCCTGGCTGGCGTACTACTCGTAGCTCAGAACAGACCCAGCCCGCTACCCACGTGCCGCACGAGGTTGAACAGCGGCTGGGGGATGATCCCGAAGAAGAGCGTGGCGGTGCCCGCGAGGATCGCGACGAGGGCGACCTCGAACTGGGGGGCCGTAGGACGCGGGGGTGTGAGGTCGGCAGCGCCCATGGGGGCGGGCTCGACGGGTGGGGCCGGCTCTGCGGGCGGATCGAGCTCGGAGGAGGCGCCCGCGATCGCGGGCAGGCCCGCGGGGGGCTGGGGGACACCGGCGGTGGCCGCGGTGTCCTCGGAGGGCGCGGTCCGCATCCACATCGCGGCCACCACCGGGAGGTAGTAGCCGAGGGAGATCATCGAGCCGATCACGATCACCACCCCTAGCCAGGTGTAGCGGCCAGACACGGCGGCGTCGATCAGGTAGAACTTCCCCATGAAGCCCGCGGTGGCGGGGATCCCGGCGAGTCCGAGCATCGCGAGGGTCATCGGCCACGCGAGGTACGGCCGCTCGCGGCCGAGTCCCGCGAGCGAGCGGACGTTGTCGCCGAGGCCGGTTTCGCGCTCGCGGGCGACGATCACCGCGAACGCGGCCATGTTCATGAAGAGGTAGACCGCGAGGTAGAAGACCGTGGCGCGCACCCCCAGCTGGGTGGCGACCACGACCCCGGCGAGCATGTAGCCGGCCTGGGCGACGGAGGAGTAGGCGAGCATCCGCTTCAGCGAGGACTGCCCGAGCGCGCCGACGTTGCCGACGACGATCGTGATCGCGGCGAGCGTCGCCACCGCCGGCCCCCAGCTGTTCTGGGCGCCGATCAGGGCGACGTCGAAGAGGCGCAGGAAGACGCCGAGCGCGGCGACCTTGGTGGTGACCGCCATGAACGCCGTGATCGGGGTGGGGGCGCCCTCGTACACGTCGGGGGTCCACTGGTGGAAGGGGGCGACGGAGGCCTTGAAGGCAAGGCCCGCCACCAGCAGCGCGATGCCAGCGAGCAGCAGCACACTGGTACTCAGGCCGTTGGCGGAGATCGCTTCGGCGATCGCGCCGAAGTCGGTGGACCCGGTGGCGCCGTAGATCAGCGCGATCCCGTACAGCAGCGTGGCCGACCCCACGGAGCCGATGATCAGGTACTTCAGGCCCGACTCCAGCGAGTGCTCGGAGCGCGTCTCGCGGCTCGCGCGCGCCCCCAGGCGCTCGGTCGCGCACAGCACGTACAGCGGGATTGAGAGGAGCTCCAGGCCGATGAACAGCGCCACGGTGTTCTGCGCGGCCGCCAGCAGCGACATCCCCCCGATCGAGGTGAGCAGCAGCGCGTGGAACTCCCCGTGCGCCGCCTCATGCGCCGCCGAGGAGCGCCAGGCAAGCAGCACCGTCGCGGCGCCGCCCGCGAAGAGGATCAGGTTGAGCGCGAGCGAGAGGTCGTCGATCCGCAGCGCCCCGGAGAGGATCGACTTCTGTTCGTCCCACTGCCAGATCGTGAGGCCCGCCGCCGCCTCGAGCGCGAGGAGGCTGAGCGCGGGCACCGCATGCGCGCGGATCCAGCGCGCGCCGAGCAGGCCGACGAGCAGCACCGCCACCGCGCCGCCGAGCAGCGCGATCAGCGGCGAGAGCCCCGCGAAGTCCACGGGCGGGCCTTTGAGGTGGATGGTGGCCGCGGGAGTGAAGAGGGGGACGTATTTCATCGACGGGCCTTGTCCAGTTGACTGCTGTGGATGACACACCCGTGTTTGCCGGATGCCGCTTCGCATTGGGCTATCAGCCTGTCCATCTTGGCAACGAGCTGATCCATGCGGGCGGCGGCTACGAAATGAGGGCTCGAAAGCTGCTGAGATGCCGCCACCGTTGCCTTCACCGACCCTTCGCTGCGGCTCAGCGCCAGCTGCGGGTAGACCGCGAAGAAGAGGATCACCGCGACAAGCGGCACGAGTACGGCGGAGTCGAGCAATGCGATCTCGCTGGAGTCCACGCCATCGCGCACGCGGTTGTGCATCGCGCCGATGAACAGCCGCAGCGCGTACACGCTCGCCATCACGACGCCGCTGAAGGCGATGATTGCGATCGCGAGCTTGGCTTTGAAGAGGCCCAGCAGGATCAGGAACTCCCCGACGAAGTTGGCGGATCCGGGCATCGCGAGGGTGGCGAGGGCGACGATCAGGAAGAGCGAGGCGAGCACGGGGGCGCGGAAGGCGATGCCGCCCATCTCGCGGATGTCCTCCGAGCCACCCGCGCGCTCGGAGAGCAGGAGGATGATGAAGAACAGAGGGGCCACCACGAGCCCGTGGTTGACCATCTGCAGCAGCGCCCCCTGGGCGCCCTGGGGGTTCAGCGCGAAGATCCCGAGCGTGATGAAGCCGAGCTGGGCCACCGAGGAGAAACCGGCGATCAGGCGGGCGTTGGTCTGGGTGAAGGCCATCGCGGAGCCGTAGATGATCGAGGCCAGCGCGATCAGCAGCATCAGCGTCTGGAAGTGCACGGCGGCGTTCGGGTAGAGCGGCAGCACGATCGCGAGGAACCCGTAGGCGCCCACCTTGGAGAGCACCCCGGAGAAGACCATCAGCACCTCGATCGGCATCGCGCGGTAGCCGTCGGGCATCCACCCGTGCAGGGGGAAGGCGGGCATCTTCACGAGGAAGGCGGCGGCGAAGAACAGGAAGATCCACTCCTGCGAGCCCCCGCTGAGCGGCAGGGCGTGCAGGGAGGAGAGCACGAACGTCAGCGGGGTCCCGTGCTGTTCGGAGGCGAGCACCCCGGTGGCGATCGCCGCGGCGAGCATCAGCAGCGAGCCGACGAGCGTGTAGATCACGAGCTTGATCGTTGCCTTCACCCGGTCCGGTCCCACGCCCCACACGCCGATGAGGAAGTAGAAGGGGATCAGCATCAGGTCGAAGAACGCCACGAACAGCGCGAGGTCCTGCGCGAGGAAGGCCCCCAGCACGGCGGTCTCGGCGAGCATGAAGTGGAAGTAGAAGAGCCTCGGACGCTCGGGGTAGGTGCCGCTGGCTCCGCCCCCGCTCGACTCGCCCTCGCTAGCTGCTCCCACCTCGCTCTCGCCGGCCGCGCGCCCACCGGAGGGAGCCTTGGTCTTGATGTTCAGCGAGAGCACCGCCGCGGCGAACAGCAGCGTGGTGAGTCCCACGAGCATCACGTTGAGGCCGCTCACCCCCAGCTTGTAGTGGATCCCGAGCGAGGCGATCCACACGATGTCGGTGACGTGCTGGAGTCCCGAGGCGCCGACGTTGTAGTCGGCGATGTACCCGATCGCGAACCCCAGCGCCACCACCGATCCGACCAGCGCGAGCAGGCCGGGGATGCGCTGGTTGCGAGCGCCGAGGACGGCCCCGAGCACGCCGCAGGCGAGGGGGAGCCAGATGAGGATCGATAGAGGCGGCATCGTTGTCGCTCAGGCAGTGGGGGGCGTCGGCGGGGTGGGCATCGTCGGGTTCAGGACTGCAACAGGAAGTAGAGGCCGAGCGCGCCGACGCCGAGCAGCAGCAGGGCGGCGTAGTAGCGCAGGAACCCGCTCTGCACGGCGCGCACGGCGGCGGAGCCGGCGCGAACGATCCCGGTGGTGCCGCCGATCAGGGTGCCGTCGACGAAGATGCGCTCGAAGGTGTCGCGCGCGAAGCACCCGGCGGCGGCGGCAGGGCGCACGATCAGGATGTCGATGGCCTCGTCGAAGTACCACTTGTGCCACAGCAGCTCGTACACGGCCCCGAACCGCTTGCGTGCATCGACGGCGATCGAGGGCTGCTTGACCCAGATGCGGTAGGCGATCGCGATGCCGCTCAGGCCGAGCACGGTGCCGAGGCACAGCCCGAAGATCAGGAGCCCGTCACGGGTGTGGGGTTCATACAGCGGCGAGGTGGCGAAGCTGGGGCGCAGGAAGTTGACGATCACTTTGTCCACCCCGGGGACCTGCACGAGCCCCGCGCCGATCGCGCCCACCGCGAGCACGCTCATCGCGACACGCATCGGCAGGGCACGCTCGGCGATCGTGTGGTGGGGTCCGGGGAAGCCGACGTCGGTGTCCTCCACCTCGCCGTTGGCCGGGTTGGTGGGGACCCCGGCGTGGTGGAGGCGGGGTGGGTGGGATTCCGATCCAATAAGCTCCCGCGCCTCGGCGACGGGGTCGCCGTAGAAGGCGCGGAAGATCATGCGGAAGGTGTAGATCGCGGTGAGGAAGGCGCCGAGGTAGCCCATCACGTACAGCGCCCAGTGCCACCCGCCGCGCTCGGCGGTGACGAGCAGGATCTCATCCTTGGAGAAGAAGCCCGAGAAGGGGGGGATGCCCGAGAGGGCGAGGCCGCCGATCACGAAGCAGGCGAAGGTGAAGGGGAGCGCCCTGCGGAAGCCGCCCATCTTCTCCAGCGACTGCTCCCCGGACATCGCGCCGATGATCGAGCCGGCGCCCATGAACAGCAGCGCCTTGAAGAAGGCGTGGGTCATCAGGTGGAACATCCCGGCGGCGTAGGCGCCGACCGAGACCCCCATGATCATGTAGCCGATCTGGGACATCGTGGAGTAGGCGATCACGCGCTTGATGTCGGTCTGCACGAGCGCGATGGTGCCCGCGATCAGCAGCGTGAGCGCGCCGATCGCCGCGCCGGTGTCCTGCGCGGCGGGGGCGAGTTCGAAGAGGGTGTGCATGCGCGCGATCAGATAGACCCCGGCAGTGACCATCGTGGCGGCGTGTATCAGCGCGCTGACCGGGGTGGGGCCCTCCATCGCGTCGGGCAGCCAGGTGTGCAGCGGGATCTGGGCGGACTTGGCGGCGGCGCCGACGAGCAGCAGCAGGCAGCCGGCGGTGATGTCGGCTTCGCCGGAGTGGAAGACGTGGGGAGCGGCGGCGAAGACCTTCGTGAATTCGAGGGTGCCGGTGTGCTTGAAGATGAAGTAGGTGCCGAGCACGAGCCCCACGTCGCCGACGACGTTGATCACAAACGCCTTGATCCCCGCGCGGGTGGCGGTGGTGCGGCGGTACCAGAAGGAGATCAGCAGGTAGGAAGCGGCTCCCACGAACGCCCACCCGACGATCAGCAGCAGGAAGTTGCCGGCGAGCACCAGCAGCAGCATCGAGAAGACGAAGAAGTTCAGGTAGGAGAAGTAGCGGGCGAACCCCCTGTCCTCCTCCAGGTAGGAGACCGAGTAGAGGTGGATCATCGTGGAGATCCCCGTGACGACCAGGATCATGTAGACCGAGAGAGGATCGACGAGGATCGAGACGTGGGCGTCGATCCCCGCGGTCACCGCGTAGTTCCACAGCGAGGAGCTCAGCTCGCGGTTGGAGGGGGCGTTGCCCTGCATCTTGATCAGCGCCCCCAGCGCGGCGAGGAACGCAAGCCCGATCGCCGCCGTGCCGATCCACCCGGCTGAGCGGCCAGGCAACGAACGGAAGCCGAAGCCGATCACGAGCGTCCCGAGCAGCGGGAACAGCAGCACCAGCCAGCCGTAGGTGGTTGCGCTCATCCAGAGGAAGTCCACCTGCAACTCCCGGAGCTCATCGACGTCGATCGGGAGTCGCCGACGGTAGATGGCGACGATCATGCCGAGCCCGATGCAGACCTCGCAGGCGGCGACGGCCATCACGATCAGCGCGAGCACCTGCCCGTCGCCGTTGCCCCACATCCGCGAGAAGGCGACCAGGGAGAGGTTGGCGCCGTTGAGCATCAGCTCGAGGCAGAGCAGCACCACGAGCGGGTTGCGCCGCGTGATGACCCCGGCGGCACCGAGCGTGAAGACGATTGCGGAGACCGCGAGGAACCAGGCGATGCTCAACGTCTTCCGACCCCCTCGGCCATCGTGCCGGTGCCCTGCGGACGGGGGAGGTCGAGCGGGGTGAGCTGTTCGCGCGGGGGGACCTCCGAGGGGTCCTCGCCGAGCCCGCCGCGCCGGCGGGCGAGCACGACGCCCCCGACGGCGGCGATCAGCAGCAGGAAGGAGGCGGTCTCGAAGGCGAGCAGGAAGCGGGTGAGCAGGAGGTTGCCGATGTAGGCGGGGGTGCCGAAGGCGTGGGGTCCGGGCGCGTAGGAGGCGCCGTACCCTTCGATCGCCTTGAGGCCGGAGCCGAGCAGGGCGATGAGGAGCTCGACGAGCAGGGCGCCGCCGAGCAGGGCGCCCCCGAGCCGCAGGCTCGAGCCGCCGCTGCCGCCGCCGGCTCCGGGCGTAGCGGCGCCGCGCAGGCGCTCCCCGATGGACTCCCCGGTGTCCCCCACGTAGGCGACCACGAATACGTACAGGACCATCACCGCGCCCGCGTAGACGATCACCTGCGCGGCGGCGACGAATTCGGCGCGCAGCAGCAGGAAGAGCACAGAGAGCGAGAGCAGGTGGGCGACGAGGGCGAGGACGCTGTAGAAGGGGTCGCGCAGTGTGACGACACCGACGGCGCCCGCGATCGCGCCGAAGCCCGCGATGAAGAACAGGAGTGCGCTCACTTACTCGCCCTCATTGCGCAGGGGGGTCCGCTCCAGCGGCTCGGCAAGGAGCATCTCCTTGGTGAAGATCAGGTCAGTGCGGTCGTAGTCGGAGAGCTCGTAGTCGTGGCCCATCGTGATCGCGTCGAACGGGCAGGCGACCTCGCAGTAGCCGCAGAAGATGCAGCGCGAGAGGTTGATCTCGTAGACCGCGGCGTAGCGCTCGCCCGCGGAGACCCGGTGCTCGGGGGTGTTCTCGGCGGCGACCACGCGGATGCAGTCGGCCGGGCAGGCGGCGGCGCAGAGTGAGCAGCCGACGCACTTCTCGAGGCCAACCAGACTCTCCCCCCCGACGTCCCCTCGCCAGAGGGGACGTCCTCAAACCTATGAAGCTTGTGGCGCCCGCGAAAGCGCGGGTAGACGGGGGTCTTCTCCTCGGGGTATTCGACGGTGACGGGGTGTTCGAGGAGGCGGCCGAAGGTCGTCGTCAACCCGCGGACGGTCTCTCTGAAGGTGCGCCAAGTGCTGCGCGCCGCCCCCGGTGCGGGGGTGCGCCTCACCTCGACCACGTCATCACCTGGATTCCAGGTCATGACATCCTCCAAAGGAGGATGGAGGGGAGGGTGTGGGGTGCGGGATTCCACATCAGTGGGTCACCACCACGAGCACGGCGGTGACGAGCGCGTTGAGCGTGGCCAGCGGCAGCAGGACCTTCCAGCCGAAGCTCATCAGCTGGTCGTAGCGCAGGCGCGGGAGGGTCGCGCGGATCCAGATGAAGAAGAAGGTGAAGAGCGACATCTTGAAGAGCACCACGAACGGGTCGACCCAGCCGGGGGGGTGGATGCCGAACGGCAGCAGCCAGCCGCCGAGGAACACGGTCGTGACGATGCCGGAGACCACGAGCACGTTGAGGTACTCGGCGAAGTAGTAGGAGGCGAAGCGCCCGCCGCCGAACTCGGTGTTGTAGCCGCCGACGAGCTCGGCGTCGGCCTCCACGAGGTCGAAGGGCGCACGGTTGATCTCGGCGAAGCTCGCGGTGAGGAAGATCAGGAAGCCGAAGAACTGGGGCACGATGTACCACATGCCGTTCTGGGCGTTGACGATGCCGGTCAGCGAGAGGGTCTGGGCGGTGAAGATCACGCCGAGCAGCGCCAACCCCTGGGAGACCTCGTAGGAGATCAGCTGCGCCGCGCCGCGCATGGCGCCCAGGAAGGAGTACTTGGAGCCCGAGGACCAGCCGCCGAGCATGATCCCGTAGAAGGCGACGGCGCCGAACGCGAACAGGTAGAGCGGTCCGATCGAGACGTCGATCCCGTACAGCCCGACAGGGGTGCCGAAGATGTGCTGCACGTTGCCGAAGGGGATCAGCGCGAAGGCCGCGACGGCGGTGAGGATCGAGATCATGGGGGCGAGGGCGAACAGGAACCCGATCGAGGTACTCGGGCGGAACTGCTCCTTGGTGAGCAGCTTGAGGATGTCGGCAAGCGGCTGCAGCGCGCCGTAGGGGCCGACGCGGTTGGGGCCGTAGCGGCTCTGAAAGCGCCCCAGGAGCTTGCGCTCGGCGAGCAGCACCACGGGCACGAGCTGCAGGCCGACGGCGAAGATGATGATCGCCTTGAGGATCTGGATCCACCATTCTTCGTAGTAGCCCACGAGGGCGAGGGTCCTCATGCCGGCACCGCCCGCTCGCGCTCCTGCCAGCGGACACCCCTGCCGCCGATCTCATCGACGGTGAGGCCGGCGTAGAAGGGCACGGCGTCGAAGAGCTGCTGGGAGGCCATCCCGCCGCTGAGAACTCCAAGGTCCAGGCCGAGGCGCTCGGCCACGTCGGCGAGCACCTGCCAACCGGCCCGTACCGAGCCCGGATGCCGGACGGCGGGCCGCAGCCGCTGCAGGCGCCCGTCAGGATGCACAAGGACCCCCTCCTTCTCCGGGTATGCCTCGGCCGGGAAAACAACGTCGGCGTGCGCGCGCAGGCCGTCGGTGAGGAAGGTGGCGTGGGCGATGACCGAGCTGGCGCGCTTGAGCGCTCCCTCCCACTGGGTCTCCTCCGGGGTCTTCTCATGTGGCGGTCCACCGTTCGACTGCGCCAGGCTCGCTCGGCCGGGCAGGGCCGCATCGGCGGAAGCGACCATGGGGTCGGCCTGCAACAGGTAGAGGGCGCTCAGCTCCCCCGCGGCGAGGGCCGCGGCGATGCCGGGCGCGTTGAGGCCCTCCTGGTCGACGGGGCGCAGCCCGGGGCCCGCGTTGGGGAGCACCCCGGCCTCGCGCAGGCCGCGCCCGTTGGCGGCGGCGGGGATTTCGAGCAGCCCGGCGCCGGCGATCTCGCCGAGGTTGAGCTCGGCGGCGATGTCGAGCAGGGCCTGGGCGTTCTGCGCTCCGTCGGGCCCGGCGGTGAGGCGCTCGCCCCACAGCACGGCGAGCTCCTCGCCGGCCTGCTCGGCGAGCTCCTTGGCGAGCGCGCGAACGGCCTGCATGTCCTCGCCGCCGATCCGCTCCAGGCGCATCCCGTGGCGGCGGATGCCCTTGCGCAGGCGCAGGTCGAGGATCGGCATGTCGAGGATCGGGTCGGCATCGAGCAGGAGCACGGCGTGGGCGAACTTGAGGTCGCTGACCCTCGTCTGGAGGGTGGGATCGGCGAGAGCGTGGTGGAGCTCCAGGGGCAGGGTGCCGGCACGGCGGGAGTCGAGGTGGGGGGAGTCGAGCCCCTCGCGCATCAGGCGGGCGAGCAGCAGGCCCTCCTCGCCGGTGGCCTCCCCGCCTGCGAGCGCCCCGGTGCGCGCTCCGGCGCGCTTGAGCCGCAGGGCGGCCTCGTCGAGGGCGCGCTCCCAGGAGACGGGGCGCAGCTCGCCGCCGTCGCGCAGGAGCGGCTCGGTGATGCGCTCGTCGCCCCCGAGGCGGGGGTAGGCGAAGCGCCCGCGGTCGCAGAGCCAGCCGTCGTCGACCTCGGGGTGCTCGCGGGCGAGCACGCGCAGGACGCGCTCGTCGCGGACGGTGAGGGTGACGTTGCACTGCGCGGGGCACAGCGTGCACACCGACCCTGAGTCCTCGATGTCCCAGGGCCGCGCACGGAAGCGGTAGTGCTGGGAGGTGAGGGCGCCGACGGGGCAGAGCTCGACGATGTTGCCGGAGAAGGGGGCCACGTAGGGGTGGCCGTCGAAGGTGGCGACATAGGAGTGGGCGCCGCGCTCCAGGAGCACGAGCTGGTGGTCCTCGGCGACCTCCTGGGAGAAGCGCACGCAGCGGTAGCAGAGGATGCAGCGCTCGCGGTCGATGGCGATCGTGGGGGAGAGCGCGAGGGGCTTGACGAAGTGGCGCTTGGGCTCGATGAAGCGCGAGATGCCCCGCCCCCAGCCGAAGGTGATGTCCTGCAGGGGGCACTCCCCGCCCTTGTCGCAGACGGGGCAGTCGAGGGGGTGGTTGACGAGCAGGAACTCGACCACCGAGTTCTGGGCGGTCTTGACGCGCTCGGACTGGGTGTGGACGACCATGCCGTCCTTGACGGGGGTGGAGCAGCCGGTCTGGAGCTTGGGGATCCCCTCGATCTCCACGAGGCACATGCGGCAGGCGCCGACGGGGTTGCCGAGCTTGGGCTCGTAGCAGAACACGGGGATCTCGACGTCGCCGAGCTTGGCGGCGTCGACGAGCATTGAGTTCTCGGGGGCCTGCACCTCGAGGCCGTCGATCGTGAAGGTGATGGTCCTCGGTTCGGGGCGGGGCATCAGGCCGCCACCAGCCTCTTGGTCGCCATGTGCGCTTCGAACTCGGGGCGGAACTTGGCGATCATGGAGCCGATCGGCATCGCCATGGCGTCGCCGAGGACGCAGAGGCAGTTGCCCATGATGTGCTCCTGCACGGAGGCCATGATCTCGAGGTCCATCGGGGTGGCCTCCCCGAGGTCGATCCGTTCGAGCATCTTCACGGTCCAGTTGGTGCCCTCGCGGCAGGGGGTGCACTTGCCGCAGGACTCGTGGCGGTAGAACTTGGCGACCTTCAGCGCGACGTCGATGATGGGGGTGGAGTCGTCGACGACGATGATCGCGCCGGAGCCGAGCATCGTGCCGGCCTTGGCCATGGCGTCGAAGTCGTAGGGGATGTCGAGATCATCGGCGGTGAGCACGGGGGAGGAGGAGCCTCCGGGGAACCAGCACTTCACCGTGCGCCCCTCGGGGGGCCCGCCGGCGAGCCCGTAGATGATCTCGCGGGAGGGGATGCCGAGCTCGATCTCGTAGTTGCCAGGTCTCTGGACGTGCCCGGAGACCGACACGAGCTTGGTCCCGGTGGAGGTCTCCACGCCGAGCTGCGCGTACTCGGCGCCGCCCATGCGGATGATGGTGGGGACGGTGGCGAGGGTCTCGACGTTGTTGATCAGGGTGGGCCCCTGGTAGAGCCCCTGGTTGGCGGGGAAGGGGGGCTTCAGGCGGGGGTTGCCGCGCTTGCCCTCGAGGGAGTCGAGCAGCCCGGTCTCCTCGCCGCAGATGTAGGCGCCGGCTCCCCGGTGCACGACCATCGAGAGGGAGGTCTCCGAGCCAAGGATGTTCTCCCCGACGAACCCCGCGGCGCGCGCTTCCGTGAGGGCGGCGTCGAGGATGTCGGCCTGCAGGACATACTCCCCGCGGATGTAGATGAACGACCGCGTGGCCCCCGCGGCGTGGGCGGCGATCACGATTCCCTCGATCAGCATGTGGGGGCACTTCTGCATGAGCTCGCGGTCCTTGAAGGTGCCGGGCTCGGACTCGTCGGCGTTGCACACGAGGTACTTGTCCATCCCCCCTTTGGGGAGGAAGGAGATCTTCTTGCCCATCTGAAAGCCCGCTCCCCCGCGCCCGCGGATCGCGGAGGCTTCGAGCTCGTGCAGGACGGCCTCGGGGGGCATCGCGAGGGCCTTGCGCAGCGACTCGTAGCCCCCCCGGCGCCGGTAGACCTCCAGGGTGTTCAGCCCGGGCTCGTCGATGCGGTCGAGCAGGAGGGTGGTCATCCGTTTGCGTCCACTTGGGGGTCGTCGGCGTGAGTGGAAGGGACATTCCACGAGTGGCGCGAGGGCGAGAGCGTATTCACGAGCCGGCCCTCGGGTCCGCGCAGGGCCGGCGGGCGAGCTGCTTCTCGGGCAACACCTCGCGCCCGGCGCGGATGTCCTCCAGGAGCTGGGGCACGTCCTGGAGCGTGAGGGGCCCCACGTAGGCCCCGTCCACGGAGGCCATGGGGGCGATGTCGCAGGCGCCGAGGCACTCGAAGGAGCGCACGTTGATGTCTGGATCCCCACCCACCCCCTCTCCCGCGGCGGCGCGGATCGCCTCGTAGAGCTCGTCGGCGCCGCAGAGAGAGCAGGAGATGTTGGTGCACACGTACACGCTGTGGCGCCCCACGGGGGAGGTCTCGAGCATGTCGTAGAAGGTGGCCACGGCGTCCAGCTCGGCGGGGGTCAGGCGCATCACGCAGGCGACCTGCTCGATCGCCTCCGGCGAGCACCATCCGTGCACGCGCTGGGCGGCCTCGAGGGCGGGGAGGATGGCGGAGCGGAAGTTGGGGTACAGGGCCATGTGGCCCTCGATCTCCGCACGCAGCGCCTCGGGCACGGGAGTGGTGGCGGGATCGGGGATGGTCGCCGGGTCCTTCTCCAGATCGGCTGGCTTGTCCCATCCCTGTGGAGTCGTCGCGGCGCTCATCGGTCTATACCTCCGAGAATCGGGTCGAGCATCGCGGTGGTGGCGATCAGGTCGGCGATGTAGCTGCCGCGGGTCATGTGCGAGAGCGCCTGGAGGTTGACGAAGCTGGGGTCGCGCATGTGCACCCGCGCGGGCTTGGAGGAGCCGTCCGAGCGCACGTAGCAGCCGAGCTCGCCACGAGGGGACTCGATCGGGTTGTACGCCTCGCCGGGCGGCACCCTGAGCCCCTCGGTGACGAGCTTGAAGTGGTGGATCAGTGCCTCCATCGAGGTGGCGAGCTCGTGCCGGGGGGGAAGGGAGACCTTGCGGTCTTCGGTGATGTACGGCCCCTCGGGCAGCCCGTCGAGGGCCTGCTCGATGATCTTGACCGACTCGTAGATCTCCGCGAGCCGCACCGCGAAGCGGTCGTAGTTGTCGCCCACCGTGCCCACCGGGATCTTGAAGGCGAAGTCGTCATAGGAGCTGTAGGGCGCGGCCTTGCGCAGGTCCCAGGGGTTGCCCGCCGCGCGCAGCAGGGGACCGGTGACGCCGAGTGAGAGCAGCGTCTGCTCGTCGAGCGGGCAGGTGTCCCGCAGGCGCCGGAGCACGATCTCGTTGGAGTTGAGGATCGCGCCGTACTCGTCGGCGCGCTTGGGCATGATCTTCAGGAACTCGCGGACCTTCGCGGCGAATCCGGCGGGGATGTCCTCGATCACGCCGCCGATCTGGAAGTAGCGGGTGTGCATGCGCTGCCCGGAGGACATCTCGAAGAGGTCGAGGATCAGCTCGCGCTCGCGCAGGCAGTAGAGGAAGATCGAGCTCGCGCCGAGGTCCAGGGCGCTGGTGCCGAGCCAGATCAGGTGCGAGGCGATGCGGTTGAGCTCGAGGTGGATCACGCGCAGGTACTGGGCGCGCTTGGGGACCTCAACCTCGGCGAGCGTCTCCACGGCGCCGCAGTAGGCCATGGCGTTGAAGTAGTAGGAGAGGTAGTCCATCCGCTCCACGATCGGGATGACCTTCCAGTAGGCCTTGTCCTCGGCGGTCTTCTCGATTCCCGTGTGCACGTACCCGATGACCGGTTTGAGGTCCCGGACGACCTCCCCCTGGAGCGTCACCAGCAGGCGCAGCACGCCATGGGTGGCGGGGTGGTGGGGTCCGAAGTTGAGGGTCAGCAGCTCTTCGCTGGTCTCCCCTCCTTGGCGTTCGACCAGTGCCTCGACGGGGGTGATGCTCTCCTCGCGTTGGCGGTACTCCGACAGCGTCGGCGACGGGCTCACTCGCGGGCCTCCAGCCATTTGGTCTCGTCCCGCGTAAAGATCACGGGTTCCCCACCGATCGGGAAGTCACGTCGCTGGGGGTGGCCCTCGTAGTCCTCGGGCATCAGGATCCGGCGCAGGTCGGGGTGCCCCTCGAACACGATCCCAAACATGTCGTACACCTCGCGCTCCTGGTGGTCGGCGGTCGGCCAGTCCGCGGTGACCGACTCGACGCGGGGCTCCCCCAGGGGGACGCGCACCTTGACCGCGATCCGATCGACCCTGCTCATGTCGAGCAGCTCGTAGATGACACCCAGTCGCGGTTCCTCGGGGTAGTGGTCCACGCCGTGGAGGCTCGCCATGAACGCGTACCCCTTCTCGCGCAGCGTGGCCAGCACGGTGCGAATCCGCGCCGGGTCGACCACGATCGTTGCGCGCTCGCGGAAGTACACGGTCTCGATCGTCGCGTCGCCGAGCTCCCCGGCGAGCAGCTCCAAGCCCGTGGCGTCAGGCATCTATGGGTCGCTCCTCCGTGCCGACGGCGCCGTAGCGCTCGCGCCAGCCCATGTCCGGGTCGTCCTGCACCAGCTTGCGCAGCTTGAGGATTCCGTGCATCAGCGCCTCGGGGCGGGGGGGGCAGCCGGGGACGTGCACGTCGATCGGCATGAACTTGTCGGCGGGGACCAGCGCGTAGTTGTTGAAGACGCCCATCGAGCTGCAGCAGGCGCCCATCGAGATCGCCCACTTCGGCTCGAGCATCTGGTCGTAGAGGCGGCGGATGATCGGCGCCATCTTGATCGAGACGCGTCCCGCGAGGATGATCAGGTCGGCCTGGCGCGGCGAGGCGCGGACGGCCTCGAAGCCGAACCGCGCGATGTCCATGCGCGCGCCGGCGGTGTGGAAGAACTCCATCGCGCAGCAGGCGAGGCCGAAACCGAGGGGGAAGAAGGAGTTCGAGCGCGCCCACGCGACCGCTTTGTCGAGCGTGGTGGTGAGCATGCGTTCCTCGACGTACCGCTCGAGCTCGGTGCCCTCCAGGTGTGCCGGCTGGTTGGGACCTTCCGGGTCTCCGCCGCGCAGCAGCTGCTGGGCGTTCAGGCGCTCCACGCGGAGCTCCCCGCCCGCCCCGGGCGGGCGGGATCGGGTACCCACCGGGGCCGCACCGGGCGGCCCAAGTCGCTGGCGTTTCACCTCCACTCGAGCGCCCCCCGCCGCCACACGTAGGCGAAGGCGACGAACAGCAGCACGATGAACGTGACCGTCTCGGCCAGCGCGTACCCGCCGTACGCGCGCAACTCGATCGCCACCGGGTAGAGAAAGATCACCTCGGTGTCGAACAGCAGGAACAGCATCGCGATCAGGTAGAAGCTGATCCCGAACCGCATGTCCCGTTTGACCTCCGAGGGCAGCCCGCACTCGTAGGGGTCCTGCTTCTGCTTGGCCTTCCGCCGCGGCCCAAGTACCCCGTTGAGCAGCGTGAACGCCGCCCCCACGCCGCCGCCGAGCAGCAGGAATACGATCGCGGGCAGATATGAGCGCAGCACCGCGGCTGTTATACCACCGCACGCCGATGCTTGTGCGAGAGTGTTACATAGTGACGATCGGCTCGATATCTCGGCCATGAACGGCGCCGTTGTGACGGGAGCCCTGGCGGTCGCCGCACTCAACGCCCTCCCCGCTCTGCTCGGCGGCTGGCGGTGGTACCGCTGGGAGACGACCGATCGGAGATCGGCCCGCGCCTTCTGGGTGCTCCTGCGCATCTCCCAGGCCCTCGCCGTCGTCTTCGCCCTCGCCGGCGGCGTGCTCGCCGCCGCCGGCCACTCCTCCAGTGAAAGCCTCTTCTACCTGTACGCCCTGCTCCCCCTCGCCGTCGCCTTCGTCGCCGAGCAGCTGCGCATCGCCTCCGCCCAGACGATCCTCGACCAGCGCGGCCTGGAGAGCGCCCAGGAGGTCGGGCAGTTGCCCGAGGACGAGCAGCACGCCGTCGTCGCCGCGATTGTGCGCCGCGAGCAGGGCATCATGGCCCTCTCCGCCCTGGTCGTCGTCTTTCTCCTGCTGCGCGCCGCGGGTACCGCGCACGGGATCTAGATTCTCGCGATACGTGCTGCGCGGCCGGCACCGAAGGGATGCAGGTTCTCACCGCACGATCAGCGTGGCCGCCATGCCGAGTACCGCCTGGTTGCCGACGGTGCTTGCCAGCAGGTAGCGGCCCGGGGCCAGCGGCCCCGTCCACTTTGAGCCGCTCTGCCCGGGGAGCAGCGTGCGGATGTCGGTGAGCGTGATCCGTTCGCTCGAATCCAGGTTGCCCCGCTGGAGGGCCACGTTGTGCGTGAGGATGCCGAGGTTGTGGGCCACGATCTCCAGGGGCCCAGCGGGCACGCTCGCCGTCCGCGGGAGGATGCGGTACTCGCTGAGCGTCAACCTCAGAGTGTGGCCAGCCACCCATGTCGTCCCGCCCGCCCCGCAGCCCGCCAGCAGGAGCGGTGCGAGCAGCGCCGCCGCGAGGGGCCGGAGCCCTCGCGCTCGAGCTCGCCCGAGCCCAGCTGTGCAAGTTTGCGGGAGCGTCACTGAGGTGAGCCTATATATTCCGGCTCGCATGAGCGCCCAACCGAGGATTGTGAGGATCGTCGTCGTGCTCGCCGCCGCGCTCGCCGCCGCGGCGGCCCTATCGGCCTGCGGCACCCAGGGCATCCAGGTTTCCAAAAACAGCCCCTACTACAAGGGGGCCGCGCTGTTCCTCCAGCGCTGCTCCGGCTGCCACACCCTCGCCACCGTCGGCGCCGAGGGCTCCGCCACGAGCATCAAGGATCGCCTGCGCACCAACGGCCCCAACTTCAACTTCCGCAAGGAGGAATACGCGCAGGTGCTCTACGCGATCCGCAACGGCGGCTTCTCCGGCGCGATCATGCCCCAAGACGTCGTCGTCGGCGCCCAGGCCCGCGAAGTCGCGGCGTTCCTCGCCAAGTACTCCGGCCTGCAGGCCCCCAAGGTGCCGACCATCGAAAATAGCTCGCTCCCGGGCTCCTCCACCGAAAGCTCCGCGAGCAGCGCCAAATAGGCGTTGCCCAGGAGGGGCTGACGGCGCGTGCTCGACATCAAGCTCATCCGCCAGCAGCCTGACGCGGTCCGCGTGGCGCTCGTGCGCCGCGGGGCGGGCGCCGCGTACGGCCTCGACCGCGTGATCGAGCTTGACGAGCGCCGCCGCGCGATCATCCCCGAGCTGGAGCGGCTGCGCGCCCGCCGCAACGTCGCCTCGGAGGCGATCGCACAGGCAAAGCGCGTCGGCGACGACGCCGCGGGCGCGATCGCCGAGCAGCGCGAGCTGGGCGCCTCCGAGAAGGAGCTCACGCGGCAGCTCGCCGAGGTTGAGTCCCAGCTGGACGCGGCGCTCCTGCCGCTCCCCAACCTCCCCGATCCCACCGCCGCCCCCGGCCCCGAGGACGAGCAGGTGCGAGTCGTCGGCGAGGTGCCCGATCTGGGCTTCGCGCCTCGCGACCATCTGGAGCTGGCCGGTCCGCTGATCGACATGGAGCACGCCGCCCGGCTCTCGGGCGCGCGCTTCGCGTACCTGAAGGGCGATCTCGTGCTCCTGGAGCTGGCCCTCGTGCGCTGGGTGCTCGAGAAGCTCCGCGCCCACGGCTTCGAGCCGGTGATCCCGCCGGTGCTGGTGCGCGAGCGGGCGCTGTTCGGGACCGGCTTCCTGCCCGATACCGAGCAGCAGATCTACCGCCTCCCCGAGGACGAGCTCTACCTGGTGGGCACCTCCGAGGTGGCGCTCGCCTCGCTGCACGACGAGGAGATCCTCGACGCCGATCGCCTGCCGCTGCGCTACGCCGGCTTCTCGCCCTGCTTCCGCCGCGAGGCCGGCGCCGCGGGTAGGGACACGCGCGGGATCTTCCGCGTGCACCAGTTCGACAAGATCGAGATGTTCAGTTTTGTGGATCCCTTGGACTCGGTCGCCGAGCACGAGCGGATCCTTGCGATCGAGGAGGAGATCCTCGGCGAGCTCGGACTGCCCTACCGGGTCGTGAACATCGCCGTCAACGATCTGGGTGCCTCGGCCGCCAAGAAGTACGACTGCGAGGCGTGGCTCCCCAGCCAGGGGCGCTACCGCGAGCTGACCTCCTGCTCCAATACCACCGACTACCAGGCGCGGCGCCTGAACATCCGCATGCGCGGGGAGAAACAGACGCAGATCCTCCACACGCTCAACGGCACCGCCGCCGCCGTCGGGCGCACGATCGTCGCGCTGCTCGAGAACGGCCAGCGCGAGGATGGCTCCGTCGCGCTGCCCGACTGCCTGGGGGCCTTCGGGGCGCCCTCCGAGCTACCCGCTTCCGCGTGACCGCTCCTTGAGCCGACCGTCTCAGCGTGGTCGAGCCCTCCGAGCTATCCGCCTCAACGTAATCAGATCCGCTCCAGCGCGTACCCGATCTTGAGGCCCGTGGAGTCCACGATGTCATCCGCTCTGTCTTCGTGGACCACGCGGTAGCCCGCGCGCTCGAAGAGCTCCAGCCACTGTGCGTGGGGCAGCAGGCGCTGCGTGGTCACCGAATGCAGCCAGATGTAGTAGTTGTAGTAGCCCCGCCCCTGACGGTCGGAGCCCACCAGCTCGCCGCGGCCTTCGTCGTAGGGGTTGGAGACCTCGATGATCAAGAGGCGCGCGGAGGGGAAGCGCCGGCCGAAGGACTGCAGGAACTCGATCGTTCCCTCCACCCCTCGCTGGCCGACGATCTCGTGCAGCACGAAGGCTGAGACCACGAAGTCCACCTCCTCCGAGGGCACGTAGTCGGGCGCCGAGGCGTGCTCGATCGTGATCCTCCCCTCCAGGCCCGCTTCACGGACGTGCTCCCGCGCGGCCTCCACGGTCTCCATCGCGAGCTCCACCCCGATCGCGCGCAGCCCCGGGTGCTGCGCGCAGAGCGTGATCAGGTACAGCGCGTTCCCGCAGCCGTAGTCCAGCACCACTCCCTCCGAGGCCCCCAGCCGCTCGATCAGCCGCAGCGTGAGCGGCACCGCGTCGTAGATCGCGATCCGCGCACTGCCCAGGGCGACCCGCACGTGGTTGCGCTCGATGCTTCCATCCCCCTCGCGCATCAGCCTGCCGACGCCCTGGAAGAGC
Organism: uncultured Solirubrobacterales bacterium; assembly: GCA_963771915.1. GTDB lineage: Bacteria > Actinomycetota > Thermoleophilia > Solirubrobacterales > Solirubrobacteraceae > Palsa-744. Next base: position 905,918 of record CAVYVD010000001.1, on the reverse strand, counting down.
TCGCGGTAGCCCTCCATCAGGAGCTCCAGCCACCCGTGCACGGCGCGCAGCTCGGAGAGGTCCTCGGCGAAGCGGTAGATCCCCGCCTCGCACACCAGCGCGCCCTCGGAGTGCAGCGCCTGTAGCAGCGCGCCGGTGAGCTCGCTCCCACCGATCGAAGATCGGCCAGCGCCCGTGGTCTCGCTGGCGGGCGAGCCCAGCCGCTGTGCGAGCTCCTCGGCGGAGACGCCCTGCTCCAGCGCCGCCAGCAGCGGCTCGTCTTCGAGGATCGCCATCAGCAGCTCCGCGGTGGCCCACCCGGCGAGGTAGTCGAGCGCTCTCAGCAGCGTCGGCCGGAAGGCCGCCCGGTTGATCGCCTCCGGCGTGATCGCCGAGATCGTCTGCGTGCTGGCGTTCATGCTGTTCGCTCCTTCTGTGGGCTTGCGTTCATGCTGTTCGCTCCTTCTGGGCCCGCTCCGTGCGGGCGTTCGATTCGGCCGGCGCCGGCGTGCGGCCCTCGGTTGCGTCGGCGTAAAGTAGGTCCTTGATCGCGGTCAACCCCGCGATCAGCCTGTCCGCGTCCCGCTGGAGGCTCACGCCGATGCGCAGGCCCGCCGGCTCCCCGAGCGGGGCCGTCGAGGCCACGATCACGTTCAGGTGCGAGGCGAGCGTCGCGCGGATCAGAGCCGCCTCGGCGGGGGTGGCGCACCTGACGAAGACGAAGTTCGTCTCGCTGTCGTACACGCGCTCGAACAGCCCCAGCTCGCGCAGCCGCGCGATCAACCGGGCGCGCAGCGCGCCCACCTCGCGCGCGTGGCGGCGGGGGAAGCCCGGGTCGCTCTCGAGCGCCCCGATCAGCGCTTCGGCGGCAAGGGCGCTCGTCGTCAGGTACGCCTGCCGCGCGCGCAGGCGCCCGATCAGCTCCTCCTCGCCGACGAGGCAGCCGATACGCAGTCCCGCCAGCCCGTATGCCTTGGAGAACGAGCGGAACACAAGCAGGCGCGGCTGTTCGGGGAGCCACCGAAGGCCCGGCGCCTGTGCGCAGAAGTCCGCGTAGGTCTCGTCGAGCAGAAGGTGCGCCGAGCGCTGCAGCAGCGTGTGCAGTGCGTGGTGCGCGAAGGTGTTAGCGGTGGGGTTGTTGGGGTTCGCGAGCATCACCAGCCTCCCCTCCGTCACCGCCTCGGTCAGCTCCCCGGGGAGCGCGTGCCCTGCGGCCAGCGCGAATGTCCGGCAGCGGTGGTTCAGTGCCCTGGCGCGGTCGGGGTAGCCGTCGAAGCCGGGCGTGATCGTGTAGGGGTCCCCGAGCTCCAGGATGCACAGGTCGGCCGCCTCGTCCACTCCGGTGGTGAGGATCAGCTGCCGCGGGTCGACCCCCAGGTGGGAGGCCGCCGCTGCGCTCGCGCGCGCCAGCGCCTCGTGCGGGTAGACGTGTCCGCGGGCGATCGCCGCGCGCACGCGCTCCACGGCGCCCGGCGGGGGGCCGCGCAGCGCCTCGTTGCGGTCGAGCTGCGCCACCTCGAGGTTGGCGGCCAGGCCCGGCCCGGCGCGCTCGCCGATGTGCGTGAGGTCGGGCACGCCCGCGTTCTCGGGTGCGCCCGTGGTATCGCCGGGTGCGCCCGTGGTCCCACCCGGCGCGATCGCACGCTCGGTGGCCGGCGGGCTGCCGACTCCGCTCGGGGTCATCGCGCGGACTCCCCGTCCGGCGCCGCGCACGGCAGGCCCAGGGCACTCAGGCCGGCGGCGAGCAGCGGACGCATCGCGCGCGCCACGCGCGCCTCCCCCTCTCCTGCCAGGTAGCGGCGGCTCAGGTGGCCGTAGAAGCGCGCGAGCTCGTACACGTCCAGGCGCTCCACCGCGCGCGCGAGCAGCCGGCGGTGGACCTGGGTCTGCAGGACCGTCTGGCGGTAGCGCCCATCCTCGGGCGCCGGGTCGGGCGGGCCGTCGTACCGCGGGCTCCACGCGTGCACCGTCGCCCGCGCGAGCTCCCATCCCACTCCCCCGCTGAGGTCGAGCATCTCCGTTAGGCCGAGATCCACGGGCTTGCGGGTGGGGCGCCCCAGGTAGAAGCCGAGCGCGATCAGCGCCGCGAGACCGCGCGGTTTGAAGCGTCCCTCGCTCTGCTCCACGAGCTCTCCGAGCTCCCGCGAGGCATACAGCCGTTCGAGCAGCCCATCGACGAGCGGCGGCCGGCCGTTGCTCGACTTCACTGCGCCCCCCTCGACGGTGACCATCCCGTAGATCACGTTGCTCTTGGGGTGCCACGGTGGGGGCGCTGGCGCTGAGGCGGAGGCGGCTTCCAGTTCCCGCATCAGGCGCTCGTGGTAGCGCACGTAGGCGTGCCACTCCTCTCCCACCAGCTCGATCGAGCTGGTGCCGTCGAGTGGGCCGCGCAGGGCGCTCCACAGTGCGATCGTGCGTAGATGCTGCGTTGGGAAGCCGTCTGGGCGCGCGAGCAGCAGCCGGGGGTACTCGTCCTCGCCCGTCTCATACACCACCGCTCCCCCCTCCAGCCGCGTGAAGACGCCCCCGGTGAGCCCCGCCTCGAGCACCCGGCTGGTGAGGGGGCGGGAGTCCGACTCGTTGACGAGGCGGTCGAGCCGGACGCCGAGTGCGGCGAGCGTGGCGTCCTGCCCCTCCAGGGCCCACCCGCGCAGCCTGCGCCAGCGCTCCACGATCTCCGGATCGCCGGCGCTCCATCGCTCGAGCAGCTCCTCCGCCAGGTCATGCCGCACGGCGGCCTCGGCGCTCAACGCCGGCTCCTCGGCGGTCGCGGCGCTCAACGCCGGTTCCTTAGCGCCCTCGGCGTCTGGATGCTCGATCGCCTTGGCGGCGTAGCGCCCGAAGCATTCGCCCACGAAGTGGTCGCTCTTGACACCCAGGGTGCTGGGGGTGATGTGCGCGGGCAGCTCCATGTAGCCCGCCAGCGCTTCGCCCATGCTGCGGCAATAGTCGCTGACCTGACTCTGGCGCGTCACCCGTGCCCCTGCCGCGGCCAGCGCCCCGGCGAGTGCCTGGCCGAGCGCGATGTTGCGCAGGTGGCCGATGTGCAGAGCCTTGGTGGGGTTGGCGTCGCAGAAGTTGACGAGGAACTCGGCGCCCCCCAGCAGCTTGCGCATGTCCAGCGCGTCTCCCACGCCCCCCTCCAGCTGCTCCCCGAGCCGCGCGACGCGGGCGTCGGCGAAGCGGACCGTCAGCGAGTCCCCGCGGCGGCCCACGGTTGCCACGTCGGGTAGCGCGGCGAGCGCCTCGCGCGCCGCCGTCAGCTTCCGGGCGTCCGCGGACTCCCACCCCACCCGGCCGCGGTGAAAGATCTGCGCGTCGGCGTCCCGCCGCGGGTTGTGGAGCGGGATCACGGAGAAGTCGGCCTGCGGCGCGAGCATGCTCAGCGCCTCTGAGAGCTGATCGAGCACCTCACAGGCCGCGGTTAGAGGGTGGCGCAGCCGGCCGGAGGCCGGTGAGCCGGGCCCCTCTTCTTTCAGAGAGACGAAGGTACGCCCGGCGGGGCTCGAACCCACATCGGCGGCTTAGAAGGCCGCTGCTCTTAAACCGTCGACTCGCGAGGGCGTTCTCATACCAAGCGACCGCGATGCGGCAGATAGCCGCCGGCCGGCGAGCTGAGCTCGTCGCCGGTTGAATGACTACACCTGGAGATTCGGCACCACTGTCGTCGTGGCCGTTAGCCAGTTGAGCTACGGGCGCAGGAAAAGCTTTGTTCAGATCGATCGTCCTCGGACTGTGCACTGCTCACCGCTTTCTCGGTTCCCTCACCGTTGGGTGCGTTCCCGCCCGCGGGCAGGGGCGATCCTCTCAGGCGAGGTGACTTTCCACCGTCCGTGACGAGTGGCCACGCTGCGCTTCTCGATCACCACTCACACGAGGGTAAGCCGGATCGTGGACTCCCGCAATGAAAATTGCGCGGCGGGCTGCTCAGAGCGGTGGTGCCCGCAGGTGAGGTCCCAGTTTTTCCCTGCATGCGTGCGAGATTTGGGCGTTGACGGGCCCTCCCGAGGGGTCCGAATAGTGGGAAACAACGGCGCGCCCAGCCACCAGGTATGACCCTCCGGGCGTCCCGCGGAGCCGCTCCCGGGGGGCGGGCTTGGCGGGCACTGCGGGCGGCTGGCTGGATTGCCAGAAAAACGCCTCCCTACAAGAGCGCGCCGCACACGGCTAGACAATGCGAAGATATCGCCGATGGCAAAGATCAAGCTTGCCGCGTAGGCCGCCGTGCACGGCGGGGGGTCGGGGTCGGATGAGAGGAGCGAGGGGGTCCGGTGGAGAACGACGAGCGCACACGCATCTTCAGGGCGATGGCCATGGCCGTCTCAGATCGGGGTGTGGCCGTCACCCTCACCGAGGTGGCGGCGGGAGCCGGGCTCTCGCTCCGCAAGCTGCGCGGGGAGTACGCCGACGTCGAGGAGTGCTTCCTCGCCTCCTTCGAGTGGTGCTCCAAGCGCGCGGGCAGGGAGATGGCGCAGGCGTATCGAGGCGAGCCAGGCTGGGTCGAAGGGGTCAGAGCCGCCCTCGTCGCGATGCTCGGGCTGATCGAACGGGAGCCCGATCTGGCGCGCCTGTGGATCGTCTACTCGATGGGCGCCGGCCCGCGGACGCTACGGCGCCGTGCCAAGGCGATCGCGGCCTTATGCGAGTACATCGACCGGGGGCGGCTGGAGTCGGCGGTCCGCGCCGAGCCCCCCGCGATCACGGCCGAGGGGATCGCCGGGGGGCTGCTGGCGATCCTGCAAACACGCCTGCTGGCGCCTCGCCTGGAGCCACCGAGCGAGCTGCTGGGAGAGCTGATGAGCCTGATCCTGCTCCCCTACATGGGCAGCGCCGTCGCCAAGCGGGAGCTCGCGCGGCCGGGGTGGCGGCGCTCGGAGCGCCCGCGTGGCGGGCGCACGGCGGTGGGGGGGGTGGGCACGAAGGTCACCTATCGCACCGCCCGCGTTCTGAGGGCGATCGCCGAGCGCCCGGGGTCGAGCAACCGCGAAGTGGCCAACCGCGCCGAGGTCGTCGACCAGGGGCAGATCTCCAAGCTCCTCAGTCGCCTGGAGTCCCGGGGTCTGATCGCCAACTTCGGCGGCGGCCCCGGCGGCGCGCCCAACGCGTGGGAGCTGACCTCCGGTGGCGAGGAGATCGCCGAGAGCATCACCTCAGCGTCACTGTCCGATTGACCGTCGCCGCCCCGCAGACATGGGACCCCGGGAACCTACCCGACCACGAACGTGAGCGTTCGCGCCGCACCATGCGCCGGCGCCGCCGTCAACCTGTAGCGCCCGGAAGCGAGCGCGCGATGGCCCAACAGATGGGCGTGGTGGCGACCGCCGCTCGCAGCGAGCGTGAGCGCGCCCGTCACACGCATCCAGCGCAGGCGCCCGTGCGCCCGGACCTGCCGGGAGAGCGTGACCCGCACGCGAGCGGGAGCGCTGAGAGTGAAGGCAAAGGCAACCCGGGAGAGCGCGGGCAGGCCGCGGGAGAGCGCCGCGCTCGCGTGGGCGGTGAGCACGAGATGGGTGAGTCTGACCGCGGCCTTGCTGGAGCTGCTCCCGCCGGATTTCGCCTGTGAGGAGGACCCTTCGCCGAGTTGCACTTCCGTGAGGCCCGCCAGATCGCTCGTGCCGCCCGCGCCCACGCTCTGGCTTTGGGGGGTTCCCTTGGAGCTTGCGCCCGCCGCTTCCCTACTGGTCTTTTCGGTTGCCCTCAGTGCTTCTTCGGCCTTCTTTGCTTCTTCGGCTCGCTTCGCTTCTTCGGCCCGCTTTGCTTCTTCGGCTCGCAGCCTCGCTTCTTCGGACTGGCGTTCTTCGGCTGCTCTCTTTTCCCTGGCCTTCAGTTCTTCTTCGGCCTTCTTTGCTTCTTCGGCCTTCTTCCTTTCGGCTTCCCGCTTGGCTTCTTCGGCTCTCGCCAACTGTTCCGCTTCGCTGCCGGGAGCGAAGGCGGCGATCCCATTCGGGGCGCCCACCCCGGTGGGGCCGTCGTAGCCGTGGGCGGCGTTGCAGATCAGCACCCCCGCGCCGCAGTCGAGCGGGGAGAGCGGTTCCATCGAGCCGCCGCAGCCGCCCGTGTAGAGGTCGTCGCACTTGCCGTTGCCCCCTTCGGTGACGTCGTACAGCGAGGGGTCGCCGAGGTGGGAGTAGAGCGTCTGGGCGGGGTATTCGACTTCGTGCGCCCCGCCGGCGAGCGCGAAGGTGGAGGCAACGATCGGGGAGGCGACGCTGGTGCCGCCGATCACGATCAGGTTCGTGGTGGAGGCATGGGAGTCATAGACGAGCACCCCGCTGTAGGGGTCGGCGTCGGCTGAGATGTCGGCGACGGCGCGTTTGGCTTCGGTGACGGCGCCGCAGCCGACGGAGGACCAGTCGGGCACCTTCCGCTGCCATTCGGGGGCGGAGAAGCGGACGCTGCAGCCACCGCCCCCGGCGCCCTCGTTGCCCCCTTCGGGATCGGGGTCCTCGTTCCATGCGGTCTCGCTGCGCCGGGCGCCGGCTTCGGTCAGGGTCAGCTCGGAGCCGCCGACGGCGACCACATGGGGCGAGGACGCGGGGTAGTCGGCGCCGGCGAAGTAGCCGGGTTCGGCGGCTTCGGCCTCGGTCCAGTTGAGGTAGCCGTCATCGCCGGCGGCCGCGGTGATCACGGTCTTCGGATGATCGAAAGCGGGGCTGTCGGATACGGGTTCGCTGCCACCCCACGAGTTGGAGACCTCGGTCGCGCCGAGCCTCACCGCGGTGTCCTCGGCCACTTCGAGGTCGTTGAAGGAGGGTGTGTCGGCCTCGACGAGCAGGATGTGGCAGCTTTGGCAGATGGAGTGGGCGACATCGATGTCGGTGGAGATCTCGACCGCCCAACCCGCGGCTTCTTCGACTTCCGTGCACGCCGCCTGCTGTTTGGTTTTACTGCAGGTGGCTTCCCGTTCCTGCAGTTCTTTCGCGCTCCTGGGGAATGGGGTCCCACTTGCGCCTTCTTCCGCGCTGCCGCCGCCCTGGTCGACCTTCCTGAAGCAGCCGTTTTTCTGGTTGCATGCGGACAGGTCGATCGAGGAGGCGCTGTCGTAGACATTCAGGTCGGCTTCCGCGTTCAGATCGTTGTACGCGTCCACGAGCGCGATCGTCTGCGCAGCGGAGCCTGGCGGTGGTTCCGCCGGCAGGTTGTAGGCGTTGCGGAGTTCTTTGGGGAACACCGGTTCGGGCGTCTGTCCCGCCGCGTAGGCGGGACCGACCGACATCCCGCGCGGCGCCGCGAGCGGCTTGGCCACGGGGGAGCGCGCGCGGAGCGGGGCGCTCACCGTCCTCGGGACCAGCTCCAGCGCCAGGCAGCTCGCGCGGCCTGGCGCGGGGGGTGCGCAGACGTGGCGGGTCTGGTATTCCGCGGCGCCCGGTTCCGAGACCGTCCCCGCGGCGGCGGTGGGCGGGGGGAGGGCGAGGAGGCACGCCGCGGGGAGCACGTAGCGCATCGCTCTGGCGCGCCGGCGATGCCTCGTCTGGTGCCGTCCGTGGATTGAGTTCACCGTGCTCAAATCGACGGTAGCGGACGCGGGCATGAAATTGGGACGATCGGCCCGGACGAACGCACGGCCGTGCCCGCAGGCCGGCTCTCCCCCGGCGACGCCCTGCCACCCACGGTCCCACCCGCGGGTTCATCTACGCTGCGCCTATGTCGCGCCTGCTCGGCATCGTGCCGGTACCGACCTCGCGCTCGCGCAGGGAGGCGCTGGAGCGCCGGCGGGAGGCGAGCCTGGTGCTGGAGATGGCGCGCCTGCTGCTGGGAGGGGGGAGCCTCGCGGAGGCGCTGCCCACGGCGGCGGCACGGATGGCGCAGGCGCTCGAGCTGCAGTCCGCGGCGATCGCGATGGAGGCGGTGGAGCCGGATGCGCGCAGCGTGGCCTTCCCGCTGCGTGAGGGGGACCGCCGGCTGGGAACGGTGGTGGTGGGAGCGGACAGCTCCGAGCGCAGCCTCTACAGGCTCCAGGAGCGTGTGGTGCCGGCGCTCGAGGCGCTGCTGAGCGCGGCGCTGGAGCGGGAGTCGCTGCAGGAGGGGGTGGTGGAGACGGCGGCGCTGCGCCAGGCCGACGTCGTCAAGACCGCACTTCTGCGGGCCGTCTCGCACGACCTGCGCAGCCCGCTCACGGCGATCTCGGCGGCGGCGGAGGCGATCGCGCTCCCGGGGGTCTCCGCGGCGGAGCGGGAGGAGCTTGCGGCGGCGATCCTGGGGGAGACGCGGCGACTCTCGCGGCTGGTGGACAATCTGCTGGACCTCTCCAAGCTGGAGGCGGGGGCGGCGGAGCCGCGGCAGGAATGGCTGTCGATCGAGGAGGTCATCGGGATGGCCCTCGAGGATCTGGCGCCCCAGCAGGAGGCGTTCCAGCTCTCGATCGATCGGAATCTGCCGCTGGTGCGAGCCGACTCGACGCAGCTCGAGCGGGCGTTCGTGAACGTGCTGGAGAACGCGCGGCGGCACTCGGGAGGGCACGCGGTGTCGGTGCGGGCGCGGGCGGTGAGGACGATGACGGGCGAGGGGGATCGCCTGATCGTGCGCGTGGTGGATCGCGGCCCCGGCATCCCCCCCGCGCAGCTGGAGCGCGTCTTCGAGCCGTTCTACCGCGCGGGCACCGCGCGCGGCGGGCGCCGGGGCTCGGGCCTGGGCCTGGCGATCGCGCGCGGCTTCCTCGAAGCCAACGGGGGCTCGCTGCACGTGGAGTCGCTGCCCGGCCAGGGGGCGACGTTCGTGTTCGAGCTGCCACTCGAGCGCACCCCGCCCGAGGCTACCGCGGCGGTGCCGGTGGCGAGGGGGGCGCGGGCGGATGGCGGCTGAGCCTAGAGGGTCGGGCCCCTCTTCGATCAGAGCGACCCCCGTCAGGCCGCGGGTGCTGGTGGTGGACGACGAGCTGCAGATCCTGAGGGCGCTGAAGGTGGTGCTGCGGGAGGCGGGCTTCGAGGTGCTGAGCGCGCAGAGCGGCTCCGAGGCGCTCGATCTCGCCGCGGTGCGGGCGCCGCGGGCGGCGATCGTGGATCTGGTGCTGCCCGAGGGCGACGGGGTGGAGGTGACGCGCGGCCTGCGGGAGTGGAGCGATATGCCGATCCTGGTGCTCTCTGCCGTCGGGGACGAGGAGCAGAAGGTGAGGGCGCTGGAGGCGGGAGCGGACGACTACATCACCAAGCCCTTCGGGACGCGGGAGCTGGTGGCGCGCCTGCGGGCGGCGCTGCGCCGCAGCGAGGGGGCCGAGGAGGAGCAGCCGACGATCGCCGTGGACGGCCTGGAGGTGGACCTCGTCGCGCACGCGGTGCGCCGCGACGGCGCGCCCATTCATCTCACGCCGATCGAGTTCGAGCTGCTGCGGGTCCTGGCCCAGAACCGCGGCCGGCTGATGACGCACAGGGCGCTGCTGGGAGAGGTCTGGGGGCCGGGGTACGTGGATGACGTGCAGGCGCTGCGCACCCACATCGCGCGCCTGCGCGCGAAGATCGAGCCCGGGGAGCGCCCCCGCTACATCCTCACCGACCCGGGCGTGGGGTACCGGTTCGCCGCTTGACGGGCCCCTACTTCACCGTGCCGCCGGAGGCGTTGATCGCGCCTGCACTGTGGCAGCGCGGCTTGGGCGCGCGGCCGGGAGACTCCTCTGTGCGCTCGCGACCGTCGCGGCGCTCGCGGCGCTTGTAAAGGCGACGGCCAAGAGAACGTAGGTTCGGTTCATGGTTCCACCACCCCCCCGACGCCGAGCGAACCGGCCATGGTTCGCCTTTGGAAGGCGGATCCAGGGCGCTCAAGCTCGCGGGCAGCCAGCGCGGCTTGACGGTGCACGGGTCGATCAAGGTGTCCCAGGCTGGCTCCGGCGGGCGGCTGGAAGTCGAACTGCTTGCCGCCGGTGCCTCACGGCCAAGGCGGGGCACTCGGTGCTGCGCGTCGGGCGGCTGGTGCGCTCGTCGCTGAAGGCGGGCAGCGTGTCCTTCTCCGTGCCCCTGAGTGCCAAGGGCAAGGCCTCGTTGCGCCGCCACCGGCACCTGGCGTTGACGGTGAAGATCACACTCACACCGCTACACGGCGCTGCGGTTACGGTCACCCGCGGCGTCGTCCTACACGCCTGAGCAGAAGGGGCGCTCACGTGCCATAGGCTTCCCCGGTCATGCGCCTCCCGCTCATGCTCGCAGCCGCCGCACTGTGGGCGCTGGCTCTCGCCGCGGGCGTTGCCGCCCCTGGCGCGAGCGCAACGACGACCGGCTTCCTCTCCGCACCCACCGACCAGATCGCCGTGCCGGGGATGCTCGCGGGGGCCGAGGTGACCCCCGAGGGCGATCTTTACACCGGCTGGGCCGAGTACGAGCCGCGTTTCGGTCATCGCCTGAGCGCCTGGTATCAGCCGACGCGAACCCTCCCCAATCCCTCCGTGCCGTTGCTGTCGAGCACGCTCTTCGATGGGCCCGTGCGCTACACGCTGACCCTCTTCGCCGTACCCGTCGCCGGGCGGCCCGTGGCCTACGAGACGATGACGGCCACCAACGGCTCGGGGCGCCCGCGCGAGGCGCAGGTGGCGATGCTCGTCGCCTACACCCGCGGCCATCAGATCCGCGGCCCGCACGGTGTCGTGACCGGCGCGTTCCGCTACGAGCGCCCTCTGAGCGGCTCGGGCGCCGGCTCCTACGATCAGCCCGGCCAGCCCTTCTCAAAGGACTTTCTCTACGGCGTCGCCGGGCGCGACCTGGATCGCTCCGGTCTCCTGCTGGCGCGCGGTCCGGCCGCTTCGAGCCGTCCGCTGCGGACGCCCGCGTCGGGCGCGCCCACCGCGCCCCACGACGGGAGGCTCCTCAGCGCCCGCCTGGGGGCTCACGGGGGGGTGAGCTTCACCTGGCAGATCCCGCTCAGCCCGCCCGCGGCCGGCTCCGGCGCCGATCGCGCGATGGACGGTGTGCCCCTCGCTGCCGCCCGCGCCGATCTGCGCTCGATGTGGGCCGCCCAGGAGGCCGGGATGATGAGGATCGACGTGCCCGAGGCCAAGGTCGAGGCGACCTACCGGGCGGCGATCGTGGAGATCCTCGAGTCGCGTCACCAGACCCCCTCGGGCTGGGTTCAGAGTCCCAACCGGCTTCAGTACCAGGCATTCTGGATCCGCGACGCGGCGATCGAGACGGAGGCGCTCGACCTTGTGGGCCTGCACGCCGCGGCCGCACAGAACCTGAGCTTCATGGACACCTTCCAGGAGTCCGGCGGCCTCTTCATCAGCCAGACCGGGCAGTACGACGGGCTCGGCGAGGCGCTGTGGGCGCTCTCCCAGCACGCCCAGCTCTCTCAGGACCCCGCCTACGCCGCCACGCGGCTCGGAAGTATCGGCGCCGCGATCGACTGGCTCTCCTCCGCCACCGCGAGCGACCCCCTGGGGCTGCTGCCCCCGAGCGACCCCGAGGACAACGAGCTGGCATACGGGCACATCACCGGCGATGACCTCTGGGCGGCCGCCGGGGTGCGCTCGGCGATCACGGATGCGACGCTGGCGGGGCAGGCGGAGGCCGGCGCCGCCACGCGCACCGGGCAGAGCGCCGCGGCCGTGGGAGCGGAAGCGAATGCCGACGCCGCCGCGTGGGCCGCCGTGGATCGACGCTTCGAGGCGGTGCTCGACCGCGCCATCGCCGGGGCGGTCGCCCGCGAAGGCCACATCCCCCCGGTGCTCGACGCGAAGGGCGGGCAGGACTGGGGCAACTACTGGGCGGCCTTCCCCCTGCAGGTGCTCGGCGCGCGATCCCCGGCCGTCGAGGCCACGCTGGCGTGGGCGCGCGCGCACATGGCCGAGGGGCTGCCCACCTACCTGAGCGGCCAGGACCTGCACGACTATCTGGGGTTCAGGATCTTTCAGACCGAGCTTGCCGCTGGGGACGCCGCGGGTGCGATCGCGGGCCTCTATGCGGAGCTCGTCCACACCACCTCTACCGACGGCGGCTGGGAGACCGGCATGGCTCCCTTCGGCGGGCGCGCCTCGGCTACCAACCTCGCCCCGCACGGCACCTTCGCCGCGGAATACATCGCGCTCCTGCACAACATGCTGGTGGCCGACAGCCCCTCGGGGGGCGTTGAGCTGCTCACTGGCGCGAGCCCCGCGTGGCTCGGGCCGGGGCAGCACATCACAGTCCTCGCGGCGCCCACCGACCACGGTGTGATCTCCTTCACCGAGCGCTCCACGCTGCGGGGGGAGACGCTGACGTGGCGCAGCGACCTGAGCCCGGGCGCCCCGCTGAGCTGGGTGCTCCCGGCGTGGGCGAGGCGTCCGCGTATGGCGGACCGGCCGGTGAGCGGCTCGGCGATCGCGCTGCACGGCGCCCGGGGCTCGGTCACCGTCACCTTCGGCGGCCGCCGCCCGGCGCAGTCCTACGCGCAGGCCGCCGCTGCCCTGAACGCCGCCTACCGGGCGCACGGACACCCCGCGCCGCTGGGGCCCGCCGCCTGCTGCCGAGCGCCGTAACGAAATCGTTATACATAAGGGGTGAATCGTCATGCGACCGTGATGGCGTGGCGTGCATAGTGAGTGCATGGACGTGGTGGCGGTATTGCTCGGGATCGCGATGTTCGCGGTTCTGCTTGCGATCATCGAGGGCATCGAGCGGATATGAGCACGCCTCCGCTGGGCGCATTCATCGCGCACATGAGCGGCGCCGACTTCTTCGGCCTGGTCGTGTCGGTGCTGATCATCGGCTACCTCTTTTACGCCCTCATCCGCGGAGAGAACCTCTAGGCGATGACCTTCACCGGCTGGCTGACGATCGCGCTGTTCGCGATCATCCTCACGGCGCTCGCGCTGCCGCTCGGCCGCTACATGGCAGGCGTGTTCACGGGAGAGCGGGTGTTCCTCACGCCGCTGCTGGGGGGTCCGGAGCGGCTGCTCTACCGCATCATGCAGGTGAATCCCAACCGCGAGCAGGACTGGAAGGCTTACGCGAAAAGCCTGATCGTGTTCTCGCTCGCGGGGTGGCTGTTTCTGTACTTCATCCTGCGCACGCAGAACGCCTTCTTCGTGCCCCATTCGCTCAACCCGCAGGGGTTCAAATCGGGGCCGTGGAACCTGACGTTCAACACCACCTCGTCGTTCCTCACCAACACCAACTGGCAGTACTACGGCGGCGAGACGACGCTGAGCTACCTCAGCCAGATGGTGGGGCTGACGGTGCAGAACTTCCTCTCCGCCGGCGTGGGGATCGTTGTCGCCGCCGCGCTGATTCGCGGGATCGTCGGGCGTGCCGGCAAGGGAATCGGCAACTTCTGGCAGGACATCGTGCGCGCGGTGCTCTACATCCTGCTGCCGATCTCGATCGTCGCCGCGCTGGTCCTGGCCTCGCAGGGGGTGATCGCCAACCTCTCCAACTACCTGGTCGTGCACACCATCACCGGCCTGCAGCAGACGATCGCGATGGGCCCGGTCGCCTCGCAGGAGGCGATCAAGGAGCTCGGCACCAACGGCGGCGGCTTCTTCAACGTCAACTCGGCGCACCCGTTCGAGAACCCCACGGGCTTCACCAACTTCTTCGAGATGCTGCTCGTGCTGATCGTCCCCGCGGCGCTGATCTTCACCTACGGGCGGATGGCCGGCAACCGCCGCCAGGGGTATGCGATCTACGGCGTGGTGATGTTCATGTTCCTCGGCGCCGTGTGCGTTGCCTACATCGCCGAGGCGCATGGCTCGCCCGCGCAGCACGCCGCCGGCCTGCACACTGGCGTGATCCACGGCTCCGGCGGCGGCAACATGGAAGGCAAGGAGCAGCGCTTCGGGATCGCAGGATCGGCGCTGTTCGACGTCGTCACGACCGTCACCTCGTGCGGTGCGGTCAACAGCGCGATCGAGTCCTACACCGGCATCGGCGGCGCCGTGCCGTTCGCCAACCTATCGGCCAGCGAGGTGATCTTCGGCGGCGTCGGCACGGGGCTGTACTCGATCCTGCTGTACGTGCTGCTGGCGGTGTTCATCGGCGGCCTGATGGTCGGGCGCACGCCGGAGTGGCTGGGCAAGAAGCTCGAGGCGCGCGAAATCAAGCTCGCCGGCCTCGCCATCCTGATCACGCCGCTGGCGGCGCTGTTCTGCACGGCGATGGGCACCGCCACGAACGCGGGGCGCAAATCGATCGCCGAAGTGGCAACCTCCAAGGCGGGCGGCAACACGCCGCAGGGCTTCTCCGAGACCTTCTACGCCTACCTGTCGCAGGCCAACAACAACGGCTCGGCGTTCGCCGGCTACACCGGCTTCATCCAGCCCGCCGCCGGCAACGCCGGCGCCCACGGCGTCACCTTCGCCAACCTGCTCGGCGGCTTCGACATGCTGTTCGCCCGCTACGCGCCGATCCTGTTCACGCTCGCGGTCGCCGGCGCGCTCGCGGGCAAGCGCGTCACCCCCGCGGGCCTCGGCACGATGCGCACCGACAACGGCACGTTCGCGGTGCTTTTGATCGGCGTGATCGTGCTGGTCGGCGCGCTCACCTTCTTCCCCGCCCTGCTGCTCGGGCCGATCGTGCAGGGCCTGACGGGACATTTGTACTGATGAAACGCGACATAGTCACCTCCATCATCGGCATGATCGTGTTCACGGTCCTGCTCGGGCTGGCATATCCGCTGGCGATCACAGGCATCAGCCAGGTCGCTTTCCCCGGCAGCGCCAACGGGCAGCAGGTCAAGGTCGCGGGCAAGGTCGTCGGCTCGAAGATCATCGGCCAGAGCTTCGCCCGACCGGTGATCAGCAAGAACGGCAAGCCGGAGGAAAAGGAAGAAGAACTCGTTACCGAACCCGACCCGCGCTACTTCCAGTCGCGCCCCTCCGCCACCGAAGGCGGGGCGTACAACGCCGCTGCGAGCACCTTCTCCAATCGCGGCCCCAACAGCGTCAGGACGAGGGAAGCCAACGAAGAAAACATCAAGGCGTACCTCGAACTGAACAAGCCCTACGACCCTGCTCTCACCGTGGCGCAGATCCCGGTCGACGCCGTCAACACCTCCGGCTCGAACCTCGACCCTGAAATCTCGCAGGCCAACGCCTGGATCCAGGCCCACCGCGTCGCCGCCGTGCGCCACCTCTCGCTGGCCACAGTGGACGGTCTCATCTCCAAGTACACCTCCGGCCGCGGCCTCGGCTTCTCCGGCGAACCGGGAGTGAACGTGCTGGAGCTCAACCTCGCCCTCGACCGCCTCACCGGAGCCAACGGCTGATGTCCACCATGCCCGCCACCCACGAGCGCCAGGCGATCTCGCTCTTCCAGCGCGACATCCTCACACGCGCGCTCCTCGACAGCTTCAAGAAGCTCGACCCGCGCGTGCAGGTCCGCAACCCCGTGATGTTCGTGGTCGAGGTCGGCGCGGTGATCACCACCGTGACGTGGCTGATCCAGGCGTTCGGCGGCAAGCCGCTCGGCGGCGGCCAGGAGCCGGCGTGGTACACGTTCACGATCGCCTTCTGGCTGTGGCTGACGGTGATCTTCGCCAACATGGCGGAGGCCTTCGCCGAGGGCCGGGGCCGCGCCCAGGCCGACACGCTGCGCTCGATGCGCAAGGAGACGGTCGCGACGATGCGCGACGGCTCCACCAAGGCCGCCTCGGAATTGACCCGCGGCGACGTGGTGGTGGTCGAGGCGGGCGAGCTGATCCCGGGCGACGGCACCGTGATCGAGGGCATCGCGACCGTGGACGAGTCCGCGATCACGGGTGAGTCCGCGCCGGTGATCCGCGAGTCGGGCGGGGACCGCAGCGCGGTGACCGGCGGCACGCGCGTCACCTCCGATCGGATCGTGGTGGAAATCACCCAGGAGCCCGGCCATTCCTTCCTCGACCGCATGATCGCGCTGGTCGAGGGCGCGGAGCGGCGCAAGACCCCGAACGAGATCGCGCTCAACATCCTGCTCGCCGCGCTGACGCTGATCTTCATGATCGTGGTGGCCACGTTGCGCCCGTTCGGGCTGTTCGCCGGCACCTCCATCTCCGAGACCACGCTGATCGCGCTGCTGGTGGCGCTGATCCCGACCACGATCGGCGCGCTCCTCTCCGCGATCGGGATCGCGGGCATGGACCGCCTCGTGCGCCGCAACGTCCTCGCCCTCTCCGGCCGCGCGGTGGAGGCCTCGGGCGACGTGGACGTGCTGCTGCTCGACAAGACCGGCACGATCACGATCGGCAACCGCCTCGCCTCGGAGTTCATCCCGATGCCGGGCGTGCCCGAGTCCGAGCTGGCCGAGGCGGCGCAGCTCTCCTCGCTCGCCGACGAGACGCCCGAGGGCCGCTCGATCGTGGTGCTCGCCAAGCAGTACGGCATCCGCGAGCACGACATGACCACGCTGCACGCCAACTTCGTGCCCTTCACCGCGCAGACCCGCATGAGCGGCATCGACTTCGATGGCCAGCAGCTGCGCAAGGGCGCGGGCGACGCGATCATCGAGTTCGTCACGAAGGAGGGCGGCTCGCCCCCGCCGGAGCTGCAGGCGCAGCTCGACCGCATCGGCCGCGAAGGCGGCACCCCGCTGGCGGTCGCGCGCGACAGCCAGGTGCTCGGCGTGATCTACCTCAAGGACACGATCAAGGAGGGGATGAAGGTCCGCTTCGACCACCTCCGCGCGATGGGCATCAAGACGGTGATGGTGACCGGCGACAACCGCCTGACGGCGGCCAAGATCGCCGAGGAGTCAGGCGTCGACGACTTCCTCGCCGAAGCCACCCCCGAGGCGAAGCTCGCGCTGATCCGCGAGCAGCAGGCCGACGGGCGCCTGGTGGCGATGACCGGCGACGGCACCAACGACGCGCCGGCGCTCGCGCAGGCCGACGTGGGCGTGGCGATGAACACCGGCACCCAGGCGGCGCGCGAGGCGGGCAACATGGTCGACCTCGACTCCAACCCGACGAAGCTGATCGAGATCGTCGAGGTGGGCAAGCAGCTGTTGATCACGCGCGGGGCGCTCACGACCTTCTCGATCGCCAACGACGTCGCCAAGTACTTCGCGATCCTGCCCGCGATCTTCATCGGCACCTACGCCACGAGTGCGGGCGGCAGGGGGCCGCTGCACGTGCTCAACATCATGGACCTCGGCACCCCCCAGTCGGCGATCGTCTCGGCGATCATCTTCAACGCGATCGTGATTCCCCTGCTGATCCCGCTCTCGCTGCGCGGTGTGCGCTACCGCCCGATCGGCGCCTCCGCGCTGCTGCGGCGCAACCTCTTGATCTACGGTCTGGGCGGCATCATCGCGCCATTCATCGGCATCAAGCTGATCGATCTGATCGTGCACAACCTGCTGGGGGCCTAGGTATTTGCAAGCAGCACCACCACGAAGGCCAGGTAGAAGGCGATGATCAAGGCCCCGGGGATGCGCCGCAGGCCGCGATCGAGGTAGGCGCTCGCGAGCGCGAAGGCGGTCAGGCCGAGGTAGCAGGCGGCGACGAAGGTCGTCTGCCCGGAGGGCGCGCCGAGGCCGACGATTGCCCCCGGCAGCAGTAGCCCCGCCACGACGTTGAGCGCGTTGCTGTTCAGCGCGGTGCTGAGCACGGCCGCTCCCCGGCCGCGGGTGGCGAGGTACACGGCGGCGACGGCGTTGGGCAGGCTCGTCACGGCGGCGAGGACCAGGCCGCCGACCACGATCCCGGGGATCGCATGGTGCGTCCCGAGCTCGGAGGCGGTGCGCTCCATCGCGATGCTCGCTGCGACCACCACGAGCACGGCGAACGCGGCGAGCGCGCCGTCGCGCGGACCTCCCCGGCTGGGGTGGATCGCGACCTCGAGCTCCTGCTCCTCCTCTCTGACCGCCTCCGCCAACCAGCTCGCCCAGGAGTCCACCAGACGCAGGCGCTCAATCCGCTCGAGGCCGATGCCGAGGATCGCGAGGTAGGGCACGAGTACCACCAGTACGGCGAGCAGCCCCGCCAGGGGCGGGAGGACCCCGAGGACCACCAGCAGGCACCCCGCTGACGTCCACAGCGCCACCGCGCCGCCCAGCTCGATCACGCGTCTGTGCAGCGCGATCCGGCCGGCGACCACCGCGGCGAGGCCGAGCAGCGCGGCGAGGTTGAAGACGTTCGAGCCGATCACCACCCCCGCGCCGATGTGCGGGTCGTGCCTGATGAGCGCCGTCACCGCGGCGGTGATCTCCGGTGCATCGGCCGCCAGCGCGGCGAGCATCCCGAGCAGCGCCTCGGAGAGTCCGAGCCGCGCCCCCACGCGCTCGAGCCTGACCACGAGCACCCAGCTGAAGCCGAGGCTCACCACGACGCCGGTCACGAAGATGAGGCTCAGCAGCGCGTCGGACATCAGCGCGATGCTGCAATCTCGAAATGGTTCCGGGTCAACACGATCCCCACGGGTAGTGGCACGCCGACCAGGCTTCCCGGCACTCCGCGCAAGACTCTACCTGGAAGCGCTCCCGGGTTCAGCGCTCCCCCGCCGAGCAATGCAGGACAATGGGCCGCTGTGCCATCCGACCGTGGACACCTCAAGGTATTCATCGGGATGGCCGCGGGCGTGGGCAAGACCTACCGCATGCTGCAGGAGGGCCAGGCGGAGGCCGAGGCGGGCCGTGACGTGGTGGTGGGCTACCTGGAGCCCCACGGCCGGATGGAGACGGTGGCCCAGGGGGAGGGCCTGGAGTTCGTGCCGCGCCGGCGGGTGCGCTACCGCGACACCGACCTCGAGGAGATGGATCTCCCGGGGTTGTTGGCGCGTGCGCCGGAGCTGTGCCTGATCGACGAGCTCGCGCACACCAACGCGCCGGGGGTGGAGCACGAGAAGCGCTATGAAGACGTGCGCGACGTGCTGGCGGCGGGGATCGACGTGTTCTCCACGGTCAACGTGCAGCACCTGGAGAGCCTCAACGACCAGGTGACCCAGCTGACGGGGGTGCGGGTGCGCGAGACGATCCCCGACGCGGTGCTCTCCGCGGCGGACGAGACGGTGCTGGTGGACGTCACCCCGGAGGCGCTGATCGGGCGGCTGCGCGCCGGCAAGGTCTACGCCCCGGAGCGGGTGCAGGCGGCGCTCGGCAACTTCTTCAAGATCGAGAACCTCGCGGCGCTGCGGGAGACCGCGCTGCGCCAGGTGGCGGAGGGGGTGGAGCACGAGCGCCTCGTGCGCGAGGTCCCGGCGGCGCGGGGACCCGAGGATCGGCTGATCGCCCGGGCGGCCCCCCAGGTGATCTCCGAGCGGCTGCTCGCGCTCGTCAAGCCGACCCCGCGCTCGCAGCGGGTGGTGCGCCGCGCGTGGCGCTCCGCGCAGCGGCTGGGGGCGGAGCTCGACCTGCTGGTGGTGCGCCCGCCGGGCGTGACGCCCAACACCGAGGACCGTGAGCAGCTCGAGGCGCTGCGGCGTTTGGCCTCGGTGCTGGGGGCGCACCTGCTGATCGAAGAGGCCGACGACGTGGCGGAGACCGCGATCCAGGTGGCGCGGGGGAGAGGCACCACCTACCTGCTGATGGGGACGCCCAAGCCGCGCAACGCGTGGCGACGCCTGAGTCAGCCGGCGCTGACGTTCCGGCTGCTGAAAGGTTTGCCGGGGGTGGACATCAGGATCGTCGCGGACCGCACGCTGCTCCCCGCGAGCGGCGAGGCGGAGGCGGAGAGGGAAGGGGAGGGGGAGGGGGTGGCTCTATGACCCCGCTCGCCGCTGTCCTGATCGTCCTCGCATTGGCGGTCGGCTACGGGGGCGCCCTGGCCCTCGAGCGCCACCGGCGCAATCGCGCGCTGCGCGGCCGCACGCGGGTGCGGCGGATCGCGTTCCCGTTCACCGGCGAGGGGCTCTCCGAGCCCGCGCTCGCGGCGGCTCTGCGGCTCGCCCGCGTGGAGGGGGCGACGCTGATGCCGGTCTACCTGGCGCTGGTGCCGATGCGCCTCTCGGTGGACGTGCCACTGCGCAGCGAGTGCGACGACGTGGCGCTGCCGATGCTGGAGGCGATCGAGCAGCGCGCGGCCCGCGCGGAGGTGCCGGTGGACTCGCGCATCGAGCGTGGGCGCACGGTGCGCCACGCGCTGCGGGAGCTGATCGCGCACGAGAGCTTCGAGCGGATGGTGGTGGCGGCGGGCGCGGACAGCTCGGGGGAGGGCTTCACTCCGGAGGCGGTGGCCTGGCTGCTCACCAACGTCCCCGGGGAGGTGATCGTGCTGCGCTCCGCGGAGGCCGCCCCGCAGGCTTCGTTGCAGGTCGGGGAATCGGCGCCGCAGGCTTCGTTGCAGGCCGGGGAATCGGCGCCGCCGCAACCTCGGGGTGCATAGCCTGTTGGCATGAACATGCCCGGATCCCTCCCCCGCCGGCCAATCTCCGGCCGATCCATCATCCTCCTGCTGCTGGGCGCGGCGCTGATCGGCGCTCTGGCGTTCGCCTGGGCGCTCGCAGCCCCCGCCGGCAGCGCGGCCGCCCGCGATGCTCGTCCGGCCGCGCACGAGAGCTCCTCGAAGCACACACGCCCGCGTGGCCCCTCCTACATGACCGGCCTCAGCGACTCGTACGACGAGATGTTCGGCAACTCGATGTGGCAGCGGCTGCACACGCAGATCGCGCGCCTGACGGTGCCCTACGACGTGGCTGTGCGGCCGTATGACCTGGAGCAGGCGGAAGCGTGGATCCACGCCGCGGAAGCGCGCCACCAGAAAATCCTCCTTGCCTTCTACCACTCCGAGTACACGCCGATGAGAATGCCGAGCGTCGCGACCTACAAGCGCGACGTGGCGAAGTTCATCAAGCGGTTCCCGCACATCCGCGAATACCAGGCGTGGGACGAGGCCAACCGGGGGTATGTGTCCGGCTACTTTCAGAGCCCCACCCCCGTGCAGGACGCCCAGTACTACCAGGCGCTCAAGCGCGACTGCATCCCCTGCACGGTGGTCGGGCTGGACGTGCTCGACCAGTACGACATCTACCCGACGATCGACTACATCGCCGAATTCAAGCGCGAGATCGGCCGCCTGCGGACGGTGATGCCGACGACGTGGGGCCTGCACGACTACTCGGACGTCAACCGCTTGGAAAGCTGGCGCACACGCGACCTTGAGGCGGACCTGGGCGGCGAAGTGTGGTTGACCGAGACCGGCGGGATCGTGAAGTTCGGCAACAACTTCACCAACGTCCACGGTTCGGGCATCAGGCGCGCGGCGCAGGTGCTCAACTTCATGTTCGGCGTGGCGGCCTCCAACCCGCGGATCAAGCGCCTCTACATCTACAACTGGACGGGCGGCGCCGCTTCGACGCGCTTCGACGCGGGCCTGATGAACGCCCACGACCAGCCCCGCCCGGGCTACGTGGTGGTCTGCAAGCAGCTACACGCCGCGCACTGCAACGTGCGGACGGTCGACAACTGACTCGGCGGGCGCCTCGCTCGGATCCCCCGGCGCATTGCGCCAAGCCCGGGCTCCGGCCAGCGCGAGCAAGGCGACCCCGCAGGCCAGCGGGACGAGCGCGCGCAGAGGGTAGGAACCGAAGTAGGCGCCGTTGCTCAGGGCACGGGGGTCGCCTGAGTTGTAGACGTCCAGCAGGCCCTGGTGGTCGATGCCTAGCAGGGTGGGGCCGAGCGCCGCATACAGCGCCCAGGCGGCGAGTGCGAGCGCCCCGGCGCGCAGCGAGCGGCGGGTGAGGCGCATGCGGGGGGTGGCGGCCGCGGCGAGCGCGATCGCGCCGAGGGCGGGGAGCAGGAAGGTCCAGATCTCCCCCCACCCGCGCCCGAGGCCGTAAGCGGAGGCGATCGTGGGCTGGAAGTAGCCCTGGAGCAGGTGGCGCATCCAGGTGACCGGCTGGGTGTCGTAGCCGATCAGCGGGTGGGTGATCGTGGCGAGGGTCGCGCACGTCACGGAGGCCGCCGCGAGCGCGATCGTGGGCCCCGGCCAGCGCTTGAATGCGATCGCCAGGGGGAGCGCGAGGAACGCCAGCGCGGTGGCCAGGAAGCGCGGCCCCATGGAGGCCCCCCCGAAGGGCAGGTAGTAGCCGGAGTTGTAGGTGAGGTAGCAGAGGCACACGCCCCCGATCACGAGCGCCTCCGCCCGCCGGCCGCGGCGGTACAGCGCGACCGCTCCGAGGGCCCCCATGACCAGCACGGGAGCGAGCGTCAACAGGCCGCGGGAGTCCCCCAGCAGGGTCGCCGCCACGCGCAGGCTGGGGGCGGTGATCCCGAAGAAGCCCCTGTGCTGCTGGGGAACGTTGGCGTAGGCGACGTGCGTGAGGGAGTGGAAGGCGGCGAGGTTGTAGAGCGCGAGCGGCACGATCCCCACGAGGATCCCCGCCGCATAGGCGCCCCCGCGGCGCAGCGCCCACAGCGGTGTGAGCGCGTCGCGGCGCGAGAGCAGGTAGAGCCCGAGCACGCCGGCGAGCAGCGCGAGCGGGTACTCCGAGGAGATCGCGTAGCCGATCGTCAACCCGGCCGCCGCGGTGAGCCACGCGCGCGGCGGCCCGTCGCGCTCGCGCATCAGCAGCACGAACGCGGCGAAGCCCAGGAAGGCGGTGAAGATGTGCGAGAACAGCAGCGTCGAGAGCGCGAGTGCCATCGTGCCGAGGCCGAGCGTGACCGCGGTCGCGGCCCCGAAACCGGGCTGCAGGCGCTCGGCGGCGCCCCACACGAGCACCAGCAGCAGCAGGCCGGGCAGCACGTTGCCCCACAGCCCCACGAGATAGATCACCTCGTCGTCGCTCGGCTGCGCCGGGGATTCATAGGCCCACTGCTGAGCGTCCAGCGCGTTCAGGACGGTGTACCAGGGCAGCACGTACAGCGCGAGGCCGGGAGCGCGGGCCGAGTACCAGTGCCCGTGGTAGAGGACCTTGTCGCCCGTGTCCCGCTCGTAGGGGTCGATCGTGGTGGTTTCGTGGTAGAGCGCCTGCAGCAGGTCGTAGTGGGAGGTCTGGTTCCAGGAGAAGTTCTGGATCAGGGTCGCGTAGGAGAGGCCCACGAACAGCACCGCCGCGAGCGCGAGGCGCCTCTTCCTACGTCGCGTTGTCTGCTCGGTCGGGATCGGCGCACAGGATACGCGAGGTGTGTGCGACGTCGTGCCGGTGGGGACGGCGCGGGCTGGTCGCCTACGAACGACCGGGGATCGGTGGGATCTCGATCTCCGCGTATCCATCGATCGAGTGGAGTGCGACCGTATCGCGGCTGTGGTACCAGGCGAGCAGCCAGCGCCCCTGCTCGTCACCGCGAGGATCGCTGCCCTCGGACGCTTCGAAGTACGCCTGGAGGAAGTCGGCAATCTGGTGGGCCGACACCGAGCGTCGCGGACGGATCGCCTGCTCGTCGGCGTGGAGCACCGTCAGGAAGAGGTCGTACACGCGCCCGGTGCTCTCCCGCAGCCGCGGCAGAAAGTAGGGACCCACTACGATCATGGCGCCGCGCCGCGCGTAGAAGGCCACGCGTCGCAGCGGATCGATGTCGCCCACTACGGGGTGGTGGCGTGGATCCTCGATCTCGGCCACCACCAACGTATAGTGCCGGGTTGCGCACCACCTCCGCTTCGCCTCCTCCAGCAATAACCCCCCGATGCCTCGTCCTCGCCGATCGGGCCTGGCGGCGATGTTCCCGACCAGCAGGACGCGCGACTCCTCGAAGGGATACCCCAGGACGCAGCCGAGCGGCGAGCGGCCGTCCACCGCGCACAGTCCCCAGATCTCATTGCCGGCGCCACCGCTCAGCCCCTCGCGCACGACATCCAGCGGGTCGAGCTCGGTGGTGTCGAACGCCGGCTCGAGGACCTCGCGATAGACGGCATCGAGCATTCCAGCGCCCTCGTGGGTGCGGAGATCGAGGAGCTCCACCCGGCCGCTCACGGTTTTCGAGGGCGGCGCCGTTTACCAGTCCATCCTCTCGTCAATTCCCCAACCCTCTTGATAAATCTCCGATACAGAGCGGTGGATCCCCAATAACTGTAGTTCAGAACAAGGCCGCCGACTACCACCGCCCCAACAAAGAGGGCAAGGACGAGCCAGTCCTCCCAGCTGCCCGTGCGTCTGTTGAACCTCGTCGTGTTGGCCAGTGTCAAGAAGTCGACCAGCGAGAACACGCCGAAGACGCCGATGGCGCATAGGAAGATGCCCTGCGCTCGCTCCGCCTTCTTCCGGGCCAGCTCGGCGGACCAGTCGATCAGACGCTCCGCCGCAACGAGCTGAGTTTCGAGCTCGTCCTGGAGCCTGTTCACGCCGGCCATCTTCAGCAACAGATCGAGCAGCCTCTGGTGCGTGGGACTCTGACAGAGTTCCTCCGATCTGACCTGCAGCAGATGCGTGCGGACCCGTAGCTCGACATTCCGCAGGGTCTCCGAGGCATCCGCATCGACGTTTTTCTCACGGGCGGCGTCGAGCGCCTCCCCGAGCCGGTTGTTACACAACCGCAGCAGCGGGGACCAAGAGCCGGCGAACTGGGCAACCTCGATATATGCATTGGAAAGCCATGACGGGACGGCGACGATTCCAAGGACGCTCGTATCTCCGGTGTGAATCAGCCAATCGCCCGCGAACCCGAGCTCCGGCAGGCTTGTCACCGTGGAGGTGGCCGACTCCTGCTCGGTCTGGTGCGAGGGGGGAAACCGGACCCACTCTTCGAGAGTGCTCGCCAGGCGGTGGACGGACCTGACGAGCACGCGCCCGCCCACCGTGCGGTCCAGGACGTCGGCGACCTCCTCGGGCCTTTCTCCCAGGGGGCCGTCCGTTTGCACGATGAGGATCTCGTGGGGGTTGCCCTGCACGAAGCGCGCGATGTTCGCGGGTCCGGTTGCTCGGGCTTGCTCGCCTGAGCGATCCTCCTGGTGCTCGAACCAGATCGCATTGGCCGTAGCTCGTATCGCATCCCGGGCAAACGCGTGCAGGCTGTCCCAGACCAGCGTGTGGCCTTTGTCCGCCGGTTGCAGCGGCGCCCGCGACGCTTGGGTCGCAGAGCAGGCTGGCGCTTTGGCGAGGCAGACCATTTCACCCGATACAAAGGGGGTTCCCGTCCGAAATGCTCTGTAGAGAACGTGCGGAGGGGCCTCCTCAACCGCCGCGGTGCGCTCGACGCAAAGACAGTGGTTTCCCAAACGGTTCAACTCGATCCACGCCCTGAGTCGGTCTCCTTCCTCCTCGCCGCTCTCAGCAGACCGGCGGGCGTCGATGATCTCAAGTTCTGGGAGGTCCACCTTCACCCCACCGTTGGATCCCGATCCGGAGCCCTGCCAGAAGGCGGTCAGAGTCAGCGGTGTCGGCTTGCCCACGATGAACTGTCCCTCACCGAAGGCGAAGGCGCATTCCTCCATGAGCCTGCAACGCAGCGGAGGCTCGCTCGATGTCCCTCCACGGGATATCCTCTCGACATCGGCGGGGCTGCCGCCGAGGGAGTTGGAACGGGGCGCCAGGTCCGGGTGGACCTTCTGGATGTGGTGCGCGTCGTTGTCGTCGACCGCGAAGGGGTAGCAGTAACGGATCGAGACCCACCTCGGCACGAGCACCTCCCCGCTCGACACGATGAGCTCTCGTATGTCAACCAGCAGGCGCTCCCAGGGCTGAGCGCACGACAGGGTGTAACCGCTGAGGGTGCGCTGAGCGCGACGAAGATGCTCGAGGCAGGCGTCGATCTTGCCGAGCAACGCCGCGGGGGGCGCGGGCCTCCGCCTCCACTTGGGCGTAGCCCCCGATCCACGAGGACGTGGCTGCGCGGATCCCCGCCGCGGGGCCCCCGCCGTCCAGCGCTCGAACTCGGCGAGCGCCTGCGCGACGTCGATGAGGACCGAGGACAGCTCCCCGAGCTGTCTGCAATTGTCCTGGATATAGCGGAGGCCATCCCGGGTGAGGACATCCTCGGAGTTCGCCAACCCGGAGCCGAAACCCTCGAGCACCGCACGGATCTGCAGCTGTGCGGAGTCCGCGATCTTGACACCGTTCCGCGCGGCCTCGGCCAATCCCTCGGCGCTCGATAGGTTGATCTGCCTGAAGACCTCCATGTCTGCGGTGATCACCCTGATCGCCTCAGCCATCGCGCGGCAGGCGGGGAGCTCCCACGCGCCACCCCCTGGGTAGCGCGACGCGACGGCACTGTTCCACGAAGGGCTGTCCACGGCGTCCGTCACAGCGCCGAGGGTGCGGTAGACAATGGAGCGTTCCCAGAGCTCCCAGCACTCCCACCAGAGGTACAGGAGCAGGTGGATCGGGCTCGAGTCATCCTTGGAAGACCACTGCGTGAGGGTGACCGTCAGGTAGCTCGTACACTGGTCGGCGATGCGGTCCAGTTCGTCCTTGGTGTGCACTCGGAGGTGCGCATCGACCATCGGGTTCCACGGCTCGCCGACCGAGAGCTCTCCCAGGTGGCGCGCCATGAGGTCGAGCACCGTCTTGACGGCGTTGGGGAGGTCGAGTTCCTGCGCCTCGGGACCCCCCGGCTTGCTCGTCGCCTGCCGGAACTCGTCGACTGGAGCGTTGTACTCCGCGAGGCCCTGCGCAATCTCCCGGAAGACGCGCTCACCGAACTCGGGTGAAGTGGCCGGGCGCATTCCGCTGAGCAATATATATAGAGAGCGAGTCCTCGGTGTCCGGTGATCTCCAGGAGCTGGCGCACCGCCACCTGTGGATGCACTTCACGCGCATGGGGGCCTACGTGGACCACGAGATCCCGGTGATCGTGCGGGGCGAGGGGTGCTACGTGTACGACGAGCACGGCAAGCGCTATCTCGACGGGCTCTCGGCGCTGTTCTGCGTGAACGCGGGCCACGGTCGCGCGGAGCTGGGGGACGCGGGCGCGCGCCAGGCGCGGGAGCTCGGCTTCTACACCAACTGGGGCTGCGCGCACCCCCGCTCGATCGAGCTGGCGGCGCGGATCGCGGGCCTCGCCCCGGGGAGCCTCAACTGCGTGTTCTTCACTTCGGGGGGCTCGGAGGCGGTGGAGAGCGCGTGGAAGCTCGCCAAGGCCTACCACGCCGCGCGCGGGGAGCGGGGGCGCTTCAAGCTGATCGCGCGCAACCTCGCCTACCACGGGACCTCGATGGGGGCGCTCACTGCGACCGGGCTGCCGGCGCTGCGCGCGCCGTTCGAGCCGCTCACCCCGGGGGGCCACCACGTCCCCCACACGGGCTCCTACCGCTGGCCTGAGAACCGCGATCCGCTGTGGGCGGCGGATGCGATCGAGGAGGCGATCCTCTTCGAGGGCCCGGAGACGGTGGCGGCGGCGATCCTCGAGCCGGTTCAGAACAGCGGCGGCTGCCTCGTGCCCCAGGAGGGCTACTTCCAGCGGGTGCGCGAGATCTGCGACCGCCACGGGGTGCTGCTTATCTCCGACGAGGTGATCTGCTCGTGGGGTGCGCGCGCGGTGTTCGCGGAGGCGGAGCTGGTGCTGAAGGTCAAGGAGCCCCAGCCCGGCGAGGTGGCGCTGCTGCGCAAGGAGCAGACGCTCTTCACCTACCTGCACCTCGCGGCGGAGCCCAGCCTCGCGCGGGGCCTGCAGGCCTCCGGGGCGACGTGCATTGCGTATGAGACCGTGGAGGACGCGCGTGGCAACCTCCCCCTGCTGGCCCCCATGAGCGAGGTCGCGGGCAAGCTCGCCACGCAGGCGGGGGCGTTCATGCTCGAGAAGCCGCTTGGCGGCCGCGGCATCCTCCTCGGCGGGGTGCCCGGCGTGGCGGCCGCCACGGTGCTCGTGATCGGCGGGGGGGTGGTGGGGATGAACGCGGCGATCATCGCGATCGGGATGCAGGCGGACGTGTTCGTGTTTGACCGCTCGATCGACCGCCTGCGCGAGCTCGAAGTGACCTTCGGGGGCCGCGCCTCCACGGTGTTCTCCTCGACGCTCGCGATCGAGGAGATGCTCCCGATCGCGGACCTCGTGATCGGCGCGGTGCTGATCCACGGTGGCCGCGCCCCCCACGTGATCGCCCGCGAGCAGCTCGGCCTGATGCGCCGCCACGCGGTGCTCGTGGACGTCTCGATCGACCAGGGGGGCTGCTTTGAGACCTCGCACCCTACCACCCACTCCAACCCCACCTTCGAGGTGGACGGGATCACCCACTACTGCGTCGCCAACATGCCCGGCGCGGTGCCGATCACCTCGACGTACGCGCTCACCAACGCCACGCTCCCCTATGTGATCGCGCTCGCCGACCGGGGGGTCGAGGAGGCGCTGCGCCACGACCCCGGCCTGCGCCTCGGGCTGAACGTCAAGGACGGGCAGATCACCCACCCCGCGGTCGCCGAGGCG
Source organism: uncultured Solirubrobacterales bacterium (assembly GCA_963771915.1). GTDB lineage: Bacteria > Actinomycetota > Thermoleophilia > Solirubrobacterales > Solirubrobacteraceae > Palsa-744. The sequence continues at coordinate 877,833 of CAVYVD010000001.1, read as the reverse complement.
CTCGGCAGCCCCGCGGGCCGGGGTATCTGAGGGGCGCGGAGCACAGCGCTCGGAGCCAACCACGCGACCCCTCACCGAACCACGCGACCCCTCCCCCAAATCCAAAAAACCACGCGGAGTCCCACATAGACCGCAGCCCCCGAGGAGACCGGCGGCCACGCCCCCGAGCGCCCCGGCTTCTACCTGCAGTCCACCGTGGTCGCCGGTCCGCGCCAGGAGGACGAGCTGAGCCAGAGCGAGAACTTCGGCCCCGTTATCACCGTCCAGCGCTTCTCAGACGAGGCCCAGGCGATCAAGTGGGCCAACGCCACCCGCTACGGCCTCGCCTCCTCGGTCTGCCTCACCTGCTACGCGGTGGGATGAGGCGGTGCCGGTACAGGCTTATCGTGCAGCCGACCATGCAGATGATCATCAGCGCCCACAGGGGGGCGCCGAGCAGGAAGGCGCCCACGACGACTATGCCCATCACCCACGAGAGGATGAAGTCGTAGCGGTCGTAGTCGGTCATGACGCGATCTTAGTGATGAAGACAAAGAACATCAAGAGGCCGGCGGGCATACCGATGCGAAAGCCAACGCCCAGCCCCCGGTTGATCAGGTCGGCGCGCACGTGAGCGGGGGTCCTGTCCAATGCAACGAGCGCTGCCGGCAGCCCTGAGCAGAAGGCTGTGAGGCCGCCGAGGACAGTCGCCCACGCGAGTAGGCCGTTGACTGCGGCAGCCCCCAGCGAAGGGTCCGCTTCGCAGAAGACGCGGATTACGGCTGCGATGGACATGCCTAGCACCGTACGAGCCGCTTGGGATGGAGCTCTTGGCCCAGACCCGGATTGTCGGTATTGGCTGGGGATCTGCCGGCAAACTTGGCGCGATTCCGTCACTGCTTGGTGTTTCGAGCCACACGACGGCCAGTTCGTCCCGATGGCGTTCGGCGGGTTGTCTGCTACGGTCCTTCGATCGGGTGGCAACCGCCGCCCGCGAGGTTCTTGTCTTTGTTGGCGCTCGCAATGCGCGGATGGGGCCAGTCGAATCTCCATCCGCAGCGGCGGCCACAGGGCCGTCAGAGGGAGCACCACAACATGGAGCATCAAACGTTCGCCGATCTCGGCGTGTCCGAGATCGTCGCGAGTGAGCTCGCCAAGCGCGAGATCACCCAACCTTTCGCCGTGCAGCGCATGGTCATCCCCGATGTGCTCGCCGGCCACGACCTGCTGGCCCAGTCGCCGACCGGATCGGGCAAGACGCTCGCGTTCGGGATCCCGATGGTCGAGCGCCTGAAGGGCACCGACGTGCGCCCCTCCGCGCTGGTGCTGGCGCCCACGCGCGAGCTGGCGCTGCAGATCGTCGAGGACCTGCGCGAGATCGCGCACTCGCGCGCGCTCTCGATCGCCGCGGTCTACGGCGGCGCCGGCATCGTCAAGCAGGCGCGGATCGCCGCGCGCGCCCACATCCTCGTCGCCACGCCGGGGCGGCTACTCGACCTGATCGACCGCGGCGAGCTCTCCCTGAAGCGCGTCAAGCTGCTCGTGCTCGACGAGGCCGACCGGATGCTCGACATGGGCTTTCGCCCGGTGGTCGACCGGATCGTGAAGCTGACCGCGAGGGACCGCCAGACCCTGATGTTCTCGGCGACGCTCGCGGGCGAGGTGGGCCGCATCGCCGACGCCTACACCTCCAACCCGCGCCGCCACGAGCACGCGGGTGTGGGCGGGGGGGAGTCCTCCGAAGTGAAGGTGAAGCACCGCTTCGTGTCGGTCTCCCACGAGGGTAAGGTCGCGCGGCTGGTGTCCGAGTTGAAGGACCCCGAGCGCGGGCTCACGCTGGTGTTCGTGCGTACCAAGCGCGGCGCCGACCGGCTCGTGAAACGGCTGGCCGCGGGCGACGTGCAGGCGGTGGCGATGCATGGCGACAAGTCCCAGGGGCAGCGTGAGAGAGCGCTCGCCCGCTTCGAGTCGGGCGACGTCGACACGCTCGTCGCCACCGACGTGGCGGCGCGCGGCATCGACGTTGCGGGCATCACCCACGTGATCAACTTCGACATCCCCGCCTCGCGCGAGGACTATGTGCATCGCATCGGGCGCACCGCGCGCGCGGGAGCGAGCGGCACGGGCGTCACCTTCGTGGGCCACGACCAGGCGCGCGAACTGGCGAGCATGGTCCGCGACCTGGGCCTGCACCGCGAGCTCGAGCTGGGGGGGCTGCCGAGCGACGCCACCGGGCAGCGGGGAGGCCCCTCTCCGCAGCGCCCCCGGCGCGCTTCCTCGCGCAATCGCGGCCGCGGCGGCTCCAGCAGAGGCGCCGCGCGCGCCGGGCACCGTTAGGGCCGGCGGGGTGGGCGGGTCCCCAGTATTTGGAAGATCGAGGTGAAGCCCGTGGCGAAGCCGTTGCGCGCGGCGCGCAGGTAGAGGCGCCAGACGCGCACCCGCTCGCCGCCCGCGAGCCGCTCCGCCTCCTCGAGGTTGGCGTCCAGGCGCCTGATCCACTCGCTGAGCGTGTCCACATAGTCCTGGCGCAGGCCCTCCACATGCTCGGGCTCGATGCCCGCGCGCTCCAGCGCCAGCAGCACGCGCGAGACGTGCAGGGGGGCGGCGTCCGGAAAGACGTAGCGCTCCGAGAAGGGGCCCGCCTCGGGGTCCCCGTGGCGCAGGCGCGCGATGCCGTGGTTGAGGAGCCGCCCCCCTGGATCGAGTAGGCCCGCGAGCTTCGCCGCGTACACGTCGATCTGGTTGGCCCCCACGTGCTCCACCATCCCGATGCTCGCGATTGCGTCGAAGCGCTCGCTGGCCGAAACGGGGATGCCGGCCGAACCGGGGATGCTCGCCGAAGGCGAGCGTCTACCGGCTTCGGTCGAAGGCGAGCGTCTACCGGCTTCGGTCGAAGGCGAGTGTCTCCCGGCTTCGGCAAGGTCGCGGTAGTCGCACAGGCGGATCTCCACGCGGTCCTCGAGGCCCGCCTTCGCCACCCTTCGGCGCGCGAGCTCCGCCTGGTTGGGGGAGAGCGTGATCCCCACCGCGTTCACCCCGTGGCGGGTGGCGGCGTGCAGCACGAAGCTGCCCCAGCCGCAGCCCACATCGAGCAGCCGCTCTCCCTCCTTGAGGCCGAGCTTCGTGCACACCATCTCCCGTTTGGCCAGCTGCGCGTCCTCCAGCGTGCTCGCGCCGCGGGAGAAGACAGCGCAGCTGTAGGTCATCGAGGCGTCCAGGAACAGCTTGAAGAAGTCGTTGGAGACGTCGTAGTGATGGCGCACCGCGCGCGCATCCCGTGCGCGGCTGTGGCGGGAGCCCCGCGGGCGCAGCTCGCTGGGGGGATGCGGGGAGGGCGCGTCAGGCCGCACGCCCGTACCGCCGCCGCCGCCAGGCGCAGGCGCGTGGCGTGGTCGAGGGCGGGCGCCCTGAAGCTGTCCAGCAGGCCGATCACGCGGTCGAGGTCGTCGGCCTCCAGCTCCCCCGTCGCGTAGGCCCGGCCGAGGCCGAGCTGCCCCGGCGCCCGCAGCAGGTGCGCAACCGCCGCCGGCGAACGCGCCGTGAAGACGGGGCTCCCCGGCACGGTCGCGGGAAGCTCGGCGCCGTCCCAGAAGCGCAGCGCAAACGGGCGCTCGGGGAGCGCCCGGGACAGCTCGCGGCGCAGCGGCTCAGTGCGGGCGAACGGCATCTGGGCGCGGGTCGAGGTCCTGTGGGGCCTGCGAAGACATCGTCGTTGCGACAGAGTAGGGCGCCGCTTGCTAGCTTGCTGTGTAGGACCCATGATCGATACTCATCCTCTCGGTGCTCTGGACGCGGAATCGCCAGACACCGCCGATGTGAAGCTTGCCACTCCCAACGGCATCCAGCTCGCTGCTCGCGGGCCGGATGACGTCGAGCTCATAGCCCCGCCGCGGGATGCCCCGCCTGCCGGACCCCTTGGGCGGGAGGTCGGGCCGGAGGACGTCCAGCCGGTCGAATACGAGTGGCTCAACCGGGCGCTCACCGCGCTGATCACGATCGGGCCGATCCTCGCCCTCGGCTTCGTCGGCTGGCAGATGTGGGACGGCCTCCTGCACCGCTCCGACCTGATCGTGTTCGCGATCGTCTATCTCCTCACGGGCCTCGGTGTGACGGTCGGCTTCCACCGCCTCTTCACCCACCGCAGCTTCAAGACCTACCCCGCGGTGCGCGGCGTCCTCGCCGTACTCGGCTCCGCGGCGATCGAGGGCCCGGTGATCTCCTGGGTGGCCGACCACCGCAAGCACCACGCCTTCTCTGACAAGGAGGGCGATCCCCACAGCCCCCACGTCGACCACGGGGTGGGCCTGCGCGGGGCGCTGCGCGGCCTCGCCCACGCACACCTCGGCTGGCTCTTCATCCACACCGAACGCGGCTCCCGCGAACGCTACGCCCCCGACCTGATCGCCGATCCCGTGGTCGAGTTCGTGGACCGCACCTTCTTCGTGTGGGCGCTCGGCGGCCTCGCCGCCGCCTTCGGGCTGGGCTACGCGATCGGGGGCACCTGGCGCGCGGGCCTCACCGGCCTCCTGTGGGGCGGGGCGGTGCGGATGCTCGTGCTGCACCACATGACCTACTCCATCAACTCCCTCTGCCACTTCTTCGGCCGCCGCGACTACGTCACGGGGGACCACTCCCGCAACCTCGCCTGGCTTGCGCTGCCCACGTTCGGCGAGGCGTGGCACAACAACCACCACGCCTTCCCCACCTCCGCCCACCACGGCCTCAGCTGGCGCCAGCCCGACATCTCGGCGATGGTGATCCGCGGCCTGGAGCGCGTCGGGCTCGTGTGGGACGTCGTCACCGTGGACGATGAGCGCCGCGGGCGCAAGCGGGCCTACGCTTCATGACATGACCCCCGCTCCCATCCCCCCGGTGCGCGAGATCCTCGCGCGGCGGACGGGGGAGGAGCTCGAGCTGGGCGACCGCCACCTGAACCCCCAGATGGGGCGCATCCTGCGGACGCTTGGCTTCGACCGGGTGTGGGTGGGCGGCGAGGGGGCGCACCTGATCGACTCCGCGGGCGGGCGCTACCTCGACCTCTTCGGCGGCTATGGGGTGTTCGCAATCGGACGCAACCACCCCGAGGCGATCGCCGCCGTGCAGGAGGTCATGGCGGCGCGCACCGGCAACCTGCCCCAGCTGGGCGTCACGCTGCTCAGCGGGGTGCTCGCCGAGCAGCTCCTCGCGCGTGCCCCGGCGAGCGTGGGGGCGATGGTGCCCGCCAACAGCGGCACCGAGGCGGTCGAGGCCGCTGTCAAGATCGCGCGCGCGGCGACCGGGCGCCCGCGAATCCTCTACGCCGAGCACGCCTTCCACGGCCTCACCCTCGGCTCGCTCTCGCTGAACGGCGACGGGCACTTCCGCGAGGGCTTCGGGCCGCTGCTCCCCGGCTGCGAGGCCGTGCCCTTCGGCGATCTCGACCCGCTGGAGCGCGCGCTGGAGCGGGGGGACGTGGCGGCGTTCGTGGTGGAGCCCGTGCAGGGCAAGGGCGTCAACCTTCCCCCCGAGGGCTATCTGCCCGGTGCGCAGGCGCTCTGCCGCGCGGCCGGCGCGCTGTTCGTCTGCGACGAGGTGCAGACCGGCCTCGGGCGCACCGGGCGCTTCCTCGCGCTGGAGCACTGGGGCCTTCAGCCGGACATGATCTGCCTCGCCAAGGCGCTCTCCGGGGGCCTCGTGCCGATCGGCGCGGTGCTCATCTCCCGCGCCGCCTTCGAGCGGGTGTTCGACGGGATGGAGCGCGCGGTGCGCCACGGCTCCACCTTCGGCGGCAACGACCTCGCGGCCGCCGCGGGGCTCGCGACGCTGCGGGTGCTCGACCAAGAGGGCCTGGTGGAGCGTGCCGCGCGCATGGGGGAGCTGCTGCTGGAGCTCACGCGCCCGCTGGTGGAGCGCCACGCGATCGTGCGCGACGTGCGCGGCCTCGGGCTGATGTGGGCGATCGAGCTCGGCCCGCCGGAGGGTCGCACCGCCCGCGCGGCGTGGAACGCGCTGGAGCGCGCCCAGCCGGGCCTCTTCTCGCAGCTCCTCACGGTGCCCCTCTTCCATGAGCACCGCATCTTCTGCCAGGTCGCCGGACACCGCATGAACGTCATCAAGGCGCTGCCCCCGCTCGTGATCGAGGAGTCCGAGATACGGCGCTTCGCCTCGGCGCTGGAGACGGTGGTGGCAGCCGCCGAACGCATGCCCTCGGCGCTGGGCCGCTTCGGAGTGCGGATGGCGCGGCAGGCGACCCGCGCCATGCGTTGAGCTTGAAAGTCGGACGTCGAGTATCGGGCCCCTCGGTCGGCGGGTCGGCTCGCCGCAGCCGGACAGCGTGTGATTCCGCCACCCGCAAAATGCCAACCCGCGTCTCTTGTTGTCAGCGCTCGCCGGTCCGGACCGCAAGGCTCAACTGGTCCCCGGTGACCTGTGAGGCCACGTATAGCTTGCGCTTGCGCTTCTGTACCGAGGCGAGACCCTCCTGGACGGCACGGTTGAGCCAGGCGCGCACCTGCCCTAGCTGCAGATCCAGTTCCTCCGCGACTTCGCGGTCGCTGCGTGGGTGTCTGAGCGATGCCTCGAGAAGCGGCCACACGGCCCGGAATACGTCGCTCGCCTCCGGCTCGCCCCGGCCCGTGGCCGGCAGCGAGGACATCGCCCGCACAACAACCTCCTGATCGTGGGTGTTCGCTTCTTGCGTCAACCGATCCTCGGCCGCGGCGATGTCCACGAATTGCCCGTTGTGATCCGCGCCGACCGGTGTCTCTTGCGACTCGATTGGTCGCCCTGGCGAGTGGGGGCCGTGGAACAGGTGGTTCACGTCGATGCCGCGGACGGGCGGCCCCGGCAATGGGATCGCACCAGCACGCGCTAGAGCGTCACCGCCGTCACCAGCCCCGGCGCGGACGTACAGCGGTACCCATCCGTGCTGCAGGTTCTCGATCGCGCCGGTCCAAGTCCCGCCGCTGCCGGCGGCCGTCGCCGCTACCACCGCCGCACCGGACATCGCGTAGACGATCCGGTTCCGGCGCATCGCATTACTGGCCTGCCAGCGCGCCGCCGGATGAAACGGAGTTACCAGCGTCAGCGTCCCCTTGGTCAACGGCAGGCGCAGCGCAGGACGCCTCACGAGACGCTCAAGAGGCTCCACCGTGACGCCAACAGCAACACCCCCAGCTTCAATCGCGGCCCCCATTGCCTCGAGGTCGACGCCGCGAGCGCCACCGGAGATCACCGCTACGTGGTTCCTCGCGCACTCGTGCGCCAGCCCGCGCGCAAAACTCAGCGCATCGCCGCTGGCGTCGCGCGAGCCGACAATCGCAAGCGCAGGCCCACGCAGAACCTCCTGTGGACCCGAACCGTAAAGGACCGGAGGCGCGCTGCCCCCGAGAAGCTTCTTCAACCGCTGTGGGTATGTCTCATCCGCTCGCGTCATAACCCAGATCCCCTTGCCCGCTAGCCGCTCGAGCTCGAATGCCAGCTGCCCACCACGCGCCAGGAGTCGCGCCAATCGCTCGGCGGTCCCGATCTCGAGGTCGAGCTCTCGGTGCAATTCGGCCGGCGTGTGCCTCAGCAGGTCGCTCGGGCGTGCCCATTCGGAGTTGATGAGCCGTTCGGAGAGCCCATGCCACTCACGGGCCGTGAGAGGCTTGATGGACCGATCGCCCTGCAGAGCCAAGTTGGAGCACGCAAGCGCAATAACCTGCCCGTCTTCACTAATTGGTGTCACGCCCATCACTGAGCGCCCTTCGACGTGTCGGCCAGCACGATGGGCACGACCGGACCGGAGCCGGCCTCGGCGAGCAGCACCCCGCACACCGTCAATGACCAACCCGAGTCCACCATGTCGTCGATCAGAAAGACAGGCTCGGCAATCACCGCTTCAGGGATCGCTCGGAACGAGCTCAGCGCGTTGCCCGCTTGGTGGTAGCTGTTCTCCATGGTCTTCTGCTGTGGCGTGTCGACTGTCTTCTCCAGTGCCTCCCGGTACTCCAACTCGAGACGGCTCGCCAGCCGACGGGCGAAGCTCGGTACCAGATCGGGCGCACGACGCGAGGGTATCGCCGTCACCCAAGTTGGCGTCTCGTTTGGCTGCAAATGATCTGCAAGTATCTCCGCGACCGCCTCAACAAGCTCCTCGTCGAACCCCTCCTCACGATACTTGCCGGCCTTGACGAGCTTTCCCCAGCCCGCGTCGTCGTAGATCGAGAGCGCCCGGCCCTCGAGCAGGCGATGCTCCGCCGGAATCCTCCCGTGTCGCGTCTGGAGTCCCGCCGGCCACTGCTTGCGAGGCTCGATCGGCCGGTAAGCACGGCGCAGGAACAGCAGCGCATCCTGCACATCGGCCTCCTCGGGCTCCTCCGCGGCGAAGCTCTCGGCGCAGTTCGCGCAGCGTCCGCACAGCTCGCTCACCGGGTCATCCAGCTCGGCCCGTAGAAAGCTCATCAGGCAGCCGTCGGTCTTGACGAGCTCCGCCATCCTGTCCCGCTCGTGCAGCCGCTGCTCCGTCACCTGCTCCACCCGCTCGGAGTCCGCGGACCATGCGACGGGGGACCGCGCATAGCGCCCCCCATCGCGCGAAATCGCCCCTTCGACCTCGAGGGTCTTCAGCGCGTGCTCGATTGCGCCCTTGGAGAGGTTCAGCAGCTGCTGCATCTGCGCCACCGTCGCGTCCTCCACCTCATCGAGTGCCGAGAGCACACCGTTCAGCTCATCCTCGGGCGGAAACGCGCCCCCGATGAAATAGTCGGCGATCGCATCGTCCTCCTCTCCAGCCAGCAGGACGGCCTCAGCACGCTCCAGCACGCGGCCCGCCCTGCCGATCTGCTGGTAATAGGTGATCGGTGACGAGGGCCGCTGGTAGTGCACCACGAAGCCGAGATCGGGCTTGTCGAAGCCCATCCCCAGGGCCACCGTCGCGACCAGGGCCTTCACCTCGCTGTCGCGCAGCCTTTGCTCGAGCATCTCACGCTCCTCCGCCGGCATCGAACCCACGTAAGCGGGAGCACGACGCCACGGGTGGCCAGCCAGTCGCTCACCAGTCGCGCGTCACGCTGCGTCAACACGTAGATGATCCCGGAGCCCGGTGCCGAGGGCATATAGCCGGCGAGCCAAGCGAGCCGCTCGGCCTGCGCGGCGAGCTGCACCACCTGCAAATGCAGGCTCTCCCGCCCCAGCGGCCCGCGTATCACGCGCAGGTCGGTGCCGAGCTGCTCGGTGATGTCCGCGATCACTCGATCGCTGGCCGTCGCGGTCGTCGCCAACAGCGGCACGCCGCGAGGGAGCATGCCCATCAGCCCGCGGATGCGGCGGTAGTCGGGCCGAAAGTCGTGCCCCCAGTCGGATATGCAGTGCGCCTCGTCGACGACGAACATGCCGAGGCCCCGCGGAATCTGGCGCAGCGTCTGACCCCTGAAGTGCTCGTTCGCGAGACGCTCCGGAGAGATGAGCAGCACGTCGACCTCGTCCTGCCGCAGCGCCTCCTCGACCCGCTCCCAGTCGCCGTCATTCTGGCTATTGATTGTGTCCGCCCGAATCCCGATCCGCTTCGCCATGAGCAACTGGTCGCGCATCAAGCTCAGCAAAGGGCTGATCAGGATCGTCGGCCCCTGCCCCTGCTCGCGCAGCAGCGCGGTTGCGATGAAGTAGACAAGGCTCTTACCCCACCCGGTTCTCTGAACCACGAGCACGCGCGAGTGATCATCCGCCAAGGCAAGAATCGCCTCCAGCTGACCAGCGCGGAATGTCTTCCCGTCCCCAAGCGCCGCCTCGAGCAGCTTCTGAGCGCGATCGGCTGAACTCATGCCTCACCCCTCGCTGGCTTGCCCTCCGTTTCTGCGCGCTCAGACGTCATGCTCCGAGAGTACGGGCACAAAGGGCGGAAGATCCATCTCCGTCGTAACTGCCGGCTGCGACAGGGTTCCACGCCGGATGACCTACGACGAACTCGATGAGTCGGTTGACGGCTCAACCGTGCGGGACTGCGCTGATCTTGAAACCCACCGGCCGGAAATTCGCCCCTTTTGCCGGCGCCCGGATTCTTGGCTTTCCTGAGCCGTTTCCTCACCGTTGAGCGGGATACGGCCGATTGGTCGCTGCGGGTGCGTGGCGCCGCGAAACCGCTGTTAACCGCCTGAGACCGCACGATCCGCGCTTGAACTGGCGCGGATTTGGCGCGAGTGAGGCCAGGCTGGTTGATGGTTTCATCGGGCGTTGGATGTGGCTTACGCGGTGGGTTGTTTCGGCGTTGTTTCGCTTCCCAAAAGCCCGTAGTTGTCTGAGGCCGACGGCGCTATAACCCGCACGCGCCGCCCGATGGGTGCGTCCCGGATCCACGGTCTAATGTCCCGCGGCGAAGCGGGCTACGGCGGCCTTGGTGAGGGCCCCGTGGGTGACGCTGACGCACACCCCGGCGGCCTGCAGCACGGCTGGCTGATGCACGTCGACTCCCGCCTTGGCGAGCATTTCGTGGGTCACCTGGCCGCTGCTCGTCGGGTCGGGGAAGTTCGGGATGTTGTGCGTGCGCATACAGCGGACGAAGGCGAGCAGGTAGCGTCGTGTGCTCTTCTCGTCAGTGGTTGTGCAGCGGAAAGGCACACGCCGCCGCCGCCCGCGTGAACGCCGGCGACTGCTGGTCGATCATGCTCGGGAAGATGAGGATCACGCCTTCGATATCGCTGATCACGCCGGCACCGCCGGAGCCGAACGGGTTGGACGGGACCGAGGTCCGAGGGTCGGGGAAGTCGTAGACGCCGTTCTTGCGCATGCACTGCGAGACCTTCAGAAAATGCGCCAGCGTCTGCGCGGAGGGTGGGGGCCCCGAGCCGGGACCTTCCGGCAGGAGCTTGTGGCACTTCGCCTGCGCCGCCTTGAACAAGGGGGAATTGATCGATCCAGCGCGCGCATGGAAGAGGAAGCCCCCGCCGGCGTTTGGGTCTGGGAAGTTGGGCACGCCGTTGGAGCGGATGCACTTGGCGTAGGCGACCGCCGCCTGCTCGAGCCTCGCGGGGCTTTCAGGCGACGAGCCGCTGCCTTCGGGGCTTGCCGAGGAGTCGCCCTTTGCGGAGGAGAGGTGCGCGACGCCGGGGCTGGAGGACGAGCCGCCGCAGCCGGTGACCGACAGCGCGAGGCTCAGGAGGGCTGCGGCGATGAGGAGGCGCGCTCGCGGCGGGGTGAGCTTCTTGGGATGGATGCTGTGCGGCATCTGGTCACCTTCGGGGTTTGCGTCCTCGTCCCGGATCATGGCTCACCGCCCCGGCCCGAAGTTGCACGCGGCCGACGCCCGCTCGAACGCCGGCGAGTTCGTGTCGATCGACTTCGGAATCACAAGGTAGTACTCGCCACTGCCGATGACCCCGCTGTTGCCGGCCGAGTTCGACGGAGGCGACGTGGTCGGATCGGGGAACCCCGAGATGCCGTGCTGGCGCATGCATGCGGACACGTTGAGCATCCGCGCCTGCGCCTGCGAAGATGGGGGTCCGGAGCTCGGAGGACCCTTCGGCAGCAGGCGCTGGCACGAGTGCGCGGCAGACTGGAACGCGGGCGACTGCACGATGCTCGGCGAGCCCATCCGGACCGTGTGGCCACTGACCTTCGGGTCGGGGAAGTTCGGCACCCCGTGCGAACGGATGCACCTGGAGAACGCGACCCCCGATTCGACGGCACTCGCCGCGGACGCGGTGCTCGCGCCGCCCATCGGGCTTGTTGAGCTTCCCCCGCATCCCGCCACCAGCACCCCGCTCAGGAGTGCCGCGGCTGCGAGCAGCCGGGCTCGCGGCGGGGTGAGCTTCGTGGTATGCATGTTGTACGGCATCTCGTCTCCTCCGGGGGGTTTGGGGGGGTTTGCGTCCTCCTCCCGGATCCTTTCTACGCGGTGGGCTGTTTCGTCCTTGTTTCGCTCTCCGAGGCAGGCAGCGGTTTTGTTTGACGGAGCCGGCGAAACAGCGTTGAAACACTGCGGCGCTTACCTTGTCACGACAAGGAGATATAGATGCGGGTGCTTGTGATCGAGGACGACGAGGAGCTGGCCGGAACGGTCGCCGCCGGCCTGCGCCACGCGCGGATGGCGGTCGATGTCGCGCTCGACGGCCAAGCTGGTTTGACGCGCGCGCTGGTCAATGATTACGACGTGATCGTGCTCGACCGCGACCTTCCCGCCCTCCACGGCGATGAGGTGTGCGCGAAGCTCGTCGCCGCCGGCGGGCGCAGCCGGGTGCTGATGCTGACCGGCGCGGCGGAGAATGAGGATCTGGTCGACGGGCTTGGGCTCGGCGCGGACGACTACCTGGGAAAGCCGTTTGACTTCCCCGTATTGGTGGCGCGTATCGGCGCCCTTGCTCGCCGGGCGCAGCCGAGCGTCCCGCCGGTGCTGGAGCACGGCGACGTCGTGCTCGATACGGCCAAGCGCCGCGCGCAGCGGTCTGGCCGTGATCTCGAGCTGACGCCGAAGGAGTTCGGGGTGCTGGAGCTGCTGCTCGCCGCCCAGGGCCGGGTCGTCTCGGCCGAGGAGCTGCTCGAACGCGTGTGGGACGAGAACGCCGACCCGTTCACGGGCGCCGTGAGGATCACCATGAGCCGGCTGCGCGCCAAGCTCGGTGATCCCCCCGTGATCGAGACCGTCGCGAAGGCTGGCTACCGCATCGGAGGTCAGTGATGGGCGTCGCGCACCCCCGGCTCGCGCCACGCTCTTGGCTGCGATTGCCTCGCCGCACCGCCCGGCTGCGGCTCACCGCTCTCTACGGCGGCCTGTTCCTCCTCTCTGGCGTCGCGTTGGTCGCTGTCACCTACGTCCTTTTTGAGCGGGCGACCGAATACAGAACGCCGCACCTACCGACGGTCCCTCACACTGCCGCCATCCAGCATCTCCAGCTTCCGTTTGCGCCTGCTAAGCCTCCCGCTCCTCTGGGCCAATCCGTCGTTATCGAGCATCCGCATCAGCTGGCACAGGCTTATCAGGAGCTGGGGCAGGCTCAGCAGGAGCTGGTGCAGGCTCCGCCTCGGTTGATAGTGGGTGTGCCGGCTGAGCTGGCACGGATCCAGCATCAGCTCGCACAGGCCCAGCATCAGCTGGCGCAGGGCCAGCACCAGCTGGCAGACGCTGTGCATCAGTTGGCACAGGTAGGGCCCGTCCAAGCCGCGCAGCGCGCTGCCGACTCGCACGAGCTGCTGGTCAACTCTGCAATCGCTCTGGCGATCGTGGCCGTACTCGCCCTCTTGGCTGGCTGGTTCGTTGCCGGCAGGATGCTGCGACCGATCCGGACCATCACCCGCAAGGCCCGACGGATCTCCTCTACCAGCCTGCACGAGCGCCTGGCCCTCGACGGCCCGCAGGACGAGCTCAAGGAACTCGGGGACACCCTCGATGACCTGTTTGGGCGGCTCGACGCTGCGTTCGACGCGCAGCGCCAGTTCGTCGCCAACGCCTCGCACGAGCTGCGCGCGCCGCTGACCCGCCAGCGAGCGCTGATCCAGGTCGCGCTCGCCGACCCAGACGCGAACCTCGCCTCGTTGCGCGTGGCCCACGAGCGCGTGCTCGCCTCCGAGCAACACCTGGAGCAGATGATCGACGCGCTGCTGACACTCACGCGCGGCCAAGCCGGGCTGGAGCGCCGCGAGCGCCTCGACCTCGCGACCCTCGCCTCCAAGGCCCTGCTCTCGCGCAGGTCAGAAGCCCAAGGCCGTGACCTCGACGTTCGCGCAACGCTCGCCCCAGCACCAACGGCTGGCGACCCGCGGCTCGTGGAGCGCCTGATCGCCAACCTCCTCGATAACGCCATCCGCCACAACATCACCCGGCGGGCACGTCGAGATCACGACCGGCACCCGTCACCAGCACGCATTCCTGGCGGTCGCCAACAGCGGTCCCACGATCCCTCCCGAGGAGGTGCCGCGCCTGCTGCAACCGTTCCAACGTCTTCACGGAACCCGCACCAACCACGCCAGCGGGAATGGGCTCGGCCTCGCGATCGTCCAGGCGATCGCCAACGCTCATCGCGCCACGCTAACCGCCCGACCGCGACCAGGCGGTGGGCTGACCGTTGAAGTCACCTTCCCCTCCGCATCCCTCGACGCGAAGCAGATCAACACGACCATGCAGCGGCCAGCGCGACAGGCCCCCGCCTGAAGGGTCGTTCACACGGTGCGTAGTGCTTCGGTGGGTGAGAGGCGGGCGGCGCGCAGCGCGGGCACCAGCCCGGCGACGGCGCCGATCAGCAGTGCTGCGCCGAACCCTCCGGCCCAGGCGAGGGTGGGGATGACGATCGTCCAGCCCTTGGTGGTGGCGTAGATCGCGGTCGCGAGAATGCCGGTGGCGACACCGACGGCGCCGCCACCGAGCCCGAGCAGGATCGCCTCGGAGAGGAACTGGGTGCGGATCTGCCCGCGGGTCGCGCCAAGTGCGCGGCGCAGCCCGATCTCCGAGCGGCGTTCGAGCACGCTGATGACCATGATGTTCGCCACACCAACCGCGCCCACGAGCAGCGCCACGGCGCCGAGCCCGAGGAAGAGACCGTTGAAGGCGCCTTGCGCGTCGGCGCGCGCTGTGAGCGTGGCCGAGGGTTGGCTGACGTTGACTTCGTTGGGCGCTTCGGGGTCGGCGGTCGCGGCGAGCACTGACTGGACGGCCGCGACCTGGCTGTTCTGGGCGCGCAGGTAGACGGTGTTGGGGTGTCCGTTGAAGTGCAGGTAGCGTTCCGCGGCCTTGAAGCCGACGAGCACCGAGCTTTCGATTTCGGGTGCGAGCACCGATGGGCCGAGGATCCCGACGACGTACACCCACTGGTTCGCGACCCAGATCCGCTCACCGGGGTAGATGTGATCGATGCCGAGTCGCTGCGCCGCGGCAGAACCGAGCACCCCCACCGGCTCCTGCGCGGTGGCGGCGTTCAGGTAGCGGCCCTGCACGACCTGGACGCCCAGGGTGTGCAACAGGCCGAGGCTCGCAGCTTGGACGCTCAGGGCGTTGGTTTCGACTTCCGGGATCAGCGGCGAGCGGTACACCTTGCCTTCGACCTTCCCGGTCTCGGCGACGGTTTCGACCGGGTCGATACGCGCGATCATCGCCGGCGCCACCAACGGCAGCTCCGCGGTCTTACCGGCGAAGCTCTGACCGTTGGTGACCGTCAGCAGATTCGTGCCGAGCCTGTCGATCTCTTCCAGCAGCCCTGCTTGGCTGGAGGAGGACAGGCCGAGCACCGCTACGATTGCAGCGACGCCGATCGCGATCCCCAACGCCGACAGCGCCGCCCGCATCCGTCTGGTACGCAGCCCCACGCTCGCCACGCGCGCGAGATCGGAGGCCCGTAGTCGGCGCGGGGCGAGGTCCGCGCTGGCGGCATGCTCTCGGGTGCGGTCGGCGACGACGCTCACCGTGCCCTCACTGGGACTGGCCGGGAGCTTCGTTTACGAGCGCGAACGCAGCCAATCTGGCCGGCTTGGCGCTCGCCCTGACGATGTAGCCGCCCGGCTGGCGGCTGGCGGTGAAGGGGGGCGCAACGGCGATCCCACAGGCACCGGTCTTGACCCTGACCGTGTGGGCGTAGGAGACGCGGGTGCGGTGGCGGCGGGAGCTGTGGGAGCGGAGGGTGAAGCGCCCGCCGGCGTCGGGGGCGGAGAACGTCACGAGCGCGCCTCCGACCGGGTTCTTGTCGGCGTCGGTGACGGTCACGGCGAGCCGGATCGGGAACGCACTCCCCGCCGGAGTGGACTGCGTGGAGCCAACGCCGGGGGCGATCTTGGAGGGCTTGCCGGCGAGGTTTGAGAGCGAGAAGCTGACCGGTGTCGCCGCGCCGCTACTCGAGGCCGCAGAGGCTTCCTTACCCGACCCTCCGGTGGGTTCTTTGCCCGAGACGACGACCGTAGCGGTGAACGACCCGGCCGTGCTGTTCGCGGTAAACGTCGGGGAGGTGGCCAGGCCGCTCGCTTCAGTGGTGGCCGTGGCCTGGGTGCCACCGCCGGCGAAGCCGGCGCTGGCGACGGCGCTGGTGCCGCAGGTGCCGGCGGTGGCGGAGCCGAGCGTGAACGTGACGGTGGCGCCGGCGACCGGGTTGCCGCCAGCGTCGAGGACCCTGACCTGCAGCGGCTGCGGGTACCGCTTGGCGACGCTCGCCGATCTGCTCTTCAGCGGGAGCGCGACGATCCTCGCCGGTACGCCCGCGGCGGTGTTCGTCACTGAGAACGAGACGGAGCCGTATTGCGAGCTGGCGGTGACGGTGTAGCCGCCGGCGGTGCCGTTGGCGGTGAACGTCGGCGCGGCCACGCTACCCGAGGCATCGGCACCGACGATCACGGTGTCAGACCCGCTGGTGGAGAACACGCCGCTCGCGCCACCGGCGGGCGCGCTGAACGTGACGGGGATCCCCGCCGCGGCGCTCGTGACGGGGCAGCCATCGCTGTTGCTGAGCGCGACCTGCAGCCCGGTCGCGAACGCGCTCTGCAGGATCGCCGTCTGTGGCGTGCCAGCGACGAGCGTCATCTGGTTCGGGGGATTGGACGACGGACAATTCGACGTCCCGGTGCCGGTGGGTTCGGTTGGCGATCCGCCGGTTTCCCCCGAGGCAAACGCCGGGCCACCCACGAGCATCCCAACCGCGGCGCCCAAGCTCGCGGCCATGATCAGTCCGAGCGCAACTCTGCGTACACGGCCTCCCAACCGCGCCATCCCGGTCATGAAATCTCGGCTCCCTGTTCGGCGGTGTCGGCGACGATCTGCCCGTCGAGGACTTGTACTTGGCGTGGTAGGCGGGCGGCGAGGTCGTGGTCATGGGTGATCACGAGGATCGTCGCGCCATCGGCATTCAGCTCTTCCAAGAGCATGAGGATCGCTTCGCCAGACGCACTGTCGAGGTTCCCCGTGGGCTCATCGGCGAGCACGATCGCTGGAGCACCCACGAGGGCCCTGGCGATCGCGACCCTTTGGCGCTCACCACCAGAGAGCTTGCTCGGACGGAAGCTCGCGCGCTCGGCGAGCCCCACCCGCGCGAGCGTCTCGGCCGCCCGCTCACGACGCTCCGCCACAGCAACGCCGGCGTAGAGCAGCCCTTCGGCGACATTCTCAAGGGCAGTGGAGTGCTCCGCCAGGAAGAACTGCTGGAAGACGAACCCGATACGCGTGGCACGCAACGTCGCGAGCTCGCGGTCGGATAGCCGTGCGGCGTCGAGGCCCGTGATCGACACGATGCCCGCGCTGGGGCGCTCGAGCGTGCCCATCAAGTGCAGCAACGTCGTCTTACCCGAACCGGAGGGGCCGACGATCGCCACCAGCTCACCCTCTCCCACCGCGAAGCTCACCTCCCGCAGCGCGTACACCGGCGGCTCGGCGCCATAGACCTTGCTGACTCCGTCAAGCTCCAGCACCGGCTGCTCGCCGCCGTCGGCCCATGCGGCGCTTGTTGGCTGCTCGCTCATGATGTCGCCGGCACCACCACGCGCTGGCCGGCGGACAGGCCTTGGCCGCTCACCTGCACAACGCCTTCGGCGTCGTCGAACAGGCCGACGGTGACGGCCTCCAGACGGTGCATGCGGCCTTCGGCGACCTCTACCGCGTAGCCACCGCCGGCGAGCGCGAGCAGCGCGTCAACAGGCACCGCCAGCACGTTTTCGACGCGTTCGGTGGTGATCTCGACGTTCACGGGCGCCTGGTCGAGGTGGCCCGTCGCCGCGGGGTTCGTGGGGGTCGCGTCGACTTCGATGGTGGGGGCGCTTTCTTCTTCGCCGGCTTTGCCAGAGCTGGACGGCGTGGTAGCGACGCTGGAGACGTAGGTGATCTTCCCCGGCGTGCTCTGGTTGTCGGGAAGCGTGATCGTGACCTGATCGCCGGCCTTGACGCTCGCCTGCTGGGAGGCGTCGAGCGCGATCTTGACCTGGCGGGCGGTCGAGGTGATGGCGAGCACCGGGCCGGGCATGACCGTCTGGCCGACCGTGGGGGTCACGCTCGTGACGCGCACCGGTCCGGGGTGGAACACGACCGATCCCAGCAGCAGCTCGCCGGTGACCGAGGCGCCGTGCGCGGACTGCAGGGCGCGAATGGCGGCCGCGGTGGTGGCGGTGAATTCGTCGCCTGTGAGTCCCTGCCCGTAGCCGAGCGCACGTAGGTTCGCGTTCAACTCCGCGATATCTGGCCCCGCGGACATCCCCAACGTGAACGCCCGGGTCGGCGCCACCGATCCATACAGCAGCAGCACTGGCTGGCCTGCAGATCTCATACACGCTCTGCCCGCGCCTTATGATCTGGCCGACTGAGGGCAGCGCCGTGAACGTGGAGCCCTGGCCGTAGAGCGCGGCTGAGGAGCGCGCCGTGGACAAGTTGGATTGCGCGCTCGCGAGCTGTTTTTCGGCCGAGGAGACCTGGGAGCGATCGGCGCTGATCTTGCCTTTGGTGCTGGTGGCGCTCTGCTGGGCAGCAGAGACGGCCTGCACGTCGCTCGCGCACGAGCTCCCACCGCCACTCGGCGAGTTGTTTTCGCTTGAAGGCGAGGAGTTGGCGGATGCCGCTTCCGCGGTGCCCTCGCCCGCGCAGTCGACCTGCTCCTTGCCGCGCGCCGCCGTCAGCGTCGCCTGATGACCCACGAGCGCCTGCGTGTCGGAGGCCAGCGTCGCCGTGGCGCTCGCCAGCATCGCTTCGGCGCTCGTGACCTGCTGGCTTGACTGCTGGACGGCGGTGGGCGCGGTCCCGGACGGCGCGCGGATGCTCGAGGAGCCCGCGTAGCCGAGCGTGCCGCCCACCTGCGTCTGCTGCGAGAGCGACTGCCGTTTCACCGACGCCAGCGAAACGGCGCTCGCGTTATCAACCACACCGCCCGTGGATTTCCCCGAGCCGCCAAACGGGTCCGTAGCGATCACCACCACGACGGCCACGACCAGCACCAGCCCTACGATCGCGAGCACCCTTCGGCGGGCGCGACCTGGCGGCGGGTCAACCCCTGAGCGCTTGCCAGAAGATCCGGCGGCGTCGGCCGCCTGGGGCACGGACGCCTCCTCACCAGACACAGGATCACTCATCGATGCTGTTTGTACGACATCAACGGTTTCGGGAATGTTTCGCCGACCTCACGAACGACTCCGCGCTCACGGGATCGCGACGGCCTGGCCCCCGGATTCGCCAGGCCCGCCGCCGGAGTTGACTTCGCCGCCTCCCGGCCCGCCCTTGGCGCCCGGCGGCCTGGGCAGGTCGGATTGACACGTTTTCTGTGCGGCTTTGAACTGCGGTGAGTTGGGTTCGATCCCGGAGCCCTTCCTGCCCCCGATTCGTATCCCGACACCGCCGCCGCTGTGGGAGAATTCCGGATCGGGGAAGTTGGGGACTCCGTGGCTGCGCATGCACTTGGAGAAGTTCAGGGCGCTTTCCTGCATCTTGGTCTGTTCTGCTGCGCTTGGAGCCTTCCCTCCGTTTGGCGCCAGCTTTCCGCACGCCTTCTGCGCCGCCTGGAACTGCGCTGATTCAGGGTTGACTCCGGTCACGTGGCCGTTGTGGTCGCTGCTGTGGACGAGCAGCTTGCCTTCGGTCGGTTCGGGGAATTCCGGCACCCCGTGGGTGCGCATGCACTGTGAGAAGGCTGACCATCTTCTGCTGGGTGCTCGCGCTGCTTTCCGGGGAGGATGAGCCGCCGCCGCTCGCGGGCGAGCCGCCGGACGTGCCAGAGGAGAGGTGGGCGACACCCGGGCTCGATGAGCCGCCACCGCAGCCGGCAAGGAGCAGGGCGGCGCTCGCAGGCACGACCATGCTGAGGTTCATTCTTTTCATGTCTACATCATGCGGGAAGCAACCTGAGAATTGGCTGAGAGAAGGCGAGGAACTTCCTAAACGACGCTGGAAGCAGCGGGAGCATGGGGCTTGGACGCGGCAAGCTCGGCGGCGGTCATCTCGAGCGCCGGCAGCTCGAGCGTCAGCCGGGCGCCGCCACCGGGATCGTTGGCGGCGTGCACGGCTCCACCGTGAGCCTCGGCCATCTGCCTGACGATCGCCAGCCCGAGCCCCGACCCGGGTCGCGCCCGGGCGCCGGGCGCACGGTAGAAGCGGTCGAACACGCGCGGAAGATCCTCCGCGGCGATCCCCGGACCGTGGTCGCGCACCTCAAGCGCGCCGTCGCGCACGCGCACCTCGACGGGACCGGCCGGTGGGGGCGGGTTCCATTTGCAGGCGTTGTCGAGCAGGTTCGCGATCGCGCGATCCAGCCGCGCGGGCGCGGCGCGCACCAGGCAGGGCTCGGCGTCGAGCACGAACGTCATGAGTGCCCGCCCACCCCGTGCAGCCGCGCACGCTCGATCGCCCCGGCGGCGGCCAGATCCAGGCGCACGTCCTCGACCTCGACCTCCTCGATCTCGGTCTTCGATAGGTCGACCAGGTCGCCGACCAGCACCGTCAGCTCCCGCAGCTGCGCCTGCGCGGCGGCCAGGATGCGAGCGCGCTCGCGCGCGGGCAGTCGCTCGCCGATCGCGAGCGCGTCGAGGTTGGCCTGCACGCTCGTCAGCGGCGTGCGCAGCTCGTGCGAGGCGTCGGAGACGAGCTGGCGCTGCGCGAGGCGCGAGCGCTCGAGCGCGGCGAGCATCGTGTTGAAGCTCCCGGCCAGCCGCCCGAGCTCATCCTCCTCGCCGGCCTGGATGCGGTGGCCGAGATCCTGCGTGCGCGCCACGCGCTCGGCGGCGCCCGTCAAGCGCCGTACGGGCACGAGCGCCGCTCGTGAGACGAGCAGCCCGAGCGCGGCCGCGAGCGCGATCCCGCCCAGGCACACGAGCGCGAGCACCAGCTTCAGGTGCGTGAGCGTGCTGTCCACATCGGTCAGCGGCAGCGCCACCTGCCACACCCCCCCTTCAGACGCACGCTCGGTCAGCACCCGCACGGGCGTGCCGGCGACCGTCGCGTCGCTGAAGAAGGCGTCGCGCCGGCCCGCGGCCACGGCGCGGGTCGCGGCGGTGACCGGGAGCAGCGAGCCCTTGCCTTCGGAGCGCAGAACCTGCCCGTTGGAGCTGGATGAGCTGGACATAACCGGTAGCGCCGCCGAGCTTCGGCAGCCGGCAGCACGAGCCGGGCGAAACCGGTCTGCTCGCCGCCTGGCGGCGTGCCCTTCGCTGCGGTGCCACCGGGCACGAACACGGTCTTGCGTTCGATCGAGGAGATCGCTTCTCCCGAGGGTTCTTCCCGGCGGCGGCCGACGATTCCCGCCCACCGGAGTAGCCTTCCGGCGCCGCGGCGACGCTCCCCGACGGGGCGACGGAAGTGCCGCTCGCCGCGCCGCCGCCGCTGGCGTGGTTGCTGCTGGCGCTGCTGCCCCCACGAGCCGGTGCGCCGAACTCGACATGCGTCGAAGGCAGGCTCGGCAGCTTTCCTTCCCGCTGCAGCTTGGCCAGCCCGACCGGACTCACATTCGTGGCCTTGATCTGGACCGCCTGCGGCAGGCCGGGCGTGAGCTTCTGACGCAGGCTCGCATCGATCTGCCCGCGCAACTCGTTGCGCGTCACGACGTACACGACGACCGACGCGATCACGACGGCGGCCGCCACCGCCCCGGCCGCCAGCAGCACCATGCGCCGGCGAAAGCTCATCGCGAGGATGACCTCAGCACGTAGCCGACCCCGCGGACCGTGTGCACCAGGCGCGGCTCTCCGCCGGCCTCGGTCTTGCGGCGCAGATAGCCGACATACACCTCCAACGAGTTCGACGCCGGACCGAAGTCATAGCCCCACACGCACTCGAAGATCTTCGCGCGTGAAAGCACCTGACGGGGATGGCGCATGAGCAGCTCCAGCAGCAAAAACTCGGTGCGCGTAAGCTCGAGCGGACGCCCGTTGCGGCGCGCCTCGTGCGCGAGCGGATCGAGCTCCAGATCCTCGAAGCGCATCGTCTCCTCGCTACCCTCCCACCCCGTGCGTCGCAGCAGTGCGCGAAGCCTGGCGACCAGCTCCTCGCTCGCGAACGGCTTGACCAGATAATCGTCAGCGCCGGCCTCGAGTCCCGCCACCCGCTCTGACACCTCAGCACGGGCGGTCAACATCAGCACCGGCGTGCGATCGCCGATCGCGCGCATCCGCCGGCAGACCTCCAGGCCATCCAGCCCCGGCATCAGCACGTCGAGGATCACCGCATCGGGCCGGTCCACCGCGAGCGTGCGAATTGCCTCGCACCGTCCGCGGCCGTCGAGATCCCAAAGCCGTTGAGGTCCAGCACGAGCCCGAGCGCCTCGCGAACAGAGGGATCGTCGTCAACGACCAACAGACGCATCAACCGATGCTGACAGGCCAACCTGAAAAAAAGCTGAGGAGCGCCGCGTCACGGCGCTGGTCCGGGCGCAGGGCGCGCGGAAGCTCCGCGATCGCCGTGCACGCCGCCCGGGATCAGCGATTCACAGGCCTGCACCGCAGTCTTGAACGCCGGTGAGCTCTCGTTCAGCCCCTGGTGTTCTATGTGTACACCGCCGCCGGAGAACGTCGGGTCGGGAAAGTTCGGCACGCCGTGCGAGCGGATGCACGCCGCCGCCTTCAGGTACTGCGACTGTTCGGAGGGGGTGATCTGGTGGCTCGAGCCTTCTCCGCCTGGACCACCGCCCGGCAGCAGCTTGCTGCAGGCCTGCTGCGCCGACTTGAAATGAGGATTGCTCGAGATCGACGGATTGATCCCGATCGCCACGCTCACCCCGTTGCCATGGGTGGAGATTTTTGGATCGGGGAAGTTGGGCACACCATGTGCGCGCACGCAGGCCGAGTACGCCACCGCCTGGCTCCCGGGCGAGGACGAGCTACCCGACGCGCCGCTTGACCCGGCCGCCGTCGAGCTCGTCGTTGACGTTTTGGACGCATTCGAGGAGAGGCTCGCCACACCCCCGCTCGGCGACGTGCCGCCACAGCCCGCCACGAGCACGCTGAGGGCGATGAGGGCGGCGGCCAGGCAAGCCGCTCCCGATCCATGGATGGTCGCTGTGCTCCGCTCACCGCTGTGTTTGGCGTGGCCCTGCATGTCGTCTCCTTCGCAGCTCGAAAAGGTCGTGCTCTGGGCTGCTTGTACGACATCGACGGTTTCGGGAAGGTATCGCCGCCCAGGCGGTGGACTTCTCCGCCGGCGAAACCGTGCTGAAACCGCCAGAAAGTAGCCTGGAGCACACGCCGGATCTGCAACGAAGTCCGGCCGTAAAGAGGAGTGACCATGCGGGTGCTTGTGATCGAGGACGACGAGGAGATGGCCGAGGCGATCGCGTTCGGCCTGCGCCAGACCGGCATGGCCGTGGATGTGGCGTTCAACGGCCAGGCGGGGCTGCAGCGCTCGCTCGTCAACGACTACGACGTGATCGTGCTCGACCGCGACCTGCCGGGCATGCACGGTGATGAGCTCTGCGCCAAGCTCGTGGACAGCGAATGTCGTAGCCGGGTGCTGATGCTGACCGCCGCCGCGATGGTCGAGGATCTGGTGGACGGTCTCGGTCTCGGCGCGGACGACTACCTGCCAAAGCCGTTCGACTTCCCGGTGCTGGTGGCGCGGATCGGCGCGTTGACGCGCCGTGCCCAGCCCGCGATCCCGCCGCTGCTGCGCCATGAGGATCTCGTGCTCAACACTGCGCAGCACCGTGTGTCTCGAGCCGGCAGGGAGATCGAGCTCGCGCCGAAGGAGTTCGGTGTGCTCGAGCTGCTGCTCGCCTCGCAGGGTCGCAGTGTGTCGGCGGAGGAGCTCCTTGCGCGCGTGTGGGACGAGGCTGCGGACCCGTTCACGAACGCGGTCAAGATCACAATAAGCCGCCTGCGCTCAAAGCTCGGTGATCCCCCGATCATCGAGACGGTCGCCAAGTCCGGATACCGGATCTGAGCGCTGTGCGCTTCGGCCGCCAACGAACCCTGCTGGCGAGGCGACTGCACCTGCCGCGGCGCACGATTCGCCTGCGTCTGGCGCTGCTGTACGGCGGCCTGTTCTTCATCTCCGGCGCCGTGCTGCTCGCGCTCACCTACACCGCCGCCTCACGCACTCATGGCGCGTATTCACAGGCCGTCCCAGCGCCCTTCATCGGGCATAGCTCGGTTGCAGCGCCTGCGCAGCTGCACGTCACGCCCCAGAGCCGGCAGGTTGGCCCCATCCGACGCGGCTCACCGCGACAGGAAGTCACGGTATCGATCGTCGACCCCAATCAGCGCAGCGCTGATCTGCGCGTGCTCGCGATCGTGTCCGTGATCGCGCTCGCGATCATGGCGGCCGTTTCGATGGGGCTCGGGTGGCTGATCGCCGGACGGGTGCTGCGTCCGCTGCGGACGATTACGACAGCCGCCCGTGACATATCGGCTACGAACCTGCACCGGCGGCTCGCGCTCGACGGGCCCAACGACGAGTTCAAGGAGCTCGGCGACACCTTCGACGGGCTGCTCGCGCGGCTCGACGTGTCCTTCCACTCTCAGCGCCAGTTCGTCGCCAACGCCTCGCACGAGCTGCGCACCCCGCTCGCCCGGCTCAAGACCCTGGTGCAGGTCACGCTGGCGGACCCCAACGCCTCCCCGGAGTCACTGCGCGCCGCCCACGAACGCGTGCTCGCCTCCGAGGAGCAGCTCGAGCGACTGATCGAGGCGCTCCTCAGTCTCGCCGGCAGCGAGCGGGCCCACGACCGCCGCGAGCCAGTCGACCTGACGGCGGTCACCGAGCAGCTGCTCGCCGCTCGCCGTCCCGAGATCGAGCGCCGTGACCTGCAGCTGAACCCCGCGCTCGGCCCGGCCGGAGTGGAGGGCAACCCACAGCTCGTCGAGCGTCTCGCGGCGAACCTCATCGACAACGCGATCGCGCACAACCTGGCCAGCGGTCGCATTGACGTCACGACCGCGACCGAGGCGGGACAGGCCACCCTGTCGGTAGCAAACGACGGCCCCGTGATCGGACCCGAGGAGCTGGACCGCCTCCAGCAACCCTTCCAGCGACTCGGGGCCGCGCGCACCACCCACGGCGACGGGCACGGCCTCGGGCTCTCGATCGTCCACGCCATCGCCACCGCCCATGGGGCAACCCTGACCGTCCACCCCCGGCCCGCGGGCGGCCTCCACGTCGCTGTCAGCTTCCCGACCCCGGCCCTCGCAGGCACGCCTTGAGGGCCGGCCGGCGTAGCCACCGGTGACCACGGTGACGCCCACCCTTCAAAATACAAATGGAATCAGCATCTTGCTTTTCGTTCTATAGCTCGGGTACGTGATCGGAAATGAAGTCGTCATCAATCTTTCCTCCACCCTGGCGCTGTAGATGAAATAGACCCCCATCACTCCACAGGCGATCAGCCAATAGATCTCGGTAGCCAGAGAGGTACCCAGCATGGCCAGCAGGATGCCCGAATATATCGGGTGACGAACGAGGTGATAGGGGCCCGAGGTGACAAGCTCTGGCTCATCCTTTTGTGTCATCGGCATACCCCAATTCCGGCCGAGATAGATTCTTGCCCACACCGCCAAACCCAGGCCGCAGGCGAACAAGATCACCCCCACTGCCTGCAAGATCGGACTATGTACAGCCAGGCTGCCCGCCTTGAATATGCGTAGCAACACGAACCCCAAAACGACGATCAGGAGACCCGGCGGGCGGGTTCGCCTGGTCCGTGTGCCCTCCTTGGCGCCGGCGGCGGAAATGAGCCAATAGATCCAGAAGAGGACCCAGACGACCAAGATCGAGGTCTTCAAAGCAGACATGCCGTCAGGATACGCGCCGGCACACCTCGAGAAACGGCCTCCGGGGTCAATCCTCGTCAGTGAACGCGCGCACCGGAGGATCACGCCGCCTGTGCAGGTGCGCCCTGGCGCGAGGGCGTGACCCGCCAGCTCGCGGCGATGATCGCAAGCGGATCACGCGCCGAGGCACTGCGGCGCCTACAGATCCCCACGCTGGTCGTCCACGGCCTCGACGACACGCTCATCGCACCGAGCGGCGGCAAGCGCACCGCCGCTCTGATCCCAGACGCCCGCCTCCTCCTACTCGAGGACATGGGCCACGACCGCCCCGAACCGCTGTAGCCACAAATCAGCGGCGCAATCCTCAAACACACCGATCGGCGGGTCTGACCGCCAGACGAGGACGAGGAGGAGGAGGAGGTATGTCTCGATCGAGTTCGGAAGAATGGTCGTCGACCGAGGAGGATTGTGATGAGGAAGCTGATCTACTCGATGACTGTGTCGCTGGACGTCTACATCGCCGGACCCGGTGGCGCGATCGACTGGACGGTGCCCGACGAGGAGCTGTTTCTCCTCCACACCCAGCAGATACAGCAGACCGGCGTGCACCTATGCGGACGGCGGCTCTACGAAACGATGGTCTACTGGGAGACGGCTGAGGAGAGCCCGCTGGCCGCCGATCACGTCAAGTTCGCCCAAATCTGGAAGGCCCTGCCGAAGGTCGTGTTCTCCACGACGCTTCAGAGCGTGGTGGGCAACACCAGGCTGGCCACCGGCGGCGTCGGCGAGGAGGTCTCGAGGCTCAAGGAACAGCCGGGAAAGGGCATCGGCGTCGGCGGCGCCGGCCTCGCCCGTGCGTGTATGGAGTTGGACCTGATCGACGAGTGGCGGCTGTTCGTCAGCCCGGTCCTACTCGGCGGCGGCACGCCCTACTTCCCTCCCCTGGGGAACGAGATCAACCTCGAGCTGATCGAGACACGCCCGTTTGGCTCCCGCGTCGTTTACCTTCGCTACGGACGCGTGTCAGACGACCTGTAGGTGGTGGTCACCACTTGCGCACTTGGCGGGACCGGCGCGCGCTCACCATGAAAACGGCGCTGTAGTCCAACGCTACGATGGTTGCGAACCGCTCTGCACGGCTTCCCGGCGGGTGAATGTGGCTTGACGTTCGCTGGGTAAGGAGCTTTGCGGGATCTTGTCGTTGATCCTTGATGTTGCAGCGCATTACTCCTGCGGGCGGACGAGCCGTGGGTTGTAGAGGATCTCCCATAGGTGTCCATCTTATGGCGTCGACTTCAGTGGCCACACCTCGACCACGCCGTGGGCTACCGCACAAGGGGTCTCGGAGACGAGGCTGACCGCCTCCTCGAGAGTGGCGGCCTCGATGACCGCGAACCCGGCGATTGGAAGGTCGGAGCGCAGGAACGGCCCCTCGCTGGTGTCCACGACCGCCCCGTCGTGGTTGCGCACTTGCACGGGCTCACCGGCGATACCCATCAACGCTCCCTCCGCGCGAAGGCGCTCGTCGTGTTCGTGGGCCGCGTCGCGGATTTTAGGATCAGTCCTGTCGTACCCTGCTCGGTCTCCATATCCGATGGTCACGAATCTCGGCACGAACACCTCCTCAACCGTCGTGGTGAAGCAAGCTCAGTCGTCATGATCGTTGCACGCGGCACTGGATGAAGGTCGCGTGCTGCGACTGTCGTACACCGAGTCGCTCGAGCTCGAGCGACTGCGAGAACCCGTCGAAGAGTCGCTTTCCCGCGCCCATCACGACCGGCGCGATCGTCAGCTCCTCAATGATCCTGGCCGCGAGGGCTTGACGGATGATCTCGGCTCCGCCCATCATGTGGACGTCCTTGCCGCCCGCCGTCTGCTGGGCGCGCTCGACGGCCGTCTGCACGCCGGAGACGAACGTGAACGCCCCGCCGGGCGGCTCCTCCTCCGGACGGTGCGTAACGATGAAAAACGGCAGCCCCAAGGGCTCTGCCCAGGCCCCGGTTCACGGGCACTTCCTGGCCAACCTCGCTGGCCCGTTCGCGCTCGCAGGTGCCGGGACGGCGTTCTCGTTCATCCCGATCTCGATCGCCGTGCTCGCAGGTGTCCGACAGCACCAGGCCGGTTCCGCGTCCGGGCTGATGAACACCTCTGTACAGCTGGGCGCAGCACTCGGGATCGCGCTCGCTTCTCCGCCGCCGCGCCCGGCCGCTGGATGATCGCCTGAGCCATTTCGCTGCGGCGGCTGGCGGATCGACTAGCCTTCGTGATTCGCGTGGAAGGGTGGCAGAGCGGTTGAATGCACCGGTCTTGAAATCCGGACGCCAGATTTTCGACGCCTTTCGCGCGGTGCCCTTTTTTTGGCTTGCGTAAGCCGTTTTCCGCATGGTTGAGCGGGATTCGGCGGTTGCTGAACGCTGGTCGGTGGTGGCTCGTTTGCCGCCTGAAACCGCTAGAAACCGCACGTTCCGCGGTCGGACTGGCGCGAGTTTGGCGCGAGCAGGGCCGTGTTGGTTGAGGGTTATGTCGGCTCGTCGGCAGGGGCTGGCGCGCCTAGCGGATCAGCTCGGTGCCAGGAGACGTGCCCTGGCCGGACCGTGAGGCCGCTGAGCGCGTAGAGGATGGCGATAGCGATGAGCGTGAACCTGATCGCCGAGCAGACCGCGGCGAACGGCGGTGCGAAGCTGCCGCCGTTGCTGGCGAGCGTGAGCAGCAGCGCCACGTTTTCGCTCGCGTCAAAGCTCGCCGCGGCGAGCGCGAAGAACGGGACGACTGCGCCAATGGCCGCGAGGCGCCGCCAGCCGCGTGCCCGTGCGGTGTCACGGACGGCGAACCCGCGAGCGTAAAGAAGCCGCCGTAGGAGAGCATGTAGCCATAGTCGAGCACGAGCGAGCGGCGCGGGCCAGGGGGTGAGCTTGCGGTCGGGCACGAGGTCTGCCTCTACGAGCGTCCAGGGGCCGTGGCAGATGATGCCGACGGGCTTGCCGGCGGAGAAGATCGCTTGGATGAACTGGACTGCGCGCCCGTTGGTGCGGAGCTGGTCTGGATTTGCGACCCCGCCGGGGAGCACGAGTGCGTCGTCGCTGCCGGGGTCGGCGTCGGCGAGGGCCTCATCGATGGCGTAGGTGGCGCTCTTGTCGAGGTGGTTGAACGCCTGGATCTCGCCTGCTTCGGGTGCGATCAGCTTTGGCAGGCGAGGCGACTGGCGCTCGGCCAATGCGGCACTGGCGATTAGCGTTGAACGTTCTGGGTAAGACACGTCTCAAGGCCCTCCGAGCGGCGAGACTCGGTGAGGCGAAGCGAACCGGAACAGGAGTGAGATATGGACCGGGCGTCGGCAAGCTCTCTCATTGTCCGAAGTCGTCGTGATTTGGGGCGGTGTGCGCCGCGCAGCGCGCCTGGCGCCACAGGCGAACGCAGGTTGTTCTTGGCGTGGCAGCGAGATGGAGACGAATTCGCACGCGAGCAGCTGGTTGAGCGCTACATGCCGCTCGCTCGGCGTCTGGCGCGTCGCTACGTGCGTAGCTCCGAGTCGTTTGACGATCTCCTGCAGGTAGCGTCGGTCGGGCTGCTGCACGCTGTGGATCGCTTCGATGTAGATCGTGGACGCCAGTTCGCGACGTTCGCGGCGCCGACGATCTTGGGGGAGCTGCGTCGTTACTTCCGGGATTCGGGCTGGACGCTGCACGTGCCGCGGGCCGCCAAGGAGCGGGCTCTGGTGGTGCGCGATGCGGCCGTGGGCTTGCGTGCGCTGCACGGGCGTAGCCCCACGGCGAGTCAGCTTGCGGAGTACCTCGAGATGGACCTCGAGCTGGTGCTCGATGCAATGGCCGCGATGGAAGCGTATGAGACGTGCTCGCTGGAGGCCCCACGCCCTAGCGATGATGGGGCTGGTGGCAGCTATGCGGACTCTTTGGGCGCGGAGGACGAGCGCTTTGGGTTGATCGAGTACGACGCGACGCTGTGCACGGGCCTTGCTGAGCTGGAACCGCGTGATCGACAGATCCTGCGGATGAGTTATGTGGAGGAACTCACTCAGTCGCAGATCGCGGATCAGATCGGGGTCTCTCAGATGCAGGTTTCGCGGCTGCTGCGACGGTCGCTGGATCAGCTGCGGGACACGCTTGCCGAGGTGGGGTGAGACTCCTCTCCGGCGCGTGTGCTCTACGCTCAGGGTCGATCTGATCGAGGCTGGCAGCGGATTGATCGCAATGAGCACACTGGATCAGCGAGCACGCATTCGATTGGGGCTCTCCAGCAGAGCTGAGAATGTGATGGTGGTGCGGCAGGCGCTCAGTGGGTTTGCCGATGCGACTGGCCTTGCTGAGGGCAACTTGAACGACATCGGCACGGCCGTGACGGAGGCTTGCAACAACGCTGCTGTGCACGCCTACGGCGGCGGTGATGGGCCGCTCGATGTCGAGTTGCTGGCGTGGGACGGAACGATGGTCGTGACGGTGCGTGATCGTGGGGTTGGGTTGGCGCTTGATGATGGTTCGCCGGTTGAGTTCCCGAGCGATGTCGATGGTGAGCTTGCGGGGATCGGGGTGCCTTCGATCAAAGCTCTGGCGAGGACCGTGCGATGGAGCGAGCCGGCCGGTGGCGGTACGCAGGTGGAGATGACGTTCTCGACCGGGCCGCTGGCGTGGGAGGGCTCAGGTTTGGGCGATGGATTCTTTGGGTTTTTCGCGGGCGAGTTTGATGGGCTTGCTGACGCGATCGACGTGGCGATGGCGCCGGTGTCGGTTGCGCGTCGTGTCTTGCCTCGTCTGCTGCGCGTGATGGCCTCTCGCGCCCAGTTCTCGGTTGAGAAACACGCCGACGTTCAGCGGGTCGCCACTGCGGTGCTTGGCGCAGAGGAGGCGAGCTGGATCTCGGGGAGCGTTCAGGCTCGTCTGGTCGCTGGTCGTGACTCGCTTGAGGTTGCGATCGGCCCCGTGTCTGAGGAGGATGTGTCTCGGCTCACGGTTGCGGCGCGCGCAATAGAGCCTAGACTTCGTATGTCGACAGAGCCTCTTTACGACTTGTTGCAACGACTCGTGCTGTATCTCTGAGGGGGTCACCGATGATGCTCGCTGTGCCCGAAGCCCTTAGCCCGCTGGAGCTGGCATGACGACGGCCGATGCCGGGATCGAGGAGCGCGGCTGGTCGATCGCGCTACTGGTTGAGACGGGAGCGGTGCTGTCCAGCTCGCTTGATCTGGCGACCACGATGAGCCATGTGGCCCAGCTGACGATTCCAACGCTCGCTGACCTGTGTGTCATCGACCTTCGTGACGGTGAGGGGGCGATCAGCGAACTCGCGGCGGCCTCGGCAGACCCGGAGCTTGCGAGGAGCCTTGAAGGGCTGCGGTCGCGG
This sequence comes from uncultured Solirubrobacterales bacterium, assembly GCA_963771915.1. Classification (GTDB taxonomy): domain Bacteria; phylum Actinomycetota; class Thermoleophilia; order Solirubrobacterales; family Solirubrobacteraceae; genus Palsa-744. The sequence goes on along the minus strand of CAVYVD010000001.1, from coordinate 846,909 downwards.
TGCCCGCTCGATCCTGCCGGTGCGCATCCGGTGGCGCATGTGATCCGAAGCGGCGAAGCCCAGCTGCTGCCGGAGATGAGCCGCGAGTCGCTGCGCTCGTTTGCGCAGGGGTCTGAGCACGCCCGGTTTATGATCGCCAACGGTTATCGGTCGGCCATCGTCGCGCCGTTGACGGCCCGCGGGCGCACTCTCGGGGCTCTGTCCACGCTTAGGCTCGGCGAGAGCCAACCGTATGACCACGAAGATTTTGAGCTCGTGGGTGAGCTTGCTCGCCGAGCTGCGCTTGCAATCGACAACGCACAGTTGTTCCGCGATGTTCGAAGCGTCGAGCAGCGCCTGGAAGCAGTGCTCAGCAATCTTGCTGAGGCGATCACGGTTGTCGACAAGGCTGGGCGAACCGTATTCGCAAACCGGGCGGCGCTCGACCTGCTGGGTCTGCGCTCCGCTGAGGAGCTTGCACAGGCCGAGCCCGGCGAGATCATGTCGCGGTTCATCGTGCGCAGCGAGTCAGGCGAGGAGCTTGACCTGGATGCGATGCCTGCGAGGCGTCTTTTCCGGGGGGAGCCGGCGCCCGCGTTGCTTGTGCGAAACATCGTGCGCGCAACCGGTGAGGAGCGTTGGGTGATGGTCCGCGCCTCCCCGATTCTCGATCCCGAGACTGGCGAGGTGATGTATGCGGCGAATGTGTTCGAGGACGTGACGCAGGTCAAGCGCGCGCAGCTCGCCGAGGCGTTCATGGCGCGTGCGAGTCGTGTGCTGGCTTCCTCGCTGGACTATGGCGAGACGCTACGGCGGATCGCGCGCCTGGCGGCCGACGAACTCGCCGACTGGTGCGCCGTTGATGTTCTCGGTGAGCGAGGTCAGCTTGAGCGGGTTGCCGTTCATCACAACGACCCCGAGAAGCTCGCGCTCGCCGAACAGCTCGATCGAGCCTACCGGCCGACGCTCGATGAGTCCGTCGGTGTCCCCGAGGTGATACGCACCGGCGAAGCGCAGATCTTCAACGACATCACCGCCGAGGCGCTGTCGACGTATGCCCGCGACCCCGAGCATCTGCGCCTGCTGTGCCAGATGGGCGCGCGCGACGTGATCATTGTGCCGCTGGCCGCGCCCGCGCGCACGCTCGGCGCGATGACGCTCGTTTCTTCGCGTGATGGCCGGCGGCTGATCGACGCTGATCTCGGCGTTGCTGTGCGCCTCGGGCGTCGCGCGGGCACGGCTGTCGAAAGCGCCCGCCTGTACACGGAGCGCAGCCGCATAGCGCGTGTCCTACAGCGAGCGCTGCTGCCGGACTCGTTGCCCGAGATGCCTGGCTTTGAGGTTGCCGCGCGATACCGCCCTGCGGGGGAGCTGAACGAGGTGGGCGGCGACTTCTACGACGTGCTCCCCTATCGCGACGGCTGGATGCTGGTGATCGGTGATGTCTGTGGCAAGGGCGCGGAGGCCGCGAGCGTGACGGCGCTGGCGCGTCACACGCTGCGAGCAGCGGCAAGACTGCATGCGGACCCGACAGGGATGCTCAAGTTGCTTCATTGCACGCTTCAAGCGCAAGAGCCGGAAGGCCAGATGTGCACGGTCTGCCTGGTGGCCGTCGGCCCGCCGGACTTGCGCGCGAGGCTCACGATTGCTCTCGCAGGCCATCCGCGGCCACTGATCGTTGGTCCCAGCGGGAAGGCGTCCGCTTCCGGCGAGCACGGAACCGTTTTGGGGCTGGTCGATCCGATCGCGGTCAGCGAGGTTCCGATAGAGCTATGTCAAGGGGAGACCCTGCTGCTCTATACCGACGGGGTGCCCGAGGCGGCGCGGTCTTGCCGAGAGGCCGCACCGCTACCTGAGAGTCTGGGCGCGCAGCTGCGAGGTCTGGCGTTGCAGGACATGCTCCGAGCGATCGAGGCGGCGGCAGTCGAGAGCGCCAACGGACAGCCGCAGGACGACATAGCCCTCCTTGGCCTGCGGCTCGCGGGAGCTGCCGCATGAGGCTAGAATCGAGCGAACGATGAGTGCTGAGGTTGAGCAGCAGTTCCGCATCGCGGCGCGGCGTGGGCAAGACCGCCTGATTCTTGAGCTGCGAGGCGAGCTGGACATGGCCTGTGCACCTCAGTTGGATGAGGCTGTGGCCGGCGCGGATCTCGACGGTTCGGGCGCGGTGGTGCTCGACCTCCGGGGCGTCAGCTTCCTGGACTCGACTGGCTTGAAAGCGATCTTCAGAGCTCGTAAGGCCGTGCGCGAGAGCGGACGGCGGTTCGCCGTCACCGAAGGCTCAGCACAGGTCCAGCGCTTGCTGGGTCTGACGCGCTTGGACGAACATCTTCATGTGATCGACACGCCTGAGTCTGCTCTTGGATAGCTGAGAGTCCACCGGCCCCGTCGGGGGCTCACCAGCGTCCGTACCAGCGCCTACGGCCTCCGCCGACGGGTGCTCCACCGATGAAGAACCCGATCAGCCACAGCAGGACGGCGAAGACCAACACGTACCAGAGCACGTGTGCAGCGAACCCGAGACCGCCGAGGATGGCAAGGAGCAACACCAGTACGACGAGTGCCACCATTTGCTTTCCCTCCTTCCTAGAAGTTGATGCGGGTGATCTACCCAGCGCGTTTACCAGCAAACAATGGGTCTCTGTGGCCAGTTCGTTTGTGTGAGTCAGCTTTGGGTATAAGCCCATAAGAGGCTTGATGGGCATGGGCTTTTTGGTTCGGGCTTGTGCTTGGCTGGTTGGAAACGAAGGGCATGTGTATGTCGCAGCAGTCGATTGAATTTTGTGTAAGTGCCGGTGAGGCCCCGCCGCACCCCACGCCCCCAGGCGGCCCAGGCCCGCCTGTCCCCGACCCGCGACCGCCGATGCCGACTCCTGAACCGTCTCCCGTCCCGCCCGATCCTGACCTACCGAGTATCTGAAATCAATCTAGGAAAGCGAGGTTCGTGATGAGCAAGACTGCGCGCGAGATAATGACCAGCGACGCCGAGTGCATCGGCGAGAACGAGACGGTCGTCACGGCCGCGGAGAAGATGGCGCGACTGGACGTTGGGTCGCTGCCGATCTGCGGTGAGGACGATCGCCTGAAGGGGATGCTGACCGACCGCGACATCGTGGTGAAGGTACTCGCGCAGGGCAAGGACCCCGCGCAGACCAAGGCGTCGGAGCTGGCGGAGGGCAAGCCGGTGACGATCGGCGCCGATGACTCCGCCGAGGACGCCCTGCACACGATGACCGAGCACAAGGTCCGCCGGCTTCCGGTGATCGACGGTCACGAGCTTATCGGCGTCGTCAGCCAGGGCGATCTCGCCACCGCGCTCGGGCGCGAGCAGGTCGGCGAGCTGGTCGAGGCGATCTCCGCCTGAGACGATGGCCAGTGAAAAGCAGCGGGCTGCTGCGCGCAGCAACGTCAAGAAGGCACAGACGGCGGCCAGGCATAAGCAGACGCTGAAGCATCTCCCTGCCGAGACGCGATCAGCGCTCGGCAGGGAGGCAAACAAGGTGCGCTCTGGTCAAGCGAAGACGCGACGGGAACTGGAATCTGAGGCGCGGCGCCTGGATATCCGCGGCCGCTCGAAGATGGGCAAGGACGAGCTGCGTCGCGCTATCAGCCACGCGAGCTAGGCAGCGCTCTCAGCGGCTGCTCGTCTTCTGCACATCAGGCTCCCTCCCCGTCCCCGGCACTGCGTTCCCGGCGCTGCGGCGCTGCTCGCGCCTGCTCAAAGCTCGTCCTCGGCCGCGCGGTAGGCGACCTGCAGGAAGTCGGAGACCGTGTGAGCGACGAAGATCGTGCTGAGCAGCCGCGTGAGACGCGGGGCGCCGATCAGCCCGAGCGTCAGGCCAGTGGCGACCCACTGGGCGAGGCAGTAGGGGCACACCAGCAGCTCGCCGGCTGCGAGGCGCAGACCGTGGCCGCATGGTTCCTCCTCGACCTCGCCGTGGCCGCTTGACTCCCGAAACCTGGTGAACGGGGCGCGCAGGAAGCTCGTCACCTTGTCCTTGGCGATCAGGCGGCTGAGCTTGTGGCTGGCGATGCCGATCAGCAGCACATCGGCGGCGGTGAACCGCTCCGGTAGCTCGCGGCCACGGGCACGCAGGAGCACGAGCGAGCCCGCGAGCGAGCTGCTGTAGATGCCGGTGAGGATCGCGTAGGAGCCCAGCGGGCGCTCCTGTCCGGGGGCGTAGTGGGCGGCAAGCGACGCGGGATGGACGGGGGCGTCATTTGCGGTGCGGGTATCTGTGGCGCTCTCGGGCATTGTGCCTTGGCTTAGCTGCTCTTTTTGCCGCCCTTGCGCCCCGCGGCTGCCTTCTGTGCTTTGGTGCCGCCTTGGCTCGTCGCATGGCGTTTGGTGCCCGAGCCCGAGCGCTTGCCGCCGCGTTTGGAGGAGCCGGGGCTGTTGGCGATCTTGGCTGCGCGTTCCTTGCTCATCCCCTTTTCGCGGAGACCTTCGCACTGTTTATCGTTCTTGACGCTCGGCCCGTGATCTTTTGCCATCGTTGATCCTCCTGGTGGTCGTGGAAGCGTGAAGCGCAGTCTGTTCAGTCGTCCGCGAACGCCCTGAACGCAGTGGTCATCTGCCGGTCGGCTTGGGCTGCCTCGTCAGCGTGCGGGTCCTGCTCGGTGTCTTGCTGTGGCTCCTCGGGTTGGGGTAGCTCAGAGTTGACCTGCAGCACGATGCTCTCAAGGAAGTGGCGCAGCTCGGCTTCTGCGCCCTGCTGTACGTCGGCGACATGGATTGCCTTTCTGCCCAGGTGAACCTCGCCCCAGCGACTGTGTGGGGTGTCGAGCAGCGCGAGGACGCTCTGAAAGCGCTGCTTCCATGCTTTGGAGCTAGCGCCGGTGAGCTCGACGGTGAGCGTGGCGTCTTCGATCTCTGCGCTGCCCCAGTCGACGTTTCGCTGCTCGGGAGCGGCCATGAGCAAGACCTACCCCGCAGGCTGCGTTTCAACACCGGGACCGCCGCGCCGTGGGCGCGCGGCGGCCGTAGGTCGCGTCTCACCCGAGCAGGTCGAGGATGGCGCTCTCAATACGTGTGCGCGTTCTCGGCTTGAACAGGTCGGAGCCGTGAGCGAGGAGCTTGTCAAGTGCCTCGGTAGTCGTTACGCCGGCGTGGTAGCGGTCGATGACCCGCGGGTCTATGTAGGACGCGCGGCACACCGCCGGGGTGTTGCCGAGATAGCTGGCGACGGTCTCGATCGCGCTGCGGACCTTGCGCTCGCGCTGTGCACGGCTCCCCGGTGGCTCGTGGCCCGCGAGCGCGACGGCGGCTAGGACGGTTGCGTTCCAGGTGCGGAAGTCCTTGGCGGTGAACTCGCCGGCGTTTCGCTTGATGTAGTCGTTGACCTGCTCGGCGTTCACCTCCACCCACTGCTTGTGGCTGTCGCGGTAGGCGAGCAGCTGGGTTCCGCTGCGTCTGCGCTTGAGCGCGGCTAGGACCTGCATCACTTCCGGGTCGGCGATCGCCTGGATGCGTCGCTGCCCGGACTTCGCCGGGAAGTCGAACACGATCTCGCCGTCGGTGATCGTCACGTGCGTCCTCAGCATCGTGGTCAGCCCGTAGGAGTCGTTGTGCTCGGCGTAGTCTCTGAGCCGATGCGAAAGAACCCGAGGTCGAGCAGACGCACCGCGCAGGCGAGCACGACGGGAGCAGTCAGCTCAGCGGCGACGAGCCTGCCGGCTCGGCTCTGGCCCGGCGGGCTTCAGGTCGCGTGCTACGCGGCGACGTCCATGCAGATCCACACCTCCCGCCACGCGGGCGGGATCGCTAGCGCGGCGATCCGTTCGAGCACCTCGGGGTCGTCGCTGTGCTGCTCGTCAGGGTCGAGGTACTCAAAGCCGCGGCCGCGCCGGCGGCGGACGATGCCGGGCGCAGCGCAGTCGGATCGCATCAACCGCGGCATCGCCGCGATCAGCCTGCCTGGTCGAGCTCCCAGGCGACTGCGCGCGTCCACGCCCCGCCGCAGCCCTGCAGCAGCACGGGGAAGGCGGTCAAAAAGCAGCGTCGTCCGACCAGCTCGTCGGGGATGTTCAGCTCCTCGATGATGACCTTGCCTGCGCCGAGCAGCACGACGTGGGCGGGTTCGCCTTTCTCGGGTCCGCCCCACCCGCCGATGCTGAGCGCGTCGATCCCCACCGCGGAGACGCCGTGGTCGAGCAGGAGCTGGGCGCCGTCGCCGTCGAGGTAGGGCCAGCGCTTCAGATACTCCTCGCTGACCGCGCGCTTGGCGCCCCAGCCCGTAACGAGGACGGCGATGTCGCCGCCCTCGAGCGGGCCGAGGGTGCCATCGAGCGTGTCGGGTCCGATCGGCTCGCCCGTTTTCACCTGATCGCGCAGGTCGAGAAACACCGCTGGAGAAGCGAACGCGGTCAGCGGCACCTGCTCGATCGTGGCACCCGCGTCATCGAAGTGGTAGGGAACGTCTACGTGGGTGCAGGTGTGCGTGTTCAGCGTGAGTGTCTCGGCATTGAACCCCTCGGCTTGGCGACGGTAATTGTGGGTGAGGTTCGGCGGGTCATACTCGGCCCATGCGGGGCCGTCGTGGAAGATGGGCTGGCTGAGGTCCCAGATGCGGTCGGTGCGGATCAGGAGGCTCATGCGCGACTCTCGACGGGTCGTGTGCTGGCGGGGTCGATCCGCTTTGCGCCCAGGCGCTCGGCGAGGCGAGATGCGAGGGCCATGATCGTGAGCGCCGGGTTAGCTGACCCTTGAGTTGGCATCACGCTGCCGTCGCAGACGAACAGGTTGGGTATTCCCCAGGCGCGGTGGTCTCGGTCGATGACGCCGGTCTCGGGTTTGTCTGACATTGGGCAGCCGCCGACGAGGTGGGCGTAGCGGTCGATCGTGAGGATGTCCTGTGCTTCGGCGGCGTGGAGGATTTCGTGGAGCTTGTTCTTGGCGTAGGCGATGTTCGCTCGGTCGTTCTCGCATTGCGTGTAGTCCAGGCGCGCGACGGGCATCCCGTTGCGGTCGGTCTGCTCGGCGAGCGTGACGCGGTTCTCCGCTCTGGGTAGGAGCTCTGAGAGGCAGCCGATCGTGTACCAGTGGTTGTAGTCGCGCATGTACTCCCTGAGCGACTGCCCCCAGTGTCCGTCGGCGAGGACGTGCTCGGCCCACCCGATCGGCAAAGGGCCTACGGTCTGGATCGAGAAGCCGCGGGCGAATCCGCGTCCGGGGTCGGTCTCATAGAACTGCTCGCAGTTGATCTCCGGCGGAGGCGCCTTGTACATGCGCATCTCCTCGGGGAAGCGTCCGGCGACCTGGGGTGCGCCCTGCACCATGATCCCGCGTCCCACGAGGTCGTTCTCGTCGGCGAGACCGTTGGGGAACCGGCTGCTGGTGGAGTGCAGCAGCAGCCGTGGTGTCTCGATCGAGTAGCCGGCGACAGTGATCGCCTCTGCTGCTTGGAAGCGCTCCTGGCCGTCGTGGAAGTAGGTGACGCCGGTGCAGCGTCCGGTCTCGGTGGTCTCGATCCTTGTGACCATGCAGTCGGCGCGCACCTCGACGCCGTGCTCCAGCGCGTCGGGGATGTGGGTGACGAGCGGGGATGCCTTGGCGCCGACCTTGCAGCCTTGTAGGCAGAAGCCGCGGTAGATGCAGTGCGGACGGTGCCCGAAGCTGCCGTTGGCGATCCCGACGGGGCCGACGCGCATCTCGATCCCCAGGCGCCTGGCTCCCTCCCACGCCTTCAGCGCGCCGGCGCCGACCGGGTGCGGGCCGTGCGGATAGTCGTGGGGGTCGCCCCAGGGCCAGAATTCGCCGGCGACGGGCAGCTCGCGCTCTAGGCGCTCGTAGTGGGGCTTGAGATCCTCGTAGGTGATGGGCCAGTCGGCGGCTACTCCGTCGCGGGTGTAGACCTCGAAGTCTGAGGGGTGAAAGCGCGGCGTGAACCCGGCATAGTGAATCATCGACCCGCCGACGCCGCGGCCGCAGTTGTTCTTACCGAGCTCCACGGGATCATCGCCGCCGATGATGCGCTCCTCCGTCCAATACAGCGGGTGCGCGCCGGCCTCGTCTGAGACCCAATCCTCGTCGGGGTCCCAGAAGGGCCCGGCCTCGAGTACGAGCACGCGCCAGCCTTTGCGGGCGAGTCGTTGCGCGAGCGTTGCGCCGCCAGCTCCCGCACCGACGATCAGCATGTCGACCGCCTCGTCGGGGCTGTAGCGGCGCATACGCTCGCGCCCTGGCACACCTCGCCGGTGTGGATCGAGCAAGAACGCGGAGTCGTTCTCGGGTGGGCGCACTGCGCCCTTCGGAGCGACACGCAGACGCTCTCTCACTCAAGGCCCCGCTCGTGCACATCGTGCACGGGATCGACTGCGAACTCTGGTGGGGCCTCCCAGTGCTCGCGTTGCCCGGCGCCGAGCCGTGCGTACCCGCGTGGGTAGGCGGGGCCGCCGAAGCCGATCTCATTCCATGCCCAGGGGTGTGAGTAGAACGCGCTGAGCACGCCGCGCATCACTACTCCCCATGCCTTCGTGATGGGCAGCTCCCAGTCGAGCTTGCCTTCGGAGAATTGCTGCACGATCTCGTGCTGGATCTCTGAGCCGGCGGCGGCGAACCCGTCGTCTGAGCCGTGCTCGCGGGCGCTGTCGTCGAGGTTGGCCGCGACCTGCTGCCAGGTCTCGGGGTCGGGCGGCATGTCGTGGTGGCGAAACCCGTCGAGCCTGCCGGCGTGGAGCTTCGCGTCGACCATCTCGAGCAGGGGGATGCGCGGCTCTGCGTCCTGGCCGGTTACGACATCGCAGAACGCTCCCAGCGTGCGTGCCTCCTGGTCGGTGAAGAAGCGGATCGGCGGGACGTTCGCTACCCGGTCGAGCACGACTCCGCGTGTCTTCGCGTCCCAATGGGAGGCAGCGGTCAGCACGTCGTAGTCGGGGTAGCGTCCCCGCATCTGCGGCGTGGTGCCCTTGCGCTGGTGTGGCAGCCCCGCGGGCGGCCCCGGCGTGGTGTCGCCGCCCTGCTTGGGGAGATGCCTGGCCGAGGAGCTCGGTGCCTGTGCCATCGTCCTCAGCGCTCCCGCTCGGCGAGCGCCGCCGCGAGGCCCATGCCACCGACGAGGGCGAGCGAGCCGGGCGCGAGCAGCGGCGGCCCCATAACGATGTTGTAGAGCGGCTCTGAAAACCCGCCGGGACGCTTGCGCACGCCTTGTATGTGGGTGTAGACGCCGATCAGCCCGTCCAGGCAGTACAGGGCAGACACAGCGGGCAGCACGGTCCTCGCTGCTCGCTTGGAGCCCACGCCTGCGAGTCCGGCGGCGGTGAGCAGCGGCGAGAGCGCGACGGGGGTCCACATCCACTTGTCGCCGAAGGAGCCGCGGAAGTGCTCGAAGTAGATCTCCAGGCCGAGCGGCAGTGCGCTTGCGGCGGTCGCGGCGGCGAGGGTGCGCTGCGCGCGTCCGCGGCGCAGGTTTCCCAGCAGGCGCTTGGCGCTCATCGTCCTGGGAGGAACTCGGGCAGCTTCTGGCGCAGCGCTTGGGCGATGATCCGCCGGCTGCCTGGGTCTCCGTGCAGGATTGCTGAGGCGAACGAGCGGGCCTGCTCGATCGTGATGTGCGGCGGCAGCGGCGGCACTTCGGGGTCACAGCACACCTCGAGCACGGTGGGCCGGTCGGCGGCAAGCGCCTGATCCCAGCACGCGCCGATCGCTTCGGGGTCGTCGGTGCGGATGCCGTTCAGCCCGATCATTTCCGCCCACCGCGCGTAGGGCACGTCGGGTAGTTCCTGGGACTCGACGAACTTTGGGTCGCCGGACATCGCGCGCTGCTCCCAGGTGACCTGGTTGAGGTCGCGGTTGTTGAGCACGAGCACGATCAGCCGCTGGTCTGACCAGCGCTCCCGGTACTTGGCGATCGTGATCAGCTCGGCGAGCCCGTTCATCTGCATCGCCCCGTCGCCGACGAGCGCGATCACGGGCCTGTCAGGGTGCGCGAACTTCGCCGCGATCGCATATGGCACGCCCGGTCCCATCGTCGCGAGGGTGCCCGAGAGCGTGGCCATCATGCCGGCGCGTAGCCGCACGTCGCGGGCGTACCAGTTGGCAGCCGAGCCGGAGTCGGAGGTGAGGATCGCGCCGTCGGGTAGGCGCTTTGAGAGCTCGTGGAAGATCAGCTGCGGGTTAATCGGCTTGGCGGGCTCGTGCGCGCGCTTATCGATGACCTGCCACCACTCGCTCATGTTCTTTTCGATCTTCTCCCGCCAGCCGCGATCGTCCTTGCGCTCGAGCAACGGCAGGAGCGCTTTGAGGGTGAGCGCGCTGTCGCCGACGAGGTTTACCTCCATTGGGTAGCGGATGCCGAGCATCCTGCCGTCCAGGTCGATCTGCACGCCGCGGGCCTGGCCCTCCTCGGGCAGGAACTCCGAGTAGGGGAAGCTGGAGCCGACCATCAGTAGCGTGTCGCAGTCCTGCATCATGTCCCAGCTGGGGCGTGTGCCCAGCAAGCCGATTGAGCCGGTGACGAACGGCAGGTCGTCGGGTACGGCGGCCTTGCCGAGCAGCGCCTTGGCGACCCCGGCGCCGAGCGTGTCGGCGACCTCGATCACCTCTTGGGTGGCGTGTAGCGCGCCGGCGCCGACGAGCATCGCTACGCGCTCGCCCGCGTTGAGCGCCTCGGCGGCACGCCGCAGTTGCTCGTCGTTGGGCGTGACGTTCGGGGGTGTGTAGCCCGGGCCGGAGTGCACGGTGCCGTGAGCGTGCGGTGGTGTCGGCACGGCTGGTTCCATCTGCAGGTCGTTGGGGACGATCACGCAGGTGACGGTGCGCTCGGAGAGCGCGATCCGCATCGCGCGGTCGATCAGGTGACGGATCTGGCCGGGCTCGGTTGCCATCTGGACGTACTCGTGGGCGACGTCCTTGTAGAGCGTGGTGAGGTCGACCTCCTGCTGATAGTTGCCGCCCAGGCCGAGCCTGGCCTGCTGACCAATGATCGCGACGACCGGCTGGTGGTCGAGCTTCGCATCGTAGAGGCCATTGAGCAGGTGAATCGCGCCGGGGCCGGAGGTGGCGAGACACACGCCGGCTTCACCTGTGAACTTCGCGTGCGCACAGGCCATGAAGGCGGCCATCTCCTCGTGGCGAACCTGGATGAACTCCGGGCAGTCATCTGCGCGGCCGAAGGCGCCCATGATGCCGTTGATGCCGTCGCCGGGGTATCCGTAGATGCGTTTCACTCCCCACTCGTTCGCTAGCCGGTTGAGCAGGTGGTCGGCGACGGTCTCGCTCATAGCGCTCCCTTTCGGTCGGCGTGGGTGAAGCGCAGGGTCATGTCGTTCTCAGCGCTCATGCTCTATCGCTCCTACCCCTGACGTCGGGGGCCAAAACGGTGCGATCGGCGGCTGTGAGGCAGAGCCGCCTCTAGGCGGCGGGAACCTGAGCATGTGCGCGGTGTTTGACGAGCGGTGGACGTTCCTCAAGGGTTACGTGGCGTGCCTCCATCAGCTCCGGGGCACTGGCGGTGGGTGGCAGGATGATTGAGCTGCAGGCGTTGCTGTCGGCGAACTCCGGCCCAAGGAAGCGGGTTTGGGCGGCGAGGAGCACGGCGTAGGCCATCGCTGAGAGGTCGCGCAGCGGCTGGTGGCGGTTTTGCCTTTGCCCGAGGTCGACTTGGGCGAGCGCGTCCAGCCCGCAGGTTCGCCAGCTGTCGATCAGCATTGCTATCTCGACGCCGTAGCCGGCGGCGAACGGGATCTGTTCGAGCAGCGCCCGGCGCCCGGCGGTCTCCCCCGCGAGCGGCTGGTCGAACACAGCCAGCTGCGGGGCATGGAGGTTGAGCAGCGGCCTTGCCATCAGCTCGGTGACGCGCCCGCCGCCTTCGGCGAGCACGGTGTCGCCGTTGCGGAACGGGCGACGGAAGGTGCCCTTGACGAGCTGTATGTCGGGGTCGCAGAGCAGCGGGCCGAGGAGCCCGAGGAGGAATCCTTCATGGAAGTCCTCGGTGTCTGTGTCGGCGAACGCGACGATTTCGCTGCTGGTTGCGGCGAGTCCTCGCCACATCGCGTCGCCCTTGCCTTGTGAGGGTCCGTAGTCGGCCAGCAGCTCATCCTCTTGGGCGACGTGGAGCCCGGCTTGGCGGGCAATCGCGGCGGTCTCGTCCTGGGAGGCGGCGTCGATGACGAGCACCTCATCGAGCAGGCCGGCGTCTTTGAGCCGAGCGGCGGTGCGAGCGATCGGGTCGATCGTTTTTGCGACTTCGCGGGCTGGCAGCAGGAGAGCGATGGTGTGCTGCTTGACGGCGAGCAGCTGGCCGAGCGGGAACTCGCTGGCGTTGTAGGAGCGGCGGGCTCGCCAGTCTGCGCGCGTGAGGTCTTGCGCGAGGCCGCGCGGAGCGCGCCCGTCGGTGCGGGCGGAGGTCCTCACCCGGACGTGGCGGGGGCGGTGGATGGCGATGCCTTGGCTGGTGAGCGCGTGGGCTAGCGCCTCGTCCTCGAGCGCTGCGCGTACTGGCAGTCCGCCGCAGCGCTCATACGCGGCGGCAGTCAGCGCGAGCGATGCGCCGGAGAAGTGCGGGTGCTCGACCAGCGCGGCGCCCGCAGTCTGCTGGACGGCGAGCGCGAGCCGCCTGGCGGCGCCCAGTTCGCGCACGGCGAGGGCGTGCGGGTCGAGCGTGTCTCGCTCTGTAGGGTCGAGCTCGATGAGTCCTCCGATCGCAGCGGCGCCCGACCGCGAGAGGGCAAGTTGCACTGAGAGCCAGTCGCCGGCGACGGTCGTGTCGGCGTCGCTGCTTGCGATCAGCCCCGCGGGTCGTTCGAGGCTCATGAGTCGTCGGCAGGCGATGTCCATGCCCAGGCGCCGGGCGCGTCCGACGCCCTGGGGATGCGGAAGGATGACGGTGTGGATGGCGAGCTGCTCGTGCAGCCGGGCGGTCTGCTGGATGACTCCGAGCGTGTTGTCGCGGCAGCCGTCGAGGATCGCGATTATCTCGTAGCTGTTGACGGGCATGTCGTGCTGGCTGGCGAGCGCGTGCAGGCAGGCGGCGATCCGGGGCGCCTCGTCGCGGGCCGGGATTACGACGACTGCGTGGAGGTCGAGGTGCGGCGGTGCGAGCTCGACGGCCGCCGGCATCCCGTGGAGGTCTAGCGGGTGCTCGTTCATGGGGGGCTTCCCCCGGCGGCGATGAGCTGTTGCGCTTGTTCGTAGTCCTCGTCGCGATTGTGGGTGAGCGCACCGACGAGCTTGTCGTGGTGCGAATACCACACGGTGAACGAGCTGTCGGGGTGCTCATCGAGTCTGCATTTGTCGTGGCCGTCGCCCCAGGCTGCGTACTTGAGGGTGTGCTGGCCGATGGTCGACCAGAAGCCGGGCACGTCTTGCCAGTGCGTGTTCTGGCCGGCGAGTACGCGCCCGGCGATCTCGCCTTGGCCGAGCGCGTCGCCCCAGTGTTCTACGCGCAGCCGTCGTCCTGCGCTGCGGTTGTGAGCGTAGGCGACGTCGCCGACAGCGAGCACCCGGTCGTGGGCTCGCATCTGTGCGTCGGTGAGGATCGCTCCCTTGACGATCGTAAGGCCCGCTTGCTCGGCTAGCTCGCTGCGGGGCTGAACGCCCATGCCGAGCACCACGTTGTCGGCCTCGATCGGGTCGCCGTGGTTGAGCGCGACGATGCGGCCGTTGTGCACGGCGGAGACCTTCATGCCCATCCGTAGCGTCACGCCGAGGTCTGCCAGCCAACGTGCGATGTGCTCGGCGACCTCGGCGCCGAGGCGCTGCTGCTGCGGCGCTGGTTCTTGGCCGACGAGCGTGACGTGGGTGCCGCGCAGCGCGAGCGATGCGGCTAGCTCACAGCCGATGAAGCCAGTGCCGAGCACGATGGTGCGGGTGCCTGGCTTGGCTTGTGAGGCGATGCGTTCGCTGTCAGGCCGCTCCCGCATCGTATGTACCCGCGGGTCGTCCAGGCCGGGCAGGTCGGGCCGGGATGGTTCGGCGCCGGTGGCGAGCACGATCGCGTCGGCTCTGAGCGCATAGCCGTCGGCGTGAACGGCACCTGTGCTGGGGTCGATGGCTGTGACTTGGCAGCCGAGGCGCAGCTGGATGTCGTGCTCCTCAAACCAGCTGGGCTCCTCGATCGGCAGCTCGCTGGCGTCGAGCTCGCCGCGCAGGAACTCCTTGGTCAGCGGTGGCCGGCTGTAGGGGATGATGGTCTCCTTGCCGAGCATCGTGACCTCTGCCGTGCCGCCTGCTTCGCGGTAGGCGCGGGCGGTTGCCAGGCCGGCGGGGCCGGCGCCGACGATCACGATCCGCCGGGGGCTCATCGGCCGTCGAAGCGGTCGAGCCTGTACTGCTCTTGGCGTGCGTCGAGCGCGTGCCAGCGGGCGAGCTCGCGAGCGAGCCGGTCGTGCACCTCATCGCCGGTCAGCGGCTCGTCGCGCCCAATGCCGCGCCAGCTGACAGTGAGCACGCTCGCACCAAAGCTGAGCTGTGTCTTGATCCAGCCGATCGCGTCCGCGAGCGCCGGCGGCTGTAGGTAGTAGAGGACCTCTGAGCAGACGATCAGATCCCATGAGCCAGGCGGGGTTTCCTCGGGAAAGCTGGCGCGCAACAGATCGACGTTGCCGACACTTTGCAGGTTGCGGCGGGCGAGCTCCAAGGCGCTGAGGGAGAAGTCGATCGCGACCACGTGCGCGCAGCGCGCGGCGAGCTGACCGGTGAACACGCCGATCGAGCAGCCAACCTCCAGAACGAGGCCGTGAGTTTGCCTGGGCAGCGCTGCGAGCGTCGCCGCGTACTTCTGCTGCTCGTAGCTGCTGGTGCGATAGCCCCAGGGGTCGGGGCTCTGCTGGTAGAGACGCTCGAAGCGCTCGAGGTCGGCGGTGGCGCTCATGCTCCCTCCGGATCGAGCGTGTGCGCGCCGAGCTTTACGAGCTTGGGGTCCAACCGATGCTGCAGGAGGAACAGGTCGAGGTCACGGCGGGCGCGGTCGAGGGTGCTCGCGCCGATCAGCGCCCGTGACCCGCAGACTTGTGCCGCCTGGGTGGAGATCAGTCGGGCGGCGTCTGCGAGGGCGACGCGGCATTCCAGGGCGAGCACGGCCGGGTCGAGCTCGCGCCGCGGATCATCTGGCTGGTTGAGGCTGGTGGTGGTGTACTCGAACCAGCGGCCGATCGTGCTTTGCGCGACGCGCATCCTGCCGAGCCTGTGGGCCTGTACCGCGTCGGTGCGCTCGGGGTCGAGCGCACCGACGGTCTCGCGCATGATGCTGTCGGCGAGCCCGGCCCAGGTGGCGGAGGTGCGGATGCCGTCGCGGGAGAAGTAGGGCTCGCGTGATAGCTCGCCGGGGCCGCCGAGGACCGCGAGGATGGGCGTGTCGTGGAACTCGACGCGGTGGCTCTCTGAGGCGCGCAGCCCGGATGCTTGATACCAGCCGCAGTCGATGCTGATCTGGCTGCTGGTGGTGTCGAGGTAGACGAGGCGGCGGGAGCCGTCGTGGTCTGCGGCGAGGATGAGCGCGCGCTGAACGCCGCCGGCGCCCGAGCAGAAGGTCTTGACGCCGCGCAGTACCGGCTGTCCGTTGGTGTGCTCGAGCCGGGCGGGTGGCCCCTCGCCGGCGGCTGGGTCTGCGCCCCAGACGCCCAGCAGCAGCTCGCCATCCTGTATCTGGGTGAGCTCGGTGGAGCGCAGCGGCTCGGGGGCGGCGAGGGTCAGCCGCTCGATGCCGTTGAGGTGTCCGTCGAGGATGCGCGCGGTCGAGGCGTCGGCGGCGGCCACTGCCCGCACGAGCCGTGCTTCGCCCACCAGTCCATCGGGCGGGGGTGTGAGTGCACCGGCGGCGAGAAGGTCGGCGAAGTTCTCCGTGGGGAACCGTGGTTGGCGATCGAGCTCGATGGCGCGCTGGGCGATGCGCGCGAGCGCGTCCTTGCAGTCGTGCGGTGGAGGCTCGCGGGGGTAGCTGTTGGACGCTCACGCTGGCACCTCGATCGCTGGCGGGCTGATCGCTGGGTGTTGCATCGGGGCGAGCGCGAGACCGTCGGCGCGGGCGGCAGCGGCGAGCGCTGGTAGCAGCGCAACGGTGTTCTGGCAGCCGGCACGTAGTGCTCCGGGCCCGATTGCGTCGTGCATCAACACCGCCCCACCGTCAGCGAGCTGGTCGTGGATATCGGCGAGCATGTGGTGTGGCTGATCGCCGCGCCAGTCGTGCGTGTCGATTGACCAGCGCACGAGCTGCAGGCCAACCTGGGCGGCTGCTCGAACGCTCGCGTCGGTGCAGATTCCCCACGGGGCCCGCCAGAGCTGCGGGCTCACGTCCACTGTGGCCAGGGCGTCGAGCGCCAGTTCGGTGTCGAGCTGTAGCTCTGCTTCGGTGAGCTCGGTGTGGCGGATGTGACGGTCACAGTGCAGCTGGATCTCGTGGCCGGCGGCGAGCACGGTGCGGGCGAGGTCAGGGTGAGCGCGTACTCGTTCGCCGACCATGAAGAACGTCGCCGTGACTTCGCAACGGGCGAGCTGCTTTAGCACGCGCGGCGTCCACGTCTCGTCGGGGCCGTCGTCGAAGGTGAAACTCAGGGCGGATCGCGGCTGCGCTTGGGCTCTCTCCTCTGTGGTGGCCATGCCGGTGGCAGTCGTGTTGCTCACGGCTGGTCTTGGTACTCGCGCAGGAACCCCTCGAACAGGCGGCGGTGGCCCTCCTCGTCGTGGAGGATCGCGATCACCATGTCGTTGGTGACGGGATCGGTCTCCTCGGTCGCCTCGATGATCTCGTTGTAGAAGTCGATCGCGCCTGTCTCGGCCTCGATCACGCCCTTGATGACGTGCACGATGTCCGTTTGATGCTCGGGCGGCTGCAGGTAGGACTGTTCGGCTGCGAAGTCCATCGAGCCGGGGACGATCCCGTAGAGCTCCTTGATGCGGTTGGCGAACTGGGTAGCGTGCCCGAGCTCCTCTTGGATGTCCTCGCGCAGGGACTTGATGATCTCCTGGGCGCGCACGCCGTCGGGGTTCACCGAACCGGCGAGGTAGCTCATCACGGTCTCGATCTCCATCCAGTACGCCTTGGTGAGCATCTCCACGATCCGCTCGCGCTCCTCACGGGCGTCCTCGGCGAGAATGCCGTTGCTGTTCTTTGTTGCTGACATGGCGGGCCTCCGGTTGCTGACTGTTTCGGTAGTCGCTTACCCCGTCGCGGCCGGATGCAACCGGCGCGCTCGGGGGCGGTTGCATGGCTAGAGCGCCGGGTATGGCTTGGATGATGCTTGGAGGGGTGAGATCGCACGCTTGAGGCGTAGCAACTGTGCGGCGCCGGGCATTGTGCGCCGGCGACGCGGCCGTGGCTTTGAGTACCTCGACCCCGACGGAGGGCGTGTCGGCGATCCCGAGGTGCTGGAGCGGATCGCGGAGCTCGTGATCCCCCCAGCGTGGCGGGAGGTGTGGGTGTGCATGGACCCGCTTGGGCACCTGCAAGCCACTGGGGTCGACGCCGCGGGCCGCAAGCAGTACCTCTACCACGAGCGTTGGCGGGCTCACCGCGACCGACGGAAGTTCGACTCGATGATCGCCTTCGGTGCGGCGCTGCCACGGCTGCGTCGTCGTGTGGCGCGCGACCTCGAGCTCCCCAGCGGCGAGCGGCAGGTCGCGGTTGGGCAGTTGACCGAGCGGCGGGTGCTGGCGTTGGCGGTGCGGCTGCTTGATCTGGGGTTCTTTCGTATCGGCTCGGAGGACTACGCGGAGCGCAACGAGTCCTATGGGTTGACGACGATGCTGCGCGAGCACGTGACCTTCGAGGAGCGTGAGGTGATCTTCGACTTCCCGGCGAAGTCTGGGCAGCGGCGGGTGCAGGCGATCGCCGACCCCGAGGCGCTGGTGATGGTCGGGGCCCTCAAGCGGCGGCGCACCGGCTCGCAGTTGCTGGCCTACCGTGCGAGCGACGGCTGGAGGGACCTGACCGCCGAGGAGGTGAACGCCTACCTGAAGCAGTGCTTGGGTGGGGAGTTCACCGCCAAGGACTTTCGTACCTGGAACGCGACGGTGCTCGCAGCGGTCGCGCTGGCAGGCGCAGAGGAGGTAAAAGGAAAAGCCGCGCGTGAGCGGGAGGTCAAACAGGCGATCAAGACGGTTGCCGCGTATTTGGGTAATACGCCCGCGGTGTGTCGTGCGTCATATGTGGACCCGAGGGTGATCGACCGTTTTCAGGCCGGGGTGACGATCGCTGAGGCAATCGGTCGCGCTGGCCCGGATCTTGGCAAAGCGAGAGTCCGTGCTCGCGTCGAGAAGGCGGTACTGGAGTTGCTCGCGGATGCCAGCGACAGTGCCTGAACCGTTCGCGTGCGCCAGTGAGCGAGATGCTCACGATCTATCTGGATGGCTTGCCCCGCAGGACTGTCTGCTCGAGTGAGGAGCGCAGCTCAGCAACCGACTCGTAGACATCGATGGCGCCTGCTTCGCACAACTCTTCTTTTGAGAAGCCGCCGGTCATCACCGCGAGCGTTTGCACGCCGGCGCGCTGGGCTGCTTGGACGTCCCACGGTGTGTCGCCGATCATCACCGCCTGCTCCGGTTGCGCGTCCGCGCATTCCAGGGCAGCGTTCACGAGGTCGGGCTGGGGCTTGGTCGCTTGCACGTCGCTGGCGCTCGTCCATCCGTCGGCGAGCTGGCGCGCGCCGAGCAGGTCGATGTAGTGCTCGATCTCGGGCTGCTTGGCGGAGCTCGCGAGGATGACCGTGTGGCCCGTCGCGAGGTCGCTGAGTAGCTCGCTGGCTTGGCTGACGGCTTCGACTTCGCCGATCATTTGAAGGCGCCAGATGGGGAGGATGATCTCGTCCGTCCGATGTGAATCGCACCCGGGCGGGTGGTGCGGTTACGGTTGGCGGGACGGGCGGTTGGGTAGATGCGCGGTGTGTGTCGCCGGCGTTTGATGGAGGAATGATGGGATCTGTCGTGGTGGCGGTGACGGGTGCGAGCTCGGGTGTTGGGCGCGCGACCGCGCAGGCGTTCGCGCGTGAGGGTGCGACGGTTGGGCTGATCGCCCGCGGCCAGGAAGCCTTGGCCGCCACGGCGTCTGAGGTGCAGTCGCTGGGCGGGCGCCCGGTGGTGTTGGAGTGCGATGTCGCTGACCCGCAGGCGCTCGAGGAGGCAGCGGGCACGCTGGAGGAGCACGGCGAGATCGGGGTGTGGGTGAACAACGCGATGGCGAGCGTGTTTGCCCCCACGTGGGAGATCACCGCCGATGAGTTCCGACGGGTGACTGAGGTCACGTATCTCGGGGTGGTGTATGGGACGTTGTGTGCGCTTTCGCGGATGCGCTCGCGGGATCGTGGTGTGATCGTGCAGGTCGGCTCGGCGCTGGCCTATCGTGGCATCCCTTTGCAGAGCCCTTACTGTGCGTGCAAGCACGCGATCCAGGGGTTCACCGAGTCGCTGCGTTGCGAGCTGATGCACGAGGGCAGCGGGGTCCGGGTGACGATGGTGCAGTTGCCGGCTATGAACACGCCACAGTTCGACACGGTGCGTACACGGCTCCCCCGGCATCCGCAGCCGGTGCCACCGATCTATCAGCCGGAGGTCGCCGCGCGGGCGATCGTGGCCGCCGCCAGCGAGCCGGCGCGGCGAGAGTGGTGGGTCGGCGCGTCGACCGCTGTCACGCTGCTCGGCAATGCGCTCGCTCCCGGCGTCGGCGACCGCTATCTGGCGAAGACGGGGTTTGACGCCCAGCAGACCGATGAGCCTGTGCAGGCGGGGCGGCCGGACAACCTGTTTGCGCCGCTTCCGGGCGAGCGCTCAGCGCACGGCGACTTCGATAAGCAGGCCAAGCCGCGCAGCGTGCAGTGGGAGCTCACGCGCCACCGGCGGCTGGTTGGCGCCGGCGCTGTGGTCGCGGCGGGGCTTGTGGGGATTGGCGCGATGCGGCGGGGGCGATGAGCAAGCAGGCGCCGGCGATCGGCTCATATGGGCTGATCGGGGACTGTCACAGCGCCGCGCTGGTTTCGGCTGAGGGTTCGATCGACTGGTGCTGTCTGCCGCGTTTCGATAGCGGGAGCTGCTTCGGACGGCTGCTTGACCGTGAGCGCGGAGGGTTCTGCACGGTAGGCGTGGAGGGCGAGGCGAGCTGGCGGGGCGTGAGCTATATCGAGGACACGCTGGTGCTCGAGAGTCTCCTTGAAGGGCCGCAGGGGACTGTGCGGGTGAGGGATTTCTTTGCGATGCGCGAGCACGGGGCGCTCGAGCCGCATCGTGAGCTGGTGCGGATCGTGGAGTGCGAGCGCGGCAGCGCGGAGGTGCGCTTCGAGGTGGCACCCCGGTTTGACTACGGGGCGGTGCGGCCGTGGCTGCGTCGCGCCGCGGTAGACGTGTTTACGGCGATCGGCGGCGACGACGGGCTCTTGGTTTGGAGCGACGGCGAGCTGCGCGTCGAGCAGGAAGCGATCGTCGCAGGCGGCCAGATCCATGCCGGGGAGCGGGTGCGACTGTTGATCCGGTTCGTGCGCCCGCATCTGCTTGAGCGAGAGCAGAGCGCGTTGGATGCCGGGAAGGTGGACGAGCGTCTTGAGGAGACCGTGCAGTGGTGGCGCGCTTGGCGTGAGCGGTTGAGCAAGGACGGCCCCGATCACGATGCGCTCGTGCGTTCGGCGTTGACGCTGAAGGCGCTGACCTACGCGCCGACCGGGGCGATCGTGGCTGCCCCCACGACCTCGCTGCCGGAGACGTTGGGCGGCGAGCGCAACTGGGATTACCGCTTCAGCTGGGTGCGGGACTCGACGCTGACGGCGCACGCGCTGGCGGAGCTTGGCTGCGAGCGTGAGGCCCGGCGGTTTCGCCATTTCATCGTGCGCACCAGCGCCGGGCACGCCGAGGACCTACAGATCCTGTTCGGGATCGGTGGTGAGCGACGCATCTCTGAGGAATGCCTGGAGCTGGAGGGCTACCGTGGCTCGCGGCCCGTACGGGTCGGTAACGAAGCTGCCGGTCAGCTGCAGTTGGACGCCTTCGGCGAGATCCTCAATCTGGCGTGGCGGTGGCATCGCCGTGGGCACTCCCCTGACGATGACGAATGGCGGTTCTTCTCAGAGCTCGTCGACACTGCGGTGCAGCGGTGGTCTGAGCCCGACCGGGGGATCTGGGAGTGGCGGGGTGAGCCGCGGCATTTCGTTCACTCCAAGGCGTGCTGTTGGGCGGCGGTGGACAGCGGCCTCAGGCTGGCTGAGGAATGCGCGCGCACGGCGCCGACGCGGCGCTGGGAGAAAGCGCGGAAGGAGATGCGCGAGGCGATCGAGACGCGCGGCTATGACTCTGAGCGTGGCGTGTTCGTGCAGTGCTTTGACGAGCCGGCGTTGGACGCCGCGCTGCTGCTGCTGCCGGTCGTGGGGTTCGTGGAGTTCGATGATGAGCGGATGCTCCGCACCGCTGACGCGGTGCGCGCGGAGCTTGATGCGGACGGGTTTCTCTACCGCTACCGCCAGGACGATGGGCTGCCCGGCCGGGAGGGCGCGTTCCTTGCCTGCTCGTTCTGGCTGGCTGAGTGCTACGCCCGCCAGGGCAGGTTGCCGGAGGCGCGGGAGGTGTTCGACCGGACGATGGGCGCCGCCAGCCCGCTCGGCTTGTTCTCAGAGCAGGTCGATCCCGCCAGCGGTGAGCTGCTGGGCAACTATCCGCAGACGCTTACGCACCTCTCGCATGTCGCCGCGGTCGTCGCGCTCGCGCAGGCGGAGCCGCGAGCGACGCCGGTTTGAGCAACGACGGTTTGGGTATGTGACTGGCATGGAATTTGGAGGCATTTTCATTCTCGTGCTGGTGCTGATCGTGGTTGGCGTGCTCGGCGGCGGGCTGTATGCGTTGAGCATGTGGCTGCGCGGCAAAAAGCTGGCGCCCGAGGGCGATGAGATCGAGGGCGGCCGGGATGAGGGTCCGCGGCCCGAGCACGTCGAGGTCGAGAACGAGCAGAACGCTCGTTTCGTCGGCACTCGCTGAACGAGACACGATCGCGGGTCGGGCCGGTGAGCAGCGCAGACGCCGAGAGCCCCGCGGAGCATCCGGCCCGCGGGGCGAAGCCCGTTGTCGAGCAGCTCACGGCGAGGGCGTTCACGGTGCCGACGGACGCGCCGGAGGCCGATGGCACGCTTAGCTGGGATACGACGACGATCGTCGTCGTGGAAGCCCGCTCAGCTGGACATACCGGCGTTGGCTATAGCTACGCGGCGGGTGCGGCAGCCGCGCTGGTCTCAGAGCTCCTTGGCCGAGGCGGTTGTTGGCGGGGATGCGCTTTCGCCGTCGGCGGCGTGGGCAGCGATGCGTCGTGCGGTGCGCAACATCGGCTATCCGGGGGTGGCCTCGAGCGGGATCTCGGCCGTAGATGTCGCGCTCTGGGACCTGAAGGCAAGGTTGCTTGGGGTCGCGTTGAGCACTCTGCTGGGTCGGGTCCGCGAGCGGGTGCCGGTGTATGGCAGCGGCGGGTTCACCACCTACACCCCGGAGCAGATGCAGCGCCAGCTCGCCGGCTGGGTGGCACAGGGAATCGGCGCGGTGAAGATGAAGGTGGGCTCAGAGCCTGACCGTGATCCTGAGCGCGTTCGACATGCCCGCAGCGTGATCGGCGATGGGGTCGAGTTGTTCGTGGACGCGAATGGCGCTTACTCGCGTAAGCAGGCGCTGGCGCTCGCCGAGACGTTCGCGCGAGAGGCTCGGGTGTCGTGGTTTGAGGAGCCGGTCTCCTCCGATGACCTCGAGGGACTCAGATTGCTGCGAGACCGTGCCCCTGCGGGGATGGAGGTCGCCGCAGGCGAGTACGGCTATGACCTTTTCTACTTCCGGCGGATGCTCGACGCCGGCGCGGTCGACGTGCTGCAGGCGGACGTGACGCGCTGCGGCGGCATCACCCAGCTGCTGCAGGTGGGCGCACTGTGCGCCGCGCGTGGCTTGCGGCTCTCTGCGCACACGAGCCCGGCGCTGCACGCGCACGTGTGCGCGGCGATCGAGCCGCTCGCTCACGTCGAGTATTTCCACGACCACGCCCGCATCGAGGAGCTGCTGTTCGACGGCGCCCCGCCGCTGCGCGAAGGCGGGCTCTGGCCGGACCCGACAGTCCCTGGGATGGGGCTGTCGTTGCGTGAGGGCGAGGCGGAGCGCTACGAGCACTGATGCCGAACACGGCGCACGCCTACGAGCACGTGGAGGGGATCTACCTGCCGATCGCCGTGGGCGTGTTCGTGCTCGTGCTCGGCACGCTGCTGGTGCTGCTGATCGCAGGCGCGAGACGCAGGACGCCGGGGCGGCGCTCGCAGGCGCTCGTGCTGGAGACGGCGTATGCGTGCGTCCTGGCGGGCGTGGTGGCTTTCTTGTTGTGGGTGACGTTCACTGCGGAGACGCCGATCGATCGCACGGCCGCGCATCCTGGGGTTCGGATCAAGGTGATCGCCGCGCAGTGGAGCTGGCGCTTCATCTACTCGGACGGCGTGAGCATCGCCGATGTCGACACGTGGCATCCGACGCCGGCGTATGTGCCGACGGGCAGCGAGGTTGAATTCGTGGGTAGCTCTGAGGATGTGATTCACGGCTTCTGGGTGCCCGGTCTTCACTACCAGCGGCAGTTCGTGCCGGGCTACACGACCCGCTTTGATCTCCTGTTCCAGACGCCCGGCTATTACGGCGGTGAGTGCTCGGTGCTCTGTGGAGAGGACCACAGCGAGATGCACTTCGCCATCCGGGCAGTCAGCCCGCAGCGCTTCGGAGTGTGGCTCGCGCACGAAGCCGCCCGGCAGGGAGTGTCGTCGTGAACGCGGTTGCGGTGCCTGCCCGTGCGGCGTCGCGCACGTTCGCCTCGAGTGACCACAAGCGGATCGCCGGCGCGGCCTGCATGGTCGCGCTCGTGTTCTTCCTGGCGGGTGGGCTGTTGGCGTTGTTGATGCGAAGCCAGCTCGCGGCGGACGGCGGCGTGGTCTCCCAGCAGACCTACAACGAACTTTTCACGATGCACGGCTCGACGATGGTCTACCTCGTGATCGTGCCGGTCGCGCTCGCGGTCGGCGTGTACTTCGTCCCCTTGCAGGTCGGGGCGGCCGAGATCGCAGGGCCGCGCGTGGCGCTGGCCGGGCTGTGGATGCTGTTGTGCGGCGGCGTGAGCATGTGGTCGGGGTTTCTGACCAGCGGCGGCGCCGCGGCGGCCTCCTGGTGGGGGTTCGACCCGCTCTCAGATTCGATCCACTCTCCTGGCAGCGGCATGGAACTGTGGATCTTCGGGGTGATGCTGGCGACCCTCGGACAGATCCTGTGGGCTGGCTGCATCCTGTCGACCGCGCTTCGCCGGCGTGCGCCGGGGATGACGCTGATGCGGATGCCGGTGTTCACCTGGACGATGGTCGTGACCTGCGTGATGGTTGTGTTCGGGTTCCCCGCGCTGCTGCTCGCCCTCGGGTTGCTGTGGGCGCAACGGCACTTCGGGGATGTGCTCGTCGGCGGCGCCGGCGCGGTGGACTACCAGGCGCTGTTCTGGTTCTACGGGCACCCAGTTGTGTACGTGATGTTCTTCCCGTTCGTGGGGATGGTCGGCGAGGTGCTGGCCACGTTCTCATCCCGGCGGTTCTTTGGCTACTCGGCGTTCGTGGTCGCGCTGCTCGCTTTCGCTGGCTTGTCGATGACGGTGTGGGCGCACCACATGTACACGTTCGGGGTGCTCTCGAACAAGTATTTCGCGCTGACATCGACCGCTTTGATCGTCCCGGCGGGTGTGGAGTATTTCGATTTCCTAGCGACGCTGTGGCGAGGCAGGCTGCGTTTCACCACCTCGTTCTTGTTCGCCCTCGGCTTCCTCGTGCAGTTCCTCGTGGGTGGGTTGACGGGGGTGATCCTTGCCTCGCCGCCGTTGGATTACGGGCTGAACATGTCGTATTTCGTGGTGGCGCATTTTCACTACACGATCTTCGCGGGCAGCGCTTTCGGCTTGTTCGCCGGCATCTACTACTGGTTTCCGAAGATCACCGGGGCGATGCTGCGCGAGCGTCTCGGCAAGCTGCACTTCGTGCTGATGGTAATCGGGACGAACGTGACCTTTTTCCCGATGTTCATCCTCGGTGCTGAGGGCATGACGCGGCGGATCGCGCGCTACCCCGCCTCAACGGGTTGGCAGGGGTTGAACATTCTGGAGACTGCCGGGTCGGTCGTGATCGCGCTGTCGGTGCTGGTGTTCATGTGGAACATGCTGGTCTCGTTGCGTGACCGGCGCGAGGCTGGAGATGATCCTTGGGGGGCGCAGACGCTCGAGTGGGCGACGAGCTCGCCGCCACCCCGCCACAACTTCCACGAGCTGCCGCCGATCCGCAGCTACGCGCCCCTTTTGGATCTGCGCGAGGCGCGCGAGGAGGTGGGCGTGTGAGACGCGCGGCTGTCGTCCTGCTCGTCTGGGGGTTGTGGCTGGCGGTGCTGACCGGCGTGCAGGCCGTGTTCGCCCCGAAACTGATCCAGTTCGCGATCCCGGCGGTGGCCAGCGCAGCTTGTGTTCTCGTCGGGCTTGTGGTGTGGGCGCTCGACATCCGCCAGGGGCAGGTTGGTGGGCCGCGGCTGATCACCGACAGCTCTGTCGCTACGGTCGCGCTGGTCGTCGGGGTTGCCGTGGCGCTCATCGGCGCCGGGTTCGGGCTGTGGCTGATCTTGATCGGCGTCGGCATCATGGCGCTCGGCCTCGGCGGCGTGGTGCGTGAGCAGCGCGAGCGCTCGCGGGCGCTGCGCAGGGAAGGCTTGCGGTGAGCGCGCAGCCGCCCACGCTCGGCCGTCTGCTGGGTACGTGGACCTTGGACCCCGTGCTGCTCTGTGTGTTGGGGATGACGGCTGGGCTTTACGTGTGGGGCATGTGCCGCGCCTCCTCGCCCTGGCCGATCTGGCGGGCGGTTTCGTTTCTGGCGGGGCTGGTGGTCCTGGCGCTCGCGTTGATGTCGGGGATCGACCAGTACGCGGATGAGCTGCTGTCGGTGCATGTGATCGAGCATCTGCTGCTGATCCTCCTCGCACCGATGCTGCTGTTGTGGGGTGCGCCGGTGCGCCTGGCGCTGAGCGCCTCCACGCCGGCTGCGCGACGTGTGCTGGTCAGTGGTTCTGCGTGGCCGCCGCGGTGCGCTTGTTGACGCGGCCGGCGTGCGGGTTCGCTGTTGTTCACGGTTGTGGTGCTCGCCACGCATTTGACGGGTGTCTATGAAGCGGCGCTGCGCGACCAGACACTCCATGCGCTCGAGCACGCCGCCTACTTCTGGACGGGCACGCTGTTCTTGCTGCCGCTGCTCGCGGCCGACCCGATTCCGCGCCCGCCTGGTGCGATCGCGAGGTTCTCGTGGCTGATGGCCGCGATGCTCGTGATGTCGATTCCTGCCGGCGTGTTCCTGTTCGATGAGCACGTCCGCTACCCGTTCTATTTGGCGCCGGCGCGGGACCTGCACGTCTCGGCGCTGGCGGACCAGCAGACAGCTGGGGTGCTGATGCTGGTGGCTGGCGGCGTGGTGATGGGTGTGCTGGCGATCGTGATCGCGATGAGCGCGATGCTCGCCGAGGAGCGCCGCCAGCAGCGCCGCGACCGCTACGCCGACCGGAGCACCGGGTTGCCGGTGCGGGAGCTGGCGGGTCGATGAGACGCCGGCTGATGATGATGGTGGCGCTTGTGTGCGGCGCGCTCGCGCTGACTGACTTCGCCGCTCACTGGGACGCCAGCGCAACCCCCTCGCCCACTTCCACTGCTGCTCCTTCTGGGCTGGTGGCGCAGGGTCACGCGCTGTTCGACTCCTCCTGCGCGTCATGCCACGGTCTGAGCGCGCAGGGCATCAGTGGCCGCGCCCCGAGCCTGCATGGCGTCGGCGCGCTGGCGGCGGACTTCTACCTGCAGACCGGGCGAATGCCGCTGCCCAACCCGAAGGCGCAGCCGCTGCGGACGAGCCCCGCATTTCCGCAGAGCAAGATCAAGGCGCTCGTCGCCTACGTCGGATCGTTCGGCGGCCCTGGCATCCCAACGGTGCAGCCGAACCGAGGGTCGCTCGCGGAAGGGCAGCGTCTGTTCGGACTGGACTGCGCGGGCTGCCACACCATCCAGGGTCAGGGCGGGATCGTGACCGGCGCGATCGTCCCTGCGCTGAATCAGGCGACACCGAGACAGGTCGGTGAGGCGGTACGGATCGGCCCGTATGTGATGCCTCGCTTCGGCGAAGGCGAGCTCACCGACACGGAGGTGAACTCGCTCGCGCGCTACATCCAGAGCATCCAGCACCCGAAGAACCTGGGCGGCTGGGGCATTGGTCGGATCGGCCCGATCCCCGAGGGGATGGTCGCGTGGCTGCTGGCCGCGGCCGCGCTGTTGTTGATCGCCAGGCTGCTCGGCGAGCGCACGAGCGAGCAGCCCGAACGTCCACCGCGGCCAGGGAGCGGCGCGTGAGCCGGGCCTGGAAGGCGATCGTGATGTTCGTGCTGTGGCGCACCGGAGGGCTGCGCTCCCACCGCCAGGGGCAACCCGAGGTGGACCCGTCTGAGCGGCACACAGGCGCACCCGCATGGGCGGAGCTATTGGTCGTGGCTGTGCTGCTGCTGGTGCCGGTCGCGGCGCTCGCGTTCGTCGCCTTGTTCGTGCTCGACCCGAATACGCAGCTGCTGGGTCTCGCACTCGGCGCGGCGCTCGCTTTGCTGGCTTGTGCGCTCGTGCTCGCGGGCCGCTGGCTGGTGCCACAAGAGACGAAGGTCGAGCAGCGCCCCCGACTGGCCGACCCGGACGCTGCTCGTGAGGTCACCGAGCAGGCCGCCGAGGGTGTGGAGGGCATCACTCGCCGGCGGCTGCTCGCCGGCGCCGCCGGGGTCGCGGGCGCCGGGCTGACGGCGGCGGTCGTGATTCCCGTGGCGGCGCTCGGCCCTGGTCTCGAGGAGCAGCTGCGACGCACACCGTGGCGGGCAGGGCGCGCGCTCGTGGACGAGCAGGGCAACCCGATGCTCGCGGCCGACATCATCGAACGGAGCTTTCAGACCGCGTTCCCGCAGGGCGCGGGCACCGCCGCCGAAGGCGGTGGTCAGGAGGACCTGGGCTCCCCCGTCGTGGTGGTGCGCGTTGACCCCGCGACGCTGCGGCTACCCGCCGAGCGTGCGGACTGGGCACCGCAGGGCATCCTTGCCTACTCGAAGATCTGCACCCATGCCGCGTGCGCGATCTCGCTGTTTCGAGACCCGCTCAGCCCATCCACCGAGTCCAAGGGGCCGGCGCTGGTGTGCCCCTGCCACTACTCCACGTTCGACGTGCTGGACGGTGGCAGCGTCGAGTTCGGCCCCGCAGGCAGGCCGCTGCCGCAGCTGCCGCTGACTATCGACAGCGCCGGTGTGCTGCGCGCTGCTGGGCCGATGTCGGGGCCTGTCGGCCCGTCCTGGTGGGGAGACCCATCGTGAGCCACACCGCCAAGGACCGGCCGGTGGACGCGGTGGCGTTCGTGGATGAGCGGCTGGGCGCAGCGCGTGGGATGCGGTGGCTGATGGATTACGTGTTCCCTGACCACTGGAGCTTCCTGCTCGGGCGAGATCGCCCTGTACTCGTTCGTGGTGCTGGTCCTCACGGGCACGTTCTTGGCGCTGTTCTTCGACCCGGACACGACGCAGACCGTCTACCACGGCAGCTACCAGGCGCTGCAGGGCCAGAGCGTCTCAGACGCCTACGCCTCCACGTTGCACATCTCCTTCGACGTCTCCGGCGGGCTGCTCGCCCGGCAGATTCACCATTGGGCGGCGCTCGTGTTCGTCGCCGCGATCACGCTCCATCTGCTGCGGATCGTGTTCACCGGCGCGTTTCCGCAAGCCCCGCGACATCAACTACTTCATCGGCGTCACGCTGTTGGCGCTCGCGATCTTGGAGGGCTTCGCTGGCTACTCGCTCCCCGACGATCTGCTCTCGGGGATGGGGCTGGCGATCGCGTGGGCGGTCGCGATGTCGCTGCCTTTGATCGGCGGCCCGTTCGCGACGGCGTTGTGGGGCGGCAGGTTCCCTGGGTCGACGGCGTTTGAGTCGCGGCTGTTCATCGCGCATGTATTCCTGCTGCCGGCGATCATCGGTGGACTGATCGCGGTTCACTTGGCGATCATCATGCGCCAGCGCCACTCCCAGTTCCCCGGCCCCGGCCGACGCGAGGACAATGTTGTCGGCACCCCGATGTGGCCTGGGTATGCGCTGCGCTCGCTCGGCCTGTTCGCCGCGGTCGCCTCGGTGCTGGTGCTGATGGGCGGCTTGATCCAGATCAACCCGGTGTGGCTATGGGGGCCTTACCACCCTTACATCGGCACGAACGGCGCGCAGCCGGACTGGTATCTGGGATGGCTGATCGGCGCGCTGCGGTTGATGCCGAACCTGGAGATCCACGTATTCGGACACACGCTCGTACCGAACCCGTTTTTTGGTGGGGTGCTGTTCCCCGGCGATCGTATTTGGGCTTTTGTATGCGCTGCCGTGGCTTGATCGGCGCTTCATCAGCAGGGACTACCGGCGCCATGATCTGCTTGAGCGTCCGCGCGATAACCCGCGGCGCAGTGCGCTGGCCGCAGCGGTGCTCTCAGCGGTGGCGGTCGTGTTCGCCGCGGGCTCGGCCGACCGGCTGTTCTTCCAGTTCGGGTTCGGCTATGAAGGCGCGATCTGGTTCTTCCGCGGCGCGTTCCTGGTCGTGCCCGTCGTCGTGTTCGCGCTCACCAAACGGGCGTGCGTGGGGCTCGCGCGGGAGCACTCGCACCCGTTGCGGGGCTGGAGCGGCCAGGTCGTACTCCGCAACCGCGAAGGCGGCTTTGACACCGGCCCCCGAAGGCCGCGGGCGCCTCAGTAGGTCTCGGGCGGTTCGTAGGGCGGGCGTTCGACGATCCGTTCGCCAGCGCCAGCGCGCCTCGGCCGCCAGGCGAGGAGATAGAACAGCGAAAGCGCCAGGCCGACGATGCCGGCGATCATCAGGATCAGGCCGATGGTCTGGATCGAGATGCCGGAGACTGTCGCGGTGACTGCGTAGCGCAGGATCGCGCCCACCGCTATGAGGAAGATGGAGCTACCAATGGTCATGTGTTGGACCTACCCGCCCCGCCGGGGCTGAAACTGGCGCGGGGGTTAGCGCTTCTTGTCCTCGACCGCTCGTTGGAGCTGGGCCTTGTTCATGTGTGAGCGGCCTTTGACGCCGAGGCTGCGGGCCTCTTGGTAGAGCTGTTCGCGGGTGCGTCCACGTGGCCCTGGTTTGCCGGAGCGCAGGCCGCCGCGCCGCCCGGATGAGATGTCGCTGGTGGAGGCGCGGGAGCTGGTTTTCGATTCGCCGTGGCGGGCGCGTTCCTTGTTGACGGTGCGCGCGGCGATCTCCTCGGCCCGTTTGAGCGACGCGCCTTGTTCGCGCTCGCTGTCCTTGACGTGCTCGTACTGGCGCTCTCGCCTACTACCTTTCTTCACACCGCGTGGCGGCATTTCACCTGCCTCCTGTGATCTGGTCTTTCATGGTTGCGCGCATGATCGACCGCACATGCCGCGCCTCGGTGCTGATGCCCGCTCGGGAGATCATCGGCCGGGTGGCCGAGCCTGCCCTCAGAAGTTTGCGCGCAGCCTCAGACATGGAGGTGAGCTGCGGGCTTTGACGGCTGCGCCAGCGCACGCGCTGCTCGACGGCCGGACTGGTCTGTGCTGGGTCTGCCGCCATCTCCCCTCCGCCTATGCCGCGGCCGACGTTAGCGTCGGCGCCTGGCGGTCGTTGAAGCGGGGCAGTACCTCGCGGGCATAGGTCTCGAAGAAGCCGTCCTGGCCGGGGCCGATCTGCTGGATGTAGAGCTCGTCGAACCCGGCGTCCTGGTAGCGGCCGATCGCCTGCAGGTGCTGCTCGAGGTCGGGGCCGCACGGCACGGCTTCGGCCACCATGTCCTCGTCGATGAGCTCGGACGCCTGCTCGAAGTGTGCGGGGGTCGGCAGGATCTGGGCGAGCTCGCCGGGCAGCTGCTCGTTGGGCCACAGGCGATGCGCGGTGGCGCGCGCTTCGCGCTCGTCTGTCGCCCAGCAGACCTTCATCCCGCCAGCGACGAGCCGCTCGCCCTCGGCGGCGTCGCGGAAGCGCTTGACTTCCTCCGTGTCGGGGGTGACGGTGCAGTAGCCGTCCCCGATCCTTGCGGCCAGGTGGGTCGCCTTGGGGCCGAACCCGGAGACGAGGATCGGCGGTGTCTGCTCGGGCAGGTCGTAGATGCGGGCGTTCTCGACCCGGTAATGGCGTCCCCGGTGGCTTTGCATCCCGCCCTGCCAGAGCGTGCGGATCACCTCCACGGCCTCCTCGAGCATCTCCAGCCGCTCGTCGGCCTGCGGCCAGTGGTCGCCGAGGATGTGCTCGTTGAGCGCCTCGCCGCTGCCGAGCCCGAGCGCGAAGCGACCCTCCAGCAGCACCGCGCAGGTCGCGGCGGCCTGCGCGATGATCGCCGGATGGATACGCATGGTGGGGCAGGTCACGGCGGTCGTGACGTTCATCGTGCGGGGTCGCCTGGGCGAGCGCGCCGATCGTCGACCACACGAAGCCGCTGTGCCCCTGCTCGTCGTTCCAGGGGTGGTAGTGGTCTGAGATCCACAGCCCCTGGAAGCCGGCGTCTTCTGCCATGCGCGCCTGCCTGATGAGCTCGCGCGGGTCGAACTCCTCGCTGGACAGGAAATAGCCGATCCTCATGGCTGGCCTCCTCGGGACTTGAAGTTCGACACGCGCACTCTGGTTTCTTCCTACCCAAAGTGGCCGAGATCAATCGGCGGCCTGGTGGCGCTCCTTTGAGGCGTCGATCTCATCCAGCGCCCTTGGCGTGAGTGCCCTCCTCGAGCCGCTGCCGTGTCGCTGTGCCCCATGTGCAAATGGCTACTCGCTTGGCGAATGGACAAGCTGGGTAGCAGCACCCACAAAGTGAACGTTCGGGTGTACAAGCGAAGGCGCGCTCCCCGCCCGCTGACGGGTGGCGTTGTCGTGGCGCTCGCGTGGTGGGGGCTTTTGGGGGGCGCGTGGATGCTGCTGGTCGATACGGTCTCGACCGCGGAGGTGGCGTGCGCGGTGGTGGCGGCGCTGGCCGGAGTGGTTGTCACCCGTCTTGTGTTCGGAAGTGGGATCGCGGGGATGCGCCCGACGGTGAGCCTGTGCTCGGCGTTGGCGAGGCAGTTGGCGCGCGTGCCCGTTGACCTGTGGCTGCTGGCCGTGGCGCTCGCCCGCACGCTTGCCGGGCGCCGCCGAGGAGGACGTTTCCACGAGCTGCCGCTTGAGCTTGCCGTGAACGAGAAGGGCAACGGGCGGCGGGCGGGGATCGAGCTGGTCGGGTCGCTTGCGCCGAACACGATCGTGCTCGGCGTGGATGAGCATCGGGTCGTCGTGCACCAGCTCGTTGCCCGTCACAGCGAGCGGGCGAGCGTCGGGGAGATCGGCTCGTGAATGTGTGGCTGATCGCAGCGCTCGCGCTGCTGCCGGTGCTGCTCGTGTGTGGGCTTGTCTGCTTTCTCTCGGCGGCGCTCACGGGGCTAATGGCGATGGAGCTGGCGAGCGCGGTCTCGGTGGTGGAGCTGATGCTGTTCTCGGAGGGCACGCACCGCCAGCCCTTCATCGACCTGGCGCTCGTGCTCGCCGTGATGGGGTTCGTCGGCTCGCTTGCGTTCGCCCGGCTGATGGAGCGCGGACCATGAGAAGCATCGTCATGGACGTGCTGCTGTTCGCCGGCGTCGCGGTGCTGCTGTTGTGCGCGCTGGGGGTGCTGGTGATGAGCAGCGCCTATGACCGGCTTCACTATGCCTCGGCCGCGGGCTGGGGTGCGGCGCTGATCGCGGTGGCGATCCTGGTGCGCGAGTCGCTGTCGCTGATCGCCGATAAGGCGCTTTTGACCGCCGCGATACTGGTGGTTTGCGGGCCGGTGCTCTCGCACGCCACCGCCAGAGCTGGGCGCATCCGCGAACGAGGCGCCTGGAACCCCGAGCCTCCAGGGCGCGAGGAGGCAAAGTCGTGACCGAGCTGCAGGCCGGCTTGCTGGTACTGCTCGCATTGGGTGGGCTGGCGGTCGTGTTGATGCGCGACCCGTTGCGCCAGGCGTTGCTGGTCGGCATCTACGGGCTGCTGCTCGCGCTGCTGTTCTTTGTGCTGCAGGCGCCTGACGTGGCTCTATCGCAGATCGTCGTCTGTACGGTCGCGGTGCCGGTGATGATTCTGCTGGCGCTGGCAAAGGTCCGCGGCCACGAGCAGGGCGATGAGGACGAGGGCAAGCGCTCTGAAGGTGGACGGTGAGCGAGCGGGCGCGCATCCACCTGTTCTTGGCCGGCGCCACGGGGTTGGCGGCGCTGCTCGCCTGGGGCATGGCTGGGCTTCCTTCGTTTGGTGCTTTCAACGGCGCCTACGCGCTCCTCATAGATCACGTTGTGGTCGCTCAGCGTCACGCGACTGACGCGGTGACGGCCGTGAACTTCGACTACCGGGCACTCGACACTCTCGGCGAGGAGTTCATCCTGTTCACCTCTGTCGTCGGCCTAGCGGTGCTGCTGCGCGAGCAGCGCTCAGAGCGCGAGCGACCCCCGGCGCAGGCCAGCCGGGAGCACCGCTTCCAGGGGTCGAGCTACGCGCTGCGCGCGTTGACGCTGGTACTGGTCGGGCCGCTGGTGGTGCTCGCTTTGTACGTTGACTCGCATGGGGCGCTGACGCCGGGCGGCGGGTTCCAGGGCGGCGTGGTCGGTGCTGCGACGCTGTTGATGGTGTTTCTCGGCGGCGGCTACGTGACGATGCGCCGCCTCTCCCCGCACGCGCTGGTCGAGCTGGCCGAGTCCAGCGGCGCGGCTGCCTACGGGTTGATCGGACTTGGGGGCCTGGTGTTCGCGGGAGTGTTCTTCAAGAACTTCCTGGGGTTCGGCACCCCTGGCGAGCTGATCTCGGCCGGCACGATCCCGCTGTCGAGCATGGTGGTCGGGCTGGAGGTGATGGGCGCGTTCGTTCTACTTTGGAGCGAGTTCCTCGACCAGGCGCTGATCGTGAGGCACAAGTGAGCGTCTTGGCCTATGGAACCGCCGGTTGGCTTCTGCTTGTCGGCCTGTATGGGATTGTGAGCAGCCGCAACCTGATTCACATGGTGATCTGCCTGTCGATCGTGCAGTCCTCCACGTATGTGCTGCTGCTCTCGATCGGCTACCGCCGCGGCGCAGCAGCACCGATCTTCGCGGACATACCGCCTGGCTCCCGCGCGGTCGACCCGATCGTGCAGGCACTGGCGCTGACAGACGTGGTGGTCGAGGCAACGGTCGTGGCGCTACTGCTGGCGCTGGCAGTGCAGGCGCACAAGCGTTTCAAGACGCTCGACCCGAACGAGCTGACACCGCTGCGGGGGTAGCCGGTGCACGCGCTCATCCCGCTGCCGGTGGTGGTGCCGCTGCTCGGCGCCGCGTTTCTCGCCGCCGCCAACAAGCTGCTGCCGCGCTGGGCGACCGACAGTGTGGGCCTTGCGTGTGCGCTGGCGGCGCTCGTGCTTTGCGTCGTTTTGGTCATCGACGCGAGTCACCTGATGGTGTACTGGTTCGGCGGGTTTCACGTCCGCGGCGGCGTGGCGGTGGGGATCTCCTTCTCTGTCGATCGGATCGGCGCGGGCATGGCGAGCTTGGCGGCGGTGATGGTCAGCGCGGCGCTCTTGTACTCGGTGCGCTATTTCGATGAGGTCGGCTCGCTGTTCGGCGCGCTGATGCTGGTGTTCTTGGCGGCGATGTGCGGGTTCTGCCTGACCGGCGATCTCTTTAACCTCTTTGTGTTTTTCGAGCTGATGAGCGTTGCCGCCTACGCGCTGACCGCCTACAAGATCGAGGAGGCGGGACCGCTGCAGGGGGCGATCAACTTCGCCATCACCAACAGCGTCGGCTCGTTTTTGATGCTGACCGGGATCGCGCTGTTGTACGGGCGTACGGGCGCGCTGAACATGGCACAGATCTGCAACCACGCTCGCCGGGCACCCGGCGGACGGGCTGGTGAAGGTCGCGCTGCTGCTCATCTGGGTGGCCTGTTGGTGAAGGCCGCAATCGTGCCGTTGCACTTCTGGCTGGCAGACGCACACGCGGTCGCGCCGGTCCCGGTGTGCGTGCTGTTCAGCGGCGTGATGGTCGAGCTCGCGCTATACGGGCTGGCGCGCGTTTACTGGAGCGTGCTTTCCGCGCCGCTGGCCGCTCACACTGGCGGCCTGCGCGTCACGCTTGTCGCACTCGGGGTGCTGACGGCGCTGGTGGGCGCGGTGATGTGCGTGGCGCAGCGGCACATCAAGCGACTGCTGGCGTTCTCGACGATCAGCCATACGGGTATGTTCCTGATCGGCCTGGGGCTTTTGACGCCGGCGGGCTTGGCGGCCAGCGGCGAGTACGTGATCGAGCACGCGCTGCTCAAGGGCGCGCTGTTCATGGCGGCGGGCATCCTGTTGCACCGCTTCGGCACGGTCGACGAGCACGAGCTGCGCGGTCGCGGTCGCGGCCGCGACCGCGGCCTGCGGGCCGCCACGATCGTGTTCGTGCTCGGCGGCCTGGGGCTGGCGGCGCTGCCGCCGTTCGGCGTGTTCTTCGGCAAGTCTGCCCTGGAGGGCGCGCTCACGCATACGCCCGGCTACGGCTGGGTGCTGGCGGTGCTCGTGATCGGCTCCGCGCTGACCGCCGGGGCGATTCTGCGCGTCGCCGGCCGCGTGTTCGCCGGCTGGGGCGAAAGGCT
This sequence comes from uncultured Solirubrobacterales bacterium, assembly GCA_963771915.1. Taxonomy (GTDB): domain Bacteria; phylum Actinomycetota; class Thermoleophilia; order Solirubrobacterales; family Solirubrobacteraceae; genus Palsa-744. The sequence continues at coordinate 811,338 of CAVYVD010000001.1, read as the reverse complement.
GCCGCGCCACCACGAGCTGCTGAGCGCTCTCAGCGAGCAGCCGGAGACGCTCAGCCCGCACGATCGCACTCCGGCGGTGATGATCGTCGCGCCCATAGTCCTCCTCGCTGGCGGGATGCTGATCGGGCTCTGGTCAGGTTTGCGTGACGGGATCGCCGCCGCGGCCGCGGACATGACCGACCGCGCCGCCTACGTCGCGGACGTGCTCGGCACTCATGCACCCATAACGGTCCATACGCCGCATGCGCCGGTGGTGGCGCTCGACTTTCTGCTGGCCGCGGCGACGGTAATCGGTGCGCTCGTGGTGGCTGGCTTCGCGCTCGTCGGGGCGCCGAACTGGCGGGCGCTCGCGCGGGCCGAACGCACACTCACGGGGAGCATGGTCTTGTTGCGGCGCCTGCACTCCGGGTGCGTGAATGACTACATCGCGTGGCTCGTGGTAGGGCTCGCGGTGATCGGCGCGGCGCTCGTGCTCGCTTGAGCGGCGTTTTCCATTCAGGGGGGCGGGTAGGCAAAAGGGTGATGTATCCGCCTGTCCCTCACAACTTGAAGTCCTCTGATCAGATGCCCGAGGAGGCACCGGCCGAGCAGGTCCCTGACGACGTGCCCGAGGCCGAGGAAGGCGCCGCCCGCGAGGCCGCGCGACGCCACACTAAAGACGCGCGCCGCCATCGCAGCGAGCGAGACCGGGCCAGCAGCGAGACCGATACAGACGGTTCGCCGTAGGAGATGGGGCTACCGTTGGCTGGTATGCCGGACTCCCAGCGTGTGAACGGCGAGGCTCGTCACGAGACGCAGCTGGAGCGCCTCGACCGCAATCTCGAGGAGATGACCGGGGAGCTGCGCGTCGTCGTCACCGGCGTGCAGGTTCTTTTCGCGTTCCTCTTGATCGTTCCGTTCGATACCGGGTTCGCGCATGTAGGGAGCTTCGAGCGCACCGTGTATTTCGTGACGCTGATCTTCGCGGCGCTCGCGGCGGTGTGCACGATCGCACCCTCCGCAGAGCACCGCTTCCTTTTCCGACACGACGACAAGCATCACATCGTGTTTAGCTCAAACCGGGTGGTAATCGCGGGCCTTGCTTTTTTGGCGCTGGCGATGTGCGGTTCCCTGTTGCTCGTCACCACCAAGCTGTTCGGCATCACCGCTGGTGTGCTGACCGCGAGCATCGCGGCAATTCCGTTCGTCGTCTTGTGGTTTTCGATGCCGCTCAGCAGGTTGAGGACGCTCGACAAGGGCGGAGGCCGATGGGGTGGACCCCGGTAGACATGCCCCGCGTCTCGCGTGTGGGTTGAAGCCCAAGGTGTTCATCGAGGGCGTGGGCGAGCTCGTCGTAGCGGGCGGGTGATCGACTCGCCCATCCCGAGTTTGTGTTCGGCTTGCAGCGCCAGGCGCCTGCAGCGCCCGCATCAAGGCCCAGCCCCACGGCCAGCCCGCGAACACCTACTTCCGGGTCCGCCAAGACAAGGTCGACCAAACTGGCAAGGTCAGCCTGCGCCACTACGCCAGCTCACACTCGACCCGAGACACGCGTCCAGCATGTCCCGAGACACAACAAAAGCGGAGGGGGAGGGATTCGAACCCTCGGACCAGGGGTTACCCGATCAACAGCTTTCAAGGCTGCCGCATTCAACCGCCCTGCCACCCCTCCTGGGCGACATCCTCCAGGCTAATAGATCAACGCCGTCCGAGAGAGGCGGCTGAGCTGCCTGGCCGAGGGCTGGCCCGGTGTGCGCGGATCCCAGATGGGTCGCAAAGGAGGCTAGATGCAACATCTTTCGAGCAATCAGACTTCTCCGAGCACAACAGCGGGCCTATGGCGCATAGTCGGCTGCCTGAGCCCGGAGCAGACCAGGCTGTTTGAGCGCGAGATCCAGCTGGTGGCGTCTGCAACGCTCCCTGCCGAGTCGTCTGTCCAGCCCGGCGCGCGCGCCGCAGAGGGCGTACGGGTGAGGCTCTCCCTGTGGTGCTCAGCCCGTCGAGATGGGACATGTGGGTGTTCTCCGCGGTGGGAGGCGTGGGTGTACTCGCGGAAGGACAGGGGCAAGATCCGCAAGACGTTTGCCGAGCGCTGGGAAGCGAAGGCATGGCGTCATGGGCAGCTTGAGCTCGCGAGCGTCGGGCGACTACACGCGCCGAGCCACCATACCCTCGGCGAGACCGCGTCACTGTGGGTCAAGATGGCCCAGGAGGGGCAGATACGCAACCGCTCGGGACGCCGCTACAAGCCGAGTGCGCTACGCACAATCGAGGTAGACCTGCGTCTGCGCCTGGTTCCGAGCCTGGGCACGAAGATCATGGTGGGAATCACCCGTGCGGACCTGCAGCACCTTGTTGGTAGTTGGCAGTCCGAAGGGTTGAGCCCAAGCAAGATCCGCTCGATCATCAATGCCGCGCGGGTGCTACGGCGAGACGTTGAGCTCCTGACCGGGCATGATGATCCGTTGCTCGTTGACCCGACGCGCGGGCTGCGTCTGCCTGCCAGCACCGGGCGACGTGAACGGATCGCTACCCCCAATGAAGCTCACCGGCTCATCGAGGCGCTCCAGCCGGGAGATCGAGCACTGTGGGCGACCGCGATCTATGCAGGGCTGCGCCACGGCGAGCTGCGCGCGCTGCAGGTACGCGACGTCGCCCTCGAGCGACGCCGCATCGAAGTGCAGCGAAGCTGGGACCAGTACGAGGGCGAAATCGAGCCTAAGAGCGAAAAGGGCACCCGTCCAACCATCATCGCTCAGCCCCTACATCGTCTCCTCGCCAAGCACATCCAAGACACCGGCCGCGAAGGCACCGATCTCGTCTTCGGAGATACATCGACCAAGCCGTTCCAAAGTGACCCCGTCAACAAACGCGCCCGCAAGGCATGGGCCACTGCGCGCAAGCAGGAAGACCACAAGAACACCACGCCAACAGGCGAGCGGATCCGCCCGATCGGGCTGCAGGACTACCGTCACACCGCGGTCTCACAGATGCTCGACGCCGGGATCAGGATCGACACAGTCAGCAAGTTCGTCGGCCATGCCTCGATCACGATCACGATCGATCGCTACGGACACCTCCTCCCCGGAGGCGAGGCCGACGCCATCGTGCTCCTGGACGACTATCACCAACGAACCGAGAGCAAGTAGAAGCCCGAGGCCATCCGGGGGCTGTGGCGCGAGGAGTCGATTTTTGGCTCTACGGAGCCAAACTGCGACAGTCTTAAAACTGCATGGGTCGCCTGGCGCGAACACTGGCGCACGCAGCATGCATTTTTGGCTCTAGCAAGCCAAAAATTAGGGGTTCCGTTGAAGGTCTTGAAAATCCAGCGTCGATCAAGCCCGGAGCGGCGCCGACGCTCCAGCAGGTCATCGAGCCCCGCTGTGGGAGGGTCAAGAGCGAGAGTGCGCATCGCTGAGCTGACTTTACCGCTCTGAACGCCCTGGTTCAGGCGGGATTCGAGGCCCCGGCACCGTGCCGCTAGCCTGTCGGACCGTGCTCGAACCCCGCAAGGACATCCGCAACGTCGCAATTGTCGCCCACGTCGACCACGGCAAGACGACGCTGGTCGACGCCATGCTGTGGCAGTCCGGCGCGTTCCGCGTGGGCCAGGAGGTGGCGGATCGGGTGCTCGACTCGATGGACCTGGAGCGCGAGAAGGGCATCACGATCCTCGCGAAGAACACCGCGCTGCGCTACCGGGGGGTGAAGCTCAACATCGTGGACACCCCCGGCCACGCCGACTTCGGCGGCGAGGTGGAGCGGGGGTTGACGATGGTCGACGGGGTGCTGCTGCTCGTGGACGCCTCCGAGGGGCCGCTGCCGCAGACGCGCTTTGTGCTGCGCAAGACGCTGGAGGCGCGCCTGCCGGTGATCCTCGTGGTCAACAAGGTCGACCGCCCGGACGCGCGGGTGGCGGAGGTGATCGACGAGGTGTACGAGCTGTTCCTCGATCTTGACGCCGACGAGTCCCAGATCGACTTTCCGATCGTCTACTGCAACGCCAAGGCCGGAGTCGCCTCGCTTGAGTACGACGAGTCGGCGGCGCATGTCGCTGCGAGGGTTGGCGGGGAGGCTGGAGTGGGCTCAGAGCAGGCCGCGGCGGTCGGCGGGGGGGGCGAGGGGAGCGGAGGACCGGTCGCCGGGGAGGGGAGCCTCGCGCCGCTGCTGGATCTTCTGCTGGAGCACATCCCCGCGCCCACCCACGATCCCGAGCATCCCCTGCAGGCGCTCGTCACGAACCTCGACGCCTCCCCCTACGTGGGGCGCCTGGCGATCTGCCGGGTGCGCAACGGGCGCATCCGCCGCGGCCAGCAGATCGCGTGGTGTCGCGCCGACGGCTCGATCGAGCGGGCGCAGGTCTCCGAGCTGTACGTCACCGAGGCGCTCGATCGCGTGGACGCCGCGGAGGCGGGGCCCGGGGAGATCATCGCGGTGGCCGGCATCGCCGAGGTGACGATCGGGGAGACGCTCGCCGACCCCGGGGATCCGCGTCCGCTGCCGGTGATCACCGTGGACGAGCCCTCGCTCTCGATCACGCTCGGCATCAACACCTCCCCGATGGCCGGCCGCGAGGGTTCGAAGCTCACCGCGCGCCAGCTGCGCGACCGCCTCGAGGCGGAGCTGATCGGCAACGTTTCGCTGCGGGTCAACCACACCGGGGGCGTCGGATCGGAGTCCTGGGAGGTCCAGGGCCGCGGGGAGCTGCAGCTCGCGGTGCTCGTCGAGATCATGCGCCGCGAGGGCTTCGAGCTGACCGTGGGGCAGCCCCGGGTGCTCGAGCGCGAGATCGACGGCAAGCGCCACGAGCCCGTGGAGCGCCTCTCGATTGACGTCCCCGAAGACTACGTCGGCGTGGTCACCCAGATGCTCGCCCTGCGCAAGGGGCGCATGGAACACATGACCAACCACGGCACCGGCTGGGTACGGATGGACTACCTCGTGCCCGCCCGCGGCCTGATCGGCTTCCGCACGGAGTTCATCACCGAGACTCGCGGCACCGGCATGATGCACCACGTCTTCGACCGCTGGGAGCGCTGGGCGGGGGAGATGAAGACGCGCACCACCGGGGCGCTCGTCGCCGACCGGCGCGGGCCCACCGCGCAGTACGCGCTGATGAACCTCCAGGAACGCGGCACCCTGTTCGTGGGCCCCGGGGAGGAGGTCTACGAGGGGATGATCGTCGGCGAGAACGCCCGCTCGGAGGACATCGACGTGAACCCCGTCAAGGAGAAGCACCTCACCAACATGCGCTCCTCCACCTCCGAGGTGCTCGAGCGCCTGATCCCCCACCGCGAGCTCACGCTCGACCAGGCGATGGAGTTCGTGCGCGAGGACGAGTGCGTCGAGGTCACGCCCAAGACGGTGCGCATGCGCAAGGTCGAGTTGGGTAAGACCGAGCGCATGAAGGCGGCCCGGATCAGGCGCGGGAAATGAGCTCCCCCTCTGCGGCGAGCACGGCAAGGGTGAGCGCGAGCAGGCGCAAGTGACGATGCCCGCGCAGGCGATCGAGGTCTCGGGGCTGCGCAAGAGCTACGGGCAGGTGCAGGCCGTCCGCGGCATCGACGTGGCGATCGCCGTGGGGGAGACCGTCGCGCTGCTCGGGCCCAACGGCGCCGGCAAGTCCACGACGATCGACATGATCCTCGGCCTCGCCGAGCCCGATGGGGGCACGGTCTCGGTGTTGGGCGGTACCCCCTCCGCGGCAGTCGACGCGGGGGCCGTCGGCGCGATGCTGCAGACCGGTGCCCTGATCCGCGACCTGTCTGTTGGCGAGCTGGTGGCGATGGTCGCCTCGCTCTACCCCGCCCCGCTGGACGTCGCCGAGGCGCTTGCGCTCACCGGCCTCAGCGAGATCGCCGCCCAGCGCACGCAGAAGCTCTCCGGCGGGCAGACCCAGCGCGTGCGCTTCGCGGTCGCGCTGGTCAGCGACGCCAAGCTGCTCGTGCTCGACGAGCCCACCGTCGCGATGGACGTCGAGGGCCGCCGCTCCTTCTGGACGACGATGCGCGAGCTCGCCGCGCGCGGCAAGACGATCCTGTTCGCCACCCACTACCTGGAGGAGGCCGACGCCTACGCGGACCGCGCGGTGCTGATGGCGCACGGCCTCGTCGTCGCCGACGGGCCTCCCACCGAGATCAGGGCGATGGTGGGCACCCGCACGATCCGTGCGACGCTGCCCGGCGCGGACCTGGACGCGCTGGCGGGGCTGCCGGGCGTCAGCGGCGTGGAGCGCCGCGGCGAGGCCGTGGTACTGAGCTGCATGGACTCCGACGCGGCGATTCGCACGCTGGTGGCCGCCTACCCCGACGCGCGCGACATCGAGATCACGGCCGCGGGACTGGAGGAGGCGTTCCTGCAGCTGACCGGGGCGGACGGATGAACGCGCTCTCCTACACCCGCTACGAGCTGCTGCGCACGTTTCGCAACCGGCGCTTCTTCGTCCTCTCGCTGGGGTTCCCGCTGGTCCTGTTCTTCCTGATCGCCTCCCCGCAGCGCAACAATCACAGCCTCGCCGGCAGCGGTATCTCCGCACCGCTGTACTACATGGTCGGGATGGTCTCGTTCGGGACGATGAGCGGGATGCTCTCCAGCGGCGCGCGGATCGCGGCCGAGCGCGCCGTCGGCTGGAACCGCCAGCTGCGCATCAGCCCGCTCTCCACCCGCGCCTACCTGCGCGCGAAGATCGTCACGGCGTACATGATGGCGCTGCTTACGATCCTCGCGCTGTACGCATCCGGCGTGGCGCTCGGGGTCAGCCTGCCCGCGGAAGATTGGCTGAAGATGACCCTGCTGATCCTCGTCTGCCTGATCCCATTCGCGGCGCTGGGGATCGCGGTCGGCCACATGTTGACCCCCGAATCGATCGGGCCCGCGGTGGGTGGCGGGGTCGCGCTGCTGGCGTTCCTCGGGGGCACGTGGTTCCCGATTCCAAGCCACGGCTTCCTCCATGTCGTCGGGCAGCTCCTGCCCTCCTACTGGCTGGTGCAGGCCAGCCACATCGCGCTCGGAGGCCACCCCTGGGGCGCCAAGGCGTGGATCGTGATCGCCGTGTGGACGGCGGTGTTCGCGGTGCTAGCCCGCTACGCCTACCGGCACGACACCGGACGGGTGTAGCCGCGCCACGCAGCCAGCCCTCGGCTGCCACCGGCGTCGGTATCGGTCCCCGGCTGCCACCGGCGCCGTGGATCGGTCTCGGCGGCCGCCGCCATGCTCCAGGCCATGACGGATGTCATGCCAAAGTCAGGACATCCGCCACTTTCCTCCGGGCGCGGCGTGGCCTAGTCTCGGAGCATGACCAACGTAATCGAAGTGACGAACCTGAGCAAGCGCTACGGAGAGCTCGAGGCGGTGCGCGGCGTCAGCTTCGCGGTCGCCGCCGGGGAGGTCTTCTGCCTGCTCGGCCCCAACGGCGCCGGCAAGACGACGATCGTGGAGATCCTGGAGGGCTACCGCACCCGCGGCGGGGGCTCGGTGAGCGTGCTCGGCATGGACCCCGCGGACGGCGAGCGCGAGCTGCGCGAGCGGGTGGGGATCGTGTTGCAGTCCTGCGGGGTGCAGCCCGACCTCACGGTGGCGGAGCTGCTTGAGATGTACGGGCGCTACCACCGCACGCGGCGCCCGGTCGATGAGCTGATCGAGCTGGTCGAGCTCGGCGCCAAGCGCGACACGCGCGCCAAGCTGCTCTCGGGCGGTCAGCGTCGGCGCCTGGACGTGGCGCTGGCGCTTGTCGGCGATCCCGACCTGGTCTTCCTCGACGAGCCGACCACCGGCTTCGATCCGGCGGCGCGCCGGCACGCGTGGTCGACGATCGGCTCGCTGTGCGAGCTCGGCAAGACGGTCTTCCTGACCACGCACTTTATGGACGAGGCGCAGTTCCTGGCGCACCGGGTCGCGGTGATGCGCGCCGGTGAGATTGTCGCCGAGGGTCGCCCCGACGAGCTCGGGGGACGCGATCTGCGCCCCGCCGAGATCAGCTTCACGCTGCCGGTGGGGCATACGCTCGCCGATCTCCCCGAGGTGCCCGCGGTCGCGGTCGCGCTGGAGGGGGAGCGCGTCCGGATCACGAGCCACGAGGGGGTGCGCGCGACGCAGGGGATCACCGCCTGGGCGCTGCGGCAGGGCGTGACGCTCGAGCGCTTCGCGGTCGCCCAGCCCTCCCTGGAGGATTTCTACCTGGAGCTGACCGGCGACCATGACGAACGAATCGAGGTGCTTCGATGAGCAGCACGACAGTCGCACTCCCCAGCGGGCCGCACGGCGGACCGCGCTGCGGCGCGAGCTTGGGCTCGTGGCGTGGCAGATCCGCTACGAGCAGCGCGCGTTCTGGCGCAACCGCGAGCGGGTGTGACGTTCATCTCGGGCATCTGTTTCACCACCAACGGGATGCCGGAGTGGCTGCGGCGGATCGCGCAGCTCTTCCCGGTGCACGCGCTCGCGGACGCCTTCCAGTACGCGTTCAATCCCCGCACCACCGGCGCCGGGATCAAGGTCTCCGATCTGAGGACGCTCGCGATCTGGCTGGCGGTGGGGGTGTTCCTGATGATCAGGTTCCTGCGCCAGTCGCTCGGCGAAGGCAGGTGACCGTCGATGGCGACGCGGCACGACACCGGCGCCGCCCTGGGCCGGACGATGGCCCTCATCTGGCTGGCCATCCTTGCCTTCCCGCTCGCCGCGACGCTCGAAGCGCATCCACCGACGCTGGAGCTCCCCGGGGACGCTCCTTGCAGTGGCGCTGTTCGTGGGCCTCTACGTGTGGCTGGTCCTCAGCCGCACCCGGCCCTTCCCGGACGCGTGGGGCCTCGCGTCCCTGGGGCTGCTGCTGGCGATCGCGACCGCGCTGACGCTGGGGGAGCGGACGGCGTGGGCGTCGCTGTTCATCTTCGCGGCGGCCATCGCCGGCGCGATCCTGCGCGAGCCGAGCTCGCGCAGGCCCTGCACCTCTCCGCGGGCACGGCGCGCAACCACCTCTCCACGATCATCCGCAAGGTCGGGGCCTCCACACGCGCCGAGGCGATCCGTATCGCGGAGGAGCGCGGGTGGCTGTGAGGAGTTCCGCCCCTTAAAGACCGAAACCCGCTGTGAGCGGGCCTCGGCAAGAGTCTGGCGCCCAAACTGCGGGCTGCGACTGTCCCTCGCATCGCCCAGGCTACCAGGTCTTGCCGTCGGCCTACAACTTCACGGCTCCGGCGGCCGGACTCGAACCGACACCCTGCGAGGGACAGTCGCATGTGCTGCCAATGACACTACGCCGGAAAGCCGTTGGCGATCATGGGAGCCGCTTGGGATGGTTCGCTCGCGCTAGGGTTCCCCGCATGAGCCACCCGATCAGACGCCTTCTCCTCGTCGCCGTGTGCGCGGCATCCATGCTGAGTCTTGCCGCGACCCCAGCGCTCGCGACCCTCTTCCAGCCCGAGAGCTATCAGGAGCTGCTGGGGCAGCTGCATCATCGGGAAGTGCTCGCGGTGGTGCTCCATCCGCAGGGCTACAAGGCACACGCCTCGCTCTCCAATGGCGGACATGCCACGGTCACCTACACCTCGGCGGAGGTGCCCCTGTTGAGGGCGGCGGCACTCGCCGGCGGCTCGTCGTTCGCCGTCGCCACCTCGAAGCCCAAATCGACCACGGTCCACCACAAACTGCGCTACATCGCGGGCGGGGTGCTGATCGTGGTGATCGTGGTGGTGCTGGTCGTGCTGCTGATCGGCCGCCGCCGCGCGCTCGAGGAAGAAGAGGGCGGGGGCGGCGAGGCGACCTCCGCGTCTCCTCCCGCTGGCTCGGGTTGAGGCCGACCGCGCGGGGGTGAGTCGCTTTCACGCCGGGCACGCCCACGGTCCGCTCCACGCTCCGCCGGCCTCCGCGCGCCGCGTCGGGGCTGCGCTCGCGCTGATCCTGGGGTTCATGGCGGTGGAGGTCGTGGCGGGGGTGCTCGCGCACTCACTCGCGCTGGTCTCCGACGCGGCACACATGCTGACCGACGCGGCGGCCCTGGGGCTCTCGCTGATCGCGCTGCGCCTGGCGGCGCGACCGGCACGGGGGGCGATGACCTACGGCTTCCTGCGCGTGGAGGCGCTGGCGGCGCAGGCGAACGGGATCACGCTGATGGTGCTCGCGGGAGCGATCGTGTACTCGGCGGTGGGCCGGCTGATCTCGCCGCCTGCCGTGTCCGCATGGGCGATGGTGGCGGTGGCGCTGGCGGGAATCGCGGTCAATGCGGCCGCGACGGTGGCGCTGGCGGGCGCGGGGCGGGAGGCGCACATGAGCGTGGAGGGCTCCTTCCAGCACATCCTCACCGACCTCTTTGCGTTCATCGGCACGGCGCTGGCCGGCGCGGCGATCCTCCTGACCGGATACGAGCGTGCCGACCCGATCGCCTCGCTGCTCGTGGCGGCACTGATGGTGCGCTCCGCTGTCGGCCTGCTGCGCGCCTCGGGACGGATCTTCCTGGAGGCGGCGCCCCCGGGCCTCGACCCGCGGGAGATCGGCCGGGCGCTGGCGGCGCGGCCACACGTGGTCGAGGTGCACGACCTCCACGTGTGGGAGCTCACCGCAGGCTTCCCCGCGCTCTCCGCCCACGTGCTCGTGGAGCGCGAGGCCGACTGCCACGCGACGCGGTGGGCGCTCCAGGAGCTGCTGCGGGAGCGCTTTGGGCTGGAGCACACCACGTTGCAGGTGGATCACGAGGACGGCGGCGGGCTGCTGCAGTTGCAACTGCCCAAGGGCTAAGGGCCCACCACAAAATAACTGACGGTCCGGTGCGGCCGCTCCGCGGCGATCTGCGCCACCCGTGATGCTCGCCGTGCTACCAGCACGGCTGCGCTCACGTGCGTCGCATCTCATCCACGGATCGACCACCCCGATCCCGCCATTTATTTTGTCGTGAACCTAAGGGTCGCTCCCGGGGTCCTCCTGTCCGAGTCCGAAGTCCCCAGCCACAGCTCTCGGCCAACGACGCCGCGGGGCCGGTAGCTTGGCGCTCAGCCGTCGACCCCCCCGCCAACCCTCTCCCGGCGTCCGGCTCTCCCCGCGCCGTTCTCCGCGAGCGCGCCCTCCTCGGCGGGAGTCAAGGCGTGCACGGACTTGCCCTCGATATTCAAGCGCGGCAGCAGGGGGTCGAGCCACCCGGGGAATCGCCAGGCGCGCGCGCCCACGATATGCAGCAGGGCCGGCAGCAGCATGCAGCGGACGACCAGGGCGTCGAGGAACACGGCGCTTGCGAGGCTGAGGCCGAACTCCTCGATGACGCGGTCTTCGCCGAGCACGAAGGAGAGGAACACGCACACCATGATCGCCGCGGCGGCGGTGATCACGCGGCCGGTCAGCGCGAGGCCCTCGCCGACGGCGCGGCGGCTGTCGCCGGAGCGGGTCCACTGCTCGTGGATGCGCGAGACGAGGAACACCTCGTAGTCCATCGAGAGGCCGAACACGATCGCGAACAGCATCACCGGGATGAACGACTCGATCGGACCCGGGCTGACCCCCAGCAGCCCCGGGAGCCAGCCCCACTGGAAGATCATCACGATCACGCCCAGCGAGGCGCCGATGCTGAGCAGGTTCATCACGGCCGCCTGCAGCGGGATCACCAGCGAGCGGAACACGACCATTAGGAGCAGCGCGGAGAGCAGCACCACCACGCCAATGAACAGCGGCAACTTGTGGGCGAGCACGGTGGCGAAGTCCACGGCCCCCGCGGTGACGCCGCCGACGTAGACGACCGCACCTGTGCGGGCGGCCACCGGCGGGATCACGTGTTCGCGCAGATCCTTGACGAGCACGGTGGTGGCATACGCCTGCGGCGAGGAGCCGGGGTACACCGAGAAGGTCGCCACAGCGCCTGAGGGGTTCAGGCGCGGCGGGGTGACGGAGACGACGCCGCTCGCCGTGGCAAGCGCGCTCTGCAGTTCGTGCAGGGCGCCGGCATCGTCGCGACGTGGCAGCTTGACGACGACCTGCAGGGGCCCGTTGTAGCCTTCGCCGAAGCCCTTCGCGAGCAGCCGATAGGCGTTGTAGGTGGTGGTGTTCGAGGGATCGTTGCCGGCGTCGCTCGAGCCCAGCCGCAGCGCGACCGTGGGAGCGGCGATCACGAGCATGATTAGTGCGGAGGGGAGCGCGACCCGGTGGGGATGGCGCCCCACGAAGTTGCTCCAGCGCAGCCACGCCCCGCCGCCGGCTGCGACGGGCGCGCCGTTCCCGGATGCCACGGGTGCTCCGTTGCCCGCGGCGCCGTTGTCGCCCGTCGCCGCACTCTCCGCGGCCGCGGCGGCTTCCCTGCGTGCCCGTCGGCGCATGCGCCGGCTCGGCCGCGCCAGGCGGGCGCCCGCGAAGGTGAGCAGCGCGGGCAGCAGGGTGAGCGAGCTGAGCATCACCAGCAGCACCCCGATCGATGCCGAGATCGCCACGCCGTAGAGGAAGTCGACGCCCAGCAGCATCATCCCGAGCAGCGCGATCACGACGGTCGTGCCGGCGAACAGCACGGCGCGCCCGGCGGTGTCCATCGCATGCACAACCGACTCCTGCACCCGCCCGTGCGTGGGGCCCGGCCCGGCGTAGGACTCGCGGAAGCGGGTGAGGATGAACAGCGAGTAGTCGATCCCCACGCCAAGGCCGATCATCGCGGCGAGCTCGGAGGAGAAGTTGGGGGTGTCCACGACGTGCGTGAACAGCGCGATCACACTGAGGCCGGTGCCGAGGCCGAACAGCGCGGTGACGATCGGCAGCCCCATCGCGATCAGCGAGCCGAAGGTGATCAGCAGCACCACGATCGCCGCCATCAGCCCCACCGCCGTGGAGAGGCCGAAGCCCGCCTGCTGGGTGGCCTCGATCGCCTGCCCGCCGAGCTCCACCTGGATTGGATCCCGCCCACCCCGCCGCGCGGCGTGAGCCACTTTGACGACGCGTTCGGCGGCGCTCACGGGAAGCAGGTTGGCTTTCTCGTCGAACACGACCGTCGCGAAGGCGATCTGGCGATTGGCGGAGATCGCCTTGCCGGCTGAGGGCCCCGCGTAGGGGCTGATCACCGCGGAGACGTGCGGCAGCTTGGCGACTTCGGCGAACATCGCGCTCATATGGGCCCGCACGTCCGGATCGAGCACGCTGCCGGTGGCGACGCGGAAGACGATCTGGTCGCGGTCCCCCGCCTGCGCGGGGAAGCTGTGTTGCAGCAGGTCCGAGGCGCGCTGCGCGTCGGAGTTGGGCAGCGTGAAGTTGTTGGAGTATTCCGTTCCCGCTGACTGCGCGAGGGCGCCTATGGCGATTATCAGGGCGATCCAGCCGGCGACGACGTAGCGGCGGTGGGTGGTGGACCAGCGGGCGAGCTTGAGCATCCAGAGAGCTTAGAAGATCGACCCGATGTAGTCGTATGGCTACATTTTGTCTTGGATGGGTTTGATGTAGCCGTATTGCAACATTTAGCCTGGAATCGGCCTGGTGTAGTCGTATGGCAACATTTCTCCGGAGAATGCGCTAATGTCGTCAAACGACGACAATGATCCTGCGAGCCGCCAGCGAACTTCCCCCTTTGGTGCGTGCTCGGCGCCGCGAATTGGGGCTCACCCAGGAAGAACTGGCGGACCTGGCGGGCGTCCACCGAATATCCATCAGCCAGTTCGAGCGGGGTGCGAGGACGGGACAGTTCCCTACCGTGCTCAGGATCCTGCACACGCTCGGGATGGACCTCGAGGTGCGGACCCGTGGCCAATGAGCGAGCTGGTCGTCTATCTCTCGGAACGGCGGGCGGGCCGGCTGATCCGCAAGGGCAACGGCAACCTCCAGTTTCGCTACGACCCCGGCTACGCGGGACCGGCGATCTCGCGGGCGCTTCCGATCCAGAAGGCCGCGCATCCAAATGCGACCTGCCGCGCGGTGTTCGGCGGCCTCCTGCTCGAGGGCGACGCGCGGGCCGCGCTGGCGCGCAACCTCGGGGTTTCCGTCGGCAACGACTATGCGCTGCTGAGGGAGCTGGGAGGCGACTGCGCCGGCGCCGTCACTCTGCTGGAGCCAGAGAGCGAGCTCCCCACCGAGCCGCGGCTCAGGCGGCTTGACGAGGGGCAGCTCGACGTCCTGCTGCGCGAACTCCCCCAGCGTCCGCTCGCGGCGGACTCCGAGGAGGGGGTGCGCCTCTCCCTCGCCGGCGCACAGCCCAAGCTGCCGGTCATCATGGACGAGGACGGGACGGCGCTGCCGCTGAATGCGACTGCCGCCACCACCCACATCATCAAGCCCGAACTGTCGCGCTTCCCAGGACTGGTGGACAACGAGGCGTTCTGCATGGAGCTGGCCCGCGCTGTGGAGCTGCCGGTCGCGTCAGTGAGCAGGCGGGCGAGCGTCTCGGGGCTGGCCTACCTCCTGGTCGAGCGCTACGACCGCGACCTGACGGCGGACCCGATCCGGCGGCTGCACCAGGAGGACCTCTGTCAGGCGCTTGGGTGCCCCTCCGATCGCAAGTACCAGTCCGAAGGGGGACCATCCGTGGCGGATGTGGTGGGGCTGCTGCGTGTCTGCTCGCCCATGGCATCCCGGGACCAGGCGGTTCTGTGGCGCGCTCTGGTCTTCAACTGGCTGATCGGCAACTGCGACGCGCACGCCAAGAACTTCTCGCTGCTCTACGACACCGGCGAACCGACGCTCGCTCCGCTCTACGACCTAGTGAGCACCACGATCTACCCGGAGTTGACGGAGAGGCTGGCGATGAGCATCGATGGAGCCCGCCTGATTGGGGAGGTTTGCCCCGCGGCCTGGGTGAAGCTGGCGGCCGAACTCGACTTCAGTCCGCGCTTCGGACCCAGAACCACCAACGCGACGGTTGAACGCGTGGTGGAGGAGGCCGGCCGGCTTGCCACGCTGTCTGGGCACGAGAACGCAACGGCGAAGGCGATCCTTGAGGGCATCCACACACGCGCTCGAAGCGCTGGGTAACGGTGCTCAGTTCACGCTCGGATCGAGCGGCATGCGCGCGATCAGGGCGTAGGCGCCGCCCTTGCGGGCAAGCACCGTGCCCCACAGCTCCTCGGGATCTTCGGTAAAGACGTCCTCGGGCCGCGCGGGCTGGGCGATCCAGTCGCCGTTGTCGAGCTCCTCGTCGAGCTGCCCTCCGCCCCAGCCCGCGTAGCCCGCGAACACGCGCCGGCGCGCGATCGCCTCGGCGAGCTCGCCGATGTCGGCCTCGTGCGCCGGGAAGCCGATTCGCCCCAGCACGAGCAGGCCCGCGGGGGAGGGGTCGAGGAACTCGGCGAGGAACACGATCGAGTTGGGCTGGACGGGCCCCCCGACGTACACGGTCTCGAGCTCCCCGGCGGCCCGCTCGAGCTGGGGAACCGCCTCGCCGACCGTCACCGCGGAGGGACGGTTGAGCACGACCCCCATCGCCCCCTCCTCGCTGTGGGCGCCGATCAGCACCACCGTGCGCCGGAAGTTGGGGTCCAGCAGTGTGGGGGCGGCGAGCAGGAGCTGGCCGCTGAGGGATTCCTCCATACGTTCAGGCTACCCCCGCGGCGGGGTTATCCCACCGAGAATAGATCCAGCGTCCCGCTGAGCTTGTGTTCGTTGGCGTCGCCCTCGGGCTCGATCACGTGGCCGTCGACGACGATCGGGCTGTTCCAGTGGCCGGGCGCGCCGGGCAGCCTGGCGAGCTGGTGGGGGGAGCTGGGGCGGTAGACCTCGATCCCGCCACCGTTGGGTTCGTACACGTACAGGAGCCCCCCCGCCACGATTGGGCTGGTGCCGGCGTAGTGGTCGATCCACAGCGGCCGCATTCGCCCGCCGCGCAGGGCGTAGGCGCCGGTCCCGTCGAAGTCGGCCACGAACACGGTGGTGAGCCCGTCGTGATGCCAGACCGCGGGGGCGGTGAACAGTTCCCCGCCCCCCGGGGTCGGCAGCTGCTGGACTTCGCCGCCGAGGGCGGTGTGCCGCGCGGAGGGGGGGTGCCCGTCCAGGGAGGAGAGGGCGAGCACGCGCATGATGCCGTCCTTGCCCGCGAGCACCACCCGGTTGTGGCCGAGCAGCGCGGGGGCGCTCGATCCGAGGTCGGTGTCGCTCGCGTTGAGGTGTTCCTGGTCGACCGGGGTGTAGGTCTGGCGCAGGCGCAGGCCGGGGAAGGTGAGCTCGAGCACGGAGTCCCCGAAGTCGCTGCTCCCGTTCCAGGGGGCGTTGCCGGTGTCGATCAGGATGCGTCCCCCGCCGGGCTCGACCACGGCTCCGCCACGGGAGAGGATCGCGGAGTCGCTGGCGGGGCAGCTCGGGGGGACGATCAGCTCGCGGCGGTTGGCGCAGAGCGTGTTGAACACCCCTCGCAGGGTGCCGGTGGCGCGGTCGATCAGCGCCACGTGCCCCTGATAGGGGGGGATGTCGCCGAAGTAGCCCCCGGTCGCGGCGAGGACGTAGGGACCGTCGATGTTCAGCGCGGCGGCGAGCTTCTCGTGGGTGGGGTCCCGCGTGATCGAGACCGGCCAGTGGCCGCCTGGGTCCTCGCTTCCGTCTGCCAGGGAGAGCTTGTGGATCAGCCCATTGGGGGAGGCGGCGTAGACGAACAGGCGGTCGGGATCGGCGATCGGACTGGCGGTCGTGATCTGGGGGGAGCCCGCCCAGCGGGAGTACCCGGGTGGCGTGAAGGTCCACAGGATGCGCCCGCTGGAGGCGTCGAGCGCGATCGTCCTGCCGTAGGTGGTGGTGAGGATCGCCACGTCACGCACCGCGCCCTTCACGGTGACCCCGTGGAGGTAGATCGGGGAGGAGTCCACAGTCCCGGGAAGGGCGATCCGCAGGCGGCGCAGGTGGCCGATGTTGGCGGCGGTGATGCCCGTTGAGGCGTTGGTCGCGTCGCTGCGCCGCGGGTCCAGGCCGAACTCCGGCCAGTTGCGCGGGGAGGCCGCCGTCTGCGCCACGGCGGCGGAGGGGACGCCCGTCGAGGTGGTGGTGCGCGTCGCGGAGGACCCCGCGGGGGGCGCGGATGCGGAGGGCGAGGTCGCACTCGCGGGGGGCGCGGAGATGGCGGGGGTGGCGCTCCCTCCGCAGGCGGCGATCAGCGGCGCGGCGAGCGCAAAGATGAGCGGCGCGGTGGCCAGACGCCGTGGACGACGCGAAGCCGCGAGCGGGTTGGGCATGCGTGGATGTTGTAGCGCATCGTGATCACCGCAAGCGAAGCCGGAGGGGGTTGGCATGGGTGGATGTGGTGGTTGGGCATCGCGATCACCGCAAGATCACAACACGCCCGCGCGCCGGTGCAACCATCGAGCTGTCCCCATACATAGGGACAGGACGACGTCTGTTCCGAGCAGCCGGTATACGACATCTCTCTCCGCTGGCTGCCTCCCGGATCTCGCGCCGGCCCGAGGCCCCTCAACTCGGTGCCGGTCGAGCGTCGGCGGCCCGCCGCAGCCGGGTCGCCGACGCTTCGTCGCCTGTATGCTGGGCTGATGCCGAAGAGACCGCGGGTCGGGGAGCAGGCGCCGGACTTCGAGCTGGCGGGCACCGACGGTCGGTTCAGGCTCTCCGAGCACCGGGGGGAGCGGGTGGTGCTGCTCTTCTATCCGGGGGACAACACCCCCGTATGCAAACGACAGTTCTGCTCCTACCGCGATCGCGCGGATGACTTCGCGGCGCTCGACGCGACGGTGGTCGGGATCTCCGCGCAGGGCGTGGACTCCCACAGGGGCTTCATCGAGAAGAACAGCCTCGCGGTCCCGCTGCTCGCCGACGTCGAGAAGGCCGTCGGGAAGGCGTACAGCGCCAGCGGCAAGCGCGCCGTCATCATCATCGACGAGCAGGGCGTCGTTCGCCACCGCCACGACCACCTGCTGGGGCTCGACTACCAGTCGGTGGACGACCTCAAGGCGGCGCTGGAGGCGCTTCCCGGCCCGGCCGCCTGAGGGTCGCGTCGTCCCCGACGACTTTCGGGAAAAGCTTGAAAAACCAAATGCCTGCGGGTAGTCCGGCGGAGCTCTCCATTCCCGTGCTCAGCCACCGCCGTGTGTTGATCATCATCGGCGCGTTGCTGCTCGGGATGTTCCTGGCGGCTCTGGATCAGACGATCGTCGCGACCGCTCTGCCAACGATCGTCGCCGACCTCCATGGCGCGTCGCACCCGGCACCGCGAAGCTGCCAAGGGGGTTGTCGAGCTCGAGCGTCACGCCAGCCATCTTGGACAAGCTTCCCCAGGCGGTCCATCACGGCATTGCAGCCGCCTACGCGGAGTCGATCCAAACGGTCTTCGTCATCGCCGCGCCGATCGCTGGCATCGCGTTCCTCGTGTCCTGGCTCATACCTCAGGTGGAGCTCCGGCGAGGAGTAGGCGCATCTCCTCAGCCCTTGGGATAGACTCATGGGCGTGCCCACGCCGAGACTCGCCGCGCGATCCCCAATTGTGAGCGCCCGGGCGTAGACGTATGGCGGTCAAGCTGTATCGCTGCGGTCTAACCTTCGTCAAGGGGCCCCATCCCTGCTGGCGGGTGCAGCACGCGCTCGACGAGGCGGGTGTCGAGTATGAGATCGTCAAGCAGCCCGTGATGCGTGGCCGGCGCAGCGAGCTGATCGAGAAGACCGGTCAGAAGCTCCTGCCGGCGATCGAGCTGGAGGATGGCACCGCGATCCGTGAAGAGTCGGCGCAGCTCGTGGCGCGTATCCGCGAGGGCAGGCTCGGCCAGCAGTCGACGGCTTGACAGGCCGAGAAAGACGATCGGCGTCGCTGGTTCACGGATCCAAAATCGCCACACGGGTCCGTTCTAGCTAAGTGCGTGCTATCGTGTGGCCGTGGTCCGCGTGGGAATGCACGAAGCCAAGAGCCAGCTGTCGCGGCTTGTAGATCTCGCCGAGGGCGGCGAGGAGGTCATCATTCAACGCTCCGGGCGCCCGGCCGCCAGACTGGTCGCGGTGCAGCGCCGTCGTCCCGTCGCGGAAGCCTTCGGGGTGCTGCGCGGCCAGATCGAGCTGGCCGGCGATTTCGACGAGCTGCCTGCGGACTTCGCCGAGCACTTCCGCTGAGCCTGCTGCTCGACACGCACGCAGTGCTGTGGCTGCTCGAGGGCGACGCGCGCGTCGAGGGAGCTCGCGCCGCGATCGAGGATCCCCGAGCGCACGTGCTGGTCAGCGCGGTGTGCGTGTGGGAGGCGGCCATCAAGAGCGCGCTGGGCAAGCTGCGGGTTCCCGATGACCTGCTCGAGCGCCTCGAGGAGTTCGCCTTCGAGCGTCTGCCAGTCACCGACGTTCACGCGTGGGCGGTGCGAGCGCTCCCGCCCATCCACAACGACCCCTTCGACCGGCTGCTCGCGGCACAGGCCGCTTGTGAGCGCGCGACCATCGTGTCCGCCGACGCGGTCTTTGACGCGTACGGCCTCGCGCGTGTCTGGTAGCCACGCACCGCGACGATCTCGCCGCCCCCGGTCAGCTACCGGTCGTGGCCCTCAGTCCGGCGGCGTGTCCGGCCGTTCCCGCTCCCCCGGACGATCCTCGGCGGCGCGGCGGGCGTGGATCTCGATCAGCTCGAGCTGCATGGAGCGGGGCTGCTCGTTTGATCCGGGCCCCGCCCCCCCGTGCAACCGCCGCCAGCGGCCCTCGCGGTCGAGCTCCCAGGCGTTCTGGTTGTCGGTGAAGGCGCGCTCGAGGGTGTCCAGGAGCTCGACCCGCAGCTCGGGAGCCTCGATCGGGACGGCCATCTCGACGCGGTGGTCGAGATTGCGGGGCATGAGGTCGGCGGAGGCGATGTAGATGGTGTGGCGGCTCTCGCGCTGGAAGGCGTAGATGCGGGAGTGCTCGAGCAGGCGTCCCACGACTGAGACGACGCGGATGTTCTCTGAGATCCCCGGGAGGCCCGGCCGCAGGCAGCAGATTCCGCGGACGTTCAGATCGACGCGCACCCCCGCCTGGGAGGCCCTGTAGAGGGCGCGGATGCAGGGGCCGTCGACGAGGGCGTTCATCTTCATCACGATCCGCGCGGGGTGCTCGGGCGAGTGGGCGGCGATCGTGCGCTCGATCTCGGCGAGCAGCCCGTCGCGCAGTTGGGAGGGGGCGATCAGGACCTTGCGGTAGTGCAGGGGCCGGCCGTAGCCGGTGAGGTAGTTGAACATGTCCGTCACATCCGCCCCGATCTGGGGGTCGGTGGTGAACAGCCCGAAGTCGGTGTAGAGGCGGGCGGTGGTGGAGTGGTAGTTGCCGGTGCCGATGTGCACGTAGTTGCGCACCCCCTCCCCCTCGCGGCGCACCACCAGCACGCACTTGACGTGGGTCTTCAGCGCGGGCTGGCCGTAGACGACGTGCACCCCGGCCTCCTCCAGGGCCTTGGCCCAGTGGATGTTCATGCGCTCGTCGAAGCGCGCCTTGAGCTCGACCAGGGCCACCGCCTGCTTGCCGCGCTCGGTGGCGTCGATCAGGGCGGGGACGAGCGGGGAGTCGTCGGAGGTGCGGTACACAGTCTGCTTGATCGCGAGCACGTTGGGGTCGGCGACGGCCTGCTCGACGAAGCGCTCCACGGAGGTGGAGAAGGAGTCGTAGGGGTGGTGCACGAGCAGGTCGCCGTCGCGCATCGCGCCGAGCACGTCGGGCCGCTCGCTCTCGTGGCGCAGCAGCCGGGGGTGGGTGATGGGGCTCATCGGGGGGTCCCGCAGCTCGGGGAGGCCGGGGAGGCGCACGATCTGCCAGAGGGAGCCCATGTCGAGCAGCCCATCCACGGGGTAGATTTCCTCCTCCGCCACCCCCAGCAGGCCGACGAGCTCGCTGCGCAGCGCAGCGGAGCAGTGGGCGCCGAGCTCGACGCGCACCACCTCGCCGAAGCGCCGGCGGCGCAGCTCGTCCTCGACCGCCTGCAGCAGGTCGGCGGCGTCGTCGGAGACCTCCAGGTCGGCGTCGCGGGTTACCCGGAAGACGTTGCAGTCGACGATCTCCATCCCCGGGAAGAGCGCACCCAGGTGGTGGGCGATCACCTCCTCCAGCGCCACCAGCGTGACTCCCTTCGCGCCGGCCTCTCCTTTCGCGCCGCCGTCTCCCTTCGCGCCGGCCTCGCCGCCCGAGCCCTCGCCGGGGGCGACCGCGATGAAGCGGGGCAGGATCTCCGTGGGGACCTTCACGCGGGCGAACACCGTCTGGTCTGTGACGGGGTCCCGCACGAGCACGGCGAGGCTGAGGGAGAGGTTGGAGATGTATGGGAAGGGCCGCCCCGGGGCCACCGCGAGGGGGGTGAGCGTGGGGAAGATGACCTGCTGGAAGTGTCTCGCGAGGTGGGCGCGCTGGCGCTCGTCGAGCTCCTCGACGCCGACCACGCGGATGCCGTGGCGCGCCAGTGCGGGGCGCAGGCGCTGCTCGAAGCAGGCGCTCAGCCGTCCGCTCAGCTCGAGCGCCCGCTCGCGGATGCGCCCGATCGTCTGGGAGGGGGTGGAGCCATCCTGGCTGGGGTTATCCACCCCCGCCTCGATCTGGTCGTGCAGGCCGGCGACGCGCACCATGTAGTACTCGTCGAGGTTCGTGGTGTAGATCGCGCAGAACTTCGCGCGCTCCAGCAGCGGGACCTCCTCGTCCTCGGCGAGCTGCAGCACGCGCTCGTTGAAATCCAGCCAGGAGAGCTCGCGGTTGAGGTACAGGGAGGGGTCGTGCAGGTGGCGCTCCCCTTTGTTGGGAGCCCCGCTCACCGTGCCCGCCCCGGCCACCGATTGCTCCTGGTGGTAGGCGGCCCCGCTCTCCGCCTGCTCGTGGTCGTAGGCGGCTCCGCTCTCCGCTTGCTCGTGTGTGCTGCTCATCGCGTACCTCAACGCTACACCCAGAACATATCGCTAGTGTGAAGGCGAGGGAGATGGCTCGCCAGCTCTGGTTGCTACGTCACGCGGACGCCGAGCCGCACGGAACCCGAACGGACTCCGAGCGGCGTCTGACCGAGCGTGGGGAGCGCCAGGCGCGGCTGGCGGGCGCGGCGCTCGCACGGATCGGGGTGGAGTTCCAGGCGCTGCTGAGCAGCCCCCGGGAGCGCGCGCTGCGCACGGCGACGCTGGTGGCACAGGCGTTGGCCGACTCGAGGGGTGGCCCCCAGAGCGCCGAGCTCCAGATCCACGAGCCGCTGTCGGGGGGCTTCGACGCGCAGGAAGCGCTCGCGGTGCTGGACGATCTGGTGTCCCCCGCCGGGTCCGATGGGAGGGTACTGCTCGTCGCCCATGAGCCCGACCTCTCCACGGTGGTGGGCGAGCTGACGGGAGCCCGGATCGACCTGAAGAAGGGTGGGTTGGCGGTGGTAAGAGTCGAGGGCGCCGGCGGCGAGCTGGTGGCCCTGCTGCGCCCCAGCGAGCTGGCGCTGATCGCGGAGGGGCGG
This sequence comes from uncultured Solirubrobacterales bacterium, assembly GCA_963771915.1. Classification (GTDB taxonomy): domain Bacteria; phylum Actinomycetota; class Thermoleophilia; order Solirubrobacterales; family Solirubrobacteraceae; genus Palsa-744. The sequence goes on along the minus strand of CAVYVD010000001.1, from coordinate 789,080 downwards.
GTCGCGGCCGCCGCCCCGGCCCCATGACGCCCGGCGACGGGCGGCCACCGGCGTCGGTTCCCGCGGCGCCCCAGCCCCCTCGCGCCCGTCCACTGGCGTCGGGCTCCGGCGGTCCTCCCGCCCGGCCGTGCCCCGCACGGCGAACGGGTTCGGCGGCGGACGTCCCGCTCCGCGCGATAGGGTCCCGGGCGTGGCAGACCGACGCTCAGCTCTGATAACCGGGATCACCGGCCAGGACGGCTCCTATCTGGCGGAGCTGCTCCTGGAGAAGGGCTATGAGGTGCACGGCATGGTGCGCCGCTCCTCCACGGAGCGCTTCGAGCGAATCGAGCACCTGCGGGACCGAATCACACTGCACCAGGGCGATCTGCTGGACCAGCGCTCGCTGGTCGACGCGCTGCGCGCGGCGCGCCCGGTGGAGATCTACAACCTGGCGGCGATGTCCTTCGTGGCGGTCTCCTGGATCCAACCGACGCTCACCGCGGAGTTCACGGGGGTGGGGGTGACGCGGATGCTGGAGGCGATGCGCGAAGTCTGCCCCGAGGCGCGCTTCTACCAGGCATCCTCGAGCGAGATGTTCGGCAAGGTGCGCGAGGTCCCCCAGACCGAGCACACCCCCTTCTACCCGCGCTCCCCATATGGGGTGGCGAAGGCCTATGGGCACTTCATCACGGTCAACTACAGGGAGTCCTATGGCCTGCACGCTACGTCGGGGATCCTTTTCAACCACGAGAGTCCCCGTCGAGGCCTGGAGTTCGTCACCCGCAAGATCACCTGGCACGCCGCGGCGATCAAGCTTGGCCTGGTGGAGAAGCTGCACCTCGGCAACCTCGACGCCGAACGCGACTGGGGCTACGCGAAAGACTACGTGGAGGCGATGTGGCTGATGCTCCAGCGCGACCAGCCCGAGGACTACGTGATCGCCACGGGGACCGCGCATTCGGTGCGAGAGTGCCTGGAGATCGCCTTCGACCAGGCGGGCCTGGAGATCGACGAGCAGGTGGTGCTCGACGAGTCGCTGGTGCGCCCCGCGGAGGTGGACCACCTGATCGGCGACGCCTCCAAGGCATGCGCAGATCTCGGGTGGGAGCCGCAGACGAGCTTCGAGCAGCTGATCCGGCTGATGGTGGACGCCGATCGCAAGCTGCTGAGCAGGTGATGGGATGGCTCAGGAGGCGGGGGGCGCGCGCCGGGCGCTCGTGACGGGTCTCGGCGGCCAGGACGGCTCGTTCCTGGCGGAGCTGCTGCTGGCGGAGGGCTACGCGGTGACGGGGATGGTACGCGGGGGCCAGTCCGCCTCGCTCGGCGCGGCGGAGCACCTGCGGGATCGGGTCGAGGTGGTGGAGGGCGAGCTGCTCGACCCCGCGAGCCTGCGCGCGGCGGTGGAGGGGGTGCGCCCGCGGGAGCTCTACCACCTCGCGGCGCCGTCCTATGTACCGGCCTCCTGGGAGAGCCCCGCGCAGGCGCTCGCCGCGATTGCGGGCGCGACGGCGGCGCTGCTGGAGGCGGTGCGCGACACGGACCCCACGATCCGCGTGTTCGTGGCGGCCTCGGGCGCGATGTTCGGCGCGGCGGGGGAGAGCCCCCAGCGCGAGCAGACGCCCTGCCGGCCGGACACCCCCTATGCGATCGCGAAGCTGGCCGCGCACGGGCTGGTGGGGGCGCTGCGCGCCCACGACGGCCTGTACGTGTGCTCGGGGATCCTCTACAACCACGAGTCCGAGCGCCGCCCGGAGCGGTTCGTGACGCGCAAGATCACCCGGGCGGCGGCGGCGGTGGAGCTGGGGTTGGCCAGCGAGGTGGTGCTGGGGGACCTGGAGGCCGTGCGGGACTGGTCCTTCGCGGGGGACATCGTGCGGGGGGCGTGGCTGATGCTCCAGCAGGAGGAGCCCGAGGACTTCATCCTCGCCAGCGGCGAGCCCCACACGGTGAGGGAGCTGGCGCAGGCGGCGTTCGCGTGCGTGGGGCGAGAGGCAGAGGACTACGTGCGGGTGGCGCCCGAGCTGGTGCGCGCGCCGGAGCCGACCCCGCTGGTGGGCGATCCCAGCAGGGCGCGGGAGCGGCTTGGGTGGAGGGCGAGCGTGAGCTTCGAGCAGCTGGTGGAGCGGATGGTGCGGGTCGACCTGGACGCGCTGAGGCGCTAGGCCAGCGCCCCGACCTTCTCCCGCTCGACCTCGGGGGCGGTGTCCTGCGCTTCGAGCGCGGGGGAAGGCGTCTTGGGAACGTTGACGCCCCGGGCGACATCGCTCGCGGGGCCCTCCACGGGAAGCGGAGCCCCATCTGCCGGTTCGGCGGCGAAGCGGTAGCCGATTCCGAAGTGGGTGTGGATGTAGCGCCAGTCGGGCGACGCCTTCTCGAGCTTTTGTCGGAGCTTGCGCACGAACACGTCGACGGAGCGGTCGCCGCGGACCATCGCGTAGCCCCATAGACGGGAGTAGATGTCCTCGCGCTCGAGCACCCGTCCCTCGGCGGCCGCGAGCAGCTCGATGAGCTCGAACTCGCGGCGGGTGAGATCGATGCTGCGGCCCTGCACGAACGCCTGGAAGCGGTCGGAGCGGATTTCCACCTCGCCTGCGCTGACGGGCTTGACGTCGGCCCGCCCGGTGCTGCGCCGGCGGCGGCGCACGACGCCCTGGACGCGCGCGATCACCTCCTCGGGGTGGCAGGGCTTGGTGATCCAGTCGTCGGCGCCAAGGCGCAGCCCCCGTACGCGCTGGGCCACGGTGGAGGGCCCGGTGCAGACGACGATGCCGAGCTCCGGGAGGGCTCCGCAGAGGCGCTCCAGCCACGCCCAGGCTTGGGGGCCGAGGATCGCGAGGTCGACTACGAGTGCGCTGAGGCGCATGGAGGCGATCGCGTCGGTGGGCACGGGGCTGCCAAGCACGCGGTGCTCCCAGCCGAGGCGATCGAGTCTCTTGCTGAGAACTTGGATGAAGCCGCTGTCGCGGTCCAGGACGGCGATTCGCAGCTGTGTGCCTGTGGCGGTGGCGCTTCGTGCATCCTGCACGACCCCCTCCGCGGCGCGAGTGCTTTCCATCATCGCAAACGTCAGTCTATGCAAACCCACAGGCCGCAATGTGTCTTCGCGGCCGATTGTCACAGGATATTCACAGACGGGCCGCTATTTGCGGGATTCGCGACCCGCGCTCACGGGGTGCTGCCACAGGCTCCCATCCCGAACCATACGGCTCTCAACCAGCTCCCAGCGGGTGGGAGGAGTCGGAGAACTCGCGGAAGAGGCCGGTGACGACGAAGGCCACCTGCTCGCCGATGTCCACGGCGTTGTCCCCCACGCGCTCTAAGGCACGCGCGACTAAGATCATGTGCATCGCCCATTCGCGCGTGTCGGGGTCGTCCCCGACCTCGAGCGCCATGCGGAAGATGTCGCGGTTGAGGCGGTTGATGGCGCTGTCCTGGCGGACGAGGTCCTCCGCGAGGCCGATGTCGCGGGCGGCGAACGCGGCCTTGCTCTGGGTGACCTCCGAGCGGGCGAGGGCGCCCATCTTCATCAGCGCCTCGAGCAGTTTGCGACGCCTGGGGGGCTCGTAACCGGAGAGGGGAATGAGCTTGGCGATGTTTACGCACTGGTCGCCCATGCGCTCGATGTTCTTCATGACGTGCAGGAGGGCCGCGACGACGCGCAGGTCGCCCGCGACGGGGGACTGGAGCGCGAGCAGCGAGAGGATGCCCTGGTGGACCTCGAGGTAGCGCCCGTCGACGCGGTCGTCGTCGGCGATCACCATCTGGGCGAGCTCGACGTCCTGGTGCTCGAGGGCCTCGAGCACGCGGTCGAGCTGCTCGACGATGATGTCGAGGCCGCCGAGGGCGTGCTGCTCGAGCTCGCGAAGCTGCAGCTGGAAGTGCTGGCGCGGTGTGGTCTTGGCCACCGCCGCGCGGTTGATCGACGAAGAGGGGCCCGGCTCGTCAGCCTTCGGCTGACTGCGCCACCCTTTTCCCGAGAACGAGGGGCCCGGCTCGTCAGCCTTCGGCTGACTGCGCCACCCTCTATCCGAACTTTCCGGTGACATATTCCTCTGTCCGGGGATCGGTGGGGTTGGTGAAGATCTCGTCGGTGGGCCCGACCTCGACGAGCTCGCCGGTGAGCATGAAGGCGGTGCGGTCGGCGACGCGGGCGGCCTGCTGCATGTTGTGGGTCACGATCACGATCGTGACCCGCTGCTTGAGCTGCTCGATCAGCTCCTCGATCCTCAGGGTGGCGATCGGGTCAAGCGCGGAGCAGGGCTCGTCCATCAGCAGCACCTCGGGGTCCACGGCGAGCGAGCGGGCGATGCAGAGGCGCTGCTGCTGGCCGCCGGAGAGCCCGATGCCGGGGGAGGAGAGACGGTCGGAGACCTCCTCCCAGAGGCCGGCGCCGCGCAGCGCGGCCTCCACGCGGTGCTGGAGCTCCCCGCGGCCTTTGGAGGTGAGCCGCAGGCCGGCGGCTACGTTGTCGAAGATCGACATAGTGGGGAAGGGGTTGGGCTTCTGGAAGACCATCCCCACGGCGCGGCGCACTGCGATCACGTCAATCGAGGGGTCGTAGACGTCGAGCTCGTCGAGTAGCACGCGGCCCTCGGCGCGGGCCCCGGGGATCTCCTCGTGCATGCGGTTGATGCAGCGCACCATCGTGGACTTGCCGCAGCCGGAGGGGCCGATGATCGCGGTGACCTTGTTGGCGGGGAAGCGCAGGTCGATGCCCTTGACCTGCTCGGAGGAGTCGTAGAAGGCGCGCAACCGCTCGAGGCGGATCTCGGGCCCGACCTTGACCACCGATGCCCCGCCCGCGCGCCCGGCGGCGGCGTCGAGCACCTCCCCCCGCCCCGCCGAGGAGGGGTTGGCTGGGGTCGGCTGGGGTCGGGAGGGCTCGAGCATCTGCTCAGGCGGGTCGCCCACCGACCGGTGATCGACGGGATCCCCGATCGGTGGGTGGGGGGAGGGTGCGTTGTTGCTCATGCAAGGCGGCTCCTTCGGGCGAGTAAGCGGGCGATCAGGTTGAGTATGAGGATCATCGCGACGAGGGTGAGAGCGGCGCCCCACGCACGGTTTACCACCTGGGTGGTGGGGGAGGTGACGTCGTTGTAGATCTGGTAGGGCAGGGAGTTCATGAACTGCCCGAGGTCGAGGGTGCTCTTGTTGGTGTGTCCGGCGGTGAAGAGCAGCGGCGCGGTCTCCCCGGCGGCGCGGGCGACGGCGAGCAGGATGCCGGTAAGCATCCCGGTGAGCGCGGTGGGGAGCACGATTCGGAAGATCACCTTCCAGCGGGCGGCCCCGAGCGCCAGGGCGGACTCGCGCAGGGCGTTGGGGACGAGCAGCAGGATCACCTCGGCGGAGCGGATCACGACGGGGAGCATCAGCAGGGAGAGCGCGAGTGAGCCCTTGTAGCCGGCGTAGGTGGAGCCGGTGCCGATGATGAGCACGATGTAGATGAAGAGGCCGAAGACGATCGAGGGGACCCCGGTGAGGACGTCGACGAAGAAGCGCACGGTGTGGGCAAACCAGCTGGAGCGTCCGTACTCCACGAGCCAGAGGGCGACGCCGATGCCGATCGGGATGGCGATCGCGGAGGCGAGCGCGATCATCTCGATCGTCCCGATGATGGCGCTCTTGATCCCGCCGATGGAGGAGCCCCCGAAGAAGGTTGAGCCGGTGGGGTCGGTGGTGAAGAAGCTCGGGCTCCACGCGCCGAGGCCCTTGCGCAGGAGGTAGTAGACGATCAGCACGAGCGGCACCAGCGCGATCAGCGTGGCGGCGAGCAAGAGGCCGCGGGCGGCTTTGTCGGTGCGCCGCCGCTGGGGGCTGACGGCGAAGCGGGCGATGCGATCGGGTGTGGCTCCGTGTGCGCTCACTGGGCATCCCTGGGTTGCCCCGGCCGCCGGGGGAGAGCCGGTCTCATGCGCCCGCCGCCGCGGCGGCCCCGAGGTTGCCGGGACCCTCGCCCGGCATCGATTGGGACCCGCCAGGGTGGGCGGGCCTCGATCCCGCGCGGGAGGCGCGCAGCACGAGCAGGCGGGCGAGGGCGTTGACGAGCAGGGTGAGCACGAACAGCAGGAGCGCGGCGGCGAACAGCGCGGAGCGGTGCAGGCCGGTGGCCTCGCCGAACTCGTTGGCGATCACCGCGGCGAGCGTGTAGCCCTGCCCGAAGAGGTGGTGGGCGAGAGTGGGGGAGTCCCCAATCACGATCGTGACCGCGATCGTCTCCCCGATCGCGCGGCCGAGGCCGAGCATCGCGCCGCCGACGATCCCGGAGCGGCAGTAGGGGACGACTGCCATGCGGACCATCTCCCAGCGGGTGGCCCCGAGCCCGAGCGCGGCCTCCTTGTGGTCGGGGGGCACGGTGGTCATCACCTCGCGGGCGATCGCGGAGACGATCGGGAGGATCATGATTGCGAGGATCAGCCCCGCGATGAAGCAGTTGGGGATCGTGACCAGGCCCCCGCCCACGAAGGGGATGAAGGAGAAGGTGCGGGCGACCCATTCCTCGGCGGGCTCGAGCCTGGGGGCGAGGAAGAAGATCCCCCACAGCCCGTACACCACGGAGGGCACGGCGGCGAGCAGCTCGACGAGGACCGTCAGCGGAGCAAGCAGCCGCTTGGGACAGAGCTCGGTCAGGTAGAGGGCGGTGGCGACCGCGATCGGCACGCCCATCAGCAGGGCGAGGCCGGAGGTGATGAGCGTCCCCACGAGCAGCGGCAGCGCGCCGTACTTTTCGGCGGAGGGGTTCCATTCGTTGTTGAAGACGAACCCGAACACCCCCGAGGCGGAGAACGCGGGGCGCGCTTCCCCGAAGAGGCGCACGAAGAAGTAGACGATCAGGACTAGGATCAGCGCGGCGAGCGCGGTGAGCCCGTACTTCAGGGCGCGGTCGGGCAGGCGCGCAAACGCCGACCGCCCGAGGAGCGGGCGGTCGGCGCTGCTGGGATGAGAGGCAGCCTCCATGTCACCTGGCCGGCGTGTTCACGCCGCCCCGGTGGAACATCGACTCTCTCGTAAGGCTGCCTCCAAAGCGTCCCCTAGGCTAGCCCAACGCCGCGCCTTCGCACGTCAGTCCCGCGACCGCCGCCTTGGACTTGGCGAGGATCGAGGCCGGCAGCGCGGCGTAGTCGGCCTTGGAGAGGATGCTCTGCCCTCCGCCGAGGCCGTAGTCGAGGAACTTCACGACGCCTTCCGCGGCTCCCTTGCCGCCGGGGACCCCGGCCCTGCAGAGGTCTTTGTAGACCATGGCGAAGGTCTGCGAGGTGATCGGGTAGGCGCCGGGGGCGGCGGGGTTTTTGATCGCGAATCCGAGGTTGTGCGGCACCACGATGCCTTCCGCGGCGGCGCTGGTCGAGGCCAGCGTGGGCGCCTCGAAGTTGCCCGCCTTGTTCTTCACGTCGGCGTAGGTGAAGTTGTGCTGCAGCGCGTAGGCCTGCTCCACGTAGCCCACCGCGCCGGTGGTCTGCTGAACCGCGCCGGCGACGCCGGCGTTGCCCTTGGCGCCGGTGCCGACCGGCCAGGGGACGATCTTGCCGGAGCCGACCTTGCTCTTCCATTCGGGGTCCACAGCGGCGAGGAAGCCGGTGAAGCCCGCGGAGGTGCCTGAGGAGTCCGAGCGGTGGACCACGGTAATCGGGGTGCTCGGCAGGGAGACCCCGGCGTTGAGCGCCGCGATCGCGGGGTCGTTCCAGGTCGTGATCTTGCCGAGGTAGATGTCGGCGATCGTGGGGCCGTCGAGCTTCAGGCCGGCCTTCACACCGGGGAGGTTGTAGGAGACGGTGATCGCGCCCAGGAACATCGGGATCTGGACCGGTTCGCCGATCTTGGCGAGCGCCGATTCTTCGGCGGTCTTCAGCGGCGAATCGCTGGCGCCGAAGTCGACGGTCTTGCTTTCCAGCGCGGTGATGCCGGCGCCGGAGCCGACGGCCTGGTAGTTGACGGTGAGGCCGAGACCGGAGCTCGGCGAGCCCCACTGTTCGTAGACGGGGGCCGCGAAGGTGGAGCCGGCTCCGGAGATCGTGGCGGCTTTGCTGGCGGAGGCGCTCGCGGTGCTCGAGCTGGTCGTGCTTGAGCTGGAGCCGCAGGCGGCGAGGAGCAGCGAGAGCGCCGCGACGCCCAGGGCCATCGCGGCTGTCTTTTGCAATGTGATCACTACTGAGTCTCCCTCTGGCTTGGGGTCAAGGATCGGGGTGGGGAGGGGCACGGCGTGAGCTGCAAGGCGCTCCCCGCCCGGATGATGCCAAGCCTAGTGTCCTAGTCAGCGAGAGCGTTCGTGTAAAAATTTCGTGAAGGCTGGGGCTGGAAGCGGTACCCGAAGCCCGGGTGGGTGTGGATGAAGCGGCGGTCGGGCATCGCGGCTTCGAGCTTGGTGCGCAGCTTGGAGACGTACACGTCGACCGAGCGGTCCCCGGCGCGCAGCTCGCCGCCCCAGACGGTGCTGTAGAGCTCCTCGCGTGTGAGGATCGCTCCGAGCCGGCTGGCCATGGCGACCAGCAGCCCGAACTCGCGCACCGACAGCCTCAGCACCTGTCCGGTGGCGAGCGCCAGTCCCTCGCCCGGCCTGATCTTGAGCTCTCCCGCGTACAGGGTGTCTCCGTTCTTGCGAGATGCCTCCACAGGGTGGCAGAATCGGGCAGACTAGGTGCTCGCGGGTTGCGAACTCGTGACCGATTCGTGAAAAAGTCGTGAAAGGTTGGTTGGGAGCCCGCCCGCCCGCGCGGGGCTCAATATTCTCCACCGATGAGCTTCCCGCGCCGCACCCTCCAGGGCCCCACTCGTCCTGCCGCCGGCCGCGCGGCTGTGCGATGAGCTTCCTGCGCCGCGGCATGGACGGCTCTCTGATGGAGCTGGTGGAGGAGGCCGGGCGCAACGTGCAGCGCTCGGGCCTGCTGCTGCGCGACCTGCTGGCGGACTTCCCCGAGCACGCCGTGCTGGCGCGGGACCTGAAGGTGTGCGAGCAGGAGGGGGACCGCATCACCCATGACATCATCCACCGGCTCACCGGCGGAGGGCGCGTGCGCGCTCCGTTTACGGCCAGTGACGGCTACGCGCTGGCGACGGCGCTGGACGACATCGTCGACTACACCGAGCACGGGGCGGCGCAGATGGTGCTCTACGGGGTGGAGGCCCCGATGGAGCAGGCGGTGGAGTTCGCGGAGGTGCTGGTGGGCGCGGGGGAGCAGATCGCGAGAGCGCTGCGCTGCCTGCGCACCGGCACCGAGCTGGCCCCCCACCTCGTGGAGATCCACCGCCTGGAGAACGAGGGCGACCGCCTGCAGCGCGACGCGGTGGCCTCGCTGTTCGCGGGGGGCATCGACCCGATGGTGGTGATCCGCTGGAAGGACATCTTCGAGTCCCTCGAGGCCGCGGTGGACGCCTGCGAGACGGTGGCCCACGTGCTGGAGGGCATCACGCTCAAGCAGCGGGGGCGCCGGCGGTAGGGGCGGTCGCGCTCACACTCGGGCAATCGGTCGCGGTGCGGGTGGATTGACGACATTTGTACTCGTCGGCGTGTGCTGGTAAAGTCATTCGGGTGGCTGTCAGCGCGCCTCCCGTCACAACCGCCGATGAGCTTCTGCACATGCCCGACGACGGCATGCGCCACGAGCTCGTGCGCGGCGAGCTGCGGACGATGACGCCGCCTGGTGCCGAGCATGGTCGCGTTGCGGCGACTGTGGGGGTACTGCTCGGAGTCCACGCACGCCAGACGGGCAGTGGCGTGACGTTCGCTGCTGAGACCGGCTTCGTGCTGGCCCGTGACCCCGACACGGTGCGCGCGCCCGATGCCGCGTTTATCGTCAGGGAGCGCGTCGAGGCGATTGGCCGGACGCCTAAATACTGGCCGGAGGCACCGGCCCTCGCCGTGGAGGTCGTCTCGCCTGAAGACAGCTTCCACGAGGTACAGGACAAGGCGCTCGAATGGCTGGCGGCCGGCGCGATCGCGGTGCTCGTGCTCGATCCACCCAAGCGCACTGCCACGATATACCGAGGGAAGGGCGACGCGCACGTGCACGGCGCCGAGGAGACCCTCGACCTGGGCGACGCCGTGCCGGGCTTCAGCGTGGCTGTGGTCGAGCTTTTCGCCTGAGCCGCAGGTCTTCTGCGCTACCGCACACCCACCGGCTCCGGGTCCGCCACGGCGCGGTCCTCGCGTGCAGGAACGCGATCGCGGGACGGATGTAGCGGTCGGTCATCGTGAGCATCCAGGGTGGCCCGATCGTGACGGACTTGACGATGCGGGCGTTAGTGCCTATCGTGACGGACATGACGACTGCCGAGGTCGCGACGCGCGCATTTGCTCGAGAGCTGGAGCGGCTCGAAGAGCCGGGGGGAGCTGGAACTCCAGGAGCCGGATCGCGCGGGACGCCGTGGCGCCCTCCTGGTTGCGGCCGCGAGTGTGTGGGCGCGGCACCTCGATGGTCTGCTTGACGCCGAGCAGGTGCGTGAGCTGCTCGGGGTCAGGAGCCGTCAGGCGGTGCATGACCTCGTGCGCCGGGGAAGGCTGCTGCGCGTACGCGACAGCGCCGGTCGTGCGCTGTATCCCGCCAATCAGTTCGATGGGCATGGTCGTCCGTTCCCCGTGGTGGGGGACCTGATCGAGACCTTCCAGGCGGCGGGCGTCTCGTCGTGGACGATCGCGTCGTTCCTCGGCTCCGCGCAGGGGATTCTCGACGGACAGACACCCCGGCGCTGGCTGCTCGACGGCGGCGACCCGGGCCCGGTACGCGAGGCCGCACGGCGCATTGCGGCGCGGCTCGCACACTGATCGGCCTGGTCTACGGTGGCCGTCCGGGTCACCGCATGGCAATCTGGCGCAATTTCCCTCCCGGGGGACCGGTGAGGAGTCTGTCTGGTTTCGCATGCACCGCAGAGAGAACGGTGCGTGGTGGTTCTCCAGCGACGGCAGCGGCCGCTTCGACCTTGACCCGCCAAACGGCGCCTGCTACTTGGCCGAAGCCCCGGTCGGTGCGCTGATCGAGCACTTCGATGGCATCACCGTGATTCCCGAGCAGGAGCTGGATGGGCGACGCATCTCGATCCTCAGGCCGGGGGGGCGGTTGCGTCTGGCCGATTGCACGATCCCCGCCGCCAGGCGCTTCGGGGTGGACCTCGCGCTCAGCGCCGGTGACGACTATGCGCACACGCAGCGTTTTGCTGTGTGGTTCCACAACGGCGGCTTCGACGGGGTGCGCTACCTGCTGCGCAACGATCCCGCCGCCACGCTGGTCGGAATCGCGCTGTTCGGCCTCGCCGGCGAGCACCACCGACCGTCTCTCTCAACCTCGCCCGTGGACGAGGCGACGCTTGCGATCGCCGCGAGCACATTTGGGGTCGAGGTCGTGCCAAGTCCCTGACGGCCCTGGGGCGCAGGCGCCGGCGACACCTCAGCCAAACGTCGTGGCAGGGGCGCTCAACTGCAGCGAGGCGCCCCTGGGGTTGCCGATGAAGAAGACCTGGAAGGGCGCTGAGGAGTGCGCGGACAGGGTGGGCAGCACCGCGCGTCCGGCGGCGACGACTCTGCCGCCGCGGCGGCCCACCGCGAAGACCACCAATTCCTGCTGGGTCACCGCGGAGTGGTTGACCACGGTCCCTTCCACGCTCGGTCCGCTGGCGGATTCTTCGGAGAGGTGCACGCCCTGAACGCCGATCTGGGGTAGCGCGCCCCCCGCCGCGGGGGACTTGCCGACTCGCACGCTCAGGGCGCCGGGGGTTCTGCTCGCCTGGATCTGGTCGTTGACCCAGTCGAACTGCTGACCGGGCATCAGCAGCGGCGCCGACACCAGCGCGGTGCTAAGACCGGGCGCGTTGTTCTGGTAGAGAACTACTCCACGGGAGTCATGCAGCGTGATTGCGATCGGCACATCCCGCAGCGGCATGGATGAGTCGTCGCGCAGGCTCACCACTGCGGCTGTACCGTTTTCGTCGTGCACCACCGCCGTCGCGAGCACCTTCACGTAGGGGTTCTCGCGCGTGACCACCAGGCCCCTCTGGGCCTGTGTCGGGTGGTGGGCAAGCTTGGCCAGCCGGGCGCTGCGTTCGATGTTGTTCTCGCAACCGGTGAGCGTGAGTGCGAGCAGGACGAGCGCCGCCGCGAGCCTCACCCGAAGGCCCCGCCAATGTAGTCGCGCGTGCGCTGCTGGCGGGGGCTGTCGAAGACCTGCTCGCTCGTGCCGTACTCCACCAGCTCCCCGAGGTGCATGAAGGCCACGTGATCGGCCACCCGGAACGCCTGCTGGAGGTTGTGGGTGACGATCACGATCGCCACGCTCTCGCGCAATCTCACGATCAGCTCCTCGATCGTGGCAGTCGAGATCGGGTCGAGCGCGGAGCAGGGCTCGTCGAGCAGCAGCACCTCCGGCTTCACCGCCAGCGCGCGCGCGATGCACAGGCGCTGCTGCTGGCCTCCGGAGAGGCGCAGCGCCGGGTGGTCCAGGTCCCCCTTCACCTCCTCGTACAGCCCTGCGCGCTGCAGCGCCTGCACGACCGCGGGCTCTAGCTCCCTACGCCCGCGGCGACCGCGCGTGCGCAGCGCGCCACGGCGCTCCTCGCGCAGCGCATAGGCCACGTTCTCGAACACGCTCATCGGGAATGGGTTGGGCTGCTGGAAGACCATCGAGATACGCCTGCGCAGCTCCGTCACCTCCAGCTCGTCGATCTCCTGTCCGTCCAGCGTGATCCTGCCCGCCCGCGAGGCGCCGTCGGTGACCTCGGTAAGGCGGTTCAGCGAGCGCAGCAGTGTCGTCTTGCCCGAGCCCGAGGCGCCGATCAGGGCCAGCACCTCGCCCTGGCGCACCGGCAGCGTCACGTCTCGCACCACCCACCGCTCTCCGTAGGCGAGCGACACCCTCTCGATGTGCATCCGCTCGGACACCCCAGTCGCCGGCGGCGGCTTGGTGGCTGCGCGCGCCGCGCTCCTGCCCGGACCCGCCAGCGTTGGCGCTGCGGTTGGAGCGTTTCTTCTTTGACCTGCCGGCATGGGTGCCGCGACTGGCGCGGACCTGCCGTTGGGGCGAGGTGTCACGACCCGCGGCTCGTCCCCGACCACGATCCGGCGTACGGGTGGGGGCGGTGTCAGCGGTTCCGCGGGATCCACTTCGCCATCCTTGCAGCCAGCCCCGCTGGCCGCAGACGCCTACCCGAGCTGAGGCGCGTCACCGTCATGTTCAAGGCCAGCACCATCATCAGCAGCACGAACGCTGCCGCATAAGCCTTCTGCGCCGCGTTGCCTTCCCCGGCTGGGGAGTTTTCGTACACATAGCTAGTCAGCGTCGAGCCGGTGCCGCGCAAAGTCGAGAGCACCGGCAGGCCGCCCGCGCCTTCGAGGTGCAGGGAGGCGCCGAGGAGGATCACCACGATCGCCGTGTCCCCGATGATCCTGCCCATACCCAGCGTCGTGCCGCTGGCGATGCTCGGGCGGACCGAGGGCAGCAGCACCCGGCGGATCGTGGTGGCCCGCGTCTTGCCCAGGGCGTAGGAGGCCTCGCGCATGTGCGCGGGAATCTGAGCCAGCCCCTCGCGCGTGGATGCCACTACCAGCGGCAGCGCCAGCAGCGACATCATCGCTCCCGCCGCGAAGAACGAGCGCCCATACACAGCCCCCCCCGCCGAGGTCTGCGAGAGGAATGCCAAGGCGGGGCGGGCGAAGACCAACAGGCCGAAGAACGCCAGCACCACGCTCGGCGTTCCCGCGATCATTTCGATCCCCGACTCCACCGCGCGCGCGAGCGCAGCCGGGCGGCGGTACTCCGACAGCCACACCGCCACCGCCACCCCGATCGGCGCCGCCAGCGCGATGCCGATCGCCGTCAACAGCAGCGTGCCCTCGATCGGGTCCAGAAAGCCACCCGAGCCGCTCTGATTGCTCGCTGCATTGGGGTGTGCCAATAGCAAGCCGAATCGCAGGTAGGAGATGCCCTTCACCAGCATCACCCCCACGATGATCGCCGTCAACGCGCACAGCAGCAGGCCGGCCGCCCAGCACAGCACATAACCCGCGCGGTCGAGCAGCGGCCACGAGGAGATCGAATCTCGCCCGCGCGCCCTGCGCCGAGCGCCTCCGGCGGGGCCTCCTGCTGTCTGTGCAGCACTTGCCATCAGATCGAGTCCCCCCGGCGCGCCCTGCGCCGAGCGCCTCCGGCGGGGCCCCCTGCGATCTGCTGGCCGCTCTCCGGTTGCTCGCCCGCCATCAGGTGCGGATCCCGTAGCGCTTGAGCGGCTGCTTGACCGCCCACGCGGCCAGCGACAGCGACGCGGTGAACACGAGCACCACGGCGGCTATCGCATACAGCGTCTGGGCCATCGGCACGACGGTCAGGTTGTCCCTGTAGTGGATGATCGCCGACGCCGCCGGCAGCACCGGCTCGAACGCCGCTGTCAACCCGTCGCCTAGATTGGGCGCGAAGATGCGACCGCCGCCCACCATCGCGAGCATGATCGCCTCGCCCAGGGCCCGCGCCGTGGCCAGCACCGTCCCGGCGAGGATCGCCGGGCGCGCCGCGCGCACCGACACCCGCCACATCGTGCGCCAGCGGTTGACCCCGAGCGCCGCCGAGCCCTCGGTCCACGAGCTGGGCACTGCCGCCAGGGCGTTGGCCGTGATCGCCACCATGATCGGCGTGATCATCACGGTCAGGATCAGGCTCGCCGTCAGCAGGCCGGCGCCGTTGAGCTGCACCACGTACGCCACCGATTGCTTGCGTGCCTGGGAGATCAGGTGTTCGTTGATCCACGGCACCACCACCAGGATCCCGATCAACCCGAAGATCACCGACGGCACCGCCGCCAGCAGGCGCACCACGGGTTCCAGCACCCGCCTGATCGCCACAGGCGCGAACTCCACGATGAAGATCGCGCTCAGCAGCGACAGCGCCAGTCCAAGGAGCACCGCGACGCCGGTCGTCAGGATCGTGTCCCACAACAGCGGCCACGCGCGCAGGTGGTAGGTGTAGTGGGCGGGGTCGGCGGGGCTGTTGACGATCGCCTTCAGCTGCTGTTCGGTGTCGCCGCCCGGGAAGAACCATTCGATGTACCCGTTGTGCGCAAACGACGGCCACGCCTTGGCGAACACGGTCGCCAGCAGCGCCGCGACGAACACCAGCACGCCGACCGCCACCGTGCCGAAGGCGAGCTCGGCGCGGTGCTCGGCGGAGAAGCTCCCCCGTCGGGCTGGGGATCCCCTGGCTAGTAGACGGGGATCCACTCGCTGGAGACGATTTTCTCGACGATCTTGTTGTGCGGTTTGGTGACCCAGGCGATGAACTTCGCGGCCGCGCCTTTCGGTGCGCCCTTGGTCACCATCCAGAAGTTGCGCACGCCCTGGTACTGGCCCGACTTGGCGTTGCGCAGCGTGCATGGGATGCCCTGGTAGCCCACCGCGTTGGTCCCCGAGGTGAAAGCGAAGGAGGCGAAGCCGATCGCGTTCTTGTCCCCGATCACCGCCTGGCGCATCGTGCCGTTGGATTCCTCCGAGGATGCCCCAGGGGAGATCTTCAGGCCTTCGCCGAGGAAGATGTTCTGGAAGGCGTCCTGCGTGCCCGAGGAGCTCACGCGCTGGAAGAGGTCGATCGGACCGGACGCCGTGGCTCCGGGGACTTCGCTCCAGCTGCGCACCTCGCCGGTGAAGATCTGCTGCACGGTCTGCTGGTCGAGGTTGCTCAGGTGGTTGGCGGGGCTGGTGATGATGCAGACGCCGTCGCGTGCCAGCTTCGTGAACCAGAGCCCTTCGGGGTCCTGGCCCTTGATCGGATCGCGCGAGACGTCCCCGATGTCCACCCGGCCGGCGTCGACGTCGCTGATGCCCACGCCCGAGGTCCCCTGCCCCACTTTGGGCGTCGGCTGGTGGGTCGCCTTGTGGTAGGCGACGGTCAGCTGACTCATCAGCGGGAAGATCGAGGTAGAGCCGTCGATCAGCAGCGCGCGGGCGCCCGCGACTGCGGGAGCGGCCAGGGCTAGCGCTGCGAGCAGCGTGACGGTCACAGTCTTGGCGCGGGTCGGTCGCACGGGGGTCTCCTTCGTCTTCGAGGCGGGGCTTACAGCGGCAGGAAACAAGGGACTGGTAACGCGGGTGTGACAGAGTTGTGAACGGGGATTGCTTTTCAACGCTCGCGCCGTGACACTTCGGCCGCTCAAGCCCGGATCGTTCGGGCTCGCACCCGAACCTCGATGAGCGACGACAAGCCCTCTCAGCCGAACGGCGCTCAGCCGTCCAATGCGGCGCGCCCTCCGCGCGACCGATCGAAGATCGGCCAGCGGCCTGCCAACGGCTCCGCGCGGGTGCAGTCGGGCCTCGCGAACCGGCGCAACCCGGCGCTGGTCGCGCTGGGCGACTTCGCGCAGGGTGTGCGCC
This sequence comes from uncultured Solirubrobacterales bacterium, assembly GCA_963771915.1. Taxonomy (GTDB): domain Bacteria; phylum Actinomycetota; class Thermoleophilia; order Solirubrobacterales; family Solirubrobacteraceae; genus Palsa-744. The sequence continues at coordinate 772,762 of CAVYVD010000001.1, read as the reverse complement.
GGCTGTTCTTCCGGGACAAGCTGACCACCTTCCTGGGACTAGCCTCGATCGTCATCGCGGTGGCCTTCGCACTGCTCTTGGGATCGATCGGGCCGAGCAGCCGCGGCACCCAGATTCCGATCAGCAGCGTTGAAGCGCTGGCCAGCAGGAAGGAGATCGCTGGCGCCACTCTGCTCGACCACGACAACCGCGTGGAGATCCTCACGAAGGGGTCTCCGCGCAAGCAGGTGCTTCCCCAGCAGCTGTGGGCTGCCTACGTGAGCTCTGGCGCGCAGACCTCGTCACTGTATAGCCTCCTCGTAAAGAGCGGTGCCATAGTTGCGGTAAACCCGCAGTCGGGCAAGCCCACGCGCCAGATCATCGTCCAGTTTCTCCTGCCGATCCTGCTGCTGGTGTGCCTGTTCGCGCTCTTCACACGGCTCGGCGCCGACGGGGGCGCGGGGGGCATCGCCGGCTTCTCCCGCTTCACCGGCAAGGGGCGGCGCAAGGGCAAGGGCACGACCCACAGTGTCACCTTCGCCGACGTCGCCGGCGCGGGGGAGGCGGTGGCCGAGCTGCGTGAGATCCGCGACTACCTCGCCGATCCCTCGAAGTACCTAACGGTGGGGGCGGCCGCCCCCAAGGGCGTGCTGCTCGTCGGTCCCCCCGGCACCGGCAAGACCCTGCTGGCGAAGGCGGTCGCGGGCGAAGCCGACGCCTCCTTCTTCTCGCTCTCCGGCTCGGACTTCGTGGAGTCGCTCGTCGGGGTGGGCGCGGCGCGCGTGCGGGACCTGTTTGCGAAGGCGCGCAAGACGGCTCCCGCGATCATCTTCATCGACGAGTTCGACGCCGCGGGGCGCAAGCGCGGCGCTGGCATCGGGCAGGGCAACGACGAGCGCGAGCAGACCCTCAACGCGCTCCTGGTGGAGATGGACGGCTTCGCCGGCGACGGCGGGCTGGTCGTGATGGGCGCGACCAACCGGCCCGACATCCTCGATCCGGCGCTGCTGCGACCGGGACGCTTCGACCGCCAGGTCACGATCGACGTGCCCGACGTGCACGGGCGCCTGGAGATCCTGCGCCTGCACGGCGGCAAGCGCCCCATGGGGGCCGACGCCTCGCTGGAGGAGGTCGCACACCAGACTCCCGGCTTCAGCGGCGCCGAGCTCGCCAACGTGATCAACGAGGCCGCTCTGCTGAGCGTGCGCGACGGGCGCGGGGAGATCGACCAGGCGACGCTCGAGGAGGCGATCGACCGAGTCGTGGCGGGGCCCGCGAAAAAGCACATCCTCACCCGCGAGGAGCGCTGGCTGATCTCGGTCCACGAGGCCTCCCACGCGGTGGTTACCGATGCGATCGGGCAGGCCACCTCCACGCGCAAGCTCTCGATCGTCGCGCGCGGCAGGACGCTGGGCACAGCCGCCCACATGCTCACCGACCGCGATCTGGTGATCCAGTCCGAGCAGGACCTGCAGCGCCAGCTGATCGTGATCGCCGCGGGAGCCGCCGGCGAGCGGATCGCCTTCGGCCGGTTCTCGACGGGCGTGAGCGACGATCTGCACGCCGCCACCACGCTCGCGCGCAGCATGGTCACCTCCTTCGGCATGTCCGAGGCGCTCGGGCCGGTGACGATCGGCGAGAAGGGGGGCGAGGTGTTCCTCGGGGCCTCGCTGCAGGACCTCGGGTCGGTGGGGCCCTCAACGCTCGATCTGATCGACCGCGAGGTGGAGCGCCTCGTGGGCGACGCTGAAGCCAGGGCGGCCTTCGTCCTCGAACGCAACTGGAGCGCCGTCGAGGAGACCGCGGGTGCGCTGTTAGAGCACGAGACGCTCTCGGGCGTGGCACTGGAGGCCGTCCTCTCCACCGTCCAAGACATCACCCTGGAGGAGCTACGCGACATCGTGCGCCGCCCCGCTCCCGAGGAGGGCCCGCGCAAGGCGCAGCGATGAGCGACCGGAACCGCTCCAGCACTCTCTCGAGGGCCGCCCTGGCGATCTCGCTGCTGGCGCTGATCCTCTCCACGAGCGGCCTCGCCGACGCGGCCCGCCACGCGATCGTGGCGGCGATCGACGGGCACCCCATAGTCTCGAGGCCCCACGCTGGCGGGCTGCTGGTGCTCGGGCGAGACGGCAAGTTCCCCCCCTCGGCGATCCCCACGGTCAAGGACGCCGAACGGGTGGGCGGCATGAGCGTGGACGCCCTCTCCGCATGTCCGCCCACCACGGCCAATCTGGGCACGTGGTGCCTGGAAGAGTCCCCCTTCCCGCTGACCACCCAGGAGATCGGCGAGAACAACTACTTCTGGGCGGCGCAGAAGTGCGTGGAAGTCGGCGGCTACCTGCCCACGGCGGCGCAGCTGATCGGGGCCGCCAAACGCGTGAAGCTCGAGTCCACGATCCACGACAACATCGACACCGCGACCGTGGATCAGGACCCGAGCGTGGGGCTCAAAGACCAGCGCGAGATGAGCGGCACGCTCGTTACCACCGCCGCGGGCTCGGACGCCGCGGGCTCGGAGGGCGTCAGCCAGGGCGCCACCGGTGATCCGCGCACCGGCGAACAGAACCCGGTCCCGCTACCGGCGGTTCCCGCGCCGGCGACGCTCCAGTACGTGACCGTCTACAGCAACGGTCAGAAGGGAGGGTTCGCGGGCTCGGTGCCGGTCTCCCAGCCCGAACCGTTCCGCTGCGCCTTCAACAAGGTCCCCGGAGCCAACACGGCCGAAGAAGGGTAGCCCAGGCCGCCCGTTACGGCCGAAAAAGGATGGCCCAGGCCGCACGCTACGGCCCGAGAAGGTGACCCAGGCCGCCCGCTCAGACTGCCGCTGGCTCTGGCGGCGGGGAGGCCAGTTCGCCGGCCGCCGCGTCGGGCTCCAGCGGCGTGTCGACGTCTGCGGGCACCGCCGCGAAGCGGTAGCCGACGCCGAAATGAGTGTGGATGTACCTCCATTCCGGCGCGGCGTGGGCCAGCTTGTTGCGCACCTTGCGCACGAACACGTCCACCGAGCGGTCGCGGCGCTTCATCTCCCCGCCCCACACCTCGCCGTAGATGTCTCCCCTGCGGACCACCCTGTCCTCGCGCTGGGCCAGCATGAGCAGCACTTGGAACTCGCGGACGGTGAGGCCCACCCGTCGACCGTCGGCGAGTGCCTGGATCTCGTCGGGGCGAATTTCGAGGTTCCCGTACACCAGGGCCTCTGCGGGGCGCTCGCCGACGCGTCGCGCTCGGACTCGGGCCGCTGTTCGGCGGCGGGAGTGCCCGCGGCGCGCTGCGCGGCCGGTGCCCCCCTTTCATATGAGCGGAGCGAACGTACGTCCACTGGCTGCGGGAAAGTATTGTGGGCAGCCCTAAGTGAGGTGAAGCTGCGGTGACGTACTGGATAAGAATTGGTAAACACGACGGGGGACCTTCACCAAATCGTCACGCCCTACGGAGGCTCTGCTTGGACTATGCTTGCGGCTGTCGATGGGCTCCACCCGCCGGTGCCCGCTCCGTCGTTGGAGCCGCGCTCCACCTGAGGAGATCCTCTGTCCACCCAAGCAAACGCAAGTCCATCGCTCGTGGCCGGGCACTGCCCCAGCTGCGGGGCGCCGCTGGCGCCCGACCAGCGCTACTGCCTGGAGTGCGGCACCCGCAGCCCCATCCTCGGCAGCGCCATGGCCGACGACCTGGGAGCTCTTCTCTCCACAATGCAGCCCGGCGCGGCGCCTGATGCGACCGGTCAGCCTGCTCTCGCGCCGGCCGCCGAGCCCCCGCGAGCGGGCAACACCACCGCGGTGATCGCCGGAGTGGGTGTTCTGCTGCTCTCGATGGGGGTGGGCGTGTTGATCGGCCGCGCGAGCTCCCCCGCCTCCAAGGCGCCCGCTGCGCCCGCCGAGGTGATCAGTGTGTCGAGCACCGGAGCGAGCTCTGGCACCGGTGCGGGACAGACGTCCACTCCGACCTCCACCACGCCCGCCTCGACGACGCCCAGCTCGACGACACCCAACTCGACGAAGTCCGCTCCCAAACATGCTTCGAAAGGGTCCTCCTCGAGTGAATCGAGCTCCGGGGCCGGACAGGGTCCCAGCAAACCGGCCCCGCCCACTGTGCTCGAACACCTGCAGGGGGGCAAGGGGTCGACCTACGAGCAGAAGTCCAAGAACCTCCCCAACGTGATCTCGACCGGCTGACCGAGACGTCTTGACCGCGCCATCGCCCACAACGCCCCCGCCGGACGGTGCCGGCGTGGCCAGCGCATCGGGACTCGCAAGCGCTTCCCCTGCGACCGGCGGCCTCTCGCCGTCGGCTGAGGGAGGCGTACCCTCTGCGCTTCGCCGCCGCCGGGACGAGCTGGCGGCGCAGGTGCTCGAGCTGCACTGGGACCTGGGTGGGCTCGCCTACGAGATGGCGATCCGCGACCACTTTCGTCTCGACGTGCTCGTGCGCCGGGCCGCGCTGCTGCAGGCACGGGACGCCGAGCTGGCCGAGGTCGAGCGGCTCCTGCGTCTGGAGGAGAGCGCCAGCGCCGGCGTGTGTCCCACCTGTGGCGCTCCGCACAGCCGGGGCGCCCTGTTCTGCTGGCAGTGCGGGGGCACGCTCATGGAGCGCGCCGCCAGCTCGATGGTCCCCGGGGAGAGCGCGGGGGGAGGGCGCCGATGCGCCCGAGAGCACCGACGCTCACCGTGGCGGCGCGCACGAGGCCGCCGCGCAGGATACGTTGATCATGGACTCCGCGCCCGTCTTTGGCGAGTAGGGGATCGTCGCGGTGAGGTCCGCCCTGGCGAAGCTCGCCTCACTCGATCCCACGAGGCTCGATCTTGCGCTGCCCCGGCCGTGGGTCTGCGTGCTGCTCGTTCTGACGTTCCTCGGCTTCGGGGTGATCGTGGGCCGGACCGCGGCGGGCGTACCCGAGAACGACCTCTCCGCGTCGGCTCGCCCCCAACTGCGGCTGGTGCTGCCCCCGGCCACGGACTCCTCCACGCCGCCGTCCCCGGCGCCGCCCATCTCCGAACCGGCCAAGACGCCCTCGGCGAGCTCATCGGAAGCTTCCGAATCGCCCTCTGAAGCGGGTGGGTCGACAGCTGGGAGCGAAGGCTCGCAGGGGGCAAAAGGGGGTGGGTCAAAGGGCGCCGGTTCCAGTGGGAAGAGCGGCTCCGGCAGCGGGGAATCGGGCTCCGGCGGTGGCGGCTCCGGCGGGAGCGGTGGGAAAGGAGGCGGAGGCGGCGGAGGCTCCGGCGGCGGTCAGGGGGGCGGCTCATCCGGGTCCTCGAAGCTGCCGCCGGTCAGGCACGTGTTCCTGATTGTGCTCGCCGACCAGCCCTATGCCTCGGTGTTCGGGCCATCCTCGGAGGCCCCCTACCTCGCGAAGACCCTGGAGGGGCGCGGGGAGCTGCTGGTGCGCTACTACGCGGTCGCCCACGACGAGCTGGCCAACGGGATCGCGCTAGTCAGCGGACAGGGTCCGACACCCCAGACCGAGGTCAACTGCTCGACTTACACCGAAATCGCTCCCGCCACCGGGGGGGCCGACGGCCAGGTGCTCGGGCAGGGCTGCGTGTATCCCGCCTCGACGGAGACCCTGGCGGGGCAGCTCGCCTCCAAGCACCTCACATGGAGGGCCTACGTCGAAGGGATGGGTGTGGCACCGAGCTCCCCCTCCCCCTCCTCGTCATCTGCTCTCTCCTGTGTGCACCCGGCGCTGGGGGCGGTCGACCCTACGCTCGACCCCACACCGCCGCCGGCGTCCACCACGGGCCCGGTCGCGGACCGAGTGCCGCCGGCCTACCTGGCGGCGGTGGGGGTCGAATACGCGACGTTCCGCAACCCCTTCGTGTACTTCCACAGCGTGATCGACGGGCCGGAGTGCGCGGCGGACGACGTGAGCCTCAGCCGGCTGGCGGCCGACCTGCGGAGCGCCAAGAGCACTCCGAGCCTCTCCTACATCGTGCCCTCGCTCTGCGACGACGGCAGCCCCACCCCGTGCGCTCCGGGCCGTCCGGCGGGACTGGCTCCGGTGGATGCCTTCCTGCGCAGGGTCGTCCCGCGGATTCTCGCCTCCAGGGCCTACAAGCACGGGGGGCTTCTGGCGATCACCGTCGACCAGGCACCCTCCACCGGCGTGGACGCCGACTCGAGCTCCTGCTGCGGCCAGCCCCGCTTCCCCGCGCTGCCCCCACCCCCCTCTCTGCCGGGCGGCGGCTCGCTGCCGCCCTCGGGCGGCGGGCAGGTCGGGGCGCTGCTGCTCTCCCCATATGTGAAGCCGGGAACGACCAACCAGGAACCCTTCAACCACTTCTCGCTGCTGCGTACGATCGAGGATCTCTTCGGGCTCTCGCACCTGGGTTACGCGGCGGCCTCGGGCGTCGGCTCCTTCGAAGCCTCGGTGTTCTCGGCCTACAGCGGCTGATCCGGCGACCAAGCAAGCTCGGCCGAAGCTGGCTGATCGACCTCTGCCAAGGAGCCTACGTGCGCGCTCTGCGGCTCACCGTCGGCTGAGGGCAGGGCGTGGTACGGGGCGCCCGGGTGGTGAGTGTTGGGTGTTCCCTTCCGGGCTTGCGAGCTGGCGCTCGAGGTCAGTAAATGCGTCGATGAGCTCGAGCGCCTCGAAGGCGCGGTTGCGGCGACCGACCGTGGTCTGTGTCAGAACTCCCGCATCGAGGAGGCGAGGGATGGCTTCGTTGACGGCCTGCTCGCTGCGCGCGATCAGCGCCGCGGCGCTCTGCACGGTGATCACGGGGGCGCCGGGGAGCGCGTCGATGAGTCGCTCCACCGCAGAGTCGGCTCGCACTCGGCGCAGACGGGAGCGCCACTCAGCTTGAATTACGGCGACTCTGCGCTCGTAGGTTTCGGCGTCGGTTACGGCCCGCGCGGTGGCCGCTGCGAACAGGGCGATCCAGGTGCCCAGCCCCGCGAGGGCGTCTTGTGAGGTCGGCTCGGTGCGATGGCGGGTGGCGGTGAGACCGTTGACGTAATCCTGCGACCAGGTGGCCAGGACCAGCGATATCGGTGGTAGCGCCAGCGGTGCGAGCCCGCGGCGACGGAGGATCACGTGAACCAGGGTGCGTCCCGTGCGCCCGTTGCCGTCGATGAACGGGTGAATGGTCTCGAACTGCGCGTGGGCGAGGGCGGCCTGTGCGATCGCCGGCAGGTCCTCGCCGTTGCAGAAAACGCAGAGATCTTCGAGCAGTTCCGGGACGCGCTCGAACGGAGGCGGTACGAACGCCGCCGCGCAGGGGTTATGGGAGCTGCCGCCGATCCAGTTCTGCTGCTCGCGGATCCTGCCGGCGTGTCGCTCCAGGGCCGTGCCTCGCAGAAGCCGCTCGTGGACCGCGAGCAGGTGCTCGAGCGTGATCTCGCTCACGGCACCGAGCGTGTCCACCGCCCACCGCATCGCCTCGATGTTGTTGAGAACCTCTGTGGCGGTGATGTCGGAGGGGTCCTCGCCGAGCCCGAGTGCCAGCTGCGCCTTCAGCAGTCGCCGCCCGCCCAGCTCCAGCCCCTCGATCTTCGACGAGGCGACCGCCTCCGCTCGCAGCAGCAGGCGCGCGATTGCCTCGGAGTCGGCCAGGCCGCCGGCATCCCGGTTGAGGCGCTCGACTGCCCGTTCCGCGTCCGCGACGTCGGCGGCGGTGCTGCCGTTCAACATGATTGTGCGGTCGGCGAGCCGGTCGGGAACATATGCCTCGTACTCGCATCCGCGGCGTGCGCTGCGTGGCAGCCCGGAGGAGGGGTTCGGCAACCACGTGAGCTTGATTAGCTCCGGCATATAATCAAGATTAGCATGAAACCTTGATTATAAATGGCATAAGTTCAAGGTTGGAAGCCCGCTCGGAGCGACTGCTCAGAGCGCGAGCTGCTCGGAGCACTCGGCGCCGATGCGCCTTGCCTGCGGAGTGCCCGCGGGCAGCGACTCGGCGAGCGCCTCGGGTCCAGTGCTCCTCGCGGATCCGGCGCTCGCCAGCTCGTCGTAGGTGACGGCCGTGCGCCGCCGGGCGGAACGGGTCAGTGCCCACTCCAGCGCGCGCACCTGGCGGGGGTGCTGGAGATCGGAGGGGTGCAGGTCCAAACGCAGCGTGAGCCCCGCCAGCAGCGCCCCGGCGCGGATCGCGGTGGGAGCGAGCGCGTGCGCCTGCGACCCACCTCCGCCGATGCTCCACGCGGGCGTCAGCCGCCGCCAGGAGTCTCTCTCGCCGGCGTCGCGGTCCTCCGCGGGGGCGAGCGCTCCGTGTACGCCCCACAGGCTGGCCCACCAGCGGAAGCGCATGCTCAGCGCACGGCGCAGCGCGGGTGTGTAGGCGTAGGCGGGGGCGACGAACCCTTCGGGCTCGATCCCCGCGAGCTTCATCAGCCGCCAGCCGGCCTCCACAGCGCGGCGGGTCTCCTCGCCGTCGAGCCCCGCGAACTCAGCGGCGCGCAGCGTCTGCGCGGGTGCCCGCAGACGCCGCGGCCAGTCCGCGCGGCGCACTCGGCGCAGCTGCTCGTGTTGGAAGCCGTGCTGGGCGATCGAGTCGCCCAGACGACGGCGCTCCGCGAGCCAGTCCACCAGCTCCGGGGAGCGCTCGCCGAGGGGGTGCAGGTCCCGCGCGGGGATCACCAGCAGCGTCACACGATCCACTCCGCGGTCCTTCAGCCAGGCGCGGATCGTGGCGCAGCGCTCGAAGGTGGCCGGCTCGACATCGTGGAGTGCCACCGCGAGCGTGTGAAGATCAGGCGGCACGGCGCGCCCCGGGGGTGGTGTCGCTGGCGCTCCGCGACTCGCTCAGCGCGCGGCGATAACCCTCACCGAGGCGCTCCATCGCGCCCTCCCAGGTCCGCCGGCGTACCGCGCTCAGCGCGACCGCCGCCAGGCGCCGGCGCAGCAGTGGGGAACCGGCGAGCTCCAGCACGCACTCCGCCAAGGCGTCGGCGCGGGGCTCGCTCAGGAGGCCGCTCACACGGTCCTCGACCAGTGAGAGGGGTCCGCCCGCGGCGACCGCCACGACCGGCAGTCCGCTGGCCTGCGCCTCGAGGATCACCTGCCCGAAGGTGTCGGTGGCGCTGGGGAAGAGAAAGATGTCCGCGCTCGCGTACGCCCGTGCGAGCTCGATCCCTCCGAGCCACCCGAGCAGGGTGGCGTGCTCGCCGACGCGCTCGCAAAGGCGCTCCTGCTCGGGGCCCCCGCCGGCCAGCACCAGGTGCAGCCGCGGGTCGCGGCTGTGCGCGTCGAGGAACGCCTCGGCGAGCAGGTCGGCGCCCTTCTCGCGCGTGATGCGCCCCGCGTAGAGCACGTTGAGCTCGCCCGGAAGCTTGCGCTGCCCGCGCAGGGCGGGGTCGAAGCGGGCGGTGTCCACGCCGCGGTCCCAGCGCGCCACCCGCTCGGCGCCGACGCCGATCTCGCGCAGCGCCCCGTCGGAGGCTGGGCTGGGGGAGAGGACGAGGTCGCACGCTCCGTAGAAGGTCCGCACCGCCATCGCCATCGCGTCGGCCAGGCGCACCTCCCCGGAGCGCAGGCCGGCGTAGGCGGTGAGCTCGGTGTGGTAGCTGCCGATCAGCGGCACCCCCAGCGCCCGGGCCACGAGCGCGCCGGCGACGCCGACCGGCCCGGGGAGCAGACGTGGATCGCGTCGAAGGCGCCCTCCGCGAGCGTCTCCACCGCGGCGGGCAGTCCGGGCACGCCGATCCGCAGGCCGGGGTAGAAGGGCACGTCGATCTCCGCCACCGCGGAGAGCCGCCGGTCGACCTCGGGATCGGTGCCGATCACCTCGATCTCGAAGCCCGGCACGCCCCGCTGGCGGATCTCCTCGATCGTGCGCGAGACCCCGTGGGTGCTCTCGATCCCGTCCGCCATGATCGCCACCCGCGGGAGCTCCCCCTCGCGGGAGTCGAGCTTCGCCTTCTCGCTGCCGAGGAACGCCGCGGCGGGGGCGTAGGGGATCGCGGCGATGCAGCCCTCGAAGATCGTCATCGCCGCGCCGAGCGCGTCGAAGCCGCCTCCGTCCGGGGGGGTCTGTGGAGCGGTGGGCGCAGCCGCGGCGTGCGTATCGAAGCCGCCCTCATCTGGTGTGGCGGGTGCAGCTGCGCCAAGTCCGTCGAGGCCGCCCCCTTCCGCGGGGGTCGATGGGGCGGCGAGCGCGTGGACCACCGACTCGACCGCGGCGCGCAGCTTGCGCTCGTGGGCGCGGCACGCGCGGCGGTGCAGGTCGGCGTGGGTGAAGTGCTCGTCCTGCATATAGGCGATCAGGCCGCGCTCGTCGAGCTCGTCGAGTCCCACCGCGGCCAGCCACGCCCGTAACAGGCTACGGGCGTCCGCGGGGGCGAGGTCGTTGCCGACGGCCCCGTGGCGGACGTCCCCCTCGCGCAGCAGACGCTGGGACATCCTCAGCACCGCGCGGGGATCCGGGCCTCCGCTTGAAGAGGGCTCCACGCTGCCGAGCACCCGCGCGGCGAGCGCGATCGCGGCGTGCGCCCACTTCGCGGCGCTGCCCTGGTCGCCCCGCGCGGTGGCGCGTCCGGCGCGCAGGTGCTCGAGCAGCTCCGCGGGGGTGCGTGCGGGCGGAGTTTCGGTGAAGGTGCGTCCGATGTCGATGCCGGCGTGGTCGTCGCTGCCGCCGATGCCGGTGCCGTCGTTGGTGGCGATGTAGATCGCCGCGGGGCGGTTAAGCTCGCGGGCGCGGGCGCCGTTGCGCACCTCCCAGATCCCGAACATGTCCGCCAGCCGCCGACGGTGGCGCGCGGTGAGGGGGGCGCCGACGGTGTAGTAGGGGTGCGCCAGCGCGCACACGATCTCGCGCTCGCGCATGTACCCCGCGCACTCCTCGACGTCTGCGCGGTGGGCCTGCAGCCACTCGTGATCGGCGGGGGTGATCCCGTAGCAGAGCACGTGCACCGCCTGGGGCTCCCCGCGGAAGTGGGCGGTGAGCTCCTCGGAGATGAACACGTCGGGCAGGTCGGCGATCTGCAGGACTCCCTCGATCGTGTCGTGGTCGGTGATCGTGACGAAGTCCATCCCGCGCCGCTTGGCTAGCTCGTGGACCTCCTCGGGAGGGGTGGCGCACTCCGGCAGACCCACCGCGCGCTGCACCCCCAGCCGCGAGACCTCCGAGGCGGTGGAGTGACAGTGCATATCGGCCCTTGCTACGCTGGCTCGCCCCGGCTCTGCGATCGCACGCGTCTCATCCATAGAAGTAAGATTCGGCCGCAAAGTGCGGGTTTTTGTGACCAGTCGGGGACCAGATTGTGAACATTTGGTAATCCCGTGCACCCACGAGCGAGACGAGATGTCGGCCCGCTGAGGGAGTGGAGTGTCGAACGGTGGAGCCCGTGAGCGGTCGGCCGCAGGAGCCGGCTGGACCGCGGCCGGCCAGCCTCGAGTTCATCGTGATCGGCGCCCAGAAGGCTGGGACGACGACCCTGTGGAACCTCCTGCGCGACCACCCCGGGCTGTGGCTGCCGGACGCCAAGGAGGCCCCCTTCTTCTCGCACACCGAGGTCTACGAGCGCGGTTGGCAGAGTTATCTGGAGCGTCTGCGGGTGCCCACCGAGGAGGGAGTGGTGCGCGGCACGGTGACCCCCCACTACATGCAGGGCTGGCACGACGCCGGTACCCGCACGGTCGCCGAGCGCATCGCCCGGCTCCTGCCCGAGGTCCGGTTGGTCGTGCTGCTGCGCGAGCCAGTGGCGCGGGCGCGCTCCCAGCACGCGATGGCCCTTGCCCGGGGGCGCGAGTGGCGCGACGCCGAGCGGGCGCTCGGCGTGTCGCTGGGCCCGGATGCGCTGCGCGAGGGACAGCTTGCCCCCGATGACACGAACTCCTACGTCGCGCAGGGCGAGTATGGCCGCATCCTCGGCGAGTACCTGGGCCTCTTTGCGCGCGCCGCGCTGCACGTGGAGCTGAGCGACAGCCTGTCGAGGGATCCGCTGGGAGTCGTGCGCCGGATTCTCGACTTCCTCGGTGTTCGCGGCGACTATGAGCCCGCGCTCCCCTTTGAACGCTCGTTCGTGGGGGGGCGTGAGCCGCGCGTCGGCGACGAGGAGCTGGTGCGCTTGCTGCGCGCGATCGACGCGGCCCGGGTGGAGGGGGGGGAGTCCGAGGCCGCGCGTGCCTGGCTGGCCGAGCGCAGCCTCGATCCGCGGGGCCTCGCGGAGTTCGAGCGGATCGTGCGCCGCTTCCTCGACGCCCCGCCCGCGCGCCGTCACCGCGAGCGGGTCGGCCTCGAGTTCACGCTCAGGAAGATCTGGAACGTCGTCCCCTCACCGCCCGAGCCCATCTCCGAGGAGCTGCGCGCGGCGCTCGACGCCCACTTCGCCGAGGATGCCCCCGCGCTGGCTGCCGCTACGGGGCTGACCGCGCCGTGGGGCGCGAGTGGCTGAGCAGCCGCGCGACGCTCCGCTTGAAGCCGCCGGCCGCCTGGGGCCAGGAGGGATAGGTTGCCAGCACGTGGGTCCGCCCGCGCTGTGCCAGCCGGCCGCGCAGCGCAGGTTCACGCAGCAGCCGGATCACGCTGTCGGCGAGCAGGTCGGGATTGCGCGCGGGAGTGACGAGCGCCGTCATGCCGTGCAGCGCGTAGTCCCGGCCGCCCCTGGTGTCGGTGCTCGCGAGCCCCGCGCCGCAGGCGAGCGCCTCGATCCCCGGCAGGCCCAGCCCCTCCTCCCAGCTGGGGAGCACGAGCACCGCGGTCTCCTGCAGCAGCGCGGCGACCTGCGCCCGCGAGAGGCGGCCGAGAAACGTGGAGGGCATCCGCGGCTCGAGGCCGCCGAAGAGCCTCAGCTCGACCTCGGGGACCTGCGCCCGGACGCGCGCGAGCGCGCTCAGGCCGTCCTCGGTGGCCTTCCAGTCGGTCGCGTGGGTCATCATCGCGACGACCGGCCCGCGCTCCTGGCAGGGCGCTCCCGGATGGAAGATCGAGCGGTCCAGGCCGGGTCGGATCAGCTCGGCCTCGCAGCCATAGCCCCTGGCCCGTTCGATCAGGAAGCTCGACACCGCCAGCACGCGTGGGCGGCGCTCGAGCATCTGCACGACGCGCGGATTGCCCGGGGTTCCGTAGCCCTGGAAGAAGAACAGCTGCGCGCCCTTGCTCGGTGGGAGCTCGAGCACGCGCTCGGGGTTGGGCTGCGCCAGGCCTCCGATCACGACCTCGGCGTCGGGCAGCTCCTCGGGGCTCAGCTCGGGGGCGTGGAGCACCCTGACGCCCTCGATCGGTCGCAGCGGCCCCTTGCGTACCGCGAGAGTGACCTCCACCGAGCCCGCGAGCGCTCGCGCAAGCTGCTCGATTACGTAGACCCCGCCCGTCGCCGTCCGCTGGTGGGGAGCGATCAGCGTCCAGCGCTCGGGTAACACGCAGGCAACGCTAACAGCCGCCGCGAGCTATTAGCCTGCACGCTTTGGCGGAAGGAGGCGACAGCTTGTACGCCCCGCGGGATGGAGGCGGTGCAGATCCGTGCGTGCTGCTCACGGGGCTCTCCCGCGGAGGCACCACGCTGGTGTGCGAGCTGCTGGGTCGGCTTCCCGACGTGCGCGCGCTGGACGAGCCGATGGACCCCAACGAGCTCCTGCGCGTCGCCGCGCGCGAGGACGGGTCGCTCGACGCGGGCTGCATCCTGGCCGGGATCGAGCGCTTCGCCGCCGAGCAGCGGCGCTCGATCCTCGATCGAGGCACGGCGCTCACCCTGCACGTCGCGGGGAGGGTGCTCGGGGCCAGGCTCTCGGAGGACCGCGGCGGGGACGGATTGCGCCGGGCCATGGCCCGCAGGGGCGAGATCCCGGTAGATCCCCCCGCCTCAGCGAACTTCACCCTGGTGATCAAGCACCCCGTTGCGTTCACCGCGCTCCTGCCGCTCCTGCTCGAGCGGTTCCCGGTGTTCGCGATCGTGCGCAACCCGCTGGCGGTCCTGGCCTCCTGGGAGAGCGTTCCGTTCCTTCAGCGGGAGGGGCGGCTCGGTCTACGCCCGATCGTCGCGCCGGAGATAGCCCGTCGCCTGGAGGCGATCGAGGACCGTCTGGAGCGCCAGCTGACGCTCCTCGACTGGTTCTTCGAGTGCTACGCCTCGGCGCTTGCCCCCGAGCGGGTGATCCGCTACGAGGACGTCGTCGCGACGGGGGGAGCCGCGCTCGCGCCGATCGCCGCGAGCGCCGGCGGATTGAGGGCCACGCTTCAGAGTCGCAACACGGCGGCGGTATACGACCGCGCGCACATGCGCGATATGGGGCGCCTGCTGTTGGAGCGGGATGGGGCGTACCGGCTCTTCTACACGCCCGAGGAGGTCAGAGAGGTGATGAGGACGGCGGGCCTCGAACCGTAGAGAGAACGGCGGGCCTCAACGCGCAGCCCCCGCCTGGGCGGCCTACGTCGAGACGGTGTTGGAGCTGACCGGGGGAGGGACCGACTGGCCGCTGGAGCCTTTCGATTCCACCGTGGGGAGCGCTTCCAGGGGGATGGCCTTCAGGTTGAGCTTGTTCGGCCAGCTGCGCGGATTCAGTCGCAGCATCAGCGTGTGCCTGCCCGCCTTCAGAGTCCTCAGCGCGGTCTGGGCGACCCGGCGGTGCGCGAGGCTCGCCAGCAGCTGCACGCGCGCCTTCACCGCCAACTTGAAGGACAGCTCGAGCGTGTAGCGGTGCACGACGTGAGAGCTCACGTCGGTGACGAGCGGCTCGCGGGTGAGAACGGGCGGCGCTGGCGGCGTTGGCGGGGGGGGCGGTACGAGTTCGGCCTGGTTGGCCAGCGAGTCGTCCGGGGGCGATTCGATGGAGGGGAGCTCGGGCACGCCTTCGTCGGGGGGGCGAAACGTGATGAGCCCAGCGAAGCTCGGGTCGGTGTCTACGGGGTAGCCGTCGGTGAGCTCGGGGTGCTCGGGGTCTTCGGTGAGGTGAAACAGCCACCCTCTGCTGGTCGCCAGCCAGCAGTCGTTGGCGGCGGGACACGCGATCGGCCCGGCGGAGCCGAGCTTCCCCACTTCCTGCGCTTCGCCGAGCTTTTCCCTGGTGACGGCGCCCGCGGCCGTCAGACGGTCGACGTGGGCTTCGCCGTCGTCGGAGCGGAGCGTCAGCCATGCCGCCGGCGAGCCCGGTTCGGCCGCTACGCCCTGGAACAGTTCTCCGAGCGCTCCTCCTTCCTCTTCCTGCTTGAAGGGATCCTCGCCGCCCGGTTCGCTGCCGCCCACCACCTGCGTCCAGGCGCCCTGGCTGTAGCGCAGGACGATCGCGTGCGCGACCCCCTCCCCGCTCGACGGCTTCGTCGTGTCCGGCCCCGCCGCGGCCCACAGCTGGGGCGGGGCCGGATTGGACCCCGAGGGCGTGTAATCGCTGCTCAGGGCGAAGCCGGCAAGGGTCACGGGGTCCACCGGCTTCGGTTCTTCGCCCGACTTTTCGGGCGCCTGGGTCCCGTAGCTGGGCAGCGGCGGGCATTCTTCCAGCAGTGCGCAGCTCGGATCCGCCAGGAACAGGTTGTGGAAGTCGATGCTCGAGCCCGGCGGGTCGATCTGGTGGAGCACCGCGGGGTGGGCGGGGCTTTCCGATTCGTAGTTCTCCCCGTGATTGAGCTGGACGCTCTCCAGCACCGCGCTCTGGTTGGCCAGCGCCATCGAGACGACCACATGATCCTCGGGCGAGTAGACAGCAGTAACTGTTTCACCGTTCCAGTGCAGGTGGAAGGCTCCCCTGCTGGACCCCTTGCCGAGCTGCCCGCCGAACCAGCAGTTGGTCGGGCTCAGGCAGGCGGCGGCGTCCATCGGAAGATACGAGTTGGGCTGGTCGAGCGGGGTCGCATACGAGCCGATCACGCTCCCGTCGAGGAAGTGGCAGAGCGATACGTCCTGCGTTTCCCCTCCCGACGCCGTCACCTGGCCGGGGCGCTGGTCGGAGATCGTCCAGAACTCGTCGGGGCCGGCCCATGCGATCCGTCCATGCCCGGAGCCGCACACGGTCGAGAGCAGGTGCCAGCTTTCGCCGTTGTAGGCGTACAGCCCACAGGGCACCGTCACAGTGGTGCTGGTGGTGCGACACCCATCTGTGCCTTCGGCGATCAGCAGCCCCCGGTTCGGGCTCCAGAAGGAGATCTCCCCAACCTGTCCCAACGGAACCGCGTAGCCACCGGGCGGCGCTCCGGGCGGCGGAGGAGGGGCGCTGACGGGGGCGAACTGCCAGCTTGCCGCCGCGGCGGCGAGGTCGGGGAGGGCCGAGGCGATCCCCGCAACGGCCAGGACGGCAAGCAGAATCGTCTGCAGACGCCGGCGATGCCCCACGCCCGGGTGTGCTCGTATGGTGAGGTGCAGGGGGGTCCTCATGCGCGGGCGTGCCTGTGTGTGGAGCGCGATTTGGATTTGCGCTTGGGCCGCGCGTCCAACCTATGGGCGCTTGAGGGGGGAGGAAAGCTCGCCTGCAGCGTCTGCGTGAGGCTGGGATGGTTGGGCGCGGTGAACGTCACGTCGATCGTGGCGTAGAGGCCGCCTTTGCCGTATGTCAGCGAGCGGTAGCGGCTGGAGGGGATCAGGCGGAGCTGGACGAGCCCCCCGCTCTCGGTCGTGCTGGCGGCCTGCGCCACCTGGCGAGTCGCGATCACGGTCACCGTCCGCGCCCTCGCCGCCGAGGCGCGTCCGCCGCGCGTGAGTGGGGTGTGCTTGACGCGCCGGCGGTTGGCGCCCTTGCCCAAACGGCGGCTCACGGTCACGGTGGGCACGGATGCGCTGGCAATCGCGGCGAGCCGCCCGGCGCCGGGGACGGAGACGTCGAGCAGCAGCGCCCCGTTCGCGCCGCGGGCGGTCGCGCTGATGCTCCAGCCCGCTTCGCCGGATGGCCCCGGTGGGAGTGGGGTGACGCTCTGCACGCCCGCGATCGCGGGGGAGTCGACCTCTTCGGTGACGAAAACGTCGCTGCCTTCGTTGACCGCTCCGAAGGCGAGGTTGCTAGATCCAGAGGCCAGCGCCAGCACCTTCCCGTCACCGCTAAGCGCCGCTTCGCTGACCCCTCCCCGTTTTTCTTCGTAGTCGGCCGGTTCCCCGTTGTAGCCCTGGCTGACCAGTGCGAGCGTTCCCGCCTGCAGGTTCGCCTCGTACAGCTGCGGTGTCGCCGCCTGGTTGACGGGCGGGGTGACGAGCACGGGGGGCGCGAGCGGGAAGACGGCGCGCTCGGTCGTGAACGCCACGCGGGTGCCGTCCGCGGAGATCGCGATCTGACCGATCGCGCCGTCCAGTTCGGAGTTGGAGAAGTCGGGCGAGGCCCATTCGGTCAGACGCGTGATCGCCTGTTCGCGGGTGAGCCCAGGAGCCATGTCGACGACGAAGGCGTTCGCGGTCGGGGGTTTGCCTTTCAGGTCTTTCTGGCCCGCGAGATTGGGGAGGTGTTCGTAGCCGGGCTGGGTCGAGAGGAGCGCGACCTCCATCCCGTCGGCGCTCAGTTGCGGGGTCACCGCATACACGCTCGTAAAGCCGGATTCCGCGTCTGAGATGTAGCTGCCGTACGCCGGACCCTGCCCCTTGTAGTTCGTCGTGTCCAAGAATTCTTCGCCCCAACCGAGTGCGAGGCCCCCCGGGCAGCTCGACGGGCAGGACGGCGCGGAGGGGTCGTCGCCGGCGAGCACCCGCCTGGTGGGCGCCGCGGGCCCTTCAGCGATGCGCCGCCACAGCGGTTCGGCGTAGCCGTCGGTGAATCCGGTGTTTGGCACACCCGTGGTCGGGGCCTGTGCGGCAACTTCGACGCCCATCCACGCCACCGTGCTCCCGTCGGCGCTGATCGCGGCGGTGCTGGCGGCCTGGCCCAGTTCGAGATTCCCGCCTTCCTTCCGTAGGACGCCCTCGAGAAAGGGCGAGCCGCTGAGCGCGGCACCGGAGGGGACCGGCTGGGGTGCTCCGCCCAGCGAGGACTGCGTGACGCTCACGAGCGTCGCGGTATCCGTGTCGAAGTTGCGCACGGCGACCTGCTCGGGTGGGGTGGGGGTGGAGCCGGGCGGTTCGGACGGTACGGCGGTGAGGTTGGACTGGCCGATCACGGTGAAGGCCGCCTTGCTGCCGTCGGCGCTCAACGCGACGCGTCCGGCCGACGCCGATCCGCCGCCGGGGCAGTTCTCCTTGCCGCTGCCCGCATAGGTGAGGGGCTCTTCGCCCGGGCCGTTCAGCGCGGAGGCGAGTGCGTAGGCGGCGGGTTCGGTGGCCTGCCGGTCCATGTCGCGTCGATAGACCTGGGTGCAGGCGTGGGGCGTGGCTTCCACCCCCGTGAGCGGGTCGTCGGACGTGGTGAAGCTGACGTACCGTCCGTCGGCGCTGATCGACGGAGCGCCTGTGCCCGGCCCGAGGGCCACGGTCGCCAGTTCGCCAGTTGCGAGGTCCTTGCGGTATACCCCCGGCTTCGATTGGACCACGCCGGTGAAGGCCACGTATTCGCCGTTGGCGGAGAGGGCCGGTTCGTAGGCGTATTCGGCCTGGAGCCCGCGCGCGGGATCGCCGGTGGCGAGCTCGAAGGGCGTGAAGGTCGCCTGGGCGCCCGAGGAACTGCAGGCGGGTCCGCACAGGAGCGCGGCGAGGAGCGCGAGGATCGGAGCGAGGCGACGGGCGTTCATTGGACCTGGACCCGCAGGTGGGCGAGGAGGCTTTGGCCGACCCTGTCGCGGCTGCGCACGACGATCACGTAGCGCCCGGGCCGCCGATAGCTGTGGGTCGCGGTCAGCCTACCGCGCGTGCGGGCGCCGTCGCCGAAGGCGATGGACGTGTCCCTGGCGAGCGCCCCCGACGCGCGGTCGAAGACCTGCACCCGCACGCGTCCGTGCCCGAACCGATAGAGGCCGACTTCGGGTGGGCCGGCATCCACTTTCAAGGTCGCGACCGGGGTCATCGTCTGCTGAGCGAGACTGTCGGTGGCGAGCACCTGGACGTTGTGGACGCCGTCGCCCAGCCCGCGCGGGTCGAGCCGCGCGGAGAGCCCCTTGAGTCCGCGGATCACGATGCGGTCGTCGACCAGCACGTCGTATGTCGTGCTTCCGAACGCCTCGGCCGGTGCTTCCCAGGTGACCGTGGTGGAGCTCCCCTTGACCCATCCGATCGGGACGGTCGCCAGGAACTGCCCGGGGGGCGCCTTGACCACGGCGGCCATCACCTGCTGCTGATCGGGGGGTCCCTGGGCGAAGGCGATCAACGCGTCGCCCTGGCCCGATCCGCCCAGCACCGGTGGGCCGATCGGCCCGCTGAGCGGCGCCGAGAGCGCGGCCGACTGCCACCCGCCGCCGGCGAAGTCCTCGCGCGCGTCCACGACGGGCAGTCCCGTCGGGCTCACGCCGGGCCAGGCGGCCACCCCGCCGCCGGCCGGATCGATCGCGCTCGGTGCCCGTTCGCCGCCGGTGGGGCCGAGCGGGGTGGGGGCGCTGCTCGGGTGGTAGTCGTCGCCGGTGACGAGCTGCGTGGCTCCGCCGGCGGTGTAGGTCAGACGGTAGCCCCCCTCGTTGTCGATTGCGACGCTCGGCGGTCCGAGCGTCGGCGCGCCGGCCACCGGGACGGAGCCCTGGAGCTTGGCGCCGTCGGTGTCCACTTCGCCGGGCAGCAGGTCGAGGAAGATCTGCGAGGCGCCGTAGGGAGAGCCTGCCCCGCCGGCGAGACGGTAGGCGATCCTGGCCTCGCCGAACTTGTTCACGGCGATGGCGGGGGCGTCGGCTTCGGCGGCGATCGGCTGTCCCCCCGCGCTTTCGCTGCTCACCTGCAGCGGGTTGCCCAGCCGGGTGCCGAAGATCCGCCTGGCGAAGATCTCCGCGACTCCGGCGGAGTTGGGTTCCTGCCAGACCACGACGGCGTTGCCCGTGAGGCCGACTCCGATGACCGGCGCGTTGCTCGCGCTCGGATGGCGCATCGTCAGTTCGGGGTGGATGTTCATGTTGCCCAGCGAGGTCCACGACAGCCCCGGGCCGTTGTAGCGCGCGACTCGCACGCTGACCAACTCGTCACCCGCCCGCAGCGGAGTGATCCCCGTGCTGTGCACGAGCGAGTTGGTGACGACGCGGTAGACCACGTAGGCCACCCCGTTGGGCGCCATCGCCAGCGAGGGGTGGGCGGCGGTGCCGTCGCCGATGTCCTTCGGGTCGATCTGGAGCGCCGGCCCGAACCCCTGCGCGCCGGGGGCGAGTTCGGAGGACATCAACTGGTAGTGGAGTTCCCGTTCCTTGCCGAACACCGCCCACGGCTCGGCCCACACCACGAGCAGCCGGCCGCCGTCGCCCGCGGCGATGGTGGGAAACGTCGCCGCGAACGGCTGCCCGCCCTCGACCTGGACGGGGGGCAGCCAGGCGCCGTTCAGGAAGCGGGCGACGAACAGGTGGGGCTCGCCTTCGGCCAGCTTGCGGTAGAGGATCCCGCCGCTGCCGTCGGGCGCCATCGCGGCGCCGTCGACGTCGAGGATCGTCGGCCCCGGGCCGTCGATCACGCTCGCGGGCGCGAGCGCCGCCCGGGCCGGGGGCGCCAGCAGGAGCGCCGGCAGCGGCAGGGCCGCGGCGCACAGCGCCACCGAGAGCAGCATGCGGGTTCGCTGACGCTGAAGCTCGGAACGAATGCTCATCAGGGAGGGACCCCGCGCCGAGTAGCCGGCAGGTGCCACGGGAACCTCGCCGCGAGGAGGCCCAATGCTAGGCGGAAGCGGTCGAGCCCGGCAAGCGCTTCACCAGAGTTTCACAGGACGGCCGGCCGGTGTCGGCAGATTATCGAAGCTCCACGGCCCCGCCGGGTCGTCGCCTCCTATGCCCAACCATCTGTGCATCGCCAGCGCGTTCGCATGAGCCGCGCCAGCCGGGCTCTGCCGTTCCTCGCGGCGACGCTCCTCGTGGCCGCCGCGACCCCGAGCGCAAGCCGGGCCGCGTCGGCGTTCAGCTTCCGGCCGCAGCTGGGCCTGCCGGGCAGCCCCACGCTGATCGGGGCATCCCCCGGGCAGGCGCCGGGCGAGGTCTGGGCGATGGCCGGCATCGGGTCGGTTCCGGCGACCGCCGTCGGCGGGCAGCCGGTCAAAGACGCCACGGTCCTGCTGCGCCACGCCCAGGGGACCGGTTGGCAGATCGTGCCGGTCCTCGACGAACAGGGCAAGGAACTCGCCTTCAGCGGGAGCCCCGGCGTCACCGATGGTGGCGGCGTCGCGATGCTCAGCGCCGACGCCACCACGATCATCACGCACGATCCGAGCGGCGCCTTCGTCCAGGCTCCCGCCCCGGTCAAGGCGCCCGAACCCGGTGCGGTGCTCGAAACGGAAGAGTCCCTCTCCGACACCCTCGCTGCCCTGGACGAACCGGCGCACACCGGTGCGCTGATCGTCCCGGCGAGTCTCTCCCCGAGCCACCCGGGGGTGCTCCACTACGACGGCGCTCGGTGGACGCGCGAGCCGATCTGCACGCGATACGCCGCCGGTGAACCTGAACCCTGCGCCTACGCGAGCAAACTGAGCGTGAAGGCGATCGCCGCGAGCTCCCCGCAGAACGCATGGCTGCTCGCGAGCGGTGCGGGGGGATCGCCGATGCTCTTCAAACGGACCGCCGTCGGGGGCTCGGGTCCACCGGTCTGGGTGGAGAGCCAGCCGGCGAGCTGGGCGCCGAGCGGGGATCTCCTCACCACGCGCGCGAGCGGGCAGATGCTCACCGTCACCAGCCAGGGGGTGTGGGTCGACGCGACGCTCCACACCCCGACCGTGTCCAGCGCCAGCATTTCGCTGCTGCTCGACGCCGCCTCGCCGAGCACGGTGCTGGGAACGTGGTGCTACCCGCGGGAAGCGTGCCCGGGCGCGGGCTCGCTGGGCGAACGCCTGCCGGAAGCGTATGCGAGCTTCGCCTGGCCGAGCCCCGGCGGCCTCGGGACGCGGATCATCGCGGGGCTGGAAGGCGGGGCGCTGCTGCGCTTCCAGGGCGGCGGCGACTTCCAGTACCTGGTCGGTGGCGGCGGCCCCGCCTCCTCCGACGTCGTGTTCGCATCTCCCGAAGAAGGCTGGATCGTGTCCGGGGGGTACCTCGGGGCGGAGATCGAGCGGGTCACCACGAGCCCCGCACGGTCGGCGCTCGGAGCCGAACAGGCTTGGCCGCTGCCGTTCCGCCGTCCGCTGCTGGCGATCGCCGCCCAGCCCGGCACCACCCCCGGCGAACCGAACGCCCAGGTGCTGGCGGTCGGCGAACAGGGTCAGATCGCCCGCTACCTCCCGGGCCAGGGGTGGGTTCCTGAATTCCTCTACAACGCCGCGGGAACGGTCCAGACCCCCTCCCTGCGCGGCGTGGCCTGGCCCGAACCCAATCGCGCCTACGCGGTCGGCAGCGAAGGCGCGATGTGGATCTGGCGCAGCGAAACCGGGCTGTGGGAGCCGGACCCCGCCGCTCCCCTGGGCTTCCACGGCAACCTGACCGCGATCGCCTTCTCGCCGCTCGATCCGGCGATCGGCTACGCGGTGGGCAAGCAGGGGACGCTGCTTACGTACGACAAGACCTGGACGCAGCAGGCGCTGCCGCCCGGCCTGGAACAGGCCGACTTCACCTCGGTCGCGTTCGCGGGAGCCGAGGCGCTGGCCACCTACCGCATGGTCGAGGCCAACGCCAAGGGCGAAGAGGAAGAGGTCGGCGGGCTGATCGTCAACAAAGACGAAGCGGGCTCGCACTGGGAAGTGGAAGCGGGCCCCGGGAGCGCCCAGGCGCTGCTCGGGGCACTCAGCCCAAGCGAAACCGTGCTCTCCAAGGTCGCCGGGCTTCCCGACGGCGGTGCGGTCGCCGCCGGCCCCGGGTTGGTGATCGAGCGTGACGGTGGACCCGGCTCAACGTGGCGCTTCTCGCGCCTGCCGCTGCCGGAAGCGAAGAACATCGCGGCGCTCGCCGCTGTCCGCGCTGGCCCGGAAGTGCGGGCGCTGGTATCGATCGACATCAGCGCGCTCAACAACCCCAACAGCCACGAACCGGGATCGTTGCTCGAACTCGATCAGATCCCCCCGCCCGCCCTCGGCCAGCCCCCGGGGCTCGTCGGTCCCGATCCGCTGCCGGTCACCGGCTATCTGTTGCAGGAGACCGCCGAAGGTTGGCAGGACCTCGAGCAGCAGGCCTATCCCGGCGTACCGCCCTCCTCCACCGTTACCGACCTACCGAATTGGCCCGATGCCGTGCTCGCGCTGGACGTCAGCCCCAACGGGGGAGAAGGCTGGGCGGTCGGCGGTCAGACCGCCGGCCTCCTGGAGAAATCGACGCGGACGAGCGCCAAGCTCGCGACCCAGACCGCGGCCGCGCTGCGCCTCGGCCCGGGTCCGACACCGCCACAGAACGCGGGGGCGGCGATCACGACCCCGGAGGGCCAGGCGACGTTCGCCGTGGGCGGCGACGCGCAGTGCGCAGGACCCTGCGCCGATCTCCTCAACGAGGGCACGGGACCCGACGCCTGGCTCTCGGGCGCGGTCTCCAGCGCCGCGCGAATCCCGGGTCTGCACGGCTTCCTGTACGCGGGCGCGCGAGTCGCCGAAGGCGCCGGCCGCTCGCTGAGCGCCGCCGAATTCGAACGCGAGCTGAAAGGCTACGCCGAAGATCTGAGCGGCACAGGCATTCCGGTATGGGTTGCCGCCTCGCCATCGGACATCGACGCGGCGGGCGGCCTCTCCGCCTTCGAATCCGCGCTCGGGACCAACGCGCCCGTGCGCTCGGTCCCGGAAGGCACCCCGGCGCCTCCGGCTGGCACCGCGGCCTACGCCTTCGATTCGCCCGGAAGCGGCGGAACGGTGCGCGTGATCGTGCTCGACTACTCGGCCGCCACGCTCGCGCCGGGGGAGCTGGCATGGCTTGCGGAACAGCTCGACGCCGCCAGGAAAGGCGAAGTCCCGGCGATCGTCATGGGCAACGCCGACATCGTCAAGCCGAACGCGCCCAACCACGCCGCCGACGCCGCCGCGGTTACGCGGACGCTGCTGGAACACGGCGCCTCGGCCTACCTCTTCGACAGCCCGGGTGAAAACCTCTCCACCCAGATCGGCTCGGGCTCGAACCACATTCCCGCGTTCGGGACCGGCACGCTGGGCTACGTCCAGCCCCCCGTGCGCCCCGAAGAATTCCTCGGGGCGAGCGGCTACCTCCTCGCGAGCGTGGACGTCGCGAAGCGCGAAACCGCAACGAACCGCGCTCCGGTGAGCGCCACGCTGATCCCCGACATCTCCCAGCTCGCGATCGACCCGACCGACGGCACGCTGCTGCGGCGTAGCCAGGTCGCCCTCTTTCAGGGGCTCGCGCGGCGACCCTCCGGGGGGCTAGAGCTGGCCGGTGGAGATGGCCCCGCGGCGGAACTCGCGCCCAATCCCTACGTGCCGATCCCCGAGACGTGCATCGGGGCGAACTGTGGCTCGCAGTTCATCGAACCCGCCTACACATTCAGCTCCTCCCAGCCGGACATCGGCAACTTCGTCAAGCCCGAACCCAACAGCCTGAACCAGCGCGCGGTGTACCAGGGTCCGAACGGCCTGCCGGAAGCCGACCCCCACTCGGGGCTGTTCTGCGCGTTCAACCCTGGGACGACCACGGTGTCGATCACGACCGGCGGCCTCACCTACTCCATGCCGGTGACAATTCAGGCCGGGAGCGTCGAGCAGCCGTGCGGCACGGTGCCGCTCGTGAATCCGCCGGCGAAGGAAGTGTCCGCCTACCCGCCGGTCGCCGCTCTGCCGCCGAGCACGCCTCCCGCGAGCTCGCCGACGCCCCTCGCCGTGGTCCCTCCGCCTCCGCCCGCGCCCCTGCCCGCCAACCCGCCCCCGCCGCTGCCCCCGCCGCCGCCGCGGGTGCTCGCGTCGCCGCCCCCGTTCTTCGCCAGGCCGCTGGCGAGCGCCGCGCTGGTTGCGGTGCCGCTGATCCCGCCCCCGGTGCTTGCGCGGCCGATACCGCCGTCGGGGACCGCTCCCGTGACTGTGTTCAGTCCGGCTGTCGCGCCCGAGGAAAAGCGCGAGGAGGAGGAGGCAGTGGAGAGCGCCCGCAACAGCATGGCCGCCTACTACTCCGAAGAGCCCACGCTGCCCCCGACCGCCCTGATCGCTCTGATCGTCCTCGCCGCGGGAGCGGGTGTGGGGATCCGGGGCGCTCGCCGCCGCCGGGCCCCGGCGTTCGCGCGGGCGCGGACGCGGCGCCTCTGATGGGCGCTACGAAGGTATCCGGTCTGGCGCTCGCCGCTGTGCTCGGGACGCTGGCGCTTGCAGGCTGCGGAGGCGGCTCGAATACGGCGAGCGTGGCTGCTGTCGGTACGGGCGGGAGCGGCAGGCAGAACGGTGCACCCAGCGCGTCCACGGGGGTGCCTTACGAAGTCCACACGCTCTCGATGGAACCGACCTACCGCTTCGGGGCCAAGGTTTACTACGACCCCACGCGCACCCACCCGCGGATCGGGGACGTGATCATCTTCTACCTCCCCCGGGGCGGGCGCAATAGCTCGTGCGGTACCGTCATGGAAGGTCAGAAGGCGTGCGCTGTCGCCAAACCGGGACTCACGAAGACGCTCGCGATCAAGCGCGTCGTCGGCCTGCCGGGCGACACGATCGCGATTCGCCACGGGCGGGTGATCCGCAACGGCCGGCCCGAGCCGGAACCGCGCACGCTCGGCTGCGGCTCGGAAGCGGGGTGCGAGTTCCCCACGGCGATCGCCGTGCCCGCCGGCGCCTACTACGTAATGTCGGACAATCGCGCCCTCTCTCATGAGGACAGCCGCCTTTGGGGCGCAGTGCCGCAGGCCGCGATCGTGGGGACCGTGGAGGACGGTTGAGACCCTCGCGGGCGCACCCCCCGGCCTTGGCGCGGCTGCCGGCTGCCGCCGCGACGCTCCTGGCTCTCGCCGCGCTCTCCGTTCTCGCGGCGCTCGTGCCCGTGACCCCGGCGCGTGCCGATACCTCGAGCGAATACCACGAAGTAACCCGTTTCGGGGGCTTCGACGAAGGCGCGTTCGACTTCGGCGCCTATGGGCGCCCACTCACGCCCGGGAAGTTCCTGGAACCCACCGGCTTCGCCGTGGATCCGCAGGACGAAGGCGAGGTCGACGGAGCTCCCTACAGGGAAGCGATCTACGTCGCCGATCGCACCTCCAGCGCCGAAAGCTCGCCCGGCGGCTGGCGCATCCAGAAGCTCAGCTCGACCGGTGCCGTGCTGGGAACAACCACGTTCACGCTCCCGGGGGGCCCCAGACAGTCGTCGTCGATCGTCGGCCTGGCCATCGACCACAGCGCCGGGCGGCTCTACGCGCTGGTGATGGGCCCGGCCAAAGCAGGCGACGTGCACTACGGGAAAGCGACGGTTGCGCAGGAGGTGCTGGCGTGGTCCACCGCCCCCGTCGCCGGCGGCCTGGTCGCGGCCACCACGAGCGAAGGCGAACCGCCACTGAAGCCCGACCCCCTGGCCACGTCCACCGGTCAGGGCACCGTGGGGGCCGTGATCAGCGATGAAGCCGAGCTCGAGCCCGGTGGGGGCACGCCGCTCTACGACCCGCAGGGGATCGTGGTGGACCAGCTCGAAACCCCTCACGTGGACGACCCCGTGGCGATCGAGGCCAGCGACCTGAGTCGCTCGAATCCCAGCGATCTCCAGCCGGGAGGCGCCGGTACCTACGAATTCGAACAGAACGGCAACACGATCGTGCAGCAGGTGGCGACCCAGGGGAGCACCGGCGATCTCCTCACGCGGTGGTCGAGCGCCGCCATCGCCACGGAATTGGCGGAAATGACCGGGGCTCCGCGCGGCATCTTCGACGATCCCGACGGGTCGATCTCGGTGCTGCTCTACGGGGGCGAACGGTATGCCTACATCGTGCGGCTGAGCCCCGAGCTCGGCGAATCGCTCCTGCTCGACGGCGGCGCGAATGCGCCCGCGGAGGCGCAGGAGGCGATCATGGGCATCGATCCCGGCCCCTTCTTCGCCGGGTCGGCCGAACCGGTCAGCCCCTTCTTCTCGACGGCGCCGGAAGGTCCGCTCCAGGAAACGAGGAACGCCGGGCCGGAGGTCGCCCAGCTCTCAAACGGCCTGTACGCGGCCGATCTCGCGTTTCCTCCGCCACCCTCGCGCTTCGTTCCGCCCCCCTACTGGCGCTCTGAAGAAGCGGGCGCCAACCTCGGCGTCCGCCTCCTGCGCCCAACCCCTGAAGGCCCGATCTCGAGCCCGCACGGAGAAGCGATCGTCAACACGCTCGGCGACGAAACGGCCCCGTGCGACATCGCGGCGCAGGAGGCCACGCTGGCCGCCGGTGCCGAAGACAGGCTGTGGGTGCTCGACCGGGGCCCCACCTCAGGGGCGCTCGCCGAGGAGATCGAACAGGGGGTGGAACCGGAGCCGGGATTGAGGCCCGGCCGTGAAATCATCGAGCTCGCCCCGGTGGCACCGGGAGCGGAAGAAGCGAGGTGTCCGCAGCTCTCGGGAACGTTCACGATGGGATCGACCTGCGGGTCGGGCCAGCCCGGCAACGAACCGCTCGTCGTCGTGGCGGGCTCGGAAGTCGCCTTCGACGCGAGCTCGGTGAAGATCCCGAACGCCACCAAGGAGCACCCGGACGGTACGGCGTTCGGCTACGAATGGGAATTCGGCGACGGCACCCCTCCCACCGGTGGGCCCGCCGCCGGCAAGACCGTCCACACCTTCGCCGAACCCGGCACCTACACCGTGAGCCTGAAGGTGTCGAGTGACTTCGGCGCCTACGCGCCACCGCCCGCCACCGTGACCGTCGTCCCGGCCGGTGGGAGTCTCGCCCCCCACGCGCAGTTCACAGTCACCAGCCCGCCGGGCGCTCAGCAGGCGGCGTTCGACGCCTCGAGCTCCACACCAGGCACCTGCAGGACGATCGCCGACTACCTGTGGAACTGGGGCGACGGGACTCCACCGGAGTCCGACGGCCCGCAGACACCAACGCTCACCCACACCTACGCGAGCCCCGGCAGCTACACGGTCACGCTGACGGTCGTCAACAGCCACTACCAGGCGGCCACCTCGGCGCCGCAGACCGTGACCGTGCACGTGCCCGAAGCGTCCCCGATCCTGACCGAAACGCTGCCCCCGCTCGCCCCGACTCCGCCGCCCGCGACGGTTCCGCCCGCGCCCGACAGGACTCCCACCCGGGTGCTGGCGCGCGCGAGCTTCGCCGGCGGGGCGCTCCGCCTGACGCTCTCCTGCCCGCCGACCAAGGTGTCGTGCGCTGGAACCGCGCGGGTCGAGGCCGCCTCCCCCTCCACCGCGGGCGGGGGCAAAGCCAGGCGGGGGGCCAGGCGGGCCGCGGCGAGGCCCGGTGGGGGCCTGCTGATCGTCGGCGAAGCGCCCTTCGGCCTTGCCGGCGGCCAGCGCGCGACGGTGACGGTGCGCCTCACGGCCAGAGGGCTCGCGCTGCTGCACAGGCGGCGGCACATGCCGGTGCTGGTGGTCCTCGCAGCGCACGACTCCTTCGGCGACCCGGGTATCACGATCGCTCACCTCACCCTGAATGCGGTCGGCCCGAAGCTGCACGGCGACTCGAAAAGGCGCGCCGGCTGACAACTCCCGGCTGTTGTTACGAACCCGTTACCAATCGTTACCAAATTGTTGCCATTCCTGATTTTGGTGATGAAATGGTGAAGAGTTTGGTGCGAATATCTGGGTGCTGGTGACGGACTGGTGAAGGAAATGGGGACCGCATGGAACCATTCTGTAACCGGGCCCTCTGTCGCGATCCCGCCGTGGTACGTTCGTCGTGTGCATGCCCCATACGTGGTCTGGCACGAGTATCTGGCACAGTCAACGATCTCCCTGCGGGGATGAAGGAGGTTCGGTTCGTAATGAGCCGTCATGGCACGATTCGACGCTTGGCCGCGCTAGCGGCATGCGTCGGCTCCACCACTGCTATCGCAGCGCTCGGCAGCGCCGCGCCGGCGATGGCGTACAAATGTACCGCGGGTCCGGTGTACACCTCGGGCTCATCGCTGCAGAAAGCCGCACAGCAGCTCTGGGAGGGCAAATGGAGCGCAAACAGCAGCTGTGAAGGCAAAGTCACTCCGTCGATCGAATACGCCGGGACGGCCAGCGGGCAGGGCCTGGAAGAGTTCGGCGCCAACAGCGGCGAACTCAACGCCAACGAAAACCCGACCGTCAAGAAACTGCAGGAAGAAGGCAAACCGTGCGGGCCGAAAGACGCCGCAGGGGAATGCCTCGATCTGTTTGTGGGCACGGATGATCCCCCGAGCACCTCGCAGATCGGCGAGGCGTCCGCTGCCGCCGGCGCCGCCAGCGGCCAGGCGGAGATCACCGTTCCGGTGGCCGAGGGTCCGGTGACCGTCTCGTTGAGCCTGCCGGCGGGCTGCAAGGTCGCAAACGAAAGCAAGCTCGACGTGACCAACAGCGCGGTCACGCAGCTCTTCGAGGGACTCCGCAAACCGAAAGAAGGCGGGAAATCCAGGGACCTCGGTGGGATCCAGGCCCAGGGTGGATACGCCGCGAACACATGGGGCGCGCTGCTGACCCAGCTCGGCGTCACGTTCACCACCGAAGAACCCGAAGAAACGCTCACGCGGCACGTGGCCGGAACAGAAGAAGAAGTGGAAACGCAGAGCCTGGAAGAAGTTGAAAAAGGCGAAGGACCGAAAAAAGTAAAAGTCTCCAACCAGACAAAAGTCACGCACAAAGGCGGAGGCTGCCATCAGGAAATCGCCGCGAACGTCCGTTCGGCGGAATCTGGAACGTCCTACGCGTTCAAGACCTACCTCGCCCAGATCAACCACGAAGTTTGGGGCGAATTCGCCAACGACTTCGTGCAGTGGCCGGTGAACAGCGACGTGAAGACAGAGGACCCGATCACGTCGACGAGCAGCGAAGCGACGCCGCCGCAACTGGAAAGCGAAAGCAACGGCAAACTCGCTGAAAATACCGCGGCCAATCCAGGCTCGGTGGCCTACATCAATACGGCTGACGCTGTCAAAAGCGGTACCTTCAGCGAAAGCGCCAAGTCGAGCAGCTTTGGCACCGGCAAGGTGGAAGAAGTCGTCACAGAAGAAGTCGAAAACAAAGCAAAAACCGAAAAAGTGAAAATCAAAGTTCTGAAGTCGGTGGCGGCGAAGAGCCTCTCCCACCAGCTCCTCTGGGGCCAGATTCAGAACAACGGCACCGGGGCGGCGCCAGAATCGTCTGACTTCGCCAACCCGCTGATCCCCACGACGACGACCACCGAGTGCGAGACCGAAAAACTCGTGCCCGGCGATTCGGCGTTCCCCTACTCATACAAGGACTCGTGGGCCGGTACCGCCACGACGGACCCGAGCATCCACTCGGTCGGTGCTGCCGATTACCCGATCTGCGCGATGACGTATGATCTGGCGTGGCACCACTACGGGAACAAAAACCTGTACGGTCCGGGTAAAACTGTGCTGGCTGAAGAAATGGCCAACACCGCGAAAGACCTCGTGGAGTACATCACCGGTCAGGGACAGACCGATGTCCTGGGCAGCTACTACAGCAGCTACCCGGCGGCGATGAAGGCGCACATCCATGAAGCGGCGGTTCACATCGAAGTATGATCGGGTGAATCGAGCAGCAGGCCGCTGAAGTAGGCGGCAGCCGGCCAAACCGCCCGCCGCGCAGGGATGCGCGGCGGGCGGTGGTCGTTGTGGGACCTCCGCTCGTGACCCTTCCTGTCAGCATGTGGCGGCGATGAGCGATCGGGCAGCCATGAGCGATCCCGCGGCCAGGCCGAAGGCGATGACGCTGGCCGACCAGGGCGTGAAGGCGCCCGCCGGCCCGCCGGCCTGTCCGGCGGGGTGGCGGGCCGGCCCCCCCGACTTCGTCGGCGTCGGCGCGCAGCGAAGCGGGACGACGAGGTGGTTCGACCTGATCGTGGCCCACCCCGAGATCGCGGCCCCGCCCGCTACTCGCAAGGAGCTGCACTACTTCGATCGCTTTCACTCCGGGGGATTCACCGCGGCCGATGCCGTGGCCTACGGTGAGTACTTCCCGCGCCCGGAGGGTCTCCTGACGGGCGAGTGGACCCCCAACTACATGGCCGGGCCATTCACCTGCGGCATGTTGGCGGCGGCTGCGCCCGAGGCACGGCTGCTGGTGCTTCTACGCGACCCGGTTGAGCGCTACCTGTCGGGTCTGCAGCGCCACCACCGCGTGACGCTAGCCACCGGGGAGTCGCTCAACGCGATGGCGCCGCTGGAGGCCTTCGCGCACGGCCTCTATCACACCCAGCTCACCCGCCTGCTGGGGCACTTCGAGCGCGCGCAGGTGCTGATCCTCCAGTACGAGCGCTGCACGCTGGAGCCGCGAGCGCAGCTGCGGCGCACCTACGAGTTCCTCGGCGTGCGGGACACCGGCTTCGTTCCCGACCTCGAGGCCCATCCCAACCGCCAGCCAGAGAAGCCCGAGCTTCGGGAGGACGCGCGCCGCGCGCTGGTCGAGGCCTACGCCGAGGAGGTCGCCGGCTTGGCCCGCGACTGCCCCGAGATCGATGTGGGCCTTTGGCCGAACTTCGCGCGGCTTTGATTTGCTTCTCGGGAGCTCATCTATGGGGTGCGTCGAGCCCGCGCCGCAGCACGCGCTCTAGCGCGCCGGTCTGGCGCAGAGTGCGAGCGATGTTGTGGCCGCCGCGGCCGAAGCGGTAGAGCCGCACGCCCGCCAGATCGGCGAGGCGCTCGGCGTGCAGGCGATCGCCGCGGAGGGAGTCGTCAAAGTAGATGCGGTAGCTGGTGTCGGCGCGGCGGGTGGTGTCGGCGCGGTGGGCTTCCGGTAGCGCCCGGCGCAGGTCGGTCCAGTGTGCATCGAGGATGCCGGTGCCCGGGTGCTCTGCGATGCGATAGTCCCAGCGGTGGTCGTCCATGTCGGCCAGGATGTCGAGGTCGAGGACTGTCTGGGGCGCGAAGCAGAGCACCGTATCGGCGCCTAGCAGCGTCCCGAACACGAGCGCGGCGTAACCGCCTGCCGACGTGCCCGCGACGACGAGCCGCTCGACGTCGTGATCGGCGATCAGTCGCGCAAGCGATTCGGCGACCTCGGGGATCGTCGAGCCGTGGCGGGGGATTCCGTGGTGGTACCAGGCCTGGCGCAGATCTCGTACGAACAGCCGTTTGACCGGCATCGCGCCTGTCAGCGAGAAGAACTCGAAGGGCGGGATCCCGATTCGCCCGACCATGCCGCCGAAGGCCAGGAGCAGCGTCTGCGAGTCGGCGGCCATGTCAAGGCTCAACGGGACCTCGGGATTCTCGAGGTCCTTGCGGAACTCGCCCCCGGCGATCGCGAGGTCGATCGCTCGGTCCGGGACCCCGTGATCCTCGAGATCCCCGCGAAGCTTGCCCTCGGCGACCGCGAGGTCGATCGCGCCACCGGGGTCGCTAGCGCCGGCCCACATGCTCGTAGAGTGCGCCCGCGGGCTGCTCCGCGCTCGGCCGGCCGAGCTCCACGTCCGCCGCCCGGCTGAGCTCTCCGGCGAACCGGGCTCGGTGAGCCCGCTCGAAGGCCAGGTACTCCGACAGGGCGGCCCGCTCGATCGAGTAGCGCTCGGCGGTCGCGCGGGCGTTGGTCTGCAGCCGGCGCAGCAGCTCGCGGTCGTCGACAAGCGCGCCTAGCGCCTCGAGCGCGCTGGCGGGGTCGAGCGTGTCGACCGCCAGCGCGTTGCGCTCGTGCTCGACGAACTCCCAGGCGCCGCCGACGGCGGGGACGACCGCGGCGCAGCCGCACGCCATCGCCTCCAGCGCCGTGCGTCCCAAGGCCTGGTAGACCGACATGTCCAGGAAGACGTCCGCTCGGCGCAGCTCCTCGGCCACCTGCGCTCTGGTCAACACACCCAGATGGCGCTCCAGCACGCCGGCGGGCGCGCCGGGCAGGATCTCGCGCAGCTCGTCGGCGTAGCAGCCAAACGTGCCGACCTCGACGTCACCTGGGAACCGCTCCAGCAGAGCCTCCAGCACGGCGATCGTGGCCAGTGGCTGGCGGCGCGCGGTGCGCGGCCGGACCATCGCCACCACCCGCAGAGGCCCCGGCTCACGAGGACTCTCTCCGGGTGCGAACAGCTCCCGATCGAGGCTCGCCTCGACCTTCTCGACGGATAGGCCGTGGCGCTCGGCCACGACGTTGCACAGCCAGTTCGACTTGGCGAACAGCAGCATGTCGGGCAGCGCCGTGTAGGAGGCGACCGCCTCCTCGGCCATGTAGGACGCGGTGAAGAACGGCTCGTAGTCCTGCACGTAGTAGGCCGGGAGGAAGTCCGATCGCCTGGCGCGGATCGCCTGCAGGAGCGCCACCGACTTGTGATGGGTCGCGGAGATCACGTCGGCGCCGGCGGTCTTGGCGCAGAGGTCCTCCTCGTCGGAGAACGTGAGGAAGACCTCCTCGGCGTCCTCGTAGACCGTCGCGGCTCGCTCGCGATCCCATTGGGGCAGCAGGATGGTGGCCGGCACGCCGAGACGGCGCAGACCCCGCACCTCCTGGTAGACCGAGTGGGCTCCCCCCGACCCGCCGTAGGCTAGGCCCGGCAGCAGGAACGCGACGCTCAAGGCACTCCGACCGGGCCCTCCGAGCAGCGGGGCGAGCGCCTCCGGCGAGGAGCTTCGCTCGGCCACCGCAGCCCGCACCGGCGCGAGGCCGCCGTCGGCCTCCATCGCCGCCACGAGCTCCCCGATCTCCTCGCGACCGTGCTTCTCCAGGAAGGTCTCGTAGTTGCGCTTGGCGAGATCCGCGCGGCCGTCGGGGCCGAAGGACCTCGACTTGGCGTGGTGAACGTAGACGTCGTCGGCCACCGCGAGCTCGAAGCCGGCCGCGCGCGCGCGCTGGGAGTAGTCGTTCTCCTCGCAGTAGCCGCTCGCGAAGCGCTCCTCGTCGAGGAGGCCGATCGCGTCGATCACCCGACGCTTGATCGCATAACAGAAGCCGTTCAGGAACGGCAGGCGGGTGCCGGTGCGAGGAGCTCCGCGCTCCACGATCAGCGCCATTGCGTCGACCGTGAGCCAGTTCGGGAGCGGATTCGTGGCCCACGCGCCGCCGTCCCTGATCGCGGGCACCGACTGGTGGCTGGCGGCGTTGGAGAGGGGCCCGAGGATCCCGACCGTCTCATGCTCCTCCCCGTGAGCGATCAGCCTGTTCAGCCAGCCGGCCGAGACGACGGTGTCGCTGTTCAGCAGAATCGCGTAGTCGCTCGTCGAGGCCTCCAGGCCGCGGTTGGCCGCGAGGGTGTACCCGTGCGGAGGCTCGCGGTGGATCAGCGTCACCGCGGGGTGGCGGTCGGCGAACGCCTGCAGGAAGCGGCCCGTGGGCTCCTCGCTGCCGTCGTTGACAAGGATCAGCCGCAGCCGTCGCCCGCTCTTGGCGAGCAGCGACCAGAGGCAGAGCCGCAGCTCCTCCAGAGCGTCGTGCACGCACACCACCACATCCACGCTCGGCTGCTCCGGCTCCTGCTCCTCGTCCTCCGCGCAGAGCAGCCCATGCACGTCGAGCGGACACGGTGGGGAGAGCGGATCGCGCCCGTCCTCGCAGGGCAGCGCCTGCTCGAGGATCGGCATGTAGAGGTCCAGCAGCGTCCGCCACGCCTCCCGCTCGGGCTCGGCATCGGGCATGGGCACTGGGGCATTGGCATCCAGTGTGGATACGGCGTCCGCCTCCTCCTCCCCCCCATCCCCATCCCCATCCCAGCCCCTGGTCGTCTCTGGAGCGGTGGGGGAATCGATCGGCTCAAGGGTCAGCACCCTCACCTGCTCCTCCAGCTCGTCGACCCGCTCGAGCTGCTCCTGCAGCTCGCGGACCCGCTCGGTGAGCTCGCGCACCCGCCGTTTGAGCGTGACCGTCTCGCGCGGGTCCGAGGACCTCATGATCTGCTTGAGCTGCGTCTCCGCGAGCCGCCGCAGCGCACCGGCCCGCTTGCGCTCTGACTGGATGCGCGCCTGCTCGATCTCCTCGCACTGGGCGCGCAGGAACGCGGGGGTGTCGATCGAGTCGAGCAGCTCGCGCAGCGGCGTGTTCGCCTCGAGCACCCCCGCGTCCACGAGGATCGCCGCTCCACCGAGCCCTGGAACCGACCACGAGCGCCACGAGCCGGAGTCGGCGAGGAAGTCCTCGACCGCGCTCAGTACGCCGTTGGCCGGCGTGCCCTCCAGCAGCGCGTGCTCCCGGTGCTCGTTCAGTCCCGGGCCGAGCTCGACCCGTCCCGGTGCGACCCCGCGCATGGCGTGAGGGTGCCGGTGGGCCTCGGGGATCGCCTCGGGGTCGTGGTAGGCGTCGCGCCGCCCGTGGGGCCAGCCGGTCTCGTGCACCACGATCACCGGGGGATCTCGTCCGTCCTCGTGCGCACGGCCCTCGAGCGCGCGCAGCTCGTTGATCACGGTGTACCAGTTGTGATCCCCGTCGAGCAGAGCCAGATCGACGTCCCTGAGCTCGCCGGCAAGCTCGAGGCTCCGCGTGCGATGGAATTGCAGGCGCTCGCCGTGCTCGGCCACGAGCCCCTTCACGCTCAGCGCCGGGTCGGGGTCGATCGCGTGCACGATCGCCCCGTTGTTCCGCGCCCAGCCCAGCAGCGGCCCGGTGACGCCGTTCAGGTCGACTCCCACCTCGAGTACCACCCGCGGTTGAAGTGCGTCTAGCAGGGGATGGATGAGCAGCTTCAGAAACCAGCGCATGGTGGGATGGCTCGCAACCAGGCGACCCCTGGCCCTGGGGAGTGTAGGGCCAGGGTCCTGTGAGAATGCGGCCCGCCCGCGTGATTCACCGCATCTTCACAGGTGTGTCCGTCCGTTGCGGATGATTCAGCGAGATGATCGAGCGCGACGAGCAAGAATGACGGGAAACCCGATGGCGATGGCCGTGCTCGTCGCCCAGGAGGAGCCGACGCAGGAGTCGATCCGTGCGCTGCTGCGCCGGCTGGCCGACGGAGCTCCGGCGCCGCCCGAGTCCGAGCTGGAAGCCCAGCCAGAGTTCGGTAGCCGAGTGCGTTCAGAACCCCCCCCGAGCGTGGCCTACCTGCTGCCGGGGCTTCCGCCGGAGGGCTCCGGCGGATCTCACTCGCTCGTCCAGGAGGCTCGTGGACTGCGTGAGCTCGGGGCCGACGCCTGGATCTGTGTGCCGGGGGAGTCGCTGCCAACGGTCACCGAGCTATACGGCAATGAGGACCATCTGTTCGCGACGTACTCGGGCGACTCGATCGCCCCCGGGCTCGATGACTCCTCTGTGCTCGACACGGTTGCGAGCGCCGATGTCGTGGTCGCCACCGAGTACCCCTCGGTCGACCTGCTCGCGCGGCTTGCGCGGGAGCGCCCGGAGATCGTGTGCGCCTATTACGTGCAGGACTACGAGCCGCTGTTCGCCCTGCCCGAGAGTACACGGTCGGATCGGGCGCTGCTGTCGTATCGCGCGATCCCCGACCAGCTCCTGTTCGCCAAGACGCACTGGCTGCGCAGCGTCGTGAGCGAGTTGCACGGCGTGCCCGTGGCGAAGGTGCGGCCGAGCCTCGATCGTGGGCTCTTCCATGCGCGCGGGCGGGCGCAGTCCCCGCGTGTGCTGCGCGTCGGCGCCATGCTCCGCCCGCGCACTCCCAGACGCCGCCCGGTCGCCACGCTCGACGCCCTCTCGATGATCGACGGCGCGCTGGGCGAGGGGGCGGAGATTCTCACCTTCGGCTGTGACGAGGACTCCTTCGCTCAGCTGGAGGGACATGCCGTCCCGGGCATCGCCCACCTCGGTCTGCTCAGCCGCGGGGAGGTCGCCGAGCTGATGCGCCGCTGCGACGTGTTCATCGATGCCTCCGCCTACCAGGCCTTCGGGCGCACGGGGTTGGAGGCGATGGCCTGCGGAGCGGTGCCCGTGCTGCCCGCCCTCGGCGGCGTCCACGAGTACGCCCTCCACGACCACAACGCCGCGGTCCTCCCCGACGGCAGCCCTGAGGCGATCGCGGACGCGGTGATCGACCTGGCGCTCGACTCCGCCCGACTGGAGGCGATGAGGCGTGCCGGTGTGCTCGAAGCGCAGGGTTTCTCGATCGAGCGGGCGGCGCGCAGCCAGCTCGACCTGTTCTCGGCGGCGGTACACCGCCGGCGCCTCCCCCGGCGGCGGCTGAGGCAACCAAAGGATGCCCAGTGAGCGCCAATCCGTTCGTGGAGAGGCTCAGAGACCATGCCGCCAGCGTGAGGGTGCGGCCCGGTGCGGAGGCAGGGGCTCCCGATCGTGGTCCGCAGAGCGCGCGGGCCGTGCGGTCCAATCAGCTCGCGTTCTGGCAGAGCCCCATCGCGCGAGCGGCGATCAACCGCCGAATCACAGGTGACCCGGAGCTCGGGCCCGAGACATACTTCGCCCGCTGCCACGGCCCCTCGATCGTGGCGCCCCACGTCGTCTCGCTGCGAGCCAACGACGCCAAGCTCGAAGATCGCGCTCGTCGAGGCCGGCTGCTGCGAGCGTGTCACCGGACTTGACGAGGAGCAGAGCCGCGTGGACTTCGCCGCCGGGCGAGTGCCGGAGCCGCTGCGGGACAGGATCGCCTTCCAGCTCGGGACACTCGATCGGTGGGAGCCGCCCGAGCCGCTGGGCGCCGCCGTATGCCGCAGCTTCCTGCACCGCAGGGAGGATCTTGAGGAGGTGCTCGATCGCCTCGTCGAGATCCTCGCTCCGGGCGGGCTCCTGTTCGTGGAGGATTTCGTGGGGCCGGCGCGCTTTCAGTGGACCGACGCCCAGCTGGGAGCGATCAATCGCCTGCTGGCGCGACTGCCGGATGAGCTGCTCACCGATCTGACGGCAGAGGATGGGCGGCGCAAGCGCAGTGTCGAGCGTCCCGACCTCGCCGGCTGGATCGCGGCCAACGGGAAGGAGGCCGTCCGCAGCGACGAGATCCTGCCCCTCCTGGACGCTCGCTTCGAGCGGGTCGAGACCTCGTTCTACGGGGGTGCGGTCTTCCATCAGCTGTTCAGCCGGATCATGGGCAACTTCGCGGGCCGCCCCGAGCTCGTGGGGGTGCTGATGGAGGTCGACGCGCTGCTCACCGACGCGGGCGTGCTGCCGTCCGATTACGTCTGGGGAGTCTGGCGGCGGAAGTGAGCGCATGAGGAAGTGTGGCGGGAAGGCCCTCCCATCGGTCGAAGGGCGTGTGAATGCCGTGCGGGACGGCTGCGTGAAGGGTTGGGCGTGGCGCCCCGAACGGCCCGCGGAGCGGTTGGAGCTCGAGGTGCTCGTCGATAGCGCGGTGGTCGCCCGCGGCCGCGCCGAGCAGCAGCGGCCGGCCCTGCGGGAGGCCGGGGTCGGCGACGGCGCCCACGGCTTCCTGATCGATCTCCCAGGCGAGCTCGCCGTTCCCGGCCGCCGTTCGATCGACCTTCGCGTGGCCGATACCGACGAGCGCCTCATGTTCAGCGCCTCCTACCGGGTGGCCACCTCAAGCGAGGCGCACCCCTTCGCCCGGACCGTCTTCGTGCCCGTCCGCCGCGCGCGCGCAGCGGACGGCTCTGGTGTGCGTGCCCTCCTGGGGCGCGACGGCTGGCTCTTCCTGGCGGGTGACACCAACGGCACCCTCGAGCAGCTCGCCGGCGTGCGCACCCTCTCCGCTGATGACATTCGCGTGCATCTCGACGTCCTGGCACGCCGCCGGGAGCGTCTGGCCGCGCTCGGCGTCGCCTCGCTGCTCGCGCTCGCCCCGATGAAGGAGCGGGTCTACCGCGAGCTGCTGCCGGATGGACTCGTGCTACACGACGAGCTGCGGCCCGCGACGCTGCTCGCGCAGGCGCTGCGCGACGCCGGGGAGGACGATTGGCTGCTCGACCTCCTGCCGGTGCTCAGGGAGGCGCGCGCCCACAGCCAGGTCTACAACCGCACCGACCACCACTGGAGCAGCCGCGGCGCGTTCATCGCGACGCGGGCGATGCTTGCGCGCGCGGGCATGCGGGTGCCCGGCGTCGCTCCCCTGCCGGAGGACGCCGCGCGCTTTCGGGCCGATCCGCTGTTCGGGGGCGATCTCGCCGAGAAGCCCAAGGTGGCGGTCGTCGATGGTGTGCCCACGCCGTGGCCCGACGGTGATCGCGATTGGTCGGAGGTGGTCGAGCGGATCGATCGCGGCCGGCTCCGCGCTCGCGAGGCCACCCCCGAGCAGCACCTGTATCGCTCCCCCACGCGGGTCCCCGCGGTGTTCGAGCGGCCGGACTCTCCGCACCTGCCCCGCTGCCTGCTAGTCGGGGACTCGTTCTGCCTGGAGCTGTTGCCCTGGCTGGCGGAGTCCTTCAGCCGCCTCGCCTTCGTCTGGCTCCCCGACCCCCCGCTGGACCTGGTCGAGCTGGAGCGTCCAGACCTGCTCCTGCAGGTCAAGTCCGAGCGATTCCTGCTCGCGCGGCCGGATACCGGCCGAGCAGCGTGGCATCCAGGCAGCTCAGCGGGCTGTGCCGGCGTACCTCGCTAACGCGCTCGACTTCGGGAGGCGCGAAGCCGGCGGGCTCGCACGATGGGTGCCGGGTGCGCTGATCGCGCTGGCGGGCCTCGTGCTCGTGTGGACCCAGACGCTGGGTCTCGAACAGGGCCTCTGGGGGGACGAGCTGCACTCGGTCGTCGCCCGCATCGGCCCGGGCCCGGCGGGGATCTTCTCGCACTACGTTCCCAACGACCACATGCTCTTCGAGCTGCTGGAGTGGGCGGGCACCGCGATCTCTGGGGATCGCACCGCCGCCGCCTACCGCCTGTGGTCGGTCCTGCCGACCGTCGCCGCCGGGGCGCTGATGACCTGGTGGCTGTGGAGGCGCTTGGATCGATGGACGGCCGCGGTCTTCGCCCTGCTCGTCGCAACCTCGCCGATGTGCCTCGATCTCGGCACTGAGGCGCGCGGGTACGGCCTGGGTTTCCTTGCGGGGGTCGTGATGGTGATCGGCGCCGATCGCTTCGCCTGGACTCGATCGCATGGCTCGCTTGCGCTGTTCGCGGGCGGCGGGCTCGTGGGCATCTGGACGCTGCCCGTGATCGTGCTGCCGTTCCTCGGCGTGACCGGGGTGCTGATGGCGCATCGTGCGCTCAGGCGACGGGTGCTGATCGCCGCTGCGTTCGTGGGGGCCGCGTCGCTGCTCTTCTACCTGCCGGTGTCAGGCGGCGTGCTCTCGAGCTCCAGCCAGCGAGTCGGCGCACGCCTGCCCTGGCACGCGGTGCTGACCGGACCCGTTCGCGATCTGCTGGCTCCGAGCATCTCGCTATTGCTCGGGAACGTAGACGTGGGCATCGCCGAGATGATCGCCGCGGGGCTGCTGCTCACCGGTCTGGTCGTGCTGTGGCGTAGGCCCGAGCGTCTGCTCGCCCTGTTGCTCGCGGCGCCCGCGCTGCTTACCTATCTAGCGTTGAAGCTCGGTGATTTCTACGTGGTCGACAGCTTCGACAGCCATGCAGAGCTCTCCCGGTTCGCCATCACCAATCGCTTCACCAGCTTTCTCCTGCTGCCACTGCTGGCGGGGATGGCTGTGGGATTGGTGACGCTCGGACGGTCACTGGCACGTGACCGAAGAAGCGCCTGCGCAGTGATCGCCTGCGCGGTGGCCCTCTCGCTGTTCGCCTTTGCACGGTTCGACAGCCTCGCCCGCGCCAACGCGAAGCTGCCCATGGAGAGCTATGAGGAAGTCGGGGCAATCGTAAGGGGCACGGGGATCGGGCTGACACTGACGGACATCGCTCGCCTTGGGCTGCGGTACTACATCTCTGGGAGCGGGCGAACGCTCGAGGTGTTGAGCCCGGCGGAGCTGGAAGCGACATTCTGCTCGGGGGAGACAGGGTTCATCTATGTCGAGCAGATGCATTCCGCCCCCTATGTGAATACGGACTGCCTGCTCCGCCGCCAAGCTGTCGAGATCCGCCTACCCGAGCGCCGGGGACCGCCGATGGCGGTCTACATACTGCCCTAGGTGAGGAGCTCGAAGGTAGGATCGCCCCGCATGGCCCCCGCCACACGCAGGCGACTCTCCCGGACTCTCTCCCGTCCGCGCTGGCGGGAGTACCGCCGGCTGCTCGGTCTCGCGCTAGCCCAAGGCTATGAGCTGGTCTCGCTGGAGTCGTGGCTAGCGGATCCCGACCTCGCGGTGCGCCCAGCGGTGATGGTCTTGCGCCACGACGTCGACCAGTATCCGGCCTCCGCGCTGAGGATGGCTGCGATCGAGGCCGAGTTCGGCATTCGCTCCACGTGGTACTTTCGCTGGCGCACAGCGCACCCGGCGGTCGTTCGCAAGATTCGAGATGCCGGCCACGAGGTGGGCCTGCACTACGAGACCCTCACCCGCGAGCTGCTGCGCCGCGGCCTGCGCGCAACCGATGCCGCCGGTCTGATCCCGGAGGCGCGCCTGCTGCTGCGCGAGGAGCTGGCCGCGTTCGCTGCGTGTCACGGGCCGGCCTCCTCTACCTGTCCTCACGGCGACACCCGCATGGTGGGAGTGCACAACGGCGTGCTGCTGCGAGGCGAGGACCTCTCCGCCTACGGCGTGCGGTGGGAGGCGAATGCCGCCGCCGGCCGTCTGCCCCTCGATGTGTGGCTGACCGATCGCAGCAGCGCCGAGGGGCGCTGGAAGGATGGGCTCGACCCGATCGACCTGCTGATCGATCGCCGCTCCCCGATCCTCGCCGTGGTGCATCCGAACAACTGGGTCTCCGGCGCCGCCCTCTGGTGCGATCGGGTGTTGCCGGGCCGCTTCGGCACGGCCGGCTCCGACGAGCCGCCGCTCGGCGCCGCTGCACGGGGGAGGCTCACCGTCGAGATCGGTGCGCTCGGCGACCAGTCGGTCGCGTCCTGATTACACCGGGGACCACTCGGCGACAGGTCGGTCACATCTTGATTACACCCGCGGCGCTCGGCGACAAGTCGGTCACATCTTGATTACACCGCGAACGTAAGATCGCGCGGATGTCCAAGCTCTCGGTGGTCGTGCCGGTCTTCAACGAGGCGCCGGACGTGCTCGCGGTACTGAGCAGGCTGCTCGCTGTCGGGTTCCCGATCGAGCGCGAGGTGGTGGTGGTCGACGACTGCTCGACGGACGGCACCTTGCGGCTGCTGGACGAGCTCGCGGCGAGCGGGGCGGTGCGACTCCTCAGACGCGCCCGGCGCGGCGGCAAGGGCGCGGCGGTCGCCGATGGCATCGCGGCGGCGAGCGGGGACTATCTGATCATCCACGACGCCGACCACGAGTACGATCCGCGCGACATTCCGCGGCTGCTGCAGCTGCTGCTCGACGATGAGGCCGACGTCGTCTACGGCTCGCGCTTTCGCCGCGAGGGCACGAGGGTGCACCGGACATTTCACTACCTCGGCAATCGGTTGTTGACCGACCTCTCCAACGCCCTCTCCGGCATCTATCTGACCGACATGGAGACCTGCTACAAGCTCTTCCGGGCCGATCTGG
The DNA here is from genome assembly GCA_963771915.1 of uncultured Solirubrobacterales bacterium. Taxonomy (GTDB): domain Bacteria; phylum Actinomycetota; class Thermoleophilia; order Solirubrobacterales; family Solirubrobacteraceae; genus Palsa-744. The sequence goes on along the minus strand of CAVYVD010000001.1, from coordinate 730,566 downwards.
TCAAGGCGATGCGATTGCGCGCACGGGGCTTCGGCTTCGAGGTCGAGGCGACCGCCTATCTCGCCAAGACCGGCGCGCGAATCGCCGAGCTGCCGATCTCCTACAACCCCCGGACGCGCGAGGCGGGCAAGAAGATCGCCTGGACCGACGGCGTCGCTGCGCTGTGGCAACTGGTCCGCTTCAATCTGCTGGTGGATCGCGAGCGGGCGTTCGAGAACCTGCCCGCGCGCTACCTTCCGAACGCGCGGGGCGGAGCATCCCACAGGCCGCGGGAGCGGGAGCTGGTGGCGTGACACTTCTCCCCACCGCCGAGATTCCCTTCGCTCGCCCATGGCGGACGGGTCGCGAGCTCGCCTACATCGAGCAGGTCATCGAGAGCGGCGATCTGTTCGGTGCGGGGCAATTCAACGAACGCTGCTCGGCCTGGCTGCGGGATCACGCCGCGGTTGCAGCCGCGCTGACCACGCCCTCGGGCACCGCTGCGCTCGAGCTCGCGGCGCTGGTGCTGGGACTGAGGGCCGGTGACGAGGTGATCATGCCCTCGTTCACCTTCGTCTCGACGGCGAACGCGGTTGCGCTGCGGGGCGCCGTGCCGGTGTTCGTCGACATCCGGCCCGACACCCTGAACCTCGACGAGGGTCTGATCGAGCAGGCGATCTCCGATCGCACCCGTGCGATCGTCCCCGTTCACTATGCGGGCGTGAGCTGCGAGATGGATGCGATTCTCCAGATCGCGCGCGAGCACGACCTGGCGGTGCTCGAGGACGCCGCTCACGGCATCGGCTGCCGCTACCGCGGCCGGGCTCTGGGAGCCATCGGCAATCTCGGGTGTCTGAGCTTCGACGGGCAGAAGAACGTCACCTGCGGGGAGGGCGGCGCACTGCTCGTGAACGACCGGGCCATGATGGACCGTGCCGTCGACATCCAAGCCAAGGGCACCAACCGGTCCGAGTTCCTGCAAGGTGAGGTGGCTAGGTACGAATGGGTCGAATTGGGATCGTCCTTCATCCCCAGTGAGATCACGGCGGCCTTTCTCGCCGCCCAGCTCGAGTGCGCCGAGGAGATCAACGCCCGGCGCCGCGAGATCTGGGAGCTCTATCGCCGCGAGCTGAGCCCGCTCGTGGACGCCGGGTGGCTGGTCCTGCCGACCGTGCCGATCGGATGCGAGCACAACGGGCACCTGTTCTACATCCTGCTGAGGGATCCCGCTCATCGACCGGCGTGTCTCGAGGCTCTGGAGGGGCGGGGCATTCGGGCGCTCTGGCACTACGTGCCCCTACACTCCTCGCCTGCCGGCAGGCGTCTGGGGCGCGTCGCGGGGCCGATGTCGGTGACCGACTCAGCGGCGGCGCGTCTGTTGCGGCTCCCGATCAACTCATGGCTGAGCGACGACGACGTCGCCTACGTGGTGGAGGCTCTGCACGATGCCCTGGCCGTTGTCGACCGTTGAGATCGCGGAGCCGCCGGCTGCCGACGACGGCCGTGTGGAGCAGCTCGAGCGCGAGCTGAGGATTCGCGACCGCGAGGAGCGCGCCGCGCGGCGAGAGATGGCGCGCGCGACCGAACAGCTCATGCGCCACTCCCGGGCCGCACGCACCCAGCTCGAGCGCGTTCGCGCGGAGAGCGCCGCTGCGCTGGACGCCGCGAAGGCGCGGGCCGCCGAGGAGCTTGGGGAGAGGGAGGGCCGCACGGAGGAGCTGCGGGCCGCGGTCGATGCGCTCACGGTCGAGACGCAGACCCTGTGTGCGCTCAGAGCCGAGCAGGACGCGCTTCTGGAGAGTCAGACCAGAGAGCTGGATCGGGCCCGGAGTGAGCTCGAGGCCGCGCACGGTCAGATCGAGGTCGCGCACGCCCAACTAGAGGCACTGCACGGTCAGATCGAGGTCGCGCACGGCCGGCTCGAGGCCGCGAACACTCAGATCGAGGTCGCGCACGGCCGACTCGAGGCCGCCAACACTCAGATCGAGGCCCTTCAGCGCGAACGCGCGCGCGAGCGCGCCGATCACGCCGCTCGCGCGCGCCGGCTCGAGCAGAGCGTCTCCGCGCTGTCGGTTGGCCTGCGCCAGACCCGAGCGGACATCGAACGCGCCGCCCGCTCCCGGGCGTGGCGCCTGGGCCATTTCCTCACCCGCACCGGTTCGCGGATAGCCCGTCGTCCGATGCGCACCCAGGGAGCGCTCGTCGCCGCGCTGGCGAGAATCGAGCGGGTGCAGAGCTCGGCACGCCCCGAGCTCGCGCTGGAGGCCTCCGTTGGGGTGGGGCTTGGCTCGGAGGGCGCGCCGCTCGCGATCGGGCCCGCGACGGCACCCGGTGGGCTGGCCCCGGGTGTGTCGGCGCTCGAGGCTGCGCCCGAGCGGCCGGCGTGGGAGCTGGGGCTCTCCCCGGAGCAGGAGAGGGAGCTCGAGCGCGGGCGCTCGGAGCTGGCGGCGAGCCTGCGCGAGCGCCTCGGACCCCCGCCCGAGCGGGAGCGCTGGCCGACCGTCACAGCGATCGTCCCCACGCGTGACGGGCTCGGCCACCTGAAGCGGCTGTTCGCCTGCCTGACGGCGCACACGCACTACCCCGAGCTCGAGGTGGTGGTGGTGGACAACGCCTCCAGCGATGGCACACTCGCCTATCTGGAGTCGCTGCAGGCCCCGTTCCCCGTGCACATGGTGGCCAACGAGGAGAACCTCTCCTTCGCGCAGGCCAACGCTCGCGGGGTGGAGCGCGCGGGCGGCGAGCTGCTGTTATTCCTCAACAACGACGTCGAACCCTTCGAGCCCGGGTGGCTGAAGGAGCTTGTCGCGGCGCTCGAGGGGGAGGGGGTGGGGGCGGTTGGCGCCACGCTGCTGCACCCGGAGGATCTGGACGCCAGAAGCTCGCGCAATGGTGGGTCCTTGCAGGAGCGGCTTGTGCAGCACCGCGTGATCCACTTCCGCTGGCAGGACGGGATGGTCAAGGGCTTCAACGACGGCGACGGCGCGGGCCTCTGGGAGGGAGCCTTCGGGAGCGAGCTGCGCGCGCCGGCGGTGACCGCCGCGTGCATGCTGGTCGCGCGCGAGCACTTCGAGCGCGTCGGGGGCTTCGACGCGGGCTACCGCTATGGCACCGAGGATGTGGACCTCTGCCTGAAGCTGCTGGTCGGCGGCCTGGAGAGCGCGGGCGTCGGACGCTCGGTGCTCTTCCATCGCGAGTCCTCCAGCCAGAATCGGGCTTCGCGCGATTTCCGTCGCCTGAACCGTCTGGAGAATCGCAGGCTGTTCCTGGAGTGCTGGGGCCCGCAGGCGCTGCGCGAGTACCGCTTCGCCCGGCTGCGCAACGACCCGTTCTGGACGGGCGGCTCCGGCGCCCACGTCGCGATCACGCTGACGAGCCTCGACGTGGGGGATGGGTGGGGAGACTGGTACTCCGGCCACGAGATCGGCGGAGCCCTCGAGGGGCTCGGTTGGCGCGTCACCTACGTGGAGCGCAAGGGCGATCACTGGTATGAGCTGCCCGAGGACCTCGACTACGTGCTATCGCTGATGGACCCATTCGACCTGCGCCGCGTACCCGAGCACGTGAGCACGATCGCGTGGATCCGCAACTGGACCGAGCGCTGGCTGGAGCGAGCATGGTTCGAACGTGCCGACATCCTCCTGGTCTCCTCTCAGGGCTCCGCCGAGCTGATCGAGGAGCGCACGAGGCGGCGCACGATCCGCTTCCCGCTGGCGGTCAACCCGGCGCGCTTTCACCCGCGGCCGGCGGAGGAGCGCTTCGTCTGCGACTACGCCTTCACCGGCAACTGGTGGGGCAAGGACCGTGACATCCAGCGCGCGCTCGCCCCACGCGAGGGGGAGCGCCTGGCCGTCTACGGCAAGGATTGGGATCGGGTACCCGAGTTCGCCTCCTACGCACGCGGGGAGCTTCCCTACGAGGAGCTCGCGCTGCTGTACCCCAGCGCGAAGCTCGTGCTCGACGACACCCAGGGTCCGACGCTCCCCTACGGCGCGGTCAACGCGCGGGTCTTCGACGCGCTCGCCGCGGGAACGCTCGTGATCACCAACTGCGAGTCCGGGGTGCGCGAGCTCTTCGACGAGGAGTTCCCCGTGTGGAGCTCGCGCGGGGACCTGCGCGCGGCGCTCGACGAGCTGCTCGGCGACGACGCCCGCCGCACGGCGCTCACGGCGCGCTACCGGGAGACCGTGCTCACGCGCCACACCTACGCCCACCGCGCCGCGCGGCTGCGCGAGATCCTCCTCGAGCACGAGCAGCGGCTCAGCTTCTGCCTGAAGATCGGCGCCCCCAACCGCGAGGTGGCGCCCACCTGGGGAGACCTGCATTTCGCCGAGTCGATTGCGCGCGAGCTGCGCCGCCGCGGGCACCGCTCGTCGATCCAGACGCTCGATGAGTGGGAGGACGAGGCGGGCCTCACCTATGACGTGGTCCTGCACCTCAAGGGCCTCTCCCGCTTTCACCCCAAGCCGGGGCAGTTCAACGTCCTGTGGTCGATCAGCCACCCCGCGGAGCTCACCGGGGAGGAGTGCGACGGGTACGACCTCGTCGCGGTCGCCTCGCCGCTGTTCGCGGCGCAGCTGCGGGAGCGCACCGCGACCCCGATCGTGGTCCTGGAGCAGGCCACCGATCCCTGGGTCATGCGCCCGGATCCCACCCCGGAGCTGGTCCACGAGCTGGTGTACGTCGCCAACTCCCGGGGCGTGCTGCGGCCGATCGCGCGCGACCTGCTGCCCACCGAGCGCGACCTGGCGATCTGGGGGACCCTCTGGGAGGGGCTGATCGACACCTCGCAGGTGGTCGCCGAGCATGTGCCCAACGACGAACTGCACCGCGTCTACAGCTCGGCGGGGATAGTCCTCAACGACCACTGGGACGACATGCGCGAGCACGGCTACATCTCCAATCGCGTCTACGACGCCCTCGCCTGCGGCGCGCTCGTGCTGAGCGACGAGGTGCCCGGCCTGAGCGAGCGCTTCGGCGATGCAGTCGCGGTCTACCGCTCCCCGCGAGAGCTGCGCGAGCTGATCGAGCGCCTCCTCGCCGACCCCGCCGAGTGCCGCCGCCGCGGCGAGCTGGGTCGGAGCGTCGTGCTCGCGGAGCACACGTTCGCCCACCGGATCGACGAGCTGCTCGCGGTCGTGCAGGAGCGTGTGCGGGAGCCCGCCCATGCCCGGAGACTGCGTGCCGTTGCCTGAGCCGATGCGCATCTGGGTCAGCGACGGGGACCGGCGACTGGAGGAGGGCAACGGCTACGGCCAGGTCTCCGCCGCGGTTTCACGCGGCCTGATCGAGCTGGGCCACGAGGTGCAGTTCCAGGAGTTCCCGGGAATGGAGCTCGCGCTCTTCATCTGTCCACCGGGAAAGATCAAGTTCGGCCGTCAGGTTCGCTCCGCGGCGATCACGATGCACGAGCTCGACCACCTACCCGAGTCCAAGCGCGGCTGGGTGGAGATCCTCAACCGGCTCGACCTCCTGATCACCCCCACCGAATGGAACCGCGAGGTGTGGGAGCGCGCGGGGGTGACCACACCAATAACGATCGTCCCCCTCGGCATCGACCCCGAGCTCTACTACCCCGCCACCGGCCGGCGCTGCACGTTCCTGTGCGTGCATGAGAACCTCGGGGGGGAGACCTCGCGGGAGAGTTGGCGCGAGACGCTGCGCGCCTACCTCGCGGCGTTCGCGGGCGAGGACGACGTGCGCCTCGTGGTCAAGACCTGGAAGTGGAAGCCCGCCGAGTTCGATCAGGCGCGCAGGGAGCTGCTCGCCGAGTTGGGCGTCGAGGAGGCGCGGGCGCCGGAGGTGGAGGTGATCGACGGTGTCCTCGGCGTGGAGGAGATGCGCGACCTCTACCAGCGCGCGTGGCTATTCGTCAAGAACGCCAACCGCGAGGGATGGAGCATGCCCTGCACCGAGGCGCTCGCCTGCGGCACCCCGGTGGCGGCCACGCGAATCGAGCCGCTGCTCTCCCATTTGTCCGAGGAGACCCGATGGTTCGATCCCGGCGACGTGCAGGAGCTTCAGCGGGTGCTCGAACGCGAGCGCCGGCGCTTCCGCTCGCACCTGCGCCTCGCCCAGCGCCACGACGCCACCGAGATGGCCAAGCTCGTCGAGGTGGCGTTGAGCGGCCTGCGGCCTGCGGGCTCCGGGTGGGCTGAGGGGCGACGGGGACGGCTAGGAGCGTCGATTGAGCAAGCTAGAGCTAACCGAGGATGATCCCTACGCAACGACAGTCGCGGCTGTCTGGAATCGCTCCGGAGTGCACGGGCGGTCTTTTTGGGAAGATCCGACAGTGATGGCAGAGATCAACAGACGTATTGCGGGCGATCCCGATGTTACCCCCGCAGTATACTTTACCTCCCGATATTGCCAGACACCTTATCGTTGCGCACTTTCGCTTGGATGTGGTGGTGGACGTTTTGAGCGCGAACTACTTACATTGGATGCTTGCAAACGGGTAGTCGGGGTTGATATTTCATCAGCGCGGATAGCCAAAGGTATGGCAGCGACGCCTGCCCATCTCAGGGATCGCTTGGAACTGATCTGCGCGAACTTGGAGACGTGGAGACCGACAGAGCCGTTCGATCTCGTTATTGGCAAAGATGTACTTCACCACCTCAATAACCTAGAGGATTGGTTTGAAGCTATCAATACGCTGCTCGGGAAGAATGGTCTTTTTTATGTATCAGAGTTCGTTGGACCGAGTCGCTTCCAATGGACGGACAAGCAGCTTGGGCTCGTTAATCGTTTGCTAGAGCGCCTGTCGCCTGAGTTGCGCTACGACTTGGTAGCATGTGATGGGAGCCTCCGTCCGCTCGTTACTCGTCCGAACCTTGCACGTTTTGCAGAGGAAGATCCGAGCGAGGCAGTGCGCAGTTCGGAGCTTCCAACCCTACTGCACAATATGTTTGAAACCGTTGAGGAGCATTCCTCGGGTGGGGCGATCTACCATTTGCTCTTCAATAGTATAATGGGCAACTTCGCCGAGTACCCAGACCTCGTGCGCATCTTGATGGAGATTGATGCCATCCTCACCGATGAGGGTGTGGTGCAGAATAATTATCTGTGGGGAGTGTATAGAGCAAAGGCTTTGGCCTCGACACCCAGCACCTAAATATGCGACGGCCCAACCTGCTCGGACTCTGTTATCCCAGAGTGCCGCTTGTACGACACATGCGCAAAATGTGTGCCTCGCGCGCTTGTGTTCGCGAAAGGTGTACGAGAGGACGGAACCATCGATCGCGCTTCGGACGGTCTCTGAACTCTACATGAGTGTCATTGGTTCGCACCTCGTGGTGGAGGGTCGGCTGGACGGCCTGGTCGATGGTCATGTGCTTGGCTGGGCATGGTCGCCTGAGTCGCCGTCAGAGCGGATCTGGGTCACCTTGTTTGTCGATGACGAGCCCGTTGGCTTGGCCTTGGCGGATTTGGAACGTCGTGATCTGCTGGCGGCCGGTGTCGGAGATGGTGCTCATGGATTTGCCATCGAGATGCCCTCGCCACTCCGAGATGGGGATAAGCACTCGTTTCGCGTCATGGCTGGCGGATCGAATACACAGCTGCCCCCCTCCACGGGTTGGCCTCAAAGGAGGCGTCGCCTCCTACCGGTGAATCGTTTTTCGGGCCGTCCCTGAACGGGTCGGAGTCGATTTTGACAGCGGGTGACCGGAGGCAGGCTGTGGTTCCGCCAGGATCGAGGAGAGGCGTAGGCGAGGCAGGCTGGGGGACGCTGCTCGAGCGCTCGTTCTCGCGCGCCGCGGAGGCGTATGAGCGTGTACCGGTGTGGGCGCGCTGGGCGGCACTGGTGGTGCTCCTCCTTGCGGTCACGTGGCCGTTCGGCTCGTCGGTCCCGCGACCGGGCTCGGATCGCTCCTGGCAGATCGGGTTGGCCCTGGCATTCTCGCGCGGGTTGGTATTTGGCCGTAGCATCATCTTCACCTACGGCCCACTGGGCTTCACAGTCCGCCCACTACGAACAAGCGCCGAGGCATACCGCGTGGCGCTTGTCGTCGGTGCGCTCGTGCAGGCCGGTGTGCTGGTAGCGCTGCTGGCCAGTGTGCGCCGGACGATGGGGCTGGCAGTGGCAGTGTTCGTGGCGTTCGTGCTGGCAAGCCTGCTCGGTGAGACCCAGGCCAACCCCCTACTTGCTATTGCGTTCGGAGCGGTCGTGTTCGCCCTGACAGCGAATGCCGATCGTAGCGAGCAGGCGGGACGGATGCTCGCGATCTGGGGGAGCGGGTTGGCTGCGGTGGCGCTCCTGGTCAAACTAGATGACGGCACCGCCTGCGCGGCTGTGGTCACGATCGGGTTGGCCGGGACCGCTCACCCCCGCCGCGAACTCACACGCGGCGCGATCAGCTTCGCCGTCGCTCTCTGCCTGGTTTGGCTGCTCGTGGGTCAGCCGCTGAATGCGCTGCCCGATTACTTCAAAGGTGCTTATCAGGTGGTCACTGGCTACGTGGACTCGATGGGTCGGGACACGGCGGGCTCCAAAGGGATCTGGATGTTGCTGCTGCTGCTCGGATCGGCGGTCGCGCTCAGCGTGGGCGCATGGGTCTCGATGGCGGGTCGTGGCGAGCGCCAGCGGAGATCGCTCGTGCTCGTGGTGCTGGCCCTGCACTACTGCCTGTATCGCGAAATGTTCACGCGCGAGGGACTCGGTCGCGGCATCCAGTTCGCCCTGCTCGCCGCGGTGGCGATCATGGTCCCCTGGCGCGGACGTGGGCGCATCGCCGGCGTCGCGATCGCGGCGACCCTCTGGGTGGCGACCTTCTCTTTCTACCCATCGACCCCATCGGCAACTCTGGCTCCGCTGGTACGCGCACAGGCTATGGTCACACAGGTTCAACGGGCGTTTGGAATTGGGCCCAGTGTTGCCCGCCCGATACTGGTCAAGCGGGTCGATGCGCTTCCCAGTCCGGTACTCGCTGCCGTGCGGGGCCATTGCACGACGGTCGAGCCGACTGAGATCGCGGTCATATGGGCCTATCGCCTGCGCTGGTGCCCGCTCCCGGCACTACAGTCCTACAACGCCAATACGCCGAGTCTGGATCATCTCGACGCCGCCGCCTACGCCGATGCGCGCGGCGGACCTGAAAGGGTGCTGCGCCGAGTCGAAGCGATCGACGGACGCAACCCCAATTGGGAATCGCCCGCCGCGATGGTCTCGCTGCTTTGCCACTTCCGCCAGGTCGCAAGTGCTGCTGGGTGGCAGGCCCTCGCCCGCGTTCCAGACCGCTGCGGGCCGCTACGACCCTACGTAACCTTGCGCACGAAGCTTGGCCAGTCCGTCGCGCTACCCGCCGTCCCCCCGGGTGCGGTGCTCGTGGCGAGCATCGAAGGGCTCAGCGTTGACTTCGGGGAACACCTAGCCAGCCTCCTAACGCGCATCGCGGAGCGCTATGTCCTCATCAACGGCCACCGCTACCGCGTCCCGCCCGACACTGCCCCCGACGGGCTCATCCTCGACGTCCCTACAAACGCGGACTATCCCGCACCCTTCAACCTCCGCATGGACCCGAGCACCATCGGCGCCTCCATCCAAGGGCAAGGGGCCGGGACCGTCACAATCCGACTACTAACTACGACGACCAACCCAGGCCCCTGAGTTGCTGGGGTTTACTCCGCTGGCTGCCACTTCAGCCAGCATCTTGGACAATTGTCTGAGCTACTTCTGGCCCTGGGGTTCCATAGTCCCATAGTGAGCGAGTCGGTATCTCTATACCGAGCCCTGGCAGATGAGCAGGGCCGTGGTCGGGACAAGGCGGATGTGCCATGGCAGCGTGCTGGCGTCGACGGGAAATCCGAGGCCGCGGGGGCCGTCGCTGGCGGGGAGGGTGCCGAGCGGTTGTTGTGGGTAGGTGGCGGCCAGGCGTCTTGCGTAGAGTGTGACGGCGTCTGTGTGGCTGGGTGCGAGGTATAGTGAGTGGCCGGGGGTGACGGTCAGATCGAGGGCGGCGCTGGTGGTGGTGGGGGTTGTTGTGAGGCAGGTGGCGTCGGCGTGGGTGGTGGTTGTGGTGGTGATTCCTTCTGTGTTTTCCACGGTGGGCGGTGTGGCTCCTACGAGTGAGGGTGGGGCTTCGATGCCGATCTGCTCGCCGTCGATGATCGTTTTGTCGGCAAGTGCGCGGCTGGCTTCCGGCTGGGTTGTGATCTGTGTCGGTGAAAAGGCGGGCGAGCCCAGCTGGTGAACCGCAGTCAGATACGCTCCCAACGTGAGGTAGTGCACTTTTGGAGGGTCCGGCCTGAGGCTCGATTTGCCCGCATGGCCGATCATTTCGGCGGCGCCGAGCACGACGCGCACCTGATCGTCCAGTTTAGTACGTCCCCTCACATTCGCCAGCAACACGTTCAGATTGCCCACGCCGGCGAACAACAGCAGGCAGGCGGCAAGCGCCACGCCCTGTGGTGTCGCCTTTCGCCAACTCATCATGCCACCGATGGTGAGGAGAATGAACACGGCGCTGGGGTATAGATAACGCGAGTTGCTGGCGCCATCGGACTGACCCCGCGCAAGCGCGACCAACATCCAGAAGGTCAGCGCACCGGCGATACCGGCCGCCGCCAGCGGCGGGAAGGGCCGCCCTCGCCACGCTCGCACTCCCAGCACGAGGAGCGTCAACAAGAGCAACGCTGCGCCGCTGCCAACTTCGCTGGTCTGACCGCTCAGCCCCAGCAGGGCGCTGAAGCCGGCGCTCGCGATCTGCACGAGATAGTCGGGGAGTCGGAGTAGGTTCGAGGGGGCTACTCCCTGGCTGCCAGACCCCATGTATGCCATGTACCAAATCGCATATAGGGCAAGCGGCACGAGCACCACGCGATACCGGGGCCGCGGTGCGTGCGTGACAAGTAGATAGACGAGCGCTCCGACGCACAGCGCCAGGCCCGTGCCGGAACTCGCGATCGAGACGACCAACAGCGCGGTGGCGATGCGGTCGCCGGTCGTGTCTTCGCGATCCAGGTACAGAAAGGCCGCCATCCCCGCCGCAAGCGAGAGCAGAAAGCTGATCGAGGCGATCCAGATGAGGTCGGTGCTGCCGGTGCCCGCTCCCAGCATGAGCAACAGGATGGCCGGCACCAATGCAATCACGCGCCCAGCGTGCCGCGCGATCAGCAAATACAGCACAACTGCGCATGTGCTATCGATCACGGCTGCTACAAATCGGTATGGCCACGAGTGGTGTATGCCCACAATCAAAAACAACAGCTTGTAAGTCGCGACTGGCAACAATGCGAGGTGGCCGTAAATCGGAGCAAGGAATGTGCTGGCGCTCCAGCCACGCTTGTCGAGGATGAATAGAAAATCATCATGGAAGAATCCGAGCCGTCGCGTCGTCAAGAGCAGCAGCACGAGATTCGCGATCAGGCTCACCCCTAGCACGGTCGGGGGCCCGTAGCTGCGTAGCAAATAACTAACTTCGGTAGTCTGATACGAAGGTGACGTATCTCCTACGAAGCCCCCCGTTGTGGAGGACGGCGCATTCATGGCCTGATACAACCGCACGTTATTCAGTCCACGAGCGCGGGCTTACCTATGTCCCACTGCATGCCAGCTCTTGTCACCTGGCCGTCTTCCCCAACCGCGTCATGCTCGGTGAATCCATACTTGCTTTTCAGGTAGTCGGCCCACTCGCCGAATGCGGCTTCTGCCCGCGCGGCTGCCTGTGCGAGCTCACGGGAGCGCTTTACGCGTTCAACAAGCGCGATATGGTGTTCGCGATCATCTGGGCTGAGTTGTTGCTGCGAAGTCTCGTCTCCCATGTCTTTCCTTATGTCGTTTCATTCTTGATGAGTCCTATTGCGGCAAGCTTTTTCCAAGAGTGATTTGAGCGCTTCGTTGCCTCCCTTGCTGCCAGTCACAGTGGGTTCTGCGGATGTCCACGCGAACTGTCGACTGGTTCCAGCGCCGAAGTGAATAGCTGCACCAGCGAAAACGTTGGTCTCGAAGTCGATTCCGTACTTGCAACCGCCGAGATTATGGAAGTCGATCGCGGTTCCTTCAGGACTGATTAGACGCGCGCCGGTCTCTTCACCGAGAAACCGAATCCCATAGAGGCAGCCCATATTTTCCTGCCCCTTGGCTTCGAGTTTGACGGTGCCGGACGCCGTGGCGTTCACGCTGAGGGCGACGGTTTTTGCTTCGGCGTCAACGCTTGATATGACGGTCCCGGTGGGTATGCCAGTTCCGACTACTTCCAATCCTGGGGAGAGATTCACGAACGTGCTGACTTTGGAGAGCGTTGCAGAGCCTTCTTTGGTTTCCGCTTCAAAAGCGACGACTAGCGGGATTTCGGTGCTGCTCAGCGACTCTTCACCGGAAGTTGTCGCCCCAGCACTCATCGTGATGGTAGCTTCAGCAGCATTGATTTCGGTGATAGTGGCTTTGGGCGGAATGCCGCTCCCGCTGAGTTCTTGGCCGGGAGCCATTTGTGCGATGGTATCCTTCGTCGTGCCTTCTTCTACCACCACGCCGGTGATTTTCGTAGAGCCTTCTGTGAGTTTACCTTTAAATTTCGTGACCTTTGCCGTATGTTTCTTCAATCCGATCTGTATATAGGGAAACGGATTGACCCCCTGGTAGCCGCGACTGAAATACTGGATTGTGAGGCCGTATGCAAGAGGGTTGTAGAGAGGTTCAGCTCGCTGGGCATTGGTTCTGATTCCGAAATCTATCTCTAGCCCGGTGCACTTAGCATTGGAGTATCCTACTTCTCCAATGAGATTCGCTCCCCATACTTCCCCACCTTTGAGTGATTGGGCAGTTGAAAAAAGAGCAACCGCATCAGTGCTTTCGGTGGCGAATTCAATATGTACCACCGACTGACCGCTTGGGATCCCTGTGCTATATGCACCTATCTCTAGCGCGAGCGGTGGTTCGAAGCCTTGCTTACCAAATATATAGCCGCCCCAGTTTACGATGCCAGCGTATTTGGTTCCAGGCTTATAGGTGCCAAAGGTGAGGATTACCGGGGTCTTGAATTCTTCACCTTCGCTTGTCGCGAGGTCAATCACATTGCTCACGTCGACGCTCCCTAAAATTGTTGACTATACGAGATTGTCACATATCCTACTGGGTGTGCATGTCCAGAGCTGTAAAGATAGTGTGATGGCAATGGGCTTCCCGATCGCATGGAGCCCCATCCGGTCAGGGTATCCTCCCAAGGCAGATTGTAATAGAGGTGGTTGGGAGAAGCTGTACGTGCCATAGAAGCGGGCTTGCATCGATGGGGAATCCGAGGCCGCGAGGACCGTAGGTCGCGGGGAGAGTTCCCAGTGGGCGTGGTAGGTAGGTTGCTGCTAGACGCCTCGCGTATAGTGTGACAGCACCTTGGCGGCTAGGTGCGAGGTATAGTGATTGGCCGGGGTCAATGGTCAGATACAGAGTGGCACCGGCTGCCGTTGGGGTTGCCGTCAGGCATTTAGTGCTGGTGTGTGTGCTTGCAGCGATTGTAATTCCTTCGGCCTTTTCAACGGTTGGCGCTGCCGTGGCGCCCTGGAGTGACGGTGGCGCTTCTAGGCCGATCTGCTCACCGTCGATGATGGTTTGGTCAGCGAGCGCACGGTTAGCCTCCGATTGGGCTTTGATTTCGGCGGGCGAGAAGGCGGGCGAGCCCAGCTGGTGAACTGCGGCGAGATACGAGCCCAGTGTGAGGTAGGGAACGAAGAGCGGCTTTGGTTTAAAGCTTGCCTTGCCTGCTTGGCCTATGACTTCAGTGGCGCCAAGCACGACGCGCACTTGATCGTCGACATTGGTTCGCCAGTGTACCATTTTGGCGAGCCCTTCCAGGTTTCCCAGGCCAATCGGTAGTAGGACGCAGACAACAAGTGCCACGCTCCGGGTTGTGATCCTGCGCCAGCTCAGCAGCCCGCCGAACGCGATCAGGATGAACATAGCGCTGGGATACAGGTAGCGGACGCTCCCGGCGTTGTTGGATTGTGCCCGTGCGAGTGCGGCCAAGAGCCAGAAGGTCATAGCGCTGACCAAGCCGGCTGTCGCCAGCGGTGGAAATGACTGTCCTCGCCAGAAACGCCATGCGAGTATCGCGATGGCGGCCATGAGCAACGCGCCACCGAACCCGTCTGCCCTTGCCGGTCCAGTCAGGCCCGATAGCGCGCCAAAGCTTACGCTTGCTATCTGCACCAGGTAGTCAGGTGCCCTGGGCACATTCGAGATGACAAGCCCTTGAGTGCCGTAGGCTAGGTACCAGGCAGCGTACAATAGAAGAGGCCAAAGCACGGCCCTAAAACGCCGCCGGGGAGCATGGGTGGCCAGCAGGTAAGTAAGGGCCCCTGCGCATATTGCCAGGCTGGGACTCGAGCTGGCGAGCGAGATCACGAATAGGATGGCGGCTCTGCGATCTTCGCGTTCTCCGCGGGTCAGACACAACAAGGCGGCGGCTCCGGCTGCGAGCGATAACAGGAAGCCGATTTGCGTGGCCCAGACGAGGTCGGTCACGCCGGTGCCGGCTCCGAGCATGAGCAGCAGGTAGGCTGGCACCAGCGCGATCGCGCGGCCCGCGTAGGGCGCAAGCAAGTGGTAGATCAGCACTATGCAAGCGCTGTCGAGTGCTGCCAGCACGAGTCGGAAGGGCCATGAGTGATGGATGCCGACGACTGCGAACATTAGTTTGAAGATGGCCACCGGCATCAATGACAGATGGCCATTCATCGGCGTCAGAAATGTATCTGGGCTCCAGCCCCGCTTTCGGAGGATGAACCGGAAGTCGTCCGAGATGAAATAGAGATGCCGCGTCGCGACAAGCAGCAGCACGAAATTAACAAGCAATCCCACGGCAAGCGCAGTGGGTGGCCCATAGCGTTCCAGTAGCTCGCGCCTGAGCTGTGCCTCGTGTGCGCCTGAAGATGAAGGTTCGTGCTTGGCTGGGCTGTCTCTCTCAGTTGAGGCATTGGCAGCGGCGATTTGGAGGCCGTTCGCGGTTGGCCGCTGCAGATGACCCTCTACAGTGGAGTGGGCTCCATTGGACCCCGGTGTCGCATTGGTGGCGGTGCCGAATCGGAAGCTGGAGGCGGCCGGTAGTTGCGTATTGGACCGGCCCGCCATCACTCGCACCGCGTGACCACCACCGCGCAAGCTCGCCGGCAGCTCGACCGAGAAGCCGTGAGCGCCGTCCCCGACACCTGCGGCCAGCAGGTCCACACGCTTCAAATCCGCAGGGACGAGGCCCACCGGCTCGTCCTCGACGAAGACGGAGACCCAGACTCGCTCCGTCGGCGATTCGGGCAGCCACGCCCACCCGACCACGCGGCCCTCGACCACACCCTCCAACCTTCCCTCCACGGTGCCCCCCGCGCGATCCTTGGCGACGGAGGCGTTCTGGGGCTTGGGGGTGGGTGGCAACCGGGGCATACCCCTAACCGTCCTCGTCCGTGAAGTAGAGGTTGATCCCCGCGTGGCCGGCCAGCCGGTAGCGGTGGGCCCTCATCAGCTGGGTGCTCGGCAGGGCATCGAGCTCCAGCCTGGCCTCGGCGCCTCGCCGGACGTCCTCGACGACGACCAGCCGCGGGCGCAGCGCTTGGAAGCCGAAGCCGCTCAGCACCTCGAGCTCGAGGCCCTCCACGTCGATGCTCAGAAAATCCACGCGGCCGTCCTCGCAGCGGGCGGCGAAGCCCGTGGAGTGGACGGCTTCCTCGAGCGTCACGATCGGGACCTCGACGGTCGCCGTGAGCTCCCGGCCTTCGCGCTGCGGCGAGTCCTCCATTCCCGCCGCCCGCTGTGCGAGCTCGGCGGCGTGCGTGGCCGAGAGGGTGTTGAAGACGGGGTTGCCGTGCATGTGGTAGGTCATCGTGCCCCGCGCCGCGGCGATCCCGCAGCTCAGGAAGAGATCGCGCGGGCGCGCGCGCTGGAACTCCTCGGCGACCGTCGGGTTCGCGTCGATGCACAGACCGCTGCCGCCGCGCTCGTAGAAGAAGTAGCTGTTGGAGAAGTGCCTGGGCCACAGGCACCCCACATCCACATATGTGACGCGCTCGCGCTTGCGGATGTAGTGCGCGATCTGCAGATCCTCTCCGCACTGCGAGTGGGATCTCACTCCGCGATCGCCGAGCTCCACGACCTCCTGGAGATGGCCGAGCGCCTCCGCGGGCAGCGTCCCCTCTCTGACCAGATGTATGTAGAAGCCACGCACCGTCGCGAGGATCTGCTCGATCCGCTCGGGACGTGCGAGCGGCGTCTCGTCCTGCGCCGCAGGGGATCTCAGGAAGCTCGCGAACGACCCCAGGCTTCCCGCGGCGGATAGCGGATCCAGGTCTGCGCGCGCCGCCCAGGTCAGGAAGTAGGCGAGGTTGCGGGCGTACTGCCTGGTCGTGAGCTCGGGTGCTTCGAGCTCGCGGCGGATCGACCCGAGGTAGCCGTCCGCGCTCTCCAGCACCGTCGAGTGTGGATCGATCACCGTCCAGTGGGCCAGGCCGTCGTCTGCCTCGACGCGGCGGAAGCGAAAGCCGCGGGCGGTGTCCAGGTCGGTCGGTGTCATGGCCTCAGCCCGCCAGCACACCGCGAAGGAGCTCGTCTAGATGGGGCACATCGACGGTGATGTCGCGGCTCGCGTGCGGCAGGTGGTGCAGGGTGTCGGCCAGCGGGCACACGACCTGTGTGAAGGGCTGTCTGCGCAGCGAGGCGAGAATCCAGTTCCAGGGGATACCCCCGGGGTTGAACTGCTCCGCCTGCAGCTCGATCACCGGCGTCCGGGGGGCGCTGAAGAGGATGTTGGTGAGCGCCGATCCGTGCAGGGCGAGCACCGCCTCCGCGGAGGCGAACAGCTCGATCTGCTCTGCGATGGAGAGCTGCTCGGGGCAGACCGTCTGGAAGCCGTGGTGCTCGAGCAGCGCCGCCACCTCGCCTTCATTGGTCACGTGCCGGTAGCGGACGGCCCTGCGCGAGCAGTAGATGCGCCGCCGCCGAGCACCGGACGCGGGGGCGAGGTTCGCGAGCGCCTCCACCCCGCCCGGCCTGAGGGTGGGCATCGGGCCCATGCCGCGGGAGACCGCGATGACCTCGCGGAAGCGCACCGGTCCCTGCCGCGGGAGCTTGAGGATCCGCTCGGAGTCGATCCCGATCAGCTCGAGCGTCTCGCGCTGCCAGTCGAGCAGCGGCGGTGTGAGGAAGGCTCGGGTCCCGTCGTCCAGTGGGCTGAACAGGAGCGCTCGGGCGACGCTCTCGACCAGCCAGTGACTGTAGTTGGAGTTGCTCTGCGCCCCCAGCACCACCACACGCTCGGCGCGCTCCTGGATCTCGGGAGCCTCGCGCTGGAGCACCCTCTCCCCGAGCCGCTCGTAGCCCCAGCGCAGCAGAGTGCCAGAGTGGCGCAGGGAGTCGACCATGTACCTGTGCTCGTCGGGCATGATCAGGAACGTGTCGGTGTCGACGATCGCGCCGGGCAGCCGCGAGGCCACGAGCGGGGGCACCGCGTAGCTGCGCGCGGACTCATGCCGCATGCGGCGCTCCGCGAGCGGATCGGCCACGCCGGGCTGGAGCGCGAAGCGAAGCTCGGGCAGCTCCACGGCGGTCTCCGGCGCCAGGACGATCGTCTCGGGGCCCTCGCGCGCTGTGAACCCATCCTCCAGGGTGCGCCGGGGCAGGCGCAGCTCCTCACAGGGGCGCAGGCGCAGGCGCAACCGGGCGGGGTCGGAGTCCGGGCCGGTGAAGGTCGTGTCGGCCCACTCCGTGGCGAGGGAGACGGAGCTCGAGAAGCCGGGCGCGATCGGCAGGCTCTCGCCCGAGGCCCGGCGCACGGAGATGGTGTGGGTGGAGCCGTCGCACAGCCGCGGGGGAAGCTCGACGATGAATCCATGGCGCCCGTCGCCGATGCCCTCGGCGAGGAGCGAGGGCCGCGGCAGGTCCGCGATCGTCTCGGCGACCTGCTCGCCATCGACCAGGATCTCGATCGTGAGCCGCTCTCCGGGCGAGCAGGGATCGTGGGCCCAACCGCATGCACGGCCGTCCGTGACGGCCTCCAGCAGGCCGCAGGGCGCCGGCGCTGGGGCGATGCCCTCGGCCTCCTCGGCGGCGGCGTTGGATCGAGCTGTCTCAGCGAACGGCATGACAGCGGGAGGCGGTCGACGGCAGTGGCACCGCGGCCGCCCGCAGGCGGTCGAGAATCGCCTCGTACTCGGTCTCGACGCGCTCGCGCTCGCGTCCGGAGAAGTCTCTCTTCCAGCGTCCCACGTGGGCCTCCTCGGGCGGCATCCGACGGGTGAAGAACCCCCGCATCGAGGCGTCTTCATCCCAACCCATGAACTCCAGCAGCTCCCGAAATGCACCCTCCCGATCGTCGACCAGCAGTCGCTCCAAATGAAGGGTGAGCACCGCGTCCGCCGGCAGGTCCTGGAGCTGGCGATGGCCTCTCAACATGCGCTGCTCCCACCAGAGAAGCGCCTCATACGGGTCCGTGAGCCAGCCCATTCCGATCAGGGATGCCACGACGTCGCGCCCGTCGCGGATCACGTTCACGAAGCGCAGCTCGGGGAAGAGCCTGGCGAGGCAGGGCGCGCCCCACATCGCGTTCATCGGCGTCATCTCCACCCAGCCGCGTCTCTCCTGCGCGCGCGCGTAGCCGCCGAAGAGCTCCTCCAACAGACCTCGGCCCGCCGCGACCGGGTCCGCGGGGGCCCGGTCGAGGAAGCGCGCGAGGGCGCCCTCGAGCGCCTCGCGCCCGACGAACGCCGCCAGCCGCTCATCGCGGCCCGGGGGGTGAAACCACTCCCCGAGCACCCGCTCGGCGAAGCGCTCGGGGGTCTGCCTGCCGCACAGCACGCCCGGCAGGCCGTCGGGGCTGCAGTGGAACTTGGCCTCCACCGGGATTACCGCGTAGTCGCGGTGCCTGCCGAGCAGCCTGCCCAGGATCGTCGTGCCGCTGCGGCCCGTGCCGCCGACGAAGATCGGGGGCGGCGCGTCGTGGGCGGCGCCCCCGCCGTTCGCCGCCTGCTCGACCGTGGCGCTCATCGCGGCTTGACCGCCTCGGCGATCAGCGCGGGGCACTTCAGCCGGCCGTCCTCCTCGCGGCAGCGCCACTGCGCGTCCACCGCGACCTCCTCGAAGCCCGACTGCTCGAGCGTCTCGCGGAGCAGCTCCTGGTTCCAGGCGCACTTGTGTATGTCCCACACGCTGTAGCCCACCTTGTTCTCCACTGCGTAGATCAGGTAAGACCACTCGCGCCAGGTGATCTGCCCCTCCGCCAGGCAGCGGTTGTGGGCCTCGTGGTTGTTCGTCACCACGCGAATCCTGCCGCCCGGGGCGAGCACCCGCTTCCAGTTCTCCAGCATCGGCTTGACCTCGTGGCGCGCGACATGCTCCAGGAACCAGTGCGAGTAGATCTCCTCCGCCACGCCATCCTCGAACCTCCCCAGGGTCCGCCCGTCGTCGACGATGTCCACCTCCTCCAGCGCCACCGCGTCCACGTGGACATAGCCCGGTGTGGGTTTCGTGCCCGCGCCGATCTCGATCTTCATACTCGTCAACCCGCGCTCTTTACCCTGTGCGCGTCCGGCTCGCCGATCACGCGCGGAGTGAATCGCGCCTCGCCGGACGCCTGCACCAGCCACAGGCGCAGCAGCTGGTCGCCGCCGCCGTGGAAGTCCAGGCTCGAGGCGTGGCGTTCGATCAGGCACGCCTCCTCGGCGGGGGTGATCGCGAAGTGAAGCTGGACGAACGCGAACGGCGCCGCATTCGCACACAGCTCCTGCTGCAGGACGCTCGGCGGAGCGTAGGAGATTTTCGAGCCCAGGTAATACTGGAGTCCGTCGGCCACGTTGAGGGGCGCGTTGGTGATCGCGTGGGCGATGCCGCTCCCGATGAACGCATCGGCCATCCCCCGGTAGTCCGCGGGGGGGTGTTGATTCCAGTGTTCGTTGACCTGGTTGATGCGCAGGACACCGAACATCAGGGCCGCGAGCGCGATCGCGGCGAGGGCCGGCTTCGGCGCGAGCGAGCGGCGTGCCGCCTCGCTGACGAGCGCTCCGAGACCGATCGCCGCGAGCAGCGCATAGGCGGGGAGCAGGAACAGCACGAAGCGGTCGGCCGCGTAGACGCGCGTGATCGTCAACAGCCCGAAGCTGCCGACGAGGGTGACCAGCAGACAGCCGAGCACGCCTCGGCGCCGTCCTCGCCAGAGCGCAAGCCCGCCGAGTGCGACCAGGGCCAGGAGCGGCACGTCCCACCACACCGCCTTCGCGAGCGGCTGGCATTCGCTTCCGCACACTGCGCTCACCTTGCCGCTCTCCAACAGCTCACCTGTGTACATCCCCAGACCGGCTGGACCTGACCATTGCTGTGAGGCTGCAAGCGGGGAGCCCGATCCACCTCGGGCGCTGCGGGTCGACGCGCGATGACGTGGTGGTAGCCGGCGAACCTCGCGCCGAGCCTGCGTCCCGGCTGTGCGCGCCAGTGCGCCTGCGAGAAGCCCGCTCTGCGCAGCTGCCGAACGGCGCCGCCGGGCGAGTGCAGGCGCACGTTGGAGCGGTGGCGCCCGAGGGACTCCGTGACCCGCTGCGCGAGGCTCGGCGAGAGCAGCGGCAGCAGCGGAAGCCCCGTGAACTGGTCGCGCGGGTGCAGGCGATTGGGGTTGCGGATCACCACCCACCCCCCCGGGCGGAGCATCCGGTGGATCTCGCTCAGGGCGAGATCCAGCTGGTGCTCCTCGACGATGTAGCAGAGCGAGTTGTTCGCGAGCACGAGGTCGAAGCTCGCGTCGGGCAGCGGGAGCGACTGGGCCTGTGCCGCCAGCGCTCTCACGGGCAGGCCCCGCTGCTTGGCGATCGCGACCGCGACCTGCATCCGCTGGGCGTTGGGGTCGACGGCCACGACCTCGGCGCCAAGGCTCGCGCAGTAGATCGCCAGGGACCCGAAGCCGGCGCCCAGGTCGAGCACCCGCCACCCGGCGATCGGCCCCGCGCCCGCTTCGGCGAGCAGCCGCAGCAGCAGCCGTCCGCGGCTGGCGGCGAGCACCGAGTTGGTGTCGAGCGTGAGGAGGCCGGAGGGAGTGTCCAGGAGCTCCCCGGCGCGCTCGTAGTGCTCGATGATGTGGTCGCGCAGGTCGTGGGCGAGCGGCGCGAACGCCGGCGAGGTTGAGTTGCTCACCGCAGGCCACCCACACCGGCCCGCCGCCACTGCCAGCGCGGTTGCCGGCGCAGCTGGTCGTACACGATCGCCACGCCGCGGGCCTCGACGGGGCGGCTGGCGTCCGGCGGCGCGCCGAGCAGCGCCAGCCCGATCGCCGCGTCGTGCGGACCGCCCCGGCCGAGGTGGGCGACCTTGCGCAGCACCCGCACGATTCGTGCGGCCACGAGCTCCTCGGGGAGGCCGGTCTGCGCCGCCACCTCAGCGGGGGTGAGCCCGTCGCGCAGGGCGATCACCGTGGCGCGCCGCTCGCGCTCGGGCAGGCAGGCGAGATGCTCGACGAGCTCCTTCGGCTTTACCTTGTGACGCTGGTTGGGAGTCTCGACGGCCCACGCGCTCCACGCCTGCCGGGGAAGCGCTCGCAGCGTGTGCGCGGCTTCGTCGAGCTCCATTAGCTCGAAGGTGTCGGCGCCGTCCTCGACCAGTTCGTGCGCGGCGAGATCGCGCTGGGCCTCGGGCTCGTGGGAGAGCAGGTAGGCGCCGAGGCGCTCATCCAGCTCGGGCGGTCCCGCCGCGACCCCGATCAGCTCACGCAGGATCCCCACGTATTCGCGGAGCAGCCGCGGCTCGGAGCGGCCGAGTCGCTCGGCGAGCACGGCGCTGGGCACGCCGTCGCACTCGAGGGCCACGAGCAGCGAGCGCCGGGCGCTGGCGAGGTGCCCCAGGCCGCTCGTCGGGTCCTGTCCGCCCATGCCCTTGCGCACGGCGGCACGCGCAAGGCCGGTGAGCGGCTTGAAATGCCTCCGCGGTACCACTTCGAAGGCGAGGACCGCGGCGAGGTAGCTGAACAGGACCAGGGCGAGCACCGGCGCGCGGCCCGCCGGCCACACGTGCAGGCCGACCGCCTGCACGAGCGCCGCGATCGCCACCGCCCCCGCCAGGCCGGCGAGCCGCCTGGGCTCGAAGCTGAGCGAGGTCTTCATCAGACCCCTCACCACCACCACCCACAGGACGCAGGCGACGAGCAGCCCGCCGATCGTCGCCACGGGCGCCCCGTATGCCCCCAGCCAGGGGATGGTCACGGTGCTCAGCCCGATGTCAAGCGCCCCGGCGATCAGGGCGCAGACCGCGTAGAGCCGCATGCGCCCCTTGATCTTCACGGTGCGCACCATCACGATGTACAGGCCGTAGAACACGAAGCCCACCCCGATCAGCGGGATCAGCGGCGCGGCGGACCGGTAGGAGGGGCCCGCGAGCAGCAGCAGGGCGGGCGCGGTCACGTCGAGCAGCACCACGATCGTGATCGCGGCGAGCAGGTAGTAGGTGAGGATCGTCCCCCGCACCCGCTCCTCGCCCACGTGGCGGTAGGTGGCCTGGAAAAGCACGCCGTGCTCCAGCGGGGACCATGCCATCAGGAACGCGCTGGCGAAGTACGAGGGCACGGCCGCGAAGCGGCTCGCCACCCGGTAGACGCCGACCTCGCCTATGGAGGCGTAGCGCGAGAGCAGCACGATGTCGGCGTTGTGCAGGATGAACAGGCAGACCACCGGGACCACCACCATCGCGCCGCGGCGCACGATCTCTTTCGCATCGGCCCTGCTGAACGCCAGCGCATAGCTGTGGCGCGACATGACGATGCAGACGGCCGTCGCCGCGAGGGTCCCGAGCGCGGTGCCCGCCATCGCCCCCTCGGCGCCGAAGCCGAGCGCCACCAGCGGCACCGTGCCGCCCACCACGAAGAGCGGCCGCAGCGCGTTGAAGGACGCGAAGCGGACGGGCTTGCGTTCCATTCTGAAGACGTTCACGGTCAGCCGCCACAGCGCTCCCGCGGCGGCCGAGACCGCCGCCCAGCGCACGAGCGCCGCGGCGGAGCCGCGACCCAGCAGCAGCTGCGCGAGGGAGGGCGCGAGCAGGCAGCACACCGCGGTGCCGGCGGTGACGATCATCAGTGTGAGCACCACGCCCGTGCCGAGGGCGCGTCTCGGGCCCGAGGTGATCGTGGTGTGGGCGCCCACGTCGTCGCCTTCCCCCTCGGAGGCGCCGTAAACCCACATGAACGTGCCGTGCAGGCTGCCCGTGTTGTACAGCGTCGTGAGGTATCCGGCGAGGAACACGACGACCGCCAGTTCGCCGTAGGTCGAGGGTGCCATCAGCCGCGTGAGCACGACCACGCTCACCAGGCTGAAGGGGCCGACGGCGAGCGACCCGACGACGTAGATGAGGGTGTCGCGCGTGAAGCGCCCACCCATGAGGGTTAGGAACCGGTGCCCGAGTCGGCGGTCCTCGGGGTCGGGGGCGCCATCGGACTGTCCACCTGCCGCGAGCACCGGTGGCGACTCTCCTCGACGGACGTTCGACCGGCCCGCGGCAGTGACCGTCGCCCCATCCAGCATGGGCGAAAGCTACGCAGCGCGTGGAGGTCTTTGGTGAAGGATCGGTGAACGGCGCCGGAGGCCTCGGCAAGTCCTGGGGCGATCGATAGGATGGCCTGCCGTGCTGGGTATCGGGATCGCCACCTTCGATCGACGGGAACGCTTGGCGCGGCTCGTCGCGGGGCTTTCCGAGCACACCGAGTCCGAGCATCGACTCGTCGTCGCCGACGACGGAAGCACAGACGGCAGCGTGGAGTGGTGTCGCGAAAACGGCCTCACTGTCGTCGCCGGATGCCATCGCGGAGTGGCCCGCAACAAGAATCGGGCGCTGTTCGCTCTCAGCGCTCTCGGCTGCGATCCGCTGATCCTGCTCGAGGACGACCTCGTCCCGACGCGAGCGGGCTGGGAGCGAGAATGGATCCTCGCCACCAGGCTGTGGCACCACCTCGGCTACCGCCACCCGAAGATCGCTAAGCAGGATCTGTCTGGGAGCGGAACGGCCGGGGATCCGATCCTCAGCCGAGGTTGGACCGCCCAGTGTCTCTCGATCTCCGCCCACGTGATGGAGTGCGTGGGCTACTTCGACCCTCGCTTCGAGGGATGGGGGCACGAGCACGGCGACTGGACCGAACGGATCCAGCGAGCGGGCTATGGCTTTCGCGAGGTGCGACTGGACGACGGAAGGGTGGTGAAAGCTCAGATCTACCTGTGGGGCGGGATCGCGCTGGAGGACGCTCCGAGCTACCGAGACAACAGGCAGGCGGAGGCCAATCTGCGGCTGGCTGAGCGGATCGTCGGCGAGCCGATCTTCCGGCTTCCCTGGACGAATCCGACCGAGCGGTCGGAGTTCCTAGCCGAGCAGGTGAGCGCGGGCATCGACGGCGAACGGTTCGCCGAGCGGGTGGAAACCAGCCACGCGGTCGCCGCCGCGGCCAGCGCGCCTGGTCTCAGCGTCAGCGCACCGACCTAGGTCCGCGACCCGTCGATGGCCCCGTCTCCGCCTGCCAGAGCGGCGGCGTGTCGCCGAACGGGACCTGGGCGAGGAAGCGCTCGGCGACGACCTGGATGAGGATGTCGGGCCGCTCGCGCTCGATCAGCTCGAAGTCGAAGACCGGCTTCCAGAGCCAGATCGAGCGCGAGAACGCGGTCGACAGGAAGGGCTCGAGCACGTCGCCGAACGAGTCGCGGTAGACAATCGCCCGCGGCGCCTGCGGGCGCCGCTCGTTCACGTAGATGCGCGTCTCGCGCGTGGATGAGACCCGCAGCTGCTCGGGCACGTGCTCCTCGCGATGCAGCCCGACGTCCTCCAGGCGCGGCGCCCGGTCGGGCTCAGGGACGTCCGGCTCGGGGCCGCCCGGCAGCTCGACCAGGCGCCCGTGGACCAGCTTCACGCGCGGCTTGCCGATCAGGTCGCCGCGAAGCTTTGTGTCGAACCAGCTGTCACGGTCGACGTCGACGTCGGAGAGCGCCACGCCGGCCGCGCGCGCAGCCTCGACAAGGGCCCGCGAGGCCACCAGGCCGCCCTCGTAGTTCCAGTGGCAGTCGCGCGTGTAGTAGACGTCGGGGGGCGCCGCCGCGCGCGCGGCACGCAGCGGCTCGTGGAGGTCGACGATGCGCACCGGCGAGGACGCGCCGCCGAGCGCGACGCGGATCTGCTCGCCGAGCAGCGGCCGCGCGAGCGGCGGCGTGGTGTCGGGGAGCTTGTCCGTGTAGATCGCCTCCTTCGACGGGGCGAGCGCGAACAGGTAGGGAATCCCCATCCGGCGGCACTCCTCCTGGCGGCGCAGGAGGATCTCGGCGAAGGCGTCGGCGTCGTGGCGCGTGAAGGTGAGCCGCTGCAGGATCTGGTCGAGGCTGCCGTTTGCGTCGTTGCAGAGAAAGCCCCAGCCGTCGCGGCCCTCGAGCAGCCGGGGCCCCGGGAGCTCCGGCGCCCGGCTGCCCCAGAGCATCCGCTCGAAGCTCGTCCCGTCGGGCTGCGAGGTGCCCGTGCGCTCCCAGTCGCGCGCGACCGGCAGCATCAGCTTGACGCCGGACACCGAGACCGAGAGGTAGCGGCGGGTGCCGTCGAGGAAGCGCTCGGGGAGCGCCACATCGAAGCCGTGCCAGCCGCTGCCGGCCGCCTCGAGCGCCGCCGGCGACCAGCGGTCGGCGAGCGTCTTGCGGACGAGGCCCGAGTCGATCAGCACGTCGAGGCTGAGCGTGCGCTCGGGGTCGTCGAGGTCGGCCGCCCAGCCGGACAGGCGTCCGCCGACCACACGTGAGATCTCGCCGCTCACCACCTCAGAGGTTCTCCACGAAGCACAGCTCGCACCCGACGGACACAATCGAGAGGTCGCTCACGGAGACGTTGTGGCGCTCTTCGATGCGCGGCAGCAGCTCGGGCAGCAGCCGCAGGTCCGGATCGGAGCGCAGCCCGAGCTGCAGCACGACCATGCCGACCGCGCGCACGGCCTCCAGGAAGTCGGTCGCCGTCATCCGGTTGAGGTGGTTGCAGAGAACGTCCCAGCGACGGTCGTCGAGTTCCGTCCGCAGCTCCTCGGGAGTGCGGTACAGGTGCTCCCACGGTCCCTTGCGGATGTGCCCCCCGCGCGAGGAGTACCAGAGCGTGTCGGCGAAGATCGCGACCCGCCCGCCGGGGCGCAGCAGGGGTCGGAAGGCGCCGAGCACGCCCTTCAGGTCCATGATGTGCTCGAACACCCCGTTGGAGAGGATCAGGTCGAAGGTCTCCCCGCCGAGCGCCGTGTCGTGGATGTTCTGCACGCGGAACTCGTAGTTGGAGTGGGAGAGGCCCATCTGCGCCATCGCCCGCTCGAAGGGAACCGGTGAGAGCGCTCGCGAGAGGTCGGTGCAAAGGATCGAGCGGACGCCGTGGCGGACGGCCCACAGGGCGTCGTTTCCGTAGCCGCAGCCGAAGATGAGGATGTCCTTGCCCTGTGGGTCGGCGTAGGGGAGTATGTCCTTGTCGAGCATCCCCTCGCGGTGAATGATGTACTGCGTCAGCCGCACGATCTCGTCCTCGGGCAGCTGGTAGAAGGTCGTGGTCGACGGTGTGGCCATGTTCACGTTCTCCTTGCGATCGCGGCGTCCTGACGGCGGAAGAGCGGCACGGGCGAACCGCCGCCGTCGCCCTGGCGCCGGCGGGGGAACTCGACCGTGTCGCGGCGCTCGCCGCAAGCGACAGTCACCTGCGCGGCGTCGGGGCGGATCTCGGCGTGCACCTCGGGCGAGTCGGCGTCGGCGTGCACCTCGGGCGCGTTGGCGTCCCAGCTCAGCAGAGCGACGAAATGCGGGTTCGCCGCCGTCGCCGCCACGCGCCACAGCAGATGGTGCTCCAGCGGAGCGTTGTTCAGGTTCTCGAACGGCTCGGTCGTGATCGAGACGGCGGCGGGAGAGGCGAGTTGCAGCGTGGCCGTCACCGCCCTGCCCTCGAAGTCGATGACGGCCCTCGCGCTGGAACCGTCGGCCCTGAATGACGCCGTCGGTGGCGTGTGCAGCAGCAGCTCGTAACGCCGCTCGGAGTCGTCCTTCTCGATGTCGTCGTAGACCAGCAGGTACGGCGTCTCGCCGGGCGCCCACACGCACCACCGCCGCGCCCAGCGGACCGGGTTGTAGCCGAGGTAGCCGTAGGACGCGGTCGCGTCGCCCGCGACGATCGTGCGCTCGCCGTCGCGCTCGAGCACCTCCAGGGTCCCCGAGACGCCGTATCCGCCGCCACAGGGATGCTGGCCGAGGCCGTCGATCACGATGGCGCTGTGGCCGTATGACGAGGAGGGGTTCCCCTCCTCGGCCACGTTGAAGGCCCCGGCGTCGATCACGACCGGCACGCCGCCCGCGAACACGGTGAACGAGTTGTTGTCCGCCTGGTCGTGGATCGAGCCGAGGAACGGGCCGCAGTTGAACGAGAACATGCTCCCCCGCCCCTCGTCGCGGTCGCGCAGGTAGCCGACGTCGTCGCAGACGAAGAGCGCGGGCCCGGTTGCGGCGGCGACCGGCTCCGCGGGGCGATGGAGCACGGAATCGAACACGGTCGACATGCGCAGCGAGGAGTCGAAGCCCCATGTGGCGCTCCCCGCGGCGCCGACGGTCCGATCCCAGAAGGACGCCGCGAGCTGCGGGCGCAGCGGCAGGAAAGTCGACAGCCACCCGCCCAGAGCGTAGGTCGGCACCGGGTAGGAGTCGTTCAGCGCCTGCGTCCAGCGCCCCCCTGGGAAGACCTCCCCCGCGTACCACTCGGGCACGAGACGCAGCCGCTGCAGCCACGGGTTCTGAAGTGGTTCGAGGTAGTCGAACTCTCCGCAGCGACGCGCGGCGCCGAGGAAGAAGCCGAGGTTCCGGAAGACGAAGCCGCAGTACGAGATCCCCTCACGCGTCATCCCCGACGCCGTGATCCCGTGCTCGAAGAACAGCAGCGTGCGCTCGCGCGCGAGCTCGCGCCAGGCGGCAGCGCGGGGGTGCGCGGGCAGCGCGTGGCCCGCGACTCCGAGCCCGGCGAACGCAACGATCGCGTGGTTCCAGGCGAGCCGCCGTACGATCTGCTCGCCCCAGGGCTCCTCCGCCGCGCCCCGCTCGAGCCGCTCGGCGAAGAAGGCGATCGTCCCGCGCACGCGCTCGAGCAGCGCCTCGTCGTCGAGCAGTCGGCCGGCCAGCTCCAGCGCGACGGCAGCCCCGATCATCACGAATGCCGGGTACACCTCGCCCGGCAGCAGCGCCACGATCTCCTCCGGCTGGGTCAGGCCGCCGAGGCCACGCCGCAGGCCGTCCAGCGCCGGCCCGCCGTCCTTGAGTGCGGCGAGCAGCGACAGCTCTAGCAGAGCGGTTTGTGTGATGAAGAGATTCGAGCGCTCTCCGGTGTGCAGCAGGCGCTCGGGCGCAAGCGCCAGGGCGCGCTCCACGCTGGCGCGCAGCGCGGCGTGCGCAGGATGTGGAGCCCGCCCACCCAGCCCGGCGTGCTCGCGCTTCGCGCGGGCTAGAACATCGGGATCGACGAACGCGGCGGGGGGCATGGGGCCAACGAACGCGCCGCTCACCAACGGGCGCAGCTGCGTGCCGAAGGATCGGCGAGCTGAGCGCTTGGAGCCATCCACGATCACCCTAAGATGCGCCCCGTGGGCGTCTGTGAAGATGCGGTGAAACGCGTCCGGCGCCGGCGCCCGCGCGGCGCAGCGGCGTTACCCTCCCGCGCGTGAGCGTCACCGTCCAGCTCGCCCCCTGCCCATTCTGCGGGTCCACCGAACTGGTGGAGTACGCCGGGCGGCCCCTCGCGCGCTGCCCGGAGTGCAACGCGATGGAGCGCCACCGCAAGCTGGTCCGCTCCCAGGCGCCGTTGCTCGAGCACGGCGCCGGGCGCCACGCGCTGGAGGTGGGGCCGCTCAACCCCCGCGTCTTCGGAGGGTACCTGCGCGCGCGGGGCTGGCGCTACACCAGCGTCGACCAGTCCCGCCGCGGCAACCCCGTCGATCCCCGGGACACCAGCTTCGTGGACATGGAGGTCGACCTGTGCGATCTCGCTCCCTTCGCGGAGGGCTCGGTGCAGCTTGTCATCGTCCAGCACGTGATCGAGGAGATCGTCAAATACCGCCGAGCCCTCTCCGAGATCGCCCGCGTCCTGCACGGCGGCGGCACGGCGCTGCTGGAGATCCCCTTCGACCCCAACCGCCGTGAGTCCGAGAGCCAGCCTCCCGCGGCCTACGGCAACGTTTGGCGCTTCGGGTCCGAATTGCCGGACGTCGTGCGCAAGCACTTCGACGAGGTCGATGTGCTCTCCTACCGCGAGGGCCGCGCCGGGGGGCATCTCTTCATCTGCCGCACCGCTCCGCTGGGGATGGCGTGAGCGCCGCTGTCGTGCTCGCCACCGTCTGCCCCACCGCTCCGCTGGAGGCGCGGTGAGCGCCACCGCCGCGCTCTACGCCAACCCCGTCGTGCGGGAGAACGCCCGCGAGGGCACGCGCGACTGGTGGGGCAAACACGCGCCTCCGCACACGATCGAGGGCTACCCCAAGCAGTGCTCGGTGCGGCCTGGGGAGCGCCTGGAGCTGTGCGTGAGCACCCGGCCGGCGGCGCGCTACCGGATCGTGGTCTACCGGCTCGGGTGGTACGGCGGGCTCGGCGCCCGCGCCGTTGCGGAGCATCCCTCCGCCGGCGATCTCCAGGGATCCCCGAGAGATGTGTCCGAGCCGCGGCCCGGACCCCACATCGACTCGGCCGAGTGGCCCGTGACCGACGTCATCCAGATCGCTCCCGAGTGGACGACGGGGGTGTACATCGCGCGGCTGATCCTCACCGGTGGGGATCATGCAGGCCTCGACGCGCTCGTCCCCTTCGTCGTGCGCTCGCCTCTCGGGGAGATCGCTCGGATCCTCGTTCAGCAGCCCGTGACCACCGCCCAGGCCTACAACCACTGGGGGGGCAAGAGCCTCTATACCTCCAACTCCACCGACGGGGTCGCCGCGGTGAAGGTCAGCTTCGACAGGCCCTACCCCGCGTGGTCGGTGGCCAACCTCAACGCCCGCTGGCCCTTCGGATGCGACTACCAGCTGATCCGCTACCTCGAGCGCGAGGGGTTCGACGTGGCGTACACCACCGACGTGGACACCCACCGCGAGCCGTGGAGCCTCGCCGGCCATCGCCTGCTGATGACCTCCGGCCACGACGAGTACTGGACTCGCGAGATGCGCGACGCCTTCGAGGACGCCCTCGCCGCGGGGGTCAACCTCGCCTGCATGGGTGCCAACACCGCGTACTGGCAGATGCGCTTCGAGGACGCCGAGCGCACGATGGTGGAGTACCGCTGGCGCGCGGAGGACCCCGAGCCCGACCGGGCGCTGAAGACCGAGCAGTTCCGCAATCTCGATCCCCCCCGGCCGGAGTGCCTGCTGTGGGGCGTCCAGTACCAGGAGGGCCTCGGCCTCCCCAACCAGCCGCGCGACTACATTCTCGCCCGCGAGTGTGCCGGGCACCCCTGGCTCGAGGACACAGGTCTCGAGTACCCCGCAACCCTGAAGGGGCTGGTGGGCTACGAGTGGGACGGCTTGCAGGAGGGGTTGGAGCCCGCAGAGGCCACGGTGTTCTTCCGCTACGAGAACGAGCTCTCGAACGCAGACGCGCTGGTGCGCCGGGCCCCCTCCGGCGCGCGGGTCTTCGCCGCCGGCTCCCTGCAGTTCAGCTGGGGCCTCGACGAGTGGGGCTGGCCCGACCACGCAGACGAGCGCCTCCAGCGCTTCATGCGCAACGCCCTCGGGGACCTCGCCAGCGAGTCCTCGCGATGAGCGCCCCGAGGGTGTCGCTCGGGATGCTGCTGGCGGCCCTGCTCGTGGCGACGTGGACGCTTCTGCCCGCAACGGCGTCGGCGGAACCGCTGGGGACGATCGCCGAGTACGGGGGTTGGTCGATCGGCCTCCCCATGGCGATCACGGCCGGTCCCGACGGCGACCTCTGGTTCACCGATTACGACGGGGAGGTCGACAAGCTCGATCCGGCCACGGGGGCGATCGCCGCATACTCGGCGGAACCCTCTCTGAGCTACCCCACGGGGATCGCCGCCGGTCCGGAGGGGGATGTGTGGTTCGCCGACTCCGGCAACAACGAGATCGGCAAGATCGAACCCGCCACCGGGAAGATCACGGAGTACTCGGCCAACCCCTCCCTGGATTACCCCCAGGGCGTCGCGGCGGGCCCCGAAGGCGACGTGTGGTTCGCCGACTCCGCCAACAACGAGATCGGCAGGCTCGATCCGGCCACGGGGAGGATCACCGAGTACTCGGCCGACCCGCCCCTGAGCTTCCCCACGGGGACCGCCGCGGGCCCCGAAGGAGACATGTGGTTCACCGACTACGACAACGGGAGGATCGGCAGGATCGACCCCGCGACCGGAAGGATCACCGAGTACCCGATCGAACCCCTGCTGCTCAACCCCACGGGGATCGCCGCGGGCCCCGAAGGGAACATGTGGTTCACCGACACCTTCGACAACGAGATCGGCGAGATCGAACCCTTCACCGGAAGGATCGTCGAGTACTCCGCCACTCCCGCCCTGGACATGCCCTCCGGGATTGCCGCCGGCCCCGATGGGGCGATCTGGTTCACCGACTCCGGCAACGGCGCCATCGGCCGCTTCGACCTGAGCACGGCCGTGATAACCGAGTACTCCACCGCCACCCCCGCGCTGGACATGCCCACCGGGATCGCCGCCGGGCCCGAAGGGAACCTGTGGTTCATCAACCAGCTCTACAGCGAGATCGGCCGGATCGCGGCTGGTCCGCCCGTGAAGCCCACCTCCGGCGGTCGGGAAGGAGGGGATCTGCGAGGGGGAAGTCCCGGCGGAAACGGACCGGGTGCGGGTGGCCCCGGCGGGAACGGCTCGGGCGCAGGCGGCGGGGGCGGCTCGGGTGCGAGGGGCCCTGGCGGGGGCGGCACCGGAAGGGGTGGCTCCTTCACGCGCCCCAAGTCTCACCGCAAGGAGGAGCTTGTCATCTGCAGGACCGTCAGGCGCGACGCCGCTCGTAGGGCTCGCGTGCGGTGCTCGACCCGGTCGATCGGGAGGTCGGTCAGCCTGGCCGCGAAGGGAGTTGCACGAGCCTCGCTGCAACGCCACGGTGTGACATACGCGACGGGCTCCGCGAACCCCACGAGACTTGTTCTCCACGCACGTCGCCTCCTGCGGGCCGGGCGCTACACGCTCGAGCTGACCTACCGGAGCGGACCCCGCGCGGTGATCAGCCGCCAGGAGATCGAGATCCCCTGATCGCGGGCCGCGCGGGGCTCATTCCTACGCCTTCCTACGACAGCACCCCGCTCTGCGTCATATTCAGCAGCGTCACCTGGGCGAGCTTCAGTTGGGACGACCCTGATCCCCCCGGCCCGCCCTTCACGATCGCCTGCAGTTGCAGCGCGTCGTCGGTGCCGAGGTTCGGCACGGTCGTTTCGATCGCGAACGTCGCCCACTGCCCCGATCCGGCGATGTCGCGGTCCCAGTAGTAGAACCCGAACACCGAGGTCGAGTGGCTCGGGTAGGAGATCAGCCGGTACCAGATGTGCCCGCCCCCCGCCTGTACGTCGCTCTGGATCCTGCCCGCGAGATACACCACGTCACCCGGTTTCACCGGCATCGGGGTGCTCGTCTGCACTTCTCCGTATTCCGATTCTTTGGGGGCCATGGAGAAGGCGTTGCCGACCACGGCGGGGTCCGGGGCGACTTCGAGCTCGGGCCTCGGCGATCCCGGCGCTTCCCAGTCTTCGGGGAGCCCGCCCACGAAGTTCAGGAAGAGGTTGTTATCGACTGCGTAGGCAGTGTCGGCCTGAGTGTCCGCGAGCAGCGGTGCCGGCGGCGGCGGATAACCTGCCAGGGCTTCCGCCAGGGCCTCGCCCATCACCTGGGCACCCGCGCTGTTCTGGTGCAGCTCATCGGTGTTCAGACCCGGCTTGTATTCGCCGGTCTCGGGATTGACGAGCGCGGAATAGAGGTCCACGAGCGGCCAACCGTTCACCTGCGCTGTGTGGGCGATCCACTGGTTGAGCCAGATCGTCGCGTTGCGCTGGTTCACGACAGTTTCCTGTGGCTCTTCCGGGAAGGGGTCGCGCGGAGGCAGCGTGCAGAGGGCTGGGGTGATCCCGTGCGCCACCAGCAGGTCGTAGATCGCCGTGAGGTTCGCCTGCGTGCTCGCCAGCGTATGTTCGTCGCCGACATCGTTCGTGCCCGCGAGCACCGTCGCGTAGGCGATCGGCCTCGCCGGCGAGGCCGCGAGCAGTTCCTTCGTCGCTTCGAGGATCTGCGCGCTCGTGAATCCCGCGGTCGCCGCCGCCCCTCCGTAGCGGAGGCGCCCCTGCGAGTCCAGCGACGCCCACATCCCCCAGTTGTTCGGCGAGATCGCGCCGATGTCGCCGGTGGCGGCGCTGTCGGCTGCGTCGTTGGCGTAGTCGAACCCGAACGCGGTGAGCGAGTCCCCGATCTGGATCAGCGCTCCGCCCTTCGTCGCCGGGAGGCCGAGCGGGCCGCTCGCACCGGGTTGGCCAGATGGTCCGGGGGGGCCGGCTGGGCCGGGTGGTCCCGCCGGGCCGGGGGAGCCCCGCGGGCCGTCGGGAGCGGCGATAGGGGGTGAGGATCTACGGTGCTTCTTCGCCGGCCCGTGAGCCTTGCGTGATCGCCTGTACCCACGGGCGTGTTTCCGGTTCGCGCTCGAGCTTCGCCTGCCGCGCTTGCGAGGTGGGCTGGCGCCCCTGTGCTTGGCATGTGCGCCGCGGCTCTCTGTGCGTGACGTGCGGCCTTTCCTGTGCGCCGCTCGCCGAGCCGGACCCCCGCTGCTAGCCCCGATCGCCGTCCCCGGGCTGACCCCGGCAGGGGTGAAGAGTTCGGCCGAGGAGAGGCTGTTGGCCGGCGTGCCCAGATCACCTCCGGCGACGAGCACCTGTCCAGAAGGCAGCAGTGCCGCCTTGTGCTCCAGGCGGGGGAAGGCGACGGGGCCGGTCGCCATCCAGTCGCCGAGCGCGGGGTCATAGACTTCCGCCGCGAGGGGGCGCACGCTGCTTTCCGTCACAGCGTGCTGGCTGCCGCCGGTCAGGAGCACCTCGCCCTCCTGCGCGCCCTCGCTCAGCAGCGTTGCGGTGGGCTCCCAGCGGGCGAGGCCCATGGAGCTCGTCGCGGAGAAGAGGCCGGTGATCGGGTCGTACAATTCGGCGGAGGCGAGAGTGCCCAGCTGGGGGTTGTAACCGCCGGCGATCAGCACTTCCCCAGAGGGGAGCAGGGTCGCCGACTGCAGATCGCGAGCGCTCAGCATCGAGCCGGTCTGCGTCCATTCGTTGGTGGCGGGGTCGTACAGCTCCGCCGCGGCGGTCTGGCTGTAGGCTCCGCCGGAGGGCACGAGGCCGCCGGCGACGAGCACCTCGCCCGTGTCCAGCAGCGTCGCGCTGTGGAAGGCGGGGTCCACCGGCATCGCGCCGGTGGGCGAGAAGCCGCCGCTGTCCGGCGCGCTCGGGTCGATGCTCGGTTCGTAGAGCTCCGCCGCCGGTCCTGCGCCGAAGTTACCGCCGACGATCAGCACCTTGCCGGAGGGCAGCAGCGTGGCCGTCTGCCCCGCGCGAGTGGCGGCCATCGAGCCGGTGGGCGACCACACACCGGTACCGGGGTCGTACAGTTCCGCGGAGGCCACCGAGTGTCCGGGGACATTCTCGCCGCCCGTGACCAGCACTTCGCCGGCGTCCACGCCCGATTCCAGGAGCGTCGCGGTGTGCAGGACCCGCGGGGTCCCCATCGAACCCGTCGCCGACCACGTGCCGCGCGAGGTGTCGTACAGCTCGGCCGCGGTGGTCGTGCTGTGTGTCTCCGCCGAGGAGGAGCCGCCCGCGCGGCTGCCCCCCGCGAGTAGCGCCTTCCCCGATGGCAGCATCGTGAGCGTCGGGTTCTCCACGCCCACGAGCAGCGGGCCCGTCCGCTGCCACGTGCCGAGGCCTGCGCCCACGGCCGGGCCCGGCCACAGCAGCGCGCACCCCGCCGCCCACAGTGAAGCGCCTACCACCGCCACTCGTGGCCTCAGAAGCCGTACGCCGCACCGTCGCATCGCGCTCCAACTCACGGGCAGATTATCCAGCGGCTTGCGCCTGCGTCGAGGCCGGATCACAGATGGATAACAAGCGCGCACAGGGGCCTGGCAGGCCGCTCGCCACGATGGCAGGTTGCAAGTACCGCTCGGTGGGGTCTACGTCAGGGCTCGGGCGATACGAATCTCAGATGCCCAGACACGTTGGGGTTCCATTCACCGCGGGCGGTAGATGTCGGCGCGGTGCGCGACGGCAAGTACAGAGATCGTGCGAGCTGCATCGTCGATGCGGTAGATGACTCGGTAGGGGCCGCGGCGCGCCGAGAAGCACCCCTCGAGCTCGAAGCGCAGCGGCTTGCCCAGGCGCCGGGGGTTGGATGCAATCGCGCTGAGCGTCTCGAGGACTGCGGCGGCGACTGAGATGGGTAAGCGGTCGAGCTGGCGCCGTGCGGGCGCCATCACCCGCACCTCCCATGGCTCGCTGCTCACGCCGCGGCGTTGCGGCGGCGGTCGAGTGTCTCCCGGAGCTCGGTGAGTGTCACGCCGGGATCCCTGTCTGCGAGCGCCTGCTCGCTCTCCCGGATCTGGGCCATCAGGGCTGGGTCGGACATGATCGCGAGTGTCTCTTCGAGACCGTCGAGATCCTCTTGGCTGATCAGAACCGCGGCCGGCCTTCCGTTTCGCGTGACCACGACACGGTCGTGCTCGCCCTCCACGCGATCGACGATCTCAGAGAGACGCGCCTTGACGGACGACAGCGGCAGAGTCTCAGGCATGACTAGGATTCTAGTCAGAATATGGCGGGTGGTCAAGTGCCGGCGCGGATCCTTCATTGGACTGCCGACAGCTGTGGCCTCGTCCCACTGGAAACGCCTTGTAGGGCATTGTCCTGGAGCCTGAGGACCACGATTGGCGACAGCCAGGTGCTTGGAATCACAGATGGATAACAAGCGCGCATCGACGCGCGGGTAGCTTCTGGCGTCACGATGGCGCCCACCAGCACTCAGCGCGGCGGGCCGGGCCCTCGGCCGCAGACCGGCTGGCCGCCGTCCGGTGAGCCGCCGCTGCGCCTCTCGGTCGTGATTCCGGCCCACAACGAGGCGGAGTCGATCGGCGCGACGGTCACGACCCTTGCGGGGACGCTGACGGCCGAGCGCATCCCCCACGAGATCCTCGTCGTCGATGACGCCAGCTCCGATGCCACGGCGGCGGTGGTTCACGAGGTCTCCACCCGCCACCCGTCGGTCAGGTGCGTGCGCTCTCACCTGCCGCCCGGGTTCGGCCACGCGGTGCGCGCCGGTCTGGACCACTACACGGGCGACGCGGTCGCGATTTTCATGGCCGACAGCTCGGACTCCCCCGCCGATCTGGTCCGCTACCACCGCGTGCTCATAGATGGCTTCGACTGCGCCTTCGGGTCGCGCTTCATCAGGGGCGGGAGGGTGAACGAATACCCGCTGCCCAAGCTGATCATCAACCGCGTCGTAAACCTCGCCATCCGGGCGATGTTTCGTCACGGGTACAACGACACCACCAACGCCTTCAAGGCGTACCGCCGCGAGGTGATCGACAACATCCGCCCGCTGCTCTCCAACCACTTCAACCTCACGGTGGAGATGCCCCTGAAGGCCGTGACCCGGGGTCACACCTTCCAGGTGGTTCCCATAACGTGGACGAACCGGCGGCAGGGCGTCTCGAAGTTGAGGCTGCAGGAGATGGGCAGCCGCTACATGTTCATCGTGCTCTACGTCTTCCTCGAGCACCATCTGAGCCGCGGCGACTACACGCGGCCGGATATCGAGTCCGAGCCGAGCGGCACGCTGAATGGCCTGGTCACGGGCGCCCAGGTGCGCGGATGAGTACGGCCTCGCACGCGGGAGCGCGGCGCGCACGGCGCCTCCTCGGCCCGGCCGTGTCGGTGGTTTCGCTCGCGGCCGTCGTGTGGTGGGCGCTCCATCAGCAGGCACCCCGCTGGCCGACCGGCAGCGGGAGCCTCGTGCTGATCCTGTTCGCGGTGCTCGTGTACGCCGGGGTGAGCATGGTGCGGGGGGCGCGCTGGCACATGATCCTCCGCCGCGCGGGCATCCCGGCGAGCATGGTCGATGCGCAGGCGCTGATCGTGGTGGGCTACATGGGCAACACGGTGCTGCCCGCCCGCGGGGGGGAGCTGCTGCGGATGTTCTTCCTCGGCCGGAGCACGGGCTGCTCGCGGATCACGATCCTAGGCACGATCATCGCCGAACGCCTGCTCGACGCGCTCGCGCTGCTCGTCATGCTCGTGGTCCTGCTGGCAATCGTGACGGCGAGCGGCGTGGGCGGCTCCTCCAACCCCACGGACCTCGGCATCGTGGCCGGGAGCTTCGCGCTCGCCGGGGCGCTCCTGCTGCTGGCCGCGTGGCAGATGGCCCGAACTGGGCGCCTGCGGGGATTGAGCGGCCGGGTGGCCTCGCTTACCCTGGCCACGCGCAACCTGCTCAGCGCGCAGGGCCTCCTGCTGGGGCTGCTCACCGTCCCGATCTGGATTGGCGAGGGGTTCATCTACTGGCTGGTGGGCGCGGCGCTGCATCTCCATCTGGATCTCGCGCAGGGGTGCTTCCTGGTGGTGCTCTCGAGCCTCGTGGCGATCATCCCGGCGGCACCCGGCTACGCCGGCACCTACGACGCCGCGATCCAGCTCGGCCTGGGAGCGCTCGGGGTGCACGGAGGACGGGCGGTCTCCTTCGGACTGCTCGTCCGCCTGGTCATCTTCCTGCCGATCACCGTCGTCGGGCTGGTCCTGCTCGTCGTCCGCTATGGGGGCCTCTCCTCGCTCGTCGGTGCGCGCAGGCAGAGGTATGGCGGCTCGCCCACTCGGACGCCCGCCACCAACCCGCTCGGCGCGGAGCTCGCCCGCGCGGACGACCCCAAGGTCAAAGCGATGGCCTCCGCATGAGCGCCCCGGTGGCGATCGTGACGGGCTCGGGTGGGTTGATCGGCTCGGAGGCGGTGCGCTACTTCGCCGAGGAGGGCTTCGAGGTGGTGGGGATCGACAACGACATGCGCGCCTACTTCTTCGGCCCGAGCGCATCGACGGCTCCGAATACCGAGCGTCTGGTCGCGGAGCTCGGCGACGCGTTCCGTCCCCTGCGGATCGACATCCGCGACGGCGCGCGGATCGCGGAGGTGCTGGCCGAGAACTCCCCGCGGGTGGATCTGATCGTCCACACCGCGGCGCAGCCCTCCCACGATTGGGCCGCGTCGGAGCCCCAGACCGACTTCACGGTCAACGCCAACGGGACGCTCAACCTGCTGGAGGCCGCGCGCCGGTACGCGCCCGACGCGACGTTCATCTTCACCTCCACCAACAAGGTCTACGGCGACACCCCCAACCACCTGCCGCTGGTGGAGCTCCCGACGCGCCTGGAGCTGCCCGAGGAGCACCCCTGGTATCAGGGGATCGACCTGGAGATGTCGATCGACCGTTGCACCCACAGCCTGTTCGGTGTCAGCAAGGTCGCGGCCGACCTGCTGGTGCAGGAGTACGGGCGCTACTTTCAGATGCCCACCGTCTGCTTTCGCGGGGGGTGTCTCACCGGCCCTCAACATGCCGGGGCGCAGCTGCACGGCTTCCTGGCGTACCTGATGCGGTGCACGGTCACGGGGGAGCCCTACACGGTGTTCGGGTATGCCGGCAAGCAGGTGCGCGACAACATTCACGCCAACGACGTGGTGCGCGCCTTTCACGCCTTTCACCGCAACCCTCGGTCCGCGGCGGTCTACAACCTCGGCGGGGGGCGCGAGAGCAACGTCTCGATGATCGAGGCGATCGCGCTCTGCCAGGAGATCGCGGGGCGCGAGCTCGAGCACGGCTACTCCCCGCAGGCGCGGATCGGGGATCACCGCTGGTGGATCAGCGACCTGGAGGCCTTCAAGCGCGACTACCCCGAGTGGCGGCTCACCACCGGTATCAGGGAGGTCCTCCAGGAGATCCACGACCACAACGCCGAACGCTGGAGCGCCGCGCGCGACGTCGCAGTGGCCTGAGTTCGATGGCCTCGCGCACCGTACTGATCACCGGCGGCGCCGGCTTCATCGGAGCGAGCCTTGCGCTCGAGCTGGCCGCGCGGCACCCCGACTGGGAGATCGTCGCGCTCGACAGCCTGCACCGCCGCGGCTCGGAGCTCAACCTCCCGCGCCTGCGGGAGGGCGGGGTGCGCTTCGTGCACGGCGACGTGCGCGAGCTCGAGGATCTGCGCGCCGCGGGAGCGTTCGACGCGCTCGTGGAGTGTTCAGCGGAGCCCTCCGTGATGGCGGGGGTGGGTGGCGATACGGGCTTTCTCGTGCGCACCAACCTGCTCGGGGCCTACCACTGCCTGGAGGAGGCCGCGCGACGGGGCGCGCAGGTCGTGTTCCTCTCCACCAGCCGGGTCTACCCCGTCGCCGCGCTCGGCTCGCTCTCCTACGAGGAGACCGACACCCGCTTCGCGTTGGCCGAGGAGCAGTCCCTTCCCGGCGCTTCGCTGCATGGCGTGGCCGAGGGTTTCCCGCTTGAGGGCGCGCGCACGCTCTATGGGGCGAGCAAGCTCTCCGCCGAGCTGCTGGTCGCGGAGTACGCCGAGAGCTTCGGTCTGTCTACGGTGGTGAATCGCTGCGGGGTGGTCGCGGGGCCCTGGCAGATGGGCAAGGTCGACCAGGGGGTCTTCACCCACTGGATGCTCGCCCACCACTTCAAGCGCCCCCTCTCCTACATCGGCTTCGGCGGGCTGGGCAAGCAGGTGCGCGACCTGCTGCACGTGGCCGATCTGGCCGAGCTCGTGGACGATCAGCTGCTGCGTCCCGAGCACTGGGCGGGCGCGGTGGTGAACGTGGGCGGAGGCGTCGATGTCAGCCTCTCGCTGCGCGAGACCTCCGCGCTGTGCGAGGAGATCACCGGCAACAGGGTGCAGATCGCGTCCAACCCCGAGACCCGGGCCGGCGACGTGCCGATCTACATCTCCGACTGCCGCGCGCTCGGGCGATTCGGCGATTGGGCCCCACGCCGCAGTGCGCGGCAGATTCTGCTCGACATTCACGCGTGGCTGCGCGAGCACGAGCGCGTAGTGGCGCAGGCGCTGTTGTAGCGAGGCCGCGCGGCGCCGAGCCCGCCTATGGTGCGGGAGCCGCCTGTTTGCGGAGCCCGCCTGTGGTGCGGGGGAGCCCTCCTTGCGGTGCTGGACCCACCCGTGGGTGGCCGGTGGCGAGCTAGGTGATCGGAACGGCGAGGAGACGCACGGTGATCGCGCCGGACCTATGGCCGTGGACGGCGACTCGCAGCGTGTGCGGGTCCATGTTGAGGTTGAAGGGCGCGACGTAGTCGGCGTAGTGGGGGACCCACAGAATCGAGCCCATCTTCGGCGGTGCCCGGCGGCACTCCGAACCGCAGGTCGCTCTGGCCGTTGACGGTTACATAGCGGGGTGCCGCGCGTGTGAAGAGTGTCTCCAGACGTTCCCAGCCAGCGACCCCTACGCCATCGATCGCCGCGACCATCACGGCGTTTTCGGGCGGGCTTGGCAGCGCGATCAGGCGGCGCAGCCGGCTGTGGATGACCTCCAGCGTGTACGGCTTGCCGCAGCGATCGGGCACGCGCGCCAGCGCCTCCCATTCCCCGCTCTGTTCGATTTCGGTGAAGTGGCAGAGCAGCGAGAGCATCGCCGCGGGCGATTCCCAGATCGGATTGCGCCCGTCGATCGCCTGGTCGACCTGCCTGAGCACGCGGTCGGGCCCGTGGCGGGCGTCCGCGTAGGCCGCCGCGTTGAGCCTGTCGAGCCGCGGGGTGTAGGCGGAGTAGGACTGGAAGATCGGCAGCGGGCACCAGCGCCACCCCGGATGCGACCACACCGCGGCGATTTCGTCGGGCTCGGCGTTTACGCAGTAACCGCGCAGAGCACGCGCGATCGACGGTGGCACTCCCTCCGCGACGCGCACCTCCTTGCGGCCTTCGGCGATCAACGTCCCAGGGTGCAGCACGTCGCGGGCCTGGTCCACGACCTGGTGGGCGTCGCCGATGGGATTTACGATATCCCCCACGGGACGTCCCAGAACGACGAACGAGGCCACCGCCAGCGTGCCGGCAAGCGCCACGCCGGTTGCGCGCTGGGTCCTGGTCCACGGGATCAGCAGCGCCACCGGGACCAGCAGCACCAGAAATACGACGTGGCCGCCGTCGTAGCGCACGAACATCTCGCGCGCGAGAAAGTAATGGACCAGCAGGACGGCGCCCGTCAGCCCCGTGCGCCGGCGCAGGCGGTCGGTCGAGAGCGCTTTCCACGCCCCCGCACCGAGCGCCACCGCCGATCCGAGCACCAGCCAGACCTGCCAGTCGCCGCTCGCCCCGACCTCGTTGTCCCCCATCGCTTCGACGTAGCCGACGACCACCTGATAGCCGTTGCGCAGGTAGTCGGGCAGCGCCCCCAGCGGCTCTCCCACGATCAGCCACAGGATTACCGCCGTGCCCAGCAGGCTCCCGGCCGCGGCGGCGAGATTGCGCCGGCGCTCGTCGCCCCCCAGCAGGCCGACGGCGACGATCGCGCTCGCGGCCACGCCATCGTTGAGCTTGACCAGCATGGCGAAGCCCGCGAGCGCCCCGCCTCCGATCGCAAGCATGCGGAAGGCCCGCTGCGCCCGGTGGGCGGGGGTGGTGAGCGTGAGCGCAACCAGGCCGAAGGCGACCGCGGTGAGCGGCTCGGCCTCCACCGAGCTGTCGAGGCTCGCGGCGAGGAGGGTGAGGGGGATCGCCGCGATCCAGCCCATCGTCCTTCGCAGGCTGACGAGCAGCACGGCCACGAGTGCGAGCTGGATGAGGCCGGCGAGCAGCTCGGCGGTCAGGAACGTGCCGGGGGTGATGGCCGCAGGGAAGTAACCGATGCCGAGCGGCCCGTAGGTGAAGATCACCTGCTGCCCGAAGGCCAGCCCGTGGGCGAGCGCCATGTACAGCCCCACCTCCCAGGAGTTGTCGAGCCCAGGGCCTCCGAGGACGTTCGTAAACGGCCAGCTGAGGGCGGCGAGCAGCCCCACCAGCGCTATCGTCCACGCGTTGGCGCGCAGAGCCGCCCTCGTTCGCGCGGTGGTCGCGCGTGCCGTGCTCGCCAAGGCGTGCAGTGCGAGGCCGGAGAGGGTGCGCGTGCGCGGGGACGTGGGCGCACCGGTGTGCGACTTCGCTTCTGTCGCCCTCGCCGCCGACCCGAGCCCTGCGGCGTCCGCTCCCGCCGCCACACCGCCCCTCGCCACGCCAGACGCACCGGGGCGCCCCTGGGCGGGGGCGCCGTGGCACCCGGGGGCAAGCGCCGACTCCGTGGTTCTCGCCTCGCACGAGATGTCCGCGAGCGAGCCGTTGACCAGTTCGGCCTCGCGGATGAGGTGCAGCACGACCGGGGGAAGCTTGAGCTCGAGCTGATGGAGGGGTAGGCCGCGGGTCCAGAAGAATGTGGTTCGCGAGGCGCGCTCGGCGAGCCAAGGGACGAGCGCGAGAGCGGCATCGTCCCCGATCAGGGCCACGCGCGCCTGATCGTCCTGTTCGGGCGCCGCGTACACCCGCAGGTGGCCGCTGCCGGCCTCGGCGAGGTGGTGCTCGACGGGCATCCGTAGAGCGTGCAGCTCGCCGGCGTCGATCACCACGCCGTGCTCGGCCTCGACCTCGACCTCGCAGGGAGCCAGACGGCCCCCGACCGACCGCGCCTTGGGCGCGTCCGCGAGCGTTCCCCGATACTCGGGGACGGGGCGCAGGCGCAGGTCGGCGAGCGCGGGGGGGCACAACGCGGGGACGCGCTTGTGGGCCTCCTTGAGCAGGCCGCGGGCGGCGAAGAACGCCCCGCGATCGTTCCAGTCGGCGTCAGTACGGTGATAGGCGGAGCCGTAGCGGGCGGCGTCGCGCAGCACTCCCAGCAGGTCCAAGAGCTCGACGTGGTCGTGGTCGCGCAGGCGGGCGCTCAGCTGCGTCACCCACTCTCTCTCGCCCTCCGGGGCGCCCGAGAGAACATCGCGCTTGCGGGGAATCAGGGCCGGCACATAGCCGATGCCGAGCGCGGCGCATGCGCTCGCATTCGCCTCGAGGGCGGCGACGATCCGATCGAGCCGATCCTCCGCGAGGGGACCGTGCGCCGTTATCTCGGCGGCGTCGCAGAGCCACCCACTCGCGACGAGCGCCCTGCGCTCCGGCGCAGCGGGCGGGTCGGGCACCCGGGCCGAGAGCGCACCGCCGGGCTCGAACACGACATCGCTCCAGGTGCCGTCCAGCGAGGGTCGGTGCCAAAAGGAGGGCGCCGCGGGGACCGGAGTCAGATCGGACCCGGCCAGCACGAGGATGCGGTGCCGGGCCGGCGTCTGCAGGCGCTCGGGCAG
The DNA here is from genome assembly GCA_963771915.1 of uncultured Solirubrobacterales bacterium. Lineage (GTDB taxonomy): Bacteria > Actinomycetota > Thermoleophilia > Solirubrobacterales > Solirubrobacteraceae > Palsa-744. Next base: position 687,261 of record CAVYVD010000001.1, on the reverse strand, counting down.
CGCGACCATGAACCCGTGCGCGCCGTCCCCCAGCTCGAGTGAGGCGAGGTCGGGGCGCACGATGTCCGCGACCCCCTCGGCGACGAGCTCGCCGTCCACCACCACCGACACGCCGACCCGGGCGTCCAGGTCCGAGCGGTCGGCGAGCCACCCGAGGGCCACGCCGTTGCCGACCCCCTGCAACGCCCCCTCATAGCGAGGGGACCGCTTGGTGGTGGCGGGGGGGCTCGCTACGGACGATCGTGCTGGCATCGCGCTCGGGGGGAGCGTACCGGCGCGGTGGCGCCCCGAACGCTCGGTGGGGTGCCGGGTAACAACATCTTCACCAGCCGCTTCTCACCGATCGTGGTCGTGGAGGTGACGGCGGGCCTATGAGGGGTCGCCCACCGGGTGTCACCCGCCCGCCTCCGCTCGCCGGTACACGCCTGCCAGCGTGTGCGCCTCGCCGCTCCAGCTGTATGCGCTGGCGAATTCGCGGGCGCGCTGCGCGGCGAGCCGCCAGCCGTCGGGCTCCAGCAGGCGCTCGAGGTTCGCGGCGATCCCCTGCGGGTCCGTGGCGGGGGCGAGCGCCCCGAAGCCCTCGCGGCGCACCAGCGCTCCGAGTACGGGCAGGTCGCTGGCGAGCACAGGCACGCCGGCGGCGGCGTACTCGAACAGCTTGTTCGGCAGGCACAGCTCGTATGAGCGGCAGATCGGCTGGATCAGGCAGAGCCCGGCCGCGGCTCCGGCGAGAGCTTTCCCGACCTCGGCGGGCGGTACGGGAGCACACAGCTCGAGGCGATCCGCCACGCCGGCGTTCTGCGCCCGGGTCAGCAGGCTTGCGCGGTACCGCGGTGCTCCGGGGCCGACCGCTCGCAGGCGAGCGGCGGGGATCAGGGGGAGCGCGTCGATCATCTGCTCGAGACCCCGCCCGGGCATCAGTCCCCCGATGTAGACGACGAGGGGGGACCTCGGCCGCTTGAAGGCGGCGGCGCAGGGCCTCGCGGTGGCGTGGGGCCTCGTGGAGTCGTGGGAGCGCTCGTGGTCATGTGGGCTCTCGGGGATGTTGCGCACGACGGAGGGACGGGGGATGCGATAGCGGTCGACGAGAACCTCGGCGTACCCGGGGCTGGAGGTGAGCACCTCGTCGGCGGCGCGCACGAACAGCGCCTCGCAGGCGAGCAGCCACGGCCGCCACTCCCAGCGCCCGTTGCGATCGGCCCACAGCTCGTGGCTGTCGTACACCAGCCGCGAACCACACAGGAGCTTGACGAGGAGGCCCGCCCACATCGTGTTCCAGTCGTTGGCGTGAACCAGTCGGGGCTTCGCACGCCGCGCCACCGAGAGCGACTGCAGCGTGAACGACAGGCCGCTGAGCGTCCGTCGTGCCCGACCGGCCAGCGTGAGCCGGGCTGCCTCGCTGCTCGGCCCGATGGCCGGTGCGCTGTCCAGTCTGCGGATCGTCTCGCCGCTGCGCTCGGGGCTGGCCTCGCGCTCCCGCGCACGGGTCGCTCTCGCGCTCTGCCCGAACATCCCCGCCATGCGCCCCAGGCTGGGGGGGCGCGCGGGGAGTCGCAGCACCGGCACCCCCTCCACGCTCGCCTCGCCGGCGGTAGCGGAGTTTGTGGCGACTCCCACCACGAGCGCACCACCGCCCAAGGTGCGTTGGGCGACGCGGGCGGCGCGCAGCACGCGGGCGTCGTGGTCGACGCCGTTGCGCACCAGCAGGAGGCTGTGAACCCGGAGGCCGTTGAGCTGGGAGCTCGGGGGCAGTGTGCTGGGATGCCCCGGTCGGGATGCCTCGCTGGGATGCCCGCTCGCAATATCTCGCTCTGAGACGCCTTGCGTGGCTCCTCCTAGAAATCCGTGGGTGACTGCCCCCCGCCACGGCGGCCGGAGCCGCGGGTGGCGAGCACCCCCATGCCGACGGCGACGAGGGCGATCAGGACGATCAGCAGATATGTGGGGAGGGTCGAGCCCGCCGTCTGGGTCGCGGGCACCCCGGCGCCCGTGCGCAGCGCAGCCTGGCTGACACCGGGCACCTGAGAGGAGCCGAAGCCGTTTTCGGAGTGGATCGAGGAGGGGTCCTGGGGTGTGCCCCCGCCCTCGGAGGCGGATGCGCTCAGGATGGCGCCGCTGCCGGCGCTGTGCCCGCTCGCGACCCGAGAGGAGCCGCCCGTCCCGCCGCTGCCGCTCGCGCTCCCACCACCGCCAGTGGATCCAGCCTGGCCGCCGGTGCCGCTCCCCGGCCCGCCACCGGCGCTGCTCCCCGGCCCGCCGGACCCGCCGCCGTGGCTACCAGTAGGTAACACGGGGGCGGCGTCGCGTCGGGCACTATCCAGGGGTATCTGGTAGATGACCCCGGCTGGGCTTTCGGCCTTCGGATCGATCCGCTGGGCCTGAGCTTCCGCCATCGCGGTCTGAGCGCCGATCGACAAAGCCAATGCTGCCACCGCACCAGCGATCCACGCACCTCTCATGGACGGGACGGTAAACCCGGCGATGTCGGTCGATGTATCGAAGTCGTTGCTTTTGGGCGAGCGTCCGCGGATCCCCTCGGCGCGGGAGGGCTGGGAGGGCAGGCGGGAGCGGGAGCATTCGATCTGGCCGGTGATCGGCCCAACTGTGCTCGTGCTCGCCCTGCTGGTGCTGGCCACCGTGTACTCGGGGGCGTTCGACGTGGATCAGTGGGCCCCCCCGGCGCTGTTCATCCTCCTGCTGCTGCTCACGCTGATCCTGCGGGGCGGAGCGGCACGGCTGCCCGACCGCTGGGTGGGGCTCGCACTGGGAGGTGCGTGGGGTCTGGCGGGGTGGGCGGCGGCCTCGGCGGCGTGGGCGGACTCCCCGGGCGCGGCGCTTGAAGGAGCGGGCCGCGAGGCGATGTACGCGGCAGTCCTCACCCTGCCGTTCGTCGTGGTGGGGGGCCGCTCGGCTGCACCGGGGCCCCCGGTCCGAAGGGCTGGGTCTGAGCGGGTGGTAGGAGGCGCCGCCGCGGGCGGTGCAGCTTCCAAGAGCGTCGCGGGGGGCGCCGCCGCCGGAGACGCCGCCGCCGAGAGCGGTGTCCGCGCCCTGCGGGTGGCCGGCCGGGGCGTGGTGTGCGGGATCGCGCTGATCGCGCTGTACACGGTGGGGTGGATGCTGGTGGACGGTCCGGCGGTGTTTCTGGCGGGCAGGCTGAACGAACCGATCGGGTACCGCAACGCGACAGCGCTGCTGTTCTGCATCGCCTACTGGCCCCTGATCGTCCTCGCCGCGACTCGCGCACGGGGGCGGGGGCTGCGCGCCGTGGCCCTGGGCCTGGCGGTGCTGATGTTGGGCCTGGCCTTTCTCACCCAGTCGCGGGGCGTGCTGCTGGGGTTGAGCTGCGGGGGGGTGGTGGCGCTGGCGCTGGGCCCCGAACGGGTGCGACGGACATGGCTGGTTCTGCTCAGCGTCGCGCTGGTGGCGGGCGCCTCGCCGTGGCTGCTGAGGCCGTTTCGGGCGTTCGACGGCGGCGACGGGGTGGTGCACGCGGGGGACATCGCGGTGGCGGCCCGGGCGCTGGTGGCGCTGACGGCGATTAGCACGGTGGTGGGCTTCCTGCTGGCGGTCTTCGACGCGGGACTGCGTCCGGCGAGCCCAGCGATGCTCCGGGTGGTGCGCCCCGCCTCGCGGCTGGGCCTGTACGCGCTCGTGCTGGCAGTGCTGGTGGCGGGGATGGCGGCGGTGCACGGCAATCCGGTGAGCGAGGCGCGGGTGAAGTGGCGGGAGTTCAAGAGCCTGCAGACCACCACCACCTCCGAGGTCCGCTACACCTCCGCGGGGGGCCAGCGCTACGACCTGTGGAGGGTGGCGCTTCAGGAGCTGCGCGAGAACCCGCTGGGCGGCGTGGGGGAGGGCTCCTACGAATTCGGCTACTACCGGATGCGGCGCACCGACCGCAACCTGAACGATCCCCACGGCCTGCTCTTCCAGATCGGCGCCGAGCTGGGGGTGGTGGGCCTGGTGCTGTTCGCGATGGTCCCGCTCGGGTTGCTCGCCTCCCTGCGCCGCTGGTGGCGACCGGCATCCCTGCAGGCCCGTCGCAGCGCCTGCGGCCTGACCGCGGCGGGGGCGACCTTCCTGGGTCAGGCGCTGGTGGACTGGATGTGGCGCATCCCGGGCCTCGCCGCGCTGGGCCTGCTCTGCCCGGCGGTCGCGGTGGCGCTGCTCGCCCGCTCGGCCTCAGCGGGGGGCGTGGAGGGGGGAGATGTCGCGACACCCCACAACAACGGGGATCTGAGTGGCGCCGCGGCGTCGGCGACCCCGCGGCGCCGCCGGCGGCTGGTGGGGCGGGGGGCGGCGGGTGTCGTACTGCTTGGAGCGGTGGCGCTGGTCCTGAGTCTCTACCTCTCCGACGTCTACGTGCGCCGAGCCGAAGACGAGAAGGGCCACTCGGAGACGGCGCAGCTGGCGGACGCGCGCACGGCCTCGACGCTCGACCCGTGGGCGGTGGATCCCCACTACCTGGAGGCGTCCGCCCTGGAGGCTATGGGCAACCGTCCGGCGGCCGTTGCGCAGCTCGAACAGGCGCGCCGCCTCGAACCGGAAAGCCTTGTGCCGCTTGGCCTGCTCGGGGATTTCGAGGCGCGCGGCGGCCATTTCAGGGCGGCTCGCCGCTACTACCGCGAGGCCCTCGCCCGCGACCCGCTGGACACTGGCCTGCAGCAGCTGGCGCTCACGGGCGGGCGCCCGTCGAGCTCCTGAGGGTTCGTGAGCAGTCCGAGCCACTGCCCGATTACGGCGGGGCGGTCGCCCCGGTCAGGCTCCTGAGCAGTCCGTGCCACTGCTCGACCACGGTGGAGCGGTCGAAGCGGCGGGCGTGGAGGCGCCCCCGGACGCCCATCTGGAGGGCGTCCTCGGGGGAGGCGCGCAGGCGGCGGAAGGCGTCGGCCAGCGCGGGGGGGTCCTCGGGTGCCACGACGAGGCCCGCTCCGGCGTCCCGCACCAGCTGGGCGGCCTCGCCGTGGGCGGCGAGGATGACGGGGCGCCCGGCGGCGAGCACCTCGAACAGCTTGGTGGGCAGCGCGCCGGTGAAGATGGGCAGGTCGCGTAGAGGCACGACCCCGGCGTCGACGGAGCCATAGAGGGCCGGGATCTCCCGGGCGGGGACGGGGCCGAGCATGCGCACATGGGCGAGCCCCCGGGCGTGGACGAGCGCGCGCAGGCTCTCCTCCTCGGCTCCCTCGCCGGCGATCAGTAGCTCCATGACCTCGGGTCCCGCGAGCGCGGCGGCCTCGACGAGGGCACCGAGCCCCTGGGAGAGCCCCAGGTTGCCGGCGTAGAGCACGCGCAGCGGCGCGCCGGATCGCGGCGTGGGCGGGGGCACGGAAGCGAAGCGCTCGAGGTCGACGGCCGGCGGAACGTGGGCCACCTTCCCGGAGGACTCGCTGCCCGCGCTTCCCCGGAGGGCCTCGACGATCCCCCTGGTGGGCGCGGTTATCAGCCGTGCATCCCGGTAGCAGAGCCGCGCGAGCGCCCCCGCGGCGCGGGCGGCTGCGCCACCTTCGCTCAGCGCTCCCAGCTCGATGGCGCTCTCGGGCCAGAGGTCCGACACGTTGAGTGCGAGCTGGGCACCCTTGAGCCGGGCGTAGGCGACGCCGGCGGCGGCGGCGAACAGCGGGGGGGTCTCGGCGACGACGACGTCGACGGGGCCGGCGGCGGGGGACGCGGCGAGGGACCCCGCGGCGAACACGGTGTGGTCGGCCAAGCGCCGCGCGAAGCCGCGGTTGGGGGCGGGGTAGACAAGGCTGCGCACAACCTGCACGGCCCCCTCGCGGGCGACTGTTACCGGGCGGTTTCGGTGGGGCGGGGCGATCGTCCCCGAGGGGTAGTGTGGGAAGCCGGTATGGACGGTGACCTGCACCCCGCGTTCGGCGAGGCCCCGCGCGAGGGCGGCGATGCGCGCGGGCGCGGCCCCGAGCTCGGGGGGGTAGTAGTGAGTGAGGAACAGGACTCGCACGGCAGCGACGGGGAGCGGGAGGGGATGGAGGGCGGAGGGGAGCGAAGACGGATGGAGCGGGTGTACGCGGGCTACCGGCGGGACCCTCGCAGGCGTAGGGCGTGGAGCGGGGGCAACGCGGGCAACGCGTGTATGCGCGAGGAGGTCCTGCGGGTGCTGCTGGAGCTCGCGCCGGGGGTGCTGGAGGGGGAGGGGCTGGTGCTGGACGCGGGCTGCGGGACCGGCTGGTGGCTTGAGCGCCTCGCGGGCGAGGGTGTGGCGCCGGGCAGGCTGATGGGGGTGGATCTGCTGGCGGACCGGGTTCGCGCGGCGCGGGAGCGGGTGCGGGGGGCGCGGGTGGTGGAGGGGGACGTGCGGCGGCTGCCGGTGCGGGCAGGGGGGTGCTCGCTGGTGATGCTGTTCACGGTGCTATCCGCGATGGGTTCCCGGGAGGACGTCCGCACGGCCTTGGGTGAGGCCCGCAGGGTGCTCGCCCACGGCGGCGCGATCGCGATCTGGGAGCCGCGGGTGTGGACTCCCAACCCTCACACCCGCCTGATCGGGCTGGGCGAGCTGCGCGCCGCGCTGGGGGGGGAGCTGGAGGTGCGAACGCTCACCCTCGCTCCTCCGCTGGCCCGGCGGGTGGGGGCGAGCTTGTACGTCCCGCTGGCGCGGATCCCGGCGCTGCGCAGCCACCGGCTCGTGCTCGCGCGCGGCTGAGAGCGCTGCTAGCTGATCGTAGAGCCCGAGGAGGCGCTGCTGCTCGCGCTCCCAGCTCAGCTCCCGGGCGGCGCGGGCCAGGCGCTTGCGCAGGCCCGCGTCGGCGTGTCCCTCCAGTGCGTCCCGCAAGGCGCGGGCCACGGCGGCGGGGTCGTGGGGGGGACGCACCAGCCGACGCCGTGCTCGGCCACCAGCCGCCGAATCTCGGGCAGGTCGCTCGCAACGACGGGCACTCCGGCGGCGATGTACTCGAACAGCTTGTTGGGCAGCGCGAGGCGGTGGTTCTCGCAGGTGTCCTGCAGGAGGGTGACGCCGATGTCGGCCTCGGCGGTGTGGGCCAGCAACTCCTCGACGGGGACGGCGGGCAGCAGGGTGACCCGGTCCTGCACGGCGTGTGCGTGTGCGAGGAGGCGCAGGGCCTCGCCGTAGCCGGGCTCGGGGTCTCCGAGGAAGACGAGCCGCGCACCGGGCAGCAGGGCGAGCGCGGCGATCAGCACCTCACAGCCGCGCGCGGGGGCGGGGGCGCCCTGGTGCAGGACCAGCGGCGTGCGAGCGTCGATGCCGAGGCGGGCGCGCAGGCCTCGACGCGCTCCCGTCCCGCGGTGCGCATGCGGCCCGCGCGGCTCCTCCGGCCCTGCGTCACCGCCGGTCCCCTCGTCCTCAGGGTGCTGCAGGGCGGTGACGTTGCGTACCACGGTGGGGGTGCGGGGCAGGCGGTAGCGGAGGCGCAGCCGCAGGGCGATCCCGTCGGATACGGTGATGACGGCGGCGCAGCGCGGGAGCACGAGTCGCTCGATGGCCCCGACGAACCATGCCCATGCACGTTCGCGGTAGGGGACGGAGGTGGCGAGCTCGTGGGAGTCGTACACGAGCGAGGCGCCCGTCAGGCGGGCGCCGATGACGCCGGGCAGCAGCATGGCGGCGTCGTGGGCGTGCACGGCGTCGGGGCGCAGCCGGACCTGAGCGCTGATGAACGAGGCGAGGAAGGCGAGGCGGTAGAGGTGCAACGGCCCGCGGCGCATCGAGGCGGGGGGTAGGACCGAGCGACGCTCGAAGCCTTCGAGCTCGGAGCCTCCGGCCGGGACGGGTGCGAGCTCCAGCACGGTCACGTGATGTCCGGCACGGGCGAGGGCGCTGGCCTCGCGCCGCACGCGCGAGTCGTGCTGGACCGACTTGTGCAGCAGCATGACGACGCGCACGGAGGCGGATGCTCGCGAGCATGAGTGGGCGACATGTGAAGAGCGCGTGAACGGGGACAGGTCTGTCCCGGATCGTCTATAAAGTCTATGGCTAGTCGATAGCGACGGATGAGCGGGGCAGCGCGACCAATGAAAGGCAGTGATCACTCAATGAACAGGTTCCTCGTGGCTGCAGTCACCCTCGCTGTCGGTGTGACGGCGGCGATGCCCTTCACTTCCACCGCTGCGTCGGCCAGCAAGTCGAGTAACCCGATCTACTGCATCCCATCCAGTGGGCACACTCAGAACAACGAAGCTCATTGTGAAAAAGAATCCGGGCACCACGGCGGCGGCAAAGGCAAAGGCGGCGGCAAAGGCAAAGGGCACCGCCACCACCATCGCCATCATCACCACCGCTGACGCCGGTTCGAAGTTGTCACGGCGCCTGCGCGTAGGCTCGGAAGGCCGGCTTGGGCTGGCCTTCGGTGGTCATCAACCCGTTGGTGAGTTTCCCGAGCACGGTGGAGGGTTCGTCGAGCAACTGGTACCAGCCTAGGCTGGCAACGTAGGGGACGGAGTCGACGAGCTTGAAGGCGGCGGTCACCCAACGGGCCTGCTCGGGGCGGCTGACGGCGAAGGCGAAGGCGCGGTTGGGGTGGTCGGAGGAGACGGAGAACTCCGAGAGCCACAGCTTGGGAGTGCCCCCGGGGCGGTGGCGGTAGGTGCGGGCGAGCTGGGCGTGGAGGGTGTCGATGTCGTTGATGTCGCTGACCCCGGCCGCGTAGGGGCCTTCCTCGAGGTTGGGAAAACGGACCGAGTAGGGGTTGTGCCCGTAGTAGTCCAGGCGTGGCGGCCGCCCGTCGGGGAGGCGCAGGTCGCGGAGGAATTCGTAGGGGTTGTCGAGCCCCACTGTGTAGGTCATGCCGCCGATGACGGTGTTGTGGGGGCTCACGGCCTTCAGCGCGGTGTACGCGAATTCAAGCAGGATGGCGTAGAGCCGGGGACCGACGGGGGAGTGGGGGGGCATCGGGTTGAACACCCCGGGCCGGGTGACCTCTCCCCAGATCATCCAGTAGTGGATCTGGGGGTAGCGGTGGCTGGCGGCCTGTAGGAAGGCGGCGTAGTCGGAGGGGTTGGTGGGCGCCCAGGAGGGTTCGCGATCGCCGTTTGCCCATGGGGGGGTCTGTTTGACCATCAGCGCGATCTGGATGCCGTACCTGGCGGCCTGGCTGAGGGCTTCTTCCAGCGAGGCGGGCCATTGGTAGGCGGGGTCGGCGGGGTTGGATGGTTCAGCGGGCCGGGTGGGCGCGGTCTCCGCCCAGCTGAGCTGCAGCTCGAGGACCTGCACGCCGAGGGTGTTGTAGACGGGAAAGGCGGAGGAGCCGTCGGGCATCGTGAGCGGTCCCCAGATCATCTTCAGGGCGTGCCCGGGATCGCGGTGCGCCGCGCCACGGGACGCCCGGCCTGGATCTCCCGTGCTCGCCGCCGCCACGGGCAACAGGAGCAGGAGCGCCAGCAGGCAGCCTCCCAGGGGCGCGAGCCGGCGCGGGGGTAGTGCTCGCATCCTCAGGTTCCGCTGCTGCTTGCCAGCGCGAACATCAGCGCGAGCAGGGCGCAGCCGCTGAGCAGCACGCACGCCTCGATCCGCCGCGCGCGGGGGTTGTGCAGCGAGCCGCGGAAGACCTTGGCGAGCGGGACGAGCGCGGTGCGCAGCAGCAGGCCGACGTCGCTGGCGAGCGTGCGGCTGCGGATGTACTGGAGGTCGATCTTGAGCTTGCGTGGCATGAGCTGCTCGGTGTAGTAGTTCATCGGGTCGTGCTGCACCGCTAGCAGGTGGGACTCGCTGGCGTACTCGACCGCCGCTGGGCCGGTGATACCGGGCAGGGCGCAGAGGATCTCGCGGTACTCGCGCGGGTAGCGGGCGACGAACTCGGGCACCTCGGGACGCGGCCCAACCAGATGCATCTCCCCACGGATCACATTCCACAGCTGAGGTAGCTCGTCGAGCTTGGTCAGCGAGAGGAAGTTCCCGATCGGGGTGAAGCGCTCGTCGTCTCCGAGTGTCAGCGGACCGCCGGTCGCGGCGTGGCGCATCTTGCGGAACTTGAGCATCTGAAAGGGGTAGCCGTCGCGGCCGATGCGGGTCGAGCGGTAGAGAACCGATCCGGGGGAGTCGATGTAGATCAGCAGCGCGATGACCGCCGCGAGCGGCAGTGCGAGCGGCAGCAGGAGCAGGCAGACGCCGAGGTCGAAGATGCGGACCGCGAGCGAGTCGCCGGGGTGGGCGAGCCCGCTGGCTGCCGGCGCTGGTCCGCCGGTCGTGAGTATCTGTCTGCCGGTCGCCGGCGGCGCGGTGCTCGCGGCCCTTGGTCCCTGCCGGCCGGTCGCCGGCGAGGCGGGCCGCGGGGTGCGCGCCTGCGCCGGCTGGGCATCTATGGCTTTGAACGTCGACATGTGGATCCCCGCGGGCGTCGTCTCTCGGATTCGCTTGCTCACACCGTCAACCGCAGTGGAGGACGACGTGCTCGGTGTGATGGGTCGAGGCCAAACGGGTTTCGTCGCCTTCGTACCACCCGCTCAGCTCGTAGGGGCCCGCGTGGAGCTTCTTGAACGTGTAGCTGAGCTGACCGCCGCCGACGACCGGGTGGGCGGTGCGATCGATGTGGCGATCCTGGCGACCCGAGCCCTTCAGTCCCAGGTGCGCGGGGCCGGTCAGCCCCTCGATCTTCGGCTCGACCGTGAACTTGACCTTGAGCGAGCAGTGGGGAGCGCTGGCGGTTCCCGTGAAGGTGAAGACCGACTGCTGGGGGATGCAGTAAAGGGATTTCACGCCGCTGCCACCGCAATTGACGCTGGCGCTCTCGTGCCCGGCCGATCGATGGCCCGCCGCGAGAGCGGCGGCGGGTGTGCAGAGCGCCGCTGTCACAGCGATGGCGAGGTAGGGCCTGCGGATCATTGATGGTTGCCTTTCATCTGAGGGTCAGGTGTGCTGTGCCGTGAGTCCACGCCTCCTCGGCGGTGGCCTGCCATCCATGTCCGACGCGGCGGGGCAGCGACCAGGAGTAGGTGCCGTTGACTGTCAGGCGCAGATTGGCATGGTGGGTCTTGCCGCGGCCGTATGGCGGTCTGAGCGTGAGCTCGACCGTGTCCCCGACCGGCGCGGTGCCGTCCAGCGTGCGTCCGGCGAGCCGCAGCGTCATCCCGCGCGGGGCGGGTGGGTCGCTCGCGTGCCATTCCTGCGCGAGCGTGGTGAAGGCGGGCTTCGGTTCGCCGCCTTCACCGGAGATGCCGAAGTGCAGCGAGGGGTTGTCACGCAGGGTGAAGACGTTCATGCCCTGCACCCAGCTCACCATCGCCAGGGCGCGCACGATGTCGTCGATGTCCTGGGCCTGCTGCTGGGGGCTGACGCAGACGAAGTACTCCTCGGCGAGGCTGCGGGGGGTGCTGCAGGTGGTCCACCCGAACTCCTCCAGCCACAGCGGGGTGTGGTCGCCGTGGGCGAGCTGGACCTGGTGGATCGAGCGCAGGCTGGCGAGCACGATGTCGTAGAAGTCGACCGCGATGCCGTCGTAGTAGCCCTTGATCCCTTCTTTGTAGAGCGCCTTCAGGAAGTTGCCTTCGGCGCCCACCAGCGCGCCGATCAGCACGGGCACCGGAGCGGAGCTGTGCTGGACGGCGGTGTAGGCGGCCTTCAGCAGTTCGGTGTAGTGGCGGGGCGTGTCGGGGCCGGCGAAGTGCTGGCCGTCGGCGTGGTCCTCCTCGGCCCACACCTCGATGGCGGCGAGCTTGCCGGCGTAGCGGTTGGCGAGGAAGCTGACGAAGTTGCCGAACGGCGCGGGGTTGTTGGGAGGGTAGGCAGGGCACAGATCGGGGCGCACCGACTTCGCCTTCGCCGGCTCGGTGCTGGCCCAGCATGGAGTCCCGCGCACCCGCAACGTGACCTTCATGCCGAGCGCGGCGGCGCCGTCGACGGCGGCGTCGAGCTCGCCGAGCGCCTCCTGGTCGTAGAGGCCGGGGCCGGCGGCTTCGATGTTCGACCACTGCGCGAAGACCTCGACCTCGTTCGCGCCGACCGACTGCGCCTGCAGCAGCTCGGGCCGCGTGAGCGAGCCCAGTGCGACCGGCACCCCGTGCCACTGTGTGAGCGTGGCCGCGCTCGCGGAGCCCGCGGCGAATGCACCGAGCAGGGCGCCCGCGGCGAGGAGGATGACGGCGCCGCGGATCGGCGGGCGGCTCGGTTGTTGGCGGCGCATCGCACGCCATTAACGAGGCTGCTGGTGAAGCTGAGGTTATCTCCGTGTTACCGCGCCCGGAGACCGCTGACGCCGCCGCGAGGAGACCGCTAACCTCGCGGCGTGATCCGGAGATCCATGATCGCGATCTGCGCGTTTCTGTCCGCGAATCTCGTGTGGACGCTCGTGGCGGCGGGCGTGGGCAAGCTCGAACCGCGCGCCGCGGGCGCCTCCCCCTCGCTGCGCGCGCCGAGCATGGGGACGAGCGTGGCGGCGCTCGGCGAATTCACGCTCGACGGGCATCAGACGGTGGCGGTCGGTGCACCCGACGCGGGGGGTGGGAGGGGCTCGGTGACGATCGTGCTCGACGTCCCCGGCGGGCGCTCCGGCCCGCCGCGGGGCAGGCGCATCCGCTTCTTCGGGGCGCAGCGGGGGGAACGCCTCGGCGCCGCGGTGGCAGGCGGGGGTGACGTCAACGGCGACGCCTTCCCGGACCTGCTCGTCGGTGCTCCGGATGCCAGCCCCTACGGCCGCCGCGACGCGGGGGCGGTGTGGGTCATCTTCGGCGTCCCCGCGCCGGGGCGCATCGAACTGACGAAGCTGCGCCCCGAACAGGGCTATGAGATCGTGGGGGCCGCCCCCGGCGACCATCTCGGGGCGGCGGTGGCGATCGACCGCGACTTCAGCGGTGACGGCCACGACGACATGATCCTCGGCGCTCCCGGCGCGCAGGGGGGGCGCGGAGCGGTGTACGGGATCGACAGCGTGTTGCGCAGCGAAACGCTCGATCTGCGCCACCTCGCACCGGAACGGGGATTCGCGATCACCGGAGCGCCGCCGGGCGCCCACTTCGGGGCGTCGGTCGCTGCGGGCGGCTACCAGAACGGAAGCCCGTACGCGGCTCTCGTCGGAGGCGCTCCCGGCGCGTACGGCGGGCGCGGCGCGGCGTACGTGGTGTGGGGCCAGACCTCCGGCAGCCCGGGCGTGCGGCTGGGAACCCCGGGCACGGGCTACGAAGTGCGCGGCATGGATCCCGAAGATCACGCCGGGGCGGCGGTGGCGGCGATCGGCAGCGTCGATCACAACGGTGTCACCAACATCGCGGTCGGGGCCCCCAACGCGTGGGTGTCCGCTCGGGGGGGCCGGGCGGGAGCGGTGTTGGTGGTGCTCGGCTACCGCCTCGCGGGCCTGGTCCGACCGAGCTTCACGATCGAGGGCGTGCATGTGGGGGATCGCACAGGCGCGGCGCTCGGGGGAGGCGTCGGCTCGCCGAACGAACCGGCGGAGGTTGTGATGGGAGCCCCCGGCGCGAGCTTCAGCGCGCGGCGGGCGGGGGCCGTCTACGTGCTGAAGGATGCGGCGATCAGCGGGTCGGTGAACCTCTACCGGCTGCCCGGGGGCAGCTACCGCGTGGACGGCGCCCGGGCGGGCGACCACGCGGGCGCCGCGGTCGCGGAGCTCGACGGCGGGGGACTCGACGCGCTGGTCGGCTCGCCCGGAGGCGGGCGGCGTGGCGCCGGGGCGTTCCTCGCGCACGGTTGAGCGTTCACCAATAGTTCACTACTTGTTCACCATGGTGGACAAGTGAGGGTCGTGAAGTTAGAGTCGTTGAACTTCTGCGATAATCCTGAACATCTCTTCCGCGACGCAAGTACCAGGGCGATGGGTTATCATTGTTTTCAAGCTGTGATGATGATGACAACATCGAGTTATCTGATACTGGCGACTTGGAACGGCGTGCCGCTCAGCGTGAGGTTGGTGGCGCTCGTGCTTCTGCTGATCGTCGGGGTGATTGCGATCAGACTGGCCCCAATGTTGATGGGGCGCAGCTATGCTGTCACCCGTGATCAGCCTCCTGATCGTCCTGGCCCTGGTGACGGTGCCGCTGGCACTGATCGCGAGGCTCTCGCTATCGGTCCTGGCACGGATGCTTGGCGTCACCTCCCAGTCGGAGGTGGCGACGCGAGCCGAGTTCGCTCGCATTCGTGAGCAGCTGCTGGCGAGGGCCGGCGACGGCGGGATGCCGGTGCAGGACGCGCCGCGCCAGCCCGGCGTCGCGGCGGCCCAGGTCGGAGACATGCTCGAGCACTCGCCCGGCGCCACGCCCGAGCCCCCTGTGGCGCAGTGGCATCGCTGCCCGACCTGCGCGGCGAGCGTTCCGAGCACGGCGAGCGTCTGCCTGCAGTGCGGCGCCGGCCTGAGCGCCTAGGGCTAGCGCTCGACCCGTGGGGTCGCGGGATAGCGGCCCAGTCTGGGCGGCGCCCACGGGGATTCGCCGGGGCGGCTCGCGGTCGATGCCTGCACCGCCACCGGCCCTACACCGCCCGCCGCGGGGGGTCTCGCGGGCGGACGGCGGCCGGCCCCTACACCGCCAGGGCGACCGGCACGGCGGGGGGCGTGATCGCGGTGGCGTCGACCCGCCGGAACCACTCCAGCAGGCTCGCGATCGCCGCGCGGTCCCCGCCGACCTGGGCGAGCGCGTGCTCGAGCGGGATCTCACCCAGCAGGATGTCCAGCATGTGAGCGGGATCGCAGCTAAGCGTCGTGGCCACCCGTCCGAGCGGGGGCGCGCTCGTGACCGCGACGGGCGCCCGCTCGAAGACGTGGATGTAGCAGCCGCTGTTCACCCGGCCGCGCCAGCGGCACTCGACTGTGAAGACCGCCTCGGCGGTCCACTCCGGGTCGATCGCGAGCGCGAGCAATCGCAGCAGCAGCATCGGATCGGGGCGCGCCCCGGCGCGCTTGAGGTCGCTCAGCTGCAGTGGCGCCGCGGCGAGCGCGCGCAGGGGGCGCAGGTGGCGGCTGCGCGAGCCGGCTATGCGCGCTCCAACGCGGCTCCACCCGCGCCGTCCGGCGACGGCTCGCGCGAGCCCGGCGAGGTCGGTCCGCAGCGTCGGTTCGCCGGCCCGCGCGGGGGCGCCGGACTCCAGCAGCGGCCGCACCGTGCTGGCGCCGGCGCTCACGTCGACCGCGAGCGAGCCGGTCTCGGCGACCTCGATCCGGTAGGCCACGTCCTCCGGCCACACCAGTCCCTGGGCGGGAAGGAGCTGTAGGAACAGCCGCCCGGCGGCCTCGGGATCCTCCTCGGCGAGGCGCCGAAACGCGCGTGGGAACCACGGCGTGTCGGAGGCGCCGATGCTCTCTTCGGTCGAGGGGCGCTCCTCGCGCGCCGGGAGATTCTTGTCCTGCTCGTCCCCATGTTCGTCCTGCGCCCCTGCACGGGGGGCCTCGCCGTGCGCTTGTGCGTTGGGTGCCTCGTCCTGCGCCCCTGCGCTGGGTGCCTTGTCCTGTGCCCCCGCAGTGGGCATCTCGTCCTGCGCCCCTGCGGTGGGTGCCCCGTCCTGCACCTGCGCGGTGGGTGCCGCGGCGCTCGACTCGGCGGGCGCCGGTGCCGGCATCGAGAGGTCTGCGTATGAGCGCGCCGGGAGCGTGCCCACGACCGCCTGCAGGCGGTCGAGTGCGCCTTCGACGTTCGCCTCGGGAGCTCCGGCGTGGGTCCTGCTCAGCGGCAGCATCGAAGCGACTGTGGCGACCGGATCGAACGGCGCAGGTGCGGGTAGCTGCGCCGGCGCAGGGGTGCCCGTCACAGGACTCGAGCTGCCGCCCGGCGCCAAGGTCAGCCGGCCATGCGCTCCCGGTGCGCCTGTGCCGAGTGACGCACCCGAGCTGCTCAGCCTTGTCGCCGACGGCGAGATCAACACTCCACGGGCCGCGGCGATGTAGTGCAGGAAGCACTGCTCGATCCGCCGCAGACGCTCGCGCAGCAGATTGCTCTCGATCGCGTGCCGCCGCCGTTCTCCCTCCAGCTGGAGTCGCAGCTGCGCCTCCTCGGCGCGCGCGTGGGCGAGGGCGCTGCGCAACGCCGACTCGCGCGCGTCCGCGCGCCGCAGCAGGATCGTCCACTTGCGCTGGATGCGCCCGTGATGGACCTCGGGCCCGTGGTGGACCTCGGAGGAGTGCCCGTGGTGGACCTCGGAAGAGGGTCCGTGGTGGACATCGGGAAAGGCTCGCTGGAGTGCACCTGCGCCGCGGCTGCTCATCGTTTCTGGTCTCCCCTTGCCTGTCATTTGTGTGTGTGACTCTGCGTTCTCCATCTCGCGCGCGGTGATCGGAAAATCGATGCGCTCGCCATTTGGGTCGGGTCGTCCTGTCATGACGGTGCAAGCCTGACCGCGGGACCACCGAGCGATGGGTATGAGGCGTTGCATCGTCGGAATTCGGACATTCCCGGTGTCGGGTGCCGACAATGCCACGTTTACCTAACAGCCTCTTCTCTCGCAGCCGTGAGCTTTCTGCACCGCGGGCCGTTACGACATTCGTCCGGGTACGGGCGGGGAGCGCAGAGAGCATGAGCGACATCGACAACCACAGCTACCGACGCGACACCTCCTCCTGGGATGGCATCCGGACGAGCCTTGCGCAGATGGAGAGGCGGCTCGGCGAGCTTCAGGAGCAGCTCGACCCGCGGCAGCGGTCGGCGGGCCAGGGGCCGATGCGCTCGGTGTCGGGAATCGGCGTCGCGCAGGCGACGGTCGGCGTGAGCGCGGGCACCGCCGCGATGGATCTCGGCCGGTCCGCGGGCGGGTTTCCCCATGCGGCCGGACCCGGCTCCCTCCCACCTGGAGGCCTCCCGGGCGCCGTGGGGTTCGTCCCGCCGCCGTTCGGCTCGGACCCGGTGGCCCGCCAGAGCGCGGAGGAGATCCTCGCCCAGGCGCGCGCCGCCGCGCGGGAGGTGCTCGCGACGGCGGAGGCTCAGGTGGGTCTCGTGAAGGAGCAGATCGAGCAACTGTTGGTGGCGCGCGAGACGCTCAGGAGCTCCCTGCGCACCGCGCTCGTGGATTGCGAGAGCGTGCTCGGGCGCCTCGAGCGCCCGCCGTCCGGTGAGCTGCCCGCCCCCTCCCAGCGTGTCGGGGGATCGTCGCCCACGGCGCCCACGGCGATCGGGATGGGGACCGCCGCCGGCGGTCCCTTCGCGACGGCCAGCGCTCTCCCGGGCATTCCGCAGGCGCCGGAGGTGTTCGAGGGCAGCGTCTCGCTGCGGGTCGGCCCCCTGCGCGACATCAGCCAGGTGGACACGCTGGAGATCGCGCTGCTGCAGGTGCCGGGTGCCGAGCAGGTCGAGGTCAAGGAGTTCGCGGGCAGGGATGCGGTTGCGGTCATCAAGCTCTTCCAGCCGGTTCGGCTCGTGGACGAGCTCCGCCGTGTGCTGCCCTTCCAGTTCGAGGTGGCCGGCGGTGGGGCCGATGCGCTGACGCTGATCGCCCTCGAGGACGGCGAGACGGGCCGGCTGAGCGATGCGACGGGCGCGACGGCGCCGGTCGGGGTCGAGTAGGGGACGCTGCGATGTCAGATTCCCCTCGTCCGCTGGGCCCACTGATTCTCCTGATCGTCGGGGTGCTCCTCGCCATGGCCGTCTTCTGGGTCGGCTTCATGCTGGCGCCCGCCGCGGTTCTGCTGATCTCCTACCTCGCGCTCTCGGCCGGGGAACGGGGGCGCCATCGTTCGCGGGACCCGGAGCCGCTCGAGCTGCCGGCGGCGTCGCCGGGGTCGCAAGAATCGGCCGAAGCGGGCAGGCGGAGGGCTCCCCGGGAGGGCGCGCAGCTTGGGGTGCGCCGCGGCAGAGCGGCCGGGGTGCGGGGGGAGCAGGAATCGGATCTCACGGAGTCCGACCTCGTCGAGGCGGGTTCGGCAAGCAGCCAATCGAAAGGAGCGCAGGCGCTATGAGCAGCACCACACCAGCCGACGCGGCATACCTGCGGGCCCTCGCGGCCGGCGCCGGGGTGCCGTTCGTATCGCTGATCCCGGGCGGGGTGGGCGACCGCCTCGAGCAGGTCAACCCGCTGGCCGCGCGGCTGCTCTCCGAGCAGGCCTGCCGCAACTTCTGCGTCGTACCGGTCGCCTACAGCGACGGCGTCGTGACGATCGCCACCGCCGATCCGCTCGACACGCTGGCGCAGAACGTGTGCGGTGCGCTGCTGGGCCGTTCGATCGGCTGGGTGGTGGCCGCTCCCGAGGAGATCATGGAGACGATCGGAGAGTGCTTCCTCGCCGCGCCCGACGGGACCGGCGAGCCGCAGCGGGAGGCCGCGTCGGAGGACATGCCGACACGCAGCGTGGACGATCTCGTGCGGCTCGGCATCCACGAGCATCTGCGCATCGGTGAGATGCTGCTGCTGCGCTCGATCGTCACCCCCGAGCTGGTGGAGGCGGCATGCGCCGAGCACCGGCGGACGGGCAGTCGCGTCGGTGAGATCCTCGTGCACAACGGGGCGGTCGCGGAGCGGGACCTGATCGGGGCGCTGGCCGAACAGCTGCAGATACCGCTCGTGGACGTCTCCGACCTTGATCCCGAGAGCCTGCCCCGAGACGTGATCCCCGAGCCGCTCGCGCGCCATCTGCGCTGCGTGCCGATCGGGATGGACGATCGCTGCGTCTACCTGGCGGTCGCGGAGCCGCTCGACAACGACACGATCGCGGCACTGCGGGAGCACACGCACCTCGAGCTGCGCGGCTTCCTGGCGACCGCGAACTCGATCGATGAGCTGCTGCAGCGGATCCACGGCAGCGCCTATGTCGACGCCGCGACCTCCGAACTGCTGAGCCGCCTGCCGGAGGAGTGCGCCAACCGCGTGCTCTCGGAGTCCCAGCGCGTGGGGATCGTGCTCGGCCTGGTTGCCTCGATCGCGCTCCTGGTGTTCTTCCCGATCCCGACGCTGGTGGCCTTCGTGGGTCTGGCGAGCCTCTTCTACACGGCGGCCTCCTTCTACAAGTTCTGGCTCATGTACAGCGCACTCGGACACGAGTACGAGGTTGGTGTCAGCGCCGAGGAGGTGCGGGAACTGGACGAGCGGGGGCTGCCGCGCTACACGATCCTCGTGCCGCTCTACCGCGAGGCGAAGGTGGTGTCGCGGCTGGTGAAGGCGATCGAGGCGCTCGACTACCCGAAGACCAAGCTCGACGTGCGCCTGCTGTGCGAGCAGGAGGACGAGGAGACGATCGCGGTGATCCGCTCGCTCGGCCTGGCGCCGCACTTCAAGCTCGTGATCGTGCCCCCCTCCAGTCCGCAGACCAAGCCGAAGGCCTGCAACTTCGGCCTGCTGCACGCCGACGGGGAGATCGTCGTGATCTTCGACGCGGAGGACCGCCCCGATCCCGATCAGCTCAAGAAGATCGTGGCGGCCTTCCGCAAGACCGGCCCGCGGGTCACCTGCATCCAGGCGAAGCTCAACTTCTTCAACCAGGAACAGAACTTGCTGACGCGCTGGTTCTCGACCGAGTACGCGATGTGGTTCGAGCTGATCCTGCCGGGCCTCGACGCGCAGAACGTGCCGATCCCGCTGGGCGGCACCTCCAACCACTTCCTGCGCGACCGCCTCGTGAGCCTCGGCGCATGGGATCCCTACAACGTCACCGAGGACGCCGACCTCGGCATCAGGCTGCACAAGGCGGGCTACCAGACGGCGATCATCGACTCCACGACGCTCGAGGAGGCGAACTCCGAACTGAACAACTGGATCCGCCAGCGCTCGCGCTGGATCAAGGGCTACATCCAGACGTGGCTGGTGCACATGCGCCACCCCGTGCGCCTCTTCCGCCAGCTGGGGGCCGGGAGCTTCATCTCCTTCCAGCTGCTCGTCGGGGGAAGCTTTATCTTCCTGCTCAACCCGATCTTCTGGCTGCTGACGACGGTCTTCTTCTTCACCCACGCCGGGCTGATCCAGCAGGTCTTCCCGAGCTTTGTCTTCTACGCCGCGGCCTTCCAGCTGTTCATCGGCAACTTCGCGTTCATGTACCTGAACATGGCGGGGGCGGTCGAGCGCGGCTACTTCGCGCTCGCCAAGTACGCGCTCTTCTCGCCGTTGTACTGGGGCCTGATGTCGATCGCGGCGTGGAAGGGCTTCATCCAGCTGTTCACGCGGCCCTTCTACTGGGAGAAGACCGATCATGGCCTCGACGTCGTCCCCCAGCCGGCGAGCACCGGCCCACGCGAGATCGGCCAGTCCGCCTCCCCGACTCGGGAGCGCCCGCGCACCGACCCCCAGGGGTCGCGCGTGGCGCTGCCCAACCAGGCGTAGACGATGTCCGTCACCGTCACCACGCCCACCGGCGAAGTGATCGTCCCGGCGCCGCGCAGGCGCGAGCGGGCACCGGCCGTACGCGAGGCGAGCGGCCAGTGGGCGGTGGCTCGCTCGATCGAGTCGCTGCTGGTGTTCGTGCTGTTCTCCGGCGCGTACGCGCTGCTCGGAGCGCAGGTGGTGACCGGGGACCATGTCGTGGTCTTCGAAGCGCTCGACCGCCTGACGCGGGCGTACATGGTGTGGCACAACTCCCCGCCCAAGCTCGCGGCGGTCGGCTTCACCTACCCGCCGCTCACGAGCCTGATCTTCCTGCCGCTGACGCTGATCAAGCCGATCGCCACCTCGCTGATCGCGCTGCCGGTGACGAGCGCGATCTTCGCGGGCGCGACCGTCGCGATGCTCAACCGCACCCTCGAGCTGTGCGAGCTGAGCCCGCTGCTGCGCTACCCGCTGCTGGTGCTCTTCGGCCTGAACCCGGAGTTCGTGTTCTACGCCTGCAACGGAATGCCCGACACCGCGTACCTGTTCCTGCTCGCGGGCGCGCTGTACTGCCTGATCAGGTGGCATCTGCACGAGGAGAGCCGCTACCTGATCGGCGCGGGGGTGGCCTTCACCTGCTGCATGCTGACGCGCTACGAGTTCATCATCTGGGGGGTCGCGGCGAGCCTCATGATCGGAGCGACCCTCGTCCGCAGGGAGGCGACGCGCGCGCGGGTCGAGGGCTCGGTGATCTCCTACATGGCGCCGATCGTCTACGGCCTCGCGCTGTGGACCCTGTTCAACGGGGTCATCGTGGGGCGACCGTTCGAATGGCTCAGCAGCGGCTCCTCGAGCTCGCTGGCGATCGACTCCGACCAGGTGGCCCATCACGGAGGGGTGTCGCTTCTGGAAGTCGCCCACCGGCTGCTGGAACTCACGGCCGCCATCGCGCCGCTCGCGTTGATCGCGATCCCCGTGCTGGTGTTCGCGTTCCTGCGCACGCGCGATGTGCTGTCGCTCGCGCTCGCCAGCTTCATCGCGCTGGGTCTCGTGATCGTCGGGGCCGATGCGCTGATCCAGAACGACCTGGGGATCCTGCAGCTGCAGAACGGCCTGCCGCTGGCGCTGACGGCACTCCTCGGGGCCGCCTGGCTGTTCCGCTCCCAGGAGGAGACGGTGCGGATGCCGATCTGGATCGTGACGCTCGCCGTGCTCGGCGTCGGCATCCCGCTGGCGTGGAGCTCGATGCAGCACTACCCCTACCAGAACCTGGAGCAGGCGTTCGTGCGCGCGATCAAGACCGGCCAGAGCCAGGAGGGGAGCTCCTCGATCGGCGGCTTCACCGTGGGCATCGAACCCGAGCGCCAGATGGCCGCCTACATCGACCGCACGGTCGGCAAGCAGCGGCACGCGATACTCACCGACAACGCGCAGACCTACGGCGTGATCATGCTCACCGGCCGTCCCCAGGACTTCGACAACCGCGTCAACCGGGGCGACGGTCCGTGGTTTGTGGCCCGCGAAGACCCCTACGGGAGGGTCGCGTACCTGCTGGTCGCCTATCGCGCCCCCGGCGACCTCATCCGCCAGCGCTACCCGGAAGCGGCGAGCGGGGGGAACCCGAACCTCACCCCGGTCTTCCACACCAGCCGCTACGTGCTGCTGCGCGTGGCGCGCCCCCCGGCTACGGCCAAGCAGTCGGCCGGCGAAGGCCCGCAGGGGTCGAGCTCTCCCGCGATCGCCAACCAGACCACGCCATGAGCGCCAAGCGCGAGCTGGTCACCAACTCGATCGTGCCCCGCATCAAGGCGGTGCTGACCGCGGCCGAGCAGACGGCTGCCCTCGTCGCCGAAGAGGCCGAGAGCGAGGCCAGTCGCCGCGCGGGCGAGGTGCTCGCCGGCGCGGAGGCCGATGGCGAGCGCATCCGCCGGGAGGCGACGCGGCGCGTGGAGGAGTACCTCGCGGCCAGCCGCCGGCGGATCGATGCCTTCGCGACCGCGCGCATCGAGCGGATCACGGAGCTCACCGAGGGCGTGATCGAGGCCTCCGCATCGATCCAGGAGCGCTTCGAGCAGGCGGCGGCGATCCAGCGCGAGGTGCACGCCATGGTCGAGGCGCTCGGGACAGTCGCGGAGGCGGTCGCCCGCGAGGCGGCGCTGGCCTCGCCGGCGCTGCCGCGGCCTCCAGTGGAGCCAGATCGCGGCGACGGGGGGCCGAGTTGGGCGCAGACCGGGCCGGACGGTTCGGTCGTTGGGGAGACATCGACCAACGGACGGTCGCCCGGTCCCGCGATCGACGGGGACGGCGATGGGGAGGGGGAGGATCCCGACGGTGCGATCGAACTGGATCTCGGGGAGCTCGGTGAGGACGATCTCGATGATGACGACGGCGCGAGCGACACCGACGACGATGAGCTGGCCACGGCATGATCGCGCGGACATCAAGTTTTGTGGCGCGGACCTCGAGCCTCGCGGCGATCGGGGCGTTCGCGGCGTTCGCGCTGCTCGGGGCGCTGGCGGGTTGCGGAGCCAGCGCGCCGTCCACGCCCGCCGTTGAGCAGGCCGGGGCGCTCAGCGCCTCGACGCAGACGGCGTCGAGCGCCACACAGATCACCGTGCCGATACCGGGCGGACACTCGCACGGAGGGGCCCTGCCGCCCTTCTTCAACGCGCTGAGCCCGTGGAACGCCGCGGTGAGCTCGCTGCCCGCGGACCCGCGCTCGCAGGAAATGCTCGCGCTGGCGGCGCAGCGGCGAGTGGGCGCGGAAGCGCCGGGACCCCAGGGCTCCCCGGGGACCGTCGACGTGGGAGAAGCGGGCCTGTACGTCAATACCACCAGCTGGGCGCCGACGATCGTGACCGAACAGGGGGGGGTTCCCACGAAGCTGTTCTGCAGGCAGGTCTCCTGCGGTCCCGACGCCGGGGGTCTGAGCACCGCGCTGATTCCGCCGAACGCCAATCCCGACCCGCGCTATGAAGGATGGCTCACGGTGATCGATCGCGCCGAAGGCGTGGCCTATGATCTCTGGCGCGCCCGCCGCCAGGCGGACGGCTCGATCTCCTACGAGTACGCCAAGCGCTGGGAGTTGAACGGCCCGGGCTTCAGCAAGCCGGCATCGACGGACCCCCAGGGCGCCGTCGGCGCCCGCGGATCCGGCCTGCCGCTGTTTGCGGGCGCGATTCTCCCGGGTGAGCTGCGCGCCGGGACGATCAGCCACGCGCTGGCGATCGCGGTCCCCGGCGCGGCACGCGCGGCGTACGTCCAGCCGGCCTCCACGACCGACGGCGTGGGCCCCGAAGACTCGCTGCCCGAGGGTGCGCGCATCCGCATGAAGCAGGGTGTGACGCCCACGGGGCTCGCCGGTTCGCAACTGCACTACGCGGAAGTCGTGCTCGCGGCGCTCCGCAAGTACGGGGCGATCGTGGTAGATCGCTCGACGGTGCCGACCCTGTACGCGCAGCGCGGCGCCGTCACGGGGTTGCTGAGCGGCGCGGAGCTGCGCTCGCTGCGCCTCTCGGACTTCGAAGTGGTGCGCCTGCCGACGCTGCTGCACACGACCCCCGAAGGCGAAGCGGCCAGTGCGAGCGCCGATGCGCAGACGGGCTCGGTGGGTTAGAGATGGCGCGAGGGGCACGGCGGATCCCGGCGCTGCTGACGGCCGGTGCGCTCGCACTGGCGACGGGCGGCTGTGGGGTGTCGTTGCAGGGCTCGAGCCACGGTCCCGGCACGAGCACGCTGGCGGCCGACTCGGTCTCCGCCATCGGCCACCTGCCGTCCAGGCCGCGGGGTGTGGTCGAAATCGACGGTCGCACAGTGGGCTCGCTGACCGCGGCGGCGGCCGCCGACTACGAGGGCTCGGGCGCGCGGATCGTGGTCTCCGACCGCGGGGAAGCGCAGGGGTTCGCGGAGCTGTGCAGGGGGCAGACCGATCTCGTGGACTCCCAGCAGCCGATCTCGCCGGCCGAGCTGAGCGTCTGCCAGGCGGATGGGGTGCAGCCGGTCCAGTTCGAGTTCGGCGCCGACGGCGTGGTGCTCGCGACGGGCGGCGAAGTCGACGTCGGCGCCGACTGCCTGACGGTGGCCCAGGTCAAGCAGATCTTCCAGGCGGGCTCGGAGATCACGAACTGGTCGCAGCTCGGCTACTACGACATCCCGCTGCGCGTCGCCGGCCCGCGGGAAGGCCGGGGCGCATTCGGCGTCTTCGGCGAAACCGCGCTGGGCTCGGAATCCCCGACGCTGGCGACGCTGCGCGGCGACTACGAGGCGCTGCCGAGCGAAGGCGCGGTGCGCAACGCGGTCACCGACGGGGTGGCGGGCGCGACGAGCGCCCAGCTGCACAGCAGCGCGCTCGCCTCGCTGAGCGCGCTGCGCGGTGCGATCGGCCAAGCGCACGGGTTCATCCACGAGGCATCCTTCCAGGTCGCGAAGGGAATCCGCGACAGACGCTCGGCCGCCGCACAGGGGCGCGACAGCGCGAACCTGGCGCGAGCCGAAGCGAACCTCGGGACGCTGGTCGGGGATCTGCCCGCGGCGGAGCGCTACGTGGGCCAGACGACGCTCGCGGCGGCCCGCTTCCAGCAGGGGCTCGGAGCGATCGGCTACTTCAGCCTCGCCTACTACGAGGACCACGAGGAAGAGTTGCGGGCGCTCGAGATCGACAACGGCGCGCTGCGCCCGCAGCTGAACTGCATCTTCCCCTCGGCGCAGACGGTCGCCGACGGCGCCTACCCGCTCTCACGCAAGGTGCTGCTGACGGTGTCGCTGCAGGACATGCGCCGCCAGGAGGTGGAGGACTTCCTGCGGTTCTACCTCGGGCAGGCCCAGAGCCTCGCAGGCGCCGCCGGACTCGTACCGCCGACGGCCGAAATGTTGAGCAGGGAGGTCTCCTGGCTGGACGGCCGCGGCCAGCCCCCGATCGTCAGCTACGCGGCGCCCGGGGCGGCCGTCGGCGACGGGGGGGCCCAGCAGCAGAGCCCGACCGCAACAGCGGGCGCCGCCGCGAGCGCCACCACGCCAAGCGCCCTGGCTCCCGCCGGGGGCGCGGGCGACGAAGTCTCCCCGGCTGACGTCCCGACGGGCGGCGGCGGAGGGTCGACGGCGTCGAGCTCGGGCGAACCCTCCGGTGGTGGCGAACCATCGTCCGGGTCCACCCCGCAGAGCAGCCAGCCGCTGGTCGCCGGTCAGTAGCTCACGGTCGTGGAGCAGCATGACCGCGCTCGCCCGTCGCTCGGGCGTGTCGATCTTGCGGAAAGCCATCCTCAGGTCGATGAGTAGACGATGAGCGGTCCCCGTGTGCTCCCTCGCGCCTGCCTGGTCCTGTGCGCCTTGGCGACGCTCTGGCCGGCGCGGGCCGCCGCGAGCCGCACGGTGGTGGTGGCGATCGGCACTCCACCCCTGTCCGACGCGCAGGCCGCGGCGCACGTGAGCCGCGACGGATGGGAGCCGCGCTCGCAGAACGCCCAGGACAACCAGACGGTGCCGACTCGATCGCGGCTGGCCGCCTTTCATCGCCAGAACAGCGAACCCTACGCCAAGTGGGTCGACGGGCAGTATCGGGGCGGCACCGATCAGATCATCCAGTGGGCCGCGGCGAAGTGGGGCTTGAACCCAGACCTGCTGCGAGCGGTGGCGGCCGTCGAGACGTGGTGGTACATGAGCTTCGTCGGCAACGAAGGCACCTCGTTTGGGCTCTTCCAGGTCCGCACTCCCTACCACTGTCAGGGCGCCGTCGTCTGCGGGCTCTTCCAGCACGACACCGCGTTCAACGCCGACTACTACGCCTCCGTGATCCGCTCCTACTACGACGGCAAGCAGGTGTGGCTCAACACCGTGTCGGGCAACGGACAGCCCTACCGCGCCGGAGACATCTGGGGCTCCGTGGGCTACTGGGCGGCCGGCCGCTGGCACGTGGCCGTGGGCAATGCCTACGTGGCGCACGTGAAGGCCGACCTCGTCGAGCGGGTGTGGGAACAGCCGAACTTCGTCGGTCGGTAGTCGACCACCCCGCCTGGCCTCCCCCTCGGACACAAGCCCACCCATCCCAGTTTACATTTCCTTCCCCACCCGTTCACCCGCTCGTGTCATTTGGTCTATTGACATCTCTTTCCGGGCGGTATAGGGTCCCGGTTCCTGGCCAAACACCCACCATTTGGAACCCGCGGATCACGATAGGAGACGTCATGACGGGACTTGCCTCACAGCTCATCACCGTGGAGGACCAGACGAAAAACGCTCGGCTGACGCCACAGGAACTCCGCGACCTCGTTTGGAGCCTTAACTACCAGGCTCTCTACCACTATGGCCGCTCCCCCTGGGTGGAAAACGGCTATGCGCCGCCGGCGCATGTGGGACTGCTCCCCAAAGGCGCCATGCCGCCCGTTGGCGCATGGAATGTGATCCTGCTCGACACGTCGAATCTGGCCGGGGCGCTTGGCTACCACGAAGACGAGGCCAACAACGACATCCCGTACTCGGACGTCTTCGTCGGCACCGCTCGCGAAAACAACGTCGAACCGTGCGAAGTCGCCAGCCATGAGATGCTCGAGATGCTGGTCGATCCGCACGTCAACGAGGTCCGCAAGGTGCTGAACAAAGAAAAGGAAGAGTTCTACATCGTCGAGGTGGCCGATCCGGTGCAGGGGTGCGGATACGACATCGGAGCGCCGGAGGGCAGACATTGTGGCGTGACGGTCGCCGATTTTGCCCTCCCGGCGTGGTTCGGTATGGCGCAGACACCGCCCGGCCTCTCCTTCCGGGATTCCGTGGAAAAGCCCTTTGAACTCGCTCCCCAGGGCTATATCAGTGTGGCGCCGGCCAACGAACCCGAAAACTGGAAGCAGATATTCGGTGCGACGAGCAACAAAAAGCTTCCCTCATGGGCATCCCGCCTGCCGCGTATACACGAACCCTAGAGGGACGACGGCTATGGCGAGGACTGGTTGGAACCGATGGACCTGACGCTCTGATGGACTCAACGATCGTCGCAGGCGTCGGGGGAGCCGTGGTGGGAGCGGTCTTCACCGCCGGGGGCACCTGGTGGGTTTCAGTGAGGTTGGACCGCCAGCGGGAGAACCGTCGCTTGATCGCGGCGATCGTCATCGTCGTCGCTGAGATTCAGGAGAACATCAGCCGACTCGCCCGGCCGCGGGATCTCACCGATGGAGATTGGATCCAGAACAAGGCCGCGATGGCTGGACTGTCGCTCCGCAATGAAGATCTGTGGGTCCGTGTCCGCACACTTTACGGCACGATGTTCGAGGCGAAGCTCGATCGGGCCGCCGTACCCCACTCCGATGTGCTGCGAGCGGTGGTGGGTGGGCTGATAACTGAACGGAAAGCACTCGAGAAGGAGATCAAAGGATTCTCGTCGTTGTTCCGGTGAGCAGTCAGGGGATATTCCGATGGAGCGAAGGCGCAAGGCGGCTCAGCAGCTGATATCGACCGCCGCCACCGCGTCGCCGAGCGTGTGGCCGTGCTCGGTCTTGCGCCACGTGTGCCGGGTGCTCGGGCGCAGCAGCTCCCACACCGCCAGGTACGCCGCGCACGTCGTCAGCGCCCACCACAGCGGGGCGAGCAGCATCCACTCCGCGCTGCTGTACTCATCCCTGCTCATCACCGCGAAGAGGAGCTGAAATACCTTCAGCGCGTTGCCGAGGAACAGCAGGATGAGGCCCATGTAGTAGATCGGTGAGACATACAGCGAGGCGATGAAATGTGGGTGAAACACAAACCACACCGCGGTCATCGCCCAGAACCAGGGGTTGAGGATGTAGAAGAGGGGCGTTCCGAGCATCTGCAGCAGATACAGGGCGTAGCGGGTGAAACCGATGCGCCGCGCGACGCTCAGCGGATGGCGGGTCCAGACCAGGCCGGTCTGCGCGTATCCCTTCAACCAGCGGCTGCGCTGCCTGATCGCGACCCCCACTCCGGCGGTTGCCTCCTCAAGCGTTGTGCTGTCCACGAGCGCGACCTCGTAGCCGTGGTGGGCCAGCGCGATCGCGAGGTCCGCGTCCTCGGTGACGTTGAAGGGGTCCCACGCGCACAGGCCCCGCTTGTCGCTGAAGGCGATCTGGCGCAGGGCATCGGTGCGGAAGTGGTTGGAGGTGCCCCCGAGCGGCGGGATCAGCCCACAGCGGGCGATGCCCGGCAGCAGCTGCCCGAAGTGGATCGTGTACTCGCCCGAGAAGAAGCGCGAGACCCAGCTGGAGTCGAAGTTGTAGAAGGCCAGGCGCGCCTGCACGCACGCGACGGCCGGCGGCGAGCGCCGCAGCGTGCCGACCACGCGCAGCAGCTGGTCGCGGTCGGGGTGGTCCTCGGCGTCGTAGACCACGCACAGCTCCCCGGTGGCGCGTGCCAGCCCGGCGTTCAGCGCCCGCGGCTTGCCCCGTGGCCCGCTGTCGGGGATGGCGACCGTCTCGATATGGGGGGGCAGGTCCTCGATCGCCCACAGCGCGGCCCAGGTGTCGAGATCGTCGGCCTCCAGCAGGCAGAGCACCTCCAGGCGATCGGACGGGTAGTCGAGCTCGCCGACCTTGGCCACCAGCCGGGCGACCATCGCCGCCTCGTTGTACATCGGGAGCAGGATCGTGTAGGTGGGAAGCTCGGGGTCCTCCTCGGTCACGAACGCACGGGGGGGATACCTGTAGTCGATCGCGCGCAGCGCGAACCACGCCTCCGAGAGCATCTTGACCGTCCACAGCGCGGTGGCGAGCGCCATGAGCGCGAGCGGTGCGAGGATCGTGAGCGCGCCGAGCGGCACGAGGGCCAGCGCAAACCAGCGGCGCTGTTCCCGGGAGAGAAGCAGCTGCGCGGATTGCCGGGGAGGCTCGCGGAGATCGGCCGGCGCCCGCATCACACCCCCCGTCGCCGATAGATCTGATATTCGCGCCGGTCATACACAAGCCTGTAGCCGGCGCGCAGCCTGCCCGAGCCGTGCAGGCTCCGGTAGACCCGGTCGATCGCGTTGGTCCGCATCACTATCCACTGGATGTGGGTTCCCGCCGGATTGGCGAGCGCCGGAAGCCACAGCTGGTGGGTACCCTCGTAGACGTTGGCCCCGGGGGTTATGTGAGCCTCATAGAGCACTCCCTCGTTGCCGAAGAACTGCGCGAGGACGAGGCCGCCGCGGTAGTGGGCCCGCAGGTACGCGGCCGCGGAGGCGAACTGCACGGCGACCGGCTGTCGCGACCAGGCGAGGTTGTCCTTGAGCGTGGTGATCCTCGTGTCCGGAGCCTCGAAGGCCAGGACCATCGCGACCACCGCCGCGCCGATCGCCGTGCCGCCGGCGGCACGGACCAGGACCCTGGGTCTGAGCAGGCCGATCAGGTAGCCGATGTAGATGGCCGCCGCGGGTGCGTAGATGAGCGCGAAGCGGGTGTTGTAGAGGCTGTGATTGATCTGCGCCACGTGCATCGGGCGCTGCGCCCCGTGCAGCGACCAGACGAAGAACGGGATGAGCACCAGCAGGGAGAGGGCTGGGAGGGTATGCGCCGCGAGTCTGCGTCTCCATGCGAGAGTGAGGATTCCCGCGAGGGCGAGCAGGACCGTGGGCCAGTTGGTGTCATCCAGGATCGCGTAGAGGTAGGTCTCCGCGCTCACGAGCCAGTGGCCGACCGCGGGGTCCGCGGCGCTCGACCACAGGGAGGGCTTGGCGTAGGGGCCGTCATAGAAGTACAGCGCGCCGCCGAAGATCACCTGGTTGTAGGCAAGCCAGCCCACGAGCGCGAGCGCGGGGAAGAAGGCGAAGACGAGTGCGTACGCCTTGATCTCCGAGCGGCCGTCCCCGCGGCGGGCGCATCCGTAGAGGATGCACCCCAGCAGGGCGGCGGTCACGATCCAACCCTCGTAGCGTGTCAGCAGCGCCAGCGCGCACGAGACGCCCGCGAGCGCCAGATAGCGCCGCTGGCTGCTGCGACCCTCGACTTCGAAGAAGCGCTGGACTCCGTAGATCCCCGCGAGCAGCCACATGAACATGCACAGCTCCGAGAGCGCCGTGCTCTGCATGTAGAGCACATTCGGGCTGAGCATGAAGATGGCGGTGCCGGCGATCGCGGGCGCCCTGCGGCCGGCGGTGAGGTGGTAGACGATCTTGTAGATGAGGACCGAGCAGGTCACGTAGCTGAGCATTGAGGGGATGCTCCCGCCGATCCCGTCGAAGTAGAGCGCGTCGATGGCGACGAACGGCATCACCAGCAGCTGCGGCCACGGCAGCCAGACCCCTCCCAACTGCGCGAGGCTGAAGCCGCTCGGGTTGTCGAACGTGCGCCGGGCGATCGACATACGCGAGAACTCGTCGTCGTAGAGAACGAGCTGCCCGCGGTGGTAGAAGTACGCGGTCGCGGCCACCGAGAGACCGGCGGCGAGGAGCGCCAGATAGGCGATCGTGCGGTCCCTTGCGCGAGCAGGCGCGTCGGGCTTGGGTGCAAGTGTTGGCTGTGGACGGCGGGTCGGCGCGGTGGGGGACGGCCCCGGCGGTGGCGGGACCAGCCCCGACGGTGGCGGGGAGGGCCTGTGCGGAGGGACCACGACGGGCCCTCGCCGGCGCGCCGGGGGTCTGCGCGGCGGCGGACTGAGAAGTGCTCGCTCGCTGAGAAGCCCTCGCTCGCGCGCTGATCGCCCGCCCGGGCGCCCCTCGGCCGGGAGGCCCATCGGTGGCCCCGAAGAGGGCTCGCCCACGAGCGCCCGGTGACCGACAGCGGCCCGTGCGTGGGCGACCCTTCGCACTCGATGCAGCACCGCCGGCGCCGGACGCCTGGCCTCACTGCTCTCGTTTGCGGCGGCCGCGTGAGCGACTTCGCCCCGGGCGGCGAGGGCCACGGGGACCGCCTGCTCGCCGACGTGCGGGGGTGCCGCTTGGCGCCTGGCGTAGCGACGCCCCAGGAGCACGTTGCAGACGACTGTGAGCACGGGCGTGAGGACGACTATGCTCACAACGAAGCCGACCAGATCGACGCGGGACAACGTCACGCGTCATATCCTCCGCTAAAAGGAGGACGGATGCGTGGCCGAGCCGCGGGGACGCGGCGCTCGTGGCCCTCTGCCTCAGCTCGGCGAGGAGTTCCAGGGAGACGATCGGATCACGTACTCCACCCTCCCGGGCGCAGACGCGAGTCGGTGGGGCGGGCGGGGCTACTGCAGGAACTGCCCCGCCACGTAGCAGTAGTTGTCGGCTTCGTTGGGGTCGTTGAGCTTCCATTCGGAGGAGAGGGCGAGCGAGTAGGGCACCGGACCCGGGCCGCCGTCGCCGGTGGTGGGCTCCACGCTGAGCGTCCCCTCGATCATCCCGTTGGTGGGCAGCGGGATCGTGAGCGGGGTCGTGGATTCGCTGTAGATGCGAGTGTGCGAGGAGACCCCCGCGGTGCCCTCCCCCTGGAAGGTCGTGACGTCGGCGACGGTGCGCACCCCGCTGAGCGTGGGGGTCACCACGAGGGCCTGTTCTTCCATCGTGCACCTCGCTTCGACCTGCGCGATGCCCGGGATGCTCTGCACGGTTGTGTCGCGTTCGGGCGCGTAGGCAAGCCCGCTCCAGTTGATGCTCAGCGAGACCGCGAGGTCGGGCCCCGGAGGCCCGGGAGCGCCTTCGGGCCCCTGCGGCCCGGGCGGCCCCGCGGGGCCTTCGACGCCCTGGGGTCCGACGGGGCCCGCGGCGCCGCGCACCACCACAGTGCGCTGTACCGAGACGCCCTTCTTGGTGGTGCTCTTGCGATTCGCCGTCGCCTGCCGTGCAGAGCCGCCCCTCGTGCGGGTCGCGGAGGCGGAGGCCTGCCGCGCCGAGCCGCCCCGCTCGCGGGTCGCGGAGGCCCGCCGCGCCGTGCCGCCGCTCCCGCGGTTCGTGGCGGCCGGCTGCGCGGAGCTGCCGGAGACCGCCAGCGCGATGCCGATCACCGTGCCGGCGCAGGCGCCCAGCGCCGCCATCGCGCGAGTGGATCTGGCGAGCGTGGGGCCGAGTCTGGGGGGGGTCATCTGCGTGTCACCTCCCGGTCGCGAATGTTCCGGCCACGTAGCAGCGCGGCCCGTAGGAGTCGGCGAAGGACCAGTACCAGGCGAGATGGAAGGTCGTCGGTGGCGGGCCCGGTTCCCCCGGCGAGCCGAACTGCCCCCGGGAGCTGACGATGCCGACCATCGAGCCCTCCGATTCGGACTCGGTCCCGTTGACCACGTTCAGGCCGAGGTTGAACTCATTGCCCCAGGATGTCGCGCGGTGGGCGGCGGCGCGCACGGAGACCTCTTCCCCGCGCATGATCGCTCCCCACATCTCGCTGTCGGCGCCCTCGTCGTAGGGGGTGAAGTTGATCCACTGGGTGTTGAGGCCGCAGACGACTTCCCCCTGCCCGATCCCGGGCGCGACGAACGAGGCGCTGTCCCGGCCGCGGTAGTCGTCGTTCTGCCAGTTGATCGAGATTGTCTGCTCGACGATCCCGGGAGGGCCGGGCGGGCCGGTCAAGCCGACCGGACCCACCGGCCCGGCGATCCCCTCGGGACCGGCGAGTCCCTGCAGGCCGGCCGTCCCCTGCGGAGCGCTCAGGGTGGAGGTGGGGGCGGCGCGGTGGGGGCTCGCACCCGCGCGGACCCTCCGATCGGCGCGCGAGGAGCGCCCCGGCGCATGTGCCCCGGCGCCGGCGCCGGTGGCCTGAGCGATCGCCACGGTCGCCCCGAGGCTTCCTAGGAGCGCGAGCCCGGCGGTCGCGAGGCGAGCGCCCGCGCTCGGCGGTCTCTTCGGGCGCCGGCGTGCACCGCGCGGGTGGAGCATCAGGCGACCATCTCCGCGGGGAGCGGATCGGCGGCGGCCGGCTTCGCCGGGAGCAGTTCGGTTGGCAGCAGCTTCGCGGTGGCGGGCTCGGCCGCAAGCCGCTTCGCGGCGCCCCGCTTGGCGTCGCTGAGGGGCAGCCGCTTCACGTTTGCGCCGCTGCGCTGCGGTCGCCGGGCGAAACCGTCCTGCGGCGCGCCGTGGAGGATCAGGATGCCGCGGGGGCGGCGCTCGAGCAGACCGCGGCTGCGCAGGTCCCCGAAGGCCTTCGTCACGGAGGGGCGGCTGGCCGCGACGAGGCTCGCGATCATCTCGTGGGTGAGGCCGGGCATCAAGAGCATCACGCCGTCGGGCGTGGCCTTGCCCCAGCGCTCGGCGATCTGCCAGAGTACAAGCCACAGGCGGTCCTCGACGCGGGTGTGGCCCGCGGCCGCGTGCAGGCTCGCCAACCAGCGGGCGTGGGTGATCGCGCGCGTCAGCAGCGCCTTGGCGATCTCCGGCCAGGGGGCGCTCTTGATGAGCAGCGTGTGGTCGATCAGGGCGAGTCGGCCGCGCGCGAGCACGTGCCAGTCGACGGAGGTGTCGAACCCGATCGCGGAGTCGTGCTCGCTGGCCCACGGCATGATCACGTCGCCCGCGCCGAGCAGCTCCACGGAGGAGGCGTCGTAGAGCCGCGCGCGGCGCGCGAAGATGCCCGAGCAGATCACGAACCCGACGACGCCGGGGGGCGCGGGCAGCATCTGCTCCCACGCCCAGTGTCCCTCCGGAACCGAGACGATCTGCGCCATGAGCGCGCGCGTGGCCGCCTCGAAGCGGTTTGGGGTCATCCGTGCGCCGAGGTCGGGGTCGGCTTGGAGTAGGCCAACTGCCTCCAGCATCCAGTCTTTTTACCTCCCCCCGGTGGCGGTGGCGTTACTGGACGGTGAAGTCGCGCGGGTGCTCCCGTGAGCTCCGGCCCGATTCGCTCTGGACAGGCAGTGAGCCTGCAGCGAGCGCGCATGGGCGCCTCTGGCGTGTGCCCGGCTCGACCGGGAGCACTGCCGCCCGCTGGTAGAGCGGCGGGCGGGAGTGGTGGTGCGGTGAGTGGCGATGTGGTGTGCGGTGGTGGTGACGGCGGAAGTCGACTTGACCGCGGGAGCGGCCGACGTCTGCGTTGAGACAGGCGTGGCCAGCGGCGCAGTCAATGGCGCGCCCGGGCTCGGTGGCGAGACGATCGGCGGGGGAGTGGGGGGTGCGGGCGGCGGTTCTTCGGCGAGGACCTCCACGGTCTGAGCTTCGCTCGCGCCCCCTTCCAGCGCTTCGTCACCGCCGTAGAGGACGCGGAGCCTGTGGGCGCCGACGCTCAACCGCCCCAGCGTGAGCGTCGCCTGGCCCTCGGCGTTCAGCGGCTGGGTGGAGAGGTTCTCGCCGTCGAGGAGGAATGTGACGCTGCCCGTGGGGGCCGCCGTCGCGGTGGGGCTTGAGACCTGGACGCTCAGCGTCACGGGGGAATCCGCGGGCGCGGGGCTGGGCGTGACTTCGAGCGTCGTCCGCGGAGTGCGCAGCCGGTCGAGGAGCCCCCGCCCGAAGGCGGTGGGGGTCCCTTCGGTGTTGGAGATCAGCGCGGGGCCGGTGGCGCAGTCGAACGTGTTCCAGGTCCAC
Organism: uncultured Solirubrobacterales bacterium; assembly: GCA_963771915.1. Taxonomy (GTDB): domain Bacteria; phylum Actinomycetota; class Thermoleophilia; order Solirubrobacterales; family Solirubrobacteraceae; genus Palsa-744. The sequence continues at coordinate 652,750 of CAVYVD010000001.1, read as the reverse complement.
CCCAGGTAGGAGACGTCGTTGGCGTCGGCCCAGTTCATGAACTGGTCGATGAAGTGGTCTTCGCAGTCGAACTCCCCCACCTCGCCCGCGACCACGGGGTAGCGGGCGGCGATCGGGGCGAGCGTTTCCGTCCAGCAGGCGGCGGAGCCGCAGGTGTTGTTGGGGTAGACGTGGACGCTCGCCACGAGCTGGTGCTGGGGGTCGTCGGGGAGGTGGGCGAGCCAGCCGGAGAGGTCGTTGGCCCACTCGACGCCGCCGAGCAGCAGCGGCTGTGTGGCTCCCTGGGAGCGCACGGCGTCGACCAGCGACTGCATTCCCGCGGTCTGCCAGGTGCCCCCGCCCGACCACGGCAGGACGCAGCCCTCCAGCCAGCATTCCCAGGTGATTTCGTGGGGCTCGGAGTAGAGGTCGAAGAGCACCGCGGGGTCAGCGCGGAAGCTCTGCGCGACCGAGCTCCAGAATGCGATGCCGTGTTCGGCGTCCGCCATCGACTGCAGGCCGGTGGCCTGGCTTTCGCCGGGGGCGCTCCACTGCAGATCGAGGATCGCATACAGGCCGGCCTCGTGGAGCGCCTGCACGAATTCGTGGATCGCCTGCTGGTAGGCGCTGCCGCTGTACTGCGCGGGCGCTCCCTCGATGCCCAGCCAGCAGTCCTCGTTGAGCGGGATGCGCACCACGTCGATGTGCCACGCCACCATCGCCGCGATCGCGGCTTCGTCGGTCGGCGCGCTCCAGATACCGCGGTCCTGGATGCAGGCGTACTCCGCGCCCGAGAAGTTCACGCCGAGCAGCCTGATCGAGCGCCCTTCGGCATTCACGAGCCGGTTGCCCTGCACGTGGATCGCGAGTTCCGCGTGTGCGGGCCCGGTCAGCACGGACAGGCAGGCGAGGGCCGTGAAAAGCAGGACCCAGAGCGGCCTGGCGTAGGAGGTGAGGGCGCCTCCGCCGTTACTCCCGCCCTGGACACCCTCCGCGGGGGGTTGCGTGTGCGGGGCGTAGGCAATGGGGGCTGGCTGGGGCATCTCGGGCTGTCACCGCGGGATGCCGGAAGGTAAGCCCGCAGCGGCATGCTGGCGTTACGAAACCGAGAACGGCCGGCGGAGCTTCACTCGATTGTCACATCGCTCCGCCTGCCGGGCGAGATCGTTCGCACGCTCGATGGCAGCGCGGTACAGCTACGCCGAAATTTCTGACCACCCGCCCGTCGGGCCTACCGACGCGCTGCCGCCGCTTGGGCCGTGGGTACTGCTAACACGCGCGCGTGCGACCTCCCTTGCGATCGCGGGTGCCGCGCTCGCTTGCCTGGCGGTCTCGCTCGCGGTGGGCCTCTGGTCAGGGACGCGGAGCCTGCCGGCGATCCGCCGTCTAGAGGGGTCGCATCGCGCGTGGGGCGCGACGACGCTGCTTCGCCTGCCGGTCTTGGCCCGAGACGAGATCTCGACCGTGGTGGGCGGCGACGAGGCCGCGTACCACGTGGCGGGGCTCCGCGCATGGAACCCCGCCCAACGGCTGCGGCTGCGCTTCTCGTCCCGTGGCGTCGCGCTGAGCTCGGGCTCGACGCGCCTCTCGCTCGCGCTGGCGGGGGTCGGCCGCGGCGCTGCACTGCAACCGGCGGCTACCGCTGCCCCGCTTGTCGCCTCCAACCGCGTCAGCTATGCCCGCGGGCCGGTGCGCGAATGGTACGTCAACGGCCCCGCCGGACTCGAGCAGGGTTTCGATCTGGCCAGGCGCCCGGCGGGCAGCGGCGCGCTGACGCTCGCGGTCGCGCTCTCCGGGGTCTCCGGCGTCAGCCTGCGGGGCGGGAGCGCGTTGCTCTCCGGTGGGGGCGGTGAGCTGCGCTACGGCGGGCTCTCGGCCACCGATGCGCGGGGGCGGGCGCTGCACGTGTGGCTCGGCCTGTCCGGCGGACGTCTCGTGATCCACGTCGATGACCAGGGTGCGACCTATCCTGTTCGAGTAGACCCGTTCGTCGAACAGGGAGCACCGCTGGCCGGTGCGGGCGAGGTCGGCGAAGGCGCGTTCGGCTTCAGCGTCGCCATCTCCAGCGACGGAAACACTGCGATGGTAGGCGGCCCCGGGGATAGCGACAGCCAAGGCGCGGTATGGGTCTTCACGCGCACCGGGGGGGTCTGGACACAGCAGGGCGGCAAGCTCACCGCCAATGGAGAGGAAGGATCGGGGGGCTTCGGCTCGAGTGTCGCGCTCTCAGCCGACTGCAACACCGCGCTGATCGGCGGCGAAACCGACAGCGGCGGGCTGGGGGCGGCGTGGGTCTTTGTGCGCTCTGGCAGCGAATGGACACAGCAGGCGAAGCTCACCAACGGGGAGGAACTCGGCTTCAATCTTTTCGGGTCCTCCGTCGCGCTCTCAGCCGACGGCAATACCGCGCTGATCGGCGGCCCGGGCAACGGCAACAACTTGGGCGCTGCATGGATATTCACACGCTCGGGCACCGGCTGGACGCAGAAAGGAACTCAGCTTCTTCCCACCAACGAGGTGAGGCAAGGCGAGGCGGGCGCCGCCGTTGCGCTCTGAGCAATGGCAGCACAGCCCTGGTTGGAGGGCAGACGGACAGCGAACTCCGGGGAGCGGCGTGGGTTTTCACGAATTCAGGAGGGACCTGGACGCAGGAAGCAAAGCTCACCCCCACTAGCCCAGGGCCTTCGGAACTGGGTGCGTCCGTGGCGCTCTCCGCCGATGGAGCCACAGCACTGCTCGGTGCACCAGGAGCCTCGGCGAGCGAAGGATCAGCCTTCGTATTTGTGCATGCCGGGGGAGAATGGAAGTTGCAGGAGGGTTCTCCGTTCAATTTCCATCGAGGCGCCGAAGGACAGCATTTCGGGGCAAACGTGGCACTGTCTGCGGATGGAAACAGCGCTGTGGTCAGTGGCCTCGGTAAGTCGGGCATCGTGGCGTTCGAACGCGAAGGGGAATCTTGGTCCGAATCGGCACCGGTGAGAGAAGGCATCAGCGGCAAAGTTGCGCTTTCCGCCGATGGCGACACGTTGCTGACAGGGGGGGGCGGCACTTACAAAAATATTGGCACGGCGATCGTCTTCGTTCGGATGCCCTGGACATCGGAAATCAGCCCACGCTATGGCCTCGTCTCAGGGGGTACGCGAGTCAGAATCAAGGGTGGCGACTTCAACGGCGCTACCGGTGTGCTCTTTGGCTCCACCCCAGCAACCTCTTTCACGGTCGAGTCTCGTGGTGAAATCATCGCCATGGCCCCACCTGCTCCTGCCGGCAGCGTAAGCGTGAAGGTGGCAAATGCGGTGGGCGGCTCCACAGGGGAACAGTTCACATACGGTACGCCTCCTCATGCTCCGACGGATGTCCACGCCAAGGCCGGTGAGGGTCGCGCAAGAGTGACATTCAAGCCAGGGGTCGTTGGCGAAGAATCCGGGGAATTTACGGTGACGGCATCGCCGGGAGGCGCTCAGGCAACCGGCAGGTCTGAGGAAGCCACGGTGATGGGCCTCAAAGACAGCGTCAAATACACATTCACAGTGACGGCTACCAACGAATTCGGCACGGGACCTCCATCGGCGCCGTCGAACGCGGTGGTGCTTGGCCAAATCGTGCTTGGTGCCACGCAAAGGCTGGCCGACGGTGCTATCGAGCTCAAGGTCAACGTCCCTGGCCCCGGGGTCCTCAGCGCCGATCAGGTGAGCTCGACGCCAGGTCGCGCGCGCAGATCCTCCGTGCGGGTGGATGGGAAGGTATCGCGGCGCGTGCGGTTCGCAGTCGAGAAGCAGCGCTTCGTCGAGTCTGCCCACTACAAGACCAACGCTGAAGAAGGCGAAACGGCGAACCTCACGCTTGAACCGACGGTTGCTGCGCTGCGTGCGCTTGCATATACACGAACGTTGGACGCGCGAGTCCGAGTCTCCTTCATTCCCAAGGGTGGTGAGACCTCGACGATCGTCACCAAAGTGGTCTTCCTTCGGCCAGGCTACTCATTTGAGCGCGGTAGCGAAGGCTGGGAAGGGGCGTGGGGTGATCTGGCGGTGTCCGGCGCCACTGCCTACCATCACACCGGTAGACGCTCGCTGAGGATCACGATTCACACCAATCCATACTCCGCGGTCAATGTGGCGGAGAGCGAGGGCTACATGAATACCCCGCTCGGACTGCTCCGACCGGGGGTTTCGATCTCGATGTGGGTCTACCGGCCGGCAAATACTCCACCGATGGCGTTCCGAGCGATGGTGCGGGTGGGAAAAGCATGGACCGAGTGCCGCAACGCGGAAGTCTGGCCGCAAGCGAGTAGCTGGGTCCGTCTCTCCATCACCGTCCCCGACTCCTCGCACTGCCGGGGCCCCGCAGAACCGCACCTCGAAGTCCACGGCGTTGGCGTCGAAATCGACGACAAGGGAAACGTGGCAAAGGGCAAGAGCGTCTATCTCGACGACGTCAGCTGGTGACTCCGCCGAGGTCGCGGCCGTGCTCCTCGATCGCGCGCGAGGTCGGGCACCCTCCGCTCGGCGCGCGATGCCTGCGCGCCGGCGATGTGTAGGCGAGGCGCCTCACCTCTCCCCCTCGAGCAGACGCTCGATGGCGCTGGTCAGCGTCGCGCAAACCTCCGAGCGCGCGAACCCGAGGTCGTGCGAGAACAGCCACCAGGTGTGCACGTCGCACAGCGCGATCAGCGCCGCGCGGCAGCGCGCGCGTCGCTCCCTATTCAGACGCTCGAGCTGAGGCCCGAATGCGTACTCCACCCAGTCGTAGTGAACCTGGCGCGCCATCCGCGAGAGGCCGGCGAGCGCGGGGGGCCCGCTCTCCAGCCAGGCGCCGATGCGCAGGGAGCGCTCGCCCCACGCCTCGTAGTGGTCGAGCACATTTTCGACCGCGCTCTCGATGTCGCCGGGGGATGCGCTCCAGCGTTGCTCGAACGCCTCCGCCGCGCTGCTCGCGAGTGCCTGCATCAGCAGTCCATCCTTGGAGCCGAAGTGGCGCAGCAGCGTCTGCTTGGTGACCCTCGCCCTCCCCGCCAACGCCGTGAGCGACACCCTCTCCCAGCTGCCGCGGGTGAACTCCTCGACCGCGGCGTCCAGCAGTGCCTTGCGGGTGCGCTGCCGCGCCTGTGCGCGCGCCACCTGTTTGTAGGGGCGTTTGTCCACGTCGGCCGTCGACATCGAGGGTGGGGCGATCGGCGCGAGCCCGGCTCCGCGTCTGTTTTCTCCAGCCGGGCGCCGGGTCAACGCCTCAGTCCTGCAGTGCGAGGGAGGCGGGGACGCAGGCGGCGAGATAGCCGGGGATCGCGAGGATCGCGAGTGCGGTGGCGCTCACCAGGGCGAGGCTCTCGAGGCCCGTCAGCGCCGTGACGGAGTAGACGACGGGGAAGCCGATCGCGTCGGCGAGGGCGCGGTCGGCCAGCTGCTGGCCGTAGAGGCCGAAGATCGCCCCGGTCAGGCAGCCCACGCCCACGAGCAGCAGGCTCTCGAGCAGGATCGTGCGCCACAGCTCGGCGCGTGGCAGCCCCTCGAGCTTGAGCTTGGCCAGACGCGGGCGGCGCTGCCAGATCAGGGCCCCCATCGCGGCGGCCATCGCGAGCACCGCGGCGATTGGGATCAGCGCGGCGATCTGGGTGAGGTTCGCGAGGGCTTCCCGGCTGAGCGCGCTCTGCCGGGCGACGTGCTGAGCGGCGGTCTGCACCGCGAACCCCGAATGGGGCCCCAGGAGGTGTTCGATCTCGCGTCGCCCCCGGGCCGGCGGGACTCCGGGGGCGAGCAGGATGCTGTAGGCACTGGCGTCCTGGCTTCCCCAGGCGCGCGCGTAGTCGGAGGCGTTCATGATGATCGCCCCCGGCGCCCAGCTCATGTTGGTGGAGAGCGCCGCGAGGCGGAAGCTCGTCGGGTTGGGGCTCGGCAGCGTGAACGTCTGGCCGATGCGCAGATGGTGTTCGGAGGCGACCGCCCGCGAGAGGACCAGCCAGCCGCCGGCGCGCACACGTTCGCTGGCCTGGCGCAGGCTGCCCCGCACGAGCTGGTCCGCGGGCAGCAGCGGGGTGGCCTGGCGCGGCGGGGCGATCACGAGCACGCGGCGCTCGCCGTAGTCGAGCAGCCCACTGCGGAAGAGGCGCACCGCGCGCACGCCCGGCAGTTGCGCGAGCCGCGCCCTCAGCGTCGGCTCGAACGGCGCGGTCTGCAGGAGGTTGTAGGAGCCCGCCGGCGCGACCCACACGTCGGTGAAGGCGCTCATGTCGCGCGCCGCGTTGTCGACGCCTGCGAGCAGGTCGCCGTGCGCGCCCTGGATCGCGACGCTGCCGAAGACCGCCATCGCGCCGGTCGCCGAGATCGCGACCGCTCGCGCGCGGGCCGCGCTCAGCTCCATCGTCGCGACGTGCGGGACGGCGCTGGTGATCATGCGCGCGAGCCGGCTGACGATGGCGAGCGTCACACTGAGCGCGATCGGCAGCTCCAGCAGCAGGGCCGCGACCAGCAGGACCATCCCCGGGATCGCCGCGTCCGGTGCGGCGAGCAGGATCGCGGTGGCCGCTCCCAGGCAGGCAAGGCCGGGCAGCGGGCGCAGGAGCGGGTGGCGCAGTCGGCCGAAGGCGCGTGTCTCCCGGCTTCGGCCGGGCCCCCGGTTGCCAAAAGGGTGGCGCAGTCGGCCGGGCCCCTCTTTTCCAGAGAAGATGTCCCGCAACGGGCTGAGCACGGCCACGATCGCGGCGAGCATCCCCCCTCCCGCGGCGATCGCGATGCTCTGCCAGCTGACGACCCGCTCCGAGCCGAGCGCGAAGGCCAGCGAGAGGAACGCCGGATTCGAGTGGAAGAGGTGGATCGAGAGCTCCTCCCCCAGCGCCAACCCGAGCACGCACGCAACCAGACCGAGCGCGACGGCGTCGAGGAGCAGCACCGCGACCACCGTCGCGGGGGCGTATCCCTCGCGGCGTAGATCGGCGATCAGCCGCCGGCGCTGGGGGACGGTGAGCAGCATCGCGTTGAACGCGAACAGGAACCCCACCAGCGCGCTGATCGCGGCGAACAGCGCGGTCGACTGACTGCTCGCCGTGGCGGCCTTCGCGAACAGGGTCTCGTCATAGCTGACCGCCTCGACGTCCAGGCGGCCCCCCGCGAGCGCCCGCAGCGCGGCCTGCACGCGCCCCTGGGATCCGGGCGCGGGCTGCACGAGGATCCGGCTGACGCGGGCGCCCAGACCGGACATTTCCTGTGCGAAGGAGAGCGGCGCGAGGGCGATCGGGCTTCCGGTCAGCGACCCGATCTGCCGTTCATGGAGTTGGGTGTAGAGCGGTGCGGTGACCGTGTGTCCGGCGATCTGGAAGGTGACTTCGCGGCCGAACTCGGTCACACCGATGGCTCTCGCGAGCGGGGCGGGCAGCACGATCGCGCCGATTCCCCCAAAGGGGGTGAGCGTGGTGTCGCGCACGAGTGCGCCGCCGAGCTCGGAGAGGCTGGAGTCGGCTCCCACGAGCTCGACCGAGGAGCTGCCCCGGGGGCCGATCGCGTTCGCCTGGACTTCCAGCAGCGGCGCCGCCGCGCGCACGCCGGGGATCTGGCGCACGAGACTCAGTGTCCGCTGCGGGAAGCCCTGTTCCTCGCGGGCCACGAGCTGCAGCGTCGCCCTGCCGGCGATCCCGCGCGAGAGCTGCGCCACGGAGTTCTGCAGGCTCGAGCTCGAGACCTGCGAGGCGAACAGCAGCGCGACACCGGAGGCGATCCCGAGCACCGCGAGACACTCCTGCACCCAGCGCGCGCGCAGGCGCACACCGTAGAAGCGCAGGAGGTTGGAGGGCCTCACACATGCACCCGTTCGGCCGCGTAATCACAGAGCACGCCGTCGCGCAACGCGAGCACGCGGTCGGCGTACGTGGCGGCCATCGGGTCGTGGCTGACGAGCACCACCGCGACGCCCCGCTCGTGGCAGAGCCCGCGCAGCAGTTCGAGCACTTCGCGGCCCCGCTGGGTGTCGAGGCTCCCCGTCGGCTCGTCCGCCAGCAGCAGGCGGGGTTCGATGGAGAGCGCCCTGGCGATCATCACGCGCTGACGCTCGCCCATCGAGAGCGTCTCGGCGCGGTGGCGCAGACGCCCCCCCATCCCGAGACGCTCGAGCAGCGGCTGGACCTCGCGCCGGGCCTCGCTCCAGCTCATGCTCTTCAACAGCTTCAGCATCGCGTTGTCGATCGCGCTCACACCCGGCAGCAGGTCGAAGTTCTGGCGGATGAAGCCCAGTTCGGTGAGCCTGAAGCGGGATGCCTCGCGCTCGGAGAGCGAGGAGACGTCGCGCTCGCCGATCAGGATGGTGCCCGCCGTGGGCGCCAGCAGGGCGGCGATCATCAGCAGAAGCGTCGTCTTGCCCGAACCGCTCGGCCCATAGAGAGCGACCATCTCACCGGCCGCGACCTTCAACGAGACGCCGTCCACCGCTCGCACCGGCTCGCCCGCGAGCGCCGGGTAGTGCTTGACGAGATCACGCAGCTCCAGCACTCGATCTCCTCGGTCAATCCGGCGCGCCGCCGGGGGTCCTCCGCTCACGCTCCGTCGGAGGGGGGATCGGCTGAGAGCGGCCGCTCATCGCACGCAGGGGGCCCTGGCGAGGGGGCTGCTCGTGGAGCCGTCGGCGAAGGTGAATTCGGCCGCGAACCGGAAGCCGCCCGCGGGGCATCTGGGGGGTGCGATGACCGTGTTGGCGCCGCGCGGCGGGTGCGGCCCCTTCGTGCCGATCGTGAGCGAGAGGCTCGCCATCGAGGTGTTCGCCGCGAAGGGCAGCGTGGGGATCGGGGGGACGGGGATCACGAGCTCTTCTCCGTAGGGCGCGCGAGCCGGGCGCACGGTCCCGGTGACCACCACCTTGGCCGGCGCCGGATTGAAGCCTTCGCCGAGCAGCTCGAGTGTCGGTTCGTTGTTTTCCGGGGGGCCGACGAAGGCCCACACGAGCACATCCTCGGTGATGAGCTGAGGTCCCTGGAGCACCTCGGCAAGCGCGTGCCCCTGGCCGACCTTCGACTGTGCGGGGCAGCCGCTGGGACCGCGGGCCAGCAGGCGCGCTTTGGAGCAGCTGCGCAGGCTGGGTATGTCGAGGGTCAACCCGGCGGGGAACTTCACGACCGACATCTGCACCGGGGAGGGCACGCCGGATTCGCCGCCCGTGAGCTGGGCGGTGAAGGTGAGCGCGCCCCTGACGCCGGCTCGGCCGGGGGATAGGGAGGAGGTGATCGTGGCGGAGGTCGGCTGCGCGTGCGCGAGGGGCGCGGCCAGCACCACCCCCAACCCCCCCCAGCTGGTGAGGGCCGCGGCGATGGCCCCTGCTCTACGCGGCCAAGACCCCGAGCGGACTCCCTCCCCCAATTCCATATTACCCAGGGTAACACAAACTTTGGGGATCGCCGCATGCCGCGATGTAACCCTCGACGCGCGCTCCGAACATGCGCACCCGCCGATCCAGACCGTAAGCTCTCGCGCCAGTGCACAACCCGATCTCCTACTTCCAGGCGGTGATCCTCGGCCTCACACAGGGGGTCGCGGAGCCCTTCCCGATCTTCGAGCCTCGGGCACGCCGTCGTGCTGCCTCGCCTGGTCGGGTGGAATATCCACCAGAACGACCCCTACTTCCTCACCTTCCTCGTCGCCACCCACCTCGCCACCGCGATCGTGCTGCTGCTCTTCTTCCTGCGCGACTGGATCAAGATCGTCGGGGGCATCCTGCGCTCGCTGCGGATGCGCGAGATCCGCGAGGACGACGTCTACGCGCGCCTCGGGTGGCTGCTCATCGTGGGCACCATTCCCGCGGGGGTCCTCGGCCTGCTGCTGCAGGAACCGCTGCGCAAACTCTTCGCCTCCGCCTCCATCGCCGCCGCCTTTCTGATCGTGAACGGGATCGCGCTGCTGATCTTCGAGCGCCTCCGCCAGCGCCCCCCGCAGCCCGGCGACTACCTCGGGGACGCCGATGCGCGCATCGCCAAACGCAGCTGGCGCCAGGCGATCGCGATCGGCACCTCCCAGGCCGCCGCGCTCATCCCCGGCATCTCCCGCTCCGGCTTCTCGATGGGGGGCGGCCTGCTCAGCGGCCTCTCCAACGAGGACGCCGCGCGCTACGGCTTCCTGCTCGCCACCCCCATCATCCTCGCCGCCGCCGCGCTGAAGCTCCCAGAACTGTTCGGCCCCCAGGGCGACGGCGTGCGCGGCCCCGCCCTCGTCGCCGGGCTCTGCGCCGCCGTCACCACCTTCCTCGCGGTGAAGTTCCTGATGCGCTTCCTGCAGACCAACCGCCTCAGCCCTTTCGGGTACTACTGCATCGGCCTCGGCACGATCTGCACGCTGGTGTTCGCGCTGGAAGGGTAGAGCCAGGTCTACACTTGCCGCTGGCACCGCGTGCGGTGCCGCGTCGCCCCTCGCATCGCTTATGGGCGCGCAAACCGAACATCCGCTGAGCATGCTTTGATGGTCCGCTCATGGCGTCTGCCGCAATCTCTCGCGATCGTCTAAGTCAGCGAGAATCCAGTGTCGTAGCGGGCATCTACGAGACAATGGGCAGCGCAGCGCAATCCTCCGTGGAGTACCTCGGCTGGCTCGAAGCGGCCGAGTATCTCGCGGGGCCGCTCGAACGCAAGCGCACCGTGGATCGAGGATCGCTCGCGAGGAGGTATGGAATCGAGGTCCCCGATGGATCTATCGGGCCGCTGCTGCTTGCTATCGAGTCATACCTCGCTGTACGAGCGCTCACGTATGCCTATCAGGCCGCGACAGAAATCCGGCAACTCGGCCCGGACCACGCCTACGACCATCTCCGCTCCGATTTCGACGGTCTCCTATCTGGCCGTCTCCTTGCCGAACTCGGGATCGTCGGCCTAGACGCCGATCCTGCCTTCCGGTGGGCGCTCTCGCGGACCTCCGAGAGCGTGCGCGACATTCTGTTGACTCAGCTTCGCGAACCATTCTTTGATACATCGCCCCCAGATGTCGTGGACGAGCTTCGCTTTCTCTATCACGATCTGGTGCCTCGCGAGCTGCGTCACACTATTGGAGCATATTTCACACCACAATGGCTCGCACGGTATGTCCTACAGTCCGTCACTAGCAGCTCCGACCTGCCCAATCGACGCCTTCTCGACCCGACCTGCGGCTCTGGTACCTTCATACTCGAGGCACTCGCGCTCCTGAGATCTGCCGTCGCGTCAGAGTCCATCTCTCCGCAAACCGCGACCGGGCACGCCCTCGAGAACGTCGTCGGCTATGAGATCAACCCACTTACGGCCCTCTTCGCCAAGGCGAACTACCTTCGGGCACTCGTGCCGCTTTTCGGACCAAAGAACCTAGCACCGAACTTGCTACGAGTGCCGATTTACGTTCGTGACTCAGTTCTTTCCGAGCACTCCCAGCCCGCCGTCTCCGAAAAGCTCAGCGAGACCGCACGCAGTCCTTACGACATCGTTGTCGGAAATCCCCCATGGGTGAACTGGGAGTATCTACCACCTACCTATCGGGCCAAGGTCCAACCGTTGTGGCCCGCTCTAGGGCTCTTCGATCTCAAAGGACGAGACCGAGCGTTTAGCAAGGAGGACATCTCGGTACTTGTAACATATACCGCCGCAGACAGCTTTCTTGGTAACGGAGGAAAGCTGACCTTTCTGCTTCCACAGTCGGTTCTGAAGTCGCCGCTCAACTCCCGCGGCTTCCGACGCTTTCGCATCGGAGCCGACGGACCTTCCCTTAATGTCCTCGGCGTCGATGATCTCTCCGAGATGCGCGTCTTCTCGGGGTCCGCCGGTCGCGTGTCTATCTTTTCGCTCGAAAAGGGGCGCGACACCGCCTATCCGGTGTCATACCGGCGCTGGATACCCGTCTCCAGCCGCAAATCCCTTCCAGAGAATGGCCGACTTGAGGACATTCTACGACTCGTCACCGTTGAGGAGGAAGTCGCAGATCTCGTAGACAGCTCAATCCCGAACTCCCCCTGGATGACTTCACCACAAGCCGCCCTGGGTGTCCTGCACAAGCTCAGCGGCTCGATGCCCTACCGGGGCCGAACCGGCCTCTTTACAGGCGGTGCAAACGGCGTTTTCCATGTAGAAGTGCTCGAAACGCTCGACGACGAGAATGTGCGGGTCCGCAATTGCATCGACCGTGCGAAGCGTCCGGTCCCCCAGGTCGAGGCAGACATTGAGAAGACCTTTATCTTCCCCCTGCTCCGAGGACGGGAGGTAGGTCCTTGGACGACAGATGGCGCGATCTGCACCGTTCTGCCCCATACAGTGAACACTGGCATGCACCCTGTCACACTCAAGGAGATGGGGTCGATCGCACCCAAAACACTTGCCTATCTCTCGCAGTTTCGTGACATTCTGGCTGAACGTCGTGGATTTGGGGGATGGGAGCGACAATTCCTCGAGAGCGGTTTCTATGCATGTCAGCGGATAGGTGCGTATACATTCGAGCCCTACAAGGTTGTATGGCGGTATATCGCGCCTCGCTTCATCGCGGCCGTCGTTGGGCCACGATACGTAGCGGGGATGATGAAGCCCACTGTTCCCAATGAGAAGCTCATGCAGGTGGCATTCTCCAGTGCGATGGAAGCGCACTACTTCTGCGGTGTCCTGATGTCGGTACCCGGCCGGTTCTTCATCGAAAGTCGTATGGTGGGCACCCAAATCTCTCCATCCGTGATCTCAAACCTCGCAACACCGGCCTTCGAGCACTCCAACGCCACGCATCAAGCGATCGCCGAGTGCAGCGTGGCGCTACATGAACGCGACCACGGTCAAGGGCACCTGCTTGATGATCTCGATTTTAACGTCGCCAGTCTTTTTGATCTAGATCATCGTGAACTTGAGGCGACTCGCGCGGTCGTTGCTCGATAGACAATCATCTCAGGCATAAATCGTCGCCTTGCCTGCTGGAAGCGCACGAGCGTCGATAGTCTCTTCACCGCTAAGGATCTTCACTCCACGGGGCACGTAATGGCTCATATCCGCAAGACTGGCCACGCCATAGAACTCTTGATCGAATCTTATGGCCTTCACCTCTGCGAGTCCGAGGCGATGCAGCGCGAGAGCAGCCTTATAGATTGTCTTCAGTTGGATGAAGTAATGGACTTGGGTGAGCATCCGATTGATGGTGCCGTTCTTGTTCTCGCTGTATCCCACGCCATCTAGAAGACCCCAGAGCTGAATACGCTGGTCAGCCCCGCATGCGCGATTGAAGGTGTCGATCTGTTCGCGTGCATTGCGCGTGTCCTTTGCCTTCTCTACACCAAATTGCCCCGGGTCCGAGGACTGCACGAGGGACTGAATACACACACGAATCCTGTCATTTGCGTCCAACACCAAGAGGTCGAAGCTCATCGTTGAGTCTGCGTCTCTAGGAGCCACCTCGAACGTCGTCGGATCAACATTGGGGTCGCTTGCGCCCATCGGATGTGTGGCCTTATCGTCGGGCCGTACGCGACAGCCGAGTGCGACGATCAAGGTAGCGAGAGCGGCTTCGGCGCCATGTCCGCGACGCTTTGCTTCTCGTTGCTGGGAGTCGCTTGGAAGAACGAGCTTTTCAATGATCGCTTTGCGCTGCCCAGCGTCAAGCCCTCCGTACACGTTAAGTATCGTGGAGAGGCCCTTGGTCTCGACCAGGTACCTAGCGATGGTCTCAGCGGCGGCCTTGGCTCGGTCTGGCTGCTTTGCAGCTTGCTTTAAGATGTTGCGAAAGAAGCTCAACTGATGCCTGGTAAGCGCATCTGGCGAGCAGCCGCAAAGTGTTCGGCTTCTTACGTCGGGCTCGAACGTCCGGCTGAAAATGTAGCTGAGATCCAAGTAGCATCGCTTGTCAGATACCGATACCAGCAAGCGAAGCTCATCCAATAGACCAGGATCGCGCAGCAGTTCTTTTGCCACACACACCTCGATGGCCGGACCCGATGAGCCGGCTGGCAGGCGTTCGATTAGATGATCGAGGCCTTCCGGCGGCTGGATGGCTTTGACGTCCCCCGCGATAGGCAGCTCCTCCTGCGCGGAAACGTGTGTCCAGTACTCCTTCTCCGGCTTGTCGCACCTAGCGAGCTCCCGTACAACCTCCACCGCTATTGGGACGCCATTCTGCGAAGGCTCGGACGAGCGAGAGGTAGTCATTTCTTCGAGGCTACATGTGCGTCAGGACAGAGGCGCCCACGGTAGGACTGAAGGCGCTCGTCTTAAGCGCCTTCACAACGGCCAGCGACCTCGGTTCTCTTGCGAGCGAGGTCGCTAATGGGGCCATAGCGGGGGAGCGATTCGCTCCCATTAGCGACCTCTCGGTGTCCGTCGTGCGCACCGCTCCAGGCTGGCCTGGATCGTAGCGCCGGCGCAGCTTGGGGGGGGCTTGGCGGGGCATGGGCAGCGCGCGCTGCCCGAAGTCGGCCTGTTGCGTCGGAGGCCCAGAACCGCCCTGGTGCTCCCCACAGGCAGCGCGTACCGCCCGGCGGCCTTCGGCTTCTCGCCCCCCGGGGTCCGTCGAAGATTGACACAGCCGTACGATGTCCGTACTATGCAGGGGTATGCGTACCCAGCGGCTTGAGCTTCGCCTGACCGACGAGGAGCGCCAGATCGACGGCGCCGCAGCAACGGCTGTGGGAGAGACGCTGAGCGACTTCTTCCGCCGAGCGGCGCACATGCGCGCACAGGAGGTGCTCACCGACCAGCAGCAGATCGCGCTCAGCGACATCGAGGCCGACCGCTTCCTGGACGCGCTGGAGACCGTCGATGAGGACGCCGTCGTCCGCCTGCGCAACCTGCGCCGTCGCGCGTGAGCCACCGGTTCAGCGGCACCGAACGCTACGACGCCGTCCGGCACGACACTTCGGACTTCGGCTGCGGCAATGAACTTCTCGACCGCTGGCTCACCAGGTACGCAGGGCAGAATGAGCGCCGCGACGCAGCCCGCACGTTCGTCGCCACGAGCGGCACTCACGCCGTCTGCGGCTACCACACGCTCCTCGCCGGCCAGCTCGACCACCACCAAGCTACGCCCGAGACTCGTAAAGGGCTCTCGCCCCACTTCCCGATCCCCGTCGCAATCCTGGCGCGTCTCGCCGTCGACCGGGGCCGCCAAGGCCAGGGGCTCGGCGCCGCCCTACTTGACGATGCTCTCCGGCGCGTCCGCAGCGCTGCCGAGCAGGTCGCCGTGCGCGCCGTAGTCGTCCACGCAACCGACCAGAGCGCCGCAGCCTTCTACGAGCGGTTCGGCTTCAAGACCCTCAGCGCGACCCCTCGAACACTGATGGTCACGCTCGCGGCGCTGCGCGCGGCCGGATACAAATAGCAACAAGCAGCAACCCCCGGCACTCCCGCAGGCGGCCTTCGGGTTTCGGAAGCGGCCGCTGATACCCGTCATAGCGGGGGCGATATCGAAACCAGTATCCGCGACCACAGGAAGCCCCGCTGATACTGGGCTGAACATAGCATCGGCTGTCGCCCATCGGATCGAAGAAGGCTGGGATTTGGCCGCCCGGCGTCCGATCACCGGGCACCCAAGCTCCGCCGTAGCTTGAGCAATGGCGCGCGCCAAACACCGGCGGCCTTCGATCGCCTGCCTCTACGGCCGCAGGGACCCCGCTCCGTCTTCTCGGGATGGGTTGCGCCGCATCGCGAACAGGAGTACCGTTCGCCAGAACCTTCAGTTTCGGAACACGGAACCAAAGATGGCAACCAAACACTCTCCGAGCCCACCAAGGCGGCCGAACGATCCGCCTACCGTGCCTGACGCGTCTGATCCTGCGGCACCGCCGAGCCAGAATCAGCGCACCACGTCGATCCGCATCGAGATACGCGTAGACGCAGCAAGAGCCATCGCAGCAGTCGGTGGTGCCGTCGCCATCATCATCGCCGCCGCGAACGGCTTTCCTATTCATCTCCCGTTCTGACGAACGATGACTCCCATCTCAGACACCGGACTGAACTGGCCCACGATCGCCCGTCCTGAGGCTGATTTGGTCTGCCAGGCACTGCTCGACGGGCAGGACGTGATGCTGGTCGGCGAGCGCGGACTCGGAAAGACCACGGTTCTACAGATGGTCGCTGACACCTTGACGGACTATCGGCGCCATCCGGTCTCCATCAACCTCGCGGAGTTCCTTGAGAGTCGCGATATTGAAGACGCCCTAGCGCGTCGCATGCGAGAGCCTCAGCGCGATCCCTCCAAAGCTGTAGTGCTCGTTGATGAGGTCGACGCTCTTCCGGCCGATCTGATCGGTCCGGCGGCGCGCGCGATCAACGCCGGTCGCACCGAGATTCCCGCCGTATTTGCTAGCTCGGACGCAGATGCGGTTCGCCAGATCGCCTCCCGCGGATCTAACGGCGAGCCTCTATGCGTCTCGCTATCTCGGATCCCTGATTCAGATCTTCAGGCATACCTTCTTGAGCGATTCGCCGGCGCAGGCCCGAGTATCGCCCCCGTGATCGGTGAGTTGACCAAGCTCACCGACGGTCATCCCTTGACGGCGATATTGCTCACCCGCTGTCTTTTGCAGTTCCTCGCCGAGGGCGGCTCCGTTGAGCAGAGCTGGGCCGAGACGCTCGAGGTCGCCCTCCGCGATCTCCGTGAGCCATTCCGGCAGCTTTGGGCGAGCCATACAAATGAGACCGATCGACAAGTAATCCGCGCGCTTGCTGCAGGCTCTCGCTCCCTCTTCGCAGCCGAGACCCTAGAGGAGTTCGAGCTATCGAAGAGCGGCGCCTCGCGTGCTCGCGACAGGCTGCTCAAGAGCGGCGTGATCCGACGCGGTAACGATGGTGAGTACCGGCTCGCCGATCCGCTCTTCGCGTTGTGGATCAAATCCGGTCGGCGCACCGCAGATGCATCCGACCGCTCCAGACGAGTTGAGAGGCCCGTCAGACCGGATCCCTTCGGGTCGCCTGACGCCGCGAATGCAGAGCTGTCCGAGTTGCAGGACGACTTCGTTCCGGTCGCCGTCGGGCGCATCGGGGACTCTCAGTCCAAGATTGAGCCGCGTGCGCGTGTGATCGTCGGCCGCAAGGGCTCGGGCAAGACCCTATACCTGCGCCGTCTGCAGGCCGCAGCTTCGCGCGATCCGAGCGCCTATGCAGATCGGGTGTCGGCCAAACCGCCGCCTACCAGCGACATCGTGAGAGTCTGGGGAATGTACCCGCCCCACCTCCTGACCGAGACGTGGATGTCCCTCTGGCGCGCCGCGATTCTGCGATCCGCGGCGACGCACCTCCTCTACGCCGCAATCTTTGCCTCGCACATTAGCGACAGTCGCGCGTCGCTCCAGGAGGCATACCAGGAGGTCGGAGGGAGATCGACCGTTCCGCTGCCGGTTGGGGTCGAGCTTCGGGACGTCATCTTCGCGCACGGCTCGGGTGCGACCCTTGACCGCTATCTCGCAAATCCTGAGTGGCACGAACTGGAGTACCACATCGGGGAAGCCCTTCGTCAAGCACCCCCGATCTCGTTCTACCTTGATGGGCTAGACGAGGAGTTCCGCCATGCGCCGCGCCAGTGGCTCGCATGTCAGAAGGGACTGTTCTACGAGGTCATGCGACAGCTCCGCGATCCCATGCTAGGCGGGCGCCTGCGCCTTGTGATCGGAATCCGCGATGTCGTCTTCTCGTCCGTACTCACCTCCGAGCATGCAACGCGATACCAAGCCACCGCGCACGTTCAGATCCTCAACTGGACCGCGCCACTTATTCGACGCTTCTTGGAGGCAAAGATTGAACGCTTGCCGAGTGATCTGATGATGAGGCCGGCACACCAATCGCCGATGACAGCCTGGCTCGGGCGGGAGACGCTCGTTAACTCAAGCCAGGGAACATCGGAGCACCTCGCCGACTACCTCATCCGGCACACCCGTCTTCTACCGCGCGATGTCATCATCCTCGGCAACGAGCTTTCTCGTGCGGTGAGCGAGGCAAAGACCCTTGGTACCGCGCTTTCTGACGCTCAAATCCTCGAGACAGTCGCACGATCCGCGCGCTTGTTCGGCCGTGAGCAGCTCAGCATCTGTGCCAATCAGATCGCGGGAGACTCGATGCCGGCCGTGGCCGTCCGCCACGACTTTGTCGAGTCATACATTGGGGATGGCAGCCCCGACACCGGAGGCGCAACCCACGCGTATGGATCAGCCATCGAGACCCTGCTAGTCGACACCCTTCGCAAGGCGAAAACCGATCGCTTCTCAGCGAGAGTCCTGCGTGTACTCAATGAACACTTTCGCGCGGCAGTCGGAGAAGTAGACGTCCTCTCCATCCTCTGGCAGAACGGAGTAATAGGCTATATCAACGAGGACAACGAACCTACCTTCCACGAAAGCGGAGGGTCAGACGATTTGCAGCTCCCGCATATATGGAAGACGTACGTTCTCCATCCGACCCTCATCGACGTACTCGCCGTAAGGAGTGGCCTCGGCACCAATGTCAAGCCTTGAGCCCAGCCCGAACGCCCAGTTTTCGTAGAAGAATCTCCGACCTACTTGTCGGATGCTTGGACGAGGGAGCGGTCGCGGTACTCGAGTAGCGGGGCGGGATTCGAATCCGCGACCTTCGGGTTATGAGCCGAGGCTATGCGCCGGAGCCCGCGGCCTTGGTCTTCGGCCCCGTCTGGAACCACGCGAACGCGAAGCACGCCAACGCCACGACCAATGCCGCGATCCCGTGCTTGGTGTGGTGGTGGTTGGCTTCCGGGCTCGACGTCGAGGCGTGGCCGGGGAAGAACGAGGGCAGCGAGTGCTCGGGCGTCACGAAGTAGATCACCGCCACCACGAGCAGGACGATCCCCACTATCACCGCGGGCACCACCAGCTTGCGCAGATTGGAGCTACTCACTGGCGGGAAAGGCTACACCGCCGCCGCCGTGCACGGCGTCACGCGCGCGGGGCGCCATCATGTGGGAGACTCCCATGCCCCCACAGCTTCCCAAGACCCCGCCCAAGATGTTCGAGACCCGCAGCCAGGCGTGGCGGGATGTGGGCCTGCTCGATCAGGTAAGCCCGCGTGGAGCGAGACGCGCACGGGTGGAGGGGCTCGTGCTGGCGGCGCTGTTCATGGCGGTGGTCGTCGTCTACGAGCACCGCAAGGGCCTGCTCGGGGTGGACACCCCGGGAAGCGCCCCCGAAGTCAACACGCTCGTGCAGATCCTCACGGCGCTCGCGCTGCTGGGTCTCGGCTGGGCGATCGCTCGCGACGCGGGCCAGGCACTCGGACCCGCGCTGTTCCGGCGCATGGACCCGGCCACGGCGGGGACCGTGGGCTTCCTGGTCCGGCTCGGGACCGTCATGCTCGCGCTGTTCGTGGCGCTGGGGGTGGCGGGTGTCGAAACCCGCACGCTCGCGCTGGGCGGAGCGTTCACCGCCGTGGTCCTCGGCCTCGCGGCGCAGCAGACACTGGGCAACCTGATCGCGGGCACCGTGCTGCTCAGCGCCGGCCCCTTCCGCGTGGGCGACCACGTGCGCCTCCAAGGGGGCCCCCTCGCGGGGCAGATCGAGGGGGTGGTGAGCTCGTTGGGGCTGCTCTACACGACGTTCGCCACCGCCGAGGGCTCGGTGCAGGTGCCCAACAGCGTGGTGCTCAACGTGGCGGTCCACACCGGGAGGGGGCGCATCGGAGATATGGGCGCCGAGGAGCAGGCGCCCGCCGCGGCCGGCTATCGCACGGGTGGGCGGACTCCTCGAACCCCGCCCACGCGGTAGCGCAGCAGCAGCTGAGACTCGTTCTCCAGCACATCCAGCAGCTCCAGCTCGAGGAGGGGATCGAGCTCGGGCCCGCACACGATCCGCAGGTTGGCCCCCGGGTCGGCGCCCCCGGCGAGCTTGGGCGCGAGTGAGAGAAACAGCTCGTCCACGAGTCCCGCGGCGAGCAGCTGGCCGTTCAGGCGGGGTCCCCCCTCGCACAGCACCGTGCGCACCCCCAGGCGTGTGTGCAGCTCGGCGAGCGCCGCGGGCAGGTCGAGCTGCCCATCGCGGGCGGCTCGTATGTACTCGACGGGGGCGGCCTCCTCGGAAGGCCCGTCGGCGGGGGCGGCGCTCATGGAAGGCTCGCTCGCGGGGACGGCGCTCGCGGGGAGCTCGCACGCGGGGGAGGGGGTGAGGACCGCGATCCGCGCGGCGGGGTCGGCGAGCAGGGGGAGGTCGGGCGCGAGGTCGAGGCTGGCGGAGACGATGCACGCCAGCGGTTCCTCCGCCAGCCCCCGGGCGCGCCGCAAGCGCCGGTGCGCCTCGTCGCGCACGAGTCCCCGGTAGCGCTCGGCGCGCACCGTGCCCGCGCCGACGAGCACCGCGTCGACCGCGGTGCGCAGCGCGTGGAAGAGCTCCCGGTCCGCACGGTTGCCGATCGACCCCGAGCGCCCGCCCAGTGTGGCTCGCCCGTCCGCGGTGCAGACCATGTTGAGAAGCACGCGCGGCCGCTGGGTGGACGGACTCGAGGGCGGGCTCGGATCCCACATCCGCAGGCGCTCGACCACCCGCTCGGCGCTGGCGGGCTGCGGGGGCCCGCCGAGCAGCGGCGTGAGCTCGGCGGCTTGCGGCTCGGGGCCCATAGGCGAACCCTAGCCGGGCGGGGGGCGCGCGCGTGTCGCAAACGACGCGGGGACATCGGGGTCCTCGCCGGGGGCCGGCGCGGCAGCGGTGGGAGGTGCAACAACTCGAGAACAAAATGGCCGCCGTACGTGCTACCGTCGTGACCGTTGGGCCGGGTAAAAGAGCCGGCGTAAAGCAGTGCAAGCTCTCGCAGGTCGAAGCTCTTTGCAGCATCCTCCGCGCAGCAGCACGCACGAATCGTGGAGGAAAGTCACATGCCCACTGGCACAGTGAAGTGGTTCAGCGACGACAAGGGATTCGGCTTCATCACTCCGGATGACGGAGACAAGGATCTGTTCGTCCACCACACCGGCATCAACGGCGACGGCTACCGCTCGCTGCAGGAGGGCGCGAAGGTGTCCTATGACGCGGAGCAGGGCGACAAGGGGCCCAAGGCCGTCAACGTAAGCTCCATCTAGTCCAAGGCCGTCAACGTAAGCGCCATCTAATACCACTACCGGCGGCTTCGCCGGTAGTGGTATTCCCCAGAGGCATGGTCCGGCGGCTTCGCCGGTGGTGGTATTCCCCGGAGGCATTGGTTCTGAGGGGACGAGGACAGTAACCTTGGGGGGTCCCGGCACCGGCCGGGCCCCCTCTGGTATGTCGACGGACGCAACCACTCTCCCCCTTCGGGACCCGCTGCTGGGCGACCCGGACGCAACGCGCCGGCGCGAGCTGCCCTCGAGGGAGGGGCGTCCCTCCCTGGGCGGGCGCCTGCGCGTGTGGACCCGCGCGCACGGGGATACGGCGATCGGGGTACTGGTCCTGACCGTGATCGCGGTGTGCGTGGCGCTGATCGTGCTCGCGGCCGCGGATCGCCCGAGCTTCCTCTCCGCGCCCACCCACTACGGCTTCTTCCCCCACTGGCTGGCGGGTCCACTGGGTGGCCTGTGGACCGGGTTCACGCGCAGTCCACAGGCGATCAAGTCGCTGTTCACGGGGGGGCTTGTCGTGATGTATGTGGCGTACCTCGTGGGTCTCAAGTACGTGCCCAAGCTGAGGGCGCGCTGGGTGATCGCGACCGTGGTGGTGGTCCACGCGATCCTGCTGCTCTCCCCGCCCCTGGCGCTGACGGATGTGTTCAACTACATCAACTACGGGCGCATGGGGGTCCTGCACCACCTCAACCCGTACACCACCATCCCCGTGCTGGAGCCCCACAGCGACCCCAGCTACGACCTGAGCAACTGGCATCAGCTACTGAGCCCCTATGGGCCGCTGTTCACGCTGCTCACCTACGCCGTGGTGCCGCTCGGGATCGCGGGCTCGCTGTGGACGCTCAAGACCCTACTGATGGCGGCGAGCCTGGCGACGCTCCTGTTGGTGTGGCGCTCGGCGCGCCTCCTGGGCCGCGACCCGGTGGCGGCGATCGTGCTGGTGGGCCTCAACCCGATCGTGCTGGTGTGGGGCCTGGGGGGGGACCACAACGACTTCTTCACGGTGTTCTTCGTGGTGCTCGCCTTCTACCTGCTGCTGCGCGCGCGCGCGCCCGGCATTTCCCCAGAGTTGCGCGCGGGCGCTCCGGGCATCTCCCCCGAGTTGCGCGCGCGCGCTCCGGGCATCTCCCAAGAGCTCGAGCGCGTGCGGGAGCGGGTACGCGGGTGGCTGCTGCCGCCCGCCCCGCTGGAGCTGGGGGCGGGGGTGGCGCTGGCGTCGGCGATCGCGCTGAAGGCCTCGGCGGGCATCCTCGTCCCGATGGTGCTGGTGGGCCTGCTGAGAACTCCGCGCCGCCTCGTGCAGGTGGTGCTGGGACTGGCGGGGGGCGGAGCCGTGCTGGGGGCGTGCAGCGTGGCGGCGTTCGGGATGCACCTGCCCAACCTTGGCACCCAGGGGCGCCTGGTGATCCCGATGAGCCTGCCCAACGTGCTCGGCCTCGCACTGGGTCAGGGGGGGGAGACCGACACGATGCGCACACTGCTCAGCGTGGTGCTCGTGCTGGCGGTGGTCGGCTGCGGCGCGCTGGCGTGGCGCCAGCGGGACGCGCTGAGCGCCTCGGGCTGGGCCACCGTGGCGCTTCTGGTGACGTTGAGCTGGGTGCTTCCGTGGTATGTGCTGTGGCTGCTGCCCCTGGCGGCGCTCTCGCGCTCGCACGCGCTGCGGGTGACGACCATGGTGCTGGGGGCCTACCTGGTCCTCACATGGATGCCTCTGGCCACCGCGATGGACAACGCGATCGGCATCCGGCCGACCAAGACGCCGCTGGGAGAGCTGCACCAGCGCTACGTCAAAGAGCTGCTGAACTGATTCCTCCCGGCTGGAGCCGCCCCAGGCGGGCAGCCCGCCGAGTTGCGGGCCGGTCGGCTTCCGGCTGGGTCTGTCGAGCCCGAGCTGGGTCGCCTCAGTGGGCGGCCCCGGGCGGTCCGCTGACGCGCTCCTCTCCCTCCGGCTGGCGTCCATCGCGCCCGACGTAGCCGTCCTTGCCGCCGGCGCAGAGGTAGATGGCATCGCCCTCTCCGACATTGCGAATGCTGCGCACGGTGGGGGCGTCGACGCGCGCGAAGGCGCCCTCCTCCAAGCGGTGTGTGGAGCCGTCGCCGAACTGCATCTCGATCGCGCCGCGGTGCACGAAGTAGAGCTCCTCCTGGGTGTCGTGGTAGTGGCGCCCGCTCTGGTAGCCGGGGGGCATGACGATCGCGTTGACGCCGAACGCGGTCACGCCGAGTCCCTTGCGGACCTTGCGAAAGCCGGGGCCCTCCCCCAGCGCGTCGAGGTCGCCGACGGCGTAGCCCTCGCCGGTGGTCACCTTGGGATACTCGGATGCCTCCATGTGCGTCCTCTCCTCTGCTCGCTCTGTGGTGTGTGCGATTCGAGAGGCCGTACACATCCATCGCGATACGCACCTCAAGCGGATGATATGCGCCCGCTCAGTGCTCGGCCACGTGCCCGCCCTCGGGCGAGATCGGCCTGCCCTCCTTGGCCCAGCGCAGGAGGCCCCCGCTCATGGAGTGGGCCTGGAAGCCCGACGCGCGGAACGCCTGGGCGGCCATCAGCGAGCGGGACCCGACACGGCAGTAGAAGACGACCGGACGGTCGGCCGCGATCGTCGCGGCCTGCGCGGTGAGCCGGTTGAGCTCGATGTGGCGGCTGCCCGCGATGTGACCGGCCGCGCGCTCGTGATCCTCGCGCACGTCGATGAGCTGCAGCTCGGGGTCCTCGGCGAGCCACTCCGCGACCTGCTCGGGATCGGCTGCGATCTCGTCGGAACCGGCGGCGGAGGAGGTGCTCACTGCGAGCAGCGTAGCGGGGTTCGCCTCCGGCTCATCACTCGATCGTGTGGGGCACTAGGATCATGGTGGTGGAGGCAATCGGCGAGGTCTACACGATCCCCCAGGAGCACCTGGACCTGTGCGCGACGATCGGGCAGATCGCGCGCGAGCAGATCGCGCCGCGCTCGGCGGAGATCGACGAGCGGGCGGAGTACCCCTGGGACATCCGCAAGCTCCTGGGCGAGCAGGACATCCTGGGCCTGCCCTTCCCGATCGAGTACGGGGGGACGGGCACGGGGACGCTGATGCTGAACATGGCGGTGGAGGAGATCGCCAAGGTGGACGCCTCCTGCGCGCTGATCCTGATGGTGCAGGAGCTGGGGACGCTGCCGATCCAGCTGTTCGGCTCAGAGGAGCTCAGGGAGCGCTTCCTGCCGAAGTGCGCCAGCGGGGAGTGGACGCCGGCGTTCGCGCTCTCCGAGCCCGAGGCGGGCTCGGACCCGGCGGGGATGAAAACGATCGCCGTCAGGGATGGCGAGGAGTGGGTGATCAACGGGACCAAGAACTGGATCAGCAACCTGGGGGTCGCCGACTTCTACATCTGCTTCGCGGTCACCGACCGCGAGAGCCGGCGGATAACCGCGTTCGTGGTGGAGGCCGATCGGCCGGGCTTCAGCGTGGGCAAGCTCGAGCACAAGCTCGGCATCCGCGCCTCGCCCACGGGTCAGCCGATCTTCGAGGACGTGCGGGTCCCGCGGGAGAACGTGATCGGCGAGGTGGGCCGCGGCCTGCGGGTGGCGCTGGGGACGCTCGAGCGCACCCGCCTGGGGGCGGCGGCGCAGGCGGTGGGGATCGCGCAGGGGGCCACCGACTACGCGGTGGGGTACGCGCGGGAGCGGGTGCAGTTCGGCAAGCCGATCATCGAGCACCAGGCGATCCAGTTCAAGCTGGCGGATATGGAAACACGCACGGCCGCCGCGCGGGAGTTGCTGTACAAGGCGTGCGCGATGGCCGATCGCGGGGATCCCCAGCGCGCGAAGTACTCCTCGATGGCGAAGGTGTTCTGCTCGGACACCGCGATGGCGGTGACGATCGAGGCGGTGCAGGTGCTGGGGGGGTACGGTTACGTGAAGGAGTACCCGGTGGAGCGAATGATGCGAGACGCCAAGATCACCCAGATCTACGAGGGCACGAACGAGATCCAGCGGCTCGTGATCGCCCGCACGCTCAGGCAGTGAGGGGAGGGGGGCGACCGTGCGCTCGTCGAGGTCGCAGGGCGCCTTCGGCCAGCTGAGGAAGATCGGGCTGGCGGCGCTGATCGCGCTGTCGCTGGGTCTCGTGGTGATCGTGGTGGGCAACGGCTTCAGCACGGTGGGGGCGGTGCGGGTGGTGGAGGACCTGGTCCTGGGGATCGCGGCGATCGCGCTGCTGAGCACGGCGATCGCGTTCGTGGCGGTGCGCATGGCGGGGTGGCACGACCCGGAGTCCGAGGAGGAGTTCGAAAAGATCGTGCGCCGCGCCGAGGAGCTGGGGCGCGAGGGCCTGGCGGTGGACCCGGAGGAAGCGGAGTTCATGGAGCTCGACCCCCTCAACGACCAGGACTTCGAGGAGCTGGTGCGCGACGCGCTGGACGATCTGCCGGACCTGCTGCGCAACGCGCTGCGCCACGTGCCGGTGGTGATCTCCGACAAGGGCCGCCAGGCGGGGGCCTACGGCCTCTGGCAGGGGGACCGCTCCCACCGCGACAACTACCACGAGCGCATCGTGATCTTCCGGGACACCCTGCGGCGGGACTTCGGGCACGACCCCGAGCTGCTGCGCGACCAAGTCGTGAGAACGGTTCGCCACGAGATGGCCCACCACGTGGGCTTCGACGAGCTGGGCGTCTCGCGCTTGGATCTTTAGCCGATCGCATAGGATGGGTTCCGGTAGGGAGAGATCGCTGCAGTCCGGGGCCCAAACGACCAAGGAGAGCTTCGAATGCCTGACGCCGTAATCGTTGACGCCATACGCACGCCGATCGGGCGGGCGGTGAAGGGGTCGCTGAAATCCGTGCGCGCCGACGACCTGGCGTCGATCCCGCTGAAGGCGATCCTGGAGCGCAACCCCCAGCTGGAGTCGAGCTCGATCGTTGACGTGATGATGGGCTGCGGCTTTGCGGAGGGGGAGTCGGGCTACAACATCGGACGCAACGCCGCGCTGCTGGCGGGCATCGACTTCCACGTGCCGGGCACCACGGTCAACCGCTTCTGCGCCTCCTCGCTGCAGACCACGCGGATGGCGTTCCACGCGATCAAGGTGGGGGAGGGAGACACCTACATCGCCTGTGGCGTGGAGGCGGTCTCGCGGGCCACGCAGGGGGGCCAGTTCGAGTTCCACCCCAAGCTGGACGGCTCGGAGGGCTCGCTCTACAACGTCTACATTCCCATGGGCCTCACCGCGGAGAACGTGGCGGAGGAAAGGAAAGTGAGCCGCGAGGCTCAGGACGAGTGGGCTGTGATATCCCAGAACCGCGCGGTGGCGGCACAGGAGTCGGGCCACTACGACGTGGAAATCGTCCCCGTGACGGCGCCGGCGCACAAAGACACAGACCGCGAGGGCAACGAGATCGAGATCCCCGAGCAGGTGGTCTCCAAGGACGACGGCCCCCGTCCCGGCACGACGCTCGAGAAGCTGGCGTCGTTGAAGCCGGCGTTCAAGCCCGACGGCACGGTGACGGCGGGCAACGCCTGTCCGCTCAACGACGGCGCCGCCGCCCTTCTGGTCACCTCGGAGGAGCGCGCGAAGGAGCTGGGGTTGACCCCGAAAGTGAAGATCCTCGCCTCCACCGTGGTGGCGATCCGCCCGGAGGTGATGGGCCTCGGCCCGATCCCCGCGATCCAGCAGCTCCTGAAGAACACGGGGATGTCGATGAGCGACATCGATGTGGTGGAGATCAACGAGGCGTTCGCCGCCCAGATCGTCCCCTGCAAAGAGGAGCTGGGTATCGACGACGAGAAGCTCAACCCCTTCGGCGGGGCGATCGCGCTGGGCCACCCCTTCGGGATGACCGGCGCACGGATCATGACCACGCTGATCAACGACCTGCAGACGCTCGAGGGGACCTACGGCATCGAGTCGATGTGCGTCGCCGGCGGGATGGGGATGGCGATGCTGGTGGAGCGGGTGGGCTGAGGTTCAGTTGCCGGCGGCTCCCGTGTCATGCTCATCTTGGCGTAGCGCGGGGGCCGTTTTCTTTGGATGAGGCCGCCGAGGGTGGCCTGGATGGGTCGCGTCGGGCGGAGACGGAGTCGTTGCGCAGAGATTCAGGTGTCGAGTCCGGGAATCGACTCGATCGGGAGCTTGCCGTGGAGCGCCTCCAACTCTTCGAGATCACGGTGATCCTGGGGACGTCCGGCGAGGCGCTTGAAGCCGACGATGCTGCGCAGGCCCGCAATACGAGCAGGTTGTGAGCCGACTTCGGCGTCGATGGCGTTTGCGGAGACTGTGTCGTAATCCAGCGGTGGCAGCCCTCCCCGCATGAGGTCAACGATGCCATGGCGGGTGCTGACACGTAGGTGATGGGCGCCAGTCACGTCCTCTTGAGTCAGAACCTTGCCATCGCGCAGGCGACTTGCTTCGACCCGGTCGAGGAAACGGAGGATCGCTTCGTCGGTCTCCTGGCCGTCGGGCACCAATAGGTCGGAGTCCTTGGTCGCCCGCAGGAATCCGTTGGCCATGACGCTGAAGCCGCCGATCACTACGTACTGCAGCCCGACGGCGTTGGCGTCGGCGACGACACCATCAAGGTCAGGACCAGAAGGCTCGTCTCGGGACATGGCCGGCGCGGATCGTCGAAGCCAGTAGTTTCACGGCCTGTTGAGAGAGCTTCTGACCTTGCGCGATGCGCTCAGATGGAGTCATCGCGCGCGCCGTTCGCTGGTGGTACTCGCGCTTTTCACGGTTAAGCTCGGCCCACTCGGCCTCATGGCCGGGCTCGAGCAGGGTGTGGGAAGTGGAGCTCACGACCTCATTCTAGCCGAAATGCTCGACGCCATCGGACAAACGTCTGCGGGCGACCTGCGCGACCTACCGCGGCGGCATCCGCAGCGCCCCATCCAGCCGGATGACCTCGCCGTTGAGCATGCGGTTCTCGACGATATGGCAGGCGAGGTGCGCGTACTCCTCGGGCCGGCCGAGTCGCTGGGGGTAGGGGACACCGGCGCCGAGTTTCTGGCGGGCCTCCTCGGGTAGGGCGGCGAGCAGGGGGGTGTCGAACAGGCCGGGGGCGATCGTGCAGACGCGGATCCCATACTGCGCGAGGTCCCGGGCGGCGGGGAGGGTCATGCCGACAATGCCCCCCTTGGAGGCGGAGTAGGCGATCTGGCCGACCTGGCCGTCGTAGGCCGCGATCGAGGCGGTGTTGACGCACACCCCCCGCTCGCCGTCCTCGGATGACTGAGAAAGAGGGGCCCGGCTCGTCGGCATGGGGCCGCCTGCGCCACCCTCTTGGGGCTCGGCGGCGATCATCGCGGCGGCGGCGAGGCGCAGCACGTTGAAGGTGCCGATGAGGTTGATCTGGATGATCGTCTCGAAGGGCATCAGCGGGTGGGGGCCCTTGGAGCCCGCGACCTTCTGGGCCCAGCCGGTGCCGGCGCAACAGACGGCGATGCGCAGCCCGCCCTCCAGGGCGGCGGCGTGCTCCACGGCGGCCTGTACCTGCACCTCCTCGCGCACGTCGCAGGCCGCGAACTCCAACCCCAGCTCGGAGGCCAGGGCCTCGCCCTTCTCGGCGTTGACGTCGGCGACAGTCACGATGGCGCCGGCCGCGTGCAGGCGGCGCACGGTGGCCGCGCCGAGCCCAGAGGCCCCGCCGACGACGATCGCTGAGCTGCCCTCGATCCGCATGGTGTCGGCAGTTTATACGGAGGGAGGTTTCCGCGCCGCGCGGGTGATACGGCCACGCCCCCGGGTTTTGAGGGCGTGGCCGGTTGGGTTGGGGGAATCTACGATCTCAGGTAGAGTTTGCCGCGATTGGGGAGGATTACACCGACAACTTCGAATACGCTCGTGTTTGCGACTGCCGGAGATACGATTACAAAACTGCACTTACTACCTTTCTCCCAGTAGATATTGAAGTGGCATTTTTCACCGATAATTTCTTTCCATTCCCAAAGATGATTTCTCAATGCTCCATCAAAGACCATCGGGAACCAATTGTGGTTTTCAACCCAGATTTCTTTGGTTTCATTCAGCCCAAAGTTTGCCACGTTACTCGGAAGGGGCACCTGGAGGCTGTTCAGGAATCGGAATTTGGCGACTATGTATTCGATCACCCATCTCAACCCCTCGGCGACCATTCTCCAGACGACTGGGTTTTTCGCTTCGCTACAATTGCTGATTGTCGTTGTAGCGTTGCTTATTGTAGAATTGACTTCGATACCCGCTTCGCCGTTGGGTTTGAATGAGGTCCCTTCGTCGGGTCCCTGCGCACCGATTGAGAAAGTGCATTTCGCTTCTGGGTCTTCTATTTTAATGGGTCCACAGCCCGACGGCCCGATGGACTCCTGTCCAAGGAGTTCAGCTTCATTCGAGGTTGATCCTCGAACATTGCTCAATTCATCCTGGCAGCTACCCGGGGTTATCGTGGCGCTCGATTCTTTCCCTCCGACGTCTGCTTTGCATTCGCTGTAGGTCGGTTTGAATGCGACGGTTGTGGATGCTGCTTTGAGTTCTGATGCGTATTCCACTTTGCCACACGTCACTGTATCCGGCCCGGCTTCCAGGATTTTGACATTGGAGGCGGTTATCGTTGATTTGGTAGGGAATTCACCAGTTTCTGAGACGAAATAGGAGGGTACGTCGAGGTCCTGCAACCCGCCTTTGGCGTCGACGGTCGACGTCCCCGTGAGCTCACCGGCTTCTTTCCCTCCGGAGGTACATTCCACTTTTTCTGATTTTCCTTCGTATTCCATTTCAACTTCGTGGCCACTGCTTCGTACCTTGGTCGTGGTACCGCCAAAGCATTCATCGGCGACTTTGAGTACGCCGAACACCTCGCATTCGACCTTGAACCCCGGCCCTTTGGAGCTGGCCTGCAGTCTATCTCTGACTTCTCCGTTGGCTTCGGATCTCAGTTCGGTGCTCCATGGAAGGTCAATCGCTGAGACGTCCACCGTTTTGCCCGCTTCACATATCCCCGCCACTCTTTCGCATCCTGTCGCCGTGACATGAGCGGTCGAGTCGGCGCCGCCTTTCCCCACCCATCCACTGCCACTGACGGTGCATGCGATCTCAGCTTCCCCGCCGGTTGCTTTGGTGTCAATAAAGTCAATTTTGCCTTTTGAGCTCGATGTGACTTCGACCGTTTCGGTTGGTTCTGCGGTTTCCCAGTCGAGTGCCCCGGATCTCTGGTTGCACGAGCTGTTCGACCATCCCCCGGCTTCCACCGCGGGCGATTCTCTGCACACCACCCATATCGGCTGAGCCGCCGAGGCCGAGGTGGCCGCAAATGCGATCAGACAGAGCGCAGCAAGAAGCCAGAGCGGGATCTTGAGTTGCCACATTTGCTTCTGCTCCTTTCAGTAAGTAATCGGCCGCGGACCGCCCTGTCGAGCAGGGATCCCGACCTGGCTCCGCTTCAGTGGCTGCATCGATCGACGGTCCACGGGCGGAGGGTCGCTGTGAGACTACTCCTTGTGATCCCCCGCACGATCGCTGGGGTGACACGCCTTGCACGGTGTCGATGAAGCGGCCACGAACGGGCAAGGATTTCCCATAAAATGTCTCCAACCGTTCTTGCTAGTGCGAGATCTGGGACGGCTTTGGCTCGGCTGGGAATTATTCGGCGCGGGTGTTCAGCGACGAATGAGGGACCCGCTGCGCCGGGTGCGCTCCGCAGATTGGTCAGCGGGGCCGCGAGAGCGTCAGCGCGAAGAGGTCCTCGGGGTCGGTGAACCAGCGCACGAGCTGCAGGCCCGCGGCGTCCAGATCGCCCTCCAGGCGCCGGCGGGTGAACTTGGCGCTGATCTCCGTGCGCATCTCCTCGCCGGCGTCGAAGTGCACGTCGAGCTCCAGCGCGCTCACGGTGACGGTGTGGTCGCGCCGCGCGCGCAGGCGCATCTCGATCCACTCGTGGCGGTCGTCGAAGAGCGCCACATGCTCGAAGTCCTCGGGATCGAAGTCGGCGTCGAGCTCGCGGTTGAGCACGTGCAGGAGGTTGCGGTTGAACTCCGCGGTGACCCCCTGGGGGTCGTCGTAGGCGGCCTCGAGCACACCGGCGTCCTTGACGAGGTCGGTGCCCATCAGCAGATGATCGTCGGGCCCCAAGAGGTCGGCGATCTGGCGCAGGAAGCGGCGGCGGCTGCCGGGGGGGAAGTTGCCGATGGTGCCCCCCAGGAAGACCACGAGGCGGGGTCCCGCGGCGGCGGGGACGCGGTCGAGGTGGCGCTCGAAGTCGCCGATCACCCCGTGCACCCGCAGCCCGGGATACTCCAGGGTGAGCTCGTCGGCGCAGTCGCGCACCATGCTCTCGGTGACGTCCACCGGCACGTAGCGCTCGAGCGTCCCCGCGCGGTGCAGCGCGTCGAGCAGCACCCGCGTCTTGGCGGCGGTGCCCGAGCCCAGCTCCACGAGCTCCACGGCGCCGGTCAGAGCGGCGATCCCCTCGGCGGCGTCGTCGAGGATCCCGCGCTCGGTGCGAGTGGGGTAGTACTCGGGCAGCTCACAGATGCGGTCGAACAGCTCGGCGCCGCGGGCGTCGTAGAAGTGCTTGGGGGGCAGCTCCTTGAAGGGCCGGGTGAGCCCGTCGAGGACATCCTCGGCGAGCGTGCGCTCCTCGGCGCCGCCGAGGTGGGAGTCGATCTGGACGTCCACCTTGCCCCGAGCGCCCCCGTTCGCTGTGGCTCTCCGCGTGTCCGCCTCGTGGGCGGCGCCCCCGTTGGAGTCGCCCACGCGGCCCCCCTCGCCGAGCGCCCCTGGCGCGGTGGGGTCCCGTACAGGCTCCATCACGCCACCTCCCGCGCCAGCCGCAGGCCCGCGAAGATCTGGCGCCGCAGGGGGAGGTCCCAGTTGCGGAAGATGGGGCCCTTCACGCGCGGGCTGGTGGCCCAGGAGCCGCCGCGCAGCACGCGGTACTGCTCGCCGAAGAACACCTCGGAGTACTCGCGATAGGGGTGGGCCACGAACCCGGGGTAGCCGCGGAAGTGGCTGCCGGTCCACTCCCACACCTGCCCCACCCCCGCGAGCGCTCCGCCACCGCTCTGGTCCGAGGTCGCCGCCCGCTCCCACTCCGCCTCCGTGGGGAGCCGCGCACCGTGCGCCCGGGCGAAGGCGTCGGCCTCGAACCAGCTCACGTGGCAGACGGGGGCTTGGAGCCCCCCGGCCGCCACGGAGGGGTGGTGGGTGATGTCGTACTCCTCCTTCCACGCCCACCCCTCATCCGACCACCACTCCCGCCGCTCGTAGCCGCCCCCCTCGCTGAAGCGCAGCCAGCTCGCGTTGCTCACGGGACGCCGCGCGATGCGGAAGGCGGCGGTCTGCGCGAGGTGGCGGGGGCGCTCGTTGTCATAGGCGAAGCCCTCCGCCGCGGCGCCCATCGCGAAAGCCCCGGCGGGAAACTCCAACCACTTCTCCCCCTCCTCCTCCTCCTCCCCGAGCGGGCTCATGCACCGGTCGCGCGTCGCGCGGTCACCCGGCGAGAGCAACCCAGCGAGCGCCAGCGTCTGGCGCATCGTCTCGGTGTGCTGCAGCTCGTGGCGCAGAACGAGCTCATGCAGGACGCCATCGCCGATTCCCTCGTGGGTCGTGGCCGCGATCACGCGCTCGCGGACCGCCTCCAGGTAGGCGCGCGCCGCGGGGGCGCCGAGTAGCTCGACCTCGCCCCGCACGGCGCGGGGGGTCTCGAAGGCGTCGTAGAGTTCTGCGAGGTCTGGCCGCAGCAGCTCAAGGCTCGCGTGGCGGTGGGCGAGCCAGAGGTCCTCGTAGGCGGCGATGTGGGCGAGGTCCCACGCCAGGGGGCTCATGATCGGCGAGAGCACCCGCTCCAGGGCGGCGTCCGCGAGGTGGGCGAGCAGCGCCAGCGTCTCGCGCCGAGCATCGTCCAATGACGCGAGCATGTCGGCGGCGGGAGAGGGGGGCGCGGTGGTCTGTTGGGGAACGGTGCAGGCCATGGGCCGGGCGCGTAGGTAGGACCTTAGCGCGCCTCCGCTTGACTCGCGTCAGAACCGTCAGAAGGTTGGATTATCGGCCTGTCGCCTGTCGTGGGGGTCGGGCGTCAACTACAGCGCGGGCGAACCCGCGACCCGCAGCAGCTTAGTAGGCTTTATTCCTACCTTGTGGTAGTTTTTCAGCCTACTAATGTGGAATCCGTTCACACATCGCTTCCACGCGAGCACCTCCGAGCTGATCGACCGGGAGGAGGAGCTGGCCCTGCTGGCACGGCGAATGGCCGAAGGCGGCCGTGTGCGCCTTGCGGCGCCACGTGGCTACGGCAAGACGACTCTCGCCGAGGCCGCGCTCGCGCGGGCACGCGAGGAGGGGGCGCTGGCGGTGCGGGTCGACCTATACGGGGTGACGAGCCGGATGACGCTGTGCAGCAGAGTCGAGGAGGCGTTTGAGCGCGAGCTGAGCGGAGCGAGCGGCGCGTGGGCCAAGGCGAAGGCCAAGCTCGCACGCCGCGGCGGCGGGATGCAGCTCCCTGCGGGGTTGGGCGGTGCGCTGGCCGATCTTCGATCGGTCGGCCCCGAGGACGCGTAGCGGCGTCTGCTCGACGCGCTTGACCTTCCCGGCCAGCTGGCCACGGCCGGGCCTGTGGTCGTCTGCTACGACGAGTTTCAGGAGGTGCTGCGCGCCGGTGGTGCCGAGCGCGACCGCCGTGGCCGACCCCGGCCCGGCGGGCTGGACGCGGTGATCCGCAGCGTCACCCAGCGCCACGGCAGCAATGTCGGCTACCTGTTCTGCGGCTCGCTGCCCACCCTGCTCGGCGAGCTGTTCGAGCACCCCGACAGCCCCTTCTACCGGCAGGCCGACCCGATGACCCTCGTACCTCTCCCGCGTTCGGCGCTGGGGAGCTACATCGAGACACGCTTCGCCGCGAGCAACCGAGATGTCGGGGAGGCGCTGCAGCCGCTGCTGGACCTCGCGCGTGGACACCCGCGCGCCGCGATGATCCTCGCGCACGCACTGTGGGAGGAGCTGCCTGAGAGCCACGCCGCCGACGCCGCCGCGTGGGAGCAGGCGCTCGCGCGCCTGCCCGACTATGTGACTGAGGAGGAGATGCGCGCCCGTTGGGATCCGCTCACCCCGATCCAGCAGAAGGTCGCCGAGGTGGTCGCGCGCCGCGAGGGCTCGCCGTTCTCCGTCGCCGTCCTCGCCCGCTACGGCGAGACCAAGGACGCCGTGCAGGGCGCCGTCGAGACGCTGGAGCGCGAGGCCGTGCTGTGGCGCGAGCACGGCCGGCCGTTCCGCGGCGCGCTCGTAGACCCATTGTTCGAGCTCTGGATCGCCGCGGGACGACACTGGCCGCACTAGGACGAGGGGACGGCGCCGCAGCCGCCTGTCGTCCATTCCGAGGTGCGCCCAGAGTTGGAGGGGTGGGCCGCCCACCGACCGAGACCCTTTCAACCATCAACCAGCCACCGGCCATACCTCCGTCAAGCCGCTACGCCACACTCGAGAGCCGCATCGGGAACGCCGGTGACTCTCGCTAATACTGTAAATACGACTAGCAGTCTGCGGCGCCGGTGATCTGCTCGTGCCCATAGTGATACGAGCAGATCACGCACCTACGGCCTCCGGCGTGACAGGGCCGGCGCCCCGTCGCCGACGGCGTGTCAGTCCGCCCCGCCACCCATCGCTGAGGCGGCCGCGGCATCGGCCACGACAAACAGGCGCTCGGAGGCGAGCAGGCTCGCGGGCGCGCGGGGGTCGGGCCCGGCGAGCACGGAGGCGAGCGCGGGGGCCTTGCCGGCGCCGGTGACGAGCAGCAGGCAGCCGCGCGCCGCGCGCAGGACCGGCAGGCTGAGGGTCACCCGCTCGGGCGGGGGCTTCGGCGCGCCGTGCACCGGCAGGCAGAGCGCGCTGCTCCCGTCCTCCACCTCGGGGTGGCCCGGGAAGAGCGAGGCGGTGTGGCCGTCCTCGCCGAGGCCCAGCAGCGCGAGGTCGAGGGATGGGAGACCGTCCGCCCGCCCACCCACCCCGCCCTCCGTGGCCGGGGGCACCCGCTCGCGCAGCAGCGCAGCGTACGCGCGCGCTCCCTCCTCCGGCCCGAGCTCGCCGGCGATGCGGTGCTCGAGCGGCCGCGAGGGCCCCGGGAGGGAGGCGAGTAGCGAGTCGGCCACGAGCCGGTGGTTGCTCTCGGGGTCCTCGGGTCCCACGCAGCGCTCGTCGCCATACCACAGCTCGACGGCGCTCCAGTCATCGAGCAGACCCCCCAGCAGCTCGTAGGCGCGGCGCGGCGTGGAGCCCCCGGCGAGCGAGAGGTGCGCGACCCCGCGGCGCTCCACGGCCTCGCGCAGCGCACGCGCGATCTCCTGCGCCGCGTGCGCCGCCGCGGCCTCGGGGTCGGCGAGGGTGAGCAGGCGGGTCACGGCGTCGTTCTCGCTGCCGACAGCGCGGGCGCCTGGGTGGTGGTCACGATGTACCTCCCGACCGCCGACAGCGTGGGTTTGCGGGGGTGGTCACGGCGCCATCCCCCCCGCGGCCTCCAGCGCGGGGGCGTAGGTGGGGTCGCGCAGCAGCGCCTGGCGGATGCCCTCGCCGAGGATGCCCCCCTCCCCGCGGGAGGCCCCGAGGAGCGTCCACTCGCGCTCCACCCCCCGGGGGTCGGTGCGGTGGGCGTGCAGGCCCCCGGGCCCCCGGTCCAGGCGCAGACGCCAGCCGGAGGCGGTCTTCAGGGCGAGGCCCGCGAGCCCGCGCACCTGCAGCTCGGGGGCGGCCTGCAGGTGCAGCGCGATGTTCTGGCGACGGGTGCGCGCCACGCCGGTGAGGGCCTCCTCACGCGCGGTCAGCGGGGGGACCTCCCAGCCGAGGCGGGAGGCGAGCCAGCCCACGAGCAGGATCGCGGCGATTGTGGATTCCGGGTGGTGGTGGATCGTGAGCCCCTCGATCAGGGCCAGCTCGCGGCGCAGGTCCGGGGGGTCGAAGGCGGTCGCGATCCGCTCCCGCCAGGGGGTGGAGCGCAGCCACGCGAGATCCACCACGTAGGCGCGCTCGGAGAGCGCGCGGGCGCGCTCCACCGCCTCCCGCCACACGGGCTCGTCGATCGAGTCGATCAGCACCGCCTGGGCGAGCCCCAGCAGATCGTCCATCACCTCCTGGTGGCCGTGGGGGGACCACAGGAGGGTGGGGAGGTCGCTCACCACGAGGGGGTCCGCGATCGTGTAGAGGTCGTCGAGGTGGCGGTCCCCGATCTCCACCACCACGGTCTCCCGCAGCAGCGAGAGCTCGCCCGGCTGGGGGTCGCTGTCGGAGGACACGGTGGCGAGCGCGTCGAGACGCTCGCGGCGGCGCTCGTAGGAGAGGACCACCAGGCGGGAGGCGTGGAAGCGCCCCACCCCGCGCAGGCGATTGGCGATCTCACCGCTCCACTGGTGGTCCACGAAGGCGATCATGTTCAGCGCCCGCGCCGGCACGAAGCCGCCGTGCTCGGCGTGGCGCTCGGCGAGCATCCCCCGCAGCGCGGCCTCGATCGCGTCGGGCGTGGTGCCCTCGGCGCTCCACACCGCGTCGGAGACCGCGGGCATCAGATCGTGCGCCAGATGTGGCCCTCGCGGAGGAGGCCCGCCGCCTCCGCGGGGCCCTGGGAGCCGGACTCGTACTGCGCCAGGGGCCCGGGGGCCGCTTCCCAGGCGCTCACGATCGGGTCGCAGATCTCCCACTGGGCCTCCACCTCGTCGTTGCGGGTGAACAGCGTGGGGTCCCCCCGCATGGCGTCCATGATCAGCCGCTCGTAGGCCTCGGGGGACTGGGAGAGGAAGGCGGTGCCGTAGAGGAACTCCATGTTGACCGGACGGATGATCATGCGGGTGCCGGGGATCTTGGCACCGAGCTGCAGGGTGACCCCCTCGTTCGGCTGCAGCGTGAGGATCAGCTGGTTGGGGCGGATCCCCAGCGAGCCCGTCTGGTCGAAGGCGAGGTGGGGGACGGGCTTCAGGGTGATCGCGATCTCGGTGATCTTGCGCGCGAGGCGCTTGCCGGCGCGCAGGTAGAAGGGTACCCCCGCCCAGCGCCAGTTGTCGACCTCCAGGCGCAGCCCCGCGAAGGTCTCTGTGTTGGAGCGCTCCCGCACCCCCTCCTCCTCCAGATAACCCGGCACGTCCTCCCCGCCGGCGTGCCCGGCGGAGTACTGGGCGCGCACCGCCAGCTCGCGGATGT
This sequence comes from uncultured Solirubrobacterales bacterium, assembly GCA_963771915.1. Taxonomy (GTDB): domain Bacteria; phylum Actinomycetota; class Thermoleophilia; order Solirubrobacterales; family Solirubrobacteraceae; genus Palsa-744. The sequence goes on along the minus strand of CAVYVD010000001.1, from coordinate 615,668 downwards.
CGGCCTCGGTGGGGGCGTGGATGGCCTGGAGGACCTTGACCTTCTCGTTGCGCACCTCTTCGGCGGTGAAGTTCACAGGGGGCTCCATCGCGACGTGGCAGAGCAGCTGGAGCATGTGGTTCTGGATCAGGTCCCGCAGCGCCCCCGCGTGGTCGTAGTAGCCGGCGCGCCCGCCGATGCCGATGTCCTCCGCGGCGGTGAGCTGCACGGAGTCGATGTAGTTGCGGTTCCACAGCGGCTCGAACAGCCCGTTGGCGAAGCGGAAGGCCAGCATGTTCTGGACGGTCTCCTTGCCGAGGTAGTGGTCGATGCGGAAGACCTGGCTCTCCTCGAACACGTCCAGCACGCGGCGGTTGAGCTCGGCGGCCTCCGCGAGGGAGGTGCCGAAGGGCTTCTCGATGATCACCCGCACCTCCGCGCCCTCGTGCCGGTGCAGGCCCCCGCGCCCGAGGGCCTCCACGATCACGGGGAAGAAGGAGGGGGCGGTGGAGAGGTAGAAGGCGCGGTTCAGCCGCTCCCCCGCGTGCTCGTCGAAGCCGTCGAGCGCCTGGGCGAGCTCGGTGTAGACGCTCTCGTCGTCGAAGGTCCCGGGCACGTACTTGACGTGCGCGAGCAGTCCCGCGAGCACGTCCTCGTGGGGGGGGCGGCGGGAGAAGGAGCGGATCGCCTGCTCGCACTCCGCGCGGTAGTCCTCGCGCTCCTTCTCTTTGCGCGAGACCCCCACGAGGAAGAAGCGCTCCGGCAGCGCCCCCTCGTGCGCGAGGTTGTAGAGCGCGGGCAGCAGCTTGCGCCGTGCGAGGTCCCCGGTGGCGCCGAAGATGACGAGCGTAGTGGGGGCCACCGGCAGCCGCTCCAGGCCCTCGACAAGGGGGTTCTCGGGTGCCTGCTCCAGGGTGCTCATCGGTGGGTCCCGGAGCAGGTGGTGTGCGGGATCGTACTCATGCCTTCTTCACCGCGTGCCCGCCGAACTGGTTGCGCAGCGCCGCGAGCACGCGGTTGGCGTAGTCGCCGTTGCCGCGGGAGGAGAGGCGCGCGTACAGGGAGGCGGTGATCGCGGGGGTGGGCACGTCGCGGGCGGTCGCCTCGGCGATCGTCCAGCGCCCCTCGCCGGAGTCCTCGGTGTAGCCGGTGAGGGCGTGCAGGTCGTTGCCGTCGGCTTCGAAGGCGCGGGCGGCGAGTTCGCACAGCCAGGAGCGCACCACCGAGCCCTGCCCCCAGAGGTGGGCGATCTTGGCGTTGTCGAGCTCGTACTCGCACTTGTCGAACAGGTCGAAGCCCTCGGCGTAGGCCTGCATCAGGCCGTACTCCACGCCATTGTGGACCATCTTCACGAAGTGCCCCGCCCCTGCGGGCCCGAAGTGCATCCACCCCCGCGGACCGATCGCGGCGAGGCTCTCCTCGGAGGTGGGGGGGGCGAGCACGTCGAGGAACGGGGCGAGCCGCTTGACGGCCCTGGGGGGGCCGCCGACCATCATGCAGTAGCCCACCTCGAGTCCCCAAACTCCCCCGGAGGTCCCCACGTCGACATAGTGGATGCCGAGCTTCTTGAGTTGCGCCGCGCGCGCCTTGTCTTCGGTCCAGCGGGTGTTGCCGCCGTCGACGATCGTGTCGTCGCGGTCGAGCAGCTTGGCGAGGCGCTCGATCGTGCCCTGGGTGACCTCCCCCGCGGGCAGCATCACCCACACGATCCGGGGCGCCTCCAGGCGCTTGATGAGGTCGACGAGCGAGGTGGCTCCGACGGCGCCGTTCGTCGTCGCTCGCTTGACGGCCTCGCGAGCGGCGTCGAACACGACCACCTCGTGAGCGGAGTCCCGGAGGATGCGGTGCGACATGCCGCCGCCCATCCTCCCCATGCCGACGAACCCGATCTGGCTCAAGGTGCCTCCTCTGGTGTAGGTTTCAGGCGCACGCGCAGTAAAGGTATCCCTTTGAGCCCCGACCCCACGCGCGGCAGTCCGACGGCCCGCGCGGCGGTATGAGAGAGGTGAGTACTTGAGCCCCGATCCCACCCATCAGCGCCCCGACCGCAACCTCGCGCTGGAGCTCGTGCGAGTCACCGAGGCCGCCGCGCTCGCCGCGGCGCGGATGGTGGGCAAAGGCGACAAGGAGGGCGCCGACCAGGCCGCGGTGGACGGGATGCACTACGCGCTGCAGTCCGTGCAGATGGACGGCCTCGTGGTGATCGGTGAGGGCGAGAAGGACGAGGCCCCGATGCTTGCTAACGGCGAGCACATCGGCGACGGCTCCCCGCCCGAGGTGGACATCGCCGTGGACCCCCTGGAGGGCACCACGCTCGCCGCCCACGGGATGCCGAGCGCGCTCGCGGTGATCGCCCTCTCCGCGCGCGGCACGATGTTCGATCCGGGGCCCTGCGTCTACATGGAGAAGATGGCGGGCGCCCCCGACATCGCCGACCTGCTCGACCTCGACCGCCCCCTCGCCGAGACGGTCGCCCTGATCGCGCGGCGCAAGGGCCGCGAGATCGGGGACGTGACGGTGGTCGTGCTCGACCGCCCCCGCCACGAGCAGGGCATCAGGGCGATCCGCGAGGCGGGCGCGCGCGTGCGCCTGATCCCCCACGGGGACGTCTCCGCCTCGCTGCTTGCCGTCACCGAGCGCTCCCCCGTGGATCTGCTCTGGGGGATCGGGGGCACCCCCGAGGGGGTCATCTCCGCGGCCGCCATCAAGTGCCTCGGCGGCCAGCTGGTGGGGCGGCTGTGGCCCCGCACCGAACACGAGCGCTCCGCCGCGCTGGACGCCGGCTACGACCTGCAGCGGGTGCTCGACCGCGACGACCTGGTGGCCGGGGAGGACGTGTTCTTCTCCGCCACCGGCATCACCGACGGGGACGTCCTGCAGGGAGTGCGCTACCCCAGCGCCGGCGGGGCGAGCACCGAATCGCTCGTGATGCGCACCCGCTCGGGTACGGTACGGCGCGTCCACGCGCGCCACGATCGCACGAAGCTGCGTGCGATCTACGGCGACGCGCGGTTCGGGTAGCTCAGCGGGGCAGGACCACTCCGGAGCCCTGGGTCTCCCCGTCCCGCGCGAGGCGCCCCACGCGCGACTCCGCGAGGTCCAGGCGGGCGAGCGAGCGCAGGAAGCCGTGGGTCACGATCACGTGGATGCGCGACTGGGTCGCGTTGTAGAGGCGGAGGCTGATCCCCGAGGCGATCGCGGGGTGGAAGTTGGCGACCTCCACCTCGATGTGCAGGCGCCCTCCCGTCGGGTCCCCCGCTTCGGAGGTCGCCGCGTGCGGGCGCGCCCCCTCCGAGGTCTCCGCCCCGGAGCCCTCCGCGTGCAGGCGGCGCACCTCGATCTGCAGGTGCCCCCTGCTCTCGCGCCCGGCTCGGGCCACCAGCAGGCCCCGCTCGATACGCCAGCGCACCACCCCGTGATCGGCCTGGAGCTCGTATTCCGGGGAGCTGAACGCGAGTAGCGTAAACGGCCGGCAGAGCAGCACCACGAAGCGCGCCCCCTCCGTGTAGCGCACCCGCACCAGTCCCAGCGTCACGCGGGTGAGGAAGCGCCAGTAGGTACGCGCCAGCCGCTCCAGGTACATGGGTGACCACAGCTCGCTCAGCGCCCGCTCGCTCAGCTGCAGGTCCGCGGTCTGCACCGAGCGCATCGCCCCGGTGCGGGCGTCCACTGTGGTGCGGTCTCGCAGGTTGGTGATCGCCGCGTCCGCCAACAGCCGATCGCGGCTCAGCAACCTGCGTGCCACGCCCATCAGGAGGGCGAGCAGCGCCAGTGCGCCGGCCGCCATGAGGAGGATCCAGAGGCCCGTCATGCTCTCTCCACAGGCTACCCCCGACGGGGGTGCCCGCTGCCGTCCTCGCTTGCTGGTATTCAAGGGGGTGGTTCATGGGCGACACCCACCCCGATCCACGCCGCCCTGCCGACGCGCCGCGCGAGGCTCCCGCGGCGGCTCGTCTGGCTCGGGCGGCGCGCGCCGCCGAGGAGCTGTGCGCGACGCTGTGGGAGGCGATGCACGAAGAGCTGGGGATGCACGAGGAGCCGTGCCTACCACGCGCGCGGCGGGTGGGGGAGCTGGCGGAGCGTCTGGCGCAGGTATGCTCGGCGCTCGCGGCCTTGGCTTCGCAGGCACAGACGCCGGAGCTGGAGATCGCGATCCATGACACGCGCCGGGAGGGCCCGCGGGTATCGGTCGCGCCAGGCGGCGCGGACCTCCGGACTTGGGTGGAGCCCGGCGGGGAGAGTATCGATTGGGAGCCCCGTTCCCCCGCTCACCCGCCCGTCCACGCCCATCTCCCCCGGGTGGGGGGTGAGGGTTCTATTGCCCAGGCGATCGAGGCTAGCCTGGAGCGTCACACCGCCGATGGGCTCCCATTCGCGGTGCTGCTGGTCGAGGTGCCCGACGTGGAGCGGCTCGCGCAGGCGGAGCCTCCGGCGGAGCTTGTACGGATGCTTGAGGCCGTCGAGCGGGCGGTCGGGCCTGAGCTGCGTCCCTCAGACACCCTCGTGCGGGAGGGCCGCGGTCGATGGTGGCTCACGGCGTCTCGGACCAACGCGCCTGGGGCGCGCACGCTCGCCGAGCGCCTGGCGCGCACCGTGCGGACCGTGGCCAGCCACCGCGGTGTGCCGCTGGATCTCGCGGTCGGCATCGCGGTGTGTCCAGCCGATGGCCGCGACGTCGAGACGCTCGTGGCCCACGCCGACGTGGGCCTCTACGCCGCCCGCGCCGCGGGGCGCTCGGTGGCGCCGGGGGACGACGCGGTATAAGGGCGGGCGGGGCGGGGGAGGCTGTGCCTCAGCCCGCTGCCGCCCCGCCCGTTGTCGCGGCGGGGGGCGCAGCGAGCGGACCGGGGGGTGTGCCCAGCGAGAGCGGGCTCGATGCGGGGGGTTCGCCGAGCGTGGGGCTGTTCGGCACGCTCCCCACGATCAGCGTCGTGATGCGCACGGTGTCCCTGATCTCGAGCGCTCGTGCGGCGCCTGAGGTCAGATCCCACATGGCGCCGTTGTGGCCGTAGGGCCCGCGATCGAGCACCGGCACCGTCAGCTGGTGGCCGCGATAGCCGATCTGCACGAGCGTGCCACAGGGCAGGGTGCGGCTCGCGACCCCCACGAGCTGCGGGGTCAATCTCTGTCCACAGGCCGTCGCGTGGCCGTAGAAGCCCGGGCCGAACCACGTCGCCAGCATGGGCTTGCCCGCGGCTGGTGCAGGAGCGGCTCCACCTGAGGTCGAGCCGCCTGCCGGGGGGGTGGCGGCGGTCGTGGGAGTGGGGGTAGTGGGAGTGGTAGTGGTGGAAGTGGGGGTCGTGGCGGTCGTGCTCGTGCCCCCGCCACTCGTGGCGGCAGTGGCGCTTACAGCGGGGGCCGCCAGAGTTGCGAGCACTCCGAGCAATGCGGCCAACAGGCCCACCGATCGAAGATCGGCCAGCAGGGCGTGCTTGGAGAAGGCGGCGTGCATGATGGTTGGTCTTTTCGCCTACGGGGTGAGCTGACGGGCTCGCGCCTGATGGCGCTACGGCCCCGGCAAGGACCGATTCGCCCCCGCGGATCGATGGTCCAATCCGCATTGGGTCCCCCGTCCTCCACGACCTGGGTCGCAGAGGTTCGGCGTGCGGGCAGTATACAGAGCCCGCCCGGACGGGGTGGCGCCCGCGGGCTCTCCGGTGTCGCTCGGAGCTCAGCCTGGAGCGCCCGATCCCAGGGACGCTCCAACGCCGCCCAGCCTCAGCCTGGGGCCACCCGATCCGGCTCGCCCCAGCTGTCCCTCAGCCGCCGGAGAGCCGCGTGAGGGCGTCTTTCAACAGGCGCTCTCCGGTGGAGAGCCCCACCTGGGCGAGCTCTCCGAAGAGCTCCGCCACCGAGACGGCCAGCTCGGTGCCACTTGGAGGCTGCACGGAGCGGCCCAGCTCGATCTCCTCCTCGGCCTCGAAGCCCTGGCGGGGCACCGGCGGCTCGGCGGGTCTCGGGGTCCTCCTTACCCGCCCGGGGCGGGTCTTGGCGGGGGGCTCGGTGGGGGTCCCGTTCGCTCGTGTGGGGCGGGTCTTGGCGGGGGTCCCATCTGCCCGCGCGGGGCGGGCCCTCGTTGCGGGCTTGGCGGTCTGCCCGGACTGGGCCTCGGTGGCGCCATCGGAGCGGGCCGCAGTGGTTCGCCGGGCGGCTGCGCGGCGCGCGCTTGGGTGCTGGGGGCGGGTGCTGGGGAGGCTCGAGAGCACGCTCGGCTCGCTCCCCGGAGCGTCCGGCCGCGACCGTCCGCCCGCTCGGCCTCGCCTGCTGGAGCGATCGGTTGTGTCAGGGGGACTCATGCGGGCGCAATCATCGCGCATAAGGACCGGCGGTGGCGAAGCGTTAGCATAAGGCCCACGCCCGCTTGTAACGTCGGGCGGGTCCTGGACTCGGGAGGGCGGGGGCAGGTCCTCAGTCGCGTCCGGCAGGCCGCCCTTGATTGAGAGCCCCTTCACCCACCCACTCCATCCAGGAAATCGCTATCTACGGAAACGGAAATCGATGTCAGTAGTCGAACTGCAGGAGCTCGATGAGATCAAGGGCCTGCTGGCCAAGGGCCAGCAGGTGGGGGTGCTGACCTTCGCGGAGATCTCCACCGCTACCTCCGAGCTGGATCTCGACGAGTCCGACGTCGAGGAGCTGCACGGCTTCCTCGAGAAATCCGAGATCGAGCTCGTCGAGGACATCGACCCGGCGACCGCGGCGGCGCTCCAGGTCGAGCGGGCCCCGGACAAGCGGGGCCGGCGCAAAGCGAAAGCGACGCTGGACCTCAAGCCGGACATGACCACCGACTCCCTGCAGCTGTTCCTCAAGGACATCGGCAAGGTACGGCTCCTGACCGCCCAGGAGGAGGTCGATCTGGCCAAGCGGATCGAGCGCGGGGATCTCGACGCCAAGCAAAAGATGGTCGAGTCCAACCTCCGCCTGGTGGTGTCGATCGCCAAGAACTACCGCAACCAGGGCCTCCCCTTCCTCGACCTCATCCAGGAGGGCACCCTCGGCCTGGTGCGGGCCGCGGAGAAGTTCGACTACCGCAAGGGCTTCAAGTTCTCCACCTACGCCACCTGGTGGATCCGCCAGGCGATCGCCAGGGCGCTGGCGGACAAGGCGCGCACGATCCGCATCCCGGTGCACGTGGTGGAGAAGCTCAACAAGATCGGGCGCGCCGAGCGCAAGCTGGTCACCGAGCTCGGCCGCGAACCGACCGCGGAGGAGATCGCGGACGTCACGGGGATCGACCCCGAAGAGGTCGACTCGATCAAGCGCTCCGCTCAGGCCCCGGTGTCGCTGGAGAAGCCGGTGGGCGATGAGGAGGAGTCGGAGTTCGGCCAGTTCATCGCCGACGAGCGCGCCGAGTCCCCCTACGAGCGAGCCGCCGAAATCCTCACCAAGGAGGCGCTGCGGGAGGCCCTGGAGAACCTCTCCTACCGCGAACGGCGCGTGCTCGAGCTGCGCTACGGCCTCGGCGGCGAGCACCCCCGCACCCTCGATGAGGTGGGCCGCACCTTCAACGTGACCCGCGAGCGCATCCGCCAGATCGAGAACCAGTCGCTGAAGAAGCTGCAGTCGCTCGCAGAGGCCCAGAAGCTCCGCGACGTGGCGTAGCCTCCGTCCACGGCTTCGCTCGACGCTCAAGCCCCACGTACGGAGTGCCGATGCGAGAGGCATGTTCGACGTGCAGGCAGCTCTGCGTGAGCTGGTAAACCGCCACGGCTCGGATCTGCACCTGAAGGTGGATGCGCCGCCGCTATACCGGGTCAACGGCATTCTCTCCCCCGACACCCAGGTGGAGGCGCTGAGCGCGGAGGACACCGAACGGGCGCTGCACGACCTCCTGCACGACCCCGTCAAGCTGCACGAATTCTCTGAGGAGCACGAGGTCGACTTCTCCTTTGAAATCACCGGGCTGGCGCGCTATCGCATCAACGCCTACCGCCAGCGCGGGGTGATCTCGCTGGCGTGCCGCGCGATCCCCCACAAGATCTCCACCGTCGAGGAGCTGACGCTGCCGCCGGTGGTCAGGGAACTGGCCGAGGAGGAGCGCGGGATCGTGCTGCTCACAGGCACCACCGGCTCGGGCAAGTCGACCACGCTGGCGGCGATGATCGATCACATCAACCAGACGATGAGCAAGCATATCGTCACGATCGAGGACCCCATCGAGTTCGTGCACAGCGACAAGCGCTCGGTGATCAACCAGCGCGAGGTGGGGATGGACACCGCCTCCTTCAAGCGCGCCCTGCGGCGCGTGCTGCGCCAGGACCCCGACGTGATCCTGGTGGGGGAGATGCGCGATGACGAGACCGTCCAGACCGCGCTCTCCGCCGCGGAGACCGGCCACCTGGTGCTCTCCACGATCCACACCGTGGACGCCACCGAGTCGATCAACCGGATGCTCGACTTCTTCCCCCCCACCAGCACGCCCAGGCGCGCTCGATGATCGCGGGCACGGTCAAGGGCGTCATCTCCCAGCGCCTCGTGCCGGGCGCCGGCGGCGGGCGGGTGGCGGTGTGCGAGATCCTGCGGATGACCGGCAGGGCGCGCGACATGATCGTCGACCCCGCCCAGACGGGCAAGCTGCATGAGGTGATCACCGCGGGCGGCTACTACGGGATGCAGACCTTCGACCAGGCCCTCTTCGGGCACCTCAAGGCCGGGCGGGTCACCTTCGATGACGCGATGCGCGTGGCCTCGAGCCCCCACGACTTCAAGCTGCTCGTGCAGGCCGACGGCCGTCGGGGGACCACGATGGAGGACGTCGCCTCGATGGCGACCCAGCGGGGGGAAGACCCCAGCGGCTCGCCCGCCCCGTCCAACGGCGCTCCCGCCGCGCAGCCCCCGCAGGAGCCGGCGCCCGCCGGCCGCCCACCGCTGACGGTTGCCTAACACTTTACTTGGTAAAGTAAGGGGATGGCCGTCGATGAGACATGCCCGGTGTGCCGCACCGCGGAGATCGTGTGCGCGAAGTGGACGCTGCTGCTGATCCGCGACCTCGCCGAGGGGCGCTCGCGCTTCTGCGAGTTGGAGCGCTCTCTGGAGGGGATCAGTCCGCGCACGCTCTCGCTGCGGCTGCGCGCTCTGGAGGAGGAGGGGATCGTGGAGCGCCAGACCTTCCCCGAGGTGCCCCCGCGCGTCGAGTACGCGCTGACGGAGAAGGGCAGCGCACTGCTGCCGATCGTCGAGGACATGCGCGTCTACGGGGAGCGCTGGATCGTGCAGGGCTGCGAGGATCGGGTCGGCTCGCTGATCCTCGGCGAGCCGACCGCAGTTGCGTAGGTCGCGCGCTGGGGCCTCCGCGCACCCTGAAGTGAATCGGCTGGTGGTCCTACGGGACGGTGGGACCGGCCCATTCTTCTCTGTGTGTGAAGTATTCCATCGCGTCGCTGCCGTTGAGGTAGAAGAGGTACTGCTTGGTCAAGTCGAGCAGGGCCGTTGGGCTGCTGTTCGTGGCGACTTTGCCGCCGATCGTGGTCGGGCCCGTCCACGTCCCGGCGTAGGAGAAGGTCGCCAGTTCGTGGCTGCTGTTGACGTAGTACACGTACATGTCCCCGTTGGAGCTGTTGATCGTCGCCTCCGGGCTGGTGCCTTCCGCGACGCTGCCCCCAAGGGTCCCGCTGGTCCATTCTTTTTCACGGTGCAAATATGCGATTTCGTGTTTGCTGTTGACGTAGAAGACGGTGTAGGTGGGGCCCGAGGCGCTGTTGAGGACGACTGCGGGGCTGCTGTTTGCCGCGACTTTGCCGCCGACTTTGAATGGCCCTTCCCATCCTTTGCCTTCGTAGGTGAAGCGCTCGATTTCACCGGTGCTGTTGACGTAGTACACCCATACGTCGCTGTTTTCGAGGTCGACCGTCGCGGCCGGGCTGGTGCCTTCTTTGACGCTGCCCCCGAAGCTGCCGTTGGCCCACCCGCTTGCGTAGTACCACCACGCGACTTCGTGTTTGCTGTTGATGTAGAAGACGGTCTGGTAGGCTTCGGCGGGGTTGTTGAGGACGAGCGCGGGGCTGCTGTCCGCCGCGACTTTGCCGCCGACTTTTTCGACGCCGGACCATCCTTTCCCGAGGTACACGAAAAGGTCAAGTTCACTGCTAGGGTTGACGAAGTACACCCACACGTAGCCGTGTTCGGGGTCCGTCATGGCCACCGGGCTGGTGCCTTCCGCGACGCTGCCCCCGAAGGGGCCGTTGGCCCATCCAAGTGGCGTGTAGTACCAGTATGCGACTTCGCTTTTGGTGTTGGTGTAGATGACGGTCATGTCTGGGCCGGTGGGGTTGTTGAGGACGCTCGTCGGGCTGCTGTTTTCCGCGGCTGCCGCCCGCGGAAAGATGCAAAGCAGCACAACCGCGATCGCCAAGGGCGCCTGGGACAATCGCGTTGCCCGAGGAACGCCATCCGATGCAAGTCGATCGGCATCGTTGAGTGGATCGCTGCTCATGGTGATCATTGAGCTATCCTTTCATCGTGTTCGCAGCGTGCCTAGAAAAATAAGCACATCCTTTGCTCGGCGACAAGTTTGATTCATAGGCACTTGCCGCACATTCGGCATCCACCCGGTGATTGTGCAAAAGTGGAGCGGCTTGCGGAGGCGATCGCGGCCGTAGCCGGTTCGCCCCCGATGTTTCCGACTGGCGATCCGCGCCCGCGCGGGGCCTGGGCGGCTCCGTTGGGCTCCGCTGGGTGGCGGGGTCTGCAACGCCAGCTGCGCCGCGCAGGAGTGCAGGCTTCCTTGGCGAAACGGCTCCCATGCGCTCAACCCAGCTGCAGACGACGCTCACCGAGTTCGTGCGGGAGGCGGCCGCCCTCATGCAGTCCGACCTGGACGCCGGCGCGGAGGTGCCCTTCGAGCTGGCCTCGCGTTCCTCGCGGGGGCGGGGCACCCCGCTGTACTGCTACCGCCCGCTGACGGAGGTCTTCCTGCGCGAGCGCTGGGGCGCGCTGCGGGGCCTCGAGAGCCACGCGCGCGCCGCGGGAGCGCTGGCGGGCTTCGAGGGCCTGGATCGCTACCTGCTCGCGCGTGAGGCGCTCCCCGAAAGCGGCGGGCGGGCGGAGCTGGGCCGGCGGGCGCGGCGGCGGAGTCCCGAGCGAGTGGACGCGGCGCTGCGCGCCCTGTTGGGGTACGTCTTCGCCGAGCAGAGCGACTTCTCGCTGCGCGAGGAGCGGCTGCACGCGGCCTTGGAGCGCCTGGACTGCTCCGCGCACGCGAGCGCCACCGAGGTAACGCTGCTGAGCACGCTGCACGGCCTCACGATCGCCTCGCCCGAGCTGGCGCTGGGCGCCGGCCTGACGATCGCCCGGGCCGATGCCCTCCTCGACGTGCCCGACGGGGTCTTCATGGGAGGTCCGCCCGCCCCCGGCCCGCCCGGCGCGTCATCCCTATCCCCCTCCCCCTCCCCCTCCTCGGAGGACGAGCAGGATGAGGTGGGGCACCTGCTGGTGGTCTTCACCACCGAGGACACCGATGTGCTCGCGGCGATCGCCCGCGGACGCGAGGTGCTGGGCGAGCTGCTGCGCGCGCTGCGCCTGTTCGGGGACGGGCGCATCGCGCTCGGGCGGCTCGCGTGGGCGCGGGTGGGCACGGGCGCCTGGGGTGCCCATGCGCTGGGCAACGGAGGCAGGCCACACGGGATGCTGGTGGTGGGCGTCGAGCAGGAAGATGAGCTGCGCGCGTTCTGCAGCCTCGTCTCCCGCCGGGCTCCCCGTGAGAGCGAGCTCGCCTGGGCACTCGCACGCTTTGAGATGGGCTGCGAGCGGGCCACCGAGCTGGAGGCGCTGAGCGACCATCTGCTCGCCCTGCGGGCCCTGCTCGAGCCCGAGCAGGGCGCCTCTGAGCGGGCGATGCTCCCCGGGCGGCTGGCCGCGCTCTGCGCCGCCCCCGCGGAGCGCTCGGAGCTGGCCCGGCGGGTGCTGCGCGCGCTCGCCCTCGAGCGCGCGGCGATCGCGGGGACCGCGGTGCAGGACGCGCGCTCCACCGCGCTCGCGCGGGAGATCGCCGGCCACCTGCGCGCGCTGCTGCGCGATGTCCTGTGCGGCCACCTGCGCCCCGATCTGGCGGCGCTCGCGGATGAGCTGCTGGCGGCGCCGGAGAGCGCCGACGGGCAGCAGACGCCGCTCCCGATCGGAGCCCTGTCGGGCGAGGCCGGTGGGGCTCGCGCGGGCGAGGCGACTGGGGCTTCCCCGGGCGAGGCAATCGGGACCCGCTCAGGCGAAGAGGGCTTTGGCGACACGATCGAGGCCGGCGAGATCCTGAACGTCCCCGTCGAGATGGGCCACCAGGATCGGGTCGGGGTCCCCGAGGACGCGCGAGAGCCGCTTGACGGTCTCGCGGTCGCGCTGAACGAGCACGTCGAAGTCCGCGAGATTGCCCGCCACGCGCGCCGCCAGCCGCTCGCCTAGCTCCCCTGCCAGCAGCGCCTGCACCTGGGCGGCGGAGCGTCCCTCCAGGCCGTCGCGGTGGACCCGGTTGACGATCAACGCGGCGCGGGCCATCCCCGCGGCGGTGAGCTGCTCGGCGAAGAAGATCGCCTCGCGCGCGACCTGGGGCTCGGGCGAGGTGACGAGCAGGAACGCGGTGGCGGGGCCGTGCAGCAGCTCCTCGACGGCGTGGGCGCGCTCGCGAATGGGGTCCACCATTCCCGCGAACGAGCCGAAGAAGCTCGACACCTCCCCGATGAGGTCCACTCCGGTGAAGCGAGAGAAGGCCGAGAGCACCAGGCCGCTCCCGCGTCCCACCAGGCGTGCCGCGAGGTTGCCGGGCGCGAGGAACATCCTCAGCGAGCGGCCCTCCAGGAAGCGCGTCATGCGCAGGGGGGCGTCGAGGAAGTCCAGGGCGTTGCGCGAGGGGGGGGTGTCCAGCACGATCGTGTCGAAGCCCCCCTCGCGGTGCAGCTCGTAGAGCTTGGTGACCGCGCTGAACTCCTGGGTTCCCGCCGCCGCGGCGGAGATCTCCCGGTAGATGCGGTTGGAGAGCACCTCCTCGCGCGCGCGCTCGTCGGGGGCGAGGCGCGCGATCAGCGCGTCGAAGGTGCCCTTCGCGTCGAGCATCGTCGCCCACAGCTCCCCCCGGAGCTCGATCCCCTGCGCGGCTAGCAGCTCCGGGGAGATCCGCCGGGGCTCGTTGTCGAGCTCCTCGATGCCCAGCGCGCTCGCCAGGCGCCGGGCGGGGTCGATCGTTACGACCGCCACCCGCTGCCCCCCGCGCGCCAACCCCAGCGCGAGCGCCGCCGCGGTGGTGGTCTTGCCCACTCCGCCGGGCCCCGCGCAGATGCAGACGCTCGTGCCGGCGAGCCGTTGGTCCAGCTTCACATGGCCTCTGGGCATCGAAGGGATCGTATTGGCGCGTGCAGGAATCCCCACCCCGCGTGCGAATACTCACGACGACAGCCTTTAGAGGCCGGCCGGCCGAAACGGGGATGCTGGCCGAAACGGGGACTCGCGCCGAAGGCGCGTGTCTCCCGGCTTCGGTCGAAAGCGAGTGTCTCCCGGGCTTCGGTCGGAACCCCTCTTCTTCAATCCCACCAATCGAGCATCGGAGCCCACCGTGCAAGGAAGGGCCAAGGTCATCGCATTCGCCAACCAGAAGGGTGGGGTGGCCAAGACAACGACGACGCTGAACCTCGCCGCCGCGTTCGCCGAGGAGGGCCATCGCGTGCTGTGCGTGGACATGGACCCCCAGGGCAACCTCACGATGTCCCAGGGCATCGACCCGGACACCCTGGAGAAATCGATGTACGACGTGCTCGTGCACAAAACCTCGATCCGCGAGGTGATCCGCCGCCGCGAGGTGGACATCGCGTGCGCCTCGATCGACCTCGCGGGGGCGGAGATCGCGATGTCCACAATGATCGGCCGCGAGCGCTCCCTGCAGAAGGCGTTCGAGCCGATCCGCGAGGACTACGACTTCATCTGCATCGACACCCCCCCGAGCCTGGGGCTGCTGACGATCAACGCGCTCACCGCGGCCGACAAGGTGATCGTCCCCGTGCAGTGCGAGTATCTGTCGATGCGCGGGCTGATCCAGTTGCAGAACACCCTTGCGATGATCCGCGAGAACCTCAATCCAGACGTCGACATCGAGGGTATCCTTCCCACGTTGGTGGACTCGCGCACGATCCACGCGAAGGAGGCGATCGAGATCCTCGAGGAGAACTTCGGGGACCGCGTGTTCGCCTCGCGCATCCGCAAGACGGTGCGCTTCGCGGAGGCCCCGGTGAAGGGCATGTCGGTACTCAAGTACGAGCCCGAGGGGGTCGCGGCGCAGTCCTACCGCCAGCTCGCGCAGGAGGTCCTCGCCCACGGCTCCAAGGAGGAGGTCCTCGCCCATGGCCCAGAGTAAACGCGCGAGCATGCGCGAAGGGCCTCTGGCGGCCCTCTTCAGCAAGACCGAGGAGGAGCGGGCGGCGGAGTCCGAGCAGTCCTCCACGAAGGAGCCCTCCGAGGAGCGCTCGGAGAAGAAGCCCGGGCAGCCGTCCGCGCGGGAGCCTGAGAAGCCCACCGCCGCGAAGGACGATCGCCCGAGCGTACCGGAGGCGTTCGAGGAGGAGGAGCCCACCTCCATCCCCAGCCCGCGGGAGCGCCTGCGCAACGTCTTCTCAGCGGAGATCCCCGCAAACGTGATGGAGCGCCCCGCCCCCGCGACGGCCGCGGCGCGGGAGGCTCCGCCGGTGGATGTCTATGCCCGCGAGGAGCCCCGCCCCATGAGCGCCGACGCCGGCGGGCAGCCGGTCATCCACCCTGTGATCCGCGTGGTGGGGGTCGGCGGCGCGGGGGTCAACGCGGTCAACCGCATGGTGGAGGCCGAGGTGGAGGGGGTGGAGTTCCTGGCGATCAACACCGACCTGCAGTCCCTCCAGCAGTCCACCGCGGACATCACCCTGCACATCGGTGCCGAGCTCACCAGGGGCCTGGGGTCGGGCTCGGACACCAACCTCGGTCGTCAGGCCGCGATGGAGGACTACGACCGCGCGAAGGCCCTCCTGAAGGGCTCGGACATGATCTTCATCACCGCGGGTGCCGGCGGCGGTACGGGCACCGGGGCGGCGCCGATCGTGGCGCGCATCGCGCGCGAAGTGGGAGCGCTGGCGGTTGCGATCGTCACCAAGCCCTTCGGCTTCGAGGGCTCCCGCCGCGCCGAGCAGGCCGAGCAGGGCATCAAGGCGCTGGCGGAGGAGGTGGACACCCTGATCGTGGTGCCCAACAACCGCCTGCTGAGCGTGCTGGACAAGCAGACCTCGATGGTGGACGCCTTCCGCGTTGCCGACGACGTGCTGCGCCAGGGGGTGCAGGGCATCTCCGACCTGGTCACGCTGCCGGGCCTGATCAACCTCGACTTCGCCGACGTGCGCACGATCATGAGCGGCGCCGGCAACGCGTTGCTGGGGATCGGCATGGGCGCCGGGGGCGAGCACCGCGCCACCGACGCCGCGATGCAGGCGGTGGCCTCGCCGCTGCTCGAAACCTCGATGGAGGGGGCACACTCGATCCTGCTGTCGATTACCGGCGGGCGGGACCTCTCGCTGTGGGAGGTGAACGAGGCCGCCAAGGCGGTCTCCGAGGCGGCCCACCCGGACGCCAACATCATCTTCGGGGCGATGGTCGACGAGAAGCTCGAGGATCAGGTGTGGGTCACGGTGGTGGCCACCGGCTACGACTCCGAGCGCCGCGGCTCACGGACCTCCGGCCGCGGTCGGCTGGAGGAGCCCGCGGGCGAGCCCCGCGTCCAGCGCGCCGACAGAGCTCCCAGCCCGGGCGGCCGGCGCGAGCGCCGCGGGGGCGTCGCGGTGGACGAGCTCGATGTGCCGGAGTTCATGCCGCGCGGCTGAGCCTCGCTCTACCCTTCGCAAATGAGCATGGCTGAGCGAGGCGTGGTCGCCGCCGGCCATCCGCTGACCGCGGAAGCGGGGGCGCGGGTGCTGAGCGGGGGCGGCAACGCAGTGGATGCGGCGGTGGGGGCGATGCTCACCTCGTTCGTGGCGGAGCCGCTGCTGACGGGCCTGGGGGCGGGGGGCTACCTGCTGGTGGCCGGCCCCGGCTGGGAGCCGGCGCTGCTGGACTTTTTCGTCGAGGCCCCCGCTCGGGCGGGGGACGGCTCAGCCGCGGAGCTCCAGGCGATCGACGTGTCCTTCGGGGATGCCGCGCAGGTGTTTCACATCGGGCCGGCCTCCTGCGGGCTGTATGGGACGCCCGCGGGGGTGTGCGAGGCGGTCGCGCGATGGGGCACGGCGCCGCTGGATGAGCTGGCTGCGCCCGCGGCCCGCCTGGCGCGTACGGGAGTGGAGCTGAACGCGGGGCAGGCGTACGTGGCGGAGATCCTCGCCGAGCTGCTCCTCTCGACCGAGGAGTGCGCGGCGCTGTGGGCGCCGGCGGGCCATGTGCTGCGCGAGGGGGAGGTGCTTCGCAATCCCGAGCTGGGGGACGCGCTGGAGCGGCTCGGCCGCGAGGGGGCGCGACCGTTCTATGCGGGGGACATCGGGGCCGCCGTGAGTGAGTGGTTGGGCGAGCGCGGGGGCTCGATCACCATCGAGGCCCTCGTGTCCTATGGCGCTCAGCTGCGCGCACCTGTGCGCATGAGCTACCGCGACCGGGAGGTGCTGACCAACCCCCCGCCGTCGGCGGGGGGGACGCTGCTCGCGTACGCGCTTGCGCTGCTGGACCGGTCGCCGGGGCCGCCGACGTTGGAGCAGGTTGTAGCGGCGATGGAGGCCGCCCAGTCGGAGCGCACCCCGGAGTTCGTGGAGGGCCTCGCCGACGAGGGCTTCCTGGAGACCTTCCTCGCCGGGCGCCTGGGAGCCGGCAGCGGCTCCTGCGGCTCGGGCCGCGGCGGGGTCGCCCCGGGCGACCCCCGGGCGGGCGGCTCGGGCACCACGGGCCACCTGGGCGCCACCACCCACATCTCGGTGCTGGATGGGAGTGGGCGGGCGTGCAGCGTGACGTGCACCAACGGGGAGGGCTCGGGGGTGGTGGTGCCGGGGACGGGCATCCACGTGAACAACATCATGGGCGAGCAGGATCTAAATCCGCTTGGCTTCCACCGGCATCCCGCGGGGCGCAGGATGCCGAGCATGATGGCCCCCTCGGTGGTCACGCGGGCGGGGGAGGTGGAGCTGGTGCTGGGCAGCGCGGGCTCCAACCGCATCCGCTCGGCTCTGCTGCAGACGATCGTGGGGGTGGTCGATCACGCCCTGGGTGCCCAGGAGGCGGTGCGCGCACCGCGGGTTCACTTCGAGGAGGGGGTGGTCTACGCGGAGCCCGGGATCGACGTGCGCGCACTGGAGCGCGAGGATCGTCGAGTGGTCGCCTTTCATGCGCTCAACCTGTTCTTCGGAGGCGTGCAGGCCGTCCAGCGCAGCGACGGGGAGCTGCTGGGCGCGGGCGATCCCCGCCGTGGCGGGGTGGCGGTGTGGGCGTGAGGGGCGCGTCGGCCGCGGCCCACGGGAGAGGTATCTCGGCCGTGGCGCTCGTGAGGGGCGCGCCAGGCGCGGCCCCCCTGGCCGTGGCGCTCGCCGTCGCGGCGATGATGGCGGGCTGTGGGGACAACATCGAGCTCCCCGACCTGTTCGTGGTGCAGCGCACCGGTGGCTCGCCGGGGGAGGTGCTGACCGAGGTGGTCAACGAAGGCGGAGGGGTGCGCTGTGAGGAGAGCCCCGCCCGGGTCCTGGGTCCCACCCGCCAGTTGAGCGACCCCCAGTTGATACAGGCGCGGGGTGTCACCGAAGAACTGCAGGCCCCCTCAGCCAAGCACCTCTCGCTGCCCCCGCGGCCGGGGTCGGTGTTCAGCTACTACGTGCGCGACCCCGAAGGCAGGGTGCGCTTCGCCGACAACTCCGCGGAGGAGCCATCGGCGCTTCGTCACCTGGCGCTCTTCGTGCTGGAAGTGGCACAGAAGGTGTGTGGCCTGCCTCAGTGAGGGCTACCCGAAGCGCACCTTCCCGTTGGAGCGCGCGTGAGCTTGGGCGCGCTCGACGAGCTCCATGCGCTTGATGGCGGCGCGGAAGAGCATCGTGAGCAGGCGCAGGCGGGCGTTCTCGGAGCGCAACTCCAGGAGCTCCTGCTTGGCGTCTGCGCCGAACTCCACGGTGGCGGCCATGCGGTAGGCGTTGAGCGTCTCGATCTCCTCCTCGGAGAGGGCATTTTCGGTGGCCTGCTCGACCAGCTCGGCGTAGAGCTCGCGCGTGGCGCGCACGATCTCGAGATCGGCCTGCTCGTCGTGCTCGTCGAGGAACTCCACGACTCCCGCCGGGTAGGGGAGGTCGTCTTGGCGCTCCACCAGGCGAAAGGGGCGGGTGCCGCGCACAAGGATGTTCATGCGCCCGTCCTCTAAGCGCTCGAGCACCGTCTCGACGGTGCAGGCGCACCCGATCGGCTTGAGCTCTTCGTCGGCCATCCAGAGGATCCCGAACTCGCGCTGCTCCTCCAGGCACTCCTCGATCATGGTGCGGTAGCGATCCTCGAAGATGTGCAGGGGCACGTTCTCGGTGGGCAGCGCCACTATTCCAAGCGGGAAGAGCGGGAAGTCGCGGTGCAGGCGATCCGGCATAGACGCAGTCTAAGGGGAGGAACCGTCTGTGGGGGGCGAACCTTGACGGTCTAGTAACGATTAGTACCCGGCGCGCGGCGAGCGTCAGGCTGTCTTGCGCGCGGAGAGCATCAGGTTGTAGAAGATCGCGGGGGGCAGCCGCGACTCCAGCAGGCGGCGGTCGAGCTCCTGCAGCACGAGGTAGCCGCGGTAGGCGTACTGGCGCCACGCCCAGGGGACGTCGGCGGGCTCGGCGGTGGCCTCCAGCGTGCGGTTGGTCCAGCCGAACCAGTTGGCCAGGAGCTCCTCGCCGCTCACCCGCACCCGCTCGAGGCCGACCCCCCGTGCGAGCTCCCGCAGTTCGCCGGGGCCGAAGGCGTGCACATCGACGACGCCCTCCAGGGCCGCATCGGTCGCCTCCTCGGATCCGCCGGGCCACCCGACACGACGCGCGCCCAGCGCGGCCCGCCACAGGGGGGCCGCGGCGCCGGCGAAGCGCTTGGGCACGCCCGCGAGGCGGTCGCCGTAGCGGGAGGGCTCCCCGGCGAACAGCAGCGTGCCGCCGGGCGCGAGCACGCGCGCGAACTCCCCGAAGGCGGTGGGGAGGTCGGGGATGTGGTGCAGGACCGCGTGGCCCAGCACGAGGTCGAAACTCCCGTCCTTGAAGGGCAGGCGCTCGGCGTCGGCGCTCACAGTCTTGACCTTCAGTCCGAGGCCCCTGGCGTTGGCCCCCAAGGTGGCGAGCATCCCGGGCGAGATGTCCGTGCAGGTCGCCCGCTCGATCAGCCCGGCGCGCATCAGGTTCAGCGTGAAGTACCCCGTCCCCGAGCCGATCTCGAGCGACCGGGCGTAGGTCGGGTGCCCGCCCGGGTGGGTGGGCACCCGATCTCCCCCGAGCGCCTTGCGAACCTTGGCGGTGACCTGCTGAAGGCCGATGTCCCCGAAGTCGATCCCCCACTTCGCGTCGTAGTGCCCCGCGGCCACGTCGTGGTAGCGCGTGTTGACGTCGCGGATCTCCTCGGGGCTCAGGGAGGGGGGGGTCATGAGACCCGGGACCATATACTCGCGCGCCGTGTCCGCGCCTCCCTACGTGCAGCGCGACCAGCCCCCAGACGTGCCGCCGCTGGCGCTGACCGGCGAGCGCACGCTCCCGGACGTACCTCAGGAGAACTACTGGTATCGCCGCCATCTGGTGGTGTACCAGTGGATCGCGGTCCGCGTGGGGGGCCTGCGAGCGATCGACATGGCGTGCGGGGAGGGCTACGGCTCGGAGGTGCTCGCTCACAGCGCGGCGAGCGTGGTGGGGGTGGATGCCAACCCGGAGGCGCACGAGCATGCGCGCCGGCGCTACCGGCGGGCGAACCTGCGCTTCGAGCGCGACCTCATCGAAACCTTCTCCGCGCCGGCCGACGCGGTGGTGTTCCTGCAGACGATCGAGCACCTGCGGGACCCGGGCGCGGCGCTCGAGCACTTCCGGGGGCTGGTGGGGAGCGGGGGAACGGTGTACCTGTCCACCCCCAACGTGCTCACCCTCGCTCCCAAGGGGGCTCCGCGCTCGGACAACCCGTGGCACGTACACGAGTATCGCGCGCGGGAGTTCGAGCGGCTGTGCCGCGAGCACTTCGCCTCGGTGGCGCTCTACGGCCTCTTCCACGCCCGCAAGCTGCGCCTGCACGAGTTTGCCCTGAGGTTGGGCTGGGATCAGGTGCACGCCCGGCTTGGGCTCACGGGGCGCTTCTACGACTGGTTCACCCCCGCGATCTCCGCCGCGGACTTCGCCCTGCGCCCGCGCGGGCAGGCCGACCTCGATCGGGCGCTCGACTTCGTGGCGGTGTGCCGCACGTGAGCGCTCGCCCGGACGCTGGTCCACGCCGGTGAGCGCCGCCGATCGGGCGCGCCGAGCCGGCAGGAGCCCCCGGGGGAGCTCGCGATCGTTCTGCACACCCACATGCCCTACGTGGAGGGCTTCGGGACGTGGCCCTTCGGAGAGGAGTGGCTGTGGGAGGCGATCGCCACCTGCTACCTGCCGCTGCTGGAGCTGCTGGAGCGGGGGGCGCCGCTGACGGTGTCGTTAACCCCGGTGCTGTGCGACCAGTTGGAGGCCACCGGGGTGGGGGAGCGGTTCGCGCGGTTCGTGGGGGAGACCCGCGCCTACACCCACGCTGAGGATGCCCGGGGGCTGCGCGCGGGCGGCCACGAGACCCTGGCCCGCGAACTGGAGCGTTCCTGGGGGGACTACGAGCGGGCGCTTGAGAGCTTCGAGCGCAGCGGTCCCAACCTCGTGGATGCGTTTGCGCCCCACGTGCAGTGGACCTCCTCCGCCACGCACGCGGTGCTGCCGCTGCTGGCCACCGAGGCGGGGCTGCGCGTACAGGCGCAGAGTGGCATCGAGTCCCACCGCGCGCGCTTCGGGCAGGGGTGGCGGGGGGGCTTCTGGCTGCCGGAGTGCGCGCACGCCGGATATCTGGAGCCCACGCTGGCGGATGCGGGGGTGCGCGCGGTGTGCGTGGAGCTGACCGGTCGCCTCGGCCTGGGGGCCCCGGCCCACCTGCGCCCGCTGGTGGGGGAGTCGGGGGTGGTGCTCGTTCCGATCGACCGCGCCACGATCGCGCGGGTGTGGAGCGATGGGGGCTATCCCGCACATGGGCGCTACCGGGACTACCACCGGCACACCGTCCACCACCACAACCCGTGGTCCAACGACGGCGGCGTCTACGACCACGGGCAGGCGGTCGCGATCGCGCGCGAGCATGCGGCGGACTTCGTCGCGCGCACCCGCGAGCGTCTGCGCCGCGACGGCGGGGGCCTGCCCGGAGGCGGCCTGGCGGTGTGTGCGCTGGACACGGAGCTGCTCGGCCACTGGTGGTATGAGGGCCTTCAGTGGTTGACCGCGGTGGTGGACGAGTGCGCCCGCCAGGATCTCGAGCTGGTGCGCCTCGACGACGCCCTCGAGCGCCACGAGCCGGCGCCGCTCGGGGATCTCCCGGCGCTGGGCGAGACTCCCCGGGGGGGGGAGGGTATTGGGATGGAGGATGGGCGTTCGGCTCGACTCGCAGACGCGCTTGCGGGGCCCGCGCGGGCATGGGAGGCGAGCACTTGGGGTCAGGACGGGGACCTCTCGACGTGGTCGGGCCCCGCGGTGGCGGATATCGCCTTCGCGATGCGCGCGGCGGAGCTCGAGGTGGTGCGTGCCGGCCCCCGCGCCGGGGGGGCGGCTGTGCGGGAGCTGCTGGCACTGCAGGCGAGCGACTGGGCCTTCATGGTCTCCCGCGGCCTCGCGGTCCCCTACGCGCGCGAGCGCTTCGAGGGTCACCGCCTCGGCGTCGAGCGCGCACTGGCGGCAGGTGCGGACGCCGATCCCGTGGCGCTGCGCAACCTGGCGGCGCATGTGGAGCCCCGAACACCGCTGGCGGCGTGACGGTCGGCGGCGGGCGGTTTGTGTGTTTCAGTTTGGGGGCATAACCACCAAACTGGACCTGTGGAGCAGCGACCAGATGACAGCTATGAGAGGTCCAGTAGCTGGTGGGGGCGGCGAAGCGGCAAAGCTTCCGCGGGCTGCCGCTCACTTCCAGCGCATCGAACGGGGCGCCTCGCGCATGCGGATCACGCGGGCGGGAACGCCGCCCACCACGGCGTTTGCGGGGACCTCGCCGGTGACCACGGCGCCGGTGCCGATCACGCTGTTATCGCCCACGGCGACCCCGCGCAGGATGCAGGCGCCGTAGCCGATCCACACGTTGTGCCCGACGCGCACGTCGCGCTTGTAGATGCCCTGCAGGCGGATCGGGCGCTCGACCTCGACCATGCCGTGGTCGAAGTCGATCAGCATCACGCGGTCCGCGACGATGCACTCGCGTCCGATCGAGACGTGCTGGAAGGCGGAGATCGTGCACTCCTGCCCTATCACCGTCTTGGCGCCGATCCGCACCTCGCCCTCGTGCACGCGCAGCTTGGTGCCGTGTCCGATCCACGCCCAGCGGCCGATGTGCAGCGTGGCCCGGGGGCCGATCTCCAGCTGCACGCCGGGGCAGATGAAGCACAGCCCGTCCGTGCGCAGGCGCCCGCGGTGGCGCAGCTTGAGCACGCCCAGACGCAGCAGCATCCCGGCGTAGCCGCGGTAGACCATGTTGTTCGCGCGCATGAACCGCAGCAGCGCAACCACTCCGCCCCTCAGCGGGGGGGGATCTCCCCGAAGCTCGACGGGGGGACCGGAGGGGGATGGGGGAGGGGGACCCCCACAAGGGGGGTCGGGGGAGGGGTTGCGTGGTGTGTTCCCGGGGGCGGGGTCGGTCATCAGCTCGGGCTGTTCCATGGCGGGCCAATCGTATTGTCCTGCGATGATTGCGCCCGTGACCGCGCCCACCTCCACCGCGACCCTCGCCGAGCGCCTGCTCGCCGGTGACCGCCGTGCGCTGGCGCGGGGGATCTCGCTGGTGGAGGACGACCGCCCCGAGGGGTGGGAGCTCGTGCGGGAGGTCTACCCCCACACGGGCCGCGCCGCGGTGGTCGGCTTCACCGGCCCTCCCGGGGTGGGCAAGTCCACGCTGATCGGGGCGCTCACCCGCGTGCGCCGCGAGGCGGGGCGCACCGTGGGGGTGCTCTCGATCGACCCCTCCTCCCCGTTCACCCACGGCGCGCTGCTGGGGGACCGCATCCGCCTCGGCGAGCACTTCCTGGACCCGGGGGTGTTCATCCGCTCGATGGCCAACCGGGGCGCGCTGGGGGGTCTCTCCGAGGCGGCGCTGCAGGCCGCTCTGCTGCTCGACGCGGCGGGGCGCGAGGACGTGTTCGTGGAGACCGTGGGGGTGGGGCAGGCGGAGGTCGACATCGTCGACCACGCGGACACCGTGGTGCTCGTGCTGATGCCCGGCTCGGGCGACTCGATCCAGGCGCTCAAGGCGGGCGTGATGGAGATCCCGGACGTGATCGTGATCAACAAGGCCGATCACCCTCTCACGGACACGATGGTGCGCGAGATCCGCGGGGTGCTCTCGCTGGCCAACCTCGACGACGCCGGGGGACATCGCGCGGGGGGGACCGCGCCGAGGGCGGCGATGCGGAGGGGGACCACGCGCAGCGGTTGCGCGCCGAGGGACGGCGCTGGCGGGTGCCGATCGTCAGGACCGAGGCCGTTCATGGCCGGGGGGTCCCCGAGCTGGTGGAGCGCCTGGAGGAGCACCGCGCGCACATCCTCGCCGAGGGGCAGCTCGCGGAGCGCCGGCGGCGCAACCTGCGGGGCGAGGTGCTGGCGCTGGCGAGCGCCCGCATGCGCCGTCGCCTGGAAGTGCAGCTGCGTGGGGACGCCGAGCTCGAGCGCCTGCTGGATGAGGTCGTGGAGCGCCGTCTGGATCCGGCGAGCGCCGCCGCGGCGCTGCTGGAGCGGACCGCCGCGGGGGCGGAGGGCCTGGAGTCCTCCGCCCCGCGCCGAGAGCAGGCCTGAGGAGAGCTCGGGCGGCGGAAACGTAGGATCTGTTCTATTTGAAAGGTTCTTAAATGATGTGCACTTGGGAGGGCTTTGGTGTAGGGTTAAAGGGCTGAAATCTGTATGGTTGTCGGAGGGGCGACCGGGAAAAGATGTCCACAAACGACTCGACTGCTGCCGTTGACAGGACTTGGATGCGGGGATCCTCGCCCTTGAAGGGGGCGATTCTCGGACTCGTGCTGGAGCGCCCGGGCCACGGCTACGACCTGGGTGCCCGCCTGGGGGCGCGCCTGGGGCCCTCGTGGGCGATCGATCCCAAGCGCCTCTACCGAATGCTTGATCAACTCGAGCGTGCGGGCTTGATCTCGGGTACGGTGGAGCGCGATCCCGAGAACCCGCGCCAGCACCGCACCGTGTATCGCGCCACCGAGCTTGCCCCCAAGGCGCTGCGACTGTGGCTTGAAACCCTTGCCCCGCGTGAGCCCACGCGCGTGGAAATCCAGGCGAAGGTCGCGGCGGCCCGCGAGGAGGACGCGCCCCAGTTGTTGGAGGCGCTGCGCCAGTACGAGCGCGAGTGCCTGGAGCTGCTGCGCCAGAGCTCGGGGCCCCCGCTGCCCATGCGCTCGTGGATGGGGCTGGTGATGGAGATCGTCCGCGACGCCTCCGACGCCCAGCTGCGCGGCGAGGTCGAGTGGGCAAAACGCACGCGCAGGCGAATCGAGGAGCATGCTGCCGCGCGCACCCCGTAGCGCGGCCTCCGCCACGCCGCTGCTCCGCTTCGAGCGGGTCAGCAAGGCATACCCCGATGGGCGCAGGCGAACGGTGGTGCTCGAGCGGGCCTCCTTCGAGGTCCACGCGGGCGAGCACGTCGGCGTCCTCGGCTCGCGGCGGACGGGCAAGTCCACGCTGCTGCGGCTGGCCGCGGGCATCGAGGCTCCGGACGAGGGGAGGATCGACTTCGAGGGGCACGCCCTGGCGGGGATGTCGGCACTGCGGCGCGAGCGGCTGCTGCGCAATCGGATCGGGCTGCTGGCGAGCGAGGACTGGCGCCCCGCGAAGGGGGAGCGAGTCGTCGATCTCGTGGCCCTGCCGCTGGTGAGCGACGGGGCCACCATGCACGAATCCCAGCGCAGGGCACGGCGAAAGCTGCACTGGGCGGGCGCCACGGAGTACGCGGACGACCTCGCCGCCTCGCTCGCGATGGCGGAGCGCATGCGCGTGATGCTTGCGCGGGCGCTCGTGCGAGAGCCGCGTCTGCTGCTCGTGGACGAGCCGGCCGTGGTGCCGAGTCCCCAGGAGCGCAAGGAGCTCTACGAGCTGATGCGCTCCGGCGCGCGCGAGCACAAGGCCACGCTGGTGGTGGCCTCCGAGGACTCCGACGCCACGCAGGGGACGGACATGCTCATGTGGATCGGGGACGGCGAGCTGATCCGCACGGGCGACGAGCCCGCGGTGGTCGTGCCCTTCCCCGATCGGCGCCCCGGCGGGATGGAGCGTTCGGGGTCGTGAGCTCGAGCCTTGAGCTGCGCGAGCTCGTCAAGCACTACTCCAGCGGTTCCGAGGTCGTCCGCGCGGTGGACGGAGTCTCTCTGACGGTCGCCCCGGGCGAGCTCGTGGCGCTGTACGGTCCCAGCGGGTCGGGCAAGACCACGCTGCTGCTGCTGACCGCCGGGCTGCTCGATCCGGATCGGGGGAGCGTGTGGTTCGGCGAGCGAGATGTGACGAGCCTCCCGGCCGCGGAGGCCGCCCGCTTCCGCCGCCGGGAGGTGGGCTTCGTGTTTCAGTCCTTTCACCTGATTGCGGGCGCGAGCGCGCTGGACAACGCCGCGCTGAAGCTGCTGGGGGACGGGTGGACGCTGCGCGATGCTCGCCGGGTCACACGTCCGTGGCTTGAGCGCGTGGGTTTGCGCGAGCGCGAGGAGCACACTCCCGACAAGCTCTCGATGGGCGAGCGCCAGCGCGTGGCGATCGCGCGGGCGCTCGCGGGGGAGCCGCGCCTGCTGCTCACCGACGAGCCCACCGGCAACCTCGATTCCAAGCGCAGCAGGGAGGTGCTGGCGCTGCTGCGCGACCTCTGCCGCGAGCGGAGCATCCCCGGCCTGCTCGTCACCCATGACCCCCAGGCGCGGGCGTTCGTGGACCGCGTGCACACCCTTCGCGACGGGCACCTGAGCGAGGGCCTCGATGCGGAGCTGGCGATGAGCCTCGTCTGATCCGCACTCGATGACCAGACCGTGACGAGCCGCACCCGATGATCCGCACGCGATGAGCCGCACGTGACGAGCCGCAAACGATGAGCCGCCCGTCGATGAACCCGACGATCGCCGGCGTGCGCGTGAGCATGCTGCTGCGCTTCTACGGGTGGCGCCTGCGCCGCCATACCGCGCAGGAGCTCCTGGCCGGCGGCGGGATCGCGGTGGGGGTTGCGCTGGTGTTCGGGGTGTTGGTGGCCAACACCAGCCTGATGGGCTCGGCGGGGAACCTGCTGCACGGACTGGTGGGCTCGGCGAGGCTGCAGCTGGTGGCACGCTCAAGCGACGGGGCCGACGAAGGGTTGGCGAACACGGTTCGCGGGCTGCCGGGTGTGGAAGCGGCGGCTGCGCTCCTGCGCGAGGAGGTGACTGTGCTCGGCCCCAGGGGCCGCGAGTCGGTCCAGTTGATCGGCATCGACCCCGGCATCATCGCGCTGGTGGCTCTGGCGCAGCGGGAACGGACCTCCTCGGAGTTGCTGCTGGCCGGCGGAGTGGGACTGCCGGCGGAAGTGGCGAGCAGGATCGGAGCCGGGCAAGGCAGCCCGGTGACGCTTTTCGCCAACGGCGAAGAACGCCAGACCTTCGTCCGTCTCGTGCCCTCGGGCGCGCTCGCCGAAGCGACCAGGGACGGGACGGTCGCGGTCGCTCTGCTGCCACTCGCACAGGAGCTCACGGGCAAGCTCGGACGGATCACTGAGGTACTCGTCAAGCCGGCGCCGGGCGCGGATCGGCTCGTCGCCGGAGAGCTTCGAGGGCTGGCCGCCGGGCGCCTGGACGTCGAGCCGGCCGACGAAGAACTGCGCCAGCTGAGCACCGCGGAGAAGCCGACCAACCAGTCGACCTCTCTGTTCGCCGCGATCGGCGGCATGGTGGGATTCCTGCTCGCTCTCAATGCGATGCTGCTCACCGTCCCCGAGCGCCGGCGCTTCATCGCGGACCTGCGTATGCAGGGCTTCGACTCCTACCAGGTGCTGGTGATCCTGGGCTTCCAGGCGCTGATGCTCGGGATCGGCGCCTCGCTCGTCGGGGTGGCGCTCGGCGACGCGCTCTCGCACACCCTCTTTCATCGTGTGCCCCTCTACCTCGCGGTGGCCTTTCCACTCAGCTCCGCGCAGCTGGTCCACACGGGCACCGTCGTGCTGGCGATCGGCGCCGGCGTGCTCGCCACGCTACTCGCCTCACTGCCCCCGCTGATCGACCTGCGTCCGGGACGACCGGCGGACGCGGTCTTTCGCGAAACCAGGGGCGAGGCCGGCGTGGCCAAACGCGCCGTCCTTGCCCTGGGTGCCTTCGGCCTCGTCCTGCTCGCCGCTGTGACCGTGCTCGTGCTGAGCGCTCCGCGGTTGACGATCGTCGGCGGAGTGGCGCTGGCGCTGGTGGCCATCTGCCTGATCCCGGCGATCTTCGAGGCGGTGGGTTGGATGCTCACGCGCATCGGCGAGCGCATACCCGGCAGCATGCTCGTCATCGCCGTGACCGAGCTGCGATCGACCGCCACGCGCTCGATCGCGCTGGCCGGGGTGGCTGCCCTGGCGATCTATGGCAGCGTGGCGATCGGGGGCGCGCGCGAGGACCTCCTGCGGGGCATCGACGGAGCGATCGCCCACTACTTCAGCACCGCCGGCATCTGGGTGGTGGATGGCGACGACATCTTCAACACCAACAGCTTCACGGCCGAGGGCACCGCGAGCAGGCTTGCGCGCGTGCCGGGGGTGGCCGCGGTGCGCACCTACCAGGGGGGGCTCCTCGATGTGGGCGACCGCAGGCTGTGGCTGCGCGCCAGGCCACCGAGCGATCCGGCGATGCTCGAAGCCGGCCAGGTCGTCAGTGGCAACCTCGCCGAGGCCACCAGGCTGCTGCGCCGGGGTGGCTGGGCGGCGGTCTCCAGCGGCTTCGCCACCGAACACGATCTGCGCCCAGGGTCGTCCGTGTCGCTGCCGACACCCTCGGGTCCCGTGCGCTTTGGCGTGGCGGCCGTCATGACCAACTCGGGATGGCCGCCCGGTGCGATCACTATCAACACCAACGACTACACCCGCTACTGGCGGACGACCGACGCGGCGGCGCTGGAGGTCGATCTCCAGCGGGGCGCCAATGTGGCGGCGGTCAAACGCGGACTCGAAGGCGCACTCGGCGATCGCCGGGGACTGCTGGTGCGCACGAGCGGCGAACGCGCCGCCGAAAGCGAGGCCAGCGCGCGCCAGGGGCTGCGAACGCTTGGCGAGATAGCGACGCTGCTGCTGATCGCGGCCGCGCTCTCCGTCGCATCGGCGCTCAGCGCTGTCATCTGGCAGCGGCGCGCCAAGCTTGCATCGCTGCGCATTCAGGGCTTCGACTACCTCCAGCTCTGGCGGGCGCTGCTGTTGGAGAGTTTGATTTTGCTGAGCATCGGCAGCGCCGACGGGGCGCTGCTGGGTGTGTACGGTCACGCACTGGCGAGCCGCTGGCTCAAGCTCACGACGGGCTTCCCCGCGCCGTTCTCGCTCGGGGGGCTGCAGGTTCTGGGCACCTTCCTGCTGGTCGCCGGCATGGCGATGGTGGTGATCGCGCTGCCGGGCCTGAAAGCGGCGAGAGTGCCGGCGCAGGTGGGTTTGCAGGAGTAGGAAACAATTCGTGCAGATTGACGGGCTCCAAAGGTTCGCTCAGGACGCCGTGGCCGGGCTCGAAGCGGGGTGCTCGACGGATGTTGCACCGTGTCGTCTTCTATGCGCGCAAAGCTGTCTGTGTGCTGGTTCGTTCAGAGAGAGGCGCCGCGCTCGCCGCCGGGTTCGCGAGCGCCGCAAGACGCTACTGGCTGGGGGTCTTTCCATGCGTCCGGCGAGAGGCCGCCCACTGGCATCGCCGGGCGGAGGAAATTCCCAATCCGCTGCTCCGCCGGGCGGCGCTCTCCAACCTGCGTGCGGAGCGCTTGAACCTCGACGGCGCAGCCGCGTTTGCCGCCTTCGTCCCCGATGCGCATCGCGCCGCGGTGATACGCGCCCAGGTTGCCTTCCAGGTCGCCTACGACTACATCGACACGCTCGCCGAGGAGCCCTGCGGGGACCCGATCCGCAATGGCGATCAACTGCACCAAGTGCTGGGTGCGGCGCTCGATCCCGGCGGTCCGCGGATCGACTACTACGCGCACCATCCCCAAAAGGATGACGCCGGCTATCTCCAGGAGATCGTCGAGACCTGTCACGCGGTCCTGCGCGAGCTTCCGTCCTACGCCTCGGTTGCGGCCTCCGTGCGCAGAGCCGCCGTGCGGATGGCCTCCTACCAGAGCCTGAATCTGAACGAATCCCAGGGCGACCACGTCGCCCTGGCGCGGTGGGCGGGTGCGCAGACGCCCTTCAGCACGGGCCTGCGGTGGTGGGAGACCGCGGCCTCCGCCGGCTCGTCGCTGGGTGTCTATGTGCTGATCGCCGCCGCTGCCAACCGCTTCGTGCGCGCGGAGGAGGCGATCGCAATCGAGGAGGCGTACTTTCCGTGGATCGGGTCCCTGCACCTGCTGCTGGACAGCCTTGTCGATAGACAGCAGGACATCGCGTCGGGTCAGCGCAGCCTGCTCGACTACTACACCTCTCCCGAGGAGGTGGCGACTCGCCTGGGCCTGCTGGCCACGGAGTCCATGCGCCGGATCCGGGCGCTTCCATGCGGGCGCCAGCACGTGCTGCTGCTCGCCGGTATGGCCAGCCACTATCTGTCGATGCCCGAGGCCTCCTATCCGGAGGCGAGACTCACGGCGCGCTCTGTGCTGGCGGCGATCGGTGGGCTGGCGGTTCCCACGATGCTCGTGATGGGCGCCCGCCGAGCCGCCGGCCGGGGGGCCCACTGTCGGTGGTCCGACATCTCCGACGCGTGGCCGGCGCCGAACAATCGCGTTGGGAGTTGGAAACAGTGAAAGCGGCTTTGTATAGTTCGAGTCCTCTTCGGTTGCGCGGGACTCGCCCGAGTGAATTACCCGCAAAGCGACCATTCTTGTCGCGACTTTTCCGCCGCCGATGTGGTTGTCATGCTGCATCCTTCACGCGGCGTATGTCTGTTTCAAGTGGGAGTTAGATGCGGGCGCCGCCCGGGAACAATCACATCGCTACAGATCAAATCGACATCCGCCATCGAAAATCAAGTTATGTCCAAGCCACTGGATCCCGAGCACCCCGGAAGGTTCTCCTCCTCGCTTTGCGCCGGGCTGGCGATGCTCACGTGCTTCACCGCGGAGCACCCGGTGCGCGGGATCGCCGACATGGCTGACGAGCTCGATCTGGGTCGTTCGACCACGCACCGCTACGCGACCACGCTCGTGACGCTCGGCTACCTCGAGCAGGGGCCCTCGCGCAAGTATCGGCTCGCCTCGCGTGTCTCGGACTTCGGGCTCTCGTTGCTCGACTCGATGGTGGTCCGCCGCGTGGCCCGCGAGCACCTGAGGGAGCTGCGCGCGCGGACCGGGCGTACCGCAAGCTTGGGGGTCCTCGGGGGGGCCGAGGTTGCATACATCGACCGCTGGCAGGGGTCGCGCCAAGGGCAGTACACGGTCGATGTGGGCATCGGGCTGGGCACGCGCCTGCCCATCCACTGCACCGCCGGGGGCAAGGCGCTCCTGGCGCGCCTGCCCGAGGCGGAGCAGCGGAATCTGATTACCAAGCTGCGTCTGGTGCGGCGTGGCCCCAAGACGATCGCCACCAAGAGCGCCCTTCGGGCGGAGCTGGAGCGGGTCCTCGCCGAGAAGGGGGTGGCGGTCGAGGACGAAGAGCTGCTCGCCGGCCGCCGCGCCGTCGCCGCCGTGGTGGTGGACAGGGAGGGCGAGGGGATCGCCGCGGTCGAGCTTTCGGTCCCCGCGGAGGCCTATGGTCGCGATGCGCTGCTTGCGCAGCTGGGGCCCAAGGTGACGGCCACCGCTCACCGGATCGCAGCGGCGCTGGGATGAGCGCTTTCGACGGGGAGCCCCGCTGTCCCCGTTCTCCTCGCCGGCGTGAAGCGCGCTGGCACCCGGTCGAGGGGGAGCTCTCTCGTCGAGCGGTGGGCTGCGGCTCGCATCAGGTGCCGCCCTGCCCATTGGCGGGGGGTCCGTCGCGGGGGGTGCACAGACGATCCGCGGCTACGCCCCGAGGGCCCGCGCGATCACCATCTGCTGGACCTCGTCGGTGCCCTCCCCGATCGTGAGGATCTTGGCGTCGCGGTAGAAGCGGCACACGGGGTACTCCTCGATGAAGCCGTACCCCCCGTGGATCTGCACCGCCTCCTCCGCGCAGCGCACCGCCAGGCGACCGGTCTTGAGCTTGGCCTGGGCGGCGGTGAGCGTGAAGTTGCGCCCCGCATCCTTCTCGCGCGCCGCCTTGTGGACGAGCAGGCGCGCGGCGGCGATCTCAGTCGACATGTCCGCCAGCTTGCCCTGGATCGCCTGGAACTTCGAGATCGGCCTGCCGAACGCGCGGCGCTGGCGGGCGTAGGCGAGCGCCTGATCGAGCGCGCCCTGAGCGAGGCCAACGCCCATCGCGGCCACCCCGATGCGCCCGATGTCGAGCACGTGTAGGAACTGCCTGAAGCCCTGGCCGCGTGGACCCAGCAGGTTCTCCTCTGGGACCCGGCAGTCGGCGAAGCTCAGCGGCCGCGTATCCGAGGCGTTCCAGCCCATCTTGCGGTAGGGCTCGCCCTGCTCGTAGCCGGGGGTTCCATTGGGCACCAGCAGGTTGGATATCTCCTTCGGGTGGGCGCCGCCGCCGCTGCCCGTGCCGGCCCCCTCCGCGCCTCCCCCGCCCCCATGGCCGCTCTCGCCGGCGGAGCCCCGATCGCTCCCCTCGTGCCCGCCGCCCCCCTTACCGTCGCCGGTGACCGCGGTGATGCACACCACGCCCGAGATCGCTGTGCCGGCATTGGTGATGAACTGCTTGGCGCCGTCGATTGCCCACTCCCCATCCCGCAGGCGCGCGCGGGTGCGCGTATTGCCGGCATCCGAGCCGGCCTCGGGCTCGGTCAGGCCGAAGGCCCCCAGCCGCTCGCCCGCGCACAGCGGGGGCAGCCACTCGCGCTTCTGCTCCTCGGAGCCGAAGAGGTAGATCGGCTGGGTGCCCAGGGAGGTGTGCGCGCAGAGCGTGATCGCCACCGAGGAGTCCACCCTCGTGAGCTCTTCCACGGCGAGCGCGTAGGCGAGCGTGTCGCCCCCGCCCCCCCCGTACTCCTGCGGGAAGGGAATCCCCATCAGCCCGAGCTTTCCGAGTTTGGCGACGATCTCGTAGGGGAAGGACTTGGTGCGGTCGAGCTCCTCCGCCACCGGCGCCACCTCGCCCTCGGCGAACTCCCGCACCGTGCGGCGGATCAGCTCGTGGTCGGGGGAGAGGTCGAAGTCCATCAGTCCAGCTTGACAGCCCGGGGGTTCACGGCGGGTCTCCCGAGGCTCAGGTGTAGGAGCGCGCGAGCTCCACCAGCAGCCGCACCCCGTAGCCCGAGGCCCCTTTCGGCGCATAGGCACGGCCGAGGTCCCACGCGGAGCCGGCGATGTCCAGGTGCGCCCAGGGCGTCTCCCCCACGAAGTTCGAGAGGAACGCGGCGCCCACGATCGTGCCCGCTTTGCGTCCTTCGGGCGCGTTGTCGAGGTCCCCGTAGGTGCCCTTGATCAGCTCGTCGTACTCCTCGTGCAGCGGCAGTCTCCACACGATCTCCCCGCTGCGCTCCCCCGCCGCGGCGATCCGCTGGGCGAGCTCGTCGTCGTTGCCCATCAGCCCGGCGTAGGTGGAGCCGAGCGCGATGATCACCGCACCGGTGAGAGTCGCCAGGTCGACGATTCGCTCCGCCCCGAGCGAGACCGCGTGGTGCAGGCAGTCCGCCAGCACGAGGCGCCCCTCCGCGTCGGTGTTGTTGACCTCGATCGTCTTCCCGTTCGCGGCCGTCACGATGTCCCCCGGCTTCACCGAGCGCCCGCTCGGCAGGTTCTCGGTCGCGCCGATGACCGCCACGAGCCTCACGGGCAGCCTCAGCTTCGCGATTGCCCCCACGGCCTCCAGCACCGCGGCGCCCCCGGACATGTCGAACTTCATCTCCGCCATCTTCGGTCCCGGCTTCAGCGAGATGCCGCCGCTGTCGAAGGTGACGGCCTTGCCCACCAACCCCAGCACCGGTCCGCCTGTAGTGGCTGCCCCACCGGGACCGTTGGATGCCCCGCCCACCCCGTCATACCGCAGCACGATCAGCGCGGGCTCCTGCTCGGAGCCCTGCGCCACAGCCGCGAACGCGCCCATGCCCCGCGCGAGGATCTCCTCGCGGCCCTCGGTCTCCACCGAGAGCCCCTCGATCCCCTCGGCCAGAGCTTGCGCGTGCTCGGCCAGCGCCGTGGGGGTCAGGTCGTTGGCGGGCCGGTTCTGCAGGTCCCGCGCGGCGTTGACCGACTCCGCGAGGATCGCCGCCTCGGAGACGGTCCGCTCCAGATTCTGCGCGCTCGCGTCGTGGGGGGAGCTGACGATCAGCGCCTCCAGGTGCTTGGGCGCGGTGTCCTTGGCGTCCGGTGGAGTCGAGCGGTGGCGGTCGAAGCGGTAGTCCGCGAGCACCGTGCCCTCCACGAGCGCCGCGCACACTCCAGGGCCGCCCTCCTGGGGGGCCTGCCAGCAGAGCGTGCGTGTGGAGAGCTCCAGGGCGCGCGCATGGGCACCGGCGGCCGCGGTGCGAGCGCGCTCACCGGAGAAGCCGGACCGCTTGCCCAGGCCCACCAGCAGCCACCGGCGGCCGTCCGCGTGGGCCACCGCGAGCGCCTTGGGCGCGCCGCGCGCCTCACCCGATGCGATCAGCGCCGCCGCCTCGCCCGGCAGGCCGCCGGGGGGCTCCTCGCCCTCGAAGATCCCGACCGCGATGGTGTCGGCGTCGGTGGACCCGCCGGGCTGTGTGGTCGCAGAGACGTTCACGAGCCCAGCACGATATCCGGTGTGCAGCGGAGAGGTTGCGTCGCATCAAGACCGTGGCTGGCCATGTCATTCAGTCGGGACTGCCGGCCGAGCCCGCGGCTCATCTCGGCGAGTTTTTCGGCGGACCTCCACTAGCATTGCCGGCACCCCCATTCCCATCGACCCAAGGAGAGCACCCTTCCGATGCCCAAGACAGTGATCCTCGGCGCCGCGCGCACGCCCATCGGCAAGATGGGCGGCGGCCTCTCATCGCTCGACGCCACCGAGCTGGGGGCGATCGCGATCGGGGCCGCGCTCGAGCGCGCCGGCGTGGCGGGCGAGCAGGTGGAGCACGTCATGATGGGCCAGGTGCTGCAGGCCGGGCAGGGGCAGATCCCCTCGCGCCAGGCCCAGATCAAGGCCGGCATCCCCAAGGAGGTCTCCTCGGAGACGATCAACAAGGTCTGCGCCTCGGGGCTGCGCTCCTGCGTGATTCTCGACCAGGCGATCCGTGCGGGGGACGTGCAGGTTGGGGTGGGCGGTGGGATGGAGTCGATGTCCCAGGCTCCCTACCTGCTGCCCGGAGCGCGCTTCGGCTTTCGCATGGGCGATGTGAAGGCGCTCGACGCGATGGTCCACGACGGCCTCACCAACCCCTTCTCCGGCAAGCAGATGTTCGTCGAGGCCACCGCGGTGGGCGACGAGCTGGAGCTCACGCGCGCCGACCTCGACCGCTGGGCGCTGCGCTCCCACGAGCTCGCGCTGAAGGCCACCGACGAGGGTCGCCTGCCCGAGGAGATCGTGCCGGTGACGGTGAGGGGAAAGAAGGGGGACACCACTGTCGAGGTCGACGAGGGCCCCCGCCGCGACACCTCCCTGGAGAAGCTCGCGGCGCTGCCCGGGCTGGTGGGCAAGGAGGGCTCGCACACCGCGGGGAACTCCCCCGGCGTCAACGACTGCGGGGGCGCGCTGGTGGTGGCCTCCGAGGAGTGGGCCAAGGCCAACGGCTCCGAGGCGCTCGGGGAGATCGTGGCCCATGCGCAGAGCGGCGATGACTTCGCCTACCTCGCCCGCACCCCCGCCTCTGCCGCCACCAAGGCGCTGCGGAAGGCGGGGCTGAGCGCGCAGGACATCGACGTGTGGGAGATCAACGAGGCCTTCGCCTCCGTGACCCTGAACTCGATCCGGATGCTCGGCATCGAGGAGGAGCGCGTCAACGTCAACGGCGGGGCGGTCGCGCTCGGCCACCCGATCGGCGCCTCCGGCGCGCGCATCCTCGGTAGCCTCGTGCTGGAGCTGCGCCGCCGCGGCGGCGGCCTGGGATGCGCCGCGATCTGCTCCGGCGGCGGCCAGGGTGACGCGGTGATCATCCGCGTATGAGCGGATAACCCGCTCACAGCCTCAGCGCTTCGTATCGTCCAGCCGATGGTCGCCTCATGAGCAACGAGACCACCAACGGCGCCCACCGATCGGAGATCGGCCAGCGCGCCGCCGCGTTCTTCGACCTCGACCGCACGCTGATGGCGGGCTCCTCGGGGATCTTCTTCGCGCGCGCGGCCTACGAGGCGGGGATGATCACGCGGGGGCGCCTGCTGGGGGACCTCTACCAGAACCTCCGCTTCCGCCTGCGCGGCTCCACCGACGACTGGGCCGACGCGGTGCGCGCGCGCGTCGGGGAGATGCTCGCGGGGGTCGCGGTGCGCGATCTGCAGCGCATGTCCCCCCGGGTGCTCGCCGGGGTGCTCCCGCGGCTGTATCCGCAGATGTTGGAGCGCGCCTACCGCCACCAGGACGCGGGGCGGCCCGTCTACATCGTCACCGCCGCCTCCCAGGAGATGGCCGATCTGATGGCCCACGTGCTCGTCTTCGACGGCGGCCTCGGCTCTCGTTTGGAGGTTCGCGACGGCCGCTACACCGGCCGGCCCGACGGACCCTTCAACTACCGCGAGGGCAAGGTCCTCTCCCTGCGCGAGCTCGCCGCGCGCGAGGGCATCGATCTGGCGGCCTCCTACGCATACTCGGACTCGGAGTCCGATCTGCCGATGCTGCGCGCGGTCGGGAACCCCGTGGTCGTCAATCCCGATCCCGAGCTCGCCCGGATCGCCGCCGGCGAGGGCTGGGAGGTCCTGCGCCTGGACCACCTGGGGCGCCGCCTGAAGCTCGCCGTCGCTCTCAGCGCGGGAGCGGCTCTCGCCGGTCTTGGGCGCGTCGTGCGCGAGCGTTCCGGCGAGCGCGGTCGGGGACGTGTGGGCGAGCGTGGCCAGGGGAGCGCCAGCCAGCGCGGCAAGGACCGTGCCGGCGAGCGCAGTCGGGGGCGTGCGGGCGAGCGCGACCATACGCGGGCATAATCCCCGCCATGCCCTCCGCAACCGAGACCCATGGCAAGATCCGCGTGGTCGTAGCCAAGCCCGGCCTCGACGGTCACGATCGCGGGGCCAAGATCATCGCGCGTGCGTTGCGCGACGCAGGAATGGAGGTCATCTACACCGGTCTGCATCAGACCCCCGAGCAGATCGTGGAGACCGTGATCCAGGAGGACGCCGACGCAGTCGGCCTCTCGATCCTCTCGGGCGCCCACATGACGCTCGTCCCCCGCGTCGTCGCGCTGCTGCGCGAGCAGGGGGTCGACGACGTGCTGGTGACCGTCGGTGGCACGATCCCCGCCGAGGACATCCCTGAGCTCAAGCGCCTCGGGGTCGCCGAGGTCTTCACGCCCGGCGCCCCCACCCAGGTGATCGTCGACTTCATCCGCGCGGGCGTAGCCGACAATTGATTGACTCGTCAGTCAACCGCTCGACCCGGTAGGATGAAAGGTCCAAACCCACAAGGAGATTGGCAGGAGAATGAAGATTTGCGTCCTGGTTAAGGAGGTTCCGGACGCCGCCGTCGAGAAGCGCATCGATCCCTCGACGGGGCGCATGGACCGCAGCGGGGAGAAGAACCTCAACCCCTACGACACCCACGCCATCGAGGCCGCCATGCAGATCAAGGAGGGCGGCGCGGTGCCCGTGGAGGAGGTGGTCGCCGTCACGATGGGGCCCGAGAGCGCCGTGCGCGCGCTGCACAAGGCCGTCTCGCTCGGCGCCGACCGCTCGGTGCACCTCGCCGACCCAGCGGTCGCCGGCTCCGACGTGGCCGCCACCGGCTACGCGCTCGCCAAGACGCTGCAGCGCGAGAGCCCCGATCTGGTGCTGCTCGGCCAGCAGTCCGACGACGGCGAGTGCTACACGATCGGCGCCGTCGTCGCCGAGCATCTGGGGATGCCCTCGCTGACGCAGGTCATCAAGATGGACGTGGAATTAAATCCCGACCCGCCCACCCCCAATCCACCTGCCCTGCGCTGCGAGCGCCAGGCGGAGTACGGCTACGACACGGTGCAGGTCGGCCTCCCCGCGGTGATCTCCGTGGGCGACGCGATCAACGAGCCGCGCTATCCCTCGCTGAAGGCGATCATGGGGGCCAAGAAGAAGCCGCTCGACACGCTCGGAATCGGGGACGTCGGGATCGATGCCGCCAAGGTCGGAGGCGATAACTCCGCCGCCCAGTGGGTCGCCGCGAAGGCGCCGCCGGCGAAGGCGGCGGGGGAGATCATCGAGGACGAAGACACCGCCGAGACGGTCGAGAAGATCGTTGCCTGGCTCGACGAGCGCAAGCTCATCTAAGGGGGCTGATCTAAAATGGCAAACATCCTGGTCTACGCGCTGCACTACAACGGCGCGATCAACAAGAACTCGCTCGGGGCGGTCTCCGAGGGCGCGAAGCTCGCCGCGGAGTTGGGCGGCGAGGCGCACGCGATCCTGCTCGGCGAGAGCGTCCCGCGGGAGCTGGCGGCGTCGCTCGGCAATTACGGCGCCAAGAAGGTGCTCGTCGCCGAGGGCCCCGAGGGCCTCGCGCAGCCGCTGGTCGACGCGATGGCCGCGGCGATCGCGGGCGGGGACTACAGGTACGCGCTGTTCGGTGGCGGCCTGCTCGGCTTCGAGATCGGCGCGGGCCTCGCCGCGCGCCTGGGGGCGGGCGTCGCGATGGAGGTCACAGGTGTGCGCGCAGAGGGGGGGGAGCTGATCGCTGAACGCCCGATCCTCGGGGACTCCGCGATCTCCGAGATCAAATACCGCTCCCCGGTGGGAATCATCATCGGCCGCCTCAACGCCTTTGAGATCAACCAGACCGGCGCCGGCGACGCCGTGGTCGAGCAGCTCAGCTTCGAGCTGAGCTCCCACGCCTCGCGGGCGAAGATGCTCGTCCGCGGCGAACAGCGCGGCGCGGACGTCGACATCGAGGGAGCCTCGATCCTCATCGCCGGCGGGCGGGGCCTCGGCAAGGCCGAGGGCTTCCAGCTCTGCGAGGAGCTCGCGGGCGCCTTCGGGGGCAACACGGCGGTCGCCGCCACCCGCGCGGTGGTGGACGCTGGCTGGTACCCCTATGCGGCGCAGATCGGGCAGACCGGCAAGACGGTGGCGCCGAAGCTGTACCTCGCCGCGGGCATCTCCGGGGCGATCCAGCACAAGGTGGGGATGCAGTCCTCGGAGAACATCGTCGCGATCAACAAGGACTCCAACGCGCCGATCTTCGAATTCTCCGACCTCGGCATCGTGGGCGACCTCAACAAGATCCTGCCCAAGCTCACCGAGGCCGTGAAGGCGAAGAAGGCGAGCTGATGGGCTCCAGCAACGGGATGGTCGTGCCCGCGGCCTTCCCCCCGCCGGTGGACTCCCAGAAGGAGTTCGTCAAGCGCGGCCTCGACGCCGAGGACGAGCTGATCGAGGTGGGGGTGGCGATCGTCGGCGGGGGCACCGCCGGCCTTGCATGCGCAAACCGCCTGCTGCAGCTGCTCGGCGACGATCCGGAGACGCTGGAGCGCCTCGGGGAAGTGCCCGTGGCGGTCATCGAGAAGGCCAAGACCTGCGGGGGGCACAGCCTCTCCGGCGCGGTCATGCGCCCGGGGCCGCTGCGGGAGCTCTTCCCAGAGATGACCCGCGAGCAGTGGCGCGAGGAGGGATTCGCGTTCGGCGAGGTCACCAAGGAGGCCGTCTACCTCACGCCCACGGCGAAGCGCGCGCTGCGCATCCCCACGCCGCCGCCGTTCAAAAACCACGGCAACGAGGTCGTCTCCGTCTCCGCGCTGGCCCGCTACCAGCAGCAGCAGGCGGAGGAGGCCGGCGCGTACATCCTCACCGAGACCGCGGCGACGCAGCTGGTTGTGGATGATGGCCCAGGCGGGCGACGCGTATTGGGGTGCGCTCGGGCGACAAGGGCCGCGGCAAGGACGGCGAGCCGCTCGGGAACTTCGAGCCCGGCACGGACATCAAGGCCGAGGCGACGGTCCTCGCCGAGGGCTGCTGGGGGCATTTGACCGGCGCGGCGATCAAGGAGTTCGACCTCGCCGAGGGCCGCGAGCCGCAGGTGTGGGAGCTGGGCGTCAAGGAGGTCTGGAAGGTCCCCAGGCCGCTCGACCGCCTGATCCACACGATGGGCCCCTGGCCACTGAAGATCTCCACGAAGTACGGCCAGATCGGCGGCACCTGGATCTACCCGATGAAGAACGCCAAGACCGGAGAGGATCTCGTCTCGATCGGCTTCGTCGTCGAGCTCGAGTACGCCGACGCGACCACCTCCGCGCACGATCTGCTCCAGACGTTCAAGACGCACTCGCTCGTGCGCGGGATCCTCGAGGGCGGCGAACGCGTCGCGTGGGGCGCCAAGGCGCTGCCGGGCGGCGGCTACTGGTCGATGCCCAAGCTTTCGATGTCCGGCGCGGTGCTCGTCGGCGACTCAGGCGGGATGGTCGACACGATGGCGCTGAAGGGCGTGCACCACTGCATCAAGTCGGGCATGCTCGCGGCCGAGTCGATCTACGCGGCGCTCAAGCGCGGCAGTCGCGACTTCAGCGACTACGAGGATGCGATCGAGCGCTCGTCTGTCGGCAAAGAGCTGTGGGAGGTGCGCAACGCGCGCCAGCCGCTGCAGAAGGGCCTGCTCCTCGGCGGGCCGCTCAGCGGCATTCAGCAGATCACCAAGGGCAGGCTGCCGGGCCGCGCGAGCTGGCACCGCAACGATGCCAAGCCGATGTTCGTCGGCGACACCTCCAAGTCGTATGTGAAGCCCGACGGGAAATACACCTTCGACAAGCTCTCCTCGGTGTTCATCACCGGCAACGCCACTCGCGACGACGCTCCCAACCACATTCGCGTCCAGAAGCACGTGCCCCGCGAGGTGGCCGAGACGTGGCGGTGGATGTGCCCCGCGGGCGTCTACGAGATCCCTGAGAACGCCCCCGAGCACGGCATGGTGGACGTGATCGTCAACTACACCAACTGCGTGCAGTGCGGCGCGATCACGGCCAAGGGCGGGCGCCTCACCACCCCCGAGGGGGGAGATGGCCCGCTGTATCAGATCGTCTGAGAAAGTCAAATGCCGCGCCCTGGCTGCGCAACCAAGGCGACGGTGGGGTGTTAGGGGGGACGATGACGAGATCGATGTTCTCCATTGCCCTGAGCGCCGTGGCGTTGACGGCGCTCCCCGGGCCGGGAACCACGGGGGCGGGCGGGGTCCCATTTATAAGCGCGACCGTCGAACAGTGCGTGACGGCCCCCACCCAGGCCGATCGCTCGGTCACGTTCACGGGCCAGATGGAAACAGTGGCGGGCGCCCGCCGGATGGCGATGGAGATCGTGGTGCAGGAGCGTCTCCCCAGCGACGCCGGCTTCCATATTCTCCTCGCCGCCGGTCCCGCCGCGTGGCAGCGCTCGGAAGTGGGGGTGAAGATCTACAAGTACGTCAGGCAGGTGACCGACCTGCCCGCGTCGGCCGACTTCCGCGCGGTCGTGCTGTACCGATGGCTCAATGAAAAGGGCCGGGTCCTCAGGAGCGGCGAGCGGCGCACGCCCACCTGCCGTCAGCTGGCCGAGCGCCCCAAGCCCGCGGCGGGCGCCACCACCCAGCCCGCCCCCGCCGCTACAATGCTCTGAGCATGAAGACCTCGATCCACCCCACATACGTGCAGGCACACGTGCGGTGCACGTGCGGCAACGAGTTCACCACGCGGGCGACCCGCGAGGAGCTGCACGTGGAGGTGTGCTCCAACTGCCACCCCTTCTACACCGGCCGCCAGAAGCTCGTGGACACGGGCGGACGTGTGGAGCGCTTCCAGCGCAGGGTGGCCAAGAGCCGCCTGCGCCAGGCGCAGGCGTCCGCCACGCAGGGCCAGACGCCCCCCGAGTAGCGATGTCCTCGCGCGCGCTCGCCGGTCCGTCCACAGCGATGCCGCCCACCGGCCGGGCGCTGAATGGCCGAGGGCCGAGCGGCGAGGAGACCGAGGCAGCGTGCTGGCCGATCTCCGATCGGTCGGCCGACGACGGCGAGCTGATCGCCCGGCGCGATGCCCCGCTCGGCGGTCAGGCGGTGCTGGAGGGCGTGATGATGCGGGGGGTCTCCAACTGGGCGGTGGCAGTGCGCAAACCGAGCCCCGACCGAAGCCGGGAGACACTCGCCTGTGGCTCGCATCCCCGTTTCGGCCAGCTCCAGGAGGGGGGCATCGACCCCGAGGAGGCGGCCCTGGGGGAGATCGAGGTGCAGAGCTTCCCGCTGAGCTCCCCGCTGCGCCGCCACCGCGCGCTGCGTCTGCCGATCGTGCGCGGCGTGGTGGCGCTGGGGGAGTCGCTGGCGATCGGCTTCCGCGCGCTGGGAGTCTCCGCCAACGCGCAGCTGCCCGACGGCGACGGCGAGGGCGAGGATGAGGCGCAGGAGATCCCGGGAGCGGTGTGGGCGGGGACGGTGGTGGTTGCGGTGGTGTTCGCGATCGGCCTGTTCTTCCTGATCCCCGTGGGACTGACGAGCCTGATCAAGGGCCAGCTCGGGGGCTCCTCGGTGCTGTTCTGGCTGATCGAGGGTCTGGTGCGCACCGGGATCTTCCTCGGCTACATGCTGGCGCTCTCGCGCCTGCGCGATCTGCGGCGGGTGTTCGAGTACCACGGCGCGGAGCACAAGACCATCTCCTGCTACGAGGCGCAGCTGGAGCTGACGCCGGCCAACGCCCAGCGCTTCTCGCGCCTGCACCCGCGCTGCGGGACCAGCTTCCTCTTGATCGTGATGATCGTGGCGATCTTCGTGTTCGCCCCGATTGGCCTGCCGGCGTGGTACTGGCTGGTGGCGACGCGCATCCTCGGGGTGCCGTTGATTGCGGGGATCTCCTTCGAGATCATCAAGTTCGCGGGGCGCAACCGCCGCCGCCGCTGGGTGCAGGTGCTGATGTGGCCGGGCCTGAAGCTGCAGCTGCTGACCACGCGCGAGCCCGATCTGAGCCAGCTCTCGGTCGCGATCGCGGCGCTGAAGGCCGTGCTGGCCCACGAGACCCCGGGCGAGCTGAGCGCGGCGGACCTGCTGGGCGTGGAGGTCGTGGCGTAGAGAAGGTCGGCCGGTCGAGCTGGACGCCGCCGCGGCTCACGGCGATTGCGTCGGGCAGCACGGCCCTGAGGCTGCGTACTGGGCGGCCCATAGACTGGGTCCGTGATCGAAGACCTGGTGGAGCAGATCGAGGCCCGCTTCGCGGAGCTGGGCGAACAGCTCGTCGACCCCGCGGTGATCGGGGATCGTGAGCGCTACGCGGAGGCGGGCCGCGCGTACAGCCAGCTGGAGCTCGCGGCGAAGCTGGCCGCCGAGTGGCGCCGCGCGCAGGACGACGCGGCGGGCGCGGAGGAGCTCTTGAGCGAGGACGGCGAGGACGCGGAGGTGCGCGAGCTGCTCGTGGGCGCGCGCGCCAGGATCGAGCAGCTCGAAGAGGAGATCCGCCTGGCGATGGTGGAGCAGGACCCCAACGACGAGAAGGGCGTGATCGTCGAGATCCAGGGTGGCGCGGGAGGCGACGAGGCGGGGCTGTGGGCGGGGGACGTGTTCAGGATGCTGAGCCGCTACGCGGAGCGCCGGGGCCTGCAGACGGAGCCGCTGGAGGTGGGGGACGGCAAGTACACGTTCGCGATCAAGGGCGAGGGGGCGTACTCGGTGTTCAAGTTCGAGGGGGGCACGCACCGCGTGCAGCGCGTCCCGCAGACGGAGTCCCAGGGCCGCACGCACACCTCGACGGCGACGGTGGCGGTGCTGCCGGAGGCGGAGGAGGTGGAGGTGGAGATCGACCCGGGCGACCTGCAGATCGACGTGTACCGCTCGACCGGGCCGGGGGGGCAGTCGGTGAACACGACGGACTCCGCGGTGCGCATCACGCACCGCCCGTCGGGGATCGTGGTGGCGATGCAGGACGAGAAGTCCCAGCTGCAGAATCGCGAGAAGGCGCTGCGGGTGCTGCGTGCGCGGCTGTACGAGCGGGCGCTGGCCGAGCAGCAGGCAAGCCTCGCGGCGGACCGCCGCGCGCAGGTGGGCACGGGCGATCGGGCGGAGAAGATCCGCACGTACAACTACGGCGAGCGGCGCGTGACCGACCATCGGGTGAAGCTGACCACGCACAACCTCGACCAGGTGCTGGAGGGGGAGCTGGAGGAGTTCACCGAGGCGCTGCAATCGAACGAGAAGCGCCGGCGCCTGGAGGCGCAGACGGCGGCGTGATCGGCACGAGCACACGCGACGCTCTCGATGGGGCGATCACAGCGATCGCTGCAGCCGGCTGCGAAACCCCTCGCCTGGATGCCGAAGTGCTGCTCGCGCATGCGCTCGGAGTCACCCGCGAGCGGTTGCTCACCGACCGCGAGCTGAGCGTTGAGGGTCCCGCTGTGCGGTCCTTCCAGGAGGCGGTGCGCCGCCGCGCGGTGGAGCGCGAGCCCGTCGCGTACATCACGGGCAGGCGTGGCTTTCGCCGCGTGGAGCTGAGCGTGGACCATCGCGCGCTGATCCCGCGCCCGGAGACCGAGCTCCTGG
This sequence comes from uncultured Solirubrobacterales bacterium, assembly GCA_963771915.1. Lineage (GTDB taxonomy): Bacteria > Actinomycetota > Thermoleophilia > Solirubrobacterales > Solirubrobacteraceae > Palsa-744. Next base: position 571,793 of record CAVYVD010000001.1, on the reverse strand, counting down.
TGGAGGTGGGCCTGGGCCTCCCCGAGGGCGCGCGCGTGCTCGACGTGGGCACGGGCAGCGGCGCGGTGGCGCTCGCGCTGAAGGAGGAGCGGCCGGACCTCGAGGTGACGGGCAGCGATATCAGCGAGCATGCGCTCGAGCTGGCACGGGAGAACGGGCTGCGGCTGGGTCTGGAAGTGGCGTGGCTGCGATCGGATCTGCTGGAGGAGGTGCCCGACGAGTTCGACGCGGTGCTCTGCAACCCCCCCTACGTGGCGGAGTCCGAGCGCGCCGCGCTGGCGCCGGAGATCGTGCGCCACGAGCCCCCGGGTGCCCTGTTCGCCGGGCTCGACGGCCTCGCCACCATCCGGGCGCTGCTGGTCCAGCTCGCGGGGCGCGGACGCGTGCGCCTCGCGGCCCTGGAGGTCGGCGCCGGTCAGGCGGAGGCGGTGGGCGAGCTGGTGCGCGCAGCGGGCCTCCCCGCGGTGCGCGCCGAGCGCGATCTCGCAGGGATCGAGCGCGTGGTGGTGGGGGAGCGGGGCGGGTGACGGACGCGGGGGGAGCGGGGCAGGTGACGGATGTCGCGGGGGCCGGGGCACTGACCGCAGAGGATGCGGCGCGCCTGGAGGAGTGCCTCGCCGCCGGCGGCGTGGCGATCTTCCCGGCGGACACGGTCTACGGCCTTGCCTGCGATCCATCACTGCAGGAGGCTGTGGAGCATTTGTACGAGCTGAAGGGCCGCCCCCCGGAGCGCCCGGCGGCGGTGATGTTCTTCGCACTGGACCAAGCCCTGGAGGCGCTGCCCGAGCTGGGGCCCAGGGAGCGCGCGGCGATGCGGGCGCTGTTGCCCGGTCCGCTCACCCTGCTGCTCCCGAACCGCGAGCACCGCTATCCCCTGGCAGGTGGCCCTCGTACCGGCGCGCAGGAGAACAGGCTGGGCGCGCTTGGCCTGCGCGTGCCGCAGCTACCCGAACGCCTGGTGGCTCTGGGAAGAGTGCAGGGTCCCGTGATGCAGTCGAGTGCCAACCTCTCCGGAGGCCCCGAGGCGCGGCGCCTGTCCGACATCCCGCCCACGCTGCTGGAGGGCGCTGACCTGGTGCTCGATGGTGGCGAGCTGCCGGGCATGGCCTCCACGGTGCTCGACCTGCGCGAGTACGAACCCGGCGGGCAATGGCGCATCGTGCGCGAGGGGCCGTTTGGGCAGGCCGAGTTGGCGCTGATCCTCGGCTCCTGCTAGCCGCGAAGACGGGCCTCGCCCGGCTTCGGGGAGCGTGCCGCGGAGTTCGCCGAGCGAGTACGCGCGATCGTCGAGCGCTATCCCTTCTACGAGGAGCTCTCCGCCGGGGCGCCCGCGTAAAGGCTTCCGCGCACATACGACGCCCGCGCCTGCGATGCTGTCGGCGAGCTTATGACTCCCCACGAGCTCGACGCGCTTTACGCCTTCCTCGCGGCCGCCACCGTGACGGCCCTGCTGACGCCGTTGACGATGCGTCTCGCGCGCGCGGCGGGCGCCATCGACCATCCCCGCGAGCGCGGCCTCTCCGACCACCCCACCCCGCTGCTCGGCGGGCTTGCGATCTTCGCGGGGACGCTCGTCGCGGGGCTGATCTGGCTGCCCGACGAACGGATCTGGCACGGAATGCTGATCGCCTCCGCGGTGATCACCCTCGTGGGCGCGCTCGACGACCGCTTCGAGCTGCCGCCCGCGGTAAAGCTTGCCGGGCAGGTGGCGGCCGCGCTGATCGTGGTGCACTTCGGCATCGAAGTCGAAGAGATCGCCCTCCCCTTCGTGGGCGTCCTGCACTTCCCCAACGCCGGCGGCGCGATCACGGTCGTGGGCCTTGTGGCGCTGATGAACGTCGTCAACTTCTCCGACGGCGTCGACGGTTTGGCGGCGGGCGTCTGCGCGATCATCGCCGCCGCGCTAGCGGTGATCGCGTTCGACCTCGAACGCTGGGCACCCGGCGTGCTCGCCGCGATCATCGCGGGGGCCTCGCTGGGCTTCCTGCTCTACAACTTTCCCCCCGCCTCCTCCTTCATGGGCGATTGCGGCGCCAACCTGCTCGGCCTGCTGATGGGCTGCCTCACCGTCGAGGGGGCCGTCAAGACCGCAGGTCGTGCTCTCCTTCGTGCTGCCCCTCATCCTGCTTGCCGTGCCCTTCCTCGACACCACCTTCGTCGTGCTCAAGCGCTTGAAGTACCGCCGCCCGATCTACGCCTCCGACAGCGAGCACTTCCATCACCGCATGGCTCGCATCGGCTTCTCCCGCCGGCGCACGATCGCCTATCTCTACGCCTGGACGCTGCTGCTCGCCGGGTTCGCGCTCGCGCTGCGCTTCGTCCCCTACAGCGACCACAAAGGCCACCTCTACCTCGGTTGGACGCTCGTGATGGCCGCGATTGCCCTGTTCGTCGCCGCCGCCAGCGTGTACCTCGTGTATGTCCTCGAGATCCTCAAGTTCCGCCGCCTCGACGCGATCCGACTACGCCGCCTGCGTCCCGAGGCCACGGCTGCGCAGATCGAGAGCGACGTCGCCCAGGACTTCGAGACCGGCGAGTACGAGGTCGTCTCCTCGTGAAAGCGCCAACGAGCTCGCCCTGAGTGCGCGACTTCGCGCCTCGGTAGGTGTCCGCCTGATTAGTCCCATGCCCCGACGACCCCCCCGCCTCCCGCCGCGGCTGCTTGCCTTGATCGCCGGCCTGCTGGCGCTCGCGCTGCCCGTGGGCGCACACGCGCTGATGACCGAGGAAGCCGATCCCACCCACCCCGACCGAAGCCGGGAGACACGCGCCTCCGGCGCTGGCCGGTTCGGGAATGCGAGCGGAGCGAGTGTCCCCCGAACCGGTCCCCGTTTCGGCCAGCCAGCCTCCGGCCGACTGCGCGACCCCCTGGTGGGGATCGGCGAGCAGCAGCCCTACATGTTCTCCGATCCCCGCTTCCAGGCGCTGGGCATCCGCTACGCGCGCCTCTCGATCGGCTGGAACGCGCTGGAAAGCCGCTCCCAGACCAGGGCCCTGGCGACGTGGCTGCGCGCCGCCCAGGCCGACGGCGTGCAGCCGCTGATCGCCTTCGAACACTCCTGGATCGCCCGTCGCCACCGCCAGCTCCCGAGCGCCGCGCAGCTCGGCGCCCAGTTCCGCCGGCTGCACGCGCGCTACCCCTGGGTCACCGACTTCGCGACCTGGAACGAGGCCAACTACTGCGGCCAGCCCACCTGCCACTCCCCCGCGCTGGTAGCCGCCTACTACCGGCAGATGCGCCTCATCTGCCCCACGTGCAGCGTGCTCGGCGCCGAACTGCTCGACGTGCGGGGGCTGGTTGCGTGGGTCGGCGGGAGCGGCGCGCCCTCGGCTATGAACCGGGGATCTGGGGACTGCACAACTACATCGGCGCCAACCGCCTCTCCACCGCCTCCACCCGGGCGCTGCTGGGTACGACCCGCGGTGAGATCTGGTTCACCGAGACCGCGGGGGTCGTCGCGCGCAACAACCACAGCGCCCACGACTTCCCCGAATCCCCCGCCCACGCCGCCAAGGTCACCCGCTTCGTGTTCGACCGACTCGCCCCCCTCAGCGGGCGCATCGAGCGGGTCTACCTCTACCAGTGGAACGCCGGAACCCGTCGGCGCGAGCCGTGGGATTCAGCGCTGATCGGGCCCCACGGGACGCCCCGTCCCGCCTTCTGGGTGCTCGTGCAGGAGCTCCGCACCCTCGGGCAGCTCCCATCCACGCCCGCCGCCAGCGCGCTGGCCGAAACGGGGATGCTGGCCGAAGGGGGATGCTCGCCGGAGGCGAGCGTCTACCCGATTCGGTCGAAGGCGAGCGTCTCCCGGCTTCGGTCGCGTCGGCCCGCCGCGGGGGGCTGAGGGAGGAGGAAGAGGACGCCACTCGGCGGCGGATCGAGGTCGAAGAGTACGCCGCTCGGCGCCGTGAAGGATCGAGATCGAAGAGGACGCCGGTCGGCGCCGGCGAAGATTGAGATCGTGTTTTTTCTGCGTCCTCCCTCCGGCGGACACACAAGGATCCTTGGGGCCAGGTACCCTTTGCCTGCGTTGCGCGGCGAACCCACCTCATCCGGGGGCACCGGGCCCCGCCGTGTCCTGATTCTCTCAGCCGAGGTCGGCGAGGGCCATGCCGCCGCGGCGCGCGCGCTGGCCCAGCAGATCGACGCCTCTCCCGAGGAGACCGAGGTCGTGGTGATCGACGGCCTCGCCGCGATGGGGCGCGTGCTGCGTCAAGTCGTCCAGGACGGCTATCGCGTCCAGCTGCGCTTCCTGCCCTGGAGCTACTCCCTGGTCTACTGGCTGCTCGAGCGCGTGCCGCCCGTCCGCTGGCTCAGCCGCTGGCAGTTGCGCCTGTTTGGCGCCCGTCCCCTGGCGCGCCGCATCGCCGAATACCAGCCCGACGTGATCGTCTCCACCTACCCCGCCGTCACCGTCGTGCTCGCGCGCCTGCGTCGCACCGGCGCGGTGAGCTGCCCCACGGTGGCCACGATCACCGATCTCACCGGTCTCTTCTTCTGGGCGCAGCCCGGGATCGACATGCATCTGGTCATGTACGGCGAGTCGATGCCCTCCGTCGAGCGGATCGCCGGCGAGGGCAGCGCGCGCCTGGTGCGCCCGCTGATCTCTGCCGAGTTCCTGGAGCCCCGCTGCCCCCTGGAGGCGCGGCAGGCGCTGGGGCTGCCGCGGGACGGGCGCATGGTGGTCGTCTCCGGCGGAGGCTGGGGGGTCGGCGACGTCGAGGGCGCCGTGCGCGAGCTCTGCCGCGTGGAGGAGGTCTCGAGCATCGTCTGCCTCGCCGGCCGCAACGAGCAGCTGCACGAGCGCCTCAGCGCCACCTTTGCGCGGGAGTCCCGCGTGCACGTCTACGGGTTCACCGACGCCATGCCCCAGCTACTCGCGGCCGCCGACGCGCTGGTGCACTCCACCGGCGGGGTCACCTGCCTGGAGGCGAAGGCCACCGGAACCCCCGTCGTCTCCTACGGGCTGCCCGTCGGTCACGCCCGCCTGAACACGCGGGCGATGGCCGCCCTTCAGCTGCTGCGCCTCGCCAACGACACGGGCGAGCTGCGCGAGCACGTGCGGGCGAGCTTCGCGGAGGAGGCGCCGGCGGGCCAGCCGGCGAGCTCGCGGCGCCCGGTACAGGAGCACCCCCACGCCGTGGACGTGGTGCTGAAGGCCCCCCGGCGCGTGAGCCCGATTCCCCTCTGGCGGTTGCGGCTGGTCGCGTTCTGCGTACAGCTGGCGATCCTGCTGGGCGTCGGCACGTGGACGATGTCCACCGACGAGGTGAGCGCGTGGGCGGCGGCGATCCTGCACGTGCACACCCTCGCGCAGGTGCGCACCGACCGCCCCGACGTGAGCTTGATCGTGCGCACCCCCGCGGGCGACGTCACGCGCGTGGCGAGTGCTCTCGCCGCGCGGGGCATCCACGCCTCCTTCGCCGACAACGGGGTGCACGCCCCCGCCACGATCGCCGAGCTGCGCGCGTTCGGCGACGAACTGCTCCCCGAAATCCCCTCCGGTTCGAGCTTGCTGCGCTGGGTGCGTACCCGCGGCGCGCTGCGCGCCCAGGCCCGCGCGTTGGGCCTGCGCCACCGCTTCTACTTCGTGACGCCCCGCGGTGGGCGCACCGGCGGGCTCACCGTCGGTCAGCTCGTGCTCGCGAGCTCCACCGGCGCGACTCCCGTGAGCGGCGCACTGCGGCTCTCCGCCCGTGGGCCCCTGCCTCAGCGGCCCACGCGCGCGGGGGACGTGCTCGTGGTGGGCGTCGATGGATCGGGCGTCTCGGTGCGCGGCGTCGAGCGGCTCGTCTCCTGGCTGCGCGCCGACGGGCTCTCCGCCGAGTCGCTGGCCGCGCTCACTCGCTCGCGCTGAGGGTCGGCCGGCCCGTCCTGCGCCTCTGTCGGCCCCGCCGGCGCGTCGGCCGGCCCGTCCTGCGCCTTGGTCCGCCCCGCCTGCGCGTTCGCCGGCTCCGCCGCTTCGTCCTGCGGCTCGGCCTCCGTGCTCACCGCCTCCACTTCCATCAAGGCCAGCAGCAGCGGCGAGCGGGCGAGTATCACGGCGCCCCCCATCAGGATCAGCAGCGACAGAGCCAGCAGCACCCCGCTCAGCGGGGTTTCGGTGAAATGCTCCCCCAGCACCACCGGCGCGAGCGCGACCGGCACCGCGGTCTGGATGACGAACACCACAGGGGCCACCTGGATCGCGGGGCGCGACTGCAGCGCGCTCATCTCGCTGAGCGCGGCGGTCGCGGAGACCGCCGCCGTGGCGAGGCCCCAGGCGACCGCCACCCATATGAACCCATAGTGCAGGTTGTTGGAGGCGAGCACGGTGGCCACCCCGGTCCAGCCGTAGGCCAGGCCCGCGCCGACGATCGTGAGCATCGCGGGCGGCCGGTGGGCGAGGCGCAGCATTATGTATGGCAGCAGGCTCGCCAGACCCAGTGTGCTCAGCACGATCGCGAGGACCGTGTCGGAGGCCTGGGCGTAGGTGTGCGGGGGCGCGCACAGCGCCGCGCCGAGCACCCCCACCACGATCGCGCCCACCGCCAGGTGCTCGCGCCGTCCCGCGCGCTCGTCCAGCATCCGCTCGCCGATCACCAGCAGCACGAGCAGGCCGGTGGCCATCGCGGGCTGCACCACCACCAGCGGCGCCAGCGAGACCGCCACCAGCTGCAGCGGCCAGCCGAGCAGCGAGAGGCCGGTGCCGAGCAGCCAGCGCCCGCGTTTGATGAGGTTCAACGCCAGCCCCAGGCGCAGGTATTCCCGCTGCGGGGTCTGCTTGGCGTCCATCGCCTGCAGCGCGATCCCTAGGCTGTAGAGGGCCGAGGCCCCCACCGCCGCCATGATTCCCAGCACCAGTTCAGACATGCCTGCCCCCGATGATCGCAGCCTTCTGGCTTCGCTGGCCGGCGCGGCCGCTCAGGGCGAGCGTGGCATGCTCCGGCCGTTGGCGGGTGCGACCGTCGGCGCGGCGGTGCTCGGCTACGCAGCCGCCTATGTGCTCCCCGCGCTCGCCGGCGAGTGCAGGACGCTGCGCCGGCCGCTCGGAATCGAGGACCGCACCGCCGGCGGTAAGGGGTACGCGCTCACCTTCGACGACGGTCCCCACCGCCAGGGCACGCCGGCGGTGCTCGAGATCCTCGAGCGCGAGGGCGTGCGGGCGACGTTCTTCCTGGTCGGCGAGCAGGTGCTGCGCAACCCCGCGCTCGCCGCGGAGATCGTCGCCGCCGGCCATGGCGTCGGCCTGCACTGCCACCGCCACCGCAACCTGCTGCGTCTCACGCCGCGGCAGGTACGCGAGGACATCCTGCGGGCGCTCGGGATCATCGAGGAGACCACGGGCCGCTCGCTCGCGCTCTACCGCCCGCCCTACGGCGTGTCCAACGCCGCGGCCCTGGCTCTCGCCCGCCGTCGCGGCTGGCGCACGTTGCTGTGGAGCCACTGGGGCCGCGACTGGGAGGCCCGCGCGACCCCCGAGTCGATCGCCGCGCTATTGACCGGCGGGGCCGGCGAGGGCGCGGTGCTGCTGCTGCACGACGCCGACGACTACAGCGCCCCCGGCTCCTGGCGACGCACCGTCGCGGCGCTTCCGCGGGTGCTGGAGACGCTCGGCGAGCGCGGGCTCCAGGCGACGGCGCCGTGAGCACCGCATCCGGCTGCGCGGTCCCGCAGGGATTGGCCCCGGGGTGCCGTACTGGGGCCGGTTAGGATTGCCCCGATGGCCTCGGGCGTCCAGATGGAGACATCCCCCGGCGAATTGACCCTGCCGGCGCTGCCCGTGCGATCGGTTCTGGAGGGAGTGAACGTCGGCCCGCGCACGCGCTGGTGGGTAGAGGCGCTGGTGATCGTGTGGCTGTGCTGGGTGTACGACGCGATCAACAACCTCGCGCCGCTGCGCGTGCATGCCGCACTCGCGCACGGCTGGGGCGTGCTGCATCTGGAGCGCTCGCTGGGCCTCGATCCCGAGGTCGCCCTCAACCGCTGGCTGACCTCCCACCACACGCTTGGCCTGCTGCTCTCCGACTACTACGACAACGCCCACTTCATCGTGACCCTCGGGCTGCTCGGCTGGCTGTGGTATCGCCGCGCCGACATCTACCGACCGCTGCGCAACGCGCTGGTCGCGATCAACATGCTCGGGTTCGTCGTCTTCTGGCTGTACCCCACCGCGCCCCCGCGGCTGCTCGCTGGCAGCGGCTTCGACGATGTGGTGGCCTCCACGGGCGCGCTCGGGGGCTGGCACACCGGGCCGTTGGCCGCAGCCGCCAACCAGTTCGCGGCGATGCCCTCCCTGCACATGGCCTGGGCGGTGTGGTGCTCGGTGGTGATGTGGTCCCTGTCCAAGCGTCTGTGGGTGCGCGTGGTGGCGTGCATCTACCCGTGCGTGACGTGCGTGGCGGTGCTCGCCACCGGCAACCACTACCTGCTCGACGTGCTCGCGGGCGTCGCGACTGCGGTGCTGGCCCTCCTGCTGGTGCGCACTGTGGAAGCGGTGCACCCCTTCTCCGCGCCGCGTAGCGCATGTCACAAAGTTGTTACGAAGTCCCAAATCAGGTAGACTACGGCCGGCTGCCACAGACGGTCAGAGGAGGGCTGGGGCGAGGGTCCGCCGTGGGCGGACGCGCTGGCTCTTGCGTCTGTAGGGTGCCAGCCAATCTCCCATGAACAACCACGAGCCAGAACCGATGGCCCCTGCCGGCCGAACCGGGGGACACGCGCTGCGCGCACGTCCCCGAACCGGCCAGCGTGCCGGTGGGAGCTCGACTGTCCTCCCTTCACCGGCCGAGCTGCTGCGCCACCTGGACGTCGTGCTCGTACTGATCGCCACCCCAGTCGCGCTCTCGCTCGGCGCGCCCACGGTCGGCGTTGCGGTGGGGGCCGCCGCGTGGCTGATACAGCGTCTGCTCGCCCGCGCTGGCCAACGCTGGATCGCCGGTCGGGGGGCCGACGCCCGTTTCGGCCTCAATCTGGTTGACGGGTTCGGGCGCATCTGGCTGCTCGCGGCAGCGATCGTGCTCGCCGCCGTCGTAGGTGGACGCCGCGACGGTCTGGCCGCGTCGATTCTGATCTTCTGTGCCTACTCGATCGCGTTCGCCATGCGTGTGATCAGCGGTCGACCGCGAGGAGAGCTGCAGCGATGAGCGCCGTAGCGGCATCGCCGCCCGCAGGAGCGTCCGCTCCCAAGCAGGGGATGAGCCAGGGAAAAAAGATCCTCTACTCGGTCGTGGGTGCCTGGATCGGCGGGATCGTCCTGTTCATCATCCTGTTCGGCTTCAAGTCGCACAAGGCGCCGGCCGTCGCCAGCAGCGTCTTCTCCCCGACCGACGAGTTCAAACTCGACACCTGGTTCAAGCTCGGCCCGATCGCGTTCAACAAGGGTGTTCTGTATCTGCTGATCGCGGCCGCGATCACCATCGGGGTGATGCTCCATATCGCCAGGCGTCTGCAGCAGCGCCCCGGTCGCCTGCAGGTGGCGGTCGAGGCGTTCTACAGCTTCACCCGTGGCATGTCGAAAGAAAACCTCGACGACGACATGCAGCGCAAGTACTTCCCGTTGATCGCCACGATCTTCGTGTTCATCCTCGTCACCAACCTGATCGGCTACATCCCACTGCCGATCAACAGCGGCGAGTCGTTTAAACTGTTCGGTGCGAGCATCCCGTCGTTCCAGATCTTTGCGGCCGACACGAACGTCGGCTTCCCCCTGATCCTCGCGCTCGGCGTGTTCGTCCTGTTCACCTACGAGGGGGTCAGGCACCACGGCCCGATCGGATACATCAAAAGCCTGATGCCGGGCGGCATCAAAGGCCCGATCGTGGGCCTGATCTTCCCGATCGAGATCCTCTCGAACTTCCTGCGCCTGATCTCGCTGACGGTGCGACTGTGGGCGAACCTGCTCGCCGGTCACATGCTGATCGCGTTCATGGGCGGTGAGCTGGGTGTGCTCGTCGGGGATCAGTGGGTCCAATGGTTGCTGCTGCCGTTCGGGATCGCGATCTATCTGTTCGAGGCCGTGCTGATCGCCGGCCTGCAGGCGTTCATCTTTTCCATCCTGACCGCCATCTATCTCGGCGGAGCGGTCTCGAGTCACTAACAAAACAAGGGAGCTATCGAGCTATGCAGTTTCTCCATCTTTTCAGTGTGTTCCACCCACTGATGCTGACCGTGGAACCGATCATCAAGCAGAGCCAGGACGCCGGTCGCGCGATTGCGCTGGGCGTCGGCGCCGGTGGCGGCGCTGCCGGCGCCGGGGCGGGCATCGGAGCGGTGTTCAACGCCTCGATCCAGGCCAAGACCCGCCAGCCCGAGCTGCGCCAGGAGGTCGAGCGCGACCAGTGGCTAGGGTTCGCGCTCACTGAGGCATGCTTCTTCTACGGCCTCGTCGGCGGCTTCATCGCCTTCTTCCTGTAGGCCAAATGCTCTCTGCACCGCACATCCCACTCGCCTCCGGCGGCTCGTTCCTGATCACTCCCAATGTGGGGATCATGATCTGGACCCTGGTCGTGTTCGTGATCTCGCTGTTCATCCTGCGCAAGTGGGTGTTCCCGCTGATCGGCGAAGCCCTGGACAAGCGCGCGAAGACGATCGAGGGCGACATCGACGCCGCTGCAGAGCTACGTCAGGACGCCGACAAGATCCTCGCCGAATACCGCGAGCGCCTCAAGGAGGCCAGGGCGCAGTCCGAGGAGATCGTCCAGCGCGCGCGCCAGACCGCCCAGTCCCACGAAGCCGAGGGCAAGGAGCGCGGGCAGGAGCTCGTCGCCGAGGCCGCCAAGAAGGGGGAGCGCGAAATCGAGGCGGCGACCAAGCGGGCGCTCGACGACATCCGCCGCGAGGTCGCCAACCTGACGATCATGGCCACCGAGAAGGTCACGCGCAAGTCGCTCACCGAGGTCGACCAGAAGCGTCTCGTGGAGGAGGCGCTCGGCGAACTGGACTTCTCGAGCATCTCCGGCGGGAGCCAGAACTGAACGTCATGGCCCGCTTGCCGCTCACGCTCCCGATCGCCGCTCGCCGTCCCTCCACGCTGGGGGCGAGCTGATGGAGGAGCTCGCCCAGGTATACGCCCGCTCGCTGTTCGAGGTCGCCCGCGAACAGGGCAAGCTGGACGTGCTGCGCGAGCAGCTCGCGCAGTTGGCGGATGCCCTGCGCGAGAATCGCGAGCTGGCGGTGTTCTTCTTCTCGCCCTACTTCTCCACCAAGGAGAAGCAGGCGGCGCTCGGGCGGCTGCTGGAGGGCGCCGAGGAGGCGCTGTTGAACTTCCTGGGCCTGCTGATCGAGAACCACCGCATGCCGGTGATCTTCCACATCCGCCGCCAGTACGAGCGCTTGTGGGACGAGGAGAACAGGACGCTGCCGGTGGAGATCACGAGCGCGATCGAGCTCGACCCCGCCACCACCGAGAGCCTCGGTAGGACGATCGGCGAGCGCACCGGGCGCAGGGTGCAGCTCGCCGTGCGCGTGGACCCCGACATCCTCGGCGGCATCGTGATCAGGGTCGGCAACTCGATCCTCGACGCCTCGATTCGCAGCCGCCTGGAGCAGTTGCGCAGGCAGGTGGCCTCCACCGCCTGAGAGGGGGGAGGGGGGAGGCTGGCCTCCCCCCTCCCCCCTCATACCCCCCTCCCCCCACCTTTTGAAAAAGAGCTAAGGAAACGATATGCAGATCAATCCAGATGAGATAACTAGCATCCTTAAGAGTCGGATCGCGGGGCTTGACGCCGGGGCTGCGGAGCTGACTGAGGTTGGCACTGTGCTGTCGGTTGCTGACGGTATTGCGCGGTTGCATGGGCTGGAGAACTGCATGTCATTTGAGATGCTGGAGCTTCCGCATGGAGTTACTGGGCTGGCGCTTAACCTTGAGTCCGACAATGTTGGGGCGGTGCTGTTTGGGGAGTGGGAGCATATTTCCGAGGGGGACACTGTTAAGCGCACGGGCAAGCTGCTTGACATCCCGGTGGGGGAGGCGCTGCTGGGGCGGATCGTCGATCCGTTGGGGCGCCCGCTGGACGGCAAGGGGGACATTGCTACTACCGAGACCCGCCCGGCGGAGTTCAAGGCTCCCGGGGTGGTGCAGCGCCAGCCGGTCAAGGAACCGATGCAGATCGGGCTGAAGGCGATCGACGCGATGATCCCGATCGGGCGCGGGCAGCGGGAGCTGATCATCGGCGACCGCCAGACCGGCAAGACGGCGATCGCGATCGACGCGATCATTAACAATCGGGACACCGGCGTGGTGTCCGTTTACGTCGCGATTGGGCAGCGCATGTCCACCGTGGTGGCGCTTGCGCAGACGCTTGATGAACACAATGCGCTGGAGAACACGATCATCGTCGCCGCGCCCGCCGATGAGGCGGCGCCGATCAAGTTCATGGCGCCCTATGCGGGCTGCGCGATGGGGGAGTACTTCCTCTACAGCGGCCGCCACGCGCTGTGCGTGTATGACGATTTGACGAAGCACGCCTACGCCTACCGGCAGATGTCGCTGCTGCTGCGCCGGCCCCCCGGCCGCGAGGCGTATCCGGGTGATGTCTTCTACCTGCACTCCCGCCTGCTGGAGCGCGCGGTGAAGCTCAACGAGGATCTCGGCGGGGGCTCGCTGACGGCGCTCCCGGTGATCGAGACCCAGGCGGGGGACGTCTCCGCGTACATCCCCACCAACGTCATCTCGATCACCGACGGGCAGATCTTCCTGGAGTCGAAGCTCTTCAACTCGGGGGTGCGGCCCGCGATCAACGTCGGGATCTCCGTCTCGCGCGTGGGGGGCAACGCGCAGATCGGCCCGATGAAGAAGGTGGCGGGGAGGATCAAGCTCGAGCTCTCCCAGTACCGCGACCTGGAGGCCTTCGCGCAGTTCGGCTCCGATCTCGACGCCGACACTCAGCGCACGCTGGCGCGCGGGGAGCGCCTGGTCAAGACGCTCAACCAGCACGAGCGCGAGCCGCTGGCGGTGGAGGACCAGACGGTCCAGATTTACGCCGCCACCAACGGCTTCCTCGACCGCCTCAACGTCGAGCGGGTGGGGGAGTTCCTGGCGGAGCTGACCGAACGGATGCACTCCCAGCACACCGACGTCCGCGCGAAGATCGCCGGCGGGGACTGGTCGCAGGACACGCAGACGGCGGTGCACGACGCCGTGGAGGCGTTCGCGCGGGACTTCGGCTACGACCTCGACGAGGAGGGCCAGCCGCTGGAGGAGGACGCGCCGATCCGCACGCAGGATGCCCCCGCGCCGGACTCCTCGGGGCCGGGTTCCTCCGGTCCGGGTTCGTCCGGGCCTGGTCCCTCGGGAACAGGCTCCTCGGGGCAGGACGCCGCTGCGCAGGAGGAGGCGAAGGCGGCGGCCTAGCGCCCGCCCGCCCCGTACCGCCATGGCCTCCCAGCGCGACGTCAAGAACAGGATCTCCTCGGTGAAGAACATCCAGAAGATCACGCGCGCCATGGAGATGGTCGCCGCCGCACGCCTGCGCCGCGCGGAGCAGCGGATCGCGGCGCTGCGCCCCTATGCGGAGGCGATCGGGCGGATGACACGCCAGGCGGCGCTCGCCGCCGGCGCCGAGGCCGAGCGGGTGCCGCTGCTGCGCACCCACGAGTCCCCGAGCACGGTGGGGCTGCTGCTGATCACCGGCGATCGGGGGCTGGCGGGAGGGTTCAACTCGCAGGTGATCCGCGCGGGCATCCGCCTCTCCACCGAGCTCGCCGAGGGGGGGCTGAAGAGCGCGTGGTACGCCACCGGGCGGCGCGGGGTCTCCTCGCTGGTCTTCCGCGGCCACGAGCTGGGGGGCGGCTACATCGGCTTTGCAGATCGTCCCTCCCACGGCGACGCGAGAGCCGTGGCAGCCGATCTGATCGAGGGTTACGTCGAGGGCCGGTTGGACCGGGTGGAGCTCATCTACAACGCCTACGTCTCCCCGCTCACGCAGGAGGTCACGCGGGCGACGCTGCTGCCGCTCTCCCCCGCCGCGGTCGCGGGGGAGGGGCGGGACTCGGCGCGGGTGGGGCGGGATTCGGCTCAGGCGGGACGGGACTTGGCTCAAGCGGAGGAGCGCCCGAGCAAGCGCGCGCTCGTGGAGTACGAGCCCGAACCCCGGGAGATCCTCGAACGGCTCGTGCCGGACTACATCGAGGTCTCGATCCACCGCGCGCTGGTGGAGTCGGCCGCCGGCTTCTTCGGCGCCCAGATGACCGCGATGCGCAGCGCCTCCGAGAACGCGGGGGAAATCATCACCGACTTGACGCTCCAGATGAACCGGGCCCGCCAGGCCGAGATCACCCAGGAGATCATGGAGGTGGTCGCCGGGGCGGAGGGACTGTCCTAGCGCAGGTTCGATGAAACGACTTGAAGGATGATCAGAGGAGAATTGGAGAGCTGATGCCAGCCAACACCACCACAGAGGCCACCGACCCGAAGGCAAGCGGCAACGGAGCCGCGGCGCCCAACCTCGGGCGCATCGAGGAGATCCAGGGCGTCGTGATCGAGGCCGTCTTCCCCGACCGCCTGCCCGAGATCAACCACGCGATCACTATCGCACGCCCCGCCGCCGCGGCGGGGGAGCAGGAGGAGGACATCGCGGCCTCGCGGGAGGCCGTGCTGGTGTGCGAGGTGCAGCAGCACCTCGGCGACGACCGCATACGCGCGGTGGCGATGGACACCACCGACGGCCTCGCACGGGGCGCCGAGGTGGTGGACACCGGCGGCCCGATCACCGTCCCCGTCGGGGAGGTGACGCTGGGGCGCATCTTCAACCTGCTCGGCGACCCGATCGACCTCGGCGCGGAGCTGCCCGCGGACGTCGAGCGCCGCGGCATCCACCAGGACGCTCCGCGCGTGGAGGACCTCACCCCGACGACCGAGATGTTCGAGACCGGCATCAAGGTCGTCGACCTGCTCGCCCCCTACGCCAAGGGCGGCAAGGTGGGGCTGTTCGGGGGTGCGGGCGTGGGCAAGACGGTGCTGATCCAGGAGCTCATCCACAACCTCGCCAAGGAACACGGCGGGCTCTCGGCATTCTGCGGCGTGGGGGAGCGCTCGCGCGAGGGCAACGACCTGTGGCTGGAGATGAAGGAGTCGGGGGTTCTCGACAAGACGATGCTGGTGTTCGGCCAGATGAACGAGCCGCCCGGCGCGCGCATGCGCGTGGCGCTCTCGGGCCTGACGATGGCCGAATACTTCCGCGACCAGGGCCAGGACGTGCTGCTGTTCATCGACAACATCTTCCGCTTCGTGCAGGCCGGCTCCGAGGTGAGCGCGCTGCTCGGGCGGATGCCCTCCCAGGTGGGCTACCAGCCGACGCTGGAGACCGAGATGGGGCAGCTGCAGGAGCGCATCACCTCAACGCGCGAGGGGTCGGTCACCTCGGTGCAGGCGATCTACGTCCCCGCCGACGACCTCACCGACCCGGCGCCGGCCTCGGTGTTCGCGCACCTCAACGCCACCACCGTGCTCTCCCGGGCGATCTCCGAGAAAGGCATCTACCCCGCGGTGGATCCCCTGGACTCCACCTCGACGATCCTCAAGGCGGACATCCTCGGGGACGAGCACTTCCGCGTGGCCAACCGCGTCAAGGAGATCCTCCAGCGCTACAAGGAGCTGCAGGACATCATCGCGATCCTCGGCATCGACGAGCTCTCCGACGAGGACAAGCTCACCGTGCAGCGCGCGCGGCGGATCGAGCGCTTCCTCTCGCAGCCGTTCTTCGTCGCCGAAGAGTTCACGGGCACCCCGGGGGCGTACGTCTCGATCGCGGAGACCATCCGCGGCTTCGACGAGATCATCGAGGGCAAGCACGACGAGGTCCCCGAGAGCGCCTTCTTCCTGAAGGGCACCATCGACGAGGTCGTCGAGGCGGCCAGGAAATGAGTCACGCCAAGTTCCCAGCCGAAGTCCTCACCCCCGAGGGGCCCGTGTTCTCCGGAGAGATCGAGATGCTCTCCACGGTCACCGAGGTGGGCTCGATCGGCATCCTCGCCAACCACCAGCCCGTGCTGGCGATCCTGAAGCCCACCGAGCTGCGCCTCTACCGCTCGGAGTCCGAGATCCTGCGCTTCCAGCAGTCCGAGGGCTACCTGCAGTTCGAGAGCAACCGCGCGCTCGTGCTGGTCCAGGAAGCAACCCCGCTGGATGGCGGCTGAGCGCCCGGGGCGTCGTCAATCAGACCAGGTCAACCAGGTCTGATATGCTTCTCTCTACATGTCTGAGATGGTGACGGTCACAGAGGCCAAAACACAGCTCTCGCGTCTGATCGAGCGTGCCGCGGACGGCGAGGAGATCGTGATTCGCCGGGGCGCTCATCCGGTGGCGAAGCTGACCCGCTACGACGCGCCCGCGACTCCTCGTCGCATGGGAGATCTGCGCGGGCAGATCTGGATGAGCGACGATTTCGACGAGCCCGATGAGGAAATCGAGCGCCTCTTCGGGCTGCGAGATTGAACTCCCTCCTGCTTGATACGCACACCCTTCTATGGAGCGTAGGCGATGTGCACCGCCTGTCGTCCAAGGCCCGCGATGTCTTGCGTGCTGGGGTCATACCCGCGTACGTGAGCGCGGCGAGCGTTTGGGAGATATCCATCAAGCGCAGCTCGGGCAAGCTCAAGACCCCTGACAACCTCTTGGAAAAGATCGCGCAGGCAAGGTTCGTGGAGCTGAGGATGGACTTCAAGCATGCGGTCCTCGCTGGCGCTCTGCCTCCCCACCACCGTGACCCCTTCGACCGCATGATCGTCGCCCAGGCCCAGAGCGAGGGCCTCACGGTGGTCACCTGCGACGAGCGGATCGCCGCCTACGGCGTGCCGGTGCTCTGGTAGGCGAGGCGCCCGCCCCCGTCTTCGCGCAGCGGCTAGCCTTCCGACACCGCCTCCCCATGAGCCTCAATCGAGATCCCATTCAATGAGCAGTGAGCGCGAGCCCGTCGGCGTCATCGGCACCGGCTACGTCGGCCTGGTCAGCGCCGCCGGCTTCGCGGAGCTCGGCAGCGAGGTGTGGTGCGTGGACATCGACGCCGAGAAGATCGAGCGCCTGCGCCGCGGCGAGGCCCCGATCTACGAGCCCGGCCTGGAGGAGCTGCTCGCCAGGCACGCGGACCGCCTGCACTTCTCCACCGAGCTCGCCGATGCGCTGCAGCACACGCGCCTGCTGTTCGTCGCCGTGGGAACCCCCCCCACCTACTCCGGCGACGCCGACCTCTCAGCGGTGCACGCGGTGGTGGCGGCGATCCCCGCCTCCAAGGACCACGCCCTGGTGATGAAGTCCACCGTGCCCTGTGGGACCGGGGCCTCGATCGTGCGCACCTTCGCCGAGCAAGGCAAGGAGGGCCTGAAGTACGTCTCCTGCCCGGAGTTCCTCAAGGAGGGCTCCGCTGTTCACGACTTCCTGAACCCCGACCGCGTGGTCGTCGGTGACCGGGGGGACTGGGCGGGGGACGCGGTGGTCGAGCTCTACCGCCCCCTGCTCGAGTCCGAGCATGGCGGCGCGGGCTCCGGGGCGCTCGTGCGCACCGACGTCGCCTCCGCGGAGATGGTCAAGCTCGCCTCCAACGCCTTCCTGGCGACCAAGATCTCGTTCATCAACGAGATCGCCAACGTCTGCGAGGAGACCGGGGCCGACGTGGTCGAGGTGGCGCACGGCATGGGCCTGGACGAGCGCATCGGGCCGAAGTTCCTGCAGGCCGGGATCGGCTTCGGCGGGAGCTGCTTCCCCAAGGACGTCGACGCGCTCAAGCAGCTCGCCGGCAACTCCGGCTACCACTTCCAGTTGCTCACCGCGGTGATCGAGGTCAACGAACTGCAGAAGCGCCGCGTGATCGGCAAGCTGCAAAAGCACCTCGGCAGCCTCGTGGGCAAGCGCGTGGGGCTGCTGGGTCTCGCGTTCAAGCCCAACACCGACGACATGCGCGAGGCCTCCTCGCTGGTGCTGGCCGCGCGGCTGAACGCCGACGGGGCCACCGTCTGCGGGTACGACCCCGTCGCCGAGGAGCAGGCCCGCGGGCTGATCGGGGGCATCGAGCTGGCGGCCAGCGCGATGGACGCGCTGCGCGGGGCCGACGCCGTGGTGCTCGTCACCGAGTGGCCCCAGTGCGTCGCCCTCGACTGGGGGGAGGTCGCCGAGGCGATGCGGGGCACCGTCGTGATCGACGGCCGCAACGCGCTCGACGGCGGCGCCGTGCGCGCCGCGGGGCTCCTCTACGAGGGGATCGGGCGAGGCTGATGCAGGCCGTGATCCTCGTCGGCGGCGAGGGCACGCGTCTGCGCCCGCTCACCTCCACGGTGCCCAAGCCGGTGGTCCCGCTGGTGGACCGCCCCTTCATCTCCTTCATGATCGAATGGCTGCGCCGGCACGGGATCGAGGACGTGATCATGTCCTGCGGCTTCCTCGCCACCAGCGTGCGCAACGTGCTCGGGGACGGCTCCGGGCTCGGGATCCGCCTGCGCTACGTGGAGGAGCCCGATCCCCGCGGCACCGCGGGGGCGCTGAAGTTCGCGGAGTCGATGCTCGACGAGCGCTTCCTGCTGCTCAACGGCGACGTGCTCACCGACATCGACCTCACCGCGCAGATCGCCCAGCACGAGCGCACCGGCGCACGGGCCACGCTCGCGCTGGTCCCCGTCGAGGACCCCACCGCCTACGGCCTCGTGCGCCTCCTCGAGGACAACTCGGTCAGCGACTTTGTGGAGAAGCCCTCCTCCGACCAGATCGACACCCGGATGATCAGCGCGGGTGCCTATGTGCTGGAGCGCGACGTGCTCGAGCTGGTGCCCGCCGAGCGCAACGTCTCGATCGAGAGGGAGGTGTGGCCGCTGCTGGTCGGCCACGGGCTCTACGGGTTCCCCTCGGAGAGCTACTGGCTGGACATCGGCACCCCCGAGCGCTATTTGCAGGGCACCTTCGACATCATCGAGGGCAACGTCGCCACCGCGGTGCAGGAGCGCCTCGGCAGCGGCTACCTTGCGATCGCGCCCGATGCGCGGGTGGAGGGCCGCGCGATCCCCCCCGCGGTGCTGGAGCCAGGCGTGCACGTGGCGCCCGGCGCCCACGTCGGCAGCCTCGTGGTGCTCGGCCAGGGCGTCACGGTCGGCGCCGGCTCCACGGTGGAGCGCTCAGTGATCATGAACGGCACCGAGATCGGCGAGGGGTGCACCCTGCGCGACTGCATCGTCGCGGCGGGCTGCCGCGTGGGGGACGGCACCCAGCTCACCGACGGCGCGGTGCTCGGCGAGGGGGTCACTCTGGGGGCGCGCAACATCGTGTCCCGCGGTGCGCGTATCTTCCCGGGCGTGACCCTGCCCGACGGAGCACTGAGGTTCTCGTGAGCGAGAGCGCGATGGCCACCCTCTCGCGCGAGGCGATCGCCGAGGTGGACCGCTCGGGGCAGCTGAACGACGTGCTCGCCCTGCCCGAGCATCTGCGCGACGCGCTGTGGCGGGTGGAGTCCGCGATCATGAACGAGTGGGACACACCCGGCGGGCTCGTGGTCGCCGGGATGGGGGGCTCCGCGATCGGGGGCGCGCTCGCGTGCGCCGCGCTCGGCGACCACGCCTCGCGGCCGATCTTCGTCACCCGCGCCTACGGGCTGCCGCCGTGGACCACGCCGGAGACCACCGTGCTCTGCGCAAGCTACTCGGGCAACACCGAGGAGACCCTCGCCTGCTACGAGTCCGCCGCCGCGCTGGGGGCCCAGCGCGTGGTGGTCACCACCGGCGGGCGCCTCGCGGAGCTGGCGCGCGCCGACAAGGTGCCCGTGATCCCGCTCCCCGGCGGCTTTCAGCCGCGCGCGGCGGTCGCCTACATGACCGTGGCCGCCCTCGAGGTCGCCGCCCTCTGCGGGGTCGGCCCGCGGCTGACCTCGGAGATCGACGTCGCCGGCGCCCACGCCGAGCAGCTGGTCGCCGAGTGGGGCCCCGATGCGCCCGAGAACTCCCTCGCCAAGGAACTCGCCCGGGGCCTGTTGGGCAGCGCGCCCGTGGTGGCCGGCGCCGGCCTCACGATCCCGGTGGCCTACCGCTGGAAGACCCAGATCAACGAGAACGCCAAGCTCCCCTGCTTCGCGCACGAACTCCCCGAGCTCGACCACAACGAGCTCGTCGGCTGGGAGGGTGCGCCCGAGGTGGGCCGCTTCGCGGCGGTCTTCCTCGATGACTCCGACGCCCACCCCCGCGTGAAGGAGCGCATGGAGCTCACCGAGAGGCTGATCGCCGAGAGCGCCACCGCCTGCTTCCACGTGGAGACCCGCGGCGAGACCACGATCGAGCGGGTGATATCGCTGGTGCTCCTCGGGGACCTCGTCTCGGTCTACCTCGCCGCCCTGCGTGGCGTGGACCCCGGGCCGGTGAAGCTGATCGAGCAGCTCAAGGCCGAGCTGGCCGCGCGGTAAACTGGGCGGCCCCCACCCAGGAGCGATCGATCGATGACCCCTGCCGCAACAGCCATCAAAGAGGACTTCAAGGTCGCCGACCTCTCCCTCGCAAAGCTCGGACGCAAGGAAATCACGCTCGCCGAGCACGAGATGCCCGGACTGATGGCCACTCGCGCTGAGTTTGCGCAGGCCCAGCCGCTGCGGGGCGCGCGGATCACGGGCTCGCTGCACATGACCGTCCAGACCGCCGTGCTGATAGAGACACTCACGGCGCTCGGAGCCGAGGTGCGGTGGTGCAGCTGCAACATCTTCTCCACCCAGGACGCCGCCGCGGCGGCGGTCGCGGTCGGCCCCGAGGGGACTCCCGAGGAGCCCCGTGGCGTGCCGGTCTACGCCTGGAAGGGGGAGACCCTGGAGGAGTACTGGTGGTGCACCGACCAGGCGCTGCGGTGGCCTGGCGAGGACGGAGGGTCAGGTCCCGGGCGGGCGGGCTCCGATCCCGGAGGACCCAACATGATCCTCGACGACGGCGGCGACGCCACGCTGCTGGTGCACAAGGGCACCGAGTACGAGGCCGCGGGCCTCGTGCCCGAGGTGGACGAGGACGGGATGGACGAGGATGGGCTCATCCACTCCGAGGAGTTCCAGGTCGTGCTCGCGCTGCTGCGGCGCTCACTCGGCGAGGACCCCCAGCGCTGGACGCGGATCGGCCAGGGCATCAAAGGCGTCACCGAGGAGACCACCACCGGTGTGCACCGGCTCTATGAGATGACCGAGGCGGGCACCCTGCTGTTCCCCGCGATCAACGTCAACGACTCCGTGACGAAGTCGAAGTTCGACAACCTCTACGGCTGCCGCCACTCGCTCGTGGACGGCATCAACCGCGCCACCGACGTGATGATCGCCGGCAAGATGGCCGTGATCTGCGGCTTCGGCGACGTCGGCAAGGGCTGCGCGGAATCGCTGCGCGGCCAGGGCGCGCGCGTGGTGGTCACCGAGATCGACCCCATCTGCGCGCTGCAGGCGGCGATGCAGGGCTACACGATCCGCACCCTGGAGGAAGTGGTGGGGGAGGGCGACATCTTCGTGACCTGCACCGGCAACCGCGACATCATCCGCGCGGAGCACATGGCGCGCATGAAGCACCAGGCGATCGTGGGCAACATCGGGCACTTCGACAACGAGATCGACATCGCCGGCCTCACCAAGACACCGGGCGTCGAACGCATCAACATCAAGCCCCAGGTGGACGAGTGGCGCTTCCCCGACGGCCACGCCATCATCCTGCTCTCCGAGGGGCGCCTGCTGAACCTCGGCAACGCCACCGGCCACCCGAGTTTCGTGATGAGCAACTCCTTCACCAACCAGACCATCGCCCAGATCGAGCTCTTCACCAAGAACGAGGAGTATGAGAAGCGCGTCTATGTGCTGCCCAAGCACCTCGACGAGAAGGTCGCCCGCCTGCACCTCGACGCGCTCGGGGTCAAGCTCACGAAGCTCAGCGACGCGCAGGCCGCCTACATCGGCGTGCCCGTCGAGGGGCCCTACAAGCCCGACCACTACCGCTATTGACTCGATGACGGGGCTCGCCCCCGGCCCCGCCCGGCCGCGAGGATGCGGCTCTCCGCTGGCGCGGGCGATTCGATAGCGTGCCGCCGCGATGAGAGCGATGGTCCTCGCGGCGGGGCTCGGAACTCGGCTGCGCCCCCTCACCTACGAGATCACCAAGCCGATGGTGCCGGTGCTGGACAGGCCGGTGATGGCGCACATCCTCGACCTACTGGAGCGCCACGGCTTCGAGGAGGTGATCGCCAACCTGCACTACTTCCCCGACTCGATCCGCGCCTACTTCGGGGAGGGGGGGCCCTCTCCTACCGCTACGAGGAGGAGCTGCTCGGCACCGCGGGGGGGGTGCGCGCCTGCGCGGAGTTCTTCGGCGAGGAGCCCTTCCTGGTGATCTCCGGGGATGCCCTCACCGACATCGACCTCACCGCCCTCGCCGCGCGCCACCGCGAGGCCGGCGGAATCGCGACCCTGGCTGTCAAGCAGGTCTCCGACACCCGCGAGTACGGGGTGGTGCTGCACGACCGCGCGGGGCGCATCACGGGCTTCCAGGAGAAGCCCCAGCCCGACGAGGCGCTCTCGGACCTCGGCAACTGCGGCATCTACGTGTTCGACCCCGCGATCTTCGACTACTTCCCCGAGCGTCCCTTCGCGGATTGGGCGCAGGACGTGTTCCCCGCGCTGCTGGAGCACGACGTGCCCTTTCACATCCACGAGATCCGCGACTACTGGAACGACGTGGGATCCCTCGCGGAGCTGCGCCAGGGCACCTTCGATGCGCTGCGCGGGGAGCTGCGCCTGCGGCTCGCCGGGCGGGAGATAGCGCCCGGGGTGACGCTCGCGGGCGAGGACGGGGGTTTGAGTGGCGTCGAGGGCTCCAGCGAGAGCGGCTCCTCACCGCTTCCCGCGGACGCCGAGATCGAGGGGCCCGTGTGGATCGGACGGGACGTCTCAGTCGGAGCCGGCGTGCGCCTAACCGGCCCGCTCGTGCTGGGCGACGGCGCTCACGTCGGCGCCGGGGCGCAACTGCGCGAGAGCATCCTCTTCCCCGGCACCGAGGTTGCCCCCGGGGCGATCGTGATCGGCGCGATCGCCGGGCACGCGGGGATCCTGCAGAGCATGCGGCCGCGAGGCGAATAAAAAGAGAGCCCGCCGAAGCGGACTCTCTGGATAGAGCAGCGCTCCAACGCAGGGCACCATGATGTTAGCTGTCTGCGCAGTCGTACATCTGCGGAAAAGCCGATGGACAACCGCCGCCGGGGGGCGTAGCATCGGTGCAAGAACAGTCTCCCCGAACGAAAGGAGGCACGAAATGCAGATCGAGATCAAGGGCCGCAACGTGCCGGTCCCCGACGATTTGCGCAGGCACGCGGAGCGCCGCCTGGAGAAAGTCTCGCGGCAGGTGTCCGAGTTCGCGCGCCTGGAGATCGAGCTCCTGCATGAGCCCAACCCGCGGGTCGCCGACCACCAGGTGGTCGAGGCCACGCTCTACCTGAAGGGGGTCACGCTGCGGGCCCGCGACGCCTCCCCGCAGATGATGCACTCGCTGAACCTCGTGGTCGACGAGCTCGCCCGACAGGTCAAGCGCCACCGCGATAGACGCCGCAGCCGGCGCGAGACACGGGCGGCCCTCGCCGAGCGCGCGGCGCTGGTTGGAGTCCCGGCCGCTCCCGGAGTCCCGCCCACCCCAGCCGTGCCGTAGGGGCGCTCCACCCACACCGGATGGCCGGCCCAGCCCCACCGTAGGGCCCACCGGACACGCCCCCAGGCGCTACCCTGGGGGCGTGTCCCTCCTTGATCGCGCCCTCAACGTCGGCGAGGCGAAGAAGTTCAGACAGTACGAGAAGCGGGTCGCGCTGATTGGTGCGTTCGAGCCCGAGCTCGAACACGACACCGACGCGGAGCTGCGCGAGCGGATGGACACTCTGCGCGAGCGCGCCGCGGGTGGCGAGTCCCTCGACGATCTGCTCCCCGAGTGCTTCGCGCTGGTGCGCGAGACGGGCAAGCGCACGATGGGGATGCGCCACTTCGACGTGCAGCTGATCGGCGGCATGGCGCTGAACGAGGGCTGCATCGCGGAGATGAAGACGGGCGAGGGCAAGACGCTCACGGCGACCCTCGCGGTGGCGCTCAACGCGCTGGCGGTGCGCGAGGGACACGTCCAGAGCGCCGATCCGAGCGAGAACGGGGGGATTTGGTCCCCGCCCGGCCCGCCCGAACGCAAGGGCGTGCACGTGGTCACCGTCAACGACTACCTCGCGCGCCGCGACGCGGAATGGATGAGCCCCATCTACGAGGCCCTCGGGATCTCGGTGGGGGTGCTGCAGAACATGCAGCCCTACGAGGAGAAGCACCGCGCGTACGCCTGCGACGTGGTGTACGGGACCAACTCCGAGCTCGGCTTCGACTACCTGCGCGACAACATGGCCAAGGACCTCTCCGAAAAGGTCCAGCGCGGCCACGCCTTCGCGATCGTGGACGAGGTCGACAACATCCTGATCGACGAGGCCCGCACGCCGCTGATCATCTCCGGCGCCCCCGAACAGGCGGCCGATCTGTACGTCAAGTTCGCGCGCCTTGCCCCCAAAATGGTTCCGGGCAAGACCCCCGAAGGGATGGACCCGGGCTCGAAGAAGAAATACCTCGCCGACTTCGACTACGAGTTCGAGGAGAAGCACAAGACGGTGGCCGTCACCGAGCAGGGGGTCGCCAAGGCGGAGCGCTTCCTCGGGATCGACCACCTCTACCGCGCCGAGAACGGCCACCTCGTCAACCACCTCAACCAGGCGCTGCGCGCGGAGTCCCTCTACAAGCGCGACGTGGACTACGCGGTGATCGACAACGAGGTGAAGATCATCGACGAGTTCACCGGGCGCATCCTCGACGGGCGGCGCTGGTCGGAAGGCCTGCACCAGGCGATCGAGGCGAAGGAGGGGGTGCGCGTGCAGGAGGAGAACCAGACGCTCGCCACGATCACCTACCAGAACTTCTTCCGCCTCTACGAGAAGCTCTCCGGGATGACCGGCACCGCGCTGACGGAGGCCACGGAGTTCATGAAGATCTACGAGCTCCCCGTCGTGCAGATCCCCACCAACGTGCCGATGGTGCGCGCCGATCGCAACGATCAGGTCTACAAGACCAAGGAGGGCAAGTGGAGCGCGGTCGTGCGCGAGATCGAGGCGCGCCACGCCAACGGCCAGCCGGTGCTGGTCGGCACGATCTCCGTAGAGGTCTCCGAGCTGCTCGGCGAGCGCCTCAAGCAGCGCGGGATCCCGCACACGGTGCTGAACGCCAAGCCCGAGCACGCCGCGCGCGAGGCGGAGACCGTCGCCGAGGCCGGTCAGCCAGGCGCCGTGACGATCGCCACCAACATGGCGGGCCGCGGCGTGGACATCAAGCTCGGCGGCAACCCCGAGCACCTCGCCCGGCTGGAGCTCGCCAAGGAGGGCCTGAAACCGGGGGCGGAGGGCTATGAGCAGCGCTTCGCCGAGGTGCTGCCCGGCGTCGAAGAGCGCCTCGCCGCCAACCGCGAGCGCGTGGCGGCGGCCGGGGGCCTCTACATCTGCGGCACCGAGCGCCACGAGTCGCGGCGCATCGACAACCAGCTTCGCGGGCGCTCCGGGCGCCAGGGCGACCAGGGGGAGTCGCGCTTCTTCCTCTCCGCCGAGGACGACCTCGTGCGGCTGTTCGCGGGCGATCGCATCTACCGCATACTCGACAAACTCGGCGGGGTCGACGAGGAGGGCAACGAGGAACCGATCGAGGCGGGGATGCTCTCCAAGCAGATCGAAAAAGCCCAGCGCAAGGTGGAGGAGCAGAACTTCCTGATCCGCAAGCGCGT
This sequence comes from uncultured Solirubrobacterales bacterium, assembly GCA_963771915.1. Taxonomy (GTDB): domain Bacteria; phylum Actinomycetota; class Thermoleophilia; order Solirubrobacterales; family Solirubrobacteraceae; genus Palsa-744. The sequence continues at coordinate 546,055 of CAVYVD010000001.1, read as the reverse complement.
GCTCGAATACGACGACGTGATGAACGAGCAGCGGCGCGTGATCTACTCCTACCGCGACCAGGTGCTCAAGGGCGAGGCGATGGGCGAGCAGGCCCGCCAGGAGATCGCGAACGTGATCGAGCGCACGATCGAGGAGTACACCCAGGGCGACTACCTGGAGGAGTGGGACATCGACGGCCTCTTCACCGCGCTCTCCCAGTTCTTCCCGCTGGACATCGGGCCGCGGGACATGAACCCCGAGGCGATCGACCGCACGCACCTCGGCGAACGCGTCGTGGACGCGGCGATGAAGCGCTACGACGCACGCGAAGAGGAGCTCGGCGAGGAGCTGCTGGGCCAGTTGGAGCGCTATCTGCTGCTGCAGATCATCGACGAACGCTGGCGCGAGCACCTGTTCGACGTGGACTACCTGCGCGAAGGCATCCACCTGCGCGGCTTCCTGCAGATGGACCCCCTGGTGGCCTACAAGAACGAGGCCTTCACCCTCTTCGGCGACCTCGTCAACAGCATCTGGGCGGACTACGCACGCCTGATCTTCAACGTGCAGGTCGTCCTCGACGGCCCGAACGGCGGCGGATTGGGCCCCCACCAGGGTGGGCCCGCGAGTGGGGCGGGCGGGACTCCATTCCCCGCGGCCGGCAACACCACCCGTCCCGCACGCGTCTCCTACTCGGGCGGCAGCGCCGCGATGGGCGCCGGAGCGATCGCGGCCGCCGCCGCGGCCGCCGGGGCGGCCGGGAACGGATCGGCGCCGGGATACGCCTCCAACGGGGGCGGCGAGGAGGAACTGGAGCTGGTGCCGGCCGTCGAGCAGCGCGTGGTCGACTCCGAGCATCAGGTGGGGCGCAACGACCCCTGCTGGTGCGGCTCCGGCAAGAAGTTCAAGAAGTGCCACGGCGCATAGGGGCGCCGGGGAGACTGGTAGCGTGGGTACATGGCCACCACCGCTACCCCCGAGTCCACGCCGCAGCGCCTCGCCGCGATTCGCGATCAGCTGAAGCTGCTCGCGGACTATCTTTGACCCGGCTGGGCTGAGCGAGCGCGCGAGCGCGCTCGAGGGGGAGATGCAGGCCGCTGGCTTCTGGGATGACTCCGAGCACGCGGGGAAGGTCTCCGCGGAGCACGCACGTCTGACGCGGCGCTTGGAGATGTTCAGGACGCTGGAGAGCGACGTCGAGGAATTGGACGGTCTCGCGGAGCTGGCCCTGGAGGACGAGTCGATCGCGGCGGAAGTCGACGAGCACCTGGCCTCCGCCGAGGCGCGCCTGCAGGATCTCGAGGAGCAGCGGCTCTTCTCCGGCCCCTACGACGCGGGCGACGCGCTCGTGAGCGTGAACGCGGGGGCCGGTGGCACCGACGCGCAGGACTGGGCGGAGATGGTGCTGCGCATGGAGATGCGCTGGGCGGAGTCGCGCGGCTTCCAGGTCGAGCTCCTGGAGGCCAGCGCGGGCGAGGAAGCGGGCATCAAGTCCGCCACCTTCCGCGCCGCCGCCGAGAACGCCTACGGCCTCCTCGGCGCTGAGCGCGGGGTGCACCGTCTGGTGCGCCTCTCCCCGTTCGACTCCGCCCACCGGCGCCAGACGAGCTTCGCGGGCGTTGAGGTCGCCCCGGTCGTGGAGGAGGCCGGCGAGATCGAGATCTCAGACGACGACCTCCAGGTGGACACCTACCGCGCCTCCGGGGCGGGCGGCCAGCACGTCAACAAGACCGACTCCGCCGTGCGCATCACGCACAGGCCCTCGGGGATCGTGGTGCAGTGCCAGAACGAGCGCTCCCAGTCCTCCAACCGCGCCACCGCGATGGCGATGCTGCGCGCCAAGCTGCTCGAACGCCAGGAGCGCGAACGCCAGGCGGAGATCGCCCGCGAGAAGGGCGAGGCCCAGGACGTCAACTTCGGCTCCCAGATCCGCTCCTACGTCCTGCACCCCTACTCCCTCGTCAAGGACCACCGCACCAGCCACGAGGCCGGGGACGTGCAGCGCGTGCTCGACGGGGACCTCGACGGGTTCGTGCGTGCGTACCTGCTGCACGCGGCGTCGCACGGATAGCGTTCAGCGCCCCGCCTTGATCTGCTCGCGCTCCGCCAACCGGTTGCGGCGGCGCAGCTGGGCCTCGCTCTCGCGCCGGTGCTCCTCCTCGGTGCCGGCGAGCAGCGGTGGCACCGGCATCGGGTTGCCCTGCTCGTCGACGGCCACCATCGTCAGATAGGCACTGTTGCTGTGCCGCCGCTCGCCGGTGCGGGGGTTCTCCGTGTCGACTCGCACTCCGACCTCCATCGAGGTGTGCCAGACGGCGTTGACGCTGGCCTGGAACGTGACGAGCTCGCCGACGTGGATCGGGACCCTGAACGTCATGCGATCCATGCTGGCGGTCACGACCCGGCTGCGACAGTGCTTGACGGCGGCCAGTCCGCCGGCCTCGTCGCACAGCTTCATGACCGTGCCGCCGTGCACGAAGCCGGCACCGTTGGCGTCCAGTGGTCCCATCCAGTGGGCGAGCGTGGCGTGCGAGTCTGCGGCGGGGCGCGCGTCCATGTCACTGATCCTATGCCTATGCTGAAGGCAGTGAGCTCCACTTTGGACGACGACCTCGCGGCGCTCGTGCGCACGGCGCTCGAGGAGGACGTCGGTAGCGGAGACGTGACGACGCACGCGACGGTGGACACCGAGGCGCGGGCTGACGCGCTGATCACGCAGAAGGCGCCCGGCGCGATCTACGGCCTGGACGCGGCGGAGACGACCTTCGCGCTGCTCGACCCCGGCGCCAGCTTCGAGCGGCTCGTGGATGAGGGCGTGTGGCGCGAGCAGGGAGGGCCGGTGCTGTCGATCTCGGCGCGCGCGCGCGCGCTGCTCACGGGCGAGCGCACGGCCCTGAACTTCCTCGCGCATCTCTCCGGCGTCGCCACGCTGTCGGCGCGCGCGGCGCGCGCGGTGCAGGGCACGGGGGCGCGGGTGCTCGACACCCGCAAGACCACCCCGGGGCTGCGCGCCTTGGAGAAGGCGGCGGTTGCGGCGGGCGGGGCGCACAACCATCGTGTGGGGCTGTATGACGCGATCCTCATCAAGGAGAACCACATCGCCGCCGCCGGGGGAATCGCGCAGGCGGTGGCTCGCGCCCGCGCGGAGGCACCCGAGCTTGCGCAGACCCTGGAGGTGGAGGTCCGCGACCCCGCGGAGATCGCGCAGGCGCTCGCCGCGGGCGCCCCGCGTCTTCTGCTGGACAACATGGACGACGCGCGGCTGCGCGCCGCGGTCGCGCAGGTCGCCGGACGCGCGCAGCTCGAGGCCAGCGGCGGGGTCACCCTGCAGACGCTCCGGGCGCGCGCGGAGACCGGGGTAGAATGGATCTCGATGGGCGCCCTCACCCATTCGGCTCCGGCGCTCGACCTCTCGATGATCCTGGAGGCACCGCCATGAATCTTCCGATGGCTCCCACCCAGGCTCGCCCGGCAGCGCTCTCGCCCGAGGAGATCGCGGGCCTGCAGGAGGAGGTGCGCGCGCTGGCGGCCAAGCGCGGCGCGGTGATCCTCGCCCACAATTACCAGGTGCCCGAGGTCCAGGACGTGGCCGATTACGTCGGCGATTCGCTCGGCCTCTCGCGCAAGGCCGCCACCGCTGAGGGCGAGGTGATCGTCTTCTGCGGAGTGCACTTCATGGCTGAGACCGCCTCGATCCTCTGTCCGGAGAAGACCGTGCTGATCCCCGACCTCGACGCCGGCTGCTCGCTGGCGGCCTCGATCGACGCCGCGCAGCTCGCGGAGTGGCGCGCGCGGTATCCGGGGGGGGTCGTGGTGATGTACGTGAACACCACGGCTGAGGTGAAGGCGCTGACCGACTACTGCTGCACCTCGGCCAACGCCGTGGAGGTGGTGCGCCACATCTACGAGACCCAGGGCGCGGACACCGAGATCCTGTTCGGCCCCGACATGTGGCTGGGCGCCTACGTCGAGAAGGAGCTCGGTCGGCGGATGCACGTGTGGGACGGCGAGTGCCACGTCCACGCGGGGATCCGCCCCGCCGACATCGAGGCCACCCGCGCCGCGCACCCCGGCGCGGATTTCCTGATCCACCCCGAGTGCGGATGCTCCACGAGCGTGATGGAGTTCATCGCCGCGGGGGACATCTCATCCGAGGGCGTGCACATGCTCTCCACCGGCGGGATGCTCAGGTACGCCGAGCAGGCCGAGCACATGGCCGCTGCCGATGCGCTCGAGGGCGCGGGCGTCGAGCGGTGGGTCGACGGCGAGGGCGCCCAGGGAGCCGCCGAGAGCGTGAGCGCCCAGAGCAATGGGCGCCGGGAGGTCGTGGTGGCCACCGAGACGGGGATGCTCTACCCGCTGCGCATGGCCGCGCCCGACGTCGACTTCATCCCCGCCAACGCCGAGGCGAGCTGCGTATTCATGAAGATGATCACCCTCCCCAAGCTGCGCGACTCGCTGCGGGCAATGAAGTACGAGGTGCACGTACCCCCGGAGATCGCAGAGCGGGCGCGGGTGCCGATTGACCGGATGGTGGCGATCGGGTAGGGATAGGGGCGTAGGCGTATGCGTCAACATTTCTAGAAGTTTGTGGACGCTTGCGCTAATATTATTGTATGTCCACGAGCGTGCCCATCAGAGAAGGCGACCTTGCGGCGACGCTCATCGCCCAGATCGGCGCCAGGAGCGGACTCAGCCAGGCCGAGCTTGCGCGGCACGCGGGAATCGATCGCTCGGTCCTCAACGCCTACGCCCATGGCCGCCGGCAGCCGTCCGTTGCGGCCCTGGGGCGCATAGCGCGTGGAGCGGGCTTCGAGCTCGACCTGGTTCCCGCCGCCAACGACGCCGCGGCCGAGCACGCCGGTCGGGTCCTGTCGATGGTTCTTGATCTGGCAGGGTCGTTGCCCTTCAAGGGGAGAGGCGAGCTTGAGTATCCACCGCTGATCCGGCTGCGGTCATGAGCGAGCTCGGCGACCAGTTGCTTGCCGTTCATGATGGTCTCGCCGCCGCCGGCATCCCGCATGCAATCGGCGGCGCGATCGCGCTCGGCTATTGCGTCCTCGAGCCGCGCGGCACGCGCGACGTGGACGTGAACGTCTTCGTCCCCCCCGAGCGCGCGCGGGACGTGTTCGCGGCGCTGCCGGCGGGAGTGGAGGTCAGCGGCGTCAAGCTCGATCAGGCCGAACGCGACGGTCAGGTGAGGCTGCGCTGGGGGATCACCCCGGTCGACCTGTTTCTCAGCGTGCTGCCCTTTCACGATCGCGTCGAGGCGCACGTGCGCCTCGTCCCGTTCGAGGGCCACATGATCCCGGTGCTCGACTGCACGGCGCTTGCGGTCTTCAAGGCGATGTTCGATCGTGCCCGTGACTGGGTGGACATCGAGGCGATGGTTGAGGCCCGGTCGTTCGACCTCGACGAGGCAAGTCACTGGATTCGGGAGATGGTGGGGGACGACAGGCGTGTTGATCAACTTGCCGCAGCACAGGCCCGACGTCGTTCGCAGGGCGAGCCTCGACCCCTGCGCCCCCGGCCCGATGGCGGCGTGGACGCTTCGAGCTAAAACTCCTCGGCGCCGTGGGGACCGACGCAGGCGACGGCGAGATCCTCGGTGATGCCGGCGGCGACCTCGCGGACCTCATCGAAGGTGACCGCATCGAGCGCCGCGATCGCGGTGTCGGGGTCGATCTCCTCGCCGAAGACGATCGCCTGCCCCGCGGCGTAGCGCGCGACGGCGTTGGTGTTCTCGAACGCCAGCACCACTCTCCCCGCGGCGTAGGCGCGCGCGCGGGCGACCTCATCCTCGGTGGGGCCCCGATCGCGCAACTCCTCCACGATCTCGCGCATCCGGGTGTACGCCTCGACGCACTTGGTCGAGTCGAGGCCCGAGCCGAGCTGCAGGATGGGGACGTCCGCGAAGGAGTGGTCGATCGCGTACACCGAGTAGCAGAGGCCCCGTTTCTCGCGGATCTCGTCGAACAGCCGCGAGCCCATCGAGCCCCCCAGCAGCGTGGAGTAGATCGTCAACGCCGCGCGCTGACGGCGCTCGGTCACCCTCACCGCGGGGCGGTAGATCATGCGCAGGTGCGACTGGTTGGTGTCCCGCTGCTCCACCAGGGTCTGCGGCGCGAACGCCGGCACGGGCACGTAAGGCTCGGGCTCCCCCAGCGTGGGGAAGCGCGCGAAGCACTCGTGCAGCTCCTCATCTCCGGGCAGGTGGTCGAGGTTGCCCACCAGGAACGCCCCCCCGCGCGCGCCCGCCCAGCGGCGCTCGCGGAAGGCGACGATCGCCGCGCGCGTGAAGCTGCGTAGGTTCTCCTCCGGGCCCAGCACCGTGCGCCCCAGCGGGTGCTCCCCGAAGGCGGCGCGGTCGATCAGGTACTCCGCGACCGTGGAGGGCTGGTCGTAGGCGCGGTTGATCTCCTGGATCACCACCCCCCGCTCGCGGTCGAGCTCCTCGGAGTCGATGCGGGGGCGCCCCACGAAGTCGCTCAGCAGGTCGATCGCCGCCCCCGCGGACTCCGCGCGCACGGTGATGTGGAAGGCCACGAGGTCGTGGGAGGTATACGCGTTGAGCATCCCCCCCAGCCGCTCCGCGGTCTCGTTGACGTCGGTGTAGGTGGGGTACTTCTCCCCCCCTTGAACACCAGGTGCTCGAGGAAGTGGGCCATCCCGTTCTCCTCCGCGCGCTCCGTGCGCGCGCCCGCGTCGAAGGCGACCAGCGCGGTCAGCGCGCGGGTTCCCGGAACCGCGACGCGGTGCACCGGGAGGCCGTTGGTGGGGACCGTGGTGGTTGTGACGCTCGCCATCGCCCCCAACCTTATTGAACCCACGTCCCCGGTCGGCCGGCGAGCCCGAGGTTGCTCCGCCGCAAGGAGATGGGACCTCGTAGGCTGGGGGCGTGGCCCCCCGCCGAGGACAGCCTCTACCCGCCGTGATCGCCGCGCTCGCGGCGCTCCTCGTATTGGCGCTCGCGCTCGTGGTCCTTGGCGTCTGGTGGGGCGGGCACCCCGAAGACCTGCCCGGCTTTATGCAGCGGACGTTCGTGGCCAACCGCGGTACTCGCGTCGTGGACGAGGCGCTCGCGCGGATCCGCAGCGACTACTACCGCCGCGTGGGCGAGGGGCAGCTCGCCAACGCCTCGATCGCGGGTGCCGTGGCGAGCCTGGAGGACCCCTTCTCCCACTATCTCACCGCCGCCGAACTGCGCGAATTCGACCGTCCGGGGAGCTTCAGCGGGATCGGGGTGGAGGTCGACCCGGACCCCCGGGGGCTGCGGATAGTGCAGGTCTTCAACGACTCCCCCGCCGCCCGCGCGGGCCTGAAGACCGAAGACGTGATCGTGGCCGTCAACGGCCGCCGCCTCGCGGGACTGCCGGAGGACGCGGCGTCGAGCCTCGTGAAAGGCCCCCCCGACACCACCGTGACGCTGCGCATCGAGCAACCCGTGGCCGCGAGCCCCGCGCGGGGGAGTGGGGAAGCATCCGGTGCGAGGAGGAGCACGCGCACGGTGAGGGTGACCCGCGCCACGATCTCCGAGCCCGTGGTGGCCTCGCTCACGCGCACCGTGCGCGGCCTCAAGCTCGGGGTGGTGGCGCTCGCCGAGTTCAGCGCGGGCGCCCACGAGGAAGTGCTGGAAGCCGTCGAGAACGAGCTGCAGCGCGGGCACACCCGAGGGATCGTGCTCGACCTGCGCTCCAACCCGGGGGGGCTGGTGGAAGAAGCGCAGCTCGTCTCCAGCATCTTCCTGCCCCGCGGGGCCGCGGTGGTCACCACGCGGGGACGAGTCCAGCCGACCCAGGTGCTGAGGGCGCAGGGGGGCGCGATCGACAGGTCGGTACCGGTGGTGGTGCTGGTGGACCGCAACACCGCCTCCGCAGCGGAGATCGTGACGGGAGCGCTGCAGGACAACCACCGGGCCACGGTGGTGGGCACCCACACCTTCGGCAAGGGGGTCTTCCAGGAGGAGCAGCCCCTCTCCAACGGGGGCGCGCTGGACATCACGGTAGGCGAGTACTTCACCCCCAACGGGCACAACCTCGGAGGCGGGGGGGTGCGCGAGGGCGCGGGGATCGCCCCCGAAGTGCCGGTGCCCCACGGCATCGACACCCCCCACGGCCTCCAGGTGGCGCTCGAAACGCTCGCCGCCAAAGTCAAGTGAAGAAGCCCGCTCAGCGAGGAGGGGGCGCCGGCGGGGGCGGTGGTCCGAGGGGCGGGGGCCGCGAGCGCGGCGGCGGCCACGGCGCTCGCGGGCGTGGTGACCGATCGGAGATCGGCCAGCGCACGGTGTGGCCGCCCCAGCAGCGCGAGAGCGCGCGCGAGGCGATCGAGGAGCTGATGCGCGAGCGCGGCCTCGCGCGGCGTTTCGAGCAGGGGGTCGAGCGCGCCGCGCGCTCCGCCCGCGAGCGCGGTCCGCGGGTCGCGGTAGGTGCGCCGGAGCGGCGGGACCTGCGGGAGCTGGCGACGTTCACGATCGACCCCGTCTCCGCGCGCGACTTCGACGACGCGGTCTCCGCCGAGCGCCTGGAATCAGATCCCGCCCACCCGGGGGTGCGGGTGTGGGTGCACATCGCGGACGTGGCCGCCTACGTGCTCGAGGGCTCCCCGGTGGACGTGGAGGCGCGGGAGCGGGGCACCTCGGTGTACGTGCCGGGCGCGGTGGAGCCGATGCTGCCGGAGGCGCTCTCGGGGGACGCGTGCTCGCTGGTGCCGGGCCGCGAGCGGGCGGCGGTGACGGTGGAGCTGGAGCTCCACGGCGCGGAGGTGCGCCGGTGCGCGTTCTACCGCTCGATCATCCGCTCCGACGAGCGCCTGGACTACGAGCGCGTGGACCGCATCTTCGCGGGACGCGAGGCCGCGCGGGAGCCGTGGGCGGGGCCACTCCAGGCGGCACGCGAGGCGGCGGCGGCGCTGGGGCAGGCGCGCGCGGGGCACGGCAGCGCACTCACGGTGGACTCCGAGGAGCCCGAGTTCACGTTCGACGCCGACGGCGAAGTGAGCGAGATCTCCGGCCGCGCGCAGACGGAGTCCCACCGCCTGATCGAGCATCTGATGATCGCCGCCAACGAGGCGGTCGCGCAGGAGCTGCAGCGGCGGGGCGTGCCGTGCCTGTACCGCGTGCACGAGCGCCCCAAGGCGGCGAGCGTGGAGCGCCTCTCCGAGCAGCTGGCCTCGCTGGCGGTGAGCACGCCGCCGGTGCCGGCGCAGATGTCCCCGACGCAGGCGGCGGAGCTGGTGGGGGAGATATCGCGGTTGGTGGAGGCCCACGTGCAGCGCACCATCGCGCGCGCCCGGGCCGGCGACGCGACGGCGCCCCCGACGGGGGGCAGGCAGGCGCTGACGGGCCTGGTGCTGCGCTCCCTGCAACAGGCCTACTACTCGCCGCGCAACCTCGGCCACGCGGGGCTGGGCTCGGCGTGCTACTGCCACTTCACCTCCCCCATCCGCCGCTACCCCGACCTGGTATGCCACCGCGCGCTGCTCTCCACGCTGGGCGGCCCCGAGCGCGCGCCGCGCGCGGGCGCCCTGGAGGAGCTGGGGGAGTGGACCTCCAAGCGGGAGCGCGAGGCGATGGAGATCGAGCGCGACGCCGATGACGTGGCGCGCTGCTTCGCGCTCGAGCGCGAGCTGCTGCGGGAGGGCTGGGAGCAGACCTTCCAGGGGGAGGTGGTGGGCGTGATCGGCGCGGGCGCCTTCGTCGCGTTCGGGCTCCCCGTGGGACAGGGGCTCGAGGAGGGGGGCTATCGGTTCGAGGGGATGCTCCCCGTGAGACGCCTCGCGGCGGCGCGTCAGGACAACGAGGGGCGCGAGTGGTGGGAGCTGGGCGAGCAGGGCACCATCCTGCGGGGGGAGCGCTCGGGCATGACGCTGCGCCTGGGGGACCCCATCGCGGTGCGAGTGGGGCGTGTGGATCCGCGGCGGGGCCGGGTGGACCTCGACCTGGCCCCCGCCGATGGCTAGGCTCAATCGATGGCCAAGACGCGAGGCGGCAAGCGCAAGGTGGGCGCGGGGGACGTGGCGAGCAATCGCTACGCCTCCTACCGCTACGAGCTGCTGGAGCGATTGGAGTGCGGGATCGAGCTGCGGGGAACCGAGGTCAAGGCGCTGCGCGACTCGGGGGCGCAGCTGAAAGAGGGCTACGTCGCGATCCGCGAGGGGGAGCTGTGGCTGCACAGCGTGCACATCCCCCCCTACGCCCCCGCGGCGCGGGAGAACCACGAGCCCGAGCGTGATCGCAAGCTGCTCGCCCACCGCGCCGAGATCGAGCGGCTGGCGGCGAAAGTGAGCGAGCGCGGCCTGACCCTGGTGCCCACCAGGATCTACTTCCGGGAGGGCCGCGCGAAGGTGGAGATCGCGCTGGCGCGGGGCAAGGATCTCTACGACAAGCGTGAGGCGATCCGCGAGCGGGAGATGAAGCGCGACATGGAAAGGGTCACGCGGGCCCGGCGCTGAGGGTTGCTCTCAGAGCCGGCCGAAGTTGTGCCCGGCGCTGGCGAGCACGTGGGTCTCGGCCATCCCGAAGGCAAGCCCCGCGGCGAGGCCGATGTAGACGACGCCCACCAGCAGCCGGTGGTGGGGGGCGACGCGGTAGTAGGCCTCCTGCGCGGGGGAGCGCGTTTTGCGCAGCTTCCAGCGGCGGTAGAGCTCGAAGCCGCCGAAGAGCACGATGATCAGGAGGATCGGGTTGGGGGGGAGGGTGAAGAGCATTACGAGCAGCGCGCCGAAGCCGAGGAACCACATCCAGGGCGCCATCGCGGCCATCGCGCGGCCCCCGTCGAGGGGCACGATGGGCAGGAGGTTGAAGAGGTTAATGAGGAAGCCCACGTAGGCGAGGGCGATCAGCATGTCGCTGTGGAGGAGCTCCCCGGCGACGGCGACGGCGGCGGCGGCGAGGCTGCCGAGGATCGGTCCGGCCAGCCCGACGCGCGCCTCGGCGAGGGCGTTGTCGCCGAGCGATCTGGCGGTGATGAGGGCCCCCATGAAGGGGACGAACATCGGCGCGCTCGCCCGGATCCCCTCCCGGCGCAGCGCGATCACGTGGCCCATCTCATGGATGAACAGCAGCACCACGAAGCCCGCCGCGAACTCCCAGCCCCAGAAGAGGCTGTAGGCGGCCACGGAGATCAGCGCGGTGCCCGCGGTGGTGAGCAGCTTCAGGTTGGGGAGCGCCACGAGCAGCGCCTTGAGCCCGGCGCCGAACTTGGCCGCCAGCGCGACGATCGCCGCGAACGCGCTCCCTATGCGCTTGCGCAGACCCCTGCGTTCGGCGCCGAACGGTTCGCCTCCCGTGCCGCCGGCGTCGCGCGCGGTGGAGGCGGGATGCGCGAGGGGGACGCCGTTCAACGTGGCGGTGGGATGCGCCGGGGAGGCGCCGTTCAGTGTCGCGGTCGTCCCTCCCGCAGCGGCCCCGTTCGACGGCGCCGCGTCGAGCGCGGGGGCGGCGCCCGGCGGGGGCGTGGCGCTGTGTGAGGGGTAGGTGCCGAGTGGGGGGTGGCCCGCGGGCACAAGGGGGGTCTCATCCATGGCATCTCCATTGTGGCAGGCGCGATAAGCGTCGCCTAAGAGTGGGTTGGGAGCCCCTTGTGGAGTCCTCGCGAGCGGCACCCCGGGGGGCGCGTTTTTCTCGGAAGATGCGGGGAGGGCCCAAAAAAAGACTTGCTTTCCCTCCAGGCGAGGCGTAGTTTTGATCCAGACGCGGAACCGAGCCGCCAAAGAGCGAGGCCATCGAGGTGTGAGGCCGCGCCACCCAAGCTGGAGGGCCGTAAGGCCGGAAGGGGCGGGTTCCTCGAAGGTGGCCCGGGACCGCGTCGTTTTCTTGTTAAGAGCCCGACCGGCGGATCCCCTTGCAAGGGTTCCCATTCCATCGTGGGCGGGGAACCGCCGCGATGTCCCACCCGGTATTCGAGATCGCCGCCCCGCTACACTGAAGAGGCAAGACATCCCCGGGGACGACAGGCTTCGACGCGGTCGGTTCGTGGGGGTGGTGGCGAGTCGAGGTTCCGGGAGGCCTCGTAAATCACCCGGAAAACCATAAGTGCGGACTCTCATGAGTACGCCCTCGCGGCCTGATTAGAAACCAGGCCTGAGGTCTTGGCCCCCGCAAGCCTGCGGCGGGGATAGCCGGGATCAGATAGCAGGCTCACCCGGCAAGGTCCGCTCCCGCCGAGCCGGGGACACCTCAGGGAGCTGGTCCCCCGCAACCCCGCCGGCGAGGCGAGCGGGGGACGAGATCAGAGCGCCGGCTACGCTCGTAGAAGCCACCTCATCACGCGACGGCGGACGCGGGTTCGATTCCCGCCGTCTCCACCAAGCTTACGAAGGTCGAAACGCCCCGGTCCCCGGTAAGGGGGCCGGGGCTTCGGCTTCCCAGAGGCAGGCCGAGCGGGTACGGCGGTTGCTCGAAGCGCTGATGAGCGCTCGATAAGGCTCGCGGCTCCTCTACAGCGCGGAGCCAAGGACTCGAACCGCGCGGGCTCACCGGCTGTCCGCTAGTGCTCGCCGCAGGGCCTCGATCCGCTCCCTGGGGGTTTTGTCTTTGCCCCCCAATGTCCATTTCTCCAGAGTCTAGGTTCGTTGTGTAAACCCCCGAGCCTCGCCTGAAGGCACTGCCGGTTGGGCCTTTGGCTTGCCTGAAGCCGGTCGTGCCGTGGTGGTGGCATCCAGTTGTGGACGCAGTCCGAAGCAGCCGCGATACTGCTCCTCATGGAACCCCGAGGTGCTTATACCGCCGAGCGCGCCGCTGCGCTGTCCGGCGTCCCGAAGTCGACCGTCCACTACTGGTCCAGGCAGGGCATCCTCATCCCGAGCGTGTCGCCGGAGCGCGTGAAGCTGTGGTCCTACGGCGACCTGATGGCGCTGCGCACCATCTACTGGCTACGGCAGACCAAGAAGGACCCCGCCGGACGCGAGGTGCCCAGGACCGCGATGAAGGCCGTCCGGCGCGCGTTGCGCGAGATCGCGGCGCTGAAGCTCGACTGGGGCGAGGACGGGGTGCCCCTCGTCGCGGTCGACCGCTCGGGAGGGATCGTGATCGAGCACGACGGGAAGGCACAGCGTCCGGAAGGCCAGAGCATCCTCGACGCCGACATGCTCGACCTGCTGGCGCCCTTCGCCTCACGCGAGGGATTGCGCGGCCCTGACCTGAGCGTTCCCCGCCCGCGGCTGCGGATTGTGCCGGGCAAGCTCGGCGGCTCACCCCACGTTGTCCACACTCGTCTGGAGTCGCAGGCGCTCGGCGCCCTTGCCGAGAGCGGGCTTGCGCAGGAGAAGATCTACCGGCTGTACCCGGACATCGAGCGAGCGGCGATCGAGGACGCTCTCGACCTCGAGCGGCAGCTCGCAGAGAACCTGCAACCCGCGCTCGCAGCATGAGAGGGCGGGTACATGCCGCGCCTCTTCGCTCTCGATAGGAACTTCCCCCAGCCGATCGTCGGTGTCCTATCCGACTTCCAGGCCGATGCGACGCTTGTCCCACTCGACCGGATCGACCCCCGCCTTTCGACGCTCGATGACTGGGAGCTGCTGCTTGCTCTGCACCACCAAGCTGATCCCTGGGATGGTCTTATCACGACGGACAGCAGCATGCTCGCGCAAGGACCCGAGCTTGCGGCGCGCGACTGGTGCTCGGTGCGATGTGGGGCCGCGATCCGCGGCCCATCTATCGCATGGTGTAGGGCGTTGTCCGCAGCAGCTCCTAATCTGTCCTCATCATGGCGTCGCCCTCCGAGACCGAGACGGTCGTCAAGCGGATCCTCCCGTACCTTCGCCGGCGCGGGTACGACGAGACCAAGGACCTTGCTTTCGAGGTGGGTGCGACCTACGCAGATCGCTACGACAAGGGCTTCATTGACATCCTCGTGACGTGTGGTCAGTCGACTCCGCTGTTCTTGGTCGAGGCGAAGCGCATCTCCAGGTCGCTCACGAAGAAAGACGAAAAGCAAGCTCTCGACTACGGCCGGGGCAAGAAGGTGCCCTTCGTGGTTATCACCAACGGCCGGGACGTCCGGGCGCTCAATACCAAGACCGGCGATTCGATTCGCTGGGACGGCAGCCTCGTTGGCCGCGTACCGACCAAGGCACAGCTCACAAAAGCCGTTGCTTTCCTACGCAGGAACCCGGATGCGCAGGACGTGCCCCTCGGCAACGACGAAAGCCTGCCGTTCAAGCCGGGACTGCCGCTCCGTCAGCTCAACCGGGTATTCGCCAAGTGTCACACTTGGATCCGCAACATCGAGAAGCGCGAGGACGACGCATTCGCTGACTTCTCCAAGATCTTGTTCCTCAAGCTCTTGGAGGAGAAGGCGGATGTCGAGGGCACGAAACTACTCTACTCCTACAAATTCTGGGAACTGGCCGAGTATGTCGACGAGAAGGCCGACCAAGTGAAGTCGGCGGTTCAGAGCATGCTTGTCGACGCGCGTAAGCAGTACGGAGATGTGCTGGCCGAACCCCTGAAACTAAACCAGGCTCCCACCTACCTGAAGATCGTTCGCGAGCTCTCTGAGGTCTCGTTCTTCGACAGCGAGGCCGACGTCAAGGGCGCGGCGTTTGAGTATTTCGTACGCGCGACATTGAAGGGCAAGAAACTCGGCCAGTACTTCACGCCGCGCCCGCTCGTCGACTTCATGCTCTCACTCGTCGGTCGCGCACGAGTGGTCGCTTCGCTCAAGGCAGGGGTCGGTATCGGCGTGGTTGATCCCGCGTGCGGGACGGGGGGCTTTCTGGTGTATGCACTCCGCGACGGGATCGCCATGGTCGAAGCAGATTTTGCGGCTCGTACCATCACCGCGGCAACTCGTGACATCCTCCTGGGCAAGTTGAAGCACGACGTCTTCTATGGGGCCGATGCCAACGAGGGTGTGGCGTCGGCGGCGAAGATGAACATGATCGTCGCCGGCGACGGTCACACGAACATCGGCGCTGAAGATACGCTGACCCGCGGCGCGCGGGTCTGGTCTCCTCCTGGTGGAATCGATCTGATCCTGACCAACCCACCGTTTGGCACGTCCGAGTCGGACTCACTCGCGGCGGACGATCTCGATGCGTACCAGGTCGGCACCAGCAAGGGGCAACTACTGTTCCTCCAGCGTATGATGACCGAGATCAAGCCCGAGGGGCTGATCTGTTCGGTCATTGATGAGGGTGTCCTGAACACCGAGAGCGCCGAATCTGTCCGGCGGGCGATCCTCGAGCACACATACCTGCGCGCCGTCGTGCGTCTACCGGTCGAGACGTTCCGCCCCAACAAGATCAACGTCCGCGCCGCGGTGCTCCTCTTGGAGCGGCGTGTCGATCCCGATCCAAATCTCGCGGATAGGTACCCTGTCCGCTTCATCGACATCGACTCGCTGGGGTATGACGGTACTGGCGTAACTCTCCGGGGGTTCGAGTTCTCGAAGCTCAAGGCCGATGTGGAGACATGGATGCGCGTGGAGAAGCCCCGTGGGCGGAAGGGGTACAACTGGTCCGGGTTCGTCGTGGATTCGAGGGAGATCGCTGCCGGTGGAACATGCCGCTTCGACGTCAGGTACTGGCAGCCGGACGTCCGCAAACGCTTGGCGGATGCCAAGAAGCGGGGGGCCAAGACGCTGAAGGATCTCAACCTGATCAGTACGCTTCGCGGGAAGAGCCCGCCAGCGGATGTGTACGTCGATTCCAACGACGGCTATGCTCGTGTCTTGAAGGCGGGGTCCTCGATCTCGAACTTCGGAGAGACGAATGAGGTCACGTCGGAGACGGACTTCGTTGAGAAGGACGAGTACGACAAGCTTCCAGGCAGTTGCCGAGTTAAGCGCTACGACGTTCTTATTGCATCGACTGGCACGGGGACGCTTGGGAAGGTGGCTGTATACAACTCCACGGAGCCTGCAGTCGCCGACGGTCATATCACCATCGTTCGCGTAGATCGGAAGAAGGTGTACCCTCGTTACCTGGCCGACTACTTGCGGACCGGCTTCGGGCATGATCAGATCGAGCGCCTCTACACGGGCTCAACCGGTCTGATCGAGCTGACGCCGCAGCAGGTCGAGTCCATCGTCGTCGAGCTGCCTAGTCCCGCGAGGCAGAAGGCCGAGAGCGACAAGCTCCGCAGAGGCGAGACTGCGGCGAGAAGGGCAAGTGAAGCTGCCGAGCAGAAGCTGCAAGCAGCCCGCCACGCGTTCGCGAGTTGGGCTACTTGCTGAGGCGCTCAACACTCGGCGAGCATGTGCCCCCAGCGAGCATGCGCCCCCAATGTCCATAGAGAGCTTGAGTAGCTAGGGCAACCACGCTATTCTGGCTCTGATGGTCGTCGCGACGATTACTGAAGCAAGCGGCCGGCCCAGCACTTGAACGCGCAGCGGCGGGACATGGAGGTCGCGCACGCTGCCGCGGTGCAGGAGGTCTCGGGCTATCTGACGGAGATGGTGCCGACTGTGCGTCGCCGCTATGGCGGTCAGGTGGTCGAGGAGCCGGCGCGGGAGCTGGTCGCCGCTGAGTACCTGCACACGACCGCACGCGGCGTAATAGACGGGGACGCGCCGGACCCGCAGCTGCACAGCCATGTGGTGGTGACGAGCGCGCTTGGGTGTCGGTCCCATGCGCCGGGGGAGGGTGCTAGCCAGCGCCGGCCTTGTGGCGTGTCCCGCGGATGCGACTGCGGGCCACCTCGAGGGATTCGATGTCGATTTCGTCCTGAGGGCGTCCCACTGCGCGCTTCATCTCGATCAGGTCCTCGAGCGATGCAATGCGTACGGAATCTCCGTCGAGATCCACGATGTCAGCGTGGCGGCGTAGCGCGGGATAGCCAGGCGAGCCAGGTGGGTCCACGAGGAGGTCGAGGTCTCCCTCGCGTGTCGTGAGCGTGAGCATCTGTGTGTTGCGCAGTGTGCGTGCGTCGGGCGTGAACGGCAGATCGTCCTCAACGCCACGAAGTCTGGCATCGAGGGCAACGAGCAGGGCGCCAAGCCTCTCGAGGTTCGCGATATCGGTGGCGTAGCTGATGTCGAGATCGCGCGTGAAGCGTGGGCTGGCCTGGACTACGACGGCAACGCCGCCGATGACCACAAAGTCGACCCCGCGAGATCGGACTGGGTCAGTCCTGCGCGCCGTCGAGCATCCGCGAGCAGCTTGCCGGGGAGCGACGCAGAGCCTCGGGCTGAGGTTGTGATTGGCCCGGCTACATCCACACCCGCCATTATAGCTAAAAACTTATATCGGCGATTTCCGTCGGGCTGGAGTGATGTTGCGGATCAGGCCAATCCGGCACTGACGCAGAGCGTACGCAGCTATGTTCTGCCCAGCCCCGCGATCCATCCTGCCCGTCGCCCACGGCGGCGCGGCGACGCTTCAGAACCGCCACGACACTTACGGCAGATCGACACCTGGACCAGTAAGATGCTATCTTACACCGCGTATGCGTACCACCCTCTCCACCAAGGGCCAGATCGTGCTCCCCGCCGAGTTCCGTGCTGCGGATGGCATCAAGGCGGGGGAGGAGTTCGAGGTCGACCGGACTGGCCCTGACGAGTACCGACTCACCCGGCTAACGCCACCGCCGAACCGTGGTTTGGTCGAATGGCTGCGGTCGTGTCCGGATGACGGCTGGTTCATAGAGATTAAATCGGAGTCAACCGACTCGCTTTAGCTGGTTGCATTGGCGCGCTATCTGGTTGACGCGAACGTCCTCTCGGAGGCGACCAAGCCCGCCCCTGACCAGCGCGTGATCGATTGGCTTGGGCGCAACGAGCCCGAGCTCGCCGTCGACCCGGTCATCCTGGGTGAGATCCGTTTCGGCATTCTGCTGCTCCCACGGGGTCGTCGCCGAAGCCGGCTCGAGCGCTGGTTCGAGGAGGGAGTACAGAGGTTGCAGTGCATACCGTGGGAGGCCTCGACGGGACTGCGCTGGGCCGAGCTGCTCGCGACGCTTCGCGCGGACGGGCGCGCGATGCCGATCAAGGACAGCTTCATTGCCGCGACCGCGCTGGCGCACGATCTGGCGGTTGTGACCCTTAACCGACGCGATTTTGATTCTGCAGGTGTGACAGTCGTCGACCCCGTGGTAGAGTCTGGCCGCTGATCCTCGCTGAGTCCTGGCGATAACCAATGGAGACACCACGCGACTTCGAGGTGTTCTCATCGTTCCCGCGACCTATCGATGGCGGGAACGTTGCGTGGGTTCGACTCCACCCTCTCCACTTTTGTCGGACGTTACGCAAACCCCTGGCGCGAGGGCGCGGTAGGTCGGTCTGGTCCACCTCGCAAGGGGGATCATTCAGACTGGGCCTGTGGCGCTGGGCCGGTGAGCGCGGCGACCATGAGCCCGACCCAGGTGTCGACCAGTGTGGCGTCGTCGACTTGGGTTGGGATGCCGAGGACATCCCTTAGCAGGCGGGTGCAGAGCAGCGATCCGAGTCCGAAGGTGGCTATCGCCGTAGCCTCCTCCTTGGTGATCGCGCGCTTGGCGTTTTCGCCGATCCAAGTGGCAAAGCCGGTCAACGTGGAGCTTACGAGCTGGTCTACGGCGGTCCTCAGCAGCTGTGGTCGGTTGCGCGCGTCGGAGGTGAGGATGCGCAGCAGTTCGGACTCGCTGTCGAGCTCGGCGAGGACATAGCGTGCAGTCAGCGTCAGTTCGGCTTTGAGGTCTCCGAGCGATCCGAGTACCCGCCGGATCTCGCGGAGGGCGCCGAGCCTTGAAAGCTGGCGCTCGATCCCGGCGGCGAGCACGGCTTCCTTGCTTGGGAAGTGGTGGTAAATACCGCCGGCCCCGGCGGTGAGTCCGGCGGCGGCCTCGATCTTGGCGATGCTGGTTGCGGCATAGCCGTGCTGGCTGAACAGGCGCATCGCTTCGTCGACGATGCGCTCCCGGGTCGGGGCCGTGCTTGACATGCGTCCGACTAAGTATACACTTAGTTGAAGCCAGTAGACCGCGAAGGAGCTGTGCCTGATGTCCGATGCCGGGCCTCCCCCAGATGCAGGCGACGCACCGCCGAAGGGTGACGGCATCGCCCGTGGGCGGTTGCGGCGCACTGCCCCGCTGGCTGCGCTGAGCGCTCGCACCGCTGGTGAGGCGGTCGTGGTTGGGTTGCGGAGCAAGCTGACGGGCGCGGACAGCACCGAGTTTCACGTCCGCACGGCGGAGCGCTACGCCGAGTTGCTCGGTCGCTCCAAGGGCGCGCTGATGAAGGCCGGGCAGATGCTCTCGTTCGTCTCAGCCAGTCCCGCGGTACCGCCGGAGTTCCAGTCGATCTATCAGACGGCGCTGGCGCGGCTGCGCGACGCGGTACCACCGATGGCACCCGGGCTCGCGCGCTCCGTGCTCGAGCGCGAGCTTCAGCAGCGTACCGAGAGCATGTTTGGCGAGTTCGACTGGGAGCCCCTGGCGGCAGCCTCGATCGGTCAGGTCCACGCCGCGCGGCTGCACGACGGGCGCCGGGTCGCGGTGAAGATCCAGTACCCGGGGGTAGCGGATGCGATCCAGGCCGACCTGAAGAACAACGAGCTGATGGCCACCTTCCTCGGCTTGATGTTCGGCCTGTCGCCGAGGAAAATGAGCTTCGACATTCGCGGCGCGGGGCGCGAGATCACCGCTCGCATCACCGAGGAGCTCGATTACCGCCAGGAGGCCGCCAACCAGGCGGAGTTCGCCGACATCTACCGCGGACACCCCTTCATCCACGTCCCCGCCGTAGTCGGCGAGCTGAGCACCGGTCGTGTACTGACCCAAGAGCTCGTGCGAGGCAAATCCTGGAGCGATGCGCTCACCGCCGGACAGGAGCTGCGCAACCAATGGGCGGAGGCGATCTATCGCTTCTTCTGGGGCTCGCTTCACCGCGTCTGCTGGATCAACGCCGATCCCCATCCAGGCAACTTCGTATTCCACGAGGATGGCAGCGTGAGCTTTCTGGACTTCGGCTGCATCAAGCGCTTCTCTCGTGAGCAGTCCGACATGATGAACGCGATCGGGCGCGCATGCGCGCGCGGGGATGTGCTCGGGACATGGCGGACCAGCGTCGAGGGTGGGTTCTGGCGATCCTCTGACCCCGTCACCCCCGAGGAAGTGTTCGCCTACTGGCGGGAGCCATGGGAGATGTACTGGGCGGAGCAGCCATTCACCGTCACTCCCGAGTACGTGGCCAGGTGGATCGAGCTGAAGTTCTCACCCACCGGCCCCCACGCCAACGCCTTTCGATATATCACCGCCTCCCCCGAATACACGATCATGAGCCGGATCGAGATGGGGGTGGCCTCCCTGATCGCCGAGCTGCACGCAAGCGGCTACTGGCTTTCGATCGAGGACGAGTACGCCGAGGGGGTCGCGCCGCTCACCGATATGGGCAGGCTCGACCGTGCGTTCTTCGCCGAGCGCAAGACGGCGAGCAGCAATGCCTGACTGGCGAGCATGGCCGTTCCCGATCGAGGACCCCTACCCCGCCTATCACGCCGCCCGTGAGCAGGCGCCCGTCCAGTGGAATGAGGCGCTCGGCGCTCATCTCGTGCTCTCCTACGAGTGCGCGGCAGACGTTCTGCGCAGTCCCGAGTGGAGCTCTGACCCGTGCAACAGCCCGCAGATGCTCGCCTCTCTGGGTGGACCAGGCCCTGTCTCTGAACAGTGGAGCCGCTCGCTGCTGATGAGCGACCCACCGGCACACACCCGGCTGCGGGCGGCCGTGAACCGCTTCTTCACCCCTCGAGGGGTCCGGAGCATACGCGGGCGCGTCGCCGCGATCGTCGATAGCGCGTTGGCGGTGCTTGTCGATGGCGAGCCGATCGAGGTGATGAGCGAGCTCGCCTACCCGATCCCGCTCGCCGTCATCGCGGAGCTGTTCGACATCGGCCTCGAGGGTGCAGAGCTGCTCCGCTCAGAGACCCCGACGCTCGCACGGATGCTCGAGCTCGACCCGACGCCCGCGGAGATCGAGGCGATCGGCGCGGCCGCCATGACCCTGATGTTGTTCCTCGTGCCGATCGTCGCGCAACGGCGCGAAGCTCCGGGCGAGGATCTATTGAGCGCACTGGTCCATCCCCCCGACGACGGCGTGGCGCTGGAGACCGATGAGATCATCACGATGTGCCTATTGCTGCTCGCCGCTGGTCATGAGACGACCGCGAACCTGATCGGCAACGGCACGCTCGCGCTGCTCGAGCACCCCGACCAGCTCGATTGGCTCGTCCGGCATCCCGACCTCTGCGCCCCAGCCGTCGATGAGCTTCTGCGCTACGACAGCCCCGTTCAGGTCGCCTCCCGCGTCGCCCCAAACGATCTCATCCTCGGCGGAGTCGGTGTGAGCAGGGGGCAGCAGGCACTCGTCGTGCTCGGCGCCGCCAACCGCGACCCCGCACGCTACCCCGACCCAGACCGGCTGGACCTCACTCGCATCGGGGCGCCCCACCTCGCATTCGGCAACGGCCCTCACTTCTGCATCGGCGCCGGACTTGCCCGACTGGAGGCGCAGGAGACCTTCAATCGCCTAGCGCGATCAGCATTGAGATCGAGAGCCGGTGGCTGGTCGTATCGCCGGGATCGCTCCCGCACGTTCCGGCGTCTGCGCAGCCTGCATATCGGGGGGAGCCGGCCT
The DNA here is from genome assembly GCA_963771915.1 of uncultured Solirubrobacterales bacterium. Classification (GTDB taxonomy): domain Bacteria; phylum Actinomycetota; class Thermoleophilia; order Solirubrobacterales; family Solirubrobacteraceae; genus Palsa-744. The sequence continues at coordinate 524,527 of CAVYVD010000001.1, read as the reverse complement.
CTCCCTTCGACGCACCCGTTCGACGCGGTACCCATCCCGTAGGCGAGATGGGAACGCCCATGCACAGAGGTCGATCCTCGACGGAGACGCGCAACGTATGTGCCGGCCCGTTTGGGGCGGTCTATGACTACTACATCGAACGTCCGCGTCTGGCGCGACTCGTGCTCGGGTTGATGTGGGGGGTCGACTCGCGGCCCTTCTATCGCAGTCTCGCGGCGGTTGGGGAGATGCCAGACGGAGCGACGATTCTCGATGTTCCGTGTGGTGGCGGGGTCGCATTGCGCGGTCTGCATCCCGGGCAGCGTGTGTCCTGGATCGGCGTGGACGTTGAGCCCGCGATGCTACGTCGGGCACGGCGCCGCGCCGCACGATTCCCGGCGGTGCATACGCGTCTCATCGAAGGCGACATGACCGCTCTGCCGTTGGAGGATTGCGCCGCGGACCTGTGCCTCAGCTATGGCGGTCTCCACTGCGTGCCCGATCCCGACGCGGCTCTCGCAGAGATGGGGCGTTGTCTACGTCCCGGTGGGCGTCTGGTGGGAAGCACCTTTCTGGCCGAAGGCAGTCGCCGCCAGCGTCGGCTGCTACGCGGCGATGATTTCGGTCGCACCGGTACCGCCGATGATCTGAGGCGATGGCTGCGGGAATGCGGACTGACCGACGTGTCCGTCGATCGGGACGACGGGCTCGCGGTCTTCAGCGCGGGGCGACCGCCGCGTCCGGGTTCTTGGGGGTGAGCTCGGCCTCGATCGCTGAACGCAGCGCCTTCAGCGCGCCCGCTCTGGCGCGGAGCTTCGTGGCGGGCTCCGTGGTGGGCTCCGTGGTGGGCTCCTGCTCCGGACTTCAGTGTAGTCCGCGTTTGCCGTATGTCCGAACTTCTGCCATTGACCGTTCGGGCGGCCGTGTTCCGAGGTTGGCCACCGCCGCGGATGTGCGCTCAAGCGGAGAATCCGAGCAGCCGATGCGTCTGCGATGCCCGAGCTGTCCGTACAACCGGTGGATCGCAAGTCGGCCGAGAATCGCTCCTCCGGGGGCGCGAGCACGCGCGAGCGCGAGCGGCGTGCCGAGGCGCTGCGCCGCCAACGCGCCGACGAGCGCGTGCAGAAGCTGGCCGGCGCCGGCGAGCTCGCCTATCTGCGCGCGCAGCTGCGGGTCGCCTCCCAGCTCACCGCGCGGCTGGCCGCCACGCAGGAGATCGAGGAGATGGCGCACCTGGTGGTGGACGAGCTGCACTGCACGTTCGCCTTCTACCTCGCCGCTATCCAGCGCCTCGACGGCGACGGGATGCTGCGGCTGATCGCCGGCGCCGGGCCGCTCGCGGAGGTGATGACCGAGTTCCTGCTCTTCGAGCAGCCCGTGCACGAGGGCGTCAACGGGCGCGTCGCCCGCTCCGGCAGCACCGCGCTCGTGCACGACACCGGCATGGATCCCGACTACATCGCGCGCGATCCCGGCACCGACCCGCGCTCGGAGCTGAGTGCCCCGATTTTCGTCGACGGCTCCGTATGGGGGGTGCTCAACATCGAGGCCGTCGCCCCCTCCGCCTTCGGTCAGGCCGACGCGGTGCTCGTGGAGGCGGTCGCCGCCGCGTTCGGCGCCGCCGTGCACCGCGCGGGGCTGGTGGCCGACCTCGAGCGCACCTTCACCACCACGCTGGCGGCGCTCACCTCGACCGTGGAAGCGAAGGACGACTACACCGCCTGCCACGGCGAGGACGTCGCCGAGCTCGCCGAGCGAGTCGCCCTGCGCATCGGGCTCTCCCGCGCGCAGGCACGCGACGTGCGCTACGCGGCGATGCTGCACGACATCGGCAAGATCGCCGTGCCCTCCGAGATTCTGCTGAAGCCGGCCCCGCTCACCGACGAGGAGTGGGCGGTGATGCGCCGCCACGCCGCCGTCGGGGGTGAGCTGGTGGGCCGCATCGACGCCTTCGCCCATCTCGCACCCGCGGTGCGCGCCAGCCACGAGCGCTGGGACGGGGGCGGTTACCCAGATGGACTCGCCGGCGAGCGGATCCCGCTGGCGGCGCGCATCATCGCGGCCTGCGACACCTATGACGCGATCGTCACCGATCGCCCCTACCGCCCCTCGCGTACGCCCGCGCAGGCGGCCGAGGAGCTGCGCCGAGTCGCGGGCGCGCAGCTGGACGAGCGCGCCGTGGGTGCGCTTCTGGCCGAGCTCGCCGTGAGCTGAGGCGATCGCGCACTGAGGCGATCCTGCGTCGCCGCTGTCCTCACGGCTGTCGCGGGCCGGTTGGACCGAGTCGCTACGGTGTCGCCATGTGCGCGAGCGAGGTCGACAGCGGGGGGACGCCCCGCCTGATCGCACTGCTGCGCGGGGTGAACGTGGGCGGCAACAACAAGGTGCCGATGGCTTACCTGCGCGAGCTGATGCAGGAGCTCGGCTACGAGGACGTGCGCACCCACCTGCAGAGCGGCAATGCACTCTTCACCGCCCCCGGCACCTCTCCTGAGCAGGGGGCGCGCGAGATCGAAGGCCAGCTCGAGCGATCGCTCGGGTTGGGCGTGCGTGTGCTGGTGCGCACCGCCCAGGAGCTCGAGCGGGTGGTCAGCGCCAACCCGCTGCCCGAGGCGGTGGCCGAGCCCTCACGGCTGCTCGTCACCTTCCTCTCCGCACCGCCCGACCCCGAGCGGTTGCGGGAACTCGACCCGGTCGACTTCGAGCCCGACCTCTTCGGTTTCGGGGAGCGCGAGATCTACGTGTGGTGTCCCGAAGGGGTGCGCACGATCAAGCTCTCCTACGCCTACTTCGAGAAGCGCTTTGGAGTTATCGCCACCGCGCGCAACTGGAACACGGTCACCAAGCTGCTCGCGCTCGCGCGGGAATAGTGGCTCGAGCTGGGCCGCGGGAGTGGTGGGCGCCGAGGGTCCACCCGCGAGGCCTGTGGAAGACTGCGGCGCATGCAAGCGGGCGCGCCGCGGGTGGCGGTGGTGGGACACGTTGAGTGGGTGTGCTTCGCGCGCGTGTCCCACATTCCCTACGCCGGCGAGGTGGCGCACGCCAGCGATCCCTTTGAGGAGCCCGCCGGCGGTGGAGCGGTGGCCGCTGTGCAGTTGGCCCGTCTGGCGGGCGAGGCGACGCTCTTCACCGCCCTTGGCGAGGACGAGCACGGCCGCCGCTCGGTGGCGCGCCTGCGCGAGCTCGGCGTGCGCGTGTTGGCGGCGCCGCGTGAGGGCCCCACCAGGAGTGCGGTGACGCTGGTCGACGACTCCGGGGAGCGCACGATCACCACCTTCGGAACACGCCTCGAGCCGGTGGGGGAGGACGCGCAGGTTCCGTGGAGCGCGCTTGCGGAGATGGATGCCGTGTATTTCACCGCCGGCGACGTGGGCGCGCTGCGTGCCGCGCGCGCGGCACGGGTGCTCCTCGCCAGCCCGCGCGCGCTTCACGCGCTTGGGCACGGCGTCCGGCTGGACGCGCTGGTTTTGAGCGGCCAGGACGCGATCGAGCGCGAGGAGGCAACTCGTGCCCAGGCGGATGCCGAGCTGCTCGTGCTCACCGAGGGCGCGCACGGTGGCTCCTACCGCGAACACTCCGGCGGCTCGGGCACGTGGGAGGCTGTCCCGCCGCCCAGCGAGCAGGTGGATTCCTACGGCTGTGGGGACTCCTTCGCCGCGGGGCTCACCTACGGTCTGGGTGCTGGCATGACGGTGCCTGACGCGCTCGCTCTGGCGGCGCGCTGCGGAGCTGTGTGCCTCACCGGCCGGGGGCCCTATGAGCGCCAGCTGACCCTGTGACTGCCTCACTCACCGCCCTGGCCTATGTGAGATCCACACGTACACCGTGTTCACGGTGGAGCCTTCGCGGAAGCTGACGTCGAACGCCAGCGGGACTTGCTTGACCGGTGAGCGGGGGACGTCGCTGAGGTAGATCACTTCGCGATAGGGGCGGTGGTAGAGCTCATACCAGGCGCCCAGCCGCAGGTAGGAGCCGGGGGCCAGCACGCGGGTACCGCGCGCGACGAGGAAGTAGCGCAGCGACGGTTTGACCGGTTCGGTGGCGCCGTCCAGCAGGCCCTCCAGCACGACGCTGCCGCCGCGGGGCACCAGCGGGGCGAGGCGTGCGTCGATCGCTTTGATCGGCTTGTAGAGGGTGGCGTGTTCGTCGGGGGTGACCCGCGCGGCGACCGCGTTGCCCACCGCCGCGGCGCCGCCGATTCCGAGGAGGGTGAGGAGCGCCGAGCCGAGCGCGAGGAGGCGGCCGGTGGGGTGGGGCATGCCGCGCGCTGCCTTGCTCGCCGCCCACGCGAGCACCAGCGCCAGCACCCACGCGAGCGCCAGCCACACGACCATGCCCGCCTGCGAGCCCCACCACATCGTGTAGCCGAGCGTCGCCGACAGCCGCCGCGGGGTGGGCGTGGACGCGGCTACGGCCCCGAGCGCCGGGCACAGCACGAGCGCGGTCAGCGCCAGCGTCGCCACGTCGCGACGGCGGCGCACCAGCGCGAGGAGCGCGACGAGCACGAGCGCGGCGAGCATCGCGATCGTGGAGCTCGTCGCGAGGGCGGAGGGCGTGGAGCGGACTTCGTACTTGCGCTGCCAGCGGCTCCTGGGGGTCTGCAGCCACCACGGGGTGATTCCCACCGCGTGCACGATGGCGTGCCACCCCACCTCGCTACCGAGCGTGGCCTTGGGCTTGGTGGCACTTTCGATCACGAGCGTGAGGTTGCCGGGGTGTTCGGTGAGCTGCCCGTCGATCGTCGCGCTCCAGCAGAACGCGGCGAGGAGCACCGTCGTGAGTCCCCACCCGATCAGCGCGCGTCGGCGTGGGCCGGGCGCTCCGCGCCGCCGCCGCGCGAGCGACCCCACCGCGAGGCCGCCGAGGCCGACGGCGAGCAGCCCGAGCGTGGGGGGGAGGTAGGTGAGGTGGGTCTGCACGGTGAAGCTCGCCACCAGCACCGTCAGCGGCAGCAGCCGATAGTCCCCGCACGCGAGCGACCAGCAGAGGAAGATCAGCAGCGTGAAGGGGAACAGCCCGGCGGAGGGGTTCCACACGTCGTGGAAGGTCTCCGCCGCCAGCGACTGGCACATCAGCGCGATCGCCAGGGCGCTCATCACCATCAGCGCGCGACCCCCGCGCCGGCGGGCGAGCGCGACGGCGCCGACGATGCAGAGCGTGTTGAGCGCGCCCATCGTCACGGTCATGCCGATGTCGCTGCCGTTGTGGGCGGTGGGGGCGAGCAGCCAGAAGAGCATCGGTCCGAGGCTGTGGGTCACGCGGCCGGTGACTTCCCCGGCGAGCGAGTACTGGCCCACCAGCGGCATGTGCGAGGTGAGGACGTCGTGGGCGCGGGTGGCGATGATCCCGCGGTCGGCCACCGGTACCCAGCCGGCCCGCACGGCCTCGGCGGTCGCGCTGATCACCGGGATCGCGGCGGCGAGCCCGGCGGCGAGCGTGAGCGGACCCTCGCCCAGCCGAGGCGTGGCGCGGCGCGGGAGGGCATGCAGCCGGCGAACCACCCGTTGGCCGCGAGGCGTCACTCCCGCGGCATGTAGGGCGCTAGCTCGCGGCGGGCGATCGAGAGCTTGTGGACCTCATCGGGCCCATCGGCGAGGCGCAGGGTGCGCAGGTGGGCGTAGGCCCAGGCGAGCGTGAAGTCGTCGCTGACGCCGCCGCCTCCGTGGACCTGGATCGCGCGGTCGATCACCTTCAGGGCGATGTTGGGGGCGGCGATCTTGATCGCGGCGATCTCGGTGCGGGCGTTGCGGTTGCCGGCGGTGTCCATCAGCCACGCGGCCTTGAGCGTCAGCAGGCGGGCCATCTCGATCTCGACGCGGGACTCCGCGATCCAGTCCTGGATGTTGGCGCGCGCGGCGAGCGGCTGGCCAAAGGCGACGCGGGAGACCGCGCGGCGGCACATCGCTTCCAGGGCGCGCTCGGCGGCTCCGAGAGAGCGCATGCAGTGATGGATGCGTCCCGGCCCGAGGCGGGCCTGGGCGATCATGAAGCCGTCGCCCTCGCGGGCGATCAGGTTGGCCGCGGGGACGCGCACGTCCTCGAAGAGGAGTTCGGCGTGGCCCTCGTGGTCGTAGTACCCGAACACCGGCAGCGCGCGCACGACCTTCACCCCGGGGGTGTCCAGGGGCACGAGGATCATGCTCTGCTGGTTGTGGCGCGGCCCGTCGGTGCGTGTCTTTCCCATCACGATCATGATCCGGCAGTGGGGGTGCAGGACCCCCGAGATCCACCACTTGCGCCCGTTCAGGACGTACTCCTCGCCGTCGCGCTCGATCCGCAGCGAGATGTTGGTGGCGTCGGAGCTCGCGACCTCGGGCTCGGTCATCGCGAACGCGGAGCGGATCTCCCCGGCGAGCAGCGGGTCCAGCCAGCGCTCACGCTGCTCCTCGGCGGCGAAGAGGTGCAGCACCTCCATGTTGCCGGTGTCCGGCGCCGAGCAGTTGCAGGCCTCCGAGGCGATATGGCTGCGCCCGAGGATCTCCGCGAGCGGGGCGTAGTCGCCGTTGGAGAGCCCCGCCCCGCGCTCGGGGTCGGGCAGGAACATGTTCCACAGCCCCTGCTCGCGCGCCAGCGCCTTGAGCTCCTCCATGATCCGCGGCTGGTGGTGGGGGTCGCCGGACTCGCGCAGCTGGCGCTCGTAGACGGGCTCGGCGGGGTGGACGTGCTCCTCCATGAACGCGGTGAGGCGCTCCTTGAACTCGACGCAGCGGGCGCTGGGCTGGAAGTCCATCGGTCTCCTCCTCAGGTGGGGGTAGCGACCTGTATATCGATTTGCGGTGTCCGTGCGTGGCCGGCCACGATACCTAACCCTGTACCTTAGCCTAAGATTTCCGGGGGGTGGATCCCGTGTTCGGATAATAAAGACACGAGACGTTCGTCTTGCCAAGCTCAGAAGCTCCAGTTGGGGCCATGGGTTCGTTCGAGCTTGAACCCGTCGCCCGCGACAGGTACAGTCTGATAGAGAATCGCCACCGCTCTCCGGGCTGGGAGGCTCGGAGAGCTCGATGTCGCCGGGCCGCGAATGGTTCGGAGCTACCCGGATCGAGGCGACCTGCCTACGTCAACGCATAGAGGAGAGAGAAGCTGATGATGCGTATAGCATCCACTCGAAAGGTCTTGCTTGGCCTTGCCGCTGTAGGGCTGCTTGCCGGTCTGCCGGCCGCCGCCTCGGCAACGCCCACGGTCACGCTCAAAGCGGCGGCCGTCCCCATCCCCATCAACCCGTCCAACCCGCACAGCGCGACCTACCCCGGGACCGGCGACATCCTCGGCGCGGGCGCGGCATTCGAAGTCGAAGCCAAGATCAGTGGGTCCGAATACGGCACCGGCCCCACGGCTGGCCCCTCGCCGATCACGGAAATCAAGAGCTACCTTCCCGCCGGCGTGAAGCTGACCACGAAGGGCTTCGCCACCTGCTCGGAAGCCATCCTCAAGAAGGAAGGCCCCTCGAAGTGCCCGAAGAAATCGTACGCCAGCCCTCTGGGCGAAGCAGGGGGCTTCGTCAGCTTCGGCACCGAACGTGTGCATGAGAACGTGACGGTGCAGGCGTTCTTCAACGAAGGCGGCGGCCTGCTCTTCGGCGTCTTCGGATACACGCCGGCCTCGATCGAACTCTACCCCAAAGGGTCCTTCAGCCCTGGGCCCGGCGGCGGCCTGGTGTTCACGGCCGAAGTGCCCCTGATCGAATCGGTCCCCGGGGCGCTTGACGGGTCGGCCGAATTCTTCAAGGTCAAGATCGGTGCGGCGTACAAGAAGGGCAAGAAGCTCATCTCCTACGGGACCGTCCCCAAGAAGTGCCCGAAGGGCGGCTTCCCGCTCAAGGTGGAAATCAAATTCCTGAGCGGGGAAGTGGTTCCGGCCGAATACAAAGTTCCATGCCCCAAACACAAGTAGGTTGATGGCAAGGAGCTAGACAAGGCACGGGCGCCCGCGTCGAGGCGGGCGCCCGATTGAAACGAGCGCAGATGGGGGCGACCCGACGGAATGGGCCGTCCCCGGTCGGCTGACCGGTCCCGATCGGTCAGGACGAAGGAGGAAGGATCGGTTTTGAGTACCGTCGGGTCGTCGAGGAGGGGCGTGACAAAGGGGATCGCAGGGGGGCTGCTGGCCGTCGTGCTGGTCGCTGCGATTCTGCTCGCCACGGCGGCGGGGGGCTCGAGCGGGGGCTATAAGGTCCATGCGATCTTCGACGACGCCGCCAACCTCGTCACCAGCGAGGACGTCAAGATCGACGGCGTTAAGGTCGGCACCGTCGGCGCGGTCGCGCCCAACCCGGAAGGCAAGGCGGCCGTCACGCTTGAGATCGAAAACCCTGGCTTCCAGGACTTCCGTGCGGATGCCAGCTGCCAGATCGAACCGCAGGCGCTGATCGGGGAGAAGTTCGTCAACTGTCTGCCCACCCAGCCGCGCCCCGAAGGCGCCCCGCTGCCGCCGCCGCTGCACCGGATCCCCGCGGGAGAAGAAGGCGCGGGGCAGTGGCTGCTGCCGGTGGCCAACACCTCCAGCCCCGTCGGGGTGGACCAGCTCAGCGACATCACCCACCTCCCCCAGAACCAGCGCCTTACGATCATCGTCAACGAACTCGGCGCCGGCCTCGCGGGGCGCGGCAGCGACCTGAACGCGGTCCTGCATCGCTCCAACCCCGCGCTGCGCGAACTGGAAAAGGTCATCGGCATCTTCGCCTCCCAGAACAAGGTGCTGGGCGACCTCGCCGTCGAAGGCGACCGTGCACTCGCTCCGATCGCCCGCGAACGCAAGCAGTTCTCCGAATTCTTCGCTCAGAGCAACACCGTGCAGACCGCTGCCGCCCGCCACCGTGGCGCGCTCGGCGAGGGCCTCGCCGACTTCCCCACCTTCGTGCGCGAGCTCGGCCCCTATCTCAAACGCCTCGACCAGTTCGCCGAACAGGCCACGCCCACCCTCACCGACCTCGGCGTCGCGGCCCCCGGCATCGACCGCACGTTCGAGAGCCTCGGGCCGTTCTCCACCAGCTCGACACAGTTCTTCCAGAGCCTCGGTCACGCCTCCAAGGGCATCGGGTCCGGGCTGGTCGCCTCGCAGCCGCTGCTCAACCGTGTGGAGGCGCTCGGCGGCGCGGCCAAGCCATTCGCGAGCAACTTCTCGGCGCTGCTTTCGAGTTTCCGCTCCACGGGCGGACTGGAGCGTCTGCTCGACTTCATATTCCTCGGCACCAACGCCGCCAACGGCTACAACTCTCTCGGCCACTTCATTCGCGCCGCGGCCGTGCCCGAGGCCGAGTGCATCGCTTACAAAGTCGCCCCCACCGGCGGCTGCGAAACGAACTTCGTGATCCCCACGAGCTCGGCCGCGCAGGCGAGCGCCGCGTCGAGCGCAAGCGACACGAGCCTCGCGATGGATCGCGTTGCGGCCCTGCTCAAGGGCGACACCGTCGCCCAGGCGATGGCCCAGTACCCCGGCTCGGAAGGGGCTGCCAGCCCGATCGGCGCCGGCGGCTCCTCCGCGGCGATCCCTCCGGCCGCCACCAAGCCGGTCGGAGGGGCGAGCGCCGGCACCACCTACTACACACCGCCGAGTGAAAGCTCCGAAGCCGGCGGGCTGCTCCTCAACTACCTGCTCGGTAACTGATGCTCCCATCACGCCACAACCACGGTCGGATCCCACCGTGCAACCACCGCCCTCCGCGCGCTCGCGTGCGGCTCGTCCTCGCGGGGATGATTGCGCTGGCGCTGCTGGCCGTGGGCACCGTTTCAGCACAGGGCGAAACCCCGGGTGCCCCCCCGGCGGGTGGGCCTTCCGCAACGGGGGAAACCTCCACTTCGGGCTCGAACAACAGCACCCCCCCCTCCTCCTCCACCACAACAACCACCGCGCCGGCCCCTGAAGCTGAAGCGCCTGTCGGCGTTCACGGCCAGACGGCGGCCCCGAGCGAAGCGGAAACCGAAGCCGAAGCCCCGCAGGCCTCCCCTCCGGCGGGCACGGAAACGACAGCGACAAGCGCCGCGCCCGAAGTGAGCACCCAGAGCCCGCAGGCTGAGGGCACACCCGGCGGGGTGAGCGGGTCTCCGAGCCTCCACGGCGCCGGACGACACAGCGCACCTGTCACAGGCGCCGGCAAGGGGAAGGCGGGCACGGGGAGCTCCTCCGCCGGCAAGACCCCCGGCTCGCTCGCTCCGGCACCCTCGGCTCTGACCCCGCCGGGGTGGGCGGGTTTCGGATCACTCGGGGCTCCGATCTCGGGGATCCCCGACTTCTTCATCGAAAGCTTCCGCATCCCCCCGTTCCTGCTGCCGATCTACCAGGCGGCGGGCACCGCCTACGACATCCCCTGGCAGGTGCTGGCGGCGATCAATGAGGTCGAGACCGACTATGGGCGGGATCTCAACCTCTCCAGTGCGGGCGCCGAGGGCTGGATGCAGTTCCTGCCCTCCTCCTGGGCCGAGTATGGGGTGGACGCCACCGGCGCGGGCTACGAGGACCCCTACAACCCGGCCGACGCGATCTTCGCCGCCGCCCGCTACCTCCAGGCCGCCGGCGGCGCCCGCAACATCCGCGCGGCGGTCTACTCCTACAACCACTCCGCGGCCTACGTGGAATCGGTGACGCTGCGCGCGCAACTGCTCGGGGGCACGCCGCCGGAACTGCTGAGCGCGATCGCCGGCCTGACCGAATCGCGCTTCCCCGTACACGCCGAAGCGCACTTCACCGACGGCTTCCCCACGGTGGGCGGGGAACCCGGGCACCCCTCAAGGACGCTCGCGGGCACCGTGATCTACGCCCAGGCGGGAGCGCCCGTGATCGCGGTGCAGGATGGGCAGATAACAGCCGCCGGGGACTCCCCGGCGCTGGGTCGCTACATCTCCCTGCGGGACGCCTACGGCAACACCTACACCTACGCCCAGCTTGGCAGCGTCGCCGCGCTCTATCCGGTGCTGGAGCCGCGTGTGGACAGTGCCGTCAGCGCGCGGATCAGACGGCCCGGAGGGGAACCCGGTCCCCACGGTGCCGGCGCAGTCGCTCCCCTCCCGCCGAGCAACCCCGCGAGCGCGGGGGTGCAGCCGCACTCGCCGCTCTCGCAGGGAGCCGTCAGCTCGGGCCTGGCGATGGGGGCGGCGAGCGCCCTCGAAACGCCGCCCGCCCCGGCGCCTTTGGCGCCACCACCGACGCTTCCCGCCCCGCCCGCGATCTCCTCGGCGCCGCGGGTCTTCCGCGCGGGCCCCAACGAGGTCTACCTGCACGCGCTGGTTCCCGGCGTGCAGGTGCTGGCGGGAACCGTGCTCGGGCACCTCGGCGCGGCCGGCGAACCGGAACCCCCCGCCACCAGCGCCCCCGCGCCTGCTCAGAGCGGCGTGGCCGGGGGGGAGCCGCATATGCTCTTCCAGATCCGCCCCGCCGGCGCGGGGGCGCCGCTGATCGATCCCAAGCCGATCCTCGACGGCTGGGTGCGCCTGGAAGAGACCTCGGTCTTCAGGGCCAAGGGCGAGAACCCCTTCCTCGCGACCTCCCCCACCGTCGGGCAGGTACTGCTTGAGTCCAAGCCCCAGCTCGAGCAGCAGGTTCTGCGCGACCCCGGCGTCCACCTCGCCGCGTGCGAGCACGGCGCGGTGCGGGCCGGGGAGGTCGATCGGCGGGTGCTCGCGACGCTCGAGTTCCTCTCCGTCTCCGGGCTCAGCCCCACAGTCTCGGCGGCCGGCTGCGGGCACAAAACGGGCACCGGCAACGCGGGCGCGGGCAACGCCGTCGGCTCCGCCGGCGATCAGCTCGACATCTCCGCGATCAACGGCACCCCGATCGCCGGGCACGAAGGGCCGGGATCGGTCACCGATATCGCGGTGCGCAGGCTGCTGCGGCTGCAGGGCACGATGAAGCCCACCGAGATCGTCAGCGCGAGCAGCTATCCGGGGACCGACAACACGCTGACGCTGCCCGGCTACCACGGCCTGATCCACGTCGCCTTCGCGTCCCCGCTCTCGGTGGCCTCCTCCCGTCGCGGCGCCCGGGTGGCCACCGCGGCGAGCTCGCCGCTCACCCCCAGCCAGTGGCTCCAGCTGATCGCCCAGATCGGCGAGATCCCCGAGCCGGAAGTTTCCGGCAAGCCCTCCGCGGCCGCGATCCCAGACCCGGATGGAGGTGGGTGAGGATGGCCACGACTACGCCAGGGGTGGGCGGGATCCCAAACGGTTCGGGAGGGATCCGATCCGGCCCCCTCCCGCCGCCGGGAGGTCCTCCGGGACCGCCGCGGCCGGTTTCCCCGCCGCCGCGGAGCGCGGGCCGCTGGTTGGCCGTCGGCGGGCTGGCGCTGGTGGTGGCGATCATCGCCTACCTCGTGTTCTCCGGAGGGGGCGGGGCCACCTACCGCTTCGAACTTGAAAACGCCAGTCAGATCGTGCTCGGCGATCAGGTGCAGGTCGGCGGCGTGCCCGTGGGAAGCATCACCGGCATCACGCTCACCCCCACATACAAAGCGCTGATCACGATCCACGTGGAAGGCTCGCTGGTGCCGCTGCACCGGGGCACGACCGCGCAGATCAGGGTGCCCTCGCTGACGACCGTCGCGGGGCGCTATGTGGCGCTCTCCCCGGGCCCCAACAACGCGCCGGCGCTGCCCCCCGGCGCGACGCTGCCTCCGGGGTCCGCGCAGGGAACGACCGATCTCGACCAGCTGTTCGACACCTTCACCCCGCGCACGCGCAAAGGCCTGCAGGAGCTCTTCCAGGGCACCGCCGAACAGTACGCGGGCGTCACCCAGCTGGCGGGCATCTCCGCGGAATACTTCAGCCCCTTCCTCGCCGCGGGCGATCACATCTTCGCCGAGCTAACGCGCGACCAGCGGACGTTTACCAACTTCCTCGTGCAGACCGCCAAGGCGGTCACCACGATCGCCCAGCACCGCGGAGAACTGACGAGCCTGGTCGGCAACGGCGATCAGGCCCTCCAGGCGCTCGGCGCCAACCAGGCGAGCCTCGCGCGGGGGGTGGCGGAGCTCCCGGGTGCGATCGAACAGGGCAACCGCACGTTCGCGCGGCTGCCCTCCACGTTCGCCGCGCTGCGCCGGCTGGCGACCGTCGCGGGCCCCGACACCAAGCAGCTCGCGCCCCTCTTCACGAAGCTGGAGCCGCTGGTGGTCGCGGCGGGACCGGTGCTGCACAACCTCAGCCTCGCGTTCAGCCGACCGGGGCCGAGCAACGATCTCACCGATGCCGCGCTCGCGCTGCCCGCGCTCGCGCAGACGCTGGCGAGCGGCTCGCCCGAAACTCTCAAGGCGCTGCGGGAATCGGTGCCGGTCACCGCCTTCTTCGGGCCCTACGCCCCCGATTTCGTGGGCGCGCTGGGCAGCTTCGGCACGAGCGCCGGCTACTACGACGGCAACGGCAACTACGCGCGCCTGAGCCCCGTGTTCGACAACTTCAAGCTTGGCGCCGGCAACACGCTCACCCCCGTGAACCCGCCGCAGGGCCTGCAGGGTCTGCACACCCACGAACTGCGCCGCTGCCCCGGCGCGGCCGCCACGCCCTCGCCGGCCGACGGCTCGGCGCCCTTCACCGACAGCGGCCAGCTCGGCTGCGACCCCTCGCAGGTGCCGTGATGAACCCCCGCCGCCGCAGCTCCCTCGCCGCAAGCCCGCTGCTGATCGGGGGACTCACCGTGCTGATCGCGGCCGTGGCGGTGTACATCTCCTACAACGCCAACAACGGGCTGCCGTTCACCCCGACGTACAACATCAAGGCGGAACTGCCCGAAGCGTATGGCCTGCAGAAGGGCAACGAGGTGCGGCTCGCCGGCGATCGGGTGGGGATCGTGAGCGGGCTCACCCCCCAGCAGAACCCCGCTACCGGCAGGGTCGCCGCGGTCATCAGCCTCAAGCTCGAAAAGCACGCGGGGCCGCTGCCGGTCGATACGCACACACGTGTGGAGTCGGTCTCGACGATCGGCCTCAAGTATCTGGAACTGACCCGTGGGCACTCCCGCACGATGCTCCCGAAGGGGCCACGATCCCAGCCTCGCACTCTGCCGAACCGGTGCAGATACAGGACTTCTTCAATATGTTCGACAAGCGAACGAGGATCGCGATCGCGCAGAACGACGACAACTTCGGCGACGGCTTCGCCGGGCGCGGGCTCGGACTGAACAACACGATCGCCATGCTGCGCCCGCTCGTGCAGAGGTCTGTTCCCGTGCTGCACAACCTCGCCTCCCCGCAGACCGGCTTCGCTCAGCTGTTCATCGCACTCGACAAAGCCGCCAAAGAGGTCTCCCCGGTGGCCGAGATCCAGGCGTCCTTCTTCAGGGACCTCGACACCTTCTTCACGGCCTTCGCCGGCGCCTCCCCATCGCTCGAACGGACGATCGAAGGGGGGCCGTCGGCGCTGCGCCAGGCGATCCATTCGCTGCCATTCGAGGAACCGGCGATCGAGAAGACCGCCACGTTCCTGCGCCTGCTGCGACCGAGCGCGCGGATCCTGCGGACCATCGCGGCGCCGCTCGGCCACGCCTTCGCGGTCGGCGCGGTCAACCTGCGCGCCGCCGTCTCGCTGAACAAGCAGCTGGCCAGCTCGCTGCAGGCGCTTCGAGGTCTTCGCGAAGGACCCCGTCGTGTCTTTGGGCATTGAAGAATTCACCCGCACCGCGCAGCTCGGGACCCCGCTGCTTGAAGGCATCGCGCCCGCGCAGACCACCTGCAACTACGCAACGCTGGCATTCCGCAACGTCGCCAACCTGCTGGCCGAGAGCGTCGGGAACGGCACGCTGGCGCGCGTGGTGCCGATTCTCAGCCCCGCCGGCCCCAACAACGAGGGCCTGCAGTCCGCGGCGCCGGCCAACGGGGGGTCGCAGGACAAGAACGGCTCCGGCCAGGTCATTTCGGACAACTACCTGCACTACAACCCCTACCCCTACGTGGCCGGCCCCGGCCAGCCCCAGGAGTGCGAAGCGGGCAACGAGCGCTACATCGCCGGCAGGACGGTGATCGGCAACACCTCCACCACCCTCGGGACGGGCCACGAAGCGACCAAGCGCAGCGAAAGCCTGTTCGGGGAAACCTACCCCGCCTCCACGCAGAAGTACTTCCCCAAGGAAGCGCCCGCGGCGGGCACGGGCAAGAGCGAAGGGAAGGGCAAGGGCAAGAGCGGGGGGAGCGGAAAATGAGCCGTAAGCGCTGGTGGCGCCGTAGCGAGGTTGCGGTCTCGGAGCTGCAGAAGCGCTCCAACCCCGTGCGCGTCGGAGCGATCTTCCTGGTGGTGGTCGCGCTCGCCGTGTACTTCGGCTTCACCAAGCACGTTCCGTTCAAACACGGCTACCGCCTGAACGCGGTGTTCAACTCGGCGGTCAACGTCCGCCCCAAGGCGCCGGTGCGGATCGCGGGGGTCGACGTCGGCAAGGTCACCGCCACCCGGCGTGAGGGCAGCGCCGCGCTCGTGAGCATGGAAATCGAAGGCAAGGGCCTGCCGATCCACGAAGACGCGACGCTCAAGATCCGCCCGCGGATCTTTCTGGAAGGCAACTTTTTCGTCGAACTGCAGCCCGGCAGCCCCTCCGCGCGGGCGCTCTCCTCGGGCGCCACGATCCCGGTCGCCCAGACCTCCGACCCCGTCCAGCTCGATCAGGTGCTCGACGCGCTCAACACCGACACGCGCGCCAACCTGCAGACCTTCCTGACCGAATACGGCGCCTCGCTCACCGCCAAGCCAACTCCGGAAGAGGACGCCGAACAGGCGCCCGAAGTTCGCGGCCTGAACTCCTCGCAGGCGTTCAACAAAGCCTACCGGCGCGGCCCCGAAGCGCTGCGCGACGGCGCGATCGTCGGCCAGGCGGTCGCCGGGACGGAAACCCACGACCTCTCGAAGCTGTTTGCGAGCGCCGAAATGCTGAGTGCCCAGCTCGACGTGCACGAGCAGCAGCTCGGGGAACTGTTCGGCCACTTCAACACCTTCCTGCACTCCTTCGCCGCGCAGGCGCCGAGCCTGCGCACGACGGTCGCCGAGCTGCCGGGTGCGCTGCACGGCGTCGATCGCGGCTTCGCCGAACTGGAACGCGCCGCGCCGTCGATCCGGACCTTCGCGCTGGAGCTGGTCCCGGGGGTGGAAGGCATCCCCGCCGCCGCCGCCGCCGCCTACCCCTTTATCGAACAGATCGATGCGGCCCTGAAGCCGAGCGAGCTCGGGGGAGTCGCCGCGGGCCTGAAGACCGCGGCCCCGGCGATCGCCGGGCTGCTCGCCAGCCAGACCCCCTTCCAGCACCAGTTCGACCAGCTCAACCAGTGCTTTACCAAGGTGTTCTTCCCGGCCATCAAAACCGAACTTCAGGACGGATCCAACACCTCGGGCGTCGAAGTCTACAAGGAGTTCTGGTACGCGATGGCGGGCCTCGCCGGCCTCGGCGAGAACTTCGACGGCAACGGCGGCGGGGGGCGCTTCATCGCGGGGGGCAGCGGCAACGCGGTCCTCTCGCCGCCCGCCACGATCGTGAAGCCGGGGGCGGTTGCGGGCACCAAACCGCTGATCGCCCAGACGGCGCTCGCCCCCGAAGGGACCCGTCCGCGCTTTCCCGGCAGTGAGCCGCCCTATCGGCCGCTCGTGCCCTGCGGCACGCAGGCGCTGCCCAACTTCAACGGGCCGCTCGCCTCGGGCCCCGCGGACGGGGGTGGATGATGGCGCCCGAGGCACAAGACGGAGGGCGGGGGATCCGCGACCAGATCGAGCGTTACCGCAGCGCCTTCATCGCCGTCGTGACGATGGTCGTGATCGCCGCGGGGAGCGCCGGCTACATCCTCGCCCACGAGCGCCTCTCGGTGCCCTCGTGGGCGCCGATCATCGGCCGCGAAACCTTCGTGCTGAAGGGCGAATTCGTGACCGCCCAGGCGGTCACACCCGGCCAGGGCCAGTCGGTCACGATCGCGGGCGCCAAGATCGGCGAAATCTCAAGCGTCGAACTGCATGAAGGCAGAGCGGTGGTGAGTATGCACCTGACGCCCAAGTACGCCCACTACATCTACCGCGACGCGACGATGCTGCTGCGTCCCAAGACGGGACTCAAGGACGAGACGGTCGAGGTCTCGCCGGGCAACCCAGCCGCGGGGCGTGTGCCCGGCGGGTACACGATCCCGGTAACCCAGACCAGCCCGGACGGCAACCTCGACGAACTCCTCGCCGCGCTAGACGGCGAAACGCGCGTCTACCTGCAGGAGCTGCTCGCCGGGGCCGCCCAGGGCCTGCAGGGCAACGGCGCCAACCTCGCCGCCACCCTCAAGCGCTTCGACCCGCTCGCCCGCGAGTTCCAGGAAATCGGACGCGAAGTCGCCAAGCGCCAGTACTACGTCGAACACGGGATTCACAACTTCCGCCTGCTGCTGGAAGCGTTCGGCAGCAAGGACACCCAGCTCGCCCAGCTCGTGGACTCCTCGAACGCGGTCTTCGCCACCTTCGCGGCGCAGGACCGCGCGGTGCAGGCGACCCTGCGCGAGCTGCCCGGCGTGCTCACGCAGGCCAACCACAGCTTCGGCAAACTCGCCACCGCGGCCCACCTGGCCGGCACCACGCTGCACGCGCTCGAGCCCTTCGCCAAGAACCTCGCGCCGGCCGAGCGCGCCTCGCTGCCGTTCCTC
This sequence comes from uncultured Solirubrobacterales bacterium, assembly GCA_963771915.1. Classification (GTDB taxonomy): domain Bacteria; phylum Actinomycetota; class Thermoleophilia; order Solirubrobacterales; family Solirubrobacteraceae; genus Palsa-744. The sequence goes on along the minus strand of CAVYVD010000001.1, from coordinate 506,970 downwards.
AGGAAGACGACACCGATCCTCGCGAACGAGGTACGGCCGCTCTTCCGCCAGATCCTGCCGGTCATCGACCAGCTCCAGCCCTCGCTGCAGGACTTCGCGCAGGCCTCGCCCCAGCTGACAACGGGCTTCACGGTGTTCAACGAATTCTTCAACGAGCTCGCCTACAACCCCGGCTCCAACCAGGCCGGTTTCCTGTTCTTCGCGGACTGGGGCGCTCACGACCTCAACAGCGTCGTCGCCCAGGGCGAAGCCAACGGAGCGGTCGGTCAGACGCTGCTGTACTTCAACTGCGAAGTGGTGCCGATCCTGACCGGCGTGGCGGCGGTAGACCCGACGGCGAAACTGGCCCTGGGCCTGCTCAACCCGCCGAGCACCGCGGAGTGCGCCTCGGTGAGCAAAGCGGCACCCGCGGCCAGTGCCGCGAGCCTGCACGGCGTCAGCAAGCCGGCTCGGCTCGCGGACCGCGTCTTCGGCCAGGGCCCCGACGCCGCCGCGCTGGCGTCGGCGGCGAGCGGAGGGGGAGGCTGAGATGCAGAAGCGGGCGCCCACGCTGGCGAACATCCTCGTGATCGTGCTCTTCGCGTTGAGCTGCTTCGGCCTGCTGCTGTTCCTCTGGGACTCCTTCGGCGGCCCGGTGCCGCTGAAGCCCAAGGGCTACCGCTTCACGGTCGAACTCACGCGCACCCTCTCGCTCGCCGAAGAGTCCGACGTGCGCATCAGCGGCGTCAACGTCGGCCACGTCGTCAGCCTCGCCACGCACATCACCGGGCGGACCGACGTGACCATCGAAATGAACCACCAGTACGTCCCGGTGGCCTCCAACGATCGCATGACCCTGCGCCAGAAGACGCTGCTGGGGGAGACCTACATCGAACTGTTCCCCCAGCGCCCAGCGGGAGCTCCGCTGCCCGACGGCGGGCGGATCTCTCCTAGCCAGGTCGAGCCGGCGATCACGCTCGAAGGCGTGCTCTCCCTGCTCGATCCCAAACGCGCGCCGCCTTCCAAATGTGGCAGCAGTCGCTCGCCGCCTCGTTCAACGGGCGCGGGGAACAGATCAACTCGGACTTCGCCGAGCTCGAACCGCTCGTGGAAAACGCCAACAAGCTGGTCGGCATCCTCGCCTCCCAGGAAGGCGCGGTGCGCGAAGTGACACATAACACCGGAGTGGTGTTCGACGCGCTCACCGAACGCGACCACCAGCTCCGTGGACTCATCGAAAACGGCGAGCGCACCTTCCATGCGCTCGCCCAGAGCAGCCGGCAGTTCGCCGACGCCTTCCGCGCGCTCCCCACCTTCGAGCAGCGCGGGACGACGACGCTGCGCGAATTCGACCGTCTGGCGACCGTCGCGAGCCCCGTGCTCGACGAGTCACGCGCGTGGGAGCGCGCGCTCACCCCGCTGCTCGAGGGCGTGAGGGCGTTCACGCCCTCCTTCAACAGCCTGCTCACCGACACCGGCACGTTGACGAGCGCCTCCAAGCGGGGTCTGCCCGCATTCGAACGCTCGCTCGGCCTGCTCAAGCCGTTGCTCGGTGGCGCCACTCCGGTGCTGCGCAACTTCGACCCGTTCCTGAAGTACCTCGGCGACTACGTCCCGGAGCTGCAGGCGCTCTTCGGCAACGTGGCCGCCGCCACCGAGGCGCACGGCGCGAACCCCGACGTTTCAAACCACCAGAATCAGCATTACCTGCGGGGCCTGCCCTCGATCAACCCCGAGGGCCTCGCGGTCTACGGCCAGCGGATCGGCACCAACCGTGCGAACCCCTACTTCCATTCGGGCGCCTTCAGCCTGCTCGGCAGCGGCGGCATGCAGGTCTTCAGCACCGCGGCCTGCGCCGGCTCAGCTCCCTCGGTCAGCGGACCGGCCAACGCCGCGGTGCCGCAGATTGTCATCGAACAGCTAACCGGGAGCTGGAACGAAGCCGGGAAGCCCGAACAGCATCAGCCCGCCGTCGCCAACAAGCCCGAAAGCGCGACCAACGAGGTCGGCGCGCCCGCCTGCACCCAGCAGCCGCCATTCACCTGGGAAGGCGTGACCAGCCAGTTCCCGCACACGGCGCCATAGGGGTCGATCAGGCGAGCGCCATAGGGGCGATCAGGCGATCCCGGCCGATCGGCGACGATCCGCCGCGACGGGTTCGGGTCCGTGCCCGGACAGCGCCGGGCAACTGAGGAAGCGCAGCCGGTAGCGGCCCACCACGATCTCATCGCCGTCCTCGAGCATCCGCCATTCGATCCGCTCGCCGTTGACGAACACGCCGTTGAGGCTGCGATCGTCGAGCACCCGCACTCCGTCGGGTTGGCGCACCAGCAGGGCGTGACGGCGCGAGACGGTGGGGTCGTCGAAGCGTACGTCCGCGGCGAGGCTGCGCCCCACCCGCGTCCACTCCTGGGTCAGCGCCACCACCGTGGTCTCCCCGTCCTCCTCGTAGGCGAGGTACTCCCCGGGCCGCTCGATGCGCTCCGCGACCTCCGCGAGCCACGCCGCCTCGCGGTCGGCGGTGTCCTCGGGGGCGTGCGCCTCGTCAGCGGTCTCCCGCCCGAGCCGCCCGGCGCTGAACAGCGAGGCGCGCACGAAGCTCGCACCCCCGCAGCCGGGGCAGTCGCTCAGCGCGTCGGAGGCCGCGAGGGTCAGCACGTAGCCGCAGCGCTGACAGCGAAAGGATCCCGCTCCCGCTATGGTGCCCGAGGTCAGAGACTCCATCATCACGCAGCTCCTCTTCTCCTGTTGGGGTCACGTCCTGCGCTCACCCACCGGCCGAACCCTGCGGCGATCATATCGAGACTTGCCCCGGCGGGTCTAAAAGGCTTGTAATTTTCTGGAGACCCGTAGTGGGGAGCTTCACAGTCTCAATCCGGGGCGGGGGTTCGGACCGGGGCGGCTCCACTGTTCTACCCCCGGTCGGTCTCCCCCAAACGGGCGCGGGGGTTGGAAGGAGTCCACGGCGGTGTGGCGAAGTCCGTAGGCATGTCCCCCGCGACCGTCACCGACATCGAGCGCTTCGAGCGTGTGCTCCTGCGGCGCGGGGTGGGGGTCCTGACGGCGGATCGCAACCGCTGCTCCGACTGTGGACGCACCCCCCTGGTGGGGGAGCGAGTGCACCTCTACGAGCACCGCGGCGCGGTCGTCTGCGAGCTGTGTCGTCCGCTGCGCCGCGAGGACCCGGAGGCAACCGAGAGGGTGCGCCACTCTGAACGCGGTCATGGCGTGCTGGCCGATCTTTGATCGGTTGCCGCACGTGCCGCGTGGGGACCTATCTCGATAGTGCGGCATGGGCGGGAGCCGCGCTGCCGGTGCTGCCCGCTCCGGGTGGGCGCTCCGGCTCCCGATCGGATGCGGCGCCATGGTCGCCCGCGCTTGTAGACTGCCCCTCGCAATGGACCCGGTGACCGTGTCGATCCTCATCAACGCCCCCCGCGAGCGGATCTTCGAGTACCTGCGGGACATTGCCAACCACTCGGAGTTCACCGACCACTACCTCCGGGACTGGCACCTCACCCGGGTGGACTCCGTGGGCCGGGGGGCGGGCGCGCGCTTCCGCGTGGCGATCCCCGGCAACCGCTTCAGCTGGGGCGACGTGACGTTCGTGGAGGTGCTCTCCCCGCATCGCATCGTCGAGGCCGGCCGCGGGGGCAAGTGCAACCGCGTGCGCACCCTTGGGGTGTACGAGCTCGCTCCGGGCGCGGGGGGCACGACGCGCGTGCAGTTCACGCTGGAGACCCAGCCCAGCACGCTCTCCGATCGCCTCATGGAGTCGCTCGGGGCCCGGGGGTGGCTGCGGCGCAAGAACATGAAGGCCATGCGCCGTCTGCGCTCGATCATCGAGAGCGGGGAGGGTCGCGGCCGGCGCGTCACGGTCGCCGGCGGATAGAGGGTGGCGCAGCCGGCCAAAGGCCGGCGAGCCGGGCCCCTCTTCTTTCTGAAAGACTTCCGCGTCGCATGCACCGCCTCCCGCGCAAGACTCTGCTCGCCCTACTCGCTGCGCTCGTGGCGCTCACGCTCGGCGCCTGCGGGGAATCCCATACACGGGTCACGACCGGCACCTACGCGGGGGGGTCCGGCAAAAATGCTCCCTACCTCAACGTGGGGGCCCTCATCTACGAGGTCCAGCTCTCCCGCGAGCTCAACCCCTACGACACCGAAGACGCCAACTACCTGCTGGACCTCACCCCCGCCCAGCGCCAGCTTAACCCCGGCGAAGAGTGGTTCGGGGTGTTCATGCAGGTCTACAACGAAAGCAGCCTCCCGCATCCGGCCGCGACGGACTTCACGATCACGGACACCCAGGAAAACACCTACTACCCCCTCACCATCGGCCCCGCCAACCTGTTCGCCTACCGCGCCGGGGACGTGCCCCCCAACAGCCAGATCCCCGCCCCCGAGACCGTCGCAGCCGACGGGCCCACGCAGGGGGCGCTGCTGCTCTACAAGATCAAGGTCCTCGCGCTGAACGACCGCCCGCTCACGCTGAAGATCGTCGATCCCGGCGATCCCGCCCAGACTGCCTCCGCGGAACTCGACGTTTAGAGGGTGGCGCAGGCGGCCGGAGGCCGCCGAGCCGGGCCCCTCTTCTTGCAGTCAAGGGTGGCGCCGAGCCGGGCCCCTCTTCTTGCGGTCAGCCGTCAGCCGTCGGCCTGCAGGGCCGCTTCGATCACCTGCCGCGCCACCGGCGCCGCGGTTGCTCCGCCGGCGCCGTCGCGCACCATCAGGACCCCCACGGCGATCCGTGGGTGCAGCGCCGGGGCGAACGCCGCGAACCATGCGTCGGTGCTCTGCGGGTTGTTCTGTTCGGGGGCGCAGTTCGTTTCGGGGGAGTGTTCTTCGGAGGCGTGCGCTTCGGTCGCCGCGGTCTTCTGTTCGGAGTCGCTGGAGCCGCAGGAGCTCGAGCCGGCGGACGGGGTGGGCGGGGGGGTGGGTGGGGTTCCCAATTCCGCGGTGCCGGTCTTGCCCGCCACCACGACCCCGGGGATCGCCGCCGCGGTGCCGGTGCCGAAGCGCACCACGTCGATCATCAGGCCCCGCACAGTGCGCGCCGTCGCGGCGCTGATCGCGCGCGTGCCCACCGTCGCCGCTGCTCCAGGCGCGCCGCTGGCACTCCTGCCTTCGCTTCCGGCGCTCCCGCCTTCCGCGCCGGGGCCGGTGGAGGCGGTGAGGCTCGGCGTCGGGCGCCGCCCCCCGTCGGCGATCGTCGCGGCCACCGTCGCCATCTCCAGGGGGCTCGCGAGCACCTGGTCCTGGCCGATCGCGGTGGAGCCCACCGCGAGTTCGCCCTGGATGTCCGAGGCCTGCGGGATCGTGCTCTCGGCGGCCCCCGGGACCCCGGGGGGGTGGTTGAAGCCGAACCGTTCCGCGGTCGCCACGAGGCGCGCCGCGCCCAGCTTCACTCCCAGGGGGGCGAACACCGAGTTGCAGGACACCGCGAAGGCCTCCACCAGCGAGCCCCCGCATTCCTCCCCGTTGGCGTTGTGCAACCGCACCCCGTCGAGCGTGGCGGCGGTCTCATAGGGGAAGGTGCTCCGGGGGGTCGCGATCCCCGCTCCCAGCACCCCGCTCACGGTGATCATCTTGAACGTCGACCCCGGCGGCTGCAGGGCTTCAAGGCCGATCCCGGCCACCCCCAGGATCTGGCCGCTGGAGGGTTCCAGTGCGATCACCCCGCCGTACTGGCCCCCCAGCGCGGCGACCGCCGCACTCTGCACCGCCGGAGAGATCGTGGTCCGCACGGCGCTCCCCGCGCGGGGGCTCGCGCGCGCCAGCACCCGTTCGCCGCCTCCAGTCGCGGCCGGATTGGCGGGGCCGGCGAACAGCACGCCCCCGGGGGCGCCCCGCAGGCGTTCGTCCTGGGTAAGCTCGAGGCCGCTCACCCCCACGATCGCGTCCGCGGGTACCCCCTGGGCCTCCAGCGCCTGCCGGCGGCTCGCGGGGATCGGCCCCACTTCCCCCACCACCGCGCTCGCGGCTGCGCCCAGTGGCGACCGATCGAAGATCGGCCAGCGCGCCCCCGCCGCGCTCGCGGGGCCGTCCGCGAGGACCGAGCCGTTTCGCGCCAGCAGCGCCGCGCGCGGGGGCAGCGTGGTGCGCCTGCGAAGCAGCTCGCCGGGACGCAGGCCGGGGAAGGCGAGCGAGGGGGACCACGCCACGCGCTGGCCGATCTCCGATCGGTCCCCTTCCCCGGGACCGGAGACGATCGGCAGGGCGAAGCTCTCGGAGAGGACGCCGAACAGGCGGGTGTGCACCCGCACCGGCACCATCTCCACCCCGCCCGCCGCTGCCCGCGGGGCTCCCGTGACCCGCTCGCCGCTCGCGGTCGCGGTCATCAGCGCTTCCCGGTAGTCCCCCGCGAATTCGCTTACCGACACCTCCCGCTGGGAGGAGGGGGCGATCTCGCTGTACATGCCTACGTAGTTCCCGTGCGCCCAGGCCGCGGTGAAGCGCGCCGCCAGGGCGGGGGAGGGGGAGGAGTGCTCCGCTCCAAGGATCGCCCCCGCGAGGAAGGACGCCGCCGCGAGGGCGATCACCGGCAGCGCACGCCGCCGGCGTGCGCCGCGCCTCTCCCCACCTCCGCCACGCGTGCTCCGTGCCTTTGCGCCCGGGCCGCGTGTGCTCCGTGTCTCATCGCCCCAGCCGTGTGCGCTCCGCGCCTCATCGCCCCCGCCGCGTACGCTCCGGGTCCCCCCGCCCCGGCCGTAGGAGGATGGAGCAGTCACTGCCCATCTCCATTGCGGGTCCTCACGCTGGGGAACGGTAGAACATGGCTATGACGACGCTCGACTGGATCATCCTCCTGTTCGTCCTGCTCCTCGCCATTTTCGGGCTGCGCCAGGGCTTCATCGTGGGGGTGCTCTCCTTCGGGGGGTTCGCCCTCGGGGCGTTCGTCGGGACCCGGCTCGGTCCGCTGCTGCTACCCCAGGGATCGGCCTCCCCCTACGCCCCCGCCTTCGGGCTCGTCGGCGCCCTGCTCGCCGGGGCGATCCTCGCCACGGGCCTGGAGGGGCTCGGCTGGCGGCTGCGCCGCACCACGATGCTGATTCCCGGCGTGGGCCTGCTCGACGGTGCGCTCGGCTCGCTGCTCAGCGCCACGGTGGGTCTGGGGATCGTGTGGATCGTAGCCGCGGTGGCCGCCCAGATCCCCACGGCGACCCAGCTGCGCGCCGACATCCAGCGCTCGGCGATCCTCGGCGAGCTCAACCACCTGCTGCCCCCCTCGGGCCCGGTCCTGGGCGCGCTCGCGCGCCTCGATCCGATCCCCTCGATCCCGGGCCCTTTGCCGGAGCTCGCGACGCCCCCGCCGCGGATCGCTCACGACCCCGGGGTGCTCGCCGCCTCGCGCGGCGTGGTGCGGGTGATCGGTACCGCGTGCGGCCTCGCGATCGAGGGCTCGGGGTGGGTGGCGCGGCCCGAAGAGATCCTCACCAACGCACACGTGGTGGCGGGCGAGAGCGACACCACCGTGGAGGTCGAGGGCCGCTCCCCCGGTCTCCCCGCGCAGGCGATCGCCTTCGATCCCAACGTCGATCTGGCGGTGCTGCGCGTCCCCGGCCTGGATCTCCCCGTGCTGAGCCTGGCCTCGAACCCCCCCTCGGGCCGCGCGGGGGCGATCCTCGGCTACCCCGAAAACGGGCCCTTCGACGTGCGGTCCGCGCGCATCGGGCAGACCGCGGACGTCGTCACCCAGAACGCCTATGGCCAGGGGCCGGTCACCCGCCTGCTGACCCCCCTGCGCGGCCCCGTGCGCCCCGGCAACTCGGGGGGCCCGGTCGTGGACAGCTCGGGGGAAGTCCTCACGACGGTGTTCGCCGGCACCACCGGCGGCGGGCCCCCGGGCGGCTACGGCGTCGCCAACGCCACCGTCGCAAGTATGCTCGAACACGCCGGCGCGGCGGTGGGAACGGGGCCATGCGACACCCAGTGAGGGAGGCCAACCGCTAGTCTGGCCCAATGCCCAAGACCCTGGTGATCGCCGAGAAGCCCTCCGTGGGGCGCGACCTCGCGCGCGTGCTCCCGGGGACCTTCAAGAACCAGAAGGAGTGGCTGGAGTCCGAGGAGTACGTCGTCACCTGGGCCGTGGGCCACCTGGTGCAACTCGCGGAGCCCGACGAATACGACCCCAAGTTCAAGCGCTGGCGCATGGAGGATCTCCCGATCGTGCCCGAGCACTTCAAGCTCGTGGTGCGCGACGAGCGCTCGCGCAAGCAGATGTCGGTCGTCACCCGCCAGCTCTCACGGGAGGATGTCGGGGAGGTTGTCAACGCCTGCGACGCGGGGCGCGAGGGGGAGCTGATCTTCGCCTACATCTACGAGAAGGCCGCCTCCACCAAGCCGGTGCGGCGCCTGTGGCTGAACTCCATGACCACCTCCGCGATGAAGGCGGCCTTCGCCTCGCTGCGCCCCGGCGAGGAGCTCGCCCTGCTCGAGCAGGCGGCGCGCTCGCGCTCGGAGTCCGACTGGATCGTGGGCATGAACGCCACCCGCGCCGCCACGATCCGCCTGCGCACCTCCTTCGACGGGGCGGTGTCCCTGGGGCGCGTGCAGACCCCCACGCTCGCGATCGTGGCGCGGCGGGAGGAGGAGATCAAAGCGTTCGTGCCCGAGCCCTACTGGCTCGTGGACGCCCTCTTCGCCGCTCCTGCCTTGGAGGGGGAGGGGAAGGGGGAGGGGTTCGCGGGTGGCGCTTCGGCCGTGGACGGCGGAGCGGGCGGCGGGGGGACGGCCGGGAACGGGTCCGGGGGCGGCGGATCGGGGCAGGACGGCGAGGGGGGGCTCCCCGGGGAGCGCGTCTACATCGGGCGCTTCCACGCGGGCGCCAAACCCCGCCTCGCCACCGAGGAGGAGGCCGCGGCGATCGTCGCGGCCTGCACGGGTCGCGAGGCCACGGTCACCAAGCTCGAGGTCAAAGAGCAGCGGGAGCGCGCCCCGATGCTCTACGACCTCACCTCCCTGCAGCGCGACGCCAACACCCGCTTCGGCTTCTCCGCGCGGCGCACCCTCTCCGCGGCCCAGCGCCTCTACGAGGAGCACAAGGCGCTCACCTACCCCCGCACCAACTCGCGCTACCTGACGAAAGACATGATCCCCGAGATCAAGCCCACCGCGGAGCTCGTGGGCGCGCAGAGGGAGTACGCCAGGGCCGCCGCGTACGTCACCGGCCTCGACATGCTCCCCCTCGGACGGGTGGTGGACGACGCCAAGGTCACCGACCACCACGCGATCATCCCCACCCGCTCCGAGCACAACGTGGAGCGCATGAGCGAGGACGACCGCCGCGTCTACGACCTCGCCGCCCGCCGCTTCCTGGCGGTCTTCCACCCCGAGGCGGTCTTCGAGAACACCCGCGTGGAGACCACCATCGTCGCCGAGGGCGAGCACGCCGGGAAATACGTGTTCCGCACCCGCGGCAAGCTCCTGATCGTCCCCGGCTGGCGGGGGGTCTACGGGGAGGGCGCCGCGGCCTCCGAGGGCCAGCGCGTGGGCCAGGAGGAGGATGAGGAGGCCGATCAGCAGCTCCCCCGCCTGATCGAGGGGGAGCAGGTGCGGACGCGCAAGATCACGAGCCTCTCCAAGGAAACCAAGCCCCCCCGCCGCTACTCCGACGCCTCGCTGCTGGGCGCGATGGAGACCGCGGGCAAGCTCGTCGACGACGACGAGCTGCGCGAGGCGATGAAGGACTCGGGGATCGGCACTCCCGCCACCCGCGCGGCGATCATCGAGCGGCTCATCTCCGTGGGCTACATCGAGCGCGACGGGCGCTCGCTGGTGGCCACCGAGAAGGGCCTCAACGTGGTGAGGCTTCTCGGAAACCACCCCCTCACCTCGCCCGAACTCACCGGCCAGTGGGAGAGCCGCCTGGACGCGATCGAGCGCGGAGAGGACTCCCGGGAGCGCTTCATGGGCGACATCGCGGGTTTCGCGGGGGAGACCGTGAAGATGCTGGACCAGGCCCTCAAGGATGTGCGCATTCCCAAAGCCAACCTCGGGCCCTGCCCCGTCTGCGGCCACCCGATCCTCGAAAACCGCAAGGGCTACTCCTGCTGGGCGCGCACGGACCCCGGGTGCGGCTTCGTCATCTGGAAGGCCAAAGCCGGCAAGCAGCTTCCCGTCGCGATCGCGCGGGAGCTGATCAAGACCGGCTACACCGCCGGCGCCGTCACTGGCTTTCGGGGACGCTCGGGGCGCAGCTTTCGCGCCCATCTCGCGCTCCAGCAGACCGAGGATGGCAAATGGCGGGTGGAGTTCAACGAGGCCTGGGCCAAGGAGGGCGCCAAGCCCCCCGACCAGGAGACCGTCGCCGGGGTCTCCGCCGCTGGGGCCGAGCCGGTCGCTAAGGCCGTGGCCGCGGTGGCCGAGGGCTGATCGCGGCCGCAACGTCGGGGGTGTGCGCCACCATGGGCGGCCATGCCGATCACGCTCGTCACAGGGCCCGCCAACGCGGGCAAGGCGAAGGTGGTGGTGGACGCCCTGCGCGCCCACCACGCGCGCGAGGAGGAGCCGCTGCTGGTGGTGCCAACCCGCGCCGACGTGGAGCACTACCGGCGCGAGCTCGCCCTGGGGGGGATCGTGCTGGGGGTGCGGGTGGAGCGCTTCGGGGGCCTGCTCGCCGAGGTGCTCCGTCGCGCCGGTTCCGCCGAGCGGCCCCTCGGCCGGCTGACCCGTGAGCGGGTGCTCGCCGCGGTGCTGCGGCGCACCGCCGGGGAGCGCCCGAGCCCCGGCGTGGTACGCGCCCTCGCGTCGCTGGTGGGGGAGTTGGAGGTGGAGCGTGTAACGCCCGCGCGCCTGCGGGGGGCGCTGGGGGCGTGGGCCGCCGCCGACCCCGCGCACGCCCTCCACGCGCGCGCGCTGGGGGGGGTCTTCGAGGAGTACCGCGCCGCGCTCGATCGGCTGGGACGGGCCGACCCCGAGCGGCGTGCGGCGCGCGCACTGGACTCTCTGCGCCGGGCCCCCGCGCTGTGGGGGTCCACGCCGGTGCTGCTGTATGGCTTCGATGACTTCACGGGACTGCAGCTGGACGCGATCGAGACGCTGGGCGCGGTCGTGGGGACCGCGGTGACGGTCTCGCTCACATACGAGCCCGGCCGGGTGGCATTCGCGGGGCGGGGAGACACCTTCCAGCGCCTGCGTCCCCTCGCGGCCGAGCACCGCGGGCTGGGCCCCCGGGTTGAGTACTACGCGCCCGATGCCCGCTGCGCCCTGCATCACCTGGAGCGCCACCTCTTCGAGCCCGGCCGCCCCTCCCCGGTGAGCGCGGGGGAGGTGGTGCGGCTGCTGGAGGGCGGGGGGGAGCGCGCGGAGCTGGAGCTGGTGGCGGAGGAGATCGGGGGGCTGCTGAGGCGCGGGGTGCAGCCGGGCGAGATCGCGGTGGTGCACCGCTCTCCGGAGACGATCGCCCCGCTCCTGGGAGAGGTTTTCGGCGCTCACGGCATACCCCACGCGCTGGAGCGCCGTCTGCCCTTTGCTCACACCGCGATCGGACGCGCGCTGCTGGGTCTGCTGGCGGCGGCCTTTGAGGATCGGGAGGATGGCCTGGGGGAGGGTGTTCCGGGGCAGGGTGGTCTGGGGGCGCTGCTGGTGTGGCTGCGTGCCCCCGGGGTACTGAGGCACGTGGAGCTCGCGGACGCTTTGGAGAGGCAGGCGCGGCGCGCGGGCGCGAGCACGGCGGCGCAGGCGCGCGCGCTGTGGGAGGCCGAGCACTGGCCACTGGAGACCCTCGATCGGCTGCGGGAGGCCGCCGAGCGAGGCCCAGCGCCGCTGATCGAGTGTGCGGCGCGGGAGCTCGAGCGGCTGTTCTGCGCCCCGCGGCTGCACGCCGCGCGGGTGCTTGCGCCCGCCGAGCTGCAGGAGGCGCGCGCGCTGGCGGCGGGGCGAGCGGCGCTCGAGGAGCTGCGCGAGCTGGCCCGTCGCGCACCCGATCTGGCTCCCGACACGCGCGATCTGATCGCGACTCTGCGCGAGCTGGAGCTGGTCGTGGACGGGGTGTCTCCCGGGGTCCCAGTGGGGGCTCGGGAGGGCGCATGCGCACCGTCCTCGCCGGCTGTGGTGAGTGTCCTGGATCCCCTCTCCCTGCGCGCGCGCAGGGTGCGGGCGTTGTTTCTGTGCGGCCTGCAGGAGGGTCTCTTCCCGGCGCCCATGCGCCCCGAGCCCTACCTCTCGGAGGAGGAGCGCCGCGGGCTGGCGCAGGCTTCGGGCCTGCGGCTGGGCCGGCCGGGGGACGCGCTCGCCGCGGAGCGCTACCTGCTGTACGCGGCGGTCTCGCGCCCGGAGGAGCTGTTGGTGCTGAGCTGGCACACCACCGACGACGACGGCCTGGCGAGCGCGCGCTCGTCGTTCGTGGACGACGTGTGCGACCTCTTCTCGTGCGACCGAAGCGGGGAGACACTCGCCTTCGGCTCGCATCCCCCTTTCGACCAACACGCTGTGCGGACGCGGCGGGCGCTGGGCGAGGTATCTCCGCCCGTATCAGTGGGTGCTCCCTGGGGGGGAGCGGGGGCGCCTCCGGGTGATGCGGGTGTCCCGCGGGACGCGGCGGGGGCGTCTCCGGGCGAAGCGAAGACTCCTCCGGGCGATGCGGGGGCGTCTTGGGGCGGGATCGACCCGCTGCGCGATCCGCGTGTGTTGGCGGACTTACGCGAGCGACGGCTGTGGTCGGCCTCTGGACTGCAAGCGTGGGCGGGCTGCCCGGTGCGGTGGTTCGTGGAGAGGCTGCTGGGCGCGAAGGACCTCGAGCCCGAGGCCGAGCCCCTGGCGCGGGGGGACTCGCGCACGCGGCGCTGCGCCAGACGCTCGAGGGACTGAAACAGGAGACGGGCTCCGCGCGCCTGCTCCCCGAGCGGTTGCCCCGCGCGCGCGAGCTACTGCACGCCGCCCTGGGGGAGCACGCTGGGGATCACCCGCTCTCCACCGCCCCCGAGCGGGTGCCCGGCGTGCGACGGCGGCTGGAGGCCGACCTGGAGCGCTACCTGGAGCACGCCGCCACGTGCGCGGAAGCGGCCGACCGGCCCGAGACTCCACTGGAGCCCACCCATCTGGAGCTCTCCTTTGGCTTCGCCGCCGAGAGGGTGGCGCAGGCGGCCGAGGGCAGCCAAGCCGGGCCCCTCTTTTCCGATCGGCCCGGGGGGCTGCCCGCGCTGGACCTCGGCGGGGGAGTACTGGTGCGGGGCTACATCGACCGCGTCGACCTCGGGCCGGGGGGGGAGGCGGTGGTGTACGACTACAAGAGCAGCCACGCCCCGCCGCCCGACAGGTGGGTGGGGGAGCGCAACTTCCAGATCGCGCTCTACATGCGCGCCGTGGAGGAGCTACTCGGTAGGCGGGCCGTCGGCGGCTTCTACCAGCCGCTCTCCGGCCGCGATCTGCGGGCGCGGGGCGTGCTTGCGGAGGGGGAGGGCGTGGAGCTTCGATGTGTGCGGGGAGACGCGCGCGAGCCCGCGGAGGTGCGGGGGCTCGTGGAGGAGATCGTGGGCGCGGCGCGAGAGGCCGCCGCGCAGGCGCGCGCGGGCGAGCTCGAGGCCCGGCCCGGCACCTGCGGATTCGGGGAGGGCGGGTGCATGTACCCGTCTATCTGCAGGTGCGAGCGTTGAGAATGGAGATCCCCGAGACGCCGGCCGCTCTGCGATCGGACCTGACCCCCGAGCAGGAGGAGGCAGCGGCGCGCCGGCGGGAGTCGCTGCTGCTGGCTGCCGGGGCGGGCAGCGGAAAGACCTCGGTACTCGTGGAGCGTTTCGTGCGGGCGGTGCGCGAGGACGGCATCGCCCCAGGGCGAATCCTCGCGATCACCTTCACCGAGCGCGCCGCCGCGGAGCTGCGCGAGCGGGTGCGGGCGCGGCTGCTCGAGCTGGGAGGACGGGAGGCCACGCACTGGCCGATCGCCGACCGGCCTGAGAGCGCCATGATCGGCACCTTCCACGGCTTTTGCGCGCGCCTGCTGCGCGTCCACGCGCTCACCGCTGGCCTCGATCCCAAGTTCGCGATCCTCGACGAGGCCGACGCCGGACGACTGCGCCTGCTCGCCTTCCGCCGTGCGCTGGCGGCGCTGTTGGCGGGGGCGCGCCACGAGGAGGCCGTCGACCTGCTCGCCGCCTACGGAGCCGACCGGGTGCGGCGGATGGTGCTCCGGGTGTACGCCGAGCAGCGCAGCCGCGGTGCGAGCCTGCCGGCGCTGCCCGACCCGATGCTCTCGATGTCGGAGCCCCCGGAGCCCGCGCCCGATTGGGAGCCCGAGGCGATCCGCGCATGCGCGCTGCTGGGTGCGGTGCTGGAGGAGTTCGGGCGTGGCTACGCCGAGCTCAAGCGCGCGCGCGCGGCGCTCGACTTCGACGATCTGGAGTTGTGCGCGCGCGAGCTGCTGGAGAGCCACGAGGGGGTGCGCCGGGTGTGGAGGGATCGCATCGAGCTGCTGATGGTGGACGAGTTCCAGGACACCAACCGCCGCCAGCTCGCACTGCTGGAGCTGCTGGAGCGCGAGAACCTGTTCACCGTTGGAGACGAGCTGCAATCGATCTACGGCTTCCGCCACGCGGAGGTGGAGATCTTTCGTGAGCGCCGCCGTAGGCTCCAAACCGAGGGGGCGGCGATCGCGCTGGCTCACAACTTCCGCGCCCGCCCCCCGCTGATCGCCGCCGTGAACAGCGTCTTCGGGGAGCGCTTCGGGGACGCATACACCCCGCTGATCGCTGCCCGCGAGGAAGGCGGCGGGGGAGACTCGGCGTCGACGGGGGAGGGTGAGGGAAGGGGGGCGGGGGAGACCGGCAGGGGGGCGGGGGAGACAGGCAGGGTGGCTGAGGCGGCCGGCGAGGGCATCGCCGGGGAGGCCGAGGGACCGCTGATCGAGCTCCTGCTCACCGACAGGAGCGCCTGGTCGGAGCGCGGGGACCGGACACCACTAGCCCAGCCCCTTGCGCGGGACGTCGCCGGAGCGCTGCCGCCCGCCACCCTCTGGCGTCAAGCCGAAGCGCGCCTGCTGGCCCAGCGCGTCGCCGAGCTCATCGCGGCCGGAAAGGCCGCGGCGGGAGATGTGGCGGTGTTGCTGCGCGCCGCCGGGGACCTCCCGGTGTACGAGCGCGCGCTGGAGGAGCGCGGCCTGCGCACACTGGCCGCCGTGGGGAGCTTCTGGGGCCACCAGCAGATCGGCGACCTGCTCGCGTGGCTGCGCGCGCTCGCCAACCCCCTGGATGAGCTCGCGCTCTACTCCGTGCTCGCCTCCCCGCTGGTGGGGATCTCGAGCGACGGCCTCGCGTTGCTGGCACTGCAGGCCCGAGCAGCGGGGGCCGGCGCTTGGGCGACGATCGCCGGTACGGAGAGCGAGCTCTACGCGAGCCTGTCCTCGCGCGACCGCGAGCGTCTCGCGCGCTTCGTCGAGCGCTTCGCCGCCGATCGGGGCGCCGCCTCCGAGCTTGGCGCGGCAGAGCTGCTGCTCCGTGAGATCGCCCAGAGCGGCTACGAACGGCACGTGCTCTCGCTCGCGTGGGGCGATCGGCGGCTGGCGAACATCCACAAGCTGCTGCGCCTCGCGCGCCGCTTCGAGGCCGCGGAGGGCCGCGACCTGAGGGGCTTCCTGGACTACGTCGAACACCGCCGCGCGCTCTCCGAGAGCTCCGAGCCCCATGCCCCCATCGGCTCCGAGCCCGACGCGGTGCGCCTCATGACGATTCACGCCGCCAAGGGCCTCGAGTTTCCCGTGGTGTGCCTCGCCGACCTCGGTCGCAACGGCAACGGCACCCCCCCGGACCTGCTCGTGGACGGGGATCGCATCGGCCTGCGACTGGCGAGCCTCGACGGCTCCCCGCCGGTTGGGTGCCTGCGGTATGAGCAGCTCCACGAGGAGCGCCGCCGCTCGGAGGCGGCGGAGGAGGAGCGGATCCTCTACGTCGGAATGACCCGCGCGCGCGAGCGCCTGCTGTTGAGCGGATCCTGCGACTTCGAGCGCTGGCCCTCGGCGAATGGGGGGGTGGGGCGCCAATCGTCTGGTTGGCTCCCGCGCTTGCGCCCGGGCTGCCCGCGCTCGCTCGCACGCTGGAGCGGCCCGTGGCGGAGCTTGACGTGGGCGGCGGGGGTGGGGCGAGAGTCCTCTGTTGGCTGAACAGCCCCGCCACCGTTGGTGAGGTCCTACGTGAGGAGTCCCTGCGCTCAGCGCGAGCAGCCGCGGTCGGGAGGTGGGACGCTCCAGCGGCGAGTCCGGCCGCCCCCCAGGAGCCAGCACCCGCGACTGCACCCGTACCTGTGACCGCACCCGCACCCGTACCGATGCCATCGTCGCTCAGCTACACCGCTCTCAGCGAGCTGGAGCGATGCGGGTACAGGTACTACCTGGAACGGGTCCTCGGGATGCCAGAGGACCGCGCGGCCGGTCGGGGCGACGCTCACCACGGAGATGGCCTGCGCGCCCGCGCGCGGGGCACGCTGGTGCACAGGTTGCTGGAGTCCTTCGACTTCGCCTCCCCCAAAATCCCGATCGAGGAGCGGCCGACACCACGGGAGGTGTCGGCGGCCGCGCGCGAGCTCGGCATCACGACATCCGCACCCGAGCGCGAGGAGATCGCGCGGCTAGTGCGCTCGGCGGCCACGACCGCGCTCGCGGAGCGCATCGCCGCGGCGCGGTCGGTGCGTCGCGAGCACCCCTTCACGCTGCTCCTGGGGCAGGCGCACCCACTCACGCCGCTCCTGCCCCGGGAGCAACTGATGGCGGGGGTTATCGACCTGCTCGCGCGCGAGCCCGACGGGGGCTGGCTGGTGGTGGATTACAAGAGCGATCGCGTTGCCGCCGGTGAGGACCTGGAGGCGCTGGTCGAGCGGGAGTACGGCGCGCAGCGGATGCTGTACGCGCTGGCCGCGCTCCATGCGGGGGCGCCGTGGGTCGAGGTCGTCCACTGGTTCCTGGAGCGTCCACACGAGTGGGTCCGCGCCGGTTTCGGCGCCGAGGGGCGGGCTGGCCTTCAGGAGCAGCTGCTTGCCCGCATGGAGCGCGCCCGCGCGCGCGGCTTTGCGGTCAGCGGGGCGCCCCACCGCGGCCTATGCCTCACCTGCCCAGGACGCGCGCGGCTATGCTCGTGGAATGCGGCCGACACGCTCCGCGAGCGGCCCGCTGGGATCGCTGGGATCGGTGGCCAACCAGCCCCCGGCGGCGATTCCTGAAGGCGCCCGGGTGGAGGCCTCGGACGCCGAGCTGTTCGCGCGCGCGCGCCAACACGGCGACACACGTGCCCGTGAGCTGCTGATCGAACGCTACCTCCCGCTCGTCCGCCGTCTCGCCCGTCGCTACCAGCACGCCGAGGAGCCCCTGGAGGACCTCGTGCAGGTGGCGTCCCTGGGGCTCATCAAGGCGATCGACCGCTTCGACGTGAGCCGCGAGGTGGTCTTCTCCAGCTACGCCGTCCCCACCATCCTGGGGGAGCTCAAGCGCCACTTCCGCGACCGCACCTGGTCGGTGCGTGTCCCCCGCGACCTGCAGGAGCTCGCGCTGCGTGTGGATCGCGTCGTCACGCGCCTCTCCGTGGGCGAGCGCCGCTCCCCGTCGGTCGGCGAGATCGCGCGCGCCGTGGGGGCGTCTCACGAGCAGGTGCTCGACGCGCTGGAGGCCGCCGCCGCCTATCGCGCGGCGTCGCTCGACGCGCCGCGCTCCGCCGCTCTGGGCGCTGAGGCGGGTGAAAGCATCGCCGACACCCTCGGAGTGGAGGAGAGCGGCTTCCGGCGCGCCGAGGAGCACGCAACGCTTGAGCCGCTGCTGGCCCGCGTCTCCCCCCGCGAGCATCTTGTCCTGCGGTTGCGCTTCGTCGAGGACCTCACCCAGGCGGAGATCGGCGAGCGCATCGGCGTCTCCCAGATGCAGGTTTCGCGCCTCATCCGCCAAGCCCTCGCGCGCATGCGCGATGGGGCCGGGGAGGAATCGCCCGCGTCTTGACATCGCCGGTTTTGCGGTCACACTGTCCCGATGCCCCGCTCTATCTGGAAGGGGACCCTGGCCTTCGGCCTGGTCAGCGTGCCGGTGAAGCTCTACAGCGCGGTCGTCGACCGCAGCCTGCATTTCCACCAGCTGCACGCCACCGATCACGCGCGCATCGTCCAGCGGAGGTTCTGCTCGGCGGAGGGTGAGGAGGTCCCCTACGAGGAGATCGTCAAAGGTTATGAGATCGCCCCCGGACGGCATGTGGTGATCGAGGCTCAGGAGATCGCCGCGCTCGAGCCGGCCTTCACCAGCACCATCGAGATCGAGGACTTCGTGCGGCTGCAGGAAATCGACCCCATCTACCTCGACCGCCCCTACTTCCTCGTCCCCGGCGCCGGTGGCGCCCGTCCCTACCGGCTGCTGCTCCAGGCGATGCACGACACCGAGAAGGTCGCGATTGCCCGTGTGGTGCTGCGCTCCCGCCAGCAGCTCGTCGCGATCTATCCCCACGATGAGGTGCTGCGGATGACCACCATGAACTTCGCCGACGAGATCCAGCGGACCGCCGAGCTTCCCGAGCTCCACGAGGAGGAGGTGCAGCTCGGCGAGCGCGAGCTCAAGATCGCGCGCAGCCTCGTGGAGGCGGTCGTCCGGCCCTTCGACGTCGCCGCCTACCGCGACACCTACCGCGAGGCGCTCCTGGACCTGATCGATCGCAAGGTGGGCGGCGAGCAGGTCGCGCTGAACCCCCCGCTCGCCGGGAGCTGCTCCAGGCCCCCGACCTGATGAGCGCCCTGGAGGCCAGCATCGAGCAGGTGCGCACCCGCCGCGAGCGCGACGGCGCGCCCCCGGCCCGCAAGCGCGCCAAGGCTGCCCCGAAGGCCAAGGCCACACCCAAGGCCAAGGCTACCCCCAACGAGTCCTCGCCCCTCCCCCCGCGACGAAAGGTTGCAAGAAAGCTCGGACTTAGAACACGAGCCCCAACACCAGCTCCTCGCCGGCGCCGTTCGCGGAGGGCTCGATCCGTAGCTCGTCGGTCATGCGCTCCAGCACGTTGCCCACGCCCGGCAGAACCGCATCCTGTACGAGCCGGCTCGCCGCCCGCTCGGGGAGCTCGCCCACGCGCAACTGGAACTCCCGTCGCCACACGCTCACCGCGAAGGCGAGCTGACTATTCGCGGCGTGCGCCGGGGTGTGGGCACTCAGTGTGTCGCAAATCAGCATCGCGTCCTCGAGACGGTCCATCGGGCAGTTCGCCCGTGCGAGCACCATCGAGACCACCCTGCACAGCGCCGGCCCCGCGAGCGGCCCCTTCGCCAGCCGTAGCGAGGCGGAGCACTCGTACGGCGGCTCCTCGATCACGGACTCCCTCGAAGGTCGGCCACGCCGGAGGCCGCGTGGTGGACGGTGACGTCATAGTGTTGGGGGGCGTTCGTCAGCGAGAAGGTCATGCGCACCTCCGTGCGTTCCTCATCGTCGCGCCCCAGCCGCACGCTCTCGGTGAGCGAGGCGATCAGCGGAAGTCCGAGACCCAGTCCCGGGCTGTCCGGCCGTGGGCCGATTCCCCTGCCTTCGTCGCGCACCACCACCGTCAGCTCGTCTCCCAGCAGCGTCGCGAGGACCTCCATCGGCCCCTCCGTGCCGCCTGGGTAGGCGTGGACGACCACATTCGTGCACGCCTCGGTGACAGCCAGGCGGATGTCCGCGAGGGTCTGGGCGTCGAGCGCGTACGCATCCTCCAGCGCTCCGAAGGCGTGACGCACGACCGCGATGTTCTCTGCACGCGCCGGGAGTGCGATCTGCATGTCGGGAGTCATCGTCGGTGTGCTTCTCCCAGCGGGGTGGGGGCGTGGAGCCGTGTCTTGGGTGATGGTGCCCTGCAGGGGCAGTTTTCACACATCGAAACACCCAGCTGCCGTGATATGTACCGCACCCGCAGTCCGGATGTACTTGTCAAGGATGAGCATACGCGAGGCGCCGGGCGGACGTTCGGATGTGGAGGACGACTCGGTTCGCCACTCCTGTCCACTGCTACGCTTCAGCCTCCGCCTCAGGTGCCCTCACCGCCTGCACGGAAAGTCCCGCCCGTGCGGGAGGCACCGCCCTCCCGGGAGCACTGCCATGACTTCGCACATCAAGCAGCCGCCCAAGGCCGTCGGCCTTTACGACCCCCGCTTCGAGCACGACGCATGCGGAGTGGGCATGGTCGCGCGCCTGGACAACCGACCCACCCATGAGGTGATCGCGCAGGCGATCGAGGCCCTGGAGAACCTCGAGCACCGCGGTGCCTCGGGAGCCGACCCCACCACGGGCGACGGCGCCGGGATCCTCATGCAGATGCCCCACGAGCTGCTGCGGGCCGTCGTCGACTTCGAGCTGCCCCCACCGGGCCGCTACGGAGTGCTGATGTGCTTCCTTCCGCTCGAGGACGAGGAGTGCGCGCGCCTGCGCGAGCTGCTCGAGCGCACCACCCGCGCGGAGGGGCAGCGGGTGCTCGGCTGGCGCGAGGTGCCCGTCGATCCAGCCCACGTCGGGCGCACCGCCGGGGCCTGCCGTCCCGCGATCTGGCAGCTGTTCGTCGGGGCCGGCGACGGGGACTTCGACCAGGACGCCTTCGAGCGCAAGCTCTACGTGATCCGCCGCATCTGCGAGCTCTCCGAGGAGGACGGCCTGTACGTGACCTCGAGCTCCTCGCGCACGATCAACTACAAGGGCATGCTGATCTCAAACCAGCTCGCGGGCTTCTACACCGACCTGCGCGACCTTCGCGCCAAGAGCGCGATGGCGCTTGTGCACTCGCGCTTCTCGACCAACACCTTCCCGAGCTGGGAGCTCGCGCACCCCTATCGCGTGATCTGCCACAACGGGGAGTTCAACACCGTCATGGGCAACGTCAGCTGGATGCGCGCCCGCGAGTCCGAGCTCCACAGCGAGCTCTTCGGCGAGGATCTGCGCCAAGATCCTGCCCATCGTCAAGGCGGGCGACTCGGACTCCGCCACCTTCGACCGCGTGCTCGAGCTGTTGCTGCTCGCCGGGCGCTCGCTCCCGCACGCGGTGATGATGATGATCCCCGAGGCTTGGCGCGACCGCGATGACATTCCGCAGGCGCTGAAGGGCTTCTATGCCTTCCACGCCTGTCTGATGGAGCCCTGGGACGGTCCCGCCTCGGTGGCGTTCACCGACGGGCGCGTGATCGGCGCCACGCTCGACCGCAATGGCCTGCGCCCGGGGCGCTGGGTGGAGACCGTCGATGGCCTCGTCGTGCTCGGCTCGGAGATCGGCCTGCTCGACATCCCGCCCGATCGCGTCCGGCGCCTCGGGCGCCTGCGGCCAGGCAAGCTGTTCCTCGTCGACCTCGAGCGGGGCTGCATCGTCGAGGACGGCGAGGTCAAGCGCGAGATCTCCACGCGCAGGCCCTACGGGCGAGTGGTTCACGCGCAACTCCGTGCACTTCGACGATCTCCCCCCTCGCGGGAAGTGACGATCTCCACGCAGCCCCTGCACGCCCGCCAGCGTCGCGTTCGGCTACACCCAGGAGGACCTGCGGGTGCTGCTCATGCCGATGGCGCGCGACGGGGCGGAGCCGGTCGGCTCGATGGGCAACGACCTCGCGCTGGCGGTGCTCTCCGACCAGGCCCCGCCGCTGTTCTCCTACTTCAAGCAGCTCTTCGCGCAGGTCACCAACCCGCCGATCGACCCGATCCGCGAGGAGATCGTGATGAGCCTCGCCACGAGCCTCGGCAGCGAGCGCAACCTCTTCGACGAGACCCCCGAGCACGCCCACAAGCTGATCCTCCGCCAACCGATCCTGCTCAACCGCGAGCTCGAGACGCTGCGCCACGTCGCCCACGAGGAGTTCTCCGCGCAGACCCTCGACATCACCTGGCCCGTCGCCGAGGGCACGCAGGGCATGGAGCGGGCGCTGGAGCGCATCTGCGCGCAGGCGCAGGAGGCGATCGCGCGGCGCGTCAACATCCTGATCCTCTCCGACCGCTCGATCGACCCGCGCCGCGCGCCGATCCCCTCGCTGCTGGCGGTCTCCGCCGTGCATCATCACCTCGTGCGCGAAGGCACCCGCCTGCGCGCGGGGATCGTGCTCGAGTCCGGCGAGCCGCGCGAGGTGCACCACTTCGCCACGCTGATCGGCTACGGGGTGAGCGCGATCAACCCCTATCTGATGCTCGAGACGCTGGAGGAGCTCGTCTTCCATGGGCTGATCCTCACCGCCGCGAACGGATCCCCCGCGATGGCGCTCAGCCCGGTGCAGGCGGCGCAGAACGTCGTTCAGGCGATCGGCAAAGGGCTGCTGAAGACGATCTCCAAGATGGGCATCTCCACGATCCAGTCCTACCGCAGCGCGCAGATCTTCGAGGCGGTGGGGCTCTCGCGGGAGTTGATCGACCGCCACTTCACCGGTACCGCCTCGCGGATCGGCGGGGTCGGCCTGACCGAGCTCGCCCTGGAGGCGCTGGAGCGCCACGCTCGCGCCTATCCGTCCCCGCACGACGACCTGCTCCCGGTGGGCGGGGTGTATGCGTGGCGGCGCGACGGGGAGCGCCACATCTGGAACCCCGAGACGATCGCGCTCGTGCAGCACGCGGTACGCGCCGCCGAGGACGCGCAGATCGGCGCTGCTCTGGGGGGGGACGAGCGGGCGCACGAGTCGGTACGGGAGAGTCCCGCCTACGCCAAGTACCGCGAGTACGCGCGCGCTGTCAACGAGGACGCCGCACGCCGCGCCACGCTGCGCGGCCTGCTGGAGCTGCGCGGCGAGGCCGGCTGCGGCGAGCGCTCACCGGGCGGGCGGAGGTCGCATGGGAGGGGGGAGGAGGGGGAGGGATTCCGCTCGAGGAGGTGGAGCCCGCGAAGGAGATCGTGCGGCGCTTCTGCACCGGCGCGATGAGCCTCGGCTCGATCTCGCGCGAGGCCCACGAGACACTCGCGATCGCGATGAACCGCCTCGGCGGGCGCTCCAATACGGGCGAGGGCGGCGAGGACCCCACGCGCTTCGCACCCGACCCCAACGGCGACCGGCGGCGCTCGGCGATCAAGCAGGTCGCCTCGGGGCGCTTCGGGGTGACGATTCACTATCTCGTCAACGCCGACGAGCTGCAGATCAAGATGGCGCAGGGCGCCAAGCCCGGCGAGGGCGGCCAGCTGCCGGGCCACAAGGTGGACAAGTACATCGGCTCGATCCGCCACACCACCCCCGGCGTCGGGCTCATCTCGCCCCCGCCCCACCACGACATCTACTCGATCGAGGACCTCAAGCAGCTGATCTACGACCTGCGCTGCGCCAACCCCCAGGCGCAGGTCTCGGTCAAGCTCGTCTCCGAGGTCGGCGTCGGCACGGTGGCGGCGGGCGTCTCGAAGGCCAACGCCGACCGCGTGCTGATCTCGGGTCACGACGGCGGCACCGGCGCCTCCCCGCTCTCCTCGATCCAGGCCGCGGGCGTGCCGTGGGAGATCGGCCTCGCGGAGACCCAGCAGACGCTGCTGCTCAACGAGCTGCGCTCGCGGATCGTGGTGCAGACCGATGGCCAGCTGAAGACCGGCCGGGACGTGCTGATCGCGGCGCTCCTGGGGGCCGATGAGATGGGCTTCTCCACCGGCCCGCTGATCGCGACCGGCTGCATCATGATGCGCGCCTGCCATCTCAACACCTGCCCGGTGGGGATCGCCACCCAGGACCCCGAGCTGCGCAAGCGCTTCAAGGGGACCCCGGAGCAGGTGGTCAACTTCTTCTTCTTCGTCGCCGAGGAAGTCCGCGAGCTGCTCGCCTCGCTCGGGCTGCGCTCGCTCGATGAGGCGATCGGCCGCGTGGACCTGCTCGAGGCGGGCCCCGCGATCGACCACTGGAAGGCCCGCGGGGTGGACCTCACCCACATCCTCACCCACGTGGATTTGGGCCCCGCCCACCCGGAGAACCCCGCCCGCCCATCCCAATCAATACCCCGCCGCCGGGTGGAACCCCCCCCGCCGGTGCTCGAGGACGCGCTCGACTGGCAGCTCGTGGAGCGCGCCGGGCCGGCGATTGAACGCGGGGAGCGGGTGACCCTGCAGCTGCCGATCCGCAACGTCAATCGCTGCGTGGGGGGGATCCTCTCCAGCCACATCGCGCGCGCGCACGGAGCCGAGGGGCTGGCCCCCGATTCGATCACGGTCGACTTCGAGGGCTCCGCGGGCCAGAGCTTCGGCGGCTGGCTCGCGCCCGGGGTGACCTTCACCCTGCGCGGGGATGCCAACGACTACGCCGGCAAGGGCCTCTCCGGCGGTGTGATCGCGATCCGCCCCCGCGCGGGCATGAACGGCGAGTTCGTTGCCGAGCGCAACGTGATCGTCGGCAACACGGTGCTCTACGGGGCGACCTCCGGGAGGGCGTTCTTCCGTGGCCTCGCGGGGGAGCGCTTCGCGGTGCGCAACTCGGGCGCATGGGCGGTGGTGGAGGGCGTGGGGGACCACGGCTGCGAGTACATGACCGGAGGGCGCGTGGTCGTGCTCGGGCCCACCGGGCGTAACTTCGCGGCCGGCATGAGCGGCGGGATCGCCTACGTGCTCGACGAGCAGGGCGCGTTCCCGGCGCGCTGCAACAGGGGGATGGTCGACCTCGAGGAGCTCGGGGGTGGGCGGGGCTCCAATTCGGACGCGATCGAGCTGCGAGCGATGATCTTCGAGCACGAGCAGCGCACCGACTCCCCCGTCGCGCGTCGCGTGCTCGCCGAATGGGAGCAGCTGCTCGCGCGGGGGGCGTTCGTGAAGGTGATGCCCACCGACTACAAGCGGGTGCTGGCGGAGCTCGCCGAGGAAGAGGAACAGGCCGAGGGAGTGGCAGCAGCCTAATGGGCAAGCTCGGCGGCTTCCTGCAGATCGAGCGCCACGGCGTCCCCTACCGCGACCCCCACGAGCGCGCGCGGGACTACCGCGAGTTCATGGTGCTGCGCCCCGAGGCGGAGCTGCGCGAGCAGGGCGCTCGCTGTATGGACTGCGGGGTGCCCTTCTGCCACAACGGCTGCCCCCTGGGAAACCTGATCCCCGACTGGAACGACCTCGTCTACCGCGACCGCTGGCGGGAGGCGATCGCGCAGCTGCACGCCACCAACAACTTCCCCGACTTCACCGGGCGCCTCTGCCCCGCCCCGTGCGAGGCGGCGTGCGTGCTGGAGATCCGCGAGGGGGATGCGGTGACGATCAAACAGATCGAGTACGCGATCATCGAGCACGCCTTCGAGGAGGGCTGGATCAAGCCCGAACCCCCGCGCCGCGAGACCGGCCAGGCGGTCGCCGTTGTGGGCTCCGGACCCGCGGGGATGGCCGCCGCGCAGCAGCTGCGCCGCGCCGGCCACCGGGTCGTTCTGTTGGAGCGCGACGAGGCCGCGGGCGGTCTCGTGCGCTTCGGGGTGCCCGACTTCAAGATCGAGAAGCGTGTGGTGGAGCGCCGAGTGCGCCAACTGGTGGAGGAGGGCGTGGAGCTGCGCTGCGGCGTGGAGGTCGGCCGCGACGTCACCGTGGGGGAGCTGCGCGAGAGCTTCGACGCGGTGGTGCTCGCCACCGGCTCGCGCGTCCCCCGCGACCTGCCCGTCCCCGGGCGCGAGCTGGAGGGGGTCCACTTCGCGATGGACTACCTCTACCAGCGCAACCGCCTCATCGCGCGGGAGAACGGCCCCGCGCCCGCCGCCGCCCGACCGGCGGACGGGGATCCGATCACCGCGGCCGGCAAGCACGTGGTGGTGATCGGCGGCGGGGACACCGGCGCGGACTGTGTGGGCAATGCGCTGCGCGAGGGCGCCGCCTCGATCGTGCAGCTGGAGCTCCTGCCCGAGCCCCCCGCGCACCGCCCCGACGAGCGCACCCCCTGGCCGGAGTGGCCGCTGAAGTACCGCCTCAGCTACGCGATGGAGGAGGTGCGGGAGGAGGGCGTGGGGGAGCAGGACTACTCGTTGACGACCACACGCTTCGGCGGCGACGCGGAGGGCGGGGTGGCGGCCCTGCACATCGCCCGGGCCGAACCCGCCCCGCCGTTCGCGCCGGTCGAGGGAACCGAGCGCGAGCTGCCCGCTCAGCTGGTGCTCCTGGCGATGGGCTTCCTGCACCCCGAGCAGGCCCTGCTCGACCAGCTGGGCGTGGAGCGGGACCCACGCGGCAACGTCAAGTCCGTCACGCCCTACACGACCTCCGTCGAGGGGATCTTCGCCGCCGGCGACGCGCGCCGCGGGCAGTCGCTGATCGTGTGGGCGATCAACGAGGGTCGCCAGTGCGCGCGGATGGTCGACCGCTACCTCGCCGGCCGGCTGGCCGAAACGGGGATGCTCGCCTCTGGCGAGCGTCCCCCGGCTTCGGTCGGGGCTTCCCCGGCCGACCAGCTGCCCGAGGACGGCGCCCTGTCAGGCCACGCCGACGCCGACGGGGGCCCCGAGGGCCCGCCGCGGCACGTCAGCGGCGGGGTCAGCGTCGAATAACACGCAGGGCTGGCGGCGCTACGCTGGGGCTGCGATGAGCGAGCCGCAGAACGGACACCTCGCCTCCAGCATGCTGGACGGAGGCTCCACGGGGGCGCTCCCCCGTGCATGCATCGTCGGAGCGGGCTCCTCGGGCATCACCGCGGCGAAGGCGCTGGTCGATCGGGGGATCCCCTTCGACTGCTTCGAGCGCTCCGACCGGATCGGGGGCAACTGGGTGTTCGCCAATCGCAACGGGATGTCCTCGTCGTACTCGACGCTGCACATCAACACCTCGCGGGAGCGCATGGAGTACGCCGACTACCCGATGCCCGCCACCTACCCGGACTTCCCCCGCCACGACCAGATCGCGCGCTACTTCGAGGACTACGTCGAGCACTTCGATCTGCGCAAGCGGATCACCTTCGAGACCGGCGTGGAGCACGCCCGCAAGCGCGAGGACGGCGTGTGGGAGGTGACGCTCGAGGGCGAGGGGGTGTCGGGAGGGCGGGACAAGAGGGTGGCGCAGTCGGCCGGAGGCCGGCTGGCCGAAACGGGGACCGATTGGGGAGACACTCGCTCCGCTCGCATCCCCAAATCGGCCAGCGCCGAAGGCGAGCGTCTCCCGGCTTCGGTCGGGCCCCTCGCTCGCGAAACCCGCTGCTACGACGCGCTGCTCGTCGCCAACGGCCACCACTGGGACCCCCGCTGGCCCGAACCGCCGATCCCGGGGAGCTTCGACGGCGAGCAGATCCACGCCCACGACTACAAGGAACCCCGCCAGCTCGCGGGTCGGCGGGTGGTGGTGGTGGGGATGGGCAACTCCGCGATGGACATCGCGGTCGACGCCTCCTACCACTCGCTCTCCACCACGCTGGTGGCGCGGCGCGGGGTGCACGTGGTACCCAAGTACATCCTTGGCCGGCCGCTCGACAGCGCGGTGCGGCCGAGCCGCATACCGTTCACGTGGCCGCTGCGCGGGATGCAGTTGCTGCTGCGCATGACGGTTGGTTCGATGGATCGCTACGGGCTGCCACTGCCCGACCACCGTCTCGGGCAGGCGCATCCCACGGTCTCCTCGCGCATCCTCGACCGCCTCGCCCACGGCGCGATCGCCGTCCGGCCGCAGATCGCCGAGCTCGCGGGTGACCGTGTGCGCTACGAGGACGGCACGGAGGAGGAGGCCGACCTGATCGTCTACTGCACGGGCTACAAGATCAGCTTCCCGTTCCTCGACGAGCGGATGGTCTCGGCGCCGGAGAACCGGCTGGTGCTCTACAAGCGGGTGTTCTCGCACGAGCACGCGGGCCTGTACTTCATCGGCTTCGTGCAGCCCTGGGGAGCGATCATGCCGATCGCCGAGGTCCAGAGCCGCCTCGTGGCCGCCCACCTGACGGGCGAGTACGCCCTGCCCTCGCCGGAGCGGATGCGGCGCGACATGCAGGCGATGCTGCGTCGGCAGAGCCGCCGCTATCGGGCCTCCAAGCGGCACACGATCCAGGTGGACTTCGCCAACTACGTGGTCGAGCTCGCCGACGAGCGCCGCGCCGGCCTCGCGCGGGCGCGCGAGGGGGGCTTCGTGCCGGCGCTGCCCCCGCGGGCGGTGCAGGCTGTCGCATAAAACGCGCTCGCCCTAAACTTGCGGGGTGCCGAGGTTTTGCCGCCACAACCGCTTCATCGAGCGCTGTCCGATCTGCCGGGAGACCGTGCCGGGGCTCGCGCCGCCCGAGGGCTCCGGACGCCGCCCGCGGGGCGATCGTCGATCGGTGGGCGCCGCCGGGGGGTCCGAGGAGGGCGGACGTGCCTCGAAGGGGAGTGCGCGTCGTGGCGCATCCCCACGGGTCCGCGGGAGCACCGGGCTGCACGTCAGTCGCGAGCGCCGCGCCGAGGACGACGGCTACCGCTCGCCGCTGGTCCGGGGCGTACACGCCTCCGGGGATGCATCGCGCCTGGCCGAGGAGATTGCGTTTGCGCAGGGTCGCCTGCTGACGCTCACCGTCGCGCCGCCCGGCCTGTACGGGGAGATGCGCGAGCTCCAGGACGCCGAGCAGGCGACCTGGATGTGCTTTCTGAGCGCATACCTCTGCCCGCTGGAGGACCTCGATCCCTTCGCCGGCATCCGCCGGGCGCTCGAGGCGGATTGGCGCGCGGGCGAGCTGCCGAACCTCGATTCGATCCCGCTCGGCCCCCGCAGCTCCCACGACCCCGCGCGGGGGGACGCCACACTGCGCGCCTATCTGCAGTGGGCGGCGCGCGGGGGCTCACAGGCACTTGCGTTCGTGGGCGACCCCACGTGGACCGCTACGCGACGATTCGAGCGACTCTTCGAGCGGCTCACCCTCCCGGGCCTGGCGCGGATGGGCCGCTACGAGCTGCTTCTCACGCTGGGGCGCACCGGGCTCTGCGAGCTGTGCGCGGAGGCCCTGTACTTCACGAACGCCCCGGGCGCCGCGCACGGCGACCTCGCCACGCTCGCCGCCAAGCGCGTCTTCGGGATCGGCGAGCCGCTGCACCTCGAGCACCGCGCGCGGGAGCTGGCGGAGGCGGTGTCGGTTCCGGTCGAAGCGCTCGACCTCGCGCTCGCCAACTGGGGGGCCGGGGAGCGTGCGACGCTGGGCGTCCCGCCCGAGGCGCTGGACCCCGACGCGTTGGAGCGCGCCCGGCGCGCCCTCGATCTCTGAGGGATGGAAGGTCCTCCAACCTGTCGATAGGGACGGGATGCGTGGCCCGCGGTGCTGCTCGAGGAATCATGAAAAATGCCGTCCACACCGGGGCCTACAGTCTGCGAGGATGCCGCTCTGCTTCATCGAACCCCAAGACGCGATCCGGGTGATCGCGGATTCGGTCGGACGCGAGGCCCGCAGGCAGCTGGTGGGCGAGGTCGTGAGAGCCTGGGTCGACGACATCCCCGACCAGGAGCTCTCGGTCCACTACGCCAAAACGATCGCGGACCTCGACGACGACGATCTTCAGCTGCTCGCCGCGTGGCACGCCTCGCTAGAGGTCGGCCAGCCGATCGCCAACACCGCATTCCTGCAGGGCGTCTTCCACAGCCTCGGCGAGAACCGCCGGGAGGCGCTGAAGATCGCGGCGGGCTTCCGCGGCGAGGAGGCCTTCCAGGAGGGGGTCGCCGAGGACCAGGCGCTCGACACGGTGCTCCCCCGCCTCTCCCGCGCCCGGGCGGACGAGCTCGCCAACGAGTGCATCCAGCTCTACATGTGGGACCGCTTAGGGTGCGATAACTAGAGGCAACTCCTCCTTCTCATCACCCTAGGGGGATCCCGGGCGGCCAGCCAGGGCCGAACGGAGGGGGCGCAGGGGCTAGACTGGAGCGGTGCCCGAGTCACTCGCTCCACTCCCAGCCGAGCCGGTACCTGAGCGGAAGATCGTCGAGCCGCTTGTCCCATCCCCAGACGCCGCGCCGTCCGTCGAGGTGGACGACGTCTTCGACGCGCTCTCCAACGTGATCGACCCCGAGCTGGGACTCGACTTCGTCGAACTGGGTCTTGTCTATGGGGTGGAGATCGACGGCGGCGCGGTGAGCATCACCTTCACGCTCACCACTCCCGCATGCCCGATCGGCCCGCAGGTGACTGAACAGATGGAAGAGTTCGTGGGGGAGCTGGAAGGGGTGGATTCGGTGGAGTGCGAGATGGTCTTCGTGCCCCCCTGGTCGCCGGAGCGAATGAGCGAGGACGCGAAGTTCGCCCTCGGTTTCTGACGGCGATCCCGGCCCTCGGTTTCTGAGAGCGATCAGGGCGGGTGCCGCACTGATTCGACCGACGTCCCGCCCAGGACGCCTCTCAAGCCGGCCGACGGCCGCCAAGGACGCCTCTCGGGCCGGCCGACGGCCCCTCCTCTCAGGCCGGCTGCGCCACGGTGGCCTTGCGCGCAAGTGCGACCAGGGTGGCGAGTTCCCTGGCGATGCTCTCCCCGAACTGGTCCAGGTCGGACATCGCGTCGAGGTCGCCGAGCAGGCCGAAGTTCATCTGCCCGTTGTAGGACATGATCGCGATCGCCAGCGCGTGGCGCTGGGGCAGGAAGGCCACGGGGTAGACCTCGAGCATCTTGCGGCCCAGAACGTACAGTGGGAACTGCGGGCCGGGGACATTGGTGACAATCAGGTTGAAGAGGCGCGTGGAGAAGTTCAGGCGCGAGGCCTGCGCGAGGATCGTGGGGGGGGCGAAGTTCTGCGCTCCCGCGATCACCTCCGCGCCGAGCGCCTGCTTGGACTCCTTCAGCCCATCCATCTCGCGTTTGACGAACCGCAGCCGCTGCACGGGGTCCGGCATGTAGACGGGCAGCGGCCCGCGCATCACGACGATGCGGTTGCCCAGCTGCTGGTGCTCATCCTCGGTGCGCACGGACACCGGCACCAGCGCCCTCATCTCGAGGCCCTCGGTGCGCACCCCCCGGGAGATCAGGAACTCGCGCAGGGCGCCCGCCACGACGGCCAGCACGACGTCGTTGACGGTGCAGCCGAAGGCGTTCTTGACGAGCTTGAAGTCCTCCAGCGCGCTGCCCACCCCGACGAAGCGCCGGTGCGGTCCGATGTCGACGTTCAGCGGCGTCGCCGGCGCGGGGTTCAGCACGGCCCAGACGATCTCCCCCACGCCCTCCGCGGCCTCGCGCGCGCTCGCAAGCGCGTGGTCGGGGTGCGCCAGTGCGTCGGCCGCGCCCGCCGCCAGCTCGACCCCCGCCCGCAGCGCCCCCCGCGCCCCCGACGCCAGCAGCTCCAGGGTGCTCGGTTCGCGGTGGGGCTGCCACGCCCGTCCGGAGTGGCGGACGGGCGGGGGTTCGGGGGAGAGGTCGAAGAGCACCGTCGCCAGGTCGATGCCCGCGATTCCATCGATCAGCGAGTGGTGGGTCTTGGAGATCAGCGCAAAGCGGTCGCTACGAGGGTGGCGCAGCCGGCCGGAGGCCGGCGAGCCGGGCCCCTCGATTCTTGGACCCAGGCCCTCCACCAGCCACATCTCCCACAGGGGCTTGGAGCGGTCGAGCTGCTGGGAGAAGATGCGCGCAGTCAGGCTGCACAGCTGCTCCCAGGCTCCCGGTGCGGGCAGCGCGGTGTGTCGCACGTGGTACTCGAGGTTGAAGCTTGGGTCGTCCACCCACACCGGGCGTCCGCTGTCCAGGGCCGTGTGGGTGTGCGCGAGCTTGTGGCGGTAGCGGGGCACCAGATGCAGGCGCTGGCGGATCTGTTCCAGGAACTCCTCGTGCGCGGGCGGGGGGCCCTCCAGCAGCGTGAGTCCGCCCACGTGCATGTGCGAGCTCGGACCCTCCTGATGCAGGAAGGAGGCGTCCACTGCGGTGAGACGATCGAGGTGGCGCTGGGGCATGGATGCTTAGGGTACTGCGCGCACGCCGCTTCACCTGAGTCCGGCTCTTCGATTCCCAGGCGCGGGCCGCGCACGCGCTCCTCGGGCTTGTTCGTGGGTGCTCGCGGGGCGATCGGGAGGGGCCTTACAATGGGCCCAGTGGCCAATACGGTGGAGAAGATCCTGCTGGCGGCGCCGCGCGGTTACTGCGCGGGGGTGGACCGCGCGGTGCAGACGGTGGAACGCGCCCTGGAGCTGCACGGTCCACCGGTGTATGTGCGCAAGGAGATCGTGCACAACAAGCACGTCGTCGAGCAGCTGCGCGCTCGGGGGGCGATCTTCGTCGAGGAGGAGACCGAGGTCCCCGAGGGGGCTGTGACGGTCTTCTCCGCGCACGGCGTTGCGCCCAGCGTGCGCGCCAACGCGCGGGCGCGCGCCCTGCAGACGATCGACGCGACCTGCCCGTTGGTGACGAAGGTGCACGTCGAGGCGAGGCGCTTCGCGGAGCAGGGTTACACGATCGTGCTCGTCGGCCACGC
Source organism: uncultured Solirubrobacterales bacterium (assembly GCA_963771915.1). Classification (GTDB taxonomy): domain Bacteria; phylum Actinomycetota; class Thermoleophilia; order Solirubrobacterales; family Solirubrobacteraceae; genus Palsa-744. Next base: position 474,805 of record CAVYVD010000001.1, on the reverse strand, counting down.
GGGCCACGAGGAGGTCGAGGGCACGATGGGGGAGGCGCCCGAGCAGATCGTGCTGGTCCAAGACGAGCGCGACGTGGACGCCCTGGAGGTGCGGGACCCCGAGCGCGTCGCCTTCATCACCCAGACCACCCTCTCCGTGGACGAAACCGCGACGATAGTGGGGCGTCTGCGTGAGCGTTTCCCGAGCATCGCGGGGCCCCGCACGGAGGACATCTGCTACGCCACCACCAACCGGCAGGCGGCCGTCAAGCAGATGGCCGGCGAGTGCGACCTGGTGCTGGTGATCGGCTCGCGCAACTCCTCCAACTCGGTGCGCCTCGTGGAGGTGGCGCGCGAGTGCGGCACCGAGGCCCACCTGATCGACAACCGCCACGAGGTGCGCGAGGAGTGGTTGGAGGGCAAGCGGGTGGTGGGGGTCTCCTCGGGGGCGAGCGCCCCCGACGTCCTCGTCCAGGACCTGCTCGACCTCTTCCGCGACCGGGGGGTGCGCGAGGAGGACTTCTCCGAGTTCCACGTGATCCGCGAGGACGTCCGCTTCATGCTCCCCAAGCCGATCCGCGAGGCGCTCGCGGCCGGCGGAGCCGCGTAGCCGCGTTGCCTCGTCCGCGGCGGATGGTCGGGCGCCCACCCGCCCAGGGCGGGACGGGGCGGACGGTTGGGGGACCTGCCCCCGGCGGAACGGCGTGTCACGGGCGCCGCCTGGGATGGGTGGCGCCGTGCGCACGCTGATCGTCTCGGACCTGCACCTGGGCGGCGGGCGCGGGACGGATGTGCTGCGCGCCCCCGGGCCGCGGGCGGCGCTATTGGAGGAGCTGCGAGATGTGGACCGCCTGGTGCTGCTCGGCGACGTGCTGGAGTTGCGTCACGGCCCGCGCCGTGAGGCGCTGGGAGCCGCGCGCCCGTTCTTCGAAGAGCTTGGCCGGGTGATGGGAGCCCCGCCCGCCCGCGAGGTGGTGGTGGTGGCGGGCAACCACGACCATGCGCTGGTCGAGCCGTACCTCGAGCGGCGCAGCGAACTGCCCCGCGCGGAGCCGCTCGGCATCGAGCAGCGCCTCGCGGTGCAGGATGCCGGCCCGGGCGTCTCGGCGATGATGGCGCAGCTCGCTGAGTGGGCGGCGCCGGCGCGCCTCACGGCTGCGTACCCCGGTCTGTGGGTGCGCCCCGACGTGTACGCCACCCACGGTCACTACCTGGACTGCCACCTCACGATCCCCACGCTGGAGCGATTGGGCATCGGCGCGATGGGTCGGATGCTGCGCCGCCCGGCGGGTGCGTTCTCGAGCCCGGAGGACTACGAGGCGGTGATGACGCCGGTGTTCCAATGGATCGACGCGGTGGCCCGTCAGGCGCCTACGGGCGAGACGCTCAACGGGGGGACGACGGTTCGCGCGTGGCGCGCTCTGAGCAATGGCTCGCGCCGCACACTGCGCAACCGCGCGCTCGCGGGCGCATTCCCGCTGGGGGTGGCGGCGCTCAACCGTGCTGGCCTCGGTTACTTCAAGGCCGACCTCTCCAGCGGAGAGCTGCGCCGCGCGGGCCTGCGCGCGATGGGCGAGGTCGCCGAGCGCCTCGATTTGAGCCCCCCCGCCCGCCCGGCGTGGGTGGTGTTCGGACACACCCACCGCGCGGGGCCGCTGCCCGGCGACGATGCGGCGGAGTGGCGCGCGCCCGGCGGTGCGCGCCTGATGAACACGGGCTGCTGGACCTACGACTCCCACTTCCTCACGAGCACCCCGGGCGAGAGCCCCTACTGGCCGGGGTGCTGCGTGCTGGTCGAGGATGGGGGTCCCCCGGTTCTGCGGCGCCTGCTGGCGACCCGGAGTCACTCGGAGCTCACGCCAAGCCCGGCGTGAAGCAGGTCGCCAGGCACTCCACGCCGGGGCCGACCTCGAGCTCGAGCGCGCCCGCGGTGTGGCGCTCGTGCTCGATCAACGGGTAGGCCCCGGGGTGCGAGACGGTCAGCGGGGCGCCGTTGACCAGAACGGTCCCCTCCCCGTCGAACACCCCCCACACGCCGCCGGCCTCGTAGGGTCCGGAGTGGGGCCCCTCCTGGTCCTCGCTCTGGGGCACGAGTTGGGCGTCTGGACCGTCCTCGGGGCGCAGCGGTGGGAGCGGCTCGCGCTCGATTCCCAGCAGCTCCTGGATCGCGAGCTCGGTCTCCTCGTAGGCCCCCTCCCCGTAGTGGTAGTCGAACAGCCTGCCGCGACCGTCGAACAGGTAGCGCGCGGGCCAGCCGGCGTTCTCGTACTCGCGCCACATCTCGAGGTCGGGGTCGAGCAGCACGGGGTAGTCGATCCCCAGGCGCGCGACGGCCGCTTCGACGGCGCCGCGCTCACGCGCGGGCTCGAAGCCGGGGGAGTGGATCCCGACAACCTGCAACCCGCCAGCCGGGCCCGCGGCCTCGCTGCTCTCCACACCGGAGGCCGCGGGTGCTCGCTCGGAGTAGCGCTCGTGCCAGGCTCTCAAATATGGCAGGGTGCGCATCGAGTTGGGCCGGCAGAAGTCCCAGAACTCGATCAGCACGGGCCGTCCGAGCAGGCGGTCCATGCGCAGCGCCCTGACGTTCACCCACCGCAGATGCGTGAGGAACGACGGAGCCGGGATCGTGTCAACGGGCGCCCGCATCGGTGTTCAATACGCGCTTGCTGAGGGGCTAGGGCCAAGCATGGCAAGGACGCAAGGAGCGTGGCGTGCTAAGCACGCGAGCGACTGAGGACGCCGCCAGGCGCCGGCCATCGCCCCTCAGCCGATGCTTCCGACCATCTCCAGCTGTATGAGCCGATTCAGCTCCACGGCGTACTCCATCGGCAGCTCCTTGGTGACGGGCTCGATGAAGCCGTTGACGATCATCGCGGCGGCCTCGTCCTCGGTGAAGCCGCGGGAGCCCATGTAGAAGAGCTGCTCGTCGGAGATGCGCCCCACGGTGGCCTCGTGGGCGACGGAGACGTGGGGGTTCTGGATCTGAATGTCCGGCCAGGTGTCCGAGCGGGAGATCCCGTCCATCATCAGGCCGTCGCACTGCACGCGGGCTTTGGAGCCGGCGGAGTGGGGGCCCATCTTGACGAGGCCCCGGTAGCCCATGATCCCGCCGTCCTTGGAGATCGACTTGGCGAGGATGTTGGAGGTGGTGTTGGGGGCGAGGTGCACGACCTTGGCGCCGGTGTCCTTGTGCACCCCGCCGGAGGCGACGCCCACGTTGAGGTGATCGGCGCGGGCGCCCTCGCCCATCAGGTAGGAGCCGGGGTAGAGCATCACGTACTTGGCGCCCATCGAGCCGCCGACCCACTCGACGGTCCCGCCGGCGTCCACCACGGCGCGCTTGGTGTTGAGGTTGTAGACGTCCTTGGACCAGTTCTGCACGGTGGTGTAGCGGGCCTTGGCGCCCTCGTGCACGAAGATCTCGACGACCGCGGAGTGCATCGAGTTGACGGAGTAGGTCTGCGCGGTGCAGCCCTCGATGTAGTTCACCTCGGAGCCCTCGTCGGCGATTATGAGGGTGTGCTCGAAGGTGCCCTCCCCGGCGCCCTCCATGCGGAAGTAGGACTGCAGGGGCAGATCGCACTTGACGCCCTTGGGGATGTAGCAGAAGGCCCCTCCGGACCACACGGCACCGTGGAGCGCCGAGAACTTGTTGTCCTGCGCGGGGACGCATTTGTTCATGAAGTACTTCTGCACCAGCTCGGGGTACTCGGTGATGGCGGTGTCCATCGAGCAGAAGAGGATGCCCTGCTTGGAGTACTCCTCCTTGAGCCCCTCGTACACGGGCTCCTGGCGCCACACGCCGACGACGCCGGCGAGGTGCTCGCGCTCGGCCTGGGGGATGCCGAGGTCCTCGTAGGTCTGCTTCATCTCCGCGGGGACGTCATCCCAGGAGTTGAAGCGCCCGGCGGTGGGGGGGAGTAGAGCACGAGGTCGTCGAGGTTCAGGCCCGACAGATCGATGCTCCACGTGGGCATCGGCTTGCGTTCGAAGATCTCCAGCGCCTTGATCCGTTTCTCGGCCATCCAGTCGGGCTCGCCCTTGATCTTGGAGAGCTCGCTGACGACCTCCCGCGAGATCCCCTGGCGCGCGCGCAGCTGCCCCTGCTCATCCTCGACGATCGGGCTGGGCTTGGCGATCCTGGCGGTGTCGGTTGCGGCCATGACGCTCCTTCTATCGAATCCCGTGCTCGTGAGTAGGGATTCTATCGGGTTGGGCGGTGACCGTAACCTAACGGGCGTCGATCTGAGGCGGTCGTTTGCGATCACGCCGATGAGGAGCGCTCTGCTACCAGATGGTTAGCTCGTGATCGAACGCGCGGATGGCGGTGTCGCGCGTGACAAGACGCGCTCGGGTCGCCTGTGCGGTCGTATAGATCAGGCGGTCGATCGGGTCGCCCGGAAAGCTCTTCGCGTCGAGCAGCCCGGCCGCGACGGCGATTTCGGCGGTTGGCGGGATTGGCTCGACGCGCGCGTCTGCGAGCGCCTGCTTGACCCACAAGCCGACGTCGCGGTCGAGTGAGATGCGCCCGCGAACCGCGAGCATCGTCACCTCCCAGGCGCTGAGCGTCGAGATGCCGATACTCGAGGCTTGGTCGATTGCGGTGCGTGCCCGCTTGGACAGTCGCTCTGGCTCGGCTGTCCACCAGAGCCAGGCATGCGTGTCGAGAACGATCACCGTCCTGCGACGTCCCACTCGACATCGAGCGGCTCGATCAGATCGTCGTCGGAGACGCTGAACGACACCGATCCGCGCAGGCTCTTCGGCTCGCTCACGGCAAGGACACGGGCGACTGCGCGGCCGCGCTTGGTAACCGTGATCTCCTCCCCGGTGGCGGCCACCTCGTCGAGCATGGCCAAGCATTGGGCCTTGAACTGGCTTGCGGATATGGTGCGGGCGGACATGACCATGGACATGTTACCATAGTCATGTAGATTCTATCGGCTCGCCAGCGGGTTCTGCCGGTGCACCTCCGAGAACCCCGCGAAGTCGGTGTCGGTGGAGTAGACGGGCTACGCTGGCCAATCCCGGTCGCCGCTCACCGCCCCGCGCACGACCTTGAGATTCAGTAGGGCGCACTTGCGGCGGGTGGCGGAGACGGGGATGCCGAGGAGGTCCAGCATCCAGTCGGCACCCAGGCCCTCGACCTCCTGGAGCTCCATGCCCTTCAGCTCCTCCGAGGCGATCGAGGCGGCCGCCTGGGAGATCGCGCAGCCGTGGCCGCTGAAGCGCAGGTCCTCGATGCGCCCGTCCTTGACGCGGATCTGCACGCTGAGCTCATCCCCGCAGAGGGGGTTGTGCTCCTCGGCCTCGAGGTCGTGGGGCTCGAGCGCGCCGAAGTTGCGGGGGCGCTTGTAGTGGTCGAGGATGTAGTCGCGGTAGAGGTCGTCCATCAGAGCTTGCGCCTCTCTATTCCGGACTTCGGCTTGGCCCCGAATCCCGCACCAGGCCCGCGTGAGTCGTCCATCAGAGCCCGAACACCTCGCGTCCGGCCAGCAGCGTGTCGAGCAGCGCGTCGATCTCCGCGGGGGTGTTGTAGATCCCCACGCTCGCCCTGGCGGTGGCCGACACATGCAGGCAGCGCATCAGCGGCTGCGCGCAGTGGTGGCCGGCGCGGATGCACACGCCGCCGCGGTTGGCGATCTCGGCGACGTCGTGGGGGTGCATCCCCTCGATCGTGAACGACGCGAGGCCGCCCCGCTCCTCCGCGCGCGGGGGGCCGGCGACGCGCAGGCCGGGCACTTCCGCCAGGCGCGTCAGCAGGTGCGCGGTCAGCGCCAGCTCGTGCCCGCGCACGCGCTCCATTCCAAGGTCACGCAGGTAATCGACCGCCGCGCCCAGCCCGACTGCCTCGGCGATCGGGGGGGTGCCGGCCTCGAACTTGTAGGGCAGCTCGTTCCAGGTTGCGCCGTCGAAGTCGACCGAGGCGATCATGTCCCCGCCGGTGAGGAACGGGGGCATCTCCTCCAGGATCTCGCGGCGGCCGTGCAGCACGCCGATTCCCGTGGGCCCCAGCGCCTTGTGGCCGGTCCACGCGTAGAAGTCCGCCCCCAGCGCGCCGACGTCCACCGGCATGTGGGGGACCGCCTGCGCGCCGTCCACCAGCGAGACCGCTCCCGCGGCGCGGATCCGCGCGGTCATCTGCGCCACGGGGTTGATCGTTCCCAGCACATTGGAGACGTGGGTGAACGCCACCAGCTTCACGTCGCCCCGTTCGAGCTCCCGCTCGAGCTGCCCGGGGTCGAGCTGTCCGGACTCCTCCACGTGCAGGTAGCGCAGCTCCGCGCCTCGCTCTTTGCAGAGCTGCTGCCAGGGCACGATGTTCGCGTGGTGCTCCATCTGCGTGATCACCACCGCGTCGCCCGCGCCCACGTTCGCGCGGCCCCACGCGTAGGCGACCAGGTTGATCGCCTCGGTCACGTTCTTCGTGAAGATCGTCGTCTTCGGATCGGCTGCGGTGAACGCCGCGATTCGCTCGCGCGCGCCCTCGTAGGCAGCATCTGCCTCCTGCGCCAGCGCGTACACCCCGCGATGCACGTTCGCGTTGTGTGCCTGAAGGTGCGCGGCCACCGCGTCGATCACCGTCTGCGGCTTCTGGGCGGTGGAGGCCGAGTCGAGATACACGAGCGGGTGGCCCTCGAACTCCCGCGTCAGGATCGGAAAGTCCCCGCGCACGTCGAGCGAAGGTGGGGCGCTAGCGACTTGCTGCATATGCCTCGATGTCCGCGCGCGCCGCCGCCAGCTTCGCCGCCACCTTGCCGCGCACCAGCTCTTCCAGCGGCTCGTCCCTCAGTTCGGAGACCAGCGGCTCGAAGAATCCCTCCACGATCACCCGCACCGCGCTCGTCCGGTCGAGGCCGCGGCTCTGCATGTAGAAGATCGCGTCCTCATCGAGCTCCCCCACGGTGCCGCCGTGCGAGGCGGAGACATCGTCCGCGGAGACCAGCACCGAGGGGATCGCGTCCACGCGGGCCTTCGGGGAGAGCATCATCGTGTGGATCTGCAGGTAGGTGTGGGTCTTCTGCGCCCCCGGGTCGATCTGGATCAGCCCCTCGAAGCTCGCGCGGCTCGCGCCCGTCGCGGCCCCGCGCCAGTGCACGTCCCCGCCGGAGGGGCCGGTCTCGTGGAGGTCCACCGCGAACACGTCCAGCAGCTCGCTCTCCTCCGCGAAGAACACCCCGCGGAAGGCCATGTCCCCGCCGGGCTCGCTGACCGCCAGCTCCAGGTGCTGGCGCACCAGGTGGCCCCCGAGCAGCGCGGGCAGCCAGTGGCAGTAGCCGTCGCGGCCCACCCCCACGAAGCGCGTCGAGGCGTCGAACACCTCTCCGGAGCCCCAATCCTGCACCTGCGCGAGGCGGCAGCGTGCGCCCTCCTGGAGGTAGAGCTCGAACGCCCCCGCGTGCAGCGCCTGGCCCTCGAAGTCCCCCGCGAGGTCGTACTCGTGCACGCGGAACTCCGCTGTGGGCCCGCCCACGATCAGGGTGCGCCCGTACTGCGCCACACCCGGGCCCTCGATCGCGTAGACGATCTCGAACGGCTGCTCGATCGCGAGGCCCGCCGGTACGTACAGGAAGGCCCCGCCTGTCCACAGCGCCGCGTTCGCGGCCTCCAGCTTGTTGCGGTTGTACGTCAAACGCTTGGAGTACCACTGTGTGAACAGCTCGGCGTGCTCGCGCGCGGCGTCCTCCAGCGAGCAGAGGATCACCCCGCGCGCCGCCAGCTCCGCGTCGAGCTCCACGCTCACCACCGAGCCGTCCCGCTGCACGATCCGCCCGGCGCGCGCCCGCTCGGGCAGAGTCTCGCGCACGATCTCCGGGAGTGCCCCCGCGCCGGGGGTGTGATGGCGCACCTCGAGCGCCTCCAGGTCGAGCCCCTCGAAGCTCGTGGTCCAGAAGCCCGAGCGTCGCCACACCGGCAGATCCTCGGACTCGTACACCCTCAGCGCCGCCTCGCGCAGCTGCTCCAGAGTGCGCCCGTCGCCCGCGCCGGCCCCGTGCAGCGCGTGGTAGAGCGTCGCCTCGCGGTGGCGCCCCGGCTTGACCGCAACGCCGCCGCCGTTGCCTGCGTCTGTCTCAGCCATGCCCGTTCCCCTGCCCGTTCGAGGAGCCGAACTCGCGGCGGATCTCGTCGTACCCCTCGCGCTCCAGGCGCTCCACCAGCTCCACCCCGCCCTCCAGCACGATGCGCCCGTCGAGCATGATGTGCACGAACTGGGGCTTGACGTAGTGCAGAATGCGCTGGTAGTGGGTGATGATCAGGGCGCCCAGGCCCTGCTCGGAGTGCAGCCGCTCGACGCCCTCCGCCACCGTGCGCAGCGCGTCGATGTCGAGGCCCGAGTCGGTCTCGTCGAGGATCGCCACGTCCGGTTTGAGCATCGCCATCTGGAGGATCTCCGCGCGCTTCTTCTCCCCGCCCGAGAAACCGTCGTTGAGGTGGCGCGAGGTGAACGCGCGGTCCACGTCGAGCAGCTCGATCGCGTGCTGCAGCTCGCCCCGGAACTCCTTCACCTGGATCGGCTCCTCGCGCTTGGCGTTGATCGCCATGCGCAGGAAGTTCGCCACCGAGACCCCCGGGATCGCCACGGGGTACTGGAAGGCCAGGAACAGCCCCGCCTTCGCGCGCTCGTGCGGCTCGGCCTCGATCAGCTCCTCCCCCTTGAAGAGGATCGACCCCTCCGTCACCTCGTACGCGGGGTGTCCCAGCAGGGTGTTCGCGAGCGTCGACTTGCCGGAGCCGTTGGGGCCCATCAGCGCGTGGACCTCCCCCCGGTCGACGCTCAGATCGACGCCTCTGAGGATCTCGCGCTCCTCGATGCGCACGTGCAGGTTGCGTATCTCCAGGTCGGCCATGGTCTCCTTCGGTCAGGTGATTGTCGGGGTCGGCGCGCGCCGCTTGGCTGAGCGGTTGGCGCCCGCGGCGATGGGCGCCCTGGTGGGGGCCAGGGGGAGCTCTTGCGCCGTCGCGGGGCGCATGGGCGCCGTGTCGAGGGAGCCCGTGAGCAGGTCCGCGAGCGTGGTCTGCATGAGGGTGCTCACGATCGCGAAGCGCACCCGCGTCCACAGCGGCTTGGTGGGGCACACAGAATCGGATCCCGCCCGCCCGGACTCCCGCGAGCAGACGATGCTCCCGTCCGGGCTCTGGGAGATGCACTCGATCGGAGCGATCGACCCCTCCAGCGCCTCCACCACCTCGGCCATCGTGATCTGCGCGGGTGCCCGCGCCAGCATGTATCCGCCCCGCGAGCCCCGCCGGCTCTCGATCAGCCCCGACTTGCGCAACCGCGCCACCAGGTGCTCCAGGTAGGCCAGCGGCAGTCCGTCGCGCTCGGCGATCTCCGCGAGCGGCACCACGGGCTCCTCCCCGGGGGGGGCCTCCGCCGACCGCTGCGCCAGGGCGACCATCACACGTATGCCGTACTCGGCCTTGGTTGAGAACATCATCTCGAATGCCTACCCATTTTGGGGGAGGTCGGGGAGGGGGGCCTGCCCCCTCCCGCTCAGATCATCATCGCTCGAATACCTACCTGGCGGGTAGGATATCAGGGCCTATTCGGCCTGCAGCTTGCGGATGTCGTGCGTGAGCGCTTCCGGGGTGAGCTCTTCCAGGGGGAACTCCACGCGCGGCCTCCCCGCCCTGTCGAGCAGAAGCACGAACGTGGAGCGTTCGTAGCCGACCGGGCCGGCGCTGGCGGGCACGACCGCGTAGGCGCGCCACACCGCATGCAGCTGGGCGGGGGTGCCCGTCAGGTACTCCATGCGCCCGCTCAGCGAGTTCTCGCGCAGGAATGCCCGGATGCGCGCCGGGGTGTCTCTCGCGGGGTCGACGCTGACCGCCAGCGCGGGCACGGGCTCGGGTGGGTGGGATTCCAATTCCAATTCATCGAGGGCTCCGCGGATCTGCTCGGCGATCAGCGGCGCGGTGGTCTTCGAGCTTGTGTAGAGGAACGCGAGGATCGCCACCCGTCCGCGCAGGGCGCTCAGCGAGACGCGCCGCCCGTACTGGTCGGTCAGCGCGAACTCGTGCCGGGGCACGTCCACCGGCAGCAGCGCCCCGTCGAACCCCGTCGAGGAGGGGGCGCTCGCGGAGGCCGCTTCCGTGGAGGCACTCCCCGGACCGGCCGAGGAGGAGCACCCCGGCAGCGCCGCGAGCGCCAGCGCCGTGGCGGCGGTGAGGGAGGTGGCGATCCGGAGGCGGGTAGGGCGTGGCATCGGCAACGGGAGGGTAGGGAGTTGGGGAGTTCGTGTGGGCCGATGCGCTGTATCGTTAGAACCCCTGGCAGACTGACTTCATGGAAGAGGTGCTCCGAACCATATGTGCGTCGCATGCCGCACTGGCATCGCTGCCCTTGCGCAGGGCGTACTGGGCAATCTGACGGTCCCGTCGTATGCGCCAGCGCCAGCGCCCGCTGGCGGGGGCGGGGCGCTGGGGGCCGATGCGGCGGAGTCCGAGCGCGTTGTGATCCTGCGCGGCGGGCCGATCCTCACGGTCGATGAGGCCAACTCGGTCGGGGAAGCGCTTGCGATCCGGGGCTCCACGATCCTTGGGGTGGGCTCCCTCACGGAGGTCAAACGCCACTACGCGCCGGGAGCCGAGATCGTCGACCTCCAGGGCCACGCGGTGCTGCCCGGGTTCGTGGAGCCCCACGTGCACGTGCTGCAGAGCGCGCTGGCCGATGCCGGCATCGCCATGGACGCCGTCGCGGGTCTCTTCGAGGAGGAGCCCGAGCGTCTCGCGGAGCTGGGCGCCCAGACCCTGTGCGACTTCGCAATGCGGGGCTGCACCACCGTGTACGACGCCGGGATCGGCCGGCTCGCGGGCGTGGCCGAGCACGAGCTGCTGAGCTCCCTCGCCCGCTCGCCCGAGGCCCCGGTGCGCTTACGGGGGGCGTTCACCCCAGAGCTCGCCACGTCGCTCGGCGCGGCTCCCGGGGGCGGCGACGAGCGCTACGACGTGGTCGGGATCGCCTACCGGGCGGACGGCTCCATCGAGGATGGCGCCGCCGCGCTGGGGGAGCCCTACCTGAACGGGCACGGCTTGGGGAAGCTCAACCACAAGGAGGAGGCGCTGCGCGAGCAGATGCGCGCCTGGCACGACGCGGGGTGGCAGCTGGTGGTGCACTCCAACGGCGACCGCGCCACCGAGCAGGTGTTGCGCTGCTACGAGGCGATCCTCGTGGGGACCCCCCCCGCGGGGGGGGTCCATCGCATCGAGCACTTCACGGTGCCCAGCGACGAGCAGATCGCGAAGGCCGCGGCGCTCGGTCTGTCGGTGAGCCACACGATCAACCAGATCTACTACTGGGGCGAAAGCGTTCGCGACCACGTGCTCGGTCCCGAGCGGGCCGCCCGCATCCACTCGCTGCGCCGGGACCTCGAGTACGGCATCTCGAGCTCGTGCAACAGCGACTCCCCCGTCTGCCCGGTCGATCCCTGCCTGGCCCTGCGCACCGCGACCACCCGCCTGATGCGCGACAGCGACGACGTGCTCGGCCCCTTTCAGCAGCTGAAGCTCGAGGAGGCGCTGCGCACGATCACCTGCAATCCCGCGCGCCAGGTCCTGCTCGGGGATCGCGTCGGCTCGTTGCGCCCCGGGATGCTCGCGGATCTGGTCGTGCTCGACCGCGACCCCCGCGAGGTGGCCCCCGAACGGCTGCACGAGCTGCGTGTGCTGGAGACATGGCTCGGTGGGCGCCGCCAGCGGTGGGCCTAGCCGGCTTTCGGTCGCTCTTCGATCGGCCCTTGAACGGCCCCATATCGGGCGCTATACTTTCTGAAGTCCATGAAATCCGACCATAGTTCGGGAGTTTCCAGATGAGCGTGTCCTCGGCGGAGCTGCTCCGCCAGATCAAGAGCAGAATCGAGGAGATCGACCCCTCCGAGGTCAAGGAGCTGATCGGGGAGGGAGTCGCGATCGTGGATGTGCGCGGGAGCGAAGAGTTCGCCACCGGGCACCTCCCCGGCGCCAAGAGCATCCCCCGGGGCCATCTGGAGTCGCGGATCGAGAGCGTGGTGCGCGATCGCTCCGCCGAGGTGATCCTCTATTGCGCCTCCGGCATCCGCTCGGCCTACGCGGCGCGCACGATGATCGAGGACATGGGCTACGAGCACGTGCGCTCGATGACGGGTGGGATCACCCTCTGGAAGGACCGCGGCTACGAGGTCGAGATCCCCCGCGCGCTCAGCGCCGAGCAGCGCGAGCGCTACTCGCGCCACCTGCTGATCCCCGAGATCGGCGAGGAGGGCCAGCAGAAGCTGCTCGACGCGAAGGTCCTCCTGCTCGGCGCGGGGGGACTCGGCTCCCCGACCGCGCTGTACCTCGCCGCCGCGGGGGTGGGCACGCTGGGGATCGTGGACGACGACGAGGTCGACCTCTCCAACCTCCAGCGCCAGGTGATCCACTCCACGCAGCGCATTGGGATCCCCAAGGTGGACTCCGCGGAGGAGACAATCCACGGCCTGAACCCCGACGTGGAGGTCGTCAAGTACCCCGTGCGCCTGGATGCCGGGAACATCATGGAGATCATCGAGGGGTGGGACGTGATCGTGGACGGGGTCGACAACTTCCCCACGCGCTACCTGCTCAACGACGCCACCGTGCGCCTGCGGATCCCCGTGGTCTCCGCCTCGATCCTCGGCTTCGACGGGCAGCTCTCGGTCTTCAAGCCCTACGAGGGCCCCTGCTACCGCTGCCTCTTCCGCGAGCCCCCGCCCGCGGAGCTCGCGCCCTCCTGCGGGGCCAACGGCGTGCTGGGCGTGCTGCCGGGCACGATGGGCCTGCTGCAGGCCACCGAGGTGGTCAAGCTGATCCTCAAGATCGGCGACCCCGCGATCGGGCGCCTGCTGCTCTACGACGCGCTGGGGGCGACGCTCACCGAGGTCAAGGTCCACCGCGACCCCGAGTGCCCGATCTGCTCGCGCGCGCCCGATGAGATCCGCGACGAGGAGCTCGGCGTGTTCCCCGACTACGAGGCGTTCTGCGCCGCGGCGGGGTAATCTGCACGCTGATGGCGACGATCAAGATCCCCCCCGTCCTGCGCGCCTCGGTGGGCGGCGAGAAGGAGGTGAGCGCCTCCGGCGAGAACGTCGGGGACGTGCTGCGCGACCTTGCCTCCAACCACCCCGCCACGCAGAGTCAGCTGTTCTCCGCGGAGGGTGAGCTCAACCGCTACGTCAACGTCTACCTCAACGACGAGGACGTGCGCGTGCTGGATGGGTTGGACACCGCGGTCGGCGGCGGGGACACCCTGGTGATCCTGCCGGCGATGGCCGGCGGGTCGTAGGGTTCGCGGACAGTAGGGCTCGCGGGCGGTTTTTCCGCCGCAGTCTCCCCTACGCTCCGCGTCCAAGTTTCCTTGCAAAGCTCAATCGTCTCGGCTTGCCGAACGATTGGATACCGACGCCATGAGGGTCAGCGGCATCTCCATACCCGGGTTCAAACGTGCATCGTGCGTGGCGGTGCTGGCGTTTGGGGCAAGCGCGGTGTTCGCTGCTCCCGCTGTGGCGTGGGAAGAAGAACCCAAGACGCCCGAATACTCCATCTCGATCGTCGAGGGAGTGACCACACTCCCCGAAGAACCGATCCTCTACACCAGCGGCTCCGTACGGCCACGCGCGGAAACGATTCTGACGTTGGTCCACGATGGCGTGATCGTGGCAAAGGACAAAGAGTCGAACGGGAACGTTGGGTTCTCACAGGTGCCCCAGGTGGGGGACGTGGTCAATCTCGAAACTCCGGCCGGGCACGTGGTGGGCTCGGTGGTTTACGACGGCCTGCCCTCGCTGGACCCGACCGTCTGCGCCGGCTCCACCGACTTCTCCGGCCAGCGCTCCGCGGGCATGGAAGTGAAGGGGGGCGCCTTCACGCTGGTGCCTCATCCCACCTACGTCGCGAATCGCCCCGGCGAAGAGGCGCAGGTCACAGTGCTGTCCGGCCAGACCTTTGGGGGCAGCTTTCTGATGCCGCTTGCGATCGGGGAAACGGTCGAGGCCGTCGAGCAGCTGCAGACACCCCTCGCCGGGGGAGCGACCTTCACCTACTACAGCAGGAACGAGCGGCCGGTGGGGGCGTGCCCGGTTCCCCCACCTCCTCCTCCGCCACCACCACCCCCGCCGGCACTACAGGGCTCGATCTTCAAACTCGTGGGCATCACCATCAAGAAGCTGCTGAAGTCCGGCTGGACCGATCAGGTGACGATCAACCAGCCGGGCACGGTGATCCAAGACCTCTACCAGGGGGGAGGCGCGGTGCCCGCGTCCGCGTCGGCGCACAAGAGAGGGCATGCTCACAAGCACAAGCCGCCGGCGCTGCTTCTGGCGCGTGGGTCGGCGTCCGCCGCCGCCGCGGGCACCCTCACCGTTCGACTGCGGGTCACCACCCAGGGTAGGCACACCCTCAGCCGCAGCCACAAGATGCGGGCCGAGTTGGTCACGACGCTGAAGACCAGCTCCGGCGCCAAGCTGGACCTCCAGACGCGCGCGGTCACGCTCGATCGTTAGATCGGCGCTCGCACTTGCCCTGACCGCGGTCGCCTGGCTGCATCCCCCGGCGGTTCTGCCGATCCCGTCGGCCAACGGCCCGGAAGGGCCGCCCCGGCCGTACGGCGTCGAACCGTCGCCCGGGGTCTCCCCGCCGCCCACGAGCCCGCGTCTCGCGCGCGCTCAGGACCACGCGCTGCTCTACGGCCCCTTCCCCCGCGGCGGGCTCACAAGGGGCGTCTCGGACCCCGCCTTGATCATGAGCCCCGACGCGAGTGTGCGCCAACAGGCATTGACGCGCATCCACGCCACCGGCGCGAGCGTGGTGCGGATTCCGGTCGAATGGCGCTACATCGTCAGCGCCGACCCGCCCGCCGGGTTCGACGCGAGCGATCCGGGGAGCCCCGCCTACAGCTTCACCGCGGTCGACGCGGCGGTGCGCGACACCGTCGCGGCCGGTCTGACCCCGCTGCTGGTGGTGACTCGCGCGCCGGCCTTCGCGGAAGCCCCAAACCGCTGGCCCTACGCCTATCCGGGCAGCTGGGCACCGGACCCGGTCGCCTTCGGGGAGTTCGCGACGGCCGTCGCCCGCCGCTACGACGGCTCCTTCCCCGATCCGCTGTTGGCTGGCCACGCCCTGCCGCGCGTGCGGCTGCTCGAAGCGTGGAACGAGCCCAACCTCGCCCACTACCTGGAGCCCCAATGGGTCGCGGAGGGCGGGCGCTGGCGCGCCTTCTCCCCGCTGCTCTATCGAGAGCTGCTGAACGCGCTCTACGCCGCCGTCAAGGCGGTCGCGCCCACCGACACCGTGATCGGGGCCGGCTTGGCCCCCAATGGAGAACCCACGGGAGTCGGACGCATGACCCCGATCCGGTTCCTGCAGGGGATGTTGTGCCTGGAAGTCCCCGTGCGGGCGAGCTGCTCGGATCCACCGCACTTCGACGTGCTCTCCTTCCACCCGCTCTCCTTCGAATCCCCCGACCTCCCCGCGCACTCCTCGCAGGACGTTGCGATCACGGACATCGCCAAGGTCACCGGCCTGCTTGGAGCGGCCGAGCGGATGCGCACCGTGCAGCCGCGGGGCTCCAAGCCGCTGTGGGTGACAGAGCTCAACTGGGAAAGCGACCCCCCGGCCGCGCACGGGGTGCCCGGCCGGCTGCAGGCGGGCTGGATCTCGCGCGCCCTGCATCGGCTGTGGGTAGCGGGGGTGGGGCTGGCCGACTGGCAGTTCCTCATGGACCCCTACCCCGATCTGACGCTCGCGACCCCGACCGGCGGCACGGTCACGGTCTCGCGGCCCGCGGGCCTCTACAGCCCGGGCCCCGGCGGAGAACTCACGGGGGCCCGTCCAAAGCCGTTTCTGCGAGGGTTCACCCTCCCGTTCGACCCGCTGCGCGTGGACCGCGGGCATGTGCGCGTGTGGGCATTGCTGATGCGCCCCGATCAGTCCGCTCTTCTGCAACGTCAGGGGCGTGGCGGCGCGTGGCGGACGATCGCCCGCCTGCACGCCGGCCGCGACGCTGTGCTCAATACTCTTGTCCCGCTGCGCGGCACAACGAACCTGCGCGTGGTCAGCGGGGCAGGCGCATGTCTCCCGGCTTCGGTCAGCGCCTCCGCGTCGGTGCCTCGGAATCAAAGCCGCCTGTGACGGGCCGGTGTGGATGGTCTCATGTGAGCTTTACCTCACTCTCAAGGAGTCGCGGGAGTGTTCCGATAGGGAACGGACACCACCCTCGAATCGAACTAGGAGGTCTTCATGGCCAGGATCATCGTGATGGCGGATCCAACCGAGCGGCGCGATGCCCCGGTGCTGCTCGACGAGCGGGTCTGCTCGGCGCATATCGCCGACAACCACTCCGCGACACAGCTCATCGAGCGGTTGGGGTGGGCGATCAGCGACGCCGAGAACGCCGAGCGCGCGGCGCAGGCTGGCGACCGGGTGCTCTCGCGGGCAAGCTAGCGTCCCGAGTCACTGGTTCGGCCAGGTGGCTCGCCGCCCCGACGGGCGGCATCGGGGGCTGTACGCGGTCGGCCGCTACCTCTCAGCCCTCGATGACGTTGTGTACCCGGGCAACCATCGGTTTGCCTGGATCGACGCCCAGCCCGGACATGATCGGGAGGAGCGTGGCCCCGAACGCGTCGAATGCGGCCTCCGACTCCCAGATGTCGAAGACCTGGATATCTCCGTTTGTCTCGAGGGCGACGTGGTAGGAGCGCCCTGCGGGCGCTCCCGCGCCGGCGGCCTCGAGCTGGCTGATCGCTTCGTCGTACTTCTGCTGGGTGAAACCGGCGGGGGTGAAGTAGAGCCCGAGAGCCATTGCGATCCTTCCTTTCCGCGCGGAGGCGCGGTTGCGTGTAAAAGCTGCACGGCGACTGTACCGCCTCGCGGGGCTGCACGGACGTGGCGCGGCCCAGCGGCAGGCGGTCCTGAACTGTGCTACGCCGCGATGCGAGCTCGACCGCCGTCCTCGGCTGTCTCCCCCGCCGCCGGCACGAAGCTGATCGCCCGCTCGGCCAGTGCTGTGATCGTGAGCGAAGGATTGACCCCCACGTTGGCGGGGATCACCGAGCCGTCGCAGACGAGCAGGTTCTCGTAGCCGAAGAGGCGCTGGCGGGCGTCCACGACGCCGCGCTCGGGGTCCGGCGCGATCACCGCGCCGCCGAGGATGTGAGCGGTGGTGGGGACGTTGAAGAGGGCCTCCATCACCGAGCTCTGGGCGATCCCCCCGGTACGCCTGGCCATCCATTCGGCGGCCTGATTGGCGACGGGGATGAAGGTGGGGTTGGGGCGCTCGGGGTCCTGTTCGGTGCGCAGCCACAGCGTGCCGAAGGGGCCGCGGCGGGGGCGCAGGGCGATCGCGTTGTCGAGGGTCTGCATCACGAGCAGGATGATCGTGCGCCGCGACCAGCGCTTGGCGAGGATCACCTTGGCGAAGCGCCCGGGGTGCAGCAGGATCTGCCCGAGCAGCTTCAGGGGGCGTGTGAGGCGGGTGCCGTCACCGACGAGCAGCGTGTAGAACATCCGCATCGAGTCGCCGTCCTCGCCGTAGCTGACGGTCTCGATATGGGTGTGGGGGTCGGGGTAGATGCTCGAGGTGATCGCCACCCGCTTGGTGAAGCCCGCGGCCTGCTCCTCGGGGACGGTCACGGTGAGGATCGTCTCGCTGTTGGTGCGCACGAGCTCCCCCAGGCGGGAGGAGATGCGCGGCAGCGAGCCGCCGAGGCGGCAGCGCTGGAGGAGCGTGTTGGTGCCCAGCGGGCCCGCGGCGACCACGACCCCGCGTGCGCGGTGCACGCGGCGTTCCCTGCGCACCCAGGCGCCGGAGCGCACACTTTCGACCTCGTAGCCCTCGCTGCCGTCGGCGGGGCCCAGCGGGCGGATGTCGATCACGGTCCGTTCGGGCATCACCTCCGCGCCGCGGCGCTCGGCGAGGTAGAGGTAGTTCTTCACGAGCGTGTTCTTGGCGCCGTGGGGACAGCCGACCATGCAGCGCCCGCATAGCTTGCAGGCGGTGCGCTCGGGGCCCTCCCCGCCGAAGAAGGGGTCGGGCACCGTCTTGCCGGCCTCGCCCTCCTCGCCGAAGAAGATCCCGACGGGGGTCTTTTTGTAGGTGTCGGAGACGCCGAGATGCTCGCCGAGCTCGCGCAGGAGCTGGTCGGCGGGGTCCTCGTGGGGGTTCTGGACGACCCCCAGCATCCGCTGCGCCTCGGCGTAGTGCGGCGCGAGCGCGCTCTCCCACTCGTCCATCTCCGCCCACTGGCGGTCCTCGAAGAACTGCTTGGGGGGCACGTAGAGGGTGTTGGCGTAGCCGAGGCTGCCCCCACCCACCCCGCAGCCGGAGACGACGGCGACGTCGCGGAAGAGGGTCAGCCGGAAGATGCCCTTCATCCCGAAGTGCGGGCGCCACGAGTAGCGGCGCACGTCGGCGGTGTTCTTGGGGAACTCGTGGTCGGCGAAGCGCCGCCCGCACTCGAGCACCCCCACGCGGTGGCCCTTCTCGGAGAGGCGCAGCGCGGAGACGCTGCCGCCGAAGCCGGAGCCGATCACGAGCCAGTCGTAGTCGTAGCTGCTCCCCACGCCCCCATCGTACTGGTTGCCCAGCCAACCGGCCAGGGCCGCTATATTCCGTGAAGTAATGGCTGCGGAGGGTCTGCGCAACAAGCCCTGCGGGGGTCGCTACGGCGACATCGTGCAGTCGATCGGCAATACCCCGCTGATCGAGCTGCCACGCCTCTCCCCGAAGCCGGGGGTGCGGATCTGGGCGAAGCTCGAGTCGCGCAACCCCACGGGCTCGGTCAAGGACCGGGTCGCGCGGGCGCTGATCGAGGACGCCGAGGAGAAAGGGGCGCTCGGCTCGGGGCACACGATCCTAGAGCCGACCTCGGGCAACACGGGGATCTCGCTGGCGATGATCTGCTCGCGCAAGGGCTACCGCCTGAAGGTGGTGATGCCCGAGAACGTGACCCCCGAGCGCACCCAGCTGCTGAAGATGTACGGCGCGCAGATCGTCTACTCCGAGGGGTCCAAGGGATCGAACGGCGCGGTCGAGAAGGCGCTGGACATGGCGCAGGCGGACTCCTCCTACTACATGCCCTACCAGTACGGCAACCCGGCCAACCCAAACGCCCACTACAACGGCACGGCGCTCGAGATCTTGGAGGAGCTCGACGAGGTCTCCGCGTTCGTGGCGGGCCTCGGCACGGGGGGCACGCTGATGGGCAACGGCAGGCGCCTGAAGGAGACCTTCGGCGACGCCGTGAAGATCGTGGCGGCGGAGCCGATGCAGGGGGAGCCGGTGCAGGGCCTGCGCTCGCTCGACGACGGCTTCATCCCACCGATCATCGACCTCTCGCTGCTGGACCGCAAGATCTTCGTGACCAACCGCGACGCGATCCTCTGGACGCGCAAGCTGCTCGACGAGGAGAGCGTCTTCGCGGGCGTCTCCAGCGGGGCGATCGCCCGCGTGGCGGTGCGCATCGCGGGGGAGCTCGAGGAGGGTAACGTGGTGTTCGTCGTCGCGGACGATGGCTGGAAGTACCTCTCCAGCGGCATCTACACGCTGCCCGTGGACGAGATCGAGAACCTCGACTCCACCGTGTGGTGGTGAGCCGCGCTATGTCCCCGGCCGGATGGTTCCGGTGCGCGCGCTCGCGGCCGCGCGCCCGGCATCTGCGCCGAGGTTGATGGACATCTCCGCCGAGCTTGTCGAACAGCTCGTCGCGCACGCACGCGAGGAGGCCCCCAACGAGTGCTGCGGGGTGGTCGCGGTGCAGGCAGACGGAGCCGCCGGCTCGCCGGCTCGCGCCGTGCGCGTGCACCGCGCGGTCAACACCGCGGCGAGCCCGCTGCGCTTCGAGATCGACGGTCGCGAGGTGCTGGGCCTGATCGAGGCGATCGAGGGCGGGGATCTGGAGCTGGGGGCGATCTACCACTCCCACACCCGCACCGCGCCCTACCCCTCCCAGACCGACATCAACTTCGCGGCCCACTGGCCGGGGGTGGAGTGGATCATCGTGGGCCTCGCCGACGGCGAGAGCCCCACGGTGCGCTCCTATCTGATCGAGGATGGCGAGGTCCGGGAGGTCGCATTGGAGGTGCGGTGACCGTGGGCGGGGACCTGTTCGAGGCGGTGCTGTCGGCCTTCGAGGCTCCGCTTGGAGTGCTGTGATGGCGGCGGAGGAGCCTCTCCTCTGCCCATCGTGCGGAGATGCCCACCCCCCGGATGAGCGTTTCTGCCCGCGCTGCGGGATGCCCCTTGTGTACGCCGAGGGGGAGGGGGGCGCCGAGGCTCGCCAGCCACTGGGGGAGCTGTGGGAGCGGGCGCGGAGGATCAAGCCGCAGTACTCCGAGGGCGCGCTCGTGCGGGTGGTGGGGGCGCGCAACCAGGTGGAGGCGGACTTCATCCAGGGCCTCCTGACTGGAGGAGGGGATCCCCTCGATGCAGCGCCGCGCGCGGGGCTTCGACGTGCCCGACTTCCTCGCGGCGGGCCCGCGCGAGGTGCTCGTCCCCGCCTCGGGTGTCCCGGCTGCGCGGGACGTGCTACTGCAGAGCGAGATTCTCCCCGGCACGCAGGCCCCTCAGTGGGCCCCCACCGCATGGCGGGTGCTGGCGTTTCTGCTGGCGGGTCTCGTGCTGCTCGCCGTTCTGGCCTGGCTGCACCCGTAGGAAGACGAGGGCTGGTAGCGAAAGCCCGCCCCGCCCTGCTGATGTATCGCTCTGAGATGAGCGCCCCGCGTGTACGGCCGTCGCTGCCCGACGGTCCCGCGCCTACGCCAATACCGGTTGGGGCGCGCCCACCTCGCGGGCGATGGTCCCGATTTCCTCGGAGGCGCGCTCAAACTCGTCGTCGGAGAGCACGGGGGTGCCCTCGAAGGGCAGCTCGCGCTGGAGCTCAAGCCACGAGCGGCAGCCCAGGTACTCCTCGCGGACCTTCACCGTGACGGGGCGGGGGATGCGGTAGGTGCGTAGCAGCAGCACGTGCAGGGGGTGGCGGGGCTTCCAGGCGAGGCGCTTCTCGGCGTAGTCGGTGCGCCACACGTAGAAGGGGGAGAGGGCGTCCACGCAGCGGGGGTCGGTGATCGTGAAGTGGCCCGCGACTTCCGCCCATGCGCGGATGCGCACACGGTCCGGTTGCTGCAGACCGCCGTCGAGGGCGAGCTCCTGTAGGGAGGGCTCCCCCTCGCTCCACACGCCCTCCTCGAGCGCGCGACGCAGCTCCGGTTGGTGGGACTCGCGCACCAGATCGTTGCGTTGGTGGTCGAAGGTGGGGTAGAGGAAGAAGCGCTCGTGCTCCAAGCGGAAATGCCTGTCGGCCTCCCGGATGCCGCCCTTGCGCAGGGTGATGAGCTGCTCGCCTTCGGCGAGGGCGCGGACGGTGACCGCCCATTCCTTCAAAGCAATTGGCATGGCGAGTGTGGTTGGGAAGGGGTTCTCGATGACGATGCCCGCGACTGCGGGCGCCCGGGGGGACGGGCGACAGGTCGGCGACCGGTCACCCATTAAGATACGAAATCCTAGCGGAAATCCCAAATCGCCTGCAAATCGTGGCCTTTTTTGAAGGTTCTCTCACGCGGGAGCTCACACGGGAGCCCGCTCGGGGGGGCCGTAGCCTCCTCCGCCGGGGGTTTCGATCCGCAGGCGCTCCCCGGGGCGCAGGACGCCCGTGGCCTTGCCGGGCAGCTCGCGGCCATCCAGCAGGTTGCGCCCGCGCGCACCGGGCTCTCCGCCGTGCGCGCCGGGAGGAGGGTGGCGACGGCGCTCGGAGATCAGCGAGAAGGTCATCTCGCGCAGCGCCTGGAGCTCGCGCACGACCCCCTCCCCGCCGCGGTGGGCGCCCGCGCCCCCCGAACCAGGGCGCAGGGCGTAGCGGGTGACCCTCAGGGGGAGCTCGCGCTCGAGCGCCTCGATCGGGGTGTTGAGGGTGTTGCTCATCGCCACGTGCACCCCGCTTGGTCCGTCGGCGTCGGGGCATGCGCCCTGACCGCCCCCCACGGTCTCGTAGTAGGTGAAGCCCTCGTCCCCGAGGGTCAGGTTGTTCATCGTTCCCTGCCCCAGTGCGCACCCGAAGGCGGCGAGCACGAGGTCGGCAACGCGCGAGGAGGTCTCGACGTTGCCTGCCGCGACCGCTGGGAGGTGGCTGCCGGCGGGCATCGCGTTGAGAAGGGAGCCCTCCGGGGTCCGCACCTCCACAGGCCGGTAGGCGCCGGCCGATGGAGGGATGTCGGGGTCGGTGAGGACGCGAACTGCGAAGTAGCACGCCGAGCGGGTGACCGCCAGGGGACAGTTGAGGTTGCCGCAGTGCTGGGGGGCGCTGCCGGCGAAGTCGAGGACCAGGCGCTCCCCCTCCACGGTGGCGCGCAGGCGCAATACCAGGTCGCCCTCGAGCGCCTCCAGGACGTCCTGCGCGCTACGTTCGCCGTCGGGGAGCGCGGCGATGCAGGCGCGGGTCCGCCGCTCGGTGTAGTCGAGCACTGAGTCGAGCGCCTCCCGCAGAGAGTGGCCCTCGCCACCTCTGAACCTCCCCGCGATCTCCGCGAGGCGCAGCGCGCCGATGCGGTTGGCGGCGAACTGCGCGCGCAGGTCCGCGCGGCGCTCATCGGGCTGGCGCATCCGGGTGACGATCTCCTCGATCGCCTCCGCGGTGGCGGGGCGGGGCGAGATCACCACGCCCTCCTCCTCGAGGGTGCGGGAGTCGGCGGGCATCGACCCCGGCACGCGCCCCCCCACGTCGGCGTGGTGAGCGCGGGAGGCGGCGAAGCCGATCGGTCTCGGAGCCCGCCCGCCCCGCCCCCCCGGCCCCCGGCGCCCTGCTCCTCCACGCGGACCGGGGCGGGTGGGCGCGTCGGCGAACACCGGGGTGACGAGCGTGATGTCGGGTAGGTGGGTGCCCCCCGCAAAGGGGTCGTTGAGCACCCAGGAGAGGCCCCGGGAGTGCTCCTCGCCGATCACGGCCGCGACGGCGGCGGGCATCGAGCCGAGGTGCACCGGGATGTGCTCGGCCTGCATCATCATCTCCCCGCGAGCGTCGAACAGCGCGGTGGAGGCGTCGCGGCGCTCCTTGATGTTGGGGGAGTGCGCGGCGCGAATCAGGGTGGCGCCCATCTCCTCGCAGGCGGCTCGCAGCGCCCCGGTGAGAACCTGCAGCTCGATCGGGTCGAGGGTCACTCGCCAGCTCCCTGGTCGTGCAGATGCACGGTACCGTAGTCATCGACGGCGCCGCGCCAGCCGTCGGGCACATAGAGGGTGGAGCCCGGCAGGGAGCACACCGCCGGCCCCTCGATCGCGGTGCCCGGCGCAGGCTCGCCCTCCCCGGCCGCCAGCCGCAGGCACGGGGCGGCGCCCCACGCGGAGACGCGGATCGTCACCAGCTCCACCTCCACCCCGTCGTCGCGGTAGCCATAGCGCCGCTCGTGAGCCTGGGCGAACGCCTCGCGCAGGGCGTCTGGCTCGGGTGCTCGCCGCGAGGTGCGATCCGACGATTGCGCCCCTCCCGGCTCTGCTCCCGGGTTCCGAGGCCGGCCGCTCCTTGCGTACTCCTCCTCCTCCTCCTCCTCCTCCTCCTCCTCCTCCCTCTCCTCGATCGCCAGCTCGAAGGACTGCCCGCGGTAGCGCAGCTCATAGCGGACGGCGACGCGCGCGGCCTCCGCGCCGAGCTCGGTGCACGCCCGTGCCACGAGCGCCTCGCGCACCGCGGCCAGGCGGCCGGCGTCGAGGCTCTCCCCGGCGAGCATCACCGTGCGCGCCGCGTCCCGGCGGGGCGCCGCGGCGGCGAGGCCGAGCGCGCAGAGTACCCCGGAGGCGCGGGGGCAGAGGATGCGCCGCATCCCCAGCGCCCTCGCGAGCGCCGCCGCGTGCAGGGGGCCGGCGCCGCCAAAGGGCATCAGCGCGAAGCCGCGCGGGTCGATGCCGCGCTCCACGGTCATCGTGCGCAGTGCGCGCAGCATCTCCGCCTCCGCGACCCGCACTATCCCCTCCGCACACCGCGATGTGGTCATATCGAGCTCCGCGGCGAGGCCCCCGACCGCGCGCTCCGCGGCGTCGCGGTCGAGCTCGAGGCCCCCGGCGAGCGGGGCGTCCGCGGGCAGGCGCCCCAGCAGCAGGTTGGCGTCGGTCACTGTGGGGCGAGCCCCGCCGCGCCCGTAGCACGCGGGGCCGGGGTCGGCGCCCGCGGAGCGGGGTCCCACACGCAGCGCGCCTCCGGGGTCTCGCCACGCGATCGAGCCGCCGCCGGCGCCGACGGTGTGGATGTCGAGCATCGCAAGTGCCAGTGGGCGGCCCGCCACCACCCCCTCGGCGGTCTCCGCCACACGGCCCCCCTCGATCAGGCAGACATCGCACGAGGTGCCGCCCATGTCGAAGCACAGCACGTTGCGCTCCCCCGCGAGCTCCGCCAGCGCCAGCGCGCCGCGTACGCCCCCCGCGGGGCCCGAGAGCACCGTGAGCGCCGCGTGCGCGGCGGCGCCCGCGGCGTCGATCAGTCCCCCCGAGGACTGCATCACCGCGGGCTGGACCAGGCCGAGCGCGCCGGCCTCCCCGCAGAGGCGGCGCAGGTAGGTGCCCAGCAGCGGGGAGAGCGCCGCGTCCACCTCGGTGGTCGCGGCCCGCTCGTACTCCCGGAAGGTCCCCACCAGCTCGTGGGAGAGCGAGACGTGCGTCCCGGGCAGGCGCTCGGAGATCAACTCTCCCAGCAGGCGCTCGTGGGCGGGGTGGACGTATGCGTGCAGCAGCACCACCGCCACGGATTCGATGCCCGCCCGCCCCGCGCCGCGCGCGAGCTCCTCGACCAACGCCCGGGCCTCCTCAGGGCGCAGCGCTCGCAGGGGACCGTCGGGTGTCATACGCTCGGGCGCCCCGAAGCGCAGCTCCGCTCCCACCAGCGGGGCGGGGCCGGACTCGCACAACCGGTAGAGGTGCGCCCGCGCCTGCCTGCGGAGGGCCACGATGTCGGTGAAGCCCTCGGTGGCGATCAGCGCCGTGCGCGCTCCTCTCCCCTCGAGCAGTGCGTTGGTCGCCACCGTCATCCCGTGCGCAAAGCGCCGCACCTCGCCCGGGCGGGCCGCCGCGGCGGCGAGTACGGCGCGGACCGCCTCCATCACGCCGCGGGACTGCTCGGCGGGGGTGCTGGGGACCTTCGCGGTGTAGATCGCGGCGCCCTCGCCAGCGACGAGCACCGCGTCGGTGAAAGTTCCCCCGACATCCACGCCCAGCAGCATTCCCCCAGCCTACGGGTTGCCTCAGGCCGCGATCTGCTCCCGGTTCTCGGTGTCCGCGAGGTGCTGGTGCGACGGGCAGTACCCGTTGTGCGGCAGCGGGGTGCGCTGGCACGCCGCGCCCTTGCGCGTCGTGGCACGGCACTGCAACGGCTGGTCGCTCACCGACGCGTACGCCGCCTGCGGGTTCTCAGCCATGTAGCGCTGCGCCAGTCCGATGTAGCGGACCACCACACTGTGCACCCGCGCCTGGGTGCTCACCGGGAAGTACATGCGGATGTCCCAGAACAGCGTCCTCGCCGGCCGCGCGAAGTAGTGGCGGTCCGTGGCCATGCGCTCGATCGCCGCCTCGCAGGCGCGCAGCACGTGCTCGTGGTTGCGCTCACCCGCCGCCGCCGCCGCGCTGCCGGGGTTGGGAGCGGCGATGTAGGGGGCCAGCTTCCTGTAGATGGCTCGACTGAACTGATACATGGCGACCCCCTCGCCTCCTTCTCTCTTCTTCGTATCGACCAAGGTGCTCCGGCGCGACTACCGCCGTAACGCATCTCCGCCGGTCTCAGGACTTCGTCTGCTCTCGCTCTGAGACCCCTTCACCCTGGATTCAACACGTCTCCCGCCCCGAAGGACCGAAAATCTTCATAAATCTTCAAGTGTTACTCGGGGATCGCGGAGTATCTGGGTCGCACATGAAGCTGGGGAAAAGGGAGGGTTAAGGGCTGATTAACTCAGGACCCCTACTCCCAGGTCTCCCAGGTGAGCTCCCCCCCGATCCCGACCACGATGTGGCGGCGCTCCAATGCCTGATCCGCCTCCGGGTACTCCACTCGCCGGTGGGCCCCTCGGCTCTCTCTGCGCTCCAGCGCGCTCGCCGCGATCATTCGGGCCAGCGGGTACGGGTCCCCGGCCAGGCGCTCCAGACCCTCCGCGGAGCGCTCGATGCCCGCGTCCCGCCACAGCGCCTCGCGCGTCTGCGCACCCGCCCCGGGGGACGCCTCGAGCTGGGCCGGCACCATCGGCGCTCCGGGCTCCCCGGTGCGGGAGGGCTCCTCCAACGCGCTGTGCGCGGCGCGGCGCGCGAACACGAAGCACTCGCTCAGCGAGTTCGACGCCAGCCGGTTCGCTCCGTGCAGCCCCGTGCACGAGGTCTCGCCCACCGCATACAACCCCCTCACCGAGGAGCGCGCATGCAGGTCCGTGACGACCCCCCCCATCGTGTAGTGCGCCGCCGGGGCCACCGGCACCAGTTCCTCCGCGGGGTCCACTCCCGCCTCGCGCAGCGACCCCATCACGTTGGGGAACAGCGCGGGGTCGATCCCCCGCATGTCCAGGCCCACCGACCTCGCTCCAGTCTCCCGCAGGCGTGCCCAGATTGCGCGCGAGACCTCATCCCGAGGGGCGAGCTCATCTACGAAGCGCTCCCCCCGCGCATCGTGCAGGGTCGCCCCCTCCCCGCGGATCGCCTCGGTGATCAGGAAGCCTTCGCGCCCCCCCACTCCGATCACCGCGGTGGGGTGGAACTGCACGAACTCAAGGTCCGCCAATTGTGCTCCCAGGGCGTGCGCCAGCAGCAGCCCCGCACCCTGCGAGCCGGGCGGGTTCGTCGTGCGCGCCCACAGCGCCGCCGCGCCTCCCGTGCTCAGCACCACCGCCCGCGCGGCGATCTTGTGCCCGGCCGAGCGGGGAGCGATGGGATCTTCGACCGGCCAGCACTCCAGGCCCACGCAGCGGCGCTCCTCGCCCTCTCCCCCTACCAACAGTGCTCCTGCTCGCACGTTCTCCAGCACCGCGATCCGCCGCTCCTCCACCGTCAGCGCCGAGAGGGCGCGCAGCATGCGCCGGCCCGTGGCGCTGCCCCCCGCGTGCACCACCCTGCGCACCGAGTGCCCCCCCTCCAAACCCAGTGCCAGGCGCCCGAAGCGGTCCGCGTCGAAACGCACTCCCAGCGCCTGCAGCTCCGCCACGCACTCCGGCGCCTCCCTCACCAGCACCTCGGCCGCCCCGTGGCGCACCGCGCCCCGCCCCGCGCGCTCGGTGTCCGCCAGGTGCAGCTCCTGGCTGTCGTCCTCCGCGAGCGCCGCCGCGAGGCCGCCCTGCGCCCAGTAGCTGGCGGTTTGCGCCAACGGGGCCGCCGACACCAGCGCGACCTTCGCGCCCGCTCGTGCCGCGCACAGTGCCGCGTACAGGCCCGCGGCGCCTGCCCCGACGACCGCCACATCGACCTCCAGGTCCGCGCCCCGCCCGGTTGCCTGCACGCTATTTCGCCGCTGTGCCGGGGGTTGCGGGGGTGCTCCCCGTCGTGGGCACAGCTCCGCTCGTGGCGGTGGGCGTTCGCGTGGGTGTTGCTCCGTTGGCGGTGGTGGGTGTCCCCGTTGTGGGTGTCGCTCCGCTGGCGGTGGTGGGTGTCCCCGTTGTGGGTGTCGCTCCGCTGGCGGTGGTGGGTGTCCCCGTTGTGGGTGTCGCTCCGCTTGTCGCAGTTGGCGTTCCCGTCGTCGGCGCCGCTCCGCTGGCTGAGGTGGGCCTCCCCGCCGTGGAGGCAAGAACCGTTCTCGTAACCGCGACCGTGCTCGCCGGGCTGCTCGAGTCGCCCGCGAGCGAGACCAGCGCCGCCGCCAGTGCCCCCAGCGAGAGCACGATCACCACCCCCAGGGCGATCACGGGGCCTTGCCAGCGCGGGGTCGCCGCCAGGCGCGTGCGCGCCGCCGCGCCGCACCGCAGACACCACTCCTGCTCAGCGCCGATCGGCGCTCCGCAGAGCGGGCAGGCCTCTGCGATCGGCACCACGGGGGTGGGCTCGGGCGGCGGGGCCGTCGCGATGCCCATCAGGCGTTGTCCGGAGGGCGGATGATCTCCGTCGGGCGGTCCTCCCGCGTGGACGGCGGGGGCGTCGCCCGTGGGGGGGCCGCGGGCGGGGCGCTCAACGGCAGCTGTGCGGGGGAGACCGTGGGCGCGGGGGCGATCGCCGCCGGCGCGGGAGCAGTGGCCACGACCGCGGGGGTCGCCGCGATCGGCCTGTCCGCGTGGCGGCCCATCGGCATTCCGCACGCCGGGCAGAAGCGGTCCTTGCCCCCGTGGATCGCCGCGCACCGCGGGCATGCCGCGATGCCGGTCTCGTGCAGCACCGTGACCGGCTGGTGCGCGCCCAGGGCCGCCTCCAGCGCGCGCAGCTCGCCGTCGAAGCTTGCCAGCACACTCAGCTTCGCCGCCACCAGCTCGTCGTTGCGCTGGCCCAGGCGGTGCATCTCGAATACCAGCCCCCCAAGGTCGCGGTACGCAAGCTCCCTGGCCTTGCGCAGGAAGCGCACCCGCCGGCGCATGCCTCCGCGCTCGCGAAAGCCCGGGGAGCGTTGGCTGACCGCCGATCCCTCCGCGGGAGCCTCGATGCCGGCTGGGGACTCCCCGGTTGCGCCCCGTGCCGTCGGCGCCGGGGCCTCGGAACCCGCTCCCGCGGTCGCCGAGTGGTCAGCGGTACTCGTTGCTTGAGCGTCCATCGACCATCCCATGCTACCCATCGCGCTCCCCGCCACGCACCCCCTCGCCCGTGAGCAGCGCCCGCCAGGCGTTCGCGAGGCGCTCCGCCATCCGCGCCGCGGAGAACGGCTCGGCGTGCGAGCGGCCGGCGATCCGGGGGTCCGCTTCGTGCAGGTGGGGCTCCACGGCGGTGCGCCAGCGCTCTACCTCGAAGGGCGCGCACAGCGTTCCCTCCACCCCCTCGAGCGCCTGCGGGTGCACACCCACCGGGGTCGCCAGCACCGGCACGTCGCACGCCAGCGCCTCCAGCACCGCCAGCCCGAAGCCCTCCGCGTCGGAGGGGACCACTACGGCGTTGGCCGCGTTCACCCACAGCGGCACCCGCTCCGGCGCGACTCCGCCGAGGGTGTGCAGCGGGATGGCGCCCGCGGGGTGATTCGGAGCCGCGGAGGGTGTCTTCATCGGGGCAGGCCCGCCGACGCGAGCGGGCGAGTCCGCGGGGGCCAGCGCCCGGGCGAGCGCGAGCGCGCGGTCGTGGCGCTTGCCTGCGCGCGCCGGATCGGCGGGGAACAGCAGACAAGGGCGCTGTTGATCGAGACCCAGCTCGGCGCGGCACTCCATGCGGGGGAGGGGGCGAAAGCGCTCCAGGTCCACCCCGCACGGGAGCACGAGCGCACGCTTGCGTGCGGCGCGGGTCAGGAGCTCCCGCGCGAGCTCGGCCGTGGGGGCGGCGACAAGATCCATCAGAGGCAGCGCCGCGGCCGTGGCCAGGCGGGTGCGGGGGTGGCGCACGTCGGTCCCGTGCACCGTCAGCCCGCGCACACGCGCCCGCACCGCGAGCGCCGGCCACGCGGTGAGGCCGAAGTGGGCGTGCACCACATCCAGACGCCGTGTCCGACCGCCGTAGCGGCGGTGAAGCTCACGGGCGCCGGCCAGCAGGGCGGGGGCGCCGGGGGGGAACTCGTACAGCTCGACCTCCAAGCCGGGCAACCGGCGCAGCGCCCCCATCTGATCGCGCACGAAGCGCCCGCGCTCGGGATGGGCGGCGTCGGGAAGCATGTTGGAGACCACCAGCGCCCGCAAGGCTCGGACCGTAGCGCTCTGAGATGATGGCCCGCGTGGCGAACCTCTCGGCAGATCACCGCGCGCGCCCCGTCGGGGTGTTCGACTCGGGCGTCGGGGGTCTCACGGTGCTGCACGAGCTGCTCGTGGCGCTGCCGCAGGAGGACTTCGTCTACCTCGGTGACACCGCTCGCTTTCCCTACGGCGAGCGCAGCGCGGAGGAGCTCGAGCGCTTCTCGGTGGAGATCGCAGAGGAGCTCCTCGTCAGGCGGGTGAAGCTGCTGGTGGTGGCCTGCAACTCCGCGACCGCCACGGCGCTCGAGGCGCTGCAGCGGAGGATGATGCAGACCACGCTGGGGGTGGACGTGCTGGGAGTCGTCCGTCCGGAGGCGGTGCAGGCGGTGGCGAGCACGCGCACCGGGCGCATCGGGCTGCTGGCGACGCCGACCACCGTCTCCAGCCGCGCCTACGAGCGCGCGGTGCTCGCGGTCGACCCCCACGTCACGCTGACCGCGGTCGCGTGCCCGACGCTTGCGCCGATCATCCAGGCCGGCGAGCAGTTCGACGATCGCGCGGTGCGCAGCGTGCGCGAGGCGTGCGCCCCCCTGAAGGAGGCGGAGGTGGACACGGTGATCCTGGGCTGCACCCACTACCCGTTGATCGCGCCGATGCTCCAGAGGATGCTCGGCCCGGGGGTGACGCTCGTCAGCTCCGGGGCGGCGCTCGCGCGCCAGGTCGAGCACGCGCTCTCAACGCGCGGCCTGCGCACCACCCGCCACGCGGGCGAGGAGGGCGACTACCGCTTTCTCTGCACCGGTGACGTCGAGGCGTTCCGGGAGCAGGGCACGCGCTTCCTGCAGATGCCGCTCGGCGCGATCGAGCAGGTGCGGCTCGCCGCGGCGGAGGCGGTTCTTTGAGCCTCGCGCGCAGCTACGGGCGCGCGCCCGACGGGCTGCGCCCGGTGACGATCGAGCCGGGGTTCGTGCGCACCGCGACGGGCTCGGCGCTGATCTCGATCGGGGAGACGCGCGTGATCTGCACCGCCTCCGCGCAGGAGAGCGTGCCGCGCTGGATCGCCGGCAAGGGCCGGGGCTGGGTGACGGCGGAGTACGGGATGCTGCCCGCCTCCACCGGGCGAGCGCAAGCAGCGCGACGCGACCCGCGGGCGCCAGGACGGGCGCACGGTCGAGATCCAGCGCCTGATCGGGCGCTCGCTGCGCGGGGTGGTCGACTTCGAGGCGCTGGGCGAACGCACGATCTACCTCGACTGCGACGTGCTGCAGGCCGACGGGGGCACGCGCTGCGCGTCGATCACGGGCGCCTACGTCGCGCTCGCGCTGGCCTGTGCGCGGCTGAGGGCGAAGGAGGCGTTTGAGCGCTCCCCGCTGACCGGCTCGGTGGCGGCGGTCTCCTGCGGGATGGTCGACGGGGACCGCGCTGCTGGACCTCGACTACTCCGAGGACTCGACCGCGGAGGTCGACGCGAACGTGGTGATGACCGGGCGAGGGCGGTCTGCGTCGAGGTGCAGGCCACCGCCGAGCGCACGCCCGCTGTCGCGCGCCACCTCGACGAGCTGCTGGCGCTCGCGGCGCACGGAATCGAGCAGCTGCGCGCCGCGCAGGAGCAGGCGATCGCCCCCGCGGGCTGATGCTCTCGGTGGCAGTCTCGCGTACCGCTATGCCGGCAGGCGGTCCTACTGGAGCGTCGGAGGCCGGGGCGTTCCTCCCGTGAGGCTCCTGCTGGCGACCCACAACGAGCACAAGCGGCGCGAGTTCGCGCGCCTGCTGCCACGGCACGGAGGATTGCAGTCGCTGCCCGATTGCCGTGTGAGCTTGCCGCCCGAGGACGGGGAGACGTTCGCCGAGAACGCGCTCGGCAAGGCGCGCGCCGCGGCCGCCGCGACCGGCGAGGTGGCGATCGCCGACGACTCCGGGATCGAGGCCGCGGCGCTCGGCGGGGCGCCGGGCGTGCGCTCGGCGCGCTACGCGGGCGAGCACGCAAGCGACGAGCGAGAACCTCGCACAAGCTGCTGCGCGAGGCGCCCGCGGGCAGCGCGCTGAGTACGTGTGCGCGATCGCCTATGTCGATCCCGCCGGCGGGGCTCGAGCGGATCTTCGAGGGTCGCTGCACGGGTCGCCTCGCCGCCGAGCCGCGCGGCGAGCGGCGGCTTCGGCTATGACCCCGTGTTCCTGCCCGACGACGGCCCCCGGGGCTGACGATGGCGGAGCTCTCCGACGAGCAGAAGGACGCGATCAGCCACCGCGGCCGCGCGGCGCGCGCGCTGGTGGAGTGGCTTCTGACTGAAAAATGAGGGGCCCGACCGAAGCCGGGAGACACTCGCCTTCGGCGCGCATCCCCGTTTCGGCGAGCCGGCCTCCGGCCGGCTGCGCCATCCTCACAGCAGGTTGATCGCCGCGGAGGCGCCGACCGCGACGCCGAGCCCCGCGTAGCCGGTGTAGCCGGCGAGCAGCAGCAGCACGGCGGTGAGCAGCGCGACCAGCACGGTCACGATCCAGGCGCCGTGATCGTCCGGCAGCGGATGCGCCCGTCCGGCGTGGTGTTAGCTCGGCACAGTTTCACGAACGAGGAGGGCGAAGTGACGAAGTCCGAGTGGTCGACCAGGTGGCGATCGCGCGAGCTGACCAAGCAGGATGCCGCGGCGGTCGACGCGGTGCTGGCACGTCGAGGACGCGCTGCGCCGCGGCAGCGAGGTGACGGTGTCGGGGTTCGGCAAGTTCCACGTGAGCGAGCGCGGCGCGCGCATGGGCGTCAACCCGCGCACCGGCGAGCGCATCCAGATCGCGGCCTCGCGCGTGCCGCGCTTCACGCCGGCAGCGGCCTGAAGAGCGCGGTGAAGGGCCGCTGACGCCGACCCGTTCGGCGACACCCTGGCCGCGCGTGGCCGAGCGCGAGTCGCAGATCGTGCTCGGCCTGACCCGATCCTGGCGCCCTGATCGGACGCGGCGGCGGCTCGCCGCATGCGGCTGGCGGTCGAAGCTGCGCAGCTGCGCGCTGCTGTCGAGCGGCTGCGGGCAGCGTCCGGGCTGCGCTCGCGCGCCGGCTGGAGGCGAGTGGCTCGAGCACGTCGCGGCCACGCGCGAGCGCGGCCTGCTGGTGATCGCCGACGGCAAGCGCGGCGACATCGCGGTCACCGCCGCGGCCTACGCGCAGTGCGTTGTGGGATCGAGACGCCTCGGGGCGTCGAGGCCTGGCGCGACCTGTCACGTCAACCCGCTGATGGGCAGGGACGCGATCGAGCCGTTCGTGACCGGGGCCGCGCGGCGGGCGCGGGCGTGCTGGTGCTCGTGCGCACCTCCAACCCCGGCGCCGCCGACGTCCAGGACCTGAGCTCGCGGCGAGCGATCGGGATCGGCCGATCGGGGGCACGGCACACAGTCCGGAGGACTGGGTCCAGGACGGCTGGGGCGCCCGGCACGGTGTGGAACGCCTCGCCGAGCTCGTGGAGGAGCTGGGCGCGGAGTGCGTGGGCGAGTCCTCGGGCCTCAGCGACGTGGGCGCGGTGGTGGGCGCCACCGAGCCCCGGCATCTGGCGCGGGCGCGCGAGCTGATGCCACACGCGGTGCTCCTGCTGCCCGGCGTGGGCGCGCAGGGCGGGCGCGTGGAGGATCTCGCCCCGGCGTTCGCCCCGGGGCGCGCGGGCGGTCTGATCACCGCCTCGCGCAGCATCGCGGAGCGCCCACCTCGCGCACCGGCGGCGACCCGGCGGACGGCGGCGCGCGCCGAGGCCGAGCGCCTGCGCGCGGCGCCTGGGCGCTTGGGCGGCGTGAGGCCGCGCGGGCGCAGCGCTCGAGCGGAGCGTTTGGCGGGGCGTCCGATACGCTAGCGCGTGCGCGCGGCGGCACCACCCCGGGGTCGCAGTGCGGCGCGGACGGCGGATGCGGGCACCAGGATGATCATCACGGTCACGCTCAACGCGGCGATCGACAAGTCGCTCTCGGTGCCCAACTTTCGGCTTGGGCGCCGCCACCGCACCGTCGAACAGCGCACGATGGCGGGCGGCAAGGGCGTCAACATCGCCCGCACGCTGAAGGCGCTGGGCCAGCCCGTGATCGCGACCGGCTTCGCCGGCGGGGCCACCGGCACCCACATCGTCGAGCAGCTCACCGAGGAGTCGATCCTCAACGACTTCGTGCGCATCCGCGAGGAGTCGCGCACGAACACCTCGGTGCTGGACCCGACCACCGGCGAGCAGACCGAGATCAACGAACGCGGCCCGCGGTGGCCGAGCGCGAGGTCGAGCTGTTCCGCGACAAGCTCCTCTACCTCGCGCGCGGCGCGGCGATCGTGGTGTTCGCGGGTCGCTCCCGCCGCGGCGTGGAGCCCGACCTGTACGCGTCGCTGATCCGCGAGCTGCAGCGCACGGAGGTCACGACCGTGATCGACACCGACGGCGAGCCGCTGCGCCAGGCGGTGCGCGCCGAGCCCGACGTGGTCTCCCCGAACGTGCTCGAGGCCGAGGAGCTCGTCGGCCACGAGTTCGCCGAGCGAGCAGGAGCGCTCGCTCGCGGTGCGCGAGATCGCCGCGCTGGGCGCCCGCGAGGCGATCATGACGCTGCCCGACGGCTGCTTCGCGCAGGTGCTGATCGACGGCCAGCCGCGGCTCAAGCGCGCGCGCATCGAGCCGCGCGAGCCGGTCGCCAAGCGCGGCTCCGGCGACGCCTTCCTGGCGGGCTACGTCGCGGCGCGCTACGAGGGCCGCTCGCCCGACCAGTGCCTGCGCTTCGGGGTCGCCTGCGGCGCGGAGTCGCACCGGGCGCCTCGGCGCGGGCCTGATCGACCCGCGCGAGGCGCACGCGGCTGATGGGCGACGTCGAGCTGTCGCTGGTGGAGCTGCCCGCCGAGGTCGGCCGATGAAGCGTCCCGCGCGCGGCGACGCGCCGTTCAGCCGCCGGCGACGTCGCGGCGCAGGAACACGAGGTAGGCGGCGAACAGCGCGGGCACGCATACAGCGCGCACACCCAGGCGGAGTGCGCGATCGGCGCCCAGTCGGTGGGGGTGCGCAGCAGGCCGTGCCAGTTCTCGAACTGTTCGGTGAGCAGGTAGGGCTTGACTGCCTTCGAGGCCCGGTATCTGGCGCGACGATGAACAGCAGGATCGTGAACCCCATCGTGCCGACGACGGCCGCGGCGCTGTTGCGCGTGGCGGTGGACAGCAGCACGCCGATGCAGACGACGGCCAGCAGCGGGATCAGGTAGCAGGCGTTGGCGGCGAACACCAGCAGCAGGCCTTCGGGCGCCGACACCACGGTGCCGGAGAAGGTCACGACGTGGTTGAAGCCCCACGACGCGACGCCGGCGACCGTGGCCACGATCGGCCGACAGGAACACGGCGATCGCTCGCATAGGTCATCGCCGCGAGCGCCTTCGCGGCGAACACCTGCCCGCGGTCGACCGAGCGCGTGAGGATCGTCTTGAGCGTGCCGTTGCCGTCCTCGGCGGCGACGATGTCCCCGGCGACCAGCGCGGCGATCAGCGGCAGCATGAACACCGACAGGAACAGCAGCATCAGCACCGGCGTGGCGAGCCCGGACTGGGTGATCTGCGAGGCGAAGATGTTGCCCTGGTCGTGGCCGCGATCGCTGCGCAGGTTCTGGGCGATAACGAAGATGATCGGCAGGATCGCCGCGAGCCCCAGGCCGAGGTAGGTGCGCTTCTGGGAGACGAGCTTACGCAGCTCCCAGCGGTAGGCGGTCGCGGTGGACGGCCGCCGTGCCCGGGCGGCGCCGATCGGGGCCGCGGGCGGAGCGCCGAGGGCGGCGCTGCTCATCGGGTCTCCTCAAGCGCCCGCGCGGTCGCGGCCAGCCCCGACACGGCGGCCCCCAGGGAACCCCCGGACAGGGCGTCGGCGTCGCTCGACTCGCCGGCTGCGGGATCGTGGGCGCCGTCGCCGTTGTCGTCGCCGCCCTCGGTGAGCCGGAAGAACAGATCCTCGAGCGTCGCCAGCTCGGGGGTGAGCGCGAGGATGCCGACTCCCGCGGCGCCGAGCGCGATCGACAGCGCGCCGACGTCGTGCTCCTGCGGCCTGGAAGGAGAGGCCGTGCTCGGGCGGGTGGGCATCGGTCACGTGCTCGATGCCGGGCTGCGCGCGCAGCAGCGCGAGCGCGCGGGCGTCGTCGGTGGAGCGCAGCCGGTAGCCGGCCCCGCCCTGGCGGCGCAGGTCGGCGAGCGCGCCCTCGTAGACGACGCGTCCGGAGTCGACGATCGCCACGCGATCGCACAGTTCCTGCACCTCGGGCAGCTGGTGGCTGGAGAGCAGGACGGTGATCCCCTGGTCGGCCAGGCGGCGGATCAGCGGCGCGCATGTCGCGCATCCCCGCCGGGTCGAGGCCGGTGGCGGGCTCGTCGAGGATCAGCAGGCGCGGGCGGCGCAGCAGCGCGGCGGCGATGCCCAGGCGCTGGCGCATGCCGTGCGAGTAGCCGCCCACGCGGTGCTCCGCGCGGGGGCTCAGCTCGACGGTCTGCGAGCACCTCCGCGATGCGCTCTCGTGCGCCGTCCCCGTCGAGCGCGGCGAGCAGTTCGAGGTTCTTGCGTGCGCTCAGGTAGGGGTAGAAGCTGCGGCGCCTCGACGAACCCCGCGACGCCCTCCAGCGCCCGCGCGCCCTCGCGCGATCGGGTCGCGGCCGAACAGCTCGACGGTGCCCTCCGTGGGCATGATCAGGCCGAGCGCCATGCGCAGCGTCGTGGTCTTGCCGGCGCCGTTGGGCCCGAGGAACCCGTACACGTCGCCGGCGTGGACGTTCAGGTCGATGTGGTCGACCGCGAGGACCTCCTTGTAACGCTTGACCAGCCCCCGTGCCCGAACCGGCTGTGCCTCGTCGCTTCGGGCTGCGTGCTCAGTCACCCGTATTCCTTCGGGAGACGCCATGGTGCTCCTTGCGTCCGTGCGGGGACGGTGGGGTCACGGGGCTACAGGCCCTTGGCCACCGCTTCGACGGCGCTGGGTGCAACCGCGCCGGCGATCAGGTAGCGCACGCCGGAGCGCTCGAAGGTGAGCAGCGTGCCGAGCTCGGTCGGCAGCTCGCTGGCGAGGGTGCCGTTGATCTTCACCTGCTGCAGCCCTTCGGGCAGCGGCGGGGTCTGCGAGGAGCCGGTCTTGGCCTTGCCTTCGAGCACGGCGATCGTCCCGGGCCCACTGCCGTGTGTGGTGACGTTGGGGTGTTCGTGTTCGCCGCCCTGTGAGGAGCTGCCCTGATGTTCGCCGCGCTTGGGGAGCACGACTTCTTCGACCTTGGCGTTGGCGGGCGGCGTGAATTCGAACACCGATGGTTCGACGGGGCCGTAGGAGATCGAGGTGGCGGCCAGTTCGAGCACCGGCGAGGCGCTCTCGGTGGAGTAGACCGCCGCGCGCAGCGGCACGCCGTGCACGGCGTCCCAGGAGAGCTCGGCGCCGGCCAGCAGGCTGCCGCCTTCCCTGGGGGAGATCCGCACCGTGTAGGCGGCCTGGCCCGCGACGTCGGTGGGCGTCGCGCCGGACACGTCGGTGTGCTTGCTCAGATGCGAGATCGCTTCTTCGATCTTGGCGACGCCGGGGGTTCGTGGGCTGGCCCAGCGGTCCTGGCGCCGGCGCCTGACTGGCCGCTTTCGCCGCGCCTTCCTGCGCCTTCGGCGGCGTGTAGCGGTAGAGCGTGTTGGAGGAGGCGTCGTACATCGACAGGGTGTGCCCGTCGTAGTAGATCTGGGTGTCTCCCTTTTCGGACCGCAGCTCCAGGCGTACGCGCCCGTCCTTGGAGATCCACAGCCGCCCGGAGGCGCCGGAGAGCAGCGGGCTCGAGGTCAGCTGGCTGGCTTCGCCGCCGCCGCCGGCGAGGTTGGCGCCTTCGAGCAGGTGGTCGGTGAGCAGAATCTGAGCGCTGACACCTTCGACGGGCGGCGTGGCGAGCGCGTCGTGGACGGCGTTCGCCAGGGGCGTGGGCGGCGGCGTGGGACCGACGCCCAGCGCGGTCGCGAGCGCGGTCGCGCCGAACGCCCACCCCGATCAGAACCCCACAGAGGAGCAGCAGGCGAGAGAGCGGTAGGCGGCGCAGGAAGTTGCTCATGGTCCTTGTTGCCTCTGGTCGCTGTCGGTGTCGGGACGTGTCGCTGGCGGACGTCCAAACCAAGGCTAGCGCGATCGATCAAGGGATCCTGAAGATCGTGTGGGGAGATTCTCATCTTGGAGGGCGGCCGAACCGAACCGTCACAGCCCGACGCCGGCTCGCGGGTTACTCGGCCTCGGCGATTCGCTCTCCCGCGGGGGCGCACTCCGACGCCGCCAACCGATATCGTGCCGCCGGCAGTGGCGCTCATCATCGTGATCCTCATCGTGGCCCTCGCCCTGGGCGTGTTCTTCATGGCGATGCGCGGCGGCCCCCGGGGGGCCCGCTGGCCGATCTCCGATCGGTCGCTGCACAGCGAATCGACGGCGACTCAGCGCGGGCTGACGGCGGTGATCGTGGTGCTGTGCATATTTGGCCTGGTGGTGCCCGCGCTGGTGCTGGCGTTCAACGGGGAGCACAAGGCGAGCGTCGCAGTGGGCCCGACGGGCACGGTGCACCTGAACGCGCCGCAGCAGAGGGGCCGCGAACTGTTCTCGCACGCCTGCAACCTCTGCCACACTCTCGCCGCCGCCAACGCGGTGGGCCGGACGGGTCCGGACCTCGACGTGCTGATCCCCACGATCGCCGCGTCGCCGGGCACAACGCCGCAGGAGGCGCACACGGAGCGCGAGGCGTTTGTGCTGAGCGCGATCCTCGAAGGGCGCTCGCGCGGCCGCGGCCAGATGCCGGCGCTGCTCTACCAGGGCAGGGAAGCGCAGGACGTGGCCAACTTCGTGGCCGCGGTGGCGGGCGGCTGATCAAGACCACGGTACTTTCGCCGTCGCGGCAGGCGATCACGGGCCCCCGGTGCCGGCCGCCATCCATAAAGACCGTTTCCCGCCACGTGCGCTCGTGCTGTCCGAACGCGATGGGAGCATGGCGGAATGTCCGAGAGGACCATGCGTCACCGGCGCCGGCCGCGCCGCACGCCAGCGGAGTGGGTGGGACCGCACCCCGATCGCATCGCCTCGTGGGCGGTGGTGCTCGGGTTCATGCTGGTGCTCGCGGCGCTCCTGAGTGCGCAAGGGTAGCGAGCGGGCGGGAGATGGTGTTTCAGTTTGGGCCCACCACACAAACTGGACCTGTGGGCAGCGCCCAGATGACAGCCATGAGAGGTCCAGTTGGTGTGGTGGGTGCGCAAAATGCAGTGACACAGCGGCTGGCCGGGTTTGGCCATCCGTCGATACCCCGCGCTCCGGCCATCGACTAAGGTCCGGCGGGGATGGCAGAGCAGCCGGACACGCCGACCACCACCACCACCGCGGCCGGGACGGCCGCGGTCGAGGCCCCCATGCCCAGGACCGCCGCGGACGTGAGGGCGCTGGTGGAGGAGCGCAAGATCAGGTTCATCCGCTTCTGGTTCACCGACATCCTGGGCCAGCTGAAGTCCTTCTCGATCAACGCCGCGGAGCTCGAGGACGCCTTCGAGGCGGGGATGGGCTTCGACGGCAGCTCGATCACGGGCTTCAACGCGATCGAGGAGTCCGACATGATCGCGCTCCCGGACCCCACCACCTTCGCGGTGCTCCCCTGGCGCCCCGAGGAGCAGGGGGTGGGGAGGATGTTCTGCGACATCATCACCCCCGAGCGCACCCCCTACGAGGGGATCCCCGCCACGTGCTGCGCCGCGCGGTGGAGCGCGCGCGGGGGATGGGTTTCGACACCTTCAACGTGGGGCCCGAGCTGGAGTACTTCCTGTTCCGCGACAACCGCTCCACCGAGCCGCTGGACCGGGGTGGGTACTTCGACCTCACCACCCTGGACGCCGGCTCGGACGTGCGCCGCGAGACGGTGCTCGCGCTGGAGCAGCTGGGGATCCACGTGGAGTACACCCACCACGAGGTGGGCCCCTCCCAGCACGAGATCGACATGCGCTACGCCGACGCGATGAAGATGGCCGACGACTGCATGAGCTACCGCATCACGGTCAAGGAGTACGCGCTGAAGTATGGGTGGCACGCCACCTTTATGCCCAAGCCCCTCTTCGGGGAGAACGGCTCGGGGATGCACACCCACCAGTCGCTGTTCCGGGAGGGCAAAAACGCGTTCTTCGACCCCGAGGACCAGTATTTCCTCTCGGACGTCGGCAAGGCCTTCATCGCGGGCCAGCTCAGGCACGCGCGGGAGATCTGCGCGATCTTCGCGCAGTGGGTGAACTCCTACAAGCGCCTGGTCCCCGGCTACGAGGCGCCGGTGTACGTGGCGTGGTCGCGGCGCAACCGCTCGGCGCTGGTGCGCGTGCCGCTCTACCACCCCGGGCGGGAGCGCGCGACGCGCATGGAGCTGCGCTGCCCGGACCCCGCCTGCAATCCCTATCTCACCTTCGCGGTGCTGCTGCAGGCGGGTCTTGAGGGGATCGAGAAGGGCTACGAGCTGCCGGAGCCGATGGAGCAGAATCTCTACCACCTCTCCGGCGAGGAGCGCCGTCGCCTCGGGGTCGAGCAGCTCCCGGAGACCCTCGGCGATGCGATCGAGCTGACCGCCCAATCGGAGCTTGCGCTGCGCACCCTTGGGGAGTACATGTTCAACCGCTACGTGGAGATCAAGCGCCAGGAGTGGGAGGACTACCGCGTACAGGTCTCCCAGTGGGAGCTGATCGCTATCTGTCGATCTTGTAGGGAGGGGAGCCATCGATGACCTCGGGTTCCAGACTGATCCCGCCACGTGCAATCCCGGTCAAAGCGAGGAGCGCCATGTCCACGTCGCCCGCCGACTTCAACGCCAAGGTCATCGACGAGTTCCGCGCCAACGAGGGGCGCGTCGGCGGCATGTTCGCGAGCATGCCGATCCTGCTACTGCACCACACAGGCGCCAGGTCGGGCACCGAGCGCGTCAATCCCCTTGCCTACAACCGCGACGGCGAGCGCTACGTGATCATCGCCTCCAAGGGCGGCGCGCCGAAGCACCCCGCCTGGTACCACAACCTGACGGCTCACCCCGACGCCACGATCGAGGTGGGCACCCAGACCCTGCGGGTGCGCGCCACCGAGGCCACCAGCGAGGAGCGTGAGCGGCTCTACCGCGCCCAGGCCGAGCTCATGCCGCAGTTCGCCGAGTACGCGGAGAAGACCACCCGCACGATCCCCGTCGTCGTGCTTACCCCGACCGCGGGCTGAGGCGCTCCATGTCGCCCGCGAGCTCCACGTTGCGGTAGGGGCCTGGCGCCCGCAGCCCCGCGATCACCGCATCGCGAGTCTCGGCGTCCTTGTTCTGGCTGAGCTTGCGCTTACAGAGAAAGCGCGCGATCGGCACCCGGATGCCCACTGTGCCACGGGCGAGCTCTGCCGCTTCGTCGCTCTCCAGCCGCAACGGCTGCCCCGTCACTTGCTCGAAGCGCTCCACCAGGCGCATCAGCGCTGCGAGGTTGCGCGACTCGTCCAGCAGCTCCGGCATCCCGTAGCAGTGCGCGACCGTGTAGTTCCAGGTCGGCACTCCCGTCGCGCCCGGCGCGTACCAGCTGGGGGAGATGTAGCCGTGGTGTCCCTGCACGATCAACAGCACCTCCCGCTCGCCGAGGCGATGGATCTGCTCGTCGGGTCTGCCGACGTGGGTCAGGACCGTCAGCTCGGAGGTCTCCTCATCCAGCAGGATCGGGACGTGCGACGCCACCGGCGCGCCGTCGGCTGCGCCACTGACCAGGGCCGCCCACGGGTGTTCGGCGATCAGCGCCTGCACCACCTCGACATCGGTGCTCGCGTATGCCGGGTTCGGTCGCATCCGTGCCATTCTCGCATCGGCCCCCACGTCCCCCTCGCCCGATCGTGGACGGCTCGCGGTCGGCGGTCGTCGGCCGACCGTGAAGTCCCCGCGGACGGGTCGTCGGCCGATCGAAGTCGTCAGCGATCGGCGATCCCTTGGGCGGCCGCCCGACAGCCCACCGGGCATGCGGTCTAGCATGGTCGAGGATGGCCAGACCGCCGGGAGTGCGCGATCCCGAGGAGCTCGAGCTGGGCGGCGCTCCGGCGAGCGGCGCGATCTCGCCTTGCGCCGGCGTGGGCGCCGTGCATCTCAAGGTCGCCGATCTCGCTCGCTCGATCGCGTACTACGAGCGGGCCGTCGGTCTCGCACTGCTGCAGGCGCCGCAGGGCGCACCGCGGGCGGGGCGGCGGGCCGTGCTCGGCACCGGCGGGCGCACCCTGCTCGTACTCGTCGAGCAGCCCAGCGCCCGCCCCGCCCCGCACACCACCGGCCTCTACCACTTCGCCCTGCTCGTCCCCCGGCGCGTCGACTTGGCGGGCTGGCTGGCCCACGCCGCGCACGAGCGCGTCCCGCTCGTCGGCCTCTCCGATC
Source organism: uncultured Solirubrobacterales bacterium (assembly GCA_963771915.1). GTDB lineage: Bacteria > Actinomycetota > Thermoleophilia > Solirubrobacterales > Solirubrobacteraceae > Palsa-744. Next base: position 432,724 of record CAVYVD010000001.1, on the reverse strand, counting down.
ACTTCGTCAGCGAGGCCATCTACCTCAGCGACCCCGACGGCCACGGGATCGAGATCTACTGCGACCGCCCCCGTGAGCACTGGGAGGGGCAGGTGCAGCGGATGAGCACCCTGCCGCTCGACGTCGAGGGCCTGCTCGCCGAGCTCCCCGATCGCGCCGGCCCTGGCTTCGGCGGCCTGCCCGAGGGGACCGTGATGGGCCACATCCACCTCAAGGTAGCCGCGATCGCGCCCACGGTCGAGTTTTACCGTGACGTTCTCGGCTTCGCCCTGATGGCCGCCCTGGGGTCCCACGCCGCCTTCCTCAGCGCCGGCGGCTACCACCATCACATCGGCGCCAACATCTGGGAGAGTGCCGACGCACCCCCGCCGCCGCCGGCCGCAGCGGCCCTTCGCCACGCCACGATCCTACTTCCCGACGAACACGAGTGCCAGCGCGTGCTCACCCGCCTCGCAGACCACGGTTGCGAGCTACAGGACACCTCCGACGGGCCGCTTGTGCGCGACCCCTCCGGGAACGCCCTCGTGCTGAGTACCGCCGAAGCCCCCGCCGCGGGGCCTGGGGAACAAGAGTAAAACTCAGAAGCACCGATTCTCATAATGATCTCGGCTATGCGAAGGTCATCCGATGTAGTCCGGGGCGGTGGCTGGCGACTCGGGTGTCAGGCCGGCGGTGTCTGCACGGAGCCGGCCGCCGCAGAACGGGTGGGGGGCACGGCGCACGCGAGCCCCGCGGCCGGCGAGAGATGCAGCTGAAGCGCCTGCAGGAGGTGCCCGAAGGCCCCGGGGTGGCGGGGAGCGATCTCGTGCAACAGCCTCAGCACGCCGAGCGCATGGCGTTCGTAGGAGGTCTCGCCGGTGAGCTGCGCGAGGCGCAGGAGGCCCATCGCGGCAGAGGAGGCGCCCGAGGGGATCGGGTTGTCCTCGAGGTCCTTGCGCCGCGCGATCAACTCCTCCCCGTCGGAGGGCGTGGAGAAGAAGCCCCCGCGCTCGGGGTCGGCGAAGCGCGCGATCGTATGCTTCGCGAGCGCGCGCGCCTCGGTGAGCCAGCGCTCCTCGCAGGTGGCCTCGAAGAGCACGATCAGGGCCTCCAGCAGGAAGGCGTGGTCCTCCAGGTAGCCGCCGATATGCGCGCGCCCCCAGGAGTAGGTGCGCAGCAGCCGCCCCTCGCCATCGCGCAGGTCGCGTAGGACGAACTCCGCGCAGCGCTCCGCCGCCTCGAGGTAGCGCGGCTCGTCCAGCACCGCCCCCGCGTCGGCGAGCGCGGCGATCATCAGGGCGTTCCAGCTGGTGATGCGCTTGTCGTCGAGCCCGGGCCGGGTGCGGGCCGCCCGCGCCTCCAGCAGCCGGGCGCGGATGCGCTCACGGGTGGCGGCGTCGGGCCGTGAGGTGGGGGGGCTGCAATCCGTGAGCACGTTCAGGCCGGGCTCGGGATGGTGGGGATCGACGAAGTTGCCCTCCTCGCTGCACCCCAGCCAGCGGATCGCGGCGTCGGCGTCCCCGCCGAGGATCTCCTCCAGTTCCCCCACGCGCCACACGTAGAAGCGGCCCTCCACGCCCTCGGAGTCGGCGTCTAGCGCCGAGTAGAAGCCGCCCTCGGGTCCGCGCATCTCGCGCAGGGCCCAGTCCAGTACGGCGCGGCAAACCCGAGCGTACCCCTCCCCCTCCTCCTCCCCCCCTCCTCCGAGAGGCGGTACCCGTGCAGGTAGGCGCGCGCGAGCAGGGCGTTGTCGTAGAGCATCTTCTCGAAGTGGGGCACCGTCCAGGAGGCGTCCACGGAGTAGCGGTGAAAGCCCCCGCCGAGCTGGTCGTGGATCCCCCCGCGCGCCATCGCGCGCAGCGTGGCGAGCGACATCTCGCGCTCCCCGTGGCGCAGCAGGAACTCGATCGCCGGGGTCTGCGGGAACTTCGGCGCCCCACCGAAGCCGCCGCGGGCGGCGTCGAAGGACTCCCGCAGCCGCGCCACCGCCGCCTCCAGGGTGCCCGCGTCGAAGGGCTCCGCGGAGGGCTCCAGGCGCGCTCCGCCGGAGAGCCGCGCGCGGATCCGCTCGCTCCCCGCGCGGATCTCCACGGCCTGCTCGCGCCAGGTCTCGGCGATCGCGTGCAGCACCTGCGTCCACGAGGGCAGCCCGTGGCGGGGCTCCGGCGGGAAGTAGGTACCGCCGTAGAAGGGGAGCTGCTCGGGGGTGAGGAAGACGTTCAGGGGCCACCCCCCCTGGCCGGTCATCCCCTGCACGGCCTCCATGTAGAGGGCGTCCACGTCGGGGCGCTCCTCGCGGTCCACCTTGACGCACACGAACTCCTCGTTCATCAGCGCCGCCACGCGGGGGTCCTCGAAGGACTCGTGCTCCATCACGTGGCACCAGTGGCAGGAGGAGTAGCCGATCGAGACCACCAGCGGGACGTCGCGCTCGCGCGCCGCCCTCAGCGCCGCGGGTCCCCAGGGCAGCCAGTCCACGGGGTTGGAGGCGTGCTGGCGCAGGTAGGGTGAGGTCTCCTGCGCGAGCGCGTTGGGCACCGGCTCAGGATAGTTGGGTGAGATCGGCGCGGGAGAGCTGGGCCTTGGCGGTGCTCACGTCGAAGGGCCTGCCGCCCAGGGTGCCCGTGGCGCGCTCCCCGGCGGTGATCGCGACGGTCCCGTGGGCCGCGGCGGGTCCACTGACGCGGAGGGTGATGGTGTGGAGCTTGCCGGAGCTCGCGGGGAGGGTGCCGCTGAGCGCGACCCCGGGCACGAAGGTGAACCCGCTGAGGCGCACCGAGGATGAGCTCAGCTTGGCGTAACCGCCGTGCAACCCCCCGATGCTCGATCCGCTGGGGAGTTCCTGATTGACCTGCAGCGTGGCCCCGATCACCTGGCGCTCGAGATCCACGAGCGTGTCGAGCACCGCGGTCAGGGTGCGGCCGCGGTTGCCCCCCAGGCCGGGCACAGGCCGGATCGAGGCGAGGCTCGTTGGGGTGATCGGGGTGGGGGCGAAGGGGTCCTGGGTGGGCCTGCAGGGCTGCACACTGGCCCCCCCGAAGAAGGCGCTCACGGCCGCTTCCGCGCATCCGCTGAGGTCGCTGCCGAGGACCGAGTGCCCGGTGTAGGGGACGACGAGCAGCTGGCTGTCGGGGATCTCGGCGGCGATCACGCGCGCATTGGCGGTGGGGGTCCGCAGATCCTGTGCGCCGGAGAGGATCAGCGTGGGCACGTTCGGCAGCGGACCCGGCGCGGGTGGCGCGGGGGAGGCGTCGGGCCAGTCCACGCAGGCGGACACCAGGCTGTTGGCCCACGCGGTGGCGGCGTCGAAGGGGTAGAAGTCCGAGCTCGGCAGCGCGTGCAGCGCGGCGAGCGCTTCGGTGTTCCGGGTGGTGGGGGAGGCGGTGCGCTGCCAGGGGAAGGGCTTCTCCTCGCAGGAGGTCGCGAGGAACAACGCGCTGTCTTCTTCTTCGCTCGCTTCCCGTTCGGCGCTGGCGACCCGCCGGGGCACGGGCACGTTGGGGATCAGCCCTTCCGAGAGCGCCCTCAGGCGCAGCAGCGGGTCGGGGTTGCCGCTCAGCGCCGATCGCACCGCGGCGGGCAGCAGCGCGCGCAGCGCCGGGTTGAGATCCCCGGCCTCCACGATGCCCAGCAGGTCGGCCTCGCCGAGCGTGGCGGAGTGGCGGTGCCCGGAGCCGTCGTACACCGACCCGCTGAGCGCGTGCTTGCGCAGCCGCGCGGCCAGCGTGGCGATATCGCCGAGGGGGTTGGAGGTGATGTGCGCACAGGCCCCTTCCGAGCAGAGCTCTTCGAGCACGGGTCCCACCGCCTGGAGGGTGGACAGGCCGAGGGGTTCGGGGCCGTCCGGGAGCACGACCGAGTCGAGTACCAGCGCTTCCACGTGTTCGGGGTAGCGTTCGGCGTACTCGAGCGCCACCTTGGTGCCGTAGGAGGTGCTGTAGAGCACGAGCTTTTCGTAGCCCAGCGCCCCGCGGACCGCCTCGATGTCCTGGACCGATTCCTCGCTCGTGTACGCCCCCCGCGCGGGTCCGAGTTGCAGGGCGCACTGTTCGGCCAGGCGCCCCACGTCGGGACCGGTGCCTTCGATCGCCAGCGGGTTCTGCAGGGCCCCGCAGTTGAGCGGGTTCGAGCGCCCGGTGCCGCGCTGGTCGAAGACGATCAGGTCGCGGGTGCGCAGCGCGGGGGCGATCGCCTTGGCCATGAAGCTAGCGAGCGGGTTCGCCGCCTGCCCGGGCCCGCCGGCGAGGCCGATCACGGCGCTCGAGCTCGGGGTGAGCCCCGCCTGGAGTCGCTCCACGCTCAGCGAGATCGTGCCCCCCAGCGCGGGGTCGCCGCGGTCGAGGGGGACGGCGAGGGTGGTGCAGGCGAAGCTCGCCTCGTGGGCGCAGGCGGAGAAGCTGAGGCTAGCTCCGGGGGAGCCGGCCGAGGAGGCCGGCAAGCCTGCGAGCAGCAGCGCGGACAGCAGAGCCGCGAAGATCGAGACCTGGGCTCGCATACGCATCGGGCTCGACAATAGCGGCAGTCGCCGAGGGGCCGCTGCGGTTCAGATGGACCCGCTGACCTCCCAGTTCGCCCACCAGCGCCCTGTGGGGCCCCAGGCGAAGGACACCGTGGGCGGCCGCGGAGCCGCCGATGCGCAGCTTGATGCTTTCGGCCTTGACCGCGCCCGAGAGGGTGACGCCGGGCACGTAGGAGTAGCCGTGGAAGAGCAGACCCCCCTTTGTGGGCTGCACCCAGCCCGCCTGCAGGCCGCCGCTGTCGAGCGAGGAGAGGCTCAGGGAGCCCGCGGAGGTGGAGCCGCTCGCTTCGAGCAGCTGGATCACGAGCTGGCGGGAGTAGTCGGCGAGCGTTAGCTCGACCGCCCCCAGTGTCCGACCCGCCCGGCCGCGGTAGCCGTGCGCGGGGGCGACGTCGGAGAGCCGCCGGGGGGCGAGCGGGTCGGGGTGCAGGAGGGGCGCCGGCGGCCCCGCGTGGCAGGGCGCGATCGGACGTTCGCCCAGTCCGCCTTCGAGCATCGCCAGCAGCGCCTTGCGCGCGCAGGCGGTGGGCTCGGTCCCGAGCACGGAGTGCCCGGTGTTGGGCACCACCAGCAGGTGCGCGTCGGGGATCTGGGCGGCGACTTCGCGCGCATTGGCGGTGGGGGTGCGCAGGTCGTCGGCGCCGCTGAGGACCAACGCGGGGACGTCGGGCATCGCGGACGGCACCATTGGGGGCGCGGGCGTGGCAAAGGGCCAGAAGGCGCACGCGGGGAGCTCGTCGAAGTCGAGCATGTTCGCGGGGGTGAACGGGGCGAGGGAGCTCGCGGGGAGAGCGTCGATCTGGGCGGTGGCCTGGGCGATCCGTTCGCGGGGGCTCGCGGTGCGGCTCCAGGGGAAGTCCTCCTCTTCGCAGGTGGTGGCGAAGTAGAGCGGCGCGTCGATCCCTTCCCCATCTTCGCCTTCGCCCCCCCCGCGCGCGAGCAGCCGTGTGAGCGGGGCGCTGTCGCCTTCGACGGCCGCGTGCACCGCGGCGGGGAATTCGGCGCGCAGGATCGGGTCGAGGTCGCCCGCGAGCAGAATCGCGGCGAGATCGTCGGAGGAGATGGGGATGGTGTGGGGGTGGCCGTGGCCGTCGATGTAGCGCCCCCGCAGCGCGCCGCGGCCCGTGCGCCGCACCAGCCGCGCGAGGTCCCCGACGGGGTTGGGGGTGATGTGGGCGCACTGGCGGTAGGCGCAGAGCTGGCGCAGGATGCGGGGCACCGCGGCGAAGGTCGCACGGTCGAGCGGGTCGGGTCCCCGGGGGGGCACGACGGAGTCGAGGATCAGCGCTTCGACGTGCTGGGGGTAGCGCTGGGCGTACTCCTCGGCGACCTTGGTGCCGTAGGAGGTGCCGTAGAGGACGAGCTTTTCATAGCCCCCCGCGATACGGATCGCCTCGATGTCGGCCACGCTGTCGGGGGTCGTGTAGAAGGCGCGTTCGGGCCCGATCTGGTCGGCGCAGGCGGCGAGCAGCCCCCCGAAGGAGTGGTAGGAGCGGGGGTGTTCGAAGCCGTGGCAGGAGAGCGGGTGCGATTTGCCGGTGCCGCGCTGGTCGAAGACGATCAGATCGCGCGTGGCGAGAATCGGACCCAGCAGTTCGGTGAAGTCTTCGGCGAACGGGATCGCCGACTGCCCGGGGCCCCCGGCGAGCGCGATCACCGCGGAGCGCGCTTCCCCCACCGGAGCGCGGTGGCGGCGGATGGCGAGCGTGATGCTCCCCGGTGTGATCCCGCTGGGGTCGAGCGGAACAGTGAGGTGGGCGCACGCGAAGTCGTTGCTGCTTCCGCACGGCCCCCACGCGATCTGGGCTCCCGCCGAGGCGGGGAGTGCGCAGGCGGCGAGGATCGGGGCCGTCAGGAATGCGACGGCGAGCTTCCTGACGGAGGGTCGCACCAGTTGGAATCTAGCCGATCGTGGGTTGCGGCGCGCCGCCTGCGTCGGCGTCGCGCGCGCACCTGCGGTGGCCCCGGGAAAGCGGGCATGTAGGGTCTCCCGCGTATGGAGGGCTCTCGCCAGATCGTCGTCGCCCCGGGAGCGCCCGCGGCGATCGGTCCCTACAGCCAGGCGGTGCTGGTCGATCTTCGATCGACGGGGGAGCTGCTGTTCTGCTCAGGCCAGATCCCCCTGGACCCGGCGAGCGGTGAGCTGGTCGGCGCGAGCGCCGCCGAGCAGGCGCGCCGCTGCCTGGAGAACCTCCGCGCGGTGTGCGCCGCGGCGGGGACCACCCTGGAGCGCGCGGTGCGGATGACAATCTACATGACCGACCTGGAGCGCTTCTCGGAGGTGAACGAGGTGTACGCCGAGTTCTTCCCCGCGGACCCCCCCGCTCGGGTAACGGTGGGGGTGGCGGCGCTGCCGCGCGGCGCGCAGGTGGAGATCGACGCGGTGGTGGGGCTCGGATAGGGCCCCCTCGGCTCCCCGGCAACGTCACCGGCAAGCAGGATGTCCCCCTGGAGGTCCCATGTCGAGCTCGCAATCCCCATCCACCGCCTCCGAGCACGTCTACCACCTGGAGCTGCGCCATTTTCCGCGCAACGTGTGCCGCTTCAACCTGAGCGGGGAGGAGCTGCGGGCCACGGTGCTCGAACCCTGGGTGGCCGACAGACCATTCGATCTGGGGGAGCTCAGGTGGGACCCCCGCCACGCACAGATCACGGTGATCGAGGGCCCGCGGATCCCGCTGCAGCAGCTCTCGATGGGCCGGGGCTGGCGCACCGCGCAGCGCGCGGGCAGGGAGGTCACGGCCCAGATGCTCGCCGCGGTCGGGGAGCCGGATCGATCGGCTGATCCCTCGCGGTCCGCGGATCCGATCGCCGGCTCGCTCGGCCTGCAGCTGCTGGCGCAGATCGGGGATGCGCCGACACCGCTTCGACGCGCGTGGGAGCTGGCATCCGCCCAGAATCCCGGCCGCCCCGCGAGCGAGACCCTGGCGATCGCTGAACGTGAGCTCGCCTCGCTGCTGGGCGTGCGGCTGATCGTGCTGCTGCGCGCCGCCGAGCCCGAGTCCACCCCTGAGGCGATGGACGAGCAGGACGCCCTTACCACCCTCCGGGTGTTCGAGAGCTGGAGTGGCTCGCGGGTCTTGATCCGCCGGGTCTGAGGCGCGGCGAGGCGGCACCCGGGGCGGCGCAGACCCGCCGCTACACTACGGACCCCGCGCTTGGTGGGCGTAGCTCAGCTGGTAGAGCTCCGGGTTGTGGTCCCGGCGGTCGGGGGTTCGAGTCCCCTCGCTCACCCTCTTGGAACCCCTGGTGGATGCAGGGGTTCCGGTGGTTAAGGAGTCATGGAACGATTCAGGATCGGGCGGGGTGGCAATGGAAGTGGCAATAAGCGGTATGCCGTCGATGCTGTGGGGCTACTTATCGTGTCCGGCGTCGCGTAGCGTGTCGAGCAGGTCACCCGTTGTGAAGACCTCGATGCCGGCGTCATCGTGGTCCTTGTCTTGTGACCAGATGGGCAGCCCCAGCTTGAGCGCGAGGGCGATTGTCGGCCAGTCGTCGGGGTCGCGGGCCGCGATGCGTTTCTCGGCCTCCTCTCGCTGATCCTCGTATTCTGCCGAGGGCTTCCAGTCGATGGGCATGACCTGGAGCGCCGCGAACAACAGTGGTGGGTCGAGGTGGCGCTTAGCGGCCAGCCGGGGGAGGTGTCGAGCTATCTCGTCCGCGACGGCCTCCGCGGCAACGCACCTTGGGCCGTGCTCTGAGGCAATCACGAGGCGCGCACGGCCACCGATCAGTGCCGACAAGACGACGTTCGCGTCAGCGACGACTGCGGGAGGCAGCGAAATCGCCGAGCACCTCTCGCTCGCTTACGCCCAAGGCACCCAGTGCTCCGCCGATCTGCTCGGACAGGCGCAGGAACACCTCACGGCGAACCTCCACGGGTAGCTCGGGCGTATCCCACGGCAGGAAGAACCCCGCAGGGGTGCCTTCGCGTGTTACGAGGATCACGTCGTCGGAGCGGAACATCTCTGTCGCGTGGTCGCGGAAGTCTCGTACCGTCACGACCTTCATGTGGGCACCTCGGTGGTCACAAGTGAAGCATAGCGATCTGCCGGCCCAGCGCAAGGGGTTTCATCGCTTCGCTGCTGTGGGCCGGTCCCGCGCCCGCTTATGGCTCACCAGCAACACGGAATGACCGCAGTGTCTCGACAGCGACCGTTCGCAGACGATCGCTCTGCTCCCAGTGCACGATGGCGTCCTGTAGACGGCAGGTATCAGCCACCGACTGCACCTCCTTGATATAGCCGAGACGATCTGAAGCATCCGCGACATACCTCCAAGTGCTGACGCCGTGCTCGGCTAGGTCGAGCCACCAGAGCTCTGACCAAAGCTGTCGGCCGTGACTCGGCAAGAGTAGGGTCGCCTCTGGCGTGGGATGGCCACCTCGCTCGCAGTGCCCGCGATAGTCGGATGCCCGAAAGCGATCACCGGAGCGTTTACGCAAGTCCTGTGGTCGCCACAATCGGCGTCGCTCGTCTGCCGTCGAACGCAGCCACATCATGGCCTCTTGCTGGTCCTCCGCAAACGCCCACGCCAGGTACTCGATCTCAACAATTTGCCGCAACAGGGCCGCAGCGCCGTACAGGTTCTCACGCTCAAGAAGCGTGACGGCTCCAGACAAGAGTTGGCCCGCTATCTCTACGACGAGCGCCAAGCCAACCGTGGCGTCACTCCCAAAGCCAAACGGAGACTGCCCGTCACGTCGATCGGTGCCCAGCATGTAGCCACCCGTCCACAACAGCTTGCCCGCTGCGCAAAACGTTGTCGCCAGCTTTCGACACAGCCCCTCACGTGCGATGCGGCTGGCCTCGTCGGCCACTGCTTCACCGACAAGTCTGCGGGCTGTATCCCTATCGGTCATTGGTGCGCGTGGGCGAGCCTAAATCGACTCGTACAGCTCCCCCCTCGTCATGCGTCACTCCCTCGTCGCCCCCGCTCAGGATGCGCCGCGCAGCTCGCTGACGAGCCCGATCAGATGTCGCTTGGCTGCGGCGCTCAGGCGCGGCTCCGCGCGGATAGCTCCGGTTATGTCCGCGGTCGCGGTGTCCCGGTGAGCAGGTGGTCCGTGCTGACGCCGAGCTTGTGGCTGAGCTTGACGAGCAGATCAAGGGACGGGGCTGCTTGGTTGCTCTCGATGCGGGAGACGTGCTGGTGAGTGACGCCCAGCTCCCGCGCAAGCTCGTCTTGGGTCAGCTTGAGGGATTGTCGGCGGGCGCGGACCCTGCCGCCGACTCGCGTGATCGGTGTTTGCGCCACCCCCGAAGCCTCCCAGGAGGGCGCATAGGTGAGCAACTACGCAACTGATAGTTGCAAAACTGGCTCGCATCTGCTTAGATCGCGCGCAGACATAAAGCGCCGGGGCGCGGCTTGCACCGCCCCCGGCGTGGCACCGAGAGCTGACACTCCCGGCACGCCAGACACCCTACCGAGACGGGCAGGGTGCCTTGCTCGCCAAGAGCCGACTCCCGGGGCCTCCAACACAACATCTGGAGGAACCGAAGATGACCGATGAGCAGCAGGAGCAGCGGGGCTGGATGGATGAGGTGCAGGTCGAACGCGCGATCGTCCTACAGGTGCTCCGCGACGATCACCCGGAGTGCTGGACGCGAGCGGAGCTGGAGGCCGAGGTCTTCGACTTCGCGCCTGTGGTCGTCAACGAAGCGCTGGTGCGGCTGGAGGCGGAGGGTGTCGTGATTCTCGACGGGGAGAACGTCGAAGCGTCGCGGTGTGCCCGTCGCATGGACGCGCTTGAGCTGGTGTCGATCTGATGCCCGGCGAGAGCATCATCACTATCCCGGCCGATCTGATCGTGCTGGTCCGCAGCGGCGCCTACGGCGACCTGCACGCCTCCCTCGGCGAGCTACGCGGTGTGATCGAGGCTTGCTGCAACGTCGGGACGGTCGGGCAGCGCTACACGCTGATCGAGGGTTGCTTCGCTCGCGTGGACGCCACACGGGCGCTGCTCAACCTGGTCGGCTGGACCCACTTCCCCGTGAAGGGCGAGGTCGAAGTCGATCTCGCCCAGCACCGCCAAGCGCTCCGGGGAGCACTCGGCGCACGCCCGACCGATGACAGCCTCGCAAGTGATCTCGTGGTCGCGCTCCGGGCGCTCATCGCGGCAGTGGGGATCGAACCGCAGGAGGGCGAGCGTCACGGGGAGCGCAGGCTGACTCCCGAGGAGTTCGAGCAGCACTTTGGGCGGCTTCCTACCGACGGTGAGGGCTGAGGAGTGGCCAGCTTTGGAATCCGAACCGTGAGAGCGGCGAGTGATGCCTCTTGTCTCCTTGCTCACGCTCGCCGCCGCGCCCCCGTGGTTGTCGCGGGGCTCCCTCCTGTCGAGCTAAGAGAACAGCTCGCTGCCGCTTGGCGGGCTGGCGTGAGCTTCGAGGAGGCGTGGCCGGGTGCGTTGGAGTCCGCGGTGAACGCTGCCTGGTGGGAGCGTGCGGAGTGGCTGGAAGTGCTCTCGGGCATGGTCGAGGCGTGGCGCGCAGGGTGGGAGCGCCGGCCTGCCACGAGGCCGGAGCAAGCATTGGCCGTGCTTGTGATGCCCGGTGGGGAGCCGTTGCCCGAGCGGGCGTGCGAGCACTGCGGCGGGGAGATACCGCCAGAGCGCGGTACGCGCGGCCCGTCGCCGCGGTTCTGTTCGGATCGCTGCCGGCGGCGGGCCACATACCTCCGTGAAAGGGAGCGAGCGGCTGCGTAGTGGGTCCGTTCTGTCTGATCCTGGCCGGTGTCCGTCTCGGGTGTCCGTTTGAGGTGCGGGGGTGTTCGTCTGGGTGTTCGTTTGGGTGTACGTCTATAAGGCGAACACCCGAGACGGACACCCTGCTGCCCGCTCGCGGGCGGGTTTTGGCTCTGCGCCTGGCATTGAGGAAGGGGGTCCCCGCCTCTCCGCTTCGCTCCTACCCGGGGACCCCCTTCCTCGACCCACCACATCACAGATGTTTTGGTGGGGCCAGGCGCAGAGCGTGGGAGGGGGGCGAGCGGGCAGCAGGGTGGAAGTGGAGAACAACGACAGGAGAGCTGAGAGGAATCGGTCGGTGAAGGTCGGAGGGGGGAGGACGGACGTGGTGGGTCGTCGGCGTGGGTGTATTGGTGGCGGGCTGAGGGGCCGGTTGCGGCGTCGAAGGGATGGCATTACGTGGGGGATAGCGGTCGGTGGGCTGGAGCCGGAGTTGGAGCCGCAGGAGCGCGTCGGGCGGGCAAGTCGGCTGTCATCGAGGTCGGCTGACGGCTCATTGGGAGCGTCGGGGCGTTGCGAGTCGCGGGTGTTTCCTTGTTCGCTGGTGAAAGTCAGCCGGCGGCGGCGCGCCGGGATGGGGGTAGCAGGTCGTTCCCCCGCTGTAAAGCAAGTTCAGATCCCCGCCTGCGGCGGGGCACTGCCGTCACTTGCGAACTTGCTTGACAGCTCCTCCTCGACCTGCAAAGGCCGCACTCAGTTGGGCAGGTGCCCAACTGGCTCAAAGGAGCCCAAACCCTTTGGAGGAGCCGTGATTCGTCGCTCATCGATACGTGAACCTCTCCACTCGCTGTGGGTCGCGCCGTGCGCGAGCGGCTGCGCTGAGGGGGGCGCGCGCGGCAGATTCGCTTGTGTGGCGAGGCCGTTGCCCGGCTTCCATACAGAGAGTCGATGCGAGTCCCGGGAGACAGGTGAGCATGAGCGCGGGCGCTTTGGAGCTGCAAGTCCCCGATGCGTTCGTGCAGGCCATCGCCGAGCGCGTCGCCGACCTGCTCGCCGACAATCTTTCGAGAACCAGCCCGTCCGAGCCGTGGATCGGCGTGGAGCAGGCCGCAGAGCACCTCGCCTGTCCGACGAGCCGCATCTACGACTTGGTGAGCCAGCGGCGCCTCACGCCGCGCCGCGACGGTCGCAGGCTCCTGTTCAAGCGCTCGCACCTCGACGCAGCGATCGAGGCCACGTCGTGAGCACCGCCATCGCAAAGAGGACCCCCCTGATGGCCGCTCCGATGGTCAAGACGAAGCATCCGGGCATCTTCAAGCGCGGGAGTCGCTACGTGGTCGTGTTCTACGTGGATAGCCGGCAGAGGAAGGAGGCTGTCCGCACGCTGGATGAAGCGCGGCGGCTCAAGGCGCGGCGAGAGGCGGACGTGGAGCGCGGCGAGTTCCACGCGCGCAGCCGGGCGACGTTGCGGGAGTACGCGCTGGGGTGGGTGGAGCGCTATCAGGGCCGCGGCCGGCGCGGGTTCCGTGACTCCACGCGCGAGGACTACCGGCGGATGCTCACGCAGTACCCGCTCGACTACTTCCCGGAGCGAACGCGGTTGACGGAGATCACGCCAATGAGGATCGCTGAGTTCGTTGCGTGGCTGTGTGAGCAGACGAAGCCGGCGCCGACGAAGGACCACCCCGGCCGGCGCGAGCCACTGTCGGACAAGACGATCCGCAACGTGATGGGGCCGCTGCGCGCGTGCCTTGCCACGGCCGTCCGCGAGGGCCTGATCCGCTTGAACCCCGCGCGTGACATCGATCTGCCGCACCGCCCAACCGCCGAGGACACCGAGGAAGAGGAGGTCCGGGTGATGAACGAGGAGGAGCTGCGGGCGCTGCTCAAGCAGTTCCCTGAGCAGTGGCGGCTGTTCTTCTGGTTCCTGGCGGCCACCGGCCTGCGCATCAGCGAGGCCATCGCCGTTCAGTGGCGGCACATACAGCTCGACGGCTCCACACCGCACGTCAAGGTTCGCCGGGGCGTCGTGCGGGGCAAGCTGGGGCCACCCAAGAGCCGCCACGCTCGCCGGGACGTGCCATTGCCGTCCGGGCTCGTGCTTGCGCTACGGGAGCGCTGGAGGGAGACGGAGCGGCCCGGAGACGATGATCTGGCGTTTCCCGCGGGCAACGGCGCTTACCTGCACGTCGGGAACCTCCGTCGTCGCGTGCTCAAGCCTGCCAGAGAAGGGGCAGGTGTCGAGTGGGTCGGGTTCCACACGTTCCGGCACACCTGCGCGTCTCTGCTGTTCGCGGAGGGCCGCAACGCGGTTCAGGTCCAGCGCTGGCTCGGCCACCACTCGGCGGCCTTTACGCTCACCACCTACGTTCATCTGCTCGACGGGGACCTCGGCAAGCCGCTGGACTTCGCCGAGGACCCGTCCGAGGGTGGCAACAAAGTGGCAACAGACCCCACAGGAAGCGACTCGACTCCACCGGAGTCCGACCTGGCAGAAGCCGCATAGATGCAGGCGATCCTCGCACAGACCACGACCCACCGGAGCGCCGGAAAGTGTTGTGGTCCCGGCGGTCGGGGGTTCGAGTCCCCTCGCTCACCCCTAAATTACCTGCAAATAGGCATCTTTTCAAGAGTCCATTAAACGGAATCGTGGCCCTGGGGTCTGGGGGCCAAATTGTTCGATTTCTGCGCTGATGGCGTGTGGGGGGGCTTGTGCGCCATGCGACGCGCTATGTGCTCAATAACACGTCGTCGGAGGGCGCCAGAGCACTGCGTGCGTACGACCGCTGGATGGCCATCCAGCTCGATCAAACAGCTCGAGATGAACTCAAAGTGCTGCGTCACGACACCCGCCGGCAATCGCCGCTATTCAGCGAGCGGGGCGATTATGGTCTTCCCGTCTTACGAGCCGGCGCTCGAGTACACCCCGACCCAAGCGAAGAGGCTCGTCGTGGCACCCATGGTGCGCAGCATGTTCGGGTGCGTTTCAGGGTCAGCAATTGGCCCGCCCCACCAACTCGAGAGCCAGAGTCCGTGCCCCTTGCCGGCGTTCGTGGCCGCAGCCGCCGCGTTGACCTCCGCGAGCGTCAACCAGTAGGGCTCGCCCGAGGCCTGCCCGTAGGCCATCATCCACTGCATAAAGATCGCGTCGTACTCAGGCCCGTAGTTGTATTCGTAGCCATATTCGTCGACGTGCTGCTCGGCGAGCGTGGCCGCCACTCGCCCCGCCTGAACGCAGTAGCCTTCTCCCTCCCCGTCCTGACACAGTAGGTACTGCGCGTAGATCAGGGGAGCCTGCACGTAGTCGTTCACCGATTCCGGCCGGTTGGGCATCTCAAGGTAGAGCTGGCGTTCGTCGTGGTTGTCGTTGGCGTTTGCCCAATCGGCATACATCTTCACGTCTTCCAGCTGCCAGCGTTCGTGGTCTTCGCTGTAGAGCAGAATGCCCAAAAGACTGTCGGACGCGAGAGCGGGTCCTGAGTGGTAGGGATGGCTGGTATTCCACCACATTCCCCCGCCGTCCTTGTCCCAGCCGCGGGCGGCGATGAAGTGAAACGCGCGCTGGGCGTCAAAGAGCCAACGGCGCTTGTGGGTGGCCTTGTAGGCGTTGAAGAACGCGAGCCCCTCCCAGCCGTTGTCGTCGAAGAACGCCTGAACATTTCCTGCACGGTCTCCCGGGTAAGGGGCGTAGCCGCCAAGCGCACCGTCCCAGTAGCGCTCGTTCGCACGCGCGAAACGGCCTACGAGCGCTTGGTGCGCCGATGAGGGCGAGGCCATCTCGAGCGCGTCAACGGTCTCGAATAGCGGCACCTCACCCCAAATAGTGACAAGTGGATAGGGCCCATGGGTGCAGCGGAGGTACTCGCAGTACCAGGCGCCATGGCGCCAGTGCGAAGCCTGACTAACCCCAGCTTCGGCGAGCTGCTGGTAGGCGAGCAAACGCGGAGGCGGAAGTTCGACAAACGGTTGGCGCCACGGGGTAAGCGGCTGGAAGCCCCCAAGCCCGGTGTCGCTCGCGAGTGCCACTGACGCCACAGGCGCAGCCGCCGAAGACGCACGTCCGGCGCTCCCGTTCGCTCCCGCCGCCAGCGCCCCGCAGGCAAACGTTAGCCCGGCTACGGCGAACGTCACGGCAGCTGCCGTGAAGATCCCACAGGCCGATTTGTGTACTGGCGGCTTACTCATCATCTACCTCCCGACTCCCCCTGTTGGGAGCCATGACGCCTTGGCCAAGTGACGCAGCCTACCAGTGCGGCCAAACTACGGAGCACTGGGCTATGGCGGCGGGACCACGTTGTTGACCTGCGGTCCATGGTACAGGTGGTCCTGATCCTGCACGATGGACTGACTCAATCAAGCGACGGGGACGTGCCGAGCCTCCGGGTGTCATTCAAGCGTGGCGACCCGCTAGTGTCCCGCGCCGTTAATTCGTTGTAGAAGTCGTGATAGGGACTGGAGGATTTGCTCTGCGGTCTTGGTCCAGATGAATGGCTTGGGGTTCTCGTTCCATGCTGTTACCCAGTTGCGGATGTCTTTCTCCAGCGCCTGCACGCTGCGATGGTCTGAGCGCCGTAGGAGATCGTCGGTGAGGTAGGCGAACCATCGCTCGACCTGGTTGATCCAGCTGGAGTAGGTCGGCGTGTAGTGCATGTGAAACCGAGGATGCTGCTCCAGCCAGCGTCTGATCGCGGGGCTCTTGTGGGTGCCGTAGTTGTCGCAGACGAGGTGCACGTCGAGGTGCTCGGGGACCTCGCTGTCGATCTTGTGGAGGAACTTCTTGAACTCGATCGTGCGGTGTCGGCGATGCAGGCTCGAGATCACCGATCCATCAGCCGTGTTGAATGCGGCGAACAGGCTTGTGGTCCCGTGCCGCAGATAGTCGTGGGTGCGCTTCTCGCACATCCCGGGCATCATCGGGAACGCCGGCTGGGAGCGCGCGAGGGCTTGCACCTGGCTCTTCTCGTCCACGCTCAACACGACCGCCAGCTCGGGCGGGTTGAGGTACAGGCCGACGATGTCGTACACCTTCTCCACGAACAACGGGTCAGTGGACAACTTGAACGTGTCAGTGCGGTGCGGCTTGAGATCAAACGCCCGCCAGATCCGCCCGACCGTCGAGGCCGAGATCCCCGAGCGCTCGGCCATCTTCGCGCGCGACCAATGCGTTGCGTTCTCCGGCGTGGACTCAAGCGTCGCGACCAACACCTCCTCCACCTGCTGGGTGGTGATCGTCGCCGGCCGCCCAGGCCGCGGATCATCCGAGAGCCCATCCAGGCGCAACTCACAGAACCGCCTACGCCACTTACCAACCGTCGGCGCCGAAACCCCACACCGTCGTGCGACATCCGTATTCGGGTGACCCTCCGCGCACGCGAGCACGATCCTTGAGCGCAACGCCAACGCTTGGGAAGACTTCCTACGGCGCTCCCACCGCACGAGCTGCTCACGCTCCTCGCCGGTCAACTCCAACACCTGCTTCGGCCGTCCTGTTCTGGGCATACCACAGGATACCACACTTACTAAAGGAACTTAAGACGGAGGACACTAGTGTCCTGAGTCGTAAGTTCGTGCTGTAAGTGTGGTATGATGCCGGGATGGCTACTGCTCTTGGTCGTCCCAAGGCGGTTTTGGAGCTCACCAACGGTGAGCGTGCGCAGTTGAAGGGGTGGGCTCGTAGGCGTCGTATCGTGCAGGGGTTGGCGTTGCGCTCGCAGATCGTGTTGGAGTGCGCGTATGGTCACTCCAATAAGGAGGTCGCGTCACGGCTTTCGGTGAGCGCGGCGACGGTCGGTAAGTGGCGGCGGCGGTTTCTCGCCGACCGGCTCGACGGGCTGGTAGACGAGCCGCGGTCTGGGCGTCCCAGGACGGTCGGCGATGAGCGCGTCGAGGATGTGATCGTCAAGACTTTGGAGACCGTGCCGCCGGATGGGGGGACGCGCTGGTCTACGCGCCAGATGGCCGCCAAGAGCGGGCTCTCGCAGTCAACGATCTCACGGGTGTGGCGGGCCTTTGGGTTGCAGCCTCACCGGGTGGAGCACTGGAAGCTTTCAAAGGACCCGTTGTTCGTCGAAAAGGTCAAGGACATCGTGGGGCTCTACCTGGACCCGCCGGAGAAGGCGATCGTGCTCTGCATGGATGAGGAGACACCAGCGCAGTAGGTAACTTCGAGTTTGAGTGGCTGGTGGGGCGTCCGGTGGGAAGGAGTCTGCCGTGACGTGTTGTATTGATGAGGCTGATGGCGTTGCGACGCGCTCATGCCGACGAGTACGCGGTTCGGGTGAACCGGGCGGTGGAGTTGCTGGCCGATCGGTCGTCGGCGGACGCGGTGCGCGGGTTGCAGGCCGAGTGCGGTCTGTCCGAGCGTCAGGCGCGTCGGTATGTGAACGAGGCGCTGGAGCGGCCGGGCGGGGTGGTGGTGCCGGAGCGCACGGTGGTATTCACGGTGAGGCTGGCGCCGTCGTTGAGCGCTGGTCTGCGCGAGCGTGCGCGGGCGAGTGGTGTGTCGTTGAGCGCGGTGACGGCGGCCGCGGTGGCTGGGTATCTCGATCAGGCCGGCGAGCGGCCCGGTGGCAAGGCGCGTTGAGATCGAGTTCGTTGGTGACCGCCTCGCGGACGCGCGGCTGGCGCAGGCGTATGTGCTCCTGGCGCCCGAGCGGCGCCGAGTGACCGGTAACGAGCGGAGGGATGATGAACCAGAGCAGCAGCAACATGGTGGGGCGGTCGGGCAGGGTGGCCGCGATCTACGCGCGGGTGTCCTCGGATCGGCAGCGCCGCGAGCAGACAATCCAGAGTCAGGCCATCGCGCTGCGTGAGCTGGCCGCCGAGCGCGGGCTGCTGGTCACAGAGGATCTGGTGTTCGAGGATGAGGGCGTCTCGGGCGCTGTGCTGCGTCGCCCGGAGCTTGAGCGGCTGCGCGACATAGCGGTCGAGGGTGCTTCGAGGTGCTTTTGTGTCACGCGCCGGATCGACTCGCGCGCCGCTATGCCTACCAGGTGCTGCTGCTGGAGGAGTTCCAGCGCGCGGGTATCGAGGTGATATTCGCGAAGGAGCCCGAGCGCTCCGGTACCCCTGAGGATGAGCTGCTGCGCCAGTTCCAGGGAATGATCGCGGAGTATGAGCGGGCGCAGATCGCCGAGCGTTGTCGCCGCGGGAAGCTGCATCGCGCCCGGGCCGGCGCGGTGTCGGTCCTCGCCCGAGCACCGTACGGCTACCGGTATGTGAAGAAGTCCGAGCACGCCGACGCGCGCTTTGAGATCGACGAGACCGAGGCGCTGGTCGTGCGCGAGATCTTCCGCCGCTACCTCGAGGATGACGAGTCGATCGCGAAGATCGCGCGCTGGCTCTCAGAGCAAGGCGTGCCGACCAGGACCGGCAAGACTGGCTGGAACAACGCGACGATCTGGGGGATGCTGCGCAACCCGGCCTACGCCGGCCAGGCGGCCTACGGCAAGACACACGCGACCGGCGCGCCCGTCCGTGCCACGCGTCCAGCGCGCCAGCGCGGGCAGCGCTCCGCCTATGTTTCGCGGGAGAGCGTCACGCATGATCAATGGAAGCGGATCTCGGTACCGGCGCTCGTGACCGAGGAGCAGTTCGCGCTCGTCCAGGACCGTCTGCACCGTCAACAGCGCTTCTCGCCACGGAACACCAGGCGACCGTCGCTGCTGCAGGGGATCCTCGTGTGCCGCCACTGCGGCTACGCGTACTACCGCTGCTCGACGCGCAGCAAGAACGGGATCCTGCGGGAGTACTACCGCTGCTCGGGCACCGACGGGCACCGCCGTCCCGAGGGACGCATCTGCGATAAGCGGCCCATTCGCCTGGCAGAGATCGACGAGCTAGTCTGGAACCGCGTGTTCGGGCTGCTCGAGGACCCGACGCTAATCGAGGCCGAGATCAACAGGCGACTTCAAACGATGCGCGCCGCGCACCCCGCCACCGGGCGTCGAGACGCACTCGAGCGCGACCTCACCCGCGCCCAGAACGCTGCGACGGTTGCTGGACGGCTACCAAGAGCAGCTCATCACGCTCGACGAGTTCCGCACCCGCATGCCCGACCTGCGCAAACGCGAGGCCACCCTGCAAGCCCAACTGGACGCGCTCGACGCCGAACTGCACGACGCTGAGACCTACCTCAAGCTCACCGAGACGCTCGAAAGCTTCCGCGCCCGGCTCACCACCACGGCCGAAGACCTCACCGTCGGGCAGCGCCAGCAGATCATCCGGCTCGTCGTGCGCGAGGTCCTCATCGGCGAAAACGACGTCACGATCCGCCACTCAATCCCGGTCCCGACCGGCGACCGACCACCCGGTTATCTACTGCGTTTGGGTAGTCGAGAAGAGCCAAATACAAGCACTGGACCGCACCCAGCCGATCCTGCCCGTGCTACCCGGTGTCCCCGAGCGTGCCACACACGACTACAAGCGACACGGCACAAGCAGCCTGTTCGCCGCGCTGAACATGACGACAGGCAAGGTCATCGAGTCGCTGCACTCACGTCACCGCGCGATCGAATCCAAGAAATTCCTTCAGAAGATCGATGACGAGGTACCCGCCAACCTGGACGTTCACCCCGTTCTCGACAACTACTCCACGCACAAGACCCCGGCCATCAAGCGCTGGCTGGCCGCACACCCACGGTTCCATTTGCATTTCACGCCGACCGGCGCATCATGGATGAACCTCGTCGAACGCTGGTTCGCGGAGCTCACCTCCCGCAAGCTCAGGCGCGTACCCACCGCTCCGTCCGAGAGCTCAACAAAGACATCCGCGACTGGACACAGCACTGGAACGAAAACCCCCGCCCCTACGTCTGGACCAAGACCGCCGAACAGATACTCAACACACTCCCAGCATATTGTAAACGAATTTCAGACTCAGGACACTAGCGCATTGCAGGAAGAACAGCAGTCACTGCCAGTCCCATCGGTGGGCCGCAGCCCCGTTGCCGCGCGACCGTGTCATCACGCGCGTGTACCCACTGTGAGCAGATACTCCATCTCAAAGCGCGCGTTATCTGGCGTGCCAAGGTTCCACTCGTCGCAGAACTCGTCCAGTGCAGCGTCGAGCTCCGCCTCGCGTCCGGTCTTGGCGGCGTTCGCGCGCGCCGCGATGGTTGGGCCGTACCGTGCTTTGAAGTGCTCGCCGAACTCGCGAGCCTTCTCGAAGGCCGTGACCTCCAGCACATCCCGCCGCAGCGAGCGAGAGTCCACGCGAGTGCCGAACAGCTCGCTCAGATGCTCCTCGCTGCCCCACAGCGGCGGCGGTTGAACACCCGGTGGAGGTGCCGGAACGAAAGGTCCCATCGTCCTAAACAACGCGCCGACCAGGCCCTCGGGGGTCCAGCTCAGCAACCCGATCGTGCCACCCGGACGGCACACACGGACAAGCTCATCGGCAGTGTCCTGATGGTGGGGAGCGAACATAGCGCCGATTGAGGAGATCACGACATCGAACGATTCGTCCTCGAACGGCAGGTGCTCGGCGTCAGCCTGCACCCACTCGAGCGTCAACCCTTCGCTCTCAGCACGAGCACGACCGGCGTCAAACATCTCAGGTGTCAGGTCGCTGGCGGTGACCTGAGCGCCGGCCTTAGCCGCGGGTATCGAAGCGTTGCCGGTACCGGCTGCCACATCCAGGACCACGTTGCCGGGACCGATGCCGCACGCCTCCACGAGCCGCGGCCCCAGCGGAAGCAAGAACGTCTCGACCATATCCGGGTAATCACCCGACGCCCACATCGCGCGATGACGCGCCTTCAGCTCAGAATCCAACACACCGGACGACACAACGACCTCCCTTTTTTTGTTGACATCCATGATGTCCTCCAGCCCCAACGGGCAGATAGTGGAATGTAACGGCGTACGGTCATAGCAACTCGGCGATGCGCCGCGCCGCCTTGGCGGCACCATCGCTCTCCACGTCGCGATAGTCGACCTCGCGGCAGATCTCCTGGGCGATCGCCGCGGCGATCTGCTCCGGTGGCGAGTCGTCGTAGTCCATGTGGCGACCGGCCCGGTAGCGTTCCAGGCGGTGGCGGACGTGGAAGTTCTGCTCGAAGTGGTGGCATAGCGGGAAGTAGAGGAAGGGCCGCTTGTTCGCGGTCAGCTCCATCGAGGTGGTCAGGCCACCCTGCACCACGGCTAGGTCGCAGGCGGCGAGGTGCCGGTATAGGTTGGGCACATAGGGAACCACCTCGAGGCCCCCACCACCACCGGGGAGCGACTCGGGGTCGATGCGGGGTCCGGCGACGACGATCATGCGCAACTCCGGGACACGCTCCTTGGCCTGTGGGAAGGCGTCGATGACTCGTCGCAGCAGGTCGGCGCCGATGCCCGAGCCACCGACAGTGACGATGCAGAGGAGCTCCTCGTCCCGGTAGCCGAGCTCGCTGCGCAGCCTGGTGCGATCGCCCAGGTCGGCGGGGTCGAAGCCGGTCACATAGCCGGTGAAGTCGAAGTGGCGTTCGGTCCAGTCGCGGATCATCGGCAGCCCGGGTCCGAAGCGCTCGGGGACGATGTCATCGGGGTTGCCCACGAACAATGAGAGGTCGCGGACCTCGGGGTGCTCGGCTATGTGTTCGATTTTCTGGGCGTTGTAGTCGGCGGTCAGGAAGCTTTCCCGCGCGTCCTGGCCATCGATCGGCAGGAAGCCGACGAAGTCGGTCAGCCACGCGAACGGGACGCGCTTCTCGCTGGGGTTCTCATGCAGGTAGTAGTCGAGTTCCCATGCCTCATCGCCGATCCACAGGTCGTAGCGCTCCTCGCGCACGATGTCGTGGAAGAGCATGAAGTTGGCGACCAGGATCTCGTCCATCCGGCGGAAGGCCCGAAAGACGTGCAGATCGTGCTCGGCGGACTCCGATTCGATGTGCTTGGACTCGTTGGCCAAGTGAGCACTGGCGGGGTGGATGCGCTCGCCCTCGGCCTCGAGGACCCGGATGACCGGGTCCTGGGCGATCCAGTCGACCTGCAGGTCGGGATGCAGGCGTCGCAGCTCGCGTGCGATCGCCACATCGCGTTGGGCGTGGCCGAGCCCGATCGGCGAGGAGATGAAGAGGGCGCGGGGACGGCCATCGGGGCGGTGGACGGTGGGGTCGCGCGGTGTGCGCTGCCGTCCGAAGGCGTCCTCGGCGAAGTCGCGCAGCGCCAGGTTGAACCCGACCGGCTTGCGGGCGTGCGGCAGATGGCCTGAGCTTCCCACCACCTCAAGCTTTCCGCCGCTCAGCCGTGCGAGCGCCCGGCCGTCGCGAGTCGCCGAAATCTTGTCGTACTCGCCGTGGATGACCAGTACCGGGCAGTCGAGGCTCTGCGCCAGCTCGCGCAGGGTGCGCCGGCCACGGATGAACTCGCCATGTCCCACCGTTGCCATGAGCGTCTCCGGATCGCTGTCGAGTATCCATCCGACGCCGTCCTCGATGGCCTTGGCCGAGTGGGGCTCGGGGAAGCACCGCGCGATGAACCAGTTGGCGAACCGTGGGAGATTCTGACGCCAGTGAACCGGGTTCATGTGCGCCCACCCGACGGGCCTGGGTGAGTGAACCGAGCGGGAGAGAGATTGGGCCAGCGGATCGGTGAAGAGCGAGTTCTTGGACAGGGTGTAAGGGAACAGCGGCCCGATGAACACGGCGCCGAGCACCCGTTCGGGCGCAAGCCGTGCGAGCTCGAGCTGGTACTGCGCGCCGGTGGAAAGGCTCGCCATCACCGCCCGCTCGGTGCCGGTTGCGTCCATCGCCGCCAGGCAGTCGCGGGCGATTTCCGCTGGCGCGTAACGCATGCGGTCACGACAGCGATCGGAGCGCCCATTGCCGAGGCCGTCCATCGTAAGCACCCGGAAGTGGCGCGCGAGGTAGTGGATCTGCATCTTCCACTGGCGGGAGTGCGCCAGCGACCATGTCGGCAGCAGGAAGATCGTCTCCTCGCCCTCGCCGTAGACCTCGTAGAAGAGGCGCTGGCCGTCGCGCCCGACGAAGCCCTCGCTGTCGGGATAACGAGCGCGGCTCTGCTCCGGGGCTGCCCGGAGTGCCTGCACGTCGATCGGTGGCGGTGTCGTCGTGGTGTCGATCGTCATCTTTGCTTCCCCTTCCTGTGAGCAGCCTTGCCTCGATCCGTTCCTCAGAGCAGCTCGGCGATGCGCCGCGCCGCGTTGGCGGCGCCATCGACCTCCACGTCGCGGTAGTCGACCGGGCGCCCGATCTCCTGCGCGATCGCCGTCGCGATCACCTGCGGCGGTGAATCGGCGAACTCCATCCGACGGCCGGCGCCGTAGCGCTCGAGGCGATGATGGACGTGCAGGTTCTGCTCGAAGTGGTTGCGCAGCGGGAAGTAGATGAACGGCCGGCGGTTGGCGGTCAGCTCCATCGTGCTCGTCAGCCCGCCCTGGACGATCGCGAGGTCGCACGCGGCCAGGTGCCGGGACAGGTCGGCTACGAAGCGCCGGAGCTCGAGCCCGTCGATCGGCGCCCGCCCACCCAGCGTCGCGGGGTCGATCCGTGGGCCCGTGACGACGATCATCCGCAGTCCCGGGACGAGCCGCTTGGCCTCCGGGAAGCTCGTCGATCACGCGCTCGAGCAGCGCCGCGCCGACGCCCGAGCCGCCGACGGTGACGATGCACACCTGCTCGTGGGTGTCGTATCCGAGCTCGGCGCGCAGTGCCTCCCGGTCCCCGAGGGCCGCCGGGTCGAACCCGGTGATGTAGCCGCAGAAGCTGTAGTGACGCTCGGTCCACTCGCGGATCGAGGGCAGCGAAGGCCCGAACGTGCCGGGGACGATGTCGTCGGGTTCGCCGACGAAGATCGAGCGGTCGCGCACGCGCGGGTAGCGCGCGATCTGCTCGATCATCTCGGCGTTGTAGTCGGCCGTCAACGCCGCTTCGCGCGCGCCGCCGTCGGGCATCGGCAGCCACCCGACGAAGTCGGTCAGCCACGCATAGGCAGCCGTCTTGCACTCCGGGTTCTCGTGCAGGAAGTAGTCGAGCTCCCACGCCTCGTCGCCGATCCACAGGTCGTAGGGCTGCTCACGCACGAGGTCGTGGAAGACCATGAAGTTCGCGGCGAGGATCTCGTCCATCCGCCGGAATGCCTGGAAGCAGTACAGCTCGTGCCCGCTCGCCTCGGACTGCATGTGCGCGGACTCGCCGGCGAGCTGCAGCGCTCGCGGGGTGGATCCGCTCACCCTCCGCCTCCAACATCCGGGTGACCGGGTCCTGAGCCAGCCAGTCGATCTGCAGGTCGGGGTGCAGCGCGGCGCAGCTCGCCGGCGATCGCCACGATCGCGTCGCGCATGGCCGAGGCCGATCGGCGAGGAGATGTAAAGCGCCCGCTTGGCTCGCGAGGCGCTCCGCGTGCCAGTGGCGCGGCGGGGCCGGCGGGCAGAGGAAGTCACGCAGCAGCAGGTTCACCTTGACCGGATCGCGCCCGGTCGGCAGGTGCCCGGCGCCCTCGAGCGTGACCAACTCGCCATGCGTCGCCCGCGCCAGCGCCTGGCCCTGCGCGTGCGGGCGGATCAGGTCCAAATCGCCGTGGATCACGAGCGTCGGGCAGCGTGACCCGCGCGCAGGTGTCGCGGATCGGCTCGCGCGTGGGGAGCCCGAGCCCTCGCACGGTGTCCGCCAGCATCTGCGGGTCGTGTATCGAGCGCCCAGGCGATGCCGTCCTCGATCTGCTTGGTCGAGTGCGGCTCGTTGCAGCACTTCCTCGAAGAAGAACTCGAGGAAGTCGCGGTAGTCCTTGCGCCAGTAGTAGCTGTTGTACTTCGCCC
Source organism: uncultured Solirubrobacterales bacterium (assembly GCA_963771915.1). GTDB lineage: Bacteria > Actinomycetota > Thermoleophilia > Solirubrobacterales > Solirubrobacteraceae > Palsa-744. Next base: position 407,785 of record CAVYVD010000001.1, on the reverse strand, counting down.
ACCCCTCCTCCGTGTCGAGCGGCTCATCGAACGCGTGCGCCTCACGCTCGGGATGGCTGGGCGCAAGCCCAAGCGCGGGCCCGATGAACACCGCCTTCTCGACGCGCTCGGGGTGGTCCGCGGCGAGGATCGTCCCCCACCGCGCGCCGCAGGAAAGACCCACGAGCTCGCGCTCTCGGTTGCGGTGGCATCCATCACCGCAAGCGTGTCCAGGGCGAACTCGTCGGGGTGATAGGCCGCGGCGCCGGCCGGGCGATCCGAGCGGCCGTTGCCGCGCCCGTCGAAGGTGATCACCCGGCAGTGGCGTGCCAGGTACGGGATCTGGGCCTTCCAAAAGCGCGAATGGACGATCGACCAGGTCGGCAGCAGCAGCACCGTCGGCTCGCCCTCGCCGTAAACCTCGTAGAACACACGCACACCGTCACGCTCGACATAGCCCTCGCTGTCTGGGTAGCGGGCGCGGCTCTGCTCCGGCGGACCACGGAGTGCCTCCACATCGAGCCGGGGTGATCCCGTCCCAGCCTGGATTGCCATCTGACCTGCCCCTTTCCTTACAAGATTGCCTGTTTGTACCGTTGTGGGTCGAACGCGGCGAGCGCACGGACTCGCCGCGTTCGCCACGCCTATGCCTTGAGCTCGTAGAGGACCGAGAACGGTTCCTCGATCGGGAGCGTGCGGAAATGCGTGAAGCCTGACGCGTAGGCAAGCTCGCGCGCCTTCTCCTCCCCCATACACGCACCGATGCCCGCGCCACCGTGCGCGAGCGAGGTGGTCATGCAATAGAGGGTGCTGACGTTGTATAGGAGCTTGCCGAGTGGGTTGCGGTTCTCCTCCACATCGCCGGAGGCGTTCATCTCAAGCATCAGGTATGTGCCGTCTTCGCGCAACGCGCTACGGATCGCGCTCATCAGCCCGACCGGGTCCACAGAGTCGTGCACGACGTCGAACGTGCTGATGAGATCGAACCGCCCCTCTGGTAGCTGGGCGCCGTCGCCGACGGTGAACGTCACCCGGTCGGCGAGACCCTCGGCCTGCGCGTTTGCCCGCGCGCGCTCGATCGAGCCGGCGTGGACGTCGTAGCCGTGGACCTCGGCCGCTGGCAATGCCTTGGCGATCGTGATCGGCGCCCGACCGGACCCGCAGCCGACGTCGCAGGCCGATCCACCCGCCTGGAGCTTCTCCTGGACACCGGTCAGCGCCGGGATCCAGGTCTGGACGAGATTGTGCTTGTACCACGGGGCCGTGGCACGTTCGATCGACTCGTACATGTCAGGCAGGTACTGCTCCTGAGTTACACCCCTGCCGGTCTTGAACGCCTCGGCCACCTGCGGCGCGACGGTCACCGTGGGGACGATCATCTGCACGAATCCGCCGGTGAAGAACGGGAACTCCTCGTCGGCGAGCGGTAGAGCGTGCTCGGGCGGCAGGAAGTATGTGTCGCCAACGCTCTCGTGCTCAAGGTACTCGGCGGTCGCCATCGCGCCGAGCCACTCGCGCAGGTAGCGCTCGTTGAGACCCGTTTGTTGCGCGAGTTCGGCGGCGCTCACGGGGCCTGACTGCGCGAGCGCGGCGAAGATGCCGAGGCGATCGCCGATGTACATCAGCCCCCCGCGCATCGCGGTTCCGACATCGAGCACGATCCGCTCGAGGAACGCTTCGAGCTTCTCCTGGTCGATCTGCACCTCGGTAGCCATCTGTTTCTCCCTTCGTAGCTTGTCCGTTGGTTGGGCAACTTTCCCAGGGCTCCGTGATGCCACCGCGAAGCGCGCGCGAAAGGCGCGTGAATCCGCGTAGGCTTGGGCCGATGTTGCGCCTGAAGGTTCTGGGGGAGATGGCACTGGAAGTCGACGGCAGGCGTCTGGAGCTGCCAGCGAGCCGGCGGGCGCGGTCGCTGCTCGGCCTGCTTGCCGTGGAGCGGCGCACGCATTCTCGCGGACAGCTCGCGGCGCGCTTCTGGCCAGACGTGCTCGACGAGAGTGCGCGCACGAGCCTGCGCAGCGCCCTGTCGGCTCTGCGTCGCGCAGTGGGCGCCGACGCCGATCGCTATCTGTTGGCCAGCCGCGACGCAGTCGCCCTCGCAGGCCCGGATGAGGTCTGGACGGACGTGGGCGAGTTCGAGCAGCTCGTCGCCGAGGGCCGCTTGGAGGATGCGCTTGAGCTATCGCGCGGCGAACTGCTCGAAGACCTCGACGACGACTGGGTGTATGAGCGACGCGACGAGCATCGCGCCAGCGTGGTGTCGTTGCTGGAGCTGATGGCTGGTGCCGCGCAGGATGCGGGGGATCTCGCAGTAGCGGTCGCGCTGACTCGTCGCCAGGTGGCGCTTGACCCGCTGTCTGAGGAGGCCCATCGTGAGCTGATCAGCCGCCTGGCGGCCAGTGGGGACCGCTCGGCGGCCCTCACCACATACCGCCGCCTGGCTGACCGATTCGCCTCAGAGCTCCGGATCGTGCCCTCCTCGGTTACGCGGGAGCTGGTCGAGCGGATCCGCGTTGCTGAGACGGCGGCGCAGCCCGTCGCTGCGCCGCCATCAGATCCGCCGGCGCCCGTGGCGCCGGCGCCATCGGACTCCCCGACGCCTGGGCCGCCGGGGGCGCCAGTCCCGGCATCGGCGGCCGAACGGACGACGGGCACGGTGACACTGCTCTTCACCGACCAGGTCGGCTCGACGGAGACGCTGCAGAGACTCGGCGATGAGGAGGGCGAGCGTCTGCGCCGTGCGCACTTCGGCCTGCTGCGCGAGGCGGCGGCCATGCACAGCGGCGAGGAGGTGAAGAACCTCGGCGACGGGCTGATGGTGGCGTTCGTGAGCGCGGTTGACGCCCTCGCATGCGCGATCACGATGCAGCAGGCCGTCGACCGCGCCCGTAGCACAGAGGAGCTTGCGTTCGCGGTTCGCATCGGCCTGAACGTCGGCGAGCCGATCCGCGACGAGGGCGACTACTTCGGCACGCCGGTGGTAATCGCCAAGCGACTCTGTGACGCCGGTGCGCCAGGCCAGATCCTCGCCTCGGAGCTGGTGCGTGCGCTGATCGGCACACGCGGCGGGTTCGCGTACCGCACGCTCGGCGCAGTCGCGCTGAAGGGCGTCGCGGACCCGGTCCCGGCCTGCGAGGTGATCTGGGAGGCATCGACCGAGGTGCGTGTCCCACTGCCCCCGCTGCTGGGGGGCGAGGATCGCGGCACGTTCGTCGGGCGCTCCGATGCGGCGGGCGCACTACAGGCGCAGTGGACGGAGGTCCGCGAGCGCGGCCTGCGCGTCGTGGTGCTCGCGGGCGAGCCCGGGATCGGCAAGACGCGCCTGGTAACCGAGTTCGCGCGCACGGCGCACGACGACGGCGCGACGGTGCTGGCGGGCAGCTGCCACGAGGAGGTCCACGTTCCCTACCAGCCGTTCGTGCAGGCGCTGCGCCACTACATCGCCTGCTGCCCTCCAGCCGAGCTGGCTGTGCAGGTCACCCCACGGCGCGCCCAGCTCGCCGCGATCCTGCCAGAGCTCGAGGACGCGCGTTCCCCGTACGGGCCGACGGGCCTTGGCGCCGAGCAGGAGCGTTTCCGCTTGTTCGAGACGGTCTCCGCGCTGCTGGCCGACGCTGCGCATCTCCGGCCGCTGGTGTTGTTCCTGGACGATCTGCACTGGGCTGACCAGTCGAGTCTGCTGCTGCTTCGCCACCTCGCACGCTCGGCCAAGGGCGCGCCGTTGATGGTGCTGGGCACCTACCGGCCGGTCGAGGTGGGCGAGGAGCACCCGCTCGCCGGAGCGCTCGCGGAGCTGCGCCGCGCGCGGATGCTGCAGCGGCTGGTGCTGTCGGGACTCGAGGAGGCCGAGGTCGCAGAGCTGATCGCGGGTCGCACCGGGCTGAAGGCGCCAAGCAAGTTCGTGCGGCGTGTCGCGGAGCGCAGCGAGGGCAACCCGTTCTTCATCGAGGAGCTGCTGCACGATGTCGATGGGGAGTCCGATTGGGATGTGGCGGCGGGCGGCGTGCCCGACAGCGTCAGGGACCTGCTGCTGCGCCGCCTGCGCGGTCTGGGGGATGACTGCCGCCAGGTGCTTTCGGTGGCCGCGGTCGCGGGTCGTGAGTTCGAGCTCGAGGTGCTCGAGCGTGTCCTTCAGCATCCACGCGATCGCCTGATCGATCTAGTCGAGGAGGCGATCGACGCCGATGTCCTGGTCGAGCCCGCGCAATCGGTGGGGCGGCTCAGCTTCTCCCACGCGCTCTTTCGCGAGACGATCTACGAGCAGCTTTCGGCTACCCGCAAGGCGGCGATCCACGGCCGGATCGCAGCGGCGATAGAGCAGGCGCCCACGGACCGCCCCGACGAGCGCGCAGGCACGCTGGCCTACCACTACCGTGCCGCGGGCGAGCTGCGCAAGGCGTTTGACTACCATCGCCGAGCCGCCACGGCGGCGGACCGGGTCCACGCCCAGGAGACGGCACTCGAGAACTTGCAAGGAGCGATCCTCGCGGGTGAGATGCTCGGTATGACCGCGGCCACGGAGGAGACGATTCGAGACCTCTACCGTGCTCGTGCCTGGGCGTTCAACCAGCTCGGGGAGCCCGAGCGGGCACTGGCTGACCTCGAGCACGCCCTGGAGGGCGCACGCGCGGCGGGCGACAGGGCGAGCGAGATGCACGTGCGCAACGCTTTGGGGACCCATTGGCACGTGCTCGGTCCGCAGGCGGCGCGGCGCTTTCACGAAGAGGCGCTGGGAATCGCCGAGGAGCTCGGCGATGAGTCCGGCCAGGTCAGCGCGCTGAACCGCCTTTCGCTGGTGCTCGCCAACGAGCTGGAGTTCGCCGAGGCGGTCGAGCTCGGGGAGCGGGCACTGCAGATCGCCAGCCGCGCCGGCGACGAGCTTGCCGGCAGCCGCGCGATGGACAGCCTCAAGTTCGCCGCGCTGCAACTTGGCGACCTCGATCGTCTGGAGGAGCTCTGCGGAGAGCTCGAGCGATCCCAACGCCAGCGTGGCGACCTGTGGTATCTGCAGTGGACGCTGTGCGAGTCCTGCTACGTGCCGCTGGAGCGCCGCGACTGGCAGGAGGCCGAGCACCGTGTCACGGAGGCGCTCGCAATCAGCGATCGTTTGGGGGGAGAACGCACGACTGGAGTTCTGTTTCGTGAGGCGTCGAGCTGGATCGCGCGCTGCCGCGGCGACTATGCACGATCCTTGTCCTGCGGCCGTAAGGCGCTCGCCGCCGCGGAGACGCCCGAGTCCGACTGGCTCGGCTGGGCCGCGGCGGGCCTTGCGAACCCCCTCCTGGACCTGCGGGCGGCTGAGGAGGCTGTCGCTGTCCTCGAACGCGGGCTTGCCGCCGCCGAGCGCAACCGCGCGCGCGGACAGATCTTCCGCTGCCTCGGAGCGCTCTCTTCGGCCATGCGGATGACGGGTGCCGACACCCAGGCGAGTGCGCTCGCGGAGCGTGCGCGGCAGATCGCCGAGCAGGTCACCACGCCGCCCGGCAGAGTCGACTTTTGGGGCGAGCAGGCTTACTGTGCGATCGCCGAGACTCAGCTGGCGGCCGGCGAGATCGAGCGCGCCGAGAAGACCATGCAGGGTCGGCTGAAAGCCTGGGAGCGAAGCGAAGCGCAGCGCTCGATCGCAATGACCACCCGTCTTTTGTCCCGCTGCGCGGAGGCTTGAGGAGACTGGGCAACCGCTGCGGGGATGCTCGCCCGCAGCGCCGAGGCGGCCGGCGAGGAGGGCCTACTCTGCGAGCGCTGGCAGATTCAAGCCGGGCTCGCCCGCGTAGCCACAGCGGGGGATAGGCTCGAGGAGGCCGAGGATCACAGGCTCCGCGCGCGCGAGCTGATCGACACGATGGCGGCATCGGTCGGCGAGGAGGAGATCGCCGCGCGGTTCCGCGAGCGCGCGCTCGCGGAGATCGACCATCCGGGACCGACGCTACGTCATTAGCGCCAGACGCCAATCGACCTCGAGACCGAGCAGCTGAGGATCTGCCAGCGATCCGAAGTCCTTCTGCAGTGGCGCTATTTGGCTGCCATAGGCAAACACCGCCTCGAGCTTTCTGGCATGGTCCCCCGTTGGCAGCCGGTGCACGGCGGCCACCATCCGCTCTACTGATACGCCGGTCTCTTGGAGCTGGGTCGCCCATCCCTCGCCTGCCGGATCGGCCTCCGAGGAGGACCCGCCGAGCACCCACCGCGGCCATCCGAACACGGTGGCGTGAGGCAGGTCGGCATACAGCGTCACGTCGGCGCCCTCTGCATGGAGCGCCAGTGCCGCCGCGCGCACGGCGGTGTGATCGCGATGGTGGTCGCCCAGACTGGCCGGCGCGTATATCCGGGCTCCCGCGACGAGCACTTCGCGCAGCGCCCGCACGATCTCTCCTGGTGCCTGGTCGCCCTCGCGGTACTGGCTGTCCAAGAACGGCAGGTTGACGGTCGCGCGGCCGGTGCGCGCAAGCGCCCGGCGGTCCTCCTCGACACGCGTGCGGACCGCCGCGGCCGAATCGGTCGCGCCCGCGAGCTCATCCCACCAGCCGAGCGTTCCCGCGGGAGGCTCGCCCGCAAAGACGTTCACCACGAGCACCTCGCCGGCACTCGCCAGCACGTGCCAACACGAGAGCACCGCGTCGTCGAAGTGGGGTGAGAGGATCACGGCGTCGTGGCTCATCGCGACCTACTATCGAGCGCGAGCGTGTAACCATCGTGAAACCGACGCGAAAGCTTGCGATCAGCAACCCTGCTCCGTGGCCCGACGCCAGTCGCCGTCAACCCGAGGGTTGAGGTGAGATCAACCCGCGGTTCAACCCGTGCTCCGACGACAGCATGCCTCGATCGGGCGAGGATGGCGCCATGACTACTACCGATTACCTCATCAACGCAGTGTTCGTCCTCGTGGTCCTCCGCCAGGCGCGTGAGCGCAAGGTGGATGCCCGCTCCTTCCTGGTACCGATGGTTGTTGTGTTCTTTGTCGGGCGCATGTATGTGCACTCGCTCCCGACCGCCGGGAACGACCTCGTGCTGGTCGGCCTGCTGGCCTGTGTCGGCCTGGCGCTGGGCCTGCTCGGCGGGTTCGCGACCAACATCCGGATTAGCGGCGACGGCGGCGCGCTCGCCCGCGTCGGCTGGATCGCCGGCGCCCTGCTGATCGCCGGCATCACGTCTCGGCTGGTGTTCGTGTACGCCGTGCATCACGGCGCCTACCACGCGGTCAGCGCCTTCAGCATCGCCAATCACATCGGTGCGGCGGCGTGGCCGGCTGCACTGGTCTCGATGGCGCTGGTCGAGGTGAGTGCCCGGCTGGTTACGGTCCAGCTTCGCGCCCGCCGGCTGACCGCCTCGCAGGCCCCCGGCACGATCGCGATCCCCGCCGCGGCGTGATCACCCCGAAACGATTCCTCGGCTCCTCCGGCCCGCTCCCCGCGGGCCGGACGGCGCTTTATCGTCTACCGCGGGTGACTGTGACCGAAGAGCGCGTCGTGGGGACGTCGGCAGCCGCCGGCGGGGAGAGCGTGCGGGTCGCGGAGGCGCAAACTCGCGCCGCGCTGCGGCTGCGGGGTCAGCGGGACACGCTGCGGCCGCTCGGCGTGGCCATGATCGCGGTCCTCGCCATCGGGACGTTCAGCGGGCGCCCGCGGCCCGCGTGGCATGGGGATGGACTCGGAGTTGCGCTCGTGCTCGCTGTCTTCGCCATCTCGGTGGCCATCGCGATCGGTAACTGGTTCATCCAGCGAGGTGTCGGGTTGCAGGCGGCGGTGATCTCGGTGATGGGCGCCGCCGGGGTTGCGCTCGCGGCGTCCCAGCCGCGTGGCGCGGCTGGCCTCGCGGTTGGTGCGGCGGTGTGGATGGCCCTCGCCCGCCTTCCGCTAGCGCTTGCGATCATGCTCGGTTGCGCTATGACCGTCGCGCTCGATGTGGCGTCCGAGCTCGCGGGCAGCTCCTCCTCGGCGGTTCTCGCCTCGACGCTGCTATGCGCGCTGCTCGGCCTGATTGCGTACTTCCTCAAGCAAGCTCGCGAGAGCCAGGACCGGACCGAGGTGCTGCTCGCGCAGCTGCGGGACGCACGCGAGGAGCAGACGCGAGCGGCGGCGATCGCCGAGCGCGGCCGGATCGCGAGCGAGCTGCACGATGTTCTCGCGCATTCGCTCTCCGCGGCCGCGATCCAGCTTCAGGGCGCCCGGCTGCTCGCGGAGCGCGAGCAGGCAACCACGAAGATACGCGAGGCGATCGACCGCGCAGGCGAGCTCGTCAAGGACGGGCTCGCCGACGCCAGGCAGGCGGTCGGCGCGCTGCGTGGCGAGCGTTTGCCCGGCGCAAGCGAGCTCGAGGCGCTGATCGACAGCTTCAACGCCGACATGGACCTCGAGGTGACGCTTCGCGTCGAGGGCAGCGTCCGCACGCTGCCCGCCGACGCGGGCCTCGCCCTCTACCGCGGTGCACAGGAGGCGCTGACCAATGTCGCTCGTTACGCCCCCGGCGCCAGCACCACCGTCGTCTTGAGCTACGGGTCCGATCACACCACGCTGAGCGTTGAGGACCGCGTCCCAGCCACGGCCCCGCCGGCCGCGGCCGGGCTGGCCGACGTGGGGGGCGGACGGGGACTCGCGGGCATGCGCGAGCGCCTGGAACGAGCCGGCGGCAGCATGCACGCAGGCCCGACCGACGCAGGCTGGCGCGTCGAGCTGCAGGTGTCCGCGTGAGTAGAGCGCCGATCCGGGTGCTGGTGGCCGACGATCAGCGCACCGTGCGCGATGGGCTGAGCATGCTGGTCGGCCTGATCGACGGAGTCGAGGTCGTTGGGGCCGCGTGCGATGGCGTCGAGGCCGTAGAGCTCGCACAGACCGAGCGCCCAGACGTCGTGCTGATGGACCTACGCATGCCGCGGATGGAGGGCGCCGAGGCCACGCACCGTATCCGTGCTGAGCTCCCCGATACACAGGTACTGGTGCTCACGACCTACGCCGACGACGAATCGCTGTTCCCCGCGCTACAGGCCGGCGCACATGGCTATCTGACCAAGGACGCGAGCGCCGAGGAGATCGAGCAGGCCATCCGAGCTCTCGCCGCCGGTGAGACCCACCTCGACCCGATCGTACAACAGCGGCTCGTGGCCGCCGTCCTCGACACCAAACCGATCCCCGTCGCGCCGCGCAGCCGCTCCCCGATGACCTGACGCCTCGGGAGGCAGAGGTGCTCAAGCTGATCGCGGGTGGGTTATCGAATACCGAAATCGCTGAGGCTCTTGTCGTCAGCCAGGCGACCGTGAAGACCCACGTCAACCGGATCTTCTACAAGACCGGCGCGCGCGATCGGGCGCAGGCGGTGCGCTACGCCTATCAGCATGGAATAGCCTGATCTCGCCTGCGCGCCGGTCAGACCTCACCTCGACACGCCCCCTTCTGTATCGAAGCAGGAGCATGGTGCTGCTCCTTCTTTCGGTCCATCGGGGGACCGCGTGGGCGGACGGTCGCCGTCAGCCGCCGATCGTTCTTTCCAGCAGCGCGAACAGCTCGGTGAAGTGCCGCTCGGCCGCCGCCTCGTCGTAGGCGGCGGTGTCGCTCATCGTGTAGCCGTGGGCGGCCCCCTCGTAGAGCTCTGAGCGGTATCGCACCCCGGCCTCCTCGAGGGCTTGCTCGAGCGCCGCTATGTGCTCCGGGGTCATGCTCTGGTCGTTGTCGGCGTGGCCGAGGTAGAGCTCGACGGAGATCGCGCCTGCGCTCAGGTGCGGACTGTCCTCGTCGTCGCTCACGAGCCCCCCGGTGTGGAAGGCGGCGAGCGCCGCGACGCGCTCCGTGTAGGCCGCGGCGATCCGCCAGCCGACGCGCCCACCCATGCAATAGCCGGTGATGGCGAACGGCGGGCTTGCGAGCGCGCCGAGGTAGTCGAGGTAGTCCGCCCCGTCGCTGGCGATCCGCTCGGGCGTCAGCTCGGCCATGGCAGGCCACAGCCGCGCGAAGAACGGATCCCGCTGTGCGGGGTCCTCCAGATCGGGCATCTCCATGTTCGACGCCCGGCCGGCACGATAGAGGACGTTCGGGGCGAGTACGGCGAACCCCCGTGCCGCGATGCGGTCGACCATCTCCTCGATCCGGGGGCGCAAGCCAAAGGCGTCCATGATGAACAGCACACCCGGGTGGCTCCCGTCCTGCCCGGGGGGCCGCGAGAGATAGGCGTCCGCCACACCGTCCTGGGTACTGATGTCGACCATCTCGCCTTTCATCGCTGCCCGCTCCATCGTCGCTCGTCGGAAGGGTGCAGCTTAGGGCCTATCCCGGAAGGGTTTTGTAGGCCAGCGTTGAACTTTGATCTGAGGGCTGTTATGCCGTTTGATCAGGAGGTCTGTCATGGGCTACATGGTCAGTAAGGATGATGGTTGGCGGATACCGGACTGGTTGTGGGAGCGGATCGAGCCGCTGCTTCCAGCACCGCCGTTTCACCCGTTGGGCTGTCACGCACCGCGGGTGCCCGACCGTGACGCGATGGACGCGATCATGCTGGTGCTCAGGACCGGGATGCAGTGGAACGCGCTGAACGCGACGGGCGTGTGCTCCTCATCCTCCGCGCACCGGCGTTTTCAGGAGTGGGAGCAGGCCGGGGTCTTCCACGAAATCTGGCGTCAAGGACTACTGGAGTACGACGAGGTCGTGGGCATCGACTGGTCGTTCCTCTCGGGCGACGGGGCAATGACCAAAGCCCCACTGGGAGGAGCCAAGACCGGCCCAAACCCTACTGACCGGGCCAAGGGGGGGCGAAGCGTTCGGTCCTCACGGAGGCTGCGGGCGTCCCCGTCGGGCTCGATCACGACGGCGCGAACCGCAACGACCACAAGCTGCTGAAAGGGACGCTGGACTCGATCCCGATCGAGCGGCCCGAGCCGACCCCAGAGCACCCGCAGGGCATCTGCCTGGACAAGGCGTATGACAACGCCGAAGTCCGCGGACTGATCGGCGACTACGCGCTCACGCCGCACATACGCGCACGCGGCGAGGAGATCGAGGAGAAGGCCCACAACCCCGAGTGGAAAGCACGCCGCTGGATCGTCGAGGCCTGCCACTCCTGGCTGAACCGCAACCGCGGGATACTCATCCGCTGGTCAAAGAAGGACGAGAACCACCTCGCCCTCCTACAACTCTCCAGCGGCCTCATCGCATTCAAGAAGGCGCAGCTCGCCACCCTCGCCACCACCCAACCGGGATAGGCCCTTAGTCACCTCAGATGGACCAGCAGGTCTGACGGTCATGCCCATTGGTCTGCCTCCGCGTCGCGCCTGCCGCCAGACGATCGAATCGGAATCGGGCCACGAGCTGGCCGAGGCCGTAGTAGTGGTCGTAGTGGCCGTGTGTGATGAAGATCGACGTCAGCCGTCTGCCGGTCTGCTCGATCATGTCGCCGAGGGCGCTCACCTCGGACTCGGTGTACTGGGCGTCGATCACCTCAATGAACCCTGCTCGCTCCTTCGGTCCGGCCCTGGTGAGCGGAGACTTCAGCAGCTATTGGGTATACGTCCTCGGTCCGATCGCCGGGGCGCTGATCGCCGTCGGCAGCGCATATCTCCTGCGCGGAGCGGGTGGAGACCCGACCTCCCGCCTCGCTGGGTCCGGCGCGCTGGATGTGGGCCAACCCAGCGAGAGCAAGCACCTCTCACGAGAGACCGATCGCGGGGAGCCCGGCAGATGATCGAAGAGCTCGGCGGTCAGGCCGAACGGTGGCAGTCCGCGTGGTCAGGCGAGCTTGAGAGGTACCTCTCCGTAGGGGTCGATGCGGTACACAAGTGATACCCGGTGATAGCCGTCGGCGATGTCAGCGCGCGTCTCGTCGCTGACGACGAGCACAGGGCTGAGATGCTTGCCCTCGATCACCTTGATCAAGTCTTTCATCACGCCTGGGTCGTCCAGGGGCGCGGCGGTCAGTCCGGCGGCACGCAGGATGTCGTTCGCGCGCCGCTTCGTCACCGACGCGTCACGCAGGCGCTTGACGGTCTTACGCACGGTTTCCTTGTCGAACTTCAGTGACAAGTAGGCCTCGGCAGCGTCGTAGTCGTGGTCGGCGACGTCGTCGAGCCACTTGATCTTCTCCACCGGCCCGGTCTCAAACGTCTCTGCCTTTGCCTTGGACATGGGACCATCATGCCAGACCAGGTCGGAGGTGCGCGAGGCGAGGCCTCCATGGTCTGGCCGCGCAGGGTCTCGTGCGTGAAGGGTCTATCTCATAAGTTTGTAAGCTTTGGGATCTATGTGGTCTTCTCGGGCTGGCCAGTCGCCGATCTATGCGCTGAAGGCTGACTTCTTTCGGGTTCTCGGCCATCCCGTCCGGGTGCGCATGCTGCAGGTTCTTCGGGATGGCGAGCGCTCGGTGGGGTCGCTGCAGGATGAGCTCGAGCTGGATTCGAGCAGCACTTCTCAGCATCTCGCGGCGCTGCGTGGCCAGGGTCTCCTCGAGAGTCGTAAGGAGGGCACGAGCGTCTTCTACCGGGTCAAGGATCCCCGGACGCGGGAGTTGCTTGAGCTCGCGAAGCAGATCATCGCTGCGGCGCGCGAGGATAACCAGGCGTTGCTGGACGATCTCGCGGTCGAGGACTTCGGTTCTGGACCGGGTCGCGGCTAGCTGTGGGGGCGGTACTTGACTGGGGTGCGCTCGCGGGTGTCGCGATGCTCGCGTTTGGCGGGGCGCTGGGTGCGACCGGCCGCGGTCTGCGTGCCGGACTGGCGGTGCAGGCCGAGGGGATGATGCTCCTCGGTGTCGTGGGCGTCGCTGTCTTGACCGGCGGCGACGTGCTCGGCGCCGGGTTTCGCAGCTCGGTCGGCTTGGCGTTTGGCCTTGATCCGCTTAGCGGGTTCTTTCTTGCTGCTCTCGCGTTGACCGCGGTGCCGACGCTGATCTTTGCGCGCGACTATTTGCCCGGCAGCCATGGGGCACGAGCGCTTGGTGCGTTGACCGCGGCGTTCCTGCTGTCGCTGGTGGGTGTTCTCACGGCTCGGGATGTGGTCGGTTTCCTGGGGTTCTGGGAGCTGATGACGCTCGTTCCCGCGACGGCGATCCTTGTCTATCGGCGCGACAGTGAGGTTCGCTCGGCGGTTTACTCCTACCTGGCGATCACTCATCTCGGTGGTGCGGGTGTCTGGCTTGCCCTGCTCGCCCTTGCTCATCACGGCGCGGTCGGCGACCCAGCCGCGCTCGCGGCGGCCGGCAGCGGCGCCCAAACGCTCGTAGCGGTAGCGGCGCTCGTCGGATTCGGAACCAAGGCGGGGTTCATCCCCCTGCACGCTTGGCTGCCGCGTGCCCATCCGGTTGCGCCTGCGCACCTGTCGGCGCTGATGTCGGGAATGATGATCAAGGTCGCGCTGTACGGGCTGATCCGTGTCGAGTTCCAGTGGCTCGGCGCGACGCCACGGTGGCTGGGACTCGCGCTCCTGGCCATCGGGCTGACCTCATCGCTCGGCGGCGTCTTGTGGGCGTTGGTCCAGCATGAGCTGAAGCGACTGCTCGCGTATCACTCGATCGAGAATGTCGGCATCATCGCGCTCGGCCTCGGCGCGTCCCTGCTGTTCGCCCAGGCCGGCAACTCCACATGGGCTGCGATCGCGTTCGCCGCGGCGCTGCTGCATGTCGCAAACCACGCCATCTTCAAGACCCTGCTGTTCCTCGGTGCCGGTGCCCTGCAGCGGGCTACCGGCACCCTCGACCTGGATCATCTCGGTGGCTTGCTGCGCCGGATGCCTTGGACGGGCGGCGCGTTCCTGGTCGGCTGTATGGCGATCGCGGGGCTGCCGCCGCTGAACGGCTTCGCGTCCGAGTGGCTCGTGCTTCAGTCCCTGCTTCACGTCGCGTTCCATCAGCCGCTCGGGGTCGCGCTTGCTGGTGCGGTTGCGCTCGCGGGTCTGGCAGCGACGGCAGCACTCGCGCTGCTCTGCTTCGTCAAGGTTGTCGGGCTCGTGCTGCTCGGCCAGCCACGGCGAGCAGAGTGCGCGGCCGCGGTCGACCCGCCCGCCGGCATGCTGGTCGGCATGGGCTTGCTTGCGCTGATGTGCATCGTCCTCGGGCTTGTTCCGGGCTTGGTCTTGCCGACGCTCGCCGGCCTGGCCCCCGGGGGTAATGGCTCTGTGTTGGCGCGCCACGCCGGTCTGATCCTGCCCGGCACCGGCTCCTACCTCCCGCTGCCTTTCACCGTCGCGCTCGTGGCACTCACGGCGGCACTGATCGGGTTGCGGGGCAAGCGCCGCGCCGCACCCGCACCGAGTTGGGTGTGCGGGCAGCCCGTCGTGGGGGCGCTCAGCTGGACCTCGGCGGGGTTCACGAAGCCGCTGCGGCTCGTGCTCGAGGGGGTGCTGCGTCCGCGCCGTGAGATCGAGGTCGTGCGGGGCGGCGGGATGGTCCAGAGCGTCACATATGAGGGCCATGTTTCGTCGCTGCTGGACACGTCTGTGTATGAGCCGACGGTCAGAGCAGGACTGCGGACCGCAGCATTCGCCCGGCGGTTGCAGTCGGGGAACGTGCGCACCTACGCCGGGTATCTGCTCGGGCTCGTGATCGGATTGCTCATCCTGGTTTACACAGGAGTTCTCGGATGAGCGTGGTCGCCGGGATGGTCCAGGTCGCGGGGATAGCGCTTGCACCGCTGTTGCCGGGCTCGATCCAGACGGTGAAGGCACGGCTGCAGGGCCGTCGCGGTCCCTCGGCGCTGCAGCCCTACCGCACCCTGTGGCGTCTATGGCACAAGAGCGCGGTTGACCCACAGGGCGCCGGCGTCATCTACCGGTCCGCTCCACCGCTCGTCGCGGCATGTCTGCTCGCCGCGCTGGCGATCGTCCCGGTCGCCGGGCGCTCCGGAAGCTTTGGTCTGGGCAACGACGCACTCGTGCTGGTCGGGGTACTCGCGCTCGCCCGGTTCGTCCTGGCCGTGGCGTCGTGGGACACCGGCAACGGCTTCGCTTTGATGGCCTGCGCCCGCGAGCTGATGATCTCCGTGTTCGGGGAGGCCCTGCTGGTGCTTGCGCTTCTCGTCGCGGCTCTGCCCGCCCACAGCACTGACCTGGTGGCGATGAGCGCCGCCGCGGCGGGTGGGCACATCTGGAGCGGGCCGACGCACTGGTGCGGGCTGATCGCGTTTGCGCTGGTGATCCTCGTCGAGACGGGGCGCCAGCCGATCGATAATCCCGATACGCATCTCGAGCTGACGATGATTCACGAGGGCCCGCTGCTCGAGTACGCCGGCCGCGACCTCGCATTTCTGCAGTGGGCTGGCGCCGCGCGCCATTGGGTCATCCTTATCTTGGCTGCCGAGCTCTTCCTGCCGCACTGGGGAGGGTTCGCGGTGAGCGTGGGCCAGCTAGCCGTCGGGGTCGGCCTGCTCTGCGGCGCGCTCGCGCTGATTGAGACCGAGCAGGCGAAGATGCGGATCCTGCGCGTGCCCGCGCTCCTGGGTGTCGGCTGCGCGATCGCGCTCGCGGGCGCCGGCATGTGGATCGGCGGCATCGGCGTATGAACAGCGCACTGGCAACCGTGATGCTCGGACTCGCGTTTGGTGTGGTCGTGGTGCGCCGTCGCACGGTCGCGATTGCCCTGTTGGCGGCCCACTCGCTCGCGCTCGGCGTCCTCGCCGTCGATCTCGCGGACGCTCGCTCGGGCTACGTGGTCGCGGCCGTGCTTCTGGGCAAGGCGGTCGTGCTTCCGACGCTCCTGTACGTGCTGATCCGCCGCACGCCCGAGGCCCGCCCGGTCACGGCGCCGGCGGGGCCGATGGTGCGCCTGGCGGCCGCGGGCACGGTGGCGCTATGCGCTGTGGTCTTGACGCCGCCCCTCGGCCTCGGTGCTCCGCACACCGAACACACCGCCGTCGCGCTTGTGCTCGTCGGCATCGCGATCGTCATCGCCAGGCGTCCCATCCTGTTCCAGCTGCTCGGGCTCGTCGTGGCCGAGAACGGCCTGTCGTTGCTCGCGGTCTCCGTGCCCGGAGGGCTCTCGTACGTGATCGAGTTCGGGGCGCTGTTCGACCTGGCGCTCATCGTGACCGTTGCCGCGGCCTTTGCGCAGCGGATCCACAGCGACCTTGGCAGCGGCGACACCGAGCTGCTCAGAGGGCTGCGTGACTAACCTCGTCTCCGTCCTCGCAGCGGTCGTACCCGCACTCCCGCTCGCGGGGATGCTGCTCGCGCTGCTCGTGCGCACGCCACGACAAGGCGACGCCCTCGCGGTTGCGACGGCCCTTCCGACCG
This sequence comes from uncultured Solirubrobacterales bacterium, assembly GCA_963771915.1. Taxonomy (GTDB): domain Bacteria; phylum Actinomycetota; class Thermoleophilia; order Solirubrobacterales; family Solirubrobacteraceae; genus Palsa-744. The sequence goes on along the minus strand of CAVYVD010000001.1, from coordinate 391,607 downwards.
CAGCCGCTGGACTCTTGCTCGCTGGGATCGCTCTCGCCCGTGGCGGCGAGAGCGCTCTGCGCGGCCAGTGGTATCTGATCGACGGCGCCAGCGGAGTGCTGCTCGCGGTCATAGCGATCGTGGGACTGTGCAGCGCCCTGCTTTCGCCCGCCTATCTGCGGACCAGTGGCCGCAGCTGGACGACGGCCGCACGCTCGCGCAGCCTCTACTACGCCGCGCTGTTCATGTTTTGGGGGGCGTTGCTCGCCGTCCCGATCGCCGGCAATCTCGCCGCCGTTTGGCTGATCGTCGAGGCGACCACCGCGGCCTCTGCATTGCTCGTCGCGTTCAGCGGGCGACGCGACGCGCTCGAGGCCGGCTGGAAGTATCTCCTGCTGACCACGCTCGGCCTGTCGGTGGCATTCCTGGGAATCATTGTGCTCGCGATCGGCCAGGCAAACGCCGGCCACCACAACGTGCGAGCGCTCGACTGGTACGCCCTGCAGGCCGCGGCCCACTCAATGCCCACACAGGCCACCCAGATCGCGTTTGTTCTCCTGCTTGCGGGTCTCGCGACCAAGATTGGCTGGGCACCGGTCCACAACTGGCTGCCGGACGCCCACAGTGAGGCGCCGGCACCCATCAGCGCGCTGCTCTCGGCGGCGCTGCTGCCGAGCGTGCTGCTGGTCGCATGGCGCGTGAAAGAGATACTCCAGCCCTCCGTGGGCGCCGGCACCACACGAGCCGTGTTCATCGCCTTCGGCCTGACATCGATGATCGTCGCGATCCCGTTCCTGTGGCGTTCGCTGCCGTTCAAGCGCCTGCTCGCCTACTCCAGCCTCGAGCACATGGGCATCATCGCGCTCGGAATCGGTTTCGGTACCACGCTCGCAATCGCCGGTGTGGTGCTCCACGTCGCGGGCCACGCGCTCGCAAAGGCCCTCGGCTTCTATTAGTGCTTTGTTAAGTCTTTGGTAGGTTTCGCTGGTTGGGCGGCGAATCCTCTTTGCGTCTGTGTTCCCGACGCGAGGAGGCATGATGGTGGCTGTGGCTGATGTGGTGGGTGTTGATCCGCCGATGGCGGTGCGTGAGCGTTTGGAGGAGTTCGCGGAGGAGGTGCTGGCCGGGGCGGTGAATCGTCCGGTGCAGATGGTCAACGGCGCCTTGTATTTGCGGGGGTTGATCGAGCAGGGCGAGCGTAAGTCTCTTGAGCCGATCGTGGCGCGGTTGGGGGAGGAGGTTGATTATCACTCGATGCAGCAGTTCTTGGCGGACAGCCCGTGGGATCCAGTGCTGGTGGTGAAGGCGGTCGTGGAGCGGGTGGCGCCATCGATCGATGTGCAGGCCTGGGTGCTGGATGACACAGGGTTCCCGAAGGACGGTAGGGACTCGCCGGGAGTCAAGCGCCAGTACTCGGGGACCTTGGGAAAGACAGGCAATTGCCAGATCGGCGTGTCGGTGCACGCGGTGGGAGGGCGTGGCACGGTGCCGTTGGGGTGGGCGCTGTATATCCCTGAGGAGTGGTGTGAGGATGCCGAGCGCCGCCGCGGGGCGAAGATTCCCGAGGAGGTGCAGTTCAAGACCAAGCCCGAGCTCGGCGTCGAGCTCGTCGAGCGTGCTGCTGGCTGGGAGATCCCGAAGGCGCCAGTGCTCGGCGATCAAGCATACGGTGAGAACACTAGGCTGCGCGATCGCCTCGATGACGCGGGATGCGAGTACGTGCTGTCAGTCGGACCAACCACTACGGTGTTCTCGCCCGAGACCGTCTTCGCGGTGCCCTCGAACGAGGGCAGTAAAGGTCGCCGGTACTCCCGGCCGCGGCCCGACCGCGAGCCAGAGTCGATCGGCGAGTTGATTGGGCGTCTGGGGAAGACCGCTGCACAGACCGTCGCTTTCCGTGACGGCCCGGACGGCAAGCCTGTCACCGCGACGTTCATCTTCGTGCGCGTGCGTTCCGCGCACCACTGGCGAGCGCACGAGCGGAAGTGGGCCAAAGGCGGGCAGATTCCCCCTCGCGAGGAATGGCTGATCGCCGAGTGGCCCGCCGGGAAGGACGCGCCCTCCGACTACTGGCTCTCCAACCTGCCCGCCGACACCGAGCCTGAGCGGCTCGCGCGGCTCGCCAGGCTGCGCTGGAAGATCGAGCTCGACTACAAACAGCTCAAGGGACAACTCGGCCTCGACCACTACGAGGGACGCTCATGGCTCGGGTGGTACCACCACACCGCGCTCGTCACCGCCGCCCACGGCTTCCTGACCCTGGAGCGGCAGACCCCAAATCGCCAGCGGCCGGCCTGACACTACCTCAGGCGGTCCAACTGTTTCAGCCGATCTTCAAATGCTGGACCGGCCGCTGCACCACCTGCCAACGACCCATCGATCTCAACCAAATCCCGTTGCACACCACCCGACAAGACGAGTAAGACTTAACAAAGCACTACTATGCCACCATGCCGTTGCTGCGCATCCAGCCCAAGACAGCAACCCACGCCCCCGTCGCGGTGCTCAACGACAGCCCGGCGACCGCCACCGCGATGGGCGTGAGCCTCATAGCACTCTCCGGCCTGCCGCCGTCACCCCTGTTCCTCTCCGAGCTGCTCATACTCCTCGGGGGGCTGGCCGCGGGAGATCTGCTCATCAGCGCCATCGCCGTGGTCGCCATGGCGCTTGGATTCCTCGGTCTCCTGCACGCGCTCACGGAGGGAGTCCTCGGGGACGAAACACGTAGCCGCAGGCGCCGCCGGTCCCGCGAGGAGCAGACAATCATCGCCCTTACCGCGATTCTCGGCACCGGGATGCTCGCATGCGGCTTCGTAGGCGTGCTGCTACTGCCGGGCTCTGACTTCGTGGCAACCCTCGCACGGGGCGTCCTGTGAGCGAGATCGAAGACGTGCAGACGAACGCTTGGCGGGCGAGCGTGGAACGAGCCCTCGCCGACGGCTGTCAGTTCGGTGGTGCTTGGGCCACCAGCGGCGGCAAGAACCCGACTTGGCGAGCGTTCCTCACCTCAGGCGACCGGTCTCGCGTCCTCTCGTGCGACGCGAGCGCCGGCGAGATCGAGAGCATCGTCGACCTCGTCGAGGCCGCGGGCTGGGATGAGCGCGAGGCCCACGACCTCCACGGCCTCACGTTTCCCGGCCACTCGCCGATGCGCGCCCTGGCAGCGCACCCCGACGACCCCGCGCAGTGGATGACCACCGTGAGCGGAGATGGTGTCCACCAGGTGGCAGTTGGCCCAATTCACGCCGGCGTCATCGAGTCCGGACACTTCCGCTTCCACGTCATCGGAGAGCGCATCCTCGCGATGGACCCCCGCCTCTTCTACAAGCACCGTGGCCTCGAGCGCGCCGCCGAGGGCCGCCCCGCCGAGCAAGCACTGGCCTACGCCGCGCGGGCGTGCGCGGCCTGCTCGGTCACCAACACCGTCGCCTACGCAAACGCAGTCGAGAGCGCCCACGGACTCCAGCCCGACCGCCAGCTACGCGTTGCCCGCACCGTGCTCCTCGAGCTCGAGCGCCTCTACAACCACCTCCACGACATCAGCGCAATATGCGCCGGCGTCGGCTACGCCCCCGGAACAATGGCGTTCGCCGCCCTCAAGGACCGCGCACAGCAGATCAACATGCGCTCCTTCGGACACCGCTTCCTGTTCGACACCGTGCGCCTCGGCGGTGGAGGAGACGCGCAGCTCGACGCGACCGCCGCAGGCGCCACGCTAGGAGACCTGCGCGAGCTGCGCGTCGACAGTGCCTCCGCGTGGCGAGAGCTCGAGTTCACCAGCTCGCTGCAAGCACGCCTAGACGGGATCGGCGTTCTCGGAGCTTATGATGCGCGCCGGCTCGGCGCGGTCGGTCCCGCGGCGCGCGCCGCCGGCATCCGCGAAGACGCCCGCAGCACAAGCCCGCGCCTTGCATACAACGGCTTCACACCCGCCTCACTCCGAGCCCCAACAGGCGACGTCGCATCACGTTTGAGGCTACGAACGATCGAGCTCGAGAGCACCTACGACATCCTCGAGGAGCTGCTCGCGAAACCATTCACAAGCGGCGGTACGACCCCTGTAGGCGCGGGCTCGACGCTTGGCGTCGGTCGCGTAGAGAGCCCACGCGGCGCCACGATCTGTGCCGTCGAGCTCGACGGCACACGGGTCGGCAGGCTCCACCTGCGCACCGGCTCCTACGCAAACTGGCCGTCGCTCGCGCACGCCACCGCCGACAATCTGTTGCCCGACTTTCCGCTCATCAACAAGAGCTTTGAGCTCTGCTACGCCTGCGTGGACCGCTGATGTACATCCTGCTGCGACAGCTCGTGACCATCCGCCGCCAAGCGCACCTCACACGCGGCCAGCCGCGATCACTCGCAATACGCCACGTCGACGCCGGCTCATGCAACGGCTGCGAGCACGAGCTCGCATCCGTCACAAACCCCTTTCACGACCTGCAACGCCACGGCCTGGATATCGTCGCATCCCCACGGCACGCCGACATCCTGCTCATCACCGGACCCATAACCACACGTATGTCCGGACCGCTACACACTGCATACCAAGCTATGCCAGAGCCGCGTCTCGTTGCCGCCCTCGGCGACTGCGCACTCGGATGCAAGATCCTCGGCGACCCAACCGAGATAATCGGCTCAGCCGACGACATGCTCCCAGTCAACATCCGCATCCCCGGCTGCCCACCGACACCCGACGTCATCGCCGAACACATACTCGCCGCGCTCTCCAACGCGGGTAGTCGAGGAGCCGGGGGTTCGAGTGCCTCGCTCACCCCGGCCTTATGAAGTGGACCGGTTGATCGCCGAAGCGCCCGCGGCGCAGTACGTGGTGACGGGCGGGCGCTTCATGCAGTCCGGGTTCCGCTGCGCCACCGAAGGTACTCGGGGCGAGGACTCGGCGAGCTTCGACTGCCAGAGGGGGCAGCTTGAATTCGCCTACATACTCACCCCCTGATTTGGGGCGGAGCCCGGCTCAGCTTGGGCGCCGCGGTCGGCGCAGCAACCACTGGCCCGGACGGGCACGCGCCGCCCGCATCGTCCGCCTGCGCCTGTGCTCCTCGTCCCTGGCGCGCTCGCGATCCTCGCTCAGGCCGACCTCGAGGAACACGAGGAGCACGGCTCCCCCCAGCCCGGCCGATATCAGGACGATGGTGAGGACCTGGCCCGCCACCCCCCCGACGAGGACGGCGCAGGCGCCGCCGGCGAGGACGAGTGCGAGGGCGGACCCAAAGGTGAGCACGCGCGAGCGGGGGGCCATGGTCCAAAGGTACACGTACCTCGGCGGCGGACGGAGACCGGCGAGCAGGACGGGGGGCCGGCTGGGGCCACTCCCGTGCGGAGGCGCTCTCGGAGGGTGGCGCCCCGCCGCCCTCGCGGCCAGGCGAGCCTCCCGTCTCAAGCGCTGAGTAGCTTCCTCACGATCTGAAATCGAGTGGCCCGGAAGCCCGCGGCTCGTGGGCGAGGCGGCAGACGAGGAGGTGAGTCCCATGCGGGGGCAGTCAGAAGAGCGGGAACGCGGCAGGGACCTATGGATGGTCGAACGAGCGATCGTCCTGCAGATTCTCAGGGACGATCACGAGGCGCGCTGGGCTCCCGCGGAGCTGGCGGGTGAGATCTCGGACTTCGAGCCGGCGGCGCTCGATGAGGCCCTCGTGCGACTGGAGCGCGAGGGCGTTCTGCATCGGGAGGGGGGCTCGGTGTGGGCCGCGCGCGCCGCGCGGCGCCTGGACGAGCTTGAGTTGATCAGCATCTGAGTCTGTGCCCGCGGCGGATCGCGGGGTGGCGGACTCGTTGTGGATGCTCGGATGCGGCGGAGCTCAGGAGTCCTTGGCCCCGCGGCGGTGCTCAGGAGTCCTTGGCCCCGCGGCGGTGCTCAGGAGTCCTTGGCCCCGCGGCGGTGCTCGATCTCGCCGTCGTGTGCGATCAGGATGTCGCTTACGAGGCCCGGCGCGAACAGGCCATGCTCAACGAGGCCCGGAGTGGTGGAGAGTCGCTTGGAGAGCCGCTCGGGGCTCTCGATCGCCCCGAGGTAGTCCGCGATCAGGTTGCCGTCCGGACTGCGGGGCACCTCGCGCAGCTCCGCGGGTGCGATCGCACGCAGGGTGAGGTGGGCCCCGAAGCGCAGGATCTCCACGGGAACGGGCCCGGTGAGCGCGGGGACGGCCTTCTCCGCCGAGGCGATCACCACGAAGCGGCGGGCCGCGGCGGCGACGATCTTCTCGCGCGTGTGCGCGGCGCCCCCACCCTTGATCAGCCAGCCCCGGGGGTCGATCTGATCGGCGCCGTCGATCGCGATGTCCAGCCCCCCCAGCGCATCGAGATCCTCCACCACCATGCCGAGGGTCCGTGCCGCCCGCGCGGTGGCGGGGGAGGTCGCCACGCAGCGCAGCCCCCTGAGCCGGCGGGCGGCGAGCGCGGGCAGTAGGTGGGCGACGGTCGAACCCGTTCCCAGCCCCACGTGCGCCCCGTCTTCGACCAGCTTCGCGGCGGCGTGTGCGGCGGCGCGCTTCTCGTGCTCGACGGCGCTGGGCTCGATGCCGGCGCCGTGGCTCAAGAGCCCGTGGCGAGCGGCGCGGCGGAGTCCGGCTCGGCGGCTGCGGAGGAGGGGGTGGCTGCGGGAGGGGCCTGGCCCCGCAGGAAGCGCCAGGTGCCGAGACCCGCGAGCAGGGTCATGATCACCGCGCTCGACACGCACCACTCACAGATCTCGTGGAGTGAGAACAGCTCGCGAGAGGTCAGGTAGGCGGAGAAGCCGAAGCCGCCCAGCGTGAAGGCCATCGTGGCGAAGCGCGTCTCTTCGCGCTGGGGCACGAGCAGCGAGCCGAGGATCGCCACGTAGCCGATCAGGCCGATCAGCGCGACGGGCACGCCGGCGAGCTCCGAGTAGATCGAGGTCTGCACTTTCAGGCAGGTGTTGTGCGTGGTGCTGCACAGGGGTGGGACGCCGGCGTAGTGGACGTAGGTCAGGTAGCTCGCTACCCCCAGACCGATCGCGGTGAGCACGATCATCGTGGTGCGGATCGCGCGGTCGCTCATGGCCGACCGGCGAGGCTGGGAGCGGGGTGGAGGAGGAGAAGGGGCTGTGGCATCGCCGCCGCACCTCCCCTAGGCGAGCAGCTTGTTGATCGCCGCTTCGAAGCTCGCGGGTTCTTCGAAGTTGACGTTTGCGATCTTTTCGACGTGCCCGCTACCGGTCTTGCCGATCAGGAAGGAGGGCGTGCCCGTGAAGCCCTCCGCGTTGGCGGCCTGCGCGTCGTGTATGACCTGTTCGGCGTACACGGGATCGTTGCGCGCGGCGCTCCAATCCGGCAGGTTCAGCCCGGGCACCTGCTGCGCGAGACCCTGGAAGTAGCCTTCGGTGGCGTAGCCGCTGCCCTCCTGGCCCTGCTCGTGGTAGAAGAACTCGATGAAGTACCACGCGAGGTTCTGCTTGCCGGCGGCGTAGGCCGCGATCTGCTGGGTGCGGAATGTTTCCTGTTCGCGGGTCGCGGTCTCCAGCGAGTTGTATTCGATCTTCAGCTTCCCGGTCCGCACGTACTTCTTGATGATGCTGGGCAGCGCGCCGAGCGTGAACGCCCTGCAGTACGGGCACTCCAGGTCGCCGAAGTACTGCAGGGTCACGGGCGCGTTGGGGTGGCCGAGGACGTTGCCCGACTGGGGGATGCCGCCGAGGAGCGAGGTCACCTGGGCGACTGTCGAGTTCTTCTTGGAGCCCGTGACGAGCCCTCCCTTGCTGCCCCCCTGGGTTGCGAGGACGATCACGACAATGATCACCACGACGGCGCCGATCACGCCGCCAAGCTGCATCAGGCGAGTGCGCTGTGCGGACTGGGCGGCGGCGGCCTCGAGGGCCTTGCGCTCCGCGCGAGCCTGTTCGCGGCGTTCCTTGCGGGTGAGGTCGGTGTCGGATATGGGGGGCATGGACGTACTTTTTACAGCTTCCGGATCAAGTTTGCTTAAGGCCGCTCCCCTTGGGCACCCCCTTGGGCCACCCTCCCGGGCCGAGCCAGCCCGCGTATCTCGCCGATGATCGCCACACTATCGAGATAGAAACATCCAGCCTCCGTAGCTCAGTTGGATAGAGCGTCGGATTTCTAATCCGAGGGTCGCAGGTTCGAGTCCTGCCGGGGGCTTCTGGTTTGCCCACCCGCCCTGCCGAGAAGCTGATCGTCGAAGAGGGGTGCGCGCGGGGACGCCATCCAACGGGGAGTTCTCTCTACGACGCGCGAGCTTGCGGGGTTATGTTCGCGATGGTCGGCTGCCGCGCGTGAGCTCCCGCGTCAGCGCATGGATCGATCGCTCCAGCTGCTTGATGCTGGCGGTCTCGACCCTTTCGAGCCCGGCCGTGCGATTGACCCAGGCGTTGATCTCGCGGTGGCTGCGCCCGTCGTGGCGGTGCAGTTCTGCCACCAGGCGGCTGCGCTCCTGGCGCAGCTGAGCTTGACGCTCGAACGCGGCCGCCGGGGCCGGCTCGGGAGCCTCATCGGGGGCACTGGCGGGGGAGGGGGAGTGCGCTCTTTGGGGCGGGCCGAACAGGGTCATTTGGGCGGCGAACTCGGCGCTCAGGGGCACGAACTCCGCGGTGGGAGACGGCTCGCTCGCGAGCCGCTGCAGCGGCTCGTCCCAGCCCTCCTGGGGCTCGTCGCGGTGCAGGGCGTGGCGCAGCTCGGTTTCGACTTCCGAGGCGTGTGCGCGCAGGGTGGGATCGGCGGGCAGGTACAGCCAGCTCGGGTCGGCTCCGCTGGCCGATCTTCGATCGGTCGGGATCGTGCGCACGAACCGCCCGACGATCTGGCGAAAGATCAGCGGCGTCTTGGCGGCCGTGGCATATACCCCCACCCGCAGCCGCGGGATGTCCACGCCCTCGGAGACCATGTTCACCGCCACTATCCACGGCTCGCGTGAGCCGCGGAAGTCCGCGAGCTTGCGCGCGGCGTTGGCCTCGGTATGCAGCACGACTACCGGCGCGCGCCCAGTCGTCTCGCCCAGCAGCTTCGCGATCCGCCGGGCATGCCTGGCGTCCGCCGCGACCGCGAGGCCGCCCGCGTCGCGGTGGCCCTCCGCGCGCAGCACCCTGAGCTTGGCGTTCGCCTCCCGCAGGATCCGCGGCAGCCCCTCCGGCAGCTCGGTCGAGATCGCGGTGCGATAGCGGCGGCTTGCCTCACGCGCGCTCAGCACCGTCTCGAAGGAGGATTCGACGACGTCCTCGCCGCTGCGCCACGACAGGGTCCCGTCGAACGTGACAAACGCCACCGGGCGGCAGATTCCCTCGGCGACCGCCTCCGCATAGGTGTAGGAGACGTCGGGCACGACCAATCCGTCGTGGTCGTAGCGCACGCCCGGGATCGGGGTGGCGTCAGAGCGAAACGGTGTCCCTGACAGCAGCAGCCAGCGCGGTGCCGAGGCGAATGCCCGTTGAAAGGCGGTGCCCCACGCCAGGTCCTCGCCGAGATGGTGTGCCTCGTCGACGACCACGAGCGCGTCCGCGGGCACCTTGGCCGCCCAGTCGCGCGGGTCGCTCGCCACGCGCGCATAGGTGACGGCGACGCCATCGAAGTCGCGTGGTGGGTTCGGACCCTTGGCGTCGGGCTGCAGCTGCACCCCCAGAATCGCCGCGGCGCTAGCCCACTGACGGGTGAGCGGCGTCGTCGGACAGAGCACCGCCACGCGCCCGACGATCCCCTTCGACAGCAGATCCTTTGCGAACTCCAGCGCGGGGCGTGTCTTGCCGGCCCCGGGCGCGGCCGAGATCAGGAACGGGCCCTCTTGCCAGCCGGCCATGCGGCCGAGCGCACGGTGCTGCCATGTGCGCAGGGATGTCGACTGCGAGGGCGTCAAAGAGCCCGGCATCCTGCGGCATGCGGCGGACGGATCGCACGGCGTACGCGACCGCGGTCGCCGCCTGCCCGGCGGGATCGGGAGGTGGCGCTCCTCAGCTTCCTCTCAGGTTCGTATGTCAACATCTGCTCGTGCGCCTCTTGGTGGTTGACGACGACCGCTCCGTTCGCGAGGCGCTTGAGCTCGTGCTCGACCGCGGCGGTGCTGTGGCAGATACGCCCCCCGCGGGTGATCCTCGGCGCGATCGTCGGCGGCACCTTCCAGATCTCCAGGCGGTGTTGCGGTGAGGGCGCTGATGGTTCAGGGCTGCACGAGCTCGGCGGGCAAGAGCCTGATCGCCACGGTGCTGTGCCGCCACTTCTCGCGCCTCGGCGTGCGCGTCGCGCCATTCAAGGGCCAGAACATGTCAAACCACGCGCGCGTCGGCGAGGGCGGCGAGATGGGGGCCGCCCAGTACTTCCAGGCGCTCGCCGCCGGCGTGCCGCCGGACGTGCGCATGAACCCCGTGCTCGTCAAGCCCGAAGGGGAACGGGAGAGCCAGGTCGTGGTGCTCGGCTCGGCGGACATGGTGCTGAGTCGCACTCCCTGGCGTGAGCGCGGCGGGCGCCTTCGTCCCTTTGTTCTGGACGCGCTGGACTCGCTCGCCGACGAGTACGAGCTGCTGGTGATCGAGGGCGCCGGCAGCCCGGCGGAGATCAACCTCGCCGACTGCGACCTGGCGAACCTGGCGGTCGCCCGCCACTCAGGCGCGCGGGTGCTGCTCGTAGCCGACATCGACCGGGGCGGCGCGTTCGCGCATCTGTATGGAACGTGGCAGCTGCTTCAGGAGCAGGACCGCAAGCGGATCGCAGGCTGGATCCTCAACCGCTTCCGCGGCGAGCGCGAGCTGCTGGCCCCCGCGCCGCGGCGCCTTCAGGAGCTGACCGGCGTTCCCACGCTCGGCGTCGTGCCGCAGATCGACCACGGCCTGCCCGAGGAGGACGGCGCCGCGCGCGCGGCGCGTCCGGGAAGCGCGGCGGCGCGCGTGGCGGTTGTGCGCTACCCGACCGCCTCGAACCTCGACGAGCTCAGCCTGATCGAGCAGGTCGCCACGCTCGAGTGGACGGCCGCGCCCGCGGCGATCGAGTCCGCCGACCTGGTCGTGCTGCCCGGGTCCAAGCACGTCAGCGCTGACCTGGAATGGGTGCGTGAGCGCGGTCTCGCCGGCGCGCTCGCGCGGCGCGTGGCCGCCGGCGGGCGGGTGCTCGCGATCTGTGGCGGCATGCAGATAGCCGGCCGGCGCCTGCGCGATGATGGAACCGGAGAGCGGGGCGGGCGCGGCCTCGAGCTACTGGCGCTCGACACCATCTTCGCCCGCACGAAGCGGGTCGGGCGTGTGCACGCGCGCTTCGCCGCACTGCCCGCGCCGTGGAGCGCGCTGTCGGGACTCGAGGTGCGCGGCTATGAGATACGCCACGGCTCGAGCCGGCCCGTGGAGACCGTGGAGAGGGGGGTGCGCGCGCCAGTGGGAGCGGCGGCCCTGGGCGAGGGGTCCGCCCGCAACGGGTCGAGCGGAGAGGCGGGACGAGCGACGGGCAACAGGGTGGGCTCGCTGCTGCCGGCGCTGCCGGACGGGTTGGGCTTCGCGGATGGGCCGGTGCTCGGCGTCTACCCGCATGGGCTGCTGGAGGACCCCGCGATCGTGAGGGCGCTGCTCGGCACGACACCTCGCCAGAGCGTCGAGCAGGCGATCGACGAGCTGACCGACGTGGTGCTGGCGCATCTCGAGGTCGATCAGATCAACACGTTGGCGGGCGTCGGATGAGCTGCCGCCCCAACGACCCCGACCGGCCCCTGCACGCGATCGCCACGCCCGCTGCCCGCGGTGAGGATGAGCGCCGGCGCGCGTTTCGTCAACGAGCTGGACAAATCCTGTGGGTTCTGTAAACTATCCTCACAGGCTTTGCTTGCTCGACCAAGAAGGAGACAAACCAATGCCAGCTGTTCCGGCGCCGTTGAACGAGGGTCACGCCGCGACGAGGGATCGCCCAGCCGGCGGGGATCGCGTGCGGGCAGGCGCGGAGCCGTCCGCTCCTGCCGGCGCGGAGACCGCGACCCCGACCCCGACGCGCTGGCGGGACCCCAAGCGCTACGCGTGGCTGCTCGGCCTGATCGTGCCGACGCTGCCCTTTCTCTCCTACGGCCTGGTCCAGGTCACCGGCCTGGGCGTCTTCTGGTTCTACGGGCCGTTCCTGGTCTTCGGGGTCTTCCCGCTGCTCGATCTGCTGATCGGTAGGGATGCGAGGAACCCCCCGGACAGCGTGATCAAGTGGCTGGAACAGGATCGCTACTACCGCTGGTGCACGTACCTGTTCATCCCGATCCAGTACGCGGGCCTGGTGTTCGCGTGCTGGCTGTGGTTCAGCGGGAAACTCTCGACCGTCGATGGCCTCGGGCTGGCGCTGACGGTGGGGGTGGTGAGCGGGATCGCGATCAACACCGCGCACGAGCTCGGGCACAAGCGGGCGAGCGTGGAGCGATGGCTGAGCAGGGTGGCGCTTGCGCAGAGCGCCTATGGGCACTTCTTCATCGAGCACAACCGCGGGCACCATGTGCGCGTGGCCACGCCCGAGGATCCCGCGAGCGCGCGGCTGGGGGAGAGCTTCTACGCGTTCTTCCCCCGCACCGTCGTGGGCAGCCTGCGCTCGGCCTGGGAGCTTCGAGCGCACGCGTCTGGGACGCATGGGCCGCTCGCCGTGGACGCCCGGCAACGACATCCTGGGGGCGTGGGCGATGACGGTCGTGTTGTTCGCCGCCCTCACCGTGGCGTTCGGCCCAGGCGTGCTCCCCTACCTGCTCCTCCAGGCGGCCCTTGGCTTCGCGCTGCTGGAGGTGGTCAACTACCTGGAGCACTACGGCCTGCTGCGCGGCCGCCGCGAGGATGGGCGCTACGAGCGCACCCGCCCGGAGCACAGCTGGAACAGCAACAGCGTGGCCTCCAATGTGCTGCTCTACCACCTGCAGCGCCACTCCGACCACCACGCCAACCCGGTCCGTCGCTACCAGGCGCTGCGCCACATGGAGGAGGCGCCGCAGCTGCCGACGGGCTACGCGGGGATGATCCTGCTCGCGGCGGTGCCCCCGCTGTGGCGCAGGGTGATGGATCGGCGGCTGCTCGAGCACTACGGGGGGGATGTCGCCCGTGCGAACATCGTCCCGCGCAAGCGCTCCCGGATGCTCGCGCGGTACGGGGCGAGTACCTCATGAGTTGCTACCGCTGTCCTGGATGCGGCTACCGCTACGACGAGGAGCGCGGCCATCCCCGCGAGGGCTTTCCCGCGGGTACCCCGTGGAGCGAGGTCCCCGACGATTGGGCCTGCCCGGACTGCGGGGTGTCCGACAAGGTCGACTTCGAGGAGGCCGAGTGAGCGCGCCCGCGCCCTATGCGGTGGCCGCGCGGGCGCTGCTGCGCGACACGCTCCTCGACGCGGCGCGGGTGGAGCTGGAGCACCGCCCGTGGAGCGAGGTCACGATGGCGGATGTGGCGGCCAAAGCCGGCGTGAGCCGCCAGACCCTCTACAAGGAGTTCGGGTCCCGGGAGGAGTTCGCCCAGGTGTTCGTGCTGCGTGAAGCGGAGCGCTTCATCGGGGCGGTCGAGGGGGCGCTGGACGCCAACCTGGAGGATCCCAAGGCGGCGCTCACGGCGGCGTTCGGCCTGTTCCTCTCCGCCGCCGGAGAGGACCCGCTGATCCGCGCGGCGATCGGGGGCTCCGGGGAGATGCTGCCGTTCGTCACCACCCAGGGCCGGCCGCTGTTGAAGGGTGCCGCAGAGCGGCTGGGCACGGCGATCGCGGAGCGCTGGCCGAAAGGGGGATGCGAGCCGGAGGCGAGTGTCTCCCCGCTTCGGTCGCAGGCGGCGGCGCACGACACGGCGCTGCTCGCGGAGTGCCTGGTGCGTCTGGCGATCAGCTACACCACCCTGCCGATCGACCCCGCGGGCATGACGGCCTCCTCGATCGCGGAGCTGCTCGGGCCGTTCATCGAGCACGCGCTCGAGCTCAGCCCCGTAGCTGCGCCCGCCTGACCTTCCCGCTCGCGGTCTTGGGCAGCTCGGGCACGAAGTCCACGATCCGGGGGTACTTGTAGGGGGCGGTCTCGCCCTTGACGTGCTCCTGCAGCTCGCGCGCGAGCGCGGGGGATGGGGAGTAGCCGTCGCGCAGGACGACCACCGCGCGCACCACCGCGCCGCGCTCCTCGTCGGGGGCGGCGACCGCCGCGGCCTCGGCGACGGCGGGGTGGGCCACCAGCGCGGACTCCACCTCGAAGGGACCGATGCGATAGCCGGCGGAGACGATCACGTCGTCGGTGCGCCCCTCGAAGTAGAGATAGCCGTCATCGTCGCGACGCACGCGGTCGCCCGTTCTCCACGCGCCCCTGGGAGGATCCTCGCCGAGGTACCCGAGGAAGAATGTAGGCACGCTCGCGGGGTCCGCCACGAGCTCGCCCTCCTCGATGCTGAGACGCACCCCGGGCAGCGCGTGGCCCATCGAGCCGGGGCGGGGCTCCTCGTCGAGGGGCATCCCGGTGAGCTGCCCGGTCTCGGTCTGCCCGTACCCGTCGCGGATGCCAAGGCCGGTGACCTCGTGCCAGGCGCGGAGCACCTCGGGATTGAGAGCCTCCCCGGCCGCCACCATCCCGCGCAGGTCGGGCAGCGGTGTCAGCGTGGCGCGCTTGGCGATCACGCGGTACTCGGTGGGGGCCATGCAGAGCACGTTGACGCGCTCGCGCGCGAGCACCTCCAAACGCTCGGCGGGGTCGAAGCGAGCGTCGTGCAGCAGCGCGGCGGCACCGGTGAGCCAGGGGGCGATGAAGACGTTGCGCGCGGACTTGGACCACCCCGAGGCGGCGGTGCACCAGACGATCTCCCTCGCGCGGGCCCCGAGCCAGTGGGTGGCCTGCAGGCGCTGACCGAGCAGGTAGCGCTGCCCGTGGAGCACGGCCTTGGGTTCCCCGGCGGTGCCGCTGGTGAAGGTGATCAGGCAGGGGTCCTCCTCGGCGAGCTCGGCGGCTGGCGCGGGCTCGGCATCGAAGAGGGAGTCGTCGGGGATGAGCACCACCTCGACCGCGTGCCGGCCGCCCCGCTCCGCTTCGACCTCGGATCGATTGGCCCGCACCGGCTCGGGGTCGGGCGCCGCGCGGAGCGCCTCTCCCAGCGCTGCGCGGTTGCGCTCGTCGGCGACCACCAGCCGCGGCCGGGCGACATCGAGGCGCAGGCGCAGATCCTTCGCGCGCAGCTGCTCGGTGCAGGGCAGCACGACGGCGCCGAGGCGGAAGCAGGCGAGCATCATGAGCACCCACTCGGGGCGGTTGCCGATCAGGGTCATCACGACATCCCCGCGCTCGACGCCGCGGCTGGCGAGCGCCCCGGCGAGGCGGGCGCTGCGCTCGGAGACCTCGCCGAAGCTCCACTCGCGGCGTGCGCCGTCGCGCGCGAGCTCGATCAGCGCGAGCTCGCGTGGCGGCAGGGCGTCGAGGACGTCGCGAGCGAAGTTCACGGGGCCGCCAGTCTGCCAGACGGCCGTGGCCGATCCGCGATCGCAGAGCGCCGCGCCGGTATCCTCAGGGACACCGAGAAGCCGACCCCCGACCCCGGAGCGTTGCCCATCATGGCTGTAGCCCCCTCGCCGTACACGGAGAAGACCGACGAGCAGAAGGCGATCACGGAGATGGTGCGCCAGTTCGCGGACGAGCAGATCATCCCGAACGCGGAGCACTACGACCACGAGGACAGCTTCCCGGAGCCGATCGTGGAGCAGATGAAGGAGCTGGGGCTGTTCGGGGTGACGATCCCCGAGGAGTACGGGGGGATGGGGCTGGACCTGACGACCTACGCGATGATCGTGGAGGAGCTCTCGCGGGGTTGGATCTCGATCTCGGGGGTGGTCAACACGCACTTCATCGGTAGCTACCTGCTGATGAAGTTCGGCAACGAGGAGCAGCGCCAGAAGTACCTGCCGCGGATGGCGACGGGGGAGATCCGGGCGGCGTTCTCGCTCTCGGAGCCGGAGCTCGGCAGCGACGTGCAGGCGATCAAGACCTCGGGGAAGAGGGGGGAGGACGGGAAGTACGAGATCAACGGCCAGAAGATGTGGGTGACCAACGGCCTGCTCTCATCGTTGGTGTTCGTGCTCGTGAAGACCGACCCCGAGGCGCAGCCGCGCCACAGGGGCTTCACGTGCTTCATCGCCGAAAAAGAGCCCGGCGCCGGCGCGAACACGGGCGAGTACACGGGCCTGATGGTGCCGGAGAAGATCAAGAAGATGGGCTACAAGGGCGTGGAGTCCACGGAGCTCGTGTTCGACGGGTATCGCTGCCCGGCGGAGAACGTGCTCGGCGGGGAGGGGGCGGGCCTGAACAGGGGCTTCGCGCAGATGATGGACGCGCTGGAGGTCGGCCGCGTGAACGTGGCGGCGCGCGGGGTGGGGATCGCGCAGCGGGCGATGGAGCTGGCGCTACGCTACTCCCAGGAGCGCAGGACGTTCGGCAAGCCGATCGCCGAGCACCAGGCGATCCAGTTCAAGCTCGCCGACATGGCGACGCAGGTGGATGCGGCGCGCCTGCTCACCCTACGCGCGGCGCGGTTGAAGGACGCCGGCGAGCGCTCGGACCTGGAGGCGGGGATGGCGAAGCTGTTCGCCTCCGAGGCGGGGCGCTTCTGCGTGGAGGAGTCCCTGCGCATCCACGGGGGGTATGGGTACTCGAAGGAGTATGAGATCGAGCGCCTCTACCGCGACGCCCCGCTCTTGCTGATCGGGGAGGGCACCTCGGAGATCCAGCGGATGGTGATCGGGCGCAAGCTGTTGCAGCGCCACAAGGTGTAGGCGCCGGCGGGGTGCCGGACCCGCGAGCTCGATGTCTACGCCTGCGCCCCGTCGGGTAGGAGGAGTGCAATCGTGAGGATAATTGGTCGCCCTGTAGTCTATGGGCAAGCGGGAGCGGCAGATTGGAGGAGCTGTATGGCAGATGACGCCAAGGCGTTGATCGAGCTGGCGGTGCGCAGATTCACCCGGGAGGTGCCCGCGCTCGAGCCAATCAAGCTGGTGGTGGGGATCGAACTGCGGGGGCGGGGGGACGTGCAGCATTTCCGCCTGGAGATGCCCGAGATCAAGGTGACCAAGGGCCCGGCGGCGGACGCGCGCCTGCGGCTGGACATGCGGCGGGAGTTCTTCAACGTGATGGCGCGCGAAGCGAAGGTGGAGGACTGGATCGAGGCGTTCACGTACGGGCAGGCGAAGGCGTCGGGCCCGGAGCAGTTCCTGAAGCTGATCGTAAACGTGGTGGAGCGCCAGCAGGAGCGCCAGCGCACCCGCCGCGCCCGGCAGACGTAGCGCTCAGTGGTAGGAGAGGATCTGGTCGGCCAGGAACGCGATCGAGGCGACCAGGAAGAAGCACATCACGATCAGGGAAAAGTTTTCGTTCATGTCTACTGTGCTCGCTCCTGTGGCTGTGCTGTTGCGCACAGCATAGTGCCTGGCCCGGGTGCGGGGTGCCGCTTCAGGCGAGCAGGGCGTCGTCGTCGTAGAGCTTGATCACCTTGACCGCCGCATCCGGACCCCCGCCCGCGGCGTCGAGACAGAGGCGGCAGAGCACGCACTCGTCGAGGTTGCGCTCGACGATCTTGAGCCCCCCGCCATCGCCCTGGGCAAAGATGTCCACGGGGCAGGCCTCGGTGAGCTTGCGCGCGAGCTCGGCGTTGGCTGCGGCCGCGTCGTCGACCTCGACGGCGATGAACGTCCCATCGGCTCTCATGCTTGGCTGCACCCGGCGTGCGCGGAGGTCGGTTCCGCGGGGCATCCAGCACCGCGTTCTGATGGGGTTGGCCGCCCTCCGGGCGTCCTTGGCCGGCCGGTCATAGGCCGGCCTTCCCCTGGATCAGCCCGGGGATCTCCTCGATGCGCTCGGCCACCGTGATACCGGCGGCGGCGAGGCGGACGATCTTCTCGGAGGCGGTGTCCTCCTTGCCTTCGACGATGGTGCCGGCGTGGCCGAAGGACATGCCGGGCATCTCGTCCATGAAGCGCCCGGCCATGAAGGCGACGATCGGCAGGCGCGAGTCGTGCTCGGTTACCCAGCGCGCGAGCTCGGCCTCCATGCGCCCGCCGGGCTCGGTGTAGATCACGATGCCCTGCGTCTGCTCATCGGCCTCGAAGAGTGGCATGAGCTCGGCGTAGGTGGAGCCGATGATGGCGTCGCCGCCGATCGAGACGGCGGTCGACTGCCCGAGGCCGGCGGCGGAGAGGGTGGAGGACATCTCGGTGGTCATGCCCCCGGAGCGCGAGATCACGCCGATCGGCCCGGGGATGTAGGCCTGGGCGGCATTTTTGGCGGGTCCGCCGATGCCGCCCATCTTAACGACGTCGGGGACGATGATCCCGAGGCAGTTGGGCCCGATGATGCGCGCGCCGCGCAGGGCGGCGAGCTCGACCATCTGCGCGACGTCGGCACGGGGGATGCGCTCGGTGACGATCACGATCAGCTTGATCCCATTCTCGACGGCCTCGAACACCGCATCCTTTGTAAACGCCGGGGGCACGGTCACGACCGAGCCGTGGATCGGCGCGCCGTGGTGGGCGACGGCCTGGGCGACGGTGTCGAACACGGGCACCCCGTGCACCTCGCGCCCGAGGCGCCCGGGGGTGACGCCCCCGACGACCTTGGCGCCGGCGCCGTAGTCGAGGCACTCGCGGGTGAGGTTGACGGCCTCGCGGCCGGTGATCCCCTGCACGATGAAGGTGGTCTCTGCGTCGATCAGGATGCTCATGACGGAATCTTCTCGACGGCGCGCCGCGCGGCCTCGTTCAGCGATACGGAGCGGTCGGCGTAGTCGACGCCGTACTTCTGGAGGATCTTGAAGCCCTCCTCCTCCCAGGCGCCGGGGATGCGAAAGATCGCGATCTTCTCGGCGGGGTCGTGCCCGAGCTCCAGGCACGCTTTGATGACGCCGCGGGCGACGATATCTACACGGGTGTTGGAGACGATCGACATCATCACCGCGATCTTGTCCACGCCGGGCTTACAGAGCACGAGCTTGGCGAGGCCGCAGGCCTTGGCGACCGAGGGGTTGCCACCGATCTCGCAGTAGTTGGCAGGGTGCCCGCCGTGGGCGCGTACTGCGTCGAACAACGTGAGCGAGCCCCCTCCGGCGCCGATCACGAGGCCGAGGTTGCCGTCGAACTCGGTGACGTTGCCGGCGACCCCGCGGTGATCCTGCGCGTCGACGGCCTCGCCGGCGATCTCGAAGGGGGTGGCCTCGCGTGCCTGGCGGGTCTCCTCCTCGCCGACGCCGAGCTCCGCGAGGAGCTTCTTGTGGCGCCCGCGGGCCTCGTTCTCCATGTCCATGTGGGCGTCGAGCGCGATGAACGACCCGTCCGCGAGCCGCCCAAGGGGGTTGATCTCGGCGAGGACCATGTCGTTCTCGACGAACAGCCGCGCGAGACGGGTGAGGATCGGCACGAGCTTGTTCAGCGCGGAGCCGGTTACCCCGGAGGCGGCGATTGCCTCCTTGGCGAGGAAGTCGCTGAGGGGGAGGATGTTGGAGAAGTGCCGGCGGCCGACCTTCTCGGGCTGCTCCTCGGCGAGGAGCTCGATGTCGATGCCCCCGACGGGGGAGAAGATCATCACGGGCTGCTTGCGGATCCCGTCCCACACGACGCCCGCGTAGTACTCCTGCTCGACCTCCGCCTTGGGATCGACCAGCACCCCCCGCGGCATGTGCCCATTGATCTTGAGCGCCAGGATGTCCCGCGCATGGCCTTCGGCCTCGGCGGGCGTGTCGGCGAACTTGACCCCCCCGGCCTTCATTCGCCCACCGGTCAGCACCTGCGACTTGATCACCGTGGACCCCCCGATCCGCTCGGCGATCTGGCGCGCCTGCGTAGGGTCAGTCGTGAAGCCGTAGTCGGTGACGGGGATGCCGGCGCGCTTGACGATCTCGCGCGCCTCGAACTCGAAGAACCTCATGCGGCGCGGAAGCCTACACGCTCAGCAGTCGGCGAGGGCTCGCAGCGCACCGCATATCTCGGGGGCGCGGATACCAAGCTCGCCAGCGCGCTCAATGAGCGTTGAGCGCCGGATGCGCTGAAGGTTGTCGAACGACGCGACGCACTCGATCGCCAGACCCTCATCGGGCCCAAGCGCGATCTCGGTTGAGATGCGGCGCACGGTGCGCGTGATCGGTGCAACCACGATCCCGCTCAGCACTGGCACGGCCTCAGAGCGCGTCACCACAAGGACCGGGCGCCGCGTATCTTCAGTCTCCGCCCACCAGATCTCCCCCTGCCGGGGGAAGCTCACCAGGGTTCCTCGGCGATCAACGCGCGTGTTGCGGCATCAAGGCCGGCAAGCTCTTCATCGGTCTGGGGCTGACGTTCGTACCCCGCGACGATTTCGGCTCCTATCCGGCGCCTTCGCTGCTCATCCAGCAGCTTCTCGAGCGCTACGCGCACACCCTCCGAGCGACTGGCCACGAAACCCTCCGCCACCAAGCCGTCGAGATCGGCGACTAGCTTGTCGTCAAGACGAGTGACTACCTGTGCCATACGCAGAGCATAACAAAATGCAATGCAAACGTCTACCCAACCAGCGTAAACGACGGGCGCTGCGCTGCGGAAGCAGTCCCACTTGTGTCGCTGGCGCTGAGCAGCAGCCGGTAGTTGCCCGGTGCGAGCTTGGCGCCACCGTCGAGCACTCCGTCGAAACCGACGCGGTCGGTGCCTGCGGGGGCGGCGACGCTCACGTTGCCGGGAACGGCTGTGTAGCGCGTGCAGTGGCGGCCGTGGCGGCGTTTGCTGGAAGGCGCCAGGCAGCGGGTATCGCTCAATATGCCAGGTTGGGCGCGCCGGAAGGTGAGCGTGACGGTCGCGGCTCGGGAGAGCGTGAAGGAGATCGTGGTGGCCATGGGGAGGGCCTTGGCTTTCCTCTTGGTCTTGGCCGTTGCGATGGTCGCGGCGTGGGTGCCGCGGCGAAAGCGTGTGGGGGACAGCGTCAGATCTGTCACGGTCAGGGTCCTACCCGTGGTCCCGCTCCCGCCTGCGGTCTCACCCAAGATCCCGTTCCCGCCTGCGGCTCCGCCCGAGGTCCCGCTCCCGCCCGCGGCGGATGTGCTCGCCGCGACAGTCACCGAGCCGCTCTGACTGGTGGCGTTGCCCAGCGCGTCGGTGGCTGTGACCGTCACGGGGAAGCTGCCGGCCTGCGTGTAGGTGTGCGTCACCGCGTCGCCCGTCGCGCTGCTCCCGTCGCCGAAGCTCCAGTTGACGGTCACGGGCGGCGACCAGACATCGAGCGGGTTCGCAACCGAGAACGACGCGGGGACGCCGACGGTTGCGCTTGCCGGAATGGTCGGCGCACCGAGCGATGGCGTGGCCGCATCGTAGACGGCGACCTCGACCGTGCCCGAATGGCTGAGCCAGGTCGCGACATCGTCGCCAAGGTGGTCGGCGGCGTCGCTTTGGAAGAGCAGATCTTCCTCGCCGGGCGCTGAGAGCGTCTGGACTGGCGTGAAGCCGCCGGCGGGGGTCCAGGACGTCCCTTCGGCGATCTCGTTACCGGCTGCGGGGCGGGTCCAGGTGACGATTGCCTGGCCGGTCGGTCCCATTGCCGAGGTCGTATAACCGCCGAAATCGGCCACTTCGGCGAGCTTGGCGGTCTGGGTGGGGAGTGGGAACGAGGCGCCTGCGAGCGACACCGAGGTGCGGATGTCGGTGATGCTGCCCTCGATTGGCGGGGCCTGCCACGCCACAACCGCATCTCCCGCCGGGTCGGTCGCCACAGAGGGCTCGACCGAGCTCCGCGACGCGTCGGAGAGGTCCACCGGCAGGGTGAGTCCACCCGCGATCGTGCCTCTGGAGGCGAATACCTCACCGGTTTCGCCCTGGCTCCAGGCCAGCAGAACCTGGGTGCCGGCGACGGCCAGACTCACCCGGCTGGTCAGCGTGGCCGCGCCGTTTGAGACCTGCTGCGGCGAGGTGCTCCAAGAGCCGTCGCGCCCGCTCAGGACCCAGGCTTGGCCCGCTCCTTCGAACGCGAGCACGTCGTTGCCGGCGCTGTCGACCGCGTCCGACATCCGGCTGATCGGCGCGGCGGCGTCCCCGAGATCGCTGGTCTCCGAGCCGAACGCCTCCCCCGCGCTCCCGCGGGTGACCGCCTCGATCGCGTGGGTGCTCGACGGGACCCAGGCGATCACCGCAGCGCCGGTTGCGTTCTCGGCGACGGTCGGTGAGACGGGCATGCTTTTGACCCCGGTGCTGTCGAGCACCCCGAGCGTGCTCACCACACCCGAGGAGGACCGCGTTGCGGCGGCCGGGTTGTACACGACTTCCGATTTGACGAGGCTGACCTGCGTCCATGCGATCACGGCATCGCCGGCGGCGTCGACGGCGATCGAGGGTTCGGCCGCCAGCGCCCCATTTTCAGAGAGCTTCTGCGGGGCACCGAAGCTACCGCCGGCGGGGCGCACTACGAGGTCGATTTCCAGGCTGCCGCTGACCTGGTAGGCGATGAAGGTGTCGCCGGCGGCATCGACGGCGACGCTCTCGCTGGCCGCATTGGCGGCGGCCGGCGCGTCGGGCAGCCATGCGGGGCTCGCCGCCCGCACCGGGGCGGTGGTGAGGCCGAGCGCTCCAAGCGCAAGTACAGCGATCAGTAGCGAACGGCCCACCGACGTGTTATCGGCGTCTGGCGGCCGCCCCTACACCGCTGCCGGCTCGAACCCGTACGCCTCCGCCAGCTCGGGGTCCTTGCGGGCGAGCATTTCGGCGAGCTTGACCATCACCTGGCACTGCTTCCAGGTGGCGTCGTCCTGCATCTTGCCGTCGATCATGTGCACGCCGCGGCCGTCGGGGATCGCTTCGATGACCTTTTTGGCGAACGCGACCTCGGCGGGTTCGGGGAGAAGACGCGCTTGGCGATCCCGATCTGCACGGGGTGCAGCGACCAGGCGCCGACGCAGCCGAGCAGGAAGGCGGCGCGGAACTGGGTTTCGCAGCCCTCGACGTCCTTGATGTCGCCGTAGGGGCCGTAGAAGGGCAGCGCGCCCACGGCGGTGCAGGCGTCGACCATGCGGGCGATCGAGTAGTGCCAGGGGTCCTGCTGGTAGCTGGGGCGGGGGGCCTCTGGATTGTCGGGGTCGGGGTCGGCGATCGTGCGGTAGCCGGGGTGCCCGCCGCCGACGCGCGTGGTCTTCATGCGCCGCGAGGCGGCGAGGTCGGCGGGGCCGAAGCTCATGCCCTGGATGCGCGGGGAGGCGGCGGCGATCTCCTCGAGGTTGGCGACCCCGAGGTGGGTCTCCAGCAGCGCGTGCACGAGGATCGGGCGCTCCAGGCCCGCCTTGGCCTCCAGCTGGGCGAGCAGGCGATCCACGTAGTGGATGTCCCAGGGGCCCTCGACCTTGGGGATCATGATGACCTCGAGCTTGTCCCCGATCTCGCCCACGAGTTCGGTGAGGTCGTCCAGCACCCAGGGCGAGGCGAGCTCGTTGACGCGGGTCCACAGCGCGGTGTCGCCGAGATCCATCTCCCTGCCCACCTTGATCAGCCCCGCGCGCGCGGCCAGCTTGCGATCGACGGGCACGGCGTCCTCGAGGTTGCCGAGCAGGATGTCCACGGTGGGGGCGATGTCGGGGACCTTGGCCACCATCTTCTCGTTGGAGAAGTCCAGGAAGTGGATCATCCGGGATGGCTTGAAGGGGATCTCGCGGGCCGGCTCGGGGGCGTCGATCGCGAGGGGCTTGAAGAAGTCGCGGGGGTTGCGCAAGGCGGGTTTCTCCTGGGGCTCTACAGCTGACACCACTAAGTATCGCTGAAGCACGGTGTCTTTGCCGATTTGGGCCTTGCGCTTGAAGATCACTAGAGTTCGGCACTCAACCTCTAGCCCACAGGAGACCATGAGCACCTTCGAGACCGAGCAGGCCGCGCGCGAGGCGAGCGGCTCCCACCCCTACGGCCGCTACCTGGAGGAGTTCGAGGTCGGCGCCGTCTACAAGCACTGGCCGGCGAAGACCGTGACCGAGGCCGACGACCACCTCTTCTGTCTGATCACGATGAACCACCACCCGCTGCACATCAACGACGTGTACGCGCACAAATCGCAGCAGGGGCGCAACGTGGTGGTGGGCCCGCTGGTCTACTCGCTGGCGCTGGGCATGTCGGTGAGCGACGTGAGCGGCAAGGCGATCGCGAATCTCGCCACGGAGGAGCTCAAGCACCCCGCGCCGGTCTTCCACGGGGACACGCTCTACTGCGAGTCGGAGGTGCTGGAGAAGAAGGAGTCCCAGTCCAAGCCCGACCGGGGCACTGTCCGGGTGCACACGCGCGTGCTCAACCAGGACGGGGTGCTGGTGGCGGAGTTCAAGCGGCTGGTGCTCGTCCCGCGAAAGAGCCCGGGCTGATGACCGGGGGGTGGTCGGGGGGGCCCGCCCCCTTCCCGGATGAAGTCATGCGGCTGGTGCTGGTGCTGCGCAAGCCCGCGCTGTGAGGATGCGTTGATAGCGGGTAGAGCGCCCTGGAGCCGTGCGATAGGCTCCCCGGACCGCTTTTTCGCGATGCGCGACGCGCATCGCGTGCGCCGCCGGCATTGAGGCCCGTGAGCGCGTGCGGAGCGCCCGAGACCCCATCCATCGCCTATCCATCGCGAGACCCGAGGAGCAGCCAATCGTCATGGAGACCACCGCCATCGCAGATGCCCCCACCGAAAACAAGCCCCTGCTGGCGTGGGTCGAGGAGATTGCGGCCCTCGCCGAACCGCAGGCGATCCACTGGTGCGACGGCTCCGCCGAGGAGTACAACGGCCTCTGCGAGCTGCTGGTGGGGGCGGGCACCTTCCGCCGGCTCTCCGACGCCAGGCGCCCGAGCTCCTACCTCGCCTTCTCGGATCCCGGGGACGTGGCGCGCGTGGAGGACCGCACCTTCATCTGCTCGGCCACCGAGGAGGAGGCGGGTCCCACCAACAACTGGTGCGACCCCGACGAGATGCGGGAGGCGCTCGGCGAGCTGTTCGCGGGCTCGATGCGGGGGCGCACGATGTACGTGGTGCCCTTCTCGATGGGACCGCTGGGCTCGGACAAGAGCCACATCGGGGTGCAGCTCACGGACTCCGCGTACGTGGCGGTGAGCATGCGGATCATGACGCGCATGGGCAGGGGGGCGCTCGAGGTGCTCGGGGACGATGGGCGGTTCGTGCCGTGCCTGCACTCCGTGGGCAGGCCCCTGGGGGATGGTGAGACAGACGTCCCGTGGCCGTGCAACGCGGAGAACAAGTACATCGTCCACTTCCCCGAGACGCGTGAGATCTGGTCCTACGGCTCCGGCTACGGCGGCAACGCGCTGCTGGGCAAGAAGTGCTTCGCGCTGCGCATCGCCTCGGTGATGGCCCGCGACGAGGGCTGGATGGCGGAGCACATGCTGATCCTCAAGCTGACCTCGCCGGAGGGCGAGGTGAAGTACATCGCGGGCGCCTTCCCCTCGGCCTGCGGCAAGACGAACCTCGCGATGCTGATCCCGACGCTCAAGGGGTGGACGGTGGAGACGATCGGCGACGACATCGCCTGGATGAAGTTCGGCGAGGATGGGCGCCTCTACGCGATCAACCCCGAGGCGGGCTTCTTCGGGGTGGCGCCGGGGACTGGCGAGAACACCAACTCCAACGCGATCAAGACGGTGGAGCGCAACACGATCTTCACCAACTGCGCGCTCACCGACGAGGGGGACGTGTGGTGGGAGGGCATGACCAAGGAGCCCCCGGCCCATCTCGTGGACTGGCACGGCAACGACTGGACCCCGACTTCCGGGGCGCCCGCGGCGCACCCCAACGCGCGCTTCACCACGCCCGCCGCACAGGACCCGGCGATCGCGTCGGAGTGGGAAGACCCCGCGGGGGTGCCGATCGACGCGATGCTCTTCGGCGGGCGGCGCTCGACGGTGGTGCCGCTGGTGACGGAGGCGCTCGACTGGGAGCACGGCGTGTTCCTGGGCTCGGTCATGAGCTCCGAGAAGACCGCGGCGGCCGCGGGCACCGTGGGCGAGCTGCGCTTCGACCCGTTCGCGATGCTGCCCTTCTGCGGCTACAACATGGCGGACTACTTCGCCCACTGGCTCAAGATCGGTCGCATACCGGGGGCGAAGCTGCCGAAGATCTTCTATGTCAACTGGTTCCGCAAGGACGAGACCGGTCGCTTCCTGTGGCCGGGCTTCGGCGAGAACTCGCGCGTGCTCTCGTGGGTGTTCGCGCGCTGTGCCGGCCACGGCGCCGCCCGGGAGACCCCGATCGGCCTCGTTCCGCCGGTGGGAGTGGAGGGCATCGACACGAGGGGCGTGGACGTCTCCGAAGCCGACATCGCCGAGCTGCTGCGCGTGGACATCGAGGAATGGCGCGCCCAGCTGCCCCACTTCCACGAGCACTACGGCAAATTCGAGAAGCTGCCGGACGAGCTGCACGCGCAGCTCAAGGCGCTGGAAGAGCGCCTCTCCTGAGGCATTGAAGGCACCTGGCGCGTGAGGCGCCGGGGCTGTCAATCGTGGCTGTGCGCCTCGCCTTCCGTTGAGGCTGGTGGGCGGGACTCCTCGGCCAGCGAGGTGATCGTCAGCGCCCCGCGGGCGGAGGACTCGAGCACCTCGGTGGCCTCCTCCAGCGAGCGCGCGTAGAGCTCGACGAGCAGGTGCACGATGATCCGGGCGTCGTCCTCGTGCTTGTGGAAGCGCACGTGGGTGAAGAACTCCCTGACCCCGTGGTCGCCGAAGGCGGCGTAGGAGAGCGCGTCCCCGGCCTCCGGACCCGAGCAGGTCTCGACGTCTTCGGCGTCCACCGCCACGGTGCACGAGGCGACCCAGGGGGTGCCCGCGATCATCCGTTCCCAGCGGTCCTCGATCGGCTCCACGCGGCCGTTGTTGAAGCCCAGGTGGGGCTGGTCGTGCATGCAGTCCAGACACTGCACCACCGCCTCCTGCAGCTCGTCCACGACCTCCGAGCGCTCGCCGGTGTCGGGGTCGATCTTGTGGATCCCCTCGTAGTGCACCTGGACCTCGAGTTCCTGGGACCAGCAGCGGTAGCAGCGCAGCCAGCTGCGAGCGGTGGTCTCCGAGGCCGAGCTCTCCATGGGGATCATTGTATGCGCCGGGCGGCGGGAGCCGGGGATGAGTGCTCCGGAGTGAGTGCGCGCACGCGCAAGAGCCGACGGGGCGCCCGTAGGCGCCCCGTCGAGAGTGTCTCGGTTTGGCGCGCGTGCGGTCTGGCGCTACTTGTGGTGATGAGCTCGTTTGCCCTTGACCGTCACCTGGAGGGTCTGCACGGTGGGGGTGCCGCCGAGCGATGATTTGTAGGTCAAGGTCGCGGTGAGATGGATCGTCTTGCCCTTCTTCAACAGCGCTTTGATCTTGCTGGACAGGTTGACCGTCAGCGTCAGCGGCACGCCCGCCGTCGCATTGGCGGAGGTGCTGCCGGCCACGGTCGTGGGGGGAGCGCACTTGCCTTTGATCTTGATCTGACCGTGCTTGCACCTCTTGGCCTTGGCGTCCACGGCCGAGGCCCTGGCGATCGATGCCGTCGGAACTGTCACCACTAGGGTCGCCTCGCCCGACTGGGCCGGGACGAACGTGATCGTTACGGTGCCGTTTGGGTGCCCCACGATGCTCTGGATCGTGTAGCCGCTGTTGGGCACGGGCGGCGGCGGGGGGGGCGGGGGCGTGGCGACCGTCAGCACCTCGCTGCCGCACGGGCTTCTGCTCCCGGCGACGCCCGCGCTGCCGGAGTAGGCGGCCTGGAAGTAGTAGGTGCCCACCGGCAGTGTGACGTTCGCGGAGGGCGGGAACGCGCCGTTGCTTGCGACCCCGCCCCCGAGGGGCGTCTTGATCTGCGCCGTGCAGGTTGAGTCGCTGAACACGTAGTAGGTGACGCGGCCGCTCTGCGGCTGGCCGGCCACCGTGGCCGTGTCGTGGACCGCTGTGCTCGGGGGTACGGTGATCTGCGCCCCGCTGACGCCGTTGGAGGCGACGAGGCTGGTGCTGACGGTCCCCGCCGTCACGGGCGGGGTGCCGAACGTCATGACCTCGTTGCCGCAGTAGCTTGCGCTCTTACTGTTGGGATGTTCCCCTTCGTTGCCTGAGTATTCGACCATCCAGTAGTAGTTGGCGTTGGTGGGCAGTTTTTCTCCCACCGGTTCCGACGGTGGGATTATCCCTTCCGTCGTGATCGTGACTTTGGAGCTGGATACTTCTTTCGTGCAGCCCGGGTCGGAGTAGACCCTGTAGGTCACTGTTCCCGTCGCAAATGCCGAGTTGGGCCCGTTGATCGTCGCCTGGTCGGTGATGTTCGCGGGCGCGGGGAGCGCGATTGTCGAGCTTGGTAGGACTTCGGTGTTGGCAGGGTCGCTCAGCGTCGAGCCGATTGCGTTGTTGGCCGTGCCCGCGGTGACGTAGACGCCGCCGAATGGATTTGCCTCGAGCGAGAAGTAGGTGTACTGGCCCGGCTGCAGCGCGATGGGGAAGACGACGTTTCCGGAGTCGAAGGTTTCGGGGTCGATGGTGAATTCTGCGTCCGGGCCGTAGTAGTCGAATGGGGTTTCGTTGTCGCCGGGCGGCCCGAACGGGCAGCCTTCGGGCGAGGGTCCCGTGGGTGGGTTGCACAACCCGTCGCCGTCGAAGCCGAACGAGTCGGCGCCGGACCCCTTGATGCCCAGATGGATGCTGCTCAAGGGCGCGCTCGAATCGTTCTGCACCGCGACCGTCACGTCGTCGCCGCCGTCGTAGAAGTTCTGGGAGCTGTCGCGGAGGACCAGGGGGTCGCTCGCGGGATTGGTGGTGGTGACGTCGACCAGGAACTCGCAGCTGGTGTCAAGCCCGATCGCCGGGCACTGGGTGAACGGCGCGGTCGTCGGCCCAGCCGGCGGGCCCTGGGGGGAGCCGGAGGCGGCAGCCCCTGGAGCGAGCGCCATGAGTCCCAGAAATGCCGCGGCTGCCGTGACGGCGTAGGTCCGCGCCCGGCCCGAGCGACCGTGCCGCCCAAGCCGACCCGTCTGTCCTGGTGAGAGCCGCCCACCTCTGATCGCGCTGCTCCACATGATCTACCTCCTTGCGTCTCCAACGTGGGGGGACAACGCCGGGGTGGCATTGCCATCTGTGCTCGTACAGGCTATACGGTCTAGGACACGGAACCGGCAGCGACCCTGACGCGGAAGGGACACCTGCAGGTGTCCCGTCACGTGCGTATGGCTGTCCTCCACTACTTCTTGTGCTTGTGCTTCGGCTTGACCGTGACGATGTTGATCGTCCGGGTCGTCAACTCCAGGCCACCGGCCGTCTTCTCGCTTACGCTGATGTTCGCCTTGAGGTGTCCGTGGTCGCGGCGAAGCTGCTGCCTACCCGCCTTGGTGAGGCGAACCGTGAGCTTCTTCGGTCCAGGGGTCGCGATCGTGAACGTGCCGCTGGCGAGGACGATGGTCTTCGGGCCCTTGCTCTTCTTCTTGCGGGCCACGCTGGCCTTGGACGCGCCCCCGCCGATCGTGATCGTGATCGTGACGGTGCACGGTGTCGAGGCGCAGGTGATCGTGACCGTCACCGAGGTGCCGGTGGTCGTGCCGCCGCCTTCGACCGTAGTGGCGGGTACGACCGTCAGCACCTCCGAGCCGCACGCGCTCACGCTGGCCACGTCGTGGGCGTCCCCGCTGTAGCTCGCCTGCCAATAGTAGGACCCCGGAACGAGCGCGGTGGAGACCGTCGCCGGCCCCGCGACGCCGCCCGTGACGGCGGCGGCGCCCTTGAACACCTGGCTTGAGGAGGTGCAGGAGGGGTTCGAGTAGAGGCCGTAGGTGACGGTGCCCGTCGCGATCGCGGCGTTGACCCCACTGAGCGTCGCCCGGTCGGTCTCACCGAGCGTGCCGGCCGAGACCGTGATCGATGCGCCCGTCGTCGTACCAGAGGTCTGGGATGTCGTGAGAGTGTCGGGGGCCGGCGTGGGCGTCGGCGAGGTGGCGTCGCTCGCCACGAACTGCTGCGCGTAGACGGAGCCGTTGTCGAGCCAGGCCACCCAGCCCTGTCCGGTGGGACTGACGGAGCTGGTCACCTTGCCCGCGCCCCCATCGGTATTGGGGTTCAGCGCAGACGGTCCGATCCAGGTCGTGCCACCGTTGGGGCTGTAGGCGAGGCTGATCGGACCGCCACCTCCGCCGAGGAGGAAGGTCGCGTACACGCCGCCGGGCCCGTCCTGAGAGACCGACGGGGACTGCTCTCCCTGGTTCGCGGCGATCGTTGCAAAGGGCGTGTCGAAGGTCTCGCTGGTCTGGTCGAAGCGGTGGTAGACGATGTTGTTGTGCGCGGTGTCGTTCTCGAGGACGCCGAAGCCGCTTGGGCCACCCGCGACGGCAGGTTCGTCCACGTTGCAGTCGGCCTGCGCGGCGGCGACCTTCCAGGCGCTGTTGGCCGTGCCTGGGGAGAGGTTGTAGTTGTTGGTCGAGCTCTGGGCCCCGTTGCCGTACGCATAGGCGGTCCCGCTCCCGGGCATGCATGCGAACGGCCCGTTGCTGAAGCCCGTGTTGAAGATGCCTATGACCCCCGGTGCCGAACCACTCTGCCCCGCGAACTGGCCGCCGGCGTTGCTGATCGTGTCGGGGTTGGTGTTGGGCTCCAGTTCCGCGAAGGGGTACGGCCCGCCGCCCGGGATGGGTGTACCGTCGCACTGCTGGGTGGAGCACTCAGGCGGCGAGGTGAGGGGGAAGGCGTTGAACGTGGGTGGTCCCCCCGCGGAGTTCCAGCCGTAGCCGAGCTCGTTTGTCCCGGGCACGATGATCGCATTGAGCGGACCGGTATCGGCGCTGAGGATGCCATCGGCGACCGACAGGCCGCCGTTCACAATGTTGAACGTCGCACCGCCGTCGGTGGACTGCCACTCCTGCTCGGGCTCGTAGTCACCCGCTTTGGAGCCAGCCGTGCCGTAAACATCGGCGAGGATGACCACCGTCGAGCCGTCGACCAGCACTTGGACGCCGTCGATGTACGCACCGCTGTCGGCGGGAGCTAGGTTACCCGTATGCGAGCACGCGGTCGCGCCTGCCGGAAGCACGCAGTACTGGACGATGTTGGTAGTGACGGGCGACAGGTCCTTTTCGTTGTTCCATGCGATGTATGCGGTACCCGATGAGTCCACCGCCACCGAGGGCGGGCCGCTCTCATAGGGCGTGCCGATATTGATCGTGGTGCCGCTCACGGCGAGTGCGCTTGCCGAGAAAGCGAGCACTGCGACCATGGTGAGCGCGCCGAGCAAGATTGTGCGACGAAGCGCGGGGCGCATCGATCCGTTTCCAACCCTGGGCGCCTGCGAGTGGATGCGAAACATGCTTCCCCCGTCTGTTCGTGGCCGCGCGCCCGCCCCCGAGGGACGCTTTATGTGGCCGAGTCTACCAACGGTCGTGGCGGATCCGCGCCGCTACGCGATCCCGGCCCGGAGCGTTGCCTCGAAGTCCGTCCTCGGGATCGGCCCGAGGCACGGCGAGGTGGCGCCCGCTGCGCGGTAGCGCTCGATCCCGGCGCGCACCGCGGAGGCGTCGCCGACCGCGGTGAGCTCCCCGAGGAAGCGCTCGGAGATCGCGGCCTGCATCGCATCGATATCTCCGGCGGCAGCGTCGAACGCCTCGATCTCCGCGCCGAAGCCGGAGCGCTCCAGCATCGCGCGGTAGAAGGGCAGGCCGAAGTAGGGGAGCAGGTCTTTGCGCATCGCCGCATGGGGCTCGGTGGGGTCCTCGACCACCGCGGCGGGCACCGCGGGGACCACGTCGAAGCCCTCCAGCGTCTTGCCCGCGCGTTCGCGCCCCTTCCTCACCTCGGGGATCACCACGTCGCGGATGTAGTCGGGGCAGCACAGCCACAGGATCACCCCGTCGGCGACCTCGCCGGCGAGCCGCAGCATCGCGGGGGAGAGCGCGGCGATGTAGATCGGCAGCTCGGGGCGGGGGTCGAGGCCGAAGAGGTGAAAGCCGGTGCGCCACTTCTCGCCCGCGGGGGGGTCCTCGCCGCGTAGGATCGCGCGCACGATCGAGGCGTACTCGCGCATCTCGGCCGCCGGGCGGTCGATCGTCTGGCCGTGCCAACCCTCCACCACGGGGCGGTGGGAGACTCCCAATCCGAGCGTCAGGCGTCCCCCGGAGAGCGTGTCGATCGTGGCGGCCGTCTGCGCCATCGTGGCGGGGGTGCGGGTGTAGATCGGCACGACCCCGCTGCCCACTCTGATGCTGCTCGTCGCGCCGGCGTACGCGGTCAGCACCGTCAGCGACTCCCAGCCCGCGATGTGGGTCACGTACACCGACTCGTAGCCGAGTGCCTCGGCGAGCTTGACCCGCTCGATCGCGCCTTCGAGGGAGCGGGTCGGAGAGATGAAGCAGCCGGTGCTCACGCGGGGAGCATAACCGCCCTGTTTGGATTGGGCGCGCGGCCCTTTGGTCCGGCGACGCCAAATATTGCAGCTTGGCGAACCCACCAGCTAACTGGACCTCTCATGTCTGTCATTTGTCGCTGCTCCACAGGTCCAGTTGATGTGAGGGCTCCAAAATGAAAGATCACCATCAGCGGCGAAGGAGCACGTACACGAGGCTGATCGCGAACCCGATCTGCCCGAATGCCAGCGCGGTGCCGAGGTTGACCGCGCCGAGTGCCCCCGCCAGGGCGGCGGCGGCCACGAACGCCCCGAGCAGTATCAGCAGGTTGCGTGCCATCTCAGCCGGACATCTTGCCTTCGAGGGCGGCCACGAACGCCCCGAGCGGTATCAGCAGGTTGCGTGCCATCTCAGCCGGACATCTTGCCTTCGAGGGCGGCCACGAGCGCCGCCTCGCCGAGCGCGGGGTCCTGCTCGGTCAGCCACCGCTCCGCCGCGCGTCGTCCGCCGAGCATGCGCAGCCCGCGCTGGCCCTGCTCGACGACGAAGTCCGTCAGCGCGCCCGCGCGCCGCGCGCGCAGGCGCCGCGCGGGGATGTCGATACTCGCGCGGTGGGCCTCGACGGCTCCTACGAGCTCCTCGATCCCGCTCGGCGGGGGCAGCGAGGAGACCGCGAGTACCTGCGTTGAGCGCCTGCCCAGCGAGCGCAGCGCCGCGCTCAGATCGTGCCGGGCGCTCATCGCCGGCCGGCCGAGGTCGGCCTTGGTCACGACCAGCACGTCGGGGATCTCCATGATCCCCGACTTCAGGAACTGCAGCACGTCGCCGCTGCCGGGCTGCACCACCACGACGACCGTGTCCGCGACCTCCGCCACCTCGGTCTCGGCCTGGCCCACGCCCACCGTCTCGACCACCACCACGTCGAAGGCCGCCGCCAGCGCCTGGGCGGCCGCGCGGGTGCCCCACGCCAGGCCGCCCAGCCGCTCCCCAGCGGCGGTCGAGCGGATGAACACGCCGCGGTCGGCGGGGTCGAACTCGATCCGCGCGCGGTCACCGAGCAGCGAGCCGCCGGAGCGGCGCGAGGAGGGGTCCACCGCTAGCATCGCCACGGAACGGTCCCCGTCGTCGGTCTCGCCGCCCGCCCCGTCCTCCGTCCCGCCGCCCGCTTTACCCGCGCTGCCCCGCCATGTGTGCAGCAGCGCGGAGAGCAGCGTCGACTTTCCAGCCCCCGGGGGGCCCGTGACACCGATTATGTGTCCCTGCGCCTCGCCTCCCAGCGCCGCGGGGGAGACCTCTCCCAGCAGTGCGGTCGCCTGCTCGCGGTCGGCCGGGGCGGTGCTCTCCAGCAGGTTGAGCGTCGCGGGCGCCGCACTCAGGTCGCGCTCGCGCAGCCGCGCTCCGAGTTGCGCGCCATCCGACAAGCGCCTACACCGACGTGGCGACGGCGCCGTTGCGCTCGGCCACCAGATCCACGACGTCGGCGATGATGCGCGTGAGGTCGAAATCCTTCGGCGTGTAGACCGCCGCCACGCCGGCCTGCTTGAGCGGGGAGACGTCCTGCTCGGGGATGATCCCGCCGACCACCACGGGGGCGCTGACGCCGGCCTCGCGCAGGGCGTCGAGCACCGCGGGGATCAGCTCGCGGTGGGAGCCCGAGAGGATCGAGAGGCCGATCACGTGCACCCCCTCCTGCAGCGCGGAGGCCGCGATCTGGGCGGGGGTGAGGCGGATCCCTTCGTAGACCACGTCCATGCCAGCATCGCGGGCGCGCACGGCGATCTGCTCGGCGCCATTGGAGTGGCCGTCGAGGCCGGGCTTGCCGACGAGGATCTTCGGCCGCCGGCCGAGCCGCTCGGTGAGCGTGGCCACCTGCTCGCGCAGCTCCCCCAGCTCCCGGGCCGCCGCGCCGCCGTCGGCGTCGCCATCGGCGTCCGCGTCGTCCTTCTCCGCCGTGGCGCTCGCCTCGCCGACGCCGGTGGGGGCGCGGTAGCCGCCGAAGACCTCGCGCAGCGTCGCCGCCCACTCGCCGGTGGTGGCGCCCGCGCGCGCGGCGGCGATCGTGGGGACCATCAGGTTCTCCTCGCTCTCGCGCGCCGCCCGGGCGAGCTCCGCCAGGGTGCCGTCCACCGCGGCCTGGTCGCGCTCTGAGCGCCAGCGGCGCACCTCCTCGATCTGCTCGGCCTCCACCGCGGAGTCCACGACGAGGATGCCGCCCTCGGCGTCCGCGGTGAGCGGGGACTCCTCGGACTCGGCGAAGCGGTTCTGGCCGACCACGGTCTGCTCGCCGGACTCGATCCGGCGCAGGCGCTCACGGTGGGAGTCCACGAGCGCGCCCTTCATGTAGGAGACCGCCTCGACCGCGCCTCCGCGCTCGGCGACGACCGCCATCTCCGCGCGTGCGCCCTCCAGGAGCTCAGCCACGAGGCCCTCCATCACCTTGGAGCCCTCGAAGAGGTCGGGGTACTCGAGGATGTCGGTCTCATACGCCAGCACCTGCTGGATGCGCAGCGACCACTGCTGGTCCCACGGGCGCGGCAGACCGAGCGCCTCGTTCCACGCTGGCAGCTGGATCGCCCGCGCGCGCGCGTCGCGCCCGATCGTCACCGCCAGGGCCTCCAGCACGATCCGCTGCACGTTGTTCTCCGGCTGCGCCTCGGTGAGGCCAAGCGAGTTGACCTGCACCCCGTAGCGCAGACGCAGGAGTCGGGGGTCCTCGACGCCGTAGCGCTCGCGGCCGAGCTCCTCCCACAGGATCCCCATCGCGCGGAGCTTGGCGTGCTCCTCGACGAAGCGGACGCCCGCGTTGACGAAGAAGGAGATCCGGCCGAAGACCTCCGCGATGGGCCCGGGATCGCCGGGGGCAATCCCAGCGGAATCCTGCGCGAGGCGCCCGGGACCTTCGAGCGGCGCCCCAGCGAAGTCTGATGAGGAGGGGCTCGGCTCGCCGGCCTTCGGCCGGCTGCGCCACCCTCCCGGCGCCCCCCGTGGCGGGGTGCCCATCCCCATGCCCATCCTCTCCCTCACGGCATCGAGGACCGCGATCGCGTTGCTCATCGCGTAGGCGATCTCCTGCACGGGGGTGGCGCCGGCCTCCTGGAGGTGGTAGGAGCAGATGTTGATCGGGTTCCACTTCGGGACGTGCTCGACGGTGTAGGCGATCGTGTCCGCGATCAGCCGCATCGAGGGCGCCGGCGGGAAGGCGTAGGTGCCGCGCGCGAGGAACTCCTTGATGATGTCGTTCTGCGTCGTGCCCTGCAGGCGCTCCTGGGGCACGCCCTGGGCCTCGGCGGCGACGATATAGAGCGCCAGCAGCCACGCCGCGGTGGCGTTGATCGTCATCGAGGTGTTCATCTCCCCCAGGGGGATGCCCTCCATCAGCGCTTCCATGTCGCCGCGGTGGGAGATCGGCACCCCGACCTTGCCCACCTCTCCGCGCGCGAGCTCGTCGTCGGGGTCGTAGCCGGTCTGGGTCGGCAGGTCGAACGCGACCGAAAGTCCCGTCTGGCCCTTTTCGAGGTTGCGCCGGTAGAGCTCGTTGGAGGCCTTCGCGGTGGAGTGCCCCGCGTAGGTGCGCATCATCCACGGGCGGTCACGCTCGGGTAGGCGGTGGGGCGAGCTGTGGTCCATGCTCAGAAGTAGTCGGGGAGGTGTGGGCGATTTTTTCCCCACCTGTCCAATTGTAGGGTTCCGGGGTGCTCTGGAGGGCTTTGAGACCCAGGATCCTGCTCCGTGTGCTGCTGGGGCTTGCCCTGATCGTCGTCGTTCTCAACTGGACCTACGGCCGGCTGCCCCCCACGCCGCGGCCGAGGGGCAGCTTCATCGAGCTTGCTGGCGGTCTGCGGCTGCACTACCTGGAACGGCCCGGCGCCCTGCCGGCGGTGCTCTTGCTCCACGGGCTACCCGGTACCGCCGAAGATTGGAACAAGGTCACCGCGCTGCTGCCCGGCCGGCGCACGATCGCGATCGACCGCCCCGGGTTCGGCTTCTCCACCGGCGGCTACTTCCCTTTCCCGCGCCAGCTGCAGGCAATCCAGGAACTGATCGATAGGCTTCATCTCGGGCGCCCGATCCTCGTCGGGCACTCCTACGGCGGGGCGATCTCGCTGGGCTTCGCCGAGCGCCACCCCGGCGAGGTGCCTGGCCTGGTGCTCGTGGACGCCGCGGCCACCTGCACCCGCATCTCGGGGTTCGCGCGCACCCAGGCGCGGTTGGTGAAAGTGATGGAACTGCCGGTGCTCTCGCAGATCGTCGACGTCACCTTCTCGCAGCTTGTGCGCAAGCTGTCTGCCGAAATGGTGGACAGCGAAGCGTTCTCTCCGGCCCCCGTGGACGCCGTCCAGCTGCGGCGCGCGCTGGCGATCAACATGAAGCACGGCAACCTTGAGGCGTGGGCGGGAGAGATCCTGGCCGCGGACGGCGTGATCGAAGGGGTCGATCGCGGCCTGCGCGCGACCCACGTGCCGGCGGTCGTGATCCAGGGAGAACAGGACAAGCTCGTTCTCCCACAATGCGGGCGGCGCCTGGCCGCGACGCTGCCCGATGCACGCCTGGAGAGGGTGAGCGGCGGGCACATGGCCATATATACGCACCCCGAGGTGGTCGCCGCGGCCGTGGGGAGCCTCGCTGGGGAATATCCTGCCGGTAGATGACCGAGACGATTGAGCTTCCCCGTACCGGCGGGCCCGGCAGCGGGCTGGGTGGCGCCTGGCGGGTGATCGTGCGCAACGACGATCACAACACCTTCGACCACGTCGCCCGCACGCTCGCACGCTTCATCCCCGGCGTAACGCTCGAGCAGGGCCACCAACTCGCCAACCAGATCCACAACAGCGGGCAGGCGATCGTCTACAACGGCCACAAGGAGACCGCAGAGCACTACTGGGAGCAGCTCAAGTCTGCCGGCCTGACGATGGCCCCGCTGGAACGCTGCTGATCTTCGGCGACCAGGGCCGGGCCCACTATGTAATACCTATGGGTATTACATAGTGGTAAGATGTACCAATGCGAGTAACCAGCAAGGGCCAGGTGACGATCCCTCGGGCGGTCCGCATACGGCTTGGGATCGAGCCGGGCAGCGAGGTCAACTTCGAGATCGATGACCACGGCGCGCGTTTGGTGCGCGGTCGGACGAGCGGCGGTGGGGAGTTGGTCGATCGGATGCTTGGACGCGCAACGGTGGCGATGAGCACCGACGAGATCATGGCGCTCACACGTGGCGAGGACTGAGTCCGCACCCGGCGGCACGCTCGTCGACGCCAACGTCCTGCTTGACCTCTTCACCTGCGATCCGATGTGGATGGATTGGTCGAGGGATACGTTGGCAGAGGCGTTCGATACCGGTGTGGTGATCGTCAACCCGATCGTCTATGCCGAGGTCTCGGTGGGCTTCGAGTGCATCGAGGATCTGGAGGATGCTTTGCCGGCGCAACTGCGGCGCGAGGCCTTGCCCTGGGAGGCCGCCTTCTTGGCGGGGAAGTGCTTTCGCGAGTATCGACGCCGGGGCGGGGTGAGGCGCTCACCGCTTCCGGACTTCTACATCGGGGCGCATGCAGCCGTGAGCGGTCGGACGTTACTGACTCGCGACGCAACCCGCTACAGAGATTTGCTTCCCACACTTGCGCTGATCAGTCCGTGAACCCGAGCCGAGCGCGTTCAAACGTGGCGCACAGGCGTGCCCACACCGTTCCCGTGGCCGTTGCCCTCAGGCTCGGGCGGAGCGGGGGTGCTCCATGCGATCTCCTCTGAGATGGCACCCGAGGCGGTGAGGTCCCACCAGCCGTAGAGCACGGGCACCTGATACCAGCTTGAGTGCTGGGCGCGGAAGTCGATCATCTCGGGGCCTTCCCAGTATCGCTCCCAGTCGACGTAGCGCTCGAAGTGGGCGAGCTGCTGGAAGCGGTAGCGGTCATCGCGCTGGCGGTAGACCGCGTAGGAGCTCGCCCTGTAGCGCAGCGCGACCGCCGCGACCTCGTTCAGTGCGTCCTCAAAGCCCTCGGCGCGGAAGCCGGTGGCGTACCAGGGCACGATCACCGTGCCGTTGCCTTCGCCCGCCATCAGTCCTCCCATCCAGCTGGTTGCATCTGAAACCTCCTATCGGGCATCAGGATCACCCACCTACCTCTGCGTGGATCGCTCCGGGTCCCTCGGCGGTCTTGCCGAGGCCCTCGGACTCGGCGCCCACGAGGATCGATATCTTGCCGAGGTGCTTGTTTTCGCGCATCAGCTGGTGCGCTTCGGCGACGCCCTCGAAGCCGAGTGTGCGCC
Source organism: uncultured Solirubrobacterales bacterium (assembly GCA_963771915.1). Classification (GTDB taxonomy): domain Bacteria; phylum Actinomycetota; class Thermoleophilia; order Solirubrobacterales; family Solirubrobacteraceae; genus Palsa-744. The sequence goes on along the minus strand of CAVYVD010000001.1, from coordinate 353,140 downwards.
ACAGCACGGGCCGGATCTGGCCGCTCTCGATGAGCTCGTTGGCCTTCATGCACTCGTAGGCGTTGGCGAAGTGCGAGCCGAGGATCTCCTTCTGGCGCATCCACAGGTAGGCGACGTTGAAGTCGAGGTCGAGGCCGGTGGTGCCGGCGCAGATCACGACTTTGCCGAAGGTCTTGACGGTGAACACCGAGGTGGGGAAGGTCGCTTTGCCGACGTGCTCGAAGACGATGTCGGGCGCGTCCCCGAGGAGCTCTTTGACGCGCTTGGCGAATGCGCGGGAGACGCCGAAGCGGGCCTTCTCCTCCTCCGCGGTCTCCCCTCCTTTGCGCATCATCCCGGCGAACTCGCCCCGGTCGATGTAGTCGACAGCGCCGAGGCGCTTGACCAGCTCGCCCTTCTCGGTGGAGGAGACGACGCCCACGCTGTGCGCGCCGGCGGCGGCGCAGATCTGGGTGGCGAACACCCCGAGCCCGCCGGCGGCGCCCCAGATCAGCACCTTCTGGCCGGCCTGCAGCTTGCAGCGGGTGATCAGCATGCGGTAGGCGGTGAAGTACACGAGGCCGTAGGAGGCGGCCTCCTCCCAGTTGAGCGCGGGGGGCTTGGGCAGGAGCTGCTGGGCCTGGACCTTGGTGAACTGCGCGAAGGAGCCCCAGGTGGTCTCATAGCCCCAGATCTTCTGCGAGGGCGCGGCCATCGGGTCGAGGCCGTGGACCTCGAGGTCCTCGTAGGATGCCTGGTTGCAGTGCACGACCACCTCGTCGCCGGGCTTCCAGCGGGTCACGCCGGCGCCGACCTTCCACACGACCCCGGAGGCGTCGGAGCCGCCGATGTGGTGGCCGTGCTCGGGGTGGTCGCCGTAGCGCATCACCGACACCGGCTCGCCCAGGGCGGCCCACACGTTGTTGTAGTTGACCCCCGCCGACATCACGCGCACGATGACCTCGAAGGCGCCGGGCTTGGGGACCTCGATCTCCTCGAGCTGGAAGGCGTCCCGGGGCTCGCCGAAGCGCTCCTCGCGGATCACCCACGCCGCCATCGTCTTGGGCAGCTCGCCGGGCTCGGCGTCTACCTCTGAGATCTGCTTGAGATCGATTGCCACGGTTGCTCTGAACCTCGCGTGTGGGGTAGGGAACGGAGGTCAATCCTACCCGTGGCGGGCGTCCGCGCCGTCGCGCTACGCTTGACCCAAGTGCCCGACCAGAGCCCCCGCCGACGAGCCCGCAGCAGGGCCCCAACATCATCATGCCCCCGGAGGAGTTCGCGGGCAAGTGGGCCAACGCGGCGGCGATCGCGCGTACGCCGCACGAGTTCACGCTCGACTTCATGCGCATCGGCCCCCAGGGGCAGCAGGGGATGGTCGTCTCGCGCGTCTCCTTCTCGCCGCTGCTGGCCAGCCAGCTGCTGGATCTTCTCGGCGAACAGTGGCAGGCCTACACTCAGGAATCGGGAATTCCGCCCGAAGACGATAGTGATGACTGAAGAGCAGTCCTTCGAGGATCCCGGCGAGCTGGAGCCGACGAAGCTAGCGTGACGCGCCGAACGTGATCAGCACGCTCGACACGCCGCCGCATCCCGACGCGGTCAGGGCGCACGACGCCGCGATTCGCAAGCACCTGCAGGACCGCCGCCCCCGCGGGTGGCGCCGGGCGCCACCTGAGCTCGCGCTCGGCGCGGCCGCCGAACCCGCCGAGTCCGCCTCGGTGCACGGCGCCGGGGTTGCGCCGCTCAGGCTGCGAAGGGCAGCTCGACGACCTCGGCGCTCGACGCCGGCTCCGCCGACGCTCGACGGTGTCGCCCGGCGCGGCCTCGCGGCGCACGAGCGCGAGCGCGATCGGGCCGAGCCGGGGAGAGTCGACGACGCTGCCCAAGCGGCCCGACCGGCCGCTCGCCGAGACGCAGCTCCTCGCCGGGCGCGGCCGGCGCGGACAGGCGCAGGCCGCGCAGATGGCGGTTGGGCTTGCCCCTGTAGTAGAGACGCGCGACCGTCTCCTGGCCGACGTAGCAGCCCTTGGTGAAGCTCACCGCGCGCTCGTTGAGCCCCGCCTCCTGGGGGATCGACGCTCTCGTCGAGGTCGACCCCGTAGCGGGGTCGCCCGCGCTCGACGCGCAGGCATCTCCGCTGCCGCCTCGCCGAGCGGCGTCGCGCCGCGCTCGCGCAGCGCAGCCGCGCACCGCGTCGCTGTGGGCGGCCTCGCAGAGCAGGTCGATGCCGACGTCGGTGCGCATCGCCAGCGCGGGCGATGCCGTCGATCTCGACGCGGCGCGTTGGCGTGCTCGGCGTCGGCGCCAGCGGCGCTCTGCGCGGCGACCGCGCGCGCGCCTCGGGCCCGATCAGCGACAGCAGCCCGCGCTCGAGCGTGCGCTTGTGCAGCTCGACGTCGTAGCCGACCTTGAAGCGGCGGATCATGTCGAACAGCGCCTGCAGCGCGACGCGCTCGGTGTCGAGCAGGAGCTCGGCGGGAGGCCCGTTGTGCGGTCCCCCGTCCTCGCCTCGCCCGACGGCGAGGATGCGCAGGTCGCCGAGCATCTTGCCCTTGTGGGTCAGGAAGGCCGCGTAGCGGCCCTCGCCGGGGCGCAGGTCGGCGAGCTCGTTGGTGACCTGCCCGTTGAGGAACTCGACCGCCCCCGGGCCGGTCAGCGCGAGCTTGCCGCGCTCGGAGCGGTCCACCAGCCCGCAGCCCTCGGTCAGCGCCTGGTACTCGGCGCGCAGCGTGTCGTGGCGGCCATGGAACGGGGTAGAGCGGTGGCGCATCCGGGTAGCCGCGCTAGGCTTCCCGCCAATGGCCTTGGCCGACACCTTCCAGCAGATCGTGGACTCGCTGCCCGACGACTGGACCGACCTGGAGCTCGATCTGCGGATCGCCGACGAGTCGCGCTACGTCGAAGCGGCCGTCTACCTGGCGACATGCAACGCGCGGCCCTACTCCCACCACGACTGGCACTGGCGGCTGCTCGTCGCCCACCGCTTCGGCCACGCCGCCGCGGCGCCGACCGTGCACGGCGCGCTGGGCCTGCTCGACGAGGCGGGCATCGAGGGCGAGCTGGCGGTGCGCGAGGTGCGCAGCGGGCGCGTGGAGGTCACGCAGATGTGGGGTCGCCCGTACTCGGCGCGCGAGGAGTTTCGCCGCCTGCGCGCGCAGTAGCTCGGTCGGGCGCGGTGGCTGCCCGCCGTTGTAGGTTGGGTGCGCTCAGCTGGTGGCGGTGACCTCGCCGTAGCCCTGGGTCGCCTGCGAGCCGCGGGAGTCGAGGGGGATCACGGTCGCGTTGGGGATGGGCCCCGCGAGGGACTCTCTCGCCTGGGTCCGCTGGAAGAGGGCGATGCGGATCACCCCGCCGTGGCAGATCACCAGCGCGGGTTCCTCGGCGCGCTCGATCTCGTGCAACGCGGCCGCCACCCGCTCTCCCTGGTGGGCGAAGGACTCGCCGCCGGGGAACGCGAAGGTGGGGTCCCCCGCCGCGAAGCGAGCGAACCCCTCGGGGTCCTCGGCGCGCACCTCGGCGAAGCTGCGATCGGTCCAGGCGCCCGCGTCGGTCTCCATCAGGCGGGCATCCTCGCGGGGTTTGAGGCCGATGCGGCGGGCCACCGTGTCGGCGGTTTCGCGGGCGCGCAGCAGGGGGCTGCACCAGAGCACCGCGAACTCGTAGGGGAGCGCCTGCTCGGCCAGGGCGGCCGCCTGGGCGCGACCGGTCTCATCGAGCGGCACCGCACCCTGGCCCTGGAAGCGGCCCTCGGCGTTGTAAGCGGTCTGGCCGTGGCGGGCCAGATAGATCCGGGGCGGACGGGACACGCGCCCAGGATAGGGCTGCCGCTACGTCTTCGCCGGCTCGGGTTCGGGCTCGGCCTTGCGCAGATACAGAAACGCGTAGAGAAGCGCTGCGACTGACGCCCCGAGCAGCGGCCCGGCGTACCAGACCCAGCCGTTAGACCAGTGGTCGCCCACAAGCTGCGGGCCGAAGGCGCGCGAGGGGTTCATCGCCGCGCCGGTGAAGGGGCCTCCGAAGAGCACGTCGATCGAGATCGTCAGACCGATCGCGAGCCCGGCGACGGCGTTGAAGGGCCCGCGGGTGTCCACCGCCGCGCCGAAGACGACGAACACGAGGAAGAACGTGAGGACCGCCTCGAGCAGGAAGCCGGAGCTCGCGTTGACGCCGTGGCCGAGCGCGGGCACGCCGAGCTTGACCGCTTCGGTGGTCGCCCGCGGCAGCAGCTCCTTGACAAACAGCGCGGCCAGCGCGGCGCCGCCGAACTGCGCGACCCAGTAGACGCCGGCGAGTGCGGGCTTGATCTTGCGGGTGATCAGGAACCCGAACGTCACCGCCGGGTTGAAGTGCCCGCCGGAGATGTGCCCGAGCGCGCAGACCATCACGCCGATCGCGAGGCCGTTGGCGATCGCGACGCCGATCAGCGAGGGGTCGGAGATGGCCCCGGACGCCGCGGCCGCGCCGGCGCCGATGAAGGTGAGCGTGAACGCGCCGACCATCTCGGCCACGGCGCGACGCAGGGTGTCTTCGGACATCGACAAAAACCTATGAGCCGGGTCGGACGGATCGGGCGCATACACTCGGGGCATGCTGCGCCGGAGGGTCACGTACTCGCGCAACCTGACGCTGTCGCTCTCGCGGACGTGCCGGTGCTACTGCAAGTACTGCGCGTTCGCGACGCACACGGCGCACCTGTACGCGCCCGAGGAGGTGCTGGGGATCGTCGACGGCGCGGCGCGCAGGGGGATCAAGGAGCTGCTCGTGTTGACCGGAGAGCGCCCCGAGGTCAACACGGAGGTGGCGCGGAGGCTCGCGGAGTACGGGCACGAGGACTTCACCGCCTACGTGGCGTGGGCGTGCGAGCGGGCGCTGGAGCGGGGGATCCTGCCGCACACCAACCTCGGTGTTATCTCCAAGGAGGATCTGGGGCGGCTGCGCGAGGTGAGCGCCTCGCAGGGGCTGATGCTGGAGTCGATCTCCGAGCGGCTGATGGAGACGGTGCACGCGGGCTCGCCCACCAAGCATCCCCAGCGGCGCCTGGAGACGATCCGAGCGGCGGGCGAGCTGAGGATCCCGTTCACCTGCGGGATCCTCGTGGGGATCGGCGAGAGCGAGGAGGAGCGCGTCGCCTCGCTGGAGGCTCTCGCGGCGGTGCACGCCGAGCACGGTCACATCCAGGAGGTGATCCTGCAGAACTTCGTGCCCCACCAGCGCTACTACGGCCAGGAGCCGGCGCAGATCGCCGATGCGGCGGCGCGCGAGTACTGGCGCACGGGAGTCGCCGACAGCCGGCCGCGGCTGCCGCTGCCCGAGTGGGCGTGTCCGGTGAGCATCGAGGACATGAAGCGGCTGATCGCGGAGACCCGGCGGCTGATGCCGGACGTGGGCATCCAGGTGCCCCCGAACCTAGCGGACTGGTGGCCGGAGCTGGTGGCCGCGGGAGCGACCGACCTCGGCGGGCTCTCGGCCAACGGCGACCACATCTCCCCGGAGCACCCCTTCCCCTCGCCGCACCAGGTGCGCAAGGCTCTGCGGCAGGACGGCGTCGCGCTGACCGAGCGCCTGTGCGTCTACCCGCGCTACATCGACCCCGAGTGGATCTCCCGGGGCGTGATGGACACGATCAAGGTCAAGTACTGGAGCTTCATCCCGCGGCGGGGCTCGGGTCGCACCGACCCGGCCTCAGCGGCGCTCCGCCGATCCGTCCGGACCTGGTCGCCGGGGCGACCGAGCGCGGCCGCGACGGGCTGGCGTTGAGCGCCGAGGAGCTGACGGCGATGTTCGCCGAGACGCGGCCGGATGCGATCGAGGAGTTGCGCGCGGCCGCGGACGAGCTGCGGGCGGAGCTCGCGGGGGAGACGGTGACGTTCGTGGTGAACCGCAACATCAACGTCTCCAACGTCTGCACCGTGGGGTGCGCCTTCTGCGGCTTCGGCCAGGGCAAGCGCTCCCCCGACGCCTACGAGCACGGCGAGGAGGAGTTCGCGCGACGGGTGCGCGAGGCGGCGGCGTATGGGGCCACGGAGCTGTGCATCCAGTCGGGGATCCACCCCGACTGGAGCCTCGAGGACTACCTGGGGTGGCTGCGCGTCGCCAAGCGCACCGCGGCGGGGGAGGGCGTCGACATCCACCTGCACGCCTACAGTCCCGATGGAGATCGCGCATATGTGCGACATCTCCGGGCTGCCCCCGGGTGAGGTGTTCGCGCGTCTGCGCGACGCGGGCCTCGGCTCGACGCCGGGGACGGCGGCGGAGGTGCTGCACGACGGGGTGCGCGAACGGATCAGTCCCAACAAGCTTCCGGTGGCGCGCTGGGTGGAGATCATCGAGGCCTCCCACGCGGCGGGGCTGCGCTCGACGGCGACGGTGATGTTCGGCCACATCGAGGAGCCCTGGGAGCTGGCGGAGCACATGCGCGTGGTGCGCGAGCTGCAGGAGCGCACGGGGGGGATCACGGAGTTCGTGCCGCTCTCGTTCATCCCCTTCCAGACGCTGCTCGGGCGCACGCACGGCGTGGAGGAGATCTCGCGCGAGGAGAACCTCAAGCACACCGCCGTCTTCCGCCTGGCGCTGGGTCGCAGCGTGCGCAGCGTGCAGGCCAGCTGGGTGAAGATGGGCCTCGAGGCCGCCACGGAGTCGCTGCGCTGGGGCGTCAACGACCTCGGCGGCACGCTGATGGAGGAGTCGATCAGCCGCCTCGCGGGCAGCTACCACGGCACGCGCCTCGATCCCGACCAGCTGGTCGCCGCCGCACACGCGGCGGGCCGCCCGGCGGCGGAGCGCACGACGCTGTACGAGATCCGCAGCCGCTACGAGCTGCCGGTGGCGGCGTAGCGAGCGCCGCGTCGCCGTCAGGCGGTGCTGTGGGCTGCGCCACGGCGGAGCCCACGATGCCGCTCCGGATCAGGCGGCGCCGCGAGCCGCGCCGCCCTCCTACAGCTCCACGACCAGCGGCACTCCGGTGGCGAACCAGCCGCGGTGCAGCTCTTCGATCTTCGCGCGGGTGGGCAGGCCGCGACGATGGAAGGCGCACTCCATGTAGTCGAAGGGGTTGACGGTCTCGCAGTAGACGGCGGTCGCCCGCTCGATCTCCGCGGGGTCGTGCAGCTCACGCGCGCGCCCGGCGAAGTTGCCGTCGTGCATGCGCAGCCGCACTCGCGGTTCGGCGCGGATATTCAACAGCCATCCGGCGGTGTGGGTTTCTGTGATCGCGGTGGCGCTGGGGCGCAGCATGACGATGTAGACCTTTTCGCCATCGCGCACCGGGTGAACGCATTTGCGCCGCCATTTGCCGGTCCTGCGACCTTTGGTGGTGAGCACGCCGAAGCTGCGGGGCGGTCGCACCGAGAGCGGGAACATCAGCGCGCTGAGCATGCGACCGCCGCCGGCGGATTTCGTGAACGGGTTGCGCTGGCGCTCGTCGCGCTCGACGAGCGCGACCTTCGCCTCCTCGCCGCTCATGAATCTGTCCGCTCCCGCGCGAACTGGCCGTGGAAGCCGAAGGGGATGTGGTGGGGGGCCTGTGCCCGCGCCAGCTCGCTCAGGTCGGCGGCGTCGAGCACGAGCAGGAACGAGCGTGCCGGCGCGGGCGTCGAGCACGACCGAGAGCAGGACGCCGTCGTCCTCGTTCTCCGCGTCGGGGCGCGCAACGAACACTGGCTCGCCCGGGTAGCAGTCGGGCTGCGCCCACGAGAGCCTGGAGCCGTCGGCGGTGTCCACCTTGACGATCTGCTCCAGCCAGCCGTTGCGGCCGGTGCCGTTGCCCCAGACGTAGCGGTAGGGGCGCTCGTTGCAGCGCCCGTAGTTGATGCGCGGGCAGCTCGAGGTCGCCCTCCGCCAGGCGCTGGCGGCTCACGGAGCGGTCGAGGAGCGCAGACGAAAACGGGTCAGCGCGGCCTGCGCCGACCGGCTTGCCGGCGCGCAGGCGGTCGAGGTAGAGGTCCTCGATCACGCCGGCGTCGGGGAAGGCGCAGAGGTCGACGACGACCTCGTCCTCCGTCCTCGTAGGCGTTGACGTGGTGAAAGGCGAAGCATGCCTCGTGTCTTGAAGCCCGCGGCCGTCTTGCCGCTGGCGCGGTCGATCAGCGTGAAGCGCGTGCCCAGCTCGGGCTTCCAGCGGTAGTTCTCGATGTAGGGGCGACCGGACAGCGCGAGCGCCAGCGGGTTGACGACGAGCGGGAACTCGGCGAGCACGATCCAGCGCTCGGTCAGCCCGAAGGAGTGCATGTAGGAGGGCTGCTTCACGGGCAGCGAGGCGATCACGCGGGGCCTCGGTGTCCTGCGGGCCGACGCGGAAGAACCTGTAGCTGCTGCGGGGGCCGAGCTTGGCGGCGTAGTTGAGCATCGAGCCGCTCGCGCGATCGCAAGTGCGGGTGGGCGGTCGTGAGCTGTCCCGGCGCTCGATAGGGGCGCACGCCGGCCGCCTCCAGGGTGCGCGCGTCGAACTGGACCGGCAGTGGCGTCTCGGTCATCGCGATGAAGCGCTCGCCCAGCTCCACCACGTTGATGTTGGCGTTGTCGGGCAGGACGTCGCTCAGTGCCTTCTGGGAGAACAGGGTCTGAACGCGCTTGAACAGCGAGCGGCACGGGTCGGTCGCGAACTCGCCGTAGACCATCCCCCCTGCGTCGCGCGCCGCCCTGTAGGAGCGGCTCTCGAGGAAGCGGCTGCCGTAGGAGACGCGCCCATCGTCGATCGTGAAGCGGTGCAGCATCGCCAGCCCGTCGAACCAGTGGCTCATCTGCTGCTCCCCCACCTCGAACTTCGCGGGGCCGGTGCGCAGCAGCGAGCCGCTGAAGCCAGGCGGGCAGCTCGCCGCTCAGCGGGAGCTCATCGACGACCACCTCCCGCTCCAGCGTGGAGTACCCCAGTGTCGCAGCGCTCAGGTCTGTGGGGGCGATCGAGGGGGCGGGGGTGAGAGTCTCTGGCGGCATGATTCCTCCTGTATGGTTCGGATCGAACGATACGTACCGTAGGATAGTCTGTGGCGTATGTCAAGTCCTCGTCTCACCGAGACCTCCTACATCGTGCTGGGCCTGCTCGAGAAGGCCCAGCCGGCCACCCCCTATGACCTCAAGCAGCTCGCGCAGATGAGCACGGCCAACTTCTGGAGCGTGCCGCACACCCAGCTATACACCGAGTGCGCGCGGCTCGCCGGGGAGGGCCTGCTCTCCGAGCAACGCGAGCAGACCGGACGGCGCCGACGGATATACCGCCTCACCGACAGCGGGCGCCAGGCGCTCGAGCTCTGGCGATCCGAGCCCGCCCGCGACATCTATGAACTGCGCGACGCGGCCACGCTCAAGCTGTTCGTGGGCGCGGACCCGGCCGAGCTCGCCGACGCCCAGGTCGAGGCGCACGAAGAGCGGCTGCAGAGCTGCGAGGCGCTGCTCGCCAATCTCGCCGATGCCCCGCGCGGGTGGCGGCTCGCACTCGAATGCGGCATCGGCCACGAGCGTGAGTTCATCCGCTTCTGGTCGCAGCTGCTCGAGGGAGAGACGGCGTAAGCGATCGCGATCAGCGAAACAGATCCTCGGCCATGGGGCGCAGCAGCGCGCCGGCCCCGGGCCCGTCCTGGGCGGTGACGAAGCGCTCCAGCCCCCCGAGGATCACTACGGGCTCGCGGGAGTCCTTGGCGCGCGCGAGGTCCGCGGTGGCCGCGATCGCGTCGGCCACCGCGAGCCAGGTGGCGCGCAGCTCGCGCCCAGCGCTGTCGGCGCGTCCGCGCCAGTCCTCGAGCGGCTGCAGGCCGGCGCAGCCGATCGCGACGTCGCACTGCCCATGGCGCCAGGCGCGGCCGAAGCTGTCGCTGATCAGCACCGCGACCTGAGCTCCGGTCAACTCGCGCAGTCGCGCGCGCAGGCGCCGCGCGGAGGCGTCGGGGTCGGCGGGCAGCACGATCAGGTTGTCGGCACTGGCGGCGTTGGAGGCGTCCACCCCGGCATTGGCGCAGACGAAGCCATGGTGGGTGCGGCAGATCAGCACCCCGCCGGCGGCGCGCAGGACCTCCTGGGATTGGTCGAGTACGACCTGCACCGCGCGCGGGTCCTTGTGCTGTTCGCCGGCGATCTCGCGTGCCCTCGGAGACGGCGCGATCCCGGCGAGGGCGACAACCGCGCCCTCGGCCTTGGAGACGACCTTGTGGGCTATCGCCACAACCTGTCCCTCGCCTAACTCGGTGTCCAGGGCCTCGACGATCAGCGCTGCCAGGTCGTCTCCGGCGCTCACCTCGGGCATATCGCTCAGCGCGCTGGCGGATATCACCACTGCAGCAGCATCAGCCCAACGGTGACGCCGGGGCCGATCGTGACCGCGAGGCCGCGCTCGCCCGGCTGGGGGCGGTAGCGCTCGATGGTGTCCTTGAGGACGTAGAAGATCGAGGGGGTGCCCACGTTGCCGTGGTTGGCGAGGGCGTCCCAGCTCGTTGCGATCTGCTCGTCGGAGAGCTCCAGGGCGCTCTGCACGTTCTCGATGATGCGTCGCCCGCCGGGGTGCACCATCCAGTGGTCGATCTCGGAGTGCTCCACACGGTGCTGGCGCAGGAATTTCTCCGCCACGCCCGGCAGTCCCGCGCCGGCGAGGTCGGGCAGCTCGCGCACGAGGTGCAGGTAGCTGTCTTGCTCTGAGAACGCGAGGCTCACGGCTCCGAGCGTGCCGCCGATCTGGTGGACCTGGGTGGCGAGGACCATCGGCCCCTCGGCGCCGGGGTCGGCGGAGAGCAGCGCGGCGGCGCAGCCGTCCCCGAAGAGCGCGGAGCCGACCGTCTTGGCCCGGGGGTCCTTGCCGGTGGCGCGCGTGAGGATGCTGCTCATGCTCTCCGCCGCCACGATCAGGGTGTCCCTGCCGGGGTGCTGGAGCAGCGTCCCCGCGGCCATCCGCATCAGCGGCACCGCGCTCGCGCAGGCCACGCCGGTGATGTGGTACTTGTCGGTGGTGGGGTCCATCTCGTAGTGGTCCACGAGCCGGTGGGCGATGGTGGGCAGGCCGAGCGAGTAGAGGCTCGAGCTCACAACGGTGCCGATCCTCTGGGGGTCCTCCATCCCAAGCGCGTCCACGGCGCGGATCGAGTGGCGCATCAGCTCCTCCTCGACCTCGGGGGTGCGTCCTTGGAGGGTGCGCGCCAGGAAGTCCTCCTCCAGGTTCAGATGGCGTCGCTTGACGCCGCTGTGGGCGAAGATGCGCTCGGCGAACTCGCTGCCCCTCAGCCCCAACCGGTCGAGGACCTCGTCCTGGGAGAGGACGCTCTCGCTGTCGGAGACCGTGAGCCCGGAGATCCGCGGGCCGGTCTTGAGCGCGTGCCTGTCCGTTGGTTGTTCGACCGTCGCCGTGCGGACGGTTGTGGTATCGATGACGTTCAAGAGTGGGGTTTCGGCGTGAGCGTTAGTGTTGTGTTAGGCCACGTTGGAAATCACAACAGGGCAACAGGATACCGTCAGAACCGGCGGGCCATGCTGCAGTTGCGCAGAATGCACGCCGCAATGCGGCGCGACCACCACGACGAGGAGCGGATGAGTATATGAAGCTGATCGGAGCGGGACTGCCCCGCACGGGTACCCTCACGCAGAAACTGGCGCTCGAACAGCTCGGCTTCAGCCCGTGCTACCACTGGGTCAACGTGCTCGCGGACCTCGACCAGGTCGAGCTGTGGAACCGCGCGATGGACGGGGAGGGGCCGTGGGATGAGGTCTTCGCCGGCTGCCAGGCGACCGTGGACTGGCCGGGGGGCTACTTCTACAAGGAGCTGATCGACGTCTACCCCGACGCCAAGGTGCTGCTGAGCGTGCGCAACCCCGAGTCCTGGGAGCCCAGCTTCCGCGAAACGATCGTGGGCCTCAGCCACGGCGAGGCGCTGATGCGCCTGCTCTCAAGCGCCCGGGGCGAGATCGACCCCCGCTGGCGGCGCTACCTGGACCTCGTCGATCGCATGTTCTGGGGCCCGCAGGGCACCTTCGCGGAAGGCTGGGCGGAACCGGCGCGGCTGATCGAGCAGTTCGAGCGCCACAACGAGGCCGTCAAGCGCATCGTCCCCCCGGAGCGGCTGCTCGTCTGGAAGGTGACCGAAGGCTGGGAGCCGCTGTGCGAGTTCCTCGAAGTCGAGGTCCCCTCCGAGCCGCTGCCGCACGAGAACGACCGCGAGACCTTCCTCGACCGCGTCATCGGCGGCGCGATCGGGGCCCTGCACGAGTGGCACGAGACCAGGGCCGCCACGACCGGCTGAGGCTCAGCCGTACCGAGCGGGAGGGGGCGGCACGCCTGGCTGGCACTCACCCCGCGCGGAGTACGATGCGGGTGCGGCGCGCTCGGGATGGGAGCCCACCCGCCCCGCCCGCCAGCCGCTCGCGCAGGGCGGCGAGATCCTCGCCGGTGTCGATGTCGAGCAGCAGCGAGGCGAGCCGCCGCACCCGGCACGCGACCCCCGCGGCCTGGGCGAGCCGGATGTGGCGCTCACAGCTGTCGGGCCCGAAGCTGGGGGCGATCGCCCCCGGGGGGTGAGCAGCAGCCCGTTGGTGCCCGTCCCGTGGCGGTCGGGCACGATCACCACGCTGCCGCTTGGCGCATCGGCCTTGGCCTCTAGCAGCGCCTGCAACTCGTGGGGGTCGAGCGCGGGGCAGTCCCCGGGGATGCACAGCACCCGCTCGAAGCCCTCCGCCACGGCGCGCTCGACGCCCCGCGCCACCGCCGCGCTCTGGCCGTTCTCGGCGAGGTCCTCGACCACGATCCCCCCGAGGTAGCGCGCGGCGGCGGCGGCGGCCTCCTCCCGCGTGACGACGATCGTGCGCTCGATCGCGGGGCAGTCGCGCAGAGCGCTCAGCACATCCCCCACCATTGCACGCGCGAGGTCCAGCCGCAGCGGATCCGCCACGTTAGCCCCGAGGCGCTGCTTGGCGCGGGAGAACCGCTTGACGGGCAGGATCGCGGCGGTCCGCATCGTGCTCGGAAGATAGTTGCCCGCAGCCTCTCCCGGTGAGCGATTGCCGGGGTTGCCCGCGGGAGGCTGATCCGGCGTGCGGCTACGGGGCCCCCCCGGGACGCTCACCCGGCGAGCGAGTGCGCGAACGTGAGCACCTGCTCGGCGACCCCAGCGCGCGAGGGGGCATCGAACATGCGGGTGTCGATCTCCAGGGTGGCGAGCTCCTGAGTCGCGGGCTCCGGGGTGGCGGGCTCCGAGCCGGCGAGGCCCGACAGGGGCTCGTCCGCGACGATCCCGTCGAGCAGCTCCCCGTAGAAGTCCGCGACTCCCCTGGCGCTGCACTCCAGCGCCGCGAAGGCCATGAAGGAGGCCGTGGGGCCCTTCAGCACCGCTCCGCCCACGATCGGACTGACGGCCACCACGGGCGCATCGGCCGCTGCGATCGCCTCCCGGATCCCCGGCACCGCGAGGATCGGGGCGATCGAGGCCAGCGGGTTGGAGGGCCCGATCACGATCGCGTGCGCACCGGCGATTGCGGCCAGCGCCTCGGGGCTCGGCGCGGCCTGCTCGGCGCCCCGGAACTCGAGGCCCTCCACGAGCCCCGCGGCGCGCTGGCGGATCATGAACTCCTGGAAGGAGCGCCAGCCGACCTCTGTTCGGACCCACGTCCGCACGGGATCGTCGCTTGCGGGCAGCACCCGCGCGTGCACCCCGATCGCGCGGTTTAGGAGCTCGAGCGCCGCGGTGGGGGAGAGGCCCTCGGCGAGCAGCCGCGCCCGCTCAGCGCACCACGCGAGGTCGCGGTCGCCGAGGTTGAACCACACCTCCACCCCCAGCGCGCGCAGGCCGTCCATCACGTTGAAGGTGTCGCACTCCAGGCCCCACCCGCGCGCGTCGATGAGGTCGGCCAGCCAGAAGGAGACGAGGTCGGGATCGGGGGAGACGTGGGCGCCGTAGATCTCGATGTCATCGCCCGGGTTGGCGATCACCGCGAGGCGCTCGGGTCCCACCACGTCGAGCATTCCCCGCGCAAGCTTCGCCCCGCCGGTGCCCCCCGCGAGGACGACCACATCCCCGCGCCCGTCGCCAACCCGCGGGCCATCGTCGTCCGCTACTCCCACAGCTTCTCCGGCAGGCCCGTCAGGCGGATTCCCGCGTGGGCCTTGTAGCGGGAGTTGACCGCGATCAGCAGTGCCGTGAGGGACTCGGTGACGCGCGCCATCTCCAGGCGCCCGCAGTCCACGCAGCGCAGCCCCTCGATCCGCTCGATCAGCGCCGCGGCCTCGCGCTTGTCCGCGCGGGAGTCCCCGCACAGGAGCACATCCTCGGCGAGCTCGTGCTCGAGGTCGCTGAGCGAGGCGGCGCTGACGGTGTGAAGCGCGGAGACCACCCGCACCCCCTCGCCCGCCATCTCCTGTGCCTGCTGGGCGGCGGAGCCCTGCCACACGCCCAGCATGCGCGTGGCCCTGCCGCTCACCGCGGCCGCCAGCGGGACGCTCGCGTCGAGGAGGAGCTGCCCCGGGCGCAGGGCCCCCTTGAGGTTGGTGAGGGTCTCCGACTGGTTGCGGAAGGGCACGCTCAGGATCACCATCTCCGCCTGCGCAACCGCCCCGGCGTTGTCGTATCCGGCGAAGGACCCCTCCGGGACGAGGACCCGCGCGCGCTCCACGGTCTCCGCGGCGCGCTCGGCGTCGCGCGAGCCGATCGCGATCGGCACGCCGGTGCGCCCCAGCCTGAGCGCCAGTCCGAAGCCCAGGGCGCCCGAGGCGCCGATGATGCACACGGGGGCGGGGGTCGGCACGGGGGGTGAGTATATGAGCGGCTCTCCGGGGTCAAGTGCCCGGCCCCGGCGTACCCGTGCCGCTGTGCTCGCCAGGCGTGCCCCTGAAGAGTTGCGGCCATCATGCTCTGCCGTCACCCACTACCCTTTGCCGCGAGATGAGGCTGGAGAACAAGATTGCGCTCGTCACCGGGGGGGCCTCCGGGATCGGGGCCGCCACCGTCCGTCGCCTCGCGGCCGAGGGCGCGCGCGTGGCCGTGGGGGACCTCAACGAGGAGGGCGCCCGCGCGGTCGCGGGCGAGCTCGACGGCATCGGCCTGAGCATGGACGTCACCGACCTCGACTCGATCGCCGCGGCGGTGGCCGCCACGGTGCAGCGGCTGGGCCCGATCGACGTGCTCGTCAACAACGCCGGCACGGACCTCTTCTCGTTCTTCGTGAAATCCGACCCCGGCCTGTGGGATTTCGTGCTCGGCGTGAACCTCCGAGGCGTGCTCGCGGTCACCCACGCGGTGCTCCCCGGGATGCAGGAGCGCGGCGGCGGGGCGATCGTCAACGTGGCCTCTGAGGCGGGCCGCGTGGGCTCGCAGGGCTCCGCGGTCTACTCCGCGGCGAAGGCGGGGGTGATCGGCTTCACCAAGGCGATCGCCCGCGAGGCGGCGCGCTACCGGGTGCGCGTCAACGCGGTCGCCCCCGGGCCGATCGAGACCCCCCTGTTCGACGCTGCCGCGAAGGTCTACGGCGAGATCGGGGAACGCCTTCAGCGGGGCATGATCGACGCCACCCAGCTGCGCCGCGCGGGCCAGCCCGAGGAGGTGGCGGCGGCGATCGCCTTCCTCGCCTGCGAGGACGCCTCCTACGTCACCGGCCAGACCCTGGGGGTCAGCGGGGGACTGTCGATGTGGTGAGCGCCCCGGGCGATCTGCCGCGCGCGGTACGCATCAGGGAGGTCGGTCCGCGCGACGGCTTTCAGAACGAGCCCGAGACCATCCTCACCGAGCGCAAGGTGGAGCTGATCGACGCGCTCGCCCGTACCGGCCTGCGGCGCCTGGAGGTGACGAGCTTCGTGCGCCCCGACGTGATCCCCCAGCTCGCCGACGCGGCGGAGGTGCTCGAGCGGGTGGACATCCCCGAGGGAGTCTCCGTGAGCGTGCTGATCCCCAACGAGCGGGGGCTCGAGAACGCGCTGCGCCACCGCGAGCGCTTCCAGGAGATCAACGTGATCGTCTCCGCCTCGGAGACCCACAACCGCAGGAACGTGAACCGCTCGATCGCGGAGTCTCTCACGGGCCTCGAGCGCGTCCTCGCGCGGGCCCGGGAGGAGGGCCTGCGCTGCGAGGCGGTCCTCTCCACCTGCTTCGGCTGCCCCTACGAGGGCCGCGTGCCCCCGGAACGTGTGCTCGACATCGCCGCGCGCCTGCGCGACGCGGGGGCGCAGGAGATCGGCTTCGGGGACACCACCGGGATGGGGAACCCCCGCCAGGTGGGGGAGCTCTTCGCGCTCGCCCGCGAGCGTCTGGGATCGGGTGGCGCCGGCGAGATAGGCGGGGTGAGCGGTGAGGTGGGCACGGGCGTCACGGTGAGGGCGGGCGTTGGGGCGGGCGATGGCGCCGTCGAGCTCACCGCCCACTTCCACAACACCCGCGGGCAGGGTCTCGCCAACGTGCTCGCCGCCCTGGAGGCCGGGATCGAGAGCTTCGAGTCGAGCTTTGGCGAGCTCGGCGGCTGCCCCGTCCCGCCCGGCGCCACCGGCAACATCGCGACCGAGGACCTCGTCTCGATGCTGCACGAGATGGGGATCGAGACCGGCATCGACCTTCTCGCGCTCATCGCATGCGCGCGGCGCGTTCGGGAGATCCTGGGCCGGCCCCTGGGCAGCCACACACTGGTGGCGGGGCCGGTGGAGTGGCATGGGCGCGGCTGATGGCCTGCCCAGAGAACTGCTAGCATGATTGCAGATGATGCAGAGGTTGATGATCCAGGCTGAGCCGGAGCTCGTGGAGCGAGCCAAGCGACGCGCGGCCGAGCGCGGGGTCTCGGTCGCTCAGGTGGTGCGCGACGCCATGGAGCATGAGTTGGGGTCGACTGTTGAGCGGATCCCACCACCCTTGACGTGTATCGGCGCGTTCTCCTCTGGACGTGGCGACCTGTCACGCCGGGCGAGCGAAGACGAGTACGAGCCCGAGCCATTTCGCTGATCATCGACACGGGTCCGCTGCTGGCGGCGATTGATGGGAAGGACGAGCAGCATTCTGTCTGCGCCGAGTTGCTGGGCCGCGTACGCGAGCCGCGAATCGTGCCGGCGCCGGTGCTGGTCGAGCTCGACTACATGGTTTCGCGGGAGCTGGGCCCCGAGGCGTTTCCCGCGATTCTGGATCAGGTACGCGCCGGCGCCTTCGAGGTCGAGGACCTGACCGCGGAAGACTACGAGCGGATTGCCGAACTGCTCCGCACCTACGCCGACCTGCGCCTCGGCTTCGTCGATGCCGCCGTGCTTGCCGTCGTCGAGCGTCTGCGCGAGCCCAAGCTGGCCACGCTCGACCATCGACACTTCCCGGTAATGCGCCCTCGCCATGTGGAGGCGCTGGAGTTGCTGCCTGCGTAGGACAGTCCGGGTGGGCCAATCCGGGTGGCAGCGCGAGCCGCGGGGTCAGCCGGCCAGCGCCTCCTGGACCTCGCGTGCCCCCTCGCGCACCGCGGCCACGCAGTACTCCTGCACGGAGACCTCCATCTTGAGCGTCGCCGCGAGGGCGGGGCGGGCGGAGGCGTCGATCACGCGCTTGGCGCGGCCCACGGCGACGTGGGAGTTGGCGAGTAGTTCATCGACCAGCGCCCCGACGGCTTGGTCGAGCTTCTCGGGCGCGACGACGCGGTTGAGCAGGCCGATGCGCTCGGCCTCCGCGGCGTCGATCGTGCGGGCGGTCATGATCAGCTCCTTGGCGCGGCCGAGGCCCACGACGGCGGGCAGGCGGCTGGAGCCGCCGACGTCGGGGATGATCCCGAACTTCACCTCCGGCAGCCCGAGCTGGGCGTCGCTGGAGGCGATCCGCAGGTCGCATCCGAGTGCGACCTCCAGGGCACCCCCCACGCAGGTGCGGTGGATCTGGCAGATGACCGGCTTGGCCATCTCTTCGCAGAGGTTGGCGCACTCCAGGAAGGTCTCCCGGAAGGGGCGCAGGCGACCGGGGGTGCTCGCGGAGGCGCCCAGCTCGACCAGGTCGACCCCGGCCGAGAACACGGGGCCCTCGCCGCGCAGCACCACGCAGTGGACGGACTCCTCGGCGGCCGCCTCGCGCAGCTCGTGCGCGAGCGCGCGCAGCAGCTCCTGGCTCATCGCGTTGCGCTTCTCGGGGCGGTTCAGGACGACGTGGCGGACGGCGCCGCGGTCCTCGGTGGTGACGATGCTCATGGCTGCTGGCCTCCTGTTGGTCCTGGGATCCTCAAGGTAGGCGACCGGACCCCGGCGCGCTCGCCTGCCGCAGCGGGGGTTCGACGGCCGGGTTCGAGGGTCGGGGTGCATCGGCCCGCTCAGCTCAGGTCGAGCACCGGCGTGGGGGGCTCGATCGCCTCGTCGTGGCCCTCGCGCGGCACGATCGCGGTGCCGACGGCGAAGAACTCGATCGTGTGGCTGCCCCAGCCGTGGCTCTTCTCCTGGAGGTCCACGCCGACGATCCCCTCGGCGGTGAGCGTCTGGGCCTCGCTCTGCATGCGCTCCATCGCGAGCTCGCGCGCGTCGTAGAGCGCCTGGGTGAAGTTGGGCAGCTCGACGTTGCGTCCGGTCTGGGCCATCGACTGGAGCATCCCGCGGTGAGCGACGTGGTAGACGCAGCTGCCCATCACCATCCCCACCGGGCGGTGCCCGGTGCGCAGCAGCGTCCAGAAGTCCTGGCCGGAGAGGTCGCTCGTGAAGGGGCGCCCGTTGGGGGCGCGGTGCAGCTCACCCTCGCGGTGCTTGACGGCGGTGCCGATCGCGATGAACTCCGCCATGTCCTGGCCCCACTCGTAGCGCCCGATGTCCAGGCGCACTCCGACGACGCCGTCGGCGCCGAGCTGGTCGGCCTCCTCCTCCATGCGCGTCATCGCCAGCTGGCGCGCCCCGTACATCGCCTCGGAGAGCACTTTGAGCTCCTGGCTTTTCTTCCACCCCGCCATCTGGATGCCGATGTGGTAGATCGAGCTCCCCACCACCAGCCCCACGGGGTCGAAGCCGGCCTGCTTAACCAACAGGAACTCGTTGACGCTCAGGTCCGAGGTGAAGAGCCCCGCGCGGTTCTGCTGCAGGCGGGCGCGGCCCGCCTCGGGGACGCCCTCCAGGGAGGAGGGGTCGTAGGTCTCTGTCTGCTGCTCGCCGTCGCTGCTCATCGTTGGGCTCCCGGGCTCGTTGTTCAGGTCGTCAGGTCGATTGTCGTCTCGGGGGGATGCAGGGTGGTCGCCTCGGTCTGGTGGATCGCGGTGCCGATCGCGTTGAACGTCACCATCAGGCCCGTGCGCTCGCGGCCACCCATCCCTCCCCCCACCGTGTGGGGTACCGCGCGGTGGCCGATCCGCACGCCCACGATCCCCGAGGCGCCGAGCGCGGTGGCCTGCGCGTTCAACTCCGCCATCACGGTCTCGCGCGCGTTGTAGAACGCCTGGGTGAACTCGCGCAGCTCGAAGTTCTGCATCCCGCCCATCATCATGCCCCCGCCGACGAGCCCCGGGGCGAAGTTGTAGCTGGCGAAGAACACCGAGCTCCACGCGACGATCCCCAGCGGCTCGAAGCCGGCGCGCACGAGCTTGGAGAAGTCGGCCACCGACAGCTCGGTCAGCACCGGCCGCCCGGCCCGTGCCGGGTGCTCTCGTGGGATCCGTTGCGGCTGACGGCGGTGCCGAAGACGGTGTGTTCGAGCGTGGTGGTCCCCGTTTCCAAGCTGCTTTCGCCGGCGCGCGTGTTCACTTCCACGACCGCGTCCCCGCCCACGTGCGTCGCCTCCTCGGCTATTCGCCTGAGCGCTCGCGTGCGCACCTCGTTGAGCGCTCGCGAGAGTGTGTCGAGCTCGACCATGTAGGTGGTGGCACCCATGCCGCTCAGGCCGCCCCATTCGCCCTGCCCCCAGGTGCCCTGGTAGCCCATCTGGTAGATCGAGCTGCCCATCACCTGCGAGAGCGGGCGCAGCCCGAGCTGGTGGGAGAGAGCCCAGCCGTTGACCGAGAGGTCGGAGGTGAAGAGGCCGCCGCGCTCGCGCAGCTCGCTCAGGCGTCGCTCGGCCGCGACCGTGATCCCGCCCCGTTCGATCCGCTGCAGCGACTCCTGCTGCTCTGCGGCGGTGGCCCCGGGGTCGGCCATTTCGGCGCCGGCGGCCTCGTCCGCTTCCTGGCCTTCGGCCTCTTCCGATCCGGCGCCCGGTGCTCCTTCACCCTTGTCCCGCCGCGCCATCTCAGCCCACGGGCCTTTTGTGTGCCACGTCCGCCCCGGTGCCGCACCGCCGCGCCATCTCAGCCCACGGGCCTTTTGTGTGCCACGTCCGCCCCGGTGCCGCACCGCCGCGCCATCTCAGCCCAGCAGCCTCTCGAGCGCCGCGCGCGCGTCGGCGCTGCGCTCGGCCTCCGCCCGCAGGTCGGCGGTCAGCGCGGCCACCCACTGATCGGGTGTGAGGGTCTCGCGCTTGATTGAGATGCCGCCGACCTGGCGCTCGCGGAAACCCTCGACGCGCTCGTCGGAGACCGTGAGCTGGTAGCCGTTGCCACCCAGCTCGATCCGCACCTCGCGCACGCGCTTGGGCCCGCGCCCCAGCAGGCCGCCGCCGCGGCGCTCCACGCGCGCGCGCCCGGGCAGCGACTCTTCGAGCTTGCTCGCCAGCACCTCCACCGAGATCCGAAGATCGGTACCGTCCGCGCGCAGGCCGGCGGCGGAGAGGTCGAAGTCCTGGTCGGTGGGCATGCCTAGAAGCGTACTGCCAGCGGCGGGATGGGCCGCCACCCCACCCCGCCGCGCTGCCTGCCGATCCTCAGTGCAACTGCTCGAGTGTGTTGTTGGAGTCGTTGACGAACAGCACACCCTGGTCGTGGGGCGCGACCGTGAGCCCGAACAGCCCGCCTCCGCCGGCCCCGGTGTCGAACGGCTGGAACTCGGCGCCGATCGGCGTCGTCTCGACGAGATTGCCGTCGTTGGCGTTGGCGGTGAGGATGTCGCCGTTGGGGGCGATCGTGAGCCCGAGCGGGTTGTTGAGGTAGCCACCCACCGCGACCGTGATCCCGCCTCCCCCCAGCGGCGTCTGGCGGTAGAGCGCGCCGGGGACCGCCGCGATCCTGTTGCCCTGGCGTGTCCGCTACGTATAGCGTGCCTTCTTCGCCGAGGCCCACGCCGGTCGGGCCGACAACGAGTGCGGCCGGATCGGTGCGCTCGGGGAAGCCTTCGGCGATCGTTTCGATGCTCGTCACCCGCACGCCGTCGCGGGCGTGGTCCCCGAAGTGGTTCCCGTGGTCCCCGACATGCAGGCGGATACGCACGACGGTCCCTCCGTCGGTCGGGGTTTCGCCGGAAGCGACCGTGCCGTTGAGCACGTTGGTGACGAACAGCGTTGCATTGTCGCCCTGTGAGACCGAGGTCATGTCCCACGGGCCGTTGATCGGGGGGCCGGAGATCGTCTGCACCACGTGCCCGGAGCTGTCGAGCACGATCAGGCAGCCCGCCTGGGCGGTGGCCGCCTTGCCGTTGGTCGTCGGCAGGCTCCCCACCACGATGTAGCCGCCCGGCAGGATCGCCAGCGCGGTCGTCAGCCCCACCCCGCCAGGACATGGGCCGGGCAGCGTCGAGGGGTCGATCTTGGCGAACAGCGAGAGGCTGCCCCGCGGGGCTCGATCTGCACGATCGTGGTGCCGGTGCCCTGGAGGTTTTCTTCGTTGTTGAAGTTGCTGATCAGCGATGTCCCCGCGCACGAGCGCGCCGACGCTGTTGGGAACATTGACGATCCCGTAGGGGTTCACGTCCCCGTTCGCGGCACGGTGCTGCCGATCGAGGTGAGCGTTTGGAATTGGCCGATAAACGGGTGGTCGAACGCCAGCGGCTGCAGCTGGCGCGAGCACCACGCACGCGAGCGCGGCCGCGATGAATATGGCGAGGCGCCTGCGAGTGGGCATGGCAACATCTCCTCTGGGTAGGGCTTCTGAACGATCGTCAATGGATCAGCCCTCCGGGGGCTTTACATAATGGGACTCCGCCGCGGGCGGAACCTTCCCGCGTATGGCTCCCGCTCCCTCAACGAAAGCGAGCGGAGGTCGCAACATGGCGCAGCAGATCGAGAAGGTGGGCGTGCTCGGAGCGGGGCTGATGGGCCACGGCATCGCCCAGGTGGCCGCGCAGGCCGGCTACGAGGTGGTGCTGCGCGAGGTGGACGAGGCGACGCTCGCGAAGGGCATCGGCAAGATCGAGAAGCAGCTGGCGCGCGCGGTCGAGAAGGGCAAGCGCTCCCAGGAGGAGGCCGACGCAGTCAGGGCGCGCATTCACGGCACCGTGCACTACCGCGACCTCGCCGACTGCGACCTCGCGATCGAGGCGATCACCGAGAGCCTGCCACTGAAGCTCGAGATGTGGCGGGAGGTGGACGAGATCGTCAAGCCGCGAGGCGATCTTCGCGACCAACACCTCCTCGCTGGCGGTGATCGACCAGGCGGCGGCCACCTCGCGCGCCGAGCAGTTCGTGGGCTTGCACTACTTCAATCCGGCGCAGGTGATGCAGCTGGTGGAGGTCGTGCGCTGCGTGACCACCTCCCAGGAGACGCTCGACACCGCCCTGGAGTTCATCGGCTCGGAGGGCAAGCTCGCGATCCCCACCCGCGACAAAGCGGGGTTCATCGTCAACCGCCTGCTGGTGCCGTACATGCTCGACGCGATCCGGGCGCTGGAAGAGCAGGTCGGCTCGGTGGTCGAGATCGACGCCGCGATGAAGGCCGGCGCCGGCCACCCGATGGGGCCGCTGCTGCTCTCCGACTTCGTCGGGCTGGACACGCTGGGGGCGATCTGCGACGTGCTGCTGGAGGAGTTCAGCGAACGGCGCTTCGCCTGCCCGCCGACGCTGCGCAAGATGCTCTCCGCAGGCTGGTTGGGGCGCAAGTCGGGAACAGGGTTCTATACCTACGCCGGCGATGAGCCGGAGCCCAACCCCGCGCTGTAGGGATCGCCCACCGCACCCCCCACCGGGATAGGCTCTAACCTCTCCGTATGAGCGACCTGTCGAAGCTGCGTGTCGCGGACGACGAGCGTGAGCAGCTGATCGATGAGCTGCGCGAGCACGCGGGCGCGGGCAGGCTGACTTCGGAGGAGTTGGAGGATCGCGTAGGCGAGGCTTACAAGGCCTCCACGCGCGCCGACCTCGACGTGCTGCGAGCCGACCTACCGGTCAGTTCGACCTCGGTGAAGCTGGCGCTGGTCAAGCGCAAGTCGCACCTGCGCCGCCGCCTGGTGCAAGAGGCGGGCGGATCGCTGGGGGTGTCGGGGCTGAGCGTCGGCATCTGGCTGGCCAGCGGCCCGCCGGCCGAGTTCTGGCCGGGGTGGGTGATCGGCTTTACGCTGCTGCCGGTGGCGCGCGACGCGTGGCACCTGTTCGGCCCGGCGTCCGACCTCGAGCTGGTGCAGGCCCGCCAGCAGGCGCGCCACGAACGCAATCTGGAACGCGGGCGCCGCCGCCGTCACCGCCACCGGTATCGGGGACTGCCGCGTCCGTGAGCGCCCTGAGCGGCGCGAGGAAGCGCGCCCTGCGAGGCGGCCCCGAGCGCCACCACGAGAAGGCTAAGGAGCAGGGCAAGCTGCCGGTGCGCGAGCGCGTGGCGCGGCTGCTCGACCCCGGCTCGTTCGCCGAGGAGGCGTTGCTGGCCAATTGGCAGGAGGATGGGCTGGGGGCGGATGGCGTGGTGAGCGGCCTCGGGCGGATCGGCGGGCGCCCCGTCGCGCTGATGGCCAACGACCCGACCGTGAAGGCCGGCTCGTGGGGCCCGAAGACGGTCGAGAAGATCCTGCGCGTGCAGGAACGCGCCCTGGAGCTGCGCGCGCCGATGGTGTACCTGGTGGACTCCGCGGGGGCGCGGATCACCGAGCAGGTGCAGATGTTCCCCGGGCGCCGCG
Source organism: uncultured Solirubrobacterales bacterium (assembly GCA_963771915.1). Lineage (GTDB taxonomy): Bacteria > Actinomycetota > Thermoleophilia > Solirubrobacterales > Solirubrobacteraceae > Palsa-744. The sequence goes on along the minus strand of CAVYVD010000001.1, from coordinate 329,370 downwards.
GGGCGGGGAGGATCTTCCACAACCAGGTGAAGCTCTCGGGCCTCGTGCCGCAGGTGTGCGTGCTGTTCGGGCCCTCCGCCGCTGGCGGCGCCTACATCCCCGCGTTCTGCGACATCGTGATCATGCGCGACGGCAACGCCTCGATGTACCTCGGCTCGCCACGGATGGCGCAGATGGTGATCGGCGAGGACGTCACGCTCGAGGAGATGGGCGGCGCGCGGATGCACACGAGCGTGAGCGGCTGCGGGCACGTGCTGGTGGCAAGCGACGAGGAGGGGATCGACGCCGCCAAGCGCTACCTCTCCTACCTGCCGGGCAACTGCGAGCAGGTCCCACCCTCGCACGGGTCTGGCGGGCAGGCCCCACCCTCGCTCGGCCCCGCCGGGTCTGCCACAAACAGCCCCTCCTCCTCCCCCCCCAACACCGAGGGCGCCACCGGGCTCGCCGCCTCACCGTTCGCTCCGGCTTCCCACCCCCCGATCGGCGAGCTGATTCCCGCCGACGAGAACAAGCCGTTCGACATGAAGCTGCTGCTCGACGCGCTGCTCGACGCCGACTCCTTCATGGAGATCCACGCGCGCTGGGCGAAGGAGCTGATCGTCGGCTTCGCGCGTCTGGAGGGCCGGCCCGTCGGGATCCTCGCCAACCAGCCGAAGGTGAAGGGCGGCGTGCTGTTTTGCGACTCCGCGGACAAGGCCGCGCGGTTCATCTGGACGTGCAACGCCTTCAACGTCCCCCTGCTGTTCCTCGCGGACGTGCCCGGCTTCATGATCGGCACCCAGGTAGAGCGACAGGGCATCATCCGCCACGGGGCGAAGATGATCAGCGCGGTCTCCGAGGCCACGGTCCCGAAGATCTCAGTGATCGTGCGCAAGGCCTACGGCGCGGGCCTCTACGCGATGGCGGGCCCCGCGTTCGACCCCGACTGCTGCCTGGCGCTGCCGAGCGCCTCGATCGCGGTGATGGGCCCCCAGGCGGCGATCAACGCGGTCTACTACAACCAGCTGCAGGCGATCGAGGACGAGACCGAGCGCGCTGCGGAGACCGAGCGCCTGCGCGGGGAGTACGCCGCGGACATCGACATTCTGCATCTCGCCTCGGAGCTGGTGGTTGACGTGGTGATCCAGCCCGAGGACCTGCGCTCCGAGCTGATCCGCCGCTTCGCGCTCGCCGCCGGCCGCCGCCGGGAGTGGCCGGCCAAGCACAATCCGATAACGCCGGTTTAGATGTAATACCGTTCTCTTTAGAGCGGAACCGCCGCCGGTGGAGTTCTGCTTGGGGTGGAGAGCGAGCGCAGCGTCGGGACGTCGGCTTGGCTGTTGGTTGTCGTCCGGACCAGCGGCGTGAGCGCCGCCGGGCGGCGCGCTCGCATCCGGAGAAAAGGGAGCGTCAGCTGCGGCCCACCGGCTCGCCCGTAGCTCAGCGCACCTTGTACTTGATGTGTGTGACGCCCGGTGCGTCAATCATCCGGATCTGCTTCAGCTTGAGAGCTCCGCGCTGGAGGCCTTGAAAGAGGCGCTCGCCGCCGGCCATGATGACCGGCGCAATCGAGATGTCGATCTCGTCGACGAGGCCCGCTGCTAGGAACTGGTTGACCACCGACGCGCCGCCGGCGAGCCAGATGTCCTGCCCCTGGGCGGCGTCCTTGGCTTGCGCGAGCGCCGACTCGATCCCGTCGGTCACGAAGTGGAAGGTGGTGGCGCCCTCCATCTCGAGCGGCTCGCGCGCGTGGTGGGTGAGCACGAACACCGGATGGTGGTAGGGCGGGTCCTCGCCCCACCAGCCCCGCCACGGATCCTCGCCCCAGGGTCCGCTGCCGCCGCCGAACATGTTGCGGCCCATGATCGTGGCCCCGATGTTTGCGCGGCGCTCCTCGACCACCGAGGAGCTGACGTTGGTCTCGCCGCCCTCCTCACCGTGCATCTCGCGGAACGCCTTGAGTGGAAAGAACCACTCGTGCAACTCCATCCCGCCCACTCCGAGCGGGTTCTCCTCGCTCTGGTCAAGACCGGCGACGTAGCCGTCCAGCGACATCGTGATGCTGAGTCTGAGCTCGCTCATGTCAATTCCTATTGCCGGTGCGCTCGCGGTGCCTGCACCCTGGCCAGCAGCAGGGCCGACGCTGGCCTTCCTCCAGCTCCTCCTGGGTCCGGCGGATGCGGCGTTCTCGGGTCTTCTCCTGCTTGGCATCCTCCACCCAGCAGATGAACTCGTTGCGGGCCAGGGGCGTGATGTCTTTCCAGGCATCCAGTGCCGTGGGGTGGGCGATCAGCGCCGTGCGCAGGTCTCCTGGAAGCTTGTGCACCACCCCACCGGGCACTCGCGGGCTGCTCATAGGTCGACGGTAGCGCGTCAGGTCGGGGCGGGCCCGGCCCTGCCGAGCTCAAGAACCAGGAGTCTGGCGGACCGTCTCCCGCCAGTCGCAGAAGCTTGCGCCGCTCCGTAAGCTCTTGGTGTGTCGCGCTCGAAGAAGAAGCTCACGGAATACTCGCCCGCTCAGCGGGTCTGGATTGCCGTGCTCTTGGCCTTGTCGCTTGGGCTGGTCGCGGCATCGGAGCGCGACATCCAGCGTCATCCGGCCGATCAGGTGCGCGGGAGCAAGGCGCTCTGGCGCCTGGTGTGTCTAAACGCCCTCGGTGCGGCGAGCTACTTTCGGTGGGGACGTAGACGCGCCGAGTAAGCAGGGAGTGCGGCGTCACGCATGAGATGTTCGAGGCGGGCGCAGAGCAGGGCACGGGCGATCGCGATCACGGGCTTCCGCGAGACGATCGTCCAGACTTGTAGGTATGACCGCGTTTCGCTCGTTGCGCACGGCAGGCGTGGCCGACGCCGCGGTGGTGGCCGATCTGCTCGACCGCTTCAACCGGGAGTACGAGACACCGACGCCCGGGCCCGCTGTGCTCGTCGCGCGTCTCAAGCGTCTGCTCTCCAGCGGCAACGTCGTCGCGCTCCTGGCTGGCGAGCCGGCCGTAGGACTGGCGCTGCTGACCCTGCGCCCCAACGTCTGGTACGAGGGCCCCGTCGCTCTGCTCGACGAGCTGTACGTCGTTCCTGTTGAGCGCGGGCGCGGCATCGGTACCGCGCTATTGAAGACCGCGGAGGACGAGTGCCGTCAGCGCGGCAGCGAGTTGTTGGAGATCAACGTGGACGCCGAAGACACCGACGCGCGCCGCTTCTACGAGCGCCACGGGTACACCAACCGTGAGCCGGGACGGACGGACCCGGAGCTCTATTACCACCGCGACCTCGTCCCGCGGAGTGCCGCATAGGCTGCGGGAGCCGCCGCCGGCGGTGATGGCGTCGCTGCCTGGGACGCGGGCTGCGCCCGCGCAGGCCCAGGGTCGGCTGACGATCGTTTTCTCGGCGCATTGCACGCGTCTCGCGGCCCACGAGCGCCAGTGCTCCAGCTCGTCCCAAGCGAGAGCTTGGCGCGTCGGGCTGGATGCTCCCGCTCTTGGTCGGCGGCGGCAGTGAGCCGCGCGGCGGTCCCAGCCATGATCCTCGGCACGGCAGGAGTGGCCCTGCCTCTAGAGTTGGCCTACCAGGGCGGCGGTGATCCGCGGCCTGAATGCGAGGATTGTCGGATGGACGCTGACGAGCGACTGCGTGCTGGCCGTCTGGCGGCGCAGCGGCTGACGCCGGCAACGGCATGCAAGGGCGCCGAGGAAGCGGCGTTGGCTGTAATCGGCGTCCAGGCTCAGGATCTGCGCGCCGCGGCTCTTGCACTGCGCTCGCGCGTGCCCGGCCTCACCCGAAGCGCCGTCCACGCCGCGCCGCTCCTGCGTACGTGGACGGTCCGCGGCACGGTGCACCTGATTGCGGCATCCGATCGCCCCTGGCTGCACGCGCTATTCGCCAGGCGAAATGCCCGCGTGTTCGGCGCGCGCTTCGCGCGCTTCGGCATCGTGGAGGAGGTAAACGCCATGCGCGGGGACGTCGTTGAGCTCTGCGGCGAGCGCCCCCGCGACCGGCCGTCGCTGCTGCGCGCGCTGGTCGAGCGCGGCCACCCGTCGCTCGAGCAGGGTCCGATCAACACATTCGTTCCCTGGCTCTCGACGCAGGGGCTCATCGTCACCGACACTGCCGGCCTGCTGCACGCGGCCGATCCGCCCCCGGCGGTCGACCTCGACGAGGCACTCGCGATCCTTGGCGCCCGCTACCGCGCAGGCTACGGCCCCTGCGACGCAACCGACCTCGCGAAGTGGTCCTCGCTGCCCATCACACAGGCGCGCCGGGCGCTCGAAGCCGCCGGACCGCCGAGCGACGTTGACCTGTTGCCCACCGATGACATACCGCCCTGTCTGCTGCTCGCCGCCTTCGACACGCTCATGCTCGGCTACCGCACTCGCGAGCCATTCGTCGTCGCCGAGGACGACCATCACATCCTGAGGGGCGGCGGGATGCTCAAACCCGTCGTACTCAATCGCGGAGCAGCAACGGGTACTTGGTCCATCAAGAAGGGCCGCCCCGAGCCGACGTGGTTCGCGCGGCCCACGCCCGCTCCGGCGCTCGCCCGCGAGACTGCGGACATCGAACGCTTCCTTGCATCGTAGCTGCCTGTTAGCTCCTGGAGCAGGTCGCGCGGCTCCCGCTGCTACCTTCGTCTGGCGGAAGCGGGCGGATGGAGCCTGCCGCGCGACGCGCTTGGAAATGGTCCCGTTCGGAAAGCCTGACCGGAAGTAGCGCGCACCCCTTCCTGTGCCCGCGGGTGGATCCGCGAGACTGCCAGCCCTTCGACTCCCCGGCGTTGGTGAGGACGAGCCGCCCGTCTGCGGCGAGCGTGAATCCGGGGAGCGAGAAGCGCGTGGTCAGCAGCTCCGGTATGGCCTCTCGCTCGAGCGGCGTCACGCTCGTGCTCGCGGGCGTTTGCTCGCTGATGGATGGCACCAGATGTCGCACGCACATCAGCGGCCAGTACCGTTTACCCAGGGCGCGCGCTCCAGATCGACAGTTGCAGAATCCGCGGGCTTTTGAGAGGTCGACCGGCGCTGCCCTCGCAAGTCACGCTCCGCGGTGGCGGCGCAATCGTTGGAGCCTCCAACTACGTGCAGTCACGCAATGACACGGTCCGCAAGGCGTTCGAGCGCGCGACGAAGAACGCCCTTCCGGCTCCTACAAGCAGCTCCAACGCGCTCGAGCACGAGGCCCGCGGCAGCGAGGAGACCGTGATGCGGGCAGTCAACGTCTAACCAGCCGACATCGCTCCTAGCAGGATCCGGCCGGATCGCCGTCTACGCAGTGCCGGGTCCCCTGAACCGCCGCGCCTCGTAGGGCGCGAGTTTCGCCAGCTGCTCATCGAGGAAGCCCCAATCGGACCCGAACTGATCTGCTCGGCGCCCTCGCGCCTCGAGTGTGTCGGTGCCGGGTCTCGAGGTAGCGGATCAGCCCATCCGCAGTCAGCACGAACGTCGCGTGTGTCGCTTGCTGTCCGCCGAACTCGTGGAGTGTGCCGAGTAGCCATCCGCGAACCGCCTTGCGGCTGCCTTTCGGCCATCGGCGGTATTGGGCGAACTCGCTCAAGGACTCTCCCTTGTGCTTGAGGATGTGGCCAATCATCGCCGTTCTGCGCTCAATCGCGGCCTCACGTTGCATCTGCTCTTGGCGCCGAAAGTCACGTGCCCTCTGGCTATCGTTGCGCAAGTCGACCATGGGTTGCGATTATGTCGTCTGGTGACGACGACTTTGGGTATCGATCTGGCATCACAGCCCGAGAACACGGCACTGTGTTGGATCGAATGGAAGCTCGGCCGCGGACGGGTTGCCGGATTGCTGAAGGGCGTCGACGAAGACGGCGCAACGCGGCTGGACGACGAGCTGCTGATTTCCGCGATGAGCCGATCCCGGCACGGTTTACCGGCTCCATCGAAGGTGGCCATCGACGCGCCGCTTGGTTGGCCGGTCGACTTCGTCCGAGGCGTCGCGGACCTCGCGGCCTGGCCGCTCGGCCTTGGTGGCTCGCGCGATCGGCTCGAGCGTCGCGCGACGGATCACTGGATCCACCAGACCACGGGAAAGCAGCCGTTGAGTGTCACGACGGACCGGATCGCCTATCCGGCGATGCGAGCCGCCGCCCTGCTCACCCACTGCAAAAAGACCCTCGCCGCTCCGGTCGATCGAACAGGAATTACGGGATTGATCTGCGAGGCGTACCCCGATCCGGCCATCCGAAGCTTCGGTCTCTGGCCCGATGACGCCGGCCCTCGCGAGAGCTACAAGCGCAACGCCCGAGTATTGCGAGAGAACATCGTCGCAAGGCTCGTACAAAACGCGCCGTGGCTTGAGCTGTCAGCCGAGCAACGGCAAGCCTGCATGGACTCCGACGATTGCCTTGATGCGCTCGTATGCGCCCTCGTCGCCCGCGCCTGCGAGCGCGGTATGACACTCCCGCCATCCGAAAGTCTCGAACACGAGGCGCGACTGGAGGGCTGGATCCACGTTCCCAATCACAGTGCTCTACAGAATCTTGCCTAGGACCAAAAGCGATAGATCGGCTGCGCATCATGTCTTCTCGCTTCTCGTCCATTCCGGTTGTCTGCTCGACCCGGGCTTGGACGCTCGCTTGGCCAGCGAAGCAGTCGTCACCGGACACCGGCACCAGATCCCGACTCGGACAGTCCCACCGCCCGCTCCGAGCGAGCGGTGGGACCTCGCGCGTCAGGCGGAAGCTGCTACGGGGTCTGGGCGAACGACGACGGTGTCGGCGACCGCGATGATCTCATCCACGGGCAAGTCGGCCCGCGAGGCGTGATCACGGATCGCCTCGGGGCTGCTGGCCTGGTAGATGCAGACTGTCCCCACCGAGCCGCCGTCCTCCTCCAGCACCTACTGTAAACCCAGAGACGCACCTCGCGGAGTCGGCGGTGCTACGCCCGTCGACGATCGCGATTTGTGAGAAAGTCTTGTTCCGCGTTTCGTTCCGTGTCTGCGGTCCGTCGCCGGCTCGATCGTCGCAAAAGGTGTAAGCGTTCAGTGGGTTGCTGCTCACGCGAGTAACGGGACTGGATCGCCGCGTGCGTGCGCGGCGATGGCGTCGGTGAGGTAGGCGAACAGCGAGCGGTGCTGCAGGCGGCAGGTCGTGTGTGCTGAGAGCAGGCGCCCTATGCGCTGCTCACCGTCTTTGGACTGGCTGCCGAGGCTGAGCTTGCGGTAGATGACCGCGCCGCGGAGGGCGCGCTCGGCGTGGTTGTTGGTCGGCTGCACTCCCTCGTGCTTGGCGAAGCTCCATAGCGCCGGCCAGAGCTTCAGGAGGTTGCGCGCCATCCCACGGCAGCGCTTGTTGCGGGCTCGCTTTGCGGCGTAGCTGCGGATGATCGGCTTGTATTCTCGTTGCAGTGAGCGAACCGTGCGCTTTAGTTCCTGGCGATCTGAGGTGTGCTGGAAGACCTCGAAGGCCCAGAAGACGCGCTCGCAGAGGGTCAGGCCCGTTTCGCCGAATTCCTTCTCGGCCGCCAAGCCTTCGGCGTGCGCCTTGAAATCGCGGCGCAGGTGAGCCCAGCAGATCTGGCGGCGCGCCAACGGAAGATGCGCGTAGGCCCACCAGCGATCGCTTGTGACGATCGCGTCGGTGTCCGCCAGCAGCTCCTTGGCGTGATCCTCGTGACGGCCAGCAGCGACGTGCAGGTAGGCGTGGCGCTCGTCGAAGAGGCCCCACAGCGCGCGGCGCTCACCGGCGGTGCGCCAGCCGGTCTCGTCCATGTTCACCGCGCTTGAGCCGCGAAGCTCGCTCAGCAAATCGGCGTGTGGCTCGGTGAGTGCCTCGGCGGTACGGCCGAGGATCGCGTCCACCGTGCCCGCGCTGATCCTGGCGGAGAACAGTTGCTCGCAGAGCTCCACAACGTCACGGCGGCTGATCCGGTTGCGGATCGAGAGGGTCGCGACCGCCGCCTGAAAGCGCGACCCGAACGCGCTATGGGCGACCTCGCCCGGCAGCTCGCCGCGCGCGTGCTGGCCGCAGCCTGGGCAGCGCACGCGCTGGCAACGATGCTCGCTCACCCGCACAGAGATCACCGGAAGCTCCTCCACCTGCCAGCGCACGGGCTCGCCATCCGCTATCTGCTCATCCTCGGTGAAAGCGTGCCCGCACTCGCAGCGATCGAGCCAGTGCTCGATCACCTCATCCACCGCCCACGCCGGCAGCAGCGGACGACCATGACCCTCGTGGCCGCACTGGGCGCCCTGCGAGCGACCGGAGGAATCCTTTCCCCGCCGCGGCGGTGCGCTCGGAGGGTCAGCACTCGGTAGCTGCGAGGAGTTGCGCGAAGAACGTTTGCCCTTGCGCTCCAGCTGGGCGATCCGCTCCTCCTGGCGCGCCACGCGCGCGGAGAGCGCCTGCACCTGCGCCGTCAACCATTCATTCTGGGCCGAAAGCTCGACCAGCACCCGCACGACCACATCGCGACCCTGCGCGTAGATCGCCTCCGCCTCACCGCGCTCCACACCACAAGATTCGACGGCCCAGGATCATGTCCCCCCAACCCACTGAACGCTTACAAAAAGGTAGCGATTTCCAGGCAATTCCTGAGGGTGAGCGAGGGGACTCGAACCCCCGACCGCCGGGACCACAACCCGCTGGTCCAGGTGCCGCTCAGGCTACAAACCCCGTGATTACTGGGCCTTGGTGCCTCTGAGTGCTCCTGAGTTCGTCTCAATTTGTTCCCCAAATTGTTCCCCGGCCGAGGGGATGTGCCCCGGTCTTCGACGCCATCGTCCGACGCGGTCTCTACGGTTGTCTCATGTCGGCGACCATCACCGACGGTGAGCTTGCAGCCATTCGTGCGTCGACGCGAATGCATCTCGACGAGCTCTTCGAGGAGCCGGAGATCGCTGATGATGTCGTCGCGTTGGAGCGCATCGGGGTCGCGCTGCTCGCCGCCTTCGACGCTCCGCAGGCACCCCCGGAGCTGGGGAAGGCACTCATCGACACACTTGCCGATCGCGGCTGTGACGCCTCGATCGGTGTGCTGGCGGTGCTTGCCGCGTTTGGCCGCAAGGCCACCGCGCGCGATGCAGGGGAGGCGGCGCGTCGGCTCGCCACCCGCTCCGAGGAGACCGCTGGCGATGTCGGCACGCTCACCGTGAGAGAGGTCTGGCGCGGGGCGATTCCTTCTGGGGAGGTCTGGGTCGCCGTCCTGGACCGTCCCGGACGCGACGCGCCGCAGGGGGCGTGCGTGACGCTCCAGACCAGCGGCGAAGGCTCGGTCGTGGTCAATGCGCTGCTGACCGGCACGGGGCCGGCGAGCGAGTTCGACTCCGCGCTGGCCCTACTCACCGAAGGAGCCGAGCGGTCGACCGTGCAGGATCTGACCGAGCGCCTGTGCGCCACGATCGCCTATATGAACGAGGCGCAGCTCGCGGCGTCGATGGAGACCGGCGTATGCCTACCCATTCTCGCCCGTGCGATCAGCGGCGACGCCGGGGCGCTGGGCCACGTGACCACCTACCCCGAGCTGGAAGAGGAAGACGAGGAGCCTTTCCCGGTCGACGACGTGGTCGAGGAGGCCCTGCTCGACGCGCTGGTTCGAGACTACGGGCGCTACGTACGCGACGAGCACGGCGAGGACAGCGCGGTGTGGCACCATGGAGAGTTCGTCTCGTGCGCGCTGCTCGACTGGAAGCGCGACTACCACGACGGTCATCCGGCCCACTGGACGACAGCCCACGTCGAAGAGTTCATGCTCGACTTCGCGCCACGCAAGATGACGATGGAAGACGAGGCGATCCACACGCTGCCCGACTGCCTCGCCGCGTTCATGAGCTTCCTCGATCGAGCAGGCAAGCTCGAAGGCGACAGCGTCGATGCGCTGAGGAAAACCTGTGAGCGCCTTCGTCGCAAGAGCATCGCGGCCTGCCAGGACCCCTCGCATTGGGGCATGGCGAAGTCGATCGCGATGCAGATGATCGCTGACGGTGTGGACCCAGCCGATCCGGTGGCTGGCGAAGCGTGGATCGCGGCGTACGACATGAGACAGCTTGCCGCGGGTGACGATCCCCGCGGACACACCCCACCAGCCAGACGACGTGCGGCCAGCGCCACTCGCGTGAAGCGCACCGCCGCCAAGCAGGCCCGTCGTCGTAACCGCTCGATCCGACGCAAGTGACAGTCGTTTTCGAGCTGGTCGCCAGGGTCGTGAGCCGCGGCGCCGAGAAGGAAGTCGTTCGCAGGGGGCTATAGACGGCGCTGCGCTCATCGGTCCCCGTCGGGAGCTAACGTGCCCGAGTGTGGAACCGTCCGGATTCAGACCGTTCGCCCACCTTGCGACACCAAACGTGGTGCTGTACAGGCGGGTGATGGGGGAGTTCGTTGCCGCGAAGCGGCGCTTCGTGGTGCATCTGCGCGCCGAGGACCTCCACGAGGCCCTCACCCGCGCCGAGTCCGGTGAGCACGTCCCCGTGGAGGCCCTCGCCGACGCGCTCGGGCAGCTCGAGGAGTGGGGCAACCTGCGCGCCGATCCCGACACGAGCCGTGTCACGACGGTCGAGGACTTCCATCGCGCCCGCTTTCTCTATCAACTGACCCGTCCGGGCGAGGCCGCGGAGCGGGCGCTCACCGTCTACGACGAGCAGCTCGGGCGCCGCGGCGCGCTGCAGGCGGTCGCGCTGGCCGACATCGCGACCCAGCTGCGGGCGCTGCGCGAGCTCGCCGTCCAGTCTCAGCCCGACCCCGGGCGTGTGGGGCTGCTGCTGCGCGACCTCGTCGCGCGCTTCACCGACCTCGCCGACAACGCCCAGGCGTTCATGGGATCGCTGCAGCGCACGATCGACCTCTACGACGCCGACGTGGAAGCTTTCCGCGCCTACAAGGACCACCTCGTCGACTACCTCGAGCGGTTCATCAAGGACCTCGTCACCGTGGGCGGGGAGATCTCGGGGCTGCTCGGGGAGCTCGAGGACGCCGAGGTGTCGCGTCTGCTGGGCATCGCCGCACGCCGCGACGCCGAGGACGCCGCACCGGGCGGCTCCGAGCGCGAGAGCGACGGCGAGGATCCCCGCGAGGCCGCATATCTCGCCGGCCTGGCGGCGTGGGAGGAGCGCTGGCGGGGGTTGCGGCAGTGGTTCGTCTCGGAACCCGGCCACCCGGGCCAGGCCAAGCTGCTGCGCAGCCGCGCGCGCCAGGCGATCCCCGATCTGCTCGCGGTGGTGGCGACGCTCAACGAGCGCCGCTCCGGACGCTCCGACCGCTCGGCCGACTTCCGCGCGCTTGCGCTGTGGTTCGCCGAGGCACCCGACGACGAGGCCCTGCACCGGCTGTGGCGCAGCGCGTTCGGCGTGTACGGGTCGCGGCACCTCGTCCTCGACGACGAGACGCTCCGCGCGCGCGAGGAGCAGCCCGTGCCGGCGTCCACGTCCTGGACGCAGGCGCCTCCTCTGCACATCAGCCCACGGCTGCGGCGTACCGGCAGCTACGAGCGCCGCGGCCACCCCAACCGCATCGCCGATCGCGAGAACGGCCGCCGTCTGTTGGGGGAGCTCGCCGCGCGGCAGGCCGAGCAGACGGCCGCCGCGCGAGCCCGCCTCGCCACGGGCCGGCCGACCAATCTCGGTGAGCTGGGCGAGCTCGACCGCGATGCCTTCGGCCTGTTCCTCGCGCTGCTGGGCGACGCCCTCGCCGCCCGCCGCCCGGGCCAGCGCGAGGTCGCCACCACGACCACCGACGGCACCCTCCACATCCGGCTCCTCGCGCTGGCGGACGCCGCGCTGGTCGAGATCCGCACGCCCGCCGGCGTCTTTCGCGGGCCCGACCACGTGGTCGAGATCGCCGACCTCGCTCCCCGTCTGAACGGCGCAGGTGCGACCGGCCCGGACGCCGAGCGGCCGCTGAGCACCGCGACGGTCCCGGCGTGAGCCGCGCGCTCGGGAGCGCGCTCGACCATGCGCGGTCGGCGGAGCTGCGACGGGCCGCCCGCGCGCTGCTGCGCCGGCCGCTGCTACGCGCCGGCGGTGCCGAGGCGGAGGACTTCCGCCTCGTCCGGCGCCACGCCGGCGAGCTGCGCTCATGGTTCGACGCGAACACCGGCTGGCGGCTGATCGTCGACAGCGAGGTCGCGAGACTGGTCAAGCTCGCCCCCACGATCGACGACCCGACCCACCCCGCGCGCGAGGAGCGCTCGCGCCTGCCATTCAGCCGCCGGCGTTACGTGCTCACGTGCCTCGCCCTGTCGGTGCTCGAGCGCTCCGATGCGCAGATCACCCTCGGGCGCCTCGCCGAAGGCGTGATCCTGGCAGCGGCCGACGAGCGCCTCGCACAGGCGGGCGTGTCGTTCAGCCTCGAAGGACGCGAGGAGCGCGCGGATCTCGTGGCGGTCGTGCGGCTGCTGCTCGAGCTCGGTGTGCTCGCCCGCGTGGCCGGCGAGGAGGAGGCGTTCGTGCGCGACACCGGCGACGCGCTCTACGACGTGCAGCGACGCGTGCTCGCGGTGGTGCTCGCCGCCCCGCGCGGGCCCTCGACGATCGCCGCTCGGGACTTTGCCGAGCGGCTCGCCCAGCTTGCCGCCGACCCGCTGCCCGAAGCCGAGGAGCTGCGCAACCGCGCGCTGCGCCATCACCTCACGCGGCGGCTGCTCGACGATCCCGTTCTCTACAACGACGAGCTCGACCCCGTGCAGGCCGCCTACGTGACGGGTCAGCGACCCCTGCTCACGCGGCGCATCTCCGAGCTGACGGGGCTCGTAGCCGAGGTGCGCTCCGAGGGAATCGCGATGGTCGACCCAGACGACGACCTGACAGATGTGCGGATGCCAGACACGGGCACCGACGGCCACGTCACGCTGCTGCTGGCCGAACACCTAGCGCGGGGGGCGGGCGAGACCGCGTGCACCCCGGCTGCCCGGAGCTCGATCGGTGGAGGTTTGGATAGCGCTGACGCGCATGGGTGCGAGGGCCTCGAGGATCCCGGCCGCTCAGTGTCGATCCCCGAGGCCGATCTGCACGAGCTCGTACGGCGGCTCGCGAAGGAGCACCGGGCGTACTGGCGTCGCAGCGCGCGCGAGCCCGGCGCCGAGGTCGCGCTTGTCGAGACGGCGCTCGAGCGGCTCGCCGCCCTGCGGCTCATCCGGCGTGGGCCAGACGGCGTCAGGCCGCTGCCTGCACTCGCCCGCTACGCGCTCGCCGCCCCGACGATCGTCGGGGAGCTCTCGCAGCTGGAGCTCCAGGCGTGAGGGCCCGTCCGCTCCCGCGGCCAGAGCGTGAGCGCTGGCAACCGCTGCGCGCGGGGCTGGTGGACGTCTTCTACTACGACCAGGAGGAGTTTCGCTTCCGCGACGGCCGGCTGCTGCTGCGCGGCAACAACGGCACAGGCAAGTCCAAGGTGCTCGCCCTCACGCTCCCGTTCCTGCTCGACGGCGAGCTCTCCCCGCACCGCGTCGAGCCGGACGCCGACCCGAAGAAGCGCATGGAGTGGAACCTGCTGCTCGGCGGCGAGCACCCCAACCCCGAGCGGCTCGGATATACGTGGCTGGAGCTGGGGCGCCGCGACGCGGACGGGAACGCGCTGTTCTGCACGCTCGGATGCGGCCTGAAGGCGGTCAGCGGCCGCGGCATCGCCTCGCACTGGTTCTTCCTCACCGACCAGCGCGTCGGCGCGGAGCTCGCGCTCGTCGACGGGGCCCGCATCGCGCTGACCCGCGAGCGGCTGGAGGAGGCCCTTGGCACCCGCGGCGTGGTGCACCGCACCGCCCGCACCTACCGGCGCGCGGTCGACGAGACGCTGTTCGGCCTCGGCGAGCAGCGCTACGGCGCGCTGCTCGACCTGCTGATCAAGGTTCGCGCGCCGCAGCTCTCCAAGCGCCCGAACGAGCGCGCGCTCTCCGATGCGCTCACGGGGGCGCTGGCGCCGCTCGACCAGGCGCTGATCGCCGACGTCGCGGAGGCCTTCAGGGGGCTGGAGGAGGACCGCGACGCGCTCACGGCGATGGTCGAGGCGCGCGACGCCGCCGGCAGGTACCTCGACACCTACCGCCACTACGCGCGGATCGCCTGCCGCCGTCGCGCCGCGCTGCCACGCCAGGCACAGACCCACTTCGACCGCGTCAGCCGTGAGCTCGCTGACGCCGAGGCCGCCCACCAGAAGGCACAGGCCGAGCTCCAAAGCGCTGAGGCGGCGCTGGTCGAGCTGCGCTCCGAGGAGGAGCGCCTGCGCGCACGCGAACGAGCGCTGCGCGAAAGCCCCGAGGCCCGCAGCGCCCGCGAGCTCGAGCGCGCCGCCGAGGAGGCTCGCCGGGCCGCCGAGCACGCCGGCCAGGCCCAATCGGCCCACGACCGAGGCGCCGAGCGGCTCGATCAGCAGCGGCGGCGGCTGGCCGGCGCGGACGCCCGGAGAGCGGGGGCGGACGAGGAGCTGTCCCAGGCCCGGGCCGTGGCCGCCGAGCGAGCGCAGGCAGCGGGCATCGCCGACTCGTTCGCCGAGCGCGTGGATCGCGTGATCGAGGCCGTGAATGCGATCGACGCCACCGACACGGCTATGGCTGCAGATGCGACCAAGACCACGGGCGCGGCTGAGGCTGACGGCTTGACCGAGGCCGGCGATGAGGCACCCGCGGCCACGGCTGCGCCTGAGCCGAGCACGGACGTGGTGGAGTTGCGCCGTCGCGCCGAGGAGCTCGCTGATCGCCAGGAACGCGCCATCGACCACCTGGAAGCGCTGCTCGCGGTGGCTACCGATCGCCGACGTGCGCTGAACGTCGCGCGGGAGCGCCATGAGGAGCTCGCAAGCGAGGCAGCGACGCTCGCCGAGCAGCGTGAGCAGGCAGCGAAGCTGCTGGCCGAGACGGGCCGCGATCTGGTTGGCGCAGCCCGCGCGTACGTCGAGGCAGCCAGGGCGCTGACGCTCGCTGATCCCGCGGAGATGCTCGCGGCGCTCGAGCTGTGGGTCGAGACCTTGGACGGCCCTAACCCACTCCTCACAGCGACCGCCGCCGCGGGCCGTGCCGCAAGCGCCGCGCTCGCGCACCAGGAGGCCGAGCTCGACATGGAAGAGCGCGAGGTCCGCCAGCTCGCCGGCGAGCTCGACGCCTCGATCGAGCGGCTGCAGGCCGGCGAGCACGAGACGCCGCCCATCCCTCACACCCGCGAGCACTCCGCCCGCGAGGAGCGCGCCGGCGCGCCGCTATGGCTGCTGGTCGACTTCTGCTCCGGCGTGCCGGAGACCCAGCGGGCCGGGATCGAGGCCGCCCTGGAGGCGTCCGGTATCCTCGACGCGTGGGTGAGCCCCGCCGGCGAGCTGCTCACGCCCGGCACCCAGGACGTGCTGCTCACGCCCGACGCGCAGGATCCAGCGGGCGGCGCACGCCTGCACGACGTGCTCGAGCCCGCGATCGACCGTGACGACCCGCGCGCGGGGCGGGTGCAGGAGGAGGCGGTGCGCCGCGTGCTCGCCGCGGTCGCCCTGGCACAGGACGGGGGCACGGTGTGGGTCACGCCGGCGGGCGAGTTTCGCAACGGCGTGCTGCGCGGCGCATGGCGCAAGCCGTCGGCGGCGTTCATCGGTCGCGGCGCCCGCGAGGTTGCACGCCGCGCGCGGCTGGCCGAGCTGCACGAGCGCCGTGAGCAGGCGCAGCGGCGCCTTCAGGAGTTGGCGGACGCCCGCGAGCGTCTCGGCGAGCGCCGCGCGGAACTGGAGGAGCAGCTGCGGGGCATGCCCACCGACGAGGCTCTGCGCGGCTCCTACCACACCCTCGCTGGCCTGAACACCGAGCGGGCGCGGCTCACCGAGCGCGTCGCGGCCGCGGCGGCGCGGCTGGCACAGGCCGAGTCGGAGCGGGCGCAAGCCGAGGACGCCGCGCGCGCGAGCGCCGAGGAGCTGGGCCTGCCGTACGAGAACACAGAGCTCGAGGCGATGCGCACCGGCCTGCAGGCGTTCCGTGTCGCGCTCGCCGCGCTGTGGCCGGCCTGCCTTGCGCTCGATCGTGCGCGGGATGCGGCCACAGAGCTCGGCAGGGATGTCGAGAGCGCCGCGCGAGAGCTTGCCGACCAGGCTGAGCGCCTCAAGACGGCCACTCGCGAGGCGGCCGAGCGCTCCGAGCATCACGAGACCCTCGCTCAGACGGTGGGCGCGGCTGTCGCGGAGCTGCAGCGACGGCTGGCCGACGTGGCGCGCGCTGCGTGAGAACGAGCACGGGCAGCGCGGGGCCGACGCCCGCCGCTCGCAGGCCCAGCGCGAGGAGGGCAAGGAGGACGGCCGCCGCCAGCAGCTCGCGGTGGAACTCGAGCAGGCGACCGAGCGGCGCCGGGCCGACGTGGACACCCTGCGACGCTTTGCGGGCACCGGTCTGATCGCCGTCGCGCTCGGCGAGGTGGAGCTCCCCGAGGGCGAGGAGGAGTGGGGGGTGACGGCCGCGCTGCGCCTCGCGCGCCAGATCGAGCAGGCGCTCGTCGATGCCGCCGAGGACGAGCCCGCCTGGCAGCGCGCGCAGCGGCGGGTGACGGACGAGCTCGGGACGTTGGGCGACGCGCTGCGCCGCCACGGCAACAACGCATCGGCGACCATGCGAGAGGAGGGGATAACCGTCGAGGTCGTCTTCCGTGGTCGTGCGACGACGGTGCCGGAGCTGGTGAGCGCGCTCACCGAGGAGGTCGCAGACCGTCGGCGGCTGCTCGACGAGCGCGAGCGCGAGATCCTCGAGAACCACCTGGTCAACGAGGTCGCCAGCTCGCTACAGGAACTGATCTCCGACGCCGAGCATCATGTCGCCGCCACCAACACCGAGCTGGCCGAGCGCCCGACGAGCACCGGCATGCAGCTGCGGCTGCGCTGGCGCGTCGTCGAGGACGGCCCGCAGGGACTCCCCGAGGCGCGCGAGCGCCTCCTGCGCCAGGCCGCGGACGCGTGGTCGGAGGAGGACCGCACGGCGGTCGGAGCGTTCCTGCAGGAGCAGATCCACGAGGTGCGCTCGCGCGACGCTGCGGGCACCTGGATCGAGCAGCTCACCGAGGCACTCGACTATCGCGCCTGGCACCGTTTCGCGATCGAGCGCCACCAAGGCGGCCGCTGGCGTACCGCGACCGGCCCGGCCTCAGGTGGAGAGCGGGTCCTGACGGCGAGCGTGCCGCTGTTCGCCGCCGCGTCCTCCTACTACGCCTCGGCGGGCAATCCCCACGCGCCGCGCCTGATGATGCTCGACGAGGCGTTTGCGGGCGTCGACGACGACGCGCGCGCCAAGTGCCTCGGCCTGCTCACGGCGTTCGATCTCGACGTCGTCATGACCAGCGAGCGCGAGTGGGGCTGCTACCGCGAGGTCCCCGGGTTGGCCATCGCGCAGCTGACGCGGGTCGACGACGTCCCCGCGGTGCTCGTCAGCCATTGGGAGTGGGACGGGGCAACACGTACGCGCGTCGAGCGCCCCGTGGTGACCCTCGCATCGGTGGCAGCCGGGTCGGGCGATGCCCAGGCCCTTGATGGAGATGACCTGTGGGAGTCAGGCGATGTCCGGTCTTCTGGCGGAGAGGGTCTGGGGGGGTCGAGCGAGAACGGGTCTGGTGGGGATGACCGCGGGTCGGGCAACGACCAACCGCTCGGCGGGGAGGGTATGTGGGAGACCCCGAGCACAGGGGACTGAGCCGCCCCACGGCCGATGTCGAGCGGCTCGGCCGGCTGCTCGGCGACCCAGAGCTCGAGTGGCTGCTCGCGCGGGTGCGCCGGCGGCTCGAGCTCGACCAGCCGCTCGAAGGTACTGTCACGCTCGCAGATGCCTCTGCCGACCAACGCCGGGCGGTGCAGCGGCTGCTCGGCCGGCGACCGCGTGCGGGGCGGGCGCTCAGCGTGTCGCTGGGCGCGGTGGACGAATTGGTGCGCCGCTCCCGCGCCAGCCCGGACGGACTCGCGGCCGCGGTCGTCGCACTCACAGGGCCGGTGGTCGTGCATGCCGAGGCGAGCGCGGCTGAGCGGCTTGCGTGGGAGCGGGCGTTTGCGCCGCTGGAGGATCTGGTTGACCGGCGTGTGCAGGCGAAGACCGACAGATGTGAGGAGTTGGCGAGCTGGCTCGCGCGGCTGCATCGCTCGGGTGTGGTCAAGCGCCTGGAGCCCGACCCCGCGGGGGCTCGAACGCTGCTCGAACATCTCGCCACGGTCCTCGCCGCGCTACCCGCCGACGGCGAGCCGCTGGGCGGTTTCGCCGCGCGCCTCGCTGGCGGCGCCCACGCGCTCGATGACGGTGAGCCGCTCGCCACGCTCGCCCTCGGAGCCGCCCGAGCGCTCGGGGGTGTCCAGGATCCGGGTCCCGACGAGTCGCCGGCGGAGTCGCGTCGCGAGGCGTGGGCCGCCGCCGGATTGCTGTGCGACGAGCTCTCCAGCGTTGCGCTCACGCTCGGGCTGCCAGGCGATGAGGAGACGGGATCCGGCCGGATCCTGCAGGTCTCGCGGGAAACCGGGCAGCCTGTGTGGCTGACGCTGCGTCAGCTCGTACGCGATCCGCCGGGGTGGATGGCGGCCAGGGGCGGCCCCCCGGAGCAGGCGACATCCAGCGGCAGCCTCTCGAAGCGGCCAGCATCCCGTGGCGGCCTCTCGGGGCGGACGGTGCACATCTGCGAGAACCCCGTCATCGTGGCGCTCGCCGGCGACCGTCTCGGGGCGGAGTGCCCGCCACTTGTGTGTACCAGCGGTCAGCCCGGCGCCGCCACCATGCTGCTGCTGCGCGCGCTCGCTGCAGCCGGGGCACGGCTGACCCACCACGGGGACTTCGACTGGGGCGGTGTGCGCATCGCTAACGTGCTGCACGCCCGCCTGCCGCTCGTCCCGTGGCGGTTTGACACCGAGGCATACCTACGCGCAGCGGACACCGTGACATCGCCTCAGCCGCTCGTCGGCGCCCCGGCGCCCGCGAGCTGGGATCCGCGCCTCGGCGAGACCATGCGCCGTGTTGGATGGCGCATCGAGGAGGAGCTCGTGCTCGAGGAACTGCTCGCCGACCTCGCGGCATGAGGCGCTGATGACTCGGCGGTGTGTGCTCCTCACCGGTGACCGCTCTCCTGCGTTGGGAGGAGCTATAGACGGCGCCGCGCGTGGCGCCGAGCCGTCGACCGGGGACCACGCCGGCCGGTGCTCACGGGAAGCGCTACCGACAGTTCGATCGCGTAGCGGGGCGTGAAGGCCATGTCGGTGATGTGTACGCCTTCGATGCGGTCGACTCGGTAGGCCCTGACTTCTCCTGTCTGGGCCTTGATTGCGTAGACAAGGAGGTCGCCAGCCTTGGAGCGCCGCAGGGCGTATGGCTCGATCAGGCGCGTGGATGCCTGGTAGTCGAGTTCGACGAGAAGGTGGTTGGCACCGGCGAATCGGATCTGCTCGAGGGGAGCGCCGTCGGGCCATCTTGTCAGCGTGGGCGGAACTACCCACGTCGCGTCGATCTCCTCTCCGACGGCCGGCGTCGGCCCCGGCTGAACGGGCTCCTCGCCGCTGAGCCATGCAAACACATCTTCAAGAGCGTCGATGAACTCATCCACCGGCGGGAGCACGGGTAGCTGGTGGGCGAGCATCGCGCCCCAGTCGGCCCGTAGATCAGCTGCCTTCTCGGTTGCGGTGACCGCCGCGAGCGTCGGGACGGGCACGTCCTTGTAGGCGCACTTGCGCTCGAGGACCGCCAGGACGACGTCGCGGTTCTCGCGTAGGTCGGCACGGCGGTAGAGGTTGACGACGTCGTAGAGGTCTCGCGGTCGAGTGCGTTGTCCGAGCGCGCGCAGCTTCTCGGCAAAGACCTCGACGAACGCGTAGCACTGCACCGCGCCGTCGCCAGGAAGCGTCTCGTCGTATGCGTGAGCGATCTCTCGGCGAACCGGGGGCTCGACGATCGTCTCGTCGTAGGTGAGATCGAGTTTGACCCGTGCCTCGCCGGGGGTCGCGCGGGGTCCGCGGTAGTAGATGCGGCCCTCTGCCGAGCGGCCGTCGGGTCGCAGCCTGACAGCCGGCGGGCGGCTGGACAGCGTGATGCCGATCTCCTGCGAGATCGAGCATCTCCATGAGAACCGGCAGCAGATCGTCGGGCTCCAGCGGACCGTCTTCGAGCACGGTGAAGTCGAGATCCTCGGAGAACCTGTACGTCTCCACGAAGCACTTCTTCAGGCATGTCCCACCCTTGAACACCCACTGATCGCGCAGAGCGGGCTGAGTGCCGATGCCCCAGAGAAGCCAGCCGAGCACGTAGTCCTTCTCGACGACCTCTTCGGCCAGTCCCCACTCCTTTGCCCGCACCTGCAGCGCCGCGCGGGGAATCAAGCGTTGATCCTCGTGTTGATCCGCAGACCCCAACGCGCCGTGATCGGCCCCTCATCCAGGCGACCGGGGTCAAGCCGGCCGACACCAGCGCTCACACGTCCCAGGCACCCCTCGATCAGCTCGTCGTCCCCGAACCCAAGCGTCTCGGCGATATACCCAAGACGCTTGAACACCGTTCGATTGCCAAGCCGATCACCGTATTCGACGAGCCGCCGCCATGAGACGTCTGGCCTCTCGGCATAAGTAGCGAGCGCCCCGGTCGTATGGCGCAGGCCACCGCCGAGCGACGGATCGTCAAGGCAGTCGACCAGAGTTCGCTCTCGGTCGGAGGCCTCGACCGGCATCCCCTCACGCCAAACCCGACGCGTGCCGAACAAGGCAGACTCCGAGCGATGGCGAAGCTCGAAACGGGCGCCGCCGATCGTGCGGCGTCGGCGGGGCACAGACCGAGCGGTGACGAAGACCGTCGTCGAGAAGATCTGGTCGGTGAGATCCCAGTGATGCAGCGCCGTCCAGCCACCCACGTACCCTGGGGCGAGTGCAGCCATCGCCACCGCCCACGGGTCCGCACCCCAGCTCTCTGGATCCTCGGCTTCCAACGGCACGGTCGTGTAAAGGCCTCGCTGCAACCGAGCGACCCAACCCTCCGCAGCGAGATGCCGCAGCAGCCGCACAGCCCGCGCATGAGCCACACCAGTCGCCGCCGCAGCGTCCGCCGGCGTGAAAGGACCTCGCAGATCACGATTGAGCTGCGCAACAAACGCGCGATTCGCACCGGAGAGGCCGGCCACAGCCATCATGGCCATATCATAGCTACAGAAACGACGGCCTCAGCGGCGCTGATCGAGTCACGATGTATCAGGATAATAGCCGTGTGCGCTTGCCCGACCAACCTACGACCACCGGGATCCCCACCCAAGTTCGCCCGATGCGCTCAGCGAGGCGCAACCTCCCCTACAACTCCCGACACGTCGCCGCCAGGGACGAAATACCGCTCTGGTCCTTGCATGACGGCCTTAGGTGAGCGACCCACGCGTCTCGTCGCACGCCGCCAGCAATCGCCATCGAGCGAAGAAATCGGGAAATTTGTGCCCTGAATTGTTCCCCAGAGCCAAGTTCCGTTGAGTGGACTTTTAAAAAGATGCCTATTTGCAGGTACTTTGAGGGTGAGCGAGGGGACTCGAACCCCCGACCGCCGGGACCACAACCCGCTGGTCCGGGTGCCGCTCAGGCTACAAACCCCGTGATTACTGGGTCTCCGTGCTTCTGAGTGCTCTTGAGTTCGTCTCAATTTGTTCCCCAAATTGTTCCCCAGCCGAGGACGGGGCCCGGCCTTCGACGCCAGGGGCACCCGGCGCGGACGCTTCGTCAGGTCGTTAAACGGACCAGCCAGCTCGATCAGCTTTCTTCGCCGCCACCTCGGGGGGCGCCGGTCCCACCACGATGATGCATAGTCGTGAGCTTGCCGCCTTCGTCCTACAGTGCCACCAGCTCGCGGTCTGGCTCGCCGTCGGTGGCGAACTCGAAGCCGAGCACCGCGTGACCCTCGAGCGCCTCGGCGAGGCGTCGCAGCGTTTCAGTGCCGGTGCGGTGCTGGCCGCTCTCGATTCGGGAGATGACCGAGGTGGTCGTGCTCATGCGCTCGGCGACCTGCTGCTGGGAGAGGCCGAGCTGTGCACGGCGCATGATCGCGATCCGCGCGATCTGCTCAAACGGCGCCAGACGCTCGTGGGCTTCACGGTAGCTCTTGCTGCGCGCGAGCTTGCGCTCGACGTGCTCGCTGACACTTGTTCCGACTGGGCTGTGGTGCTTGCTCATCGTTGTTCTCGCATCGGGGGTCTCAGCGTCAGAGATTAGCAGAAGTGCGAAACGTCGGCATGTCTATGGCGCGTCGTGGCCGGCGGCACGGGGCGGGACACGCGGCTGCGCGTCCATGCGTGCTCTGAAGTCTTCCCACCGCTCCTGCGCGATGTGGATGTCGCGCCGATCGATCTTCGCGGAGCGCTTGGCGAAGATGTGCAAGAGGACGAGGAGCCGCTCTGAGCGGCAGTAGAGGATGCGATACAGCTCTCGGCCGTAGTGGCAGCGGAGCTCCCGCAACTCCCCATCGACCTGCGAGGAGTGAGGGAAGGGGAGATGAGGCGTGGCGTCGCTCAGCAGATTGAGACGCCCGATCTGATGCTCGATCGCAGCCTGCGAGTCGTCGTCCAGGGAATCGAGGAACTCCCGCACGGGCTCGCGACCGGGCGCATCACGATAGAAGACGGCTTGAAAGTCGGCCACGATCTCCTCCCAGGCAGCTCAGGATGATCTTACCCCGATTCTGTGGAGTCGCATCATCGGCCTTCATCCCGCCGTATTGGTTGCGCCAGTGTTCCGTTGAAGCCATGCGAGGTCTTTCTCGTCGTGGCGACGCCGCAGGCGTTCGCGCTCGAAGAGCGCGTCGGTCTTTCTCAGAACGAGGGTGTACGGTCGCCCTGTCCGTCGGGTCTGGTGGGCCACCGGGAGCTCGGCGGCGTCGATGCGGCGGTGTACGTGGGCGCGTCTGTCCTTGGCGAGCGGCCACTCGAGGCTCGTCCGGATCGGGTCTTCAAGGAAGACGCGCAGCTCGCCGCACAGCTCGCAGTCACATCCTTTGGGCAGCTTGATCGACCAGTCGTCGTCAGGGCGCGAGGGATAGGCGAGGCGAGAGGGTGGCGGAGCAGTGGGCGGCGAGGGTGTCGAGGCCCGTCGCGCTCCATCGCTGCGTGGGAGTCGCCCGGAGCACGGCGATCGCGCAGCCAGCCAGCTCCTCGCCGCGGCGCAGCACCATGATCGCCTCGTCGCTCAAGTCGGTCGCCCCGATCACCCATGCGCCCTCCAGCATCGCCGCGAGCGGGCGTGCAAGCTCGGACAGCGTCCGCTCACGAGCGCTCGGCAGAGAGAGCTCGAGGCCCTCTTCGATGGAATCCTTCGCCCAGCCCCAGTCCGCTCGCAGCAGCAGCGTCGCCGCCGTAGTCCCGGTCTCTCCGGTGTCCCGCAGCGCGAGGCAGAGCTTCGGCAGCGAGGCCACCCACTCCTCAGTGCCCTCGCCCTTCGGGTAATGGAACCGCCGCTTCGCCGACCATGCGGTCACCAGCTCCTGCGCCCAGCGCTCGCCGTAGGAGCCGACCAGCGCGCTCAGCGCCTTGGCGTCGCTTCTGGTGAGCGTCTCCAGTCGAAACGGTCGCAGCGGCATCGCCGCCAGGGCGGGCTCGTCGAGCAGCCGCGCGGCGCGCAGCGCCTTCGCGAAGAGCGCTCTCGCCTTCACGCGCGCGGCCGCCCCCTCCCAGAACGGAGCGAGCGTCGCGGCCGCCTCGCGAGCGCCGGCCAGATCGCCCGTCCTCGCGCGGGCGCTCAACTCCTGCAGCGCCGAGGACGGGGATGCCTGCCCCCGCACAGCGAACGCGCGGCTTGCAGGCCACAGCACGACCGCGCCGCGGCGGTACCAGCGGTCAGGGTGTTGCCATAGTTGCCCATGTACCCCTCGTACTCCGAGACGTAGGGCTCCAGGTCGCCTGAGGGGGTGCTGGCGCAGACCGCATCGTCACCGACGGGGAGATCCACCCTCTCCAGGCGACCGCCGCGGGAGCCGGTCCAGCTCTCCAGCGTGACCGCAGACTCGATCAGCTCCTCGAGCTCGTAGTCGCCGTCCCCGTCCCCGTCGGAGGAGTCGAACTCGTCTTCGTCTTCGTCCCCGTCGTCCCATCCCCTGTAGCTAGAGCGCCAGCCCCAGGGCTCCCGCTCGTCCTCCTCGTAGGCGCTCCAGGTCTCCTTCACGTTCGTCAGCGCAAGCGCGACCTCGCAGCCGGCGCTCTCCGCCGCCGCGCGGAGCGCAAGCGCACGCTGCGCGTCGGCGCCCTTCAGGCGCGAGAAGCTCAGACCGCGCGGCGTGTACTCGTGGTCGAGCAGGTACACGAGACGATCCGGACCGCCAGAGGAGGCGAAGTGCTCCTCCAGGCAGCCGGCGAGGTTCTCGACGAGCTCGGCGTCCGGGTCGACAGTCGATCCGGACGCCGCCTCGCGGAGCAGCAGGTTGTAGGTGAGCACGACCCGGTACCCGGAGGCAACCGGCCTGACCTGGTGGCGGCAGTCGCTGTAGAAGGCGACGAACGACAGAGCCTTCTTCGATCCCTGATACGTCGCGGTCTGGCCGCCGTGGCGAACCTCAAGCGCGCCGCCCTTGACGGTCGCGGGCAGGCCGACCACGAGCGAGGCGACCATCGCGTCGTCCTTCTCGGAGTCCTGGTGCTCGAGGAAGAACTGCCCGGGCGCATACACCAGCATCGAGTGCAGCTCCGCCCGCAGCGCGCGCCCAGAGGGAAGCCCCAGCTCGCGGCCCAGCCGCACGAGGATGGGCAGGAGCGTCTCATCCCAGCGGCGCTTTTCGATCTTGACGCGGCTCTTGGGGATCTCCCACGTGTCACGCACACCGCGGTCCAGCACGGTCCGCTCGCCTTGCCCATATCGAGCCGGTCGGCCCAGCAGGCACAGCTGCCTCGCCTGCGCCTGCGACATGGGAAGCTTGATCGGCCCCACGCCTCGCACCTCGAGGTGCAGGTCGCCAGTCGGGGCGGTTCGCGCCGCGCTGAACACCTCCGGCCCTGTCCTCTCGGCCAGTAGGACGGCGAGACGGTCGCGGGCCGAGTGGCTCATGAATCGTAAGTCTATGAGCGTGGCTCGCTGTCGGCGTGGCCGCCATTGCCGAGCGCCACGTCGTCAGCCGCCAGCACGCGCCTTAGACAGATCCGCACTGCCGCATCACGCGAGCAAAGCAGGCGTCTCGATCGACCCGTAGCGGGTGGCTGCTCCGGACGAGCACGGGCACTGGCGCGCGCCAACGGGAACACTTCCGTGTCGCGCCGCGTAGCAGGCGTGAGCCGCCTCACTCGAAGGGCTCTCGCTCGTCAGGCGGACGTCGTGCGTTCGAGGGCGCGCTGGCGGGTGGGCCGCTGCGTGAGCCGCGCCAGGTAGTCCCTCAGGTTCGCCGGGAGCTCATCCGCAAAGCCGATGCGCTCCGTGAAAGCCAGCGTGCTCCCGACAAGTACGTCAGCCACCGTGAAGCGCCCGCCGACGAGATAGTCGCTGCCATCCAAGGCGCTGGATACCGCGCGCGCGGTCTCGTCAAAGCGCTCTCGCGCGGCGGCGGAACGGTCGGGGTCGCGTTGAGCGTGCACGGCGGACTCGATCAGCGGCGGCTCGAGCTCGGCTGGGGCGAAGATCGTCCACTGGTAAAGCAGCGCTCGCTCGTGGGTCCCCGGTGCCGGCGCGAGGCCGGCGTCGGGATGCAGGTCCGCGAGGTGCAGGCAGATCGCCGCCGATTCGAATACGAACCCTTCCTCGTCCTCGAGCACGGGCACGCGGCCCAGGGGATGGCGGGCGCGATGCTCCTCGCCTTTGCTCTCCTCGCGCGTCATCACCGTGACCTCATACGGCTCGCCGAGCTCCTCGAGCATCCATGCGACGCGGATCGGCCGGCCCGCGTGCTCACGGTGGTAGAGGCGCATCATGGACGGCACGATAGTGGCTGGCGCGAGAGCTCGCCCGCCCGGCCGTCGGGAGAGCCTGGCCGGAAGTGGCGCGCACCTTTGCGGTGTGTGTGGATTGGTCCGCGAGACTGCCAGCTCATCGGCTATCGGGCGTTGGTGAGGGCAAGCCGCCCGTCTGCGGCGAGTGTGAAGCCGGGGAGCGAGAAGCGCCTGGCAAGCAGCTCCGGTATGGCCTCTCGCTCGAGCGGCGTCACGCTCGTGCCGGCTGGTGTCTGCTCGCTGAGGGACAGCTCGCTCCGGCAGGCCCTGGTGCGGGTCGAGGTTCTCGAAGGGGATCGAGGTCAGGTGCGCCCTGTGCACCCGCGCGATGCTCGGGCGCCCGTTCAGGCCGATCCGCCCCAGGTAGGCGTCCAGGTCGAACACGCCCGCACTCTAGCCGCCGCTGTCGCAGCAGACGCCAGCTTGCCCGGCGCCTCCAGAAGTCTCGCTTACGCCACCTGCGTGGTGGCGGACAGTCGGTCGAGCTCCGCGGGCGTCAGCTTCAGCGTGGCGGCGGGCAGGATCTGGTCGAGCTGCTCCGTCGTGCGCGCGCTGGCGATCGGGGCGAGGACCCGCGGCTGGGCGAGCAACCAGGCGAGGGCGACGGCGGCCACCGTCGTCTCGTGGGCCGCCGCGGCCTCGTCGAGCGCCTCCAGTACCGCCGCCCCTCCGCTGTCGAGGTAGGCACGGGCGGCCTCGGCGCGCTCGGACTCCACGGCCTCGCCGCCAGGCCGGTACTTGCCGCTCAGAAAGCCCTTGGCCAGCGCGAAGTAGGGCAGCACGGCAAGGTCCCAGGCCTCGGCGACGGGGAGCAGCGTGCGCTCGAAGTCGCGCTCGAGGAGGTTGTAGTGGGGCTGCAGGACCGTGAACTCGGCAAGCCCATGCGTGCGCTGGAAATCGAGTGCCGCGGTGAGCCGCTGCGCCGTGTAGTTGGAGGCGCCGATGTGGCGGACCGTCCCCGCCTTGACGAGTGCGTCGAAGGCGCGCAGCGTCTCCTCCAGCGCCGTCTCCTGGTCGTCGAAGTGCGCGTAGTAGAGGTCGATGCGGTCGGTCTGCAGGCGCTCGAGCGAGGCGTGCACCTCGCGCTCGATCGTGTCCGCCCGCAGGTTGCGGAGCGCTCCGTGGCCGCCGCCGACCTTCGTGGCCAGGACGACCTGCTCACGGTTGCCGCGAGTGGCGATCCAGCGCCCGATGATCGTCTCCGAGCGGCCGTGCTCGACCAGGTAGGAGTTCGCGGTGTCGATGAAGTTGCCGCCCGCGTCGGTGTACGCGTCGAGGACGGCGTGAGACTGCGGCTCGTCGGCGGTCCAGCCGAACACGTTGCCGCCGAGGCAGATGCGGACCACGTCGAGGTCGGTGCGTCCGAGAGCGGTCATGTTTTCACGGTAGCCGTTGCCGCGGCGCGGCGATGCTACGAGACAGCCTCACTCTCGCGTCACAAACCGTGGGCCTTCACGATGTACGGGTTGTGGGCGTCGATGATGACCATGCCGATGAGGCGCTGCTTGTTGCGGGCAGGAGCGACGCGGAGGCGTTTGGGCTCTTCTACGGACGGCGCGTGGACGCCGTGCTCGCCTTTTTCCTGCGGCGCACGGGCGACCGCGAGCTCGCGGCCGACCTGACCGCGGAGACATTCGCCGCGGCGCTGTCCGCCCTGCCGCGTTACAGCCCGCAGCGCAGCTCGGCGCTCGCGTGGCTTTTCACGATCGCACACCACAAGCTGGCGGACTCGATTCGCCGCGGACAGGTCGAGGACCGGGCGCGCAGGCGCCTGGGCCTCGAGCCGCTCGTGTTCAGCGACGAGGATATCGAGCGCGTGGAGCAGCGGGCGGCGGCGGCGGACGGCAGCGCCGCGCTGCTCGAGCTCGAGCGGCTGTCGGCTGAGCAGCGCGGCGCGATTGAAGGATGGGTACTCCACGAAACCGAATACGACGAGCTGGCCCGGCGCCTGAGGTGCTCGGAGTCGGTGGTCCGCAAGCGCGTGAGCCGCGGGCTCGCCGAGCTCCGCACGAGAATGAGGGAGGCCTGAGGATGGACGCGATGGACAGGTTCGGGCAGGAGCTGGTGCGGGCCGGGCGGCGCCGGCACGCCGGGCGGCGCCGGCACGCCGGGCGGCGCCGGCACGCCGGGCGGCGCCGGCACGCCGGGCGGCGCCGGCACGCCGGGCGGCGCCGGCACGCCGGGCGGCGCCGGCACGCCGGGCGGCGGTTGCTGCCGGCGCTCTTCGGCAGACGCTTCGCGCGTACATCGCCGCGACGCCGCGCATCCGTGCATGTGCGCGTCGCACTCCTCGCGGGTGCGCTCGTGCTCGCCACGGCCGCAATCACGCTCGCGGCGACCGGAGTGATCCTCACGGGCTCGCCGGTCGGCACGGTGCGTGCTCCGATCGCCACCGCCGGCGAGGGCGTCCCGGTGGCGGGCGGCGTGCGGCTGCTCCCCCTGCGAGCGCCAGACCCGGCGGGCGGCCTGCCGTGGGGAATGCGGATCATCCACACCACGCGCGGCCTCATCTGCGTGCAGATCGGCCGCGTCTATGACAACCAGCTCGGGCAGCTCGGCGTCGACGGCGCGTTTCACGACGACGGGCGCTTCCACCCGCTTCCCACAGACGCGCCCCCGGACGACCTCGCGGACGTGGCCGGGTGGTTGGCCGGAAACTGCTCGAGTCCGGGAGCCATCTACGCCGCGGACAGCGTGGGGCTCCAGCTCAGCGCGGCCACCAGTCCCCGCCCGGGCGCCGGGGTGCCCGCCGACCGCCGCGAGATCTCCTTCGGGCTACTCGGGGTGCACGCTGTGAGCATCGCCTATCGCGAAGGCTCGCAGACACGCACCCAACCGGTGCTCCCGGGCTTGGGCGCGTACCTGATCGTGCAGCGCTACAGGAGCGGCAGGCCACTGGGAAGCGTCAGCGAGAGCGACGGCAGAGACGAACCGGGCAACTACAGCTCGCCGGCCGGCCCGAACGGAGCGTTGACCGCGATCATCTACAGCTACGCGGGACGGCCGTGCGTCGACCGGGGCAACCTGCGCCCGGCCTCATGCGGACTCTCGGAAGTGCCGCCCCCACGCCCGGCTGCGCTGCCCGTCGTGCACGAGCCGCTGCGCGCACATCTGCACGTCCACAACCACGTGATCACGGGCGCGCAGATCAGCTTCCACGCGCCCTACCCCGTCACGAATGCCGACGAGAGCTACTCGGTGAGCGCGACGGTCTGCTGGCGCATCTTCGCCGGAGAAAGCTCTCGCGCCGACGTCGCGCGCGGCGCGCTCGTGACCATACCCGTTGGGGGAGTTCTCTCCAGCGCGTGCAGTCGGGCGGTGAGGTTCACCGTCGAATACGTCAGATTCGCGGGCGGCCTGCCACAGCCCACGCCCCTCGGCAGCATCACGATCCACGAGGCGCCCGGCACGCACCCCATACCGCTGCCGAGGGCCATTGTCGAACAGGAGCGACGGTCCCACCCGACACGCAGCCTGCACGCGCCGATTCATCTCACGCTCCTGCCCCAGCCCCGCGCAGCGTGCAACGCGGCGTTCCTGCTCTACCCGTGCTTCAAGGGCGAGGTCGGGTTCACGGCTCCCTACGCGGTCACCTCCCCGGCTGCGGACCACTCCAGGGCCACCGAATACGCCGTCGACTGGTTCGCCACATGTAAGGCCGGTGGTAGCCCCGCAGGCGGTGGTAGCTGGAGCCTGCAGCGCAACGTCAGGGCGCACGAAACACTCAGAACCATCTCGCTCGGGCTATTCGTGCTCACGCCCTCCTGCGCATCACACGAGGGGTTCGAAGTCGCTTACCTGAACCGGCAGGGCCCCTCGGCCGGTGCACCCCACGAATCGGTCATCGTCGGCACCGTGACCCTGAGCAAGGCAACACTACCCAACGGGCAGAGCCCGAAGCCGCCTGCGGGATGACGGCGCCGCGGGCACCCCGGGCGGATGAATCACCCGCCGCGGGCGCCGTCGCCAGTCAAGCCTGCGGGTAGGCCTCCCCGGGCCTGCCCGCCGCGCGGGTCTGCTCATCCTGGAAGGGTGGGTAGGTCTCGGTAAGCAGATAGATGTAGGCGTCGCTGCGCGCCATGTAGGAGTTGGCCAGCACCATCACATCGAACAGCCCCCGCGGCATCCTCCCGATCACGAGGATCACGAACCACGCGGCGAACGCGCCGATTTTGAGCAGCAGTTCCATCACGTAGCGCAGGATCAGGATCGGGATCGCGAGGACGATGCGAAAGAGCGTCTTCAGGCGGCTGTAGCGCTCCAGGGGACCGGCGAACTCCAGGCGTACCGGGTAGGCGGGATCGTCGGAGCCGCCGAAGGCGGGGTAGGGGTCGCAGAGCAGCGAGATGTACGCGGTGAATCGTGTGACAAAGCGGGTGTACCCCGCCACGAAGTCGTACAGGCCCCGCGGGTAGCGGGCGGTGAAGACGATCGCGAACCACGCGACCAGGATCGCCACGAAGGCGACGATCGCGTACAGGTACAGCCAGATCGCGAGTGGGATCGCGAGGATCAGACGGAAGAAAGTCGTCAGGCGGTTGCGCCGCTCGACGTAGTCGGCTTCGAACGTGACGGGATACGGCACGGATGCTCCCCTTTCGTGATCGCTGGCAGACTCCTCCGAGCGCCGCTTGAGCGCTTTGCAACGATCTTACGGCCTGCGGCGGCGGCACACGCGCGGACACATCCGCTAGCGTTGCGCCGATGGACGCCGCCGACCTCGCTTTCGCCGGGATCGCCCGCCAGGCGGAGCTGATCGCCGCGGGGGAGCTGACGGCTCGCGATCTGCTGGAGGTGTATCTGGAGCGCATCCAGCGCCTGGACGGGAAGCTGAACGCGTTTCGTGTGGTCTTCCGGGAGCGGGCACGGATGGAGGCCGACCAGGCCGACGCGCGCCGCGCCGCTGGAGATCGACGGCCGCTGCTGGGGGTGCCGATCGCGGTGAAGGACGAATTCGACACGGCGGGGGAGCTGACCACGTCCGGCACGAATGCCTACGGCGAGCCCGCGCGCGAGGACTCGGAGGTCGTGCGCCGCGCGCGCGCGGCGGGAGCCGTGCTGATCGGCAAGACCCACATGCCCGAGCTGGGCGCCTTCCCCTGGACGGAGTCCCCCACGTGGGGGGTGACGCGCAACCCGTGGAGCCCGGAGCACAGCCCCGGTGGTTCGAGTGGCGGCAGCGCGGCGGCTGTCGCCGCCGGCCTGGTGGGCGCGGCGTTCGCGGGCGACGGTGGGGGATCGATCCGCTTTCCGGCTGCCTACTGCGGCCTGTTCGGGTTGAAGACCCAGCGCGGACGGGTGCCGCTGGCGCCGCACGTGGGCGCGTGGCACGGCCTGGCCGTCAGCGGCGTGCTGGCGCGCTCGGTACGCGACACCGCGCTCTTCTACGACGCGATCGCCGACGGCCCGCCGGACCCCGATGCGCCGGTCGTGCCGCCGAGCTCGTTCCTGGGCGCGCTCGAACAGACGGGAGCGCAGATGACGGGCGGGTCCGCATCGTCGTCGGGCGGCGCGCGGCCGCTGCGGATCGCGGTGTCGAGCAGGTTGCCACCCTCGCCGCTGACGAAGCTGCACCGCGAGAACCGTGAGGCGCTGGAGGAGACGGTGGCGCTGCTGCGGAGGCTCGGTCACGAGGTGAGCGAGCGGGAGGTGGACCAGGGGCCACTGGCGCCGGCGCCGGAGTTCACCGCCATCTACCTGCGCAGCATCCACGAGGAGGCCGCCACGTTTGCCCACCCCGAGCGTTTGGAACGCCGCATCCGCGCGCTCGCCCGCCTCGGGGGCGCGTTGCCGCCCGGCGCGGTCGACTGGGCGCTGAGGCGCAAAGCGGCGTACGCCGCGCGGCTGAACGAGCCGCTGACCGACCACGACGTGCTGCTGACCCCCGTGACCCCGGCACCTGCGCCGAGGATCGGCGCCCGCGAGGGCCGGGGGTGGCTGAGGACGACGGTCGAGGCGTCCGCGACCGTTCCCTACGCCGCGTGCTGGAACTTCACCGGCCAGCCCGCGTGCTCGGTGCCCGCCGGGTTCGCGGCGGACGGCCTGCCCCGCGCGGTGCAGCTCGTGGGGCGCCCGAACGACGAGGCGACGCTGCTCTCGCTCGCCGGCCAGGTCGAATCCGAGCGCCCCTGGGCGCAGCATCGGCCGTCCGGTTTCTCGTGAGCGATACCAACGCGCGCACCGATCCGGCGTCGATCGACGCGCGCGACCCCGACCCCAACGCGCTGCTCGAGGTGGCGATCGAGGCCGCGACCACAGCGGGCGCGCTGCTGGTCGAGCGAGTGCTCCACGGCGCCGAGCGGGAGGTGAGCAGCAAGAGCACTCCCACCGACCTGGTCAGCGAGGCCGATCTCGCCTCCGAGCGCGCGATCCGCGCGCTGCTGGCCGCACGGCGCCCCACGGACGGCTTCGTGGGGGAGGAGGGCGACCACGTGGAGGGCAGGAGTGGGCTCAGTTGGGTCGTCGACCCGCTCGACGGGACCGTCAACTTCCTGTTTGGCATCCCCCAGTGGTGTGTCAGCGTCGCCGTCCGCGACCGCGACGGCGTGGTCGCCGGCGCCGTCTACGACCCCAACCGCGAGGAGCTCTTCAGCGCCACCAGGCACGGCCGTGCCACGCTCCTCGGGCCGCGAGGGACGGTCGAGCTGAGGGAGGGCGGATCGGCGAGCCCCCGCGGAGAGGAGCTCGCCACGGCGATGGTCGCGACCGGGCTCGCCTACGACGCGCGCGTGCGCGCCGCGCAGGGGCGCGTGCTCGCCCAGCTGGTGTCCCGCGTGCGCGACATCCGTCGCTTCGGCAGCGCCGCGCTCGACCTCGCATGGACCGCGGTGGGCCGCTACGACGCCTACTACGAGCGCACCGTCAAGCCGTGGGACATCGCCGCTGGAGCTCTGCTCTGCGAAGCGGCCGGCCTGCGGGTCGTGGAGCTGCCCGAGCACGAGGACCTCCCCTGGGGCATCCTCGTCGCAGCGCCCGAGCTGTGTGGGCCGCTGCTGGAGCTGGTGGGGTAGGTCTCGACTCCGGCCGGCGGGGTGGGGCTCGACTCGGGCCGGCGGGGTGGGGCCACGTTCACCTCTGCCAAGATGTGGGGGTGGCTGCCTCGGCGAGCACCGCACCGACCCTCCACCCAAGCCTGCCCCCCGGCCCGCGCATGCCGCGGCTGGCGCAGTCGGCCCTGTGGGCGCTCAACCCCGGCGCCCTCTCCCGCTACTGCCAGCGCCGCTTCGGCGAGGTCTTCACGCTGCGACCGCTCGGCATCGGCGACGTGGTGGTGCTGACTCGCCCGGAGGCGATCCGGGAGGTGTTCACCGGCGACCGCGAGGTGTTCCGCGCGGGGGAGGCGAACGCGGTGATGGGCCCGATGGTGGGCAGGCACTCGCTGCTGCTGCTCGACGGGGATCGCCACCTGCGCCACAGGCGGATGCTGAGCGCTCCGTTCCACGGCGAGGCCGTGCGCGCCTACGGCGAGCGGATCGCGGCGATCGCCGCACAGGAGGTCGAGCGCTGGCCGGCGGGCGAGGAGTTCGCGATCCGCCCGCGGATGCAGGCGATCACGCTGGAGGTGATCCTGCGGACGGTGATCGGGGTCAGCGATGAGCGGCGCCTTGAGCGCCTGCGGGTGCTGCTGCGCAGGCTGACGCGGGTGGGCATCGCGGAGATGTGGCTGGTGTGGGCCTACCCGCAGCTGCTGGACAGCCGCGCGGTGCGCAGGCTCTCGACGCTGCGGGCCCTGCCGGAGGTCGATCGGCTGCTCTACGAGGAGATCGCCGCCCACCGCGCGAAAGGATCGATCCAGCCCGCCGGTGAGGACGTGCTCACGCTGCTGCTAGCCGCGCGCGACGAGCAGGGGGAGGGGCTCAGCGACGAGGAGCTGCGCGACCACCTGCTCACGCTGTTGGTGGCGGGCCACGAGACGACCACCACGGCGCTCGCCTGGTGCTTCGAGCGGCTGCTGCGCCACCCCGCGGCGCTGGCGCGCCTGGAGGGAGAGATCGCCGACGGGGAGGAGGAGGTCTACATGGAGGCGGTGCTCAACGAGACCCTGCGGGTGAGGCCGGTGATCGACGCGGTGTGGCGCAAGCTCTCAGCGCCCGCCGAGGTCGCGGGCCGGCTGCTGCCGGCGGGAGCCACGGTGATGCCCTCGATCATGCTCGTGCAGGACTCCGAGGCGTTCCCGGACACGCAGGCGTTCCGCCCGGAGCGCTTCCTGGAGGGGAGCGCGCCGCCGTACACGTTCATCCCCTTCGGCGGCGGCCCCCGGCGCTGTATCGGGGCGAGCTTCGCGATGATGGAGATGCGGGCGGTCGTGCGCACCGTGCTCGAACGGGTGCAGCTGCGCGCCCCCAGCGCGAGGGACGAGCGGGTGAAGGTGCATCACATCACGCTGGTCCCCGCGCGCGGCGGGCGAGTGATCGTCACAGGCAGGCGCCCGGCGCCCCGCAGCGAGGGCGCCGGCGTGCACCGCCCCGCGCTCGCCTATGGGAGCTGAGGGTTCCTCGGGCGGGTAGTCTGAGCGGCCACGCCGTCCGCCACACGACTTGGAGGGGAATCACCACCATGGAGTTCGAGACCATCCGTTACGAGGTCGCCGATCGCGTGCTCACGATCACGCTGAACCGACCCGAGCGCCTGAACGCATTCACCGCGGGGATGGGGGTGGAGCTGATCGAGGCGTTCGAGCGCGCGGACCGCGACGACGAGGTGCGCGCGATCATCGTGACCGGCGAGGGGCGGGGGTTCTCCGCCGGATCGGACCTCGTTGAGGGCGGCAGCACATTCGACCGGGGCGAGGGCGTGGCGGACGGGGAGATCCCGCGCGACGGCGGCGGGCAGGTGGTGCTGCGGATCTTTGCCTCCACCAAGCCGGTGATCGCGGCGATCAACGGTCCGGCGGTGGGGGTGGGCATCACGATGACGCTGCCGATGGACATCCGTCTGGCCGCGGAGGGGGCGCGCATCGGCTTCGTGTTCACCCGTCGCGGGATCGTGCCGGAGGCGTGCTCGAGCTGGTTCCTGCCGCGCGTCGTGGGGATCAGCCGGGCGATGGAGTGGGTGGCAAGCGGGCGGGTGTTCTCCGCCGAGGAGGCCCTGCGGGGCGGCCTGGTGCGCAGCGTCCACCCCCCGGAGGAGCTGCTCGGCGCGGCGCACGCGCTGGCTCAGGAGATCGCGCAGCACACCGCCCCCGTCTCGGTTGCGCTGGCGCGCCGGCTGATGTGGGGGATGCTGGGCGCGGAGCACCCGATGGAGGCCCACCGCGCGGACTCGCGCGCGATGTTCGCCCGCGGCCGCTCCCAGGACGCGCACGAGGGGATCACCTCGTTCCTGCAGAAGCGCGAGCCGCAGTTCCCCGACCGCGTGAGCGAGGGCCTGCCCGACCTGTTTCCCGGGCGCGAGGAGCCGCGGTACAAGTGAGCCCGATCAACCATCAGGTGCGGCTGGCAGCCCGCCCCTCAGGCCTGCCCAAGGACTCCGACTGGAGCCTGGTCGAGGAGCCGGCGCCGACGCCGGGCGCAGGGCAGTTCCTCGTGGCGATCTCCCACATCTCGCTCGACCCCGCGATGCGTGGCTGGATGAACGAGGGCGCCTCCTACGTCGATCCGGTCGAGATCGGGGCGGTGATGCGCGCTGGCGCGGTCGGGCGCGTGATCGCCTCAGAGCACCCCGGCTTCGCCGTCGGCGAGCACGTGTACAGCGCCTTCGGGGTCCAGGAGTACGCGCTCTCCGAGGGCCACGGGGTGTTCAAGGTCGACCCGTCGCTGGCGCCGCTGCCGACCTACCTCGGCACGCTGGGGATGACTGGCATGACCGCCTACTTCGGGCTGCTCGACGTGGCCAAGCTCGGCGAGGCGGACACCGTCGTCGTCTCGGGCGCCGCGGGTGCGGTCGGCAGCGTGGCGGGGCAGATCGC
Source organism: uncultured Solirubrobacterales bacterium (assembly GCA_963771915.1). Classification (GTDB taxonomy): domain Bacteria; phylum Actinomycetota; class Thermoleophilia; order Solirubrobacterales; family Solirubrobacteraceae; genus Palsa-744. Next base: position 293,717 of record CAVYVD010000001.1, on the reverse strand, counting down.
CAAGATCCGGACCCGCTCGCCCGCCCGCGTAATCGGCATCGCCGGCGGCGAGGAGAAGTGCCGCTGGATCGTCGAGGACCTCGGCTTCGACGCGGCGATCGACTACAAGACCCAGGACGTGCGCCGGGCCCTGCGCGAGGCGGCGCCCAGTGGCGTGGACGTGTACTTCGACAACGTCGGCGGTGAGATCCTCGACGCGGTGATGACCCGGCTGGCGCGCGGGGCGCGCATCGTGATCTGCGGGGCGATCTCGCAGTACAACGCGACCGAGGGTGTGCGCGGTCCGGCGAACTACCTCTCGCTGCTGGTCGCCCGCGCGTCGATGACCGGGATGGTCGTCTTCGACTACGCCGCGCGCTTCGGGGCGGCGGCCGAGGAGATCGGCGGATGGATGCGCGAAGGCCGGCTGATCTCCCGCGAGGATGTGCTCGAGGGTGGCGTGAGCGCCTTCCCCGAGGCCCTGCTCAAGCTGTTCGCCGGCGAGAACGTCGGCAAGCTCGTGCTGCGCGTCAGCTCCGACTGACGCGGGTCCGCTCCGTCAGCACTCGCCAACCCGTCGCAGGCGCACTCCTCCGAGCTCGCTCGCCTCCTGCCCACCGGGCAGCTCGCGCGGGAGCTCGAGCGCGATCTCCACCAGCCCCTCCGCCCGCTCGCTCGGTGCGGCCTCGAAGCGAACCTCGCCGCCGTCCAGGCGCAACAGCGGCTGGGGCCCGCCGCTCACCTCGAGACCCAGCACCGCTCCCCACCGCGCCGCCACCGTGGCCGGATCGGCCACTGCGAGCGTCACCCCCGGCGAGGCGCCCGGGCGCGCCGGCGCCGATCCGCCCGGTCCACTGCGGCCCACCCCAGCGCCATGTGCCATAGGGCTCCGAGCGGTCGAGCGAGACGATCGCCGCGCGCATGTCAGCGGGGTGCAGGTGGGTGGTGGAGATGTCGGGCAGGTCGATCTCCCAGGCCACCCGCACCCCCAACTCGCGCGCGCGCTCGCGCGCGCCCTCCAGGTCCTCGAGGTCGAAGATGACCATGTAGCCACCGTCCCCGTGGCGCGCGAGGTAGCGGCCGGCGGTGGTGTCCGGCTGAACCGGCGTGACGACCTCCACGAAGCAGTCCCCCAGCGCGAACACCACGTTCGCGAGGCCGAAGGCGCCCACCCCCGGATCGCGGAAGGGCTCCTCCAGGTTCAGCGTCGAGCGCAGCGCCGCCGCCGCGGGCTCGAGCGCCGCCGCCACGAGCACCGCCTGGCGCAGCCTCACCCTCGGTTGGGTCGTGACCACAGGGCCAACAGTAGCGGCAAAGGCTGCCGGGGGGCACGCCGATGGCGGCCATTCGGACACCTCCGCGCGCATCTCTCACGAGACAGAGGACCGCCCGGCGATCGCCACTTTGTGGGAGTCGGAAACACGGGCTGCATGGCGGACCCGACGACCGCGAAGTCGCCGCCATTCATCTGCGCACGAGGATGGTCGCGTGGGTCGAGAGCTTGGCGCCGTGGCTCGGGATGAACTGCAGCTTGACGGTGCTCTTCAGCTTGCGCTTGCGGTGGTGGGCCAGTGAGCGCAACTCGCGCTTGGTCACGACGAGCTTGACCGTCACCGTCCCGGCCTTGCCGACCTTCTTCCTCGCGCGAGCGAATCCCTTGCCACTGGCCAGCAGCTCTCCTGCGGAGGGCACGCTCACGGCGATGCTCGCGACGCGGCCGCGGAGGCTCTTGCGGATCACCTTGATCGTCGGTTCGCAGCCGCTGACTTGGACCGGCGGGGCTTCGCTGACGCTCAGGCCGTTTTCGGCGACCGACACCGTCGGGGTCCGCAGCACTTTTTCGCAGAGGCTGCCGTTGGGCGCGAACGCGGAGTTCGGGCCCGCGGGGAATTCCGCTTCGAAGAGGGGGATCGGGGCGTCCGGGACATCCGGAAATGTGCTGCTGCCGATCCCGCGCTGGCTGATGAAGGTTTCCCCGTGCAGCTCGATGACCACACCGTCGCCTTGCAGCACGAACACCAGTTCTGGGAATTTGGTGCCGCCATAGCTGACGAAGTATCCCGGACCGACGAGCGGCACCGGCAGGGCCGTCGTCACGGTGGTCGCGGTCGCGACCGCCGACCCCGGGGGGCAGCTCGCGGGGTCTGCTTCGAACACCTTGGCGAGGCAGGCCTGGTGAAGCGTCGATAGGCGCACGGCGATCTGCTCGGGGAGTTCCACCTTGACCGAGTGGGCGTTGGACTCGTTGGGATAGCCCCACACGATCTTGACGTGGAAGCCGACTCCATCGGTACGCGACGGACGACCGATCGTGGACGTGCTGAGTTTCGGCGCGAACGGCGCCGCCGAGCAGTTCGTGGGCGTGTACGGCTGGGAGGGGTTCGCCGTCGTGCCCTGGGTGCTCGTGATCGTGCCGGTGAACGAGTGCTGGTAGCAGCCGCTCGGGTTGAAGGTGAATTCCGGACGGTTGAAGACCAAGTTCAGCGCTCTGAACTGGGGAACGACGCCTTCGAGGAGGCTCGGGATCGAGTAGGGGCCCGTGGGGTCGTCCGTGCCCGTGACCTGTCCGGTGAGCTCGTTTACGTGGAGCGCGACGCGGACCACCATCGGGTGTCCCGCGGGGCCCAGGTTGAAGGGTCCGACGATGGCGGGCAACACGATCGACAGGCCGAATGGCGCGCCGCTGTGGGGCCCCGTGAAGTACACCCTCCCGCCCTTGACCACGGACGGTTCAGGCCCCACCCCGACGGAGACACTCGCTTCTCCAACCAGGCTCTCCGCTTCGCACGTGCCGAGCGACGCTTGCGGTTCGGGGCACTCCACCACGTTGCCGACCATCGCGAGCATGCCCTTCGGGAGCGTGACCGATACGCCCTTCAGTTCCTGTTCGCTGTCCTGGCGGGCGATGGTGATCGCAACCGAGGTGTACCCCTTCTCCTGCGTGTTGGTGGCACTAGTCGAGAGCGATGGGTTGAACGCATCCGCGCATCCCTGTGTGACGCTGGATTCTTCGGCGCGCGCGACGGGCGCGGCGCCGTTCCACGGTGTGAACGAGGCGGCCGTCGTGTAGCTGCCACAGGTGGGGGGTGTGACCAGCACCGCCTGCTGCGCGCCGCTGAGTTCAATTTCGAGATTCGCCAGGGACAGCTGCGGCGCGAAGGTCTGCCCGGTGATGGGGTCCGGGCCGAGGTGCATCGTCAGCTGGCCCGTTTCCGGGTTCGCCGTCAGTTCGGCGGGGAGCTTCAACGTGATCCCCGAGCCTTCCGCGACGATGTAGACGGCGAGGAGTGAGCCGAACGGGTTCGTTCCGTTGCCCGGCAGGTTGCCCTGCTGGGCGAGATAGACAGCGCCGTGCAGAGCTTCCGCGAGCAGCGGCGTAGCGACGGTCACGCTGCCGATCTTCGAGTCTTCGGGACAGTGACCAGGTTCGCTCGAGCTCAGATTGATCCCTTCCGTCCCTTCGAGCGGACAGCCCGCGAGATCGCCGGCCCGGGCTAGGTTCAGCCGCATGCCCGGCGGCAGGACGACAACCGCTTCCTCGAGGTCCGCCTCGCCCAGCCCCGCGGGTTCTTCGCTCTGGGGTAGTTGCACGTCGAGCTTCAGCCCCGTCGCGCTATCCGCCGTCGAGCTTTCCAGTTGTACCTTGAATGTGGGGCTGAAGTTGAGTCCTTCACACGCGGTGAGCGCCAGCCCGCCGGCCGTGAGGGGGTCTGTGGCGAGCGCGGTGAACTGGCCGGGTTTCTGCCAGGAATCGGCGCGCAGAGACGTCGTCGGCGGCGTCGTGCACTGTCTGGGCAGAGTCAGCAGCGGCTTGGGAGAGACGCCCGTGGGGCATTTCCCATGACTCTCCACGCAGTCGCCGCGTTCTTTGTCGTGCACGGATTCGGCGGGCACGCCCCAGAGCGTCACGGCGCTACCGAGCACGTGAGCGCCCTGAGGTATGCCCGCCATGGTCACAGTCAGGCCATAGTCGCTACCGGTACGAATCGTCGCGGTCAAATACACCGGGATTCCCGCGGCATTGAAGCCGAACTGCGCTGGGGAGCCGGAGGGCGCCACCAGATCGTAAAGCGGAAAATCGGATGCCACACGTGTGGCGCTCACGGCTGCTTCCACCGCCACGACCCCAACGGCCGAGGCGTTTGGACACCCGTCTTCGCCACCTGCGTTGACGCTCGCGAATTCTGCCGCGCCACAGCGCGTGCTCGCCAGTGGGTCGATCGCCAGGCCCGGAGGCAGTTCGGCGACCACATCCTTCGGTTCCCCGCTGACGGAGACCAGGTCTCCTTCGGAGTTCGTCGTAGTGTTCAGCTTGAACGTCGTCGTCAGCGCGAACGGGTGCGAGCCGGCCCGCACATCCGAGGAGGCGTCTGGATTGCTCGCGAGCACGCTCGAGCTTTCAAAGCCAAGCGTTGGGGTGGCCATGGCGGAAGACACGGCCACCGCGCTCGCCACCGAGACCGACACACACGTCAGGACAGCAATGACCCTCAAGCGAACGCTCACAGAGACCTCCCCTTGCCTTTCGTACCCGTACTGTACCCGTACTCTCCTAGAGTACTAGCATACCAGATCTTTCTGGGCTGGGTGTCTACCCAGATCTCTCTGGACCACCGCGGTCGAGGAGCATCTACACGGCGCCGGCGAGGTGATCGCGCGGCTCTTCAACGACCCCCCTCCAGCCACTCCCTCCTACCGCGAGGTTCGGGGGGGCTGATGTACCGCTGGATCGACCGCCCCGGCTGACGTAGCGCATGGCGAGTCGCCGATCTCGGGGCGAACCGCCCAACGTTGCTCAGCTCAGCGGCTGCAGGCGCGTCTGCTCGACCGTGGCCAGCTTGCGCCGCAGCCGCTTGTATTCGCGCTCCTGTGTCGGGCGTGCGCCTGTGGCCCCTGTAGGCGAGGTTCGTGCGCTCCAGCGGGATCGGTCTCGAGGTCGTACATCTCCCACTGGTCTGGCACCCTGCCCGTCGGCGTCGTAGTAGCGGGCGAGCTTGTAGCGGTGTTCGCGGATGCTAGACGACATGGTTGGGCGGCTCGGGGTAGGGCCCCTTCGCCTGGCCGGACTGCCAGTCGTCGTAGGTGAAGACGGTGTAGTCCTGCGGCGAGGCGGCGCGGCGCTGAGGATGTGATCGGAGTAGTCGATCCCCTGCCAGGGGTGAGCGCGCCGAGGCCGGGGCGCCGACGAGACTGGCGAGCGTGGGCAGGAAGTCGACGTGTGAGACGAGCGCGTCGCTCGTCCGGGCGCGGGGGAACAGGCGCGGGTTGGAGTAGACCAGCGGGACGCGGGTGGACTCCTCGTAGAAGTTGAAGTTCTTCTGGCGCAGGCCCGCCGTGGGCGGTGCCCATCTCACCGTGGTCGGCGGTCGCGATCACGAGCGTGTTCTCGAGCAGGCCCGCGGCGGCGAGCGTGTCGAGGAGCTTGACGAGGTAGGCGTCCGAGGAGCGCATCAGGTTGCCGTAGAAGTTCAGGTAGTTGCGTTTCATTTGCGGCGTGGGGATCGGTCCGGAGGCGTTGAACAGCCGCAGGAACTGCTCCTGGACGGTGGGCTTGGTCGAGAGGTCCTCGTTGGCGGTCGCCGGCAGCCTCGATCTCGCCCGTCAGCCACGAGTCGTCATAGCCGCCTTCGGTGTAGGTCTTGGGGTAGAACAGCACGTCGTGGGGGTTGACCAGTGAGACGACCATGAAGAACGGCTGGCTCATGCGCGGCCGTGGAGCCGAGGTACTGGAGCGCGCCCTCGGTACCCGCCTCCGGGGTGCCCTCGGAGTTCATGAAGCGGCCGTCGTTGTTGTAGATCCCGCCGCCCTCCTCCGGGACATCCTGGTTGGCGCCCGCGTCCGGCGGATCCCAGCGGGTGAACCCGTATTGGTTGACGTCGGAGGGGACCCAGGTCGAGCCGTTGGCGGGCTTGTTGCAGTGGAACTTGCCCTTGTAGACGGGGGTGTACCCGGCGGCGGCCACCACCGTCGCGGGGTTCGCGAAAGCTGTCGCAAGCTCGACCTGCGGGTACTCGGCGCAGGGCATGTCGGTCTCGAGCGTGTACTTGACGCCGTGCTGGGCCGGGAAGTAGCCGGACATCAAGGTCGAGCGCGCGGGCGAGCACATGCACGCGTTCGTGAACGCGCGCGTCGAACGTCAAGCCGTGTTGCTGCAGCGCGCGTCACACCAGGCAGGTTGCGCGCCGACCAGCCCGGCGGGAAGTGCTGGATCGCGCGCTGCTGGTCGGTCAGGAAGAGCAGCATGTTCATGCCCGCGACGCCCCCGGCCGGCGCTGCGTGACGGGGTTGTGGACGTGCCGCGCCCGCCGCCGCAGCGGCGCGAGAACCGAGCAGGATCCCGGGGGCGACGGCGGCTGCGCTCTTCAGCAGGTCGCCGCGAGTGATCCCACCCTCGTCGTCCTCGCCGTCCTGCGCGAGGGTGCCGTCCCGTCCTGAATCGCTATCCGATCTGTCCACGCTTGCTCCTTGGATGTCGATGTCCATGCCTGCTCCCTTGGATGCCGGCCCTACCCGCGCCCCTCGCGCGCGAGACTGTCTTGGTGACCCGTTTGAAGATGCTGAGGGCGTTCGACGCAAAGGCCGCCGAGTAGACGAACCTGCCGTCGGGGCTGACGGCGATTGAGCTGACGCCGAGCAGCCCGCGCCCGAGCTCGCAGCTCTGCGGAACGCTCACCGCCAGGCAGCCCGCGCGGCGGGGCTTCTGCGTCAGTGCACCCGTTGCGGCGCTCCGATCGAGCACGTCGATCGCGCCCGAGGCGAAGGCCGTGGCGTAGACGCTGGCGCCGTCAGGGGAGACCGCGAGCCCCTCGGGAGCGCTGAGCGCCTGCCCGAGCGAGCAGCCGACCGCCAGCACGTAGAGCACGCACGCCGAGGTGCCGGTCTGCTGGGTGAGCTGGCCGGAAGTGGGCGAGCGCGTGAACGAGGTCACGCTGTTGCTCAAAACCGAGGTCACGTAGACGTCATGGTCATCGGAGCTGACCGCCACTGCGTCCGCGCCGCCGAGCTGTACTCCGGTCGTGCAGCCCGTGAGCGGGGCCTGCACGATGCAGCCGGCGTCACCGCTCGCCTGCGTGAGTGCGCCGGTGGAGGGGTTGCGAGCGAAGATGTCGATCGCGTTGCTGTTCAGGGACGTGGCATAGACGTTCCGTCCATCCGGGCTGATCGCCACCGAGTTGGGGCCTTCCAGGCCGATCCCAGTCGCGCAACCGCCGGCGCCCTGCGCAGTAATGCATCCCGCGACACCTGGGCTCTGGGTCAGATGGCCGGTGCGCGCGTTGCGCCTGAAGACCGCGATCGCGTTGCTGGTCGATGAGGCAACGTAGACGTTGCGGCCCTCCGGGCCGATCGCGATCGCCTCGGAGCCGAGGAACGGGGCGGGTCCACGCAGCGCGCGCACGGATTGACAGCCGGCGCGGGGTGCGGAGCGCTCGACCAGGCACCCGCTCGACCCGGAAAGCTGCACGAGCGTGCCGAGTGTCGTGACCGGCTGGTGGCTCGGCTTCGGCGTGGGCCCTCCGAGCGCACCCGCTGGGATGGCCAGAGCGCTCAGAGCGGCGAGGACAACCGGTGCGCAGAGCGCCGCTGAGGCACGGATGGGAAGACGAGAGAAGCGCATGCGCCACGGCAAACAACCGTGGCGTTGCCACACTAGCAGGTCTAGTCCGCTAACTGGACTTTCGGCAAAGGCCCAGCTACAGTCGACCGCGCACCTGGATTCGTCCACATCGAGGATGCCAGCACTGCAGTCGCTGAAAAGAAGAGTACCTACTCTGTCCGCTTTCAATATATAGCACACAGGGCTTGTTTCGAGCCCGAATCGTGCCGCATAATCGCCGGCTGAAGCCAGAATCTACGGAGATGGGAGTCGTGAAATGTGTGTGTTAACTCAATGCGAACCGCTTTGCGCGGCTTACCGGCGGACGAATGTCACTTGAGGAGGGGGGATAGCCGGTAGGTATGGCGTCTCCTCTGCTCGATGGCTGTCGATCCCCAGCACCCCTGCAACGGCACGTGCGGCCAGGAGCTCGTCGTGAGGCGTATGCCCGGCGAGTGCGATCACGGCTCCCTCGAGCGCACCAAGCAGCGCCAGTGCCACAGCCCGGGCGGGCGGTCCCGGTGGAATCGAACCGGCTTTGCGTCCGGCGTTGATGAGCCTGACGCAGCGCCTGACGCCGGTCTCCCAGATCCGCTCGGTCTCGCGCCCCACCGGATGGTCCTGACCGGCGAACTCCAAGCGCAGCGCCATCACGACGCGGCCGATATCGCGTCGGCAAAAGACGGCGTGGCCGCGTGCCAGCGCCAGCAGCTCGGCGACCGGGTCGGCCTGCTGCGCGGCGGGCTCGCCGACCTCGCGCATCCAGTTCTCGTTGACCCACTCGATCACTGCCAGCGCCAGGTCCTCCTTGTCCGTGAACTGGTGGTATAGAGCGCCCCGCGTATAGCCGGCCTCGCGTGCCACCTCCTCGAGCACGAGGTTGCCGTAGCCGTAGCGCGAGAGACCGCGCGCGGCGGATTCGAGCAACGCGCTGCGCGAGCGGGCGCGGCGCTCAGCCTGAGTCGGGCGCCCGTGCGCTGACAGCGTCGACGCGCTTACGGAGCTCATCGACCCCGCAGCGTTCGTTTCATGTCATTACATACATGTACGTATGTATGTTAGCATTCGTGGCGAGCAGACCTATGTCAACAGTCTCACCCCAGCTATCCGGCCCTCTCCCTCCGCATCGCGATACGCGTTCAGCCATCTCAACCGTCCGCTGGCGGCGCGACCCAGCTCACATGTATGAACGGACAGGCGAGACTCCCGAGTAGCGCACACACATCCCGTCCTTGGCGCATCCACGAGATCGCCGCCGACTTTCGGCTCGAGGACGTGTGGGCGCTGCCCGTGCGTGGAGAGGAGAGCGAGTTCCCCGCGCTGGTACAGAGCTTCGCCGCCGGCGATCCCTCGCAGGTCTCCTGGCTCGTTCGCGTGCTGTGGACCATCCGCTGGAAGCTCGGCGAGGTGCTCGGTTGGGATGAGGCCGAGACCGGGCTCGGAGAGAGGGTGCCGACGCTGCGCCGACGCCTGCCGAGAGACCTGCTGGACGCGCCAGGCCCCGACTTCGACACGCTCCCATTCACCTCGCTGTACCTGATCGAGGACGAGTTCGCCGCGGAGATCGCCAACCAGACGATGCACGGCGTCCTTCACCTCGGCTGGGTCGCCGAGGGGAGTGGTGGCTACCGGGGCCAGATGGCGGTCTACGTGAGGCCGAACGGCCTCCTGGGGAACGCCTACATGGCCGCGATCAAGCCGTTCCGGTACCTGGTCGTCTACCCACAGATGCTCCGGGAGATGGAGCGGCGCTGGCAGGAACGGCCGGACCGTGAATCGCCCACCTGACGGCGCCGGGCACGGCGACCTCGGGATGCCAGGCGCTCGGGAGGAGCCGAATCGCTGGGAATAGCGCCATTTTCGGGACCGCTCTCAGAAGACGAGCTATGCGAGGCCTTCGGCGCCAACGAGACACAGCAGAAGCTCGCCATCACCGACGCGCTCAACCGCCTCGACGCAGCCGGCCTCATCGAACGCCGCGGCGGCTGAGCCATCGCCTCCGAGGTCGCCGGCTACTTCGACCGCATAATGACGCTCTGACGCTACGACGGACCGACGCCGATGGCGGCGCGCTCGCCCAGCGTGTGACGTTGCATGGCGGCCTCGTGTGCCTGTAGGGCGTCTTCCTTGAGTGTCGCCTCGAGGATCAGCACCGTCGCGCAAACCAGCGCCCAGAGCTGGGCGACGAACGCCCACAGGCGCTCTTCGAGTCCCTTGTAGCCGACGAACGAGTCGTGCAGAAAAAACGTGACGATCCCCGCGGCCAAGAGCACGAGAGCGCCGACCAACACGATTCGCCCGAGCCGGCTCGGCCAAGCCGTGCGGGCAAAGGCGAAGCCTGTGAGCAGAAGTGAGACCTTGATGCCGAGGCTCAGCCAGTCGTGCGCGTAGTTATGCCAGGAGAGCGCGCCCGCGGCTTCGCGTGATTTGCATACCGCGCTCAATATCGGTGAGCAGTCCATGCGCAGCGGTCCGACGAGAACCGCGCACACGCCGGCGAGCACGAAGCACAACGGCATCGCCAGCGGCCATGGCCGTGTACTCAGCGAGGGTCCGAGTGCGACGGCGAGCGCGATGAAGCCCAATCCCCAGAGCCCAACGAAAGCCGTGAAGATCCAGGGATTCGCGGCGCCGTCGCGGCCGAGTTCGCTGATGTACTGGCGAACCGGCGAGTAATGAGGTTCGAGAACGCCGGCGAGCACCCATCCCCCGACGAACACGACCTGTGCGAGGATCGCAGCCCACGCCAGCAGCCACGTCCGGCGCCGCGCGGTATCGGGCAAGGGCGGCCACCCTGCCGGTCTGAGCCAAAGCGCGACGTTGCGAAGCACGATCCTCCTTGGATGCTAACCCATCCTGCATTGATGCCGTCCTCTGCTGCGGCTTCTTGAAATTCTCGCTGGCGATCACCTCGTGCCACGAGGCACACCGTAGCTGGGTCGTCGTCTCCTCCGACCGTGGTGCGCCACGGTGGGGCGCTTCTGCGATCCCGGGGGCTGAGGATCGCTGTGAGACCCGTGAACTCTGAACGCGCCTGCGGCAGCCCGCACATGCAGCGACCCACATGGTTTGATTAGAGCTGCTTTCTTCCTCAGAAATGGACCTGCTTGGACACTATTCGAACCACGACCTACAGGGGTCGTTGCGCCGCCTGGCCGGGAAGCTGGCCGCTGTGCGGGCCAATGGCGGGCCTCGGCGTCGGCCCGTGGCCTGCCGGCAGCGAGCCCGCCGGCCTGGCTGGGTGCTCAAGGCCGTCGTCCAGGTGCTGACCGACCGGGGCGAGCCGATGCGGGCCAAGGACATCCACGCGGCCGTCGAGGCGCTGGTGGGCGAGCCGGTGCCGCGGTCCTCGGTCAAGGGTGCGCTCGCCTCGGACGTTGCGGGCTCGTCGGGGCGACTGGTCCGGGTAGCGCGGGGCCACTACGTGCTGGCCCAGCATGCAGCGTCCGCAGTGGACGCCCTTCGGGCTTCTACTTTGGATCGGAGATCTTGAGCTCGGCGATGCTGCGCTCGTAGATCACGTAGAACCACGGGCCGGGGCCGCGTGTGCGGATTATGTCCTCCATCTCATCCCAGTGGCGCACGAGCCAGGTCAGCCAGCCCCAGGTCGTCGTGTCTCGCTTGCCGCCGATGCGGAACACCCGCAGTCCCGCGCTGATGAGCTGTTGAACCTCGGCAGGGCGTGTCCTGATGCGCTTGTCCCTGCCGACGACGATCAGGTTGCGTGCTGCGACTGCCTGAATCCACTCGGGGTCGCGGGTCCCCAGTGGACACTCAGGGATCAGGGGATGTCCAGCGTGGATCACGTCGTCGCGGGCGGCCGCGAGCGTCTTTCCTAGACCGAGGGCGCTCTCGTCAACATAGAACCTGAGGCGGTCGGGGTTGGCGGGCACGCTGCATCGTCAAGCCGCCGCGCGCAGCAGCTCGTAGCGTACGGCTGCCTCCACGGACGCTCGGGGCAGCTCGTATACATCGGCGATCGCGTCTTGCGATTCGCCGGCCTGCACGAGCTCGCGGATGATCTCTGTCCTGACGCCTCGCACGACGGGCTCACCGAATCCCAGCAGCGGATCGACCACTACGTCGTCGATCCCTGCGACCGGTCGCAGACGCCGCGGTTCGGCGTCGTCGCTCTCGCTGGTCCAGTCGATGGACGCGCGGAAGCGGTCCGCCTCTGGCGACCATGCCAGCGTCTGACCTGTCGCAACGACGACGAGCGCCAAGTGCGAGTCGAGGCCGACTCGCTCTTCGACCACTCGAGCCAGGTCACGGCCCTCGGGACGCAGCCACATTCGCGCCGAAGCAAGCGGGTAGGGCACTTTCAACTCCTCGCGCAGTGCTTCGACTGCGGGCCTCATGCGGATCATCGGCACGCCGGCGTCGCGGTATTCCGCGAGTAGTCTCGTCTCGATGAACTCGCCCCACGTGGCGATCTCCTCGCCGGTGCTGTGCTCTCGCACGACCGGGTCATACGCCTTCCTGCCACGGCGGTAGCCGTCGATCCATCGACGCGCTGTGCCGGCCTGCAAGCCGAGCAGCAAGTCGATCTGCGCGAGCCCATAGGTCGGCCGGTTCAGGAGGTCAACGATCTTGCCCATGCGGGCATCATCGCATCTTGCCCCGTCGGCACCTGCAAGCGGCCGCTCCGACCACCGCTTCGGGCGCTTACTCCGCGCTTGCTCGGCGGCAAGGATCAGCAAGTGGAATGATGCCTCCATGGGCGCGGAGGAGCGATAGATGGCGGAGATCACTGGCCAGCGCCGGGGGGAACTCGTGCGCGGCGTATTCGAGGTGCTGATGGACAAGGCGGACGGGCTGCCTGCCGCGCAGGTGCTCAAGGCCGTCGAGCAACTGGTGCCACCGAGCGAGTTCGAGCGAGAAACCTACCCCCGCAATCCGGCCGTACGACGTTACGAGAAGACCATCCGCTTCGCCACCATCACCGCGGTGAAGGCTGGATGGCTGACAAAGAGCGGCGGCAGTTGGTCGCTGACCGACACGGGCAGGGAGGCGTATCGGTCGTTCCCCGACCCGGAGGTCTTCGAGCGGGAGGCAGTCCGAGGCTACCGCGCGTGGGAGAAGGAGCGCCAGCCAGAGCAGCAGGAGGTCGAGGAAGCGAGCGAAACCGTCGAGAGCACCGGCACGCTGGAGGAGGCGCAGGACTCCGCCTGGGCCGAGATCCGCGCTTACCTGACAACCATGCCGCCCTATGACTTCCAGCGCCTTGTGGCCGCGCTGCTCAAGGCGATGGGTTACTACGTAGATTGGATCGCCCCGCCCGGCCCGGACGGGGGCATCGACCTGATCGCGCACACCGACCCACTCGGGACCACCGGCCCGCGAATCAAGGTGCAGGTCAAGCGCCGAGACACCGAGAAGGTTTCGGCGGAAAGCCTGCGCGCCTTCATGGCCGTTCTCGGCGATCAGGACGTAGGCATCTACATCTCAGCCGCCGGCTTCTCCTCGCAGGCGGAGCGAGAGGCACGCTCGCAGGAGAAGCGCCGTCTGAAGCTAATCGACCTCGAGCGCTTCGTAGAGCTCTGGGTCCAACACATGCAGGGCCTTCCCGACTCCGACCGGCGACGCCTCCCACTGAAGCCCGTCTACTTCCTGGCCGTGCCGGAGTAGTCCACTCCTTCTCGACACCACCGTGGTTTGCGCTGATGTCGCGCCAGTCTCGGGCGTGGCCGAGCGGAGCCCATTGATCCGCTGGCGTCGTCGGAACCACCGTATCGGGTTCGATTAGCGAGGGTCAGTGGAGCCAGCCGAAGTCAATGCGAACCGCTCGGCGCGGCTGCCAGGCGGTCGGATGTCGCTTGCCGAAACGGACTAGGGATCGCGGTGTTGGGCGACCTGGCGTGAGTTCGCTAGACGAATGACGGCCCTAGCTGAGCCCGAGGCTATGGCGCAGCGCCGCCTCTAGGACGCCAGACGCCGTCGAGCTAACCACGCTCCCGGCGGCGTCACGCATCCGCTGCACGACTGTCCGAGCCTCCTGCTTGGCCTCTGGCGTAGCGTCCACCGTGTCGATCGCGCGATCCACGGCGTCGAGAATCGCCGTCATCGTAACGTTGCGAATGTCGCCTAGCGCGAGCTGCCCGACTGTCGAATTGACGACATTGATTTGCGTGGTTGCCATCTGTGTCTGCCTCCGGGATGCGTAAGCCGCGAGTCCCCTCTCATTTACCACGATGTCCTGCACTTGCTGGATGTTCTGTTGGTCGATGAACTGCGGATCGGGCTCACGGCCTTCATCGGTCGGCCAGAGCATGTAGCGCCAGTCAATCCAGCCGAGACGCCGCAGTTGACCTGCCGCCCGCGCCATTATTTCCCATGCGCGTGCGTTGTCTTCCGCGAGCGGACCGAAGCGCTGCATAAGCGAACTACCGTCTAGCACGGTCGCCGGCTCGCTTTGTTCGCGCTCCACAAGTGCGGCTAGGAGTGCGTGGTGATCGAAAGTCATGCTCGCTAGTGAACGAACGCCATGACCGCGACAACCGCGCCAACAATTGTCGCGGCGCCCACAACGAAGGCCCCGACCCGACGCCAGCGCGTCCAGAAGCCGTGCGCCTCGCCTGTATCGACCGTGGCCCTCGCCGTTGAGCCGCCTCCGGAAGCCTGCGCGCTGGTTACTTGCACACGGGACCGCTTGCCGGTGATGACGACGCTTATGGCTTGATCTGCGGCCTGCGTCGAGGGAACCTCCTCCCCGCGAGTCATACTTGCGCGCAGCTCGGCGACCAGTCGCGTGAGGGCTGTGCGGACCTGATCCAAGACGCTCCTGATCGCGGCCGGAGAAACCGACCAATAAAGCGAAATGATGTGTTGGGTAGGGTTTTGGCTTTCGTGATTTATGAGCCTCACAAGATCGCTCGCCATCGGCGGCTGTAGCCGAATCTCCGGCTGCTTGAGAAGCGCTTCTAGGCCACCGACGCCATCACGGAGGTCCAAGTTCTCGGAGACTCGGTCCCGCGCGAAGTCGGGTATGGACGACGCCGGAATCTGCTGATGAGACACCTGAATGTTGCCCGAGACGCCATCCACCATCAGGGGCGCGAGAATGCGGCGATACTCCGGGAGGTCGTCCTCTCCGCGGTAGCCCTGTAGCTCGCGTGTCGCCCAGTCCCGCAGCGCCTCCGACCCACTCTTGCCCCCGAGGACGACGCACTTGCGGAGCGCGGTCGCCAAAGGCGTCGAATCATCGAGCGCGTCGCGTTCAATCTCCGCGATCGGGTCGTTGCGGGCCATCCGCCCATTGTCCCTCCGACGTCGGTCGTGACCCGCGGGAGCGTCTACGGGCAGGCAGTCGAATCGCTCGACACAGCGAGGACGCGACTCCGTGCGCGTCCTCGCGGTCGCTCTAGCGCGTCTCGCGCGGCCCTTTCTCGGACTTCCCGACTTTCGTCATGGTGTCGGGCCGTGGGCGCGGTGGCGCCGATGGTGCCGGGTTGGGCTTTGGGTCGTTGCTCATCGCTTCTTTCCTTGTGGTCCGCCCCCACCGAGTACGGAGCGAAGTTTGTCGGAGGCTGGGCGCGGCGGCGCCGGCCTGGACCCAGATTCGCCCTTCGGCGACGTCTTTGGCGGCGCTTTCGGGGTCGGTTTCTTCTCGTTGCTCATGCGAGCTCCGTGAGCTTGTCCGGCCTTGGTCGTGGCGGTACTGGCCTGGGGGCGGGTCCAGCTTTTGGCGGGGACGGCAGCGGCGGTTTTTTGTCCTCACTCACTTTGGCCTCTCGCTCTCTTTGAGAACCGTAAGCTGCTTGTCTGGCTTGGGCCGTGGCGGCCTCGGCGGTGGTTTGTCGTCGGCCGTCATGACGCTACCGCCAGTGTAGCCGCCTGCACGAGCAGCCCCACGATCCCCAGCACGAGCAACACCACCCCGATGTTCGACCATGTGGCCTTTGTGTTCCCGGCTTTGCGATCCGCGAGCGCCGTCGCCACGACAGTCTGCAGCCAGGTTTCCCGCAGCTCGGGCGGCGGCGTGATCACCTTCGGTCGGTCCGCATAGGCGTCGATCGCCTCCTCATCCAGATCCTTGGTCCTAGCTGGACGTAGAACCCCTCCAATGGCAGTGACGCCCGCAGCGGCGAATAGCAGAGCCGACCCGATAAAGGCGTCCCGGATTAGACCGTGTGCCCACGGATATGTGCCGAAGCGCTGCTCAAGGAGGGGTCGCCCGAGGGTCAGGTTGAGCGTCAACGCCGTCCCTGCGAATCCGGCGATGCTGCCAGCCTTCGTATCCAGATGGCGGTTCCTATCACGCTGCTCCTCGGCGACCTCGGCCATGATGGAGAGACACTGCTCCACCGACTCGGGCTTGCCAAAGCTCTCGCCCATAAGCTCAGGCGTCTCTGCCATTGGTGGCGCTCAGGCGGGGTTTAGCAAGCAGACGGTTAGCTGAGAACAGCATCTGCTACAGGCTACGTGGACGGGCGGACACGAACTTATGTTCGCCTTCGGACGGGACACACATGCTCGTAGTCGCGCGGCAAAGTTGATGCACGCGATCGGATCGGACCGACCTCCCCGCTCCGCTGGGCTTCCCGGCGGGGCAAATATCGCTTGACGAAGCGGGATAGCGGGCGGAGGTGGGACCGACCTTCGTGGCCGGAAATGGTCTGTCCGAGGGGATGGCTATCTCATCCGCGTCAATTGACCATTCATGCGGCCGGACGGGTCTTGTCCACCCGCCCGGCCAGAGCACCGAAGAAACCGCCTTCGATGCCCCAGGGCCCACCGTAGCTGTCTGCGGTGTGGTCGTCTGCTCGCTGGCGGCTTTTTTCGGTGCGCCGAAAAGGAGGCCATATGACCGCCCCGTACACCGAGAATCACGCCCCGCCCGCGCACGCGCCCGATGCCACGGGGCGACGCTCTCCCTCGGATGATGACCCGATTGTGCTGCTCCTTTACGGCGAGGAGCATGTAAATCTCGCGCTTGCCGACGAGTTGGCGCTGGACGGCTATGAGGTTCGTCGCGCCAGCGACGCGGCGAAGCTGCGGGCCGTATGCAGCGAGTGGGAGGTTGAGCTTGTGATCTTCGGGCGAGCGACGCGCCGAGGCGCGGGGCTTGACGTGCTGCGCAAGCTCCGCGCAGGCGCGTTCATGCCCGAGGTCAAACGGGGCCTGCGAACGCTCTGGATGACCCGGAACGGCGACCTCGGCGACGTGCTGCGGGGGTTCGAGGCGGGAGCCGACGACGTGCTCCGCGCTCCCTTCGCGTATCCCGAGCTTCGTGCCCGTGTGCAGGCGCTCGTGCGGCGCGACCTCGCGGAGGAACCTGTCGTGATCGAGTACGGGGAGCTTCGGATCGACACCGCTGCACACGAGGTCACGATCGGCGCTACGCCTGTCGTGCTGCGCCGTTTGGAGTACGCGCTGCTCGTGTATCTCGCACGCGATCCCGTCCGTGTCTACACCAAGGACGAGCTGCTGCGGGAAGTTTGGGGGTTCCGCTTGCCCGGTAGTACGCGGACACTGGACTCCCACGCCTCGCGGCTGCGGCGCAAGCTCGCACACGCGGGCGCTGACGGGTTGGTGTGCGCGACGCACGGTGTCGGCTACCGCCTCGCCGCCGCCTCGTTCCGTGCCCTGCCGGCGACGCGCGTTGCGTGACCGTACCGGCTACGTGTCAGGTTCGTGTCCCGCGCCCACAGGGTGCCGCGCTGCCCGTATAGCTGCCGTTCGTACAGGCAAATATGGCCCCGGCGCGGGGATTGCAGCCCCGCCCGAGACCGTGACACAGGAGATATCGCTCCCATGCACGATCAAAGTAGCTCACTCGAATCCGAGGCGCACGCCTATCTCGACCAGGCCGTGCTTCAGATCATGCTCGACAACGAGCGGCAACGGCCCATCTCGGAAACCGAGGTCGCGCGCATCGTCAGCACCCCCGGCCACGTCCCGGCGAGCCTCAAACGCCTGCGCGTAGCCGGCCTTATTCACCGTTGGAACGACTTGGCGACAGCGACGCACGCCGCCGTCTACTACCACGAAATTACGCAGCACACAGACCCCGATTCTCGGCACGAGCACGTCTGGGATAGCGCAGTCCTCGAAAGCCTGATCGTGCGCGGCAGCGACGGCCAGGGACCGCTCACCGTCGAGCAGCTTTGGCACGCCTTCGGCGCCAAAAAGAAGCAGAAGGGCTCCATCATCGACGCGCTGGACCGTCTGGAAGCCGCTGGGTTGATCGAACGCCGCGCCGGCCGGTCGATCGCCTCAGAGGTCGCCAAAACCCTCGACCGCATTTTGTCGCTCTGACGCGGGGATCAGATCATGCGTATAACCGAGCTTGACCTGAGTCCCGCCGCTCGCCTGTGCTTGGAGGTAGCCGACATCTACGAGGTTGACCGGCTCCTTGAGCATGGGACGGGACGACTGATCCAGCGTCCCGAGTTCAGCAAGGGTGCGGAGCTATACGAAATCGTCCGCGAGCTACACCGTCGCGGTCTGACGTTCTCACGTCCCGGAGGGCAAATACAAGGCGAGCGCGAGCTTGAGATATTCCGCCTGCGAGCGGTCGTCGGGCTCTCCCTCGATGAGATTGGCGAACGGTTCAATCTCACTCGCGGACGTGTCCATCAGCTCCTTCGCCTGCACTTCCGGTTGGACGCAGTACCACCCGCGGCGAAAGCGCACAGGCCACGGGCGACTTGCCAGCGTCCGCACACCGTCAAGGATCGTCACCGGCTGTATCTCATGGCGCGCGTAGCGATACAGCGCCACTACCGCAGACCCCTTACCGTCACGGCGGTTGCGAGGGCGCTTGCCAGTTCTCCCAGGCAACTCCAGCGGGCATATGCTCAGTTCAGCGACAGCACATTCCATGAAGACCTCACGGCCCGACGGATGGACGCTGCCGCTGAACTGCTCTCAAAGCCCGCGATCCCGGTGGGCGACGTGGCAAGCCGGGTCGGCTACTGCCACCCGTCGCACTTCGCCCGCGCGTTTCAGCGCCGCTACGGCGTTTCACCCTCAGCGTTCCGCGCCGAGTCGTGTCGTGCCGAGCCTCACAACGGCACGGCAGGCCAGCTAATCCTTGCCGAGCAGCCGCCAGAGTACTACTCGTGCGTGGGCCGCGCGCATACCAACATGGCTTTGTCCAGCTAGCGGCAGCGTTTGGCCGAGCCGCACTGCTTCTAGCGACTGGCGGCGGTGCGATAGGGCCGGCGAGCCTCGATCGTCAAACCCTCGTATCGAAGGCGATCGGCAAGATAGCGAACAACCGTCTGCCACTCCTTCCCGGCTACGTCCCGATACTTGACGGTTAGCTCGAAGCTCGCGCCTTCTGTCCATCCGTGAGCGCGTATCTCAATCGTGGTCGATTGATCCTTGCCGATGCCGGTCATGGTGCCCGGAGTCTGAGGACCTGTTGGGGCGATCGAGGGTTTGCCGTCGGCGTCGAGCAGCTTGAGTGACGCTTCGACGTGGAGCGCTGGACCTACACCGATGTTCTGGACTGGAATGACGACCAGCCCGTCGTGCACCTTGGGGCCGACCGGGAGCATGTGACGGCTTACGGTTCCGACCTCACGCTCTCCCACAACGGGAACTACGACTGGCCGGTGGGCTTCTTCGACCTCCTTCCGGGACAACGCGATCGCGGCTCGCGTTTGGCGGAGGGCGATGGCGGCAACGATCACCGCCGCAAGCGTGACCACCGCCAGCGCCAGCGTTCCGATCGCCGTCCAATCCCAGGTGTCATTGAAGGCCGCGAGCACCGGATCAGCGTAGTCGCCCGCTCAGTCGCCCTTCAGCGGCATCGCCGGTTTGCTAGCTGGCAGATAGCTGACGAGCAACTGGCATATCGCTGACACGACCGGGCTGTGTGTACCGCAGGGGCTCGGATCGAGCCTTATTTGGGTGTTCGCGGAGATAAAGATTTGGCGAGCTTGTCCCAAAACGGGGCCTGTATCGACCTTGCCTAGATGCCCACCCACTAGCGAAGTTTTCGCGGGCTGTACCGCAGGAGCCCGGAAAGCACCTTTTCCTATTGGGAGGGCTCCTGGGTCGGAGTTCGCCGCCGCCACTGGCTGTCCCGTAATCGACGTTCTCTTTACGAAAGGAGACAGAACCAACAGATATGAGAAACCCCGACACACCGCATCTTCTTCGCCCGTCTCGCGCTGCTGAGCGGTTCATGCGCGAACCAGACCGGCCGCTGCGCCAGGTGGGCTCGTCGTTTGCTCACCACCCGTTCTCTGTGCTCGGAACGCTCGCGCCGCTGCTCGTGCTCGCGTTCGCGGTGCTCCTGCTGGTTTTGGTGTGGCGGGTGTGGGGGCGTCGTCGTCTTGCGGTGGAGGGCCGCTTTTTTGAGGTTCGTCTTGGCGAGCAGGTGTCGCGGGCGGGGGTTGAGTCGTTGATGAGCACGGTTGCGGGCGGGCTGCCGCGCCCGCTGCTCGGGCCGGCGCCGTGGGTCGCGCTGGAGCTGTCATCGACGGAGGATCGCGCGGAGTGCGGCTTGTTCGTCTCGGGCGGTGTGCCAGTGGCGCAGGTCCGCGCGGCGGTCGAGCAGGGCCTCGGCGGCGTCACTGTCGAGACGATCGGGCTCGGGCCGCCCGCCGAGATGTGCGAGCACATGCGAGTGGCGAGTCTCGCTCCCGGCGGCTCACGGTTCCTGCCGCTGCGGGTCGATCATCGTGTGGACCCTGCCGGCCAGTTGTTGGCAGCGCTGCGCGCACACGAGCCGCGCGAGGGTGGCGCGATCCAGCTTGTCTTGCAGGCGCCGCCGCGCTCAGCGGCGAACCGGGCGCGTGGACAGGCGCGGCGGCTGCGCGCCGGACGCGGCCTGCAACCGGAGCTAGCGCTCCGCGCGCTTCAAGCTGTCGGCGGGCTGCTGCTTGAGTTCATCGACGTGTTCTTGCCCGGTTCGCTGCCACCGGGCCAGCAGACACGGGTGGACCCGTTCTCGCTTGAGCGCGCGAAGGCGATCGAGGCGAAGGCCGCACAACCTTTGCTCGCCGCGACGCTCCGGGTTGGGGCGTGGGCGGATGGGCGGCGTCGCGCGGGTGGCCGGCTCGGCGGGCTCCTGGCAGCGTTTGGGCAGTTCCACGACCTCGGCGGGCTGCACAAGAGCTTCGAGCCGTTCTGCAAACGGCGGATGACGTTCTGCCTGCCGCCAGTGAAACCACGGCTGTTGTTGAGCAGCAGCGAGGCCGCGGCGTTGATCGCGGTGCCAGAGGAAACCGCGCTCGCTCCGCTGTCATTCTCGGAGGCGCCATCACGCAGCATCGCGCCGGCCGCGCACGCACCATCACACGGGCTGCTGCTCGGCCGCAGCGACCACGCAGGGTTTGACCGCGAGATTCGCGTGCAGCCGGCAGACCTGTTGGAACACGCGCATGTGCTCGGCCCGACTGGGCGTGGCAAGAGCACGCTGTTGTTGAATATGACCGTCGAGGCGATCCGCGCGGGCATGGGCGGGATAGTGCTCGACCCAACCGGCGAGCTGACCGCGCTGACACTCGCCCGCATCCCAGCCGAGCGCGTCGAGGACGTTGACCTACTCGACCTCGGCGACACGAGCCACCCGCCGGCGTTGAACCTGCTCGCCAGCGCGCCCGGCGACGGTGACGCGCACGCGCACTCGATCTGCGGCATCTTCGCCCGCCTGTTCTCACGCTTCTGGGGTCCACGCACAGAGGACATCCTGCGCTCCGCGCTCACCACCTTGTTGTGCGGGCGTGACCCGGCCGGGCCGGCACCGACGCTGGCGGATGTGCTCACGCTGTTGTCTGACCCCGGCGAGCGGAGCCGGTATCGGGCGAGTGACCCTGTAGCGCTGGACGTGTTCTGGCGTCAGTGGCAGACGCTCAGCGAGCAGGCCAGGGTGCAGGCGCTCGCACCGCTCTCGAACAAGCTGCGCGCGCTGCTCGGCAACCGTCAACTGCGCAACATGCTCTGCCAGCCCGCCGCGCCGGACCTCACCGAGCGGATCACGACGGGCCGGTGGCTGCTCGTGTCACTCCCGCAGACGCTGGGGGAGGACGCGGCGGATCTGATCGGCTCGGTGTTGTTGCATCGTGCGTGGCAGGCCGCGCAGCGTCTCGGGCCGCTCGCGCTCAGCGGCCGGCCACCCTTCCTGTGCTTGGTGGATGAGTGCCACCGCTTCTGTCACATGCCGCAAGGCATGGCGACAGCGCTGGCGCAGGCGCGCGGCTACGGCGTGGGGATGGTGCTCGCGCACCAAAATCTCGCGCAGCTCAAAGACAGCGAGCTTGTGGAGGCCGTGGACGCTAACTGTCAGACCAAGCTCTGTTTCGGTCTCGGCGCCGCTGACGCGAAACGTATGGCCGTTCACTTCCAGCCGCGCTTGGACGCACACGACCTCCTGCACCTTTCAGCACACACGATCGCCTGCCGCGTCGCGCATGAGCACCACCAGCTACCAGCCGCGACCGCGACCACCGAGCCACTGCCGCCGCCGACCCGTGGCGATACTGCGAGCGTGGTCCGTGGTCGCGCCCGCGCTAATGCGAGCGACCGCCGGGCGGTGGAAGTGGCGATACGTGAACGCTACGGCCGTATCGAGCAGCCGCCACCAGGACATGCCCACGCCGATGAACAAGAAATCGATCCGGGGAGTGCTGAGGTTCCGCCGTTCGGTCCTCCCTACGGGGCTCCCACTGAGGGAGGACCCCCGACGCCGGTATCCCCGCGCCAGCACAGCGATCCCGGCGCGGAGGCAAACCCCGACAATGAACACCTGTTCCCTGGTGGCGGGCGGCCATGACACTTGCTCTCGCTGCTTTGACTATTCGTGACCGGGAGCTACTTGACCGTCTCTCCCAATCCGAGCCCCTATCCACCTCTGAGCTTCGTCTCCTTTTCTTTTCTGGTGTTCGTACTTGTCGTGACCGACTCGTCAAGTTGGAGGCACACGACCTGTTGCTGCGTGTGTACCCGGCGCGCTCGCACAGAGGCGGACGCTCGGAGGCGCTGTGGTTTCTCTCGCCGAACGGGCGACGAGCGATCGGCGCCCCGGCACGTCGGCCGCCCGGCCTGTCGATTCCCGACCTCGAGCACCGCCGCGCGGTCGCGCGCTTTTTCCTCACGCTGATCGAACGCGGCCTCACCCAGTCGGGAGAGGGGTTGTATCGCTGGCTCGGCGAGCAGCAGGCACAACAGGGCACCGGGGCGAGCGTGCGCCCGGACGGATACGGCCGCTACCTGCTGCCCGATGGCGAGGTCGCTTTCTACCTGGAGATAGACCGCGCGACCGAGCCCACCCGGCGGGTCAAGGCGAAGCTCGACGCCTATAAGCAGGCGCTCGCAGCCGACCCGCACCGCGAGCTTGGGAACGTCCTGCTTGTCTGCGACGGTCGGCGCCGCTTGGCGAACCTCGCGCGCTGCGCACCGCCCGGCCCGCCGTGGGTATGGGGCACTCTCGACGGCGAGCACTACGAGCTGCTACCCGCCCGCGAGCAGCAACGCCGCTTCGATGAGCTTCCCGCCGCCCCGCGCCAGCCGGGCCGTCGTGTCGAGGACTGTCTCGGCCGACATTGGCGCCGGCTCGCAGCCGTGAGCGTGTAACTCAAATCTTTTACAGGGCGGCGCGTGTACCCGCAGACGCCCCAAAACGACCTTTTTTCGTTGTAAGGGTCTTTCCGCCGGCACCATGACAATTGACAGAACAAGACAAGCACAGAAGCAAATACGCGCACGAGCGCTCGCCGCTGCGACTAACAATCGTCCCGACGACGCTCAAGGTCGCAAACGTCTATATCGCGCAGTACCACCGCCACAACCGGCCCGTACCCGGCTGCATCAGCGTCGTCGGCGTAAGCGACGGCGAGCAGCTACGCGGCGTCGCGGTGGTCGGGCGGCCGATCGCCAGGGCGCTCGATGACGGGTTCACCGCCGAAGTGCGGCGCTGCTGTACCGATGGGGCGCCGAACGCCTGCTCGATGCTCTACCGGGCGGCGTGGCGGGCAGTCAAGGCGCTTGGCTACCGCAAGGTCATCACCTACACGCTGCCCGAGGAGGGCGGCGCCTCCCTACGCGCGAGCGGGTTCACGCTCGCCGACGCCCAGGCAGGCGGCGGACGCTGGAACCGGCCCGGCCGCCGCGCCGCCGACACGCACCCGACCGGCAAGAAGCTGCGCTGGGAGCTGCTCACATGAGCGGCACCCAGCCGCAGACCCAACCCGCCAGCGCGGCGCCGATAAGGCTGCTGCCGGGGCGCACGCTGCCGATGAGCCGCGAGCAGGAACAGGGGCTCGTGCGCGCGCTGGCCGAGCTTCTAGTCGAGTGGATTGAAGCCCGTCCCGAGCGGCTGCCTGCCAGCTTGAGAACCGGCCAGAGATGTGATCTAGATGGATGCTCCCGAGCCAAGGAGCAGCCATGAGCAGCCGCGCATCCCTCGCCATCGTGCCCGACCCGGCCGCGAGTGCCGGGCCGGTGCGCGTGGCGACATACACCCGCATATCCACCGATGAGGAACGCCAGCCCAACTCGCTTGAGGCGCAGCGCGTCCGCCTAGAGTCATTCGTGAGCAGTCAGCCCGCGTGGGGCATCGAGCGCCTTTACAAAGAGCAGTTCACCGGCACGGTGGTAGACCGACCCGAACTTACTCGGATGCTCAGAGACGCAAAGCGCGGACGCTTTGATGTGCTGCTTGTCTACCGCGTCGATCGGCTCGCGCGCTCGATACGCGGACTCGCGCAAATCATCGACGAGCTTGACCAAGCCGGCGTGATCTTCCGCTCGGCGACCGAGCCATTTGACACCGGCACCCCGGCGGGCCGAATGATGGTGCAGATGCTCGGGGTGTTCGCCGAGTTCGAGCGCGCGCTGATCGTGGAGCGAATCACCGCCGGCCTTGAGCGCAAGGCAGCACGCGGCGGATGGTGCGGCGGACAGCGACCGTTCGGGCTCAACATCGCCGCCGACCGCGACAGCCTAGAGCGCAACCCCACCGAGGCGCCCCTTGTCCCGGTGATGTTCGACCATTACGTGAATCGGCAGGCCGGATCATCAGCGCTTGCGGGCTGGCTGAATGAGCAGGGCTACCGCACCAAGAACGGCAGGTTGTGGAGTTCAGCGAGCGTCATCACCGTGCTACGCAACCGCGCCTATCTCGGCGAGATTTACTATCGCGGCAACTGGTATCCCGCAGCGCACGAGCCGCTGATCCCCCAAGAGCTTTTCGAGCGTGCGCAAGCCATCCTCGCCGAGCGCTGCGAGGACCGCTCACGGCGAGCATCAAACCCTGCCGAGTACCTGCTGACCGGCCGGATACGTTGCGGGCGCTGCGGCCAAGCGTATGTAGGGACAGCAGCGCACGGGCGCTCGGGGCGGTACACGTACTACACCTGCTTTACGCGGGCACGCTACGGCACCAAGCATTGCGCGAATGATCGCCTCCCCGCCGAGCAGCTAGAGCAGGCCGTCACACGCCGGCTGTGGAAGGTGCTCGGAGACGACGACCTGATCGAGCAGGCAATCACACAGGCATACGAGCGGCTGACGCAACGCGACGACGAGCAGCAGTCCGAGCTAGCGGCCATACACGACAAGCTCGCAAAGACGCGCGCCGCGATGGACCGCTACTTCCGCGCGTTCGAGGCCGGCACCATGCCCGAGGACACCTGCGCCCCGCGCATAGCGAGCCTCGGCGAGCAGATCAAATCCCTAGAAGGCCGCGCCGCCGACCTCGCGGCGGTCGAGGACGACGAGCAGCCCGAGCGCGCGAACACCGCCGAACTCGACGCCCTACGCAACACACTTCAAGCAGCGCTGAGGGACAGCACGCCTGCGCGCACCAAGGCCGTGCTCCAAACCATGATCGACGGAATCCGCGTAGACGCACGCGATCACATCGAACCGACCTTCCGCGTCCCGGCGGTTCGCATTGACTGCGGCTACATGGACCTAATCGGAGGCAAATCGAACCAACATTCTGGTGCTCTTAGCAATGTTATGTCTGAGTTGGTTGGCGCGTTAGCAAATCAAGAAACCCGATCAAGATTGGCCCGTTTGACTAGTAAGCTAGAGACAATAAGCACAAGTGGTGTTGTACCTCGGCAAGCACGGAGTCGTAGGCAGCGGCCTCGTAGACCAGGCTGGGTATTGAAGACTGTTGTTCAAGTGCTGTCTGATCGAGGAGAACCAATGCGAGCCAAGGACATCCATAAAGCTGTTGAGTCATTGATAGGTGAGTCGGTACCATGGTCCTCAATCAAGGCAGCTTTGGCACGCAATGCTTCAGGATCATCACCTATATTTGTGAGGTTATCCAGGGGGAAGTATGTGGTCAATCCACAGTGCCAATCCTAGGTATTTATTCGACAATCAGCTGGTCAGAGGAATAGGAGTAGTGGCGCCTTTGTCCATAACGATACCGTGACTCTGGATCCCCTGGAACTATATGCACAAAGCGTCTGGCTTCGGGAGTCACTAGCAATTCACCGATCTTCACCAATGTCTCTCTGGCCAGATTAAGTGTGCCTTCACCTTCAAATTCATCAACGCCCCGACGCCAGGACCACCATCTTCTGAGCAAATCACGACCCGTCACACGTACCACCCTTCCAGCCGAGACAATTTCACCCTCTGCAAGCTTGATACCTGGCACTGTTTCCATAGGACCTGGACGGCGGTCAGGATCATTACGTTGTCGTTCCCAGCTTTCGTCACGTGATCGGACTAACCAGCTTCGTTCAGGTTCTACATAGGGTAAGGCGCCGTGATAAGTATCGGCAAGTTCTTTGAGAGGTGCTCGGTATGATGGCGTAAGATATGGAGACTCAATAGCTTCGGGCAAGGCATATTCCATCCAAAACATACTATTTAGAGAAGCAGTGTCTCCAGCCAGCCAGGTGCGACGCCCTGATGACGGGACACTCGCATACAGCAAGAGCTGCCTAGCTGCAGATAAAGCCGAACCAGCTGTTTCGGGGACTGTCTCTTGAGCCATTCTTAGGCCATGATATTGCTGATATGCAGTAAGCCCTGAGGACTCTGGTGTAGCCATCAAACACTCCGTTACATTACTCTTAATTATAGTTGATTATATAACTATAATTAAGAAAAAGCAATTATCGGGAGTGAGGAGGAGGTATGTGGCAGCAAGTTAGGCGGTCGCTTGTTCTAGATCCGTTAGGCGCCTGTCGGCGTCTTGCAGGCGCTTTTCATAATCATCAACATCGCTGGATGTGTTGCTAACAGCATCCATTATTGTAGGGATAAGATCGGTGTTCGTGTGTATTTTGGCAAGGTCTTTACGCACATCTCCTACTTCCTGACTGAGATGATCCACAGTACGAGTAAGACTTGTTAGGTTCGCCGAAACCGACCTCACTTCTGTCGTGAGGGAGGATATCGCCCCGTCGATACTATCGACTTTGGTGGCAAGGCTCCTAACTTCATTGAGAATGAGGGCTGTATTGTCGTCGTTGTTCTTGGCGCTCATAGTGTAAATCAGTATACGCCGAGTCATTGTGTCGATGCAATGATTTGTCGGTTACAGCATTTAAGTTTATAAGGATAGCGAGGGGAGGTATATGGGTGGCGGCCGATCTTTAACCTACAGCCTCAGCCTTCGGCCACTCCTATGTCGGTGCTCAATGCTATCTCATTCAAAGTATCTTTTGACGGCCAGCCGTGCTCCACACATTTCTTCACAACGGCTACAGCAAGCTCCTTGGCATCCTTTCTAGCCTGCTGATATATATCATTAGTGACCGGCGCGCCATGAACGAGCTTAGATCTCACCTTGTAAATTGTACCTAGCCGATCAAATGTCTCTTTTGGATCATAGATATCTCGAAGGAACAGTGAGCCATACAGCTTGAAGCGATACGTAAGCTCATCCCTGTCCACCCCAAGGAGCGCTGCCTCAAGGCACACAACAAAGTCTAGAAATCCTGCATCTTGCCAGCTAGCCCCAAAGCCACGAAGCAGTCGTTGAAGGATAATCTCTTGGCGACTAGTCTCACCTGGCCCAAAATCCGGAATCTTATACGCCCGCTTCACGATTCGCTTCCAACTAGTCTCAGTGACTGAGGTGGGTTCACCAGCTATCGATTCACTAAGCGGCAAAGGTTCTCCAGCTATACCTTGTGAAGCCCATATTGGCAGATCGAACGCCCGAACAACACTATGTCCTGCAATTTCATGCCCTTCAAGCAAGAGAGCCAAGGCGATTTTTCGAACTAGTGTCGATTTATCGTTAATTTCGCTACGAGGACGCTGATTGGTAACCTCGATCAAGACGTTTGGAAGGATCCAGACATGGTTAACACTTGGCTGAAACTCATCGGCGTGCGATCCAATGTCATCCCACTGAACCATATCCCGCCGGGCAATTGTTCCGCGCTCAAGTTGGGTCAACGGACGAATCGACACACTACGATGTGAGTATTTCGTATCAACGGTGATGCCAGCAATGGGTAATTGCCGAACTCGGCTGATTGAGTCCGGCTTTACGAGCTGCTCAAGTTCGTTAAGTAGCCGGTTCAAAAGTGCATCGTCAGGGTTTGCTAGGTTCGCCAGACTCGTTAGGTAGCGCATAGTCATCGGAACTAGGTAGCGCGTCAGTATTGCATCTGCCCCACTAGATTGAGGATACAGCCATGCCGGCCTGGAACCAAGGTCAGTTTCACTATCCAACAGCTCTGCAAGCGGCTGTAGTTGCTCTTTGAGCCCAATTACTCTACCTTGTACGGTGTCATCACCAATATCGGTTTGAATACGATGATTACGGATACCGCCAACTTCCTGTCGACGCCACTCAGTAGACCACCCATTACTTTCTGGACGATCGATAACGGCCAAGCGATCCATCATCGCTGATAAGGGATGGCCTTTGGCTTGCATCCTTGCCACAACCTCAATTCTAGCTGCTTCAAGAGCGGCTGGAACTTGCTCCTGTAGTTGTTCATGCAGCGGCATCTTACTTTTCGTCCTTTGATCTTCTCGCTTTCGCACGCTCTTTAGCCATTAGCCATATAGCTACTTCCATTTTGGTGGTATCGATCTTGGCTAGTCGGTCTTCGCGAATACGAATATTGTGAGATTTGTTACGTCCAGGAACTAATGGCTGGCCATCTAGTCGATGAGTGCCCTTCCTTGCTAATATACGCTGCTTACGATTCATAGTAACTAACAGTAAATCAGAAGATTGTGGTTCGATTAAAGACGATTTCTTACAAAGTGCCTGGATGGTCTATCGAACCAAAACTTACAGGGTTAGTATTACCGCACAACGTTGGTCTAAATTATGTGGTGGGCCTGCTTGGACACTATTCGAACCACGATCTACAAGGGTCGTTGCGCCGTCTGGCCGGGAAGCTGGCCGCCGTGCGGGCCAATAGCGGGCCTCATCGGCGGCCCGTGGCCTGCCGGCAGCGAGCCCGCCGGCCTGGCTGGGTGCTCAAGGCCGTCGTCCAAGTGCTGACCGACCGGGGCGAGCCGATGCGGGCCAAGGACATCCACGCGGCCGTTGAGGCGCTGGTGGGCGAGCCGTTGCCGCGGTCCTCGGTCAAGGGCGCGCTCGCCTCGGACGTCGCGGGCTCTTCAGGGCGATTGGTCCGGGTGGCGCGTGGGCGCTATGTGCTGGCCGCGAGCGCAACGCCAGGGTCTCGCGCGCTACCCTGACGACGTGAAGCATTCGGTCCTGAGCACGACGCCCACTGCGGGAGCAGCCGACGCTGAGCCAGCAGGAGCGCGCCGAACGCCTACGTTCCCTCGCCGAGCGCCTGCGCAGCCCGGACGGTCTGGATCGCGACACGCTCGCGAGCATCGAGCAGCTGACCGATACTGAGCGATAGCTGCGGTGGACGCCGCCGAACTGCTGCGCAGCGACCAGCCGTTCATCGCCGACACCTCCGCTTGGTGGCGCATCGCGGCGCTCCCGGAGGACCTCGGCGCCCTCGTTCACGAGGCGATCCTCGACGATCGCATGTGGATCACGCCAATCGTGCGCATGGAGATCCTATATTCGGCGCGCAGCACCTCCGAGTACCTCGCATTGGAGGCCGAGCTCGACGCGCTGCGAATCCTGCGCAACGATCGCGCCGTCGCCGACGCCGCGATGAGCGCCTTCGGCGAGCTGGCCGAGCGTAGCGACGGCTACCACCGCGTGCCCGTCACCGACGCGCTGATCGCCGCAGCAGCCGCGGAGCACGGTGGCCTCGCTGTACTCCACCGCGACGCGCACTTCGACAAGCTCGCCGAGGTGCTCGTCTTTCAGCGCGTCCAACTGCCGGGCGCTTAACTTACTGCCCCGTCGCAAGGAGCAGGTTTGTCCTTCAAAGGCCGAGCTTCGAGATCATCTACCACGCAATCCGCTACAACACCTGCCGACACATTGACGCTCATCCGCTCGAGCTGTGAATGTCGCCAGCGACCGCGTCGGCCTTTGGCGACTCGAACACATAATCCGTATCTTCCTCGGCAGCGACCAGCATCTCCGAATCATCCTTACCGAGGGAGAGAGCGGGAGAGCCTATCGCAACGTCAGGCCAGCCGGCTAGCCCGAAAACGTGAGCGTGGATTGTCTGTGCTCGAAGCGCCAAGAACCGCTCGAAGTCGTCGTCCTTTGCAGCCTCAAACGCCTCGGCAGAGATTAGATTGGGATCGAGCCAACTCTGAACGCTCGCGCCCGCCTGTTGCGCAGCGTCCTCCACGTCCCGCAGGTAGTCGGAGGGGGCCCGATTCGAGATCTTCTTGTTGCTGTCGGACGTAAGCATAATAATATTTGCAAGAGCGTTAATACGCTGACGAGCGATCCCCTTGTTCTCAAGGTAATGCCTCGGGAAAAAGTGGTGAAACTCTCTTTGATTCGTCCAAGCGAGTGCCTCGCCGGGATCGATTAGCTGGCCGGTCAGCAGGTCGACGGGCCGAAGATGAGCGAGAATGATCGCAAGCAGCTTGGCGTGTGCATTGTTGGCCCGGAACTGCCGCGTCGTCCATATCTCGGGCCGCGGAGGGGTGATATCGACCGCGATGTCGGCACCATTGCCATCAGCAAAGTTTGCGACAGCCTTTAGATCGGAGGCCATCTCACCAGTATTCCAGCCGCTGAAGTAGCCAGCCACCGCAGTACGCCAAAGCCACTGAGTGATTGCAGCGTACTGAGCAGATGTAGGCGAAGTAATCCTCCGAAAGAACTCAGCCAGTACGGTGACCTGGTTCGAGTACGGGATGATCTGTGCGGACGGCACGTTCATCTGAGTTGCTAGGAAATCCACGGTCCGGAGGTACGACTTCTCGGTGTCCTCGGCGGCAGCTTTGAGCGCTGGGGGTTGGAGCTTGCGAAGCTCATCAATACTGTCCGTCGAGAAGCCACCCCCAGCAGCCGCTGACAAATTGCGTAGGACAACCTTCTTATCGATAGCTCCGAAGCCCTTCGATGCCATAGCCGAGAGCAAAGCGTCGATGGTGTCAATCAGGTCGAACTCGGGACTCCACGTAGCCGCGCGCATGAGATCTACTATCGTGAGCGGCGTGCCCGTGCTATTGATCCGCTCGAAGATCGGGGCAACGTCCTCGATCGACATATCGCCGAGCGTTACGGTGGCGACCTTGTAGTCCTTGAATCGATTAAAAAGCGCATCTGCCCGCATTCGGAGCTCGTCTTTATCTGCGCTATCCAGAGCGGCCATCTGGCCGAAGTATTTTGATGGATCGGGCATCTTGTTGAGCCTGATCTGGTGTAGCGGCGGGTCGTCAAGAGTGTCGAGATGGATGAACTGTTGGGTACGCAGGTCGTAGGCGAGGTTCCAGCGACTCTTCGGATCCGAGCCGTACCAGTGCAGCGCACCACAGATCGTCGAGAGACGCTGCTGGCCGTCGAGGAGGTAATTGACCGGATACCCCGACTTCGGAGGCTTAATCTCCAAGTCTGCGATTCGGTTCTCGCTACGAAGCTCTTGGCTGCTCTGCCAGAGGAGGACGCTGCCGATAGGATAGCCGCGAGCTACAGAGTCGAGCAGAGAGATGATCTGTGGACGATCCCATACGAAGTTGCGCTGGAACTTCGGTAGTAGGATGTCGCCAGTGAGGATCCGGCTTGCGAGGCCGTCGATCCGATCAACGCTAGGCTGTGGATCCTTGGGAACCGGCGCCGTTGGTCCCGATGTTGTGGTTGCGGTCATGGCCGAGAGGGCGATCGAGTTGCGACGACAGGAATCGTGACGGGACTCTGATCGTGTCCGCAGAGTAGGATAACGGGTCACGCGC
This sequence comes from uncultured Solirubrobacterales bacterium, assembly GCA_963771915.1. Taxonomy (GTDB): domain Bacteria; phylum Actinomycetota; class Thermoleophilia; order Solirubrobacterales; family Solirubrobacteraceae; genus Palsa-744. The sequence goes on along the minus strand of CAVYVD010000001.1, from coordinate 261,963 downwards.
AAGCGTCGCTTGCTGGCATGGAAATGCGGTCTCCGTCGTGCTGGCAAGCCCGCTACCCGTGGTACAGCGCAGTCGTACTCGGGACGAGTTCGCGGTGCGGCTCCGGCGGCTCGCATGGTGCCTCTGGTGCCCGGCCCTAACAGCCCACAGCCTCGCCGGACGACACAATCAGCGACTGGGTGCCCAGCTTGGTTCGATTAGCGAGGTTTAGGTCTCCGAAAATGGGCCTGCTTGGACACTATTCGAACCACGACCTACAGGGGTCGTTGCGCCGTCTGGCCGGGAAGCTGGCCGCCGTGCGGGCCAGTGGCGGGCCTCGGCGGCAACCTGTGGCCCGCCGGCAGCGGTCTCGCCGGCCCGGCTGGGTGCTCAAGGCGGTGGTCCAGGTGCTGGCCGAGCGGCGCGAGCCGATGCGGGCCAAGGACATCCACGCGGCCGTCGAGGCGCTGGTGGGCGAGCCGGTGCCGCGGTCCTCGGTCAAGGGTGCGCTCGCCACGAACGTCTTGGGCTCATCGAGGCGAGTGATCCGGGTAGCGCGCGGGCGATACGTGTTGACGGACGCACCTGTCTAGCAGCGGCAAGGGAGCGTTATCTGAGCGCGCGGCTTCCGCCGCAGGCTGGCCTACGATGCATATATGGCGACTGATGCTGAATGGGGCTTTCTAACCGAGGCCGATGAAGCGCTGATCAACGAGGCGAAGGATGCCGCGGCAGAGGCCATGTCGCACAAGCAGGTCATGCGCTTCGTTTTGAAGGACGGCACGACTTTGGAAGGCGTTCCGGAGCGTGTCGGTATAGATGCAACGAAGGCTCCCTCCTCTTTCAATACGCCGCTAGACCCCACTGAGCGTGGCCTGTTCGGCCCCACAGAGATCACGATCGAGATTGATGGGACGACGATTCTGGGCCAGGAGGTTCGAGAGTTCGCCGTCCTCGCCGATCGGTAACGGCTTTGGGTCGTGAGCTTCGGTGACGTTCCCACATGGGTTGCAGCGGTTGGCACGGTCGGAGCGCTCGTCGCTGCGCTGTTTCAGATCGGAACCGAGCGAAAGCGACGGATTGCCACTGACGAACGTTTCCGAGATGAGCAACATTGGGAACAGGCTCAGCTGGTAGCGGCATATCTAGGTGAGGAGGAGCGCACGCAAACGATACAAGGTCCAGGGGACGACAACGGGCGTACAAGTATCTATTTGACGAACAACTCTCCGGAGCCGGTCTATTCGGTTGTTGTCGGTCTCGTCTTTGTCCAAGGAGCCGCGCCGCGCTCATTGGAGGACATGCTTGATCTGAACAAGACCCAATACGGACGTCAAGGACCAGTCACCACCGTTAGCATTCTGCCAGGCGGCTTGTATCGTACGTGGATTGCTGGCATCGGATGGCATCGCATCCTCAGTGGTCGGGCGGGGGTGGAGATTGCGTTCACCGATAGAGCTGGCGCCCACTGGATTCGCCGAGCCACGGGTGAACTGCATGAACTAGCGAAGCCGCCGCTCGACTACTTCCAGACGTGGGGTTTCTACGGCCCTCACGACTTCCAAACGCCGGAGAGAGTGTCGACGCAATGAAAAACGGACCTAGCTGGTGGGTTGCTCGCGTCGCACAAGCGGCAATGGACGACATTCGCGTCGTCCGCTGAACTCGCTCGCGTGCTTGATCGGAGATCCAGCACGTAGTTCTATTTTCGCGCACGCGCCACACTCAGACAGCGAATCAAGCTGAGGCGGCACTGGTTCTGCTCACAATCTACTATCGCCCAAGGCATACGGAATGATTTCCGTGTGTTAGCATCGACTTGCGATGGATACGTGGCGCCGCATCGAAAGGTTTGCCGCCCTGTCAGGGGTTATCTCGCTGTTGATCGTAGTTGTGCCTCATTTGGTTGCAGCTGTCCAATTGCTTGATGGTTACGCACTGCATGAGCAAGACATAATAAGAATCGTGGTTCTGATCATGGGCTGGACCTTTCTTGTAGAGATATGCACAGGTACCCTTGTCCTGCTTGTTATGCTGATTGCTCTGCTAGTTGTCATCGCTGAAGACGAGCTTATGCCATTTTTGTCGGCATGGCTTGAAACTATGTTTAAGTGGCCTGCGATCGTACGACATATTCTTATACTGAGTGGTCTTGCCTGTGGTGTGGCTGCGGGTGTTTGGGTCGTATCGTATTCCTCTACAGCCGCCTCAGCGACTGTAGCTAGTTTGATTCACATTCACCCAAAGGCCGTCCTGAGTGAAGTCGAAGGTGTGTTCGCTGCACTTAAGTCTGTGACGAGACCGGCCGAAGTAGCTGGTTGGATCTACCTCGGCTTGAACGGACTGTTGCTCATGGCATTTGTCTTTCGTGGCATACGGAAGCTGTGGCTGAAGATTCCTCCTGGTGCATAGCCGTGAAGCCCTCGTGAGTCGTCAGGTCATTATCAGCGCATCCGGGCTCGTCTATATAGGTGCTGCTTGAGGTCGTCTTGTGCGTCGCACAATCGGCGATGTGCGGCTATGTCCAACAAGTGGTTCTGCCCGGGTCCAGTGGTCCTGGCCCACCTTGAGTAGACAGGTAGCTTTCAGCCGCACGGGGCTATATCTTGAGAACGCCATTCGTACGGCGCTATCCGCATGCGGGGGGACCCCACCAGGGAATAGGCCGCCCAGGCGCTCGGCCCGGAACCCAGGAGTCGCAGTCTGTTGCGAGCCAACCTGATCGCCTCTCCGATGGGAAAACCTCGAGACAACGAGTCGTAGAGACTGTGTACAAAAACAATACTTGTGACGTCGCGTATCGGCCAGTATGAGCCGATGTAGGCCGTTCCAGCGCGCGCCAGGGTTGCAGCCATGCCTCTATGGGCGAGGCGCGTTACGCCCTCGCGCTGGAGCTTAGACCGAGAGGACGCGCAGGCGTGAACCACAAAAAGGCGAGGCAGTTTTGTATCGCACCACTGAAGAAGTACCCGGAGCTCCAACTCTCCGTCCGCCAGCATAAGACCTGACTTTACATCGCTGCCTGTATCGCCCGTTGGGGCGAAGCTGTGCCCCGCGAAGTGAATGATGTCCCACGCGGCATCCTCATGTGTCACCGCTTCGCGGACCGCGCTTCGCACAAGATCCAGTCCCTCGATGCACTCAACTCTAGCTCCGGGCACTCGCCGCAGCATTGTGGCAATCTCGCCTAGCTCTCTCTTGACGCCTGGTAAAGTGAGCCGCTTGCCGACATGGGAGCCGCCGAGTAGTAGTACACGCAGTCCTCGACGGTACTCGTTGCTACCCGCGGCGTGGGGGATGGCAGAAGTCGCCCGCACGAGACGACCAACGGCCGCGAGCCTGGCGAGATGCACGCCATCCACTGTCGCGAGCTCAAGTGGTATGGTGAGTAGCTCGGGCTCCGACAGGAGCTCTAGAAACATTCGCTCGCGCACCGTATCAGGAATCGTGCCAGTGGGGAGAAATGCGCTCGTGATCTCGCGAGATAATTGTTCAAGCCAATAGATGAATTGACTTTCGGCGTCTGGTCGACGTGACTGCGCTGCGGCATCCATCTCGTTGAGTATCCCGCTAACCTCCTGTAACGTTCTCTCAGTGATGTCTAGGTGCGTCCCTGGACAACCGCCGACACTTCCTGAACTACGCATGTCACGAGAAATTAGGGCATACCCATCGGGTACCGGCACGTGCTCTGTGTTAATGACCCTGTCAATGAGACGCAACCGAGCCTGATCAAGGTAATTTTCTACCGCGAGCTTGCAATGGAGATGCCAGAGCTGCTTAGGCTCCAGTGTACTGATGGTCCTTCGATGCAGCCTCAGATCGACATCATTGTGTGCTCCAAGGATGCAGAGGCAGGCGGCCGCCCACAGAGAGTCTCCAAGGGTGCCAGGCGCGCTCGGAGACTCTCCGAAGAGTCCGGTTTGCTCATCTAGCGTCGCCGTAATGAAGTCCACTAGGCGCTCGTTGCGCTCTTGCGCCACCGGCAGATCAAGCATGACCCCGATCGCGAGCGCACAATACGTATACTCCATGAAAGCACGGTGACCCGGAGACGCCCCGAAAGCCCCACTCTCCTCATCCCAGCAGCGATCAATGAACTGTGCTATGAGATCGGCGTCATCAGACGGCGCCGCACGTAGGATATCCAGCGCAGCTACTGCCCAATAAGTGGCGACCAACTCCGGAGGCCACCCCTTTACGCAGGCGTAAGCTATTCCCTGCCCGGATGCGTCGTCAACCCGGCATCGGGAAATGAAGTCCACATGACAGGTCCGGTAGGCCAGCGTCATTTCCAGAATGTTACAGGAGATCACACCATAAAAGGTATTAAAGAGGGTCGGGTAGCCACCGGGAACGTCAGCGAAGCCCCCGGTCGGTATCGCTCGCTCGGAAAGGAATTTCGTCACGGCTGGCACGGCGAACTCTGTAACCGCATCAAGTGCGTTCAGTGCTACAAACGCCTGAAAGCAGCACTCGAGGTAGCTCTGTGACGAAGGCCAATTTCCGAAGCCACCGTCGTCCTGAAGACAAGCCCCGACTGCCATCACAAGATCACTGCGCTCATTATGGGGTAGGAATTCCGCCCACCAGGGTGGCGGAAGCCACATCGGGTGAAAGGGCATCGTTCTCGGCCTCAGTCACTGCCTCAAGTTGCCAATGCCCCGACGCCAGCGACCACCCCGCCCAGAAAGAAAACGAGAATCCCAAGCGTCGCTAGTCTAATGCCGACCGGGTGTACTGCGAGCGCCTCCAGCAGACGTGCGAGCGCAGACGCGAAATCAGCGGCAGTGCCACGCAGAGCCCCAGTCTCTCGTAGGTGCACCGCCTCTGTACGCCATGCTAGTACGGAACCCGCTACAACCATCACTAGTCCAACCGCCATTGCTACCAAACCCAGGACGCCAGCAACCGTCCCGAAGGTCATGGCTCGGACCTTGTCGTCAAGCTCGCCATACCCTCGGTCAGCCAGGTGACAAGTTGGGCCTCCGACACCGCACCTCTAAGTATTGTGACGATCTTCAATCCCATCAGCAGGTAAAACGACGGTATGACCTCGACATGTAGTAACGACGCTACCCCCGGGTCCATATCCGTCCTCACCTTGCAAAACCTGAGCGGATGGCTGTTCATTGCAACCCGCTCGAATACTGGCTTGGCCATGCTTGAGGCCGGACACCAGTCTGCATAGCACCCCACGATCAAGGGCTCAGCAACTGACAGCAGAGCAACCAAGTCGGCTTCGGTAGATGCGTAAAGCATTCGCTTCGACGACTAATGAGACTTAAGCCTGCATGGTGAGTTCCGGACAGGCCTCCATTACTTGTGTGGAGATTGTGCCGCCACAGTACTCGCCTATCGTACGTGCCATGTGATCGATCGAGGCGGACAGGTGCTCTATCGGGACAGACTCAAATGGCGCCTCGCTTACCAACACGATGTTCGTAGAGTCCGTAGTGATCTTGCAGTGATCACAGTCACGGAAGTTCCACTTCCGTGTTAGCACACGCATGTTATCGGAATAGATGACCTCTCCCTCGCGGGTGACCTCAGTATCCGCTCCTCCAATCGGGATGAACGGCTCGTTACCGGTCGACACACGCAGTACAATGTCACCAGAAAGTGTGTCGAGGTCGTATCCACCCACAGGAAGAAAGTATTCCGTCTCCGTCAGCAAGTAAGAGTCTACCGCCTTAGAGATCGTTGGGAACGCCTCGTCCTTGATCAGACGCCTGAGGAATGCCTCAGCCGTCGGTCGACTGGACTTATATTTGACCCCAAACTGCCGATAAGCCTCGCGCCACGCCTGGATCTCCGGCCGTTCAGTAAGTCGCTCGTACGACCATTCCTCGCGGAACTTCTGAGCGGCTTTTTTCTTCGCGTCTTCAAGTTGCGGATCGGTTCCACTATTATCGATTCCTGTCGCGATGAGGATCGCAAGCCTGAGGTCAGGAAAGCTCTCTCTGACCTCGTCGCTGACCTTCAGTTTGAATCCCACTAGACTTTCCTCCTTGTTGATCGATAGTTACTGTATATCCGCCGCAAGGGATTGTCAATGGTCACATTAAGACTCTGGATGCAGACGCGAGCCTATGGTCGCGGGATTTGCGGAGGTCGCGCGCGACGAGAATCTTCTTGAGCCATCGGTCGGTACCGTCGTATCGTGGCTGGAAGGGACGCCGACCGTGGACAGATAGATAGTTGTCGATCACAAGGACGTCTCCCGGCGAGAGAACCACTGCGATTTGAGACTCGTCCAGGCCTGCCTGGAGTACCTCCAACGCGGACGCAGCTTCGCGGTCATGCTTTACAACGTGCATAAAAACCGGGTCGACACATAGGTACGGGGCCGAGGGATCTCCGAAGAGCACCGGGACTCGCGGCGGTCGTGCACATAGTTCTCGTATACGCTTTAGCGACGGGTGTGCGGGATCGACTCGAGCTAACTGGAGGATGTGCTCATCGTCCGGAATGATCTCGAAGCGCGGCTCGCACAAGGTGAGGACTTGATCCCAAGTCAGGCTCACAGTGCGTATCGACGCTAGCGTCGTCGGGACGCGATCATGGTTACGAAGGCCAAGCAGGAGAAGGTAGTCAGCCCGATGCGGATGAAAGGCGTCCTCAGTATGCCACGCCAGTTGCTCGGTGCTTCCATGACCGCTCTGTGCGGCCTCCTCGCCGCGAATTGGAATGACGTCCTGAATCAGGCGTCCCATTTGCAGGGTCGACCAGTTGAATACCTCGCCAAGGGTTGCCGCCATGAGAGCGATGAGATACTCCTCGCCTCGGCCGGCATTGATCGCGCGCGCTTGATGAATGTCCGCTGGCGTTGGCCCGAGCGTATCGTCGTCGACCGGAAAGCCGGTGATCAGGCACGCCGGCGCGAACTCAGTGAGGCGGAAGTGCGCGAGAAAGCGACGCAGCCCTGTAGGTACTTCGCCGATAAAAGACCAAGCTTCATTGTAAAAGGCGGATTCGGCAGGATCGGGAAAGTCAGCTTGGAGGCGAGAGAGGAGGGATGTCAGAACCCGTGTCTCGTCGGGCGCGAGAGTGTACGTGGACATCCCATCGTTGGCATGTGCTTCTACGAGTTCCGTGGCCTCTTCGTGACCGAGAGTAGCTTCTGGCACCCTATCACCTTCTCTAATTTGCATTAGGGCCTGGCGGTTTGCTACTTGGTCGCCTGGACGAGGGTCCAGTTTGCGGCTTTGCGACAGTGCGAGCAAGGAGGAAACGTCTCGCCTTTGCTGAGCGCTATCTGCTTGGCGTGACAGTTGTTTTTGTAGATGCCTGACGTGGCGCAGGTCTGTCCTGTCGATGGCACGGGCCGTCCTTCCCGTAGAGGGTTTTACGACGAGTGTACGGCCCAGTGCGCTTGTGGGCAATAGGTGTTTCCTGCTTCCTTGAGGTTGGCCTTTGAGATAAGCTTAGGCACGTCGAGTGGTGGGCCTACGCCTCAGATAACTGGCGGAGAGGGGTTATTCCCCTTGCCTGGGTTCCTCTTGTTTTTCTTGGGGGTGTGGTTCCGGATTGCTCTCGTGGAGCCGGAGCCCGTAGGGCGGAGGTGGAGCGAGGGCAATCCGCGCGCTCCGCGGCCGGGGGGTCGTTGCGTGCGCTTTGGGCGTTGTGGGGGGCTGGGGTGGCTCAGCGTGTTGCTGCGTAGCGTGCCCAGTCGCCGTTGGCGAGTTGGGTCCAGTCCTCGGCGGTGCTCTCGGCGAAGCCGAGGAGGTCGGCGAGGATCGCGGCGGGCAGCGTTTGAGCGAGTTGTAGGACGGCTGAGCCTCGCCCGGCGCGGCTGGTGATGCCGAGCTTGCTGAGGCGTCTGCGCATGTGCTCGGCGTGGATGGTGGCGTCGAGCCGCAGGCCGGGGAACAGCCACTCGGGGCGGGTGTTGACTGCGGTGGTGGCGAGGTGTGGTGGGCTGTCCTTGAGTCGCTGGGTGAGCGTGGCGAGTGGCTCGGGGAGCAGCAGCGGCTCGCGGCCGAGGCTGATGAAAACGCGGCCTTGGCGGTCTTGGACGTCGTTTGGGGTCAGGAGCACGATGCGGCTGATCGGCTGGGCGAAGAGCAGCAGCAGGCAGCCCGCGACGCGGTCTCGGAGGTCGAGCGACTCGTGGTCCAGTAGGCGGCCAAGCAGCTGCAGGCGCTGGCGGGGATCGAGCGGGTCGACGTGCTGCTGGGCGGCGAACGGGAGTGCGGTGAGCGGCCCGATGATTTTGCGCCGGCGCGCCCAGAGGATGAACGTGCGGATGCGTGTGCGCTGGGTCGATCCCTCGGCCAGCCAGTAGTCCAGGTGCTCTTGGTGGAGTTCTTGGAGGGTCAGGGTGTGCTGTGAGAGCCACAGAAGGAGATCGGCGGCGATGTGGATCTGGGTGAAGGCGTAGCGGTAGGAGCTGCGCTTGGCGTGTCCTCCTCGCTCGGCTTGACCCAGGTTGTGCTGGATCTTCCAGGTCGCGAACGTGCGTAGGTGAAGGCGCTCTGGCCCATCGGGCACGCGGAGTACCTCGCGGGCGATGAAGGCCGCGAGCGCGGCTGTTTGCTGGTGGCGCTCGGGCAGCGCGCCGTGTGCGACCAGCGCCGCCCGCAGGTAGGTCGTGCTGTGACCGCGGTCGACGGTGTCGAGCGCGTCGTGGGTGAGCGCGAGGGCGCCACTGGCCAGCTCTAGGAGCGTCTGGTAGCTGCGACTGCTGTGCATCCATCCCAGCACCGTCCACGGCTTGGCGCCAGCGGCGAGGGCCGCCAGATACCCCTGGAGAGCTTCGATGGCCGCGGGGTCGCCGGTTCGCTTGAGCTCCCGGAGGCTGGCGTGCAGAACGCAGCGGGCGCAGTGACCATCGGCGTAGTTCGTCTCCTCCGCGCCGCAGCCGCGGCAGACCTGAAGGACGCGCTCGCCGGCGCAGCGCTCGCATAACCCCGCCACTGACGCCGAGGGTCGTGCCTGGCGCTCACAGCCACCGCACGCGATCTTCCGCTGAAGCCTTCGCTGCCTGCAAGACGAGCACTCGGGGCCGGCGCCGGTGCGCGCCGCGACGATCGCCAGTTTGCCGCAGAACGCGCACGGCTCCCGGCGAGAGGGGTGCATGTGCGAGCAGGACAAGCAGATCGGGTGCTCGCTGCGGGTGTGATGACATGGCCTGGTTCGACCGCAGGCCGAACACAGCGCGACCGGAGGCTTCCAAGTGGAGCCTATGCGCCGGCACGTGTGGCAGATCGGGGCGTCCGTCTTCGCGCGGCGGCAGCGGCGCTCCCGGCCACACCCAGAACACACCGCGATCGGCTCGACGTAGGGTCCGCGCCTGCGCTCGCTCACCGCGATCCGCCGGACGGGCGGATCCGGGCACGCTTGGGCTTCAGATCACCCACGCCCTTCCCGCCCGCCACCCGGGCACGCGACACGGCTCTCGCCGGCCGCTCGACGGGCTTGATCAGATCGTTCGGGGTGCAGTCGAGGATCCGGCAGAGCACCATCAAGGTGTGCAGGTTCAGCCGCTCGGGCTTGCCGGTGAAGATCCGCCAGACCTGGGACTCCGAGAGGCTGACCCCGTGCTCGGCCAACAGCGGCGTGAGCTCCGCGTAACTGTGAACACCGTGCTCGGCCAGCAACGCCCGGAGCATCCACTCGTAGTCAATCTCGCTCATCACGCCCTTCCCGCGAGCGCGCCGGCGAGCTGCGCGTGCAGCGCGCGGCTCATCGCCTCGTTCTTGTAGTCGCCGCTGACACCCGTATAGAGCGCGGTCGTGGAAGCGAAGCGATGCCCGACCTGCATCCGCACGAACAGCTCATCCCACCCATCCTCAATCAGATGCGTGACATAGCTGTGGCGCAGCGCGTGCGGCGTCAGCTCACCCGGCAACCCCAGCTCCTCGCGGTACTCCGCGAAACGCTCGCTGACCTGTTCGCTCAAGATCCGCGCCCCACGCTCGGTCAACCACACCGCGGGATGATCCAGCCCGTAGAGCGGACGGACCTCCTCGATGTACTGCTCGACGACCTCGACCGACCAGTCAAACACGCTCAACACGTTGCGCCGCCTCGGCGCGCTACCCCGCGACGCCTTCCCATAACGAACGCTCAACGACCCATACGCACCGAACGACGGACGGTGCGCGTTCCCAGAGAAGTCCGACACGTCAAGCCGCGCGGCCTCCTGACGACGCAACCCCCACGCATAGATCGTCTTGAACAGCGCGGCGTCGCGAAACGCCGCCAGCGCGCCCTTGCGCCTGCGCGCCCGCCGGTCTGAGACCCGCGCGTCGCAGTAGTCGAAGAACATCACCAGCTCCTCCCGCGTCAACGGACGCCGGCCCGGGCGCCCCTCGTAGTCAACGACGTGGCGGATCGTGTTGCGCTCATCCAAGACCTGCACCGGACGCACACCGAACTGCGTCTCGCAGATCGCCACCCACGGGTAACGCTCATCCGTCAAATACTCCAGGAACCCCCGCAGCGTCGCCTGATAGTGACGCAGCGTCGAGACCGACCGGCGCTTCGGAGGCGACGCCAGATCCTCAAGCCACTCATCGACATGGATCGCCTGCCACTCCCACGGCCACAACCCCACCTCAGCCCGAAAACGCCTGACCATCGCCGTGCTCTTGCACTTCGTCGCCTCAGCCAAATGACGCGCCGACTGCTGACACTCCCAGCCAGCGACCACGGCCTCGAACACCGCCTCACCCATCCGCAAAGGCCGCACACCCTCCCCGAACACCAACGCCAACGCAGCCTCCGCGCGCCCCTCCTCAACGGCCGTGACAGATCCTGCCGATACCCACGCCTCTCCTTGCATCCAACGCAACCCTACTCGCATCCGATGCAAGACCCCAAACCCAGCGACAAACACCCGCACCCTCCGGCATATTCACGCCACACACCCCCAAACAAGAGCACCCAACAGAGAGCGCACCACAAGAAACTCCCGCACAACGCGACTTGCATCAAACGCAATAACTCTTATATAAGCCGGTAGCCCACGCCGTGGATGTTGATGATCCATCGTTCGCCTCCCGCAGCGAGCTTGCCGCGCAGGCGGCTGGCGTGGCTGTCGATCGTCCGTGTGGAGACGGACACCGGGTATCCCCAGACCGCAAGCAGGAGTTCCTGCTTGCGGAAGACGCGCTGGGGATCGCTGGCGAGATGGACGAGCAGTCTGTACTCCATCTGGCGCAGATTGAGGTGTTTATCGTGGAGGCTGGCCTTGTGGGCGTTGGTGTCGATCGTCAGCGGGCCGACTTGGAGCACCTGGTTGTTCGTGGGGCCTGCCGCCCGACGTAGAACGGCCCGCAACCGGGCGCGTAGCGCCAGGTAGGTCGGTGGGGACTCCATGAAGTCGTCGGCGCCGGCCTCGAAGGCCCTGAGCATGTCGGTCTGTTCGCACTCTGCGCTGACCATGATGATCGGCACATCGGGATGCCAGGGGGCGTCCGGGCCGCTACTGCGGATCGCGCGCAGCAGCGCGAGGGGGCCGGTGGTCGTGTCGAGTTCGCCGAGGATGACGAGGGCTGGTGGCTCATGCCTGGCCAAGACGGTGGCGTGGTTGGCGCTCTTGGCGAGCTTGGCCGGGTACTCATCGGCAACGAGTTGGTCGACGATGGCGGGGCCGAGGCAGTCATCGGCCTGGATGACGAGGATCGGCTGGTGATCAGGCATGGGCTCTGCCCTTGGGCTCGACTTCTATGGCGTAGACCAACAGCGCGGCCGTGGTGTCGAGCGCCACGGCGAGCCGGTAGAGCGTCGTCCAGGCGGGGTCGCGCAGGCCGTCCTCGATCCGGGCCAGTTGCTCGGTGCTCATGTCGATCGAGGCTGCCAGCTGCTCGATCGTCAGGCCCTTGTCGATGCGCAACCGCTGGATGGCATGGCCGATCTGAGCGCAGTCGGGAGGCGGGCTTTGGTTCTCGGTGCGGTGGGGTCTGGCTTTGACAGCGGGTGGTGCGCCTCGGAGGCCGAAGGAGGCCGCGAGGATCTGCCGGACGCGCTCGTGGCCGATACCGACTTGGTCGCCGGTTACCTTGAGGGTGCAGCCCTCCACCACGCGCAGCCGGAAGACCTCGAGGTTGCGCTCGTTCACTGACCGCTCGGTCCCTTTGGGGGCCGGTTTCAGCCTCATGCCGTGCCGACGGAGCGCATGGAGGATGTCGTAGAGCGCCTCGGGGGTGATCTCGGAGTGCCAGATCAGCTCCCGGTAGGTTTGTTCGAGTAGGCGGTAGGTGGTGTTGATGCCGCCGTGGTGCAGGCAGGCCAGCGTGACGGGCTCAAGGCCCATTTCGGAGAGACGCATGGCGGCCTCTCAGATGCCGATGAGATCGAGCGAGAACAGGTGGCGGGCGCAGCGTGAGGCTCCGACGTAGCCATCCAGGCGCCAAGCCGCGCCGGCCTCCTCCAGCTCGGCGACGGCTTCATCAATCGTCTCGGGCGCGATGTCCGAGAGGGCGCGTTGTAGTTGCTTGGGTGTCCAGCGCTCGGTGTGGTCATCGCAGAGCAACTGGTGGACGATGGCGCGCTGCTCCAGGTATGTGTCGTTCTGTGGCGTATGATTGGCCGGCATGGGAGCTTGTACCTCCTGTGTACGGCCCCGGCTGCCCCAAGCGGCCGGGGTCACTTTTTCACCTTTTCATCGTCAAGGTCTACCAGCCGCCCAGGACGCCAAAAATACCCCTAGGTCTTGCCGGACTTTCCGGTAAATTGGCGGCTTGTCGTCTAATGATTTCTGTCCTCAACCCAGTGTGAACTTGATTTGTGATAGTACCACCACCACCACCGGCTCGTCAGTACACGGATAACGGTGATGGGCCTGCTCCACAGCTTGCCATATCACGGCGTGACCCGGTTTGCTTTGGGGGCGGTCCAGGCCCCGGCCCCTCCGGGGGGCTTGGGCCGCTCTGTCCCTCAGATTGGAGGCCCTGGTATGACAATCGTGTTGGATCGGGCGCAGCGCGACGCGGTGTACGGCTTCCTCGTCAGCGACCTGGCCGAGGTCGGCAATCTTGCGGCGGCGCTTGAGGCCAGCGAGGTCAAACGCGCTGAATGGCTGCGCCGCAACTTCGAGCAGGCCGCGCGGCTGCTCGATCAGATCGGGTGGGAGAAGGTGGGCTCCCGCGAGCGTTACGAGGTGCAGCTGGGCGACGCCGACGTGGTGGCGCTGTTCGGGCGTCTGCACGAACGGGCGAGCCGGGTCATCGATGACGCGATCAGCGAGTTCGCTCGAGCGATGCTGGCTGATGCGTTCTGTGTGGCCGACGTCGCCAGCCGGACGCTCGGCGGTGTGGGCGAGCCGTCGCTGCGTCTTCCCCGCCTGTGGGTGATCGAGGGCGGGCAGTCGGAGCAGTAGCCGGGTCGGCTACGCGCGTGGCGGTGGCGCCTGATCGGCGAGTTCGTGGTAGCGGACGGCGGCGCGGGTGGCGAACACGAAGCCGTCGCTGGTCTTGTGGGCGAGTCCGGAGCCGTGGAGGCGGTCGATCGCGTCGATGGCGTTGAGTTCGTGGCCGTATTCGCGGGCAATCTCGGCGGTCGCCCAGGGGCGGTGGGTGCCCTCTTCCAGCAGGAGGTCAAGGATCAGCCAGTCGACGCGGGCTTCCTCGGTGGCTTGGTCGGGGATCGGCTGGTCATCGGGCATGGGGCGGCACGCTCTCCTCGTGTCTGGGGCTCGGTTCGGGCCATCGCTTCGTGCTGGGGTCGTCTTCTTTGAAGCGGGTCTGCCCGAGGCTAGGGCCGTTTGGTGCGAGCCGTCAAGCTGTGGCGCGCGGGGACGGCGGCGTTGACTCGGCCTCGGGCGATTGCAGCAGCGCCAACGGGTCGAGGTCGAGTTGGCTGGCGATGCGCTCCAGGCTCTTGAGCGTCAGGTTGCGCTCGCCGCGCTCGATGCCGCCCATGTAGGTGCGGTGGACGCCGAGCTCGTCGGCGAACGCCTCCTGGCTGAGGCCCTTGCCTTCTCGGTAAGCCCGGAGGTTGCGGCCGACGGCTCGTTGTAGATCGCCTTCCATGCCGGGCAACGCTGCCCGACTGCTACTTGACAGTCTACAGACTTATAAGTAGCGTCTCCGCAGACAAAGGTCGGCGGACAGCCGACCTCCCTCAAACCAAGGAGCCCGAACATGAGACGAAGCATCAGCGTTGTGGCCGTGCTCGGCCTGTTGACGAGTGGCGCGACCAAAAGCGCACGATGCTGGATCATCCCGCTGGCGACTCTGTGTGTCGTGTTCTTGGCTGGCTGTGGGTCCAGTGGGTTTAGTTCAAGCACAAGCAGCTTCACCACGCCTCCAGTGTCGGTCGGCACACCGACGCAACCTGATCCAACTACTTCACCGACAACCAGCTCGACAACGGCTAACGCACCCGCTGGAGCGCCGTCGTTCGTAGTCCAGGGGACAACTCAGGATGGTGACAAGGTGAAGGTGGAAGGACGGTTTGGATCGCCCTTGCGTCCGAGCGAATCCGACGTCGATCAGACGGCGCTTAGTAGCTGCCCTCCACCGGCCAATGATGGCCGAGCGATGGTGGTTCGACTCGATCTGACGGCGACTTTGGAATCGAGTCTGTCAGGGAAAGTCGACGTGTTCCCTGTCACTCTGCACGAGACAACGGGCGGCATCAACCGATCAACTTCGTAATAGGCTACAACCAAGGAGCGGCATGTGCCCAGGAAGCGGAAACGGACGGCACGACGGGCATTGACCTCGGCACGGTGCAGCCGCATCAGTCGGCCCGTCTCGCAGTGTGGGTCGTTCTACCTGATGCCATCACGCCCACCGATCAGCACCCGTCCGAAAAGACGCTTGGGAGCCAGGATTGGCTGATAGCGATACCGCTTCCACAGGTTGATGGCCACGGAGTAGGACAAGAATACGTTGTTCGTGGTACTCGGGTGGTGCACTGTCATGAACCTGCCCTTGGTGGTGAAACAGATAGAAGATACATTGCGGTCGTCGACGATACGCCAAAAACCCTACATGGGGAATGTCTCGAAGAATAGCCCCGAATTGCGGCATTTCACGCACCGCAAACGCCAGCCGCGCCGAGCGAGGGAGCTAACGAGAAGATCAACAAGACTCTTCCGAGTGACCGGACGGCGTATTATCCCACTGATTAAGGTCAGGGCCCCGCGGAGCACAAGTTTGCGGCAGCCGGATGTAGGTCTTGAAGTGCTTCAATCAGGGCTCGCCAGGAAACTCCGAGACGAAGAACAGATGTTCTCGACCCTCGAAAGTTAGCGTATGGAGCGCAGCGACACGACCTCCTCGCTGCGCTACGTCCTCGTAGACTACCTTAATGGTATTCGCCATATCTGCGGGCGTCGATGCATCTTCTCGATCTTCTTGTGGCCACGCTAGCCCTCCCCAGGCATAGTCAACTTCGTACTTCACAGAGCTTTCCTCTTATCCCACCCGCTTTACTTACCTAATATACCGAAATTATACAATAGGTAATTGTTCACGTAAAGCGCTACTTGCCGTGTGATTTCTTGCCCGATAGCCAGTCGATCTTCTCCTGTGTTTCGAGCTTTCCGCGGACATGTCTCTGCCTGACGGGATCGAGCGGGTAGCCACTCGTGAGCGCTCGTCTGTACGCCTCTAGCGCCGCCTCATCCTCTTTTATCTCCGAGTAGTAGACGCTCTGCCTGTAGTTGTACAGTCCGACTTCCAGGCCACCATCCTTCCAGGCTTCATGGAACAAGTCGCTTGCTCTCTTAAGATCACGCTTGTTGCTCTCGGGATCCTTCTGTATCCGTTTGTCCATGTCGTGCGAACGTCTGATTGAAGGGATGAGCAGGTATGCGTGTGCAGTGAGAACTTCACACTTATGAACTCTGTAATCGGGCGTGTACTGCCAAAATGCCGCTATATCGTCCAATGCTGCGACATTTCCCCATTCCGCGAGGACTTGCGCGCGAAGTCGCAAGACTTCTTTACGGTCTGCTTGGAACGTCAGTGCTGTAGTTAGCGCCGCGTAGGCTGCACTGTACGCTTGTTCGATCCAGAGAAGCTCGCCCTTCTGCAGCCAGAGCTGCGGAGCGTCGGGATAGTCGATGAGCGTCTCGTCGACTGGTTTGTGTGCCTTTCGCAAATCGCCGCTCTTAAGTTCTCGCTGCGAGATTCGTACGGCGTACTCGACGGTCTCAGTCCTCATCCCCTTGCCAAGACGAGCGTGAAAATACGCAGATTCCAACGCGTCGCTGGCACGGCTGTCTCCACGCCTGGTGTATAGCAAGCAGAGCTGATCAGCGATCCAGTAGCCATCCTCGTCTGTATCGCCGTCGAACCACCCAGGCACGTCTCGGTTACGCTGCTCTAGCAACTGCATCGCTGTCTCGATCTGACCACTTCGGACCAAGCGGTCAACATCCCGGCGAAGCGCTTCAATAGTTACTGGCTCCGCTACATTTGCGCTTGCACTTCGTCGTGGTCGTGGCTCATACGTGTCCACCGCTTTTTCGATGCGCTGCTTGGCCTCGGAGAAATCCTCGATGAGCTTGGGACGCAACTTCTTAGCTGACAGGTGGTGGCACTCGATATCTGTGATGACCGTACGAGCGACAGGAAAGCGAGCAGCGAAGGTAACCTGCCTCTCCCCGACTGAGTTGCGCAGATCACGGACGACTTCGCCAAGCGTCTCGGCCTTCTCAGACGATTTCGAGTTCTGGTCCCTGCGCTCAGAGGTCATGGCGTAGATTGTCTCATCTGGGCGTGGTCTGGGCATTGCGCTGACATTGCGATGTCAGCGAGCCCTGACATCGGCTGTCAGCGGTGGCTCATTTTCGACAGCAGCGCCACACGGATGCCCCACACTGGGCGGCATGACGGAGCTGATGGCAACCACGGCATCAAGCATGCAGGGTTTGTTGGACGTGCTCAGGCGCTCCGGCGCCCTGACCGCCTTCCAAACCGAGTGGCTTGCCGGGATGAGCTGCCCGACGACTGGGCCAGGCATCCGTACCGCCAGCAGGTCCGGGAGCACGCCCGCGCCTACATCGACAGTGAGCGTCTTCTTGACGCATCGCGCAACCCCCAACAGAAGGAGCATCCGCATGTCTAATCTCGTCCCCCGCCGCGCCCAGCAGCCTGCCCAGCTCGACCCCGTGGCAAACGCCGAGGTGGCCGCGGCTCACCGGGCCTGTTTCGGCGCCGTGGCCCGCGTCCAGGCCGGAGCCTTCTTGTCGTCGGTCTCCATGCAGAGCGCCACCATGCTCTCAGGGGATGCTAACGCCGCCTTCAAGGTCAGCCCGATGGGGGAGGAGGTCTACCAGGCCATCTTCAGGGCCTTCGGCAGCTTGGCCGTTGCCGAGATTCAGGCGCTGAGCTTGCAGGGTAGGGGGCAGTCGTGATGGGGGTCTTGGAGGCCGTGCTGGCTGTCGTCGGCCTGGGGCTGCTGATCCTGCTGGCGGTCGGGGCACTGAGCGGCGAGGCACCCGCGCCACCGCCTGATGAAGACCTGGCCGCTCCGTACCGCGAAGGACTCTATGCCGCCATCCGTATGCAGAACGTCGCCAAAGACCTAGAGCAGCAGATCTACGCCGAGGCGATGCGGCACGGCGTGGGTGACGCGAGTGGTGAATCGTAGTGTCTGAGAAGAGCAAGGTGATCGAGCGCGTCGTCGTCGGCCTGGTGGCGACGGCGATCTCGGTCGATGTGCTGACTACAGAGCTGCCCCGTGTCCTGGGGTATCTCGTTGTGCTGGCGGTGGTTGTGGGCGTGTTGCGCCTTATCTGGTGGTACACGCAAATGTGAAAATGTTGTTGACATATAACGAATTGTGTGGCAAATTAGTATATGTGAAACCGCTTCACAGGCCGCAACAGATGAAATGTGAAGGCGCTTCACAAATAATAGGTAGAGAGGAGGTGAGCGATGGGACGTCGTAAGCCACATAGTATAAGAATCCGTGAGGATCGGTTGAGTAAGCTCGATGAGACCAAGATGGAGGTCGCTATCTGGCTGCTCGCCAAGGGAAAAGTAGAAGACCGCACCCAGCGCTCACAGCCATCCCCGCCAACCAGTGATGAGGTGAATAACCCAGTTGATGATGCGGGCGGGGGTGAACGACCCGATACGCAGGAGGCCGCATAATGGTGGCGGCGATCCTTGGCGGTCTGGCGCTGACGCTTGGCGGGGGGCTCGCTGTGCTGCTCATCGGTCGCGGACGGCGGCCTGTGATGGACAGCGTCGAGCTGCGCTTCGGGACGGATGTCAGCGAGAACGCGGTATGGGGGGTGCTGGGTTGTATCTCGGGTTTGCCGACGAGCGCTCGGGTGATGTTGGAGCTGGTCGGTGACGCCGATGGTATCCGCCATTACGTGCGCGCTGAGCCTGGGACGATAGGGATACTGCGCGCCCACTTGCGGGGTCTGCTGCCCGGTGTGCGGTTGGAGCCGGTAGAGCCGGCCACGGCAAGTACCTGGCGGGCAGCGGCACGGGTGCGCTGGGGTGGCCGCCACCCGCTGCTGCGCAGTGACCGCAATGGCGAGTCGGCGGCGGCGCTCCTCGGCGCGCTGTCTGATCTGCATGGTGGCGAGAAGGTGGTGGTGCGCTGGACGCTGCGTCCGGCGCGCGGCCCGTATCAACTGCCGGAGCGTCAGTCTCGCTCGCAGGCTCGTAGCCAAGGGTTGCTGGCGCGGCTGTTCTCTGAGCAGCAGGTCGACCCGGCGCATCTGCCGGCGCTGCGCTCCAAGTACGGCGGGCCGGTGCTCTTCGCTCGTGCGGTGGTCGCGGTCGCCGCAGGCAGCGACGGACGGAGCGCGAACCTGTTGACGCGGGTGATGGCGGTCCTGCGGGCGCAATCAGGGCTGCGCGGGCATCCGCAGGCCCGGTATTGCCGCTCGGGTCGTGTGCAGCGGTTCGTGGAGCGGGCGCCGCTCGGCAAGGGCAGCCGGTTCTCGCCGGCGGAGCTCATGGGGCTGGTCGGCTGGCCGATCGATGCGCCTCGGGTGCCGGGCCTGGTGCTCGGTGTCGCGCCCCAGCTGCTCCCGTCCTCCCGGATTCCGCGCAAGGGTGGCCGGTGCTTGGGGTACGCCACTTGGCCGGGCATGGAGAAGCGACCGCTCGTTCAGCCGCTCGTCGGCGCGCTCAGCCACACGCTCGCCGCAGGTCCTTCGGGGGTCGGTAAGTCCGCGCTGCTGGCGGGGGCTGTGGCTCAAGACCTGGCGGCCGGTCGTGGCTGCCTGGTACTTGACGGGAAGGGGGACCTGGCCGAGGAGATCCTGCGGATGGTGCCCGAGGGACGCCGGGGTGAGGTGATCGTGCTTGATCCCAGCCGGCAGGGGCCGGTGCCGGGGCTGCGGGTATTCGGCGGTGGCGACCCGGAGCTTGCCGGTGATCTTGTGCTCGGCATGTTCCGCTCGATCTTCATCGACTCGTGGGGGGTGCGCTCGGATAAGTGGCTGCGGGCGGGGCTCGTGACACTGGCGCACGACCCCCACGCCACGCTCGGAGACATACCTTTCGTGTTCGCCTCGGACTCCTTCCGCCGCCGCCTCACCGGGCGTCTCCAGGACCCGCTGCTCAGGGCGACGTGGGCGCAGTTCGAGGCGATGAGCCCGGAGGGTCGCGCCCAGCAGCTCGGGTCGCCGCTGAACAAGGTCAACGAGCTCGTCGGCCGGCGGGTGGTGCGTTCGGTGCTGGCGCAGGCTGAGCCGAAGTGGGACATGCGCGAGGTGCTGCGCCGTGGGCAGGTGGTGATCGTCTCGCTGTCGCCGGGGATGATCGGCTCGCCGGCCTCGAGGTTGCTCGCCGCGCTGGTTATCAACGAACTGTTCCAGGGCGTGCAGGCCCGTGCGCGGGTGCCGGCCACCAAGCGCCGCCCGTTCTACGTCTACGTCGATGAGCCCAAGGTCTTCACGGACATCCCGATGCCGCTGGACTCGCTGTTCGAGCTGGCCCGCGGCCTCGGCGTCGGCCTGACGCTCTCCGCGCAGTCGATCACCCAGCTACCAGGCGATCTCGCCCAGGCAGCGCTCACGAACGCGGCGACGCTCGTCGCCTTCCGCCAGAACGCCGACGACGCCAAGCTGCTCGCCCGCGAGCTACCGGGCGTGAGCCCCGAAGAACTACAGGCACTCGGGCGCTTTGAGATCGCCGCCCGGATCGGACTCGGCCCAGGTGACGTCAGCCCGCCAGTCACCGGCCGCACAATCGCCCCGGCAGAGCCGATCAGCGACCCCGAGGCGGTACGCCGAGAGTCAGCCGAGCGCTACGGCGTCGATCCCAAGGAGGTCGATGAGGCGCTGCTGGAGCGCCACGGTCTCAGCGACCATCCCACGGCCGGTATCGAGGATGACGAGACGCCGCTGCGTCGGCGCCGAAGGCAGGCCCCATGAGGCGCGGGCTCTCCCTTCAGGATGTGCCGCTCGCCCCGCCAGTCGCCTCAAGTCACGACCGCCATTCGCCCTTGCGGCATGGGGCTTTTCGGCGAATAACGCCAGGGGCTCTACCCCTTCCGTTGTGTGTGTTGTTGTTCCTCGCGGGGGGCTGGTCGTGAGCCGGGTCAGCGTTCCCCGGCTGGTGGCGTTGGCTGATGGGATGCCTCTCCTTGAGAGGGAGATCGTGGAGACGGTCGCTCGCCTCACCTTGGTCAGTGGCCGGCAGCTCTCTTATTTATTTTTCTATTTTTCTGATTCTTCTGCTGCTGTTGTTTCTCCTTCTACCCGTGCTCGTAGGGCTCGTAGGGTGCTGGCTCGGCTGGTTGAGCAGCGGGTGCTCGACCGCTTGGAGCGCCGTCAAGGAGGGGTCGGCGGCGGTTCCTCGGCGTGGGTGTATGCGCTCGGCCCGGCCGGCCGGCGTATGGTCGCCTACTGGGCCGGGGAGGGTCTGCCACGCTCCCGCAGCGCGCACGAGCCAGGTGTGGCGTGGACAGCGCACACGCTCGCGGTCAGCGACCTGTATTTGCGGCTGCGCCAGGCGGAGCGAGCCGGGCGGGTGGAGCTGCTGGACTTCGACGCGGAGCCGGCGTGCTGGCGACGGTATACCCGCCTGGGCGGCGCGGCCGGGGTACTCAAGCCCGATGCGTTTGTGCGGCTCGGTATCGGCGAGTACGAGGACTCTTTCCTGGTCGAGATCGACTTGGGTACAGAGCATCGGGGTCAGCTGACCCGCCAGCATCGCGCCTACAGCGAGTATTTCCGATCAGGGGTCGAGCAGGCGAAGACCGGGGTGTTCCCCGGCGTGCTGTGGATCGTGCCCGACGCGCAGCGGATGGCGCTGCTCACGGACATCCACCGGGGGCTGCCCGAGCAGACTCGGCGGCTGTTCACTGTAGCGACCAGCGACCAGGCCGTTGACGTGCTCTGCGGCCCGGGGGCAGAGACCGCCGTGGCGGCGGGAGGCGCAGCGTGAGCGCGGCAGCGGGCGGGCGCCCGGTGATGTATGGGGATGCGAAACGCTGGCTTTTGCTGCACGCCGATAGTCTGGCGCTGCTGCCCGAGCTACCCGCGAACTCGGTCGAGGCGATTATCACCGACCCGCCGTATGGCATCGGCTTCGGCGGCGAGGCATGGGACGGCGGCAAGCTGACCGACCCGGCAACGTTTCAGGGGTGGACGAGCGCATGGGCGGCCGAGGCGCTGCGGGTACTCAAACCGGGCGGGTGGCTGGCGGCGTTCGGTACACCGCGCACCGCTCACCGGCTGGTCGCCGGAGTCGAGGACGCCGGGTTTGAGATCCGCGATCAGCTGCTCTGGCTCTACGCTCAGGGCGTTCCGAAATCCCACCGCCGCACAGACGGGCTCGGGAGCACGCTGAAACCGGCCTACGAGCCGATCCTGCTGGCCCGCAAACCGATGGAAGGGACGACGCTCGACGCGAACCTCGCAGCCTATGGCACAGGGGCGCTTCAGATCGATGCCGGGCGTGTCCCGCGCAGTGAGGGCGGGCGGGGGTTCTGGCCGGCGAACGTCGCGCTCTCCCACGGCCCACGGTGCCGGCCCGGACGCTGCCGGGCGGATTGCCCGGTCGCGCTGATCGACACCGAGCCTCGCCCCGGCCGGGAGATCAGCCGTCTGTTTTTCGCGTCGAAGGCGAGCCGCCGGGAGCGCGAGGCCGGCTGTGAGGAGCTGGCGCTGCGTGAGGTGCCGATCTACCCGCGAGGTGGAGGCGCGGTGCGGCTGGTGCGCAACGCTCACCCGACGGTCAAGCCGCTGGAGCTGATGCGCTGGCTCACGCGGCTGCTCTGCCCGCCGGGCGGCACGGTACTCGACCCGTTCGCTGGCAGCGGCTCCACCGGCGCGGCGTGCATGTTGGAGGGCCGGCGGTTCGTCGGGATCGAACGCGACGAGCGGTATGTGCCGGTCGCACGGGCGCGGATCGAGCACTGGAACACGGAGGCCAGGAAATGAGACGGGATGCTGGTGCTGGATGGCTGCCCGGCGTGCATGACGACCACGGTGAAAACCACGGCGTCTTCGTGCGTGCCGAAACCCCATCCACTCCAACAAAGGAGGTCCTTGGTAATGACCAAGGCACAAGAGGTCTACGAGAAGATCGAGGCGATGACTGCCTCGGGCGAGGTTAAGAAGGCTGATGCCTTCAAGACTCTCGCAGAGCAGTACGGCCAGCCGGTCGACAGCCTACGCGGCGCCTACTACCAGCACAAGCGCGTGCTGGACAACGGCGGCACAGCCCCTACCGGCAACGGTGGCGGGACTCGTCGTACCAGGAGGCGCGAGACGACCAGCGAGACAGCGGTCGAGTCCGCGATCACGACCCTCAAGCGAGCGATCGAGAGTATCGACGCTGAGATCGAGGTCGCCAAGGAACGAGCCAAAGAGGCTCAGGCCGAGTACGAGGCGATGCGAGCCAGCGCCGATGAGCGCAAGGCGAGCATTACCGAGAAGATCACGCTGCTGGAGCAGTCCTCCTAGCCGCAAGGCTAACTCGAAAGACAACATGGGGCAAGGGTGGCTCAAATCACTATCAATTGATTTGAGCCACCCACACTTACCACCACACCAAGACAAACAGGTAAAATACGGTAGAGAACATGGTAATGGTTATTGACGTCACCACCTTATTAAGATAGAACAGTTAACAAACGTCACATTATGTAATACAATGGAGGTAGTAAACAGGAATGACACATGACAGAAGTACAGGCACGAGAACTCGGACGGTTGGTCAAGCGGGCTCGCCGCGCCAAGCGGCTATCGCTGCGCTCCCTGGACGAGCTGACAGGCACTTCCTACGGCTGGCTCAGCCGCTTGGAACGTGGACTGATGACGACTCCGGCACCGAGCAAACTGACCAAAGTAGCCGAGGTGCTCGACATCCCGCTGGAGAGGATCGACCGGATCACTCGCGGGAAGGTCTCCAGCGACCTGCCCGCGATCCGCACCTACTTTCGCACGAAGTACAAGCTCAACCCGCACGAGATCAGACAGATCGAAGAAGTTTTCGATCAGATTCGCCGCGACCGCCGCGAACACCAAGGCGGAGAACTCCACGACTGATGCACGCACGGGTGGGTGCGACCGGGCCAAAGACCCCCCGGCTGGTGGAGCGTTTGCGCGCCCTCACCCCGGCATGGCAGGTATCCCGCCGCGAGACGCGCTGGGTCGCCGAAAAACAAGCCAAGCTCCTACTCAATGAGGCAGGCATCACCGCCCCGCCGGTCCCTGAGACAGTCGTAACCGAACTCGACGGCGTGACCGTTTACCCGCTGGCGCAGGTGCCCGTGAAAGGACTGATGGGCGTCAGCAAACCGAGCCGCTGCGGCGGCGACATCCTGATCGACAGCATCCTACCGGCAGACGAACGGCGCGTGACACTCCTGCACGAACTGAAACACATCATCGATGGCGGACACACCACCCGCCCACACCAAACAGGCAGCCAAAGCAGTAGTGGAGGACTCTGCACCGACTTCGCCCTGAGCGTCCTGATCCCCGCGCCGTGGCTGCACGCCGACTGGCAAGCCGGACACCGCAGCATCAGCGCCCTGGCCGAGCGCTACCAAGTACCCGCCGAGGCGGTCGCACACCGCCTGCACGCCCTCGGACTCTCCAAACGAAGGCCACGACACCGTGGCCGCTCGTACTGCCAATGGCAACCGCACACCAAGAACACCAACGAAAGGAACCCCCAATGACACTCACTATCACCAAAAACAAACCCGACACCGATCCCACGGATGCCGTCAAGCGGGCCGTGCTCTACCTACGGGTCAGCTCGCGCGGACAGTTGGAGACCGACTACGACGACGATGGCCTGTCGATCGCCGCGCAGCGGGAGCGCTGCGCTCAGAAGGCCAGCGAGTTCGGCGCCGTCGTGGTCGATGAGTACATCGAGCGCGCCGAGTCAGCCAAGACCAACCAGCGCCCCGAACTGAACGTCATGCTCAAGCGCATCAAGGAGCAGCGCGACGTCGCTTACGTGATCTGCTGGAAGGTCGATCGCTTCGCGCGCAACCGCCGCGACGACGCCAACATGCTGTTTGAGATCGAGTTGGCCGGCGCCCGGCTGATCAGCGCGACCGAGAACATCGACCAGACTCCCGCCGGCCGGCTGATGCACGGGATGCTCGCCAGCTTCGCCGAGTACTACAGCCGCAACCTCGCCAACGAGGTCCTCAAGGGCTCCACCGAGAAGGCCAAGCGCGGCGGCACACCCGGACGTGCTCGCCTCGGCTACCTGAACGTCCGCGAGCAACTGCCACAGGGCGGCGAGGTCCGCACGATCGCTATCGACCCCGAGCGCGCCCCGCTCATCCGTTGGGCGTTCGAGACCTACGCCACCGGCCTCTACAGCACCGCCGACATGACGCTGCTGCTGGACGCTCGCGGACTGCGCACACGCGGCGACCGCCGCCGTGCCCCACAGGCACTCGGCCAGTCAAGCATCCACGACATGCTCTCAAGCCCCTACTACGCCGGGATCGTCACCTACCGTGGCAAGAACTACCCCGGCCGGCACGAGCCGCTCATCAGCGAAGAGCTCTTCGACCGGGTACAGGCCGTTCTGCAATCGCACAACTACGCCGGTGAGCGCGACCGCACACACCTGCACTACCTCAAGGGCACGATCCGCTGCGGCACCTGCGGCGCCCGCCTCGTCTACTCCCAAAACAAAGGCAACGGCGGCATCTACGAGTACTTCGTCTGCCCCTACTACCAGAACGGGAAATGCCCCCAGGGCTACCAGCCCGTCGACCTCGTCGAAGCCGCCATCGAGAACCACTACCGCGGCGTCGCCATCACCGACACCGAACGCGAGGAGATCCGCCAGGCGATCACCAACGACCTCAGCGAGCGCGCCAAGGTTGCCCAACAAGAGATCGACCGCTGCCACGGCGTCCTCGATGAAGTCAAGGAACAGGAACGAAAGCTCCTGAACATGCACTACGAAGACCGCATCACAGGTGAGCTCTTTGACGACGAGCAGAACCGGCTACGCCAGCGCCGCCAAGACGCCGAGACCCTGATCGCCCGCCTGAACCTCGGCTACCAAGACATCGCTGCCACCCTCGACCTCGCGCTCGAAATCCTCGGCGAAGACCTCTACGACCTCTACCAGCGCGCCGACGACACCATCCGACGCCTGCTCAACCAGGCCATCTTCAACGCACTCTACGTCTGCGACGAAACCATCACCGCCACCGAGCTGACCGGGCCGTTCGCCGCCCTCTGCGACCTGCGCGACGCCATCCACCGACTCCCCAGCACCACCCCATACCCCGCGCCCGCCGTCATCGCCAGCACGCTGCCCCAAGACGCCAAAGCTCCCGTCCCCAGCGGGGAACGGGAGCTTTTGGACGTTGGTTCGATTAGCGAGGTTTTGGTGGAGCTAGTCGGGCTCGAACCGACGACCTCTTGCATGCCATGCAAGCGCTCTCCCAGCTGAGCTATAGCCCCTGGCGCATCTCAATATACACTCACAGAGCGGGTTTCCGCGTTCAAGCGGCCTCGCGCTCGGTCAGCTCTGAGGGGCTCTCGGAGGCTCGTCTGCCAATATCTGCCACTTCGCCGCCTTCGATGAGTGCCCGGAGCCGGGCCTTCTCGTCCTCGCCGCGGCGCATGGCCTGGCGATAGACGCGCAGCGCGAGCCCGGGGTTGGTGTGGCCCATCTCGTCCATGACGATGCCGGGGTCCTCGCCGAGCGCGTACAGCACGCTTGCGAACGTCCGCCGGAGCGAGTGCGGAGTAATCCGCTCGGGCAGTGGCGCGAGCTTGCGTTTTGGCGAGGTTCTCGTTCGCGCGCTCGACCGCGACCCTGAGCACCCGCGAGCGGAGGTTGTTCGGACTCGGCCGACCGCCCCTGAGCGTCGAGAACACCCACGCCTCGGCTGCCGCCTGCGGGCGCCGCGCGCGCACGGCGAGGAGTTCGTCCCTGAGCGCTCCGCGGAGCTTCACGCGCCGCCTGCCGGCGTCGGTCTTGGACTCTCCGACGTGCAGCCATCCGGCGGTGAGGCCCACGTCCCGCCAGCGCAGCGCGCATAGCTCGCTGATCCGCAGGCCGGCGAACGTCAGCGTGGCGAGCATCGCGCGCCGCTCGACATGCTGGCAGGCCGGGTGCGCCATGCGGTCCAGTTCGCCGGCTGCGTCGAGCAGGGCTTCGATCTGCGCGGCCGTCTCCTGTTAGCTGCGGCGAGGTGCCCGTTCCCGGACTCTGCGGCCTCGGCCCTTCGCGGGGTTGCGCGCGATCAGCTCTCGCTCGACTGCGCCCTCAAGGATCGCCGCGAGCAGCGTGGCCGTCATGTTGATCGACCGTGGCGAGAGCGGATCGTCCTCGGCGAGCTTGCCGGCTATGTAGTGCTCGACCAGATCGAACGTGATCGCGTCGAGCCGGTGATCCTTGTAGAAGGGCAGCAGGTGAGACTCCAGCCGCCAGCGGTAGTCAAGCTGGGTGTTCTCGGAGAACTGGCGTTCGTTGCGTATCCACCACTCCTCCGCGAACTGGTGGAACGTCGGGATTTGCTCGGGCTCCGGCGGCGGCTCAACCGCGGCCGGTGGTTGGCGAGCTTTGTGACTCATAGAGCGGGTTCTGGCCCATCGTCGCCGACCGCGAGGGCCAGTGGCGCGACCGCCGCGATCTCCCGCTCGGGTCGGACGGCGGGCGAGTCCGGTAACCCATCGTCATCGTGACCGGCCGCGGCGAGCGCCGGCGCGCGTCCCACCAAGGTGAGCAGGACGCCGGCGAGCAGGGAGGCGAGCATCATGAACCTCCAGGCGCCCGCGAAGTCCGCGGCGGAGCGTGGTGTACCGAGCACGGCGACCACGATCGCGAACCCGAGCGCCGAGCCGAGCTGGCGCCCGGTCGTCTGGACCGCGATGCCGGTCGCCAGGCGGGCCGGTGGCAGCGTCGCCGCGACGGC
Organism: uncultured Solirubrobacterales bacterium; assembly: GCA_963771915.1. Classification (GTDB taxonomy): domain Bacteria; phylum Actinomycetota; class Thermoleophilia; order Solirubrobacterales; family Solirubrobacteraceae; genus Palsa-744. Next base: position 234,696 of record CAVYVD010000001.1, on the reverse strand, counting down.
GCCGGTGAGCGAGGGGATGACAAAGCCCACGCCGATCCCGCCGATCAGCATCCCGGGCAGGAAGTCGAGCACGTAGCGGGGCTGACCGCCGAGCCTCTGCAGCCACCACACGCCGCCGAGCGCGTAGAGCAGCGTCCCGAGCGCGCCGATGCGGCCGGGGCCGAAGCGGCTTCCCAGGCGCGCCGCGGGCACCGCGGTGAGCGCGGCCATCGCCGGGCCGGGCGCGATCATCAGGCCGGCCTCGAGGATTTCCTCGTGCCAGATGCCGGTCAGGAACAGCACCGTGGCGAGCAGCATCCCCGCGAAGCCCGCGAAGAACAGCAGCGACCCGAGTGTGGCGGCACTGAAGGCTCGGACCTTCAGCAGCGCGGGCTCGACGATCGGCGCGGGGTTGCGCGCGATGCGCCGGGCGAGCAGGAGCAGCAGCAGCGCGGCGAGCACGAGCAGCGCGAGGATTCGGGCGCTGGACCAGCCCCATGCTGAGCCCTGCACGATCGCGACGGTGAGCGCGGCCACGCCGGTGGCGAGCAGGACCGCGCCCGGCAGGTCGGGCGCCACCGTCTCGGGGTGGCGGATCTCGCGCAGCACGCGCCGGCCCGCGAGGAGGCCGGCGATGCCGAGGGGGACGTTGACGATGAACACCCAGCGCCAGCCCGCCTGCACGAGCAGGCCTCCCAGCGGCGGCCCGGCGGCGGCCGCGACTCCGCCGACCGCGGCCCACGCGCCGATCGCGATGTGCCGCTGCGAGAGTGGGAACTCGGGCAGCAGCAGGCCGAGCGAGGCGGGCATCAGCAACGCCGCGCCGAGGCCCTGGATCGCGCGGGCGCCCACGAGCAGGGGGATCGTGGGAGCCGCGGCGCTGGCGGCGGAGGCAGCGACGAACAGGCCCACCCCGAGCAGGAACGCGCGCTTGCGCCCAAACGCGTCCGACCAGCGGCCCGCGGGGATGAGGAACGCCGCGAAGACGATCGTGTAGGAGTTGAGGATCCACGAGAGCGAGCCCAGGCTCGTCGTGGGGAAGTCGGCGTGGATCTGGGGGAAGGCGATGTTGACGATGAACACGTCCAGGCCCGCCATGAACACGCCCACCACGACCACCAGCAGCACCTGCCACTTGCGCTCCATCAGAGGCTCCCCTCACGAGGTCGAACGACGATCACCGGCACCACACCCTGTATGAGTTGCATGACAAAACTCACTGATGGGCACGATACCACGTTTGGGTTTTATGACGCAACTCACTGGTGTTATCGTGAAGGAGATGCTCGGCTCCGACTACGGCACTCAGAACTGCTCGATTGCCCGCACGCTCGAGCTGGTGGGCGATCGCTGGACCTTCCTGGTCCTGCGCGACGTGTTTCTGGGGGTTCGCCGCTTCGACGCGCTGCAGCGAGATCTCGGCATCGCCCGCAACGTGCTCGCCGCCCGCCTGGAGCGGCTCGTGGGCGAGGGGATCCTGGCGAAGGTCCCCTATGGCGAGCGCCCGCCGCGTCACGAGTACCGGCTGACGGACAAGGGCCTCGACCTGTGGCCCGTGATTGTCGAGCTGCTGCTGTGGGGCGACCGCCACGCCGCTCCCAACGGACCGCCGATCGTCATCCGCCACAAGGGCTGCGGCGGCGAGCTCGGTGAGCGGCGCATCTGCGCGCGCTGCGGCGAGCCGCTCGACGTACGCGACGTGCGCGCCGAACTGGGCCCCGGCGCCGGGCGCCCGGCGGACGGCGCTGTCCTGACCAGTTAGTCGTTACTGCTCCGGCCGACGGGCGGCTGTTGGCGCCTTCTCGTCGAGCTCCCGTCGCAGCCGGTTTTCACCTTCACCCGCGCCCGATCGCACAGAAGCTCTGAGTCCTCAGATCGTCCCAGGCATCGCGGGGGTTCAGACGGTGTGCTTCTCGTTCGCGATCGGCTTCGCGCTGCTCGAGCCACACCTTGTATGGGTCGGCGGGTACGGTGCGCCCGGTGAGCATCTGCGCGTCATGACGGCTCGCGGTCTGGCCCCGGCGGTCATGCACGGTTAGTTCGAGGCTCTGCGGCTGTGCGGTGGGGCGGGTCGATGAGACGTGCTGCAGTGAGTGCCTAAGAGTTTGAAGCGGTCGCATTAAAAACAGTCTCCTGACTCTGTCGTCGCTCGTTGATGAGTGCGAGGTGGTCGATTCACATTTTCGCGCAGACGCACCACTGAGGTGCGGCAAGCGTAGGAAGGGGGCAAGGATGCACGCTGTGCCGACAATTACCAGGGGTGTTGGACGAACGACTTAAGAGGCCACCCCGAGGGGCATACGCCATGTCGGTCTGGGGGTCCAACTATCTGCCCGAATCGGGCAATATGGGACGCCACTTAAGGCCGACAGCGGACTCGAGCCGGTGGCGTGAGCGACCCGCGAGCGAGCGGGCGCTCGCGCAGGGGAACCGCGCCAGCGTGCCTGGGCCCACGCTGGCGCTTGGCAGGAATCGTTGGAAATCTGTCCTTGCAGACAGAGGCGATATCGGTCACGATCGTGTGGTGCCCGGCGTTCGCTCCCCACGCAACATCGTGATCCTCGTCTACCCGGGCGTGCAGAGCCTGGATGTGACCGGGCCGTTGGAGGTGTTCAGCGGGGCGCGCCAGCTACTCGAGAGCGGCCTCGGGGGGGCCGCCGAGGAAACGCCTGTCGGGGGTCTCGCGGAGGGCGGGCGCGGTCGCGACGGCGGGCGGGATCGCGCCGGCGACCGTGGCTACCGCGTGAGCATCGTCAGCCCCGATGGCGCGCCACTGGCGACATCGAGCGGCCTGACGATCGTGCCGCACGCGGCCCTCGGCCAGGCGCCCGCGAGGATCGACACGCTGCTCGTGGCGGGCGGCGCCGGGGCGGAGCAGGCGTGCACCGACCCGGCGCTGCTCGAGTGGATCGCCGCCCGGGCCGCGGGGGCGCGGCGGGTGGCATCGGTGTGCACGGGGGCGTTCCTGCTCGCGGCAGCGGGTTTGCTCGACGGGCGCCGTGCGACCACGCACTGGGCGGCCGCCGCCGAGCTCGCGCACCGCCACCCGCTGGTGAGCGTCGATCCGGAGCCGATCTTCGTGCGCGACGGGCCGGTGTGGACCTCGGCGGGGGTGACCGCCGGCATGGACCTCGCGCTGGCGCTGGTCGAGGAGGATCTCGACCGCGAGGCCGCGCTCACGATCGCCCGCCACCTGGTGCTCTTCCTGCGCCGGCCCGGCAACCAGTCGCAGTTCAGCGCCACGCTCGCCGCGCGCGTGCCGGGGCGCTCGGGCCTGCGGGAGGTGCAGCGCTTCGCGGTGGAGAACCTCGCGGGGGACCTCTCGGTGGAGTCGCTCGCCCGGCGCGCCCACATGAGCCCGCGCCACTTCGCGCGCAGCTTCCGCGCGGAGGTGGGGCTCACGCCCGCGCGCTACGTGGAGCGTCTGCGCCTGGAGGCCGCGCGGCGGCGGCTGGAGGAGGGCGAGGAGCCCGTGGCCGCGGTCGCCGCCGCGTGCGGCTTCGGCACCGCGGAGACGATGCGCCGGGTCTTCCTGCGCGCGCTCGGAGTGGGCCCCGCGGAGTACCGCCGCCGCTTTCACTCAGGCCGCGGCGGTGCCCAACGCCGCGGCCTGAGGACCACCACCAACCGCCGGGGTGCCCAGGCCCCGACCTGAGAGCCACAAGCAAACCGCGGCGATACCCCAAGCCGCGGCCTGGAGACCACGACCAAACCGCCTCGGTGCCCAGTGCCGCAGCCGAAAAGACCACGACCACCAAGGAGCACAGACCATGCAGATCGCCATCCTCATCTTCGACCGCCTCACCGCGCTGGACGCGGTGGGGCCCTACGAGGTGCTCAGCCGCCTGCCCGACGCGGAGCTCACGTTCGTCGCGCAGGGGCCGGGACCCAAGCGCACCGACACGGGCCAGCTCGCGCTGCTCGCCGACGCCTCCCTGGGGGAGCTTCCCCATCCGGACATCGTGCTCGTGCCCGGGGGACCCGGCCGGCGGGCGTTGATGGAGGACGGTCCCGTGCACGAGTGGCTGCGCGCCGCGCACGAGACCTCGACGTGGACCGCCTCGGTGTGCACCGGTTCGCTGGTCCTCGCCGCCGCGGGTCTGCTCACCGGCAAGCGGGCCACCAGCCACTGGGACGCGCTCGAGGAGCTGGGTAGGCTGGGCGCCGTGCCCACCCCGGAGCGGGTGGTGTTCGACGGCAAGCTCGTAACGGGCGCCGGGGTCTCCGCGGGGATCGACATGGCCCTCACACTCGCCGCGAGGATCGCCGGAGATCAGGTGGCGCAGGCGATCCAGCTGGGCATCGAGTACGACCCCCATCCTCCCTTCGACGCCGGATCGCCGCGGAGTGCCCCGACGGAGGTCCTCGAGCTGGTGCGCGCTCTCACGAGCGGGGAATAGCTGCGGAGTGGGGCGACCCCCGGCCAGCGGTCACGGATGGGGGGATCGGAGTAACCTCGAAGGACCCAACACGAGGAGGAAGCAAGATGGCTGGAGAAGCGCTGTTCCTGGGTTGGGGCCCCGTTGTGCGGGGTCGCGAGCAGACGGCCTTTCAGGTCTTTCAGGAGACCATCGAGTACTACGGCCGGCTGCAGCAGGAGGGAAAGATCGACAGCTTCGAACCGGTGCTGATCGCGCCGCACGGGGGCGACCTCGGCGGCTTCGTGCTGCTGCGCGGCGAGCGCGGCAAGCTCGATGAGGTCCGCTCCAGCGAGGAGTTCGAACGGGCCGTGGTGCGCGCCGCCACCGTCGTGGAGAACGTCGGCGTGATCAACGCCTTCACGGGCCAGGCCCTCGGCGAAACGATGGGCCGCTTCCAGTCGGTGTCGGAGGAATTGGTTTGACGCGCCGCTGATGGCCTGAGAACCGGCGCGAGCGTTCCGTCGGGGGGTGCCCGATAACCTCCGGTGGAGATGAGCGAGCAGCGCTACGACCCGCAGGAGATCGAGCCCCGCTGGCAGGCGGTGTGGGCGGCTGAGCGCACCTGGGAGGTCTCCAACGACCCGCCGGGGCGCGGAGGGGAGGGCGCCGTCCCCGCGGGGAGCGGGAGCGATGCCGCGGGTGGCGGGGCGCCGCCGAAGTCCTACGTGCTCGAGATGCTCCCCTACCCCAGCGGAGAGCCTCACATAGGACACCTGAAGGTGTACTCCGTGGGGGACGCGATCGCGCACTTCCACCGGCGCCTGGGCCGCCGGGTGCTGCACCCGATGGGCTACGACGCCTTCGGCCTGCCCGCGGAGAACCACGCGATCAAGACGGGGGTGAACCCCCGCGACTCCACCGCCGCCTCGATCGCCTCCTTCCAGCGCCAGTTCCGCGAATGGGGGATCTCGATCGACTGGTCGCGCGAGCTCGCCACCCACGAACCGAGCTACTACCGCTGGACGCAGTGGATCTTCCTGCAGCTCCTTCACGCGGGCCTGGCCTACCGCAAGGAGGCGGCGGTCAAGTGGTGCCCCAACGACCAGACCGTGCTCGCCAACGAGCAGGTGGTGGACGGCCGCTGCGAGCGCTGCGGCACGGAGGTGGAGCTGCGCCAGCTCGAGCAGTGGTTCCTGCGCATCACCGACTACGCGGAGCGGTTGCTGGGAGATCTAGAGGGGATCGAGTGGCCGGAGCACGTGAAGACGATGCAGCGCAACTGGATCGGGCGCTCGGAGGGCGCGGAGGTGACCTTCCGCTGCGAGGACTTGGATCCCGCCCGGGTGGGCGGGACCCCAATCGACTACCCGGTCTTCACGACCCGCCCCGACACGCTGTTCGGCGCGACCTTCTTTGTGATGGCCCCCGAGCACCCCGACGTGCTGCGACTCGCCGAGGGCACCGGGCACGAGGGGGCGGTGCGGGAGTACGTCAACCACGTGCTCACCGAGTCCAACGAGGAGCGCGGCGACGCGGAGCGCCCGAAGACGGGGGTGGCGCTGGGGCGCACGGTGACGAACCCCGTCAACGGCGAGCAGCTCCCGATGTATGTGGCGGACTACGTGCTGATGGAGTACGGCACCGGGGCGATCATGGCGGTGCCCGCCCACGACGAGCGCGACCACGCCTTCGCGCGCGCCCACGGCCTGCCGATCCGGCGCGTGATTGTGGGGGCCGCTGAGCCCCCGCCCGGCGGGGAGGAGAACGGTGCGCCCGGCCGGCGGGAGGCTTCCGAGCTGGGGGGGACGCCCGAGCGGGGTGAGGCCCGTGAGCGCTGGGAGCGCAGCGAGGAGAGCCTCCCCTACACCGGCGACGGCCCGCTCGTGGACTCCGACCCGCGCTTCGACGGGAAGGGCAACCGCGAGGCACTGGCGGAGATCGTGCAGTGGCTGGACCGCGAGGGCAAGGGCCACGCCTCGGTCAACTACCGCCTGCGCGACTGGCTCGTCTCCCGTCAGCGCTACTGGGGCTGCCCGATCCCGGTCCTCTACTGCGAGCAGTGCGGGATGGTGCCCGTGCCCGAGGAGCAGCTCCCGGTGCGGCTGCCCGCGATCGAGGACTACGCCCCGCGCGGGCGCTCCCCGCTGGCGGCCGCGGAGGAGTGGGTCTCCACGCAGTGCCCCGCCTGCGGTGGGGCGGCGCGGAGGGAGACCGACACGATGGACACCTTCGTGGACTCCTCGTGGTACTTCCTGCGCTACTGCGACGCCGCCAACGACGAGGCCGCCTGGGACCCCGCGGTGCTGGCGCGGTGGATGCCGGTGGACCAGTACATCGGCGGCGTGGAGCACGCGATCCTGCACCTAATGTACGCGCGCTTCGTCACCAAGGCGCTCGCCGACCTCGGCCACCTCGACTTCCAGGAGCCCTTCCGGGCGCTCTTCACCCAGGGGATGGTCACCAAGGACGGCGCCAAGATGAGCAAGTCCCGGGGCAACGTGGTCTCGCCCGCCTCGATCGTGGAGCGCTACGGCGCGGACACCGCGCGCTGCTACATCCTCTTCATCGCCCCCCCCGACCAGGACGCCGACTGGTCCGACGACGGCGTCGAGGGCGTGCACCGCTTCCTCGGGCGCCTCTGGCGACTGGCCGCGGAGGTCGCCGAGCGCAAAGGGGAGGGGGAGGAGGAGGAGGGGGAGGGTGAGGGGACCCTCCCGGAGCGCGAGGGCCCGGACCTGGAGCTGCTGCGCAAGGCGCACTGGGCGATCGACAAGGTCTCCACGGACCTGCGCCGCTTCGCCTTCAACACCGCCATCGCCGCGGTGATGGAGCTGCTCAACGAATGCTCGCGGCTGCGCGGGCAGGCATCGACGCAGACGCTGCGCTTCGCCCTCTCGACCGCGGCCTCGGTGCTCTTCCCGTTCGCTCCGCACGTCTGCTCCGACATCTACGACCGCCTCGCCGACGGGCAGCGGGTGTGGGAGCAGCCCTGGCCGCGGGCCGACCCGGCGCTGCTGGAGCGCGAGATCTACGAGCTGGTCTGCCAGGTCAACGGAAAGCTGCGCGACCGCGTGCAGGCACCCGCCGACGCCACCCCCGAGCAGCTCAAGGAGCTCTGCCGCGCCGCCCCCAACGTGCGGGCGCACCTCGACGGCAAAGAGGTGGTCAAGGAGATAGTTGTGCCGGGCAAGCTGGTGAACTTGGTGGTGCGCTGATGCCCGCGCTCAAGCCCGCCTACCTGATCCACGGCGACGACCACGGGGCGATCGCCGAGCGCCGCGCCGGACTGCACGCGCTGGCGCTCCAGGAGGGCGACGCGGGCAGCGTGGAGGTGCTCTCCGGCGAGGCCGCCACCCCCGCCGGTGTGGCGCTCGCGCTGGCGGCGATGACCTTCGCGATGGGGCGGCGCGTGATCATCGTCGACGGGGTGGAGCGCTGGAGAGAGGCGGAGGTCGCGCAGCACCTGCTCCCCGCGATGCGCGCGCTCCCGCCCGACACCACCCTCGCCCTGTTCGCCCGCGAGGAGGGTCGCACGAAGGCGCCCCCGGCGGTGCACAAGGCCCTCAAGGCCGCGGGGGGCCAGATCGTGGAGCAGGGGACCGTCAAGCCGTGGGAGCTGCCCCGCTGGGCGCGCGAGCAGGCCGGGCGGCTCGGCCTCGCGCTCGACCAGGCGGCGGCGAAGGCGCTGGTCGCACAGGTGGGGGAGCGCCAGCAGCGGATCCTGCGGGAGCTCGAGAAGCTCGCCCTGGAGCTCGAGGAGCCGGCGGGCGACGCCGCGGCCCCCAGGCCGATCCGCGTGAGCGCGCGGCAGATCGAACAGCTCACCGCCCACTCCGCCGAGCGGCGCGTCTTCGTGCTCGCCGACGCGCTCGTGGCGGGGAACCCCCGCGAGGCGACGCTCGCCTACCTGGGCCTGCGCCGTCAGGGCGAGCGCTTCGGGGGGCTCGTCTACCTGATGGCCTCCCGGCTGCGCGAGGCGCTCGCCGTCGCGGTGCGCCTGCAGGCGGGGGAGTCGGCCGCGGAGGTCAAGCGCGGACTGCGCATGCCGGCGCGTGCGGCGGAGCGCTTCGTCGCGGACGTCGCCCGCAGCGATCCCGAGCGGCTGCGGGCCGCGCTGTGCGTGCTCGCGGACCTCGAACTCGACACGCGCGGCGGGGCGCCGCTGCGGTGGGGTCGCTCGGGGCTCTCCCTCCTGCAGGAGGATACCCTCGCGCTGCGCGCGATCCGCGCGATCACCGGTTGAGAGTCAGGCCTTGCCGGCGCGCACGCGGGCGGCGCGGCTCTTCTTGCGTGCGCCCGTGTTGCGGTGCAGCGCGCCGCGCTTGACCGCGGTGTCGATCCTGCTCACCAGCCCGCGGTGCTCGGCCTCCGCGGTCTGCTCGTCGCCGCTCTGCACCGCCGCCTCCAGGCGCCGGAAGCAGGTCTTGATCGTCGAGGTGTAGAGGCGGTTCTCAAGGCGCTCGCGCTCGGAGCGCAGGATCCGCTTCTTCTGGGAGTCGATATTGGCCATCGCGGGAGCGCCGTACTATAGCGGCCTTGTCCGCAACCGAAGAGCCTCCGACGCAGCAACTGGGCCTGGAGGGCGACTCGGTCGAGGAGACGAGGGGCGGCTCCGGCGGGGGGCGCATCGCGCGCAACACCGCGCTCTTCTCGATCCTCACGGCCTTCTCCCGGGTCGCGGGCCTCGGGCGGGAGGTCGTGGCGGCGAGCTACTTCGGCGTCACCGGTCCGGCCTCGGCGTTCACGCTCGCCTTCCTGGTCCCCAACCTGATCGCCAACCTCTTCGCCAACGCCGCGCTCTCCGCGGCGTTCGTGCCGGTCTTCACCGACCTGCTCCAGCAGGGGCGCCGGCGCGAGGCGCTGCGGCTGGCCTCGACGCTCTTCTGGATCATGCTGATCGCGCTCGGGGCGATCACCGCGTTCTTCGTGCTCGCCGCCGGGGTGGTCATGCCGCTGTTCACCGGCCCCGACGTTCAGCGGCGCCCTGGACGCCCTCACCGTGCGGGCTCTCGCAGGTGCTGTTTCCCGTGGTGCTCCTGCTCGGGCTGACGGGCCTGCTCGTGGGGATCCTGCAGTCCTACGACCACTTCACGATCCCCGCCCTCGCCCCCGCGGTGTGGAACGTGGTGATCATCGTGGCTGCTCGTCCTGCTGCGCCCGCACTTCCACGGCGAGGACGAGGTGTACGCCTACGCGTGGGCATCCTGATCGCCACCGGCGTGCAGTTCGCGATGGCGCTCGGGGCGCTCGCGCGGATCGACTTCCGCCTGCAGTTCTCGCATCGACTGGCACGACCCCCGGGTGCGCAGGGTGTTCGTGCTGATGCTCCCCGTGACGATCGGCCTGGGCATCGTCAACCTCGACCAGCTGATCAACTCGGTGTTCGGAACGCTCGTCTCCGAACAAGCGCCCGCGCGCGATCGAAAACGCGTTTCGCATCTACATGCTCCCCCAGGGGATCTTCAGCGTGGCGGTGGCCACCGTGCTGTTCCCGACCCTCAGCCGCATGGCCTCGCGGCGGGACGCCGGCGGGATGCGCCGCGCGGTCGGGATCGGGATGCGCCAGATCAACCTCCTGCTGATCCCCGCGGCGGTGTTCATGATCGTGCTCACCACCCCGATCGTGCGGCTGGTCTTCGAACGCGGGGCCTTCGGCGCCGAAGTCGACCCACCTCGTCTCGATCGCGCTGTTCTGGTTCGCGTTCAGCCTGCCCTTCGGCGGGCTGAACCTGCTGCTGACGCGCACCTTCTTCGCCGTCCAGCGCCCCTGGATCCCCACGCGCCTGGCGGCGCTCAACATCGTCGTCGACGTCATCGTCTGCTCGCCCTCTACAAGCCGCTGGGGATCGCCGGGCTGATCATCGGCACGGTCGCCGCCAACGTCGTGATGACCGCGCTCCAGCTGCACCGCCTGCGGATCGGCTTCAACGGGCGCCTGGAAGGCGCGCCAGACGACGATGATCACCGCGCGCATCCTCGCTCGCCTCGGCGCTGCTCGGCGGGCGTCTCGTGGGTGGTGTGGTACGCTGCTCGACGCGCCTGCTCGGCCGCTCGCTGCCCGCGCAGATCGTGAGCGTCGGCGGGGCCGGCGCGGCGGGGCTGCTGGTGTACATGCGCGCGGTGCTCGCGATGCGCGTCCCCGAGGCCCACCAGGTCAGCCGCCTGATCCGCGCCCAGCTTGGCCGGGCGTAAGCATCGGGCCCGTTGAGGCGTTATTTCAGCGGGGCAAACAGGGCGGGCGGAAATGCGACCGGGCGGGCTCTAGGCCCGCCCGGTGGCAGCCGGTCAGAGATCGCCGCTTACTACTTACGTCCCAGGACTTTGTGTCTTGCCTGGGCGGCGTGACACTCCCGACCACCTGGACTGGCCGCCGGCCCGAGGGCCGGCGCGTTGCCCGGCTGGATCCCGCGACCCCGGCCGAGTAGGCGATCCGCCGGACCTCGAGGCTAGGGCGATGCCCGGGCCGTGCCATCAATGCTGAGACCCGCGCTCGACGACCCGCCGCCTCTCGGGACGTCTCCGTGAGCGGCCCATGGACCAGGCGCACATCCGCAACTTCTCGATCATCGCGCACATCGACCACGGCAAGTCGACGCTCGCCGACCGCATCCTCGAGCTGACGCACACGGTCGACCGCGCGCGAGATGCGCGCGCAGGTGCTCGACTCGATGGACCTCGAGCGCGAGCGCGGGATCACGATCAAGGCGCAGGCGGTGCGCGTCTTCTACACGGCGCGCGACGGCGAGACCTACCAGCTGCACCTGATCGACACGCCCGGGCACGTCGACTTCACCTACGAGGTCTCGCGCTCGCTGGCCGCGTGCGAGGGCGCGCTGCTCGTCGTCGACGCCTCCCAGGGCGTCGAGGCGCAGACGGTCGCCAACACCTACCTGGCGGTCGAGGCGGGCCTCGAGCTGATCCCGTGCCTGAACAAGATCGACCTGCCGGGCGCCGAGCCCGAGCGCGTCGCGGGCGAAGTCGAGCGAGCTGATCGGCGAGCCCGCCGGAGTCGATCCTGCGGATCTGCGGCAAGACGGGCGAGGGCGTGGAGGAGGTGCTCGAGGAGCTCGTCGCGCGCGTGCCGCCGCCGGCGGGCGACCCGCGACGGCGCCGCCGCGGGCGCTGATCTTCGACTCCGAGTTCGACCAGTACCGCGGCGTGATCGCCTACGTCCGCGTCGTCGACGGCGTCTTCCGCAAGGGCGAGGCGATCCGCGCGATGGCGACGGGCGACCGAGGCCGACATCGACGACATCGGCTTCTTCTCGCCCGCAGATGATGCCGACCGACCAGCTCGCCGCGGGCGAGGTCGGCTACCTGATCACCGGGCTCAAGGACGTCACGCAGCTGCGCGTCGGCGACACGCTGACGACGCGCGCGGGCTCCGGCCGGAGCCGGCGGCGCGACCGAGCCGCTGCCCGGCTACCGCGAGGTCAAGCCGATGGTCTTCTGCGGGCTCTTCCCGATCGACTCCGACGACTACCCCGAGCTGCGCGACGCGCTCGAGAAGCTGACGCTCAACGACGCGGCGCTGTCCTGGGAGCCCGAGACCTCGGACGCGCTCGGCTTCGGCTTTCGCTGCGGCTTCCTCGGCCTGCTGCACATGGACATCGTGCGCGAGCGCCTCGAGCGCGAGTACGACCTCGAGCTGCTCGCGACGATGCCGTCGGTGCGAGTTCGACGTGACGCTCACCAACGGCGAGGAGCTCGAGGTGCACAACCCCTCCGACATGCCCGACCCGGGCACGATCGCGGAGATCCGCGAGCCCTTCATCCGCGCGTCGATCATCGCGCCCGAAGGAGTTCGTCGGCGCGGTGATGGAGCTCTGCCAGGAGCGCCGCGGCGAGCACGCGGGCATGCACTACCTCTCGCCCGAGCGCGTGCAGCTGACCTACGACCTGCCGCTCGCGGAGATCGTGCTCGACTTCTTCGACCAGCTGAAGTCGCGCACGCGCGGCTACGCCTCGCTCGACTACGAGCTGCAGCGGGATGATGCCCTCCGACCTCGTCAAGCTCGACGTGCTGCTCGCCGGCGACCCGGTCGACGCGCTGTCGATGGTCGTGCACCGCGACAAGGCCTACGAGCTCGGGCGCGCGCTGACCGAGAAGCTGCGCAAGCGGATCCCCCGCCAGCAGTACGACGTCCCGATCCAGGCGGCGATCGGCTCGCACGTGATCGCGCGCGAGACCGTCAAGGCGTTCCGCAAGGACGTGATCGCGAAGTGCTACGGCGGCGACATCACGCGCAAGCGCAAGCTGCTCGAGAAGCAGAAGGAGGGCAAGAAGCGGATGAAGCAGGTCGGCCGCGTCGAGGTGCCCCAGGAGGCGTTCCTCGCGGTGCTCGAGCTGGGCGAGGAGTAGATGAGCGCCCGGCCGACGCTCCGCGGGCGTGCGGTGCGGCTGCTGTTCGTCTGCCTCGGCAACATCTGCCGCTCGCCCACCGCCGAGGGCGTGATGCGCGCGCTGGTGGCGCGAGGCCGGGCTCGAGCGAGCAGCATCGAGCTCGACTCGGCCGGCACCGGGCGCCTGGCACGTCGGCAGCCCGCCCGACGCGCGCGCGACCGCCGCCGCGCGCGCGCGCGGGATCGCGCTCGAGGGCGCGCGCGCGCCAGGTCGCGGCGAGGACTTCGAGGAGTTCGACCTGCTGCTCGCGATGGACCGCGCGAACCTGCGCGAGCTGCGGCGGCTGGCGCCCGAGCGAGGAGCGCGCGCGCGAAGGTGAGGCTGCTGCGCGAGTTCGATCCCGCGGCGCGGGCAGCGGCGACCTCGACGTGCCCGACCCCTACTACGGCGCGCCGGGCGGTTCGAGGAGGTGCTCGACCTCGTGCAGGCCGCCTGCGTGGGCCTGCTCGAGCAGATCGCGGCCGGCATCGAGCGGTCCCGCCGCGGTGACGCCTGCCGCACCGGCGCGAGCGCCGCGAGGCGCGTGGGCGGCGGCGACATCAACGAGGCCTTCCGCGTCGTGCTCGCCGACGGGCGCGAGGCGTTCGTGAAGACGCGCGCGGACGCCGCGCCGGGCGAGTACGCGGCGGAGGCCGCGCGGCCTGCGCTGGCTGGCCGAGCCGGGCGCGCTGCGCACGCCGCGGGTGCTCGAGGTCGGCGACGACTACCTCGCGCTCGAGTGGATGCGAGCCCGGCCCTGACGCGGCGGGCGCCGAGGAGCTCGGCCGCGGCCTGGCCGCGCACCCACGCCGCGGGCGCGCCCGCGTTCGGCGACCCCGGTGCGGCGCCACCGCCGGGATCCCCATCGGGTGCGAGCTGCGCCGGCTTCGGCTCGCTGCGGCTGCCCAACGACCCGACCGAGGACTGGCCGAGCTTCTACGCCGAGCGGCGCCTGCGCCCGCTCGCGCGCATCGCCGCGCGAGCGCGGCGCGCTCTCGCGCGCGGGCGTCGCAGGCGGTCGAGCGCGTGTGCGAGCGCCTGGCCGAGCTGGCCGGGCCGCCCGAGCCGCCGGCGCGGCTGCACGGCGACCTGTGGTCGGGCAACGTGATGGCCGACGCGCGAGGGACGGCCCGTGGCTGATCGACCCCTCGGCCTACGGCGGCCATCGCGAGGTCGACCTGGCGATGCTGCGGCTCTTCGGCGCCCCCTCGCAAGCGCGTCTTCGCCGCCTACGAGGAGGTCGCGCCCGCTGGCGGACGGCTGGCGAGGAGCGCGTGGAGCTCTACCAGCTGCTTCCGCTGCTCGTGCACGCGCTGCTGTTCGGCGGCTCCTACGCGGCGCGGCCGAGCGGGTCGCCGCGCCGCTACGCCGGCTGAGGGCCCACGTCCGAGCGTCCCGTCCACGTGCGGCGCGGTCGGAGTAGGGGTATGTGCGCCCGCACACGCTCGCCGGCGCGCCAGCGGCTGTACCTGCTCGCGCGGGTGCTCGTCGCGCGCCACTACCGCCGGCGAGCTGACGCTCGCCGTCGGTCGCCGGCGCGCTCGCGAGCTCGCCGCGCCAGCTGCAGCGCGCCTACGCGCAGTTCGGCGGACGCCAGCTTCAGCGAGGATCTGCTCGCGCGGCGGATGGCCGCGGCGGCGGAGCTGCTCGTCGAGCAGCGGTCGATCCCGGTGAGCGACGTGGCGCGCCTGGTCGGCTACCGGCAGGCGGCTCCCACTTCGCGCGCGCCTTCCGCCGCCGCTACGGGCTCTCGCCGGCGCGCTTTCGCGAGCGAGCGCGGGGGCGGCGCCCAACCGCGGTCCCGCGGGATCGAGCCGCGGCCGGGGGGCGTCAGACGGCGGCCGGGTAGGAGGGGCGGGCGGGGTCGCGCGCCGCGGCGGCTCCCGCGGCTTCCCCGCGGCGCCTGCCACCGCGACGGCCTCCGCGCGGGGCAGGCGCAGGCGCATCAGCGTGCCCGCCGCCGGGGGCGGCCTCGGCGCCGACGCTCGCCGCCGTGCTGCTCGCACCACCTGGCGCACGATCGCCAGGCCCAGCCCCGAGCCGGGCCGCCCGCGGCGCCTCGGCGCCGCGGTAGAAGCGGTCGAAGATGTGGGGGAGGTCCTCCGCGGCGATCCCGGGCCCGTGGTCGCGCACGGTCAGCTCGCCGCTCGCGTCCAGCGCGACCTCGACACCGGCTGACCGGGCGGGCCGTACTTGATGGCGTTGTCGATCAGGTTGTTGACCGCGCGCCCCAGGCGCGCGGGCACGCCGGCGACGATCGTCGGCTGCAGCTCGGCTCGCAGCGGCGCTCCCGGGCGCGTCCGCTGCGCGCGCGCTCGAGCGACCTCCTCGCACGACGCTGGTCCAGGCGCACCTCCTCGGTGTCCGCGTGCGGCTCGCTCCCCGCGGGCGAGGTCGATCAGGTCGTTGACCAGCAGCGTCAGCTCCTCGATCTGCTCCACCACGTCCGCCGAGCAGCGCTCGCGCTCGTCGGGGTCCGGATGTCGGGGGCCTGCTGGAGGATCTCGATGTTGGTGCGCAGGCTCGTGACCGGCGTGCGCAGCTCGTGCGAGGCGTCGGCGACGAGCTGGCGCTGGGCGTGCACCGACGCGTCGAGCGCCCGCATCGAGTGCTCCAGGGCGTCGAGCATCGCGTTGAAGCTCCCCGCCAGCCGGCCGATCTCGTCGGCGCGGGCGCCTCCTTGTCGCCGTCCGGTCCCGCGATGCGCCGGGAGAGATCCCTGGTTTGCGCGACGTGCTCGGCGGCGTGGGTCAGCCGCCCCACGGGAGCACCGCCGCGTCCGCGACCAGCCGCCCGAGCAGCGCGGCCAGGGCGATGCCCCCGAGCGCGATCAGCGCGAGGATCAGGCGCAGTCGGCGCAGCAGGTGGTCGACTTCGGTGAGCGGCTGGGCGAACTGGAGGGCGAGAGCCGGGCGCCCGGCTCTCGCGGGCGCAGCCCCTCGGTGAGGATGCGCAGGTGGATGCCCCCGCTGCGCGCTCTGCAGGAGCGAGCCGCGCCCCTCGCGGCGAGCGCGCGCGTGGCGGCGCTCGACCGGCAGTGTGACGCTCGCCGAGCGGAATGAGCACGCTGCCGCCGGAGCTCACGAGCTGCTGGTAGCCCCGCACCTGGTCGGGGCGCGGGGAGCAGGTTCTCGAAGGGGTTCAGGCTCCCCGCTCCGCCACCGAGGCGCCTGCCCCGGTGCCGCCGAGGACCGGCGCGAGCCCCTCGGCGGCCTCGCGCCGGATGCGGGAGGCCACGTTGTAGGAGCGGTCGCGCAGCTGGGCATCGACCTGCCCGTGCAGCTGGTGGGAGACCAGCACGTAGGTGAGCGCGGAGGCGAGCACCACCGCGACCGCGACCGCGGCCGCCGCGAGCAGCGTGATCCGCCGGCGGAAGCTCATCGCTTCACCCCGGTGGCCCCGCCGGCTGTGGGACGGGCGTCCTGGGCACCAGGAGGATTGTGTTTGCGGGGCTCACGTCCGCGCAGCATGTAGCCCACGCCGCGCACCGTGTGCAGCAGGCGGGGCTCCCCCCCGGCCTCGGTCTTGCGGCGCAGATAGCCCATGTAGACGCCGAGCGAGTTGGAGGTCGCCCCGAAGTCATACCCCCACACGTGCTCGAAGATCACCGAGCGGGTGAGCACCTGGCGCGGGTGGCGCAGGAACAGCTCCAGCAGCAGGAACTCGGTGCGCGTGAGCGGCAGCGGGCGCTCGCCCGCGGAAGGCCTCGTGGGCGAGGCGGTCCAGGCGCAGATCCTCGAAGGTGAGCGTCTGCTCCTGCTCGTCCTCGCCGGTGCGGCGCAGCAGGGCGCGCACGCGCGCCATCAGCTCGCGCAGCGCGAAGGGCTTGACGAGGTAGTCGTCGGCGCCCGCGTCGAGGCCGGCGACGCGGTCGTCGATCTCCCCGCGCGCGGTGAGCATCAGCACCGGCGTGCGGTCGCCTCTGTGGCGCAGGCGCCGGCAGACCTCGAGGCCGTCGAGGTGGGGCATGGAGACGTCGAGGATCACCGCGTCGCAGGGATCGGCGCCGAGGCGCTCCAGCGCCTGGGGCCCGTCCGCGGCCTGGAGGACGTCGTAGCGTTCCAGCGCGAGCGCCCGCCCGAGCGCGTGCTGGACGGCGGGCTCGTCGTCAACCACGAGGATTCGCGCGTGTTCGGCCATGATGGGGGTGTAGCAGAGGGCCGGGGTCGAATAATGGGCGGCTCCGTGTGGCCCTCTGAGACCAATTGCGGGCATCCAGGCTAATACGCGGTGAAGAGAACTCGAAGAATCAACGAAGATGGAGCCACCGCCACTTTGGACGGAGCGGAGGGGGGTGCCCTCGCGCCGGGGCTCGACGAGGATGCAGCGCAGGGTCTGGCGGCGCAGTCTAGGAGGCTGCGCAACACCATCGTCAGCCTGGCGGTGTTCTTCATCGTCGTCGCGGGCCTCCTGCTGGCGGTGCCCGGTCTGAGGACGGCAGGTGAGCGGATCACCGACGCGAAGGTGGGCTGGGTGCTGGTGGGGGTGGTGCTGGAGGTGCTCTCCTGCGCCTCCTTTGTGGTGCTGTTTGGCCTGGTGTTCAGACGGCTGGGCCGCCGGTTGAGCTCGCGCCTGTCGCTGGCGGAGCTCGCGGTCAACTCGGTGGTGTCGGCAAGCGGGCTGGGGGGGATCGCGCTGGGCGCGTGGGTGCTGAGCACAAAGGGGGTCTCGGTGGAGCGGATCGCGAAGCGCTCGGTGCTGCTGTTCGTGCTGACCAGCGCCGTGAACGTCTCCGCGGTGGTCGTGATCGGAGTGCCCATGTGGCTGGGGCTGCTGCCGGGCTCGCGCAACCCCCTGCTGACGCTGCTGCCCGCAGCCGCGGGCCTGGCGACGATCCTCGGCACGCTCGCGGCGGCCCGCTGGGCGCGGGGGGCGGCGCAGCGGCGCAGCGGCGAGCATGGCCGCATGCTCGTGGCGCTGATCGCGGTCGGAGGCGGGGTGGGGGACGCGGTGGAGCTGATCCGCTGCCACGACTGGCGCCTGCTGGGGGCCGTGGGGTACTGGCTGTGGGACACGATGTGCCTGCTCGTGTGCATCGCCGCGTACGGCCCCACGCCCACCTTCTGGGTGGTGGCGATGGCCTACCTCGTGGGGATGCTCGCCAACTCGATCCCCATCCCGGGGGGCTTCGTCGCGGTCGAAGGGGGCCTCGTGGGGATGCTGCTGCTGTTCGGGGTGCGCCCCGCATCGATGGTGCTGGCGGCGGTGCTCACCTACCGCGCGATCTCGCTGTGGGTCCCGGCGCTGATCGGCACCGCCGCCTTCATGAGCCTGCGGGGGGAGATCGGCAAGCCGCTGCGTCCGCGGCCGGGGGGCGCCGCGGGGGCCTAGCCTTTGCCGAAGAGGGCCCGGTCGATCGAGAGCGTGGCGGCGAGCTTTTGGCAGACGTGCCCGGGCAGGGCGCGCAGGGCGGTCGCCACGGCGGCGGGGCGGGGGCCGGAGAGGCCGGGGCAGTAGACGGGCGGCGGCAGCGGCTGCTGGGCGGAGCCGGGGGCGTTGAGGGGGCGCAGGGCGCGGACGGCGCGCAGCCCTTCGGAGAGGCCGTTGGCGAAGACGTCGATCGCCACGCGCCCGCTGTAGAGCTCGATCGAGCTCCCGCCGTCGTAGATCACCGCGGGCACGCCGCGCAGGAGGACGTTGCGTTGGGGCCCCAGGGAGGCGTTGGCGTGGCGGGTGTAGATCAGGGTGGTGATCTGGAGGGGCAGCACGCAGCCGCTGCCGAAGGCGGAGCTCTTGCCGGAGACGCAGTTGCCGTAGTAGACGCCGTCGCCGGAGGTGCTGAGGTAGTTGTTGCGCCCGTCCGCGGCGACGAGCCGGTAGGAGCCGAAGCGGGGGCCCACCCAGTAGACGCGGTAGAAGGGGAAGGTCTGGGCTTCGGCGAGCTCGCGCACGGTCAGCGGCGCCGGGTGGTCGGTGGCGCAGCCGCCGGCGAGCACGCAGGCAAGGGCGGCGAGCAGGGTGGCGGGGAGGCGCAGGTGGGACGATCGGTGCGGGCGGGCGGGCGATCGCGGAGCGGTCGGCGGGAGGTGGCGGATCACGTTGGGGTTGCGGCCGGGGGCCTGGCGAAAACGGCCGCGAGAGGGGTTGGGGGTGTGGGGAGCGGGATCATTGACAGCGACTTTCCGATGGCCGAGCTGTTGAGAGAGGCATAGGACCCGCGGGACAGGCAGCGGCTCAGCTCGCGGAGGCCGGGGTTCGGTGGGGTAGCGCACCGAACCCCGGCCGATCTTCCCATAGGGTGCCGCGGATGGGCACGCACGTGGCGAGAGCACCCACGCCGGGGGTGCTGAGCGCAGGCGCGGGGCGGCGGGTGCCCTGGGGTCTCCTGACGGCGGCGGTGGGGATGGGGGTGTGGTTGATCGTGGATCCCCGCACGCCGGACCTGGCGGGCCAGGTGTACCGGGCGAACCTCTTCCGGGAGGTGGGCTTCGTGGTGTGGGATGGTCGCTGGTACGGGGGCCACGACATGCCGGGCTACAGCCTCCTGTTCCCGCCCCTCGGGGCGCTCCTCGGGGTGCGCGCGGTCGGCGCGGCGGTGGTGCTGGCCTCGGCGGCCCTGTTCGAAGAGGTGGCGGTGGCGGCGTACGGAGCGCGTGCGCGGTGGGCCGCGGCGTGGTTCGCGGTGGCGGCGCTGGGGGACGTGTGGAGTGGGCGGGTCACGTTCGCGCTGGGTGTGAGCGTGGCGCTGGGGGCGGTGCTGGCGCTGATGCGGGGCCGCGCGCTCGCGGCGGTGATCCTGGCGGGGCTGTGCGCGGCGTGCAGCCCGGTAGCGGGGGTGCTGCTGGCGCTCGCCGCCCTCACGCACTTGCTGGCTGGCCGAAACGGGGACCGATTAGGGAAACACTCGCTCCGCTTCGGTCGCTCGCCGCGCACCCTGATCGTGCTCGGCGCCCCCCCCCTGGTGGTGGTGGCGGCGCTTGCGGCGCTCTTCCCGGAGGGGGGGTGGGAGCCCTACCCGCTGCTCTCCTTCCTCGCGAGCGCGGCGGCGATCGCCGGGTTCCTGTGGGCGCTCCCGGCGCAGCGGCGGCTGGCGTGGATCGGGGGCGTGGTGTACCTGGCGGCGTGCGTGGCGTGCGTGGCGGTGCACACCCCGATGGGGGCGAACGTGGAGCGCTACGGCGTGCTGCTCGCGGGGCCGCTGCTGCTGTGCGAGCTGCTGGCCCCCGATCGCGGCGGTGGTGCGCCCGCCGATCCAGACCTGGCCGAAGTTGCCAGGGGGACGCGGGGGCGCCTCTCGATGGCGGCGGTGGCGGCCCTGCTCGGCATCGGGGTGTGGACGGTGTGGGGGCCGGTGCGGGAAACGGCGTCGGTGGCGGGGAACCCCTCGACGAGCGCCGCGTACTACGTGGCGGTGGAGCGCTTCGTGGCCGCCCACGGGGGGCCCCTGGTGCGGGTGGAGGTGCCGTTCACGCGCGGCCACTGGGAGGCGGCGTGGCTGGCTCAGCGGGTGTCGCTGGCGCGGGGCTGGGAGAAGCAGCTGGACGAGCGCTACGACGGTGTGCTGCTCTCGAAAACGCTAACGGCGGTGCAGTACCGCGCGTGGTTGGAGGAGAACGCGGTGCGCTACGTGGCGCTGCCGGACGCTCCGCTCGACCCCTCGAGCGTGGGGGAGGGCCGCCTGATCGAGGCGGGGCTGCCCTACCTGCGGGAGGTGCGGCGCACGCGGGACTGGCGGATCTACGCAGTGCTCGACCCCACCCCCCTCGCGCAGGGGCCGGGCACGTTGAGCGGGATGGGCCACGACTGGTTCTCGCTGCGGGCGCGCACAGGGGGGAGCTTCCTGGTGAGGGTGCGCTACACCCGCTACTGGACGGTCACCGCGGGCGCGGCGTGCGTGGGCAGGGCGCGGGGGGGTTGGACGGAGGTGAGCGTCTCGCGGGCGGGCGCGGTGAGCGTGACGGCGCGCTTCTCCCTCGGCCTCGCGCTTGGGCTGGGGGGCTCCTCCTGCGGTACGTAGTCAGCTCATGGGGGCGAGGTCATAGAGGCCGGTGTAGCCGGTGAGGTAGATGCGTTTGCCGTCGCTGATCACGGGGTCGAAGGAGCCGGTGCCCATCGTGAACTCCACTTTCCCGGTGGAGATCCCCAGCCCGTAGGTGCGGTGGGTGCCGAGGTCGGAGAAGTAGACGATGCGCCCGAGGATGGTGGCGGAGCCGGAGATCTTGCCTTCGGCGTCGTAGCTCCAGTCGACATGCCCGGTGCGGGCGCCCAGCGCATAGAAGTTGCCGTCGTAGGAGCCCAGGTAGATGGTGGGGCCGAGGCCGGGGGCGTCGGTGACGGCGGGAGAGGCGTAGACGTAGGCGCCGGTCTGGTAGGCCCAGTCGAGGTTGCCGGTGGAGGCGTCGTAGGCGTAGACGCGCCCGTCGGTGTTGCCGAGGAACACGCGGCCGTAGACGACGGCGGCGGTGGAGTAGAAGGTGCCGCTCCCGAACAGCGTGCCTTCGGAGCCGGCGAGCCACAGCCGCCGTCCGGTCTGCTCGCTGATCGCCTGGACGTGGCCGGAGTAGTCGCCGAAGTAGAGCACCCCGTCCTGGAGGGTGGGGCTGGCCTTGACGGCCCCGGCGGCGTGGTAGGTCCACACGGTGCGTCCGTTCTTGGCTTCGAGCGCGTAGACGGTGCCGTCTTCGGAGCCGAAGTAGAGCCTGCCGCGGTCGAGCAGGGGGGAGGACTCGGTGCGGGAGGGCAGGTAGCGCGACCAGCGGATCGCGCCGTCGGTGACGTCGAGGGCGACGACGCGCCCTTCTTCGGAGCCGGGGGCGCGGGCGAGCACGGTGG
Source organism: uncultured Solirubrobacterales bacterium (assembly GCA_963771915.1). Taxonomy (GTDB): domain Bacteria; phylum Actinomycetota; class Thermoleophilia; order Solirubrobacterales; family Solirubrobacteraceae; genus Palsa-744. The sequence continues at coordinate 213,202 of CAVYVD010000001.1, read as the reverse complement.
CGTAAACGGTGTTCCCGCCGACCGCGGGGGAGGAGGCGGAGAGCGCCCCGAGGGTGCGGCTCCAGAGGATCTTGCTGTCCCACTTGTCCACCGCGGTGAGGACCCCGTCGTCTGTGAGTTGGAGGATGCGGTTTTCCGAGAGCACCGGCGGGAACTCCCGCAGGGAGGTCCCGCCGCGGGCCCAAACGCGCTTGAAGGGGGGGTGCAGGCTCGCGGGTGCGGGGAAGTAGCGGGTGTGGTTCTTGGTGTAGCCGTAGATGGGCCAGGCGAAGCGTTCGGGGCCGCGGGTGGGTAACGTGGGGTTGGCCTGGGGCACGAAGCGCGCGTGGGGGTGGTAGATGGAGCCGGTGCGGTTGCGCGCGTAGACGTAGCCCCCGATTGCGAGGCCGGCGAGCAGGACGAGTGCGGTGAGCGCGATCCAGCGGTGCTTCACGCGGCGATCTTCGAGGAGGGGGAGGCGGTCGCGGCGACCTCGCCTGCGCCCGCCGCGGCGGGGTCACGGAGCGTGGGAGTGTGCCTCGTGGTGGGGTGTGTGGTGGGGCGCCGCGTACCGGCGCGAGCACCCTCCCCCGGGCGCCGGGCGGCGCGAGCGAGGAGGTGGGCGCCGGTGAGCGCGAGCAGCCACACAGAGGCGATGAGCAGCGGGATCAGGGTCATGCCGGAGACGAGCGCGATGATGTCGTGGTTGGCGCTCAGCGACCAGTTCCACAGGGCGTAGTCGCCGAGGGCGAGCACCAGAACACAGGCCAGGGGCCGGAGGGGCCGACGGGGCACACCTGAACCGTAGCGTGGAGCGGGGACGGAGGGGGGCCCGCCCATATGATCGTGCGCTATGAGCGCCGCGAAAACCGGGGTCGGGGAGTCGGAGATCTTCGCGCGGGGGCTGCTGGGAGGCCGGGTGGCGCTGGTGACCGGCGGGGGCACGGGCCTGGGCAGGGCAAGCGCGCTCGAGCTGGCGCGCTGCGGGGCGACGGTGGCGGTGGCGGGCCGCCGCGAGGAGCCGCTGCGGGAGACGGTCGCCGCGATCGAGCGCGTGCAGGCCGGCCGGGCGGGGGAGCGGGCGAGCGGGTCGGTGCCGCCGCGCGAGCAGGCCGAGGTGCGCGGAGCCGGGGCGCGCGGAGCCGGGGCGACCAGAGCGCACTGGGCGACGGGGGACGTGCGCGAGCGCGAGCAGGCCCGCGCGCTGGTGGCGGGCGTGCTGGAGCGGTGGGGGCGCCTGGACGTGCTCGTGAACAACGCGGGCGGCCAGTACTTCACGCCGGCGGAGGGGATCGCGGCGAAGGGCTGGGCCGCGGTGTGGCGCCTCAATGTGGACGGGATGCTGAACATGGCACAGGAGGCTTTCGACCAAGCGGGCCCGCAGGCGTTGGACCCGCCGGGCGGGGGACACGAGTGGGCGGAGAGCTGGGGGCTGCGGGTGATCAACGTGACGCTCTCCCCCCACCACGGGATGCCGGGAATGGCCCACTCCGGCGCCGCGCGCGCGGCGGTGGAGGAGCTGACGCGCGAGCTTGCGCGCCGCTGGGGGCCCGCGGGGACGACGGTCTGCGCGGTGGCGGCGGGCCACTTCGAAACGGAGGCGATGGCGAAGTACCCCGACGCGGTGCGAGCGGGCATGGCGCGCTCGGTCCCGATGCAGCGCCTGGGAACGGTGCAGGAGCACGCATGGCTGATCACGCTGCTGGCCTCCCGCCTGGGAGCCGCGTTCAACGGTTCGACGGTGACCCTCGACGGAGCCCGCGACAACTGGTTTGGCCCCTGGCCCCCGCCGGGCCTCACGGACGCCGGGGGCGAGGTGCCGACGGAGGAGCGGCGGGAGCGGGGTGGCGGGGTGGCCGGGTAGCCACGAGGGGCGGGCCCGGCAGGATCATCGCGGACCACAGTCGATCTGCGACGGAGCGCCCAGGGCCGATCGGGGCCGGTAAGATGGCAGAGCCCGCGGGCGAAGTGTTGTGGTTGCACGGAAGCCTTCCAAGCTTCAAGGGCGGGTTCAATTCCCGTCGCCCGCTTGGAGCCGGCTCCGCGCTAGGCTCCTGATGCAGAGCCACGGGGAGTGGCGCAGTCTGGTAGCGCACCCGGCTGGGGGCCGGGCGGTCGCTGGTTCGAATCCAGTCTCCCCGATGAGAAAGTACCTGCAAATTGGCCGGTTTTGGGTTTTTGGCTAAGCGGCCAGTTTTGGAGTTGGGGTCCAATTTGGGGTCCAATGTCCGTTCAACACTGGAAGTTGCCTGTAGGGGCCGGGTGGTCGAAGGTTCGTGGGTGGCCGCTCGGGCCCTAGTCGAAGCGGCGGCCGAGGAGCATGCCCGCCTCGTCGGCGTCGGTGAGCGTAAGGATCGGCTCGACCCGCGCTGGGGACTGCTCGGGAAGCAGACTCAGGGGAAGCTCGTCGGTGTTGAACGCGCAAATGTACTGCCACCCGATCCGCTCCGCTTCACGTGCGGCAAGGTCCAGCGCGAGTGCCTTTTGTCGCTCGTCAACGCCGTCGTAGAGCAGGCTGTCGTGGATTAGGAAGCCCGGGTTCGGTGAGCGCTCTGCCCAAAGCTGCATCAGCGTAAGGTCGAAGCAGAACACCTTCATATGCTCCACGCCAGTGCTCCGTGACTTCTCTATCTCGACCGAGAACCTGAACCCCATCTGGGTGAGGTCGATTACGAGCCTGCCCGGAGTCTCATAGAGGGCCTGTGTGTCGCGGTTGAAACACAGGATCGCCTGATCGCGCTGGTCCCGCAGCTCCTCATAGCGTGTCGCGGCCTCCGCCTCCAGCGTGCGGAGATTCTCTCGATAATGTCGCTTGGCATCCGCGATCTCCCTCAGCCGCCCGATCCGACTTTCAACGTCGCTCAGCTGCGCGCGCGCGTCGCCTATGAGCTTCTGCAGCGCCTGAAACTCGTCGAGCGCTCCGTGTGTATGCAGAACCACCATCAGCTCAGCGCGCTGTCCGTCGAGTTCGGTGATCTTGCTGTGGCGGGACGCAAGCTGACGTTCGAGCCTTGCAATCTCATTGGCGAGATACTCCCGCCGATTGGCGACCACGGCGTCGTGAAACGCCGAGACATCCTGCAATTTCGTCGAGACGGAATCGGGGAAATAAAGCCCCGCCTCCTCATAGACCTCCCTGATCTGGGCAGTCGTCACGCCTCCGACCGTCTCGTCATCCGCGGAGCTTCGGTACAGCTCGATGGCCTGTCGGTCACTGAAGTTCGCGTTGGCAAGCTGATGGAGTTCCTCGGTGAGTTCGTTGGCCCGTACCTCGATCGAGCGGTAGTCCTCGTGAACCCGAAAGGCCACCAGACGTGCCTGCTGCTCTTCGATCTCGCTAGTGAGGCGAACCCTCTCGGTCTCTAGCGCGCCTTCGCTGCCGAGGAAGTCCTCGAGCACACCATCCCTCGCGGCCTTCTCAAGCTGGTCAAGGCGTTTCTTTTCGTCCTTCAGTTGCTGCCAGGCCGAGGCGTCCTGCCAGTGCAGGCCGAGTAGGAAGCTCACGTTCACCTGTTTGTCCCACTCCTGCTGCTTCGGGTGATGCTCAAATGGGCTGCTGTATGCCTCGCTTCCGCGACGGGAGAAGTAGCCGAGCAGGCTGCCAAGCGTAGGGGAGTACGGTCCGGCAGCCTCTTCGCTCCCTAGGCCGAAGAGGTCTTGGGAGATCACAGTTGTGAGCTCGGGCGCTGAGACGAAGAACAGGCTGGCCTTCTCATCCCAGGTAGGCTCCACGGGCCAGCGGCTAGTTATACCCGCAATCGAGATACGTTTTGGGTCATCGACCGTACGTGTTAGCGACACGACCGACCCGAACAGCTCGACATCCAAGGTGAACGACCACCCCCTCAGATCGTCTAGCACGGGCGCATCCCCTGATCGTCTTTTTCGGCCGAGGCAGAAGTGCAGCAGCTCTATGACGGTGGACTTGCCGGCACCGTTGCGCGTGTCCTTATCTGTCGACTGCTGCGTTCTCTCGGCGACGATCAGGTTGAAGCCGGGTCTGAACTCCACCGGGTGAAAGCCGGAGTCGTTAGCTCGGAGCCTGACGAGTCTCACGGCGTCGTTCGGTGAAGTCGACCGGCGGTGACCGTTTACGTCGATCTATCCATACGGCTGGAACGGCGGTCATGCCCCGTGTTTTCCTGGCCAATACCCCTTCTCAAGCCGGTCTCCAAAGCCGGAACGCGACGCCCACAGTGCGGCTCGCGCCGTCGCGCGTAGCAAAGACGGAGCGGACCAAGGGCGCTAGAAGCTGCCAGGCCAGACAACCCACATCGAGCACCCCGGAACGATGGTGGAGTTACAGGTGTAGTTCATGGTAGGCTTTGGCCGAGGGCTCCTGCTGGCGTCCATCTGGAAGGAGTATCAAGGTGGGGGTATTGACAATGCCCGAGGCCGAGCGGCTGGATCACGATGCGGCGACGCTTCCCGTGGCGGAGATCGCCGCCTATCTGCAGGGCAGCCTTGGCCAGCGGATGGCGGCTTTCCTGGCTGGCCTGTTCGATGCGAAGCAGATCGGCCGCTATGCCCGCGAGGATGGGCCTGAGCCGAGGGCGGTTGTGGCGCGTCGTTTACGGCATGGCTACAAGATCGTGCAGATGATCGGCAAAACTTATGACGCTGCGACGGCGAAGGCGTGGCTGTTCGGCACGAACACGCGCTTGGATGACCAGGCGCCGATCCAGTTGTTGCGCGTGGCGGAGTCGCCCGAGCAGTTCACGGCCATCGTTCGCGCTGCTCGCCAGCTGGCGAGCTTTCAGACGTGACGCAGTTGGCACGCCGGATCGGCCTGCCTGTTTGCTGAGCCAGTCGCCGCTCGCCGTGGAGTGTGCTCCGTTCGCCTCATGCGTCGCTTGCTGCTGGCGTTTTCTTTGCTCTCTGGGCGTTGAGGTTGCGAGATGTCTTGGCTGCAGCGGCGGATCCCCCCCGCGTTCGCTGGCGACGCATCGTCGCGGCTGCCCCCACGCTGAGTGCGACCGTCTCCTCTGGGAATGCGGCTCGGACCTCCAGGTGTCCTCCGAGGGCCTCGACGTATCGGCTGAGGGTGGATAGTCGAACGTCGGCCTCGCCGCGCTCGATCTGGGAGATGTTCTCCTGGGTGACGTCGAGTCGGTCGGCGACGATTGCCTGGGTCAGGTCGAGCTTGCGACGTAGCTCGCCGAGCAGCGCTGTCTTGTGCTCCTCGACGTTTGCACGACGCGCTGGGTCGGCGTCGATCTGCTTGCGCAGCTGGTCGAACCCTTTGCGGCTCTTTGCAGTCTTGGTAGTGCTCATGGGATTGCTCCTTCGTCTCGAAGTGTTTGTAGATGCTGGTCGTAGAGCGTGTCGGCGGCTGGAATCGCCTCGGCGTACCAGCTGCTCCAGCGCTGGCTCTTGTCGCCGCCCAGGAGCAGGATCGCCATGCGGCGGGGGTCGAAGGCGAACAGCACGCGCATGTGCCCGCCATGGGGGCGCAGCTCCTTCATGTTCGGATGGCGGGAGCCTTTGAGAGTGTCCACCAGCGGGCGTCCGAGGGCAGGGCCGCCCTGCTCCAGCAGCTCGACAGCGGCGGTGAGGCGCTCTTGCTCGTCTTCGGTGAGCTCGTCCCACCACGATCCGAACGTGTCGGTGTACTCGACTTCCCACACCCAGCAAGTATAAACCAAAGCTTGTAGAAGTCAAAGCTTATGTCCTGGGGTCCAATTTGGGGTCCAAAGTGAGCGCAACTCAGGAGCACTCAGAAGCACTGAAACCCAGTAAACACGGGCTCCGAGCACTCATAGCCACCCGAACCCGCAGGCTGGGGGCCGGGCGGTCGCAGGTTCAAATCCTGTCTCCCCGACTGGTGCTAGTCGAACCAATGCTGCTGGTTCTCTGGTGTTGCCCCGCGCATATGGGCCTGCTTCTGTATGTTGTGTATGGTGGCCGAGTTCAGGTAGGCGCAATCGAGGGATTTGGTCATGGAGCCTGGCAAGGGCGCTGGCGGCGAGGCACACCACGATGCTGTCGGACGGTCGCGCTTCAGGCTGAGCTTCACGGTAGCCGTATTGCAGCTGGCGGTCGCCGTGGCTGGAGTCGGCGTGGCGTTGCTGGTCACGCGGCAGAGGGATGGGACTCGCAGCGGTGGGCAGCGGACGACGCATACGGGCTCGCAGATTGAGAATGCGGTAGATCCCGGCTTCGGCACTCGATCCGCGGGGCGCATGTCGACCGCGCGCACGTCGAGCGATTCGCGAACAGTCGCAAGACCACGCGATCGGCCGGTGCCCATAGATTCGGGCGGGTCGACTACGAGTTCGAGCGTCTACGGTGCGGGCTGGCCGGCGGGGTTCGCCGGGTATACGGTTGCGCTCGCGAGCGACATCATCAGGTCCGATGCAGTGGGAGCCGTCGCCAAAGCAAGAACGGCAGGGCTACGCCACGTCGGCGTACTCAGGTCCGATCGCTATGCGAGCCTCAGGCCGGGGTATTGGTTCGTGTTCAGCGGTGTCTACGCGACAGTGGAAGAAGCGCGCCGTGAGGTGTCCGCTGCCGTCGACGCCGGCTTCTCCGATGCATACGTTAGGCGCGTGGCCGAATAGACCTTTAGTCCGGCACCGAGGTGGTCTGGAGGACTGCAAACGGGACGCAGAAGCCCGAATCTCATGTATTTAAGCCAACTCTAGCTGTTCGCCCCGACTAGCTGGATACGGACTTGGCGTGCGGCCCGAGGACATTTCGCACGGTGTGGAGGGGGACCATGAGGGTGTTGGGGGCAAGCTCCGTGGGCTCGAACCCGAAGTGGCGGTAGAAGGATGCGGCGCGGTCGTCGAGCGCCTCCACGGTGACGGCGCGCACCGCGAGCTCATCGGATGCTTTGAGGATGCGCTGCAGCGCATCGAGCAGCAGGCTTCGACCAAGGCCGGTGCCCTGGTGGCTGCTGGCGACGGCGGGACGGGCGATGAGCGCGACTGGGATCGGGAAGTGTCGCGAGAGCCCCCGGCGCACGCCGGCGGTTGCCTGCTCGTGTTCGACCTGGGCGGCGACGAGGGTGTAGTAGCCGACGACGTTGCCATCGGGGTCGGCGGTCACGAAGGTGCGCGCTGCGTCGCGCCGCTGGGTCTGGCCGGCGTAGGCTCGCAGCCAGCGGTCGAGACTCTCCTCGCCGCAGCCAAAGGTATCTACGCGGTGTGCCCTGCGGTCGAACGCAGCGGTCGTTGTGAGTCCGATCACGCCCTGGGCAGGACGCTCGGCTTCGCTGTGAGCCGGCGCAATCCGCGCTCAGTGCCGGCGGGGGGTTGTTCCAAGGCGGCGAGGAAGCGTTGCGCGGCCTGGTCGTCTACGAGGTAGAGGGTGCGCTCGGCGAGCGCGCGCTCCGCCTCGTGGCGTGCGACGCGGCGCACGAACTCGCTCAGGGTCTCGCCGTTGGCCGCCGCAGCAGCCTGCTCGAGGTTGCGTTCCTGTTCGGTGATCCGGATCTCGATCCGGCGGGTCTTGGTCTGCGCGTTCGATGCCATCCCAGCAGTGTACGGCATATGTCCGGCAACACAAGATCATCCAGCAAGCGCTGTGTGCAGCGCCTCGATACCTCCACGCGATGCTCCACGATCTCCTGAAGAGGTCAGATGAGCCGTGACGGCGCCCGGGCATATCGTCCCGGTACCACACGGATCAGCAGCGGTGAGGGACCCGTGGCGTTGGCGATCAGAGCGGTCTTGACCGAGGATGCCGCGACTGGCTCGCCCAGTGCCGCCTCGACGGCGGCATGGATGTCCTTGACCCGCATCGGCTCGCCGTGGTCGGCCATGACGCGGACGATGGCCTTCAGAACCCACCCGGCCGACGTGGCCGCTGCCGGCAGGTCGCGGGTCGGCGCCGAGGTCCGCCGGTGGCCCGCAGGGCGGCCAGCTTCTTGGCCAACCGGGCCAGCGACCCCTGGAGGTCTTGGTTCGAATAGGTTCCAAGCACTTCGACTTGCTGGGCAAGTTCTTCGTGCCGCAGCCGAGCCGAGCCGAGCTGAGCTGGGGCTCGGCGCATGCGGCCACGAATCCAATCGATCCTCAAGGTGTGAACGACGGCGGCCGAATAGCCGCCCCACGAAGGCCCGTTCCACGATCGCCGTGCTGTGCGCAGCGGCGATTGGCGCCGTCGTGGCGCTTGTTCTCGCCAGCGGCGGGTCGGGGAGCTCGAACGTCGCGAAGGTCGCGCCCAGGACGTTTGCCGAGGCCGCCGACGTGACCACCCAGGCCGGCGGTGCCCAGGTGGCGATCACGGGCACCGTCAACGCACCCGATCTGTCGACGCCGCTCACGTTGAGCGGTACCGGTCATGTCAACTTCGATCCCAGCGAAGCCCAGCTCACGTTCACGATGAGCGGGTTCCCCGCCACCGTGCAGGCCGAGATCCCCGGCGGGACGCTGACGATGAACGAGATCTACAAGTCCGCCACGCTCTACATGGAATCGTCGCTGTTCGCCGGCAGGCTCCCCGGTGGGGCACGCTGGATCAAGCTCGACCTCGCCAGCGTGAGCGAGGCGATGGGCCTCGACCCCAGCTCGCTGACCGGCAGCGGTGCCAACCCCGCCCAGTACCTCAGCTACCTCAAGGACGGCGCCGGGACGGCCACCGTGGTCGGCCACGAAGCCGTGCGCGGCGTCCCCACCACCCACTACGAGGGCGAGCTCAACCTGCTGAAGGCCGCCGAAGCCCAGCCCGGTACCAACCGCGCGCAGGCGCGCGCCGCGTTGCGGAAGCTCGTCGCCGAGACCGGTCAGAACAGCCTTCCCGTCGAAGTCTGGCTCGACACTCAGGGCCGTGTCCGGCGGCTGTCGCTGACGCTCGCCGCCGCCGCCGGTGGGCACAACGTGCAGACCACAATGCAGTCCGAATACTTCGACTTTGGTGCGACCGCGAGCGTGAGTCCGCCAGCAGAAGTCGAAGTTTACGACGCCACCGAAACCGCGCTGCAGGGCCTGAGCGCCGGCTGACACCCGAGCGACCTGCATGGCCAGACGCAGCGCCGTGGCGCGTTACGGCGCGTCGTCCCGGTAGCTGCTCTCGATCTTCACGATCATGCTGCCCGACGAGCGCGAGTGGCTTCACTCTGCGCTGCGTGCAATCCTGTCGGTACCCGCGAGCGCTGGCGGTCCCGCGCACGTGGTGTCGGCTGTCGCCTCGTCCGGTCTGCCGGTGTCGCTCTTCTCGCCGACCCCCAGGGGCGATGTACCGTTCTCCAAGGCCGCCTACGCCAGGCGGGCCTGGTCGATGTGCTGATGGGGCTTGCCAGGGGCGAGGATCGGACCGCGCCTTCGGAGATGGCCGCCAACACCGATCTGATCGACAGCATGGACATCGAGAGACTCGCGGAACTGACCCTCGAGAATGCCGAGGGGTGAAACGACGCCCGCGGCCACCTCATCGAGAGACGGGAAGCCCACGCGCGCGGCACGGCCCTCGCGCCGCTGCGGTCCCGCCACACCGGCCATTACTAGATCGAGTAGGTTCGCTCGCGTATGGAGCTCGAGCACGCGATCCGAACCCGGCGCACCCACAAGGTGTTCGCCCCCGAGCCGGTTGCGCCGGAGGTGCTGGAGGGGCTGTTCGAGCTGGCCCGCTGGGCCCCCAACCACCATCTGACCAACCCCTGGCGCTTTCGGGTGCTCGGCCCCGTCACAATCGAGCGGCTCAAGCGGATCGCCGAGGACGTCGCCCCCGGTTCTGGGAGCAAGCTCGATCGCGCGCCCACCCTCGTCGTCGCCTCAGTTCACCGGCAGGGTGACAGCACCCAGCAGGCCGAGGACTTGCTCGCGGGGGCGATCGCGGCCTATCTCGTTCTGCTCGGCGCCCACGGGGCGGGATTTGCCGGCTACTGGCGGACCGTACCCTTCCTGGACTCCCCCGCGGGGCGCGAGGCGCTTGGCCTCGACCCTCTCGAGATACCGACCGGGCTGCTCCACCTCGGTCGCCCCCGCCAGGAGCAGCACGTGCCCGAGCGGGCACCCACCGCTGCCTTCACGCGCCACCTGCCGTAACCCGGGAGGTTCCATAACAGGTAACGCCAGTCGAGCGAGCTCAGAGAACGGTCAATAGCTCCACATCGCGTCCCTGACTCAGAGCCAGCAGTCCCGCATCGAAGGTCACAAGGCGCACTCCGCGACGCCGGGCAAGTGTCAGTAGGTGCGCATCTGTCACCTGGCGATGGCCCGTGAGTTTCGGGACGTCGCTGTCGCTGAGCGACACGTCGTCAATAAGAAACCTATGGGCATCGCGTGCGCGTAGCGCCGAGAGCACTGCGCGCGCCGCATTGATGCCGATAGCGACCGGGAGCACCTGGGGGTTGGATGAGACCCGGACAAAGCCGCTCTCGGTGAGCGGACAGGTCGCCCATCCGCCCGAGCTGTTCTCCGCGAACCATGCGCGCATCCTCGCGTGGTGTACGTGAGAGTCCCACGCGAGCGCGACCAGTGCGTTTACGTCCAGCAGCGCCACGAGAGCGCGTCAGTCCTCGTCGAGGGCGCGCCTGACCATCTCCGGGGTGATGGGCGGCGTGCCGGTCGGCACACGGATCACCGGCAGGCCGTCCTCCGCCTCCACACGCGCAGGCGTCAGGCCCTGCCGTGCCAGAGCGGAAATGACCGAACCGAGCGAGCGCCGCTCGCAAGCGGCCAGCTCCCGAGCGGCAGCAACGACATCATCGTCAATGTCGAGCGTAGTGCGCATCGTCCTGATGTTATCGCATCAACGCATCAAAGCAGAGGCGTGTGAGCCTGCCCTCGCGAAAGGCGACTGCGGTGGTTTGGGCGCGCCCCCGGACGACCGCGTCAGCCAAGCTGGCTGGCTTCCACACTACGCGGTCCGGCTGGGGCCGGGATCAGGTCATTTGGACTGGCGTCATATCCAATCCGGGGATTCGATTGAAGTGGCGGATGTTGGCCGTCCCGACTCGCCATCCGGCAGACATCGCAGTGGCAGCGACAAGTCGGTCATGGGCGCCGACTTCGATCCCGGATGCGGCCAGGTCGGCCCAGATCCTTGCGTGGACTCGCGCCATCAGAAGGTCAAAGGAGAGTGTTGGGAATGCCGCGAGTACGGCCTCGACAAAGGCTGCGCGTCTCCCGCGATGCTCGTCAGTAGCCCTGTGTACCCCGTGCAACAGCTCCGACGCTGTGATTGCGGCGATCCCCACCTCCTCGCTTTCACCCAGCTGCGACCCCAGGCGCTGGGTGAGCTTTGGCATGGCCTGCGCGGCAGGGAGGTCACGCATGGCCCGCTCGAGCTCGATGAAGACGGTCGTGTCTAGGACTGTGCCCACGGGTCAGTCGGCGCAGGTCCCACGGCATCGAGCACCGCTTCCATGTCCTCGGCAAACGCGGGGTCGGGCGGTGCGGCTTGCGCGAGCAGAGCGAGTGCCTCCCTCAGGGGTCGTCCGCGACGCGAGGTGGCCGTCCGCCCATGATCGTCGGGATGAACGATCACGTATGCCGGTCGCTCCCGGTTGAAGACCACGACCTCCTCATGATGGGCAACCGCGTCCCGAGCCCGACGGGGAATTCGGATCTCCTCAGCTTTGATCGTCGCCATGGCCGCATAGTAGCAGATCCGAACGGAAGCGTACGAAACCGGACGGCGCCGACTACCCCCCTGTGAGAGCCCAAAGGCTGGGAAGTGCACCTCCACCTCGAGGCCCCCCTCCGGCTGGGCTCGCGTGCTGACGGTGGCCCCGTGGGCCTCCGCGATGGCGTGGACGATGGAGAGTCCGAGGCCGTGTCCCTTGCCGGTCGAGATGCGGTCGGTGCCGAGCCGCTGAAAGGGCCGCCTACCGAGGCGCTGCGGACCGTGTGAGAGCGGCACTCACCCCGCCACCCAGGGGCCGTGCCAGGCGCCGTAGCCCGTGACTAGCCGCTCGGCCTCCTTCGGGCCCCAGGATCCCGGGACGTAGGGGTGCACGGGCGGGGGGGCGTTCAGCAGCGGTTCGAAGATGCGCCACGCCTCCTCCACGCTGTCCTGGCGGGTGAAGCGGGTGCTGTCGCCGTTCATCGCGTCCAGCAGCAGCACCTCGTAGGGGGTGGGGGCCTCGCCGCCCTCCTCGGCGAACTCCATATCCAGGCTGATCGCCTGCGGTCCCCCGGCGTCGGCGCGGTGGGCGTCGAGGATCACCTGGGTGCCCGTGGAGGGATCGAGCTTGACCACGAGCTGGTCGGGCTCGGGGCGGCGGTGGCCGTGTTCCATGAAGCCGAGGCGGGGGGGATGGCGGAAGACGATGCGCAGCTCGGTCTGGGTGACGGGGAGCTTCTTGCCCGTGCGGATGAACCAGGGGACCCCCGACCAGCGCCAGTTGTCGATCTCCAGGCGCATCGCGGCGTAGGTCTCGGTGGTGGAGTCCTTCGCGACGCCCTCGATGCCGAGGTAGCCCTCATACTGCCCGCGCACATAATGGGCGGGGTCGGCATCCGCTGTGGAGCGGAACACGGCGTACTTGGCGTCCTTGAAGGTCTCTGCGTCGTTGCCCGCGGGGGCCTCCATCGCGGCGACTGCGAGCACCTGCATGAGGTGGTTGACAACGACGTCGCGCACGGCGCCCACAGGGTCGTAGAAGTGCCCGCGGTCCTCCACGCCGAAGCTCTCGGCCATCGTGATCTGCACGCAGGCGATGTGGTTGCGGTTCCAGATCGGCTCGATCATGGTGTTGCCGAAGCGCAGGTAGAGGAACTCGTCGGTGCCCATCTTGCCGAGGAAGTGGTCGATCCGGTAGAGCTGGGACTCCTCGATCGACTGGTGGATTTCGGCGGCGAGCTCGCGCGCGGAGGCGAGGTCGTGGCCGAAGGGCTTCTCCACGACGACCCGCCCGGTCTTGGTGAGGCCGGCGGCGGCGAGCTGTTTGATCACGGGCCCAAACAGGAAGGGCGGGATCTCCAGGTAGAAGACGGGGCTGCTCGCGTCGCCCACGGCGGTGGCGAGGCGCTTGTAGGTGGCGGCGTCGGTGAAGTCGCCGCTGAGGAACGACAGCCGCGCGGCGAAGCGCTCGAAGACGGCGTCGTCCACGGTTTCGCCGGTCCCCTCGATGCACCCGCGGGCGTGCTCGCGGAGGTGCTCGACGGTCCAATCGTCGCCGGCGACCCCGACGATCGGGCAGTTCAACAGGCCGCGCCTCTCCAGACGGTAGAGGGAGTGGAAGGTCATCACCTTCGCGAGGTCGCCGGTGATGCCGAAGACGACGAACACATCCGCGGGCGACGCGCCGCCGGGGTCCCGTTTACCGGCTTTCGCGCGCGTGTGAGCTCCTACCGCTGTGGCCATTCTCCAGCCCCTTTCATTGCTATACTTTACAAAGTAAAGCGATGCGGGGCCGGTACCCCTGCCGTGCGACTTGCACCGAGGCGTCGATGCATGAAGGCACAGACCGATGCATGAAGGCACAGACCTCACCCGCGTTTGCATGCGAGGATACCCAGGATGCCAGAGATCGAGAACACCATCATCGTCGGCAGCGGCCCCGCCGGGTACACCGCCGCCCTCTACACCGCGCGCGCCAACCTGAGGCCGCTGGTGATCGAGGGCTTCGCCTGGGGGGGACTCCTGCAGCAGACCACCGACGTCGAGAACTATCCCGGCTTCCCCGAGGGGATCATGGGACCCGAGCTGATGGGCAAGATGCGCGAGCAGGCCGAGCGCTTCGGGGCGCGCCTTGAGACAGACCAGGCCGAGCGCGTGCTGCTGGCCAGTGGATCGGATCCCACCCACCCCGGCGTGCACAGCGTGTGGGTGGGGGACACCGAGCACCGCGCGCGCACCGTGATCCTCGCGATGGGCGCCGAGCACAAGCGGCTCGGTGTGCCCGGGGAGGAGGAGCTGGGGGGGAGGGGCGTGAGCTACTGCGCCACCTGCGACGCCGCCTTCTTCAAGGGCGCCCCCACAATGATCGTCGGCGGGGGGGACTCCGCGATGGAGGAGGCCATCTTCCTCTCCAAGTTCGCCTCCAAGGTCGCCGTCGTGCACCGCCGTCCGGAGTTCCGCGCCTCCAAGATCATGCTCGAGCGTGCGCGCGCGCAGGAGAACATCGAGTTCCTCGCCCCCTACACCGTCAAGGCGTTCCTGCCGGGCGAGAGCGGCGCGCTCGACCGCGCATTGCTGCTGGATGCCGCCAGCGGCGAGGAGCGGGAGCTCGAGATCTGTGGGGCCTTCATCGCGATCGGCCACGAGCCCCAGTCCGAGCTCGTGCGGGGGCAGATCGACGTGGACGAGAACGGTTACGTGATCGTCGAGGGCCGCTCCACCCGCACCACCCGCCCCGGGGTGTTCGCCGCGGGGGACCTCGTCGACCACACCTACCGCCAGGCCGTCACCGCAGCGGGCTCCGGCTGCCAGGCGGCGCTGGACGCCGAGTGGTACCTGCGCGACACCCCCGAGGTGCCCACGCCCGCGGGTATCCCGATCGGGGATCTCGCCGAGGAGCAGTGGGCCTCGCGGGCCGCGGTTCAGACGGCGGGTGGAGGCGAGTAGCCGCCGAGGGCTCCGGGCAGCGCGAAGCTCAGCGTGGCCAGTCGATCCGATCCGCCAGCTCGCCGGCGCCGAGGTCGATCAGGCCGCTGCGCTCGATGGGGCGGTACTCGCCGCCGGTGAGCCCGAGCCAGTGCACTGCGCGCTCCTCCGGATCGAGGATCAGCACCTCCTCGACGTCGTGGGCGGCGAAGAAGGGGAGCTTCTGCCAGGTCTCGTCGCCGGGGGAGATGATCTCGACGACGAGTGCGGCGGTGTGCAGCCAGACACCCTCGGTGCCGGGACGGTGCAGACCGCCGTCGGGGATGCGGTAGTCCTCGATGGAGTCGCCGAGGTTGAACTCGCCCATCGCCGCCTCCAGACCAGCGTCGCGCGCGAGCTGGCCGAGGATCTCGGCCAGCTGCTGACCCAGGCGTGCGTGCCCGTAGCTCGGAGCGGGAACCATGTGCAGCACACCCTCCCAGACCTCGTCGAGACGATCAAGACCGGAGACCCGCCGACGCTCCTTGAGCGCATCGATCTCATACGGGTCGAGCACCACCGTGGCCATGAAGCAAGAGTAGCCGCTCGGCGCCTCGGCCACATCCCAGCCGGGCGCCGGCGCCCTGGTTCAGTCGCGCCTGGCGCTGAGGGGCAGTGGCGTTACAGCGCCGACCGCCGCAGCGCGGGGGCCAGGCGGTAGCGCTCCTCGCGGTAGGCCTCCCACAGCGCATCGAGCGTCGCCACCACGTGCTCGCGGCCGATCTCCTGCGCCCACGCGAGCGGGCCGCGGGGGTAGTTCATGCCGAGCGTCATGCCGGCATCGATGTCCTCGGCGGAGCCCACCCCTTCCCCGAGCGCGAACGCGCACTCGTTGATCACCTGGCAGACGATCCGGGGGAGCACCCCGACGGCGGAGGGCGCCACGCGCGCGGTGTGCAGGCCGAGCCCCTGGAAGGCCCGCTCACCGGCCTCGCCGGTGACCTCGACGAGCGCGAGGGGCACGAGCGCGTAGAAGGGCTCGCCCTCCACGGTACCGCCGAGTCCCTCGACGACGATCTCGGGTCCGCCGCCGCCTGGCGCGAGCTCGCGCAGTGCCTCCGCGACGGGACCGGAACCCTGCACCAGGGCGTAGCCGCCGCCGGGGGGGTGGCCGAAACGGGGATTCGCGCCGAAGGCGCGTGTCCCCCGGCTTCGGTCGGGGTCGGGGGGCCGGTGGGGACCCTCGCCTGAGTAGTCGTAGTAGCCGCGGCCGCTCTTGCGCCCGTGCAGCCCGGCGGCCACCCGCTGGGCCTGGATCGGGGAGGGCCGCCAGCGGGGCTCGCCGAAGGAGAGCTCGTAGAAGCTGCGGGAGACGTCGAAGCCGGTGTCCACGCCGACGAGGTCCGAGAGCTCGAAGGGCCCCATGCGAAAGCCGCCGCCGAGGCGCACGATGCGATCGATGGTGGGGATGTCGGCGATCCCCTCGCCGAGCAGCCGCAGGGCCTCCAGGCCGAAGGGGCGGTTGCAGCGGTTGACGAGGAACCCGGGGCCGTCGGTGGCGCGGATCACGGTCTTGCCCATCGCGAGGCCCGTGGCGTCGGCCAGCGCGAGGGCGGTCTCGCTGGAGCGCAGCCCCGCGATCACCTCCACCAGCTTCATCAGGGGGGCGGGGTTGAAGAAGTGCATCCCCACCACCCGCTCGGGGAAGCTAGCGCCCGCGGCGATCCCGGTGACGGGCAGGGAGGAGGTGTTGGTGGCGAGCACGCACTCCGCGCTCACGATCTCCGAGAGCCGCCCGTAGAGCTCGCGCTTGAGCTCGGGGAGCTCGGGCGCCGCCTCGATCACCAGCTCGCAGGGGGCCAGCGCCTCCAGGTCCTCGACCACCTCCAGGCGCTCCCTCGCGGCCTGTGCCTCCGCGGCGGAGATGCGACCCTTCGCGGCTTCCTTCTCGAGGCCCTCCCGCACGCGATGCGCTCCGCGCTGAAGCGCCTCGGGGATCGGGTCGTGCAGCAGCGTCCGCGCGCCCGCGCGGCAGGCGAGCTGGGCGATGCCCGCGCCCATCGTGCCCGCGCCGAGCACTCCGATCACGCGCGCCGGCTCCATCTCAGGAGGGCACCAGCGCGTTGATGCCGGTGAGGGCGCGCCCGATGATCAATTTCTGGATCTGGGAGGTGCCCTCATACAGCGTGGTGACGCGCACGTCGCGGAAGTAGCGCTCCACGGGGTGGTCGTCCACGTAGCCCGCGCCGCCGTGCACCTGGATCGCGGTATTGGAGCACTCCACGGCGGCCTCGGTGGCGTGGAGCTTGGCGATCGAGGTCTCGGTGGTGTTGGGGCGCCCCTTGTCCTTGAGGAACCCGGCCCGCCACACAAGCATCCGCGAGGCCTCGGTCTTCACGGCCATGTCGGCGATCATCGCCTGCACGAGCTGGAAGCTGGCGATCGGTTTGCCGAACTGCTGACGCTCCTTGGCGTATTTGACCGACTCATCGACGCACCCCTGGCAGATCCCGACGCAGCCGGCGGCGACGGAGTAGCGCCCGGAGTCCAGGGCGGACATCGCGACCTTGAAGCCGTCGCCGATCTCCCCGAGCACGCCGTCCTCGCCGACCTCGACGTCGTCGAGTGAGATCGAGGCGGTGTCGGAGGCGTGGAGGCCCATCTTGTGCTCGATCGTCTGGGGTTTGTAGCCGGGCTGGTCGGTCTCCACGAGGAAGCACCCCAGACCGCGGTGGCCCTTCTCGGGGTCGGTCTGGGCGAAGATCAGCGCGAGCTTGGCGTAGTTGCCCATCGAGATCCACATCTTCGCCCCGTTGATCCGCCACCCGGTGTCGGTCCTGGTGGCGCGGGTGCGCTGGTTGGCGGCGTCGGAGCCGGTGTCGGGCTCTGTCAGGCCGAAGCACCCGAGCCACTCCCCGGAGCAGAGTTTGGGGAGGTAGCGTTGCTTCTGCTCCTCGGTGCCCCACCTGAGGATCGCCGAGCAGACGAGTGAGGTCTGCACGGAGATGATGGTGCGCACGGAGGAGCAGCCGCGGCCGATCTCCTCCACGACGAGGCCGTAGTCGAGGTAGCCGAGGCCCGCTCCGCCGTACTTGCGGGGGACGATCGCGCCCAGGTAGCCCTGGTCGGCGATCTTCTTGACGAGGTCGAGGTCGAAGTGGTGGTTGCGGGCGTTTTCGCGGGCGCGCTCCACGATCTCCCTGTCGGTGAACTCGCGGGCGGTGTCGCGGATCAGGCGCTGCTCGTCGGTCAGATCGAAGTTCATGTCGCTCCTGTCTTAGTAATTTTGGGGCGTCCTGTCGGGGCGGGGGGTCCAGGGTTCGTTCAAGCGCCGCTCGATCTCCTCGACCAGCCCGCCAATGGGTACTCGCTTCTGCAGAAGGGTGTCGCGCTCGCGCAACGTGACCGTGTGATCCGCGACGCTCTGGTGGTCGATCGTCACGCCCCATGGGGTGCCGATCTCATCCTGGCGGCGGTAGCGCTTGCCGATGGAGCCGCCCTCGTCGTACTCGGCCTGCACCCTCTTGCGCAGCTCGCGGTAGACCTGCTGCGCCAGCTCCGGCTGGCCGTCCTTCTTGACCAGCGGCAGCACCGTCACCTTCACCGGCGCCAGACGGGGGTGCAACTGCAGCACGGTCCGGGACTCGGCGGTCGGCCCCTCGGCTCCGTGCTCGTCCCTCGCCGCGCCCTGCACCTCCTCCTCGACGTAGGCGTCCACCATGAACGCCAGCGTCGCCCGGTCCGCGCCGGCGGCGGGCTCGATCACGTGCGGGACGTAGCGCTCGCCGGTGGCCTGGTCGAAGTACTCGAGCTTCTCCCCGGAGAACTTCGTGTGCTGGGTGAGGTCGAAGTCCCCGCGGTTGGCGATCCCCTCGAGCTCGGACCAGCCGATGGGGAAGAGGTACTCCACGTCGGAGGTCCCCGAGGAGTAGTGGGAGAGCTCGTCGGGGTCGTGCGCGCGCAGGCGCAGGTGGTCGGGGCGCAGGCCGAGCTCGGTGTACCAGCGCATCCGCTCTGCGAGCCAATGCTCGAACCACTTCTGGGCCTCGGCGGGGGGGACGAAGAACTCCATCTCCATCTGCTCGAACTCCCGCGTGCGGAAGATGAAGTTGCCGGGGGTGATCTCGTTGCGGAAGGACTTGCCGATCTGGGCGATCCCGAAGGGAGGTTTCTTGCGGGAGAACTGCAGGACGTTCTTGAAGTTGATGAAGATCCCCTGCGCGGTCTCGGGGCGCAGGTAGGCGGTGGCGCCGGACTCCTTGACGGGTCCGATCGTGGTCTCGAACATCAGGTTGAAGTCGCGCGCCTCGGTGAGGTCGCACTCCTCGGTCTCCCCGGGGTGCTTGGAGGGTTTGCGCCCGCAGGCCAGGTCCCCGAGGTGGTCGGCGCGGAAGCGCTGCCCGCAGGCGCGGCAGTCCACCAGGGGGTCCGTGAAGCCCGCGAGGTGGCCCGAGGCCTCCCACACGCGGGGGTGCTGGAGGATCGCGGAGTCCAGAGCGACGATGTCGTCGCGCTCGGAGAGCATCGCCCGCCACCACTCGTTCTTGACGTTGTTCTTCAGCAGCACCCCGTAGTGGCCGAAGTCGTAGGTCGAGCCCACCCCTCCGTAGATCTCCGAGGAGGGGAAGATGAAGCCGCGGCGCTTGCACAGCGCCACGATCTTCTCCATGCTCACCGCATCCGCCCGTTCGGCCATAGGCGCCGGATGCTATTCGAGGGTGGGGAGGGGCGGTGGAGACTTCAAAAAAACTGCTCTTGACATATCTCACTTGACAACGCTCGGTTGTTGTGTTTTCATCTACAGAGCGAGGACAGGCAGGCGAGGGCAGGGAAGCCTGAGCCCCCCGACTGTCGCGAGCTTGCTCGAGCGCTGCCCCATACCTCTCCCGCGGCGCTCGGGGAAGCCTCGGCATGTGCGAAGGGCAGCTCAGCGCTGGTCTCCTCACGGGACGCCGCGGCCAGGTTCTTGGGGGCCCGTGGAGTACGCTCCCGCGGTGGCGCGACTGCTGATCGTCGGGGGCGGCTGCCGTGGCCTGCGGTTCGCGGAGGAGGCCGGACGCGAGGGGCACGCGGTGCGCATCGTCACCCGCACCGAGGCCCGCCGCGGCGAGATCGAGGCGGCGGGCGCGGAGTGCTGGATCGGCGACCCCGATCGCCTCGGCACGCTGCGCGGGGCCCTGGAGGGCGTCGCCATCGCATGCTGGCTGCTGGGCGGCGCCACCGGTCCCGAGGAGCGGCTGCAGGCGCTGCACGGCGCACGCCTGCGCGCCTTTCTGGCGGGCGCGGTGGATACGACCGTGCGGGGCTTCCTCTACGAGGCCGCAGGGTCCGCGGCTCCCGCCGGCGCCCTCGCCACGGGGGAGCGGACCGCGCGGGAGATCGCCTCGCGCAACTTGATCCCACTGGCCATCCTCCGCGCCGACCCCGCCGATCTGCCCGGGTGGCTTGAGCAGGCGCGCGGAGCGCTGTCCTCGATGCTTACGTCCTGAGAGGCTCAGGCTTTCGAGACGATCAGGATCCGCCAGCAGGCGACAGGGTGCCGGGGGGCAGGATCGCCTCGATGTGCTCGTAGAGGTCATCGAGGATGCGCGCCGTGGCGCCCCAGACGAGGTGCTCCCCGACGATGTAGGCGTCGGTCTCGAAGGAGATCCCCCGGCGCTCCATCCGCGTGCGCGTCCTGCCCTCCCGCAGGGCGCGCAGCGGGAGCTCGAGGACGGCGTCCACCTCACGGGGGGAGGCGCGCCAGCGCTGCCCCGTCGGTATCAGCCCGACGAATGGGTGGATCAGATAGCCCGTCACGAACGTCGAGACCGGGGGCAGCTCGCCGAGCACCCTCACCTCGGTGCGTGCCAGGCCGATCTCCTCCTCCGCCTCGCGCAGCGCGGTCTCCCGCAGGTCGGAGTCCTCCGGGTCGTGGCGCCCCCCCGGGAAGGAGATCTCCCCCGCGTGGCGGCGCAGGTCGGCGCGGCGGCGGGTGAGCACCGCGTGGGGCTCGCCGTCGGGGGCGAGGAACAGCGGCACCAGCACCGCCGCCGAGACCTGATCGGTGGGTCCGCTCAGGATGCCGCCCGCAGCGCGGCGATCCGCTCGAGGCGTTCCTCGAACATGACCTCTCCGTCGAGCGTGCGGTGCACGGGGCACTTGGCCGCGATCACCCGCAGGCGCTCGGCCTGCTCGGCGGGCAGACCCTCGGGGATGCGCACCACGAGCTCGAATCTCGTGGGGCAGCCCCGCTCGGCGGGGGTGTACTCCACCCCGACCTCCACCTCCCCGACCTCCCAACCCTTGCGGGCGGCGTACATCTCCATCGTGATCGCCGTGCACGACGCGAGGCTCGCCGCCAGCAGCTCCTGGGGGTCGGGACCGGCGTCGCCGCCCCCGGTCTCGGTGCGCTCGTCGACCGTGAGCTGGTGGTTGCGCACCCGCACGGTGTGCTTGAACGTTCCATCGCTGCGCTTCGCTGTGGCCTTCATCCCTGTGCGCCCTTTCCGATCCGAGTCGCCGACCTGCACACTGCTTCTACGACCGACGGCAGTTATGAGCTCCTACAACAGATGGTAGTTATGTAAGCCGCTTTTCCCAAGGTCGCGTGTGGCGGTCGCCGGTGGCCCTTAGAGGGGGTTGAACAGCAGTCCCGTGAGCAGCTTGGGAAAGAAGTAGGTGGACTTCGGGGGCATGTTCTCGCCGGCGCCCGCGACGTCTCTGACCTGGGCGACCGGGGTGGGGCGCATCAGGAAGGCGACGTCGTACTCTCCCCCCTGCACGAGCTCCAGCGCCTCGCGGGCGTAGCGGGCGTAGCGGAAGTCGTGCAGATGGGAGATGTCCTCGTCGGAGAGCCCCAGCGCGCCCTTCAGCAGCAGCGCCTCGAGAACCCCCGTGTCGAGGCGGCGGTAGGCCTCGGAGTGCCCCGCCAGGGCGGCGTCGGCGATCGCCTGGTCCTTCAGCCTCAGGCGCGTGGGGCGCTGGGAGAGGGAGTCGATGTAGCCAAGTTCCAGGGGCCCCTCCCCGGGGGCCGGCGCGAGCTCCTCGAGCGGCACCTCGGTGAGCTCGAAGTCGCGGTGCAGCGCCGCCGCCAGCGCCTCCCACCGCGCGGCGTCGAGGCCCCTAACGAGGCGGTGGGTGGGGAACACGGTGAGCCCGGGATCCTCCAGCGCCACCAAGCACATCAGCACGTAGCAGTGATCGCCCTCCCCGCCCACCTCGTCCGCGTACGCGCGCGCGGTCTCATAGCGGTGGTGGCCGTCCGCGATCAAGAGCTCCGCCTCGCGCGCCGCGGCCCGCACCGCGGCGATCGCCCCCGGGTCGGCGACGCGCCACAGGCGGTGGAGGGTGCCGTGCGCGTCGCTCGCCTCCCCCCAGGGAGCCTGCGCGGTGGTGGGCTCCAGCGCCTCCCAGGCGGCGCCCGAGGGGTCGGAGTAGAGCGAGAAGATCGGCGACATGTTCGCGCGTGTGGCCCGCGTCAGGCGCAGCCGGTCCTCCCGGGGACCCGGGTGCGTGCGCTCGTGCGGGCGCACTCGCCCCGGCCCGTACTCCTCGATGCGCACCCGGCAGAAGAACCCCCGCCGGGTCTGCTCGACCCCGTCGGGACCGGTGTAGCGCTGCGTGTGCGCCCAGATCGCGGGCTCCCGGTCGCGCACCACGGCGCCCTGCAGCTGCCAGCTCTCGAACAGCTCGCCGGCGGTCCGGTAGGGATCGGCGAGCTCGCTCGGGGCGCTCTCCCGCCCGTCGGCGCCGCCCTTGCCGGCGGTGGGCGCCCGGGGGAGATCCACCGCGACCACGTTGAACGGGGAGCGCGCGATCAGCGCGGCCCGCTGTGCGGCGTCGATCACGTCGTAGGGAGGGGCGACCACGTCGCCGAGGGCCCCCACCACGGAGAGGTCGTAATGCAGCGCGCGCAGGGGTTGGATGTCGGCCATCGCGGGGCGGGACCCTACCGAAGCCGGGAGACACTCGCCTTCGGCTCGCATCCCCGTTTCGGCCAGCGGGCGGGCGGGAGTGGGTGTTTTGGTTGGGGATGGGGAGGGTGGTGCTCGTATGGCATACATCTGTCCGCAGTGATTGGGAACATGCGTTCGCTATGGCCCACGCGACCTATCTACGAGAGAAGGCGCGCTCGATGCGAGTCGAGCGGCAGTTCACGATCGACCAGCTTGCTGAGAGGCTTGCCTTGTCCAGGAGCACGATCTACTACTGGGTGCGGGATCTGCCGATCCCGGGCTCGGGTCCAGGCGGCGTCTGGCCGGAGGCTGCCCGTCGCAAGGGCAACGGGGCCGTGCAGGGGAAGTACCGGTTGTTGCGGGAGGAGGCCTATCGGGAGGGGCTGGCCAACTTCGAGGTTCTTGCCGCCGATCCAACGTTCCGGGACTTCGTGTGCCTGTACATCGCAGAGGGATTCAAGCGGAACCGCAACGTGGTCTCGGTCTGCAACTCGGACTCGGCGGTCATGCAGGTCGCGACGCGGTGGATTCGCAGGTTGAGCGACAAACAGCCGCGATTCTCGATCCAATACCACGCTGACCAAGACCTGAGCGAGTTGCGCGAATTCTGGGGGCGGATGCTCGACATCGAGCCTGACACGATCAAGCTCTTGCGTAAGTCCAACAGCAATCAGTTGACCGGTCGCATCTGGCGCTCCCGCCAGGGCGTCCTGAGCACCGTCGTCAGCGACACGCTGCTTCGGGCGCGTTTGCAGGCATGGATGGACCGGTTGCGCTCCGAATGGCAGTAAACTCGGCTGTTGACGGGGCGTGGCGAAGCCTGGTATCGCACCGCGTTTGGGGCGCGGGGATCGCCGGTTCGAATCCGGCCGCCCCGATTGGGTCAGTAGTTGGTCCGTAACGTCGGCGGCAAGCCTATGCGCGGACCTTCTCGGCAAATCGCTCGCGGGCTGCCTGACGAGAGACGCCGAGCGCGATCCCGATTTCGCCCCACGACCGGCCGTTGGCGCGTGCGCGCGCAACCAGCTCGCGGACGTGGGCCTCGCCGGCGCGGACGCCATCGACGGCCTCTGCGAGCGTGCGCAGGTCGGTCGTGTCGTCCATCTGGACGCGAGACGGGTCGAATTCCTCGGCGAGCTTCGCCGCTCGCTGGATCTCCTCCTCGGTGTGCATGGCTTTCACTCCGGTCATCGGTGGGGTAGGTCCTCGTCAGCGATGCCGTGCTTGCGAGCTGCCTGCCCGATGCGCACGATGACAAGATACCTTGTCAGACGACGTGTGTCAAGGGGTCGGGCTTGCGTGGGACGTCGTGCGAATCTCCACGAGGGTCCAGCGGACAAAGCTCGCATCCGAGCCAAGCTGAGCACCAGCTTATGCCAGAGCGCCGGTGTCGCCGGGTGCTGGCCCACGTTCCCGCTGTCGCCCCGCTGGTCCCTCCGGCACATGTGCCGGAGGCGATACCGTACAGATGAGGTGATGATGCCATGACCACGCATTCGGTGGGAACACGCCAGCAGTGGGAGGCAGCGCGCGAGAAGCTCGCAGAGCGCGAAGCGCAGCTCGCCGAGCTTGGCCGCGAGATCGCTGAGCAGCGCCAGGCGCTGCCGTGGGTGCCTGTCGAGAAGGAGTACCGCTTCGAAACCGACTCGGGGCCGAAGACGCTCGCCGAGTTGTTCGACGGGCGCTCGCAGCTGTTGATCTACAACCTCATGTTCGGGCCGTCGTACACCGGAGCGTGCCCCGGCTGCACCAGCCTCGCCGACCACTTCGACGCCGGCCTGATCCACCTCGAGCATCGCGACGTCACGATGATCGCCGTCTCGCGCGCGCCGCTCGAGAAGCTCCAGGCGTACAAGCAGCGCATGGGCTGGCAGTTTCCGTGGGTCTCGTCCCGCGGAGGCGACTATCCCTACGATTTCGGCTTCGCCGTCACGCGGGAGCAGCAGTCGGCAGGCGAGTTCGCGAAGCTGCTCGCGGAGCCGCCCGACTTCCTCGAGAGATGGGCCGTGGACGTCGGCACCGACCTCCCGACCGGGCTGATCGAGGGACCCGGCTGGATCGTGTTCGCGCTGCAGGACGGCGTCGTGCATCACACGTTCTCACGCCACGCGCCCGACGGCGCGCTGCTCGCGCCCTACTACTACCAGCTGCTCGATCAGGTGCCAAGGGGTCGCGGCGAGGAGTACAGCATGCGGCGCCGCGACGAATACGACAGCCAGTGAACCATGGCGGTGCGAAGACCGTCGTCAACGGAAGGGATCGACGCTTGGTGGTCGGCGGGGAGACGGGTGGACATCGACCTCGGCGGGATAGCCCGGCAGATCTTTCTGCGTCGGGCCGGCAGCGGCCCGACGATGACCCTGCTGCACGGGTTCCCAAGCTCCTCGCACGACTGGGCCGCGGTGCTCCCGGCGCTGGCCGAGCGCAATTCGCTGGTGCTGCTGGACTTTCTCGGGTTCGGCGCCTCGCAGAAGCCGGCCGACCACGACTACTCGATCCATGAGCAGGCCGACCTCGTCGAAGCGGTGTGGGCACGCGAGCGGGTCACCGCGACGATCCTCGTGGCCCATGACTACGCCGTGTCGGTCGCGCAGGAGCTGCTCGCAAGGCGCGCCGAGGGCGCGCTGGGGGTCGATTTGGTCGAGGTGGATCTGCTCAACGGCGGGCTCTACCCAGACGTCTACCGTCCCCAGCCCGGTCAGCTGGCGCTGCTGGACCCGGAGCTCGGGCCGCAGATCGGGGCGCAGATCACCGAGGAGCTGTGGATCGAGGGGCTGAAGCCCACCTTCGCCGAGGGCTTCGACGTGGCCGGCGCCGGAGCCGACATCTGGCGGGCGATGGCTCGGGAAGACGGTCAGCTGGTCATCCACCGCGTGATCCGCTACATGAACGACCGCACCCTCCACGCCGACCGCTGGGTGGCCGCGCTCGAGCAGACCGACGTGCCGCTCGCCTTCGTGTGGGGGATGCTCGACCCGATTTCCGGTGCCCACATGGCCGAGCGCATCCGCGCGCGGCTACCCGCGGCGCCGTTCACCTCGCTGCCGGACATCGGGCACTGGCCCGCTCTCGAAGCGCCCGCCCGTGTGGTCGCGGCGCTGCGCGACGGAGCGAGCGCCAGAAACCGATAGGGGCAACTATCCGCAGGCGCCAAGCCTCTTCGCCCGATGGGCTGGGTGAGGCGCCCCTACTGTGCTGCCGCGCTCCGCTCTCGGAGCTTGAGCGCGGTGCGTGCCGCCTGTGCTCCCAGGCTGCGGTAGGACTCGAAGCGCTGGTCGGTGTAGAGCTGATCGGTGGTCGGGTCGTGCGGGAAGTGAGGGTCCTGAGCCGCGTAGGCCTGGGTGTCCGCGGGGGATGTGGAGGTCATCGTCAGGCGGGCGTAGTAGAGCTTGCCCGCCACAGCCTCGCCGCCGGGGGTGGCGGGGAATGCGATCGCCCCCGCGACGCAGTCGGTCGCCGAGCGCCCGGTCGTCTGGTCCGGTTTGAGGGCGCGGTAGTTGACGCTGACCTCGACGTTGAGCTCGCTGCGGGCCAGCGCCACCGCGTCGCCCACCGCTCCGAAGTCGTCGTTGCTGGCATCGAAGACGTAGATCTCCGTGCACCCCCGCCGCAACAGCTCGACCAGGCCGAGGTTCTCGTAGTGCCCGCCGTCGGTCACGTACAGATAGGGCGAGTCGATCGAGTTCATCCCGAACAGCTCCCTGAGCAGGTAGGAGGCTCGCGGCAGCGGATACGGTGAGGCCTTCGCGCGGCGTCGCGCGCGGCGTCGTGTGCGGCGTCGCGCGCGCTGTTCTGCTTCTTTTCCGCGTTTCTTGAACAGCTCCATGCGGCGTGGGTTGGGCACCCACACCCCGAGGCGGATGTTGGCGAGCCCCATCAGGAAGCGCAGCGGCCAGCGCGTCATCTTGCCCATCGATGGCGAGATCGCGGCACCCGACATCGCCACGGCGGCTGGCAGCGTGAAGTAGGACCTCCGTATCTCGTCGCATGAGCGCTCGAGCGCCTCTGTCGGTACGGCGCCCACGAGCGGGCCGCCGATCGCGGTCGCGCTGAAGGTGAAGCTCGTCACCGCCCGGCCCGGGGGGGTGGCGGCGTTGTCTGAGATGTTCGCCGAGGCGCACACCAGCAGCGTGGGCCATCGCTCGCAGCCCTCTTCCACGGGAATGGCGGTCTGCGAGAGCTGCACCGGGTGGTGATATTCGCGTTCCACGGCCATGCCCGCATCCTCGGACGCGATCGGGGGAAAGCCCCCCTGGCGCGCTACGCGCTTGAGTGCGAACGCCGAGCACAGCCGCCTGCGGTAGAAGCCATGCAGAGACCAGGTGGTCATGTCGGCGAAGTAGTAGGCGAGCGAGAACCCGAGCGCGAACACCGCCACGATCGCCCAGGGCTCCCAGGCGCGCTGCAGGTTCAGGAGGATGGTCATCGCGGCCAGCGCGAGGAACACCGTCAACGCCGGTCCCAGGATCGCCGCGATCGCGTACGCCAGGAGCAGACGCAGCCGCGCGCTCAGCTTGCCCAGCCATTCCCGCGCTTTGCCGGCGTCGCTCGCCAGCACCTTCGCCTGGCTCCAGTCGGCGCGCAGCTGAAGCAGGACGGCGCCCGCGAGCGTCGCCGCGCCCCCCGCGCTCACCGCCACCGCCACGGGAGCCGCCTGGTGGGCGCCCGCGGGCGGCTTGTAGGCCGGCAGGCTGGTGGCTGCCCCGAGGTCGCGGACCAGGGAGAGCAACACCGGCATGCCGATCAGCAGAAAGGCGAAGATCCCGCCGAGCAGCAGCAGCCGCAGCGACCAGATCTGGACCGCTTCCGCGATCGAGCCCCTCAAGCGGTAGGCGACCATCGAGGTCGCAGTGGCCAGGATCGCCGCCCCGGCGACCGCCGCCGGGAGGAGCCACAGCAGGAGCGGGATGTGCAGCGGGACGAAGTGGCAGAGGGCGGCGCTCGTCGGCGGGCTGCCCGGGGGAGGCGCAAAGCACAGCCCGTTGGCACCCACGTGAGCCGTCAGGCTCGGATAGATCGCCCCGTAGAGCAGGCCCAGGGGCAGGGCGAGCGTGAGCACGGCGGCTGCGATGAACAGCAGATTGATGCCCATCCCCAGCAGCAGCCGGTAGCCGAACTGGATCTTGCCGAAAGCGCCCGGAGCCATGTAGGAGCTGCGGTTGCGCAGGTACTGCTCCTCGGGGGAGCCCGGAAAGAAGGGTGGGTGATAGGAGTTGACCTTCGACGGATCGGAGTCCACGGAGCCGCCCTTGGGCTTCCCCCGCGGCCATGTCTTCCTGATCATGCTGAAGGCGGCCGCGATGTAGGAGCCGCCCGAGACCCCGGCCAGGTAGCTCGCCTGTTGCAGCTTGCCCTGCTCCTGGAGCACCTGCAGGGCTCCGAGGCTGAAGGCCGCCGAGCGGATCCCCCCGCCGGAGCAGGCGATCCCGAGCTTCCCGGCCTCGGCTGGCTCCACGAGACCGGTGAAGGAGGGGATCGGCGGGGTGCGCCGGCGCCAGAGCGTGTATTCCCGCGGCTGAGTGTCTTTCGAACGCAAAGCCTTCCGGCCGCTGAGGGCCCTTCGGACGCAAGCTTTCCAGCCGCTGAGGGCCCTTCGGACGCCTTCCAGCCGGTGAGGGCTCTTCGGACGCGAGCCTCCTTCCAGCCGCTCGGTCGCCTTGACCCGCAGGATGCCCCGGTCTTCCCGGTTGGCGACCTCGGGACCCTCGGTCCCCCGCGGCTGGGCGCCCGCTTCCGACGGTGCTCCCGCCTTGCCTGTATCGCCTGCGCTCCCCTCCGCGGTCATCTACGTTGCTCCGGTGGAGGGGGTCGTCGCTGGGTTGAAACCGATCATCGTTGGTGGCTCCCGCACGTCGATCGCGTCCGACGAGGCGACAGAATATCTGAAACCTCAGAACGACGCCGCTTCTCGGTATACCCCAACCGATGCCTGCCAGACCGCCGAGCTCCGGGTGCAGGCCCGGCGCTCAGGAGCCGATCGCCAACGCGAGGACGAGCAGCGCCAGCAGATGGAACGTCTGATCGACGGCGATCGACACCGCCAGGTTTTCCTGCGGATCCAACCGCTTGACCCCCTTCATATACGCCTGCAGCAGCCTCCCGTCGTCCTGGATGAGGTGGGGGAGGAAGATCGCGGGGATCACCCACAGCAGTTCCACGCCGAGATCGCTCACGATCAGCGCGGGGATGAAGCAGAGCGTGTAGGTGCTCACGTGGGTGAACAGCGCCCGGCGCGCGTCGGTAGCTTCCCGTGCCAGGCCGCCGCGCTTGTGCCGAGCCTGCCAGTCGGTCTGCAGCAGGTAGTCCCCGACCAGATGGGAGACCACGAACACGATAAAGACTTCCACCCAGGTCATCCGACCCCGGAGCCTATCTGGCGCGGCACCAGTAGCCTTCGCGCGGTGAGCGCGACAGCCCACGGAATCCAGGGGAGCCCGTTCCCGCCGATCGCCGACTACGGCTTCCTGTCCGACTGCGAGACGCTGCGCGCTGGTCGCGCCGAGCGGCAACGTCGAGTGGATGTGCCTGCCGCGCGATGGACTCGCCGAGCGTGTTCGGCGCGATGCTCGACCGCGACGCCGGCGGCTTCCGGCTCGGCCCCGCCGGCGTGACCGTCCCCGGCGCGCGCGCTACCTGCCGGGGACGATGGTGCTCGAGACCAGCTGGGAGACCGCGCACCGGCTGGGTGATCGTGCGCGACGTGCTGCTGCATCGGGCCCTGGCACCACGAGAGCGAGCGCTCGCACACCCACCGCCGCGCGCCCACCGACTACGACGCCGACCACGTGCTGCTGCGGACCGTGCGGTGCGTCAACGGCGAGGTCGAGATCGACCTCGACTGCGAGCCGGTCGTTCGACTACGGGCGCGCTCGCGGCGGACTGGGAGCTACACGGGCCCCGGCTACCACGAGGCGCATCGCCGGCTCGGAGGGCATGCGAGCTGAAGCTCAGGCTGCGCACCGACATGCAACCTCGGGTTCGAGGGCCCGCGCGCCCGGCGCGCGCACCGGATCTGCAGGAGGGCGAGCACGCGTTCTGCGCGCTGTCCTGGTCCGAGCACCCGCCGCCCGCACGACCTTCGAGGAGGCCGTACGAGCGCCTGGTGTGGACCGCGCACCACTGGCAGCACTGGCTCGACGCAGGGCAACTTCCCCGACCATCCCTGGCGCACCTACCTGCAGCGCAGCGCGCTGACGCTGAAGGGGCTGACGCTACGCGCCCGACCGGCGCGCTGGTCGCTGCGGCCACCACCTCGCTGCCCGAGACGCCCGGCGGCGAGCGCAACTGGGACTACCGCTACAGCTGGATCCGCGACTCGACGTTCATGCTGTGGGCGCTCTACACGCTCGGGCTTCGACTGGGAGGCCAACGACTTCTTCTACTTCATCGCCGACGTCGCCGAGGCGGAGGAGGGGAGCTCCAGGTCATGTACGGGGTCGGCGGCGAGCGCGAGCTCGACGAGCAGGTGCTCGACCACCTCTCCGGCTACGAGGGCGCGCGGCCGGTGCGGATCGGCAACGCCGCCTACAAGCCAGCGCCAGCACGACGTGTGGGGCGCGGTGCTCGACTCGATCTACCTGCACACGCGCTCGCGCGACCAGCTCGACGACCGGCTGTGGCCGATCCTCAAGCGCCAGGTCGAGGCGGCGCTCGAGCACTGGCGCGAGCCCGACCGCGGGATCTGGGAGGTCCGCGGCGAGCCCAGGCACTTCACCTCCTCGAAGCTGATGTGCTGGGTGGCCGCGCGACCGCGGCGCCCGCCTGGCGCGAGCTGCGCGAGGACCGCGAGCGCGCCGAGCGCTGGCAGGCGGCGGCGGACGAGATCCACGCCGACATCTGCGCGCACGGGGTCGACGAGCGGGGGGTCTTCACCCAGCACTACGAGACCACCGCGCTCGACGCCGTCGCTGCTGCTGATGCCGCTGCGTGCGCTTCCTGCCGCCCGACGACCGAGCGCGTGCGCAACACGGTGCTCGCGATCGCCGACGAGCTGACCGAGGACGGGCTGGTGCTGCGCTACCGCGTCGAGGAGACCGACGACGGCCTGCAGCGGCGAGGAGGGCACGTTCACGATCTGCTCGTTCTGGCTGGTCTCCGCGCTCTGTCGAGATCGGCGAGCTCGACCGCGCGCGGACGCTGTGCGAGCAGCTGCTCTCGCTACGCCAGCCCGCTGGGGCTCTACGCCGAGGAGATCGACCCGCGCACCGGCCGCCACCTCGGCAACTTCCCCCAGGCGTTCACCCACCTGGCCCTGATCAACGCGGTCATGCACGTCATCCGGGCCGAGCGAGAGGAGCAGGAGCGATGAGCAGCGATTCGATTGAGCTGCGCCTGGAGGTGATCAGCGGCAACGCCGCGGGCGAGACGATCCTCGTGGAGGACGAGCTCGTCATCGGGCGCCACGCCGAGGGGTCGGGGAGGCTCTCCGAGGACGAGGAGATATCCCGCCAGCACGCCCGCATCTCGCGGGAGGCCACCGGGGAGTACGCGATCGAGGATCTCGGCTCCTCCAACGGCACGTTCGTCAACGGCCTGCGCATCCAGAGCCCCCGTCTGCTGGCGCTCGGCGACTCGATCGAGACCGGCGCCACGACGCTGGTGGTCAAGGAGATCGTGCACCCGCAGCCCGAGGTGCCCGCCAACCCGACCGTCGTCTCGCGGGTGCCGGTGCTGCCGGCGCAGGCGCTCCCGCCGCTGACGCTCCAGCTCGAGGTCGATTTCGACGCCCGCGAGGCGCGGATCGCGGTTGGGAAGGGGGGGGAGGGGAGGGGGAGACGGTGCGCCTGGCCCTCGAGGACGGGGTCTGGCGTTTCGGCGTGGCTGAGCCCGAGGCCTAGCTAGAGACTGTCGCAGGGACGGCGGATGTCCTTCCCTGTGAGGCGTGTGCAGGGCATCGGCCAGGGCGTCCTAACGCCTGGCCACACTTGATTGGTGCAGATCGACGCGCAGACAGCGGCCGTCCGGGCAAGTCAGGGTGCCCACCCGATCGAGCGCCAGATGCTCAGTGAGGCGTTTGTCGGTTCTCCGGCACCCACGAGCTCTCCGGGCGATGAACACGACGAAGCAGTTGGAACTTGCCGGCGGCGAGATCGTCTTCCACAAGCCCTTCTCAGGTGTGCATGTCGCCAATGCGATCGCCTTCGGGCAGACCGGCGAGACACCGCCGCTGCACGAGGCGGCCGCTGGCGGCTCGCTGTCGGCGCTCGGGCCACCGTGGGATGAGATCGTCACGCCGTGCGTGCTGCGCGAGTATGCCAGTGAAGACGGCTCGCTCTCACTACGGGCGACTGGATGGCCACGCGACACGGCGCCGACCTTGAACCCGACCTGGTGCCTGCCTGCGGCGTTCTTCGACTCGCTGATCGCCCAGCAGGACCGTCACGAGGGGAATTGGCGGTGGGACGGAGAACAACTGACGCTGATCGATCACGGCTATAGCTTTGCGATGCCACGAGCGATCCTCAACTACTCCGACTTCGTGGTCGCTCGCCATAGGCACGGTGCGGCAGGCCTGCTTACGGAGGAGCGCGGCGACGCTCACCCGCCTGCTCAGCGACTCTGACCTGCTCGGAATGGCGAGGTTCCTTCTGCCAGGCCGCGCGCAGGCACTGGCGGGCAGAGCGCGGCTCATGCTCCAAAGAAGCGAGGTCCTGCGCCCGGCGAGTTCTGAAATGTCCGCCATACGTTCCGTGCGACGTGGTAGCATCATAACTCAAGAGGTCAACCAGAGTGCCCGATATTGAAGGGAGCCTCCTAATGATCCAAGTCAACTACACGACCTTCGAGCGCGATCCAGACACCAAAGAGTGGGTCGAGCTGCCTGTCTCGCAGTTGCTCGCCGATGGCGACGACGTGAGCATCAGCGGGCCGCACGCCGACTGGATCAACCCTGACCTCGCGATCGTCGACCCCGAGACCGCAGAACGCATCACCCGGGCTGATGGCGCCGAGCGCTGGGCACGACTGCAGCCCTTCGGCTACCGCAGCGGAGACCTCCACGTCAAGGTCACTGAGGTCGCCGCGGCCGAGCCGGTCGCCGCAAGCTTCCACTACTCCACCGCCGCCTGAGCCTCGTGCCGCGGACCGCGGTATCCGAGATCCACGCGAAGGTCGTCGGCCGCGAACTCAAAGATACCCGCCAAGCGCTCGGACTGACCCAGGCCGAGGTCGCCGAGCGCCTCGGGGTCTCGGCCTCTTACATCTCCGCTGTCGAAGCGGGCCGTCGCAACCTCACGCTCGGCCAGCTGGCCAACATCGCCAATGCGATGCGGCTAGGGATCGACATCTCGTTCATCCGTCCCGATGGAACGCCTGTCCGCGTCGACCACAAGTAACGCCTACGATTCAGGCGTCGGCGGTGCAAGCGGTGGACGCGCTTTAAAACACAAGCCCCGGTCTCCCAGGGCTTGTCTCAGCGACTGATCTTGGCAGGTTGTGGGAGTCCCTCGTCGCCGACGCGGCTACGTTGTGAGCGCAATAGCCGCTCGGCGTCGGCCGGTTGCTCAATGCCGCTTGTGCGGCTTTACGCTTCGTTGTTGCCCGTCTCGTAGTTTCCAGCATCATTGTTGCCCGAGTCATGTTCGCCAGCGTCGTTTTCACCGGAATCGTAGTTACCGACATCGTTATTCCCCGTATCATCGTTGCCGGCATCGTTGCTACCCAAGTCGTTGCTCCCAGAGTCGTTGTTCCCGCTATCGTCGTTGCCAGAATCATTTTTACCTGTATCGCCGGTGTCGATATTTGAGCCCGATGCGGGTGAGCTAGGGGTTGTGGCAGGCGTCGTGGCCGCCGGGGGTGTCGCCGGTGGCGTTGGCGTTGGCGTCGAGTCGGTAGTCGTCGTTGTGGCAGGCGTCGCCGTTTCGTGGCTTGGTTTTTCCGTAATGGGCGCTTCGGTGGTTTTCGTCTTGTCGCCTTCGGGCTTGGGGGGATACGGCGAGAACTTCTCGCAGCCACATCCGGCGGCCTTGGCAGTCAGGTCTGCGAGCGCGGTGCGAGTGTGCTCGGTCGTTCCTTTAGCGACCAGCGACGGTTGCTTGCTGCTCGGCGCGCGGGGGTTGTAATGTTCAGGCTTCTTGGGAGGCTTCTTCCGGTTGGGAGGCTTCTTCCGGACATGGGGAGGAGGAGACCGAGCGGTCACGGGAGGTTTGCTCCCGGGGTGCAGACTCAGGGCGAGCGGCAGGGTAGCGAGTAGAGCCAATACGCCTATGCCACGTACGAGCCGATGGCCACCAGCGCTCTCGGCCCCACGTGCCGCAGCGACAAGCAACGCAAACCCAGCGACTGGCACTCCGATCGTCGCGGCGAGACTTCCAGAGGGGCCGAGTTCATGGTCGAGCTGAGGGACACCATCTACCGCCGTTTTGACGAGCACATAGGCGCTCGCGCAGAAGGTGAGGATCTCAAGAACCTCGATCAGTCCCCAAAAATGAACGCCAAGAAGGCGAGCGACTCCGTGGCGGGGACTATTGGGCTGGGATCGACTCATCTAAGGGCTCACGACTTTATTAGCGCTCTGCGAGGACCGAGGTGTCACGATCACGATGGCGCCCACCGTACAGGAGCAAGTAATTCACCATCAAGGCTACGCAACAGTCACCCACCTCATTTGATCGCGCGGCGCGTTTTCCTCAATGATCCTAGACATGAGACGATCAGCCTCTGCGTGTCGCCGAGATTGGGCGGCGACTTGTACGTCGTAGCCTGGCAGTAGCTCGGTGGAGATAGCGTATATCCGCGGTGCCAATAGGGGTAGCGAGTGAAACGGTGGCGTTGTCTGCGGGCGACAGAACCATTCTTCGAGGGACTGCGCTCTGACAGCACAGTTGACGCTGCACGCCTGACTGTAGGTGCCGTTGAGGGGTTCGGCTGTGTCTGGTGCGTCAGCCCACGTCATCAAAAGCACTTGACGCGGATCAAGCGTGAAGCGAGCCTCGATCATGTTCGAGAGGCCAGCGACCGGCACGGAGGATGCGGGCGACACAGTGGCGGGACTCAGCGGAAGCATCACCACCGGCTGATCGGACGTAATGAGGCGGTCTTGATCGAACCGCACCAGCGTCCATTGCATACTGCTGAACATGCTGCCAATGCGCCCGATTTGGCCGAGCAGCGTCAGAACATGGTTGTGCTGGCTTCTCAATAGCTTGGTACCCGCTTCGGCTATTTCATCCCCGAGAGTCCATGCTGCTCAGCGACATCGCGGATGGCTTCCTCACGCGCACGCTCGCCGACACCACGCACGAACGCCCCGAAGGCGGGCGTTCGGATCACATGGATCGCAAGGAACTGTGCGAGGGCCGCACGATCCGCAGTAGCCAGGGGCCACTGCTGTGGAAGGCTCCGCAGCATCCGAAGGACCGGGCTCTCACACTTGTTGAATGCCTGCTCGACCTGACGCGACAGCTTCTCGGAACCCCAGAAGTCTTTTTGGTAGCCAACCGCCCTCGGGCCAATATCGAAAACGCCCTTTGTGGCGTGATGCACCGTCACCAGGCCATTGCTGGCGAACCGAGCAATGTAGCCGGCCGAGACCGTGTGATTTCGCCTGTGTGTGCTTGTCATGGACATAAGATTAGGCGACTGGCCGGCATCCTTCCGTTCACGCCCTTCTGAGTCCATAGCGGCCCTTTGCCACCCTCACGAACCGAGGCGAGGGACCGCAGACGTTCGCAGCCAGCGCAGCCTTGACCTAAGACGAGCGCACTGGCTCTCTCAGCAGGGCCTCGACGGCTGCATGGACCTCCTCGGCCTGCATCGGCTCCTGCCGATCCGCCAGCACCCGGGCAGTCGCCTCCACGACCCAACCTAACCGCCGAAGTCGAACGCCGACGCCTTGGGCAGGGTGGCTTGGGCTGGGCA
Organism: uncultured Solirubrobacterales bacterium; assembly: GCA_963771915.1. Taxonomy (GTDB): domain Bacteria; phylum Actinomycetota; class Thermoleophilia; order Solirubrobacterales; family Solirubrobacteraceae; genus Palsa-744. Next base: position 178,013 of record CAVYVD010000001.1, on the reverse strand, counting down.
CGCCACGCCGTATGCGACCGTTAGCCGGCTCGGCCGTCATCCCATGCGGGAGATGCGCCAGCTCGCGCACCTGTAGCCAAGGCGCGACCCGCTCCAAATTCCGCGGGTAGTCGCTCGCCTCTATCTCGGCCTGCCGAGCGCCGCGGTCGACCAGCCGAAGCGGGTCATGTCGGTCGCGGGAGCGAGGGCGCCGGGGCGGTCTCCCCGGCGGACGAAGACGATCGGCGCCGGCGCCGATCGGGCGATCGCCCGGCGTGTGTCCCCCAGCCCCTCCTTGTGCCAGCGCTCGGAGAGGCCGATCAGCAGCAGCCCTGCTCCCGCGGCCGCCGCGAGGATCCCCTCGCGGCCGGGCTCGGCGAGGATCGGCTCGGCGGAGACCCCCGCGAACTGCTGCACGATCAGCGAGGCGTTCGCCAGCAGACCGCTGGCGTCGCGGCTGTCGTCCCGGCGCTCGGAGGAGCCGAGCAGCTGCAGTGGCGCCCCGTTGGCGGCGGCGATCCAGCTTGCGAGCTCCAGCGCCGCCCAGTCGTGGTCGGCGCCCCCGAAGGGCACCATCACCGAGCGCCCCGGACCGGGGCTGACCGCGGCGCCCTCGCGCGCTACCAGGACGGCCACGTCGCAGGGGGCGTCCCTGAGCACCGTGCCCACCTCCTCGCGGGGCACGCCGTCGCCGAGCAGCGGCCGTCGGCCGTCGATCAGCACCAGGTCGACCTCCTCGTCGCGGCACAGGCGCGTCAGGTCGCGGCCGGCGTCGGCCGAGGTCAGCGCCACGGCGCGGGCCGCCACGCCGGCGTCCAGCAGCTCCCGGCGGCTGCGCGCCACCTGGGCGGAGGCCTCGGCTACGAGCCGCGCCTCGGTGCGCAGGCCGCCGCGCACCGCCGCGCCGCGGGGCGGCCGGACGAGGCGGACGAGAATCAGCTCGCGGCGCGGCTGCGAGCGCGCCAGCGGCTCCGCCAGCGCCAGCAGCTGGGCAAGGGCGGCCGCGCTCTGGGGCGCCACGAGGATCGAGCGCTCGGGCGCCGCCCCCCGCTGCTCGGGCGTCAGCGTCGCGCTGGCGGCGGCGAGCTCCTGCTCGGGCTGCTCCCCGAAGGCGTTGCGGGGATCGAACAGCCGCATCAGCGGCCCCGTCATGAAGGTCGTCACGAGCGCCATGATCACGAGCGCCGCGAACAGCGCCGCCGAGATCGCCCCCACGGTGAGCGCCAGGTTGAGCACGATCAGCTCCGTCAAGCCGCGCGTGTTCATCAGCGCCCCCAGCACCGCCGACTGGCGCCACGGCAGGCGGATCGTGCGGGCCGCGATCAGCGTTCCGCCGAACTTGCCCACGATCCCGATCGCGCACAGCGCGAGGGTGATCTCGACGAGCTCCCCGCGGCCGAGCAGGGCGACGTTGGTGCGCAGGCCGGTGTAGGCGAAGAACAGCGGCAGCAGCAGCGTCAGGACGAAGTCCTCCACGCGGCGCGTCACGTCCTCGCTGAGCCCCGCGTGGCGGGGCATCGCCAGGCCCATCACGAACGCGCCGAAGATCACCGCGATCCCGATCGTCTCGGTGGTGATCGCCGCCAGCAGCACCCCGGCGAAGATGATCGTGATCCACGTGCCCGGCACGCGCCCCGCCTCGTCGTAGGCGACCGCCGCGCGCGCCATGAGCGGGCGCACCAGGAAGGCCATGCCGAGGCAGAACAGCGCGGCCCAGCCGATCGTCTCGAGCACCGCCACGCCGCTGCCGGCCCCCGCCACGGCGGTGGCGAGCGCGATCAGAAACCACGCCGAGACGTCGTCGACGGCCGCCGCCGACAGCGCCAGCGCGCCCAGCGGCCGCTTGATCATGCGCCGTTCGGAGATGATCCGCGCCAGCACGGGAAACGCGGTGATCGACATCGACACCCCCACGAACAGGGCGAAGGCCGCGAAGCGGATGTCCGGGGCGAGCAGGGGGTAGAGCGGCAGCGCCACCAGCATCCCCATCATCAGGGGCACCAGCAGCGCCGTGTTGGAGACCGCGAGGGTCATCCGGGCGCGGCTGCGAAGCTGCCCGAGGTCGACCTCCAGGCCGATCAGGAACATGTAGAAGATCAACCCCAGATTCGCCGCCACGCCGATGTAGGGGACGATGTCCGAGGCGAAGATCTGCGCCTGCAGTTCGGGGGCGAGCGCCCCGAACGCGGTCGGGCCGAGCAGGATCCCCGCGATCACCTCGCCCATCACGCGGGGCTGGCCGATCCTCGGCATCAGGCTCCCGCACAGGCGGGCGAACAGCATCACGATCACGATCGCGATGAAGAACGCCACCACGGTGTTTTCGGCGGTGCGCTGCTTGGTCGCCGAGAGGTGTTCGGGCAGCGCCGACGCGGTCGGGGCGGCTGGGGCGCGTGGGGGTGTTATTACAGCGGCGTCCTCCGCGGGTGCGCCGACGGTCGCCTCGCCCGGGCTTGCGGTGGCTGCCGCATCGCCCGCTGGCGACCTGGCTATGGGGATCGTCCGCCCTCCCAGCGCGGGGGGAGTCTTTGGCGCGGGCGACGTGGTCGACGCCGGCGGCGTGAGCATCAAGTCCAGCGCGCGGCCCACCGCAGTGCCGGCCACCGCGCGCCGGCCGCCGTGCTCGCAGGCAACCGCGCCAGCGAGGACGCCTGCCCTGTAGATCAAGATGCCCCGCGGCTTTTTTGAGGTCACCACCTCGACCTTGGCGCCCGACTCGGTGAGCTTCATCTTGCTGCCGAGGCACGCTGAGCTCGGAGCGAGCTGATATTCGCCTTCCACGGACCCCGGGGCGAGCGGTTTGGGGGCTCCGGGTTCGGGTGGGTCGCGCTTGAGCTCGGCGCTCACCGGCAGCCCTCCGAGCAGGCCCGCGAGCACGCCGTTCGCGACGTGGGCGTCGATCTGGGCGGTGCGGCCCCTCACGCAGTGCACCGCGCCGCTGAGGCGCCCGTTCACGAACTTCAACGCGCCGCCGAGCGTGGACTGGGCGTTGGAGAGCGTGACGAACCGGCCCGACTGCGCCAATTCGATCTTCGGTCCGAGGCAGGCCGTCGCGGCCGAGACGTCGTAGCCCCCCGCGATCTGCGGCTGGGCGTGCTTGGTGGTGCCGGCGCTGAAGACGTAGGCGACCACGCCGGCGGTCACCAGTGCCAGCACGGCGTAGTGGACCGCCAAGCGGCGGAGCCCGACGGAGATCGGCGTCTCGGTGTCGATTGGCTCGCTCCCGCTCGTGTCCATGCCGAGCGGCCGGAGTCTAGCGGCGGAGCAGACGGTACGAGTCTTCGGCACGGCCTCCGGTGCCGGTCGCCGGTGGCTTGCGTGGCGTGGGCACAGCCGATGGCACGGCGCCGGTCGCCGGTGGCTGGCATATGATTGGTGCCTTCCCTGCAAACGAGGCGGTGGTCTGATGCGAGCAATACACACACGCCCCCGGCGGCCGAACGGCTCCCGGCGGACTATCGCGATCGTGGCGCTGGCGGCGCTGCTGGCGACGGGAGCCACGACGGCGATGACGGCGACCGCTGCGGCGCCGGCCGCGGCTCCGCCGATCAACGACAACTACCTGAGCTCGCTGAACCTCAACGAATCGGGCAAGCCGCTCAACCGGACGGAAACCGTGCGCGACGTGCGCAACACGGCGGCGGCTACGGTTCAGCCGGACATCCTCAGCCCGCCCTCGCACGGCGGTCCCCCCGAGCTGACGGGCTGCAACGGCGCCAGCGAGGGCAAGACGATCTGGTACGACTTCTACCCGAACGCCAACGGGCTCGTGCAGATCCAGACCTCGGCCACCTTCGGCACGGTCATGGCGGTCATGCCGTTCGACCCCAAGACGCTGCTGCCCGACTACAGCCAGCGCCACTGCGCGGTCAACGAACCCACACTGGCGGGGAAACTGCTCGTCAACGTCCAGGCGGGGAAGTCCTACACGATTCAGATCGGCGGGGTCGACGAAGCCGGGGGCGAACTCGAGTTCCTGTTCGACTACCTCGTCCCGCTCAAGCGGCTGCAGGCGGAAGCGACACTGACCGCGGCGCCGCTCGCCGCTGGAGTGCGCGTCGTGAGCCTCGCCGTCAGCGCCCCCAAGAAAGCTCGCGTCGAAGTCCGCTGCACGCGCGGATGCCGCCCACAGGCCACGACCGCGCGGAACGTCCGCTTCCCCGGATTGGGCGGTGCGGTGCTGCCGGACGGCGCCGCCCTGAAGATCTACGTGACCGCCCGCGACCAGATCGGCGCCTACATCGAATACCGGATCGGCCACGCGAGCTTCACCAAGATCCAGCGCTGCCTGAAGCCGGGCTCCAAGCGGCCCGTGCCCTGTGAATGACCGAGTGCTGTCGATGATCGAGCACCGCCGGATGACCGGGTGCCGTAAGTGACTGCCACCTCGCGCGGGCGCGTGGCGATCGCGGCGCTGATCGTGGTGCTGGTGTTCGGTGCGGCGTTCGCGATGCGCAAGGCGATCGCAGGGGGCACCGCGACGCCGGCGCTGCCGACGACGGTCGTGCTGCCCTCCACGCCGGTGTCCGCCTCCGGTCTCGCGCTGCCGGTGGTGGCGCTGCCTGCGCTGCGCCGTCCGCCGCATCCAACCGCTCCCGCACAGAGCGCCGCCCCCAGCTCCACGTCGGCGGCTCCCACGCCGACGCCCGTCGCGCCCTCCACGCCGGCGCCCTCCACGCCGGCCACTCCACCGAGCAGCGGCGGCGGTGGCAAAGGCGGCCCGGTGCTCGTGGGTTAGTCCGGCATGGATCCGCCGCACAGCTCCACGGTCGTCGCGGGCTACCGCATCGACGGTACGCTCGGGGAGGGCGGCATGGGCACCGTCTACCGCGCCACCCAGCTCTCGCTGGAGCGCGTGGTGGCGCTGAAGGTGCTGACCGCGGAGCTCAGCGCCGATCCCGGCTTCCGCGAGCGCTTCCGCCGCGAGGGCCTCCTGCAGGCCGCCCTCGATCACCCCCACATCGTCACCGTCTTCGAGGCCGGGGAGGCCGACAACCGGCTGTTCCTAGCGATGCGCATGGTCGAGGGCCCCACGCTCAAGGATCTGATCCTGCGCCGCCAGCTCGATGACCGGCGGGCGCTGCGCCTGCTCATGCAGGTGGCCGAGGCGCTCGACGCGGCGCACGCCAAGGGGCTCATCCATCGCGACGTCAAGCCCCAGAACGTGCTGGTCGGCGCCGGCGACCACGCGTATCTGGCGGACTTCGGGCTGACCAAGGGCCACGACGACGCGGCGATGACCGAAACCGGCCAGTTCGTGGGCACGATCGACTACATCTCCCCCGAGCAGGCCCGCGGGGATCGCGCCACGGCGCGCAGCGACGTGTACGCCCTCACGGCCGTGCTCTGCGAGTGCCTCACCGGCCAGGTTCCCTACGTGCGGGCCACCGAAGAGCGGGCCCTCCTCGCGCACCTCACCGAGCCCCCACCGCGCCTCTCGGAGGTGCGCTCGGACCTCCCCACGGCGATGGACGAGGTGGTCGCCGAGGGGATGGCGAAGAATCCCAAGGATCGCCCCGCCTCGGCCGGCGAGCTGATGTTGAAGGCGCGGCGCGCGCTCGGCGCCGTGCCCGAGGCGCCTGTGCCCGGGGACCCCACGGACACCACACGCCTGCGCCCCACCGCCGGGACGCCGACGCGCACGCGGGGCACGGCTCCGAGGGGCGATCTCGGCGCGACCCGGCTTGCCGGGTCAGCCGCGGCGGCGGACGCCACGCGAGCACCCGGCGGAGCGGTGGCTATGCCGGCGGGTGCCGCCGACGCTGACGCCGGCGTCTCCGCGGGCGCTCAGCTCGCGGGGAGCCCGACCAAGGCCCCTGCCTCCACCGGCGCTCAGCCCGCGGGGACCCCGACCGAAGCCCGTGCCTCCGCCGGTGCCCAGCCGACCCCGGCCGATGTCCGCGCTGGGACCGGCGCCGGCCGCGGGAGGTATCTCCCGGCGATCCTGGCCGCTGCGGTGGTCGCGGCCGTCGCCGGATTCCTGCTCGGCGGAAGCGCGAGCGGCTCCGGGGAAGCGTTCAGCGACTCGGCGTCGGCGGGCTATGTCGAGCTCTCCTTCCCGGCCGGCTGGCAGCGGCTCTCGAGCGCCCCCGCGATTCCCGGGCTCACGTTCTCGCAGCCGCTTGCGCTCGCGCCGAGCGCGCCCGCCTCCGGTTCCGCCGCCTCTTCTCAGCGCCTCCTCGCCGGCGAGGTGAGCGCCTCGGGGCCCACGCTGCTGCCCGCGGCGTTCACGTCCGGCCTCACCGGGGCGCTGCCCCGACCCGAACCGGTGCGGCTGGGCGCCCTGCAGGCGTACCGCTACAGCGGGCTCTCCGTGCATGGCCTCGCCGGACCGCTGACCCTCTACACGGTGCCGACCTCGGGCGGCGTGGCCACCGTCGCGTGCTTGAGCTCCACTGCGTACCCCTCCTCCTCCTCCTCCTCCTCGCCTGCGACGCAGTGCGCGCAGATCGCCGCCACTCTGAGGCTGAACGGCACCACCGTGTTCGGGCTGGCCCCCAGCCCGGCCTACGCAGCCGAGCTGGGGAGCGCCCTCAGCGCGTTGCGGGGTGCCACCGGGGCCGGCAGCGCCCGGCTGCGTGCCGCATCGAGCGCGTCTGCGCAGGCCGCGGCGGCCGCCCAGCTCGCCGCGGCCTACAGCTCTGCGGCGCGGGCGCTCGGGCGACTCGCCGTGAGCCCCGCGGTGCGGGAAGTCAACGCGCACGTCGCCGGATCGCTGGCGTCTCTCGGCCGCGACTACGCCGCGCTGGCCGCGGCCGCGCGGGCCGGGGACGAAGCGGCCTACGCGCAGGCGGGGCGCGCGGTCGGCAGCGACCGTGCCCATGCGACCAGCGCGCTCGCGGCGCTGCGCCAGGCCGGCTACACGGTCTCGGGCTGATCGCCGCCGTCGTCGGCGAGCGACCACATCGTGGTGTGCCGGCGCCGGCCACGCAGTTCGGCCTCCTGCACGTACACCAGATCTCCGGGTGGCTCGGTCAGCGCATCCTTGGTCGCCCCCGAGAGCAGCAGCTGGTGGGGGGTCCCCTTGGTGAACTGCTCGATGCGGGCCGCCACGTTCGTGGCGTCGCCCACCGCGGCGTACTCGACGCGGCGCTCGGAACCCACGTTGCCCGACATCACGCGCCCCGAGTTCAGGCCGATGCCCATACGGAAACCCGGCCCCAGGTCCTGCTCGCGAAGCCAGGCGTTGAAGCGGGCCAGGCGCACTGTGAGCATCTCGCGGGCGGTCGAGAGCGCGCGGTCGGCGTGGTCGGCCTGGACGATCGGCGCCCCGAACACCGCCATGATCCCGTCCCCCATGTAGGCCACCAGGGTGCCCCCATGGTCGAGGATCGCATCGCTCATCTCGCTCAGGTAGCGGTTGAGCACTTCGATCACCCGGTCCGGGGTGAGCGTTTCGGCGAACGTGGTGAAGCCGCGCAGGTCGGTGAACATCACGGTCCCCTCGCGCTGCACCCCACCGAGGCGCAGGCCCCCCTCGGCGCTCGCCAGCACCTCGTCCACGACATTCTCGGGCACGAAGCGCGAGAAGAGGTCGCGCACCCGTTCGCGCTCAAAGGCGATCGTGACCAGCTGTACCGACAGCGCCCCCGCCGCGCTCAGGATCAGGGCTCCGAGGGGGTAGGCGAACGACACGACGTGCCCCCCGTCGAAGGCGACCTGCACCGCCGCCGCGAACGACGCCGCGAGCGCGAGGGCGAGCGCGATCGTGGCGATCGGGCCGAGCCGCAGGCTCGCCAGGGGGGCGGCGCAGCCCAGCAGCACGATCAGCGCCAGGTCCAGCCACGCCCCCGTCGAGCGCAGCGGGAGGCCCCTGAGGACCGTCTCGATCGCGCTCGCCTGGACTTCGGCGCCTGGCATCTGGCTGGCGGTGGAGGTGGGGTGGATGTCCTGCAGCGACGGCGCCGAGGGGCCCACGACGACGATCTTGTCGTGGAAGAAGCCGCGCGGGACGCGGCCGTGGTAGACGGTCGAGAAGGAGACCGCGGGGAGGGTTCCTTCCGGCCCGTAGTAGTCGATCCAGGCGGGGGCCCCGGCGAACTCGCGCGCGGGCACCCGGTGCCCCTCGGCCACTTCGGCGCTCGCCACCGCGAGCGTCCTCAGCCCCCCCACGGAGTAGCCGACGCGTCGCAGGAAGCCGCCGGGATCGGTGGGCAGCAGCGCGTTCGCGGGCCGCGATCCCACTTCGCCCAGCAGCGCGCTGCCTTCGGCGCTGCCGAGGAACCTGGTGTTCCCGCGTGCGTTGGTCTCGGTCGTGGCCATCACCGTGCGCCCTTGCGCGCCCTGGAGCGCGGAGAGCAGCGCGGTCTCGTCGGCCTGCGCCTGGGGGCACTTGCCGGGGGGCGGCTGGGAGCCCGTGGCGGAGAGGGGGCAGGCGCTGGCCTCGGTGAACTGCACGTCGTAGGCGATCGCGCTGGGGTGATCGCGCGCGATCTCTTCGATCACCCGCGCGTGCACGCTGCGCGGGAAGGGCCACTGCAGGCCGAGCTCGTCGAAGGTCCGGGAGTCGATCTCGACCAGCACGACGTTCCCCGGCGGCCGCTGGCGGCCGCGGATCGAGAAGCGGGTGTCGACGGAGCCGAGCTCGGGCGTGCGCAGCAGTTCGGTCTCGTAGGCCACCACCATCAGGCCCGTGGCGCCCAGCGCCACGATCGCCAGCAGCGCCAGCCGCAGCCGCCGCGTGCGTGCCGGCCCGGCCCGCCTGCGCTTGCGCTTCACCAGTTCACCTCAGATCGCCCCCCGGAACGCTAGCCGAGCGACCGGCCGCCAACCGTCGCATCGCCCCGGCGCAGTGCGTGGACAGGGGCGGGGGGCTGGGGGCTGCGTTACGCTGATTGCCCGATGATGCTGGATCAGTCACGCTTCGTCCTGCCGCAGGAGCTCACGCTGGCCGAGCGCTACACCGTCGGGGCCCCGATCTCCAGCGGCGCGATGGGGGCGGTCTACAGCGCTCACGACACCCGCACGGGTGCGGCGGTGGCGGTCAAGCACGTGAACAACACCCGCCACGCCGAGCGCTTCGAGGTCGAGGCTCAGCTGCTCTCGCTGCTGCGCCATCCCCGCGTGGTTCAGGTCCTCGACCACTTCGCCGACGAGCGCGGCCAGTACCTGGTGATGGAGCTGGTCGAGGGCACCGACCTGCACGCCCTGCTGGACCGGGAGGGCGATCCGGGGCTGGGGTTGGACCGGGCCGTGGAGTACGCCCGCCAGGGCTGCGAGGCGCTGGAGTACGTGCACGAGCAGCAGATCGTCCACCGCGACGTCAAGCCCCACAACCTGATCCTCGGCGAGCACGGTGTGGTGCTGGTCGATTTCGGGATCGCGCGCCTGCTGCGGGACGAGGAAGAGGACGACGCCACGATGGGGGTGGGCACGCCGCGCTACATGGCGCCCGAGGTGTTCGCCGGGGGCTCGGTCTCCCCGCGCAGCGACGTCTTCGGCCTCGCGGCCACGCTGTGGACGATGATCGTGGGCAAGCCCCCCGTGTATGCCAACCCCACCAAGCTGCGCGAGCTGGCCCCCGACGTTCCCCCCGAGATCGCCGACGCGGTGCAGGCCGGCCTGGAGATGATCCCCGAGCGGCGGGTCGCCTCGGTCGCCGCCTTCGCCCGCGCGCTCGGCGCCAACTCCCAGTCCTCGGTTGGGGGCTCGCTGACGCTCTCGATCGAGCAGCCCGCCGCCCGCCGCGGCCTGATCGAGGGGATCGCGCGCACCGCGGCCGGGGTGTTCGGGGCGGCGGCCTCCTCGATCGCGCTGACCGACGCCAACACCGGCGAGCTCGTCTACCAGTCCGCGTGGGGGGCGGGGGGGCGCGAGATCGTCGGCGTGCGGCTGCCCCCCGGACAGGGCCTCGCGGGCAGCGTCGTGGAGAACGGGCAGCCGCTGGCGGTGAGCGACTGCCGCACCGACCCCCGCTTCGCCTCCCGCATCGCCGCCGGCACGGGCCACGTTCCCTACACGATGCTGGTCGTGCCGCTCCTGCGCCTCGGCCGCCCGATCGGGGTGCTCTCGCTGCTCGACCGCCGCGACGGCGGCCACTACGGGCCCGACGACGCCGAGCGCGCGGCGCTGTTCGCCGAGCTCGCGGTGAGCGCGATCGAAGCCGACAGCGAGGCGCTGCCCAGCCTTGGCGCGCGCAGGCCGGGGATTACCTCCGTTTGACTGGAGCCCGCGCCAAGTCGCGGATCGGTCCCTGCTGATGGAGGTGGAGGAGGGGGGAGGGTTGGGTCGGGGTGACCCGGCCTAATAGTGCTTTGTTAAGTCTTTGGTAGGTTTCGCTGGTTGGGCGGCGAATCCTCTTTGCGTCTGTGTTCCCGACGCGAGGAGGCATGATGGTGGCTGTGGCTGATGTGGTGGGTGTTGATCCGCCGATGGCGGTGCGTGAGCGTTTGGAGGAGTTCGCGGAGGAGGTGCTGGCCGGGGCGGTGAATCGTCCGGTGCAGATGGTCAACGGCGCCTTGTATTTGCGGGGGTTGATCGAGCAGGGCGAGCGTAAGTCTCTTGAGCCGATCGTGGCGCGGTTGGGGGAGGAGGTTGATTATCACTCGATGCAGCAGTTCTTGGCGGACAGCCCGTGGGATCCAGTGCTGGTGGTGAAGGCGGTCGTGGAGCGGGTGGCGCCATCGATCGATGTGCAGGCCTGGGTGCTGGATGACACAGGGTTCCCGAAGGACGGTAGGGACTCGCCGGGAGTCAAGCGCCAGTACTCGGGGACCTTGGGAAAGACAGGCAATTGCCAGATCGGCGTGTCGGTGCACGCGGTGGGAGGGCGTGGCACGGTGCCGTTGGGGTGGGCGCTGTATATCCCTGAGGAGTGGTGTGAGGATGCCGAGCGCCGCCGCGGGGCGAAGATTCCCGAGGAGGTGCAGTTCAAGACCAAGCCCGAGCTCGGCGTCGAGCTCGTCGAGCGTGCTGCTGGCTGGGAGATCCCGAAGGCGCCAGTGCTCGGCGATCAAGCATACGGTGAGAACACTAGGCTGCGCGATCGCCTCGATGACGCGGGATGCGAGTACGTGCTGTCAGTCGGACCAACCACTACGGTGTTCTCGCCCGAGACCGTCTTCGCGGTGCCCTCGAACGAGGGCAGTAAAGGTCGCCGGTACTCCCGGCCGCGGCCCGACCGCGAGCCAGAGTCGATCGGCGAGTTGATTGGGCGTCTGGGGAAGACCGCTGCACAGACCGTCGCTTTCCGTGACGGCCCGGACGGCAAGCCTGTCACCGCGACGTTCATCTTCGTGCGCGTGCGTTCCGCGCACCACTGGCGAGCGCACGAGCGGAAGTGGGCCAAAGGCGGGCAGATTCCCCCTCGCGAGGAATGGCTGATCGCCGAGTGGCCCGCCGGGAAGGACGCGCCCTCCGACTACTGGCTCTCCAACCTGCCCGCCGACACCGAGCCTGAGCGGCTCGCGCGGCTCGCCAGGCTGCGCTGGAAGATCGAGCTCGACTACAAACAGCTCAAGGGACAACTCGGCCTCGACCACTACGAGGGACGCTCATGGCTCGGGTGGTACCACCACACCGCGCTCGTCACCGCCGCCCACGGCTTCCTGACCCTGGAGCGGCAGACCCCAAATCGCCAGCGGCCGGCCTGACACTACCTCAGGCGGTCCAACTGTTTCAGCCGATCTTCAAATGCTGGACCGGCCGCTGCACCACCTGCCAACGACCCATCGATCTCAACCAAATCCCGTTGCACACCACCCGACAAGACGAGTAAGATTTAACAAAGCACTACTAATAGCCGGGAGCCCGCGCCAGATAGGACTGACCGGTGAACAGGGTGATCGTCTTGCGACGGTGGAAGTCGCGGACCACGACGACGCCGCGCGTGACCTTCGTGAGGGTCCCTTCGCAGCGGTCGCCCACGGTCCACACCGTCCCCCGCACGGTCGCCGCGCTGTAGCGCCCCTGCACCGTGAAGCGCCCGTGCCCGCTGGCGTTGAGCCGACCGAGCACTTTCGAGCTCAGATGCTTGGCCGCGATATGGGCCTTGCCGACCGACGCGCAGACCTGATGGGCGCTGTGGTTGTCGATCAGGTCCAGGTCGGTCAGGCCCTTCTGCTTGCGCTGCTGGAGCAGCTTGAAGATCCCGGCTCCGAAGTCCCCGAACTGCTGCTGGCCCGCGATGGCCGTGGCGGTCGCGATCCGGGCGACGCCGCCGGTGGTTTCGAGCACCGAGCCCACCGGGATCTGGCGCGCTTCGCGCAGCGGGATGAACCCGATGCCCTTGCTCAGGCTCTCCGTCGCCGTCTCGAGCGGCGCGGCGGCCTCGAGCGGGCCCGCCAGGCTCGCCACGGACGCCGTCGCCAACGACGACGGGCCCGCCTGGCTTGCGTAGCCTGGTGGTGGCGGTGGGGGCAGCTTGACGAACACTTCGCCACTCACCGGTTCCACGTTGACGGTCTTGCCCAGCACCGGGGCCGGAAGGTCGGCCAGCGTGGTGTGTGTGACCGTGTAGTTGAAGCTCGCGCTGGTCGTGCCGCAGGGGTCGGCCGCGGAGCGCGTCACCGTGAAGCTCCCGGGCGCGGAGGTCGAGATCGGAACGCCGGTTGCCGAGGGGTTGCTCGTGAGACCGGGGCCGGTGGCGACGATCGCGACCGAGCCCGTTTCGCCGACTAGGTAGGCGCTCTTGCCCTGTTCGCTTGTGATCGTCAGGCTCGGCCCGCCGGAGGCCACGGTCACCGTCAGCGTGTGGTGGGTGCTCTCCTGGGCTCCGGAGAGATCTTCGCCCCAGTATTCGATGTTGTGCTGGCCGGGGCTCACGGGGATCGACGCCTGGCCCGCTGGATTGGTTTCAACCAACGCGGGGGCCGAGCCATCGATGATGTAGTACACCGCCTTGGCGCCGTTGGGCGCCGAGACCGTCACCGGGATCTGGCCGTTCGGGACGCACAGGCCGGGGCTGGCGCTGGAGCCCACGGTGGTGCTCGACGTCGGAGCGCCGTACGGCGAGACGGTGGTCTTGAGCTTCAGGGTCGCTTCGTGTTCGGATGGGGCTGAGTCTGAGATCTTCAGGGAGATCGGCCAAGACAGACCCATGCCGTTGTCCTCGTTCGTCGTGGCTTCGATCGTGTCCGGGAGCTGTTCGCCGTTCGGCTTCACGTCTCCCCAGAAGGTGGGCCATTTGCTCTCCACGTAGTGGGCGAAGCTGACGGGAAAGCCGGTCGTGGCGATCGGCGTGAAGGCCATGATGCGCCCGGACGGAGTGTTGTTGGGGGTGACAGTGCAGTCGACCGAGCCCGCGACGGGGAAGTTCAGGGCGCCGTAGCCTTCGTCGTGGTCGGCCAGGTAGCAGTCGCCGACGTGGTAGAGGGTGCCTTTCAACGGGCTCCCGCCGAGGTTGTCGACGACGATCGTGGTTTCGTAGCTTTCCTGGCCGGTGACGTAGCTGTCGGTCTCGGTCAGTTCGGCCACCTTGAACTTCGGTTCAGGTTCAGTGGGCGAAATCGGCTCTTCCGCGTAGACGCGGGTGGTGACGACATACGGTTTGGAGGCCGTGCCTTCGCCGGTGATCGTCTGAGCGCCGGCGGACGTCAATTCCGTTTTTGCTTCCCAACCGGCAGCCGCCGGGGTGGGGCCGAAAAGGGTGTCCGTTGCGGGGACATCCTGTCCTTCGGTGAGGGCCAGGAACGTCCCGCATCCGCCGTCTTCGATGCCCCCGTAGAAGCTCGGGCTGGTGTCGCCGCTCGCGAGGACCTGGCAGTCGAGGTTGCTTTCGAGGTAGATCGTGCCGAGCGGGCCGGAGGTGGTGATGTCCTGCTGGCTGGCCGCGCTCACGGCGGGCTGCCACGCCAGCGCGGCGAGCGCCGCGAGCGTGGCCACACCTGCTTGAACGCCGATTCGCCCCCGCGACTGAGAACCTTGCACGTGCCAATTGAATCAGAGAGCGGGCGCCCGCGGCGCACCACCCTGCGTGGCGGCCACCGAGAGGGCCGCGGCCGCGGGGCGTTTCCGTGCGAGCAGGGCGGCCTGCGCGGCCGCCTGCCATCCTGTGGGCCATGAGCGACCCAGGGCAGAGCGACGAGCCCGACCCCCTGATCGGCACGAGCGTGGGGTCCTACCGGATCGAGGCCGTGCTGGGGGTCGGTGGCATGGGTCGCGTCTACCGGGCGGTCGGCTCCGACGGGGAGCCGGTCGCGCTCAAGCTGGTGCGCGAGGACCTCGCCGAGGACAGCGTCTTTCGCAAGCGCTTCGAGCGCGAGGCGCGGATCGCACAGCAGGTGCAGAACCCGCACGTGGTGCCGGTGCTGGACACCGGCGAGCACGAGGGCATCCCCTACCTCTCCCAGCGCTTCATCGAGGGGGGCTCGCTGGAGCAGAAGCTCAAGCAGGAGGGCCGTCTCGACGTGTCCACGACGCTTGCGATCTGCGCGCAGGTGGCGGACGGGCTGGATGCGCTGTTCGCCGGCGGCATGGTGCACCGCGACGTCAAGCCCGCCAACGTCCTGCTGGACATGCGGGGCACCGCGCTGATCACCGACTTCGGCCTGGCCAAGGACAACCAGGGCACCAACCTCACCCGGCCCGGTCAGGCGCTGGGCTCGCTGGACTACATGTCGCCCGAGCAGATCCGCGGCGAGGAGGTGAGCGCCGCGACCGACGTCTACGCGCTCGGCTGCGTCATCTGCGAGTGCCTCAGCGGGACCCCCCCGTTCGCCGATCGCAAGGGCATGCGGGTGCTCTGGGCCCAGCTTCAGGACGAGCCCCCGGACCCCACCGCCGGGCTGGAGGGGGTGCCGGCCGCGCTCGGGCCCGCGATTCTGCGCGGGCTCGCGAAGGTTCGCGACGAGCGCCCCCAGAGCGCCGGCGAGTACGCGCGCCTCCTCTACGAGGCGGCCGGTCTGGAGCAGCCGCAGGTTTAAGTCGCCGTGAGTCGCTGCGGGCGAGTTCGCCCGTAGTGCGATCCGCTCGCTGTTACCGTGGAGGGGTCCGTCGCGCTCCTCGTGGGTCAGCGATTGTGCGTTCGCTCGGTCCTTCCTGACCTCTCTGCCCCGCGACCGCCGCCCCTGAGAGGCTTCGTGAGGAGCGCCCGTGAATGCAGTGGCCGCAGGGTTCAAGAGAAGCTCGCCCCGCGCGTTGGTGGGGTATCCGCCGACGCGCCCCCTCGCCGTGGGGCCCTCCCGGCCGGCGGGGTCGCCGCTGCGCATCGCGATGCTCGCCCCACCATGGATCTCGGTCCCCCCGCCGGGCTACGGGGGCGTGGAGTCGGTGGTCGGCGTGCTGACGGACGCTCTCGTCCAGCGAGGGCACGCGGTGACGCTCTTCTGCGCCCCGGGCTCCCGCTCGAGCGCGCGGGTGGTGCCCCTGCTCGAGGAGGCCCACCCCGATGAGATCGAGCGTTCGCTGTATGAGGTCGATCACGTCGTGCGGGCCTTCGAGCAGATCGACCTCGCCGCCCACGAGGAGCCCTTCGACGTGGTGCACGACCACTGCGGCTTCACCGCGCTCGCCATGGCTGACCGCCTCGAGACGCCGCTCGTGCACACCCTGCACGGGCAGTTCACCGCCAGTACCGCGGCCTTCTATGCCCGCCACGGCCACAAGGCGGCGCTTGTGGGCATCAGCCGCGCGCAGCTCGCGTCGGCGCCGATCGGCGTGGAACCGGTGGGTGCGACTCCGAACCCCATCGACGTGCGGGCCTGGCCGCTGCGCGAGCACAAGGAGGACTATCTGCTGTGGATTGGGAGGATGACTGCCGAGAAGGGCCCCCACCGGGCGATCGCCGCGGCTCGCGCGGCGGGCGTGCCACTCGTTCTGGCCGGGGTCATTCAGCCCGGCCAGCAGGCGTTCTTCGACCGCGAGGTCGCGCCGCACATCGACGGGGAGCGCGTCCGCTTCCTCGGAGAGATCGGTGGGTCGGTCAAGCGCGCGGCCTTCGCGGGCGCCCGCGCGCTGCTGATGCCGATCCGTTGGGAGGAGCCCTTCGGGATGGTCATGGTCGAGGCGCTGGCCTGCGGGACCCCGGTGATCGCGTTTGCGGAAGGCGCCGCCCGCGAGCTCGTCTGCGACGGGCGGACCGGCTTCCTCGTCAAGGACGAGCGGGCGATGGGCGCGGCGGTCGGCCGGCTGCCCCGGATCGCCCCGCGGGACTGCCGGGCGTGGGTCTCCGAGCACTGCGACGTCGACGTCGTCGCCGCCGCCTACGAGAAGACGTACCGATCGGTGGTGCACCGGCGCGTCGAGGAGGTCCTCGCGCTTGTCTGAGCGCACGCTGAGCGTCCTGGATGGCAGCACCTTCGTCGTCGGGGACCTCGACCAGTAGAGTCCGCCGCGATGCAGGACTCCGAACGGGTGCTCGTGATCGGCGGTGGTATCGGTGGCCTCACGGCCGCGGCCGCGCTCAAAGCCGGCGGGGTCCCCGTGGAGGTGTTTGAGCGCCAGCCGGAGCTGCGGGAGCTGGGCACGGGCGTGGGGATCCAGCGCGTTGCGGCGCAGGCGCTGTCGATGCTGGGACTGCGCGATGAGCTGCGAGTGATCTCGGGACCCGGGTTCCAGGCGCTGCGGCTGCTCTCGTGGCACGATGGGCGCACGCTGGCGGCGGTTCCGTGGCACGGCGAGGTCGTCGCCGTCCATCGCGGCGAGCTGCTGGAGATGCTCGCGCGGGCCGTCGGCGACCCGAGCATCGTCCACTGCGGCATGGAGTGCGTCGGCTTCCGCCAGGATGCGAGCAGCGTCACGGCGCTGTTCGCCGACGGTCACGAGGAGCGCGGCGCGGCGCTGGTGGCGGCGGACGGGCTGGAATCGGCGATCCGCGCGAAGCTGATCGGCGACGGCAGGCCGCTGTACTCGGGCGCGACGGTGTGGCGGGCGCTGCCCGAGTACGAGCACAAAGCCCTGGGGCGCAACTTCGCCCAGCAGGTGTACGGCCCGGCCTCGATCTTCGGGATGTTCCCGGTCGACAAGCGGCTCTTCTGGTGGGGCAGCCAGATTCGCCCCGAGGGTGCCGTCGACCCGCCGATCGGCCGCAAGCAGGACCTGCTGAACGCGTTCGGCGGCTGGCCCGCCGAGGTGCGGCAGGTGATCGAAGCGACGCCCGAGGAGGGGATCTTCCGCCAGGATCTCTACGACCGCAAGCCGGTGAAGCGCTGGCGCAACGGGCGCGTGACCCTGCTCGGCGACGCGGCGCATCCGACGACGCCGACGCTGGGGCAGGGCGCGGGGATGGCGATCGAGGACGGCGTCGTACTCGGGCGCGAGCTGTCCGCCGCCGGCAGCCTCTCCACCCCTGGCGCGATCCAGGCGGCGCTCGACTCCTACGAGCGCAAGCGCATCCCGCGCACGAGCCAGATCGTGGACCGCTCGGCGAAACTGGCGAAACTCTCGCACGTGAAGCATCCGGTGGGGCTCTTCATGCGCGAGCGCGTCCTCTCGGCGATGCCGCAGCGGTTCTGGCAGCTGCTGTGGGAGCAGGAGCGCACCTACCAGATCCAGTGATGGATGCTCGGGTGTCCCCGCGGCACGAGCTTCCGCCCCCTCCTCCCAACCCACTTTGCGCCCTCGGTCGGCGCGTCGCCGGCCCACTCCTGGACGGTCTGACCCTCAGCCGTTCTCCTGCGCCTGGATCGCGGTGATCGCCACCGTGTTGACGATGTCCGTGACCGAGCAGCCGCGGCTGAGGTCGTTCACCGGCCGGCGCAGCCCCTGCAGCACGGGGCCGATCGCGACCGCCCCGGAGGAGCGCTGCACGGCCTTGTAGGCGACGTTGCCGGTGTCGAGGTCGGGGAAGATGAAGACGGTCGCGCTCCCCGCGACCTCGCTGTCGGGCAGCTTCAGCTTGGCGACGGTCGCGTCGACCGCGGCGTCGTACTGGATCGGCCCGTCGACCTTGAGATCCCCCCGCAGCCGGCGCACGGTCTCGGTGGCCTCGCGCACCGCGTCCACCTGGGCGCCCTTGGCGGAGTCCCCGGTGGCGTAGGAGAGCATCGCGACCCGCGGGGCGATGCCGAACGCCGCGGCGGTATCCGCGGAGGAGATCGCGATGTCCGCGAGCTGCGTGCTGTCGGGCTTGGGGTTGACCGCGCAGTCACCGTAGACCAGCACGCGGTCGGCGAGGCACATGAAGAAGACGCTCGAGACCACCGAGACGCCGGGGCGGGACTTGATGAACTCGAACGCCGGGCGGATCGTGTCGCCGGTCGTGTGGGCCGCCCCTGAGACCATGCCGTCGACCTCCCCCAGATGGACCATCATCGTGCCGAAGTAGGTGGGGTCGCCGAGGGTGTCGAAGGCGAGCGCCTCGGTCATCCCCTTGTGCTTGCGCAGCTCGTGGTAGACCGCGCCGTAGCGCTCGCGCTCGGGCGAGGTCAGGGGGTCCACGATCCGCGCATCGTCGAGGTCCAGGCCGAGCGCGGCGGCGCGGGTGCGCACCGTCTCGGGGTCGCCCAGCACCGTCAGGGCGACCACCTCGCGGCGCAGCAGGATGTCGGCGGCTCGCAGCACGCGCTCGTCCTCGCCCTCGGGCAGCACGATGTGCGCCCGCGCCGCCTTCGCGCGCTCGATCAGCTCGTACTCGAACATCGTCGGGGTCATCCGCGTGGGGCGCTCCACCATGAAGCGCATCTGCAGCTCGACCTTGTCCACGCTGCGCTCGAAGACGCCCAGGGCGGTGGCGATCCGCCGCTCGTTCTCGGCCCGCAGCACCGGTCTCACGCCCGAGATCGCGGCCGCGGCGACGTGCGTGCGCGCGTCGATCTCGAACACCGGGAAGGGGGAGGTCTCGAGCAGTCCCCGCACCGTCGGGGAGAGCTGGTAGCCGCCGGTCAAGAGCAGCCCGGAGACAGTTGGGAAGGAGGGGGAGAGGGTGGAGGCGAGGCACGCGACGACGATGTCCGAGCGGTCGGCCGGCACCACCACGAGGGTGCCGTCCACGAGATCCTCGATGAAGTGCTCGGCGCTCATCGCCGCCACCCGCACGTCGCGCACGTCGCGCTCGAGCATCCCGTCGACCGCCAGTACCGGGCGGGCGCCGAGAGCGGCCTGGATCTCGCCCACGTTCGGGTGATCGAGCTCGGCGTGCTCGGGCATCACGTAGACCCACTCCTGGCCGGTGTTGGGTGCGAGCCGGCGCTCGACCTCGTCCACGGCGCCGGGCGCGACGCGGTTGACGATCACGCCGAAGAGCTCGCAGTCCTTGCGCTGGAGCTCCTCGCGCGCGAGCTGCACCTCCTCGACGACGTCGGCGCTCGCCGCCCCGTTGAGGACCACCAGCACCGGGCAGCCGAGCTGGTTGGCGAGGTTGGCGTTCAGGTCGAAGTCGAGCGCAGGTGCGGAGCCCACGAAGTCGGTGCCCTCGCAGACGACGAAGTCGCACTGGCGCTCGAGCTCGCGGTAGGCGGCGAGGACCCGCTTCTCGATCTCCTCGTGCGCGCCGTGGGCGCTCAGCGCCGTTACCTCCTCGGCGGTGGGGCCGTGCATCTCCGCGTAGCTCGAGTGCAGCTGGTAGCGATCGCGCATCAGCTCGATCTGCGGGTCCGGCTCGGTGGCGCTGCGGATGATCGGGCGGAAGAAGCCGATGCGCCGCAGGCGCGCCGAGAGCATCTCGACGAAGCCGAGGGACACGACGGACTTGCCGCTGTGCGGGCCCATCGCCGTGATGTAGATGTTTCGCGCCACAGGCTCAGCGGACGACGGCGAAGACGTGGTGTTCGCCGAGGACACCCTTGAAGCGGTGCTCGCCGCGCTCCTCGAAGCGGAAGCTCGGGTCGGTCTCGGTGTACTCCTTCAGCGTCGAGGAGACCGTGATCTCGCCGCCTCGCGCGCAGCCGGCGATGCGGGCGCCGAGCACGACGTTGCGCCCGTACATCTCCTCGTCGGTGACGATCACGAACCCGGTGTGCAGGCCGACGCGCAGCCGCAGCGGACGATCGCCTCCCGGGACGGTGCGGTCGGCGAGGGAGCTCTGCAGGTCGATCGCGCAGCGCAGCGCCGCGTGGGCGCTGTCGAACGCGACCATGAAGCCGTCGTTGTGGGACTTCGCCACCGTGCCCCCGTGATGGCGGACGACCTGCTCGACGATCGCGCGGTGGTCGCGCAGCAGCTCCGAGAAACGCTCGGCGCCCACCTCCTCGCGGATCTCCGCGGCGTCCTCGATGTCGCAGAAGAGCAGCGTCAGGGCCCCGTCGGGCGAGCTCATCTCGCCGAGCGGGGGCTGCGCGTCGCCCAGCGCCGAGGCGATCACGTCGATCGATGTCATCTGTCCGACTTCCAACCCGATCCTCCCGATCTCCTGCCCGCCAGCGCAGCGCAAGCATAACCCCTCTTGGATAGATTCCCAGGTTCGGTCCCACGAACGAGAGACGAGGAAAGCCCCCATGTCCTCAGAGCAGCCCCAGCCAGAGCCCGCCGGCGAGCCGCAGATTCGCCTGGTCGATGAGATGCCGGCCGACACGCGGCGCGGCGGCGACGTTCGCACCCTGCTGAGCCCCAAGACCGCGGGCTCGACCTCGGGATTCATGGGCGTGGCCACGATCGGGCCGGGCGAACGGATCAGCGAGCACTACCACCCCTACTCGGAGGAGTTCATCTTCGTGGTCAGCGGCGGGCTCGACGCCCAGTTGGACGGCAAGTCCCACCGGCTCGGCGCCCGCCAGGCGCTTTTGATACCGATCAACGTGCGCCACCGCCTGGTCAACGACAGCGAGGAGGAGGCGTTCATCGTCTTTCACCTCGGGCCGCTTGCGCCCCGCCCCGACGCGGGGCACGTGGACACGGAGTAGGCGCTGCGATGAGCGACCGGCACCGAGATGAGCGGCGGGCACCTGAGATGGGTGGCGGGCACCGCGATGAGCGGCGGGCACTGAGATGAGCGACGCACAGACTCCCAGGAGGACGGCGGTGACCGGGGTGGGCGTCGTCGCGCCGGGCGGCAGCACGCGCGACTCCTTCTGGGAGGCGATCACCGCCGGGCGGACCGCGACGCGGCGGATCACGTTCTTCGACGCCTCCGGCTTTCGCTCCCAGATCGCCGCCGAGTGCGACTTCGACCCGCTCGCGGCCGGCCTCAGCGAGCACGAGACGCGCCGCATGGACCGCTACATCCAGTTCGCCGTCGCCGCCGCGATGGAGGCGATGACCGACAGCGCGCTGGAGAGCGAGAAGATCGACCTCGATCGCACCGGCGTCAGCCTCGGCTCGGCGGTGGGCGGCACGATGGTGCTCGAGGACGGCTACGTGGCGGTCTCCAACCACGGCCGCGAGTGGTTGGTGGACCCCGACTACGCCCCCCCGTTCCTCTACCAGGGGCTGATTCCCAGCAGCCTGGCCAGCGAGGTGGCGCTGAAGTTCGGCGCGCACGGGCCCTCCGTGGTCGTCTCGACCGGCTGCACCTCGGGGATCGACGCGATCGGTTATGGACACCAGATGATCCAGGACGACGAGGCCGACATCGTGATCGCGGGCGCCGCGGAGTCGGGCATCTCGCCGATCTCGATGGCGTGCTTCGACCCGATCAAGGCGACCTCGCGCCGCAACGACGACGCCGAGCACGCCTCCCGCCCCTTCGACCGCGACCGCGACGGCTTCGTGATGGGGGAGGGCGGGGCGGTGCTGATTCTCGAGGAGATGCAGAGCGCGCTGGCGCGCGGCGCCCACATCTACTGCGAGGTCACCGGCTTCGCCAGCCGCGGCAACGCCTTCCACATGACCGGACTGAAGCCCGACGCGAGCGAGATGACCGAGGCGATCATCGACGCGATGGCGCAGGGGGGGACCAAGCCGGAGGACATCGACTACATCAACGCCCACGGGTCGGGCACCAAGCAGAACGACCGGCACGAGACGGCGGCGTACAAGAAGTCGCTGGGCGAGCACGCCTACAACGTGCCGATCAGCTCGATCAAGTCGATGGTCGGCCACTCGCTGGGGGCGATCGGGGCGATCGAGATGGCGGCCTGCGCGCTTGCGATCGACCGCGGTGTGGTGCCGCCGACCGCCAACTGGGAGAACCCAGACCCCGAGTGCGACCTGAACTACACGCCCAAGGTCGCGGTACGCAAGCAGATCGACGTGGCGCTCTCGACCGGCAGCGGCTTCGGCGGCTTTCAGTCGGCGATGATCTTCTCGGTTCCCGGCGAGCGCCGCGACGCGGGGCTGTGAGCGGACGATGAGCCCCACGATCCCATCAGCAGACCGCCGCGCGGTGATCACCGGCATCGGCGTGGTCGCCCCCACCGGCCAGGATCGCGAGTCGTGGTGGTCGGCGACGCGCGCCGGCAACAGCGGGATCGCGCGCATCGAGCGCTTCGACCCCTCGCGCTACCCGGTGACGCTGGCCGGCGAGGTGCGGGAGTTCGAGCCCGGCGATCACCTCGACCAGCGGCTGATCAAGCAGACCGACCGCTGGACGTGGATGGCGCTCGTCGCCGCCCAGGAGGCGCTCGATGACGCAAAGTTCGACCCCGCCGAGCACGACCCCTACTCGATGAGCGTGATCACCGCGAGCTCCTCGGGCGGCAACGAGTTCGGGCAGCGCGAAATCCAGGCGCTGTGGGAGAAGGGGCCGGTGTTCGTGGGCGCCTACCAGTCGATCGCCTGGTTCTACGCCGCCACCACCGGGCAGATCTCGATCAAGCACGGGATGAAGGGCCCCTCCGGCGTGGTGCTCGCGGAGGGGGCCGGCGGGCTGGAGGCGCTCGCCCACTCGCGGCGCACGATCCGCCGGGGCGTTGAGACCGCGGTGAGCGGCGGCGTGGAGGCGCCGATCGGGCCCTACGCCCTCACCTGCCAGCTCGGCACCGGGTTCCTGAGCACCGAGTCCGATCCGGCCGCGGCCTACCGCCCGTTCGACGCGCGCGCCAACGGCTACGTCCCCGGTGAGGGGGGAGCAATCCTGCTGGTCGAGAGCCTCCAGAGCGCCCAGGAGCGCAAGGCCCCGCGGATCTACGGCGAGATCCTGGGCTACGGCGCCACCAACGACGCCCACCACTGGGGCCGCCCGGCGCCGGACCCCACGCAGTCCGCGCGGGCGATGTCGGTGGCGCTCGCGAACGCCGGCATCGCGCCCGGCGAGGTCGACGCGGTGGTGGCCGACGCCTTCGGCGTCCCCGAGATCGACGCGCTGGAGGTGCAGGCGATCAAAGCGGCCCTCGGCGAGCACGCCGCGCGCGTGCCCGTGCTCGCCCCCAAAAGCGGCGTCGGGCGCATGTACGCCGGCGGCGCCTCGCTGGACGCCGCCGCCGCGCTGCTCTGCATGCGCGACGGGACCCTGCCCCCGATCGTCAACCTCGAGGAGCCCACCGAGAGCTTCGAGCTCGACTTCGTGCGGGGGTCCGAGCGATCGGGGGAGCTCTCGACGATCCTCGTCAACGCACGCGGCTTCGGCGGCTTCAACAGCGCCCTCGTGCTCAGGCGCATGAGCTAGTGTCCTGAGCCCCGGCGACCAACGGCGCACCCTGCTCATGCCGCAGCCACCACAGATCGGCTCTCTACTGGAGGCGGCTGTGTCGCAGAGTCCCCAGCGCCCGGCCCTCGCCCACGCCGACGTCGAGCTCACCTACCGCCAGCTGCACGCGGCCGTCGATCGGCTGGCGGCACGCCTGGGCGAGCGCTCCGGCGAGCGCGTCGCGGTGATCGCGCCCAACGTGCCCGCCCTCGTGATCGCGCTGTTCGCCGCCTGGCGCGCGGGCGCCGCCGTCGTCCCGCTGAGCGCCCGCCTGCGCAGCTTCGAGCTGCGGCGCGTGTTCGCCGACGCGCAGCCCTCCGCGGCGATCTCACTCGCCTCCCACGGGGGCTTCTCGCTCGCTCGGGAGCTGGGCGCCCTGGGGGAGATGATCCCGTCGCTGGCAACCGGGATCGTCGTCGACGAGCTCGGAGAGATCCACGAGGAGCTGAGCTGGCCCGCCAGCGAGACCGCGCCGCCGCTTCACCCGGACGTGGCGGCGATCATGTACACCTCCGGCACCACCGGGGAGCCCAAGGGCGCGTTGATGTCCCACGCCCTCGGCGTCGCCGAGGGACGGTGCCTCGCCGGCCTGCTGGGCGAGAGCGCGCAGGCGGCCAGCGTCATGGTCGTCCCCGGCTCGCACGCGTTCGGGCTGGCCTGCCTGCTGTGCGACCTGGCCGCCTGCGGGGAGGCGGTGCTGGTCGATTCCACGACCTCGCTGCAGCCGCTCGTGGCCGCGATGCGCCGCCACGAGGCCCGCGTGCTGCACGGCTCGCCGACCCTGTTCGCGCGGCTGCTGAAGGCGACCGACGAGCTGCCCGTGCGGAGCGGCTTCACCGCCGGATCCTCGTGCCCGCCGGAGGTGCTCGAAGAGCTCGACCGGCGCGAGGCGCGCATCCTCAACGTGTACGGAATGACAGAGATCGGCGCGGCGAGCAGCTGCCGCCCCGAGGACCCCCCGGAGGTCCGCTACCGCACGGTCGGCCGTCCGCTCCCGGGCTACGAGTTCCGGGTGGCGCGCCGCAAGCCGGGGGAGGCGGTGGGCGAAGGGGATGCACCGGGCGAAGGAGTTGGGGATGGATTGGGGGAGGGCGGGGAGGCGCTGGGGGATGGCGAGTCGCTGGGAGAGATCGAGGTGTGCGGCCCCTACGTGACCGCGGGCTATCACGGTCGTCCACGCGAGCAGGACGGGGCCTTCGACGGCGAGTGGTTTCGCACCGGGGATATCGGAGGGATCGACGCTGCCGGGAACCTCTCGATCGCGGGCCGCGCCAAGGAAGTGGTCCACGTCGGCGGCTTCAATGTGTTCCCCGCCGAGGTCGAGAGCTTCCTGCTCACCCACCCCGCGGTCGGCCAGGCGAGTGTGATCGGCGTGTCGCACGCGGCGATGGGCGAAACCCTCCATGCGTTTGTCGTGCCGAGCCCCGGGGCGGAGCTCGCGGGGCGCGACGTCGTCGGCTTCGCGCGGGCGGGGATCGCGGGCTACAAGGTGCCCTACGGCGTCAGCGTCGTGCCCGAGCTGCCGCTGCTGCCCTCGGGCAAGCCCGACCGGCGCGAGCTGGCACGCGGCCTCCACGCCCACGAGGCGGGCGTCTGAGATGGGGCACACCTCGCCACCGCTGCCCCCCAGCCCGCTGTTCGCCGGGCTGGCCGAGTCGGAGCTGGGGGCGATCGCCGAGCAGATGTACCCACGGGCATTCGCGGCCGGCGAGCAGATCTGCGGCGCGGGCGAGCGCAGCGACCGGTTGTGGCTGATCACCGGGGGCCTCGTCCACGTCCTCGCGGGGAGCGCCGACGCCGCGGCGGGAGAGGTGCTCGCCCGCCAGCGCAAGGGCGACGTGGTGGGCGCCCAGGGGGCGGTCACCGGCGAGCCGCGAACTGCCACCGTGGTGGCCTCCATCGCCTCCTCCGCCCTCGAGCTCGACGCCGAACGCTTCCTCACCCTCGCGCAGCGGTTCCCGGCGATCCTCATCAACCTGATCCGCATCCAGAGCGAGAGCCTCGTGCGGGCCAACGCGCGCCGCGTCGAGCGCCAGCGCGGCGAGACCGTGGCGCTCCTCAGCGGGCCCGCGATGGCCGTCACGGCGGCGCGCGTGGCGTCCCTCGCGCGCGGCGCGAGCCCCCGCCCGGTGATCTGGCTGGACCGGCGCCTGTCCTTCGCGGGGGCGCTGACCGCGGCGGACGACCTGACCGACGAGCACGCGACCGTGCTGCTGCCCGGCGAGCTCGACCCCGAGACCGTCGCGGTGCTGCTCGATGAAGTGGACCGCGTGGTGGCTCTGGTCGGCTCGGCCGGCGAAGCCGAGCGGCTGGGCGCGCTCGCGCGAGCCCCGAACGCGCGCGGCGCCCAGGTGGAGGCCGTGCTGGTCGGCGAGGAGGCCGTGGCGGCCAGCCGCGACTGGCCGCCCGGCGCGCCGATTCGCGTGGTGCGCAGCTGCCCGTGGGCGGATGGCGCCAGGCTCGCGGCCCCTGAGAACGCCGTGCATGGCCTGGCGGACGGCATCGGGCTGGCCTCGGCGGGCGGCCCCACGATGGCCACCGGGGACGGCGCCGGGCTCATCCCACCCGGCGGAGCGGGGATGGCCCCCGCGGACCTCGCGTGGCTGGCGCGCCATCTCACCCGGACAAAGCTGGGCCTGGCGCTCGGCGCCGGGGGAGCCAAGGGCTACGCCCACGTGGGCGCGCTGGAAGTGCTCGAGGAGGCGGGCTACGTCGTGGATTATGTGTCGGGCAGCAGCATCGGTGCGATCGTGGGCGCCTACCTGGCGCTGGGCATGGACGCCGCGGAGATCGACGCGACCCTGCGCGGGACATTCGACGCCGACAACGTGGCCGAGCTGTTCAAAACCTCGCTCGGCGGGGGCGGCTCGGCTCTCGAGACGATGAGCCGGCTGATGCGCGAGAGCACCGCGGAGCGCTCCTTCGCGGATACGCTGATCCCGCTGGCGGCGATGACGGTCGATCTCACCGATCGCGCCCCCGCCCCGCTGCGCGAGGGGCCGCTGTGGGAGGCGCTGCTGGCGGCCACCGCGCTGGCCGGGGTCTACCCACCGCACGAGCGCGGCGG
The DNA here is from genome assembly GCA_963771915.1 of uncultured Solirubrobacterales bacterium. Classification (GTDB taxonomy): domain Bacteria; phylum Actinomycetota; class Thermoleophilia; order Solirubrobacterales; family Solirubrobacteraceae; genus Palsa-744. The sequence continues at coordinate 151,590 of CAVYVD010000001.1, read as the reverse complement.
CCACCGCCTGGTGGATGGGCTGGCGCTCGTGCCGGTGCCGACGGGGGCGGTGTTCGAGGACGGAGCCGACCTCGCCGTCTCGGTCAACCTGATGGGCGCCGAGGTGCTGGCGGAGTGGCCGGAGCAGCCCGAGCTCCCGCCCGCCCGCGAGCGCAAGGCACGGGGCGGTACGCTCGACACGCTACTGGAGGTGATGGACCTCAGCCAGCTCGAGACCAGCGCCCGTCACGCCGAGCTCGCCGACGTGACGATCACGCCACGCTTCGGACCGGCGCATTGGCGAGACTTCCACCTCGCCGACCTGTTCCTCGCCGCCGGGCGCCGAGCGGCGCTGGAGCAACTGCCCGCACTGCGGGCCCTCAGCACACCTGTCGATCTGAAAACCGCTACCGAAGGAGACGGCATTGCCCGAGCAGACGAAGTTCGAATTCGATGATCTCAAGCGGATCCTCGTGGACCGCGTGGGCCTCCCCGAGGCCGACGTCGTGGACGACCGCGAAGCGACCTTCGAGGACATGGGCCTCGACTCCCTCGCCTTCATGGAGATCCAGCTCGCCATGCAGCAGGACTACGGGTTCAGGATCCCCGACGAGGACGCCGAGGAGATCCACAGCGTGGGCGAGGCGATCGACTATGTAAACCGGCGCCTCGCCGAGCAGGAGTAGACGATGGCCGCGCACACCGACAACTCCGTCGTCATCCACGCTCCACTGGAGTTCGTGTGGGAGCGGATGATCGACATCGAGAGCTGGCCGACCCTGTTCAGCGAGTACGCGGCCGCGGAGGTGCTGGAGCAGGACGGCGACACCGTCCGCTTCAAGCTCACCACCCACCCCGACCCCGACTACGACGGGCAGGTGTGGAGCTGGACCTCCGAGCGGACCGCCGATCCCCAGACGCACAGCTCGAAGTCGAAGCGAATCGAGACCGGCCCGTTTCAGTACATGAACATCGAGTGGTACTTCGAGGAGGCCGAGGAGGGCACCGCGATGCGCTGGGTGCAGGACTTCTCGATGAAGCCCGAGGCGCCCGCCGACGACGAGCACGCCGAGGAGTACATGAACAAGAACACCAAGGTGCAGATGCAGGTCATCAAGGAGCGCCTGGAGGCGGAGGCGGCGGATGGAGCCTGAGCCCAGTGCCGAGCCGGCGATCCCGACCAAGGTGGAGTCGGGGGACGCAACCGCGGCAGCCGATGGCAGCAACCGCGTGCTGATCATCGGCGCCGGGCCCGCCGGTCTCACCGCAGCAATCGCGCTGGCGCGCATCGGGATCGAGGTGCGCGTGTTCGAGCGCGCGGCGGAGCTCGGCAAGGCGGGTGCCGGGCTGGGCGTGCAGAGCAACGCGCTGCGCGCCCTGCAGAAGCTCGGCATCGGCGACCGGATCGAGGCGGCGGGCACCGAGCTGCGCTCTCAGGAGTTCCGCGACATCCACGGCAAGCTGCTGTTCACCTTCCCGCAGGGAGAGGTCGCCGACGAGTACGGGACGCCGACGATCAGCCTGCTGCGCGCGGACGTTCAGTGGGCACTGATCGATGCCGTCGTGCCGGGCGTGCTGCGGCTGAGCGCGGAGTGCGTGGCGATCGAGCAGGACGCCGATGGGGTCACGGCGACATTCGCCGACGGCCGCACCGAGCGGGGCGCGCTGCTGATCGGCGCCGACGGCGGCCGCTCGGTTGCGCGCAAACACATCTACGGGGCGGCCGACGCGGAGCCGCGCTACTCGGGCTTCACCACCTGGCGCGCGGTCGTCGAGATGAGCCCGGACACTCTGCCGCCGGACACCTCGCGCACGTTCCTCGGCACGGGCAGGCAGTTCGTGATGTTCCCAGTGGGCGCCAACAGGATCTACTGGGGACTGTTGAAGCGCGAACCGCAGGGGGGCACGAATCCCGAGAGCGCTCTGCACGAGCTGCTGAGCGAGTACCTGCGCGACTTCCCCGAGGTGGCGCGCCGGCTCGTGATGGCGACCGAGCAGGAGCGGATCATCAGAGCCGACATCTGCGACCGCGACCCGGAGCGGACATGGGTGAAGGGCCGGGTCGTACTGATCGGCGACGCCGCGCACATGACCACCCCCTTCATCGGGCAGGGCGCCGGGATCTCGATGGAGGACGCGGTGGTGCTCGCCAAGGAGCTGGCTCTCACCGGCGGCCTGCGCGATCAGCGGATGCTCGCCGGCGCCCTCGAGTCCTTCCAGCGAGAGCGGATGCCGCGCTGCGCGAAGATCGTGCTGACATCGAGGCGCCGGGGGCGAATGCTGTCGCTGTCGAATCCCGCGGTCGTGAAGGTCCGCAACGCCGCCCTGCGCGCGGTCCCGGCGGCCTTCTGGCACAAAGCGATCGCGAGCAGCGTCAAGTACGACCTGTGACCCTGCTGCGGGCCGACCACGACCCTACCCACCCCTCCTCCTCCCCTTCTCCCAGACACTCTACGGGTGCCTGAAGTTCAACCCGGAGTTCTGCAGCGCCGCCCGCGACATGATCGGGGCTGCGCCATCCCCCTCGGCTGCGCCGCCGGCCCCCGGCTCCTCGCTCGAGTAGCGCTGTTCGGTGAGGGTCAGGTAGATGCTGTCGAGGCTCGGCCTCACCAGTTCGATGTTGCGCAGCCGCATCGCGTTGCCGCCGAGCTGACCGAGTGCGGCGGCGGCCATCGCCGCGGCGTTGTCGGTCTTGATGCGCAGCAGCGAGCCCTCGCACACGACCTCCCCCCCGCGCACGGAGATCTCGGGCGCCGGCCCATCGAAGGTCAGCTCCACGACCTGGGTGGAGTTCATCGCGACGAGCTCCGCGATCGATCCGCGGGCGATGATCGCGCCGCCCTGGAGCAGCGCCACCGAGGCGCCGAGCTGCTCGATCTCGGGGAGGTAGTGGGTCGAGTAGCAGATCGCGTGCCCCTCCTCGGCGAGCCCTTTGACGAGATCGAGGATCTCCTGGCGGGTGCGGATGTCGGCGCCGACGGTCGGCTCGTCGAGAATCAGCAGCGCCGGCTTGCAGACGATCGCCATGCCGGTGTGCAGGCGCCGCTGCTGCCCCCCGGAGAGCGTGCCAGCGGCCGCATCGAACTTGGGTGTGAGGCTGAGGGCCTCCCCCACCTCCTCGGCGCGCTTTGCGACCTCGCGCCCCCGCAGCCCGCCGAGCTCGCCGAACAGCTCGAGGTTGCCGCGCACCGTGAGCGTCGGGTAGATGCCGAGATCCTGCGGGGCGATCCCCAGGTGCTGGCGCGCCTTCAGGGGGTCGGTGGTCGCGTCGACGCCGTTGACGAGGATCGTGCCGGAGTCCGTCCGCCGCAACCCGGCCACGCACGAGACGAAGGTCGTCTTGCCCGCGCCGTTGTGGCCGAGCAGCCCGGCGACCTCGCCCGGTTCGATCTCGAGGTCGACGCCCTTGAGCACCTCGAAGTCCCCGTAGGACTTGCGCACGCCGCTCGCGTAGAGGGTCGCCTGCGAGCGCGGCGTGCGCAGCTCCTCGGCGTCAGGGGAGCCGGCCAGGATCACCGGGCGCCGGCGCATCACGGTGCGCTGCGGGTCTCCCGGCAGCACGACCTCGAGCACACTCTGACCCGCCTGGATGCGGTCGCCCGCGCTGAGCAGCTGCGGGGCGGGTATCCGCCAGCCGTTCAGGTAGGTGCCGTTGGTCGAGCCGAGATCCTCGAGCGCATAGCCGCCATCGCCGCGCGGCACGACGCGCGCGTGGTTGCGGGAGAGCTCCTCATCGCCGCCGAGGGCGCCGGGACCCTGCACGGAGCGTCCGATCGGGACGTCGTGCCCGAGCGGGATGTCGGTGCCGGCCGCCGGCCCGGCGATCACGCGGAGCAGCTCGCCGGCGATTGCCTGAGGTGGGGCCGCGCCCGTGCTCACGAGACCAGCTTGCGATCGGTCGGACGGAAGCGGATCGCCGCGAGCACCGTGAAGAGAGCGGCGAAACCCAGCAGCACGGCCGCGGGCCCGAGCACCGCGCCGAAGCCTTCGCCCTTGAGGATCACGTCGGTCGAGGCCTGCATCGCCCAGTGGCTTGGGATCGCGGGCGCGATGCTCTGCGCCCACCCGGGCAGCGTGGAGGTCAGGGCGAGCGCGCCGCCGAGCGAGGCGAACACCAGCATCAGCAGGTTGGAGGAGGCGTCCAGCTGGGTCATCGTGGTGCAGAACGAGACGAGCGCGAAGGTGAGCGCCAGCACGCAGACCGCCATCACCGGAGCGAGGATCACCAGCGACGCCATCGATCCCTTCGAGCTCAGGCCGAGCGCGAGGTCTCCGATCGCGAACAGCATGATCATCTGGGCGGTGATCACGACGAAGGAGGGCAGCAGCTTGCCGATGATGACCTCGGTCGTGCTGGCCATCATCTGCAGGCGATCCCAGGTGCCCCAGGCGTGCTCGGCGAAGAACGTGCGCCCGACGTACACCAGCCAGAAGAACGCGAACATCACCGTCAACCCCGGCACGACCTGTTCGGCCCCGTTGACGTGGCGGTAGCCGGCGCCGAGCAGCGCCGACTTCTGGGTCGTCTTCATGATCACCATCGTGAGCAGCGGGATGATCACGAAGATCACCAGCGCCCCCGGGTTGCCGAGCAGCAGCTTCGCCTGGTGGCGGGAGATGATCAGTAGGCGTCGGCGTGACATGGCGGCTCGCGCGTGGACAATATATGCTCCGGTCGCGGAGCAACCGGCAACCGGGCGAAAGGAGCAGACCATCATCAAGCGAGGTGTGATCGTCGCCCGCATCAAGCCCGGCGCCGAGGAGGAGGTTGCGCGGATCTTCGGCGAGTCCGATGAGACGGAGCTGCCGCGGATCACCGGCGTGCGCCACCGCAGCCTGTTCGTGCTCGACGACATCTACATCCACCTGGTGGAGACCGACGACGAGTTCGCCGACGCCGTCGAGAAGGTGCGCAACCACGACCTGTTCAAGGAGATCAGCGCCCAACTGGACTCATATATCACCCCGTACAACCCCGAGACATGGCGCTCTCCGAAGGACGCCCAGGCGCGGGAGTTCTATTCCTGGGACCCGCCCGCCCCCTCGACCGAGGCATGAGCGTAAGGCTCATCGTCGACGTTCGTATCAAGCCCGGTTCCCGCGACGAGCTGTTGCGCGCCTATGCCGCGCTGCGCGCGCGCGTCGCACAGGAGCCGGGGCTGATCGGCCATCAGCTCTGCGAGTCAAGCGAGGATGGCGAGCGCTGGCTGGTGATCAGCGAGTGGGAGAGCATCGAGCGCTCGGGCGACTGGGATGCCTCGGAGGATCACGCCCGCCTGCTGGCGCCGCTGCGGGCCTGCTTCGCGCAGGCCAGCCGCTTGAGCTTCCACGTGCGCGACGGCGTGGTCGCGTGACGGGGCTGTCGTATAGGATGGCGAGTCCGTGAGCATCGAACGGGGCGATTCAATTGTGGAGTTCGCGGCGGTGCGCCCGCCGCGGGAGCACTACGACGTCGCGATTCTTGGGGGGGGCCTCGCGGGTCTCACGCTGGCGATCCAGCTCAAGCAGATGCGGCCCGAGACGTCAGTGGTGGTGCTCGAGAAACGCGAGGGCCCGGCGCCGCTGGCGGCGTTCAAGGTCGGCGAGTCCACCGTCCCCTCCGGCGCCCACTACTTCTCCGAGGTCGTCGGGATGCACGACCATCTGCGCTCCGAACAGCTCGTCAAGTGCGGGCTGCGCTACTTCCCGCCCGCGGACGGCAACGAGGACATCACCAAGCGGGTCGAGGCCGGGCCCCCGGTGTACCCGCCGCACGACAACTTCCAGCTCGATCGGGGCCTGTTCGAGAACAAGCTCGCGGCCCGCGCGCGGGCGCTCGGCGTGGACCTGCAGCAGGGCGCGCGAGTCAGGGAGGTCGATCTCGACGCCGACCCCCACCGCGTTACGTTCGAGCAGTTCGAGCAGGAGGCGAGGCTGAGCGCACGCTGGATCGTGGACGCCGCGGGCCGCGCCAGCATCCTCAAGCGCAAGCTCGACCTGATGGCCGACTGCGGGCACCACATCAACTCCTCGTGGCTGCGACTTGGAGGTGGGCTTGACCTCGAGCAGTGGGGCGCCGATGACCCCGAGTGGATGGCACAGATGTCCCAGCCGGGCATCCGCCAGTTCAGCACCAATCACCTGATGGGGGAGGGGTACTGGGTGTGGATGATCCCCCTCTCCACGGGGCCGATCAGCATCGGCGTGTGCGCCGACCCACGCTTTCACCCCTACGAGGAGATCAACGAGCTCGAGGGCCTGCTCGGGTGGCTGCGCGAGCACGAGCCCCAGCTCGCCGCGTCGATCGAGGAGCGCCCGCAGGACATCGAAGACTTCCTCCGCGTCAAAGACTTCGCGTATGGGGTCAAGCAGATGTTCTCGACCGACCGCTGGGCGCTGGTGGGCGAGGCGGGAGCGTTCGCCGACCCCTTCTACTCACCCGGCTCGGACTTCATCGGCTACAGCAACACCTTCACGGCCGACCTCGTCACTCGCGACCTGAACGGCGAGGAGATCGGCGAGCGCGCCGACTACTACAACGATCTGTACCAACGTCTCTTCGCGCACGTCATCTCACGCTACCGCGACTCCTACCCGGTGTTCGGCAACCCCTGGGTGATGTGCGGCCTGCTGACCTGGGATTTCTACTCCAACCACACCGGCAACGTGCTGCTGTTCACGCAGAACAGGTTCACCGACCTCGATTTCATGAGGCGCGCCGACGAGTACCTGAATCGGCTCTTCAAGCTGAACATCAACATGCACGGGCTGTTTCGCGAATGGCACGAGCTCGAGCGCAAGCCGCGCGACCCGGGCATGCTCGCGACCTTCCCACTGCTCGTCGGAGGACTCCTCGGACTCATCAGGGAGTACCCCGACGACGAGGCGCTGCTCGAGGAGTTGCGCACCAACGTGCGCAACGCAGAGGCGATGGCGATCGCGATCTTCAACCAGGCGGCGCAGGCCCTGCCGGAGGGACCACCGGCCGATCGGCCGATCAACCCGTATGCCCTGAGCCTAGATCCCAAGCGCTGGGAGGCAGACGGCCTGTTCGAGGAGCCCGGTTTGACGATCGAGCAGGCGCGTGGGATGGTCGTGGGGATCGACGGCCTGTGGGACTCCTCGCTGGCGTTTGCGGGTGGGCCGCCACCGGGCGTCGGTGGGCCGCCTCCAGGTGTTGGTGGCCCGCCTGTTGTGGGGGCCGGTGGCCCACCCCCGGGCGTCGGCGGGCCGCCCTAGGGGTGGCTGAGCGCTTCGACGTCGTCGTAGTCGGCGCGCGCTGCGCGGGCTCGCCGCTGGCGGCGCTGCTCGCGCGCCGAGGTCTGCGTGTCGCGGTGGTGGAGAAGGCGAAATTTCCACGCGACACGCTCTCCACCCACTTCTTCCAGGCCCAGCCGCTCGCCTCCTTGGAGCGCCTCGGAGCGACGGAGAAGCTGCAGGCGACAGGTGCGCCCTGCGTGGATCTGGTCAACCTCCGCATCGAAGACTTCCAGTTCCAGGCGCCGACCCCCCAGCAGCCAGGTGATGTCGGGGGGCTGAGATCGGTGCGCCGCCTGATGCTCGACCCGATTCTCGCCGAAGCCGCGGCCGAGGCGGGGGCTGAGATGCGCATGGGGGCCACGGTGACCGGCGTGGTGAAGGATGGCGGGCGGGTGAGCGGCGTGCGGGTCAAGCAGGATGGCCAGGAGAGCACGCTGCAGGCGCGACTGGTCGTGGGTGCCGACGGTCGCAACTCGACGGTCGCCAGCAGTGTCGGGGCACGCAAGTACAACGTGGTCTGGAACGAGCGGTTTGCCTACTGGTCGTTCTTCGAGGGCGCCGAGCCGGGCCCCGATCCCGCGTTCGTCCTGCATCGCTGGGACCAGCGGTTCGTGATCGCCTCGCCATCGGACAGCGGGCTGTATCAGGTCGTGGTGATGCCCGAGCTGAGCGAGCTCCCGCGCTACCGGGAGGACCTCGAGGGCAGCTACATCGAGCACGTCCACAGCTGCCAACCGGTGGCCGAGACGCTCTCGGGGGCGCGCCGAGTGGGGAAGATTTTCGGGATGCTGCGCTGGCAGGGGTACTTCCGAGAGGCCTCCGGCGCCGGCTGGGTGCTGCTCGGCGATGCCGGCCACTTCAAGGATCCCGCCGCCGGCCAGGGAATCGGGGACGCGTTCAGGCAGGGCGAGGAGCTCGTGGAGCCGATCCTCCGCGGCCTGGGGGGCTCCGATCAGGAGCTCGACCAGGCGCTCGTGGAGTGGGGACGCTGGCGCAACGACGATGCGATCGGGCACTACTGGCTGGCGACCGACATCGGCAAAGCTGGCAAGGCGCCCACCGCGCTTCCCGAGGTCGGCAAACGCCTGCTCGCCCGGGGCGAACTGGCGCCGTTGATCAACCTCTTCAGCCACCGGGGGAAGCCCTCGCAGGTTCTAACTCCGCCGCGCCTCGCCGCCGCGATGGGACGGGCGTTCGCCCGGCCCGGGTGCGACCGGCGAGCGCTGCTCAAGGAGATCGGTGGGCTCGTCGCGCTGAACGCCCGTCGCCAGCGTCAGTACCGGTGGCCGGTGTATGAGCAGGCCGGAGTGGCGAGCGATGCGAGAGCGACCGAGGTGAAGGATTCAGCCGCAGCCGCCCCGCCAGCATGAGCGTGGATCTCGCGCAATGCGTCGAGCACCGTCGCACAGTTGACGCCGCCTCGACGCACCACTAGGCTGGCACTCAGCATGGCCGATGGCGAACAACCCCCAGTGGAGGACGTATCGGACCGGGAGGACGTATCGGACCGCACCGTGAGACGTCCCAAGCCGGTCGAGGGATCGGACCACACCGTGATACGGCCCAGGCCGGTGGAGGATGTATCGGATCGCACCGTGATACGCCCCAGCCCGGGGGAGGGATCGGATCGCACCGTGATACGCCCCAGCCCGGGGGAGGGATCGGATCGCACCGTGATACGGCCCAGGCCGGTGGAGGATGTATCGGACCGCACCGTGATAAGTTCCAAGCCAGTGGTTCCCGATCCCCCCGCTGACGGCCATCCCGGTCCTCCAGCCGACGGCCCCCCGGGCCCTTCTGCTGAGGACCCTCCCGGCCCTCCGGCTGACGGCCCCCCGGGCCCTTCTGCTGAGGACCCTCCCGGCCCTCCGGCTGACGGCCCCCCTCCGGGTCCTCCCGCTGATGGCTCTCCCGCCCCTCCCGTCGGTCCTCCGCCGACCATACCGCTGCCCGTCCGCCTGCTGATGAAATCTCCCACGGGGATGCGCCTGCTGCCGCTTCTCATCCGGCTTCCGCCGCGAGCCCGGCGTCCCGTCGTGATGCTCGTACCGCTGCTGCTGATTGCGCTGGTGATCGCGATCGTTGTCGTGATCGTCCAGCTCGTGTTCTGACTACATCACAGCCCGAATAGGCGCTGCGCGTTCCCCTCCAGGATGCCCTGCTTCTCGGCGGCTGAGATCGGCAGTCGGTCGACCATCGCGATCGCGTCCCGCAGGGGCGTCGCCAGAGGCGGCGAGTCGGTGCCGAACAGCATGTGATCGGCACCCATCAACTCCAGGTTGGCGAGGTGGTTGGGCACGCTGGAGTTGGCGGTGTCGACGTACACGCGCCGCAGATACGTACTCGGTGGTTGGGTGATCTTGTTGGTGTACCGGGCCATGGGCGGAGGGCCTTGAGGCGGCCCGTCGCCGGGAGGGCCGCCTGGAGGTCCGCCGGGGGGGCCGCCCCCGGGAGGTCCGCCGCCTGGGGGGCCGCCGCCGGGAGGTCCGCCACCCGCCCAGTGGCGCGGCTGGTATGCCTGGTCCATGCGGCCCGCAAGCAGCGAGATCGCTCCGCCCGCGGTGGCCGCGATGATCTTGAGGTCGGGGTACCGCTCCAGTCGGCCCGAGAACACGAGCGTCGCCAGGCCGACCGTTACGTCCATGAAGCGGCCGATCTGCTCGACCAGCCGGAAGTCCTCGATGCTGGCGCTGCCGACGGGCTCGGCGGGAGGGTGCAGGAAGACCGGCTTGCCGAGCTCGGCCGCCATCTCGAAGAAGGGGTCGGCGCGCGGGGAGTCGAGGTACTCGCCGCCCACGCTGGTGTTGACGATCAGCCCGACGAACCCCCCGTCCCGCACTGTCTGGGCGGTCTGGTCGAGCAGCGCCGCGTCGCCGAAGGGGTTCGTGTAGGCGTAGGCGGCCAGCCGCGGGGCGTGCTTGCGCACGGTCTCGGCGAGCCACTCGTGAAAGGACCTCAGCTCGTCGGCCGACTGGGCGTAGTTGTCGTGGCCGCGCTTGCTCATCGTCCCGAAGCCGACCGGGCTGCCGACGATCGTCACGCCGATCCCCGCCTCTGACTTGCGGTCGAGCATCCCCTCGATGTCCGCGAGCGCGGGTGGCATCGGGTAGCGCTTGAACAGCTCGGGGTGAGTGATGTGGCCGTGGACGTCGATGATCACGACGCCGCTCCACCGTCCTCGGCCGGGTCGGCGCCGGGCCAGGGGTATGCATGCACCCCCGACATCCGCTCCTGGAAGGCGAGCATCGCCGCGACGTCGAGGTCGCCGAGCCCCTGCTGCTGGGCGGCGGTGAGCATCGCGTGGGCGCTCTCGGTGACGGGCATCGGCACGCCCGCCTTCTGCGCCTCGCCGAGCACTAGCGTCATGTCCTTGCGCATCAGCCCGAGCTTGAAGGCCGCGAACTCGAAGTTGCGCTGCCCCATGATCGCGCAGCGGAAGCCCATCACGGGCGAGCTGTAGCCGCTCTTGGAGATCATCTCCAGCACCTGCTCGCGCGCCGAGCCCGGCGCGTTCGCCGAAGACCACCGCCTCGGCGAGCGCGGGCATCTGAACCCCCATCAGCATGTTCAGAACCAGCTTCATCGTCGCGCCCATGCCGCTCCCGCCGAGGTAGGTCACCTCCTTGCCCAGCACCTCCAGCAACGGCTCGCACCGCCCGGAAGTCCTGCTCCTCGCCTCCGGCCATGACCCGCATCTCGCCGCTGCTGGGCGTGCATCGGGTTGCCGAGCACGCAGGCGTCGAGCGCGTGGTAGCCCGCCTCCCGGGCGTGCCCCGCGAGCTCGCGGGGGAAGTCGGGTGGGACGGTGCTCATATCGAGGATGTAGCCGCCCTCACCGAGGGTCTCGAACACCCCGTCCTCGTCGAACAGCATCCGCGCGACGATCTCCTGGTTGGCGAGGCTCAGCATCACCACGTCGGCCTCGCGCGCTGCGTCGGCGGGTGTGGCAGCGACCCGGGCGCCGAGCTTGGCGATTCCTCGGCCTTCGAGCGCGTACGGTTGTAGACGGCGAGGTCATACCCCGACTCGACGAGCCGGCAGGCCATGCCGTTGCCCATCACGCCGAGGCCGATGAACGCGATCCGCTGCTTGTCTGTTCGAGGCGGACACGCTAAGAACTCGCGGTTACGCCGCCGTCGACGAAGAGCACCTGCCCGGTGACGAAGCTCGCCGCGGGGGAGGCTAGGAACAGCGTCGCGCTCGCCAGCTCGACCGGCTCGCCGAAGCGGCCGAAGGGAATCCGCGCGAGCATCATCGCGACGAACCTATCATCCCCCGCCGCCTCGCGCACGAGCTCGGTTGGGACGAACCCCGGCGCGACCCCATTGACGGTGATGCGGTACTTACCCCACTCTGTGGCGAGCTGGCGGATGAGGCCGTTGAGGCCCGCCTTGCTGGCGGCGTACCCCGCGAAGCCCCGGCGCGCGCCCGCGACGCTGCGGGTGGTCGAGTAATGGACGATGCGCCCACCGCGTCGGGAGTCGATCATCGCCTCGCCGGCCGCCTGCGAGAGCCAGAACGCGCCCGATAGGTTGATGTCAAGGAGCGAGTGCCACGCCTCCTCCTCGAAGTGCTCGGCCGGCGCCTCGATGTCGATCCCGGCGAGGTTCACGAGCACGTCCACACCGCCCAGCTTGTGCCTGCACTGCTCGATCAGCTCGCGCGCGCTCGCGCGGCTTGAGATGTCCACGCGCGTGCCGTGCGCGACGTGACCCGCCCCGGCGAGCTCCTCGGCGAGCGCCTGCGCCTTCTCCTGCGAGCGTCCCGCAATCATCAGCTCGGCGCCGCACTCCGCGAACAGGCGAGTGGTGACCTCGCCGATGCCGCCGTAGCCGCCGACCAGGATCACGCGCCGGCCCTCGAGGCGAAACAGGGACGCGAAGTCGCCGGCGCGCTGCTCGTCGACCACGATCGGCGGGCCGGGGGGTCCTCCGGGCGGTCCAGGCGGTCCTCCTGGCGGGCCGGACAGCCCCCCTGGCGGGCCCGCCTGTCCACCCGGCGATCCGGGCGGCCCGCCCGGTGACCGGGAGGCGGTCCCGCGCTCATTCGTCGTGCCGCCGCGTGACCAGCAGCTCCATCGTGCTCTTCATGAAGAACTCCCGTGCGCCCTCACCGGTGGACATGTCGCGGGGCTCGGCGACATACTCGTCGAGCTTGTCCTCGAGCTCGCGGATCGCGGGCTGACGACCCATGTGCTGTCCCAGCACCGGCAGGGGCACGTCGTCGGTGGTCTCGACCACCCTGATCACCGTGTTGCCCTTCATGAAGACCTGTGTGCTGAGCAGCGTTCCGACGTCGTTGCCATCCTCGTCACGGACGGTGTGATCGGGACGACCGTATTCCTTGAATGCCTGCCTGACCGCATCCTGCGAGCCCGGCTTGATGTCCCACATGAGCGCCCAGTATTGCGCCATCGCACACCTCTTCCTTTCTAGTCCTGCACGTAGAAGCGAACGTCGTAGTGGTCGGTTTTGGGCGGCGCCTGCAGGATGTCCTTGAGCTCCCCCACCATCGCCCGGGCGATCCCGGCACTGGAGTCCCTGTTCTGCTCGCTGTCCCACAGTGTGATCGCGATCGCGTGCGGACCGCCGTTGGGCTCGGTCAGCAGGATGTAGCCACGAAATCCTGGGTGCTCCTGGTAGGAGGGGATGATCTTCTCCTCCGTCAGCCGCATGCCGGCGTCGACTTTCTCGGGGTTCCACTCGGTGGTGTTGACTCGCGCGTACATGAGGCCCCCTCAGGCGGTTGGCTTGATCGTGTGGGCGACGTCGTAGATGATCCGCTCGTTCGTCCCCGCCCAGTAGGGGTGCATCGGCGAGCGCTTGGCGACGTGGGCGAGCGACTCCTCCCACGCCAGGAAGGCCTCCTTGCTCTCCCACTCGCTGAGCAGGATGTAGCTGAGAGGCTCGCCATCGGGGTCCGCCGGCTCGCGGCGTCGCAGCAGCTCATCGCCGATGTGCCCGGCGGTGCCTTTCACGTTGGCGGTGACCTGCGCATACGCCGCCTCGAACGCGTCGGCGTTCTCGCGGTTGATCTTGGCGAAAACCATCACACGTGCGGCCATTCAGCTCGCCCCTCCGTCCGATTGAAGAAGAGGGTCCGGGCTCGTTGGCCTGTGGCCGTCTGCGCCACCCTCTATGTCGATGAGTACGTCGTGCACAGTCATGCGCGCCGAGGAGCGCAGCTCGCGCAGCGGCGCCGTCAGCTCGTCCTGCTCGGGGCTGCGCTCGAACTCCCCGAATACCTCCCTGCTGCTCCAGTCGCTGGTCACCACGAAGCTGTCGGTGTCCTCGGGGTCGCGTGCAAGCGTCTGGCGGACGTTCCCCGGGACGGAGCGGACCTGCTCGGCGATCGCCTGCCAGGCCCGCTCGAAGTCCGGCCCGCGGCCCTCCTTGACCGTCATGTACAGGGTCGCGCGTACCACCGCAGGGATCCTACAGGCGTCGGCCTCCGGCGGCGGGGTGCCCCGGGGGCATCGCAACCCCACCGGCGGAGCGCTAGGATCGGCGCGAGCTTCAACTCATCCAAACCCATACACAAGGGGGAGCATGTGTTCTGTCGCGTGACCCACGTTCAGGCACCCGAGGGACGGGTGCAGGAGGGCCTCAAACTGTGGTACGAGAACGTCCTGCCGGTCACGATGGCGCGCGAGGGGTTCAAGGGCGCGCTCTCGCTGGTGGACCCGGACTCGGGCAAGGCGCTCTCGATCACCTTCTGGGAGGGTGAGGACGAGCTGCTCTCGAGCACCGAGGCCGAGTACCACAAGCGGGCGATCGAACGCTTCGGGGAGTTCTTCACGAACGCCCACGAGCCCGAGAACTTCAAGCTGCACCTGTTCACGGGCGAGATCTTCAACGGCACCTTCGCGTCCGATGAGGCTGGTGAGGGACTCACGAAGTCCCAGTAGTGCCCCCCGCCGGCCTCGACCGAGACCGTGACTGGGGTTGAACCTCCCCGCATGGGGCCCACCACGAAGGCCCTCACGATCGTGATCGCCGACGACCACGCGGTCGTGCGGGAGGGTCTGCGGATGATGCTGGAGGCCGAGGACGACTTCGCGGTCGTCGGCGAGGCGAGCGATCTGGCGCAGACGCAGGCGCTGCTGCTCGATCGAGCCCCGGGCGTGCTGGTGCTCGACCTGCACATGGGCCGCGAGCTCAGTCTGAGGACGCTGCTCGAGCTTCGCGGCGCGTCGCCCTCGACCGCGATCGTGATCCTGACGATGGACGACGATCCCGCGTTCGCGCGCCCGGCCTGGAACGCCGGCGCGGCGGGTTACGTGCTCAAGGAGGCCTCCCGCACCGACCTCGTGCGCGCGATCCGGACGGTCGGCAAGGGCGGGCGGTACCTGGATCCGGCGATCGGCGGGTGGGCGCTCGAGGGCGGAGGGCACCGCGGCGTTGAGCGAGCGGGAGCTCGAGGTGCTGCGGCTGGTGGCGCTCGGCCACACCAACACGGAGATCGCCACGCAGATGTACATCAGCCCGCGCACGGTCGAGACCCACCGCGCCAACCTGCAGGCGCAAGCTCGGCGTCAGCGGACGGCCTGAGCTCGTCCGCTACGCGCTCGAGCACGGGGTGATCCACCGATGAGGTCGCCTCCCGACGGTGGCCGAGGCGACCGAGGGGTGAGCTGTGAGCGCCACCGCGCGCGCGCGGCAGTTGGCTTTCGAGGCCGCCGAGCGTCGCGTGCTGGAGAGCCTCAAGGGCAACGCGGAGGAGCGGCCCTCGCCACGCCCGCCGGCTCGCGGTGCTCGCGGTCGCCGCGGTGCTGTTCGCGCCTCACGTTCGCCGCTCGCCTGGCCATCAAGGACCCGGAGGCGCTGCTCGCGAACTTCTACATCGTGCCGATCGCGGTGCTGGCGATCGAGTTCGGCACGCGGGCCGGGGTGCTCGCGGCGGCGCTGGCGCTCGGGCTGGTGTTCGCCGTGGAGCGTGATCCAGACCGGTGCACCTGGGCGTGCTCGGGTACATAGCGCGCGTGGCAGCGCTGCTGGTGACCGGCGCGGTGGTGGGCCGCTTCTCCGACCGGCTGCGCGACGACATCGCCGAGCGCCAGCGCGCGCAGCGCCATCTCGCCGCTGTACGCCGATCAGCTCGAGCGCGCCAACCGCGGCCTCGCGCAGAGCGTCGAGCGGCTCGAGGCGTTCGCCGAGATCGCCCGCGCCGTCGGTGGTGAGACCGATCTCGAGCGGGTCCTGTGCGCTGATCCTCGCTCACGGACGGGAGATCGTGACCGCCCGCAGTCTGCTCGTGTACCTACCCGACGGCGACGAGCTCGTGGCGGTCACCCGCGATGGGCGCTCGGCGGACCCTCGGAGCTCCGAGGACCCGCAGTTGCGGCTGCCGCTGCGCGGCTCGCTGGCGGGGCAGGTGCTGCTCAGCGGGCGACCCCGGCGCGTCACCGCGAGGACGGGCCGCGCCGGCTCGATCAGCTGATGCCCGGCGCCGGCGAGGCGCTCCTCGTGCCGCTGATCTTCCGCGGCGAGACGCTCGGGGTGCTGGCGGGGATCGACCGCGAGGACGGGCGCGCCTTCGACGACGAGGACGAGCAGCTGCTGATGTCGGTCGCCGCCAGCGCGGCCACCGCCGTCGCGACCGCGCGCTCGGTCGCCGCCGAGCGCCTGCGGCTGAGCCTCGAGGCCGCCGAGCAGGCGCGAGCCCGCTGGGCGCGCGAGCTGCACGACGAGACCCTGCAGGGGCTGACCGGGCGCCCGCATGGTGCTTGTCCGCCGGGCTCGCCCGCGACGATCCCGACGCGCTGCGGCGCGCCGCCGAGACGGCCGACGCGCACCTCGGCGACGAGATGCGCAAGCTGCGCGACCTGATCACCGAGCTGCGCCCGGCCGCTCTCGACGATCTTGGGCTCGGCCCCGCGATCGAGTCGCTGGCCAAGCGCCAGGCCGCGGCGGCGGGCTTCGCGCTCGACATGAGCATCGAGTTCGGCGTGTGCGAGCGCCCGCGCGAGACCGAGAACGCGATCTACCGGATCGTCCAGGAGGCGCTCAGCAACGTCGTCAACACGCGGGAGCCGAGCAGGTGACGCTGCGGGTCAAGCAGCTGCCCGGCGCATGGAGGTAACCGTGCAGGACGACGGCTGCGGCTTCGAGCCCGGTGGGCCGAGCGAGGGGTTCGGGCTGATCGGGATGCGCGAACGCGCGCGACCTCGCTCGGCGGAGAGCTCTCGCTGAGCTCGGCGGAGGGCGGGCCGACGCGCGTGAGGGCCGTCCTCGCCGCTTCCCGCCTGACCTACCCCGTCGAGGTCTGGCCCGGCCATCGACCACTTGAACTGGGTGACGTTCCCTGCGCGCGAACAGGCCCGGGCGGGTGCCGCGGCGGACGAACAGCACCGGCGCCGGGGCGGCCTTGGCGATCTCCGAGCGGGTCGGCCCGAGGCCCTCGCGCCGCCAGCGCTCGGACAGGCCGATCACCAGCAGGCCGGCGCCCGCGGCGGCCGCGACGATGCCCTCGCGCCCGCCGGCGACGACCAGCGGCTCGGTGGCGATCCCGGTCGCCTGCTGCACGAGCAGCCCGGCGTCGGCGAGCATGCGCGTGACCGACTTGCCGTCGTCGGTCTGCCCGGCCGGCGCCGAGCAGCTTCAGCGGCGCACCGGTGCGCGGCGGCGAGCCAGGAGCCGAGCTCCAGCGCGGCCCAGTCGTGCTCGGCGCCGCCGAACGGCACGAGCACCGGGCTCTCAGGCCCGAGCTTGATCGGCGCGCTCTCCCGCGCGACCAGCACGGCGACGTCGCACTCGGCCCGCTCGAGCAGCACGCTCACGTCGCCGAGCGGCACGCCCTCGCCGATCAGCCGCCGGCGGCCCTCGGTCAGCACGAGGTCGACGGGCTCGCGCTCGGCGACGTGCGCGAGGTCGGCGCCGGGGTTGGCTGGAGGTCAACGCGACGCCCCGCGCCACGACGCCGTCCGCGGCGAGCCGCTCGCGCGCCTCGTTGATCGCCTGCGAGGCCCGCTCGAGCTGCAGGTTCTCGGTCTGCAGACCGCCGCGCACGCCCGGCGCCCCGGGGCGGCTCGCACCAGGCGGGCGATGATCAGCTCGCGCTGGGGCGCCGAGCGCGCCAGCGGCTCGGCCAGCGCGATCAGCTGCTCGAGCGCGGCGTCGGTCTGCGGGGCGACCAGGATCGAGCGCTCCGGCACCGGCAGCGCCGGGATGCTCGCGCGCGGCGGCGAGCGCCGCGTCGGCGAACTCGTCCTCGACGCTCGGGCCGTACTCGTTGCGTGGGGTCGAGCAGCTTCAGCAGCGGCCCGGCCATCAACGTGGTGACGACCGCCATGATCACGAGCGCCGCGAACAGCGCGTTGGAGATCGCGCCGACGTCGAGCGCGAGGTTGAGCACGATCAGCTCGGTCAGCCCGCGGGTGTTCATCAGCGTGCCGATCACCGCCGAGGCGCGCCAGTCGAAGCCGGCGACCCGCGCGGCGATCGCCGCGCCGGCGAGCTTGCCGACGATCGCGACCGCGATCAGCCGCAGCGTGATGCAGCCACAGCTCGGGGCGGTCGAGCAGCCTGATGTTCGTCTTCAGCCCGGTGTAGACGAAGAACACCGGCAGCAGCAGCGTGACCACGAAGTCCTCGATCCGGCGCGTGACCTCCTCGGTCAGGCGCGCGTGCCGGGGCATCACCATGCCCATCATGAAGCCGCCGAAGATGAACGCGATGTTGATCTCCTCGGTCACGTACGCCGACAGCAGCACGCCGACGATGATCGCGGCGAACCACCCGCTGGGATCCGCCCGACCTCGTCGAACGCGGTCGCCATGCGGGCCAGGACCCGCCGCACGACCAGCACCATCACGAGCACGAACGCGACCGCCTCGCCGATCGTCTTGGCGACGTCGCCGAACGAGCCCGACGACGGCGATCGTGGTCGCGAGCGCGATCAGGAACCACGCGGTGACGTCGTCGATCGCGGCGCAGCGCGATCGCCAGCGAGCCGACCGGGCGCTTTGAGCATCCGCCGCTCGGCGAGGATCCGCGCCAGCACCGGGAACGCGGTGATCGACATCGCCACGCCCATGAACAGCGCGAACGCGACGAACTTCTTGTTCGGGCCCAGCAGCTTGTAGAGCGGCAGCGCGACCGCGATGCCGAGCAGCATCGGCACCGCGACGCTCGCGTTGGAGATCGCCGCGGCCTGGGCGGCCTTGCCCTTGAGCTGCCTCTGGTCGACCTCCAGCCCGACCAGGAACATGTAGAAGATCAGCCCGAGGTTGGCCGCCACGCCGAGCGCGGGCAGCATGTCGGTCGGGAAGAGCGTCGCCTGGAGGTTCGCGCGAGATCGCGCCGAAGCAGCGACGGGCCGAGCGCGATCCCCGCGATCACCTCGCCCATCACGCGCGGCTGGCCGACCCTGACCGCGACGATCCCGAACAGGCGCGCGACGATCAGCACGATCGCGACCGCCAGGAAGAACGCGGCCACGAGCTTGTTGAAGTCGCAGCGCTGCTTGGTGGCGGTGAACTTCTCGCCCGACGGCGGGAGACCTGACGGGGTGGTCAGCGCCGGCTTGACCACCGGCTTGGAGGTGGTGATCACCGCCACTTTGCCCGGCGATCCCGAGGTGCCCAGCGCCGCTTTGGCGGTCGGCTTCGAGGTGGTGAGGAGCGCCGCTTTGACGGTCGTTTTGGCAGGCGGAACGGGCGTGGCCACCTGGAGCGGAATCAACTTCACGTTCTGCAGCAGGATGTCGTTCGCCGTCGCGGTCAGGCGCACGGAGCCGCCTTTCGTGCACGCGACGTCTCCGCAGACGGCGCTCGTCTTTTTCGTGTACGAGAGCCGCCCGAGCTTGTGGCTTGCCGCCACGAGGGTGTAGCTCGACCCGCCGCCGTTCAGGGTGAACGAGCTGCCGAAGCAGGTCGAGGTGGGGGACAGCGCGTACTTGCCGGCGATCCCGGCCGGCGCGAGGGGCAGCGCCGAGCCGGGGGTCGGCGGAGGGGTCTTGAGGGTGGCCGCGAAGGCGCTGCCGCCGAGTGTCCCGGCGATCGAGCCCTTCACGCCGGGCACCGCGATGGCGTCGAGCGTCTGCTGCTTGCCGGACACGCAGTCGATCGTCCCCGTGAGGCGGTGGGCGCCGCCGGCGGTGGCACTGGGGTGCAGGCGCAGCTGTCCACCGAGCGTGCGCTGATTGTTAGTGAAGTTGACGAACTGCCCGGACTGGTGGACGTTGAACGCCGGTCCCGGCGGGGGCAGCTGCGTGGGCGCGGTCGACGGCAGCGGAGCCCCGCCAACTGGCGCGGGCGCTGGCCCCAGGCAGCTGCTCGGGGCGCTCGCGACGTATCCACCGGCGATCGCTGGAGGCGCCTTCTCGCTACCGCCCCGGTCGATGACGAGGACCACCACGATGGCCGTGAGCGCCGCCAGGATAGCATAGAAAGCGATCAGACGCCGTGCCAGACCTCCACTCGACAGCCCCGTGTTCGACGGCATCGAAGTCCCCCCTCGATTCTGATTCGCTCTGACGCGGTACGCCGGTCCGGCGGATCTGCCCAGGACGGCTCAGGAAGAACCTACGCCCAACATGAGCTCATCGCATCCGGCAGCTGCCATCGAGATACATCGGGGAACCACCGCAGGCTTCACTCCGGGAACCACCGCAGAACCGCCGGAGGAGCCGGCGAGCTGCCGTTGACGCCGGTCGGGCCAGGTGTTGGTTGAGCCCACCCCGCAGAACCCGCCTCCCGCTTAGGGCCTATCCCGGTTGGGCGGTGGCGAGTGGTGGCGGCTGCGCCTTCTTGAATGCGATCAGGCCGCTGGCGAGTTGGAGGAGGGCGAGGTGGTTCTCGTCCTTCTTTGACCAGCGGATCAGGATCCCGCGGTTGCGGTTCAGCCAGGAGTGGCAGGCCTCGACGACCCAGCGTCGTGCGCTCCACTCGGGGTTGTGGGCCTTGTCGTCGATCTCTTCGCCGCGGGCGCGGATGTGCGGCGTGAGCTCGTAGCTCGCCGACGAGCTCGCGGACTTCGGCGTTGTCGTACGCCTTGTCGAGGCAGAGGCCCTGCGGCTGCTCGGGGGTCGGCTCGGGCCGCTCGATCGGGATCGAGTCGAGCGTGCCCTTCAGGAGCTTGTGGTCGTTGCGGTTGGCGCCGTCGTGATCGAGCCCGACCGGGACCCCCGCACGCCTCCGCTGAGGACCGAACGTTTCGCCCCTTTTTAGCTCTATCAGTCGGGTTCGGGCCGGTCTTCGGCCCGCCCAGCGGCGCCTTGGTCATCGCGCCGTCGCGCGGCCAGCCACGACCAGTCGATCCCTACCTCCTCGTCGTACTCCAACAGCCCCTGCCGCCAGATCTCATGGAACACGCCGGCCTGCTCCCACTCCTGAAAACGCCGGTGCGCCGAGGAAGAAGAGCACACCCCCGTCGCGTTCAGCGCGTTCCACTGCATCCCAGTCCGCAACACCAACATGATCGCGTCCATCGCGTCACGGTCAGGCACCCGCGGGGCGTGACAGCCCAACGGGTGAAACGGCCGGTGCCGGCAGCAACGGCTCGATCCGCTCCCACAACCAATCCGGCATCCGCCAACCATCATCCCTGCTGACCATGTAGCCCATCACAGACCTCCTGATCGAATGGCACGACGCCAACGATCAAAAGTTCAACGCTGCGCTACATAACCCTTCCGGGATAGGCCCTTAGATTCCGCCGCCCGCCGAACCCGCCTCCCGCTCAGATCCCGCCGTCGACGTTCAGCGTCACCCCGGAGACGAAGCTCGCGTGGTCGCTGGCGAGGAACAGGGCGACGTCGGCGATCTCCTCCGGCCGTCCCAGCCGGTTGAGCGCCGCCAGGCCGGAGTAGCGAGCGCGGCCGGCGTCGTCGAGCTCGCCGGTCTGGTCGGTTTCGATGATGCCGGGCGCAACCGCGTTGACGCGGATGCCGCGCCTGCCGACCTCCTTGCAGAGGGCGCGCGTCAGCCCGATCAGGCCGGCCTTGGAGGAGATGTAGTGCACGCGTCCCGGCATCCCGCGCATCGCGACCGCGGAGGTGATGTTGACGATCGATCCCCCCTCTCCCATCACGGGAAGGGCGGCCTTGCTGACGAGGTAGACGGCCGTCAGGTTGGTGTCGATCACCCGGTGCCACTCCTCGAGAACGAGCTGCTCGATCATCGCGTGGCTGACCACGCCGGCATTGTTGATGACGATGTCGAGACCCCCGAAGCGCTCACTGGTGTCCCGGACGAACGCCTCCGCCGACGCCGGATCGGAGAGGTCGGCCTGGGCGAGGAAGCTCGCGCCGCCGATCTGCTGAAGCTCGCCGCGCAGGCGCTCCACGTCCTCGGACTCCCGGTTGTAACAGGCCCCAACCGAGGCGCCCCCCTGCGCCAGCCCCAACACCAGTGCACGCCCGATACCGCGCGAGCCGCCCGTGACGAGCGCTCGCTTTCCACTAAGCCCGAGATCCAAGACACCCTCCTCTGAGAACACCGCCCATTGCAAAGCACTTTCTGAGAACGGCCTTCAAGAGGCCGACAGGCCTATGTCGAAAGACGTTTTCGAGTCGCACGAGGGGCCAAGCCTATCTGGATCCGGCTAGGGTTCCCTCGATGGACGCGATCGACGAGCTGCTTGCCAACAACGAGGCATTCGCGGCCGCGCGACCTACCGGGCACCTCGACGTGCGCCCCAGCCGCCGGCTGGCCATCGTGACATGCATGGACTCCCGCATCGACGTCTTCGCGGCGCTTGGCCTGAACGGCGGCGAGGCGCACATACTGCGCAACGCGGGCGGGGTGGTCACCGATGACGTGATCCGCTCGCTGGCGGTCTCCCAGCGGCGGCTGGGCACGCGCGAGGTGATGCTGATCCACCACACCAACTGCGGCATGGAGTCGCTCACCGACGACGGGTTTCGCGCCGAGCTGCAGCGGGCGACGGGCGTGGCGCCGGCGTTCGCGATCGAGTCGTTCACCGACGTCGATGCCGACGTGCGCCAATCGATCCTGCGCGTCCGTCAATCTCAGTTCCTGTTACACCGCGACCTGGTGCGGGGCTTCGTCTACGACGTCGACACCAACCGGTTGCGCGAGATCCCCGCCTAGACAAGGAGCGCTTGCATTATGGGTGCAACAGCATTTGTATTCCCCGGACAGGGCTCGCAGCGTGTGGGCATGGGCGCGGAGCTGCTCGAGGTGCGCCCCGAGCTGTTCGATCGCTACTTCGCCCTGGCCGACGAGGCCTCGGGACTGCCGATCCGGGAGCTCGCCCTGGAGGGTCCGATCGAGGAGCTGACTCGCACCGACGTGGCCCAGCCCGCCCTGTTCGCGATCTCGCTCGCGATCCACGAGCTGGCGCGGGAGGCGGGTTTGGAGCCCGACTTCATGGCGGGCCACAGCCTGGGCGAGGACACGGCGGCGGTAGCCGCGGGAGCGCTCGAGCTGCATGACGGCATGGAGCTCGTCTCGCTGCGCGGGCGGCTGATGGCCAACTGCGGCTCGGAGCGACCGGGCGGGATGGCGGCGATCGTGGGCCTGCCCTCCGAGGATGTGCGGGCGCTGTGCGAGACGGCCTGCGAGGCGGGCACGGTGGCTCCCGCCAACTTCAACAGCCCCCGGCAGACCGTGGTCTCCGGCGAGGAGGCGGGTGTGCAGCGGCTGCTCGAGCTGGCCGAGGAGGCGGGCGCGAGCAAGGCGGTGCGCCTGAAGGTGTCGGCCGCCTTCCACAGCGTTCTGATGGAGCCGGTTCAGCGCGAGATGGCCGAGGCGATGGGCAAGCTCACGTGGACGGATCCCAAGGTCCCGCTGGTCGCCAACG
This sequence comes from uncultured Solirubrobacterales bacterium, assembly GCA_963771915.1. Taxonomy (GTDB): domain Bacteria; phylum Actinomycetota; class Thermoleophilia; order Solirubrobacterales; family Solirubrobacteraceae; genus Palsa-744. Next base: position 128,608 of record CAVYVD010000001.1, on the reverse strand, counting down.
CCTCCGGCACGGTGATTAGAACCGGCGCGGAGGTCTGCCAGGCCCTGGTGGCGCAGATCGCGAGCCCCGTGCTGTGGGTGGAGTGCGTGCAGACGCTCGTGGGGGAGGGCTGCACCAGGTTCCTGGAGCTGGGACCCGGGCGCGTGCTGGGAGGGCTCGTGCGTCAGATCGAAAGCGACGTCGAGGTCTTCGCGGCCGACTCGCCGGAGAAGCTGTCGGCCTTTGCCGGGTCGACGGCCTGAGCTCGATCCACTTTCATCCGGACACCCACCAGCTACTGGACCCCTCGTAGCTGGCATCTGGTTGCTGCCCACTGGTCCAGTTGGTGGTAGGGGCCCAAAATTAAGACACCACCACCCAGCCTACGCCGCCCCGAGCAGCCGGTACTGCCCGCGGTGGAAGATCAGCGGCTCGGAGTTCTCCCGGGAGCCGAGCTCGAGCACCTCACCGATGAAGATGTCGTGGTCTCCCGCCGCGTGCTCGGCGTGCAGCCGGCAGTCGAGGTAGGCGAGGGCGCCATCGAGGATCGGCGAGCCGCTGGTGGCGGCTCGGTGGGCCACGTCGGCGAACGCGTCGCGGCCGCGGGGGCGGTCCTTGGAGGCGAAGTAGCGCGACAGCGGCTCCTGGTCGGTGCCGAGGATGTTCACGGCGAACACCCCGTTGCTGCGCAGGTGCTCGCTGCCCTCCGAGCGGGCGATCGTGCACACGAGCACCAGGGGGGGGTCGAGGGACACCGAGGAGAACGCGTTGGCGGTCATCCCGTAGGCGTGCTCCTCCCCGCGCGTGGTGATCACCGTGACACCGGTGGCGAAGGCGCCGACAGTGTCGCGGAAGTCCTTGCTGCTAAATGCTGGCGCTGGCATGAGCGGGGCGCGTGCTCGCGGAGGGCCCCTCAGTCGAGGCTCCGCAGCCGCGCGCGGACGATCTCGTCGAAGTCCTTGGTGGTACCCAGGGACTCGGCGACGAGGTCGCGGAAGGTGTCGCGCTCCATCACGAGTAGCCGCGTGGGCTTGTGCGCGGTCAGCGTGGCCGTCCGCGGTCGGTCGCGCAGGATCGCGAGCTCTCCAAAGAACTGCCCGGGGCCGAGCGACGCCGTCGTGGCGCCCTCGCCGGCGCCCTCGCGCCCGACCTCGACCTCGCCGTCCACGACGATGAAGAACTTGTCCGCGGGACCGCCCGCGCGCGCGATCGTCTCGCCCGCGGGAAAGTCGAGGATCTGCAGCTCGCCGGTGAGGTTGGCGACGCTCTGGAGGGGCAGGTCGCTGAAGACGCTGTAGGCGCGCTCGCGGTGGAACTCCACGCCGAAGGTCCCCTCCTGGTGGGTGGCGGCGTCGGTGTTGTCGGTGAACTGCAGCTCGCTCGCGACGATGCGAAAGAAGGAGATCGTCATGGTGGTGCCGGGGGAGAGCGCGGGGAACTTCTGCCCGAAGAGGTCGGCCACGCGCGCGATCTGCTCGCCGCTGAGGATCACCCGGCACTCTCCGCGGCCCTGCAGCCCGCGGATCTTCTGGAGGTCCTCGGAGTAGCGGTCGATCGTGAAGGAGACGAGCGGGTTCTGCTCGATGTGGCGGGCGGTGGTGGTGTGGGCCTTCGTCCAGAAGTACAGCTCGGGGCCGTCGTGCACGTAGAGGAAGGTGCCGGCATGGGGGACCCCGCCGGGGCTGGCGGTCGCAAGCGTGAGCGTGCGCTGCTCGCCCAGGTAGTCCAGCACCTCGGGCAACATCTCGACTGAGGCTTCACCGCTGCTCATGGGGGTCTCCTTGCTGTGGGTCAATCATGTCGCCGTTACCGCCTCGCCCGCGAGGAAGTGCTCGACGAAGTCGGTGGTCACGTCGCCGGAGCGGAACTGCCCGTTGGCGAGCACGCGGCGGTGGAAGGGGATCGTGGTCTTCACGCCGCGCCCCTCGATCTGGAACTCCGAGAGCGCGCGGTCCATGCGCTCGATCGCCTCCAGGCGAGTGGGCGCCCAGACGATCAGCTTGGCGATCAGGGAGTCGTAGAAGGGGGCGATGTTCCAGCCGGGGTAGCAGTGGGAGTCCACGCGCGTCCAGGGCCCGCCGGGGGGGACGTAGACGTCGAGGCGCCCGGCGGCGGGGGCGAAGTCGCGGTCGGGGTCCTCGGCGTTGACGCGGCACTCGATCGCGTGGCCGCGCAGCACGACGTCCTCCTGGGTGACCGAGAGCGGCTCGCCGGCGGCGACGCGGATCTGCTCCTGGATCAGATCGACGCTCGTGACCATCTCGCTCACGGGGTGCTCGACCTGGATGCGGGCGTTCATCTCCATGAAGCTGAGGTTGCCCTCGTGGTCGAGCAGGAACTCCATCGTGCCGGCCCCGGTGTAGCCGACCGCGAGCGCTCCGGCGACGGCGCGCTCGCCGATGTCCTTGCGCTGCGCGTCGGAGAGATGGATCGAAGGGGCCTCCTCGATCAGCTTCTGGTGGCGGCGCTGGACGGAGCAGTCGCGTTCGAAGAAGTAGACGCCGTTGCCGTGGCTGTCGCAGACGAGCTGCACCTCGGTGTGGCGGGGAGCGTCGAGGTAGCGCTCGATGTAGACGGCGCTGTCCTTGAAGACGGCCTGGGCGGTGGCGCGGGTGGTCTGGTAGAGGCGCACGAGATCCTCGGCGCGGCGCACCACATTCATGCCCCGCCCGCCGCCGCCGGCGACGGCCTTGATGATCACGGGGTAGCCGATCCCGTCGGCGATCTCCTGCGCCTCCTCCGCGGTCTGCACGGGCTCGATCGTCCCGGGCAGCAGCGGCAGGCCGGCCTTCTGCATGAGGTCGCGGGCGATCGCCTTGTCGCCCACCTTCTCCATCACCTCGGGGCGGGGCCCGATGAAGGTGATCCCGTTGTCGGCGCAGATCTCGGCGAAGAAGGGGTCCTCGGAGAGGAAGCCGTAGCCGGGGTGGATCGCGTCGGCGCCGGTCTTCTGGGCGGCGCCGATCACGTTGGGGATGTGCAGGTAGCTCTTACCGGGGTGGTGGGGCCCGACGTGCACGGCCTCGTCGGCGAAGCGCACCACGGCGGACTCGGCGTCGGCGGTGGAGTAGATCGCGACCGACTTGATGCCGAGCTCGCGGCAGGCGCGCGCGACTCGGAGCGCGATCTCACCGCGGTTGGCGATCAGGACCTTCTCGAACATCGGCTCAGCTCCCCGGCGATGCCGGACGCTCGAGGGAGCCCTCGCGAGCGATCGAGGACACCGAGCGATCGTGGGTCGGCCGGCGTGTCGCGACGACTGCTCTAGTCATCGGCTGGCTCCAGGTACATCAGCACCTGCTCGAACTCGACCCACTCGCCGTTCTCGACGACAATCTCGGCGACCTTGCCGCCCTCGCCGGCGGCGACCTCGTTCATCATCTTCATCGCCTCGACGATGCACACGGTCTGGCCGGGCTCGACATTCGAGCCGACCTCCACGAACGGCTTGGCGCCGGGCTGGACGGCGCCGTAGAAGGTGCCCACCAGGGGCGCCAGCACCGGCACCCTGTTGTCGGCCTCGAGATCGCCGAGCGTGAAGACGCCGGAGGCCATGCGCGCGCCGGGCGCGATGCTCATCCCCGGGCCCGCGCCGGTGGCGACAGGTCCGATTGGTTTGCCCGTCCCCTCGGGGGGAGGAGGAGGGGGGGTGCGCCTGGAGTGCCCTGCGCGGCTGGCGGGGAGCCGCGCTCGATCTCGATCTTGTAGTCGCCGGCGGCGACCGCGAAGCGCTGGACGGTGCTGCCCTCCAGGCGCTTGATCAGATCGCGGGCCTCGGCCCACACGGACTCGATCAGCGCGCGGTCGGGGGTGGCTGGGGTGTTCTCGTTCTCGCTCATGTCTCCCCTGTGATTGGCGGAAGTGTGGGCTGGCGCCCGGGGGTGCCGAACTTGCGAAAGCGCTCGTAGCGCTGGGCGATCAACTCCTCGGTGCTCAGCGGGAGCAGTTCGCCGAGGCTGGCCACAATCGCGGCCTTGAGGTTGGCGCCGGCGACCGGGGGGTCCGTCTGCGCGCCACCCTCGGGCTCGGCCACGACGGCGTCCATCACGTTCAGGCGCAGCAGATCGGGGCTCGTGATGCGCAGCGCCTTGGCCGCGCGGGGGGCGGCGGAGGCGTCCTTGAAGAGGATCGTGGAGCAGCCCTCGGGGCTGATCACGGAGTAGTAGGCGTTCTCCATCATCAGCACGCGGTCGCCCGCCGCGATGGCCAGCGCGCCGCCGCTGCCGCCCTCGCCGGTGACCACCGTCACGGCTGGCACGGGCAGGCGCGCCATCAGCATGATCGATTCGGCGATCGCGTTGGACTGTCCCCGCTCCTCGGCTCCCAGCCCGGGGTAGGCGCCGGGGGTGTCGACGAGCGTCACGAGCGGCAGGCCGAAGCGGGCGGCGTAGCGCATCAGGCGCATGCTCTTGCGGTAGCCCTCGGGCTCGGGCATCCCGAAGTTGTGCTCCACCAGCTCGCTCGTGGTGTGGCCCTTCTGCTGGCCGATCACCATCACGGTCAGCTCGCCCAGGCGCGCGAGGCCGGCGACGATCGCGTGGTCCTCCTCGAAGAGGCGGTCGCCGTGGAGCTCCTGGAAGCCGTCGAAGGCGAAGCCGACGAGGTCGAGCATCCGCGGCCGGTCGATGTGGCGGGCGAGCTGCACGATCTCCCAGGGGTCGCGCGCGGGGAGCCGCGCGGGATCGACGATCGGCGCCGCCCCCTCGACGGCGGGCAGGCGCCGCTGGCGCGCCTGGGCGTCCTCGCCGCGCGCCGCCTCGGCCTGGGCGTGGAGCTCGAGCAGGTTGCGGATCGTGCGCCGCAGGCTCTCGCGGGGCTCGACCAGATCGAGCATCCCGTGCTCGAGCAGGAAGCCGGCGGTCTGGAACCCGTCGGGGAGCTTCTGGCGGATCGTCTGCTCGATCACGGTGGGCCCGGCGAAGCCGATGTGCGCGTCGGGCTCGGCGATCAGGATGTCGCCGAGGGTGGCGTAGGAGGCGCTGACGCCGCCGTAGGTGGGGTCGGTGAGCAGCGAGATGAAGAGCACGCCCTCCTCGGCGAGGCGCGCCATCGCCTGGCTGGTCTTGACCATCTGCATCAGCGACACACACCCCTCCTGCATGCGTGCGCCGCCGGAGGCGGAGATCACCAGCAGGGGAGTGCGGGTCTCCAGGGCGAGCTCGGCGGCGCGTGTGATCGACTCGCCGACCGCGCCGCCCATGGAGCCGCCGATGAAGGAGAAGTCGATGCCCGCCACCACGATCGGCAGGCCGTCGATCGTGCCGGTGCCGTGCAGCGCGCCGGTCTTGGTCTCGCTCTTCTTCTGCGCCTGCGCGATGCGCTCCACGTAGGGCTTGGAGTCCGCGAAGGAGAGCGCGTCCACGATCTCGAGGTCGGCGCTCAGCTCCTCGAAGCTGTCCTCGTCGAGCAGCTGGCCGAGGCGCTCGCGGATGCGCAGTCGGAAGTGGTGGTTGCAGTCGGGGCAGACGCCGAGGTTGCGGCGCAGGCGCTTGTGGTAGACGAAGGCCGCGCAGGAGGGGCAGCGAAACCAATCCACCGCGTCCGCGCGGCCGGCTGTGGCCACCTCAGCCAAGGAGGTCTTCCACGGCTAGACGGCGATCGTCGGCGTGCATGCGCCGGTACTCTGCCAGCGACGCGGCCAGGGCGGCGTCGACCTCCTCGCGCGGGGGCGCCTGCTCGGCCGGTTCGCCGCTCTGGGCCTGGAGGAAGGCGATCAGGTTGACCGCGCGTCCCTGCGCGTCGTTGAGCGGCACCTCGCTGGCGAGTGCCAGGGCGCGCTGCCAGTCCTCGCGTTGGATCTCGGCCTTGATCATCCCGCGCAGGGGGTAGACCTCGTGGCCGGGTACGTCGTCGAGCTCGCGCAGGCGCTCGAACGCCGCGAGCGCCTCGTCGAGCCGGCCGACCTCGAGGCTGAGCTCGGCGACGTCGAGCGCGGCCACCAGATCGTCGGGCTCGGCCCCTGCAATGCGCTGGGCCTGAGCCAGGGCCTCCTCGTAGTGGCCGAGCGTGCGGTACATGTCCACCAGGCTGATCGCCGCGGTGGAGGCGCCGCGAAAGCTCTGCGCGGCCTGGCTGAGGTAGCCCACGGCCTCTTCCTCGCGGCCGGTCGCGGCCGAGGTGTGGCCGAGGTGGCTGAGCGCCACCTGGTCTAAAGGGTCGAGCTCGACGGCCCGGCGAAAGGCCGCGTCGGCCTCGTCCATGCGACCCTCGGCCGCGAGCGCCTCGCCGAGGTGGTGCCAGGCGTTGGCGTGCTCGGGTGCTAGCTCGGTGGCGAGCTGGAGCTGCTCGGTGGCGTCGTTCGCGTCGAGCTCCACACCGGCGCGCCCGGCTAGCACGAGTAGCTCGACGTCCTGCGGCGCGGCCGCGAGACCCGCCATAGCGACCTTCCGGCTCTGGCGGAACTCGCCGGCGCGGAAGTGGGTGTCGGCTCGTTGCGCCTCGTCCGTACTCATCGATCCCTCCACATCATCTCCTCCTGGAACCTACGGCTTGTGGGGCGTCCGCCCACTGCTCGGCGTCCGCGCTCATCGGTCCCCCGCGGTGTCCGTGCTCATCGATCCTGCATGTCATCCCTGCTCTCCCCGTGCCTGCTCACGCCTTGGATCCGGGCCACACCCAGTTGGTGAGCTCGGGCGGGTCGTCGCCGAACTCGCGCGCGTAACGGCGGTATGCGGCGAGCTGCTCGCGGTACTTCGCGATCGCCGCCTGGGCGCCGCCGATGTCGCGCACGGCGAACGCGCCGGACATGCCGCCGATGTTGTCGCTGATCGCCACGTCGACGCGGCTGAGCGCCTCGATGGCGAGCTGGTAGCGGTCGACGCCGTTCATCGCGAGCAGGTCGAAGGGGGTGGTGGTGGTGCCCTCCTCGGCGTAGCCGCGCACATGGAAGCGCTCCTGCTGGGGGCGGCGGTGGATCAGCTGGTGAACCGCGGAGGGGTAGCCGTGGAAGTTGAAGATCACCGGCCTGTCCCTGGTGAACAGATCGCCGAAGGCCCCCGCGGGCATCGCGTCGGGGTGTTTGCCGGGCGCCGCCAGCGCGAAGAGGTTGGTGACGTTGACGAAGCGCACCTTCAGGTCGGGCACGTCCTCTTTGAGCAGGCTCGCGGCGGCGAGTAGCTCGATCGTGGGGATCGTGCCGCAACTGGCGAGCACGAGGTCGGGCTCGCCGTCCTCGTCGCTGCTCGCCCACTTCCACGCGGAGGCCCCGGCGCGGACGTGCTCGCGGGCCTCCTCCATCGTGAGCCACTGCGGCAGGGGCAGCTTGGAGCCGATGATGAGGTTGATGCAGCCGGTGGCCTGCAGGCAGTGGTCCATGGTGGCCAGCAGCGTGTTGGCGTCCGGCGGCACGTACACGCGCGCGTGCTCCTCGCGGCGGTTGAGCATGGAGTTGATGAAGCCGGGCATCTGGTGGGAGTAGCCGTTGTGGTCCTGGCGCCAGCCCTCTGATGTGAGCAGGTAGTTCAGTGAGGCCACCGGCTCGCGCCAGGGGGCCTCCTCGCGGGACATCTTGAGGAACTTGCCGTACTGGTTGACCATCCCGTCGACGATCGGGATGAAGGCCTCGTAACAGGGGAAGAGCCCGTGGCGACCGGTGAGCACGTAGCCCTGCAGCCAGCCCTGGCAGTTGTGCTCGGAGAGGACCTCCATGATGCGCCCGTCGGGCTTGTAGTCGGGGTTGATATCGGGATCGACGGGCCACTCGTAGGCGTGGTTCTCGACCTTGAACAGCGCCCCCAGCCGGTTGGAGGCGACCTCGTCGGGGCACACGACGCGGAAGTTGGCCTGCTCGCGGTTGAGCTCGAAGACCTGGGCGAGGTACTCGCCGACCGCGCCGAGCGAGCTCTCGGTGCTGGCGCCGGGCCGCTCGAGCGCGACGGCGTGGGCCGAGAGCTCGGGAAGTTTGAGCGCTACCCGCATGCGCCCGCCGTTGACGTGGGGGTTGGCGCCCATGCGCCGCTCCCCGGTGGGGCACATCGCGGCGATCTCGGGGGCGGGGCCGCCGTTTGCGTCGAAGAGATCCTCGGGGCCGTAGGAGCGCAGCCACTCCTCCAATGCCTGGAGGTGCTCGGGGTTGGTGCGGGCCTGCATCGCGGGCACCTGATGGGCCTTGGAGGTGCCCTCAACCTGGATGCCGTCGAGTTCGCGGATGCCGGTCCAGCCCTTGGGGGAGCGCACGATCAACATCGGCCAGATCGGCCGCACGGGCCGGCTGCCTTCGCGGGCGGCGCTCTGCAGCTCGCGGATCTCGCCGTGGGCGGTGTCGAGCGCCGCGGCCAGCTCGCCGTCGAGGTCCTCGCCCTGCACGATCAGGGGGTGCCAGCCGTAGCCCTCGAAGAGCTTGGTGAGCTCGGTGTCGCTCATCGAGCTGAAGATCGTGGGGTTGGCGATCTTGTAGCCGTTGAGGTGCAGTATGGGGAGCACCGCCCCGGAGGTGGCGGGGTCGAGGAACTTGTTGGAGTGCCACGCCCCCGCGGTGGGCCCGGTCTCGGCCTCGCCGTCCCCGACGATGCAGGCGACGATCAGCTCGGGGTTGTCGAGGGCGGCGCCGAACGCGGTCGCAAGCGCGTAGCCGAGCTCCCCGCCCTCGTGGATCGTGCCGGGCACGATCGGGGCGATGTGGCTCGGGAAGCCCCCCGGCCAGGAGAAGAGGCGCACAAGCTTGGCGAGCCCCTCGCGATCACGGCTCATCTCCGGTTTGACGTCCCCCAGGCACCCGTCGATCCACAGGTTGGCGAGGTTCGCCGGCGCGCCATGGCCGGGCCCGGTGACCAGCAGGACGCTGGCGTCGGTGTCGAGGATCAGGCGGTTCAGGCCCGCGTACATCAGGTTGATCCCGGGTACGGTCCCCCAGTGGCCGAGCAGGCGGTGCTTGACGTGCTCGGGCTTCAGCGGCTCCTCCAGCAGGTGGTTGTCCTGCAGGTAGATCATCGCCACCGCGATGTAGTTGGCCGCGCGCCGATAGAACGCGAGCTTCTCCGAAATGGGCGACAGCGCTTGGGTAGACAACTTCCCCCCTATGTGGGCTTGGCTTGCGAGCCGCAGGGACTATACCGATGACGCTCGCGGGGTCCTCTGCGGGGAGCGGGCGCCGAGATCGGCCGGGCGGCCTCGAACCAGCGGCTGCAACGCTCTGTGCCGGAGTTGGGGTATTCGACCACGGTATTGGCGTCAGATGGCGGCGATGAGGCCACGCAAGATTCGGTCGACGTGATCGCGGAGATCGTCGTCGATCGGCAGGTCAGCAGTGCGAGCCAGCAGCAGGTAGGAGTGCACGATCCCCGCTTTGAGCGCTTCGGCGGCGTACTTCCAGTCCCGGTCATCTCCGCGGACGCACTTTGACAGCACGAGATCGTGGGCCTCCAGGCACCATGCGACCGCAGGGCGGGTCGAGGCCACGCGCGGCTGGATCTCGCGGCGGATGAGGCGGTCCTGCCAGCCGCTCGGTGCCTTCGCCGTCTCGGGGCCAACCCCGTGTGCGTAGTAACCAAACGCCAGGTGGAATTGGGACCCGTCGCCGAGTGCGCCGTCGATCAGGTCGGCGGACGCGGGATCGTGCAGTGGGTACATATCCGCCTCCAGCGACACCAGCATCGACTCGGGTGGATCCTCAACGGACCCAAGAATCGCCTGACTGCCAATCACGACGAACTCATCCTGGCCCGTCACCGCCGCAGCGGCGGCCACCACATGCTGGAACTGCTCCGGCTTCATCTATGCGACCTCGCGCACGATGCGCTGACGCTCGGGCTCGCTCAACGCGCCTGCGAAGGGAGAGTTCTGGCGCAGATCGTCAGCGTCCCGACTCTCCTCCACGAGCGCGTGACGGATCTCCGAGAGCGGCCGCCCGAGCAGTTGCTCCCACCGATCGGCGTAGCGCTCGTCGATTCGTCCCTGCTCGCGCCAGCGGAACAGCACGTGACGCGCCTCTTCGACCATCGGTTTGCGCAGCCGTTGAGCGACGGCCTGATGGTAGATGAGGCTGCGCTCGCGAGCGCGACTGTGTGGGATGTCGCCGCGATTGGAGGGTTGACGGATGCGCAGGCGCTGTGCGGCGTTGCGGTGGCGAACCATCGTTGGCTTGAGCGGGTACCGCGGCGAATCGGCGCGTGCGGCGTGTACTGCTTCGTATAGATCCAGGAGCGCCGCGACAGGCACCTCCACTCGACCGTGGGCGGAGTAGATGACCGGGAGATCGCCCGTCTTCATCCAGCGTTCCAGCGCGGTGTGGCTCACACCGAGCACGCGCGCGGCAAGCCTGCGCGAAACGGTCTCGCCCAGCTCGCGCTCCAGCGACACCCGCACAGCTGCGATGTCGCGGCTCCCCGGAGACCTCCGGCCCGCTCGACGCAGCCGCACGATGTTCTCAAACAACTCCTGCTTGCGCTCGACCGCGCTCATAGGCACGTCATCTTAGCAAATGAGTTGCCAAAAGACTAAGAAAATGGCAACTATTATGGGCCGCTGCCAACGGGGCGCAAGGGACCGAGCGGCTCGATATACACACTCAACGAGGCGGCGGGCATACCCCGACCGGGCGGTCTTCATCAACGCCGACGAGCCATGCACAGGTGCCGCGATCAGACCGCCCAATTGACGAAGACCGAGCCGTCGTGCTCGTTTCCATGAGCGGCGATGAGTTGCTTGCGGCATGGGACGTCGGCGAGTTCCAGAACATGGAGCGTTCCGAGGTGGCGCAGGTGGTAATGCTGCTTCCGCTCGTTGGCCGGTCGTCGCCAAGGGCCGCGGCAAGGAAGCACATCGCGCCTGCACGGGCTACCGAGAGCGGATGATGGGACTCGAACCCACGACCTTCTGCATGGCAAGCGTCCCGATTGGAGGTGTGCAAAGGGCTGCAAACCCGTATGGATACTAGGGTTCCGGTCTCTTCGTCGTTCCGGGGCCGAGTGGGCGAATAGCGGCCGTTTGCGGGCGATTCTTGAGAGTTTGGGCGCATACGCCTATTCCGAACGTTCGGTTTCGGATGTCGTGGGATGCCAGTAGGTGGTGTCACGCACATCGGGACCCGAAGTCCAGAGACTCAGGCGCTGGGTCCGAACGCCATGCCACAGTGCAAGTCATGGACGTGTTCCTCAGCACCTTGGCCGGTGTCGTGGTTGGCGGGGCGGCCACCTACTGGACCCAGCGCTCCGCCGACAAACGACGAGAGAAGCGCGAAGCCACCCAGGCGGTGGCACGGCTCTACGACAACGCGATCGCGGCCGTTGCGGCTGTCGAAGCATCTCGCTGGGGGCCTGGTCTCGGCATAGCCCCAGGTACCTTCCCAGCGGTCAGCGCCGGGAAGATGAAGGAAACGATCGAGTACCTGGAAACCGAGACGCTGAAGCGCTTTCTGGACGCCAAGCTGGCCGCGCGTACGGCCCTCGCGGCGCTGCACCCGTACTCCAGCGACCTCAAGCGGTTCTGGGACAAGAACGAAGCCGCAGACCAAGAGGACTTCGACGAGCTGATATCGCTGCTGGCTGAACGTAGGAGGCAGCTATTCGAGGCTCCGTTTGATGGGCATATGCACTGGCACCGGCGTAGGGCCTAAACGAGTCAGGAATCGGTGCGGGGAGGCTGCTCGACGGACAGTCGCTCGTGAAGCAGATGCGCCTCTTCTTGCTGCTTCATCGCCGCCCAAAGGCGTGCGGCGTCTTCCCGCTCCGCCTTCTGCCACAGGACGAACGACGCAGCGAAGAAGGCGAGGCCGATCACGACGTCGAGCACGATCAGGCCGGTGCCTGCCGATGTCTCCGTGAACGCCCACTTGCCCAGGGCCGCGTTCAGGATCATGGATAGGCCGAGCAGGAATAAGAATCCAGACGCGGACTTCACGTGTCTTCCTCGGGCTCGGAGCCCTTCGGCTGCCATTCGGCTGAAGAGGCCGTCTTGCCGATCCGCTGGATGGCGAGGTCAAGGCGCTCGCTGCGAGATTCGCCCTTGCTCGCGCGCTCGCGCTGATAGATGTCTGCGGCTACGAGAAGCTGTCGTAGATCCTCCCGGATCAGCGCCACACTTACCAGCTCATCAGTCACGCAGCGCGACTTTACCGACCGGACCGGCTCGCGGGGCGGAGGCTCAGGCCTACCCGACTGCGGGCGCTCCAAATCCCGACGCAGCTTCGTCGCGTTCCTTGGTAGCTCACTGTCACCGAAGCTCGTACGTGTGTCAAGCATCATTGACTGGCTCCAGGTCGATCTCGCGACCGATTTCCGGCCTCCCAAAAGCCTCTCCGAGGGGAGACGGAATGACCACAAGCCTGAATCGACGTACGGCGGGAGGAACCGTTCGCCCATCACTCTCACGGGCTCCCCACACGTGGATCGTGACTTCGCGCGAGCTATCGGCGGATGTCTCGCTGTTGGCTCGCAAATAGTCGTCGGCGTATTCGATGGTGCGTTCGCCGTGACGACCCAAGAACGCCACGTCGAAATAGAGGGCGAAGCCGCCCAGGGCGGGCAAGATTTCTCCCTCGATGGCCGAGCGATGGTAGGGCGACACATTGTCGTGTTCTAGGCGCAGCCAGTGGCTATAGCCTCCCTCCAGGTCGAGGCGGGCGCGCACATGGTTAAGCCCGATTCGGCCGAGGTTCCGCACCCGGACCCGGAGCTGTTGATCGGCCTCGGCGGCCCGGACTTGCCGGCACTGCGGATCATCTTGGTCGTAGCAGACCTCAATTGGCGTCCTTCGCGATTCGCCCAACTGGCTGATGCCCTCAACAGCGCCAACGACTATCGCGAAAGCGCCGAGTACCAGTAGTCCCAAGGCGACCGTGTACCAGACAGTGTGATTCGGGTGTTCGGAGGACGTGATCTGCCCCAAAACCAAGAAGCTCGCCGCCGCGCCCATCAGTCCCACCCCAATGAGAAGTGGGATTGACGGAGAGACCAGTGGTCGGCGATTCCACGTCTCGCGTATCCGTTCCATGCGCGCAGCCTATGTCCACGCGCACACGCACGGCTTGAGAAGAAAGAGCGCCATTCCCGGCCCGGCATACGTGCTCTGAGCACATACTTGCCGAAGATCACTCTGCCGACACCGCGCATCAGCGCGGACACGGAGGCGAAGCCGACGCCTCCGGTGCACGTAGCGGCGGCCACCCGGCCGCGACAACTCCCGCCGCTCGGGGTGCCCGTAGTCCTCGCGCGCCCTCGACCACCGACTCGCGCGGCCCCTCGGTGCTGCTTTTCGTTCGCGTCGCGTTCGGGGATCAACGAGCCCACTCGTCCGGCGGGGCGCCGGGCTGCCATGCTCGGGTGACGCCGCCGCCTTCCTGTCGAAGTTCTCGGCTGTAGTCGGAGAGCTGCGCGTGGAACGCCAGCTCGTGCCGTGGGTCCTCCGCCGCCTGGTCGATCCAGTCGCGCCAGACCACGAGCGCGCACAGTACCTCGACGTGTGCGGCGTCCTCCCACCAGCCGTCTTTCAGGTGCGCCAGCGCGTGCGGGTAGCGGCCGTAGAGGGCCACGATCGAGCCCCACATGTAGGACCGCCATTCCGGGTCGCCGAGAACGGGTTCGATCCAGGGCGCGTTTCGATCCGGGGTTGTCGCCGGCGAGGAGGCCAAGATCGAGGAGTCATCGCGGCGGGGGTCCTTTCCCTCGGCGAGCCCGGCGCAGACCATCTGCGCCGCGACGCGCGACGCTGGTTCTCCGCGCTGTTCGGCGAGGGTCTCCAGCTGGGTCATTGTTGGGTCGGGCAGGGTGATCTTCATGCGGTAGCTCATCGGGCTCCCCTTTGTCGTGATTGATGAGCGCGCTGTTTGCGCGTCTGTGGTTATTGACCGCGAGATCGCCAAAACGGCCATGTAATTTCTGTGGGGCCTGCTGGGGCCCTGTTGTGGGCGGGCTGGCCGTCGTGTAGCTGGGTCCGTCAGGGCGTGGTTTCGCGGTGGCCACGAAGTGGCGTCCGGTGCCCCGTAGAGGGTGTGGCAGGCGACGGGATGACTCGAATAAAACGGCTGGCCCCGTTTGGGTGCCTTGCGTTGGATCTGTCTCCCGCCGCTTGCCACGGACGCCGCCATGACTTCATAGAAGCGTGCCTATCGCTCGACATGGCTTTGTCTGGCGGCCTCCAAATCACCAGCGCCAACCAGCAGATAAGGAGACCATGTTCATGATCGCAGTAGGCGTGGACACCCACAAGGAAAAGCATCTCGCGGTCGCCGTGGACGACCTCGGACAGCTCCTCGCAGAGATCACCATCACGGCCGACCTTGCCGGGTACCGCAGCATGGCGGACTGGCTCAGCGAGCTCGACGGGGAGGTGATGGTCGGTATCGAGGGCGCCGGCAGCTTCGGGGCCGGGCTCTGCGAGTACCTGCAGGCCGAGGGTGTCGAGGTGTTCGAGGTGGAGCGCCCACGCCGCCGCGAGCGACGCACCGGGAAGTCCGATCGCCTCGACGCGCTCATCGCCGCGAAGAAGGTTCTCGCCCGAGAAGGCCTGTCGACCCCCAGGGGCTCAGGGACACGTCTGGCGCTACAGATGCTCCTTGTCGCGTACCGTTCCGTAGTCGGCGAGCGCTCGAGGCTCTACAACCAGCTGCAAGCCCTCCACGTCGGAGCACCAGGCGCTCTACGGGAAAGGATCGGCCCGGCCCGCAACGGCGCCAGGCTCGCCGAGCGTCTCACCGGGATGCGGACACGCCCAACCGCGAGCCTGCCCGAGAACACCACCCTGCAAGTCCTCCGTGACATCGCCAACCGCACCAGGGCCCTCGACGCCCAGGCCGAGGGCTACACCCGCGAAATCGAGGAGCTCGTTCGCTCCCTCGCCCCGAAGCTCATGGAGGAGCCCGGCGTCGGGCCGATCTGCGCCGGCAAGCTCCTGGTGTTCAACCCCGCGCGCTTCACCAGCGAGGCAGCATTCGCGCGCGCCAACGGCACCGCGCCACAACCCGCGTCCTCCGGCAAAACTGTCCGCCACCGCCTCAGCCGCGGAGGCGACCGCCAAATCAACGCCGCGATCTACACGATCGCGCTCTCACGCTCCGTCCACCACGCCCCAAGCCGCGCCTACATCATCCGCAGAACCGACGAAGGAAAGACCAAGCGCGAGGCCATACGATCCCTCAAGCGCCACCTCTCCCGCCACCTCTACAGGCAGCTCGCAAACACGCCCTTGACAACATAGAAGCATCCATGTAATTTCTGTGGGGCCTGCTGGGGCCCGTGCAACTAGTCTGTGCTTTCTCCTGGGTGCTTTCTCCTGGGCTCGGTGCTGTGAGCGATGCGCGGCGAGCCGTAGGCGCGTGAAAGCACGTCGGCAACGGCCGAGATGGTGGGCTGCGATGCAATTTGTAGGCGGTGTCGGCCTGGCCTGTGGGGATGCGCAGGTCGCAGCGTGGACGCTGGCGGGGACTGGGCCGAAAGTCGTTGGATGCTTCTATGTTGTCAAGGGCGTGTTTGCGAGCTGCCTGTAGAGGTGGCGGGAGAGGTGGCGCTTGAGGGATCGTATGGCCTCGCGCTTGGTCTTTCCTTCGTCGGTTCTGCGGATGATGTAGGCGCGGCTTGGGGCGTGGTGGACGGAGCGTGAGAGCGCGATCGTGTAGATCGCGGCGTTGATTTGGCGGTCGCCTCCGCGGCTGAGGCGGTGGCGGACAGTTTTGCCGGAGGACGCGGGTTGTGGCGCGGTGCCGTTGGCGCGCGCGAATGCTGCCTCGCTGGTGAAGCGCGCGGGGTTGAACACCAGGAGCTTGCCGGCGCAGATCGGCCCGACGCCGGGCTCCTCCATGAGCTTCGGGGCGAGGGAGCGAACGAGCTCCTCGATTTCGCGGGTGTAGCCCTCGGCCTGGGCGTCGAGGGCCCTGGTGCGGTTGGCGATGTCACGGAGGACTTGCAGGGTGGTGTTCTCGGGCAGGCTCGCGGTTGGGCGTGTCCGCATCCCGGTGAGACGCTCGGCGAGCCTGGCGCCGTTGCGGGCCGGGCCGATCCTTTCCCGTAGAGCGCCTGGTGCTCCGACGTGGAGGGCTTGCAGCTGGTTGTAGAGCCTCGAGCGCTCGCCGACTACGGAACGGTACGCGACAAGGAGCATCTGTAGCGCCAGACGTGTCCCTGAGCCCCTGGGGGTCGACAGGCCTTCTCGGGCGAGAACCTTCTTCGCGGCGATGAGCGCGTCGAGGCGATCGGACTTCCCGGTGCGTCGCTCGCGGCGGCGTGGGCGCTCCACCTCGAACACCTCGACACCCTCGGCCTGCAGGTACTCGCAGAGCCCGGCCCCGAAGCTGCCGGCGCCCTCGATACCGACCATCACCTCCCCGTCGAGCTCGCTGAGCCAGTCCGCCATGCTGCGGTACCCGGCAAGGTCGGCCGTGATGGTGATCTCTGCGAGGAGCTGTCCGAGGTCGTCCACGGCGACCGCGAGATGCTTTTCCTTGTGGGTGTCCACGCCTACTGCGATCATGAACATGGTCTCCTTATCTGCTGGTTGGCGCTGGTGATTTGGAGGCCGCCAGACAAAGCCATGTCGAGCGATAGGCACGCTTCTATGAAGTCATGGCGGCGTCCGTGGCAAGCGGCGGGAGACAGATCCAACGCAAGGCACCCAAACGGGGCCAGCCGTTTTATTCGAGTCATCCCGTCGCCTGCCACACCCTCTACGGGGCACCGGACGCCACTTCGTGGCCACCGCGAAACCACGCCCTGACGGACCCAGCTACACGACGGCCAGCCCGCCCACAACAGGGCCCCAGCAGGCCCCACAGAAATTACATGGCCGTTCCGGGCGACTTGCGGTCATTAACCTTGATGGCCCCACAAAACCGTCCGCAGCTCGCCCACCACCCTGAGCGCCACGCCAACGCCACGCTTGACGCGGCCTCCGTGGAGGCAATCGCGCGACGGGTGGTTGAGCTGATGCGCGGCGAGGGTGCCTCCTCCTCCCGCAGACTGGTCGACGCGGCGACCCTAGCCGCTGAGCTGGGGGTCACGCGCTCGTGGATCTACGAACACCGCGATGAGCTCGGCGCCTTACAACTCGGGACTGGCCCAAAGCCACGTTTGCGCTTCGATGTTCAGCGTGCCCACGAAGCGCTCATCGGCGGTAGCCAACGGCCGCCGGCGGGCCTCCCCAGCTCGACTCGGCCCCAGAGCCCACCTGTTCGCCGTCGCGGCCGTCCTCGTTCGACCGACAGTCTGGCGCGGCCCGGTGGCGTTCTCGCTGTGCGTCCCCGTGAAGCGACGCGCCCACCGGGGAGCGGGAGCTTGAGTTTCGCTCACTTCGGGTGCCCCGTGGCCTATGTTGCGCGGCGCCGCAGGCGGGAACTTCCAAGGCCATCACGGCACGCTGACCGGCATTGAGCTGGCGCCGCCGGGTAGTGGGTCAGTTTCAGCTACGCTCAGGGGCGTGGCCGGCCGGCGTCGACTGGAACTAGTCGCCTCATCGTCGGTAACTCGCCGACTCCTGGGGGCACCGCCATCACCGGGCGCGTCGCGCGAGGAGCGCTTGCGCTACGTCCGTCGGTGCACCATGCTCCCGTTGCCTGCTGTGGCGTTGCTCTGGATCGTCGTGCTTGGGTTCGGGCACGCCTCAATGTGGCTTCTGATCATCATGGGCGCGGGTACTGCACTGGGCCTGGAGAGTGCCGTGAGCATCAGCTTGCGTATCCGACGGGCAGGCGCTCGCGGGCACGACGAATCGGCCGATCCAAACTGACCCACTACCCGCCGCCGGCGTATCCGTCTGCGGCGGTAAGATGGGATCAAGTCCTACGCCGCCTGTGGCGATGGACGGAATAGGAGCGGTTACAATGAATCCCGTCACGCAGATAGCGCCTGAGCACTACCGCACGGCCGAGGAATCGCGCGAGGTCTTCGATCGCGCTACGCATCGCTACTTGGGCATGAGCGGGGATGAGTTCGTCGCGGCGTGGGACGCCGGTGAGTTCGAGGACGTGGAGCGCCCCGAGGTCGCGCAGGTGGTAATGCTGCTCCCGCTCGTTGGCCGGTCGTAGCCCCGCTGAGGCGGTCGCCAACTTCCTGGCTCCGCTACAGCGCGCGGTTTCCTGCGTCACGCCGGCGGTGCTCGATGTTCACGGCGGCTACCACGTGGCAGAGGCTCCCCACGCGCTGACGCTGGGCGTCGAGGCGCCGGTACGAATGCGCGGCCCTGGTGAGCTGGCGCTGAGGGTTACGCACCATTATCGGATCGTCGAGGCGGAGGGCGCACGCGGGCCGTGGAAGGCGACCAGCGTCGGCTACCTGTACGCGTTCGATGACGCGCAGTCCCGCGAGGTCTTGGCCTACCACTGGCACCCCGAGGGCCGCGGGGGGAAAGCGCATCCCCACCTGCACCTGGGGGAGGGCGCGCTGATCGGGCATGAGCGGCTGAAGGGTGCCCACCTTGCAACTGGCCGGGTGGCGCTTGAGTCGCTTCTGCGCTGCGCTATTGCCGAGCTTGGCGTGGAGCCGTTGAGGGAGAACTGGCGCGAAGTGCTCGATACCAGCGAGCGGCGTTTCGAGGAATGGCGGACCTGGCCGAGCCCTGCGAGCTGAACGGCGCGAGCTACAGCTTTGCGCGCTTCAGCAGCTTCCAGGCAGGAACGCCGAGGGCAGACGCGACCTTCAGCAGGACGCCGAGCGTCACGTTGAACTCGCCGCGCTCGATGGCGCTGAAGTAGCTTCGGTCGATGCCTGCCGTCAGTGCGAGGCGTTCCTGAGAGGTGTCCTGCTCCTCTCGGATGGCCCGCATGGCGTCGCCGAGCGCCATTTGAGCGGACGTTGGAGGTTTCCCCTTCGGCATCGTCTGGAGCGTCGCCGATTGACGTGCCAATATCCACGGAGTATAATTCCCATCCATTACACAAGAGCGCCCCCGCGCCGCTTGCACGGCCGGGGGCGTGGCACCGAGAGCTGACACTCCCGGCACGCCAGACACCCTACCGAGACAGGCTGGGTGCCTCGCTCGCCAAGAGCAGTCCTCGGAGCCTCCAACGACAAGGAGGAACCGAAGATGACCGACGAGAACACCAGGACCGATCAGTGGTCGGTTTGGATGGCGGAACGCGCCATCGTCTTGCGGGTGCTCCGCGATGACCACGATGAGCGGTGGACGCCTGCGGAGTTGGAGGAGCAGGTGTCGGACCTCGCCCCGCAGGCCGTCCGTGACGGGCTCGCGCGGCTGGAGGCCGAGCGTGTCGTCGTCACCGAGGGCTGGCACGTCCTCGCGTCGCGGTGCGTGCGGCATATCGACGGCCTGGAACTGGTGTCGATATGAGCCCCGGCGAGAGCGAGCCCGCAGACCGCGTTGCGCACCGCGAGATCGGCACTGAGTACCTGCTGCTCCCGCCGCTACTCGTGCGGCCGAAGCGATGGCATACGCGCGGGGAGCTGCGGGAGTACCTGTACGACGTGGACCCCGACGCGATCGATCGCGCGCTCGATGATCTGCACGCCGAGGGGATCGTCCACTTGGACGGCGAGCGTGTGCGCGTGTCGGCGTGCGCGCGACACGTGAACGAGCTGGTCGGTGACGTGATCGAGCGGGAGGACGAACGATGATCCCGACGCCGACGTACGCTCAGCTTGGGTGCGGGGTGCGACGGCTCCCTTCGGTAGTGCTGAGGGAACGGCTCGTCGCCGCGCGCCGGGCCGGCGTGAGCTTCGAGGAGGCGTGGCCGGGTGCGCTTGACGCTGCGGTGGACGCTTCTCGGTGGGAGCGCGCGGAGTGGCTTGAAGTGCTTTCGGGCACGGTCGAGGCGTGGCGCGCCGGTTGGGAGCGCCAGCCCGCCACAAGGCCGGAGCGAGCACTTGCCATGCTCGTGATGCCCGGCGGGGAGCCGCTGCCCGAGCGGGCGTGCGAGCAGTGCGGTGGGGAGATACTGCCAGAGCGGGATAAGCGGGCGCGGTTCTGCTCGGATGGCTGCGCCAAGCGCGCTGCATACCTCCGCGAAAGAGAGCGAGCGGCGGCATAGGGGGGTGCGTGATGGCTGACGCCTACACGGCCGAGCGCGCAAGGTTGCTGGCTGGAGGCTCAGTTGCGCCGTGTAGTGGGGGAGAATGTGGATACGACGACTGAAGGGAGCAGGTGATGGGACGGCCGGCGACAGGCCAGATAGTCGAGCGCGCGGACGCGACGGGAGCGGTCCGCCGGTCGCTGAGGTTCCGCGCCGGGGGCCGGCGCCACACGGCGCCGCTGGGGGTCGTCTCCCGTGCGGACGCCGAGCGGGAGCTTGCGTGCGTCATGGCGGACGTGGCGCGCGGCCTGTGGAAACCGCCGACGGTCGTCGAGGCCACCGTCGAGGTCGAGGTCCCGACGTTCCACGCCTTCAGCGAGGAATGGTGGGTACGCAACGAGAAGCGGTTCGCCGCCAAGACCCGGACGGATTACCGTTGGCGGCTGGAGGCCCACCTGCTGCCGTACTTCGCGGAGCTGCGCTTGGAAGCGATCACGTTTGACACGGTGGAGTGCTACATCGCTGCGAAGCTCGCCGAGGACAAGCCGCTATCGCCCCGGTCGATCAACATGACCGTGATCCTGCTCGGTGCGATCCTGGAGGGCGCGGTGGAGCGGGAGCTGATCGCACGCAACCCGGCGAAGGGGAAGGGCCGCAGGGTCCGCGAACGGGCGCCCAGCCGCTCCTACCTGGAGACGGCGGAGCAGATCGCGGCCCTGCTGGACGCGGCCGGCGAGCCGGATCGCGAGGCCACAAAGGAGCGCCGCCATGTCGAGCGTCGCGCGATGCTCGCCACGCTCACGTTCGCGGGGTTGCGGATCGGCGAGCTGTGCGCGCTGCGCTGGCGCGACGTGGACCTCGCCGCGGGATGGCTGCACACGGGCTCCAAGACGGACGCGGGCTACCGGGTCGTGAAGATTCGCGGGGCGCTCCGGGACGTTCTGCTCGACCTGCGCGCACGGTGGCCGCAGGCGGGCCAGGATGCCTACGTGTTCGCCACGCGCAGCGGCGCCCGGATGAGCACGGACAACGTGCGCTCCCGGACGCTCAGGGGCGCCGTGGAGCGCGCGGACGCGAACCTCGCGGCGCGGGGCCTGCCGCCGCTCCCGGACAAGCTCACGCCGCACTCGCTCCGCCGGACGTTCTGCTCGCTGCTGTACGCGCTCGGCGAGGACCCGGGCGTGGTCATGGACGAAATGGGCCACGCCGATCCGGGCCTCGCGCTGCGCGTCTACCGCCAGTCGATGCGCCGCGGCGAGGACGAGAAGGCCGCGCTACGCGCGGATCGAGGGCGGTCATTGGGCGAATATGGGCGAACGAGGCGATCTAGAGTCCTCGGAGGCCAGCGAGCAGAAGGCCGCTTAACGAGAAAAGCCCCGCATTTGCAGGGCTTTTCCGAGAGCGGATGATGGGACTCGAACCCACGACCTTCTGCATGGCAAGCAGACGCTCTAGCCAACTGAGCTACATCCGCACGAGCCTCGAACTATACCCGCCGCAGATCGAGCCTGGGGGCAGTGGGCGAGCGTGCAGACCAGCACGTGAGGTGGCGGCAGCGACCCACCGGCTCGTGACTCCGAGCGAGCGGTACCCGCTCGGGGTCTGAGGTATCAGAACTCGTGCCGCGCGAGGCGCAGCCCCCCGCGGGTCTCGGCGGCGCTCATCGCGC
Organism: uncultured Solirubrobacterales bacterium; assembly: GCA_963771915.1. Classification (GTDB taxonomy): domain Bacteria; phylum Actinomycetota; class Thermoleophilia; order Solirubrobacterales; family Solirubrobacteraceae; genus Palsa-744. The sequence continues at coordinate 107,072 of CAVYVD010000001.1, read as the reverse complement.
TCAGGGCGGGGACCATCTCGCTGGTGACCAGGCCGTGCTCGGCGGTGAGCTCGTCGACGATCGCGAAGGCGCGCGCGATCCGCTCGGGGGTGTCGATCGCGATCGTCACGACCGGGACCTGGCGGCGGATCTGCAGGAGGCGGTCGCCGTGCGGGGGGTGCTCGCCGTGGAAGCCCCAGATGCCGCGCAGGGTGGTGGCGCCGGCGGCGTCGGATTCGCGCAGGCGGCGGATCAACTGGAGGTGCAGCGGGCGGCCCCCGTGGGTGGCGCTCTGGGAGGAGTAGACCGTCAGCTTCTGCCACAGCTCGAGTCCCCGCTCGTCCCTGGCGGGCAGCTCGTGGGGGGTGGCCAGCAGCCTCCCGTCGCGCTTGCATACCCGCACGCGCTCCAGCGTCAGCAGCGGCTCGCTCAGCAGGCTTCCCAGCTCTGGCAGCGCCTCGGCGATGCACCCGCCCGAGCCCACCGCGACTATCACCGTGGGGACCTCGGCGTTGCGGCTGAAGAAGCCCGCGCGGAAGCGCCGCCCGCCGCGGGTGCCGTCGACGCCGAGCAGCACGCTCGCCCCCGCGACTCCGTGCCGGCGCAGCAGCTCGCAGATCGCGGCGAACGCGGGCCGGCCGTCGATGCGCTCGCGGCGGCCCACATACGCCGTTAGCCTCGTCGCCTCCCGCAGCTGCTCGGGCAGCTGCACCCGACCGATCTCGCCGGTGAGCAGGCGGGTGCGCTGGAGCGTCACCAGCCCCCGGTGCTTGATCTGCAGCAGCGGCCCGAGCACCGCCTCGATCCGCTCGCGCCGGTCGACCGCGATCGAGACCACGGGCAGGTCCTCGGAGAGGCTCAGCAGCCTGTCGGTGCGCAGGTGGCGCAGGCGCCCGAAGCCCTCCGCGCCGCGCAGCAGCACACTCGCCGCGAGACGGTGGCCGCCGTAGATTTCGAGCAGCTCATCCGCGAGCAGCCCGTCGGGTGTGCGGTCGCGCTCGCCGAAGTAGGTGGTGAGGGTCAGGCACTCCCCGTTCACAGCACCGCTCCGATCGCGTGTCCCAGCGCGGCCGCGCCAACGCCCGCTGCGAGGCTGAGCACGATGTTGAGCAGTGCGCCCCTGCCCTCCGCATCCTCTGCCAGGCGCTGGGACTCGAGCATCCAGGTGGAGAAGGTCGTGTAGGAGCCCAGCGTTGCGGTGCCCGCCAGCACCAGCGCGACACCGCTGAGTGCCGCTCCGCTGAGCAGACCCAGCAGCAGCGCGCCGCTCGCGTTCACCACGAGGGTACCCAGTGGAAAGCCGCCCCTCGCCGTGCTCGAGCCGACCGCGCCGTCGAGCGTGAAGCGTGCCAGGGCGCCCCCTCCGCCGAGTAGCGCCACGCCGATCCACACCCACGCGCTCACGCGATCACACCCACGAGCCCATGCGATTCACCCACACGCCCGTGCGATCCACCCACACACTCACGCGATCACACCCACGCGCGCACGAGACCACCCGCGCGCGCTCACGCGATCACCCGCACGCGCCGCACGCTCGCCGTGGCCAGCCAGATCGCCAGGTAGCCGGCCGCGATGCTCGCGCCGGCGTAGCCCGCGGCGAGCCCGTAGCGGTGGTGTTCGACCATCGCGAGGATCTCCACCTGCATCGTCGAGAAGGTGGTGTACGCCCCGCAGAAGCCCGTGCCAAGCAGCGGCCGCCGGTAGGTGGAGAGCGGGAGGCGCTCCTGCAGGCGCGTGGCGAGGTAGCCGAGCGCGAACGAGCCGCTGATGTTGATCGCGAACGTCGCCCACGGCCACTGGGTGGGGGTGCTGGCGAAGGTCTCGCCCAGCCACACCCGCAGCAGGCCTCCGGCGGCCCCCCCGAGGAAGATCGCCGCGAGCTCGCGTCTGTCTGGATGGGGCATTCGGGAAGGGCGCAAGCTGCTGGATGCTCCTCTCGCGTGAGGTCGAGTTCGCGAAAGGAGCCATCAGCCCTTCTCCTGAGCTGGGCGGTCCGGAGGGCCGCTTGGCGGACCTCGCGTCAGGGCTCCATCTGACACGCGGAACATACCGCACGGCCACGCGGTCGGGCACTCACGCAACGCTCGGTGCAAGCCGGCTGTCAGCCCTGGGCCGCCCCGGCAGGTATCTCTACAGGCACGCCACGTAGCGCCCGCCGTCGCCGCGCGCCACCGCGCCGCTCAGCTCCAGTTCGGCGAGCGCCACCAGCACCTCGCTCGCGGGGGGCTCCCCGGCGGTCAGCTTCGCCACCGTGTCGCTCCCCGCGCCCACCCGCTCCAGCACCGCCCGTGGGAGGCCCTCCGGCTCCGGGGGTGTCACCGCCGTCCGAGGTGTCGCGGCCGTCCGGCGCTCCCCCACCTCGTAGAGCGCGTCCAGCGCGTCCTGGGGTTCCGCACCAGCAGCGCCCCCTCCCGCAGCAGCAGGTGGGGGCCGCGCGCCGCGGGGGCGCTCACGCGGCCGGGGACCGCCGCTACGATTGCGCCCGACGCCGCCGCCAGGCGCGCGTGCAGCAGCTCGCTGGGCCGATCCCCAGCCTCCACCACGATCACCATGTGCGCCAGCGCCGCCACGATCCGCGCGCGGGCGGCGTGGCACCAGCCGCGTGGGGCGCAGCCGCATGGCAGCTCCGCCAGCGCGCAGCCCTCCAGGGCGATGCGCCGGTGCAGGGGGCGCCAGCTCGCGGGATGGGGGACGTCGACGCCGCCCGCCGTCACCGTGAGGGTGGGGCCCTTGACCTGCAGCGCTCCGCCGTGGGCCGCCGCGGGGATGCCCTCGGCGAGGCCGCTCACCACGGTGATCCCGCTCGCGGCCAGACCCCGCGCGAGGCTGTGCGCCATCTCCATGCCGTAGTCGCTCGCCCTCCGGGTTCCCACCACCGCCACCGCCGGCTGCGCCAGGAACTCCTCCATGCGCGGGATACCGCCCGCCACGTGCAACATCCGCGGCGCACCCCCGCCCGCGGCCAGCGCGCGGGGGTAGCGGGGGTCGTGGCGGCAGATCCGCTGCACCCCGGCGACCGGTGGTGGGGGTGAGCGCTCGAGCTGTGCGTACTGCGCCAGCATGCTCTCCCGCCCCTCGACGGGGACCGCCCGCATGAGCTCCCCGTCGGAGAGCTCCAGCAGTCTCACCAGGCGCTCGGGGTCGCGCCCCCGGTACTCGAGGCGCCCGCTCAGCGCTCCCAGCAGCCAGGCGCGGCGCACGCAGGCCGGGCAGGCATCCGCGCTGTGCACCACCGGCGCCTCGCTCGGGGTGGCGCTCATAGGAGATCCCCAGGTTGCCCCGCCACCATCGAGAGAACCTCGCGCTTGCGGGGGTGGAGAGCCCGGTGGGGCGCCCCGTCTGATGAGGGCCTCACCCAGCTCTCTCCGGTGGCGGGCCTCATGCGGCACGCCTGCCCGACGGTGTGTCCTGCGTGCGCAGCGCGAGCGCGAGCGAGACGTCCTGCTCGCGTGTCCTCGCGCTGCCCTCAAGGTCCGCGGCGGTGCGCGCCACGCGCAGCACCCGGGCGAGGCCGCGGGCGCTGAGCGTGCCGTTTTCCTGGGCGCCCCGCAGCAGCCGCTCCCCGCCCTCGCTCAGGGCGACGTGGCGGCGCAGCATGCGGGCGTCCATGTGCGCGTTGGCGCTCACCCCCTCCTCGCGCAGGCGCGCCGCCTGGCGCTCACGGGCACGCACCACCCGCTCGCGTGCCTCCGCGGAGCCGATCGTCGTTGCGGTGCTTGGATCGCGCCCGCCGGCCCGCCGGGCGGTGGCAATCCGATCGCGACCGGCCGGGGTTCGCTCCGAGCGCCTCGAGTCCGACCGCTCCAGATGGGCGACGATGTCGATGCGGTCGAGCAGCGGTCCGCTGAGACGCCGCCGGTGGCGGGCGAGGTCGGCTTCCGAGCAGCGGCAGCGCTCCACGTCCCCCTGATAGCCGCAGGGGCAGGGGTTGGTGGCGGCGATCAGCGCGAAGCGCGCGGGGTACACCGCGGAGTGCCGCGCGCGCACGATCGCCACCCGCCCGTCCTCCAGCGGCTGGCGCAGCGCCTCGAGGGTGGGGCGCGCGAACTCGGAGAGCTCATCCAAAAACAGCACCCCGCGGTGGGCGAGCACCACCTCCCCCACCCACCCCCGCCGCGCGCCGCCCACCAGTCCGGCGGTGGTGATCGAGTGGTGGGGGGCGCGGAAGGGGCGGCGGCGGATCAGCTCCCCGTCCTCCAGGCGGCCGGTGATGCTGTGGATGCGCGTCACCTCGATCGCCTCCGCGCGGCTCAGCGGGGGCAGGATCGTGGGGAGGCGCTGGGCGAGCATCGTCTTGCCGGTGCCCGGGGGGCCGCTCAGCAGGAGGTTGTGAGCGCCCGCCGCCGCCAGCATGAGCGCCTGCACCGCGTGGGGCTGGCCGCGCACGTCGCCGAGGTCGAGGTTGGAGAGTCCCTCCGAGCCACCCGCGCGGTGGGAGTCTGTGCTTCTCGGCTCCGGCGCGGGCAGCGGGTCCCCCGCCCCGCCGCTCAGTGCGCGCGCCGCGCTTGCGAGGCGCTCCCCGACGATCACCTGGAGGCCCTCCACCAGCGCCGCCTCGCGCGCCCGGGCGCCCGCCAGCACGAGCGCGCGCAGGCCCTCCTCCCGCGCGGCCTGTGCGATCGCGAGGGTGCCGTGGCAGGGGCGCACCTCGCCGTCGAGGGAGAGCTCCCCGAAGAGCGCGTGGCTCTCCAGGAGCCGCGTGGGGAGCTGGCCTGAGGCGGCGAGCACCGCGCAGGCGAGCGCGAGGTCGAGTCCCGGTCCGGCCTTGGGAACGTCGCCCGGGGCCAGGTTCGCGGTGATTCTCCGCTCGGGGAACTCGTAGCCCGAGTTGAGGATCGCCGCGCGCACGCGGTCGCGCGCCTCGCGCACCGCAACGTCGGCGAGGCCCACGATCGTGAACGCGGGGAGCCCCGCGCGGATGTCCACCTCGACGGCCACCGGCCGCGTCTGGAGCCCCTCGATCGTGAACGTGCGCGCTCGCGCCAGCATAGTCGCCTCCTCCGTCTCCGGTGTGTGGTGGTCGCCTTCAGACGACTGTCCGCACAGTAGGCGGCGCTTGGGACGGTACGCTCGCTCCCTCGGCCCGTCCGACGCCTCGGCGCTCTCGATCTGAGCCGGCGGAGGCTGTCGCTGGGCCTACAACCCGTCGGGGTGGCGCACCACGAAGCCCGCGGTGGAGGCCATCGTGTCCGACCAGCGGTTGCCCGTTTCCGCGAGGGCGACGGTATCGAAGCGGCGGCCGTCGATCGTCATCCAGGCGTGTTCAGCGTTGGCGTAGATCGTGATGTAGCGGCCCGGGCCCGGTTCGCCGTAGGATTCCAGGCCCGTGGAGTCCTCCGGGGAGCTCAGCAGGCCCCCGCCGTGCAGCGCGTAGGAGACCGAGCCGGAGCAGTCGTAGCCTTCGGAGGTGAAGGAGCCGTGCCCACCCCCGTAGACGTAGGGGCGGGTGGCGATTTCGTTGGCGGCGGCGATCACCTGCGCGACGACCCCTTCGGCGCTGGAGGAGCTGGCGCCCGGGGCGGAGCCGCCGCCGGCGGTGGAGGAGCTCCCGCCCCCCGCGGAGCTCGTGCTCTGAGGAAAGTAGGCGGGATCGGCGTGCAGGGTGGGTGCCCCGGGGACGCCGAGGGCGCTCCAGGTGCCGGGACCGACGACGCCGTCGACCGCGAGGCCGTGGGCTTCCTGGAAGTGGCGCACCGCGGTCTGCGTTTCGGGGCCGAATTCGCCGTCGACGGAGACGTGGAGGTCTTCCTGGAGGCGGCGGAGCGCCTCGTTGCGGCCGATGCGCCCGGCGGGGCGCGTCCCCTGCGCTGCGGAGACGTTGCTCCCGCCGAGCTGCTCGCTCTGCGATCCGGCTCCGGGACGGTGGCGACCGGCGGCGTGGGAGGGCTGGGGGAGGGCGGAGGGGGGAGGAGTGAGTTCGGGCTGGCCGTGCTGGCCGAGCGCGTTCCAGGTGGCGGGGCCCGCGACGCCGTCCACCGCGAGACCCTCGCGAGCCTGCAGGCGACGCACGGCGGCCTCGGTTTCGGGGCCGAGATCGCCGTCCACGGCGACGTGCAGGGATGCCTGTAGGCGCCTGACCGCGTCGGTGCTGGCGCGCGCTTCGGATTCTGCGGCGAGGTGTTCGGAGCGCGCGTGCGCGGCTTCGGCGGGGGTCTCGCCTGCGCTCGTTTCGGCGGTGGTCCCGCCTTCGCTTGCGCTCTGGCCCGCTTCGGCCGCTTCGCCTTCCCCGGGCCCGGCGGTCCCGCCGGAGCCTTCGAGGATCGCCGGGGTCTCGTACTCGCCCGGGTCTTCCGGCGTGGGCGCAGTCGCCGTTCCGCCGGTTTCGCCGGCTTCAGTGCCGACGCTCGCGACGGGGGCTTCCGGTGTGGCGGCGACCGTGGCCGTCCCGCTCGCTGCGGCGGCCTGGCCGGCGCCTTCGCCGGTCGCGGGGGCCGGGCCTTCGAGCGTGGCCGGGGCGGCGGTGCTCGCGCTCGTGCTTTCGACGCCCGTGGGGGTCGAAAGGACAGAGGCCGGGGCGGCGCTCGCGGCTTCGCTCACCTCCCCCGGGGCGGGTTCGCGCGCTTCGCCGTCGAGGTCGCGGATCACGGCGGCGCCCGAGAGCGCCGGGGGAGCGTGGACGGCCAGCGCGCGGCTGGTGTGGGCGCCCACGATGCCATCCACCGTGAGTCCCCGCGTGGCCTGGAAGCGGCGCACCGCGGCTTCGGTCTGGGGGCCGTACACGCCGTCCACCCTGATCCCCAGCGCGCGCTGCAGCAGGCGCACCTGGCGGCCTTCGCTGCTGGCGCTGAGCACGATGTGGTGACGGGTGGTGGTGATCGGTTCGGGCTCCGCCGGCGCCGCACCCGCCACCTGGACGCCCCCGCCGGAGTCCAGCAGCACCGACGCGGGTCCGGCGGTGAGCGCGACGAGGGCGCCGAGCGAGAGGCGCTTGGCGCGCGAGGAGGCGGGCACGAAGCGCAGCTGGGTGGCGCGGCGGCGCGCGCGGGAGCGCCCGAGGGAGATCTCCCAGGGGTCGCGCTCGGAGAGATCGCGGGCGGCTTCGCGGCGCGCGTCGATCAACGCGGCCAGGGAGGGAAGGGATCCCCACCCACCCACGCTCCCAAGCGCCGAGGACCGACCCCGCGCGGCCCTGCGGCGGCGGGCGTGGGAGCGCGCAAGCGAGGCCTCCCAGGGCTCGAGGGTGGCGAGGTCACGGGCGTATCCCGGCATGCGCAGGCACATCCTTTCGATGTTGCGGTGGCGCCTACGGGGTTAGCTGTCGGGCTCGCGCAGTACGCTACGCCACGCCTGTGGCGATTCGCCCCCGCAGTCCAGATGGGCTGCATTGGTTCCCCCGCTCCCGCTCCCCGTGGGGAGAGGGACTCGGCACGAACGGGGGCACCGTACCAGGTATCGATGCAAGATGCATCACATGAGGAGGAGTGCAAGCGTTCTTGCCGACGGCCCCCGGCGCCGGGGACGCGGGGCGGAAGTAGACTGGACCGGAGATGGGCACTCCCGATCTGAGCGATCGTCCAACCGCGGACCCGCCCCTGGAGCAGCCACCGGGCGGTCGCGGGCCCCTGAATCGCCGAATGATCCTGCCGCTCCTCGCGATCCTCGCGATCGCGGGGGGCTCCGCGCTGCTGCTCGCGGGCACCAGCCACGACTCCCAGCCGCTGGCGGGGAACGTGAGCAGCGCGAAGTCCGCGAGCTTCGAGGGCAACGAACTGGTGCCTCCCAAGGCGGCGCCCCCGCTGTCGCTGCGCAACTACCTGGGTGAACGGGTGAACATAAACAGCTACCGCGGGAAGGCGATGCTGGTGACGTTCCTCTACACCCACTGCCCCGACGTGTGCCCCCTGATTGCCGCCAACCTGCGCGTTGCGCAGAAACTGATGGGCTCCCAGAAGGCCGCCAAGGCGCAGATCATCGCGGTCTCCGTCGATCCCCGCGGGGACACCCCGCAGACGGTCGCGGCGTTCCTGAAGGTGCACGGGATGACGGGCCGCATGAAGTACCTGATCGGCTCCGCGCACGAACTCGCCGCGGTGTGGAAGGCGTGGGGGGTGGGCTCCGAAGTGGACACCTCCCAGCCCGACCTCGTCAACCACTCCGCGCTCGTCTACGGGGTCGACGCCTCGGGGAAGCTCAAGACGGTTTACATCAGCAACGACTGGAAGCCCAGCGAAGTCGCCCACGACGTGCCGCTGCTCGCCGCCCAGTAGGCCGCGGGCGAGCGTCCCGGGGGTTCTCAACCGGGCAGCGCCGCGTGGCCGAGCGGTCCCGGGGAGAGCGTCACCACCGCCGCGCTGCTCGGGGGCATCTGCACCGCGAACGAGCCCGGGCGGCCGCTCACCCCGGGCAGCGCCGGCGGCGCGCTCCAGGTGCCGTCGGGGGCGACCGCACGCCCGCCCAGGCGCACCCCCGAGGCGGTGCTGGGGGAGGGGGCGGTGAGGCGCAGGACGCTCCCCCCCGCGAGGCCGCGGGGCACGCGCAGGTGCACGGCGAGCGGGGGGGAGCCCGGGGGGCGTAATCCACGAGCGCGACTTGCACGCTTCCGTCGGCGGCGCGCAGGGCCTCGGCGCTGAGCTCCCCGGGGGCGGCGCCCGTGACGGTGCTCTCCAGCGGACGGTCGGGCGGGTGGGCGGGCGGGCGGGCCCCGAGAAATGCGCGCGCGGCCAGCAGCGCGTACCACTCGGGTGCGGCGCGCAGCGCCCCCGCGCCGAGGGCGGCTGGCGAGTGGGCGACGAGGGGGCTGTAGGCGTCGCTCTTGTCGATGAGGTCGTGGAAGTTGAGCCCCCCCACCCCCTCGCTCGCGGCGCGCGCGGCGTAGTCGAGCGCCCACAGCGCTGAGACGAAGGCGTCGGAGACCCCATGCTCCCCTTCGCAGGAGACGTTGTTGGTCTCGTCCATCCGCAGCGCCAGCCCGTGGGCGTGGGCGATCGCGAGCGCTTTGCCCAGCATGTCGCTCTCGGCGCGGCGCACGTTCGGGCTCAGCAGTTCGGAGGCCGTGGGCTCACCGCCGCAGCTGGAGAGGGGGTAGTAGTGGTCGGTGAGCAGCGCCGGGCGCAGGCTGGCGGAGGAGGCGACGGTGCGCAGCCAGCCCAGGCCGCCGACCCCGGTGGAGGGGTCGGGGCCCGCGATCGAGGTCCCCGGGGCGGCCGCCGCGATCGCCGCGCGGTAGGAGCGCGCTTGGGGTCCGTAGGCCACGATGCCCCACCCGGGCCCCCGCAGGTGCTTGCGCACTAACAGGTCCGGCTCGTTGCCGATCTCGATCCCCTCCAGGGATGAGCCCAGCAGCCGGTGCGCCGCCGCGGCCTCCCGCGCGGCGGCCGAGGGGTCGTAGTGGCCGAGGTTCACCGTCAGCAGTACCCTCCATCCGGTCTCCCGCGCGAGTGTGGCGAGGCCGGCGAGGTCCGCTTCGGTGATCGCGACTCTCGCCCACCCCGGCCGCGGCGAGCCGTCTCCCACCCACGTGGCCTGTTCGTCGGCGGAGATCCCCCCGAAGCGCATCACCCCGGGCCCCAGCGAGCGCATCAGCGCCACCAGGTTCCCCCGCGTGGCGTACCCCGCGATCGCCGGCAGGCTGCGCACCTCGAAGGAGAGCCCCAGAAAGTCCGCCGGCACCGCCGGCCCCGCCGGGCGCGTCGCGACGCTCACGCTCACCGGGGTGCCCCGGGGCGGGTCGGGATTTGCCGCGGTTCCCACCGGGGAGTGCCCACCCGCGGGATCGCCCGCGCGCGTGTGGGCGGGTTTCGACTCAACCGCCGTCGACGTGGGGGAGGCACCGCGATGCGACTGCCCGGAGGAGGTGAGCATCCGTGAGACCACGATCGCCAGCACGAGCGTTGCGCCCACCGAAACCGTGAACCCTCGCAGCAAGTAGGTGGCGAGCCTGCGCACCAGGCTTCTAGGGGGGCGAGGGCCGCGAGGGCGAGTGGTGTGTGGGTGGTGGACCATTCGAATCGGTCCCCGAGGATACGCTCCGTGGCCGACTCGCCAGCTGGATGTTCAGGAAGGTGGCGCCTGGTGAGCGCGTCGCCCAGTGGGACCCGCCGTGCGTATCAGACGACATGCACCGCTAGGATGCGGCCGATCGCTGAGGCGATGTGACGCAGATCGTGTGGGTCGCTCGTGACGATCAGATCTTCGCGGGCCAGCGCGGTGACCACGACCGCGGCATCGACCAAGTCGCGTCCGTCGGCCGCCGCAAGAGCCTCACCGGCCGATCGCGCCTGCTGCTCCGTGAACGGCTCGATGCGGCAACCGCGCAGCAGCCGCGACAACTGCGCCTGCGGGCCGCCTCGCCAAACCTGGCCCAACACAACAGTCGGGAGCGTCGGGCGCAGCTCTCGCGCGAGCAGACGTCGGTGCAGCGCCCACACTGAGGTGGAGCCGCGTTCCGCCGCGATCAGTGCGCCTGCGTCGTAGGTGACGCCGTTCACGCCGCGCGGTGGCGTTCACGCCCGCGGCCGATCGATGCGGCGTCGAGCACCGCATCCGCTGCGGCCAGCTGATCTTGAGGAAGCCGCCCATGTTCAGCTTCCCATTCCGTGACTCCCACCAGGCCGTCCTCGATAGCCAGGGCGTTCACGGACGCCTGGTTCAACCAGGCCGACAGGCTGATGCCCCGGCGCTCGGCTGCCTGCCTGGCGGCCTCGAGCACCGGTGCCTCGAGTGCGATGGACAACTTCCGAACGGGCACCCCGCAATAGTAGCACCTGATTCCTACCTCGTAGGCGAATGGGGCGGTGAGCACCCGCGTGGCCACCCCGGCGCGTCTGGAGACGCCATCCACGACCATACGGGCCGTGCCCCCGCGCTTCGTCAGCCCCTCCCTGAATCTGCTCCGCCTAACCCCCCGCGTCCGTCGCCCCCGCCGCGGCCGCTCGCGCACGCCACCAAGCTCGGGGCGCCACTGCGGACTCCCCCTCCCCATCCTCAAATTCCTGCCCCTCGCCCTGCTGCTCGGCGCGGTTCTTGCCTGCGCCGGGTGCGGGGCGGGAGCTCCCCCTCGCGGGTCGCGCTCCTGCGCGCCTGTCCCGGCGCGCTCGGGTCTGTGTGTCCCTACACCCGCGTGAGCCTCATCGGCCGGCGCGGGGAAGGGGTGCTGCGCTGTCCCGAGGCGCTCGCCTTCGCGCCCGGCGGGGACCTACTCGTCGCCGACCAGTTCTCCCACCTCGTGCAGCGCTTCGCCCCCGGGGGGCGCTTTCTCGGGCAGTGGGGCTCCTACGGCGCCGGTCCCGGGCAGTTCGGGGCCGTCGATGGGCTCGCGGTGGATGGCGCGGGGGACGTGTACGTGCTCGACTCCACCCACGACCGCATCGAGCGCTTCAACTCCTCCGGGCGCCTGCTCGGCGAATGGGGCCGCCCGGGCCGCGCGCTCGGGGAGTTCGACTTCGGCCCCGGCTTCGGCCCCGACAAGCCCCCCGGCGGGGGGATCGCGGTGGGGGGCGGCTACGTGTACGTCTCCGACTCCGCCAACAACCGCATCCAGCGCTTTCGCCTCGACGGCTCCGAGGCGGTGCTCTGGGGGCGGCCCGGCAGCGCTCCGGGCGAGTTCTCCTCCCCGCGCGGGCTCGCGGTGGCCGGGGGCCTCGTGTACGTCGCCGACGAGGGCAACCACCGCGTGCAGGCCCTCGCCCTCGACGGCCGGCCCCTCTACGCCGAGGGCACCTTCGGCAAGGAACCCGGGGAGTTCGTCAACCCCTTCGGCGTCGCCCTCCACGGCGGGCGCGTTTATGTGGTCGACGACAACAACAACCGCATCGTCGCGCTCACCCCCACCCTGCGCTACCTCGAAGAGTGGAGCGGCGAGGGGCGCTACCGCCTCAGCTACATCCGCGCCGCCGCCGTCTCCCCCTCCGGGCGCGTGTACGTCGCGGACACCGGGCACGAACGGGTCGTCGCCTTCGACCCCCCGGGGCGCGGGCTGCTCGCCTTCGGCACCCCCGGCACCGCGCCCGGCCAGTTCGTCGCCCCGCTGGGCGTCGCCACCGACGCCTCCGGGGGCGCGCTCGTGGTCGAGACCTACGGCTCCCGCAGCCCTCTCTACCTCTTCGATCCCCGCCTGCGCTACCTTGCGCGGTGGCAGCGCGGCGGGGGGGCGATCATCGGCAGCAACTGGTTCGGCCCCACCGCCGCCGCCGTCGCCCCCGACGGGTCGGTGTGGGTCACCGATCCCCGCAACGGCGTCCTGCGCCACCTCAGCTCCGGCGGGGCCTTCCTCGGCGCGCTCGAAGGACTCTCCAGTCCCGAAGGGGTGGCTCTCTCCGCCTCCGGCGGGGTGGTCTATGTCGCCGACACCGGGGACAGCGCCATCGTGCGCTTCGGCTCCTCCGGTCAGCCGCTGGGGAGGCTCGGCTCAGTCGCGCTCGAGCGGCCGGTGGCGGTTGCGGTCGCGCCCGATGGGTCGGTCTATGTCGCGGATGCAGGGCTCCACCGGGTGATCGAGCTCGGTCCCACCGGGGCGCTGCTTGCCTCGTGGGGCGGCCCCGGAAGCGGCCCCGGGCGCCTGGAGGAACCGGCCGGGATCGCGGTGGACTCCGCGGGAGACGTCCTCGTCTCCGACCGCCGCGCCGACCGGGTGCTGAAGTTCACCGCTCGCGGGCGTCTGCTCGCCGCCTGGGGCGCCCCCGGCGGCGGGACCGGCGAGCTCAGCCTCCCCGGCGGCCTCGCGGTCAACTGCCGCGGCGAGGTGCTCGTCGCGGACACCGCCAACAACCGCGTCCAGGTCTTCGCCGGGGCCGCCACGCGCGCTGGGTGCGCACAGGCCGGTCGCGTTCCGTTGGGCGCGTAGGCCGGCCGAGCCGCGAGGCTCCCAGCCGTCAAGCCCCACCGCCCTTGTGCCGATAGTTCGAGTGTGTCAGCCGCCCAGCGCAACCCGCTGGAGGGTCTCAGCGCGGGAGAGATCGCCCTCTCCGTGCTGCGCACCCTCCCCGCCGCCTCCACGCTCGTCTTCGACCGTGAGCTGCGCTACGTGCTCGCCGGGGGGCACGCCCTCGAGCACGAGGGCCTCAGCGCCCTGGAGATCGAGGGGATGCCCGCCGATGAGGTGCTCCTGGGGGACCGCTGGGACACCTACGAGCCCCTCTACCGCTCCGCGCTGAACGGGGAGACCCGCTCACTGGAGGTCTGGTCGGTCGACGACACCCGCTGCTACCAGGTCGAGGTCGGGCCCCTGCGCGGCGAGGGCGGGGAGATCGTGGGGGGCGTGGCGGTCTCCCGCGACATCACCCCCCGCAAGCACGCCGAGGAGGCCCGCCGCCACGCCCAGGAGCGCTTCGAGCTGCTCTTCGAGCAGGCCCCCATCGGGATGGCGCTGCTCACCCCCGAGGGCCGCTGGGTGCGCGTCAACCAGGCGCTGCTCACGATCACCGGCTACTCCTCCGAGGAGCTCCTCGCCAAGACCCTCGAGGAGATTACCCACCCCGACGACCTCTCCGCCGACCTCGAGTACGTCCGCCGCCTGCTCGCCGGGGAGATCAGCCACTACGAGATGGAGCGCCGCTACTTCCACGCCCGCGGGCACGTGATCTCCACCGTGCTCTCCGTCTCGGTGATGCGCGACCGCCAGGGGCGCCCCCAGCACTTCATCGCCCAGATCCAGGACATCACCGAGCGCAAGCTGATCGAGGAGCGCCTGCGCCACCTCGCCGAGCACGACCCCCTCACGGGCCTCCACAACCGCCGCCTGCTCGAGCGCCAGCTCGCGATGCAGGTCGCCCGCTGCCGCCGCTACGGCGAGCAGGCCGCGCTGCTCGTGCTCGACCTCGACGGCTTCAAGCAGGTCAACGACACCTACGGCCACAAGGTCGGCGACGAGCTGCTCAAGGTGGTTGCCACCGAGCTCCAGCACCGTCTGCGCGGCACCGACATGGTCGCGCGCCACGGCGGCGACGAATTCGCGGTGCTGCTCCCCGGCACCTCCGCCGAGGCCGCCCGCAAGGTCGCCACCGTCCTCGCCGAGGCGATCGCCTCCTGCGGCGTTGAAGCCGACGGCACACGCATCTCCACCACCGCCTCCGTCGGGATCGCCGAGATCGACGAGAACGCCGCCGGCGGGGAAGCCGTGCTGATGGAGGCCGATCGCGCGATGTACGCCGCGAAGGGGCGCGCGCGGGTGCACACCTCGCAGGGGTGAGCGCTCAGCTTGGGTCTTCTTCGCCTTCGCAGCACAAGTCAGCGGTCCCCGTGATCCCCATGATCTGGCCTTTTGGCATTTGTCGTCGCCACCCACTGCTGGGTGATGATGAGGAAAGGATGGGCTATCGGACGGGGGCGCCGGCCTCAAGGCGCCTGTTCCTGCTGGCGGCGGAGTGCGGCGTGAAGCGCCGGGAGCGCGTCAAGATCCTTTGCTCGGCCGGCGGCGGTCTTACTGCGGATGATGTCCTGGAGGGCGGCGACCATCACGTACAGGCCATCGCCGAGGGGCTGTCGATGGGCGGCGCGACGGAGATCCTCGTAGCCGTCGGTACCGTCGGGGCGTGCGGTGATGTCGAGGTCGCCGGCGTCGGTGGCGAGGTTCCAGATCTCGGTGCCCGCGAGTAGGCGCGCGTCGGCGGGGAGGGGGACTGGCGGCTCGTTGGGAACCCTGATGCCCGCGTGCAGCTCCTTGAGTGCCGTGGCGAGCCGCTTGAGGTTCGAGGGTTCGAGCGCCGGGGTAATGTCGACATCCCGTGTGAGCACCCCGACGCCCGCGCGTAGCGCGGCGTAGGCGCCGATCAGGACGTGTCGCACGCGATGGCGGGCGAGGACCTCCAGGATGCGCTGGGGGTCGAACGGCGTGTCAGGCTGCACGTGCGCTCCCGCTGCTCGTGAGGGTGGCGCTGAGCTCGAGTGTGCGGCGCAGCGCCGGCATGCGGGCGCGATCGTGGGAGGCCTCGCCGATCCGCACGAGGTCCACGAGCGAGGCGACCGTGACACTCAGGCCCTCATCGTCGATCTGCAGCTGCGTCGCATCGCGGCGCAGATCGACGTAGCCATGCGTGCCCGCCGGCGCGGGCATGATCGCCAGGTAGGCACGGAAAGCCTCCAGGCGCCAATGTTCGACCGCGTCTACGGGCGGCTTCGCGGATTGCGTGGCGTTGGATTGCGTGTTGTTGCGGCCGCGACCGGCGGTGAGTACCTCTCTGAGCGCTTCGCCCTCGCCGGCACGGGGAACGATCGTCACCGTGGCGCTCATCGGCAGCAGCGGCGAGCCGCGCAGAACCTCGGCCAGCTCACCGCTCAGGACGTAGTGCACGCCTGCCTCCTTCAGGGTCCTGAGCACTCCCACCACATCTGGCGAGGGAGACTCGCGGGGGACATCGACGCTCAGGGCCCGTACGGACTGTGCGTCTCTCAGTCCTCTTGTCAGCCGCCCCGCCGGTGGCATCGCGAGCATTCGAGCGATTGCATCCTCGTAGGAGGCGTCGGCGCGCGCGAGACCGACTGTGAGCTCGAGCTCGCACCCCGCGATCAGCTGGCGCAGCCGCTCCAGTGAGGGCGTGACACGACCGCGCTCGTAGCGGGCGATCTCCTGCTGTCCGACGCGCGCTCGCGCGGCCAACTCGCGTTGTGAGAGCCCGGCGCGCCGGCGTGCCTCCACGAGCAGGTTTGCGCTGATCATCTTACTATGATATCAAATAGCCTATCTTATAACTACATATCTGTGATCAAAGGCTCGTGCGCCGGTCCGCAAGCGCACCGATACTCTGAGGGGGTGGCCAGCGAAGCGATCCCCGCCGCCGGGCGCGCGGCCGTTGCGAGCGTCGAGGCCGACGCCCCCGTCATCCGCACCGCGGGCCTGACCAAGGTCTACCCGGGCACCGACTTCAAGGCCGTCGACGGGCTCGACCTGAGATCCAGCGCGGGCGAGATCTTCGGCCTGCTCGGGCCCGAACGGCGCGGGCAAGACGACGACCGCGGGCATGCTGACCACGCGCGTGATCCCCACCTCCGGGCGCGCCCGTGTCGGGGCGGTCGACGTCATCGCCCACCCCGCGCTCGCCAAGCAGCTGATCGGGATCGTCTCCCAGCAGAACACGCTCGACCGCCAGCTGACCGTGTGGGAGAACCTGTACTTCCACGGGCGCCTGTTCGGGATCCGGCGCGGCGGAGTCGCGGCGGATCTCCGACCGGCTGCTCGAGCAGTTCCACCTCGCCGCTGGGCGAAGGCGTCGGTGTACGCGCTCTCCGGCGGGATGGCCCAGCGGCTGATGGTCGCCCGCGCGATCTTCCACCGGCCCGCGGTGCTGTTCCTGGACGAGCCGACCGCCGGCCTCGACCCCCAGAGCCGGCTCGCGCTGTGGGAGATCCTCGGCGAGCTCAACGCCGACGGCCAGACGATCATGCTGCTGACCCACTACATGGAGGAGGCCGACCAGCTCTGCAACCGGGTGGCGATCATGGACCACGGCAAGATCCTGGCGCTCGACACGCCCGCGGCGCTCAAGCAGTCGGTCGGCGCCGACACGATCGTGACCGTCAAGGCGCTCGGCGACGGCGACGCTCGCTGGCCGCGAGCGCTCGAGCGCGGACGTCGAAGGGCGTGACGCGCACGCGCGTGATCGAGCGGCGGCGTCGAGCTGCACGTCAAGGGGGCCGAGCGGATCGTCCCGCGCGTGGTGTCCGCCGCCGAGCGCGGCGGGCTTCGAGCTCGTGGACCTGTCGGTCGCCGAGCCGACGCTCGAGACCGTGTTCATCAACCTGACCGGCAAGGAGCTGCGCGAATGACCACGCGCCCACCGCGACGCCGCGCGCCGACGCCGCGATCTCGCTCACGCCGACCCGGTCGACGTTCGCCGCGAGCCGCACGGCGCTGTGGGCGCTGATCCTGCGCGACCTGCGTCGTGCTGCGAAGAACATCGGCGAGTTCGTCGCCCGCACGCTGATCCAGCCGTTCCTGCTCGTGTTCGTGTTCCTGTACGTGTTCCCGACGATCGGCCAGGGCATCGGCGGCGGCCACGGGCCGTGCGACCCGAGTCGGCGTTCGCGACCGTGCTCGTCGCCGGGCGTCGTCGGCGATCTCGATCATGTTCCAGGGGATCCAGGCGGTGGCGCTGCCGATGTCGACCGAGTTCGGCTACACCCGCGAGATCGAGGACCGCGTCCAGGCGCCGTGCCCGATCTGGCTGGTCGCCATCGCCAAGGTCCTCTCGGGCTGCCGTCCAGGGGATCCTCGCGGCGCTGATCGTGTTCCCGATCGCCGCCGTCGTCCACGCCGCCGGCGTGCACGCCCACCTCCAGGTCCACTGGCCGTGGTCCTCACGCTGATCCCGCTGGCCTGCGTCGCGATGACCTCGCTGGGGCTGCTGCTCGGCACGACGTTCGAGCCCCGCAACATCGGCCTGATGTTCGGCTTCGTCGTGCTCCCGCTCACGTTCCTCGGCGGCACCTACTACCAGTGGACCAAGCTCGCCCCGGTGAAGGTCGGCGGCATCCACTGGCTCCAGATCCTGGTGCTGATCAACCCGCTGATCTACGTGACCGAGGGGATGCGCGCCGGGCTCACCGAAGCCTCGCACATGCACCTGTACGTCATCTATCCGGTGCTGATCGCCTTCTGCGCCGTGTTCCTGGGGCTCGGGCTGCGCAACTTCCGCCGGCGCGTGCTCGTCTGAGCGCCGCTGGGGCTGGGCGACGCCGGGTGCGGGTGCCCGTGTGGGCGCTCCGCCCCCCGGGCAGCTTCAGGCGGCGGGCGCCTCTGTGGGTGCCCCGCCCCCGGGCAGCGCGAGCCTGACGATCTTGCGCACCACCGAGCCGAACTGCTGGTGCAGGGGGCCGGTGTTGTAGGGCAGCTCGTAGCGCTCGCAGATCTCCTGCACCTCGCTCGGCGATCTCCGCGTAGCGGTGCGCGGGGATGTCGGGGTAGAGGTGGTGCTCGATCTGGAAGCTGAGGTTGCCCGAGAGGATGTGGAAGAGGCCTCCGCCGGTGAGGTTCGCGGAGCCGAGCATCTGGCGCAGGTGCCACTCCCCGCGGGTCTCGTTCTCGGTCTCCTGCTCGCTGAACTCCGAGGTGCCCTCGGGGAAGTGCCCGCAGAAGATGATCGTGAAGGCCCACACGTTGCGCATGAGGTTGGCGGTCGCGTTGCCCGCGAGCACCAGCGGCGCCTGCGGGCCGCGCAGCAGCGGGAAGAGCACGTAGTCCTTCAGCGTCTGGCCCCGCACCTTGCTCCAGATGCTCCCCAGCAGGCTCGCGCCGGCTGCCCGCCGCGGGCTCGCTCTTGCCGAGGCGCTCGATCTCGAGGTCGTGCAGCGCGACGCCGTACTGGAAGAGCAGCGCGAGCGCCAGCGCGTAGAGGGGGTTGCCGAGCCAGCGCGGCTCGCCAGGGCTCCTCCTCGCTCATGCGGATGATGCCGTAGCCGATGTCGCGGTCCTTGCCCACGATGTTGGTGAAGGTGTGGTGCATGTAGTTGTGGGAGTGGCGCCACTGCTCCGCGGGGCAGGCGGTGTCCCACTCGAACTCCTTGCTGCTCAGTGTGGGGTCGTTGGTCCAGTCGTACTGGCCGTGCATCACGTTGTGGCCGATCTCCATGTTGTCGAGGATCTTCGACAGCGACAGCGCGGTCACGCCGGCGAGCCACGCGGGGGGCAGGATGCTGAGGAACAGCAGTCCCCGCCCGCTCACCTCGAGTGCCCGCTGGGCCCTGATGACGTTGCGGATGTAGCGCACGTCGCGCTCCCCGAGGTCCTCGGTCACCCGCCGGCGCAGCGCGTCGAGCTCCTCGCCGAGCGCCTCGATCTGAGCGGGGGTGAGGTGAGGGGCGGGGCGCTCGGCGCCGGGGCGGGAGGTGTGCGGCGTGGGGGTGGGGCGGGACTTGGGCGCGGTGCGGGGCCGGGGGGTGGCGCGCGGTGCGCGGGCGGGGAGGGAGGCGGTACTGGTCACTGGGTCTCCTGTTGGCTTGAGGGTCGATCCGGGGAGGGGGAGAGGGGGGGAGGGGGAGGCTTCAAAGGTCGAGCTCGACGTCCCCGGCGGGCGCCGAGACGCAGATCTGGATCTCCTGCTCCTCGCCCGAGGAGAGCTCGCCGCTGTTGAGGTTGCGCACCGTGCCGGCGAGCTTGGTGCAGGTGCAGGTGTGGCAGATGCCCATCCGGCAGCCGTAGGCGGGTGAGAGGCCGGCCCGCTCGGCCTGTTCGAGCAGCGTGCCCCCGTCAGACGGGACCTCGATGCCGCTCGCCGCGAAGCGCACGCTACCGCCGCTCTCGCCCACTCTGGCCGGGGGGCGGGGCGGCAGGAAGCTCTCGCTGTGCACCCGCTCCTGGAGGCCCTCGCGGGACCACAGTGTGCGCGTCGCCGCGATCAGGCTGGGGGGGCCGCAGACGTACACCTCGGACTCCAGGTGGGAGGGCTCGAGCGCGCGCAGCTGCGTGCGGGTGAGGCGCCCGCGCGGGCCGCCTCCCGGCTCGCGCGTGCAGACATACGCGACCCGCACGTTGGCGTGGCGCGCGGAGAGCTCCTTGAGCTCGGAGCGGTAGGGGATGTCCCGCTCGCGGCGCGCGTAGTGCAGGAACGTTACGGGCGCGCCGTGGCCCTCCTCGCAGAGGGTGCGCAGCATCGACATCACTGGCGTGATCCCGCTTCCGCCGCTGATCAGCAGCAGGCGCTCGGGGCGCGAGGCGGGCAGCGTGAAGTCGCCGTCGGCCTGCGCGAGCTCCACTACCATGCCGGGGCGGGCATCCTCGTACAGGTACTGCGACACGAGGCCGTGGGAGTGCGATCGGACCGTGAGCTCGAGCTCGCCGCGGGGGGCGTGCCGCGAGTTCGCCGGCGAGTAGCAGCGCGTGCGCCGGACGCCGTCGATCTCGACGGTCATCGACACGAACTGCCCTGCGTGGAAGCCGCGCCAGAGCCCGTTGGGGCGCAGCCGCAGCATCGCGCTCTGCGGTGTGGGGCGGCGCACGTCGAGGATCTCGGCGCGCAGGTCGTGCAGGGAGAGGCTCGGCACGATGAGCTCGATGTAGCGGTCGACGCCGTGCGGGGCGGCGAGCGCCTCGAGCAGGCCCGACCCCGCGAGACGACGCGCGAGGCGCCGCACGGCGGGGGCCGAGACCGGCGGAGGAGACGTGCTCAACAAGTGAGTGAACATATGTTTACCGAGAATAGGGCAGGCGGGCGCTCCTGTCAATACCTTTCTCAGTACCCGATAGCCGCTAAAGTATGCGACGGCGAACGCCTTGTGTGTAAACACACATTCACGCGGGGAGCCGACCAGACATGGCAGCGCACACACGCAGACGCCGGCGCCCGCCGCCGACCCTCGAGACCCGCTCGGAGCGCAAGCAGCGCACGCGCGAGGCGCTGCTCGACGCCACGCTGCGGCTGCTCGAGGACCGCGCCTTCGGGAGCCTCAGCCTGCGCGAGGTCGCGCGCGAGGCGGGGATCGTCCCGGCGGGCTTCTACCGCCACTTCCAGAACATGGACGAGCTGGGCTTCGCGCTCGTCGACGAGTCCTTCCGCCGCCTGCGCCAGATGCTGCGCAGCGCGCGCGAGGATCGCCGCGACTACAAGGGGGTGATCCGTGCGTCGGTCGCGATCCTCGTGCGCCACGTGCACGAGAACCGCCTGCACTTCCGCTTCATCGCGCGCGAGCGCAGCAGCGGCGTGCCCGCCCTGCGACGGGCGATCCGCGGCGAGATCCGCCTCTTCAGCAGCGAGCTCGCGACCGACCTCGCGCGCTTTCCCCACCTGCGCACGTGGAGCTCCGAGGACCTCCAGGCGATCGCGGGACTGATGGTCAACACCATGGTCGCCACGGTCGAGGCGATCCTCGACGCTCCCCCCGAGGACCCCCTCGCCGAGCAGGAGATCGTGCTCACCGCGGAGAAGCAACTGCGCCTCGTGGTGCTCGCCGTGCCGCACTGGCGCAGTGCGGGCGGCGAGGAGGAGGATGGCTCGCCGCCGGCGCAATGATTGAGTCCTCGCGCGGAGTGGTTACGCGATTTCACCTCCTTGGCGCTCGATGTTTAGACGCGCCACGGCAAGGGTAAGGGAGGTCCTGACACCCGGAGCCGCAGGCATCGCGTTGGTAGTGGCGGGAAGCCATTTCCGGTACCGACGGCGCTGGGTGCGAAAGAGTCGAGCGATGCTTCAGCCGTGGCGGTGACGTTCCGCTGGCAGCCGGCGAGAGCTCGAGCGAACAGGAAGCGCAAGGGCTACTCAGCGCTGGTGGAGCGTCCGCTCGAAGGATCGAGAGGTTTGATGTCGACTCGAAGGACCGAGATGAATGGGTGCGGCGGCGTGCTGCTGACCGGCGCGACCGGGTTCCTGGGCATGGAGCTCCTGGCCCGCTATCTGGAGCGCACCGACCGTCGCGTGTACGCCCTCGTGCGGGGAGCCGATGACCGCGAGGCGGCGGAGAGGGTGCAGGGCGCGCTGCGCGGCCTGTTCGGCGCCGGCCACCCCTACGGGGAGCGTGTGGTCGCGGTTCGCGGCGACCTCACCCGGCCCCGTCTCGGCCTGCGGGGCCGCTGCGATGCGCTCGCGGAGCAGGTGAGCGAGATCGTGCACGGCGCGGCCTCGATCTCCTTCGAGCTCGGGTTGGAGGCCTCTCGCGCGGTCAACGTGGAGGGCACCAGACGGGTGCTCGAGTTCGCCGAGCGCGCTCATGCGCGCGGGGGCCTGCGGCGCCTCTCGCACATCTCCACCGCCTATGTCGCGGGCGAGCACGGGGGCTGCTTCAGCGAGGACGACCTCGACGTGGGCCAGCGCTTCCGCAACGCCTACGAGCAGTCGAAGTTCGAGGCCGAGCGTCTCGTGGACGGCTGGCGTGGGCGGCTGCCGATCACGGTGCTGCGCCCCAGCATCGTCGTCGGGGAGCGCGAGAGCGGCTGGACGCCGTCCTTCAACGTCCTCTACTGGCCGCTGCGCGCGTTTGCGCGCGGTACCTACCTGGCGCTGCCCGCCCGCCGCGGAGCGCCCGTCGACGTGGTGCCGGTCGACTACGTCGCCGACGCGATCCTCCACCTCAGCCAGGTTCGCGAGGCGGAGGGCGCCACCTTCCATCTCACCGCGGGAGCGCACGCGAGCAGCGTGGGGGAGCTCGTGGAGCTCGCGAGGACGTTCTTCGAGCGTCCCGCGCCGCGTCTGCTCGAGCCCTCGGTGTATCGGCGTGTGGTGCACCCGCTGCTCCTGCGCTCCAGCCGCGACGAGCGCTTCCGCCGGGCGCTCGAGCGCAGCGAGATCTACTTCCCCTACTTCGCAACGAGGGTCCGCTACGACGATCGCCGCTGCCGGGTGGCGCTGCGCGGGAGCGCCATCGCGCCCTCGCCGCTGCCCAGCTACTTCGATCGCCTGGTGGAGTTCGCGCTCGCCGCCGAGTGGGGCCGGCGGCCGATCTCCCGGGCCAGCGCGACGGGAGCGGCGACGTCCACTCGCGAGGGGTCGGCGAGGGAGAGTTCGGTGGTGCGGGAGCGGTTGGCTGCGCGGGAGAGGTTGGCCGTCAGGGCGAGCACAATGGTTAGGGAGACGCTGCCTGCGAGGGCGAGTACAGCGGCCGGGGCGAGGCTGACCGCGAGGAAGAGCACAGCGGCCGGGGAGAGGGCGATGGCCTGGAAGAAGACGGTGTCTGGGAACACGGTGGCCTGGGAGAGGACGGCCACCAAGGAGAGCACGGCGGCCTGGGCTGCGTTGCTGGGGGCGCGATGAGCGGCGCTCGTCTCTCGGCGCTCGATGCCTCGTTCCTCGCGGTGGAGACCCCCACCGCGCACATGCACACGGGGTGGGTTGCGCTGTTCTCACCGGACGCGGCCGGGCGGCGGCCGGGCTTCAGGGAGGTCCGCGACCACATCGAGCGCCGCCAGGCGCGCGCGCCGCGCTACCGCCAGAAGCTCGCGTCCGTACCGCTCGGCCTGCACGCCCCGGAGTGGGCCGACGATCCCGCGTTCTGCGTCGATCGCCACGTCTATTGGGCGCCCGGCCCCCTGCACGATCTCGTGGATGAGGTGATGTCGATGCCGCTGCGTCGCGATCGCCCGCTGTGGGAGATGTGGATCTGCGAGGACGCGGGCGAGGGGCAGTGGGCGATCGTCGGGAAGACCCACCACTGCATGGTCGACGGTCTCGCCGCGGTCGAGCTCGCCGCGCTGCTGCTCGACCCCACGCGCGAGCCCCCCGCGGGCGAGCTCGAGGGCTGGCGGGCGGAGCCGGGGCCCGACCGGGTGGGGCTGCTGGTCCGGGGGGTGCGTGACCTGCTCGGCGAGCAGCTCGGCCTGCTGCGCTGGCCGCTGCGCGCCGCCACGGCTCCCTCCCGCGCCGCGGGGGAGCTAGCCGGCACCGTCCCGCGTCTGGTGCGGGCCCTGGAGCACTCGCTGTGCGCCGCGCCCGCGAGCTCGCTCAACAGGCCGCTCTCGCCGCTTCGAAGCCTGGCCTGGGCGCAGCGTCCCCTCGAGGATCTGCGCAGGGTCAAGCGCGCCTATGGAACGACCGTCAACGACGTCCTCCTCGCCGCGGTGGCGGGCGGCGCGCGCAGATACTTCGACCGGCGCGGCGAGGAGCCGGTGGCGCTCAAGGCGATGGTCCCCGTCAGCGTCCGCGACACGGGGGACGTGCTCGGCAACCACATCTCCTTCGTGTTCACCGAGCTGCCCTGCGAGGAGCCCGACCCGGTCCGCCGGCTGCAGCGCGTGCAGGAGTCGATGAGCAGATGCAAGCAGGACCGCGAGCCCGAGAGCGCCGATCTGGCGCTGAAGGCGGCCGGGTATGCACCCGGCGTCGTCCAGCAGGCGATCTCCCGGATCATCGCCAGCCCGCGCACGTTCAACCTCGTGGTCTCCAACATTCCCGGTCCCGCGCCCCAGATGTACATGCTCGGCTGCCCCTGGAGGCCGCCTATCCGGTGGTTCCGCTGGCCGACCGCCACGCGCTCTCGGTTGGCATGACGAGCGTACGTGATCGCGCCTGCTTCGGGATCTACGCCGACCGCGAGGCGATACCCGACGCGGAGCACTTCGCGCGCGACATCGACGCCGCGATCACCGAGCTGGTCTCCTCAGCGGGCTGCCGCGAAAGCGTGTAGGCGGGCTCGCGGGCGGCGGCCAGGAGAATCGGCGGACCGAGCGGTTTGCGCTCCCACCCGCCCGCGATCTCCCCGCCCGGCCCGCAATACTCACGGCCATGGCATCCGCGGTGGCGGGCTCCTCGAACGGCGACTCCGCGGGCCGCACCGCCTGGGCTCGGAATCTCGGCGCGCCCGTGCGGGACTTCCTGCGCGCCGAGACCGGCGGGGCGACGGTTCTGGTCGGGGCGGCGCTCGTGGCGCTCCTCTGGGCCAACTCTCCCTGGCCGCACTCCTACGAATCGTTCTGGAGCACCAAGCTCACGCTCGGCCTGGGCGATCACCTGCTTTCCGCCAGCCTGCGCCAGTGGGTCGACGAGGGGCTGATGGCGCTGTTCTTCCTCGTCGTCGGCCTGGAGGCCAAGCGCGAGCTCGACCTCGGCGAGCTGCGCGAGCGCAACCGCATCGCGATCCCCGTGATCGCCGCCCTCGGGGGCATGGCACTGTGCGTGGGCATCTATCTGGCGATCAACGCCGGCGGCAGCGGCGCGCGGGGGTGGGGCACCGCGATGTCGACCGACACGGCGCTCTCCCTCGGCGCGCTCGCGCTCGTGGCACCCGTCAGCGCGACGCGCCTGCGCGTCTTCCTGCTGACGCTCGCCGTCGTCGACGATCTCACCGCTCTGATCGTGATCGCCGTGGCCTACAGCACGCACGTCTCGCTGCCCGCGCTGGGGATTGCGCTCGCGCTGTTCGCGACGCTCGTGCTGCTGCGCTTCGCCCCGCGCTGGCGCGAGCCCGCGGCGGTGCTGGTCGGTGTGGGGGTGTGGCTGGCGATGTTCGAGTCCGGCATCGACCCCGTCGTCGCGGGTCTGGCGATCGGGCTGGTGACGGGCGCCTACCCGCCCGCCCGCGGCGACCTGGAGCGCGCCACCGAGCTGACGCGCTCCTTCCGCGAGCAGCCCACGCCCGAGCTCGCGTACATCGCCCAGCGCGGACTCGCCTCGACGATCTCCGCGAACGAGCGGCTGCAGTACCGGCTGCACCCCTGGACGAGCTTCGTGGTGGTGCCGCTGTTCGCGCTGGCCAACGCCGGCGTCCACATCGAGGGTCGCGTGCTCTCCGATGCGGTGCGCTCGCCGGTGACGATCGGGATCGTGCTCGCCTACGTCCTCGGCAAGCCGCTCGGCATCCTGAGCGCCTCCTGGATCGGCACCCGCCGCGCGTTCGGGGGCGCGCGGCTCGCCGTCACCTGGCCCGGGCTTGCGGGGACGGGCGCGGTCGCGGGGATCGGCTTCACGGTGTCGCTGCTGATCGCCGCGCGCGCCTTCAGCGGCGAGCTGCTCGACCAGGCCAAGCTCGGCGTCCTCGCCGCGGCGATCCTCTCGCCGCTGGTGGCCTGGGTCGCGTTCCGGCTGATCGCCGGGCTGCCCGCTCCCGTGCGGGCGCGCCAGCTCGGGCGCACCGCCGAGCAGCTGGTCGACCTCGCCGAGGACGTGGACCCCGAGCGCGACCACATCCGCGGCGCAGGCGACGCGCCGGTGACGCTCCTGGAGTACGGGGACTTCGAGTGCCCCTACTGCGGGCGGGCCGAGCAGGCGATTCGCGAGCTGCTCGCGGAGTGGGGCGCGGAGCTGCGCTACGTCTTTCGCCACCTCCCGCTCAGCGACGTGCATCCCTGGGCCCAGCTCGCCGCCGAGGCCTCCGAGGCCGCGGGCGCGCAGGGGTCCTTCTGGGAGATGTACGACATCCTGCTCGCCCACCAGGGGGAGCTCACCCCGAGCCACCTGCGCGGCTACGCCCTGGCGCTGGGCCTTGACGTGGAGCGCTTCGGCGAGGAGCTGCGCCGGCGCACACACGCCCCCCGGGTGAGCGAGGACGTGGCGAGCGCGGACGCCAGCGGCGTCTCGGGGACGCCCTCGTTCTTCATCAACGGGCGCCGCCACAACGGCGTCTACGACGTCGCGACCCTCAGCGCGGCGGTGCGCGCGGCCGGTGCCCGGGTGCTCCATACGGCCTCGCGCGGGTGAGGAGGCGCTCAAGCCGTGAGGAGGCCCAGCGCGTGTGGGGTGCGCTAATCCCTGCGGCGCTCGAGCAGCAGCGCGTAGGTGGGGCAGGCCTGGGCGGCGCGGCGGGCGAGGGTGAGCAGTTCGGGGGGCAGCTCGCCGTCGACGATCGGGTAGCCCCACTCGTCGAGCGCGATGTGCTCGGGCAGCAGCTCGTGGCACATGCCGTGGGCCTCGCAGGCGATCGGGTTGACGCGCACACGGTGGCTCATGGGGCGATCGACCGCACGCGCAAGGGCGAGGAGGAGCCGGGGCGGGGGGAGCGCGAGGACGAGGATCCTCCTGGCGGGCGGGAGCGGGGGTCCCGCTCGCCCTCGCGAGCGCCGGCGCGGGGCCGGGGCAGCTCCGAGGGTCGCGCGCAGGCGGTGCAGGGGCCGTGATGGGCGTGGTCGGCGAGCTCCTCGGAGAAGACCTCCAGTGCGCTCGCGATCAGGCGGGCGGCGCCGTCGGGATGGCCGCAGGCACCGCGCCGGTTAACCAGGCTGGCGAGGCTCGCCAGGCGGGGTATGGCGGGCCGGCCAACGCCTGGGTCCCCGAGCACGAGCCGCTCGACCGTGGAGGCGATCGCGTCGAGGCCGTTCACGCAGGGTCCGCACTGGCGGGCGCTCTGTGCGGCGAGCCACCGAGTCACGCGGGCGAGCTCCGCTACGGGACATGCCTCGGTGGAGAGCAGCACCACCACGCCCGCGCCGAGCGTGGCCCCGTGGGGCGCGAGGTGCCGGTCGGAGAGCGCCACGCCGGAGGAGGCGGAGCCCACCGATCGGGCGTCGAGGAAGGCGCCGGAGTAGCCGCCGAGGAGCACGGCGCGCAGCTGCGCCGTGAGGCCGCCGGCGGCGTCGATCAGGGCGGAGAGGGGGGAGCCGTGCTCGATCTCGTACACCCCCGGATGGGGGACCGGCCCGGAGAGCGTCACGAGCGCCGACCCTGGCTGCGCGGGGGTCCCGAGCTCGCGAAACCACTCCGCGCCGTGGCGCGCGATCAGCGCGAGGTGTGCGAGGGTCTCCACGTTGCTGACGAGCGTGGGGCGCCCCCGCACGCCGCGTTCGAAGGGTCGCGGCGGAGTGAAGGTGGGTAGCGCGGGGCCGCCGCCGAGGAAGTTCACGAGCGCGGACTCCTGGCCCGCGACGTAGCGGTTGGGGACCGCGACCATCTCGAATCGCCGTCCGCCGCCACCACCCCTCCTGGCCTTGCCCCCGCTATCGCGGCGGGGCCGGCCGCGTTCGGCGATCGCGCGCGCGGTGGCCTCCAGGGCGCCCCGAGCGGACTCGCAGACGCCGAGGATGATTTCTTGCGCGCCGATCGCGGCGGCGGCGAGCTGCGCGCCGTCGAGCACGAGATGGGGGAGGGACTGCAGCAGCGTGCGGTCCTTGGCGCTAGCGGGCTCGCCCTCGGCGGCGTTGACCACGACGATCGGCCGCCCGCCGAGCGGAGATCGGGAGGTACCCGCGACCGCGCGGAGCTTCGTGGCGGTGGGGAAGCCTGCCCCCCCGCGCCCGCATAGCCCGGCCGCCTCGACCTCATCGATCAACCCGGAGGCGCCGCGGCGCCCGCGCCCCTCGATCGGGGGCAGCTCCCCGTGTAGATCGAGGTGTTCGGCGAAGCTCAGCGAGCCCCGGGCGGGGATCCCGGCGAGCAGCCGCGGCAGGCCGGCGGGAGCGTCGAGGGGATCGGAGGCCCGCTCCCGCTCGATGAGCTGCTCACGTCCGCTCATGGGCTCACCACGATCCTCGACTTGGCGGCGGTGTGGTGGCCGAGCAGCGCGGTGGGGGTCCCGGAGCGCCGCGCCCATTCGGAGCCGAGCGGCCCGCTGGGGAGCCACAGCAAGAGGCCCGCGGTGAAAGCGGTGGCGCCGCCGAGCGCGAGGCCGCGGACGCGGGCGCTCGCGGCGTCCCAGCTGCCGAACGTGCGCACGAGCACGGCGGCGAGCACGAGCGCGAGGCAGGCGACGCTGAGCGCGAGCAGCCACGTGCTTTTGACGTCGCTGCCGGTCCCGAGCCCGTGCAGCAGCGCGATCGGCCAGCAGGCATAGACGAACCAGTGGGTGATCCGCCAGGCGCGCTGCCCGATGCGCTGGCGCAGGAGGCTCGTGACGATCACGGCGAGCATCAGGTCGAGGGCGATCGCTCCGAGCCCGAGCCAGAAGGGCCGGTAGGAGCTGATGAAGGGTATGAAGGCGGCGAGCAGGGAGATCGGGGCGAAGCTGTCGAGCACGGCGGTGATGATGTGCAGGGCGAGGAAGGCGAGCGCGAGCAGGGAGACGTTGCGGTGCAGCGTGTCGACGATGAAACGCGGCCACTGTGGGGTGCTCCAGCGCTGCACGTCGGCGACGCCGAGCGCAACGGCGACGCTCAGCAGCAGCAGCGAGACCGCGCCGCTGGAGCGGGTGAGGTACCAGTCGACGCTCGGTCCGGCCGAGGCGAGTGGGGCGAGGGCGATGCTCATCGGAGCTCCTGACCTCTCACGATCCACCGGAGACCACGGGGCCGCTTTCCTGCGCGGGCGCAGATTCCGCGGAAGGCGCCGCCTGCTGGCTGGGGGAGGATTCCTGCGCCGGCGAGGCTTCCTGGCTGGGGGTGGATTCCTGGGCGGGCGAGGAGCCCTGACTGGGGCTGGATTCCTGCGTTGGGGAGGCTTCCTGGCTTGGGGCGGATTCCTGGCTGGGGGCCGCTTCCTGCGAGGGCGCCGCGGCCGAGGCTTCCCCGGAGGGGGAGGATTCACGGGGGGTGGTGGATTCCTGGGAGCCGCTCGACTGTGGGGCCTGGGCGGGAGGCTGGATCGCTTCCGAGGAGCCGCCGGAGGGCCTGGAGGCTTTGCCTGCGCCTCGTCCGGAGGCGGTGGAGAGCTGTGCGCTGCTCGAAGCCCCCGCGGCGCTGGCACGTTTGAGCGTTTTCCCGGGGAAGGCGCTGGCGGCGACCGCGGTGAGCACCCCGGTGAGGGTCGCGCTGGCGGCGATCATCCAACGGTTGCAGCGGACCAGCCGGCGCAGCGCGGCGTCGCGGGAGCTGGGTGTATGGCGGTTGTCGAGCATGTTCATCGAGCGATCGGTGGCGAAGCTGCATCCTCAGTGTGCTCAGGTTGCACAAGGCCCCGCTAAATGGCAAGTGAGAAGTTCCACAGCGTTCCTGTACGGCATTGGGGCGGCCTTATCCTGAGCAGGATGCAGAATTCCATGGAGCTCGCCCAGGAGGCGATGACACAGCCGTCGATCCTGCTGGTCGAGGATGAGCCGGGGATCGTGGACTTCGTGCGGCGCGGAATGGAAGCGGAGGGTTTCGCGGTGCAGGCCGAGCTGGACGGGGTGGAGGGCGAACGACGCGCGCTGCGGGAGAGCTTCGATGCGGTCGTGCTCGACCTGATGCTCCCGGGGCGGAGCGGCATGGAGGTGCTCGCGTCCCTGCGCGCAGCCAAGCCGAACCTGCCGGTGATCGTGCTGACCGCCCGGGGCGAGATCGAGGATCGCGTTGCGGGCCTGGACGCCGGGGCGGTGGACTATCTCGTCAAGCCCTTCTCCCTCGCGGAGCTGCTCGCGCGGGTGCGCGCCCAGCTGCGCAGCGCCTCGCAGGGTGCTGGTACCACGCTGCGCGCGGGGGACATCGAGGTGGAGCTCCTGACCCGCAGGGTGCGGCGCGCGGGGGAGCCGGTGCAGCTCTCGACCACCGAGTTCGAGCTGCTGGTCTACCTGCTGCGCCATCGCGGGCGGGTGCTCTCGCGTGAGCAGATCCTGAGCGCGGTGTGGGGCTACCAGCACGACCCGGCGACCAACATCGTGGACGTCTACATCGGGTATCTGCGCCGCAAGCTGCGCCGCGCGGACAGCCCGGCGCCGATCCACACGGTGCGCGCGGTCGGCTACCGCCTTGGCAATGCCCGCTGAGGACGGGGCGGAGGGAGCTTCAGACCCTCGCTCTGGCCGGTCGCGGGGCGCGGTGGGGCGGCGCGCGCGCTGGATCCCGGCCAGCCTGCGCTGGCGGCTGGCCGGCTGGGTGGCGCTGGTCGTGGTGGTCTCCTCCGGGATCGCCTTCGTGGCGGTCTACCGCGGCACCGGCACCCAGCTGCATCGTCAGATCGACAGCGAGCTCGCGGGCGACGCCGGCGAGCTCGCGCATGCTCTCGCTAGCGCTCGGCCGCGCACTCCTCGCCAGACGCTCGCCATCGCCCGTGCCTACATCAGCGGGCAGCCCTTCAACGCCAGCTCCACGCTGCAGTTCGCGCTGGTTCCGGGGGCAGGGACCGCCACCACCACGCCGGAGCTGTTCGGGAGCCACGCGCCCGACGATGGCGAGAGCACCGCCGTGCAGGCACAGGAGGACCACCTGTCGCACCGGCTGCTGACCGTGCGCGGGGGGTTCTCCACCATCGAGCTGGCGGACATCGGCTACCTGCGCCTGCTCAAGCGCCAGGTGCGGATCCCGGGCGCCCGCGCGGGGGCTGGGCAGCTCGTGACCGTCGGTGTGGGGCAGCCGCTGGCGAGCGTCGCGCGCGCGCAGCGGGGGGTCGCGCGGGCATTTATCCTCGCGGGCCTGCTCACGCTCGCGGGCGCGCTGCTCGGGTCGCTGCTGATCGGTGCGCGCTTCTCGCGCCCCCTGCGGCGGATGGCCGCGGTGGCCGCGCAGGTGGACGCGGGGGACCTGCACCCGCGCATCCACGACGTCGCCCGCGAGGGCGAGGAGGTGCGGGTGCTCGCGGATGCCTTCAACCACATGCTCGACCGCCTCACCGACGCGTTTGCGGGCCAGCGCGCGTTTGTCGCCGACGCCTCGCACGAGCTGCGCACCCCGCTGACGGTGATCCGCGGCCAGCTCGAGGTGCTCGCCGCCCAGCGGGATCCCTCCGGCGCGGAGGTGCGGCGCGTCGAGCGTCTCGCCCAGGCGGAGATCGCCCGCATCACCCGCCTCGTCGATGACCTCCTGCTGCTCGCGAAGGCCGAGCAGACACAGTTCCTGCGCCTGGAGCCGATCGCCCTGGAGAGCTTCATCGGGGAGCTCTGGGACGGGGCCACACTGCTCGCGGAGCGGCGCTTTGAGCTCGGCGAGGTGCCCGCCGGGACGCTGATCGCCGATCCCGACCGGCTCGCTCAGGCGCTGCGCAACCTGCTCGCCAACGCGATCGAGCACACCGCGCGCTCCGGCTCGGGGCTCGTGCGTCTCTGTGTCGAGCGCGTGGGGGCGGGGCGCATCCGGTTCGCCGTCGAAGACGACGGACCGGGGATCCCCGCCGAGCAGCGGGAGCGGGTGTTCGACCGCTTCCACCGCACCGACGCCGCCCGCGACCGCGCCTCCGGCGGGACCGGCCTGGGCCTCGCGATCGTGCGGGCGATCGTCGAGGCTCACGGGGGGCGGGTGGCGGCCTGCGCGAGCTCCGCCGGAGGTGCTCGCATCGAGATCGAATTGCCCCGCTTCACAGTGGCCCCCGCCGACGCTGTGCTTCGAGTGCCAGCGCCTGGGCCACCTGGGTTCGCAGGAGCTTCAGCTCGCGCTGGCGCAGTAGCAGACGCAGCGCGAGCAGCATCACGACGACGAGACTGACGAGGCCGAGCGCGGCCTCGAGCTTGGCGGTCGAGCTCGTGGCGGTGGCTCCCGGCTGGGGTAGGGACACGCCGTGCGGGCTCGGGCTGGCGGCATGCGCCGGGGCTTCGGTGCTTCCGGCGACCGGCCGGGTATCCCGCGCGATCGCGACCATCGCCCGCGGGGAGAGGCTGTAGGTGAGTGTGTTTTCGATCCAGTACGCCGCGTTTCCTTCTCGCCACGCGACCGTCTTGACGTGTTCGCCGTCGTAGAAGATGCTGTAGGCGCGCGAGCCGATGTGGATCTCCTGGCTCGGATCGCTGAGCAGCGGCGCACCGGTCCAGGTGGTCCCCTGAATGTCGTAGTACTGCCCGAGTTCGCCCTCGCCGACGACGATCGTGTAGGCCGGGTAGCTGTGGCCGCCCGGCCCGGGGATGCGGTAGGAGCGCAGTTCGTCCGGGGGTGCTTCCGCGGTGGTCTGCTGGTAGCGCGGCGCCTCGAGCGCGAACGGCAGGTTGGGCGCCATCGCCAGCGCTTCGTGCAGCGTGGAGCTTGGGGTGGGGGAGAGCGAGAGCTCCGGGGATGAGGCCCGGTGGGTTGCGTGAACCGAGCGCACGGCATGGCCCAGCTTGCGCTTGGGAATTGCGGCGGTGCCGGTCAGGAAGGAGTGCGCCGACGCTTCGAGCTGCTGGGGGGTGGCGGTGTCGTAGTTGGAGTGCAGTTCGACCTGGAAGGGCACCTGGCGCACGGGCTTGCCGGCCGATTCGACCAGGAGCTCCAGCAGCGCCAGCACTTCTTCTTCGCCGTGCAGGTCGGTTTCGACCGTCCTGCCGAGGATCCGCTCGAACTTTTCACGGTTTTCAAAGAGGGTGGAGCCGTACTGCGCCTTGACCGCGAGCAGGAAGTGCTGGTCGCGGGCGTCGCGAATGATCGAGGTGCTTTCGTGGCGGTTGGCGACGAATTCGAGGGCCCGCTGGCCGCACATGCGCTGGTAGCCGGGCTGGAGGTTGATTTCGAAGTACTGTTCGCTCCCGGGTTCGTTGACGTGGTGGTAGCGCTTGTCGACGGTCATGTACACGCAGCCCATTTCGTCGACCGCGCGCCTGAATTTCGGGAAGTTCGTGACGAACACGTGGTTGACGGTGATGCCGAGCACGCTCTTGATCGTTTCGAGCATCAGCTTGATGCCCCCGGAGGTGCCCCCGCCGTCCTCGGAGCCGTAGGTGTAGGCGGAGTTGATGCGGTTCGTGATTACTTCCCCGGTGGGCGCGGTGAACGTGACCCTCAGCTCGCGCGGGATCGAGAGCATCGAGATCGTCGGCTTGCTCGGGTTGATCCGCACGAGCAGCATCTCGTTGGAGTGCGGCAGGACGGCCCCCCCGGGGTTGTCCTTGGGGGGCGGGCGTTCGTCGTTGCCGACCAGGAGCAGCGTCTCGGGTTCGCCGCTGCCGGTGGGGACGAGCACCCTGGGCGCGATCCTGACCGCCCTGCTCTGCCCGAGCGCGCTGACGACGTTCTTGATCTCCTTGCGAACCAGCATGTAGGTCCCCGCGCCCGCGAGCGCCACGATGCCGAGCGCCGCGAGCAGAATGCGCCTGGCCATCCACCAGCGCTGACGCGGCGGCTCGGGTGGGATGGACCCGGGGGGGGCGCCGCCGGGGGGGTGCAGCGGAGGGGGCGGGGTCGTGAGGGTGCTCAACGTCAGAGGATGATCGCCGATCGACCGGACCTCTGGCGTCAGCCGCCCGGGTATCGCGTCTGCTACAGCCAGAGGGCAGGGGTGACAGCCAGGGGGCCGCAGTGCATCTCCCGGGGGATCGACGTGCGAAACTATTGCCGGTGAGCGATCGCGCCCTCCTCGCACGACTGACGCTCCGCGGCGCGCTGCGCGTCCCCGAGATCGCGGTTTTCTTCTGGCTGATCAAGGCCCTCTCGACCGCGATGGGGGAGTCGACGTCCGACTACCTCGTTCACGCGATGGCTCCCGTGGTGGCGGTCGCCCTGGGGTTCATCGCCTTCCTCGCCGCCCTGGGGTTGCAGTTCTCGATGCGCCGCTACATCGCGTGGACATACTGGCTGGCGGTGGTGATGGTCGGGGTGTTCGGCACGATGGCCGCCGACGTGCTCCACGTCGGCTTCGGCGTCCCCTACCCGGTCTCGAGCGTCTTCTATGGGATCGTGCTGCTGGCGGTGTTCGTCGTCTGGCAGAGCGCCGAGAGGACGCTCTCGATCCACACCGTGGACTCCCCCCGGCGCGAGGCGTTCTACTGGGCCGCGGTGGTCGCGACCTTCGCGATGGGCACAGCCGTGGGGGACCTGACGGCAACGACCTTCGGCCTCGGGTACCTCGCCTCCGGGCTGCTCTTCGCCGCGGTGATCGCGGTTCCCGCCTTCGGCTACTGGCGGCTGGGGTGGAACCCGATCTTCTCCTTCTGGTTCGCCTACGTCGCGACGCGGCCGCTCGGGGCGTCCTTCGCCGACTGGATGGGCAAGTCCCAGCACGTGGGGGGGCTCGGCATCGGCAACGGAGTCGTCTCCCTGGCGCTCGGGATCGTCATCTTCTTCCTGGTCGCCTATCTGGCGATCACCCGCCGGGACGTGCAGCGCGGGCGCACGCCGCATGTCTTGCGCGAGGCGCACCTGCGGGTCGAGCCCTCCTACGAGAGCGTCGACTGATCTGAGCGCTGCCCTGAGGGCCACTGCACACCCCCGCGGCCTACCGCATGTCTAGCTCGAGCTCCTCGACGCGCAGCAGCAGCGCGGTCGAGGTGACGCCGAGCGCGGTGGCGAGGCGTCGCAGGCGGCGATAGCCGGGATCCAGGCGCCCGGCCTCGATCGCGGCGAGATCGGTCTCGGGGATGGCGGCGGCGGCGGCGAGCGCGGCGAGGCCGAGGCGCCGCTGCTCGCGCAGCTCGCGGATGGCGCGGCCGAGGACGCGCAGGTCCTGCTCGTCGGAGGTGGGGCCGGGCAAGAAAAAACTCCCAAATTGGTTGAAGACGACTGTCTGCAACCACCTATTCCCCATCGCTGCCCTTTTCCCTGCGACCAGAATGCGCGAGGCTGTCCTTCCAGATGCCGCGCCCGAGAACATCGACGCCCCGCGATCCCGAGCTGGCGACGCTCGGCGCGGCGATCGAAGCGGTGATGGCCCGTCGCCCCAACATGACCCAGACGGCTGTCGCCGACGCGGCGGGCCTCGACGTCAATCAGGTCAACAGCTACGTCTGCGGCCGGGTGGCACCGACCTACCCCAACCTCCGCCGGCTTGCCCGGGGCCTGGGCGTGAAGTCGTCCGAGCTGATGGCGGAGATCGAGGCGCGCGAGGCCAACGAGGACGCCTGCGAGCTGGCGCCCGAGGGCGTTGCGTGCGGGCTAAAGGACGCCTGCGAGCCGGCGCCCGAGGGCGTTGCGTGCGGGGTGTGCTAGGCGTGGGAAGCCGGAACGACACGGGTGGCTCAGGGAGTTGGGATCAGGCGTCTGCGAGCGCCTGAACGACGGTTTCCAGAGCAGGCTCCCCGGCGCCTGTCCGGGATGACTCACCGGTCGTTCCGTCGATTGTGTCGCCGGGCCAGTCTGAGTGATGTGCCGGCGCCAGCCTCCGCGCATCCTTCTTGGCCTGCTTGTCCAACCGACGCTCGCGGAGCCGGCTTTCACGGTTGAGCTTTGCCATCGTGGTCTTCTTCTTGCTGCTTGAGGCCATGTCTGTCAGCTCCTTGCTGTGGAGTACCGAGCGCGTCCGCCAGGGTCCTCCGGTGTGATGAACACGAAGACCAAGTCGCTGTTGAACCGACTTGACGTTCCCTGCGGCCCGCAACCGATCACGGCCGGCAGGCCCGAAAAGCGCTACGCCAGCTGGACGTTCCCAGCCTGGGGTGCTCCTGAGCAAAGGCTACGAGCGCGGGCACTGCGATGCCTGGTGCACCCGACCTGATCTATCAACCGTAGCAGCAGCCAGATGAGCGCTCGCGGGCGCCGAGCACCGGATCCGTCGGCCTGCCCTCTCGCGGAGCGCTCAGGCCAGTGCGCCGGCCGGCAACACGAAGCGCAGCGGGATCCTCGGCTTGGTCCCGTCTGAGAGGCCCAGGCGCTGGCCGTGCAGGCCTCGCCTGGGAGCTTCGGGGGCCACCGCCTCGGCCACTCCAGCGTGATCGGCGATCCACTCCATCAGGGCCGGGAAGTCGCTTCCCGACGCGAGCAGGGCCGCCCGCTCGACGACATCCCCGCCGGAGGAGTGGGGGCGTGCCAGCCGCTTCACAAGGGCGCGGATCTCAGCGTCGCCGGCTGCGTTCCGGATCTCAGCGTCGCCGGCCGCGTTCTCTACGCTCACGAGAACTCCGTCACCGAGTAGACGGGGCGAGCGACGCGCGCGGGCGCGCTCTCGCCGCGGTCGTCGGTATGCACGCAGAAGTCCTCCAGGCGCCCGTGGTCGAGGATCGCGACCACGATATTGCTGCCCTTGGACAGCGGCCTCCCCACCTCGATCTCCCGGTCCTGCCCATCGAAGCGGCAGCTCAACTTGAAGATCCGCCGAGCTCGCGCAGGGCAGCCGGCGGCGAGCAGCGAGCGCTCGCGCAGCTCGCTGTAGACCTTCTCGGCGCGCGCTCCGCCGGACTCGATGCCGGCGACGAAGAAGCTCGTCACTTGCGCCGGGCCTCGGCCGGCACGGCGGGATAGCGCCAGCGCTCCTCGGCCGTCGTCTTGCGGACCCTCAGCGAGCCGTCCTGGACCGGGCGCTGGAACTCCTCCACCTTCACGCGTTGGCGCTCGGCCGCGCGATCTGACTGAATGAGCATTGCTACACGCTAGCGCAGCCGCGAGCCCCTGCGGGAGAATCGACGGCCACTGGCGCTTCTCACGCGGCGCGATACCCTTGATCCACCGACTCTCTGGCGCGCTCAAAGACTGCCGCAATACCCCTACTCAGGGTGCGGAAATTTCATGGGCACGAATGTGTGCAACTACGCGATCGCTGTTGCCGCTCCCTGCCGATGCATGTCAAGAGATGTTGGTTCCACTCGCTGATCCATACCCGCACCGCTTGATTGCGGAGACAGGATCACCATGAAAAGCAAGCGAATGCGCGCCCTGCTTCTGGCCGGTGCCGCTGGGATGCTCATGCTCGGCCTCGCCGGTCCGGCCCCGGCGGCGGAAACGTCCGCCACCGTGACCGTCACGGGCGGAGCGCTGTCGATCACCGTACCTGTCAGCGCCGGCAATCTCGGAACGCGGGAAAATACCGTTTCCGGGGGGACCATCAGCGGCCCACTGGGCGAAGTTCAGGTGAGCGACGCGCGCGCCGCAGCCGCGGGTTCCGGCTGGATTGCGACCGTCATCTCCACGGCCTTCACGCCGCCCTCGGGGCCGACGATCGGGGCCGCCGAGGTCGGCTACACCGCCGGGGCGATCACGAAGGTTGGAACGGCAACCTTCACGGCGAATAATCCGACTAACCTTACCGGCGTAGTCGCTGCCGTCACCGCGACCGGGATCACGGGCGATAATTCCGCGACCTGGGACCCCACGATCAACGTTTTCGTCGCGGGGGGCATGGCCGCCGGCGTCTATTCCGGAACGATCACGCAATCGGTATCGTAGCTATGTGCGTTCCGCCGTCTGGGCGGGTGCGCGGAGGAGCGCCTGGCCGCTTCATCGCAGGTACGCGACGTGTCCTGGCCACCGCCGCCTTTGCCGCCTTTGTCGCGGTTGGGGCGCCCGTCAGCGTGTCGACCGCGGCGCAGGTCGCGATCGCGCCGGTCGCGAGAGGGCGCACGGCACCGGCCGGCAGCATCGGTGTGCAGTTGCTCGATGTCCCGCTCACCGCATACGCCGATCCCAGAGCGCGCCTCTACATCATCGATCACCTACACCCGGGAACGACCATCCACCGCCGGATCGAGATCTCCAACACGACGGCCTCGAGCATGCACATCGTCACCTACCCAGCCGCCGCGACCATCAGTCAGGGCGCTTTCGTCGGCGCGGCCGCACACACCCCCAATGAACTGTCCACCTGGACATCGGTTCTTCCTGGCGCGTCCAATATCCCCTCCGGTGGGCACGCGATCGCCACCGTGACGATCGCCGTTCCCCGCAACGCGCCCCCCGGCGAACAGTACGGCGTAGTCTGGGCCGAGACGCGCTCGGCGCCACCAGCTGGTGGCGGCATCACCCAAGTCAGCCGAGTCGGCATCCGCCTCTACCTCTCGATCGGGCCCGGAGGCGCGCCCGCCTCTGAGTTCACGATCGACTCGCTCACCGGCAAACGCTCCCCTGACGGTCAGCCGATGGTCGTCGCAAGCGTCCACAACACCGGCGGACGAGCGCTCGACATGAGCGGAACCCTGCAACTCTCCTCCGGCCCCGGCGGGCTCAGCGCCGGCCCGTTTGCAGCCAACCTCGGCACCACCCTGGCGATCGGGGCCACCGAGTCAATCATCATCATGCTGGACAAGCAGATACCCGACGGCCCGTGGCACGCGCTCGTCATCCTCCGCAGCGGGCTGCTCGTACGCAGCGCACGGGCCACCATCAGCTTTCCCGCGACTGGGGCGCCATCCTCGCCGTACCTCACCTACCTCGTCATCGCGGGGCTCGTCCTACTGCTGCTTGTGGGTGTTGTCGCGGCGCGCCTGAGGAGACGCCGATGAACTCGAGTATGTGGAACGCGGCGCTCGTGCAGTCCTCAGTCGATTCCGACGGCCCTCAAGGATCGAGGTGTGGACTTCGCCCAAGGCTTCTATCTCGGTCGACCCAAACGCCTTTCGCCTTCATCGATCAGACGTTTATGTTGACGGCACCTCGGAGGGGGTCACGGTGGTCACGGGCAGACCCGTGCCCGACACCTTGCTCGGAAGGTCGAGCTTCAACCATCGCGACAGTCGTGTGGGCAGTGTTGAGATGATCACCTCGTCGAAGCCGTACCGGTTGATCGCATCATGCACCGCTGCGCCCGGGTCGGGGGCACCCACGATTCCCTCGACGGGGGTTCCGGCGGCCTCGCTCAGCAGGGGCAGGGCGTGATCTATCACGGCGTTGGCCTCGCCGGCGCCCTGGTCCTCGGGGTCGACGATCTTGTGCAGGCCGTGGGTTGCGTTTGGGACGAGCAGCGTGAACGTGCACGGCCCACGTTGCGCCCGCTCTCGCACGGCGTCGAGCAGGGGTTGTGTGGCGGCAGTCTTGTGTGCCACCACAAGTACTCGGATGAGGGTCTCGGAGGACTCCACGGTCGGGAACTCCCTTCTCGGTGGTTGGTACTGATGATCGCACTTACGCGCTCGCAGCGCCAGGTGTTGGGCGTGTTGCTCCTCCCGGGTGGGTGGCCTGCCCGGTGGCGCAAGCATTGTGCTACGATGCATACATGTCGGTGAATGTCTCTGTGCGTCTCGACGATGCTCTTGCCGGACGTCTGCGTCTGCGTGCGCGGGCCGCGGGGGAGACCCTCTCGGATCGCCTGCGTCGCTACGCCGAGGAGGGAACGCGTCGCGAGGAGCATCCGCAGATTACGTTCCGTGATGGTCCGACCGGCCGCCGCGCCGGGTTGCTCGGCGGTCCTGACGTCTGGGAGGTCGCGATGTGGCTGGAGGATCTGGCCGCGGAGCCCGATCCACTCGCCGCGCTCCTCGAGGACTCGGCCCTCACGCAGTCACAGATCGAGGCCGCGATGCGCTATCGGGCGGCCTATCCGGAGGAGGTCGCGGCGCGTATCGAGTTGCACCGCCGCGAAACGGCTGCCGCCGAGACGCATTGAGGCTGCTGCTGGATGAGATGTACCCGGCTGCGCTCGCGGTAGCGCTGCGTGCTGCCGGCGTGGACGCTCGTACCGTGGTCGAGCTTGGGCTGGCTGGCAGGTCGGATCCCGAGATCCTGGCGGCGGCAGTTACGAACGGCTACGCCGTGCTCACCGAGAATGTCGCCGATTTCGCGCACATCTCTGCCGAGCACCTCTCCGCGGGGCAGCATCATCCTGGGGTGCTGATCGGGCTCTCGTCCCGGTTCTCTCGTCGTCGAGCGGGCATTGGGGCGATTGTGGCCTCGGCACATGCCGTTGTCGATCAGAGGCTCGAGGATCGCGTCGTGTATCTCCAGAACACCGATAATTCCTGATTTATGGAATACGGATTTGCGCGGGCCAGCATGAGGATGGTCTAGCATGACCTCGGCGGCGGCTATAGGAGGGAGGCATGCGTGGGGTTTGAGATCGCCGGATTCAAGGTCCGCGACCGGATTCACAAGGGCCGCAACCTGTCGGTATACGGAGCGATCCGCGGCACCGACGGGCTCCCGCTCGTGGTCAAGGTGGCGAACAGGAACGCGCCGGACCCCGTGGCGGCCGAGCGCCTTCACAACGAGTTCCGGATTCTTCAGCGGCTTGACGATCCTCGGATCGCCCGCGTGCACACGCTCGAGCCGTACGGCGGGGGCGTGGCGCTTTTCGTGGAGCATCAGCAGGGCCAGACGCTCGGTAAGCGCATCTGCGCACAGCAGCTCTCCCTGGAGGAGCTCCTGCGCATGGCCGTGCAGATGACCGAGGCGTTGGTGTGCGTGCACGAGTCGCAGGTCATCCACAGGGACATCAACCCGAGCAACTTCATGGTGGCGCCCGAGAGCGGTGACGTCACGCTGATCGACTTCGATCTCGCCTCGCTGATCCCACGAGAGCCGGTGGAGGTCCGCGGTCCCGGCGCGCTGGAGGGCACGCTCGAGTACATGTCGCCGGAGCAGACCGGTCGCATGAACCGGACGGTCGACTACCGAACCGACCTCTACTCGCTGGGGGCGACCTTCTACGCGATGCTGACCGGCGCGCCTCCGTTTGCGACGGGCGACCGCCTCTCGCTCGTCCACCAGCACATAGCCCGCCCGCCGGAACCGCCGAGCAGCCATCGGCCGGAGCTCCCCGGCGTGGTCGATGACATCGTGCTGCGACTGCTGGCGAAGACTCCGGAGCGTCGCTACCAGAGCGCGGTCGGCCTGCTCGCGGATCTCCGCCGATGCCGCGATGAACTGCGGTCCGACGTTGTCATCGGGCGATTCGCGATTGCCGCGTTCGACGTCTCGAACCGGTTTCAGATCCCCGAGCGCCTGTACGGGCGCGAGGCGGAGGTGCGGGCGCTGGTTGACGCGTTCAGCCGCGCGGTCGATGACGAGGCGCCGCTGCTGATGCTCGTCTGTGGCGAGCCCGGCGTCGGCAAGTCGAGCCTCGTCAACGAGGTCCACAAGCCGATTGTGGAGAACAAGGGCTACTTCGCCACCGGGAAGTTCGATCAGTTCAAGCGCGACGTGCCCTTCGCGTCGCTCATCGAGGCGCTGCGGGATCTCGTGCGCCAGGTCCTGACGGAGCCCGATGACCGGGTGCGTCAGCATCGAGAGCGCCTGCGCTCGGCGCTCGGCACGAGCGGACAGTTGCTCGTCGACGCGATCCCGGAGCTCGAGCTCTTGACGGGTCCGCAGGAGCCGCTTGCGGACCTTCCGCCGCTGGAGTCCCAGAACCGCTTTCGAGGCGTCTTCCGCGGCTTCCTCGAGGCGTTCGCACGACCCGAGCATCCGCTCTGCCTGCTGCTGGACGACGTGCAGTGGGTCGACTCGGCGACGCTCGAATGGATCGAGTCGACGATCTCCGACCCGGGTCTGGGGCCGCTGATGCTGATCTGCGCCTACCGCGACAACGAGGTCGGCGGCTCGCATCCCCTCGCGCTCTCGCTGGACCGGCTGAGGGAGTGGGGCGCGCCGATCGAGGAGGTCGCCCTCGCCCCGCTGTCCGAGGAGATTGTCGGGCGGATCGTCGCGGACACCCTGGTGCGCGTGGAGCCCGAGGTGCGAGATCTCACCGAGCTGTTGTGCGAGAAGACCAACGGCAACCCGTTCTTCCTCAACCAGCTGCTCGGCGCGCTCTACCGGGAGGGCGCGATCCGGTTCAGCTCTCCCGATGGCATCTGGACCTACGACCTTGAGGCGATCCGCGCCGCCGACATCACCGAGAACGTCGTCGAGTACATGACGAGCCGGCTGCACCTGCTCTCGGAATCGGCCCAGAGCATTCTGCGGCTCGCGGCGTGTGTCGGAAGCTCCTTCGATGCGGAGCTGCTCGCGGTGGCCTCCGAGCAGGGCCCGGACGAGCTCCGAGAAAGCCTTCAGGAACCACTGGAGCAGGGCCTGATCGTGCGGATCGCCCGGCGATCGGGCGAACAGAGCATGCGCTATCGCTTCCAGCACGACCGCGTTCAGCAGGCTGCCTACAGCCTGATGGACGATGCGGAGGCCGGGCAGGCGCGGCTGCGCATCGGGCGCCGCATTCTCGCTGACTGCGAGCAGCCGGAGACCGACGATCGGCTGTTCGACATCGTCGGCCACCTGAACTTCGCCGGTGGGTTGATCGAGGACTTCGACGGGCGCGTCGAGCTGGCAGGGCTGAACCTCGCGGCGGCCGTTCGCGCCAGGCGATCCACGGCCTATGAGCCGGCACTGCGGTTCGTGCGCGCCGGGATGGAGGTGTTGCCCGACGGAGCGCCGGTGCGCCTGCGGTTCGATTTCGCCCTTGAGCGCGCGGAGTGCGAGCACCTGGGCGGCGATGACGAGGCGGCCGAGGCCTTCTTCGCCCAAGCGTTCGAGGCGGCGCGGGACGACTTCGAGCGCAGCGACGTCTACGAGCGCAAGATCCACTTCTACACCAACCGGGCCAAGTTCCAGCGCGCCTACGAGACCGGACAGGAGGCGGCGCGGATGCTCGGCATCTGGCTGCCGGACCGGTTCATCCCGCCGCTCCTGATCTGGGACCACCTCAAGATCCTGCGGCGCATCCACGGACGCGGCCCGATGGAGCTCCTCGACCTCCCCGAGCTGGAGGACGAGCGCATGCGCTTGGCCCTCCACTTCATGGCGGCGGTCGGCAAGGCGGCCTACCAGATCCGGCCCGAGCTCTGTGTGAGCATCTGCGCCCGGATCGTCGAGCTGAGCCTGCGCCACGGTTACACCGAGGATTCCGTGATCGGCTTCCTCGCCTACGGCGTGATCTTCCGTGGCGCGGTTCGCGGCGACCACCGTGCCGGGTACGAGTTCGGGCGCCTGGTGCTCGCACTCGTAGATCGCTTCGACAACCGCCGTCAGCGCGCCGAGGTCACCTTCGTCTTCGGCTATTTCGCCAACAGCTGGATCCGTGGGCTGGCGGACTCCGAGGAGGTGTTCCGCCGCGCGTATCAGGCGGGCATCGACATGGGGGACTTCTTCCATGCCAGCTGCGCGTGCAGCGCCATCGTGCAGAACATGCTCCTGCGCGGTGCGGAGCTGGAATCGGTGAGCGCGGAGGCGGAGCGGTTCGCGGAGTTTCTCGAGCGCGTCCAGACGGACGAGAACATCGGTGCGGTCCGGGCGGTTCAGCAGACGATCCGCAACCTGCGGGGAGAGACACTCGACCCGCGGTCGCTCTCCGATGACACGTTCGACGAGGAGGCGTTCCTCGCCACCCTCGACGCCTACGGCTCGCCCCACCTCGCGCTCTTCTACTTCGTCGACAAGATGCTGACGCTCTTCCTCTGGGGTCGCTACGAGGAGGCGCTGGACGTCTCCCGGGCGGCGAAGCCGTTCCTCAAGGACTCCCCTGGGATGCAGCACGCCGCCGAGCACGTCTTCCTGACAGCGCTCGTTCGCGCCCGTCTGCATGACTCCGCCTCGCCCCGTGGCAGGCTCGGGCACGTGCGCGCATTGAGCCGCGCCGCACGGGCGCATCGCAAGTGGGCGAAGGACTCGCCGGAGACGTTCCTACACAAGCAGCAGCTCCTGGAGGCCGAGCTCAAGCGGATCGCGGGCCAACACGAGCAGGCGGTCGAGCTCTACGACCAGGCCATCGCAAATGCCGAGCAGCACGGACGGCGCCACGTGAAGGCGATGGCACACGAGCTGGCGGGCCGCTTTCACCTCGAGCACGGCGCGCGGCGCACAGCCCGCTACCACCTCAGCGACGCGGCCCAGGGCTACGACGGCTGGGGCGCCACGGCCCTGGCGGCTGATCTCGCGCGTCGCCACGAGGCGCTGCTCGGCGGTGTCGTGTTCGAGCGGGAGGTGTCCTCTGGCGAGCACGGGACGACGACCGACCACGGCGGTCGCTCGCTCGATCTCGAGACGGTGATGAAGTCCTCGCAGGCGATCTCCGGGGAGGTCCA
Organism: uncultured Solirubrobacterales bacterium; assembly: GCA_963771915.1. GTDB lineage: Bacteria > Actinomycetota > Thermoleophilia > Solirubrobacterales > Solirubrobacteraceae > Palsa-744. The sequence continues at coordinate 63,407 of CAVYVD010000001.1, read as the reverse complement.
GCTGGGCGAGCTGCTGACTCGCCTGATGACGATCGTGCGCGAGAACGCCGGCGCCGAGCGCGGCGTGTTGCTCCTGGCGCGGGACGGGGAGCTGCTGGTCCAGGCGGAGGTGTCGAGCGAGGGTGCCATCGAGGTGCTGCGGCACACGCCGCTCGATCGCTACGAGGGCCTCGCGAGGTCGATCGTCAACTTCGTCACGCGCTCGGGGGAGGCGCTCGTCCTCGCCGATGCCTCAGCCGAGCCCCGCTTCGGCGAGGACCCCCACGTCGCCCGCACCCAGCCGCGCTCGGTGCTCTGCGCGCCGCTGCGCTACATGGGGGATCTCTCCGGCGTGATCTACCTCGAGAACAACCTCACCGCGGATGCGTTCACCGAGGAGCGCATCGAGCTGCTCGCGCTGCTGTCCGGGCAGATCGGGATCTCGATCGCGAACGCCGAGCTGTACGAGGAGCTCGAGGAGCGGGTCCGTCTGCGGACCGCGCAGCTGGAGACGCGTAACCGCTTCATCCGCCAGACGTTCGGCCGCTACCTCTCCGATGAGATCGTCGACGAGCTGCTCGAGTCCCCCGAGGGAACGAGCCTCGTGGGGGAGAAGCGCCAGGTGACGGTGCTGATCGCCGACCTCCGCGGCTTCACCCCGATCGCCGAGGACCTCCATCCGGAGGAGGTCGTATCGCTGATCAACAGCTTCCTCCTCGTGATGACGGAGGTCATCGCCGCCCACCGCGGGACGATCATCGACTTCATCGGCGACGAGATCATGGCCGTGTTCGGCGCGCCGTTCACATTCCCCGACGACGCGGCCCGGGCCGTCGCCTGCGCGATCGAGATGCAGCGGGCGATGGCACGGGTGAACGAGCTGAACGGGGCCGCGGGATACCCACCGATCGGGATGGGAATCGGCCTCGACACCGGCGAGGTGGTCGTCGGGAGTATCGGATCCGAGCGGCGCGCCAAGTACACCGTGCTCGGTCGCCACGTCAATCTTGCCTCCCGCATCGAGACGTGCTCGATCCAGGGCGACGTCCTCGTCTCGGCGAGCACGCGCGACGCTGCCGGCCCGGTCCTGCGAGTCAGCAGGGACGCACGCGTTCAGCTCAAGGGCTTCCACGAGCCGGTCACGATCTTCTACGTTGCCGGCCTCGACCACCCCCACAACGTCGAACTGCCGGAGCGCGAGTCACGCCTTGCTGTGCTCAGCGATCCCGTGCGCATCCACTACGTCGACGTCGACGGAAAGCACGTCGGCGACGACGACGTCGAGGGCTGGCTGATCGGCCTCTCCGAGACGGAGGCCGAGATCAGGGGAGCGCTCGTCCCGGATGCGCTGAGGAACCTGCGCCTCACCTGGCGCGGCGTCGAGGACGACACACTCCATGCGTACGCGAAGGTCCTCGCGCACGACGACCTCACCGGGGACGCATTCCGCGTCACCTTCACCTCGCTGCCTGCGCGCACCCGGACGGAGATCCTCAGCGTGCTCAAGACGGCCAAGGGTTCGTGGGCCCCCAACCTCTGAGAGGAGAGCAACTGTGGACAGTGGACCTGACGATCAGCGCTGGCTGGAGGAGTACATCGCCGCCCACGACGGTCTCGCCGGCACCGTTCATCGCACACGCGACGAGGACCTGCACCTCACGGCCGCCCTGAACATCCCGCCCCCCGTCCTCGCGCGGGTGACCGTGGTTCCCCGCGGCAAGGGGATGGCCGGAATCGCGCAGGTTCGGGGCCGCCCGGTGCAGACCTGCAACCTCCAGGAGGAGGACGGCGGCGGGCAGATCAACCCGATGGCGAAGCTCGTCGGCGGGCAGGCAGCGATTGCGCTACCGGTCGCCGACGGTGACGGGGCGGTCCGGGCCGTGGTTGGCATCGCGTTCGGCTTCGAGGGTGAGATCGGCGCCGATCTCGAGAGTCGCCTCGCGCAGGCGGCGGCGACCCTGCCGTAGTCAGGCCGGTGGTCGTGGTGGCGGCTTCACCACGCCGTTTGCCCGGTGGCCGTCGCTTGCGGGCAGCTGGGGGGGCGAGGGCGTTCTCGTGAGCACCACCTGGTAGAGCGCGTTGGTCGCCTGGCTGCCGTAGTTGGGGACCTTCGGCAGCGGGAAGTCGGCCTGGATGCCGCCGTAGATGTAGCCGACCACGACCCGCTTGCCGGGATCGAGATTCGCGAGCTGGATGACGCCGTCCCGCGAGACCGGACCCGACGGCGTGGGGGGTACGGGGAGGAACTCGGCTCCGGCGCCGCGCAGGTAGTTACCGGGGATCGGCGCCGGGGCGATGTACTCCTCCCAGGACCCGTCGGCCCGCTGCAGCAACGTCGTGATGTCGGCGACGAAGGGCAGCCCGTCGTTGCGCCCCTCCGCGGTGACCTCCTCGTAGACGGCGGCCTGCTCCGGTGTCTGGTGGTAGTAGTAGCGGCTGATCCCGCCGAAGAACGTGTGGTAGACCGTGCGCCCGGCGGAATCCCACACGACGACTGTGGGGCAGTCGTACTGATTGAAGAGCTGCGTCGCCGAGCGGTCCGTGCTGGCCGTGACGCAGTTGAGGGCCTCATCGACGCAGACCGGGTTCATGTATCCGTCGAGCTTCCCCGGCGGGAAGACCCCGCCGAACGCGGTGACCCGCGGAGCACCGGTGGCAGGGTCGATCGTGTCGACGATCGGGCCGTCCCGGCGGTGGAAGGGCTGGTCCGCATCCGGGGAGATCAGTTCTCCCATGCAGGTGGCGTCGCGCATCTGCTCGCCGAGGCGGAAGTAGCGGACGGCGTTGGTGTACTGCTGCGCGACGATCCCGGCGAACGGGTCGTAGGCGCCCTGGAAGCCCTGCCCGAACACGATCAGGTAGCGACCCGCGAGGGCGCGCAGGTAGCCGCCGGTGACGGCGAAGAAGGGATTGTGCTGGCAGTGGATGATTCGCTCGAGCTCGGCGGCTTTGGCGGCGGGCGGGGCGGGCCAGTTGAGCACCTCGATCAGACGGCTGCACGGGATGCGGATCAGCGTGTCGAAGGTGCGGTACGCACCACTCTGCGAATCGGTCCCGTAGCCGCCGAGGATCAGCCACTCGTCAGTCCCGCGGTCGTGGAAGGACTCCTGGTTGGTCGACATCAGCGGGTCGCCGATCCCGGGGTCGAGCAGGCGCAGGTCGAGCAGCTCCTCGACAGCGCCGGAGGTCGGATCGAGTCGCCACAGGGACTGGTTCGGGCCGGGGAAGTTGTCTCCGCTGGTCCGGAACTGGTGAAGCCCCAGCCGCCGTCCGCCCAGCGCGTAGACCATGCCGTCCGCGTCGATCAGCGGGGAGTAGGACTGCAGCGCAGGCCGACTGGGGTCGTCGGGCAGCTCGACGAGCTCCAGCGTGAACGGGAGCTGCCTGGCCGCAGAGTTCTCCGCGCTGCTCAATGTCCGTTCCCGGGAGGGGGAGGGGGAGGGGGAGGGGGAGGCGTTGGCTCGATGCCCGTCTGGATGTCCGCGACGTAGTTGAGGACGGTGAGGAGCTTCTGCTGCGAGAGGTCGCGTGTCACGGGCATAAAGCGCGTGTCGTTGAGATCGCGGGTCATGTAGTACGGAATCGCGCCGGCGGCGATCTTGCGTCCATCCGGAAGGATGTACGGCTTGAAATTAGGGCCGTCGTAGGCGATCCACGGCGGGTTGATGGAGAACGTGAAGAACGCCTGCTCCTGCGTCAGGTCGATCTGGTCGGTCATTCCCGGGTAGAGCTTGGCGTAAGGCTCCATGATCGCGCGCACCGCCTCCCAGCTCGGCTTCGCCGAATATGCCGAGTCGACCACGCACGAGATCAGCGTCTCCTGGCGGGGTGCGACTTTCCTCAGGTCGGGCGGACTCTGGGTGGCGTCGTAGACGACGACGAAGTAGAGCTGGCCGTCGAGCTGCTCGGTGCGGGCACCCGGATCGCGTGTGACGGCCAGCGTGACCGTGCAGTAGCCCTGCGCGTTCACGTTCGAGACCGACGCGACCAGTGCGCCCTGTGCCTGCGGCGTGTTGCCGGGGTAGTGCGCGTCCGGGGGCACGGACTGACCCTTGATGCCCTCCACGACGGATACCACCTCGACTCCCGGCCTGAAACCCGTCGCGGGTTTCCCGCGTGCGGTGACCAAAACGCGCGCGGTTGCCGTGGACCCTTTCACCCCCGCGAGTCGGAACACCCGGTCGAGAGCGTCGATCGCGACGCCCCCCTTCTCAGCCCAGAGGAGGGGGCCGCCGATGTCGGTCCGCGTGGTGTTGACGATCAGCGGCTGATTCTGCTTGGCCCACTGCTGGTCGGTGACGGGGAGCTCCACGATCCCGCCGAGGTTCTGGTAGACGTCCTCGGTGAACTGGAACGGTCCGATCGGCCCGGTGGTGCCGTCGCCGAGGAACACGTTGAGCTCACCGGTCGGAACCGGAGGTCCGCCCGGGGTCTGGAGGCTCACCGAGTCGGCCAGGTCGAGAACCAGGCGGCGATCGCTTGGGGAGCGCTGGATGAACTTCGCCTGAACCGCATAAAGGTCGGGCCAGAACCACTTGTCACTGGCCGTGTTGATCGGCCGCGGCAACAGCCAACGGCCGCCGAGCACGCTCTCTGGCTCGCTCGGGGCGCTGACCGGACCCACGGTGGCGAGGACGCGGCCGTGGCAGTAGTCGTCGTGCCAGGGGACGTTCTGGTAGCTGTCGAGCACGAAGCGCATCGACAGGAGGATGTTGCCGTTCTCATCCGCCGTCGTCGCCGCGCGCAGCTGCGCGAGCACCCCGTCCGCGCTCGCCGGCCAGTCCGACGGCGCCACTCGCAGGACACTCTGGAAGAGGGCGCAGGAGTAGGTGTCCCCGCCGAAGCTCGACTCGCCATAGGAGTCCCAGGTCTGCCAGCCCCGCGTCGGCAGCACGCGGGTGAACCACAGGCCGTTGGCCGCGCACGGATCCAACGCACCGACAAGGTGAACATCCGAGCTGGCGCTGATCCTGAGCCCGAAGCCGTAGATCATTGGTACACCCTGCTGATACACGTCGAGATCGACGATCTTGGCCGCGGACGGGGTGTCGGTGCTGAGTGCCGGGGCGCCGAGAAGCATGTCCTGCTCGACGAAGTCGCCGTGCGCGTCGAGCGCGGCATTCACCTTGACGTCGACGAACATGAACCGGTGCAGGCCCATGGGGGTCTGCCAGGGAGACGGCTGCTTGACGCCGGGGTTGTAGTGCGACGGGTCGTTGTTGACGGTGGACGGATCGGTGAAGAACGTGCCGAGCAGGTGGATCCTGGGGAGGTCCAGATAGCTCATCCCCACGCACCGGTCCTCATCGGGCGCGACTGTATCACAGCGCACGCACGTTCTTGGGGCGTTGGGGCCGCTCTGCGAGGCGGGCTGGTCTTCCCCGTGTGCGGCGCTCGCGGCGTTATCGAGCAGGGTTCGCGATGATCGTAAAGAAGTCTCGAGTGTAGGGTGCGAGCAGCCGATTGGGGATTCCCAGCTGGCCTGGCACGACCGGCACGGCGGCCGGCCCGCCGCGGTGGTGTATGTAGAGGTATCCGGCGACCCACCCGGGGTTGAGGTCGAGCTCGACCGCGCGAAGGACGCCCGCGTTGACCAGTGCGTGGGCGATCGTGGCTGGGGTGAGGCGCTCGCCAGCGGCCCACACGAGTTGGCCGTCGCCGGTGATCCCCAGCGCCGTGCGAGCCGCTTCGGGTATCCCTCCGAGCGTTTTGCCCCAACAGGTGATGATGCAGTTCTTGACGGTGGGCGCGACGACACCGCGATCTACCAGCAGGTGCAGGTTCTGCAGGACCGAGGCGACCGCGAGCCCGCGGGCTGGGACGTCCTGGTGCCATGCCCCGATTTCGGTCGTGCCGTCGCGGTAGGTCACGATCGAGCCCAATCCCACCGTGAGTGGAACCCCGACGCGACCGTATGCGAGGAACCCGACGGAGCCATAGCCGAGTTTGAAGCCACCGTTGAAGGCGGCGAGCACTCGGTGAATCTCGGTTGGGCCGATGCGATCCCCATACTTCCAGCCGTGGCCGCGAGGTTCTCCCGATCCGGCGTGTAGATCGAGGCGTACCAGTCGCTGGTCGAAGCGCAGCAGCGTCACACCTGATCGCTGGGCGATCCAAGCGGCGGGCTGCCCGCCAATGCGCGCAACCAGTTTCCACACGGGCCCCGGCTTGCCAGGTCTGGTGACGACCGGAGCGCTCGACACGCGCCTGAGAGCCGTGACGGTCGACGCCCGGCCGATCGATGTCTGGCGAACCGTTTTCTCGGCGGCGTGCGACTGGCTTCCACAGCCGCCCGCCGTCGCCGCCAGCAGCATCGCGATCACGCTTGCCGGCCGCAGTTCCATCTTTGCCAATTTTTTCTGGCGCATGTAAGTGGCATCTAACGCCAGTGTGAGAATAATCACATGGTCTCGTCGATCGCTCAGGCTCACCGGACGGTGCCGATCAGCGGAGCGCCGACTCGATCGCCAGCGAGGCCCCGATTGTCCGAAGATGAGGAAAGTCTATTGGAACGCATATCCTGAACTTAGATGTCCTGTAAGAGAATAAGGGATGTTCACGACCTCCAGGAACTGTAAGAGAATAAGGGATGTTCACGACCTCCAGGAACTGGGATGCGCGCGTCGGCGACGCCGAGCTGATCGCGCGCAGTCCCGGGTTTTGCGACCTGCGCGACCGCATCATCGAACTGGCAGAGCCACAGGCGCGGCACACAGTCGTTGACGTGGGGGCGGGCACAGGCCTGCTGTCTCTGGCCTTCGCCGAGCGCGCTGCCCGCGTATGGGCAATCGACAGCTCGCCCGCGATGGGCGAGTACCTGCGCGTCAAGGCAGCCAGCGCAGACCTCCACAACGTCGAGAGCGTGCTCGCCTCTGCCGTCAGCCTTCCCCTGGTCGACGAGGTCGCGGATCTCGTGGTGTCGAACTACTGCCTGCACGAGCTGCGTCGCGCCGAGAAGTATCGCGCTCTCGCTGAGGCCAGACGGGTTCTCAAGCCAGGCGGGCGGATCGTAATAGGCGACATGATGTTCTCACTGAACCCCATCCAGTCTCGTGACCGGCGCGTCGTAACCGTCAAGCTGCGCACGATCGCACGTCGAGGTCTTCCCGGCGTATGGCGGTTGCTGAAGAACGCCACCCGGCTTGCCACTGGGCGCTGGGAGTATCCGGCCAATGCCGCCTGGTGGCACGAGGCGTTGACGCAATCCGGCTTTCATCGCGTCAGGATCGAGATGTTGGCTCACGAGGGCGGTATCGCGGTAGCTGAGACACCGCTCGGAGCACCAGTGTCAGCCGCTCGCACCTTGGTCGGCGATCCTTGACGCAAGTACGATAGGGCTCTCGGGGTTCGGCGAGTAGCGACCCCGTTGCGGGAACGCGTCCGCGGAGATGTGCACCACTTGCTACCCGGACGAGCGACTACCCTCGCTCAGAGGGTGTCTAGGGGTACGCCGATGATCTTCAGCCTTCGGGCCAGACCGTCGAGGGCGAAGACGCGCAGATCCTCCGCCGTGGCGCCCAGGATGGAGGCGTCGGCGCCCGCCGGCGGAGTCAGGGACTCGGCGGCGGGCGGCAGCAGCTCACGCAGCGTTTCGCGGACGACGTCTCCCATCCGGTAGCTCTCGACGACGGCTTGGCGTAGGAACCAGATGCCGTAGCCGATGTGGCGGTGCTCGTCGTGGTGAATCATTGTATAACCCTCGATGAATCCAGGCAGCAGGCCCTCGCGCGCCATGAAGCGCGTTGAGAACTCGAATGTCGTGAGTCCGAGCGTGGCCTCCAGGATCAGGTGGTAGATAGTCACGAACGCGACCTTCGCGGCACGATCGCCGGGGTTGGCGGTTAGGCGTTCATGCGCGGCGACGAGCTTCTCGTCGAAGATCGTTTGGAAGGCGGGCGATGTCTGCGCTCGTGCGCGCTGGACGTGCGCGGCGATGAGGGCGGGCTCTGCGACCACCTCGTCTTGAAAGCGCGCGTAGAACTGCATGTGCCGGGCCTCGTCGACCTGCTGGGTAGCCAGGAACGTGATTTCCTCCTCGCTGCCGTCCGCGCCGACGAGCCCGGAGAACTTTGTCGTGATGCGCTCCTCGGCGACCATCAGCGAGCCCAGCACGAAGGACACGAGCGAGCGGTCGTCCATCGTCTGCCACTGCTCGTGGTCGGCGGACAGGTCGATGTCCCACGGGCTCCACTGGCTCTCCTCCCAATGGCGGTAGAGCGCCTGCGGGTCGTGCAGATGCAGCTCGTGCGTCTCGAGGCTCATACCAGCATCGCGGCCGGCTTGCGCGCGCGGACGATCGCCGAGGCTGCCTGTGGGTGTACGCGGTGCGTCTCGCGTATATCGATGTCGGTGAGGCCGGCGTCGGCGAGTGCTCGGGTGAACTCTCGGTGGGTGAGCGCTCCGGCGATGCAGCCGGTGTATGCCTGCATGTCGGCGCGGATCGCGTCGTCCATGTCCTCGTCGGCGATCACGTCGGAGACCGCGAAGCGCCCGCCGGGCCGCAGGACCCGCGCGACCTCACGCAGCACCTTGGCCTTGTCGGCGGAGAGGTTGATGACGCAGTTGGAGATCACAACGTCGACGCTCGCGTCGGGGAGCGGTATCTCCTCGATGTAGCCCTTGTGGAACTCGACGTTCTCGACACCGGCCTTGCGGGCGTTCTCGCGGGCGAGGCCAAGCATCTCGTCGGTCATGTCCAGGCCGTGCGCTTTGCCGGCGGGGCCGACGCGCTTGGCGGACAGCAGAACGTCGATGCCGCCGCCTGAGCCGAGGTCGAGGACTGTCTCGCCCTCGTGCAGCTCGGCGACGGCCGTGGGGTTGCCGCAGCCGAGGGAGGCGAGCTTGGCGGTGTCGGGTAGCTGCTCGCGGTCGCCGAGTGCGTAGAGCGCGGCACCGAATACCTCGTTGCCGCCGTCAAAGGTCTCGCTCGGCGCGCAACAGCCGGCGCCGGGGTCGGTGCTCGTGACCTGCGTGGCGGCAGCGGCATAGCGCTCGCGTACCTGCTCGCGCACGTCACCCGCTCGTGTCGCGGTCGCGGAGGTGTCGCAGCCGCAGCTCTCCTCGTGGCCGCGGCAGTCGGCCTCCTCGTTGGGCTCGCGGCATGTGGCCTGCTGCTCGGGGGCGCAGCAGCGGTCGGCGGTCGTCGCGGTCAGCTCAGCCATACGGATAGCTCCTTTAGTGCGTCGGGGATGACGTAGTAGTAGGCCCATAGGCCCTGGCGCTCGGAATCCACGATCCCGGCGTCGCGTAGCTTCTTGAGGTGGTGGGAGAGCGTGGGCTGAGCGATGTCGAACAGCGGCACCAGCTCGCAGACGCAGACCTTCCCGGCGTGCTTGCGGAGTACGTCCACGAGCTGTAGGCGGATCGGGTCGCCGAGGGCCTTGGCGACTTCCGCCATGCGCAGCGCGTCCTCGCGCGCCACGTCGGGGTAGACGACCGGTTCGCAACAGCGCTCACCGGCCGCTCGCTTCTGCTTGGGGGACAGCTCCAGATCGACGGGCATCAATCTACTTATATCAATAACACTCGCTTCTGTCGATGTAATACGATCAGAGCTATGACCGCCGGCGCCGTGACCACCGAGCAACCAGGTGAGCAGCCCATCCTCGGCCACCGCCGCTGCCGCATCTGCGAGATCATCCCCGCGAGGAAGGGATCGTGAGCACCGCCCCGGGCACGGTTGCCGTCATAACCGATATCCACGGCAACCTCCCCGCGCTGCAAGCCGCGCTGGCGCGGATCGAGGAGCTTGGCATTGAGAGCGTGCTCTGCGGCGGGGATCTTGTGGGCTACGGCCCGCATCCCAACGAGGTCTGCGCGCTGATCGCGCAGCGCGAGATCCCGACGATCTACGGCAACTACGACTACGCGATCGCACGGGACCTCGAGGATTGCGGCTGTGCGTACGTCACCCCGCATGACCGCGAGCTCGGGCGGCGCTCGGTGGACTGGACGCTCGCGCACACAAGCCCGGAGTCCAAGGACTTCATGCGCGGCCTGCCGTTCGACCTGCACTTCCCGGTCGGCGACGCCGACGTCCACCTCGTCCATGGCTCGCCCCGGAAGGTCAACGAGTACCTGTTCGGGGACAAGCCCGCCAGCCTCTACGAACGCCTCGCCGCGGCCGAGAGCGACCCCGTGCTCGTCTTCGGGCACACCCACAAGCCGTGGGTGCATGAGTACGGCGGGGTGCTGTTCGTCAACTGTGGCTCGGTCGGCAAGCCCAAGGACTCAGACCCGCGCGGCGCGTTTGCCGTACTCACGGCAGCTACCGGCGGCAGCGTGGAGGTCACGATCGAGCGCGTGGAGTACGACGCCGAGGCGGTCGCCGCCGAGGTCCGCGAGGCCGGGCTCCCCGGCGAGTTCGCCGACAAGCTCCTGGTGGCGGCATGACCGGCCAGCCGCCGCTCGCGCGCCGCCTGCTCGCCGAGCTGCTGGGCTCGGCCTTCCTCGCCGCGCTCGTGATCGGCTCGGGCATCGCGGCCCAGACGCTCTCCCCCAACGACGTCGGGCTGCAGCTGTTCGAGAACGCCGCCGCCACCGCGGCGGGCCTGTTCACGATCATCCTCATGTTCGGCCCCGTGTCCGGCGGACACTTCAACCCGGTCGTCTCGCTCGCCGACGCGAGCTTCGGCGGCATCGGCTGGCGCGACGCGCTCGTCTATATCCCCGCGCAGGTCGCCGGCTGCGTGCTCGGCGCGATCGTCGCGAACGGCATGTTCTCGCTCGCCGCGATCAGCATCTCCACTCATCACCGCGCCTCACCCGCACACCTCTTCTCCGAGGCGATCGCCACCGCCGGCCTGCTGCTCGTGATCTTCTCGCTCGCGCGCACCAAACGCGCCAGCACCATTCCCGCGGCCGTCGGCGCGTACATCGGCGCCGCCTACTTCTTCACGAGCTCCGCCAGCTTCGCCAACCCCGCGATCAGCATCGGGCGGATGTTCTCCAACACCTTCGCCGGGATCGCGCCCGCGTCCCTACCCGGATACATCGTGGCGCAGCTCGTCGGTGGGGCTTGCGCGATCCTTCTCGTGAGAGTGCTCTACACGGACGTGACTCCAGCCGAGGCAGCCGAGATCCTCATGCCGCACAACGACGGACACCCAGACCCCGACGCGACAGCCACGGCCAACCTCGGTGCCTGAACGTGGGTGCCCGGTGATCGTGGCGAGCAAAATACTGACCTATTTTTCTACGCACCCTAACCGACCTGCTGTAGGGCCGCTTGAAGCGAAGTGGCGAAGGCTTGGCTGGTGAACGTGGCTCCCGAGACGACGTTGATTTCGGCGCTCTGGGCCTGGAGTGCCTCGCTGCGGAGCATCGGAGCGACCTGTTCGCTTATTTCTCGCGAAAGCGCATGTTCGGTGGGCAACTGGAGTGACTTTACATCGACGATCTTCCCGCCTTGCTCGGCGACCGCGACCTGCACTGGCCCGTAGGGAGTTTCGGCCACCGGGCCGGTGTAGGTCCCCGTCGTGGGTGAGCCGCCTGAGGGGCTCGACCCGCTCGCACCGCTGGCTTGTGAACCGCACACGCGCGGAGGTTCGCAAGAGCCCGACGCGGGGCTGCCCGATTCGTCCGTGCCGCCACCGGTGCCCTTGCTGCTCGACCCGTGTTCGCCGCCTGTGCCGCGGCTCGCGCTCGGCCGCCGGACTGGTGCCAGGGCGCCAGTGCCATTGCCCTCGCTGCGCAGATAGATCACTACGAGCACCGCTGCCACCGCGACTACCGCCGCGCTGCTAGCTATGCGGCGAATCAGCCTGAATGTCTTGGCCGTGATCATGGTGCGCCTCCGATCCTCATCCTCTTGCTCCCGTGCGAGCAGCGTGCCGAACGCTCGTCGGCGCGGCGTCCGGCAGGTTCCCGCACCCGCCCACGGAGGCGAGTCCCGCGGGCCGCTCGGTGCCGCCCGATGACTCGTTCGCATCTTGCAGATGCTTCTCGACGCCGGCCGAGTAGGAGATCGTGTCGTCGTCGAAGATCACGATCGCGCCGAAGCCCGGGCGCGTCGCCGCCCACGCCGCGCCAGCTCGGCCCATCGCGAATGCAGCGGTGGCATACGCGTCTGCGACCGCGAGGTCGTGGCCGACGATCGTGACCGACAGCACCCCCTCGGGGGCACGGCGGGTGTGCGGATCGAGAATGTGATTGCCCCGCTCGTAGGTGCCCGAGGTCGCGACCGCGCCCGCCCGAAGACCAAGCACCGCGGCCACCGCGAGCCGCTCAACGGGGTGCTGGATGCCAACCCGCCAGCAATCGCACCCAGCGGGCGCGCCGCTCAGGCAGATGTCGCCGCCCGCGTTGACGCACCAGCTGTTCGCCCCGGCCCTGCTGAGCAAGCGTCCCGCGCCCTCTACCGCCCAGCCCTTCACGAACCCTGACGGGTCGACGCCGCCACCCAGGCTCGCCATCGGCGCGGCCACATCGAAGTAGCCGCGCGTGCTCCGGCGCAGCGACTCACAGCGCCTGAGCACCGACTGCACACTTACGTGCGCGTCGGCAAGCGTGATCTCGCCCCGATTGAGCCTGCTGATGTCGCTGTCGGGCCGGTAGGTGCTGAACGTCTCGTCGACGAAGCGCAGCCACGCGAACAGGCGGTCGAGAACCGTCTCGTCGAAGCCCATGTGGCACACCTCGACGATCACGGGCATACCCATGATGTGCTCGACCCGCTGGATCGCGGGAGGGACACGCACCGGAGGAGCGCCACTGGCGTCCTGCTCGCGGGATCTGGACGTCGATGGTGCCACGCTGCCTCTCACGCTGCGAGCGCAAAGCGCTCGTTGTGGATCTGCTCCTCGGGAACCCCGAGCTGATCGAGCGCCTGCCGCGTGGCATCCATCATCGCGGCGGGCCCGCAGATGTATACGTCGCTATCCGCGATCCGGGGGACGAGCTTGGCGAGGTTCTGTGGGCCCAGCAGTGCGGCGCCCTTGCGTGTGCGGTGATCGCCGACCAACAGGTGAAGCGTCGCACGGCTGCGTCGCTCCACCTCCTTTAGCTCCTCCTCGAAGATGATGTCGCTCCTGGAGAGGACCCTGTAGATGAGCGTGACGTCGGCCGACTCGGAGAGCTCCTCGAAAAGCGTCCGCAATGGCGTGATGCCGATGCCCCCCGCGATCAGGACGACCTCCGGCCGTCGCCTCGCCGCCGATGTGAACACCCCGAATGGCCCCTCGGCGAACACCCGCGTTCCCGGCTCGAGCTTGCCGATCGCCGTGGAGAAGTCGCCGACGGCCTTGACGGTGAGCCGCAGCGAGTCGCCATTGGGGATTGCGGAGAGCGAGAACGGATGTGACTGCCACCAGCGCCCCTTTGTGATGAACCGCCACAGCATGAACTGGCCGGCCTGCGCCCGGAGCGCGTGAAGGTCGCGCCCCGTAACCTCGATGCTCGTCACGCCCGGCGCCTCGACCGTGACGCTCCTCACTCGCATTCTGTACCTGAACGCGTTTCGCATCGGGCGGACGACGCGGTAAGCGAGCAGGATCGCGAGCGTTGCGACGTACAGCGATATCCAGTAGTCCGCCTGAGCGGGGTGGACGACGAATTCGTTGCCGGTCGGAAGCTGATGCAGGTAGCCGAGCGCAATGCCAGCATAGACGGTGAAGTGCACGAAGTACCAGCTCTCGTACCTCATCCGCCGACGAACAATCACGATCGAGGTGAGCACGACGAGCACCATGATGGCCGTGCCAATCGTGGCTGTGACCATTTCCGGGTAGACGCCAAGCAGGCGTGAGAACTCGTGCCCGAACGTGAGCCTGTCGGCGAGCGAATAGCCAGCGGTGATCAGAAGCACATGCGCGACGATCAGCGACACGCACACCTTGCCGTTCACCCTGTGCCATGCCGTCAGCCTGTCGAAGCCGACGAGCCGCTCCAACGGCGGGAGCCGCGAGAGCATGAGCACCTGAAGCAATGCGAGGTAGACGCCGAGCAGGCCGGTGATCCTCCCGAGGCTGGTCAACGCTTCAGGGCGTCCGTGCACGCCGGAGATGCCTCCGCCGTGCAGCCACATCCACACGATCGCAGCACCATTCCCAACGACGATCATCGTCAGCGCTGCGGCGCTCGCCGCCCTGCGCGCCTCATGAGGCTCTAGCCGCCGCTGCCGGCCGCGCGGCAGCGGGGCTCCGTCGCCCGCGAGCACCTCGCCCCCCTGGGGGAGCGCCGCCACCCTAACCTCGAGATCTCTTGAGCGCATCCAGGGTTCTCCCACGTGCAGGAAAGCGGAGTCTCCTAAACGCCCGCTGTCGCAGGCGTGAGAACTTGCTCACCCGGACCGACGCCTCGTCACCCGAATACCCGTAGCGTTCAGTTGGTGGGGAGACCGTCCTGCACGCCTGGCGGCGCACGCTTCCACAACCGCCCGCCGTCGCCGCCAGCAGCATCGCGATCATGCTCGCCGGCCGCGGCTTCATCGAGCCAATTTCCCTGGTGCGTGTAAGCGGCATCTAACGCCAGAATGAGACAATCACAGGGTCTCGTCGATCGCTCAAGGCTCACCGGACGGCGCCGATGAACGGAGCGCAAACCATCCACGGAAGGAGTGGCTTATGAGCATCAGCCCAGTCGGGGGCGTGAGCCCCGCCCAGAGCCACGTAGCACTCGCCAATATCAGCAGACCGGAGTCCGGTGAGGTGCAGGGCGCTCCGGACCACGACGGCGATTCCGACGATGCCGGGATGCCGGCCCCGGCCGCCACGGTCGCAAGTACAGCGGTCGCTGGGCACGTGAACGTGAAGGCGTGACAATCATCCCGGTGGCCGCCACCATACCCTCGGGGCGGCCACCGGGAGGTCAACCACTGACGGCGGGACTCAACCGCGTGACCGTGAGGACGATCAGGGTTCGGCAAGCAGCAACGCCGCTCCCGGAACGCTGCCGAGCGACACGATGCGCCGCAGAGCCCCAGCCTGATGCTTGAGGTAAGCATCGAAGAAGGCAATTGTCACTCGCTCGACGATCCCGAGCTGTGGCTGCTGGCTGGAGTACGGCGGCAGGTGTTCGGCCCCGGGCAAAGTGAGCAGGTACTTCGGCCGCTGCGCGAGGTCGAAGAACGCGTTCGTAGCGCTCGGTAGGTTGACCGTGTCGGCTGTGCCCTGTACGGCCAGCAGCGGCGGGCTTCCGGGCGGGAATGTGAACCCTTCGACACCGGGTATCTCCGCGCCCGAGAGGATCACCGCGGCGCTGACCCGTGGGTCGCGGAAGTAGCGGTTATAGGCCACGGCGAGGGCCGTGTCGCCGCCGTCGGACTGCCCTGTTACCGCGATCCGCGTGGGATCGACGAGCCCGGCGAATGGTCCCGTGTTCGCGCTGCTGGCCGCGAGCATGCGAGAGATCACAAAGCGCATGTCGGCGGGCTGATTGGTCAGGTCCGACTCATCCGGTCCACCTGGGGCGTCGGCGTTCTCCAGCGGGAACACGGGCGCGGCGACGACATACCCCGCCCGTGCCCACCTCTGCAACAGGTGTGCGTAGAGCGCGGGCTTGACGTCAAAGCCGTGTCCGAAGACGACGAGCGGGAACGGGCCGTCAGCGCGGGCTGCCGGCGCGTCAGGCAGATCGGTTCGGCCTGGCGCTCCGAGCGCCGGGTAGCGGACATACGTGAGGAGCGTTCGTGGCTCAGACGTCCCATTCGGGAGCATGATCGTGCGACCGGTATCGACCAGCCGCAGGACGCGCAGACCAACCGCAAATGCTGACGGTGGCGGCTTCGCAGTCGGGCCGCTCGTCACCGTCGCGGTCTGACTTGGAGCAGTGCCGGCCCCGCTGTGACGCTTGGATGCGGGCCCGCCGCTCGCCAGGGCAATGCTCAGCGCGACGGCCGCGGCGAGGAGCCCAAGCGCCAACAGTCGCCGGCGGCGACTGGCTCGTTCGCGTCTGGCCCGCTTGCGCTCTGTGGCCCTTCGACGGGCGGCTCGTTCGCTAACGAGATCGGGCGGTGGGTGGGGTGTGGGCGCCACAAGATCTCACGGTAACAACGGGTGAGGCGGTCCCGCTCAGCTTGCCCACGGCGAGACGCGGGAGCGTTCGGCGAAGCGTGCGAGGAACCCTACCCTCAAGAGCACCGGACGCTTCTAGCAGGTGCCCGAATAGGCCGAGGTGCCCGGCCCCGACGATGGGTCATCGACCGTGCCCAAATCGGTGGATCGCAGGATCGCTCCAAGGTGAACGACGTACCAGACGCCTCGCCAGGAGATCATCGAGGCGATGCCGAACGAGCGGATCTGGCCATCCTCACGGTAGACGACGCGCGCGTTGGGCATCTCGTAGTAGCCGATGCTGTTGTAACAGACACCTGGCTGAATCCAGTGCCCGTAGCCGGACGGGATATCGACCCTGACGAGCCGCGCGCGTATGGCATCACGGCCGAGTAGTGCGTGCGCGGCGGCGATGTCGAGGCGATAGTCGTACACGAGACGGCCGGTCCAGTCAGAGCCCGCCGAGTCGATCGCCTTCAACTGGACGTAGGCGTCTTTCGGGAAGAACGCGGCCAATGCCAGGGTGAGCGAGTCGTGCACGATGCCGGCCCACAGCGAGGCCATGAGCGACTTGAACTGCGCGCTCGCGGAGGGATAGGCATGCGTCTGGGGAAGCGACCCCGGCGAGGCGGCCAACGGGTGGACGTGCGGAGCCGCGCGCCGCGGGGTCCTCGTTCGCGCCGCTACGGTCCTCAGAGCGTTGGCTGCCGGGCTCAGCCGAGTCGCGGGAGGTCCGCCGCTGACGCCGTTGATCCACAGCGCCGCCGCCGCGACTGTCGCCACAAGCGTGAGGCCCGTAGCGCGACGTTGTCGACGCACACGGCGGCGCTCGCGCTCGCGCCGAGCACGGCGACGGTCTGCGTCGGAGTTCGTGGCCGGCCGGACAGGGTCAGCGCTGGCGGTCATACGGCCATCGAACTGTAGCCGAGCGCGCGCTCACAGTGTCAGACCGAGCCGCCGGTGAGACCCGCGCCGGAATCTTACCGTGCCCCAGCCCGTGCGCCGGGCTACGGCTCCCAGCGCTGGTAATGCTTGCGTGCCCATTCGCGATCGACCTCTCCGGTCAGCATCCCTCGCAGCGCGGGGCGTGTCGCGCGGTTGACGAGCGCCATATAGAGATGGCCCGCCATCAAGACGCAGAGGGCGATCGTCGCGAGCTTGTGGCCGCCGAAGATCAGGTTGTGGTGGGTGCCGGCCACGATCGTGTCGACCCCAGTGACGTAAAGGGCCGCGAGCAGGATGTAGACGAGGACGAAGTTGACCTTCTGGCCGGCGTTGAAGCGCGCAGCCGGTGGTTCCGGCGCACCCTCGAGCAGACGCGCGGGTATCGCCCGCAGCCACTCGCGGTCCTCCACATCCAGGCTGCCCAGTTCGCGCCTGGTGCGGCTGAGCGCCTGCCGGTTCCCCGCCAGGACGATCAGCGCCATGCCACCGACGAGCACGCCAGCCGACGCGAGATGCCAGGCATACATGACGTCGTGAAAGGTCCCGCGGCGCCCGACGACGAGGCCGCTGATGAGCAGGCTGAAGAACGCGAGCGCCGTGAGCCAATGGACGGCTCGCTCGGACACAGTGAAGCGCTGAACCCGGTCGCCCACCTGGCCAGTATGCCCCACGTTCGCGGGTTCAAGCCCGCCGAGCTTGATGTACCGACGTGGATTGCGCTGCTCTTCGCTCATGGGTTTTCGCTTTGGCCGCCGCGGCTGAAGACGGCGAAGAAATCGCGGTCGTCTGGTTCGAGGTAGCGGGTCGCTTCGCGGGTCATTTCGGGCAGCAGCTTCGACGGTTCGCTCGCGCCCGGGCCTCCGTAGAAGTTGAAGGTGACCCATTCGGAGTTGATGTCGAGCTCCATCGCCCGTACAGCCCCGGCGCGCTGAAGGATCAGGGCGAGGCTTTCTGCTGTCTGGTCATTGGCGGCCGCATAGAGAAGGTCGCCACGCGCGTCCACGCCGATCCCGGAGCGCCAGACCCGGATCGCGTTGCCCAGGGTGGCGCCCCACTGCGCTCCTTCGCCGATATTTGGGTTGAGCTGGCCGTTCTCCAAGATCAACGGCAGGTTCTGGCGTGCGAACAGCACCGACGGTCCGGGGTCTGGCCCGCCTGTCCATTCACGCACGTCGATGCTGCCGTCGCGGAAGCCGACGAGGGTGGCCTGCCCGTCGCGCAGTGGTGCGTAGACGCGCCCGAGCGCCGCGAACCCCCCACCGTCGTCCTCGAGCTTGAAGCCGCTGTTGAAGGTCGCGAGCAGCTGTGCGCGTGATTGCGGTGGGACCTCCATCTGTCCGCGGTAGGATCCGGCTGGCGGCTCGTAGCGTCCCGGGTAGAGCTGCAGCAAGGTGCGTGTGCGATCCAGCCACGCGATGCCCGCGACCATCTGGGGGTAGTTGGGATCCGGACGGAACGTCGTTATGAGTAGGGGTGGCGCACCATCGAGGAGTGGCCCCGTGCGTCGCCACTGGCCCTCGCCGGGCAGCGGCGGGTTGATGACCGGTGTGATCGGCGGCGGCGCGTAGAGCGATTCCGCGCCGCCGTTCCGGAGGCCGACCTTGGGTAGCGCCTTGAGCGCCGGCCCTCCCGTTGCGGGTGCATTGACGGAGTAGTAGATCCGCTCGATGTCGTTGACGAGCCACGCGCCGCCGTTGTCTCGCAGCCACTCGATCGAGCGAACACCGAAGCCGACGTTCGACGGAGCGAGCATCGCGCCGGTGTAGGAGACGAGCTTGGTGGCCACGATGACGAGGACAGCGAGTGCGACGGTTCGGCGGATGGCAAACCGCAGCCGGCTCGGTTGTTGGCGTCGGCGAGCAGAGCGGCGGCGGCGCGGCGCGACTCTGGGTGTGGCCGTACCCCTCGCGCGGGCTCCGCTGTGCCTCTCGTAGGCAGCGATCCGGGCCTCGTAGCGGGCGACGCTTCCGTGGTCGAGGGAGTAGTCATTTTGCAATGCACGCGCCAATACGTAATGTCTATTCGGCCCGCGGCGGGACGCCCCTCCACCGAGGCATCGCTCCCGAAGTCCTATGGGCGGATTCTCATTTTTATCGCCTGCCGCGTGGGGGAGTGAGAGTGTTCTCACCGCCACGTTAGGCGGCCCTTACGCACGCCAGCGAGATTGACTGGATGGCAAACGGCAGTCGCACCAGCGATCGCGTTTTGCAACCAAGTCATGTTCGTGCTGAGCCCAGGGTGCACAAGCCGTGACCGGGTGCACTCAAGGATGAAGCCGCCGCCGGTGAGGATGGCCGCGATGCTGCTGCTCGCGGCCACGGTCGTGGGCTGTGGAAGCCAGTCGAACGCGGCCCAGACGAAGGATGACGGCCAGGTGTCTGTCGGCGGGCATGAGGGTCGAGCGTCGACGGTCGCGCTGGTCAGGCGCGTGTCGAGCGCTCCGGTCGTCACCGGACCTGGCCAGCCGGGTCCGACATGGAAGCCGGTCGCGAGCATCGGCGGGCAGCCCGCCGCTTGGATCGCCCAGCGATCCGGTGTGACGCTGCTGCGCTTTGAACAGCGACTGGCGCATCTCGCTCTGCACGCGGGATCGGGCGAACCCGAAGGTCGGGGCTGGAGGTATGGGGATAGCATCGGCGCGAGCGAGATTCACCGGGTGCTGGCCGCCTTCAACGGTGGCTTCAAGCTGAGCTACGGGTCCGTTGGGTTCATGGCGGACGGTCGCGTCGCGGTCCCGCTCACGGTGGGACTGGGCTCGATCGTGACCTACCAGAACGGCACGACCGAAATCGGTGCGTGGCACGAGGGCGTCCCGGCCCGCGGGCTCGCGGTCGCCTCGGTGCTGCAGAACCTGCACCTGCTGGTCGATCGCGGCGTGGTTGCGCCCACCGTAGAAAGCTGCATCCAGAGCTGCTGGGGGGCAACGCTGGGAGGTGGACCCGACGTGGCCCGCTCGGCGCTGGGGATCACCGGCACAGGTCAGCTCGTGTGGGGCGCCGGCGAGAGCCTGACCCCGGTCGCGATCGCCCACGCACTTGTCGATGCGGGCGTCGTGCGCGCCGTGGAGCTCGACATCAACCCGGAGTGGGTCGCGGGATACCTCTACGTACATCATCCGGGTGGGCCGAGCGCCGTCCCCGTCGTGGCGGGCCAGTATGGGATCCCCGGTCAGTTGCTCGCGCCCTACAACCGCGACTTCTTCACGGTCCTCGCCGACTGACACGCGCCGGTCAAACGGCGCCCTACGGGTCGTCCTGAGCCTCAGCCGCAGGCTTGCTCCAGGCGCCGATCGGCGGAGCTGCCGGCACTGCCGGGTGAACCGCTCGTCACATAGCGCCACGAGCGCCCCGCGTGGTGAAAGACGAACGCCCGCGAGCCCGCTTCCGGTGTGCGTAGGCACACCACGGCGAGACTGGAGTTTGACCGCGAGACGTACACACCGTGGACCTCCGAGGATCTGCCGTCATTGGCGGTGAAGGCAGCCATGATCGCCGCTCTCTCGGACTTGGTCGCCGGGCGCGCGGACGAGCTGGTTGCCAGCGCAACCGTTGCAGACGCCAACGCCATCGCTATCACAGCAAGCGCCGCAGGGGACCGTGAAAGAAATGTCACGCTACGAATCCTAAACGGCAGCGGACGGGTGTGACCACGATGAGCAAAATCTCATCGAATTACCGTCGACGTGACCGCCACCGCTCGAGCAGGATCGAAACGATGCAGATGGCAAGCACCAGCAGCGCCACGACGGCGACGATGGCCACGCCCTGCGCGAGCAACAACGTCACCACTGCGACCAGCAGCCCGAGACCGAGGTCCACCCTAAAGCGGTAACGGCGTCTGCGCGCCTGGCGGCGACGAGAGTACAGGTGGGACATGTCCCTCGGTGGCTGGCTGGCGCTCACTGTCTCAGGCGGCGGAAGAGTGGACGGGGGAGCATACGCACGGCGATCATCAGCCAACGCAGAGCGGGCGGTGCCCAAACGGTGTGGGCACCGTGGTCCAGGCCGTGCACGACGACGCGCGCGAGCGCCTGCGGTGTGGTGGACAGCGGCGCGGGCTGGAGGCCGCGTGTCATGCGGGTGTGCACGAAGCCGGGTCGGACCACCAGGACCCGCACACCGTCGTCGTGCAGCGCGTCGCCGAGACCCTGCGCGAGCGCGTCCAGGCCGGCCTTGGACGCTCCGTAGACGGCGTTTGCGCGCCGCGGCCGCTCGGCCGCCACAGAGGAGAGCACGACGAGTGTCCCGGCGCCCTGCGCGCGCAGGCGCCGAGCGCTGTGGATCAGCAGCGAGCCGGCTCCCACGAGGTTGACCTGGAGCACCTCAAGCGCACCGGAGGTGTCCGTCGGGCAGGCCACCCCGCTCGCCGAGGACACCCACCGCGAGAATCACGATGTCGGCGCCCCCCAGCGCGTCGAACGCCTCGCCGAGG
The DNA here is from genome assembly GCA_963771915.1 of uncultured Solirubrobacterales bacterium. Taxonomy (GTDB): domain Bacteria; phylum Actinomycetota; class Thermoleophilia; order Solirubrobacterales; family Solirubrobacteraceae; genus Palsa-744. Next base: position 42,063 of record CAVYVD010000001.1, on the reverse strand, counting down.
ACCTGCTCGTGACGGTCGACGTCCAGGGCGTCGAGCTCGAAGGTCAGCACCCGCGGGCAGCCGGCGGCGGTCAGATCCTCCGCCGCTCGGGCCAGTGCGTCGTGGTCGCGGCCCACCAGCGCGACCTCGCGCGGCGCGCGGCCCTGCAGCTCTCCCACGATCGCCAGGGCGATCTCCGAGGTGCCTCCCAGCACCACGACACGCCTGCCCGCCGAGCCGGCCCCGGCGCCGCTCACCGTGCGGCCTCGCACAGTCCCAGGCGCCGTGCGAGATCCGAGCGCAGCACCCCGCCCGGGTCCACGCGGGTGCGCTGGGCCGCGAAACGGTCGAGCTCGGGATACATCGCGGTCATCGTCTCGCGTTGCAGCCGGGCGTCCTTGCTCAGGTAGACGCGGCCGCCGCATCCGGCCACCACCTCGTCGAGCTCGTCCAGCGCACCCCGCAGCCCGGGCGCCGCTGCCGGCAGGTCGGCCGCGAGCGTCCAGCCCTCCAGCGGGAACGAGAGCGGGCCGCCGAACGCGGGACCGAAGCGCTTGAACACGGCGAGATACACGGGCAGCCGGCGTATGCGGATGAGCTCGAAGCAGCGTTCCAGCGCGACCTCCTGGCCGCTGGGGATCACGAACTGGTACTGGATCAGCCCGGCTGGCCCATACAGCCGGTTCCACTCCCCGAGCGCGTCGAGGGGAAAGAAGTACGGCGCCATCGCCAGCGGGTGTCCGCGCTCGTGACGCGGTGTGGCGCGCCAGCGCAGCGCGTTGAACGCGCGCATGCTCGCCGGGCGCAGCAGGACCGTGGGAAAGCCACGGGGAACCTCGAATGCGGGCCGCCGCGAGAGCGCCGCCGGATATGTGCCGCCTGCCGCCCGCGGTCCCCGGGCAGACGGGGTGTCTGTGTCGCTCTCAAGCGGCTCGGCGCGGCTGATGATCGCGCGTCCCATCTTCGACCCGTCCGCGAGCAGGTCGAGCCACGCCACCGAATAGCGATGGTGCTCTGTGCCGCTCATCAGCTCGAGTGTCTGCGCCAGGCCGTCGGTGCGGTCGATGTCGGCCGCCACCCAAGGAGTCGCGAGCGGCTCGGCGCGGAGCGTCGCCTGGACGATGACGCCGGTGAGGCCCATTCCTCCGAGCGTCGCGTAGAAAAGCTCGGGGTCGGTCTCGGGCGAGACCTCCGTCAGACCGCCGGCGGGCGTGCAGAGCGAGAGCGCCGCCACATGCCTTGACAGGCCTCCGTCGCGGTGGTGGTTCTTGCCGTGGATGTCGCTCGCGATGGCGCCCGCGAGCGTGACGTGCCGCGTCCCGGGCACCACCGGCAGCGTCAGCCCGTGGGCGGCCAGAGCGCTCATCAGCTGGGCGACTGTTGCACCTGCCTGCGCGGTTATGAGCCGACGCTCACCGTCGATCGAGACGATCCGGTCCAGGCCGGTCATATCGAGCACCTCGCCATCGTCGTTCTGAGCGGCATCTCCATAGCTGCGCCCGGCGCCGCGAGCGATCACACCGGCCTGCGGTGCCCGCGATGCAAGCGCCTCGAGCACGTCCTCGACGCCGCGCGGCCGTAGAACGCGGCAGTGGCTTCGAGTTGTCCTTCCCCATCCGCACAGCGAGCGCTCGACGCTCACCTGCCGCGGGCGCACCGTCAGCTCAGCCGCCGACATAGACACCCCCGAGGAAAAGGACGCCCCAAGCGACACTGAGCGCCAGCAGCGTTCGATCGCGCAGGATCAACTCCTCCGGCGCCTGGCCGGCGCCGGTCCCGATCAGGATCGCGTAGCGACCCAGCCACCCCAATAACGGAGCTATCGACAACACATACCACGCGACATGGGAGGGCCGAGTGAATGCCCACCCGGTGTAGGCGACCGCGGCGACGGTGGCAGACGCCCCGAGCAGCAGACGCAGAGCGCCGGGCGAGTAGCGCCGCAGGGTCGCCCGCGCAGGCCCGGACCCCGCATGCTCGCGAAGCTCGGCATACCGCTTCGCGGCGACCAGATAGACGGCGCAGCATGCCGTCACGATGACAAACCAGCGCGACAGGTAGATGTCGGTCGCGACCCCCCCCGCGATCGCGCGCAGCACGAAACCGGCGGCGATCACCAGGATGTCGGCCAGAACCACGCGCCGCAACCACAGCGAATAGCTCGCCGTCAACGCGAGATAGCCGCAGGCGACCGCGCCCAGGCCGGGGGTGATCGCGGTCGCCCCGGCGACGCCCACGAGCGCCAGCGCCGCGGCGAGCGCGAGCGCCGCGCGGGGGGACAGTTCACCGGCGGCCACCGGCCGCGATCGCTTGAGTGGATGCCGGCGATCCTGCTCTCGGTCGCGCACGTCGTTGACCAGATAGGTCGCGCTCGAGAGCAGGCACAGCACGAGGAACGCCCCCGCGACCTGCGCCGCCACCACCGGCCGGACGATCACGCCCGCGGCACAGGGCGCCGCGAGCACGAGCAGGTTCTTGCTCCACTGGCGAGGACGGCACGCCCGCAGCAGCACCCGGGCCGTGGGTCCAGCCGCGGGCCGCAGCTCGATCGGCGTCTGCTCGTGGGCATCCAGATCGCGTGGCCGGAATGGAGTCTCTGTCGTCTCCTCGACGCTCCCTATTGCCTGAAGTGAATTGATGTTAAATTTCCGATCAAGGAGCACAGTCGAGGTCGGGGGCGTGCCAGCGCTTTCCCCTTTGACTCCACATGACTACTGCATTTCCGGCTCGATTTCAAGAAGGTGAGATTTCTCTTAGCGTGAGAGTGCTCTCATTTGCGGGGGATCAACGTTCGGTTGGACACCGTGGCGCTTATATATTACAGTCTGGGAGTGGAGACCGCCACCGCCACACGTCGCCCCCCAGCACCGAAGAAGAGTCCTCAGCCAGAGCGCTCTAGAGGAGAAGGTCTACGTCGGATACGCCGGATCGCGCTCACCGCGGCGCTCATCGCGCTCGTCCCCGCCGTGTTCTCCTACGTGCACACGATGACCGAACCGTCCAACTCGAGCCTCGGCATCCGCTCGGTGGAGTGGTTGCGCGAACACGGAGCCGCCGGGCTGGTCGCGCGGGTCGAGTCGATCTACTACTCGCTGAGCGCCCCTGAAAAGGGCGGGTCGACGCTGCGTGCGCTTCCCGCGGTCGGCTACGGCACAGGCTCTCGTCAGGCGCTCACGGCTGGCGCCAGAAGATCGTCGGCGAGCGCCACATACCGACCGCCGCGTGTTCGAGCCCTGCTGCACCCCGCATTGCCCGGCGAGGGCGTCTGGCACGCAACCCGCCCCGGCCTTGCAGCCGACCCACCGGTGCTGCTGACTACGCTTCGCGATCAGCCGGAATACCCCCGCGTGGTAGCCGGACTGGCGTGGATCGACACCAAACGCACCCATCTCACCCTGAACCCGGGCCGCCTGGAGCCCTCCGTGGCGATCCCCCGAGGCTCGATGGACGTCCCCCAGGCAAACCGCCCGAAGCTGCTTGCGACCTTCAACAGCGGCTTCAAGCTCGTCGACGACAACGGCGGCTTCGTCCTGCACGGGCACACCTACGCGACCATGCACAACGGGCAGGGCACGCTCGTCGGATACACCGACGGAAGCGTGAGCGTGATCGACTGGAACTACGGGCCGACCGCCCCGCCCACGGTGTCCTTCGCCCGCCAGAACCTGCCTCTGATCGTCGATGAAGGGAAACCCAACCCCAACCTCGCCAACGACGCTGAATGGGGTGCGACGGTCGGCAACGCGATTCTCGTGTGGCGCTCGGCCATCGGCGTGGACCGCCACGGCAACCTGATCTACGCAGCCGGCGAAGACCAGACCGTCAGCAGCATCGCCAAAGCCCTGATCCAGGCCGGAGCGGTCCGCGCTATGGAGCTCGACATCAACTCCTATTGGGTGAGCTTCATCGCCTACGGTGCCCCCGGCGCTGAAGACCCGAAGAACCTGCTGCCGGCGATGGAACGCTCGGACACGCGCTACCTCGAACCCGACGACCGGGACTTCTTCGCGGTCTACTCCCGTTAGCGCGGCCGATCAGGTCGAGGATCGCGGCGCTCGCGCTCGCCCGGTCGTGGGCGTAGGGAGCGGGCATCTTCAGGACCGGCGATCTCGGCTCGAAAGGCTGTGTGGGAGGGACGGCTCCAGGGAGCGAAGCCCGTCGTTCAACGCGAGGAAACCACCGATCGGTAGGCCAGGGGTTGGACGAGGGCTCTCCGGCCTACTCAGGTCAGGGGCGGTGGAACGTGATCTGAATGTGCACCGTCGTAGCGGGGCCGGTGCGTTTCTTTGTGATTACCGTCCAACGGCCGCGCGTCTGATTCGCTCCGACGGCGAACCGCTGGAAGCAGTGCAGGCTCGTGCCCGTGATGGCGCACGCTTCCCGCTGGTGCGTCGTTTCGAGAAGGTACAGCCATTCTCCGTCGGGCTTCCGCGCGTCTACTTCGAAGTCGGCGCTCGCCGGAGCACCGATCCGCACGTCCCATGTGTCGTGTGGCACCGCTGTGATCACGAAGCGCGCCGTTGAGCGGCCACGCGAGAGACGCAGCACCGCTTCCTGGGAGCGTCCGACAAGCGATACGAACGAGGCGTGCTTGGAGCTGACTGTCTTCGGCTGTAGTGCAGGAGCAATCGAGTGGCCGGATCCGCAACCTCCTATCCAAAGTGCCCCCGCGCCGGCTATTAGCGAGTAGATGGCCTTGCGCACTCGGTGGACTATACTCCCCGTCCCTGCGTTCGTGGCTGCGCTCAACGAACACGTGCGCGAGCTTGCGAGCCAGAGCACTTAAAACAGGGCGGGGCGAGCCAGACCTCGGCGCCTCCTTGAGGCAGATTGCCGGCGCAGGCGTCTCCGCACGCTGGTCCCGTTCGCCGTCTACTGCCTGCTGTTCTTAATGGTGGGCGTGCAGCCAGGGACCGAACTGGGGAAGATAGAGAATGGCGAGGACCAGGCCAGCGACGAGCGCCCCGGAGAGAGACAGGATTCGTCCGGCGCTGCCGTCTCCGTAACTGTCGAGTCTCGGCTGGATTGCGTGTTTCGTCTTCAGCGCTCGGGGTAGGTCGGATAGGTGAGCGAGTACGTGAATCGAGGTGACAGCTATCCAGATAACAAAGCTCGCCTTGTGGATCAGCAGCAGCGACCCGCGGGAGCTCGGTCCCAGCAACAGCAGGGCGACTCCGCTCGCGAACACCACCACCGTCGAGGCGACCACGATCGGGGCGATCAAACGCAGGGTGGGTGGGGGCGCCCCCTTGCGCCGATAGAGGGGATTGAAGGTGTAGTAGCGGGCGAATCGGTAGCCGGTGCTCGCCATCTTCAGGGCGACGGGCGGGATCAACAAGATCCCGAGGAACATATGCTCACTCAGAAGCAGCCTGACCCTGAGTATCGTTACGCCCAGGGCCGCAAGGAGGACCAAGAGGACTATCCCGGTCGCCGCGGTGAGCTGCTCGTTGCCGGTCGTTCCGCCGGCGGTCAGGCGTCTGCGCCACGCACGTGCCGGGGATGGTGGCCGAGATGCCGGGACTCTGGGCCTCGTGGCACTCCGCTCGCGACGGTCCCGCTGCCGGACTGCTGTCTGGTCATCGACTGCCACCAGGGGGAGTCTGTGGACGTTTGCTAAGGACCGGGTAACTGCATGATGAGAGATCTCATGGAATTGCCGCCCAGCCCGAGAAAGCACCTGTTTTATGGGGTCTTTGCTGGCGTGATGGTGCATTCCGGTGACCGCGCCGAGCGGCGGCCGTTCTCACCGGCAATCCTGCTCGTTCTCACCGGCGATCCTGCTGGTCGAGGATGAGCCGGGAATCGTCGATTTCGTACGTCGGGGACTGCAGGCCGAGGGCTTTGCCGTAGAAGCCGAGCTGGACGGGATAGAGGGCGAGCGGCGAGCCCTACACGACAGGTTCGACCTGATCGTACTGGACCTGATGCTTCCCGGTAGAGGGGTCTTGAGATCCTCGCGTCCGTACGCCAGGCCAAGCCGAGCGTTCCAGTGATTGTGCTGACCGCCCCTGGCGAGGTCGAGGATCGCGTCGTGGGTCTGGGCGCCGGCGCGGTCGATTACTTGGTCAAGCCCTTTTCGTTGGCTGAGCTGGCGGCCAGGGTGGGCCGCCCCCGTTTCCGTGGACATCGCGAGTGCTACGCCCGCCCGCCACGCGCAACCACAAGCACAGCCCGCCGCTGCCGGTCCGGCTTCTGCGTCTCGACCCGGACGCTCGCTACGAGCTCTCCGAGGTCACTGCCGGCCTCGTGACAAGTTCTTGTCGGCGCTCCAAAGGGCGCGCATGACTCACAAACGAGGATGAGGTTCGCGCCCGGTGCCAACGAGCTTGACCTGGGTTGGTGCAGGCTGCGCGTTGGATGTGATCGACATGACCCCCTCAGACCTGGCTGAGCTCTCGGGCTGAAACTCGACGGGCACACTGACCAGCGCGCCGGGAGCGATCGACAGTGGGAGCGTGGGCGGAAACGCCGTGAATATGTCGGTGGTGGAGATCGCGGTGACGATGAGTGGCTGGCAGCCCGTGTTGACGATCGTCGCACCCCGTCGGCGCGTCATCCCAACCAATACGGCCCCGAATGACACACTCGTCGGGAACACCTCGATGGCGGCGGCCGCGTCGATGCCCACTCCGCTCAGCTGAATCTCGATCACCGGCTGGTTCGGGTCGTTCGTGCTGATTTCCAGCGTCGCCTGGTTGCTCCCCCGAGCGGGAGTGAACTGAACTGGGATCGCGACAGACTGGCCCGGAGGGACCACGTCGGCAGGCAGAGTGGCATTGAAACGCTCCAGGAAACTGCGCCAGCCCAAGCTGCAGGTCGGCCGACGGCAGGTCAGCTGGGGCTGGCGGCGTCTCAGCCGGGACTTCCCCGCGACAGAGTGAAAAGATCCCCAGGGGCTGCCTGCGGCTGGATTGGTCCATGGGTGGGCCTCGAACCGAAGCCACAGCTGTGAGACATCGGGTGGTGTGCCGAAGTCCGCTACGTTGCGGACGGTGATGAATTGAGTCTGCGGCCTGCAGACCGCCACCTCGCCGAAATCGATCGTCGTTGGCGAGACGTGAGCTGTCGGCACGGCTCCAAAGAGGGTCATCCGATCCTCCAGCAATTTCTTCAACTCCTTCTTCATCCCCCGGACCTCCAGGAACACCTCGGGCGCGGGAACCAAAACCAAATCTGGTTCGATCACTTCCTGCCCCAGCGTGCGCTGGCCCGCTGCGGCATACTCCTTTGTCCAGATTTCATCTGAAGTTTCGGGGTTTGCGGCGAATTTGCAGGAGATTGGGCGGCAGCGTCGAGTGCTGTGTGGCGGGGGGGTAATGTGGAGGGGCACCGGCGGCTTCCTCGAATCCACGGGTTGTCAACACTCGTGGGAGGTCACCGCCGATGCCCGTCGTTCCATCTTCGCTCGATTCGTTGCTGTTCCTGCTCGCTGGTGCGTTCAGCGCGCCGACGTTCCAGACGTTCCGCTGCCTGGTCGTGGGGTTCCTCTCGCGGGTCGGGGAGCACACGGTCTGTGGGGTGCTGCAGGCGGCGCGGCTTGAGCGCGTCTGGCATCACAGCCGCGCGCACGACTTCTTCGCTGAGCGACAATGGTGCCCGGACGGGCTGGGATTGTTGCTGCTCGACTTCCTCATCGTAACCTTCGTGCCCCGCGAGCAGCCGATCCGCCTCGCGGTTGATGACACCCTGTTCAAGCGCACCGGCAAGCAGGTGCACGGCGCCCGTTGGCAGTACGACGGGTCTCTACCGGCCGGCGCGGGCAGCCAGCTCGGCTTTGGCAACAACTGGGTCGTGTTGGCGCTGCTCGTCCGCGTGGCGTGCGTCAAGCGCGCCCTCGCGCTGCCGGTGCTCTTTCGCCTGTGGCTGCCCGAGCCGCGGGCCAGGGGTTCGAGGAGGGGCGCTTCTCGCGCGGGGCGCAAGGCGAACCCCGCCTACCCCTCAAAGTCCGCGCTCGCCAGGAGGCTGCTGGACTTGGTGATCTGGCGCTACCCGAACCGCAAGATCGATCTCGTGGGCGACTCGGCGTACGGCTCAAAAGCGCTGCGCGGCCTACCAGGGAGCGTCACTGTCACCTCGCGCCTGCGATGCAACGCCAGGCTGTGTGCTCCCAGGCCGCCAAAGACGGGCAAGCCCGGCCAGCCAGCCAAGAAGGGCGTCAGGCTGCCGTCGCTGAAAGCGATCGCTGACGATCCCGTCACCGTTTGGGAGAAGACAGAGGTGACGCGCTCAGGCCATCGCCAGAGCGTGCTCTGCCACACCATGCAGGCGCTGTGGTACGACGTGTGGCACGAGCGGCCGGTGCGCGTGATGTTGGTCAAGCACCCCAATCACGAAGCTGGCTACGACATCGCGCTCATCAGCACCGACACGACCGCCACCCCCGCGCAGCTGATCGAGCGCTACGACGAGCGCTGGGCGATCGAGGTGTGCTTCGAGGACGCCAAGCAAATCACGGGCGTCGGCGAGGCACGCAACCGTGTCCAGCGAGCGGTCGAGCGCACCGTGCCATTCGGCCTACTCTGCCAGACCCTGACAATCACGTGGTACACGCTCTGCGGCCGCGCCGAGCACGACGTGCGCTACCGCCGCCGCCACGCCCCCTGGTACCGCCAGAAGACCAACCCCTCCTACCAAGACATGCTCGCCAGCCTGCGCCGCGCGATCATCGCCGCCCAATACTCACCAGTTACCCCCACAACCCCCAACCAGCGAGAAACCACCAACCCCGCTCAGGCACTCACGGCAGCCACCGGATAACCCCGAAACTTGAGATTTCCTTACGGAGTTCTGCGATCTTTGTCGAGTAGTAGACGAGGATCGCGAGCAGCAGCACGGCAAGGATATCGGCGGGCTGGCCATAGTCGAATATATCGGCGGCGCGCATGTACCCAAAGTCCCGGTTGATCCGTATCAGACCGGGGTCCACCGTCATTGAATCGTGCACCGTGAAGTCGGGCTGGATGAAAACAACGCCCTTCGGCCATCCAAGTCCGGGAGGGTTGGTCTCGAAGCGCTGCAGCTGATCCGGTATGATTTCCATCGTCGCGCGGAGCGCGATGTCCGCGATTGTCTTCTCGTCAAAGGAGCCTTTCGGCGCGGGATCCACACCGCCGCGAGACGCCACGATCGCATAGACGCGATCCGCGCCGGCGTCGAGCGCGGCCTGAATGGGCACCACATCCCGCACGCCACCGTCGATGAAGTTTTCCGTGCCAAGCAGCTGCGGAGCAAAGATTGCGGGGATGGAGGAGGATGCGATCGCCGCATCCAGGAGGTCGACGGGGGTCTCGTCGTCGATGAAGCGGCCGCGCTCGTCGACATATCGTACTTCCCCGCTTTCGAGGCTCACGGTTGCCATACGCAGCTTGACGCCTGATCGCGCTACCTTGGCGGGATCAACGTAGATCTGTAGTTTTTCGCGCAGGGGACGGAACAGGTAAAGAGACTTCGACTTCGCGTTCAAAAATGCCTCCGCAGCATCGAGCAGCTCAGCACCGGCAGCAGACGCTACGGAGAGGAACTGAATGAGGCTGACGAAGGGGTCTGTCAGAAAGGAGATCGGGCCGTCCGCGAGCTGGCTCCTGCCGTAACGGATCAGGTTCCTGGCCGCCTGACTCAGCTCCGCCAACTTCGGGTCCTCGACATACATGTCACTGTCGCTCGTCATATCGAGCCAGATCGCCTTGAGTTCCGACAATGCGCTATCCCCCACAGCGTCCTCCGCCAGCTTGACCGCGTTGACGCTGCCTACGGACGTGCCCGTCAGTATCTCGGGCTGGACGCCGCGGTTATACAGCGCGCGCAGGGCGCCGAGCTCGAAGTCTCCCTTGCTGCCGCCGCCACTCAATGCGATCGCAATTGGCATAAGTCTCTTTCCTTTCTGGTGCTATGCGAGCTCGGCATGATGTAACAGCCGATCCCTCGTTTGCGTCCAATGAGATAGACCTTGTCCCAGCAGGCATACAAACCTGATCCACTCTTTGAACGTGGCCAGAGATACGGGTAGTAGACGCTGTATTTGTACGTTTCCTGTAGTTCGATCCAGGTAGGCAGTGTCCTGAGTCGTAAGTTCGTGCTGTAAGTGTGGTATGATGCCGGGATGGCTACTGCTCTTGGTCGTCCCAAGGCGGTTTTGGAGCTCACCAACGGTGAGCGTGCGCAGTTGAAGGGGTGGGCTCGTAGGCGTCGTATCGTGCAGGGGTTGGCGTTGCGCTCGCAGATCGTGTTGGAGTGCGCGTATGGTCACTCCAATAAGGAGGTCGCGTCACGGCTTTCGGTGAGCGCGGCGACGGTCGGTAAGTGGCGGCGGCGGTTTCTCGCCGACCGGCTCGACGGGCTGGTAGACGAGCCGCGGTCTGGGCGTCCCAGGACGGTCGGCGATGAGCGCGTCGAGGATGTGATCGTCAAGACTTTGGAGACCGTGCCGCCGGATGGGGGGACGCGCTGGTCTACGCGCCAGATGGCCGCCAAGAGTGGGCTCTCGCAGTCAACGATCTCACGGGTGTGGCGGGCCTTTGGGTTGCAGCCTCACCGGGTGGAGCACTGGAAGCTTTCAAAGGACCCGTTGTTCGTCGAAAAGGTCAAGGACATCGTGGGGCTCTACCTGGACCCGCCGGAGAAGGCGATCGTGCTCTGCATGGATGAGGAGACACCAGCGCAGTAGGTAACTTCGAGTTTGAGTGGCTGGTGGGGCGTCCGGTGGGAAGGAGTCTGCCGTGACGTGTTGTATTGATGAGGCTGATGGCGTTGCGACGCGCTCATGCCGACGAGTACGCGGTTCGGGTGAACCGGGCGGTGGAGTTGCTGGCCGATCGGTCGTCGGCGGACGCGGTGCGCGGGTTGCAGGCCGAGTGCGGTCTGTCCGAGCGTCAGGCGCGTCGGTATGTGAACGAGGCGCTGGAGCGGCCGGGCGGGGTGGTGGTGCCGGAGCGCACGGTGGTATTCACGGTGAGGCTGGCGCCGTCGTTGAGCGCTGGTCTGCGCGAGCGTGCGCGGGCGAGTGGTGTGTCGTTGAGCGCGGTGACGGCGGCCGCGGTGGCTGGGTATCTCGATCAGGCCGGCGAGCGGCCCGGTGGCAAGGCGCGTTGAGATCGAGTTCGTTGGTGACCGCCTCGCGGACGCGCGGCTGGCGCAGGCGTATGTGCTCCTGGCGCCCGAGCGGCGCCGAGTGACCGGTAACGAGCGGAGGGATGATGAACCAGAGCAGCAGCAACATGGTGGGGCGGTCGGGCAGGGTGGCCGCGATCTACGCGCGGGTGTCCTCGGATCGGCAGCGCCGCGAGCAGACAATCCAGAGTCAGGCCATCGCGCTGCGTGAGCTGGCCGCCGAGCGCGGGCTGCTGGTCACAGAGGATCTGGTGTTCGAGGATGAGGGCGTCTCGGGCGCTGTGCTGCGTCGCCCGGAGCTTGAGCGGCTGCGCGACATAGCGGTCGAGGGTGCTTCGAGGTGCTTTTGTGTCACGCGCCGGATCGACTCGCGCGCCGCTATGCCTACCAGGTGCTGCTGCTGGAGGAGTTCCAGCGCGCGGGTATCGAGGTGATATTCGCGAAGGAGCCCGAGCGCTCCGGTACCCCTGAGGATGAGCTGCTGCGCCAGTTCCAGGGAATGATCGCGGAGTATGAGCGGGCGCAGATCGCCGAGCGTTGTCGCCGCGGGAAGCTGCATCGCGCCCGGGCCGGCGCGGTGTCGGTCCTCGCCCGAGCACCGTACGGCTACCGGTATGTGAAGAAGTCCGAGCACGCCGACGCGCGCTTTGAGATCGACGAGACCGAGGCGCTGGTCGTGCGCGAGATCTTCCGCCGCTACCTCGAGGATGACGAGTCGATCGCGAAGATCGCGCGCTGGCTCTCAGAGCAAGGCGTGCCGACCAGGACCGGCAAGACTGGCTGGAACAACGCGACGATCTGGGGGATGCTGCGCAACCCGGCCTACGCCGGCCAGGCGGCCTACGGCAAGACACACGCGACCGGCGCGCCCGTCCGTGCCACGCGTCCAGCGCGCCAGCGCGGGCAGCGCTCCGCCTATGTTTCGCGGGAGAGCGTCACGCATGATCAATGGAAGCGGATCTCGGTACCGGCGCTCGTGACCGAGGAGCAGTTCGCGCTCGTCCAGGACCGTCTGCACCGTCAACAGCGCTTCTCGCCACGGAACACCAGGCGACCGTCGCTGCTGCAGGGGATCCTCGTGTGCCGCCACTGCGGCTACGCGTACTACCGCTGCTCGACGCGCAGCAAGAACGGGATCCTGCGGGAGTACTACCGCTGCTCGGGCACCGACGGGCACCGCCGTCCCGAGGGACGCATCTGCGATAAGCGGCCCATTCGCCTGGCAGAGATCGACGAGCTAGTCTGGAACCGCGTGTTCGGGCTGCTCGAGGACCCGACGCTAATCGAGGCCGAGATCAACAGGCGACTTCAAACGATGCGCGCCGCGCACCCCGCCACCGGGCGTCGAGACGCACTCGAGCGCGACCTCACCCGCGCCCAGAACGCTGCGACGGTTGCTGGACGGCTACCAAGAGCAGCTCATCACGCTCGACGAGTTCCGCACCCGCATGCCCGACCTGCGCAAACGCGAGGCCACCCTGCAAGCCCAACTGGACGCGCTCGACGCCGAACTGCACGACGCTGAGACCTACCTCAAGCTCACCGAGACGCTCGAAAGCTTCCGCGCCCGGCTCACCACCACGGCCGAAGACCTCACCGTCGGGCAGCGCCAGCAGATCATCCGGCTCGTCGTGCGCGAGGTCCTCATCGGCGAAAACGACGTCACGATCCGCCACTCAATCCCGGTCCCGACCGGCGACCGACCACCCGGTTATCTACTGCGTTTGGGTAGTCGAGAAGAGCCAAATACAAGCACTGGACCGCACCCAGCCGATCCTGCCCGTGCTACCCGGTGTCCCCGAGCGTGCCACACACGACTACAAGCGACACGGCACAAGCAGCCTGTTCGCCGCGCTGAACATGACGACAGGCAAGGTCATCGAGTCGCTGCACTCACGTCACCGCGCGATCGAATCCAAGCCCTCTCCCCTTTGGTGGTCTCCAGGCCGTCGGTAAGGACGAGCACCGGCCGGGTCATGGCGAAGGCAGTTCCCACCCGGGTCGTGCGGCACGGGAGACCATCCCTTTACTGCTAGAGTAAAGGAATGGCGCGAATCTCGACCAAGAACCAGATCACGCTCCCCGTCGCGGCGCTCGACGAGGTTGGGCTGCACGCCGGCGAGCGCGTCACGGTCGAGCCGGCCGGCGACGGGGAGCTGCGGATCCGCCGCACGACCACGACCTTCGAGGATGCGTTCGGGACGCTGACAGGCACCTACCCTGCCGGCTATCTCGAGCAGCTCGACGCCGAAGATGAACGGCGGTGAAGCTGCTCCTCGACGCGGACGTCCTGATCGGAGCGCTTGACGCCAGCGACCCGCACCACCATCGCGCTCGCGCGCTGTTCACCAAGTGGCGCGACGACCAAGACGCCTGCGCGGTCAGCGTCGTGAACCTGACCGAGGTGCTGATCGCTCCCTCGGCAGACGTGTCGAAGCTCGCCGCCGCCCGGGAGGCGATCGCCGCCCTCGGCGTCACCGTGCACCAGCCGAACGAGGCGATCGGGGTCGAGGCGGCGCGCCTGCGACAACGGCACCCGATCAGCCTCCCCGACGCCTACTGCCTCGCGACCGCAAAGCACACGAGCTCGGCGGTCGCCTCATTCGATCAGAAGATCCTGAAGGCCGCCACGCGCGAAGGCATTAACAAGGCCGCCTAACGCCAGCAGGCGCGAACGAGACAGCCCTGCGAGCCGGCAAACCGCGCTCAAGGGCGTCTGCCGCCGCTCTAGCTTCGGACTAGGCGCGAAGTCACAGCGCCGAGGATTGGAATGGACGCGCTTCGACGGCCAACTGTACGTCAGACCGCGTCCACTCCAAAGCACCCAGGCTGCCGGCCTGGGCCGCCCCCGTTTCCGTGGACACGGTGATCTGACCCAAGTTTAGCGGAGTCGCGTTTGTGGAATCCTCTGGCGTTCAGCGAGGAGGAAGCAATGCCCAACGGGTATCCAGTGGAGGTCCGGCAGGCAGGTCGTGGAGCCTGCGCCTGGATCACGGTTGCGGGCCTTTCAGCGGCGTGCCGAAGTCGCGTGCGATGTCGTAGCCAAAGGCGTACACCTCGAGCTGACCGACGGTCGCGCTCGCGATCGGTCGGCCCAAAGTGGGCGGCAGCGCGCGCACGCTGATCTGCCGTACCGCCTGGTCGAGCACCAGATAGGTCCGCGCGGCGCCACGCGGGTAATACCAGGAGGCGACGCGATGCAGTTGAAACGCGCAGAGCCGTTCACCGCACGGGCTGACGGGATAGACGTGGATGGAAAAGCGCGACGCCCACGTCAGCGACGCGGCGTCCCAGTCGCCGCTGTAGCCAACGGCGGCGTGCTGCGCGCTCGCGAAGCGCGCGACGGTCTCGGCCTCCGCGGGCGTCGGGAAGTGCGACGAGTTAGTGGTCATCTCGCCGCGCAGCAGCGACATGACGCCGACGAGCGCGAAGAACGTGACCGCGACGACGGTCGCAAGCCGCGACAGGCGCCGGCGCGGAGCGAGCGGCACGAGCGCCGCGACCGCCAGCAGCACGCCCACCAGATAGCGCCTGGAGAACGCCGCCACCGGTGCGTTGCTGAAGAGGAACGCCAACACCAACGCGACTGCAGCGGTGGCCCAGAACGCCGCGTGGGCGGCGCTCGCCGGGGAAGACGCCTGCGCCAGCAACGACCGCGCGGCGTACAGCGCCACGGGCACCGCGATCAGCGCAAGCCCGCCGCACACGCCGTGGACGAGCGTGCTGGCGCCGAACGCCGGGGAGTTGAGGATGTCGCCGTTGCCGAGCGTCACGAGCGCTTCCCACAGCACGCCGAGGTTGTGGCCGAGCAGATGGACGGTCACCCGCAGCGGCAGCGTATCTGCGCCGTGGATGTTCTGGCCGTGTGCGACCACCAGCGTCATGACGGCGGCCGCTGCGGCCAACGCGCTTGCCACGAGCACCGCCGCAAGCCGCGTGCGGTTGTCGTCGATCGAGCGCTGGTCCCTCGCGCGCAGGCGCACCGCGAGCGTCGACGCCCACAGCGGCAGCACGCCGGCGGCGATCAGCAGCGGGTCGGAAGCCAGCGCGGGACCGGACACGAGCCCGACGAGCGCCGCCGCAGGGAGCGCAGACTTAAACGAGCGCCTCTCGGCGAGCCACACCGCGAGCCACGCCAGCAACGCGGCGTGCAGCCACGTCAAACCGTGGACCGTCCAGGTGCTTAGCCCAGATCATGCAGTAGGTGCGTGAGAGTGACTGTGCGTGGCTGTTTGACGGGTCGGTGGCTTGTTGATCGGCGATTTGGTTGGGCGGTGTTGTGTGTGACGCGCTCTTGGGGGAGCGTTGGCGTGTGCTCGGCCGGTTTCGGGGTAGCGGTGATTACGGCCGGGTGGCCGGGTGGTCTTCTGGGTGGTGGCGGGGTCGTTGGCGGCTGGTCTCAGCCGGTGGCGGCCTGAAGCGTTTTGAGTTTCTTGAATGCGGCGAGGAGCTCGGCTGCCCATGGCCATGTGTCCTGGAGGTGGAGCTTCGCGCGGCGGCCGGAGAACGCGAGCCGCCCGGCGACGTGCAGTAGCCGGTAGCGCAGCCGCTTGGGCTCGGCCTTGGCGAGCTCTCCGTCGAGGACGAGCGCTTGGGTCCAGACGATCAGGTCGTGCGCGAGCATCACGATCTCCAGCCACACCTCGTTGAGCGCAAACTCTTTGAACGGGAACTTGGATAGGCCGGTGTCCTTGTCGTCACGGATGCGGTCCTCGACGTGCGCGTGCTGGCGGTGGCGGCACTCCAAGACGGCGATGTCGGGGTCGGGTTGGTCAGTGAGGATCGCTTGGAAGCGGTATCCGTCGTGGTCGGTGAACGACAGCTGCGCTCCGGGGTGTGGACGCTCACGCCGCACGATCAACCTGGAGCCCTCAGGCCACGCCGACAGATCGACCATGCCGGTGATCTCGTAGACCTCGCCGTTCTTGCGGGCCGGCCCGTCCTGGTCGAGCGCTCCTATCCACGCGTCCTTGGGGATCGTGAGGATCGCGCCACGAACGGTCTCGGTCAGCTCGTAGCCGACCGAGTAGCGCATCCGTGCCTCGCGGCAGTAGTCAACGAGGCCATGCGTAGCGCCGGCCGTGTCCGCGGGCACCAAGATCTCCAGAGCCTCCACGTACTCGGCCGGGATCTGCGCCAGCGCCAAGTCCAGCGCCGCCACATGATCATCGGCGGTGTTCGAGCCGGCGTTCCCGGGGCGCAAAAGGCCACCAAGCGCCTCGCGCGTCTCATCCAGGTAGACCTGCAGCGGGTGAAATCCGTAGCCGCCCTTGTAGTTCCCGGCCGCCTTCTCCTTCTCCGAATGCGTCGTGATCAGCGTCGCGTCGACATCGAGCGTCAACCGTTCCGGCGCACCATGCAACTCCCAGAACCGCTCCCGGGCGCGTGCGTGCGCGACACGGAGAGCGTCCAGCAGTCCGGGCTCAGAAGCGACCCGGTCGATCATCCGAAACGCTGTGGAGTCAGACGCGACCGCCCCGAACAACGCGTCCTGCTCACGGACCACACCGAGATCCGAGACGCACTCGCCGCCATCGACCAGCATCACCGCGAGATCGCGGACCACCCAGCCCGGATCATGACCACGACGGCGCTGCTTGATCCCGGCCATCCCCAGCGACAGCGCCCTCGTAAGACCGAGCTTGTCAGCCACCTGGGCGACCAGCGCGCTGCCCGCATGCGAGACCAAACCTGCTCCGTCCGACGTGACTTCTACGGTTACCGGGCGTCCATCACGCATCACCTTCAAGGTGAACCTCCTGAGTTCGGGGAATCGGCCCTTCAGCAAGCCCCATTCTCCAAGCCCAGTCGGACGTTTCCGCGCCCCCGCCCACCCCGGGGGCGCGGTCATTACTGCACGCTCCGGGCTAGCTCTTCGACGGTCGCGGGCGCGGCGGCTAGGCCGATGACCAAACGTCAGCATAGCGGCGCGCCGCCCGCCCACCCGCCGCACACCCCAGGCGACGAGCGCGAAGGTCGCGACGGCGATCAGGAACGGTGCCGCCTGCCACATCACTCGATGCGCGGGCAGCACGCGCAGGATCGACATCATGCCCAGGGCCTCGAACCAGGCGTAGTTACCAAGCAGCACTTCGGTATGGCGGGGCGCTGTCGCGAGCGACTGTGCGATCACGGGCCCGGAGGCGATATCGGCATTCAGATACAGCGTTGTCACGACAGCCGACGCGCGGGCCACGAACACGACCACGTAAAGCACGAGCGCCGCAAGTGGCGCGAGAGGGAGCACCGCGGACGCCCTCGCGCGCGGGCCGCTCAAGTCACGTTCCGGCCCCCCAACCGACCGCTTGGTGACGAATGCCGCCTGACGTAGTCGAGCCGCCGTGTTGCCAGTCTTGTCTTCCCCTTTTGTCAAGAGCGGAACCTAACAGCACAGCCGACTGTTCTGGTTGTTAGCAGCGATCCGATTCAGCGGCCGTAGCGCCCCCAACGCGAGACTGAGACGTTCTTGGCGACTGACCCAGCGCGCGAAAACCGCCCACGAAGGGGCCCATCGGGACGCCTGGTGGTCGGCGAATACGAGGGCCAGCTATCGAAGGACGCCGCCTAGGCGGTGCACCGTGCCGGGCTGCGCCTCGGCCTGCCGGGGCTTTGCCTGCATCTGACCTGGTATGGGCGATACTGGGCTCGAACTCGCGCCCAGACCTCGGCTCAGGTCAGATACGGCTTGCTCGCTGCTCTCAGGTGCTCTGAGATCAGGTCAGATTCGCTCACTGAAGTACCACGGGAAGTACCACGGCGAATCCATCTCAGACGGGACCTACTTCTCGCGCTCGATGAACTCCGCCGGCGAGAGGACCGGCGGCACGGCATCCGCGAGCTGGTGCAGGTGCGCATCACCCGAGACGATGCAATGCGCGCCCGCCATCCGAGCGAGCGCCACAAGGTAGTCATCCCCGGGGTCCGGCGTCAGGCCAGGATCGGCCGGTGGATCCTCAACCAGCAACCCGTCCTCCATCAAGCCCGTCACGAGCCCGTCGACCTGGGCCCCGTCGATCGACGCCGCGAACTTCGGGCGGCGCAGAACCCGCTCCAGCTCGGCGAGCAATAGCGGGCTGACAATCACGTCGAAGTCCCCGTCGGCCCATCGGTCGAGAACCTGCGCAGGCGAGCCGTTCGGCGAGAGCAGCGCCGAGACGAAGACGTTGCAATCCAGGACGATGCGTAGCACTCAGCGACGGGAGGCGTGCTGCTCTTCTACCGCCACCCGCATCGCGTCCTCCTCGCTCACGCCGCCCCCCGCGGCGCGGCGGTCGGCAAGGATGGCCTTGACACGCTCGCGGCCGCTCAGCATCGCCAGATAGCGCTCGTAAGAGAGGACGACAGCCTCCGGGCGTCGGTGCGCGCCGATCACCACCGGATCGGCCTCCGCGCCACGAGCACGAAAACCCGCCAGCAGCGACGGCAGCTTCGCTCGCGCCACCCGCGTCGGGAGCACCTCATCGACTCGTGGACTCATGCGAACCATCATAGCAAAGGTGTACACCTATGGATACACCGGTGTCCTCCAGTCGTAGAAGCACGAGGGCGCTGCAAGCCGCAAACCAGCATCGATCCGACAGCGGGCTGAACACCGCAATGCTTCGCGAGCGAGCGCAAGGACGACTGAGAACCGCCACGATCGCAAGCTCGTCTGGACCAGAGGCACGAATGGGTCCGCTGGCTCACCCGCGCGGGTTGGGCGTAGGCAAGTCCCGTTAACCGTGCTATGCAGACATCCGATACGCTCCAGTTCTGATAGCTTCAGCGTACGCGCGGGGACGTCTCGCCGTCAGGGGGTGTCGTTGGCCGCACTGACGGGAGTCTTTGCCGCGCGGGGGTCTCGGCGGAGTCCGATGAGAAGCGAGGTGGAATGGCCAGCATCGCTGATAGAGGCATCACAGCCCTGCGGGGAGCGCTCCAGAGTCGGCCGCAGGCTGACGGAGAGCACTTCGCGCGCGCGCTCGCTGAGTGCGCGGTGGTCACCGAGCACTACGAGATGGCGCAAGAGGTTTCAGGGAACCCAACCCGGGATCTCTCCGAGCCCTGCCCGGGTCGCATCGCCGTGACGTTCCCGTACGACGGGCGGAATTACTTCACACAGGAAGCTCTAGACGATGTGGAACTCATGGGCGAGTCGCTGTCTGGCGACGTGTCGGTCATCGCAGGCCATGTTGTGCTGGCGCCGAGCCTGGACGCCAGTGCGAATCGCTCGCTGGATCTCGGCGAGGCCCGAGCGGTGATCCCGCTGCGCATCCCAGTGTCGGGACCATCGATCAGCGGCCGGGAGGCGCTCATAGATGACACGCAAGCCTGTGTGATCGAGCACGAGTACGAGACGTCCAAGCCTGCGCTGGTACCGCTGTCGGTGACGATGGAGCCAGAGGACCCGGATACGGCCGAAGGGAAGATCGGGCAACAGCTCCAAGTGATGCTGAAGTCGTCGGAACATGTCAAGGAGGCCGTCGACCTGCTGCGCAGCCGGGCGTCGTTCCGTCACTACCTTGCGTTCTCTGTCAGCGTGCGGCTGACTCTCCCGCGGCGCACCGGATCATCGGCGAGCGAGAGCGCGCCTCCGCTGCAACCGGTGCTCCGCCGAGTCGAGCTCGAGTGGCCAACGATTACCGCACTCGATGCCCAGGCCCTACATGTCCTGACCGAGCCAGAGGAATCCCGCGAGGTCATTTACGACCCCGAAACCGAGCGGCTGGTGTGGACCGATGTGCGCCTCGTACAAGAGGGTCCCGCTGCCGGCACGGGCGCCGAAATCGACACCTACGCCAGCCCTCCGATGCTGCTCCTCGCGATGAGCCCCGGACAGCTGTATAAGGCAGAATGCGTCGTGGCCCACGTGGACATAGAGATCCCCGACTACCTGTTGTCGGGTCTTGACGTGCGAATCTTCTCCGCCACCGGCCAGCGGGCCCCCGATCCCACGCTCCGGACCCTGATCCGCTCGGACGTGTCACTGTATCTCGCCGACCGCTTCGCCACCCGGGTGATGTCACCCTGGCAGCACCTCTACTTCGATGAGGTCAAGCCTGAGCCTGACCGGATCAACGATGTAGTCACCGCGCTCGGTGATTGCGGCTACACCGTGGATTTCAAGCGTGACCTCGCGGAGGGGAATTCGGACACCATCAAGCAAGTGCTCACGGCGAGCCGGAAAGAGGGACCCACGAAGGTGGATTTGGTGCTCTTTATCGAGGGCGAGCAACACCAAACAGTACGCACCCGGGGTGTGGGCGACGCCATGAGCGGAGACCGGTTTCGTAGCACATTGCAAAGTGGCGAGATTCGCCTATTTGTCCGCGGTTACCATCCGCGAGATAGCGAGGTCGTCGTCCGCGACATGAACCGCCTCGACGAAGAGCTTCGCCATCGCTATGCACAGCAACGGCAATGGCGATGACCTTGCGGGCGAGCGCAAGGACCGAGACACGATGAGTTCTCGCGTCACCGCCCGTGCGCCGAGGGCGCATTGCTACGCCTGCGGGTCCAACACGGTCTCGAGCGTGTGTCACTGCTGCGGACGGGCGATGTGCAAAACGCACGAGTCCGCTGTGCACCCCGCTGATGGTCCGACCGGTCCTGGAGTGCGCTCCAGTGAGGAGTTCGCCCGCCTCGGTCTAGCGCCCGGCACCGCGTACCATTGCGAGGCGTGCGACCACAGTGTGGCCGGCTGGCCCGTCCGCTTCTTCGTGGGTGGTGCGCTGGCTGCCGCTCTGGGATTCGCCGTCGCGTTTACCTCAGTGCTCGTGGGCGTCCTGCTCCTCTTGGCAGGACTGGCGACCGTAGGAGGCGCGACCGCCCTCGGCCTGCGCCGGCGAGATCGGCTTCGCTCCGCACGACCACCGGCGCCTCTTGACCCTGCAATCGAAGCTGTTCAGGTGATCGAGACGATCAAAGGCGAGGTCCGACTCGGGGACAATGGAGAGTACGTGCCCATCACGCCCTCGCTCACCGGGACCTTGGACGCGGTTCTGTCGTGGCCTACTGCGGAGCGGGAGCGACTCCGACGGTATCGTAAGCGATTCGCCCTCGACACCAGCGCGGCGACGCCCTACGCGGCAGGGTTCCTCCGGCTCGTGGGGCGGGCAGGGATCGCATGGCAATCCGACGCGGTGCCCGGGGTCGAGCCACTCGGTCAGCAACCGGTCCTTGCCCTGCGCGGGTCTACCGCAGACCACCCGTTCCTCGATGTCGACAGTTCGGGCTCGGCGCCCACCACCCGGCTCGAGTTGCTCTACATCCCGCAGCCGCTCCGCCAGGTGGATCGCCTCCCACTCACGGTGGTGCCAACGCTGGAGTCGGATTCGGGTAGGCGTACCCTGCGACTTGACATCCAGTGGCTTCCGCTCGGCGACCCCGGTGCAATGGTGGCCAGCGATGCAGCCGCGCTACCCGTCGTCGACCAAGTCGAGGTGATGGAATTGCGCGTGCCCCTCGGATGGGGCAATGTTGAGGGCGTCGAACCGGAAGCGATATCTCACCGCGGCGGGGGATCAGACGAAGGTCCGAGTTCCCCGGACAGCGAAGGTGCCCCGGAACCTGCGGCGGTGCGGACAATCACCTGGGAGCGGCTGCCAGTTGTAGGATCCGACACTGAGCAGGCGAGCGACGGTAGTACCGACGGGTACCGGCATGTCACTATGACGGCGCGTTTCGAGAATCCGATCGACACCAACCAGGTGATTACCGGGCAAGTGGTCGCCACGGCGAGGGTCGGACAGCGGAACGATTCATCGGCTGCGGGTCTGCTCTCAGGGGTACAGGGAGTGGTGCTGCATGACAGTCGCGGAAGTAATCCACGCGAGTTGGCCGCGAGACTGCTCGTCCGGGTCGACACCAACTTCTCGCTCAGCCTGCGAAACCTCCGTTACCAGGAACGGCGGGTCGTACCCGATGATGGGAGGGAGTCGGACCGAGAACTCGCCAAGACTCAGGTAGTGTCCGGTGTAGTTCCCGACTACGAGACGATCATCGCGTTGACCAATGCGCTGAGCAATGACGACAGGAAATACTACGTGAAGGGCGTGGTGGAGCATCCTCCTAAGGCCGGCGCCGCGAGGACGCACACAAATCGGTCGTGGGACATCACCGGTCGGTACTACGACGGCGTCTACCCGATCGACTTTCACATCACTGTCAGCGGTGAGGAGATCGCCGGTGAGCTTGGCCGGCGATCGGGGAAGTCCGTGCTCAAGGTTTCGACGAGCGGTGTGTACACCTACAGACCGCCTACCGATGACGACAACCACTCGACGCTTTCGATAACC
This sequence comes from uncultured Solirubrobacterales bacterium, assembly GCA_963771915.1. Classification (GTDB taxonomy): domain Bacteria; phylum Actinomycetota; class Thermoleophilia; order Solirubrobacterales; family Solirubrobacteraceae; genus Palsa-744. The sequence goes on along the minus strand of CAVYVD010000001.1, from coordinate 19,699 downwards.
GAGGACGCCGACATGGAGAAGGCGATTGTTGATTGCCAGGTCCAGCTGCATGACAAGGCATTGCGCGTGCTTGAGGCCGCCAAGGTGGCCAGCTACATGGAGGGCGACGTCGAGGTCACGTATGCTGGTGGCGGTGCTGTCAGGGCAATCGGTGCCGGTCGAAACGCCGAACACGACAACGACGTGGTCGACGCCGAGCTTGTCGAGGACGATGTCGGCAATGGCCCAGGCGTGCGCGCGCCGATGCAGCTTGGTCCGCCGCCCTCGCCGGCGCCCAACGAGCGTCGCCGACGAATCTCCGACTCCCTCCTCGACGGACGCATCTCTGAGGAGACCTACAAGCGGTTGATCGCCGATCTGGAGGCCGAGGAAGCAACCGAGGCGGGAGCATGATCCGGTGAGCTTCCGCTGCGAAGAGTGCGGCAAACCTGAGCCGCAGATCGAGGTCATCGCCGTCTGCCACCACTGCGGGAAGCCGCTGTGCCGAGACGACGTCATAGCCTTGCACGATCCAGCGTTTGCCACCAAAGAGGGTCAAGCTCCATCCGTCGCCACGCACTGCCGGCTCTGCCGTGAGCGCTACCACAGCCGGATCAAGCCGGCCGAGGAGATCTCCCTGAGCCACGGCCGATGAGCGGCAATATCGAGGTGTCGTTGGCTCCTACCGAGCTACGGGCCGGCCAGAGCTGTCCGTTGGCGATCGAGTTCGTCAACACCGGGCGGCGACCCTGCACCAACGTCATCTTCAAACTGCAGCCACCTCCTGAGATCACCGTGGTGGGTGGTAGCTGCAGGATCGAGATCCCTTGCCTTGCCCCGGGTGCCAAGCACCGACAGACTCTGGAGGTCCGTGCTGATCATGGCGGCACCGTGGTGGGCTTCCGATCGACCAACTTCTCCTACCGCGACGACATGGGCCGCACAGTCCGCAACGAGGGTTTCCACGCAAAGCTTCGCGTCCTCGATGCGATCGCCGCGTCGCCCGCCGGTGCTGAACGACCTACCGTCACGATCGAACGCCGGCGGCTCCGGCCGGGTGTCTGGGGCAGCATCCGCGGGCAGCTCACCAACCGATCAGAGCGTTCGTGCACCGGCCTCGCGATAGCGGTCGAGTCCGCCCAGGGGGCTGCGATGGTGGTGGGGAGCCAGTGGCAGCGAGCGGAGCCGCTCGGCCCTGGGCGCACCACCCCCTTCGACCTCAGCCTTCGGGTCGATGATCGCGGGGGCGTGCCGGTCCGCCTGCACGTGACCTGGGTCGATGGTGACGGGAGGCCCGGCGAGTGCCGGTACAATGTCGCTCTCACCGTGGAGGAGGCAGGCGACGGGCGACAACCATCGGCGCCGGCTGGCTCCTCTGGGCTAGTCAAAAATGTAACCAAGATATTCAACCACTACGGAGATAAGGTGACCGAGAACTTTCAGAATATTCATGGCTCAACGATTATTACCCGTTCTACGGTGCAAAACGCATTCAATAAGTTGTCCGATACTGGCTTGGAGGGACTTCGCGCTGAGCTGGAAGAGCTCGTCCAACGGGTAGATGAGTCAGGGAATCCAGAGGCTCAAGATGTGGCGCAGGCGTTTGTCGAGGAGAGTGGCGGTGCGCGAAGGAAAGCAGTGCTCACAGGTCTTTGGGAGCGTCTGAAGGAGCTGGCGCCTGTTGTCAGTGGGTTCGCGACAGCGGGAACAGCGATTGCAAAAGTATTGCTCGGAGCACCGTGACCACACAGCCAGCTTTTCTGGTCATATAGGAGACGCCTTGACCAACCGCGTAACTCTTTGTAGGTTCGTGACATGGTCGACGACTACAAGGCCTGATGGTGGCATCGCCGCCGGCATCTCTGTAATCTGACCGCAGGAGCATTGAGAGCCGGGGTGGGGACTCGCTCCACTCAGGACCCCCGCAATCAGCAGGCTCCCCACTCAGAAGTGACGCGCTATTCTCAGCCGCAAGGTACCCTCAGGGACCGATACTGGCTGTGGACCCACCGATAACCGGGCTCGAACTCGCGCCCGGACCTCAGGGGAGGCCAGATACGGCTTGCTCGCTGTTCTCGGGTGCTCTGAGATCAGCTCAGATTCGCTCACTGAAGTACCACGGGAAGTACCACGGCGAATCCGTCTCAGACGGACCTACTTCTCGCGCTCGATGAACTCCGCCGGCGGTGGCGCGTTTCTGGGCCACTTTACTCGAACGCTCCACCCGCAGACGCTGACGTTGAGGCGAGGCGTCGCGACGGGTATGCCGCCCTCGACGCGATGGAGAGCTATACCCAGAAGTTGTGGATGCGTGTGAAGGGCAAGGCGGCGTACCTTCCCGGTTGATGAAGACCGATGCCGGTGATGGCCGGCAGGAAGGCACGCCATGTCAGATGTTCGCAGGCTCCCCGTCGGGGAGGAGACTGAGGGTCCGGTTACGCTGGATGATCTCGCTCGTGAGGGTGCGCGTCGGATGATCGCCGCGGCGCTTGAGGCCGAGGTCGAGGAGTACGTCGGCTCGTTCGTGGAGGAGGTCGATGAGGACGGGAAGCGGCTGGTCGTCCGCAACGGTCGCGCGCGTGAGCGGCGGGTGACGGTCGGGTCGGGGACAGTCCCGGTCCGCGCACCACGGGTCAACGACAAGCGCGTTTGCGAGGAGAGCGGGGAGCGCAAGCGCTTCAGCTCGCGGATCCTGCCGGCGTACGCGCGGCGCTCGCCGAAGGTCACTGAGGTGCTGCCGATCCTGTATCTGCACGGCCTCTCGACCGGGGACTTCGCCCCGGCGCTGAGGGACCTGCTGGGCGAGGACGCCTCGGGGTTGTCGTCCAGCTCGATCCAGCGGCTGACCGAGGCGTGGCAGGCCGAGCACGCCGCGTTCGTTGCCCGTGAGCTGCGGTTTCACCGCTACGCCTACCTGTTCGTCGATGGCGTGAACGTCAGCGTCCGTCTCGGCGAGGACCCCAGGCTGTGCCTGCTGGTCGTGATCGGCGTGCGTGAGGACGGCTGCAAGGAGCTGCTGGCGGTCGAGGACGGCTACCGCGAGAGCGAGGACTCCTGGGCGGGCGTGTTCCGCGATCTCCGTGACCGTGGCATGAACGAGCCGAAGCTCATGACCGGTGACGGCGCGCTCGGCGCGTGGGCCGCGCTGCGGGGCGTGTTCCCCGCCACCAGGGAGCAGCGCTGCTGGGTGCACAAGACAGCGAACTGCCTCGACGCGCTCCCCAAGCGGCTGCAACCACGCGCCAAGAGCCTGCTGCACGAGATGGCCGAGGCTCCCAGCCGCGCGGACGCTCGCAAGGCGCTGGAGCGCTTCCGTGGCGAGTTCGACGCGAAGTACCCCAAGGCGGTCTCAAAGCTCGACAAGGACTGGGACGCGCTCACCGCGTTCTTCGACTTCCCGGCCGAGCACTGGCGGCATTTGCGCACCACGAACCCGATCGAGAGTAGCTTCGCGACCGTCAAGCTGCGCACCAAGGTCACCAAGGGCGCGGGCTCCAAGAAAGCCGCCCTGGCGATGGCCTACAAGCTCTTGGACGCCGCCCAGGAACGCTGGCGACGCTTCAACGGCCACGAGCTCGTCACCGACGTACTCGACGGCGTGAAGTTCAAGGACGGAATCAAGGTCACAGACGACGAAACCACCACAACGGACGAGAAGGTCGCCGCCTGATGCTTCACCTCCTCATCCACAACTCTTGACAATTGCTCCGCGATGGAGAGCCACCTCTCTGAACCCCGATTTCATGTTGGCGAGCAAGATCAGGGTCGGACCCTCGTCCGGCACTGGATCGAGATTCGGTGCCGGCAGCGATGATACCGGCCAACAGCCCGCCGACACGAGCCCCAGACGGGTCGACCAGCTGAGCAATTGTCAAGAGTTGTGGATGAGGAGGTGAAGCATCAGGCGGCGACCTTCTCGTCCGTTGTGGTGGTTTCGTCGTCTGTGACCTTGATTCCGTCCTTGAACTTCACGCCGTCGAGTACGTCGGTGACGAGCTCGTGGCCGTTGAAGCGTCGCCAGCGTTCCTGGGCGGCGTCCAAGAGCTTGTAGGCCATCGCCAGGGCGGCTTTCTTGGAGCCCGCGCCCTTGGTGACCTTGGTGCGCAGCTTGACGGTCGCGAAGCTACTCTCGATCGGGTTCGTGGTGCGCAAATGCCGCCAGTGCTCGGCCGGGAAGTCGAAGAACGCGGTGAGCGCGTCCCAGTCCTTGTCGAGCTTTGAGACCGCCTTGGGGTACTTCGCGTCGAACTCGCCACGGAAGCGCTCCAGCGCCTTGCGAGCGTCCGCGCGGCTGGGAGCCTCGGCCATCTCGTGCAGCAGGCTCTTGGCGCGTGGTTGCAGCCGCTTGGGGAGCGCGTCGAGGCAGTTCGCTGTCTTGTGCACCCAGCAGCGCTGCTCCCTGGTGGCGGGGAACACGCCCCGCAGCGCGGCCCACGCGCCGAGCGCGCCGTCACCGGTCATGAGCTTCGGCTCGTTCATGCCACGGTCACGGAGATCGCGGAACACGCCCGCCCAGGAGTCCTCGCTCTCGCGGTAGCCGTCCTCGACCGCCAGCAGCTCCTTGCAGCCGTCCTCACGCACGCCGATCACGACCAGCAGGCACAGCCTGGGGTCCTCGCCGAGACGGACGCTGACGTTCACGCCATCGACGAACAGGTAGGCGTAGCGGTGAAACCGCAGCTCACGGGCAACGAACGCGGCGTGCTCGGCCTGCCACGCCTCGGTCAGCCGCTGGATCGAGCTGGACGACAACCCCGAGGCGTCCTCGCCCAGCAGGTCCCTCAGCGCCGGGGCGAAGTCCCCGGTCGAGAGGCCGTGCAGATACAGGATCGGCAGCACCTCAGTGACCTTCGGCGAGCGCCGCGCGTACGCCGGCAGGATCCGCGAGCTGAAGCGCTTGCGCTCCCCGCTCTCCTCGCAAACGCGCTTGTCGTTGACCCGTGGTGCGCGGACCGGGACTGTCCCCGACCCGACCGTCACCCGCCGCTCACGCGCGCGACCGTTGCGGACGACCAGCCGCTTCCCGTCCTCATCGACCTCCTCCACGAACGAGCCGACGTACTCCTCGACCTCGGCCTCAAGCGCCGCGGCGATCATCCGACGCGCACCCTCACGAGCGAGATCATCCAGCGTAACCGGACCCTCAGTCTCCTCCCCGACGGGGAGCCTGCGAACATCTGACATGGCGTGCCTTCCTGCCGGCCATCACCGGCATCGGTCTTCATCAACCGGGAAGGTACGCCGCCTTGCCCTTCACACGCATCCACAACTTCTGGGTATAGCTCCGACCAGCTCCCCGCGCGGCGTGAACACCGGCAGCTCGCTCGATCACTCCGTCTTGCGGTCAAGAGCCGGGCCGATCTTCTCGCTGGTGGGCTGAGGTGGCAAGCACCAACGTGGGCGTGATCAGCCAGTCAGGACAGCCGCTGCGATCTTCTGCGCGATGGCTTCGAGAGGGTCCCGTGCCGTCTCGAAGCCTGCGAGATCGGGGAGGATGCCGCTGTACTCGGCCACCTGCTCGAAGGTCACGCCGTCGAGCACAGGGATCAGCGTCTCCTTGTGGAGAAGCGCACCAAGCTCGCGCCCGGTCCAGAAGCGGCCGGCAACGTAAGCGGGCGTGAGGAGCACGACCCCCGCGCGCGCCTTCTGTAGCCCCAGGTCCATCTGGCGAGCCTGGCTTTTGCCTGGCTGGATCGCGATCTCATCGAACCAGACCCTCACTCCGAGGCTTTCGAGCTGCTGACGCAGAATGTCGCCTGATTCGCCACCGTCGATCCGCGCGTAGCTGAGGAACACGTCCCAATCCCGGTCGTCAAGCGGTGCGACCGCCCGTTGAATGCGATCAGCAAGCGCCTCCTCATCGACCGTGTAGCGAGGGTCTGACGTGGCAGCGCGGAGCCGGTTCTGGAGGTCGGCAATCACGGCTGTGTTGTGGACGTTGACCTGACCGACGTGGCGGTTGTAATCGGCGATAGCCCGCTGGTTCTGCTGATGAACGCGCCGGTTGTGCTCGTTGACGCGGCGCTCCTCCTCGCGCACGCGCTGTTCTTCTGCCCGGTTGTGCTGGTCTACCCGGCGGTTGTGCTCATTGATCTCTCGTTCAACGCGCTGCCGTTCCTGGCGGTTGTGCTGATCCACTTGCCTGTTGTACGCATCGACCTGCCGACGATGCTCGGCTTCCGCCTGCCGGACCGCGCGTTCGTAGGCAGCTCGATCCATGTACTTAGGTTTATCAAGCGCCGAGGACGAACTGGTGTTCGTTCTGCGAACTCGGTAAGTCGGTCTGCTCCTGGATGAGCTCCGGGGATGTTGCGCTCGAACGAGCGTCAGAAGTCGCGGTAAATCAGACCATACTCGTCTACTGTCAGACCGATCAGGTCGGAGATCGCCAGCGGTCGTAGTTCGTCCGTGGTGCGTTCCACCACCGCGAGCGCAATCAGCGTAGAGCCAGGATTACCCGCGTACAGCCGCACTGCGGTCGTGAAGCTCTCGCCGGCCTCAATGTGTGCCCCCTCCTCCGTTCCGTAGTCGATCGAAACCGGAGCCTCGAGCCACTGCGCATTGACCTCGCTGAACGCGCGAAAGAGGTCGCTGGCCGCGACGGCGAACACCTCGGCGACCTCCTCGATATACGTGTCGAGGGCCAGCTCGGGAGCATCCAGCGTGAGTACGCGTAGTTCCACCTCCGGGTCGACCCCAGCGGTTATGGTCGACTCCATGCTCGTCGTGCGCTGGCCGGAGTTGAGGTCGAGGCGCGCGGGGATCGGCACGCCGATCGCTGCCCCCAAGGGGCCGAGGTCGATGTGCATCCCCGCACTCGGCCCCTTGGAAGTGCGATGCACGTCCGTGTCGGCGAACACATCGAGCGGCCCCGACGCGCCCTCACGCGGCACGCGCCCGACGTAGCGAGAGGCACGGATCGATTTCTGCAATGCCTGCCGGGCGCGCCACTCGATGCTGAGCGCACCCTCGCCAAAAGGCACCGCAGTGTGAGGGTCGATCGGCAGGTTAGTCACGTAGGCGCCGGGGGAGCGGAACAGCTTTCGGAGCGCCCTGGCGATCGCGAGCTCGGCAATCTGAAAGACCTCCACGTTGGTGTCGGGGTCGACCGATCCGTCGATCCATAGCCGCACGGGCGAGTCGGGGCTGACGGCTGAGACGACCCCCTTCCCGTGCTTGTACCAGCGGATCCCCGCGCGTGCCATCTTGACAGACTACTCGAAATGTCGGATCAAGTCAAAAGTCAAGCTCGTCACAACTTCCTCGGCCCCCTCGCCCAGGCCTCGCTCACCGGCATACGCGCCATCGAGGCCGGCGAGCGAGGCCGAGTGCATCGCGTCATCCTCACGCCACATGAAATCTCAGGATCACCTCAGTTCGCATGCGCTGCTCAAGTCGCCGGCCTGAGGTCCGTCCCGGCGGTGGCAGATAGCGTTTCGACGGCGGTAGTAGCCTCTCTCGCCGGCTTGTTCTCCGCAGACCCACCTGACGAGCACACGCAGCAATCGCCGCGTCATTGGCTAGGAAGACGCCCCGTATCGACGAGTTTCCGATAACGAACGTCGCAACCCCATCTTCTCGTAGAACTCGCGCAGTCTCCCGCATGACTGCCAGCATGTCCAGCACATATCGCAGGATCATTCCGATCTGCCGCCCGGGAAGCATCTCCACGCTCCCCATACGACTCGCAAGCCGTTCAGCAAGAGCTCGATCGTTGTCGCTATCAAGTCCGCGCTCTGTTCCAATGCTCGTTCCGCGGACCTCTCGGAGCTCATCGAGCGCGAACCCGAGCCACACCAGGGCCATGCGATGGCCACGAAGATAATCGATTGCGTTCAGGTACGGCGGAGATGTAATTACGGCATCGACCGAACAACTGGGCACCGGCAGGTCGCGGGCATCGCCGATGTTCACACTCACCCCACCCGGTGGTGGATATCGCTCTAGGCGTGTGGCGAGCTGCTCGATTGAACGGAGGAAACCCGCACCCACATCGTAGTTTGATGTCTCTGCGACCTTATGCGGGCGACTATGCGACACATCCCGCGCGAGCGACGCGCCACGATCCTTCGTAATAATAGTCTTGCTAAGCGCCAACCGCAGCGCATCACCAACCGGTCCTCGCGTGCCCCTAAGCACTGTGGCCAAACACTCTAGTTCGTGTCGCTGCTGCGGCGCGAACCAATACTCCATAAACTCGTTCGTCGCGTCATTTCGACGGGGAGCCTTCTGGTCACGTCCCTGACCCAGCGCCGCTGTAAGTGCCGCCTTACCTCGTCGCCTCAGCTTGGCGACGTCTAGAGGCGTAGTCCAAACTCTAGTCATCAAAACAGCCAATGGATCAACATCGAACCCGAAGCCGTGATGGCCGTGAGCTGCGGCGTAACGAAGAGTCGTGCCAGATCCGACCATCGGATCGAGTACCGTGCTGTTAGGATGGAGTGCTCTGGCGTGTCTCAACGCCAATTCAGGAGCCATCCTCGCCGGAAACGGATGTACTGGTAGAACGTCCGCGAGCGTCACGATCTTGTCCGCCTCATGTTTGCTCCAGCGACGATTCGGTGCTGGGCTCCTCTATGTTGAGCTTGTACTCGTCGGGTACAGCTTGTAGCTGAACCCTGATAGCCTCTCGCAACTTGCTCGCCGGTACTCCGAAGTAAGCATTCTCACCCGTGAGCCGCACGAGATGCGGTAGCAGAACCTCAAGGCCACGGAGCACTGCATGCACATCTCGTTGCGTGGGGAACTTCTCGTCGCCTATTAGAACTCGTGCCTCTCGGGCTAGCACAGATGTCGTGATCGCGTCCGGCCCTGAGTATCCCACCTTATCTATGGCAGCAAGTAGCACGTCATATCGAAGTACACGCCGAGCCGCCGCCTCCTTTACGAATTGCTCGACCCACTCCGCTACTGCGTCAGGCGAGAATTGCTCGAAGAGGCCTTGATACCTCGACAGGTCTACAGGACCATGCGTGGCCACCACGAGCAGGAGCCTCGCGAGGTCAGATGCACGCATAGGCGTTACTTTTTGTTCCTTGCACTCTTTCTCAAGACCGCCCACCTCGTAGTCGGGTGCAACCACGAGAGTGAAGTCGGCTCCCTCGTCGGAGCGATGGCGCACCAAGCCGGCGACCCCCACGTTGCCTGTCTTAACCTTTGCCTTACCGCTCGACTTGGCATCATAGGTAAAGCTAAAGCTCGCCGCCAAGTCAGGTGCGCCATCTGTTGGCCTTGCAGGGGCCGTCGCCACGCCCTCGGTCTTACCTGGCTGGCCAAGACGCCTAACATCGAAGCCAAGATATTCGAGAGCATCGCCCACAACACGCTCCAGTCCCTTCTCGTATTGCGTTGCGTCGACCAGCGTTTGCCCAAGCTGAACTCCGGTCCGACGCCGACGCTGCGCAATCAAGCGAAGACTCTGATCTCGGTAATTGGCGACCTGATCAAGCACTTCGCCATTGACTCCGAGACTCGCCATATATGCCTGCGTAAGCAGGTCTACAAGAGCTGCATCTCGCAATAGGAGCTGCTGCTCGTGCGTCTCACCGTGCTCCTGTGCGAACGGATGCTGACGATTCACGACAACCCGGTGCGTAGCAAGCTCGTACTTGACCAGCGGTTCGTCTGCCGACAGATCCTCCAACACCACGTCAGAGACGAAGTCAGCCACACTATCGGGAGGAGCTTCTTCGATGCGCTTTAGCTCAACATCAGGATCCACGTCAGTGTCATCAATAAATGAGGCAAGGTCAGCACCGGCCGCTATGCCATCCTTGATGACATCTCGGAGAGGCTCAAGTGGAACCGTTCCCCAGCTATCAGTGAGCACCTGGCCAACATCGGGCCAATTGGCTCTAAAGCTCGCGTCGTAGGCGTTGCGGGCCGTGTTAAAGGTCGCTAGTAGAAACGCTCGGAACGCGGCAAGTGCCGGCGTCTCTAGGAGACCCTCACGATTGACCGCAAGGTCGCTGTCGAGACCATCAGCCCGAATCGTGGCTCGGAACTTGGCCCATGCAGAATGGCTGAGGTTCTCCAGGCCAAAGTACGAATCCTCAGCGTTAACAACCCTCCCCAATACATTGATAAAGAATCCGTTTGACGAACCAACCGCCTCGCTCTTGCCACCAGATATCCGGTCTGAGTACAGACGGACGGTTCCGGTGATCTCACCTGGGACACCGTCAATGACGACGTGGGTACTATCTGTATCGCTCACTTCCGTTACGGGAAACTCAGCCTCGTCGCCGTCGCCGTCTACAACCGTGACCGCCTTGATCCCAAGATTCTTGCCAAGAATCCATTCCTCATCGATATCAACGTCTACTTTTGTCGATTGAAGTGGCTCTTCGTTGAAAACGATGCTGAGCGAGGCCCCCAACGGCAGCGCATACCGCAGCATGCGCTTAATGTGTCCTGCTTGCATCGCCCTGCCCTTCTCCTTGAAGGATGTGAGAATCGCCAGTGTCCAGGTTCCGGATTGAGTATCCGCTGGAGGCTCGGGGCCTTGGAACTCTTTCTCGTATTGAGCATCGGGCGGTGCTGACGGGACGCCGTTTTCTACGAGTCTCGCGATATCCCCGCCGGCGGGAAACGTAGCGAATACCTCAGATAGCTGCGTCTCGTCCAGCTCTCTGACGGTGAGCGGTAGTGGATCAATATGTAGATGCTCACCCTTCTGCTCATCAATGCGGCGATAGTCCATAGTTACCGCGCGAACAACTCCGTCCGCGGCCTTACAGACGTACGTCAAGCAGTCGGCGAGAATGTATGTAGCGAGCTTCCCGATCCCGAACTTGCCAATCTGCGGCCGAACGCTCTGGGCAGAGGTTCGCTTTTGCGATGTCGCGACGGCCCACAACGCCTCCAGCCCATCCTTATCCATAGAGATGCCATTATCAAGAACCCACACGGCAGCGTCGGTCGCGGACAGATCAGCCGACAGTCCGATGTGAACGCTCGACGCTCCGGCATCCCAGCTATTCGAGACTAGCTCCTCGAATGTCTTGTTCGGCGAGGAGTACAGATGCTCGCTGAACAGCTCCAAAAACTGCGGGCCTATAGATACAGTGATCTCACCAACAGACTGCCCGAGGGACTCGATTGAGACCGTCGATTGCGACGATTCGGTCGCTCTGACCTGCGGGTCGCCGCTCTCCTGGGAAGAGTCGCCCGTGGATGTGTTCTCAGCCGCATTGGACACAGCCTGGCATCGTAGCCCGCGTAACGGCGTCGCGCTCAGCGAACCCCGACAGTCAACGCGAGGCTCGGTCGGGATCAGAAGCACGCGGAGTCAGTCGCCATCTACCTTGCCGCCGCCGGTACGTACTCGGGGCTGAACGACAGCCCCACCACCGCCGAACGCGGCCTCTACGAAGGCCACCTCGTGCGGGCTCGGCGCGTAGTCAGCGTAGCGCTGGGTCGTCTCGATGTCGCGGTGCCCCATCCACTCCTGGAGGGTCCGCATTGGCGTCCCGGCGCCCGCCATGCGCGTGCCGAACGTGTGGCGGAGGTCGTGGAACCTGTGGGATGCGTCGAGCTTCGCGGCTTTGAGCGCGCGGCGGTAGCGGCGCAGGATGGCTGCCTTGTCGAGTGGGCCGCCCGTGTCGGGGTCCGCGAACACGAGATCGTCGTCGGCTGGCCAGCTCGACGCGTGGTGCAGCCGGTCGAGTTCGCCAGCGAGCGCGTCTGCCATCGGCACGCTGCGGGTGGAGCGGCGGGACTTGGGGGTGCCGAACTCGCCGAGGACGTAGTTCTGGCGGACGCGGATGCGGCCGGCGGTCCAGTCCACGTCTCGCCAGCGCAGGGCGACTAGCTCGCCCTGCCGCAGTCCGGTCATTGCGGCCGTGAGGTAGAGCGCGCGGTCGATTCGCTGGTAGCGGCCCTCGATCGCGGCGGCGGCGAGGGCGTTGACCTCGGGTGGCTCCAGGAAGCGGATGTCCTCGTTGCGTGGAAGGCCAGGTAGGTCGATGTGCCGGGCGACGTTGACCGAGACCCAGCCGTTGCGCTCGGCGAAGTTCAGGAGCGCGCTGAGGGTGCCGATGTAGTTGCGCACCGTCTTGGCGCCGGCCGGCTTGCCGTAGCGCCGGTCGCCCTTGAGCTTGGGGCCGGGGCGATGTCCGTGCTCCATCATGCGCACCAGGTCGCGGACGTCCTCGGCGGTGATCGTGCGCACGTCTCGGCCGGCGAAGAACGGGTTGAGCCAGATGCGCAGGATGCTCTCGACGGCTGTTGTCGTCGCCTTCTTGCGGCCGCGTCGGGTGAGCTGGGCGAGGTAGCGCCGTCCGAGGTCGTCCATCGTCAGTGCGTCGCTCGTCGGGCGGGCGGGCTCCACGGTGCTCATCAGTTCGCGCAGCTTCTTCTCGGCCTGCGCGCGCGTGAGCCCGTCGCGGGTGCCGGTCTTGCGCTTCGGCCCCACCCGTCGTTTGACCTGCACGCCGTCGACGCTCCACTTGCCGTACCAGGTCTCCCGGCCGCCGCGATCTCGGCGAAGGAACAGGTTGCCCATGCCTGGCGCCCTCCGGGCTGCCTGCTCGCGTCCGGCTCCTTCGTGCTGCCTGCCGCTCTTGTGTGTTCCGTCGTGCTGCTGGACCGCCATCTCGTCCTCCTTTGGTCGGAGGCTCCGAGGAAGCGTCTTCGTTGGAGGAGCAGCCCGTGTCGGGGGGATATCCTGCTCCTCGTGCCGAAGGACCACTCTTCGGTGCCGTGGCCCCGGGTGCTCCAACACCGCGGGGCTCTTATTTGCTGTTGACGAGCCGATTCTAGGCCGTAGGAGAGCCCGCGCGCAAGGCCACCGGCGGGTCGCCGCGGACCCGCCCGGGATCATGGCTCGGCCCAGGGGCCGCGAGCCCGGGAGCGCCACCAAGCGCGCAGCGTGGCGCGGTCGAACCGCACGTAGCGGCCAAGACGAACGTGCGGAATCCGGTTCGCCCGCGCCTCGGCGAGAACCCACGTGTCGGGCACCTTGAGCAGCGTCGCGGCCTCCCGTGCGTCGATCAGGCGATCTTGGGTTTCGCGCTTCTCGGGTGCGTTTTGGTCGCGCAAGCCCGCTCTCAGTCATCGATGCACGGCTGGCCGAGCCAGTCGATGGTCTGCGTGGGGTCTTCGGGGCGGCGCCAGATCGGGGCGTAGGGTCCGTGAGCTTGGAGGTCTTCGAGGAGCGTCAGGGAGATGCGGACCTCGGGGGTGCGCTGTAGCTGGGGGTCTGTCTGGCAGAGCGCGAGGACGGTCTGCGCGCGGCGCTGGAGCGCCGGGCGGGGCTGGCCGGTGAGGACGCAGATGATGTCGGGGAAGACGGGGTAGCGCTCCCGCCAGGGCTTGCCGGCTGGCCGGTCGCGGCCGGTGGGAGTGTGGTTGTAGAGGTCCGCGTAGCGCGCGAGCTTGGCGGCGAGCGTGTCGGTGGGGACGGTCGCGCGGTCGAGCTCGAGGAGCCGGTAGTGGAAGGTGAGCTGCCCGTCTGACCCGTGGGCGAGGTAGGTGAGCAGGGCGTCTGCGATCAGCAGTTCGCCGCGAGAATGCCCGGCGGCGGGGGCGTGGTGGGCGATCTCGTGGCGCCAGGCGAGCGCGCCGAAGTCGTCGCCGCGTTCGCGGGCTGCGTGCATGAATGCGATGCCGGTGTCGTTGACGGCGAGGGTGTGACGCCAGAGCGGGCCGGCGGCCTGCTCGGGGGTGATGAGCTTGCGGCGCGTCTCGACGCGGGTGGGGATCGTCTCGACGGCCTGCGCCCCGGCGAGGGTCAGGTAGTAGAGGCGTGGTCCTCCGCGGCCGGGACGCACGAACGCGGTCAGCTCGCGCCGGGCGAGCTGCGTGAGGATCTGTTCGGCCCAGCGACGGGTGTGGCTGGGGAGGTGCATCGCGTGGACCTGTGTGGTGTTGAGCAGCCGGTGCTGGTAGATGCTCGTCAGCACCTCCGTAGCGACCGCGGGCAGGGTCGGTGCGGCCGGCTTCAGGGTGATCATCGCTCGGGCTCCTGCGCCGCTGGGACCGCCGGGCGGATCGTCCGGCCACGGGAGACGGGATCGCGCTCTGTCGTGCCGCCGCCGTGGAGCGCTTCGACTGCCCGGCGGATGTTCTGGTCGTGGTGCTCGTGCGCGGCGAGCGTCGAGGCGATCGGCTCCCGTCGAGTGGTGCTCTGGATCGCCGCTTCAAGCGCGGGGAGCTGCTCGGGGTGGTGGTGTTCGGCGTGCAGCTCGCAGGCGGTGACGCCGTGCACGAGAAACGGCTTTGTGGTCCGCTCTCCGTGCGTGATCGAGGCGAGGTAGGTGTAGCGCGCGAGGCCGGTGATGATCCTTGGGTCGAGCTGGCCGCCCCACTCCCGCGCTATCATCGCGGCGGCCTTCGCGTTGACCGTCGAGCTGAGCAGGTGCGAGCGGTTGGTGGTGACAGCGTTCCATGTCGCGTCGGTCAGCCGCTCGGGGTTCTGGTTGAACAGGAACGCCCGGCCGCCGTACTTCGCGGACTGCTCAAGGAGCGCGGGGAGGTTCGGCCCGTCGTAGGTCTGAAGCTCGTCGCAGAACAGCCAGAACGTCCGGCGGCGCTCCGGTGCGATCGACGCGCGAGCCTTCGCCGCGTGCAGCACGTCGTAGACCAGCAGGTTCGCCACGAGCCGGTCGCGGGTGGAGCCCGAGCCGGGGCACGCGAGCACGATCAGCCCGTCACGCATCGCGCGCCGCGCGTCATAGGTGGATACCGGGGCGCCGAGGAACGCCGCGACCGGCCGCGCGGCGCGGAGCCGGTCGATCAGGTTCGTGACTGCCGTGACCGCCTCGGCGGGCAGCCTGGGGAACCGATCCTGGAAGAACCCGCGCGCGCCGGCCGACAGCGCCGGCAGGATCGCCTCGCGCCACTCATCGTCAGAGAGCAGCGTGGGAACCTGGAAGATCGTCGGCGCAAGCTCTGGCGGCAGGGCGAGCGCGAGCTCGGTGAGCGCCTGCCCGGCCTGGGTGGCGAGGTTCAGCGCGCGGGTGTTGCGCTCATCCCAGCGCAGCGATGCGGCGAGCGCGTCTACGAACGCCTCGACCTTCCCGGCGGCCTCCGCGGGGGTGCGGCGCTCCAACGCGAACAGGTTCCAGGTGGGCGCCGGGGTGTCGTGCTCGGTGTCTGCGAGATTGATCTCGATGACCCGCTCGCGGATGCCCGGGTCGGTGAGGTAGGGCTTGATGTCCTTGATCGCGTCGGCGTGCGGATCGAGAAACAAGCCGCCGTGACCGGAGCGCGCCAAGGCGATGAACTGGCCGATCGCGGTCTCGGTCTTCCCGTACCGTGAGCGCCCGGCCATATACGCGAAGAACGTCCCGGCGACGGGCACCCCGACGACCCGCTCCCCCGCGCGGTCGCTGACCTTCCCGAGCGGGATCAACCCCTTCTGCCCCGAGTACGTCGGCAGGCCCGGCGGCACCGAGGGGATCGCGCCGCCCGAGCGGGTGACGTTCTCCACGCGGCAGCGCGCGGTCGGCGGCTTGAGCAGACCCGCGATCTCCGACGCGCCAAGCACGCTCTCGCGCACAGGCGCGAACCGGCCGCTGCCAAGCCGCCGGTCGAATCTTCCCCGCCGCCACGGCGCGTCGGCGCCGAGGAACCCGAGGCCACCGAGCCGCAGGCCCGCCGCGCGGAGGTGGTTCTCCCCGGCGAACACGTCAAAGCACGACAGCAGGGCATGTGTGAGCGCGCGCGCACGGGCGCGCTCCCGCGCGCGAACACAGAGAAGGATCTGGGTGGCGAACAGCGGGTCTGAGGCGTCGAGCTTGCGCTGTAGCGCCCGCGTCTGAAAGAGACGGTCGACCGCGTCCGCCGCAGGGAGCCTCCCCGCTCGCTGGCGCTGCCCGAGAACCCCGTCGAGCGTGCCGGCGCTCTGCGCCCCGGCTCGACGCGCGGCGTCACGGAGGAGCCGCTTGCGAAGCCTGCGGCTCTGCGCTGGTGTCTTGGGGAGCAGGTCGACCGCGACGATCGCGCTCTCGGCCGGGCCGTGCAGCCGGCCGAGGACACCCGTGATCCCCTGCAAGGGGTCGGGGTCGAGCCCGGGGTCGCCGAGCGGCTGCCCCGGTAGGTGAGCGAGACGCAGCTCCACCCTCACCGCGCGCCCCTCGCCCGGAGGCCCTGCGGGGTCGCTCTCTCTCACTTCGAGCTGGCTGTAGGCGCTCAGCGCCGCTTCGAGCGCGGTACGGGCGCGCTCAGGCACCTCCAGACGGTAGTGAAGGACACCCCGCGCGTCGGGCGCGATGAGGATTCGCACGGCGCTCCCGGGGCGCTCAAGCCAGCCGACCAGGAACCCGCGGCGGGTGCGCGCGAGCTGCATGGCGAACCGGCGGATCGCGTCGAGCGACGGGTCGAACGTGTCGGCGGGCAGCAACTCGAACTGGACACGCGAGCGCAACGCCCGCCGGGCGAGCACACGGCGCAGCACGGCGAGAAGCGCGGCGATGGCAGAGAGACCACCGGCCAGTGGTGGGAGATAGGCCCGAATCGAGGTCGGGCTGATAACCCCGGGTCCAGGGCCGTCCCTGGTCACCACGTGAACCGCGAGCGCAAGCAACACCAGCCCCGCAAGGGCCACCGCCGCCGCCCGCTCACTCGGCGTCGTGCTCCTCATGGTGTTACCCCTACGGAGATAAAGATGTCAGCAAATCCCCACCTCGCGGGATCGTAGTTCCCGAGCAGCTTTTCGCCGCCTCGACACCAAGCGCGAGGCGAAGCGAAGATCGAAGGGAAGGCCGAACCAAAGAGCGAAGCGCGCATCGAGTGGCCCACGCGGGGTGTGGAGCGCGGGGTCACGGTTCACCGCCGGGCTTGATCGCGTGTTCGATGACGCGCCGTGCGAGCGGTGGCGGGATCGCGTTGCCGACCTGCTGAAACTGTCGGCTGCGCGAGCCCTGCCACGGGTAGTCGGCCGGGAACCCCTGGAGCGCCGCGGCTTGCGCGACGGTGACGCGGACGGCGCCTTCGCTGCGCCCCGGAGCCCACGGTCGGGCGGCGTTGCGCTTGGGGCCGGGTCGTGCGATCCGTGCGTCGCACGCGACGGTGGTAGCTGGCCGCCGGCGGACCCAGCTCTGGTGGTCGCGTGCGATGATCGTCGGCGCCGGCTCGCCGGGGTCGCGCAGGCATTCCGGGCGGCGCGGCCTGTTACGAAAAGCCCAGCCCGCCGCTTGCGCGTGACAGAACGTCCACGACCCCGAGGCGGTGTCGAGCGTGTGCGCCGGTGCTCGCAACGGACGGCAGAGGCCGCAGGGCCGGCGCCCGCCGTTGGTCTGGTTGTTGGTCTGCACCACCCCCTCGGCCTGGCAGCTGAGCGTCTGCGCCATGCTCACCCACGGCTCAAGCCCCTGCTCACCGGGTGGGATTCCGCGGCGACGCGCGTCGTAGGAGCGGTGCGTTGGCGCGGGCAGGCTCACAGGCCCGTCGAGCGAAGCGAGCAGAAACGCGCGGCGGCGGGTCTGCGGCACCCCGTAGCACTCGGCGCGGAGAACGCCGGCCGCGGTGTGATACCCGTGTGTGGAGAGCAGCCCGGCGAACAGCGTCCACAGCTCAAGCACGGCCGGGACCTGCTCCAGCGCGATCCACCGCGGACGCAACGCGAGCGCGAACCGCAACGGCTCGACCGTCAGCAGCGACCGGGGATCACGACACCCCGCGAGCCGCGCCGCACGAGTGTCGCTGCCGGCGGCCAGCTCGTGCGCGCACGCGATCACGAGCGGCTTGTCGAACGTGCCGAGGCCCTTTCCGGCTGTCGAGTAGGCCTGGCACGGCGGGGAGCCGAGCAGCCCCCACACAGGCGCGAAGTCCCACGGGTCGAGCGTCGAGAGATCGGCCTGCAGCCGCGCGTGCCCGGCCGCCGTCGCCGTCCTACACGCCCACGGGTCCAGCTCGATCCCGAGCGCGGCCAGCCCGAGTGGGCGTAGACCCTCCTCCCACCCGCCGGCGCCGGCGAACAGGTCGAGGATCTTCCCCCGCTGCCGAACACGGCCCCCTCGACGGCGGGTACGTGAAGTCGCAGGTTCGCTTGAGCGTGGCATGGGTGCTCCCTTCTGCTGTGAACGTGCGCGCGACCGTCCGCGTCGAGCGCCCGAGGGTTTACGCTGGCTGGACATCCGATCACTCACCCGACTGTGGGTGGCTGGGCGTACCCGTAGATGGGTGCCGCCTCGCCGATCGGCGCGGATGGAGAGAATGGCCCGACGCGGGTTACGCGCCCGTCGTAGTTGCCCTCGACGGTGACGATCTCGCCCGTTGCCAGAACCTGCACGACGATCCCGACGTGCGCGCTTGAGCCGGGGCCCTGCCCGTAGAAAACGGCGTCGCCGGGTGAGGGCCTCGCGGTCGGCGGCAGCACTCGTCCGCCGTGTTCGCGGGCCCATGTGTAGAGCGACCCGGAGTACCCGTAGAGCGCGGTCGGGCCGGGCAACGGCACCCCAGCGTGCTGCCACACCCAAGCGGCAAACAGGGAGCACCACTCCTCGCACGGCCCGTAGATCGTGCAGTCAGAGCCGGGCGGGTGCTCGCCCTGACCGACCTGGCTTTCGGCGACCCGGACGATCGCGCGAGCGCCGCTCGGCCCCGGTGCCGGGGCGGCGCACTCGCTCGGCCCGCCGCCTTCGACGGGCGCCGCGAGCGGCGGGCTTGTCGGTGTGGGCGAGCCGGCGCCGGTGAACCCGTACTGCACGGCGCGCGCCATGACCTCTTCGGCGTAGCTGACACCAACGGTCGCGCACGCCCCGTAGTAGTTACACGCCGCCTGGCGATATTCGCTGTAGGAGCCCCCGGTCGGCGGGGCGCCCATCGCTTCGCGGAGAATCCGCGCAGCGGTGAAGACGGCGTCCGCGGGGTCGTTCACCGAAAGCGACTGCCCCGGGTCTGCGTTGACGGCGTAGCGTTCCCAAAGTGTCGGCCCGGCGCCGGGGCTGCACGCGCTCCCGCGGACGTAGGCGATCTGCATTGGGCCGGCGCACCCAGCAGAGTTGACTCCGGCGCACCCGTCGTTGTTGCACTCCTGCGCCCCGATGCTCGCCAGGAAGCTCCAGTCGATGTCGAACCTGGCGCCGGCCTGCTGGTAGCGCCGCAGGCGCTCGGGCGGGATGCTCTGAAGCGCATACGCCGAGGGCGCCGGGCCCGAGATCGTGCGCGCGCTCGCTTCGCCGCCTGGCTCGCAGCCAGTGAAGCTCGCGCCGAGCACCACGACGGCAACGGCGAGGATCGCGACCAGCGCCAAACCGGTGCCGCCGAACCCGGCCGCAAGCCACAGCCACAGAACCGTCCTGCCCCGGCCGGTTCGCTCCTCGCTCATCCTTCGCTCTCCAGTCCGGTGACGAGCAGCCGGCCGTCCCGGCGGGCGAGGAGCAACCCCACGGGGTAGTCCTCGAGGCCGCCATCGTTCACCACCGCATCCACCGCGGCCTGCCCTGGTGAGGCGGGTGTCGGGTGAAGCGCGAGGACGCGCGGCTGGCGGGCGCGCATGTCCAGCGAGACGCGCGGCGGATTGGCCTCCAGTGAGAGCACGAGCGCGCGTGTGGCGTCCTTCACCGCGCTGGCGGGCGCGTGCCCGTAGAGGTAGGCGAGGTAGCCCTCCAGGAACGCGCGTGCCGTCCTCAGCGCGGCGGCGGGTGTGATCGTGCCCTCACCTGGGATCGCTCGCACCGTCCCCGCACCGGGGACCGCCGGCCTTGACACAGAAGCGCGAGCGGGGATGCTCACCCCGGTCCGGCGCGGCGGGTCCTGGCGTGGGCTGGTGAGC